>NZ_BDBZ01000061.1 GCF_001613245.1 Nocardia speluncae NBRC 108251 | reverse complement strand
GACGGCAGCCCCAGCTACGAAACCCTGCTCACCGACGCACACCCGCAGATCGCGGCGTTCGGTGGCATGTTCCTGGCGATGCTGTTCCTGAACTTCATCCTCGCCGAACGCGAACTGACCTGGCTGACCTGGCTCGAACGCCCACTGGCCAAGGTCGGCAAACTCGATATGGCCGCCGTGGTCGTCGCCGGTATCGGCCTGATCCTGGTCGCCGAGTTCCTCGCCGAGGACGACGACCGCTCCACCGTGCTGCTGGCCGGCCTGATCGGCATGGTCGTCTACATCGCCGTCAACGGGCTCGGCAATATGTTCCACGTCGAAGAACACGCCGAAGAAGCCGCGGGTGGTCCGTCCACCCTCGCGAAGGCGACGGGTAAAGCCGGCTTCTTCCTGTTCCTCTACCTGGAAGTCCTCGACGCCTCGTTCTCGTTCGACGGTGTGATCGGCGCCTTCGCCATCACCTCGGACCCGATCATCATCGCCCTCGGCCTGGGTCTGATCGGCGCGATGTTCGTCCGGTCGATCACGATCTACCTGGTCCGCAAGGGCACGCTGAGCGAGTACATCTACCTGGAGCACGGCGCCCATTGGGCAATCGGCGCACTCGCGCTGATCCTGATGGTCTCGATCGGCGTGCACGTCAACGAGCTCATCACCGGCCTCATCGGTATCGCCTTCATCGGCG
>NZ_BDBZ01000060.1 GCF_001613245.1 Nocardia speluncae NBRC 108251 | reverse complement strand
GGCACCACGTAGGCGACCAGCTGCTCACCCAACTGGGAAGCAGCCACCGTCACCGCCGCCTGACTCACCTGCGGCTGCGCCAGGAACGCCGACTCGATCTCACCCAGCTCGATCCGCTGACCACGGAACTTCACCTGAAAATCCGTACGACCCAAATACTCCAGCACCGGCTCACCATCGACCCGCTGCCACCGCACCAAATCCCCCGTGCGATACATCCGGACACCCGGATCGAACGGACTCGCCACAAACCTGTCAGAACTCAGATCCGGACGCGTCACATACCCACGAGCCAACTGATCACCCGCAAGATACAACTCACCCGTCACCCCCTCGGGCACCGGACGCAACCGCGAATCCAACACATACACGCGACTGTTCCACTGCGGCACACCGATCGGCACACTCCCGGTCTCCGCGCCGGTGGCCTGCCAATAGGTGATCGACACCGCGGCCTCGGTCGGACCGTACAAGTTGTGCACAGCCGCATCGGACACCGCGTGCATCGCGGTCACAGTCTCCGGGGGCAAAGCTTCACCGATCACGAACACATGCTCGAGACTCGGA
>NZ_BDBZ01000059.1 GCF_001613245.1 Nocardia speluncae NBRC 108251 | reverse complement strand
ATCGAACCCGCAGCGGTATGCGCAGCGAACACCGTCAACATCGACGGCACGAAATCGGTGACCGTCACCTGCCGCTCGACGATCACCTGCGCCAGATACTCCGGATCACGATGACCATCCGGAGTCGCCACCACCAAATGCGCACCCGCGGCCAACGGCAGGAAGTAACCCCACAGCGACACGTCGAACGTGGTCGCGGTCTTCTGCAAATACACATCCGATGCGTCCATCGGATACTGCGACAGCATCCACGCGACCTGGTTCGCAATCGCCGAATGCGGCACAGCCACACCCTTCGGACGACCCGTCGAACCGGAAGTGAAGATGACATAGGCCGTATTCGACGCCCGAACCGGCGCGAGCCGATCGGCATCGGTCACCGGCGCGGCATCGAAACCACTCGTATCGAGAGTGTCCAACGCCGACACCGGCACACCCGCGATATCCACCGGCGTGCCACCGCCGGTTACGCCACTATCGGCGTCCGCAGTCACCGCTTGCAGGTCGGCAGTGGTGGACAGCAGGCACACCGGTGCCGCCGTATCCAGGATGTAACCGATCCGCTCCGCCGGATGCGCGGGATCCAGCGGTACGTACGCACCACCGGCCGCCACCACCGCATACATGCCCACAACCAGATCCACCGACCGAGAAGCAAGCAACCCGACCAACGACTCCGGACCCACACCCTGCGC
>NZ_BDBZ01000058.1 GCF_001613245.1 Nocardia speluncae NBRC 108251 | reverse complement strand
GCTTGAGTTTTAACCTTTGAGCTGGGGTTTTGTGACCCCGGGTGCTCATGGGTGAAGCCCTTGGTTGATCATGTCCTCTTGCGACAGAAAGACTTTCAACAACCAAGGGCTTCAGTTGAACAGTGTGCACGACACCGGCTGCGCCGACACGGTCGGGGATCTTTCGGGGTTTCGGCGGGAGTTCTACCGGTGTCTGGCTCGGCGTGCGGACGCGGCGTTCGATGTGGTGGATGCGGTGTTGTGCGCGGACGGTCCGGTGCGATCGTTGCCGGAGTTGTCGCTGGTCGGTGAGCATCGCCGAGGACACGGCAGTGTGTATGCGGCGCTGGATCGCGGTCGGATCGATATCGCCCGGCTGCGGCGGGCGCTGGTTTCGGTTCCGCTGCCTCGTGCCGCGGACGGCCGGTTGGTGCTGGCGGTCGATATCACCAGCTGGCTGCGGCCGGAGGCGCATACCTGCCCGCAGCGGATCCTGTGTCACACCTACGGGCGGGCGAAGAACACCGCTCAGATGATCCCGGGATGGCCGTATTCGGTGGTCGCGGCCCTGGAAACAGGGCGCAGTTCCTGGACCGCACCGTTGGATGCAGTGCGGCTGGCGCCGGGAGACGATGCCGCGACCGTCACCGCCGGCCAGCTGCGCACCGTCATCGGCAACTTGATCGAGGCCGGGCACTGGTGCCCCGGTGACCCGGATATCTGGATCGTCGCCGACGCCGGCTACGACGCACCCCGGCTGGCGTTCCTGCTTGCCGACCTGCCCGTCGCCGTGCTCGCACGGATGCGGTCGGACCGGGTTCTGCGCCGCCACGCACCCGCATGGCAGCCCGGGACCACCGGCCGTCCACCGCGTCACGGCGGTGAGTTCGCTTTCGCTGATCAGACGACCTGGGGTGAACCAGACACCGCTGTCACCACCGACACCCGGCTCTACGGTCCGGCGACAGCACGGTCATGGAACCGTCTGCATCCCAGGCTCACGCACCGTTCTTCCTGGATAACTCAGGTCGGGAAGCTGCCAGTGATCGAAGGCACGGTGATCCGGCTCGACGTCGACCGGCTCCCCAGCGGCGCCATCCCGAAACCGATCTGGCTATGGCATTCGGTCGTCGACCTGGATGCAGCCGAGGTCGAGGTGTTGTGGCAGGTATTTCTGCGACGGTTCGATATCGAACACACCTTCCGCATGCTCAAACAGACCCTCGGCTGGGCCTGCCCGAAACTGCGGAACCCGGCAGCCGCCGACCGGTGGACCTGGCTGCTTCTGGCCGCTTACACCCAACTGCGTCTGGCGCGGAACCTCACCGTCGATCTGAAACGTCCGTGGGAGAAACGCGTTTCTCCGCAACGGCTTACACCCGCACGCGTTCGTCGAGGGTTTCGGCACCTCCGCCGGAAAGCGGCATGTCCGGCCAGAGCACCGAAACCCTCCCGCCCCGGTCCGGGTCGCCCCGCCGGGCACCGCAACCAGCGACCAGCACCTCGCTACGACGTGCACATCAAGACCGCCAGCGACCGGAAACCTCCTCAGAAAGCCGGGCCGCGACCTCGCAGAAACTCCACAAAACACCAGCTCAGAGGTTAAAACTCAAGCT
>NZ_BDBZ01000057.1 GCF_001613245.1 Nocardia speluncae NBRC 108251 | reverse complement strand
ATTATGTTCCGGCGGTGTCCTACTCTCCCACACCCTGTCGAGTGCAGTACCATCGGCGCTGACAGGCTTAGCTTCCGGGTTCGGAATGGGACCGGGCGTTTCCCTGACGCTATAACCGCCGTAACTCTATGAAACTATCCACAGAGAGCCACCCCTACCAGTCCCGGAACCCCACCACAGTGGAATCACCGAACCCTTTCAGGTGTCTTCTGTATCTGTGTGTTGTTTCAGATACTGCACAGTGGACGCGTAGCAACCTTTGTTTGTAAGCCCTCGGCCTATTAGTACCGGTCACCTCCACCAGTTACCTGGCTTCCAGTTCCGGCCTATCAACCCCATGGTCTGTAGGGGGCCTTAACCACTCGAAGTGGTGGGAAACCTCATCTTGGAACAGGCTTCCCGCTTAGATGCTTTCAGCGGTTATCCCTTCCGAACGTAGCCAACCAGCCGTGCCCCTGGCGGGACAACTGGCACACCAGAGGTTCGTCCGTCCCGGTCCTCTCGTACTAGGGACAGCCTTCCTCAAGTTTCCAACGCGCGCGGCGGATAGAGACCGAACTGTCTCACGACGTTCTAAACCCAGCTCGCGTGCCGCTTTAATGGGCGAACAGCCCAACCCTTGGGACCTACTCCAGCCCCAGGATGCGACGAGCCGACATCGAGGTGCCAAACCATCCCGTCGATATGGACTCTTGGGGAAGATCAGCCTGTTATCCCCGGGGTACCTTTTATCCGTTGAGCGACACCGCTTCCACATGCCGGTGCCGGATCACTAGTCCCGACTTTCGTCCCTGCTCGACATGTCTGTCTCACAGTCAAGCTCCCTTGTGCACTTGCACTCAACACCTGATTGCCAACCAGGCTGAGGGAACCTTTGGGCGCCTCCGTTACATTTTGGGAGGCAACCGCCCCAGTTAAACTACCCACCAGGCACTGTCCCTGAACCAGATCATGGTCCGAGGTTAGAGGTCCAATACGATCAGAGTGGTATTTCAACGATGACTCCACACACACTGGCGTGCATGCTTCACAGTCTCCCACCTATCCTACACAAACCGTACCGAACACCAATACCAAGCTATAGTGAAGGTCCCGGGGTCTTTTCGTCCTGCCGCGCGTAACGAGCATCTTTACTCGTAATGCAATTTCGCCGAGTCTGTGGTCGAGACAGCTGAGAAGTCGTTACGCCATTCGTGCAGGTCGGAACTTACCCGACAAGGAATTTCGCTACCTTAGGATGGTTATAGTTACCACCGCCGTTTACCGGGGCTTAAATTCTCAGCTTCGCGCCGAAGCGCTAACCGGTCCTCTTAACCTTCCGGCACCGGGCAGGCGTCAGTCCGTATACATCGTCTTACGACTTCGCACGGACCTGTGTTTTTAGTAAACAGTCGCTTCTCACTGGTCTCTGCGGCCCCACCCAGCTCAAGCCGTAAAGGCCATCACCAGACGAGGCCCCCCTTCTCCCGAAGTTACGGGGGCATTTTGCCGAGTTCCTTGACCACAGTTCTCTCGATCGCCTTAGTATTCTCTACCTGACCACCTGTGTCGGTTTGGGGTACGGGCCGTGCATCAACTCACTAGAGGCTTTTCTCGGCAGCATAGGATCACTGAATTCGCCTCAATCGGCTACGCATCACCTCTCAGGCTCATGCAACACGGATTTGCCTATGTTGCGCCCTACAGGCTTACACCAGTACAACCACTGACTGGCCCAGCTACCTTCCTGCGTCACCCCATCGCTTGACTACTACACCCAGGGTCGTGCGCAGCCCCATCCAGCCTCCCGAAGGAGGTCCATCAGGTTTTGGGCACTTAGCACAGATGATTCGCCATTGGGCGCGGATACACGGGTACGGGAATATCAACCCGTTGTCCATCGACTACGCCTGTCGGCCTCGCCTTAGGTCCCGACTCACCCTGGGCGGATTAACCTGGCCCAGGAACCCTTGGTCATTCGGCGGACGAGTTTCTCACTCGTCTTTCGCTACTCATGCCTGCATTCTCACTCGCGCAGCCTCCACAACTAGGTCACCCCGCTGCTTCCCTGGCTACACGACGCTCCCCTACCCAGCCACACCACTGCACACCGGACCGTAATCCGATGCGGATGTATATGTGCGACTGCCGCGGCTTCGGCGGTGTACTTGAGCCCCGCTACATTGTCGGCGCAGGATCACTCGACCAGTGAGCTATTACGCACTCTTTCAAGGGTGGCTGCTTCTAAGCCAACCTCCTGGCTGTCTGCGCAATCCCACATCCTTTTCCACTTAGTACACGCTTAGGGGCCTTAGCCGGCGATCTGGGCTGTTTCCCTCTCGACTACGAAGCTTATCCCCCGCAGTCTCACTGCCGCGCTCTCACTCACCGGCATTCGGAGTTTGGCTGATTTCGGTAAGCTTGTAGGCCCCCTAGACCATCCAGTAGCTCTACCTCCGGTGAGAAACACGCGACGCTGCACCTAAATGCATTTCGGGGAGAACCAGCTATCACGGAGTTTGATTGGCCTTTCACCCCTACCCACAGCTCATCCCCTCAGTTTTCAACCTAAGTGGGTTCGGGCCTCCACGACGTCTTACCGTCGCTTCACCCTGGCCATGGGTAGATCACTCCGCTTCGGGTCTAGAACACGCGACTCAAACGCCCTATTCGGACTCGCTTTCGCTACGGCTACCCCACACGGGTTAACCTCGCCACATGCCACTAACTCGCAGGCTCATTCTTCAAAAGGCACGCCATCACCCCCAGCAGTAAACTGCTCGAAGGCCCTGACGGATTGTAAGCGCACGGTTTCAGGTACTATTTCACTCCCCTCCCGGGGTACTTTTCACCTTTCCCTCACGGTACTAGTCCGCTATCGGTCACCAGGGAGTATTCAGGCTTACCGGGTGGTCCCGGCAGATTCACAGCAGATTTCACGGGCCCGCTGCTACTCGGGCACTCATTACAACAGAGAACGTGTTTTCGCCTACCGGACTCTCACCGTCTACGGTTGGCCGTCCCAGACCAATTCGACTAACACGATCTTTTCTGACTGTTGCTTGCCACGGCAGTGACAAGAAAATGAGCCCCACTACCCCACACGTGCAACCCCTGCCGGGTATCACACACGCATGGTTTAGCCTCATCCGCTTTCGCTCGCCACTACTCACGGAATCACATGTTGTTTTCTCTTCCTGTGGGTACTGAGATGTTTCACTTCCCCACGTTCCCTCCACACACCCTATATATTCAGATGCGGGTAACACGACATCACTCGTGCTGGGTTTCCCCATTCGGACACCCTCGGATCACAGCTCGGTTGACAGCTCCCCGAGGCTTATCGCAGCCTCCTACGTCCTTCATCGGCTCCTGGTGCCAAGGCATCCACCGAACGCTCTTAAACACTTACAAAACAAAGATGCTCGCGTCCACTGTGCAGTTCTCAAACAACACACCCGACTCGAACCACAACCCGCACCAGCCGAAGATTTCGAGAAACCCTCGCGGTATGACGGAGATCCGAGCGGATCATGTTTATTGCCTGGAAAGAACGCCTGTTCTTTCAGGACCCAACAGTGTGTTGATATATCCACCACAACCGAGAACAGAGCCTCGGCCAAACATGATAGAAACTGTCAGCGTTCCACCCATGAGCAACCACCGAACCACATTCGAGTTCGTAATGGCTCTGCCACAACCCGCACCCACCACTGTGGGCCGGCATGGAGAATGCTCCTTAGAAAGGAGGTGATCCAGCCGCACCTTCCGGTACGGCTACCTTGTTACGACTTCGTCCCAATCGCCGATCCCACCTTCGACGGCTCCCTCCACAAGGGTTAGGCCACCGGCTTCGGGTGTTACCGACTTTCATGACGTGACGGGCGGTGTGTACAAGGCCCGGGAACGTATTCACCGCAGCGTTGCTGATCTGCGATTACTAGCGACTCCAACTTCACGGGGTCGAGTTGCAGACCCCGATCCGAACTGAGACCGGCTTTAAGGGATTCGCTCCACCTCACGGTATCGCAGCCCTCTGTACCGGCCATTGTAGCATGTGTGAAGCCCTGGACATAAGGGGCATGATGACTTGACGTCGTCCCCACCTTCCTCCGAGTTGACCCCGGCAGTCTCTCACGAGTCCCCGCCATTACGCGCTGGCAACATAAGATAAGGGTTGCGCTCGTTGCGGGACTTAACCCAACATCTCACGACACGAGCTGACGACAGCCATGCACCACCTGTACACCGACCACAAGGGGGCCTACATCTCTGCAGGTTTCCGGTGTATGTCAAACCCAGGTAAGGTTCTTCGCGTTGCATCGAATTAATCCACATGCTCCGCCGCTTGTGCGGGCCCCCGTCAATTCCTTTGAGTTTTAGCCTTGCGGCCGTACTCCCCAGGCGGGGTACTTAATGCGTTAGCTACGGCACGGATCCCGTGGAAGGAAACCCACACCTAGTACCCACCGTTTACGGCATGGACTACCAGGGTATCTAATCCTGTTCGCTACCCATGCTTTCGCTTCTCAGCGTCAGTTACTTCCCAGAGACCCGCCTTCGCCACCGGTGTTCCTCCTGATATCTGCGCATTTCACCGCTACACCAGGAATTCCAGTCTCCCCTGAAGTACTCTAGTCTGCCCGTATCCCCTGCAAGCTTAAGGTTGAGCCCCAAGTTTTCACAGAAGACGCGACAGACCGCCTACAAGCTCTTTACGCCCAGTAATTCCGGACAACGCTCGCACCCTACGTATTACCGCGGCTGCTGGCACGTAGTTGGCCGGTGCTTCTTATACTCCTACCGTCACTTTCGCTTCGTCGGAGTCGAAAGAGGTTTACAACCCGAAGGCCGTCATCCCTCACGCGGCGTCGCTGCATCAGGCTTCCGCCCATTGTGCAATATTCCCCACTGCTGCCTCCCGTAGGAGTCTGGGCCGTGTCTCAGTCCCAGTGTGGCCGATCGCCCTCTCAGGCCGGCTACCCGTCGTCGCCTTGGTAGGCCATTACCCCACCAACAAGCTGATAGGCCGCGGGCTCATCTTGCACCGATAAATCTTTCCACTCCCAATCATGCAACTGGAAGTCATATCCGGTATTAGACCCAGTTTCCCAGGCTTATCCCAGAGTGCAAGGCAGATCACCCACGTGTTACTCACCCGTTCGCCGCTCGTGTACCCCGAAGGGCCTTACCGCTCGACTTGCATGTGTTAAGCACGCCGCCAGCGTTCGTCCTGAGCCAGGATCAAACTCTCCGTTGAAGACTCACAATCACACCCGAAGGCGCAATCAAAAGTACAAACTAGAGTCCGAAAACCTAGCAAAACAAATCGCCAGCTGGAATTTAGCTGACTTAAATGTTCGGCCCTCCACACGGGGGTATGAAGAA
>NZ_BDBZ01000056.1 GCF_001613245.1 Nocardia speluncae NBRC 108251 | reverse complement strand
AACCAGATACCGCGCCAAACGATTCACCCGAGACGAAAACTCGCCATAGGACAGACTCGTCCCCTCGAACGACACCGCCACCCGATCCGGGTGCGCGGCCGCCATCCGCTCGAACCCATCCAGCAACAACCGCTCCGGCAACGCATGCCCGGTCGCATTCCACTCCGACAACACCCGGCCGCGCTCGGCCGAGGCCAGAATTTCCAGATCGCCCACGGGAGCGGAGGGGTCCGCCACGATCCGGCGCAGCAACCGGGTGAACCGGTCGGCGAAACCCTGCACCGTGGCGCGGTCGAACAGATCTGTGGCGAAGGTCAAGTATCCGACTACCCCGCCGGGTTCGCCCGCGGTGTCGTAGGAGTCGCTCAGGATGAGGTTCAGGTCGAACTGGGAGACCTCGGTATCGATATCGACACCGGAAACGGTGAGCCCCGGCAACTCCAGGCTCGACTGAGCCAAGTTCTGGAAGGTGAATCCCACCTGGAACAGCGGGTGCCGGGCGGTCGACCGGGCCGGGTTCAGTACCTCGACGAGTCGTTCGAACGGTACGTCCGCATTCGCGAACGCCGCGATATCCAGCTGCCGCTGCCGCGCGAGCAGCTCGGTGAACGCTTCGCCCCGATCGAGCCGGGTCCGGAACACCAAGGTGTTGACGAACATACCGATCAGATCGTCGAGCGCCTGTTCGCCGCGGCCGGCCACCGGGGTACCGATGGTGATGTCGTCGGTGCCCGAGAGCCGTGACAGCAGCAGCGCGAACGCGGTATGCGTCACCATGAACAGGGTCGCACCCTGCTGCTGCGCCAACCGCTGCAAACCATTGTGGATCTCGGCGTCGATATCGATAGCCACCCGGCCACCGGTGAACGACTGTACTGCCGGACGCGGCCGATCCATCGGCAGGTCGAGCTGCTCCGGGATCCCGGCCAGCGCCGACTCCCAGTACCCGAGCTGCTGCGCCGCCAGCGATCCCGAATCGGATTCGTCGCCGAGCAGGTTGCGCTGCCAGATACTGAAATCGGCGTACTGCACCGGCAACGGCGCCCACGCCGGAGACTCCGCCGCGGCCCGCGCGGCATAGGCGGTCATCACATCGCGCGCCAGCGGACCGACCGACGAGCCGTCTGCCGCGATATGGTGCGCCACCAGCGCGAGCACGAACTCGCCGGCGGCAACGGTGTCCTGCGCACCGGTCGCGACGACCGGATCGTCCAGACGGAACAGAGCCACCCGCAGTGGCACCTCGGCGGTCACATCGAAGCCGGTGGAAGCCAGTTCCGTCACGGCCGCACCGATATCCGCGCCGGCCACCGACCGCACTGTGAGCTCCGGAACCGCCTGGGCCGCCGGTAGCACCAGCTGCACGGGACCGGATGCGGAATCCGGGTACACCGTGCGCAGCACCTCGTGCCGCGCCACCAGATCCGCGACCGCGGCCCGCAGGGCGTCCACATCCAGCTCACCGGACAACCGGATCGCCATCGGAATGTTGTAGGCAGCAGACGCACCGTCGAAACGGTTCAGGAACCACATCCGCTGCTGCGCCAGCGACAACGGCGCAACATGCTGAACCTCACCGGACTCGGTGACCCGGGTCGGCCGCGACTGCGGCACCAGGGCCGCCCGGCCACCCGAACCAGCATGCTGCTCGACCCGAACAGCCAAACCGGCCACCGTGAACGCCTCGAACAACGCCCGCACCGGAACAGTCGTATCCAGCGCCTTGCTCAACCGCGCCGCAACCTGCGTCGCGACCAGCGAGTTACCGCCCAGGGCGAAGAAGTCATCGTCGGCGCCGACCTGATCGATCCCGAGGACCTCGGCGAAGGTATTCGCCACGATCTCTTCGATCGGCGTGGACGGCGCCCGGAACTCCCGCGCCTCGAACTCGGGCTCCGGCAGGGCCTTACGGTCCAGCTTGCCGTTCACGTTCAACGGCAGCGCCGCGAGTTCGACGAACGCCGCGGGAACCATATAGGACGGCAACCGTTGCGCCAGCGTGTCCTGGATACGTGCGAAATCCGGTCCGGCGCCGGACGGAACCAGGTAACCGACCAGCCGATCGCCGGTCCGCGGGTCCGACTTCGCGACAACAGCCGCCTGCGCGACCTCCGGCAACGCCAGCAACGCCGCCTCGATCTCACCCAACTCGATCCGGAAACCACGAATCTTGACCTGGAAATCGGTACGACCCCGATACTCCAGACCACCCGAACGACTCCAGGCAACAAGGTCACCCGTGCGATACATCCGCTCGCCCGCAGCAAACGGATCGGCCACGAACCGCTCCGCACTCAAGTCCACGCGACCGAAATACCCGTGCGCCAACTGCACACCGGCCAAATACAACTCACCCGACACACCATCGGGAACCGGACGCAACCGGCCATCGAGTACGTGCACCCGCGAATTCCACTGCGGCGCACCGATCGGCACAGAAATATCGTCGGCCGCCGTGACCCGGTGCGTCGTAATCGACACCGCGGCCTCGGTCGGACCATAGAGGTTGAACAACCCGACACCCGGATGGTCGGCCAGCACTCGCTGCGCGGTCGCGGCCGGCAACGCCTCACCGATGGCCAGCACCCGGCGCAACGACGCAGACATGCCTTCGTCGGTAACCAGCAGCGCATCCAGCATCGACGGAACCACCGTCAACGTGGTCACGCCCTCGCGGGCCATCAACCCGTTGAGATAGGACGGATCGCGATGACCGTCCGGGGCGGCGATGACCGTCCGGCCACCGCATACCGTGGCGGTCCAGAACTCCCATACCGACAGGTCGAACGTGGCCGCGGTCTTCAACAGAATCGCGTCCGAGGCGTCCATCGCGAATTCGGCCCGGACGTAGCGCAACTGGTTCACGATGCCCGCGTGCGGCACCGCCACACCCTTCGGGCGGCCCGTCGAACCCGACGTGAAGATCACGTACGCGGTATTCGACGACCGCAACGGCGACACCCGATCCGCATCGGTAACCGGAGTATCCGCATAGCCGGAGAGATCGAGAGTGCTCAGGTCCACCACCGGCGCACTGCCGGTCTCGAATCCGCTCTCGGCATTCGTCAGCACACATACCGGTGCCGCGGCCTCCAGAATGTAATCACTGCGCTCGGCAGGCTGATCCGGATCCAGCGGCACATAAGCACCACCCGCCACCGTCACCGCATACATCGCGACCACGAGATCCACCGACCGCCGCAACGCCAACGCAACCCGAACCTCGGGACCGACCCCCCGGCCGATCAGGTACCGAGCCAAACCGTTGACCCGCGCCCCCAACTCGGCATAGGTCACCTGCGATCCATCGGCAGCCACCAACGCCACCGCACCTCGATGGGCGGCCGCCGTAGCATCCAGCAGCGATACCAGGGTGTCGTCGGAATCCAGTTCCCGGGCAGTTGTATTTCGCTTCGCCAGCGCCGCCCGCTCCGCAGAATCCAGAATGTCCAGCTCGCCGACCACCGACTCCGGCGCCGCGATGATCTCACCCAGCAACCGCACGAAGCGGTCCACGAATACCTGCGCGGTAGCGGGATCGAACAGATCGGTGGCGTAGGTGAGGTGGCCGCTGACTCCGGTCGGTGCACCGGAGCTGTCGTAGTCGTCACCGATGATCAGGTGCAGATCGAACTGGGAGATCTCGGTATCGATATCGACACCCGACACCGTCAAACCGGGCAGTTCCAGACTCGACTGCGCCAAGTTCTGGAACGAGAAACCCACCTGGAACAACGGATGCCGAGCCGTCGAACGAACCGGGTTCAGCACCTCCACCAAACGCTCGAACGGCACATCCGCATACGCGAACGCCTGCAAATCCACCTCACGCTGACGCGCCAGCAGATCCGTGAACGCCTCACCCTGATCCAACTGCGTCCGGAACACCAGCGTGTTCACGAACATACCGACCAAGTCCTCGAGCGCCCGCTCACCACGACCCGCGATCGGGGTACCGATAGTGATGTCGTCGGCGCCGGACAGTCGCGACAACAGGACCGCGAACGCGGTATGCGCCACCATGAACAGGGTGGCATTCTGCTGCTGCGCCACCCGCTGCAAACCGGCATGGGTTTCGGCGTCGATCTCGACCGCGACCCGGCCGCCGCTGTAGGACTGCACCGCCGGACGAGGGCGATCCGCCGGGAGATCCAGCTGATCCGGAATCCCGGCCAGCGCCGACTCCCAGTACCCGATCTGCTCGGCCGCGAGCGATTCCGGATCGGATTCGTCGCCCAGCAACTCCCGCTGCCAGATACTGAAATCGGCGTACTGCACCGGCAACGGTGCCCAGCCCGGCGCCTCACCTGCGATCCGCGCGGCATACGCGGTCATCACGTCCCGAGCCAGCGGGGCGACCGACGAACCGTCACCGGAGATGTGGTGCACCACCATCGCCAGCACGAATTCACCGGCCGGCGCTCCGGAGCCACGGCCGGTATCCGCGGTTTCGCCCACCCGGAACAGCGCGACCCGCAGCGGGACCTCGCCGGTCACGTCGAACCCGGTCGACGCCAATTCCGCAACGGCCGAAACGACCTCATCGGCGGTCACCGACCGCACCTCGAGCTGAGGTACCGCCCGGCCCACCGGCAGAACGACCTGCACCGGACCCGACTCGGCATCCGGATACACCGTGCGCAGCACCTCGTGCCGCGCCACCAGATCCGCGACCGCCGCCCGCAGGGCCTCGATATCGAGTTCACCGGACAACCGGATCGCGAGCGGAATGTTGTAGGCCGCCGTATCGCTGTCGAAGCGGTTGAGGAACCACATCCGCTGCTGCGCCAGCGACAACGGCACCGCATCCTGGACTTCGCCCGACTCGGTGACCCGGGTCGGCCGCGACTGCGGCACCAGGGCCGCCCGGCCACCCGAACCGGCATGCTGCTCGACCCGCACCGCCAAACCGGCAACGGTGGGGGCTTCGAACAACGCACGGACCGGGACAGTCGTATCCAGGGCCTTGCTCAACCGCGCCGCAACTTGGGTCGCGACCAGCGAGTTACCGCCCAGGGCGAAGAAATCGTCGTCGGCGCCGACACGAGCGGCACCCAAGACCTCGGCGAAGGTATTCGCCACGATCTCTTCGATCGGAGTCGACGGCGCCCGGAACTCCCGCGCCTCGAACTCGGGCTCCGGCAGGGCCTTACGGTCCAGCTTGCCGTTCACGTTCAACGGCAGCGCCGCGAGTTCGACGAACGCCGCGGGAACCATATAGGACGGCAACCGTTGCGCCAGCGTGTCCTGGATACGTGCGAAATCCGGTCCGGCGCCGGACGGAACCAGGTAACCGACCAGCCGATCGCCGGTCCGCGGGTCCGACTTCGCGACAACAGCCGCCTGCGCGACCTCCGGCAACGCCAGCAACGCCGCCTCGATCTCACCCAACTCGATCCGGAAACCACGAATCTTGACCTGGAAATCGGTACGACCCCGATACTCCAGACCACCCGAACGACTCCAGGCAACAAGGTCACCGGTCCGGTACATCCGCTCGCCCGCAGCAAACGGATCGGCCACGAACCGCTCCGCACTCAAGTCCACGCGACCGAAATACCCGTGCGCCAACTGCACACCGGCCAAATACAACTCACCCGACACACCATCGGGAACCGGACGCAACCGGCCGTCCAGCACGTAAACGCGGGAATTCCACTGCGGCACACCGATCGGCACCGCGACCTGGTCGGCCTCGGTCACCCGATGCGTCGTAACCGACACCGCAGCCTCGGTCGGACCATAGAGGTTGAACAACCCGACACCCGGATAGTCGCCCAGCACCCGCTGCGCGGTAGCCGCGGGCAACGCCTCACCGATGGCCAGCACCCGGCGCAACGACGCAGACATGCCTTCGTCGGTAACCAGCAGCGCATCCAGCATCGACGGAACCACCGTCAACGTGGTCACACCTTCGCGGCGCATGAGGGTATTGAGATAGGCAGGGTCACGATGACCATCCGGGGACGAGATGACCATCCGGCCACCACACGCCGCGGTGGTCCAGAACTCCCATACCGACAGGTCGAACGTGGCCGCGGTCTTCAACAGAATCGCGTCCGAGGCGTCCATCGCGAATTCGGCCCGGACGTAGCGCAACTGGTTCACGATGCCCGCGTGCGGCACCGCCACACCCTTCGGGCGGCCCGTCGAACCCGACGTGAAGATCACATACGCCGTATTCGACGCACGCAACGGAGATACGCGCTCGGTGTCCGCAACCGCAGCGGTATCGAAACCACCGAGATCCAGGTCGTCGAGCAGCACCACCGGCGCACTGCCGGTCTCGAATCCGCTCTCGGCATTCGTCAGCACACATACCGGTGCCGCGGTCTCAAGAATGTAATCACTGCGCTCGGCAGGCTGATCCGGATCGACCGGCACATAAACGCCACCGGCCACCGTCACCGCATACATCGCGACCACGAGATCCACCGACCGCCGCAACGCCAACGCAACCCGAACCTCGGGACCGACCCCCCGGCCGATCAGGTACCGAGCCAAACCGTTGACCCGCGCCCCCAACTCGGCATAGGTCACCTGCGATCCATCGGCAGCCACCAACGCCACCGAATCCGCACCCGCCGCGACGGAACCGTCGAGCAGTGATACCAAGGTCTGCGACGAATCCAGCTCGCGGGCAGTCGAATTACGTTCGGTCAGCGCAGCCCGCTCCGCCGAGGCCAGCAGATCGAGGTCGCCCACGGCCACCGACGGCTCCGCCACGAGTTCACGCAGCAACCGCACGAAGCGGTCCACGAAGCCCTGCGCGGTCGCGTGGTCGAACAGCGCGGTGGCATAGGTGAGGGCGCCGGTGATACCGGCGGGCGCACCCGAGGTCTCGTAGTGGTCACCGATGATCAGGTGCAGATCGAACTGGGAGATCTCGGTATCGATATCGACACCCGACACCGTCAAACCGGGCAGTTCCAGACTCGACTGCGCCAAGTTCTGGAACGAGAAACCCACCTGGAACAACGGATGCCGAGCCGTCGAACGAACCGGGTTCAGCACCTCCACCAAACGCTCGAACGGCACATCCGCATACGCGAACGCCTGCAAATCCACCTCACGCTGACGCGCCAGCAGATCCGTGAACGCCTCACCCTGATCCAACTGCGTCCGGAACACCAGCGTGTTCACGAACATACCGACCAAGTCGTCCAGCGCCCGCTCACCACGACCCGCGATCGGGGTACCGATAGTGATGTCGTCGGCGCCGGACAGTCGCGACAGCAGCACGGCGAACGCGGTATGCGCGACCATGAACAGCGTCGCGCCCTGGCGTTGCGCCAGCCGCTGCAAACCGGCATGGATCTCGGAATCGATCTCGACCGCGACCCGGCCGCCGCTGTAGGACTGCACCGCCGGACGGGGACGGTCGGCCGGCAGGTCGAGCTGATCCGGAATCCCGGCCAGCGCCGACTCCCAGTACCCGATCTGCTTCGCCGCCAGCGATCCCGGATCGGATTCGTCGCCCAGCAACTCCCGCTGCCAGATACTGAAATCGGCGTACTGCACCCGCAGTGGTGCCCAGCCCGGCGCCTCACCTGCGATCCGCGCGGCATACGCGGTCATCAGATCACGCGTCATCGGCACCACCGAGGAACCGTCACCGGAAATATGGTGCATCACCAGGGCCAGCACGAACTCGCCGTGCGAGCCTGCGGTTTCGCCGCCGGCCCCATTGGTCGCGACCGCTTCCGCGACGTCCACGGTCCCGACACGGAACAGCGCCACCCGCAACGGCACCTCGGCGGTCACATCGAAACCGGCCGACACCAATTCCGCCACGGCCGCAACGACATCGTCGGCGGCCACCGGCCGCACCGCGAGCTCGGGGACGGCCTGTCCCACCGGCAAGACCACCTGCACCGGACCGGATTCGGTCTCCGGATACACCGTGCGCAGCACTTCGTGCCGCGCCACGAGATCCGCGACGGCCGCCCGCAGGGCGTCCACATCCAGTTCACCGGACAGCCGGATC
The DNA here is from genome assembly GCF_001613245.1 of Nocardia speluncae NBRC 108251. Taxonomy (GTDB): domain Bacteria; phylum Actinomycetota; class Actinomycetes; order Mycobacteriales; family Mycobacteriaceae; genus Nocardia; species Nocardia speluncae. The sequence goes on along the minus strand of NZ_BDBZ01000056.1, from coordinate 3,768 downwards.
GCGAGCGGAATGTGATACGCCGCCGAATTCTCGTCGAAGCGGTTCAGGAACCACATCCGCTGCTGCGCCAGCGACAACGGCACCGCATCCTGGACCTCACCCGACTCGGTGACCCGCGTCGGCCGCGGCTGCGGCGCCAACGCCGCCCGCCCGCCGGTCCCGGCGTGCTGTTCGACCCGCACCGCCAAACCGGCGACAGTTGATGCCTCGAACAGCGCCCGCACCGGCACTGTGGTGTCCAGCGCCGCACCCAGCCGGGCCGCGACCTGGGTCGCGATCAGCGAGTTACCACCCAGCTCGAAGAAATCGTCATCCGCACCGACTCGATCGATCTCGAGCACATCGGCGAAGATTCCGGCCACGATCTCTTCGATCGGGGTCGAGGCCGACCGGAATTCCCGGGCCTCGAACACCGGCTCCGGCAGAGCCTTGCGATCCAGCTTCCCGGACGCATTCAACGGGAACTCGTCGAGCACTACGAACGCGGCCGGAACCATATAGGCCGGGAGCCGCTCGGACAGCTGCGTGCGCAACTCGTCGGTGTCGAGGAGCGCGTCCCGGGCGGGGACCACATAGCCCACGAGCCGGTCCCCGATATTCGGGTCGGACTTCGCCACGACCACTGCGCGCGCCACCGCAGCGTGTTCGGTGAGGGCCGCCTCGATCTCGCCGAGCTCGATACGCTGACCGCGCACCTTCACCTGGAAATCGGAACGTCCCACATAGACCAGCTCGCCGGCGTCTGTCCAGCGCACGACATCGCCGGTGCGGTACATCCGCTCACCGGTACCGAACGGATCCGCAACGAACCGGTCCGCACTCAGATCCGGGCGTCCGACGTAGCCGCGGGCCACCTGCGCGCCCGCCAGATACAACTCACCTGCGACACCCACCGGAACCGGCCGCAGCCGCGAGTCCAGCACGTACACCTGCGCGTTCCACACCGGACCGCCGATGGGAACCGCACCGGAAACACGGTCGGCGACCGCGGCGTGCGTGGCGTGCACCGCGAATTCCGTGGGGCCGTAGAGGTTGTACAGCGCCACCTCGGACACCTGGCGCACGGCCGCGACCACGTCACCGGTGAACGCCTCACCCGCCACGAACAGCATCCGCAGCGACCCCAGCGCGCTCGGATCCGCGGCGGCGCTCTCCGCGAACACCGACAGCATCGACGGCACGAACGACGTCGCGGTGACACGCTGTTCGGCGATCACGGAGGCGAGGTAGATCGGATCGCGGTGGCCGTCGGGTTCGGCGACCACCATGCGGGCGCCGACGGTCAACGGCGCGAACAACTCCCACAGCGATACGTCGAAGGTCGCGGGGGTCTTGAACAGCACCACATCGTCGCTGGAAATCCCGTATTCGCCGACGATCCAGGCGATCTGATTGGCGATCGCCGCGTGCGATACCGCCACACCCTTCGGCCGGCCGGTCGAACCCGACGTGAAGATCACGTATGCCGTGTTCCCGGTCCGCAGCGGCGCGTTCCGGTCGGCATCGGTGACAGTGGAGGCGTCGTAACCACTGGTGTCGAGTGTGTCCAGGGTCAGCACCGGGGCGTTCGCGGCCGCCCCCGCGCCGACCGCACCGAGATCGGCGACGGTCGTCAGTACGCACTGCGGATCCGCGGTGTCCAGGATGTGCCGGATCCGCTCACTCGGATGGGCCGGATCCAGCGGCACGTAGCCGCCGCCCGCGGCGATGACGGCATACATACCGACCACGAAATCCAGCGACCGCGAGACCAGCAGCCCGACCAGCGATTCCGGGCCCACACCCTGCGCGATCAGACGCCGGGCCAACCGGTTGACCCGCGCATCCAGCTCCGCGTACGTGATCTCGGCACCATCGGAAATCACGGCCACGCGGTCCGGGAACCGGGCGACCGCCCGCGCGAACCCGTCGAGTGCCAGCGTTTCCGGCACCGTGTGCTCGGTCGCGTTCCACTCCGCCAGCACCCGGGTCCGCTCGGCCGGCGCCAGAATCTCCAGCTCGCCGACCGGGATCGAGGGATCAGCGAGGATCCCGGCCAGCAGGCGGGTGAACCGGTCGACGAAGCCCTGTGCTGTCGCGTGATCGAACAAGTCGGTGGCGTAGGTCAGGAAACCGGTCACCCCCGCGGGATCGCCCGCGGCGTCGTAGCTGTCCCCGACCAGCACATGCAGATCGAACTGCGAAACCTCGGTATCGACCTCGACACCGGAAACCACCAGGCCCGGCAGCTCCAACCGCGACTGCCCCATGTTCTGGAAGGTGAATCCCACCTGGAACAGCGGATGCCGCGCCTGCGACCGCGCCGGGTTGAGCACCTCCACCAGACGCTCGAACGGCACATCCGCGTGCGCGAACGCCTGCAGATCCACTTCGCGCTGGCGGGCCAGCAGATCGGTGAACGCCTCCCCGCGTTCCACCTGCGTCCGGAACACCAGCGTGTTCACGAACATACCGATCAGATCGTCGAGTGCCCGCTCACCACGACCCGCCACGGGGGTGCCGACCGTGATGTCGTCCGTACCCGACAAGCGCGACAGCAGCACCGCGAACGCCGTATGCACCACCATGAACAGGGTCGCGCCGCGCTGCTGCGCCAACTGTTGCAGACCGGCATGGGTCTCGGCATCGATCGATACCTCGACCCGGCCGCCCTGATACGACTGCGCCGCCGGACGCGGCCGGTCCGCCGGGAGGTCCAGCTGGTCCGGAATCCCGGCCAGCGCCGCCTGCCAGTACCCGAGCTGTTCGGCCGCAACCGATTCCGGATCGTTCTCGTCGCCGAGCAGTTCACGCTGCCAGAGCGCGTAATCGGCGTACTGAACCGGAAGCGGGGCCCAGCCCGGCGTCTCCCCTGTGGTCCGCGCGGAATACGCGATCATCACATCCCGGATCAACGGCCCCACCGAGGAACCGTCACCTGAGATATGGTGCACCACCATGGCCAGGACGAACTCGTCTGCGGCACCGTCGATATCGAACAGCGCGACCCGCAGCGGCACCTCGGCCGTCACATCGAAACCGGCCGATGCCAGCTCCGCCACGGCCGCGACGACTTCCGAACCGGCGACCGACCGCACCTCGAGCTGCGGTATCGCCTGCCCCACCGGCAGCACCACCTGCACCGGACCGGATTCGGTCTCCGGATACACGGTCCGCAGCACCTCGTGCCGCAGTACCAGATCGGCGAGCGCCGCCCGCAGCGCGTCCACATCGAGTGCACCCGAGAGCCGGATGGCGAACGGCAGATTGTAGGCAGCCGAGGCTCGATCGAAACGGTTGAGGAACCACATCCGCTGCTGCGCCGACGACAGCGGCAACCGTTGCGGCCGCGGCCCCGCCACGAGCGCCTTACGCGTTCCCGCGCCCGCCTGCTCCTGAATCCGCGCGGCCACCGCGGCCACCGTGGAAGCCTCGAACAACACCCGGACCGGGACCTGGGCATCCAACGCCTGACCGACCCGGGCGGCGACCTGGGTCGCAATCAGTGAGTTACCGCCGAGGGCGAAGAAATCGTCATCGGCACCGACGCGCTGCACTCCGAGGACATCGGCGAAGACCCCCGCCACGATCTCCTCGATCGGGGTCGACGGCGCACGGAACTCACGCGTCTCGAACACCGGCTCCGGCAGAGCCTTACGATCCAGCTTGCCGGAGGTGTTCAGCGGGAACGCATCGAGTTCGACGACGGCCGCCGGGACCATGTAGGTCGGAAGGACATCACGGAGCGTATCCAGCAGGACCCCGGAGACGATTCGCTCTCCCGGCGCC
>NZ_BDBZ01000055.1 GCF_001613245.1 Nocardia speluncae NBRC 108251 | reverse complement strand
GGGTCCCCCACCCGGCCGCCCGCCGCAGGGTCGCCCGCAGCCGCCGAATCAACCGACGCAGCGGATGGGCCACCCGGGGGAGCCGGCCCCGCAGCGCGGCGAGCAGGGCACCGCGAAAATACAAAACCCCGCCGGGTCCGCAGAAGCCACCCGGCGCGAACGCACCGCGACCGGCACCGGCCCGTCCACCCGTCCCGGCCCGAACACCGGCGAACGGCGGGCCGCCGGCGCCGACAGCCGGGCGGGCAACCGCTCCGGTCCCGGTGGCGGACCACCGCCGCGACGGCCCGGCGGGAACCGTTCGGGTGGTCCGGGCGGCCCCGAGGGTCGTGGTCCCGGCCAGAAACGCAAGAACCGGTGGAAGATCGCGCGCCGGATCGCCTATGTCCTGGTGGCGCTGGCGATCGTGGTGCCGAGCACGGTATTCCTGATCGCCTATTCCACGGTGTCGGTCCCAGAACCGGGCGATATCGAGACCAACCAGGTCGCGACGATCCTCGCCCAAGACGGGGAAACCGAGATCACGCGCGTCGTACCGCCGCAGGGCAACCGCACCGATGTGACGATCGATCAGATTCCGCCGCATGTGCGCAACGCTGTGATCGCCGCGGAAGACCGCGATTTCTACAGCAACCCGGGTTTCTCGATCTCCGGTTTCGGCCGCGCCGCACGCGACAACCTCCTCGGCCGGGAAAGCGCCGGTGGTGGTTCGACGATCACACAGCAGTATGTGAAGAACGCGCTGGTCGGTGACGAACGCAGCTACACCCGTAAACTCCAGGAGCTGGTCATCTCGGCGAAGATGGCCCGGCAGTGGAGCAAGGACGAAATCCTCACCGCCTACCTGAACACCATCTACTTCGGGCGCGGCGCCTACGGTATCGACGCGGCTGCCAAGGCCTATTTCGGTAAGCCGGTGCAAGAGTTGAACGTCGCCGAAGGCGCCGTTCTCGCCGCGACCATCCAGTTGCCCTCGCTACTCGATCCGGAATCGAATCCGGAAGGCGCCGAGTCCCGCTGGAACTATGTGCTCGACGGTATGGTCGCCGGCGGCAATCTCGACCGCACCGAACGCACGGGCATGACCTACCCCGAGGTGGTGTCGTCGTCCGCAGCGGCCGGGCAGAAAACCGATTCCTCGGGTCCGGAGGGCCATATCAAAGCGCAGGTGCTGCGCGAGCTCTCCGCTGCCGGGATCAGCGAACAGCAGATGAACACCGCGGGCCTGCAGATCACCACCACAATCGACGCCCAGGCGCAGCAGGCCGCACTGGAGGCCGCGCATACGAATATGGAGGGCGAACCGGACCAGCTGCGTACCGCAGTGGCTTCGATCGACCCGAAATCCGGTGCGGTACGCGCCTACTACGGCGGTGAGGACGGCTACGGCTACGACTTCGCCAACGCCCCCTTGCAGACCGGTTCATCGTTCAAGGTGATCGGCCTGGCACAGAACCTGGAGATGGGTATACCGCTGTCGCAGATGTACGACAGCTCGCCTGTAACGGTGAACGGTATCGAGGTCACCAATGTCGAGGGCGAACAGTGCGGGACCTGCACCATCGCCGAAGCGTTGAAACGGTCGCTGAACACCAGCTTCTACCGCATGCAGCTGGAGATGCAGAACGGCCCCCAGAAGATCGCCGATATGGGCCACAAACTGGGCATTCCGGAGGAACTTCCGGGCCTGGGCGCCACGCTCACCGAACCCGGTGGCGCCGGTCCGAACAACGGCATCGTGCTGGGCCAGTACCAGGCCCGGCCACTCGATATGGCCTCCGCCTACGCGACGTTGGCCTCGTCCGGGATGTATCACAAACCGCATTTCGTGACCAAGGTCGTCACGGCCGACGGGCAGGTACTGCTGGATCGTGGCGATGTGGCCGGGGAGCGCCGGGTTTCGGAGGCGGTCGCCGACAACGTAACCGCGGCCATGGAACCGATCGCGGCGTACTCGCGCAACCACGGGCTCGCCGGTGGCCGCCCGTCGGCCGCCAAGACCGGTACCGCACAGCTGGGTGATACCGGGGAGAACAAGGACGCGTGGATGGTGGGCTACACGCCGTCGCTGGCCACCGCGGTCTGGGTAGGCACCACGGACAACTCGCCGCTACGCAACTACGGCGGCGCAATGATCTACGGTTCGAGCCTGCCGTCGGATATCTGGAAGGACACGATGGACGGTGCCCTCGAGGGCACACCCAGCGAGAAATTCCCGAAACCCGCGCCGATCAAGGGCCAGGCGGGCGTACCGAAGTGGACGGCCCCGTACACCGCGCCGTCCACGACGATGCCGAGTTTCGAACCCCCGGTGGTGATCGAGCCGAGCCAGGTCGAGATCCTGCCCGGTATCACCATCCCGGTACCGGGCCTGCAACCCAATCCGCGTAGCCAGACGCAACCGCAGGGTCAGCCACAGGGCAACAACGGCCCCGGTCCGATGCCCGGGCAACCGACTGCCGGAGCCGAGGGGACGGCGCCGACGGTCACCCAGGCACCCGGCGCGGGTACCGAGAGCGATACCGGCGGCGATACCGATTCCGGGGCCGATTCCGGCACCGATCCGGGTGGCACCGAGAGCGGCGATACCGGCGGCTGATGGGCCTGCCCGCCCCACTCCCGGGTCCGGCTCTGTCCGGGCCGGACCCGGGTTACCGGTAACCTCGGGTGCCGTGAGCGAGCAGCGACTGGTGGGCGGGCCGGACGGCGGGCACGAGCCCGGAAACGGGCCGACCCACCGGGATACCGCCCGCGGCTACGATTCGCCCGCACCGCTCGCCCCCGACCTGCGATCGGCCGATGCGCGCGACAAACCGAGCCGCAACGATTCGATGGCCGCCCAGCTGTGCACCGTGGTGGGTGGTCCGGTCGGCGATCACGCACTCATCGGGCGCGCCCGTTTCTGGACCCCCGTGCGAGTGCTGCTGGCGTTCACGGTGATCTTCCTGGCCTTCGGATGGTTCGCCAAGGCCGGTTGTATCCAGCAGACCGCCGCCCCTGGCGGCGGCCTTTCACTCGACTGGAACGACGGCCGCCAGTACACCGCGATGTGCTACTCCGATACCGTCCCGCTCTACGGCGCCGAACGGCTCAACGAGGGCGCCTTCCCGTACAAGAAGTATTGGGTGGAGGAGGCCCCGGGCGGCGGTACCGAGGTCCGGCATATGGAGTATCCGGTCCTTTCCGGGCTGTACCAGTACGTTTCGATGCTGGTGGCCAAAACCTGGGACGCGAGCCCGCTGCCCGGCGCCTTACAGGTCGTCCTTTACTTCAACGTGGTCGCGCTCGGTCTGTCGATGGCCTGGCTGGCGACTATCTGGGCGACCGCGCTGCTCGCCGGCCGCCGGATCTGGGATGTCGCGCTGATGGCGTGTTCTCCCCTGGTGATCGTGCACGCCTTCACCAATTTCGACTTCCTCGCGACGGCGTTCGCCGCCGCCGGTCTGCTGGCATGGGCCCGGCGCAGGCCCCTGCTGGCGGGCGTCCTACTGGGTTTGGGCGGCGCGGCGAAGCTGTATCCGCTGCTCCTGCTGGGTCCGATCCTGGTGCTGTGCCTGCGCGCCGACCCGATGCAGCGCACCCCCCGTGGCCGGCTGTCGATGCGGTTGCGCGATGTGCGTGGCGCGGACTCCCTGGGCACCTGGCTGGCCGAGGTCCCGGCCCGGATCCGGTTGCTGGGTACCCGACCGCTGGGTGCCGCCGGTTTGACCACAGGTGGCGCGCTGGTGACCTGGGGTCTGGTGAACCTGCCGATCGCATGGCTGTACCCGGACGGCTGGCGGGAGTTCTTCCGGCTCAACACCACCCGTCACGCCGACCCGGATTCGCTCTACAACGTGGTGATGTCGTTCACCGATTGGAACGGTTTCGACGGTGTGCTGCGCCACGGCGAAGCACCGGCCATCCTGAACATGGTGTCGTTGCTACTGTTCGCGACCGCCTGTCTGGGGATTGCCTATATCGGCCTCACCGCACCCCGCCGGCCCCGCCTGGCGCAGTTGTGTTTCCTGGTGATCGCGGCTTTCCTGCTGACCAACAAGGTGTGGAGCCCGCAGTACTCGTTGTGGCTCGTACCGATCGCGGTGCTGGCGATCCCGCATCGGCGCCTGCTGCTGACCTGGATGACGATCGACGCCCTGGTCTGGGTGCCGCGCATGTTCTACTATCTCGGCGTCGACCGGAAGGGTCTACCCGAGCAGTGGTTCACCGGCACCGTCCTCCTGCGCGACCTCGCGGTGATCGGATTGTGCGTGCTGATCATCCGCCAGATCTACCGCCCGGACGAAGACCTGGTACGCCGCGACTACCTGGACGACCCCGGCGGCGGCGTGGTCGACCGAGTTTCCGACCCTTTGCTGCCCTGGCTCCCGCAGATCCTGCGTCCCCGGATCTCCCTCGACACTCATTGGACCGGCGCCGTCGCAGCAACCCGGCGAACATCCCGAGGAAAGTCGGCCGAACCCGGGCCGGTACACCCTGTACGACCGCTCGAGACCCGGCCACCCGCACGCCTGGGCTGACCCGGAACGGTGCGGCACGCCCTCGAGGGCTCTCACAGTTCCACGCGAACAGCACCGGCACTGCCCCCTATCACCGCCCGGCGCCGACCCCGAACGCACTACGGCGGTATCAGGGCCGGCGACATCGTCCGGGCCGGAAGGATCAGCGGCGGCTCGGCGTCGCCGATCCAGTCCGCCGCGACCGAGCGTAAGCGCCGCGGAACTCAGCTCGCGCGCAGGATCCTTGCCTGTTGTTCCGGTTCGTGCGGCAGCATGTCCAGGTCCAGCTGCCAGGCGTTGTTGGTCCACGGATCGAACAGCGGGGTTCCGGCGACCGTCGGCAGATGCCTACAGGCACGCGACAGCGTCGACACCATGGTGTCGTGGGAGTCGGTTTCGTCGGCGCCGACGATCACGGTGGACAGTCCGATCAGGTCGCCGCGCGCCAGTAGTGCGGCCAGGCGCTGCGCGTCCGCGGACTGGTAGCCGTGCGGGAAGTCCGCCGCCAGCAGGATGCGATGTTCGGCCGGCGGTACGCCCTGCCCCGAGTTGTATGCCATTTCGGCGAGTTCGGCGGCATCCACGAGTTGTTGCAGCCGTGGCGAAATATCGACGTGGTCGTTGATCGGTGGTCCCGCCAGTACCGGCGCAAGCATTCCCGTGAAACCGGTGAACGCTCCGGTGAGGTCGATGATGTCGACAATCGTGCGGCGTCCCGGCGCGGCCCGCAACAGGCGGGCCAGTAGTGCGCCGATCACCGGGGCCACCGCGGCAGATGATTCGGTATCCACCCACAGGGGCCGGTTCAGCGGTACCGGCACGCAGTACGGGATTCGCAGCGCGCCGCGTTCCAGTGCATAGAGTTCGCCGAGCCGGATGCCGTCTGCGGGGGCCGCCGGGCGATCCCAGGCCGGGGAATCCCACGATGCCAGCGCAGCGGGTAGTACCGCGTCCGCTTCGGCGAGTTCCCGTTGCAGTTGGGCACTGTCGCGCTGATGGCTGTTCTCGGCGGTGGCGGTGAGTTCGTCGTAGCGGCTCTGCGCGGCAGTGCGTGCGGCAGCGGCGGCGGGAGTGTTGCGGGTCGCCGGGTCCGAAACCGCCGCGGACAGTTCCTGATCGAGCCGTTGCGCGGCGTAGTCGCGGGCCGATTCGAAGGCGGCCCCCGACCGGGCGGCGTCTTCGAAGATCATCCACAACCGCTCCAGCCCGTGCCCCACTTCCAGCGGAGAGCCCTCGGCGGGGGCAGGTGGTGGCGGTGCGGAACCGGCGGCGGCCGCGCCGTCGACAACGGTGACAGCGGCAGCCGCGGTCGGTGCCGCTGTCACATGGTCCTGGGCACCGTGGGCGCGCAGGAGTTCGGCGATGCCACCCGCATACCCCTGCCCCAGCGCACGTAGTTTCCAGCCCGTACCGCGCCGATACAGTTCGAAGCAGATCAGCGCGGTTTCCCCGGCCTGCGGGGTGATCACGAATTCGGCTACCGGCGCGTCGTTTTCGGAGAGACTCGCGGTCACCACGCCCGGCGCACCGGGCGCCGCAGCGGTCAACAGCACCGCCTGGGCGTCGGCGCGCACCTCCGCGGGAGTGACCACCACCGCGGCGGCCGCCTCGTCGATCCGCACACCCGGACCCTCGGGACGTTCGGAAACCAGCACATCCGCGGCCGTTTCCACCCGCAGATCCGCGGCCACCACCAGCGCCGAAACGGTCAATGGCACCGCCGCATGCACCTGGAAGCGGGACACACCACCGTCGAGAGCGATGTTCTGTCCCGCCTGCAAGACCTTCATATCCTGTCCCCCGCTATCACTCATGCCTGCAGGAACCGGCCCAGCTGCGGAATCGCCTCGCCCGGGTGTTTGGCGTTGAAGCCTTCACCGATGGCCTGCATCTTCCAGTCCCCGCCGACCCGGAACAGTTTGGCCATGGCCATCGCCGTGGTCGGCGTGCCGCCGGTGAGCGAATACCGCGCCAGTTCGGCATTGTTCCCGCCGTCGATCAACCGGCAGAAAGCGTTCTGCACCTGACCGAAGGTGTGGCCTTTGTAGGAGGTCACAACGAACACCAGACTGTTGACATGCGCCGGTATGCGCATGAGATCGACCAGGATCACCTCGTCGTCGCCGGCGCCCTCACCGGTGAGGTTGTCGCCCTGATGACGGATCGAACCGTCCTTCGAGGTGAGCTGACCATAGTAGGCCACGTCGACGGGATTCATATCGGCGAACATCACCACCGAGGCGTCCAGGTCGATATCCACGGTGCGGCTACCGAACAATCCCCGCTGCTGTACCGGATCCCAGCCCAGGCCCATCTTCACGAAGGTGAGCGCAGCGCCGTCCTCCTTGCGGAGGCTGACCCGCTGCCCCTTCTGCAGGCTCACCGGACCGGTTTTGCTCAGGCTGATCTCACCGGCCGGTTGCTGCTGCGGTGGCGCCGGCTGCTGCGGTGGCGGCTGGTAGCCCGGGCCGGGCGGCGGCGGATACCCCCCACCCTGCGGTGGATAGGGCGCGGTGGGCGGCGGCTGCTGGGCCGGGTACGCAGGCGGGGCCTGCGGCGGCGGCATCGGAGCCTGCGGGGGCGCCGCCTGCGGCGGGGGCGGCGGGGGCGCGGCCTGTGTCTGCGCGGCCGAATCGTCCACCGTGACACCGTGGTCGGTGACCAGCGCGGCGAAACCACCGGCGTACCCCTGGCCGACCGCGCGCACCTTCCAAGCACCTTGCCGGCGATACAGTTCGAGCGCGATCACGATCGATTCGCTGGCCAGGCCGTCGACCCGGTATTCGAACAGCTGGGCACCGGACTGATCGGAGACATGGGCAACCGGCGGCGCGAACTGGCCGAAATTCGTATTCGGATCGTCGAGAGTGATCACCGCCCGCACCTGCGCGATGTCGGCGGGTACCGCGGCGAGGTTCACCACCAGCGCAGCCGGCTGCCCCGCGGGGCCCGGACGCAGCTCCACCCCGGGCCCGCTGGGCTGGTTGTAGAACACGAAATCAGCGTCGGACCGGACATTGCCCTGCTCGGTGACCAATAGTGCGGACAGATCGGCCGGGGCGGCCAATTGAATCGAAATCACCACGTCATTAGTGGCCAGTGGACCGTTCTGGCCTTTGGCGAGTGTTGCGGACAAGTCAGACCCTTCGCTTGTCGGTGCGTGTACGTGCCACTCTACGAGATACGTACCGACCGCAAATATCGTTAACAACGGTTCGGACCGCCCGAGGCCTCTGGCGGACATACGCGGCCCGGCCCGCCGGAGCGCACGGATAGACGCGATCGAACTGGGAGGATTAGGGTAACGGCGATGGACGAGCACCGTACGGGAACGGCGCTCGGGGCGGCGACGACGACGGGCGATTCTTTCTATGGCACAACTCTTCGAACAATCGAAGAAGGTGGTGGAGGCGCACCTCGCGAACTCCGGCATCCGCGCGATCTCCGGTTCGATGGTCGCCTACGAGGGTGCCGTCCAGTTCAAATCTGCCGGATTCGGCGGCGGTGACGGCGTTCTCGCCGGCATGAAGCGCCGCGCCACGGGCGAGAAGCTGTCGCTGATGGAATGCGGCGGTAACGGCCGGGTCTTCCTGGCGGTCAACGGCCAGTACGTATCGGTGGTGAACCTGAACAACGAAACCCTGCAGGTCGAATCGCAGCAATTGCTGGCATTCGCCGGGAATCTGCGCACCGACGTACGTTTCGCCGGGGTCCGCGGAGCATCCAGCGGACAGGGACTGTTCACCACCACGGTGAGCGGGCAGGGACAGGTCGCCCTGCTCTCGGCGGGCGGACCACTCATCCACCTCGAAGTTTCCCCACAGTTCCCACTGGTGGTGGACCCGGATGCGTTCGTCGCCGCCCGTGGCAACCTCAACCAGTCGTTCGTGACCGATGTGTCGTGGCGCTCGATGGTGGGGCAGGACGGCGGCGAGGCGTTCTCACTGCGGTGGGACGGGCAGGGCGTGGTCTCGATCCAACCGGCGGAACGGTAGGGCATGTTCGAGCAAATCAACTCCAAGGTCGTCAAGGTCGATATCGGTGCGGCGGGCGGTGTGGTCGCCCGGACCGGCGCGATGCTCTTCTACACCGGTGATGTGGCGTTCGCGCCGCACGAGATTCCGGGTGGCGCCGGTATGGGCGGCGGCGGTGGCCTGGTTCGGATGGCCGGCCGGATGATGGCCGGGGAACACCAGCGCACCATGCTGGCCCAGGGCACGGGTCAGGTGCACTACGGCTTCGCCGGGCTCGAGGTTCAGGTCGTACCGATCCAGCCGGGTGCGATGCTGCAGGTCGAAGCGTCCCGGCTGCTTGCCTATACGGCGGGATTGCAAACCTCGGTGGTTTCGGTGGCCAGTTCCGGTGGCAGTGGCGGTGGCGGCATCATGGGGGCGCTGCGCGGCGCGGCCTCCGGCGCCCTCACCGGCCAAGGCATGTTCACCACCCAACTATCCGGGCACGGCAGCGCCGTGCTGCTGGCCCACGGTGGCTATCTCGAATTGCAGATCGGCGGACCCAATCCGGTGGTGGTCGACCCGCAAGCGTTCATCGCCTCCTACGGGAACGTGCAGACCGAACTGAAGGCCGCGGTGAGCTGGCGGGATGCCGTGGGGCGCGGGTCCGGTGAGGCCATGCAGTTGCAGTGCGCCGGGCAAGGCGTCGTCTACGTCCAGGCGTCGGAGGAGAAACTGTGAACGAGATCCTCAGCCCGATGACTCTCGGGGAAAGCGACAATATCCCCGAGAACAGCTACGCCTACTGCATCGACCTGAACAAACCCTGGTTCATGCGCAAGGGCGCGATGATCGCCTACTACGGCCAGATGCGGTTCCAGGCACTCACGCACGGACTGCAAGGCCACCTGCTGCACATGGTGGCCCACCAGTTCTCTGCCCCGCTGTTCACCGGGGACTATGTGGTCGCCGAGGGACAGGGCAAACTGCTGATCGGCGACCGCGGCTACGACATCAATTCCTACGATCTCGACGACGGCAACCTCACTATCCGGGCCGCGAATCTGCTCGCCTTCGAACCGGGGTTGTCGCTGAACCAGTCGATCGTCCCCGGTTTCCTCACCCTCATCGGCACCGGCAAGTTCCTGGCCTCCTCGAACGGTCCGGTGATCTTCGCCGAACCACCGCTGCGGGTGGATCCGGAATCCCTGGTGGGCTGGGCCGACTGCCCGTCGCCGAGCCACCACTACGACCAGCGGTGGGTTTCCGGTTTCCTGGCGGCGGGCGCGGCCGCCTTCGGCGTGAACTCCGGAGAGGAACGGCAGTTCGATTTCACCGGCGCCGGAACGGTGCTGATCCAGTCGAGCGAGAAGGTACTCAGCGACTCCGCCCTGATCCGCACCATCGAGGGACAGTTGCAGAGTGGGGTCACGGTGCCCGGCCTGCAGCGGTTGCAGGGTGTTATCGCGCAGCAGCTACAAGGTCAGCAAGGGTACTGATACCGGGCGCCACGCCGCCCGTACCGTCGAACTGCGGTAGCACGGCCGGACGGGCAAACTTGGCGCATGCTGCATCTGCGGGTGATGGCGCCGGCCGAGCTGACCGACGACGTGCTGACGATTCTCGAATCCGACGAAGCCGTCAGCGGTCTGGCGGTGTTCCGGGGTGGCGGGATAAAACCCGAGGGTGATGTGATCCTGGCCGATCTGGCCCGGGAGGCCGCCAACGATATCCTCGAGCAGTTGCGGGCTACCGGACTGCACCACCACGGCAGCATCGAGCTGGAGCAGGTGCGCACCTGGCTGTCGCTGTCCGGCTATCTGGCCGAACTCCGAACGCCGGGTTACAGCGCCGACGCGGTGGTCTGGGCGGACGTGACCCAGCGGTCCTACGAAGAAACCGAACTCAACTGGGCCTACCTGAGTTTCATGACCTTGGCGACGATCCTCGCCAGTATCGCAATCGTGGTGGACTCCCAGGTGCTGTTGATCGGGGCCATGGTGCTGGGGCCCGAATTCGGTGCCATCGCCGCGCTGGGAGTAGCCCTGGTGCGCCGCCGCCCGGCCTTGCTCGGTCGCGCCGCCACCACCTTGCTGACGGGGTTCCTGGTCGCCATCACCATGGCCTTCGTCTTCGCCGTCGCAGGCCGGTTCCTCGGCTGGATCACCATCGAGGCGGTCACCGGGGACCGCCCGGAGACCTCGTTCATCTACACCCCTGACAAGTGGTCGTTTGTGGTCGCGCTGATCGCCGCGGCGGCCGGCGTGCTCTCGCTGACCTCCGCCAAATCCGGCGCACTGGTCGGCGTGTTCATCTCGGTGACCACGGTGCCCGCCGCCGGCAATATCGCGCTCGGTCTGGCCTTCGGTGCCGGGTCGGCTATCTGGGGTAGCGCCCTGCAGCTGGTGCTGAACCTGGCCGGGATGGCGCTGGCGGGCTGGGCGACGCTGGCGTTGCAGGACATCGTCTGGTCACGAGTCTCGTTGCGCCGGGCCCGTAGCGAGGCGCGAGCGCGTCGCCGGATGCTCTGACAAGTACCACCGGAAACCGGCCCGCAAGCCCGTACGCCCGGACCGGCGTAGCGTGGACGCCTCTGGTGGCGGTGGATTTGTGTTCGAGGGTGGCGTCCGGGCCCTTCCTGGAAGCGGGCCTAGCCGGTGGGTTCGGCGACCCGGCCCGGCAGAGCGGCGGTGAACCAGTCGACGATCTCCGCGCCGGCGAGGATTCCCGTGGCGGAGGTGACACTGATACCGGGGTGGGCCCAGCCGAGTTCTTCGAGTTCACCGTGTCGCGGCCGGATCCCCCGATCGGCGGCCATCAGCATTTCCGCGTCCAGCGCGCCGTCGCCGGCGGCAAGTGTCGGCGCCGCCGGGTCGAGGCGGCCGGCGGCGATGAGCCGGTCACGGACCTCGGCCACGGCCCGGCTCTTACACACCACCATCGGCATGGTGTAAATCTTGCGACCCTGCCGCGACGCCGACCAGCCGCGCGGCCGGCACCAACTGTCCCATTCGGCGAGGAAATCGGCCGGGGTGGCGGCGAGGTCCACCACCAGGTAGCAGAACAGGTCGTCGGCCTCGCGGTACCTGAGCACCCACGAATCGTCGATCCGATCGCGCAGGGCGGTGCCGATCTCGGCGAGAGTGGCGCCCCCCGCCCGGACCGCCACATCGATCGACCGGCGCCACCTGTCGTCAGGTGACCCGTCCACCAGTATGTTTCCGCCGTTGCTGGTGACCGCGAACGGCCACGGGGCGCCCGGGAACCGGATCCGGTCGAATTGCGCGATGGTGCGTGTGGTCGTGGGCAGCACAGCTGCCGCGGCCGCCAGCTCCGTCATCGCGCCGGCGGCGGCGACGGTCATATACGACAGCGGGTCGCCGTCGAGGTGTTCCACGCAGACCGTTTCGGGTTCGGTCGTCCCGAAGGCATTGCGCGAGTAGATCATCGTCCGATCGAGATCGGTCGCCACCAGTACCGGTTTCGGAGACATCATCTAACGCCGCACATCCTTGATCAGACCCATACACGAATAAGCCAGCTCCGGTACGACCTCCACCGGTACCTCACGAGCCTGCGCGAGCAGCCGGATATGCGCGTGTTCGGCAGCGTCGGGCTCACGCACCAGAACCCGCCACGGCACCCGCCGCAGCAGTACCCGGGTCGTCTCCCCGACCCCCGGTTTCACGAAGTTCACGCTGTCGATACCGTATTCGGCGCGGACCTGTTCCACCGACGCCCAGCCGGCCCAGGTCGGCGTCCGGTCGGCGGAACGCAGGCGACCGACCTGCTCGGTTACCCGGCCGCGGACGGTATCGAAGGCGGCGGTGACCGTATCGACGAGGCGGCCGGAGACATCGTCGGCGGCGAGATCGGCATAGAATTTCGCCCCGTGGAAATCATCCGGGCCGACGAGGTCGCGGTTGAGTACCGTGCGCGAAACCAGGCCGGAGACCGTGGAATTGAGGCAGGCCGAGGCGATGAGAAAATCGTCGCGGGTGCCGTAGGTACGCACACAGTGGCCGGGGTCGGCCAGTACCGCGAGGTCGGCGTCGAATCGCGCACCGCCGGTCGCATGGTAAGCATCCAGGGCCTGGGTGAGTTCCTTGGCGATCGCGCCCTTACCGGTCCAGCCGTCGACGAACACCACATCGTCAGGGTTGTGCCGCTCGGCCAGATAATCCAGCGCAACAGGGTCGATTCCGCGATCACGCACGATCGAGACCGCGTAATGCGGGATATCGAGACCGGGCCGCGACCCGTGCCCGGTGGCGAGCCAGCGGCGGATCAGGATCCCGATCGGGGTACCCGCTCGGGCCAAGGAGGCCAGCACGATATCGGTACCGCGTTCGGCGACCACGAGTTCGGCGACCGTCCCCACTGCCAGCGCCAGCCGCTGCGCGCTGTCGTCCAGGACCCGGTCGAACAACTCACGGTAGGCAGCGTCGGGCTGATACTCGATCGGCAGTGATTCGGCATAGTGCGCGACGCCGGCCTGGATCCGCTGTTCGCGGTAGGCGAGATCGGCCTCCAGTTCGGCACCGGACAGATCCTTCAGCAGCCACGCCACATCGTCACGGGCATACGAGCCGAATCCGGGACCGTAGAGCGGCCGGGGGCCACCGGTCGACTCCGGCCGTGAAACCCTCTGTGCTGCTGAACCTCCCGCTTCCGGTCGCGAGGGCGCCACCGGATCAGGCCGCGAGGATGCCCACGCCTCCGGCCGCGCGGGCACATCCGGATCCGGCCGCGAAGATGCCGCCCGCTCCACGCAGGAAGGCACCGACAACTGCCCGCGAGCCGAGGCAGCCGAATCCTGCGCCTCGGTTTCCCGAGTCCGGGCCGCGTCGAGGACCACCGGATCAGTGCTCGGCACCACCGCCACCAGCACATCCGACCCAGCCGCAGTGAGTACGTCCACGAGCCCACCGGGCGCGTAGAGCTGCGCACTGTCGCCTGGAGTATCGACCACGAACACCAGTACCGGGTCGGCGCCGGCAGCCACCGGGGTGCCCGGCCAGCAGGCGTTGTACAGGAAACGTGGCTGTTCCTCGCCGGGTTCCGGTGCCTGGAACCGGAACCCGCGGCGCAGCGGGTAGCCCGGCTCGTCCAGAACGTAGGCGGGTGAACGCGTAGTCGTCTGATAGCGCACCGGAATCCCGGAGTCCGCCAGCGTCACCGCAAGGCACAAAGGCAGATACATCAGCTCTTCGTGCGCGAGCACAATCACCGGCCGGTCCGGGTATTCGGTGATCAGCTGATCGCGCAGCATTTTCGCTGCGGCGGCTCCGGCCTGTTCGAACGCCGGACGGTCGGTGCGCAGGAAACCGTGCCGGCCACCGTCGGGCACATCCTGCGGCCAGGGCAGTTCCAGCCGGATGGAATCGCCCCGCACGGCCGCGATCGGATTGAGTTCGGCTTCCGGCAGATCCAATACGGCGCCGACGAGCCCGTCCGGCAGCACCGCACCACCGGTAGCAAGACAGACCGTATCGATGCGGGCCCCCAGTTCGGCCGCGACCCCGGCGAACCGGGCCCGGTCGGCCTCGGTGCGCATATCGACCAGCGCCGCCAGCACATAGTGGGTTCGCGGCGCGAATTCGTGCAGTGCCGCGATCGCGTCCAGTGCGGTGTTGCCGGTGGAGATCTCGTCGTCCACCAGTACCAAGGGCAGACCGGCGGTGAAAATATCGCCGGGCATCGGTTGCAGCAGATGTGAGGTGGCATGCGAATGCCCCTCCTCGAAACCCGTCAGTGTCCGCGCGCCCCGCACCACCCGGCGGGTCGAATGCAGGTAGCAGGCGGCGTCGATCCGGGTCGCCACGCAGTGCCCGAGGCCGGTCGCGGTCTCGGCGAAACCCAGTGCGACCGCATCCTGTTCGCCGAGCACGCCGCGCACCAGATCACCGAGCCGGTCGCCCGCGTCCCGCACCACCAGCGGATCGGTCGGCAGGTGTTTACCCAGCACAGTGGACACCAGCAGATGCGCCCGCCGCGGATTCTTACGCAACCCCGGCTGCAGCAGATCGGTGATCACCGGGCGCGCCGGTAGAACGTCCGGCCGGTCGCTGTGCCGGAAACATTCCCGGTGGAGCAGTTCGATTCCGAGTGTGCGGGCAGCCCAGTAGCTTTCCCCCGGGCCCGACTCGCTCATGCTGTAACTGTCGAGCATGAGCGGGGGCCCTACGTGGTTACGCTCCGCTACCTCCTCCGGGCCTGGCTCGCTCATGCTGTGACTATCGAGCATGAGCGAGGGCCCTACGTGGTTACGCTCCGCTACCTCCTCCGGGCCTGACTCGCTCATGCTGTGACCAGCGCGGATAGCAGGTCCACGAAGGACACCCCTTTCTTCGCGACCCCGAATACGCGGGCCCGGGCGAGTGTGTGGCTGGCCCAGCTACGGTGTGGCCGCATCTCGTTCATCTTGTTCCGGTACCCCGACGCGGCGACCCCGCCGACCTCCACCTGGAGGATGTCCAGGGCGTCGGTGTACTCCTCGTGCGTCACCACCGACAGAGCGTGCACTGCCGCCACATGCGAGGGATGGATAACGGTCTTGCCCTGGATCCCGTTGGCGCGGTCCAGGGTTATCTCACGGAGCAGGCCGTCGAGGTCGCGGCTCACCAGGTAGCTGCGGAACGGCACCGCATCGGATTCCTCGAACGGCGCGGTACGCAGCAGCGGCCGGAACATCCGCTCATGATCGGCGAAGTACTCCCATACCGGCCCGGTGATCACGAATCCCGTACCGTCCGTCCGTCCCAGGTAGTTGACGATATCGGCGATGACATCGGCGATCACTCGCACGTCGTAGATGGTGAGGTCGCGGTCGCGGCGGATACCGAAGGTCGCGCACATATCGGTGGCCCCGATCCGGACCGCCAGAATCTGTTCCCGGTGCTCGGCCAGCAGCGTGGCGATCCGGCTCAGTTCGGAGTCCCGGGTCTGCCGGTGCACCAGCGCCGCGGACTCCAGGACGGGCATACCGTAGAGCGGCCGCTCGGGGCGGGCGGCGGCGGCGGAAGACAGCGCCGCGAGGTATTTCGGTCCCGAAGCACTGTCGAACTTGGGGAAGACGAAACCGGTGAGCACATCGGCACCGGGTCCCAGCCGTTCGAGGATTTCGGGCACCGTATCGGCGTCGCGCACCCGGACGAACAGCAACGGGCTCGGGTCCCGGTGGCCGGCGAGCTCGTCCAGGGTCCGCACGGCCTGCTCTTTGGCGGCGGCCAGCTCGTGATCGGCGACCGCGTCCTCGAGGTCGATCACCATCGAACACACCCCGCGTTCGGCCCGCCGGACGATCGTGGCCGTCAGGTCATCGCGGGTCGCCGGAACGTACAGGGTGGCGCCCAGCGCCAGCGCCAGCATTTCCCGGTCGGCACGGGCGTCGAACGGTTCGGGTTGGCGATGGAACAGGGCCCGCGCATCGGGGCCCTGTAGCTGCCGGAAATGCCGGCGCGGTACCCGTTTGTGCAGGGACACTTCCTGCCGAACGGCCATGGCTGCGGTCATCGATCCCCCGTCTCATCCATTTTGTCCTGGTTGTTTACGCATTCGATCCACCACACCGGCAATGAATTCGGTGATGGTGTCGAGTTCGTTCACGTACGCCCAATAGTCGGGGTGCCGCCCGGTCAGCGATCCGGTGACCCGGTCGAGCCGCTCGACCTGGGCATCCAGTACCGAACCCCATTCGGCGACCAATCCCCGTGAAACTGCCAGCATTTGTGCGTCCCGGAGCCGGAACCGCACAGCTTCCGCGCGTTGGCGCGGATCGTCTCGGACCGTGCGCAACTCGGCCAGCCGTTTGGTGACGGCATCGACGAGTTGTTCGGCGTCGGCGAGGTGACCGCGCGCAGTTGTGGTCAGGTCAAGGGCCAGCTCCGGGTTGTGCTCGGCCGCGGCGGTGCGGGCGCCGGCAAGGGCACTGTCCGCAGCGGTGATATGACGCTCACTTGCGCGGTCATTGTCAGCCAGATCAGCCGAACTCGCAGCATTGAACTCACGCAACAGGGCAGAGTACGCGGGCCCGAGACGTTCGGCGCGGGTGCGTACCGCCGCTATCCGGGTGGTGACAGAGGCGATCGCGTTCCGCGCGGCGCCGGCCCGAGATGGCGCTTGGGCCAAAGCTTCCGACAACTCCGCCGTCGCGGCGGCCAACTGGTTCGCCGACGCGCGCACCCGGCCCCGTTCGCCTGCCGGAACGGCCTCCAATGTGACCATTGCCTCATCGATGCGCGCGGCCGCGGCCCGCACCGACGGATAGCCTGCGTATTCCGATTCCGCCGCCTGCTCGCGCACCCGCGCGGCCTCGGTAGTGACGTGCGCGACCAGTTCCGGTACCGCACCACGCACCGCGACCGCTTCGTCGAGCCGGGCGCGCTCACCGTGATAGAACCGGTCCACCTCGCGGGCCGCCGCGTGCAGTTGCCGCACCACGGTGTCCAGCCGGTCCTGCCGGCCCCCGATCCCGGCACCGGACTGCTCGGCCCGGCCGATCTCGTCGGTCAGCGCGAGATATGCCTCACCAGCGGCGTAGCACTGCTGCCGTACCGGCGTCCAGCGCCGGCCGAGTTCCCGTTCCGGGAAGATCTCCTCGGAGGCGATCGTGGCCGCATCCGCGGCCGATTGCCGGCGGTCCATATCCAGGAACGCCGCCGTCAGCGCCGATCGCGCCTGTTCGAACCACGGATCCGACCCCGACCGGAACCATCCACGCCTACGGCCTGCCACAGACCCGATGGTATGAGATCGCCGGCCCGGCGCGTAGCGACGGCCGATATCGCAGGTGCAAGAGGGCTTCCGAGCTCGGATGGGCGCATGACGCTACGCAAGTCCGCCGAAAACCACTACTGTCGTTTTCGTACCCGGCGATTTCGGACATGCTGGGATCGCAGACAACTACGAAAGGGAATCCCGCATGGGTGTCAGTTTGTCCAAGGGCGGCAACGTCTCGCTGAGCAAGGCGGCTCCGGGGCTCACCGCGGTAGCCGTCGGCCTGGGCTGGGATGTGCGCACCACCACGGGCACGGACTTCGACCTCGACGCCAGCGCGATCGCCACCGGAGCCGACAAGAAGGTCGTGTCCGATAAGCACTTCGTGTTCTTCAACAACCTGAAGTCCCCCGAGGGCAGCATCGAGCACGTCGGCGACAACACCACCGGTGAGGGCGAAGGCGACGACGAGGTCATCAACGTCGACTTGGCGAACACCCCGCCGAGCATCGAGAGCATCTTCTTCCCGGTCTCGATCTACGAAGCCGAGAGCCGTCAGCAGTCCTTCGGCCAGGTCCGCAATGCCTACATCCGCGTCGTGAACCAGGCCAACAACGAAGAGCTGGCCCGCTACGACCTCTCCGAGGACGCCTCCACCGAAACCGCCATGGTTTTCGGTGAGCTGTACCGCAACGGTGACGAATGGAAGTTCCGCGCCATCGGCCAGGGCTACGCCTCCGGCCTGGCCGGGATCGCCCGCGACTACGGTGTCAACGTCTGACGATCCACACCTCCGGGTAGCGTGAGGGGGTCCGGTAACGGGCCCCCTCGTTTTCGGCCTTCCCACCGAAGCGGAGGGGACAAATTGGACAAATAGGCGGTCGGCGGCAACGCTGGTTACCCGGCGGCAATGCCGGTGACTACGAATCCGCTGTTATCGCCGCACAGGTTTCTCGTTAACGGCCGGGATACCGACCGCAGTCCGGCCACCGCACACGAAAGGTCCCAGCGTGGTCCTGCGAATATTCGGTTTATCCCTGGTCGTCACGGTGCTATCGCTGGGGGTGGCGTTCCTCTACGGCGGTCCCACCGCATTGGCGCTCTGCATCATCCTCGCCATCCTCGAGATCTCGCTTTCGTTCGACAATGCCGTGATCAACGCCACCATCTTGGAAAAGATGAGTGAGTTCTGGCAGAAGATCTTCCTCACCATCGGCATCCTGATCGCCGTGTTCGGTATGCGGCTGGTCTTCCCGCTGGCCATCGTCTGGGTGACCGCGGGACTGAACCCGGTCCAGGCATTCGACCTGGCGCTGAACCCGCCGGCCGACGATGCCGCCACCTTCCCC
>NZ_BDBZ01000054.1 GCF_001613245.1 Nocardia speluncae NBRC 108251 | reverse complement strand
AGGACCAGCCAGTCCACCGAATCCGGCAGCTCACCACGCACCGACGACACCGTGATACCCACGGACGCACCGGAATCGGTGAGCATATGCGCGATCCGGTCCGCCGGATACGTCGGATCGATCGGCAGGAACGCCGCACCCGACTTCGTCACGGCCCACTCGGCCAGCACCGAATCCGCCGACCGCGGCACCGCCACGGCCACGATATCCTCGGTGCCCGTACCACGGCCGATGAGCACCCGCGCCAGGCGGTTCGACCGCTCGTCGAACTCTCCATAGGAGTGGCGAACACCGTCGAACACCACCGCCGGCGCGGCCGGGTCGACCGCTACGGCGGCGGCCAGCAACTCCGGCAACGTCCGCGCCGGTACCGCCGGGCCACCGGTGCGGGACAGCAGTTCGCGGCGTTCGCCCGCATCGAGGAGCGCAAGATCGCCCAGCGCCACATCCGGATCGGCGGCGACCGCCGCCAGCACTTGCCGGAACCGCGTGATCATGGTGTCCGCGGTGGTTTCGTCGAACAGTTCGGTGGCATAGTTCAGCACCAGTTCCATACCGCCCGAAGCATTTTCGGCAAGGGTGAACTGGAGGTCGAAGCGGGCGACATCGTCGGCCAGTTCCACGCCGGCGACCGTCAGTCCGGCCAGATCCAGGACCGCCTGCTCCTGGTTCTGGAACGACAGCGCCACCTGGAACAGCGGGTTGCGGGCCTGTGAACGCTCCGGCGCCAGCAGATCCACCAGGCGTTCGAACGGCACATCGGCGTGGCCGAAGGCGTCCAGATCCGCCCGGCGGGCCCGGCCCACCAGATCGGCGAAGGAGTCGTCCGAACCGACCGCGGTGCGCAGCACCAGGGTGTTGACGAACATACCGACGAGATCGTCGAGCGCCTGCTCCCCACGACCCGCGATCGGCGTACCGATCGCGATATCGCCGCTACCGGACAGCCGCGCGAGCAACGCCGCCAATCCGGCGTGCAACACCATGAACATCGAGGCGCCGCGAGTGCGGGCCACGAGGTTCAGGTTCCGGACGAGCTCGGCGCCCAGTTCGCCGCGTACCGTCGCGCCGCGCATGGAGGCCACCGCGGGCCTCGGCCGATCGGTGGGCAGGACGAGCTCATCGGGCAGATCCGCGAGAGTCTGCTGCCAGAACGCGATCTGCTGTGCCATCGCGGTCTCGGGATCGCCTTCGGCGCCCAGTACCTCGCGCTGCCACAGGGTGTAGTCGGCGTACTGCACGGGCAGCGGATCCCAGTTCGGGAGTTCCCCCTGGGCCCGCGCCGCGTACGCGGTCATCACATCGCGTGCCAGTGGCGCCAGGGAGAAGCCGTCGCCGGAAATATGGTGCAGCACCACGACCAGAACGAATTCACCCGGTGCGACGGCGAAGAGCCGGACCCGCACGGGCACAGCCGCGGCCACATCGAAACCGGCCGACGCGAACTCGACGACCTTCGCGGTCACTTCCTCCGCCGGAGCCTGCACCGGATCCAGGTCCGCCGTCATCTGGTCGGCGGGCAGGATCAACTGCACCGGCCTGCCACCCAATTCGGGATAGCGGGTGCGCAGTGATTCGTGCCGGGCCACCACATCGCCCAGAGCAGCGCGCAATGCCGGCACGTCGAGGTCACCGGTGAGGCGGATCGCCATCGGCAGGTTGTAGGCCGCCGAGGAGGTGTCGTACTGGTTCAGGAACCACATCCGCTGCTGGGCATAGGACAGCGGCACCTGTTCCGGGCGCGGCCCGGCCACGAGCGGCGGCCGGGTCCGGGCGCCGAACTGCTCCACCCGGACGGCGAGCGCGGCCACGGCCGGCGCCTCGAACAGGGCCCGCACGGGCACCTGGGTGCCGAGCGCGGCACCGATCCGGGCGGCGACCTGCATACCGATCAGGGAGTTACCGCCCAGGTCGAAGAAATCGTCGTCCGCGCCGACCCGCTCCACTCCGAGGACCTCGGCGAACGTATTCGCCACGATCTCCTCGATCGGGGTGGACGGTGCCCGGAACGTCCGCGCCGCGAAGACCGGTTCGGGCAGGGCCCGGCGGTCGAGTTTGCCGCTGGCGTTCAGCGGGAAAGCGTCCATCACCACGAACGCGGCAGGCACCATGTACGACGGCAGGCGGCCGGACAGCGCGGTGCGCAGCGCATCGCTGTCGACCACGGCGCCGGCGGCCGGCACCACATAGCCGACCAGCTGATCTCCGGTACGCGCATCGCCGCGCAACACCACCACGGCCTGCGCGACCTCATCGGACTCGGTCAGCGCGGACTCGATCTCGCCGAGTTCGATACGCAGACCGCGCAGTTTCACCTGGAAATCGGAGCGGCCCAGGTATTCGAGCTCACCCGCGGAGTTCCAGCGCACCACGTCGCCGGTGCGGTACATCCGCTCGGCGACCTCGAACGGGTCGGCAACGAACCGGTCCGCGCTCAGGTCCGGCCGCGCCACATACCCGCGCGCCAGCTGCACGCCGGAAAGGTACAGCTCACCCGCGACACCCGCGGGAACCGGCCGCAACCGGCCGTCCAGCACATACACCCGAGTGTTGAACACCGGTGCACCGATCGGCACCGTCGTCGTATCCGCGTCGGACACTTCGTGATACGTCACATCGACCGCGGCCTCGGTCGGGCCGTACAAGTTGTGCACCGCCGTACCCGTCAGCTCCCGCAACCGCTGCGCCGGCTTGGCGGGCAACGCTTCACCGGAGGAGAACACCGACCGCAGCGACGCACACGTACGCGCGCCCCCGGGCAGTGCGGCGACGAACACCGTCAGCATCGACGGCACGAAGTGCGCCACCGTCACCTGCTCGGCGTCGATCACCTCGGCCAGATACGCCGGATCCCGATGACCGTCCGGCTTCGCCACCACCAACCGGGCGCCGATCTGCAACGGCCAGAAGAACTCCCACACCGACACATCGAACGTCGACGGCGTCTTCTGCAACACCACATCCGTGGCCTCGAGCCGGTACTCCGACTGCATCCACACCAGGCGATTCACGATCGCCGCATGCGACACCGCCACACCCTTGGGCCGGCCCGTCGAACCCGAGGTGAAGATGACGTAGGCCGTATTCGACGACCGCAACGGCGCGACGCGCTCGGCGTCGGAGACGGCGGTATCGGCGTAACCGGAGAGGTCGATCTCGTCGACCACCACGACCGGCCGGTCCGCCGCGGTGAACCCGTCCGCCGCGCTGGTCAATACACAGGCCGGCTCCGCGGTGGCCAGGATGTAGTCCGTACGCTCGGCCGGCTGCTCCGGATCCAGCGGCACATACGCACCACCGGCGGTGACAACCGCGTACATCGCCACGACGAGGTCCAGTGAGCGCCGCATTCCCAGCGCCACCGGTACATCCGGTCCGACCCCCAGCGCAATCAGGTGCCGGGCCAGGCGGTTGACCCGCGCAGCGAACTCGGCGTAGGACAGACCTGTCCCCTCGAATGCCACCGCGGGCGCTTCCGGCGTGTGCGCGGCCTGGTCGGCGAACAGACCGGCCAGCGTCGCGTCCGGATCGACGGCGGCCGCCGGGCCGTACCCGCCGCGCAGTACCGTCGACGCCTCCAGCGCGTCCAGCAGTGGGAGATCGCCCAGCGGGCGATCCGGGGTCTTGACCACGGCTTTCAGCAACCGGACGAACCGCTGAGCGAACTGCGTGACCGTTTCAGGATCGAACAGGTCGGTCGCGTAGGTGAAGGTCGCGTCGATCCCCGCGGTGCCGGTCCGTTCGCTCAGATCCAGCTGGAGATCGAATTTCGCGGTTTCCAGCGGCATATCGACCGCGCTGACGCCGAGCCCGGGCAGCTCCGCATGCACCGGCGGCGTGTTCTGCAGTGACAGCATCACCTGGAACAGGGGATGCCGCGCCTGCGACCGCACCGGGCTGAGGATCTCCACCAGACGCTCGAACGGCAGATCGGCATGCCCGAACGCGGCGATATCGCTCCCGCGCACCGAACCCAGCAGTTCGGTGAATCCGGTGCCGGAATCGATCGGCGTCCGCAGCACGAGAGTGTTGACGAACATACCGATCAGGTCGTCGAGAGCACGTTCACCGCGGCCCGCGATCGGGGTACCGATCGCGATATCGGTTTCCCCGGACAGTCGCGACAGCAGCACCGCGAACGCCGCGTGCACCGCCATGAACAGGGTCGCGCCCTCGGTCCGCGCCAGTTCGGCCAGCCCGGCATGGGTTTCTGCGTCGATCTCGAACGTATGGGCCGCGCCCCGGCCCGAGGCGATCGCGGGCCGCGGCCGGTCGGCCGGCAGGTCCAGCTGATCCGGTAGCCCGGCCAGCTCCCGCGACCAGTACGAAACCTGTTGGGCGATCACCGATTCGGGATCGTCCTCGGCACCCAGCACCTGCCGCTGCCAGAGCGCGAAATCGGCGTACTGCACCTCCAGTGGCGCCCAGCCGGGGGCCTCCCCCGCGGTGCGGGCCATATATGCGGTCACCACATCGCGCAGTAGCGGTGCCATCGAGAAACCGTCACCGGAGATGTGGTGGACGACGAAGCCGAGCACATGCTCGGACGCACTCAGCCGGAACAGCCGAGCCCGGAACGGCACGCTCGCGGTGACATCGAATCCGGCCAGCACCAGTTCGGCGAGCCGGGCAGGCAGATCCCCGGCCGAGACCTCGACCGGCGCCAGCTCGGGCACCACCTCGGCCGCGGGCAGCACCTGCTGGTACGGGGTCCCGCCGACTTCCGGATAGTAGGTGCGCAGCGATTCGTGCCGCACCAGCACATCGGCGACGGCCGTTTGCAGGGCGGCCGTATCGAGATCGCCGGAGAGCCGGACCGCGATCGGAATGTTGTCCACGAACGAATCCGGATCGAACCGGTTCAGGAACCACATCCGCTGCTGTGCCAGCGACAGCGGCACCCGCTCCACGACTTCACCGGAAGGCAGAGTCTGTGTGGGCCGCGGCTGCGGGGCCAGGGCGATCCGCCCGCCGGCCGCGGACTGCAGTTCCGCGCGGGCAGCCAGCGCGGCCACCGTGGGCGCTTCGAACAGGATACGCACCGGGACGTCGGCATCCAGCGCCCGGCCGAGGCGGGCGGCGACCTGGGTCGCGATCAGCGAGTTGCCGCCGAGGGCGAAGAAATCGTCGTCGGCGCCGATCCGCTCCACACCGAGCACATCGGCGTAGACCTCGGCCACGATCTCCTCGATCGGGGTCGACGGCGCCCGGAACTCCCGCGCCTCGAACTCGGGCTCCGGCAACGCCTTACGGTCCAGTTTGCCCGAGGTGTTCAACGGGAACGCGTCCAGCTGAACGACGGTCGCCGGCACCATGTAGGTGGGCAGGACCTCACGCACCGCATCGAGTAGTTCCGTTGTTTCGAACTTCGCGCCCGGTGCGGGCACCACATAAGCGACCAGCTGCTCGCCCAATTGCGATGCCACCACCGTGACCACGGACTGGCTCACCTGCGGCTGCGCCAGGAACGCGGATTCGATCTCCCCCAGTTCGATCCGCTGGCCGCGGAACTTCACCTGGAAATCGGTACGGCCCAGGTACTCCAGGACCGGCGAGCCACCGACCCGCTGCCACCGCACCAGGTCGCCGGTGCGATACATCCGCGCAGCCGCGTCGAACGGGCTCGCCACGAACCGGTCCGACGTGAGGTCGGGCCGCGTGACATAGCCCCGCGCGAGCTGGTCGCCCGCGAGATACAGCTCGCCCACGACACCTTCGGGGACCGGCCGCAACCTGCTGTCGAGCACATACACCCGCGAGTTCCACTGCGGCACACCGATCGGGACGCTGCCCGTTTCGTCGCCGGTGGCCTGCCAGTAGGTGATCGACACCGCGGCCTCGGTCGGGCCGTACAGGTTGTGCAGTGCCGCATCCGAGACGGCGTGCATCGCGGTGACGGTTTCCGGGGGCAGGGCCTCGCCGATCACGAAGACATGTTCGAGACCGGGGATCGAGCCGGCGGGGGTGTAGGCGGCGAACACCGTCAGCATCGACGGGACGAAATCCGTCACCGTCACGTTCTGCTCGGCGATCACCCGCGCCAGATAGGCGGGGTCGCGGTGGCCGTCGGGGGTGGCGACCACGAGCCGTGCGCCCGCGGCCAACGGCAGGAAGTAACCCCACAGGGATACGTCGAACGTGGTCGCGGTCTTCTGCAGGTACACGTCGCGGGCGCCCATCGGGTACTGCGCCAGCATCCAGGCCACCTGGTTGACGATCGCCGCATGCGATACCGCCACGCCCTTCGGCCGCCCGGTCGAACCGGACGTGAAGATGACATACGCGGTATTTCCGGGCCGCACCGTGGCGAGCCGCTCCGCATCGGTCAGTGGTGCCGCGTCGTATCCGGCAAGGTCCACGACGTCGAGCTGCAATACCGGCACACCTGTCCCCGCGGGAACAGCACCGGCATCGGCGCTCGTGGTCAGGACACACACCGGCTGCGCGGTGTCGAGTACATACCCGATCCGCTCGGCCGGGTGGTCCGGATCCAGCGGTACGTAGGCGCCGCCCGCGGTGATCACCGCGTACATCCCGACGACCAGGTCCAGCGAGCGCCGCATGACCAGCCCGACCAGCGACTCCGGGCCCACGCCCTCGGCCACCAGGATCCGGGCCACCCGGTTCACGCGCGCGGCGAGTTCCGCATAGGTCAGCTCGGCACCTTCGAAGGTCACCGCCACCCGGTCCGGGTGCTCGGCCACCGACCGGGCGAACCCGTCCAGCAGCAAGGCCGGCGCGAGCGGATGCTCGGTCGCGTTCCAACGGCGCAGCACGGTCTCGCGTTCCGCGGCGTCCAGCAGATCGATATCACCGACAGCGACGCCCGGATCGTCGACGAATCCGCCCAGCACCCGCACGAGCCGCTCCGCGATCCGCCGGACCTCGGCCTCGGCGAACAGATCCGGCCGGTAGCCGGCCCGGATCCGCAGCGTGCTGCCCAGCGACGCGACCAGGGTGAGCGGATAGTGCGTGGCGTCGACGCCGTCGAGACCGGTCACCGCCATACCGTCGATATCGGCGGCCTGCGCCTGAATCCCCTCGGCGTCCACCGGATACGACTCGAACACCAGCAGGGTGTCGAACAGTGCCGCCATCCCGGCCGCCGCATGGATATCGGCGAGGCTCACATGGTGGTGGTCCAGCAGATCGGCCTGCTCGGCCTGGACCCGGCCCAGCACCGCCCGCGCGGATTCGCCGGGTTCGAAACGCACCCGCACCGGGATGGTGTTGATGAACAACCCGACCATCGATTCCACGCCGGGCAGCTCGGGCGGCCGGCCGGAGACGGTGGCGCCGAACAGCACATCGTCGCGGCCGGTCAGCTGGCCCAGCAGCACCGCCCACGCCACCTGTAGCACCGTATTCGCGGTGACGCCGAGTTCGGCGGCCAGCGCGGTGATCCGGGCGGTGGCTTCGTTATCGATCTCGAACACGTATTCGCCCGAGAGCGCGGTGATCTCGTGCGCGGAACCGCCGGTTCCGGAGCGGGCGAGCAGCGTCGGCTCGCCGACCTCCGCCAGCGCGGACCGCCAGGTGTCCAGCGATACCTGCCGGTCCTGCCGGCCCACCCATTCCAGGAAGGCCCGGTAGGACCGGACCGCCGGCAGACCGGTGGTTTCGGCGTGCAGCGCGTACAGCGTCAGCAGATCCTGCATGAGCAGCGGCATCGACCAGCCGTCGAGCAGAATGTGGTGGTTCGACACCACGAACTGCCAGGTGTCGGCTCCGGTCTTGATCAACGTGAAGCGGAGCAGCGGCGGCGCGGTGAGATCGAAACGCCGCATCCGGTCCGCCTCGATCAGATCGGTGGCGGTACCGGTGCTGCTGCGGTCGTATTCGGTCCAGTCGACCGGCAGATCCTTCAGGACCACCTGGACCGGATTGCCCTCGTGGTTGGTGACGAAGGCGGTGCGCAGGTTCTCGTACCGGTCGACCAGGGCCTGTGCCGAGGCCCGCAACCGGGCGGCGTCCACCCGGCCGGTCAGGGTCAGTACGACCTGGCCGGTGTACACATCCACCGACGCGGCCGCGATCTGGGCGTGGAACAGCATGCCGGCCTGCATCGAGGACAGCGGCCACACATCGGCGACCGGCCTCGGGAAGCGCCGTTCGATCCCGTCGATATCGGACTGCGACAGGGTGACCATGCCGAAATCGGAGGGGGTGTGCCCGCCGGCGCCCGCGGAATTCGCGTGCCGGGCGACCGCTTCCAGTGCCTGCGCCCACAACTCACCGAACTCGCGGACCTCGTCGGCCCCGAGCAGGGTCGTCGGGTATCCGATATTCGCGGTGAACTCGTCCCCGACGACGATGGCGTTGATATCCAGCAGTGCCAGCGCGGGCATATCCGCGTCGAATGCCGCGTCCACGGCCAAATCGGCCGGCAACCAGCCGAAATCACGCATCTCCGGGGAGATCTCGCTCGCGGCGGCGGAACGGCCCAGGTAGTTGAAGCTCACCTGGCCCGGCAGTTCGGCCGGCAGCTCGCCCGCCGTCTCCGGGTTCAGGTGGCGCAGCAGCCCGTAGCCGATGCCCTTGTCCGGCACCGCGAGCAGCTGTTCCTTCACCGCCTTCAGCGCCGCACCCAGCGACGGTCCACCGGCGAGGGCGTCCTCGATATCGATACCGGCCGGTGCGAACCGCACCGGGAACACCGAGGTGAACCAGCCGAGGGTGTGGGACAGATCGGCACCGGGCACGACCTCTTCCTCACGACCGTGGCCCTCGAGCCGGATCAGCAGCGGATCGTCGATTGCCGCCCCGGGCACCCGCCGGGCCCGCCATGTGGTGGCGGCCAGTACCAGCGCGGTGAGCAGGCCGTCGTTGACCCCACCGTGGAACAGGGCCGGCACCGTCGTGAGCAGCGCCTGGGTGACCTCGGGCGATACCCGCACCGCATGGGTTTCCACCAGTGCGGCGGTATCCAGGGCCGGGTCCAGCGCGCGCTCGGCCAGCAGCGGATCGGCGGTACCGGCGACGGTCTGCCAGTATCCGAGTTCGGCCTCCCGCTCGGCGCTGTGCGCATGCTGCTCCAGCGCATGCGCCCAGGTCCGCATCGAGGTGGTCGGTTTCGGCAGTTCCGGTGTCTGCCCGGCGCTGTGCGCACCGGCGGACAGCACGAAATCGGGCAGCAGGATGCGCCACGACACACCGTCGACCACCAGATGGTGGGCGATGACGACCAGGTATCCCGCCCGCTCGGCGGAGTCCGGTTCCAGCCAGGCGAATCGAACCACCACGCCGTTCGCCGGATCCATCCGGTCCAGCGCGGCATCGGCGGCGGCGGAGGCAATCGCGGCGACCTGTTCAGCGGTGGCCGCGGCATCGAAGACGGTGTGGTCGATGAGCGCATCCGCATCGACCGATCCGGTCTCGCCTGTCTCCAGGACCCATTCGCCGTCCATGAGTGCCAGGCGTGACCGCAACATATCGTGCCGGTCCAGCACCGGGCCCACCACCGCGGCGATGGTGTCGCGGGTGACGCCGACCGGCAGGCTCAACGGCGTCAGCTGATGGAAGCGCCCGAACGAGCCGAAGCGGTCGACCATGGTCCGCACCACCGGGGTGAGCGGCATCCGGCCGACCCCGCCACCCGGCAATTCGGCCAGGGTCCGCGCCGCGCGGTCGGTGGATTCGGCGAACTCCGCGACCGACGCCAAACCGGCCACCGTGCGCTGTTCGAACACCTGCCGCGGCGTGAACACCACGCCGCGGGCCTTGGCGCGCGACACCAGCTGGATGGAGACGATGCTGTCGCCGCCGAGGGCGAAGAAATCGTCGTCCGCGCCGATCCGCTCGACCCTGAGGATCTCGGCGAAGGTCTCCGCCACGATCTCCTCGATGGGGGTCGCCGCGGCCCGGAATTCGCGGACCTCGAACACCGGTTCCGGCAACGCTTTACGGTCCAGCTTGCCCGAGGCATTCAGCGGGAACGCGTCCAGTTCCACGAACGCGGACGGCACCATGAACGACGGCAGGCGGTCGTGCAGATGGGCCCGCAGCTCGTCGGTATCGGTCGTCGCACCGGCGGCCGGTACCAGGTAGGCGACCAGCTGATCGCCGGTGCCCGAATGACGCAGGATGACCAGCGCCCGATCCACCGTGCCGTGTTCGGTGAGCGCGGCCTCGATCTCGCCGGGTTCGATCCGCTGGCCGTGCAGCTTCACCTGGAAGTCGCTGCGGCCCAGGTACTCCAGCTCACCGTCGGTGGTCCAGCAGACCACATCGCCGGTGCGGTACATCCGCTCACCGGCCCGGAACGGGTTCGCGACGAACCGGGTCGTGGTCAGATCGGGCCGGGCCAGATAGCCGTGCGCCAGCTGCGCACCGCTGAGGTAGAGCTCACCCCGGACACCCGCGGGTACCGGACGCAACCGGTCGTCGAGCACATAGGTCTGGGTGTTGAGACCGGGGATACCGATCGGAACCGCGCCGGTTTCGGTGCCGGTCACCTCGTGGGCGGTGACGTCGATGGTGGTCTCGGTCGGCCCGTACTGGTTGAACAGGCGGGCGCCGGTGCGTTCGCGCAGTTGCTGCGCGAGTTCATTGGACAGCAGTTCACCGCCGACGACGATACTGCGCAGCCCGGCCCAGTCCGCGGGGTCGGATTCGGACAGGAACACCGACAGCAGCGACGGCACGAACTGCGCCATCGTGACGCCCTCGTCGGCCATCAACCGGGTGAGGTACGCGGCGTCGCGATGCCCTTCCGAATGTGCGATGACCAGGCGGGCGCCGAGATGCAGCGGTAGGAAGAACTCCACGACGGACGGGTCGAAGGTTGCCAAGGTGCGTTGCAGCAGCACATCGCCGGCGCCGATCCCGTGCCGTTCGCGGGTGGTCGCCAGGTAGTTGAGCACGGCCCGGTGCGTCACCGGGACGCCCTTGGGCCGGCCGGTGGAGCCCGAAGTGAAGATCGCGTACGCGGTGTTTTCCGGCCGCAGCGGCCGCAACCGATCCGCATCGGTGAGCGGCGTATCCGCGAAACCGGTCAGGTCCAGCCGATCGATGCGCACCTGCCCGGCAATCGCCGGGTCGAGGTCTTCACCCGAGGTCAGCACACACACGGGACGCGCGGTGTCGACGATGTACTCGAGCCGGTCCACGGGCTGGTCCGGGTCCAGCGGCACATACGCGCCGCCGGCCGCCACCACGGCGTAGGCGGCGGTGAGCAGGTCGAACGACCGGCGCATCCCCAGGGCCACATAGGTTTCCGTGCCCACCCCGGCGTCGCGCAGCCACCGCGCCAGCCGCTGCACCCGGCCGGCGAACTCGCCGTAGGACAGACCTGTGCCTTCGTAGGTCAGTGCGGTCCGGTCCGGGCTCTCCGATACGACCCGGTCGAACCCGTCCAGCAACAAGCCGGGCGCGATCGCCTGCTCGGTCGCGTTCCACTGGTGCAGCACCAGTTGGCGTTCGGCCGCATCGAGCAGTTCGATCGCACCGACCGGCGCCGCGGGATCGGCGACAATCCCGTCCAGTACCCGCAGGAACCGGTCCACGAACCCGGCCACCGTCGCGTGGTCGAATAACGCGGTGGCGTACGTCAGATACCCGGTGACCCCCTCCGGGGTGCCCGCCGCGTCGTAGGTGTCGCTGAGAATCATGCTCAGGTCGTACAGCGCCGCCTCGGCGCCGGCCTCGACACCGGACACCGACAGGCCGGGCAGTTCCAGGCTCGTCTGCGCCAGGTTCTGGAAGGTGAAGCCCACCTGGAACAGCGGATGCCGCGCTGTCGACCGCACCGGGTTCAGCGCTTCCACCAGCTGTTCGAACGGCACATCGGCATGTGCGAGGGCGGCGATATCGGCCTCACGCTGACGTGCCAGCAGTTCGGTGAACGATTCCGCGCCGTCGACCTCGGTCCGGAACACCAAGGTGTTCACGAACATGCCGATCACCTCGTCGAGGGCGGCATCGCCGCGGCCGGCGACCGGGGTACCGATCGCGATATCGCCGGTGCCCGACAATCGGGCCAGCAACACCGCGAACGCGGTATGCGCCACCATGAACAGGGTCGCGCCCTGCTCGCGGGCGAAATCGGCCAGCGCCCGATGCAGTCGCGCATCGATACGCACCTCGACCCGGCCACCGTCGTACGACTGTGCCGCGGGCCGCGGCCGATCGGTCGGCAGATCCAGCTGCTCGGGCAGGTCCGCCAGCGCGGACCGCCAGAAGGCGAGCTGCTCATGCGCCAGCGACGACGGATCGGTGCCGTCGCCCAGCAGATTCCGCTGCCAGATCGCGAAATCGGCGTACTGGACCGGTAGTGGCGCCCAATCCGGTGCCAGGCCGGTCGCCCGCGCCGAGTACGCGGTCATCAGGTCCCGGGTCAGCGGCATCATCGACGAACCGTCGCCGGAAATGTGATGGACCACCGCGGCGAGCACGTATTCGTCTGCCGCACCGTCGATCTGCAACAGGGTCACCGACACCGGGACCTGCTCGGCGACATCGAACGATATCGCCGCCAGCTCGGCCACCACGGTTTCGACCTCGTCCGCGGCCACCGTGCGGATATCCAGTTCCGGTACCGCCCCCGTGGCCGGCAGCACTACCTGCGCCGGCCCGGCTTCGGTTTCCGGGTACACCGTCCGCAGCACCTCGTGCCGGGCGACCAGGTCGGCGACCGCCTGCCGCAGGGCCGCCACGTCCAGCTGCCCGGACAACCGGATCACCATCGGGATGTTGTAGGCGGCCGCACCGCCGTCGAACCAGTTCAGGAACCACATCCGCTGCTGTGCCAGCGACAACGGGATCCGTGTCACGACCTCACCCGACGGCAGCACCCGGCTGGGCCGCGGCTGCGGTACCAGCGGCGGACGCCCACCGGAACCGGTCTGCTGTTCCAGCCGTGCCGCCAGCGCGCCGACGGCGGATGCTTCGAACAGTACCCGGACCGGCACCTGGGTGTTCAGCGCGGCACCCAGCCGGGCCACGGCCTGGGTCGCGAGCAGCGAGTTACCGCCGAGCGCGAAGAAATCGTCCGCCACGCCGACCCGCTCCACACCGAGGACCTCGGCGAGCACACCGGCCACCACGTTCTCGGTCGGCGTCGACGGCGCCCGGAATTCCCGCACCTCGAAAACAGGTTCCGGCAGGGCCCGGCGGTCCAGCTTGCCGGCCGGGGTCAGCGGGATCGCGTCGAGCACCGTGATCGACGACGGCACCATGTACGCCGGCAACTGCTGCCCGGCATATTCGCGGACCTCGTCGGTATCGACGGAACGCCCGGCTGCGGCAACCACATACGATACGAGCGAGGTCACGCCCGCGGCGTTCTCGTGGCCGGTGGTGACCGCGAAGTCGACGGTGTCGTGCGCGGTGAGCGCGGCGTCGATCTCGCCGAGCTCGATACGGAAACCGCGGACCTTCACCTGGAAGTCGTTGCGGCCCACGTACTCCACCGCAGGGTCACCCGCGGCGTCACGCCGCCAGCGCACCACGTCACCGGTGCGGTACAACCGCGAACCCGCCGTGCCGTGGGGGTCGGCGACAAAGCGACCGGCGGTGAGACCCGGCCGCGCGTGATAACCGCGCGCCAGCTGGATGCCACCGACATAGAGCTCCCCGGCCACCCCTTCCGGCACCGGGTTCAACCGGTCGTCGAGGACCAGCGCCCGCATACCGCGTACCGGACCGCCGATGGTGACCGGCTCACCGGGAAGCAACCGGCCACTGATATTGGTCGCGATGGTCGCTTCGGTCGGACCGTAGGCATTGTGGAACCGGCGTTGCACTTCGCCCTCGGACACAGTGGACCACTTGGCCACCAGATCCGCCGAAACTGCCTCGCCACCGGCAATGATCACTTCCATGCCCGCGAGATCGGCGGGGTCCAGCGAAGCCAGCACCGACGGCGTGATCAGACCGACCGTCACACCTTCACGGGAGATCAGCTCGCCCAGCTCCGCGCCACCGTAAGTACCCGTCGGCACCACAACCAGTGCACCCGCCGAACCGATCGCCAGCAGCAACTCCAGGATCGACGCATCGAACGACGGCGATGCGAACGCGAGCGCCCGCGAAGCCGGAGTCAACCGATACCGCTCCACCTGCTCCGCACTGAAGTTCGCCAAACCGGCATGGCTGACGACAACACCCTTGGGCAGGCCGGTCGAACCGGAGGTGTAGATGACGTACGCAGCGCTTTCCGGAATCAACGGCCAGACGCGATCGGCATCGGTGATCGGGTCGGCCGGGTACCCGTCGAGCGCGAGGTCGTCGAGCACCAGCCAGTCCACCGTATCCGGCAGATCGGCGCGTACCGAGGACACCGTGATACCCGCGGGCGCGCCGGAATCGGTGAGCATATGGGCGATCCGGTCCGCCGGATACGTCGGGTCGATCGGCAGGAACGCCGCACCCGACTTCGTCACGGCCCATTCGGCCAGCACCGAATCCGCCGACCGCGGCACCGCCACGGCCACCACGTCGTCGGCACCCAGACAACGCTCGATCAGCACGTGTGCCAGGCGATTCGACCGCTCGTCGAACTCCCCGTAGGAGAACTGAGCACCGTCGAACACCACGGCCGGTGCCGCCGGGTCGACAGCCACGGCAGCCGCCAGCAGCTCCGGCAACGTCCGCGGCGGCACCGCCGGACCACCCGTGCGGCTCAGGGCCGCGGCCCGTTCGGTGTCGTCGAGGATCTCGATCGCGCCCAGCATCACGTCCGGATCGGCGGCGACCGTGGACAGCAACCGCCGGAACCGCGTGATCATCATGTGGACAGTGGCTTCGTCGAACAGTTCGGTGGCGTAGTTCAGATCCAGAACCATTCCGCCCGTGGCGTTCTCACCCAGCGTGAACTGCAGATCGAAGCGGGCGACATCGTCGGCGAGGTCCACACCCGAAACCTCGAGCCCGGCCAGATCCAGTACCGGCTGCTCGTTGTTCGCCAGCGACAGTGCCACCTGGAACAGCGGGTTGCGGGCCTGCGAACGCTCCGGCGCCAGCAGATCCACCAGGCGTTCGAACGGCACATCCGCGTGCCCGAATGCGTCGAGGTCGGCGTGCTTGGCCCGATCCAGCAGATCGGCGAAGGTCTCCCCCGATTCGACCGCAGTGCGCAACACCAGGGTGTTGACGAACATACCGACGAGATCGTCGAGCGCCTGCTCACCGCGACCCGCGATCGGCGTACCGATCGCGATATCGTCGCTACCGGAGAGGCGGGCCAGCAGGGCGGCCAGCGCTGCGTGCAGCACCATGAACATCGAGGCGCCGCGGGCGCGGGCCAGCTCGTCCAGCGTCCGGATCAGCTCGGCCGGCAGCTCGGCGCGCACGGTCGCGCCCCGCAGCGAGGCCACCGCCGGGCGCGGCCGGTCGGCAGGCAACGCCAGCTCATCCGGCAGATCGGCGAGAGTGCGCTGCCAGAACGCAATCTGGCGCGCCATCGGTGAGGCCGCATTTTCCTCGGCACCCAGTACCTGCCGCTGCCACAGCGCGTAATCGGCGTATTGGACCGGCAGTGGCGCCCAGCCCGGCACCTCGTCCTGGGCGCGCGCCGCGTACGCGGTCATCACATCGCGCGCCAGCGGTGCCATCGAGAAACCGTCCGCGGCGATATGGTGCACAACCACGACCAGTACATGCTCGCCGGGCGCGGTCGCGAACAGGCGGATCCGCAGCGGAATCGCCGCGGCCACATCGAAACCGGTGGCGACGAACTCGGTGATCGCCGCGACCGTCTCGGCCGCGGTGGTCGCGACCGGCGTGAGATCCAGCTCCACCTGCTCGGCAGGCGCGATCACCTGTGCCGGCGTGCCGTCGATCTGCGGGTAGTGGGTGCGCAGCGATTCGTGCCGCCACACCACATCGGCCACCGCCGCCCGCAAGGCCGCAACGTCGAGGTCACCGGCGAGGCGGATCGCCAGCGGCAGGTTGTAGGCCACCGACGAGATGTCGTACTGGTTGAGGAACCACATCCGCTGCTGCGCGTAGGACAGCGGGAGCCGATCCGGGCGCGGACCCGCGACCAGCGCCGGACGCGCCGATTCCCCGGCCTGTTCGGCCCGGACCGCCAACGCCGCGACCGTAGGCGCTTCGAACAGTGCGCGTACCGGCACAGTCACGTTCAGCGCGGTGCCGATACGCGCCGCGACCTGGGTCGCGACCAGCGAGTTACCGCCCAGCTCGAAGAAGTCGTCATCCGCCCCGACCCGCTCGGCCCCGAGGACCTCGGCGAACGTATTCGCCACGATCTGCTCGATCGGAGTGGACGGCGCCCGGAAGACCCGGGCCTCGAAAGTGGGCTCCGGCAATGCTTTCTGATCCAGCTTGCCCGAGGCATTGAGCGGGAACGCGTCCAGCACCATGAATGCCGAAGGCACCATGTACGACGGCAACCGGTCGCGCAGGTGAGCCCGCAGTTCGTCGGTGTCGATCGCCCGGCCGGTGGCCGGCACCACATACGCCACGAGGTTATCGCCGGTGCGCGCATGACTGCGCAGCACGACCACGGCCTGGGCAACCGAATCCAGCTCGGTCAGCGCATGTTCGATTTCGCCCGGTTCGATCCGCAGACCGTGCAGCTTCACCTGGAAGTCGCTACGACCCAGGTACTCCAGGTCCCCGTCGGTGGACCAGCGGACGATATCGCCCGTGCGATACATCCGTTCGCCGCCGCGGAACGGGTTCGCGACGAAA
Organism: Nocardia speluncae NBRC 108251; assembly: GCF_001613245.1. Taxonomy (GTDB): domain Bacteria; phylum Actinomycetota; class Actinomycetes; order Mycobacteriales; family Mycobacteriaceae; genus Nocardia; species Nocardia speluncae. Next base: position 6,285 of record NZ_BDBZ01000054.1, on the reverse strand, counting down.
CGGGCGGTGGTCAGGTCCGGGCGGGCCAGATAGCCGCGCGCCACCTGCACGCCACCGATATAGAGCTCACCGGGAACCCCTTCCGGCACCGGCCGCACCCGCTCGTCCAGCACATACGCCTGGACATTGAAGCCCGGGACACCGATCGGCACCGCAACGGTTTCGGTACCGGTCACCTCGTAGTGGGAGACATCCACCGTGGTTTCGGTCGGGCCGTACTGATTGTGCAGGCGCGCACCGGTGATCTCGCGGACCCGCCGCGCGAGGTCGGCAGTGAGCAGTTCGCCGCCGACGACGATATCGCGCACCCCGGCCCAGGATTCGGGATCGGATTCGGACAGGAACACCGACAGCAGTGACGGCACGAACTGCGCCATCGTGACGCCCTCGTCGGCCATCAACCGGGTGAGGTAGGCGGCGTCGCGATGCCCCTCGGGACGTGCGATGACCAGGCGGGCACCGACCTGCAGCGCGACGAAGATCTCCATCACGGAGGCATCGAATGTGGGCAGCGTACGCAGCAGCACCACGTGGTCGGGGCTGACGCCGTGCCGGGCATGGGTCGTCACCAGGTGGTTGACTACCGACCGGTGCGATACCGCCACACCCTTCGGGCGTCCCGTGGAGCCCGAAGTGAAGATCGCGTACGCGGTGTTGTCCGGCCGCAGCGGCCGCAACCGATCCGCATCGGTGAGCGGCGTATCCGCGAAACCGGACAGATCCAGCCGATCGATGCGCACCTGCCCGGCAATCGCCGGATCGAGGTCGTCACCGGAGGTCAGCACACAGACCGGTTGCGCTGTATCGATGATGTATTCGAGACGTTCGAGGGGCTGGTCCGGATCCAGCGGCACATACACACCGCCCGCGGCCACCACCGCGTAGATACCGGTCAGCAGATCGATCGACCGGCGCATCCCCAGGGCCACAAAGGTTTCCGGGCCCACCCCGGCATCGCGCAGCCAACGGGCCAGCCGGTGCACCCGGCCCGCGAACTCCCGGTAGGTCAGGTTCGTACTGTCGAAGGTGAGCGCCACGGCTTCGGGTGCCCGCGCGACCTGCGCCTCGAACAGCGAAACCAGGGTCATGATGCTGTTGCCCGGGGTCGCGGTGAGCGCGGTCTCCACCGGGAACTCGGTGGCGTTCCACCGCTGCAGCATCGTCGACCGTTCGGCCGGATCCATGAGTTCGATATCGCCCACCGCGACGGCGGGCCCGGCGGCGACAGCGCGCAGCAACCGCAGGAATCGCCGGCTGAACCGGTCTACGAACGCTTCGTCGAAAAGATCCGTCGCGTACATGAGCTCGGCGCCCATACCCGAGCCGTCGTCGGCCGCCTCACCCAGGGTGAGCACCAGATCGTATTGCGTGCTCGGCGTTTCCACATCCAGCCCGGACACTGTGAGTCCGGGTAGTTCCAGTTCGGAGTATCCGAGGTTCTGGAATGCCAGCATCACCTGGAACAACGGCTGCCGCGACTGCGACCGCACCGGGTTCAGCACCTCGACCAGCCGCTCGAACGGCACATCGGCGTGCGCGAATGCGTGCAGATCCCGATCGCGCACATGCGCGAGCAGATCGGCGAAGGAGGCGCCCAGGTCGACCTGGGTACGCAACACCAGCGTGTTGACGAACATGCCGATCATATCGTCGAGCAGGCGTTCACCGCGTCCGGCGATCGGGATACCGACCGCGATATCGGTGGTTCCGCTGAGCCGGGCGAGCAGGGCCGCGAAGCTGCTGTGCACCACCATGAACAAGGTCGTGCCCTGTGCCTTGGCCAATGCGTTGAGCGTGTCGACCAATTCGCCGGGCACGGCGAACCGGTGGGTCGCCGCCTGTTCGCTGGCCACCGCGGGACGGGTGCGCGTGGACAACCGGAGCTCGTCGGGCAGCCCCGCCAGCTCGGTTTTCCAGAAGTCGAGCTGCCGGGACACCAGCGACCCCGGATCGTCCTCGGCGCCGAGTAGCTCCCGCTGCCAGATCGCGTAGTCGATGTACTGGACCGCCATCGGCGCCCATTCGGGCGTCCGGCCGGCTGTCCGAGCCTCGTACGCCGAGAGCAGGTCGCGGCTGAGCGGATGCATGGAGAAACCGTCGGCCGCGATATGGTGCACGACCCCGACCAGCACATAGTCGTCGGCACCCAGGCGGTAGATCCGCATCCGCACCGGTGACTGGACGGTCAGATCGTAGCCCTGGACGACGAATTCGGTGATCGCCGCGAGCAGTTCGGCGCCGAGGCCGGCCGCGTCCGCGCCGCCGGTGGCGAACTCGCGGACCTCCACCGCCGGAATCGCCTCGGCCGGCGGCAGTACCCGCTGATAGCCGACCCCGTCGTGCGACGGGTACACGGTACGCAGGGATTCGTGCCGGGCGATCACATCGCCGACAGCCTCGATCATGGCGGGTATGTGCAGCGTGCCGCGCATCCGGAAGACGATCGGAATATTGTCGACCGCCGACTCCGGCTGGAAACGGTTGAGGAACCACATCCGCTGCTGCGCCTGCGACAACGGCGGGCGTTCCGGCCGGGGGCGGGCGGCGAGCACCGGACGCCCACCGGCACCGGCCTGCTGCTCCACCCGCGCCGCCAGGGCGGCCACGGTGGAATCCTCGAACAGCATCCGCACCGGCACTTCGGTGTCGAGCGCGGCGCCGATCCGGGCGGCGACCTGAGTCGCGATCAGCGAGTTACCGCCGAGCGCGAAGAAATCGTCGTCGGCGCCGATACCCTCGGTGCCCAGCAGCTCGGCGAAGACCCCGGCCACGATCTCCTCGATCGGGGTCGACACCGCGCGTGAGCCTGCCGATTCGACTACCGGTGCGGGCAGTGCCCGGCGATCCAGTTTGCCGTTGATGGTCAACGGGATCCGGTCCAGCACAACGAGTGCGGACGGAACCATATAGTTCGGCAGCCGCTCCGCCGCGCCCGCGCGGACGGTTTCGGGATCGAGTTCGGCACCGTCGTCGGCCACCATATAGCCGACGATCCGGTGATCGCCCGGTTTGTCCTCGCGGACCATCACCGCGGCCTGCGTGACACCCGGCTGCGCCAGTACGGCGGCTTCGATCTCACCGAGCTCGATCCGGAAGCCGCGGACCTTCACCTGGTCGTCGGCGCGACCGAGGTATTCGAGTTCACCGGAGCGATTCCAGCGGGCGAGGTCACCCGAGCGGTACAGCCGGTCACCGGGTGCGCCCAGCGGGTCGGCCACGAAACGGACCGCGGTCAGCCCGGGGCGGCCGCGGTATCCGCGGGCCAGCTGCACACCGGCGATATACAGCTCACCCGGGACGCCCACCGGCGCCGGCCGCAGGCGTTCGTCCAGCACATAGATCTTCACCCCGGCCAGCGCCCGACCCACCACGCTGCCGGCCGCGCCGGCGATGGTGGCGGCGTCGAGCGCACGGTAGGACACGTGCACCGTGGTCTCGGTGATGCCGTACATGTTCACCAGCAGCGGTGACGCGGTTTCCCGCCCGTCGACGACATGGGTGCGCCCGGCCGTGCCGTCACCGTGCCGTTCGACCCAGTCGGTGAGCCGGCGCAGTTCCACGGCCTCGCCGCCGAACACCACATAGCGCAGCGCCAGCGGACGGTCTTCGGCGGCGGTGCGGTCGGCCTCGGCCAGCTGATAGAACGCGGACGGCGTCTGACTCAGCACGGTGACGCGTTCGGTGCGCAACAGTTCCAGGAACTGCTGCGGCGACCGGGAGACGTAGTAGTCGACGACCACGAGGGTGCCGCCGAACAGCAGCGGGCCCCACAGTTCCCAGACCGAGAAGTCGAAGGCGTAGGAGTGGAACAGTGTCCACACGTCCTCCGGCCCGAAACCGAATTCGGGCTCGGTATTGGCGAACAACCGCACCACGGTGCGGTGCGTTACCGCGACGCCCTTGGGGCGGCCGGTGGAGCCGGAGGTGTAGATGGCGTAGGCGATGTTGTCCGGCCGCAGCGGCGCACGGCGGTCTGCGTCGGTGATCGGGCCGTCGTCGGCGTCTTCGATATCGCCGGCTTCCACCGCGTAACCGTCCACCGCCACGCGTGATACACCGGCCGGCAGGTCCACTCGCATGGTGGAATCCAGCACCACGGTCGCCGGGCGGGCATCGTCCAGGATGTAGGTGAGCCGTTCCGCCGGGGAATCCGGGTCCACCGGGACATAGCCGGCGCCCGATTTGATCACCGCGAGCAGGGCGACGACCAAGTCCAGCGAACGCGGCAGCAATACCGCGACCAGGTTATCCGGTCCGGCGCCTTCGTCGATCAAGCGGCGGGCCAGCACATTGGCCCGGCGTTCCAGTTCGGCGTAGGTGATCCGGTCGTCGCCGAACTTCACGGCGGTCCGCTGCGGATGTTCACCGGCGGCGACCTCGAACAGGCTTGCCAACGTGGCTGTTTCGGGCTGGTCGACGGCCCGGCCGTCGACACTGAACACGCCCGGGGCGGCGTCCGGGCGGATACCCGTCCACGTGTGCACGACATCGGTGCGTTCGGAGTCGGTGAGCAGATCGATATCGCCGACCGCGATATCGGGCTCCGCCACGACCGCGCGCAGGATCCGCACCAGCCGCTCGGCGAATCCGGTCACGGTGGCCGGATCGAACAGATCGGTGGCATACGACCACTGCATGAGCAGGCTGCCGTCCGCGGCACCGTCGGTGCCGACGGTCAGCTGCAGATCGAACTTCGCCAGGCCGGGATCGAAATCGACGACCTCGAGATCGAGCCCCGGCAGGGAGACGCTGCGCATATCCGCCGCCGATGCGGCCTCGAAGGCCAGCGCCACCTGGAACAGCGGATGATGCGCCTGCGAGCGGCGCGGGTTCAGGATGTCGACCAGCCGCTCGAACGGGATATCGGCATGCGAGAAGGCCGCAAGATCGGTACGGCGGACTCCGGCGAGCAGTTCGGTGAACGGCATCGCGGGAGTCACCTCGGTCCGCAACACGAGGGTGTTGACGAACATACCGACCAGATCATCGAGGGCCTGTTCGCCGCGGCCGGCGATCGGGGTGCCGATGGCGATATCGCCAGTGGCCGACATCCGGCTCGACCACGCGGCCAGCACGGCATGCACCAGCATGAACAGGGTGGTGCCCTGCGAGCGGGCCAGGTTCTCCAGTTCGGTGCGCAGTGCCGGATCCACGGCGAAATCGTGGACGGCACCGGCGTTGGAGGCGATCTCCGGACGCGGCCGATCGGCCGGGAGTTCCAGCTGATCGGGCAGATCCGCCAGATTCTCGACCCAGTACGCGACCTGCTGGGCGGCGACCGAATCGGGATCGTCCTCCGAACCCAGCACTTCACGCTGCCAGAGCGCGTAATCGGCGTACTGGACCGGCAGCGGCGCCCAGCCGGGGACAACTCCGCGGCTGCGATCGCTGTAGGCGACGACGAGGTCACGCAGCAGTGGGCGGGGCGAGAAACCGTCGGCGCTGATGTGATGCGCGACCAGGACGAAAACATGGTTGTGCTCGTCGAGCCGCAGCAGGGTCGTCTGGAACGGCGGTGCCGCCGTGACATCGAAGACCTCACCGGCCAATGCCAGGATCCGCGCCGGCAGTTCCGCTTCCGTGACGGGTTCGGCAACGAGGTCGACAGCGACCTCGTCGGCGCGCAGTACCTGCTGGTGTCCGACGCCGTCCACCTCGGGGTACACGGTCCGCAGGACCTCGTGCCGGTCCACCAGATCGGCGAGCGCGGCCTGCATGGCGTCCACATCGAGGTCACCGGTGAGCCGGATGGCGAACGGGATGTTGTAGGTGGCCGAGGCACTGTCGAACCGGTTGAGGAACCACATGCGCTGCTGCGCCAGCGACAGCGGCACCCGATCCGGGCGTGGCCGCGGCGCGAGTACCGGGAGGCCGGTGCGACCGGTGGCGGTCTCTGCGGCGGCCGCCAGCGCCGACACCGTGGATGCCTCGAACAGCATCCGCACCGGCACCCGCGTGTCCAGGGCCTGGCCCAACCGGGCAGCGACCTGGGTCGCGATCAGCGAGTTACCGCCGAGGGCGAAGAAATCGTCGTCCGCGCCGATCCGGTCGACACCGAGGATGTCGGCGAATACGCCGGCCACGATCTCCTCGATCGGAGTCGACGCGGCACGGAACTCACGCGTCTCGAACTCGGGTTCCGGCAACGCCTTACGATCCAGCTTGCCCGAAGTATTCAACGGGAACGCATCCAACACGACGACAGCCGCCGGAACCATATAGGTCGGCAGAACTTCACGCACAGCGTCCAGCAGGGATATCTGCACGATCTGCTGGCCCGGTGCG
>NZ_BDBZ01000053.1 GCF_001613245.1 Nocardia speluncae NBRC 108251 | reverse complement strand
GCCGTTGTCGCGGCCGGGCAGTGCGCCACCGCCGCGCCCGGCGAGCAGCAGAAAGCGGAACAGGCCACCGATTACGAGGCGGCGGGCTCGGTGCATGAAATCGCCGCCCAGTCGATGGCCACCGAAGGACCGGCGGCTGCCGATCCGCATTCACCACAGATGCTCACCGGCGAGGCACCGCTCGACACCAGCCGCTTCGGCGAGATGCTGGCCAACGGTGCGGAGTTCGCGAAGGATCTGGCCGCGGCCGAGGAGGCCAAATACCGGCCGCTGTTCGCCCATTTCTCCGCCGCCGGGTCCTTCACCTCCGGTTACGGTGCCCGCTGGGGTGTTCAGCATCTGGGCGTGGATATCGCCGCACCGATCGGGACCCCGATCTATGCGGTGGCCGACGGCGAGATCATCGATGCCGGGCCCGCAGCGGGCTTCGGTATGTGGGTCCGGGTGCTGCACGCCGACGGAACCATCACCGTTTACGGCCATGTCGATACCACCACGGTGTCGATAGGCGAGTACGTTCTCGCGGGCGACCAGATCGCCACGATGGGCAATCGGGGGTTCTCCACCGGCCCCCACGTCCATTTCGAGGTGTGGCTCAACGGGAGCGATAAGGTCGACCCGATTCCCTGGCTCGCCACCCGCGGAATCAGCCTCACCGAAAGCAACGACTGAGCTGCCTTCCCCACGGTGATATCCACCCGGGGAAATGTTGCGTGCTCGTCCCCCGCGAGCCCAACGGCAGTCCGATCAGGGTGCCACGATGATCGCCAGCCCGATCAAAACGACCACCTTGACCACTTCCAGGCCGATGTACCAGTAGTGCGCTGTCGAGCGCGGTAGTTCCTCCCCCGCGAGCACGCGGTCGGAGCGTCGCGACAGCGGCGGCCGCACCACCGCCACCTGGACCAGCAGGACCCCTACGGCAAGCCCCAGCCACACCCAGACCCCGCCCGGCGATCCGAGCACCACCGCGGCCGCCAGCAGCACCACTGCCAGCACCGATTCCGCCGTGTTCAGCGCCCGGAAAACGATGCGGCCGATCCCCAGGCCGAGAGCCGTGGTCACCCCGGGTGCGCGGAACTTCAGCGGGGTCTCCAGGAACGAGATAGCCAGCACCATGCCGAGCCAGAGCATCGGCAGAAACCACATCAGATGCTGCGCAACAGACTTCATGACCGAAACCTATCGCCGCACCCGGGGATCGGCTAGAGCTTGGTCAGCGTTTGACTGAACTTCGGGATCAGCCGGATCTTGCCGTTGCTGCCGAAATCGATCGTCACACTGGCCATATCCCCGACCCCGTCGGCCGCGACCACCCTGCCCAGCCCGTACTTGTCGTCGCTGACCCGGTCGCCAACCGCCAGCACCAACCCGACATTGTTGCGGGCGACCCGGGCCGAACGGCCCTCGCGCAGGCCGGGACGCGTTTCACGGCCGCGGAGCCAACCACCGGTCCAGTCGTCTTCGGTGGATTCCGCATCCCGGCGGCGGCCGTACTGCGTGGGCGCCGACGAACGTTTCGGCTCGAGCCGCTGCCAGTCGATGAGGTGATCCGGAACCTCCTGCAGGAACCGGGACTCCGGATTGAACACCGGCTGCCCCCAGGCCGAGCGGACCACTGCGCGGGTCAGGTACAGGCGGCGACGTGCGCGGGTGATACCCACGTAGGCCAGCCGCCGCTCCTCGGCCAGTTCGGCCGGATCGCCGAGGGCCCGTAGATGCGGGAACTGCCCGTCCTCCCACCCGGTGACGAAGACCACCGGGAATTCCAGGCCCTTGGCGGTGTGCAGGGTCATCATGGTCACCATGCCCGACCCTTCGTCGGGAATCTGGTCCGCATCGGCAACCAGTGAGACCCGTTCCAGGAACGCAGCCAGCGAGCCCGGTTCGGGCTCCCCCTCCCCCGCTTCCGGCACGAACCCTTCGGCGCGGGCGGCCTCCACGGCGTTACGAGCCTCCGAGCTGAATTCGCGAGCCACGCTGACCAGTTCGTTGAGGTTGTCCAGGCGTGCACCGTCCTGCGGATCGTCCGAGGACTCCAGTTCCGACCGGTAGCCGGTGCGGTCCAGGACGGCCTCGACGACCGCCCCTACATCCGGGAAATCGAGTTCGTCCATTTCCCCCGCGGCCCGGATCTGCTCGAGCAGCTCGACGAACCCGGCGATCGCGTTACGGGCCCGGGTATTCAGCAGCGCCACCTCGCCGGCGGCGGCGTCACGCAGGGCCTCCGCAAAACCGATACCACGCTGTTCGGCGTGCACGGCGACACATGCCTCGGCGCGGTCACCGATCCCGCGGCGCGGGGTGTTGAGAATCCGGCGCAAGCTCACCGCATCGTCGGGATTCTCGAGTACCCGCAGGTAGGCGACGATATCGCGCACCTCCTTGCGCTCGTAGAACCGCACCCCGCCGACCACCTTGTACGGCAGCCCCATCCGGATGAAGATCTCCTCGAGCGCGCGGGAGTTGTTGTTGGTCCGGTAGAACACGGCGATATCGGAGTAGCCGGCCGCGCCCGCATCCACCAGCCGGTCGATCTCCCGGGCGACGAACGCGGCCTCGTCGTGCTCGTTGTCGGCGACATACCCGGTGATCAGCTCGCCTTCACCGGCGTCGGTCCACAACCGCTTATCGCGCCGGTTGGTGTTGCGGGCGATCACGGCGTTGGCGGCGGTCAGGATGTTCTGGGTGGAGCGGTAGTTCTGCTCCAGCAGGATGGTCTCGGCATCGGGGAAATCGCGTTCGAATTCCTCGATATTGCGGATGGTGGCGCCGCGGAACGCGTAGATGGACTGATCGGCGTCACCGACCACGCAGAGTTCGCTGGGCGGTACAGACCGCGCAGACGGGGACTCGGCTTCGCCGGCGGCCGCCGCCCCGGCCTCGGCATCGGCGGCTTCCGTCGCCGCCGACGGATCCGCCGCGCCGTGCCCGACCAGTTCCCGGACCAGCACATACTGTGCATGGTTGGTGTCCTGGTATTCGTCGACCAGCACATGCCGGAAGCGGCGGCGGTAATACTCGGCGACCTCCGGGTGTTTCTGCAGCAGGCCGACGGTCTCACCGATGAGATCGTCGAAATCCAGCGCGTTCGCGGCCCGCAGCCGCCGCTGGTACTCGGTGTAGACGCGGGCGACGATCCGCGGCAGTTCGACATCCTCGAATTCGGCGTCCGAACTCGCCCGCTCCGGACCGATCAGCTCGTTCTTCAGGTTCGAGATGGCGGTGGCCAGCATGCGCGCCGAGAACTTCTTGGGGTCCAGCTCCAGATCCCGGCCGATCATGGTGAGCAGCCGGCGCGAATCATCGGCGTCATAGATCGAGAAATTCGAGTTCATCCCCGGCAGCAGCGCCGACTGGGTGCGCAGAATTCGCACACAACTGGAGTGGAAGGTCGATACCCACATGCTCGCGGCCCGTGGACCGACCAGCTCGATGACCCGCTCCCGCATCTCGGCAGCAGCCTTGTTGGTGAACGTGATGGCCAGAACCTGGCCGGGGGTCACCCCACGCTCGGCCAGCAGGTACGCGATCCGGCGGGTGAGCACGGCGGTCTTACCCGAGCCCGCGCCGGCCACGATCAACAAGGGCGGTCCGCTGTGCAGTACGGCCGCACGCTGCTGCGGGTTGAGCCCTTCCAGCAGCTCCGCGGAGCGCCGCTGCGCCGACTCGGTACGCTGCTGAACCTGCTCGGCCTGTACCCGGCGCTGCAACGCCGCCAGCCCGCCCTGCGCCCCGCCGCCCGCCGGGGTACCGGACACCGGCGGACGCGGCGCGGCGCCCGCCGTCTCCAAACCGGGTAGCGTCGGCGCGTCCGGACCGTGCTCGTCCGCGCCGGAACCCGAGCGACCGGCAGCCGAGCGCTGAGGGCGGGAATGCGAATCCGAACGAGTTGCAGCCGTGGTGTCCATCGGTAGTTCACGCTACCGCTACGCCCCGACTCGATCGAACACTCGGACGAAAACGCAGGCCGTTCCCGGCGCCGGGAAGGCAATCTTGACTTTGCAGACCCTGCGGGGCGTGGCAAACTGGCAGAATGGTTTGCCCTTTTGTGAAACAACCGCTCCGGCTGTGTGCACAGCGGGACCACAGCCCGGGCACCTGAGGCCGGAAGGGGCAGGTAGGGGGTTAACGGGACTACCAGACCCACCGGGTCTGTTTCACGGTGAAGGAACTCTGGACCGGTAACGCGAAGCGGTGCGACGGCGATCCAGGTTCTGACACGAGGAGATGAATGATGAGCACACCCGCCACGGCGACCGGGTCGGATTCGACAACCGGCACGGAATCGGAGCTCCCTCGGACCGAAGCCGAGATCGAGAAGCTTCGTAAGGAGATCGACCAGCTCGACGCGGAGATCCTGACGGCGATCAAACGCCGGACCGAGATCTCCCGTGTTATCGGCCGCACCCGGATGGCCTCCGGCGGCACCCGGCTGGTGCACAGCCGGGAGATGAAGGTGCTGGAACGCTTCAGTGAGCTGGGGCAGGAAGGTCATACGCTGGCGATGCTGCTGCTGCGGCTCGGTCGCGGCCGGCTCGGCCGGTAGACCACCAGAAACCACACGCGGCGGCCCGCAGACCGCCGCACTGCCGCGAACCGCCCCGGGTGTAGACGCCCCGGGGCGGTCGTATATCGCGGCTCAGGTCATCGCGATGTACTTCGTGGACAAATACTCCTCGATCCCCTCGATACCGCCCTCCCGGCCGAATCCGGAGGCCTTCACACCACCGAAGGGCGCGGCGGGATCCGAGATGACACCGCGGTTCACTCCCACCATGCCGCTCTCCAAGCCTTCCGCGACCCGCAGTGCCCGGTCGAGATCCCGCGTGTAGATGTAGCTGACCAGCCCGTATTCGGTGTCGTTGGCGGCGGCCAGCCCCTCGTCCTCGGTATCGAAGGCGACGATCGGGGCGACCGGGCCGAATACCTCCTCGCGCAGGATCCGTGCGCCGCCGGGGATATCGGTCAGGATGGTCGCCGGATAGAACCAGCCCGGTCCACTCGGCGCCTTACCGCCCAGGCGCACGGTCGCACCGGCCGACACCGCGTCGTCGACCAGCTCGGAGACCATGGCGAGCTGTTCGGAGTTGATCAGCGGGCCCAGTGTGGTGTCCGGATCGGTACCGGGTCCCATCCGGACCTGTTCGGTCATGGCCGCGGCGAATTTGTCGGTGAACTCGGCCAGCACCCCCCGCTGCACGTGGAACCGGTTCGCCGCCGTGCACGCCTCCCCGCCGTTGCGCAGTTTCGCCAGCATGGCCCCCTGGACGGCGGCGTCGATATCGGCATCGTCGAACACCACGAACGGCGCATTCCCGCCGAGCTCCATCGAGGTACGCAGCAGGCCGTGCGCGGATTTCTCGACCAGCGACCGGCCCACCTCGGTGGACCCGGTGAAGGTGAGTTTGCGCAGCCGAGGGTCGTCGAGCAGCGGCTGGGTCACCGCACCGGAGCGCCGGGAGGTGATCACCGACAGCACCCCCTCGGGCAATCCCGCCTCGGCGCAGAGTTTCGCCAGCAACAGCATGGTGAGCGGGGTCGCCGACGCCGGTTTCACGATCATGGTGCAGCCCGCGGCGAGGGCCGGACCGATCTTGCGGGTGCCCATGGCGAGCGGGAAGTTCCACGGTGTGATTGCCAGGCACGGCCCGACCGGCTGTTTATGCACCAGAATCCGGCCGGTTCCCGACGGGGCGTGCAGATAGCGGCCGTTGATCCGGGCCGCCTCCTCACTGAACCAGCGGAAGAACTCGGAGCCGTAACGCACCTCGTTACGGCTCTCCGGAAGCGCCTTGCCCATCTCCAGGGTCATCAGCATCGCGAAGTCCTCCGCCCGCGCGGTGATCCGCTCGAACACCGCCCGCAGGATCTCGCCCCGCTCCCGCGCCGGAGTCGCCGCCCAATCCGCCTGGGCCGCCGCAGCGGCGTCCAGCGCGCGCACCGCGTCCTCGGGGGTGGCGTCAGCGACCTCGGCGATCACTTCCCCGTCCGCGGGGTTGTGCACCGCGAACGTGCCGCCACCGGTGGCATCGACCGGGCCGCCGATCCACAGCTGCTTCGGTACGGAATCGAGTACGTCGGTTTCTGAGGCCATACGCCTCAGCCTAGGTCGCATACGGCCGAATATCCCTGGCTCGCGAAGACAGTGTTTTCGGCGCCACTTCCGGCGCGTCATCGGCAGAGCTTGTACGCTCGGCTGGTGTGAGCCTCGACATCACCGCATCGGCGGCATGGCGGAAATTGCAGGATCATCACGAAGCGATCGCCGCCCTTCGGCTCAGGGACGTGTTCGCCGAGGATCCGGCGCGGGGCCGTGACCTGAGAATAACCGCCGGTGATCTGCTGATCGACTACAGCAAGCACCGGATCACCCGGGAAACCTTGCGCCTGCTGGTCGATTTGGCGGACGAAGCCGGGGTAGCGGCGCAGCGGGACCGGATGCTGCAAGGCCGGCATATCAACACCTCTGAGGATCGCGCGGTCGGGCATACGGCATTGCGGCTACCGCCGGGCAGTTCGGTGACCATAGATGGCGAGGATGCCGCTGCCGCGGTGCACGAGGTGCTCGACCGCATGCGCGGTTTCGCCGGCGCCGTCCGTTCCGGGCAGTGGCGCGGCGCCACCGGGGAACGGATCCACACCGTGGTCAATATCGGTATCGGCGGTTCGGATCTCGGTCCGGTGATGGTGCATCAGGCGCTGCGGCACTATGCGGACGCCGGGATCGACGCCCGTTTCGTATCGAATGTCGATCCGGCCGATCTGGTGTCGAAACTGGCCGGCCTGGACCCGGCCACCACCCTGTTCATCGTTGCCTCGAAAACCTTTTCCACCCTGGAGACCCTGACCAACGCGACGGCGGCCCGCCGCTGGCTTACCGGCGCGCTGGGCGCGGACGCGGTGGCGAAACACTTCGTGGCGGTTTCCACGAATGCCGAGCGGGTGGCCGAATTCGGGATCGATACGGCCAATATGTTCGGATTCTGGGATTGGGTCGGCGGCCGGTACTCGGTGGATTCGGCCATCGGGCTGTCGGTGATGGTCACGGTGGGTCCGGATCGGTTCGCCGAGTTCCTGGCCGGTATGCACACCATGGACCGCCATTTCGCGACGGCGTCGCCGGAAACCAATGCGCCGATGCTGCTGGCACTGCTGGGTGTGTGGTACTCGAATTTCTTCGGCGCCCAATCCCGTGCGGTACTCCCCTATTCGAACGATCTGGCCCGTTTCCCGGCCTATCTGCAGCAGCTCACCATGGAGTCGAACGGGAAATCGGTGCGCGCCGACGGCACCCCGGTGACCACGGCCACCGGTGAGATCTTCTGGGGCGAACCGGGAACCAACGGTCAGCACGCGTTCTATCAACTGCTGCACCAGGGCACCCGGCTCATTCCCGCCGATTTCATCGGGTTCGCCCGGCCGACCGACGATCTGCCCACCCGCGACGGCACCGGCAGTATGCACGACATCCTGATGAGCAACCTGTTCGCGCAAACCAAGGTACTCGCGTTCGGGAAAACCGCCGAGGAGATCGCCGCGGAAGGCACACCCCCGGAACTGGTGCCGCACAAGGTGATGCCCGGGAACCGTCCGAGTACGACGATCCTGGCGCCGCAGTTGACGCCCGCGGTGCTCGGGCAACTGATCGCGCTATACGAGCATCAAGTGTTCGTGGCGGGAGTGATCTGGGGTATCGACAGTTTCGACCAGTGGGGTGTGGAACTCGGTAAACAGCAGGCGCTGGAGCTGGCACCGCAGCTCACCTCGGCCGAAGATCCTGCGCCGCAGGGTGATTCCTCGACCGACAATCTGATCCGCTGGTACCGCGACAACCGCTGACCTCGTCCTACGGCGGCGGATGCCGTTACGCACCGGCCGGGGAACGGCCCGCAGTTTCACCTCGACCGGCCCCCGCAGATCCGGGTACAGGGCGGCGGTGTTCGGGAATGATGGTCCCTCACCATGGCACCACCGGAAGGCCGATACGCCGCGCGGTGTCCGCGATGTATCGGTGGAGTTCGGCGGCATCGGGTACCCGCGCGGGATCGAGACTCGCCAGCGTCAGCAGATAGTCGCCACGGAACAGGCAGAGGTAGCCGGACAACCGGGTCCGCGGGCGGCGCACGTAGGTCAGCCCGGGATGGATGGCGCGGGCGGCGACGCCCGTGCACTCATGCGGGCCGAGGGCGTGCAGCGGCGCCGGTATCGGGCCGATATTCGAGCACAGGATGTCGCGCTCCCCGGCACCCCGGGACAGCAGATACGCCACCCGATCCGGGACGAGATGCAGGAATTCTTCCGGTAGTCCGCCGGGGCTCGATATCCGGCGTTCGTAGGCCGCGCGGCTTTTCGCACGGAGCTCACCGGGATCGTCACCGGGCGCGACGACGATCTCGGTCATAGCGAGCTCGTTGTCGATCCGGGGTTCGTCGCGGGTGTCCACCGGCAGGCTGGCCACGATCCCCCGTTCGGGAAACCCGGTGGACCACAGCGTGTTCGCCACGAACCAGATGAACAAGCTGTTCGGTGTACCGCCGCTCGCCGCCGCTACCCGGTCCCACTCCCGGCCGGAGCACCGCACCACGAGCGCCGGCACCGGTAGGCCGGTGGGTACGACACCCTCACCGTCCACCCCTGCCGGTATCTCACGCGACCGCGTCGCTGCCGGCATTGCGCGCGGCCGCCACCGGAGTCGAAAACGCTCCACGGCACGTGCCTGCCGGAGCGCGGTTCGCGCGGCACGAGCGGTGCCGGTAAGGACCGTGGCACAGGTTTCGGCGGCATCGGCCCAGTCCGACTCCGGATCGCCGGCCGGCTGTGCAGTGCCGCCCGCGCGGTTGCCGCGGGTCGGCCCGGGTTCCGGGTTCGTTCCGTTTCCGGCCGTCGCAAGCGCTACCTCAGCGGCGATTACCAGCCCCCGGGCGTCGGCGAGGACATGTGAACAGGTGAGGGCGACGACCGTGCCGCCGTCGATGAGCGGCGCCGCCGCCAGGCGCCAGCCGGGGCCCACTCGTGGATCCAGGCCCGCCCCCCGTCCGTCTGCCCAGGGCAGGATCTCGTCCACACCAAGTGGTGCCGACGCCATATCGAGCGGGTGGGCACGAGTACTGACCTGCCAGCGGTCCCGGGCGCCGGGAACCCCGGATCGAACGACCCGGCGGCCGAGCGGGCCCACCCGCAGGGCGTCGTGCAACCCGTCGAGCCGGGCGGGATCCACCAGGTCCGCCGTACGCCACAGCCCCTGGAGCGCGATGGGGGTGCCCATACCCTGATGGGTTCGCAGGAAAATACCGTCGATAACGCTCAGCCGGCGCATCAGCTCAGGCTAGCCTCCGGTCGAGCCACGGACCTGCGGGCGCGTCGTGACGACCGGCCGGGCTCAGCCGGGCGGAAGTTCCCGGGCGAAGAAGTCGAGGGCGTAATCCACCCCGCCCTGCTGGGGTACATCGTGACCGGCCTCGAGGATACGGAGTTGATGCTGGGTTCCGTTCATCAGGAACTGGCCGGTGAGGGCGAGGGTGAACGGCAGCGGGACGACGGTGTCGTAGGCGCCGTGGACGACCAGGATCGGGTCCTGGTAGCCGCTGACCGGCACGCTCATATAGTCGCGCATCACCGGCGCGAAGTCGGGATCGTTGAGCGGCCGCTGCAACATGGTGCCGATCTCCGCATCCGCCAGCATTTCGGCGGCACCGGAATTGCACTCGGTACCGAGTTCACCGACGAAATTCCGCCCGGCGGGGGTGAGGTAGTCGTCGATGTCCACACCGGCACCGGCCATACCGGCCAGCACCATGGTGACGGCGCGGCCCGGGAAGCCCGGCATCTCGGGCTGGTCCGGGCGGGAGCGAAGGAAAACGGTCTCCATATTGCTGACCGGTGACAGGGCCACGGTGCCGTGGAAATCGAGTTCGGGCGCGTACTCCTCGGCGTACCGGCCGGTGCCGAGCGCGGCGTGACCGCCTTGCGAGAATCCCGCGACCCCCCACTCGGCGGAGAGTTCGGCGAAGGCGCTGCGGGTGGCGCGTACCGCATCGATCGTGGCGGTGGCGGCGGTGGCGGTCTGCAGGTACGGGTGCGGACCCGAGGAACCCGGGCTCAAACCTATGTAGTCGGGCGCGACCACCGCATAGCCTGCGTCGTTGAACCGGCGCACCACCGGGCCCGTCTCCTGCTCCAGCTCGGGAGAGCCGGTCAGCCCGCACTGCTGGCCCACCCCCGAGGTCCCGTGATCCCAGGCGATGACCCGCCGGCCACCATCCGGGGTAGGGCCGTCCGGGATCCGCACCACGGCTTCCGCGGCGACGAGTCTCCCGCCGGGGCCTGTGGTGACGTAACCGATGCGATGGACCTCGTCGAGCCCGCCCCATTCGCGGCCGAGTGGTTCGGCCGAGAGCAGGAGCCCGGGGTGCCAGGCCGAATCCGCATGGGCGACGACCGGCAGTCCGGCGCACAACGCCGCGACCGATGTCAGTACCCCCACGATTGTCCGGACTACGCGCACCAGCCCTCTCCTCTATCTCACGGCGGCCCAGTACATGATCGCAGCAATTCGGACACCTTGCGCATCCAGTGGCATATTCGCGCCGGTGGCCCGGGCGTGTCCCGCGTTCAGCGGACCGGCGGTGCGATCTGCCAGTATTTTTCCAGGGCACCGGCGATATCGGGCAGTACGGTAACGGGAATCCTCTTGTGCCGCAACATATTCCGAATTTCGGTGATTTGCTCCCGTTTCCGCAGGTCATAGGCGCCGGAAACCGGTCCGGAGACCGGCGGAATGGACAGCAGAACCAGCTCCCTGTGCAATTCCTCACCCTCGGTCAGATCCAGCGCGAGCGACCACCGCGACCGTTCGTCCAGACCGAACCGTCCGGCGACCACCCGGTCCCACTCGATACTTGTCACCGACCAGGGGGTACGCCGGTGGATCGCGTACTCGGTCAGAACGACGGTATCTCGCTTGAACAGGGCGAACAGGGCCGCCACGGCGAGCAGCGCCCCGAGCACCAGCCCGGTGAAGACGCGATCTGCCCCGAACAGCAGCACCGTCGGCACCGTCACGGCCGCCACGACAGCCGTCCCCGCCAGAGCGTAGCCCAGCACCCGCCCCGTGGGCACCACCCCCGCGTGCACCCTGTGCATACCGACTCCACTCACCTGAGAACACGTGTTGCCGGCCACACGGTACCGGATCGGCCGCCCCGGAGCGGGCGTCACGGCACCCGCTCAGTGCAGGGCGACGGCAGCCTCGGCGGAATTGACCTGGAACGTCATGCTCTGCTGGAAATACAGCTCGACGGTTTCGGCATCATGGCCGAGATAGCCGATGGACAGGTCCTGGCCGAGGACGAGGTCGAAATCCCCGCCGCGGGTGGTGAGCACGAAGGCCCCGTCGATGGCGGGCGCCCAGATGATCTCCCCGTCGGGTACGAGGCGTTCCAGATGGGTGCGCAGCGGATGGCCGTGGTTGGACGTCTCGCTGACCTTGGTGTACAGGTCGGCGCTGAGCAGCACCGAATACGGCCCGTCGACACCGGCCAGCCGCAGCTGGCTCACTGCCAGGGCGATCACCTCGGGGACCCCGAACACGTCGTCGGGTAATGCGATCACCCGGTTCGACGAGGCCGCCCGGATTCCGGTGATCCCGGCCGCGGCGTAGCCCTCGAAGACCGCCCGGTCCTCGGCGAACGCGATCTTGCGGGCGGCGTCCTTGACCGGGTCCAGGTCGGTGTCCTGGGCGCCACGCTCGACGTTGTCGAGTTCCTCCCGCGACAGCGTGAACGGCACCCGCAACTCCACCAGCGGCGCGACCACCCGCTGCCGGGCCACGACCCCTTCTTTCGGCGCGGCGATCGGCGTGGTGCGGCCGAGACCGCGCGCCGAGTAGTCGGTGCCGTGCGGGCCGGACAGGTCTACCACCCGGCGACCGGCGTTATGCCGTTTGAAGGTCCGCGCGGACTCCTCTTCGATAGCCGCCCAGGCCGCGCCCGTGATCGGCGCGAGCTCACGATGCAGGTTGTTCATACGTTGCTGCTCCTTTTCAAAGTGCCGATACCGAGTGAACCGTCCGCGCCCGCCGCCGGACCCGGCGGCGCCGCCGGGTCCCCGACCGGCTCCGCCGCGGTTTCCGCCACCGCCGGAGCGGGCAGATCGTCGAAGAAGGTTTGCGGCGGAACGAAGAACAGGGTGCCGGTGACGGCGGTCGAGAAATCCAGGATCCGGTCGTGGGTGGCCTCGTCGGTGCCGAGGAACATACGATCGAGCATGATCTCAGTGGTCCGGGGTGTGGCCGAGTAGCCGACGAAATAGGTGCCGAATTCGCCGTCGCGGATACTGCCGAAGGGCATATTCGCGCGCAGGATCTCTCGCTCGGTACCGTCGGGCTCGATCACCTGATTCACCGCGATATGCGAATCCGGGGGTTTATCCGCATCGTCGAATTCGAAATCCTCGAGTTTGGTGCGGCCGATGACCCGCTCCTGCTCCTGTACCGGCAGGGCCCGCCAGGCCGGCAGATCGTGCAGATACTTCTGCACGATCACATAGCTGCCGCCGGTGAAGTCCGGATCGCCGACACCGATGAGGGCGGCCGCACCGGCCGCAGAATCCGGTAGCGCGCCCTCCGGGTTCTCGGTGCCGTCGACGAACCCCAGCAGATCGCGCTGTTCGAAATAGCGGAAGCCGACGGTTTCGTCGACGATCACGCCCACTCCGGCCAACCGGTCGCCGATGGCCATCGCCAATTCGAAACAGGCGTCGTGCGCCTGGGCACGGATATGGAACAGCAAATCACCCGGGGTCGCGGGGGCATGGTGCAACGGGCCGTCGTATCCGGGGAATTCGTGTAGTTCGGCCGGGCGGGGGCCGCCGAACAGCCGGTCCCATGCCGCCGACCCGATCCCGGTGATGCACCCGAGCCCGGCACCCGGCAGCCGGAAGCCGATTGCCCGCCGCAGACCCGGTAGCTCGGCCAGCAGATCCCGCACCGCCGCCTCACCACCGGGTTCGATAGTGGCGACGAGGAAATGTGCGGCCGGGGTGAGTGGTTCGAGTATCGGCTGCGGCTGCCCCATAGGCGATCACACTACCGGCGACCTACCCCCGGTCCCGCACAATCCCGGTGGCTACTTGGCCACAGTCAGCAAGAAGGCCACATCGTCGATCGCCAGCACACTGTGCCGGGCCTTCGGCACCACCAGCAGATCGCCGGACGACCCTTTCCACTTGTTGTCGCCGCTGTTCAGGGTGAGGGTTCCGGAGAGCACCAGCAGGGTGGCCTCGCCCTGGTTGTCGTGTTCGGCCAGCGACTGGCCGGCGCACAATCCGACGACCGTCTGCCGCAACGAATTGGCATGCCCGCCGTAAATCGTCTGGGAACTGCGGCCACTGGTGGTGGTCGCCGCCGTCTTGAGCTGCTGCCGGGCCACCGCTGTCAGCGATTTCTTGTCCATCGACCGCCTTTCGCCTCCGCGTACCCGCGACCGGGCTGATGATCACGGGTCGTATCGCCGAGTATGCCCGACCGGTACCCGGCATTCCGGTGTTTCCCGCCGACTGTGCTCCTTTTGCCGCTGAGCGGCATGCTCCGGAGTGCCCGGGGTGCATCCTCGGCTGCTGTCCGCCAGCGATACGGCCTGTCAGCGGGTGAAACGCCGGCTTCGGTAGTGCAGGCCGGCGGACGATTCCAGCCACTCCTGCGAATCGTCCGAATGCCATTCGGGCCCGAGTTCGGGGGCGTAGGCATCCCCGCGCACCTCGGTGTCCACCTCGGTGATCCGGAGTTCGGTCGCATACGGCAGGGCCGCGCGGTAGATCTCGCCACCGCCCATCACCCAGGTGGCCGCGGGAGCAGCCAGGTCGAGGGCGGCCGGGACGGACCCGGCGGTTTCGGCACCCGCGGCCGACCAATCCGCCTGCCGGGTCACCACGATATTGCGGCGGCCGGGCAGTGGGCGGAAACGCTCCGGTAGTGATTCCCAGGTCCGCCGGCCCATCACCACAGGGTGACCGGCGGTCGTCTGCCGGAAGAGCGCCATATCCTCGGGCACCCGCCACGGGATGGTGTTGTCCACACCGATCACTCCGTCGGGCGTCTGCGCCCAGATCATGCCGATGGTCCGGCCGGGCGCTGTCATACCGCCACCGGAGCCTTGATCGCCGGGTGATGCCGGTAGTCCAGTATCCGCACGTCCTCGTACCGGTAGTCGAACAGCGACCCGGCCGGGGTGAGTTCGAGCTGCGGGAACGGGTAGGGGCTGCGGGCCAGCTGTTCGGTGACCTGTTCGCGGTGGTTGTCGTAGACATGGCAGTCACCGCCGGTCCAGATGAAATCGCCGGGCTCGAGCCCCGCCTGCTGGGCGACCATCACCGTGAGCAGGGCGTAGCTCGCGATATTGAACGGCACCCCGAGGAAAAGGTCGGCGCTGCGCTGGTACAGCTGGCAGGACAACCGGCCGCCGGCAACATAGAACTGGAACAGGGCATGGCAGGGTGCCAGCGCCATCCGGTCGAGTTCGGCCACATTCCAGGCCGAGACGAGCATGCGCCGGGAGTCCGGGTCGGTCCGCAGAGTGTGCAGTACCTGCGCGATCTGGTCGATATGGCGGCCGTCGGGTGCCGGCCAGGACCGCCACTGCACGCCGTAGACCGGCCCCAGCTCACCGTCGGCGTCGGCCCATTCGTCCCAGATGCTGACGCCGTGCTCCTGCAGCCATGTCACATTGGAATCCCCGCGCAGGAACCACAGCAGCTCGTACACGATCGATTTGAGGTGGACTTTTTTGGTGGTGATCAGTGGGAAACCGGCCGAGAGGTCGTAGCGGAGCTGATGCCCGAACACGCTGCGAGTCCCGGTGCCGGTGCGGTCCGCCTTGGCGGTTCCCGAATCCAGCACCCGCCGCAGGAGGTCCTCGTACTGGGTGTCCGGAGTGCGGTCCGCTTCTCGGGTGCTCTCCACGCTCGCACCGGCCATACCCGCCGTACTGTTCGTTGCGCTCGCCACGGGCCGAGCTTAACTCCCCCGCCCGCGCGCACCCGCACTCCCCGCTCGCGCGCGACCACGCAATGGCCGCAGCGCCCGCCCCGGTAACGAGCACCGGTCGGTGCCCATGGTGCGCGGGCGAACATCGAGATGATGATGACCGCCCGGGGCGCACACGACAACGCGAGCGGACCGGCGCAACAGCGACCGGCACGCGATCAGGTCGGCCGCCACGAATACCGCGTCCGGATGCCGCCCGCACGACCGCCGCCCCCGGCCTGCCAAGCTGACCCCATGCGGAAGCTGTATGTGATCGGTATCGGCGCCGGTGACCCCGACCAGGTGACGATGGCGGCCGTCAAGGCCCTGCGGGAGGTCGATGCCTTCTTCGTCATGGGCAAGGGCGCCGAGAAACAGCAGCTCGTGGATGTGCGCGCCGCGATCCTCGACGAGCACGCCGCTGCTCCCCACCGGATCGTCGAGATCCCCGACCCGCCGCGCGACCGCACCCCGGCCGACTACAACGCAACAGTGCTCGACTGGCACGAACGCCGTTCGCTGCTGCTCGAGGAGGCGTTCGCCGGGACCGAGGGTGTGGGGGGCATCCTGGTGTGGGGCGATCCGGCGCTCTACGACAGCACTCTGCGCATGGTGGAGCGGGTGCTGGCGCGCGGCACGCTGACCTTCGATTACACCGTGATTCCCGGCGTGACCAGCGTGCACGCCCTCGCGGCCCGGCATCGGATCGTCCTGCACCGGATCGGCGAACCGGTGCACATCACCACCGGGCGCCGGTTGCGGGACGAGGGGCTGGGCACCGGGTCGACGGTGGTCATGCTCGACGCCGACTGCGCGTTCACCTCCGTCCCGGGCGATACCTACATCTGGTGGGGCGCCTACCTCGGAATGCCGGACGAAACGCTGATCCACGGCCGGGTCGGCGACATCGGCGCGGAAATCGTGCGTCGTCGCGCGGAGTTGCGGGCGCACAAGGGCTGGATCATGGATATCTATCTGCTGCGACCCGCTGAATGAGCTGGTAATCGGCCCACGGGTCGTAGCATGGTCTCCCATGACCGAACAGGACATACTCGGGCGGATCAAGGAACTGGTCGATCACGAGCACGACCTGCGGTCGCGGGCCTCCCGCGGGGAGCTCGATCCCGACGTGGAGCGGCGTCGGCTGGCCGAGGTGGAGGTCATGCTCGATCAGTGCTGGGATCTGCTCCGGCAGCGACGGGCCAGTATCGATCGCGACGCATCCCCCGACGAGGCCCGGCCACGACCGCCGGGACAGGTCGAGGGATACCTACAGTAGGCCGGCCACGGTGACCGGGATAGATTCCGCAGCAAAGGAATACGATGTCATCGTGGTGGGTGGCGGACCGGCCGGTGAGAATGCCGCCGCCTATGCGATCGCGGGCAGCGACCGCACCGCGGCCATCGTGGAACGCGAACGAGTCGGCGGCGAATGCTCGTACTGGGCCTGTATCCCGAGTAAAGCGCTGCTGCGGCCGGCTCATGTACTGAGCTCTGTACGCGGTCTGCCCGGGGTCGAGGCCCGGGGGCCCGATGTGGCTGCGGTATTGCGCCGGCGCGACGAATTCGTCCATGCCCGCGACGGTGACCACGACGATTCGAGCCAGCTCGAGTGGGCCGCGCAGCAAGGTATCGATGTGATCCGCGGCGCCGGCCGGCTCGCCGGCGAGCGCACGATCCGGATCGGCGAACACGAACTCCGCGCGCGCCTGGCCGTGGTGCTCGCGACCGGCACTCGGGCCGCGGTGCCCGATATCCCCGGGCTGCGTGAGGCCCTGCCCTGGACCTCACGCGATGTGACCAATCTGCGCGAGATCCCGAAACGGGTCGTGGTGATCGGTGGCGGCGTGGTGGCCTGCGAGGCGGCGACCTGGTTGTCGGCACTCGGCGCCGAGGTCACCGTCCTGGTTCGCGGAAACCGGCTGCTCGCCGGTGTCGAGCAGTTCGCCGGGGAACGGGTGGCCGAGGCTCTCATCGCCCGCGGCGTCGATATCCGGTTCGGCACCAGCCCCCAACGGGTCCGGCGCTCGGCGGCGGCGAACCACGGGGCAGGCAGGACCCACGGCGGACCGGTCACGGTGTATGCCGCGGGGCCCGGCGGGGAGTCCACCGTGCTCGCCGATGAAATCGTGGTGGCCACCGGCCGCACCCCGAACAGCGACGGCCTCGGGCTGGAAACGGTCGGGCTGGCAGCGGGTTACGTCGAGGTGGACGATCAGCTGACCGCCACCGGGGTATCCGGTGAATGGCTGTACGCCGTCGGCGATATCAACCATCGTGCCGCACTCACCCATATGGGCAAGTACCAGGCCCGCGTATGCGGCGATGTGATCGCGGCCCGGGCCGAGGGCCGGTCGCTGACCAATCCGCGGTATCGCGCCGGCGCCGACCACCACGCTGTACCCCAAGTCGTCTTCACCGATCCCGAAGTCGCCGCCGTCGGCCTCACTGCCGATGCCGCCCGCCGTGCCGGTCACGATATCCGCACGGTGGAATCGGATATCGAGGTCGCGGGTTCTGCGCTGACGCGCGACGACTACAGCGGCCACGCCACGCTGGTTGTGGACAACACCACCGATACCCTGCTCGGCGCCACCTTCGTAGGTCCCGATATCGGGGAACAATTGCATGCCGCGACGATCGCGGTCGCCGGGCGGGTTCCATTGGAGGCGCTGTGGCACGCGGTGCCGACGTTCCCCGCGGTGAGCGAATTCTGGTTACGACTGTTGGAGACCGACCGGTCGTCGTTACCATCGGCCACATGAGCGAGTCAGTCCCGGAGCCGGCAGCGGAACACATCGGCGACGGGGGCGCGCCGATATCCGGCGGGCACGTAACCGAACAGGTCACGACCGCTGACGGCGTCGTCCGTGGTGGCCGGGGCCGCCGGGTACGGTACTGGCGATCGCTGCCCTACGCCGCGCCGCCCGTCGGCGACCTGCGGTTCCGCGCTCCACAGCCGGTACAGCCGTGGACCGATATCCGCGACGCCACCTACTTCCGGGCGGCGGGGATCCAGCCCGGCTTCGGTGTCCGTATCGGACCGCGCAAGCTGCAGGAGATGAGCGAGGATTCACTGACACTCAATGTCGTGGCCCCCGCCGCTCCCGCCGTGCGCCCGCGGCCGGTGATGGTGTTCATCCACGGCGGCGGCAACCTGTTCGGCACCTCGGCGCTGCGCCTCTACGCCGGGGTACAGCTGGCAGCGGACGGCGACGTGGTCATGGTGTCGATCAACTACCGGCTCGGAGCGTTCGGGTACGCCGACTTCTCCGAGTTCTCCACCCCGGACAGTCCGTACGACTCGAATCTCGGCCTCCGGGACCAGATCGCGGCGCTGCGCTGGGTGCAGACCAATATCGCCGAATTCGGCGGTGATCCCGGCAATGTGACGATTTTCGGCGAATCGGCGGGCGCGCACGCCGTACTCAGCCTGCTGGCCACCCCGTCCGCCGCCGGGCTGTTCCACCGCGGTATCGCCCAGAGCCCGCCCGCGGATTGGGGTCTGACGATAGCCGAAGCGAGTGAGTTCGCCCACCGGGTCCTGGCCGAACTCTCGATCGCGCCGCAAGACGCGAACCGGCTGCTGCGCGAAGTGGATCCGCACGATATACGGCGCGCCTTCAACCGGGCATCCAATGCAGCCATGGCCGAATTCCCCGGGTTCTTCCCGGCGGCGCCGGTGGCCGATGGGGATCTGCTGCCGCGCACCCCCATCGATGCGTTCGCCGAGGGGCACACCCATCGGGTTCCGCTGATCATCGGCACCTGCCGCAACGAGGGTGCCCTGTTCAACCGGTTCACCGATTCTCTGCCCACCCGGCCCGAGCGGCTCAAGCGGGCGCTCTCGCTTGCCGGGCCGGACCACTATCCCCAGGTGTTCTACACCTATCCCGGTTTCCCCGGTGAAGCGGCGGCCATCCGCGCGGGCGGCGACTACTTCTTCTGGCGCCCCTCGCTGGAGGTGATGGAGGGACACAGCCGGCACAGCCCCACCTACGCCTACCGTTACGATTTCGCGCCCCGGCTGCTGCGGATGTACAAACTGGGCGCGACCCACGCGACCGATCTGCTGCCCACCTTCGGCGCCGTCTACGAGCCGTGGAGCCGGGCGCTGACCATCGGCGGAAGTCGTCGCGGCCTGCTCGCGGTGACCCGCCGGATACAGGACAACTGGCTGAACTTCGCCCGCACCGGCGAACCTCTACCGGTATGGCCGCGCTACACCGAAGCAGATCGCAGCACGCTGATCATCGACGATCCCGGCCGGGTGGACAACGATCCCGACAGTGCCCAGCGCAAGCTCTGGGCAGGGGTCCGCGCGCCTCGATTGGTACCGCACGACACCACCGCAAAGACTGTGGGCGCCCTCACCGAGAGTGCGGCGGCGAACGAGGCCGGCGGCGACGGATCGCTGCTGGGAAAGATCACCCCGGAGAACGCGGCGGGAACCCCGGCCGAAGTGGCGACCACAGTCACAAAGAAGCTGACCGAAAGCATCGAACCGCCCGGCACCGACGCCGGTTCCGGCAACTCCGGACCCGACAGCGGCGGGAAACCCGTTACCGAAGCCGGGCGGGACGCAGCGGATCCGGCCACGAAGTCCGGGCGAGCGGCGTCGCCGGATGCTTCCGGCCGGAACTCCGGCGACTGACCGGTCGACGCTCCCGCTGGTCGTGCTCGCGGCCACTGACCGGGCATAGAGCGCCGTCGTCAATGCGATGATGCCGACGAACAGCTACTGCTGTGCCATGCAAGCCCGAGGAAGATCGTCGAGTTCTCGATCGGTTGCGAGACAGGACGGCGGCGACGGGCCGGCCGATCCCGGACGGGTCGCGGGCTCGGTCTGCGGTGCGGACCGTTTATCGAGACCCGAATCGGCTGTACCAGAACAGGCGGCCGGTGCGTACCTACTTCAGCAACCGCGACATCCGGCGATCGGCGAGAATCTTCCCACCGGTCTGGCAGGTGGGGCAGTACTGGAACGACCGGTCGGTGAACGAGACCTCACGGACCGTATCCCCGCATACCGGACAGGGCATACCGGTGCGGCCGTGCACCCGCATACCCGAACGTTTCTCCCCCTTGAGCCGCGCCGCATCCTGCCCTACCGACCGGGCGACCGCATCGGTGAGCACCGCCCGCAAGGCGTCGTAGAGCGCGGACATCTTGGCGGCAGGCATGGTTTTCGCGGTAGCGAACGGGGAGATCCGGGCGGTGTGCAGTATTTCGTCGGAGTAGGCGTTGCCGATCCCGGCGAGCACGGTCTGGTCGACCAGCACGTTCTTGATCCGGCCCGACGCCGCCCCCAGGATCGCGGCGAACTCGGGTTCGGTGACAGCAAGCGCATCCGGCCCGAGTCGCGCGATACCGGGGACTTCCGCCGGATCGTGCACGATGTAGACCGCCAGCCGCTTCCTGGTGCCGGCCTCGGTGAGGTCGAAAGCGGGTGTGGCCCCCTCCGGGGTGAAGAAATGTACCCGCAACGCCAGCGGCCCGCGGCCGGGTTTCGGCGGGCTCGCGCTCGGGTTGTCGGCCCAGCGCAACCATCCCGCCCGGGACAGGTGGGTGATCAGCCATAACCCGCCGCAATCCATTCCGAGAAACTTCCCCCACCGACCGGCACCGGTGACATCCCGGCCGGAAAGCGCCGTCACCGGCGGGTCGAAGGTTTTGATGGCGCTCAGGGCCGCCACATCGATCCGCCCCACCACCGCACCGACCGCATGCTCCCGCAGGAACTGCGCCAGCGCCTCCACTTCCGGTAGTTCGGGCACGCAACCAGGTTACCGGGGCTCGGTGTCATTCGCGGCGTCCAAACGCCGGGTGATCCCGGTACTCGTCACCGCGATCAGGGTGCCGACCACCACCAGATCGAACGCCATCTGCACGGTGGTGGCGATCCGCGCCGCCTGACCGGCGGCGTGGATATCGCCGAAACCGACGGTTCCCAGGGTCGCGACGGTGAAGTAGAGCGCATCGCTGCGGGTACGCAAATCGGAGAACTGACCGGGGTCGCGCATTTCGAGCACGTAGTAGAAGAGCGCGAAGAACAGCACCACCAGACAGACCAGATACAGCAGACCGTCGACCCGATGGGCGGTATCGCGGCTCGCCGCCAGGAACTGCCCGATGCGCCGGTTGGCGAGCCACGCCAGCCCGGCCACACCGACGACGAACGCGACCAGGGTTACCACCCGCGTGGGCCAGTGGCCGGGGAAATCGAATCCCACCGGAACGAAGTAGTAGAACAACAGACCACACATCACGGTGCCCGCGTTACGCCACAGATGCGCGGAGCCGCTGATCCGTCGAGAAGCCATGCGGTCATGATCGGCCGTCATCGGGTATTCACCGGGCGGCACGCCGAAACAACACCCCGGCCATCGAGGCCTGATCCGCCGCGCACTCGGGCACAGCCGATTTCGCAACCATCGCTACCCGCCGCACGCTGCCAGAATTCCAGCCTTTGGGGACTGCCCGATCGGACGAGATGTATCCCGGCCGGCAGCCGAGACCGCATCGCCGACCGACGCCCCGAAGTATTCCGATCCGGCCGGCCGAGCAGGCGGCACGGTCTGCCACCTGCTCGGATCGCGTACCTGGGCTCGGGCCGACGCGGCCGAGCGCGTTGTCGTGGGTCGTTACTCCTGGCCGGACGTGATGCCGAGCCGGGCCAGCAGGTGTGGTGCGATAACGGTCAGAGCTTCGGCGGTCGTCATCTCCTCGTGTGTCGCCGGGACCGCGTATTCGGCGACCTCGCCCGAGACGTACGGTCGCCAGTCGCCGGCGCGGGGCCCATCCTGTGGCGCGCCGGGGGTGGGTACATCCGCCCGGAAGAAGTCGACGACGCCCTGGTAGATCCCTGGATCGTGGCCGGCGATCAATTCCGCAGAGCGGGCCGCGGTCCGGTACACCGCACGGAGCCGGTCCGCCGGGAGCCGCAGTAGCTCCGGGGGGATCAATTCGTGCAGGCGCGCCAGTTCCGCGTCGCCGAGTTCGCCGACGGTCCGGTCGGTGTCCTCGGTGAGGATGCCCTGCTCCACCAGCGCGGCACGCAGGATCGTCTCGAAAACGCCCGGGTCGACGCCGGGATGGCTGTCCAGCAGCGCCAGCATTTCGACGTGTTCCCCGGCCGCCTGCAATGCGGTGGCGACGGCGTGGGCCACGACACCGCCCAGCGACCAGCCCAGGAGACGGTACGGGCCGGTGGGCTGGATGCGCCGGATCTCGGACAGGTAGCGGTCCGCGATCTCGGCAAGCGAGGCCGGGGCGTAGCCGGCGTCGGAGTACGCCGGCGACTGGAGACCGTAGATCGGCTGCTCGTCCGGCAGCAGCCGGGCCAGCCCGGTGAAGCTCCAGGCCAGTCCATCCCTGGCATGGATGGCGAAAATCGGGGTCGCGGAACCGGTTTCCCGGATGGGCAGGACCACCTGCAGTGCCGCTTCGGCCAGTGCTTCGGCTCCGGCAGGTTCGGCGAGCCGTGCGGCGAGACCGCCGACGGTCGCGTCGGTGAACAACCACTGCACGCTGATATCGATACCGGTCTCGGTACCGAGCCGGGCCGCGACCTTGGTTGCGAGCAGTGAGTTACCGCCGAGCGCGAAGAACGAATCGTCCACGCCGACCCGCTCCACGTCCAGGACGTCGGCGAAGACCGCGGCAACCGTGTGTTCCAGCGGGCTGCGGGGAGCGCGGAAATCTGCTTCGCCGGCGAACACCGGTTCCGGCAGAGCCCGGCGGTTCAGCTTGCCGGCCGGGGTCAGCGGGATCGCGTCGAGCACCATGATCGACGACGGCACCATATGCGATGGCAACCGCTGCCCGACGTACTCGCGCAACTCGGTGACGTCTATCGAACGACCGGGTACGGCAACCACGTACGACACGAGCGATACCGTGCCCGCAGCGTTCTCGTGGCCCGTGGTGACCGCGAAGTCCACGCTGTCGTGCGCGGTGAGCCCGGCGTCGATCTCACCGAGCTCGATACGGAAACCACGCACCTTCACCTGGAAATCGTTACGGCCCACGTACTCCACCGCCGGATCACCCGCGGCGTCACGCCGCCAGCGCACCACGTCACCGGTTCGGTACAGGCGGGATCCGGGCTCACCGTACGGGTCGGCGACAAAGCGCTCGGCAGTCAAGCCCGGCCGGGCATGGTAGCCGCGCGCCAGCTGGATACCACCGACATACAGTTCCCCGGCCACTCCCTCGGGCACGGGATTCAACCGGTCATCGAGTACCAGCGCACGCATACCCCGCACCGGACCACCGATGGTGATCCGGTCACCCGGAAGCAACGGGCCACTGATATTGGTCGCAATGGTCGCTTCGGTCGGGCCGTAGGCGTTGTGGAACCGGCGCTGCACCCGGTCCGGCAGCCGTTCGACCGCACCTGTGGAAGGCTCGGGCCTGTTTTCGTGCCGCCCCGACCCGATCTCGGGCGTGGTGGTCCACTTGGCCACCAGATCCGCCGAAATGGCTTCACCACCGGCAATGATCACTTCCATACCCGCGAGGTCCGCAGGATCCAGCGAAGCCAGCACCGACGGCGTGATCAGACCGACCGTCACACCTTCACGGGAGATCAGCTCGCCCAGCTCCGTGCCACCGTAAGTACCCGTCGGCACCACAACCAGCGCACCTGCCGAACCGATCGCCAGCAACAGTTCCAGAATCGACGCGTCGAACGACGGAGACGCGAACGCCAACGCCCGCGACGCCGAGGTCAACCGGTACCGCTCCACCTGCTCGGCACTGAAATTCGCCAGACCCGCATGGCTGA
>NZ_BDBZ01000052.1 GCF_001613245.1 Nocardia speluncae NBRC 108251 | reverse complement strand
CCACCACACCCTTGGGCACACCCGTCGAACCCGACGTGTAGATGACATACGCGGTATTTGCCGGGGTCACCGGCCGCACTAGTTCCGCATCGGTGATCGCAGTGGCGGCGTACCCGTAGATCTCGAATTCGTCGAGGACCAGCCAGTCCACCGAATCCGGCAGCTCACCACGCACCGACGACACCGTGATACCCACGGACGCACCGGAATCGGTGAGCATATGCGCGATCCGGTCCGCCGGATACGTCGGATCGATCGGCAGGAACGCCGCACCCGACTTCGTCACGGCCCACTCGGCCAGCACCGAATCCGCCGACCGCGGCACCGCCACGGCCACCACATCCTCGGCCCCCAGGCCGAGGCCGATCAACGCACGCGCCAAACGGTTCGACCGCTCGTCGAACTCTTCGTAGGAGTACCGGCGGCCCTCGAACACCACCGCCGGCGCCGCCGGGTCGACCGCCACGGCGGCGGCCAGCAACTCCGGCAACGTCCGCGCCGGGACCGCCGGACCACCCGACCGCGAACCCAGGTCCGCTCGTTCGGCAGGACTGAGGAACTGCGCATCCCCCACCGGCTGTCCTGGCGCGTCGACCAGATGATCGATCACCCGTACCAGTCGCGCCGCCAGGGTTTCGACCGTCGGCGCGTCGAACTGACCGACCAGGTATTTCAGCGAGATGTGGACCACATTGTCGGCAGTCACCATCAGGGTCAGTGGGTAGTGGGTGTCGCCGTGCGTCCCTACCCCGGTGATGGACATACCGTCGATATCGCTGGTGGCGGCGACAGTTCCGGCGTCGGTGGGATAGGACTCGAAGACGAACAAGCTGTCGAACTGCACCGCGGCACCGGCAGCCCGCTGGATATCGGTGAGCCCGAGGTAGTGATGCTCCAACAGGGCGGCTTGTTCGCGCTGCAGGTCGGTGAGCAGATCATCGGTACTGCTCCGGTGATCGGCCCGGACCCGCACCGGCAGCGTGTTGATGAACAGTCCGACCATGGTCTCGACACCGGTGAGTTCGGCCGGGCGCCCGGACACCGTGGCACCGAACACCACGTCGTCACGGCCCGTGTACCAACCGAGCAGAACTCCCCAGGCTGCCTGCAACAGGGTGTTCATCGTGATTCCGAGGTCGGCTGCACGCGCGGCGAGTTGCCGCGTGCGGTCGGCGTCGATCTCGATGACGTGATCGCCTACGTCGTAGCTTGCGGCGACCACCGGTTCCGGCACCAGCAACGCCGGCTCGGTGAATCCGTCGAGCGCCACGCGCCACGCCTGTACGGAGGCCGAATGATCCCGGTCGGCCAGCCAGGACAGGAAGTTACGGTACGACATCACTCGCGGCAGCACCGAGGTATCGCCACGCACCGCGTACAGTGCCAGCAATTCCTGCATGAGCAGCGGCATGGACCAGCCGTCGAGGAGGATGTGGTGGGTGGTAATTGCCAACAGCCACTCGTTCTCGGCCAAACGGGCCAGCTGGAACCGGATCATCGGCGGCGCCGACATATCGAAATGATCGGTTTCGTCCGCGACCAGCAACCGGTTCAATGCGTCGCTGCGTTCCGGCTCCGGCAGATCACGCAAGTCGACGTCGTGCCACGGCACCTGCACGGAGTCCAGCACCACCTGTACCCATTCGCCGGTGGAGTCCGCGACGAACGCGGTCCGCAGATTCGGGTGGCGGCCGACCATGGCCTCGGCGGCACGCCGCAGGCGGGCCGGGTCCACGTCGCCACCCAAGCCGACCCAGTTCTGCATGGTGTAGACATCGTGCCCGCCACCCACGAATTGGGCGTGGAACAGTAGCCCGGCCTGCAGCGGCGACAGTGGCCACACCTCGGTCAGCGCCGGATAGCGGCGCTCCCATCGTTCGATATCGCCTTGGGAAACACTGACCAGCGACATATCGGACGGGGTGAAACCACCGGCGCCGGGCCGGCGGATATGGTCGGCGAGCGCGGTGAGTGCGACGACCCACAGGTCCGCGAACTCGCGTGCTTCTGCTTCGGTGAGCAGTCCGCTCGGATAGGCGAAGGACGCGCTCAATACCGGGCCGTCGGCGCCGGAATTGACGATTGCGTTGATATCGAGCACTGCGTTGGCGGGCATATCACGATCCGCGTCCGCATCCACCGGACCCAGATCGGCAGTCGGGAGCCAGCCGAGTTCGGCCATTTCGGCGGGGATCTCACCGGCGGAGACACGGCCGAGATAGTTGAAGCTGATCTGTCCCGGTACCCGTTCCGGCAAGGCGTCGCCGGTTTCGGGGTTCAGGTAGCGCAGCAGGCCGTAGCCGAGTCCCTTCTCCGGAACCGCGCGCAGTTGTTCCTTCACCGATTTCACCAGCGCACCCATAGCGGGACCGCCCGCGAAGGCTTCGTCCGGATCGATACCCGGCAACTCCAGCCGTACCGGATGCACGGCCGTGAACCAGCCGACGGTGCGGGACAGGTCGGCGCCCGGCACCACGGTCTCTTCGCGACCGTGCCCTTCCAGCTTGACCAGTACCGCCGCCGACGGATCGTCACCGCGCAGGCGTGCCACGGCCAGCGCGAGCGCCGCCAGCAGGGCGTCGTTGGGGCCGCCGTGGTAGCGGGCGCCGGCGGTGGTCAGCACCGCCTCGGTGACTTCGGTGGGCAGCGATACCTCGAACCGTTCGACGGTCGCGTTGGTATCGATCGCCGGATCGAACGCCCGGGCGCCGAGCAGCGGGTCCGGGGTGGCGGCGGTCTTCTGCCAATACGGCAATTCGGCAAGGCGTTCCGGATCGCCGGCGGCCTCGGCCAGGCCGTGCGCCCAGCGGCGCAGCGAGGTGCCGACCGGCGGCAAGGCCACCGCTTGCCCGGCCGCTAGCTGCGACCAGGCCAGTGCCAGGTCCGGGATGACCATGCGCCACGACACACCGTCGATGACGAAATGATGCGCCACGAACAGCAGCACATCGCGTCGTTCGCCGCGGAAGGCGAACCAGACGAACTGCGCCATCACGGCCCGGTCCGGGTCCAGCCGTCCCAGCGCGGCATCGAATTCGGCGGAGGCGAGGCGGGCGAGTTCGGCTTCGCCGATCTCGTCGTCGAGGTCGACCCGGTGCACCAGCTCGTCGATAGCGATCGCGCCGGGGGCCAGCACCTCGAACTCCGGGGCACCCGCCGCCGGCCGCACCAGCCGGGAACGCAGCACATCGTGGTGATCGAATACTGCGGACAGGGTCGCGACCAGGGTTTCGCGATCGATATCGACCGGCAGGCGCAGCATCATCGGCTGGGTGAACCGCTGATACGGCGCACCGTCGTGCAGGATCTGGGACATGACCGGCAGCACCGGCATGGTGCCGATCCCGCCGCCGGGCAGTTCCGCGAGCCGTTGTTCCGCAGCGGCGCCGACCGTCGCAATCTCGGCGAGCCCGGCCACGGTCCGCCGCTCGAACACATCGCGCGGGCTGAACGCCACACCGCGTGCCTTGGCCCGGGAGACCAGCTGGATCGACAGAATACTGTCGCCGCCGAGGGCGAAGAACGAATCGTCGACACCGATCCGATCGGCCCCGAGCACATCGGCGAACACCTCGGCGATCACGGTTTCGGCCTCACCCACCGGGGCGCGGTAGCTCTGCGCCTCCAGCACGGGTTCCGGTAGCGCCTTGCGGTCCAGTTTGCCTACCGGCGTGAGCGGTATCCGGTCCAGGACCACGATCGCCGACGGCACCATATGTGCGGGCAGTCCCGCGGCGACGAATTCGGTCACCGCGCCGGTATCGACGCTGCGCCCCCGGACCGGGAGCACATACGACACCAGAATCGTCGCGCCCGCGGCGGTTTCGCGGCCGAGTGTCACCGCATAATCGATATCCGGGTGCGCGGCCAGGGCGGTGTCGATCTCACCCAGTTCGACACGGAAACCGCGGATCTTCACCTGGAAGTCGGAGCGGCCGACGTAGTCCAGTTCCCAGGACACCGTGGGCAAGGCCTCGTTACCGGCCCGCGCACCGGGCGCCGCATACCAGCGCACGACATCGCCGGTGCGATACATGCGCGAACCCTCGAAACTGAACGGGTTGGCCACGAAACGGTCGGCGGTCAGGCCGGCCCGGTTGTGGTAACCGCGTGCCAGCGCACCGCCGGACAGGTACAGCTCACCCGCTACACCCGGCGGTACCGGATTCAACCGCGCGTCCAGGACCAGTGCCGAGATGCCGTGCACCGGGTCGCCGATGGTGACGTGTTCGCCGGGGAACAACCGCGCGTACGAGGAAATGATCGTGGTCTCGGTGGGGCCGTAGCCGTTGAAGTACTTGTGCCCCGGCTCCCATTTGGCCAGCAGTTCCGGGGTGGTCACATCACCGCCGACGGACACCACCTGCAGCGCATCCAGATTCGCCGGGTCCATGGTGCCGAGCACCGCCGGAGTGATGACCATATGGGTCACTTCTTCCGACCGCAGCAGTTCGGCCAGGTCGGGTCCGCCGATGATCTCACCGGGCACCACCACCAGGGTGGCGCCGACATACCCCGTGCAGACCCATTCCAGTACCGACGGATCGAAACTGGGCGAGCAGATGTGCAGGAACCGGTGCTGCGAATCGAGCTGGTACAGATCGGCCGCCACATCGGCGAGACCGCCGATACCCGCATGCGTCACCACGACGCCCTTCGGCAGGCCGGTGGAGCCGGAGGTGTAGATGACGTAGGCCGGATGCCACATCATCAGCGGCGCGATCCGCTCGGCATCGGTGATCCGGTGGTCCGGCTTCGCCGCGATCTCGGCCTGCAAGGCCGGATCGTCCAACCGCAGCCAGGGGGAATCACCCGGTAGGCGGTCGACGAACTCACTGCTGGTCAAGCCCAGTACAGCGCCGGAGTCGGAGAGCATATGCCGCATCCGGTCCGCCGGGTATCCGGGATCCACCGGCAGATGCGCGCCACCGGCCTTGGTAACCGCCCAGAATGCCAGCACGATCTCATATGAGCGCGGGAAAGCCAGTGCCACAATACTTTCCGGCCCGACACCGCGATCGATCAGCACACGGGCCAGACGCGAGGATTCCGCGTCCAGCTCCCGGTAGGTCACCGACCGGCCGCGGTACCGGACCGCCACACCGTCGGGGTTGGTCCGGGCACCGTGGTGCAGGATCTCCGGCAACAGCCCGGTCGCCATCACCTCGTCACCATGGATACGGGTGAGCAGGCGGTATTCGGAATCGTCGATGATCGCAAGATCGCCGATCGGTGCGTCGGGCGTCCGGACGAGTGCGTCCAGCAGCTGCACGAAACGGCGGGCGAAAACCCCGACGGTCTCCTCGTCGAAGAGGTCGCGGGCGTAGGAGAATTCCGCCACCATCCCGGCTTCGGTTTCGACGACCCGCAGCGAGAGATCGAATTTGGCGGTGTCGACATCGAACTCGACACCGGCGATCCGCAACCCGGGCAGTTCGAATCCGGCGGCCGGCAGATTGTCGAACGAGAGCGCGACCTGGAACAGCGGATGCCGGGCCGTGGAACGCTCGACCTCGACGAGTTCCACCAGGCGTTCGAACGGCACATCGGCGTGCGCGAACGCCTGGAGATCGGCATCCTTGGTCGCCGTGAGGAATTCGGAGAAGCTCAGCTCACCCCGCACATGCGACCGCAGGACCAGGGTGTTGACGAACATACCGACCACATCGTCGAGTTCGGCCTCACCGCGACCCGCGATCGGGGTGCCGACGGCCACATCGTCGGTGCCCGACAACCGGGCCAGCAACAGCGCCAGCGCCGCATGCACGACCATGAACACCGTGCTGTTGTGTTCGGCGGCCAGCCGGGTCACACCCTGATGCAGCCGGGTATCGATCTGGAAGGGCACGGTGCCACCGGCGAACGATTGGGCGCTGGGCCGCGGCCGATCACCGGGCAGATTCAGTTCGTCCGGCAACCCGGCCAGCGCACGGCGCCAGTACTGCGCCTGCGCGCTGACCAAGCTCTCCGGATCGTCCTCCGAGCCGAGAACTTCTCGCTGCCAGATGCTGTAGTCGGCGTACTGGACGGGCAACGGCGCCCATTCGGGTACTGCACCGGCGGAACGGGCGGCGTAGGCAGTCATCACATCGCGGGTCAGCGGACCCATCGACCAGCCGTCGGAGCTGATGTGGTGCACTACGAAAACCAGCACGTATTCATCGACGGCCGGATGGAACAGCGCCGCCCGCAAGGGGATTTCGGTGGTCACGTCGAAACCGGCCGCGATCACCTCGGTGATCCGTGCGCGTAGCTCCTCGGCCGCCACCGGTATCGGCGTGAGGTCGGGCACGGCCTGCGCGACCGGCAGCACCATCTGGTAGGGCCGGCCGTCATGGGAGGGGTATACGGTGCGCAGGGTTTCGTGTCGCGAAACCACATCGGTGACGGCTGTGCGCAACGCTGCCACGTCGAGAACACCGGTCAGGCGGACCGCGACGGGAATGTTGTAGGCCGCCGAATCGGGGTCGAACTGGTTGAGGAACCACATCCGTTGCTGCGCCAGCGACAACGGGACCCGGTCGGGTCGCGGCTGCGGGGCGAGCACAGGCCGATCGGCGCGGTCGGTGGCGGTCTCTGCGGAGGCCGCCAGCGCCGACACCGTCGATGCCTCGAACAGCATCCGCACCGGCACCCGCGTGTCCAGGGCCTGACCCAACCGGGCGGCGACCTGGGTCGCGATCAGCGAGTTACCGCCGAGGGCGAAGAAATCGTCGTCCGCGCCGATCCGGTCGACACCGAGGACATCGGCGAACACACCGGCCACAATCTGCTCGATCGGGGTCGACGGCGCACGGAACTCACGTGCCTCGAAAGTCGGCTCCGGCAGCGCCTTACGATCCAGCTTGCCGGAGGTGTTCAGCGGGAACGCATCCAGCTCGACCACAGCGGCAGGGACCATGTAGCTCGGCAGCGCCTCACGCACAGCATCCAGCAAAGCCGCCTGCACAACCTGATTGCCGGGAGCGGGCACCACGTAGGCGACCAGCTGCTCACCGAGCTGCGAGGCCGCGACCGTGACAACCGCCTGGCTGATCTGCGGCTGCGCCAGGAACGCCGACTCGATCTCACCCAGCTCGATCCGCTGACCACGGAACTTCACCTGGAAATCCGTACGACCGAGATACTCCAACACCGGCTCACCATCGACCCGCTGCCACCGCACCAAATCCCCAGTGCGATACATCCGCGCACCCGGATCGAACGGGCTCGCCACAAACCTGTCAGAACTCAAATCCGGACGCGTCACATACCCACGAGCCAACTGATCACCCGCAAGATACAACTCACCCGTCACACCCTCGGGCACCGGACGCAACCGCGAATCCAACACATACACACGCGAATTCCACTGCGGCACACCGATCGGCACACTCGCAGTCTCCGCGCCGGTGGCCTGCCAATAGGTGATCGACACCGCGGCCTCGGTCGGACCGTACAAGTTGTGCACAGCCGCATCCGAGACCGCGTGCATCGCCGTGACGGTCTCCGGGGGCAGGGCTTCACCGATCACGAACACATGCTCGAGACTCGGAATCGAACCCACAGCCGTATGCGCAGCGAACACCGTCAACATCGACGGCACGAAATCGGTGACCGTCACCTGCCGCTCGGCAATCATTCGCGCCAGATACTCCGGATCACGATGACCATCCGGAGTCGCCACCACCAAATGCGCACCCGCGGCCAGAGGGAGGAAGTAACCCCACAGGGACACGTCGAACGTGGTCGCGGTCTTCTGCAAATACACATCCGATGCGTCCATCGGGTATTGCGCCAGCATCCACGCGACCTGGTTCGCGATCGCCGAATGCGGCACCGCGACACCCTTCGGACGACCCGTCGAACCGGAGGTGAAGATGACGTAGGCGGTATTCGACGGCCGAACCGGCGCGAGCCGATCGGCATCGGTCAACGGCCCGGCATCGAAACCACCGGTATCGAGAGTGTCCAACGCCAACACCGGAACACCCGCAAGCGTGCCCACACTGTCACCGCCGACACGGTCACCGCCCTCGGCACCATCACTATCGAAACCGGCGATCCCCACACCGTCTGCCGGTTCGATCCCGACGGCCTCCGCATCGGCAGTAGTGGACAACAGACACACCGGTGCCGCCGTATCCAGGATGTAACCGATCCGCTCCGCCGGATGCGCGGGATCCAACGGCACATACGCACCACCGGCCGCCACCACCGCATACATACCCACAACCAGATCCACCGACCGAGAAGCGAGCAACCCGACCAACGACTCCGGACCCACACCCTGCGCAACCAGATACCGCGCCAAACGATTCACCCGAGACGAAAACTCGCCGTACGACAGACTCGTCCCCTCGAACGACACCGCCACCCGATCCGGGTGCGCCGAGGCCATCCGCTCGAACCCATCCAGCAACAACCGCTCCGGCAACACATGCCCGGTCGCATTCCACTCCGACAGCACCCGGCCGCGCTCGGCGGGCGCAAGGATTTCGAGATCACCCACCGGCATCGAGGCATTCGCGACGATCTCACCCAGCAACCGGATGAACCGGTCGACGAAACCCTGCACTGTCGTGCGGTCGAACAACGCGGACGCATAGGTCACATAACCCGAAACACCCTGGGGTGCACCGGTTTCGTTGTAGGCGTCGCCGAGGATGAGGTTCAGGTCGAACTGGGAGATCTCGGTATCGATATCGACACCGGAGACCGTGAGCCCTGGCAGTTCGAGACTGGTGCGGCCGAGATTCTGGAAGGTGAACCCGACCTGGAACAGCGGGTGCCGCGCCTGCGAACGCGCCGGGTTCAGCACCTCCACCAGACGTTCGAACGGCACATCCGCGTTGGCGAATGCCGCGATATCCACCTGCCGCTGCCGCGCCAGCAGCTCGGTGAAAGTCTCCTCGCGGTCGAACCGGGTCCGGAACACCAGGGTGTTGACGAACATACCGATCAGATCGTCGAGCGCCTGGTCACCGCGACCGGCGACGGGTGTGCCGATGGTGATGTCGTCGATACCGGACAACCGCGACAGCAGTACCGCGAACGCGGTATGCGCCACCATGAACAGGGTCGCGCCCTGCTGCTGCGCCAACTGCTGCAAACCATTGTGGATCTCGGCATCGATATGGACGGGTACGCGTCCACCGGTGAACGACTGCACCGCCGGACGCGGGCGGTCCATCGGCAGGTCGAGTTGGTCCGGGACCCCGGCCAGCGCCGATTCCCAGTAACCGAGCTGCTTCGCCGCCAGCGATTCCGGATCGGCCTCGTCGCCCAGCAGGTCCCGTTGCCAGATACTGAAATCGGCGTACTGCACCGGCAAGGGCGACCAACCCGGCGCTTCGCCCGCGGATCGCGCCGCGTAGGCGGTCATCACATCACGGGTCAACGGCGCGATCGACGAACCGTCGGTCGCGATATGGTGCACCACCAGCACCAGGACGAACTCGTCCGCGGTGCCGGCCGGGCCGGTCACCTCGAGTAGCGCCACCCGCAACGGCACCTCGGCGGTCACATCGAAACCTGTCGCCGCCAACTCCGAAACGGCCGCAACGATATCCGCGGCGGCCACCGACCGCACCTCGAGCCCCGGGGCGGCCTGCCCCGCAGGCAGTACCACCTGCACCGGACCGGCCCCGGTTTCCGGGTACACCGTTCGCAAGACCTCGTGCCGCGCTACGAGATCCGCGACCGCCGCCCGCAGAGCTACCACGTCGAGAGCGCCCGACAAGCGGATCGCCAACGGAATGTTGTACGCGGCCGACGCCCCGTCGAAGCGGTTGAGGAACCACATCCGCTGCTGCGCCGGTGACAACGGCGCAGCCGCCACGACCTCGCCCGACAGAAGTTCCCGGCTCGGGCGCGGCTGCGGCACCAGCGCCGGGCGACCACCGGATCCGGTCTGTTCCTGGATCCGGGCAGCCAGGGCCGTGACAGTGGACGTTTCGAAAAGCAACCGGACCGCGACCGTGGTGTCCAGCGCCGCCCCGAGGCGCGCAGCCACCTGGGTAGCGATCAGGGAGTTACCGCCGAGAGCGAAGAAATCGTCGTCCGCGCCCACGCGTTCCACATGCAGCACATCGGCGAAGACTCCGGCGACGATCTCCTCGATCGGGGTCGACGGGGCACGGAATTCCCGGGTCTCGAAGGCCGGTTCCGGCAGCGCCTTGCGATCCAGCTTGCCGGAGGTATTGAGCGGGAACGCGTCGAGTTCGACGACAGCCGCGGGGACCATATAGGTCGGCAGAACCTCACGCACCGCCTCCAGCAAGGCGGCCGATACGATCTGCTGCCCAGGTGCGGGCACCACGTACGCCACCAGCTGTTCACCGAGCTGGGAAGCGGCGACGGTCACCACCACCTGGCTGGCCTGCGGCTGCGCCAGGAACGCGGATTCGATCTCCCCGAGTTCGATGCGCTGGCCACGGAACTTCACCTGGAAATCGGAACGGCCCAGGTATTCCAGAGCGGGCTGACCGGCGATCCGCTGCCAACGCACCAGATCGCCTGTGCGGTACATCCGCCGGCCGGCGTCGAACGGGCTCGCCACGAATCGATCCGAACTCAGGTCCGGGCGCGTTACATATCCACGGGCCAGCTGATCGCCGGCCAGGTACAGCTCACCGGTGACCCCCTCGGGGACCGGCCGCAACCGGGCATCCAGCACATATACCCGCGAGTTCCACTCCGGCACACCGATCGGCACACTGCCCGACTCGTCGCCGGTGGCCTGCCAGTAGGTGATCGAGACAGCGGCCTCGGTCGGACCGTAGAGGTTGTGCACCGTGGCATCGGAGATTGCGTGCATCGCGGTGACGGTTTCGGGAGGCAACGCCTCCCCGACCGCGAAAATATGGCGCAGGCTCGGGATCGACCCCGGTGCGGTATGCGCGGCGAACACCGTCAGCATCGACGGCACGAAATCGGTGATCGTCACCTGCTGCCGGGAGATGACCTGCGCCAGATATTCGGGGTCGCGATGGCCGTCCGGGGTCGCCACCACCAAGTGCGCGCCTGCGGCCAACGGCAGGAAGTAACCCCACAGCGAAACATCGAACGTGGTCGCCGTCTTCTGCAGATACACATCGGCCGAACCCATCGGATACTGCGACAGCATCCACGCGATCTGGTTGGCGATCGCCGAATGCGGAATCGCCACGCCTTTCGGCCGGCCCGTCGAACCCGACGTGAAGAGCACATACGCGGTATTCGACGGTCGCATTGGCGCATGACGATCCACATCGGTGACCGGTGCGGCGTCGAAATCGCTGGTATCGAGAGTGTCCACGGTGAGCACCGGCATACCGGCGAACTCGTCCGATCCGGCGCCGCCGGCCGGCACCGCGTCCACGTCGCCGCGGAGAACCCGCGCGTCGGCAGTAGTCGACAGCAGGCAGACCGGTTGCGCGGTCTCCAGGATGTAACCGATCCGCTCGGCCGGATGCGCGGGATCCAGGGGCACATACGCACCACCGGCGGCCACCACCGCATACATACCGACCACCAGATCCAGCGACCGCGACATGAGCAACCCGACCAGCGATTCCGGGCCGACCCCCTGCGCGATCAGCAGTCGCGCCAAGCGATTCACCCGCTCGGCGAACTCGCCGTAGGTCAGACTCGTCCCCTCGTACGTCACCGC
Organism: Nocardia speluncae NBRC 108251; assembly: GCF_001613245.1. GTDB lineage: Bacteria > Actinomycetota > Actinomycetes > Mycobacteriales > Mycobacteriaceae > Nocardia > Nocardia speluncae. The sequence continues at coordinate 21,836 of NZ_BDBZ01000052.1, read as the reverse complement.
CACCCGAGCCGGGAAAGCGGTGGCCGCGCGGTCGAATCCTTCCAGCAGCAGCCGCGGGGTGAAGGGGTACCCGGTGGCGTTCCATTGCTCGAGCACCAGCGTGCGTTCGGCCGCGGCGAGGATCTCGAGGTCACCGACCGGCACGGCGGGGTCCGCGACGATGCCGCGCAGCAACCGGGTCAGCCGGTCGGCGAATCCGGCCACCGTGGCGTGATCGAACAATGCGGTGGCGTAGTTCAGGTATCCGTCCAACCCCAGGGGTTCGCCGGTTTCGTCGTAGGAATCGCCGACGATGAGGTTCAGGTCGAACTGCGACATCTCGGTATCGAAGTCCACTGCCGATACCGCCAGACCGGGCAGGACCAGACCGGCCGGCCCCATGTTCTGGAAGGTGAGCCCCACTTGGAACAGCGGGTGCCGCGCGGTCGAACGAACCGGGTTCAGCACCTCCACCAAACGCTCGAACGGCACATCCGCATGCGCGTAGGCGGCGATATCGATCTCGCGCTGCCGGGCCAGCAGATCGGTGAACGCTTCGCCGCGATCGAGCCGGGTCCGGAACACCAGGGTGTTCACGAACATACCGATCAGATCGTCGAGAGCTTGCTCACCGCGACCCGCGATCGGCGTACCGATGGTGATGTCATCGGCGCCGGACAGCCGCGACAGCAGCACCGCCAATGCCGAATGCAGCACCATGAACAAGGTGGCGCCCTGCTGCTGCGCCACCCGTAGCAGCCCGGCATGGAGTTCGGGATCCAGGCGTATCTCTACCCGGCCCCCGGCGAACGACTGCGCCGCCGGCCGCGGCCGGTCCATGGGCAGGTCGAGTTGGTCCGGGATCCCGGCCAGCGCCGACTCCCAGTACCCGAGCTGCTGGGCTGCCGGCGATTCCGGATCGGATTCGTCGCCGAGCAGCGCCCGCTGCCAGATGCTGTAGTCGGCGTACTGCACCGGCAACGGCGCCCAGCCCGGTGCCTCACCGGCGGAGCGCGCCGCGTAGGCGATCATCAGATCCCGGGTCAGCGGCCCCACCGAGGAACCGTCACTGGCGATATGGTGCACCACCATCGCCAGTACGAACTCCCCGTGCACGGCACCGGTATCGACGCCGGCCGTATCGGCCGGCCCGTCCACCCGGAACAACGCCACCCGCAACGGCACCTCGGCCGTCACATCGAAACCGGTCGATGCCAGCTCCGACACCGCGGCGATGACCTCGGCGGCCGGCACCGAACGCACCTGCAAGCCCGGCCCGGCGGCTCCGGCCGGCAGCACCACCTGCACCGGGCCGGATTCGGTCTCCGGGTACACCGTGCGCAACACCTCGTGCCGCCGCACCAGATCTCCGACTGCCGCACGCAGGGCGGCCACATCCAGGTCACCGGACAACCGGATCGCCATCGGCAGGTTGTATGCCGGCGACTGCTGATCGAAGCGGTTGAGGAACCACATCCGCTGCTGCGCCGACGACAACGGCGCCGCCGCTACGACCTCACCAGTCCGCAACGTCATGGTCGGACGCTGCTGCGGTACCAGGGCAGCGCGGCCCCCGGCCCCTGCTTGCTCCTCGATTCGGGCAGCCAGCGAGGTCACCGTGGATGCCTCGAACAGCATCCGCACCGGCACCTGCGCATCCAGCGCCTGCCCGACCCGGGCAGCGACCTGGGTCGCGATCAGCGAGTTACCACCCAACGCGAAGAAATCGTCGTCCGCGCCGACCCTGCGCACACCGAGGACATCGGCGAAAACCCCCGCCACGATCTCCTCGATCGGAGTCGACGCGGCACGGAACTCACGCATTTCGAACGTCGGCTCCGGCAACGCCTTACGATCCAGCTTGCCCGAAGTATTCAACGGGAACGCATCGAGCGAGACCACGGCCGCCGGAACCATATAGGTCGGCAGAACTTCACGCACAGCGTCCAGCAGGGCTGTCTGCTCGATCTGAGACCCTGGTGCGGGCACCACGTAGGCGACCAGCTGCTCACCCAACTGGGAAGCAGCCACCGTCACCGCAGCCTGACTCACCTGCGGCTGCGCCAGGAACGCCGACTCGATCTCACCCAGCTCGATCCGCTGACCACGGAACTTCACCTGAAAATCCGTACGACCCAAATACTCCAACACCGGCTCACCATCGACCCGCTGCCACCGCACCAAATCCCCCGTGCGATACATCCGCGCACCCGGATCGAACGGACTCGCCACAAACCTGTCAGAACTCAAATCCGGACGCGTCACATACCCACGAGCCAACTGATCACCCGCGAGATACAGCTCACCCGTGACACCCTCGGGCACCGGACGCAACCGCGAATCCAAGACGTACACGCGGCTGTTCCACTGCGGCACACCGATCGGCACACTCCCGGTCTCCGCGCCTGTGGCCCGCCAATAAGTGATCGACACCGCAGCCTCGGTCGGACCATACAAGTTGTGCACAGCCGCATCCGAAACCGCATGCATCGCGGTCACAGTCTCCGGCGGCAAAGCTTCACCGATCACGAACACATGCTCGAGACTCGGAACAGATCCGGCGGCCGTATGCGCCGCAAACACCGTCAACATCGACGGCACAAAGTCCGTCACGGTTACTCGCTGCTCGGCAATGACCTGCGCCAGATACTCCGGATCACGATGACCATCCGGAGTCGCCACCACCAAATGCGCACCCGCGGCCAACGGCAGGAAGTAACCCCACAACGACACGTCGAACGTAGTCGCGGTCTTCTGCAGATAGACGTCACCCGTATTCAACGGATATTGCGCCAGCATCCACGCGACCTGGTTCGCAATCGCCGAATGCGGCACCGCCACACCCTTCGGACGACCCGTCGAACCCGACGTGAAGATCACATACGCCGTATTCGACGGCCGAACCGGCGCGAGCCGATCCGCATTCGTCACCGGCGCGGCATCGAAACCACCGGTATCAAGAGTGTCCAACGCCAGAACTGGCACCCCTGCAAGCACACCCACACTGTCACCAGCGATCGCACTGTCCCGGCCGACGCCGGAAGCGGCCGCTCCGGCTACCGGTTCGATCCCGACAGCCTCCGCATCGGCAGTAGTGGACAACAGACACACCGGTGCCGCCGTATCCAGGATGTAACCGATCCGCTCCGCCGGATGCGCGGGATCCAACGGCACATACGCACCACCGGCCGCCACCACCGCATACATACCCACAACCAGATCCACCGACCGAGAAGCAAGCAACCCGACCAACGACTCCGGACCCACACCCTGCGCAACCAGATACCGCGCCAAACGATTCACCCGAGACGAAAACTCGCCGTAAGACAGACTCGTCCCCTCGAACGACACCGCCACCCGATCCGGGTGCGCGGCCGCCATCCGCTCGAACCCATCCAACAGCAACCGCTCCGGCAGCTCGTGTTCGGTCGCATTCCACTCCGACAACACCCGGCCGCGCTCGATCGGCGCCAGGATCTCCAGATCCCCCACCGGCGCCGATGCGTTCGCGACGATCTCACCCAGCAACCGCGTGAACCGCTCGACGAATTCCTGCGCGGTCGCCCGGTCGAACAGGTCCGTGGCGTAGGTCAGGTAACCGTCCATACCCGCCGGGGTTCCCGCGGGGTCGTAGCTGTCGCCGACCATCAGGTTCAGGTCGAACTGGGAGATCTCGATATCGATATCGACACCGGCGACGGTCAGCCCCGGTAGTTCCAGGGCGGACCGCGCCATGTTCTGGAAGGTCAGCCCGACTTGGAACAGCGGATGCCGCGCCTGCGAACGGACGGGGTTGAGCACCTCCACCAGGCGTTCGAAGGGCACATCGGCGTGCGCGTAGGCGGCGATATCGATTTCGCGCTGCCGGGCGAGCAGCTCGGTGAACGATTCGCCGCGATCGAGCCGGGTCCGGAACACCAGGGTGTTCACGAACATACCGATCAGATCGTCCAGAACCTGTTCGCCGCGACCGGCCACCGGGGTGCCGATAGTGATGTCGTCGGTACCCGACAGCCGCGACAGCAGTACCGCCAGCGCGGCGTGCACCACCATGAACAACGTGGCGTTCTGTTGCTGGCCGATGGCCAGTAGCCCGGCGTGTGTCGCGGCGTCGATCCGCACCTCGACCCGGCCGCCCACCGAGGACTGCACAGCGGGCCGAGGGCGATCGGCCGGCAGGTCGAGCTGCTCCGGAATCCCGGCCAGCACTGATTCCCAGTACCCGAGTTGCTTCGCCGCCAGCGATCCCGGATCGGATTCGTCGCCCAGCAGGTTGCGCTGCCAGATGCTGAAATCGGCGTACTGCACCGGCAGTGGTGCCCATCCGGGGGCCTCACCGGCCGTGCGGGCCACGTACGCAGTCATCAGGTCGCGGGTCAGCGGGCCGACCGACGAACCGTCGGCGGCGATATGGTGCACCACCAGTGCGAGCACGAATTCACTTGCCGCGCCCGTGGCACCATCGGCCGGGTTCACCTCGAAAAGCGTTACCCGCAACGGGACCTCGCCGGTGACGTCGAAACCGGAGGAGGCCAGCTCCGAGACGGCGGCGACAATATCGCCGGCCGCGACGGTCCGCACTTCCAGTCGCGGCACCGCCTGTCCCACCGGTAGGACGACCTGCACCGGACCCGACTCGGCATCCGGATACACCGTGCGCAGCACCTCGTGCCGCGCCACCAGATCCGCAACCGCCGCTCGCAGAGCATCCACATCCAGCGCGCCCGACAACCGGATCGCGAGCGGAATGTTGTAGGCCACCGACTGCTGATCGAAACGGTTGAGGAACCACATCCGCTGCTGCGCCAGCGACAACGGCACCGCGGCCTGCACCTCACCCGACTCGGTGACCCGCGTCGGCCGCGGCTGCGCCACCAACGCCGCACGACCACCCGAACCCGCATGCTGCTCGACCCGAACAGCCAAACCGGCCACCGTGGACGCCTCGAACAACGCCCGCACCGGGACAGTGGTATCCAATGCCTTACTCAACCGCGCCGCAACCTGCGTCGCGACCAGCGAATTACCACCGAGGGCGAAGAAATCGTCATCGGCACCCACGCGATCGGCACCCAGAACCTCGGCGAAAGTACTCGCCACGACCTCTTCGATCGGAGTCGACGGCGCCCGGAACTCCCGCGCCTCGAACTCGGGCTCCGGCAAAGCTTTACGATCCAGCTTGCCGTGCACATTCAACGGCAGCGCCGCGAGTTCGACGAACGCCGACGGCACCATGTACGACGGCAACCGCTGCGCCAGCGCGTCCTGGACACGGACAAAATCCAGACCGGCCCCGGGTTCGCCCTGGATGCGCACCGGATCGATACCGCCATCCCCCAGGACATCCGGCTCGGCCCCACCGGATTCACCGGCAGCGACGCCTTCACCGGCGGACGGGACGAGATAGCCCACGAGCCGGTCGCCGGTCTTCGGGTCCGATTTCGCGACCACCGCCGCCTGCGCGACCTCCGGCAACGCCAGCAACGCCGCCTCGATCTCACCCAACTCGATCCGGAAACCACGAATCTTGACCTGGAAATCGGTACGACCCCGATACTCCAGACCACCATCACGATTCCAGGCAACAAGGTCACCCGTGCGATACATCCGCTCGCCCGCAGCGAACGGATCGGCTACGAACCGCTCCGCACTCAGATCCGCACGACCGAAATACCCGCTGGCCAGCTGAATACCGCTCAGATACAACTCGCCCGACACCCGGTCCGGGACCGGCTGCAATCGGCTGTCCAGCACGTATACGCGGGAATTCCACTGCGGCGCGCCGATCGGCACCGATACCGTATCCGCGGCCGTGACCCGATGCGTCGTAATCGACACCGCGGCCTCGGTCGGACCGTACAGGTTGAAAATCCCGATATCCGGATAGTCGGCGAGCATCCGCTGCGTAGTCGCCGCCGGCAACGCTTCACCGATCGCCAGCACCCGCCGCAACGACGGGGGCATACGCACATCGGCGGTCAGCAGCCCGTCCAGCATCGACGGCACGACTGCCAGTGTCGTCACACTCTCACGTGCCATCAGGCCGTTGAGGTAGGCAGGGTCGCGATGACCGTCCGGCGTTGCGATGACCATCCGGCCACCACACACGGCAGCGGTCCAGAACTCCCACACCGATACATCGAACGTCGACGCAGTCTTGAGCACGATCGTGTCCGAGGCGTCCATCGCGAATTCGGCCACGATGTACCGCAGCTGGTTCACGATCGCCGCGTGCGGCACCGGCACACCCTTCGGCCGCCCGGTGGAGCCGGACGTGAAGATCACGTATGCCGTATTCGACGCACGCAACGGCGACACCCGATCCGCGTCGGTGACCGGAGTATCCGCGTAGCCGGAGAGATCGAGAGTGTCCAGATCCACCATCGGCACACCCACGACACCCGCACCGAACTCGCTCTCGGCATTCGTCAGCACGCATACGGGCGCCGCGGTCTCGAGAATATAGTTCGTGCGTTCGGTCGCCTGGTCGGGGTCGATCGGCACATAGGCACCGCCGGCCACCGACACCGCGTACATCGCGACGACCAGATCCACCGAGCGGCGCAGGCCCAGCACCACACGATCCTGTGGCCCGACCCCTTGCGCTATCAGATACCGGGCCAGCCGGTTGACCCGCACGCTCAGCTCCGAATACGGCACCCGCGCACCGTCGGCGGCCACCAACGCCACTGCGTCCGGAGTCGCCGCGAACGAGGCGTCCAGCAGCGCGGCCAGGGTACCGGCCGAATCCAGTTCCCGGGCAGTCGTATTACGCTCCACCAGCGCGGCCCGCTCGGCGGGAGCCAGCAGGTCCAGCTCGCCGACCGCGGTCCGCGGAGCCGCGACGATCGCCTCGAGCAACCGTACGAACCGGTCCACGAAGCCCTGTGCGGTCGCGTGGTCGAACAGCGCCGTAGCGTAGGTCAGGACGCCCCCCAGACCCACCGGCGCACCCGACTCGTCGTACCGGTCGCCGATGATCAGATGCAGGTCGAACTGCGACAGTTCGGAATCGAACTCCACCCCCGAGACCGTCAGACCGGGCAGCTCCAGACTGGTCTGCGCCAGGTTCTGGAACGACAGGCCCACCTGGAACAGCGGATGCCGCGCCTGCGAGCGAACCGGGTTCAGCACCTCCACCAGGCGTTCGAACGGGACATCGGCGTGGGCAAGCGCGGCGACATCGATCTCACGCTGACGAGCGAGCAGGTCGGTGAAGGCCTCACCCTGATCCAGCTGTGTCCGGAACACCACGGTGTTCACGAACATGCCGATCAGGTCTTCGAGCGCTTCCTCACCGCGGCCCGCGAGCGGCGTACCGACGGCGATATCGCCGGTTCCGGACAGCCGCGACAGCAACACGGCGAAGGCGGAATGGACCACCATGAAGACAGTCGCGTTGGCGCCGCGCGCGATATCCAGCAGTGCCGCGTGGGTCGCGGCGCCGACCTGCACCTCGATCCGGCCGCCCGCGAACGACTGCACTGCCGGGCGTGGCCGGTCCGCCGGCAATTCCAGCTGATCCGGCAGGCCGGCCAGCGATTCGCGCCAGTATTCGATCTGTTTGTGCGCCAGTGATTCCGGATCGTTCTCGTCGCCGAGGAGTTCACGCTGCCAGATACTGAAATCGGCGTACTGCACGGCCAGCGGCTGCCAGCCCGGCTCCTCGCCCGCGGCGCGGGCGGCATAGGCGGTCATCAGGTCCCGGGTCAGCGGCCCGGTCGAGGCGCCGTCACCGGAGATATGGTGCACCACCACGGCGAGTACGTATTCGTCTGCCGCGCCGCCGATTTCGAACAGCACACCCCGTAGCGGCACGTCCGCGGTGACATCGAAAGGCAGCGAGAGCAGTTCGATCAGCGCGGTCTCGACGGCGTCGGGTGCCACGATCCGGGATTCCAGCTCGACGATCTGCCCACCCGGCGGAAGGACCACCTGCACCGGACCGGATTCGGTCTCCGGGTAGTAGGTCCGCAGCACCTCGTGCCGATCGACCAGATCGCCGATCGCCGCGCGCAGGGCGGCCACATTCAGCTCACCCGAAAGCCGTACCGCAATCGGGATGCTGTACGCGGCGGATTGCTCGTCGAACCGGTTCAGGAACCACATCCGCTGCTGCGCCATCGACAGCGGCACCCGCTCCGGACGCGGCCGGGCGGTGAGCGCCCGGTGCTCGTTACCGTCCCCGCCGAACTCGGCGAGCCGTTCCGCGAAGCGGGCCACCGTCGAGGCTTCGAAGATGATCCGGGCCGGGATACGCGCATCCACCACCGCACCCAGCCGGGCCACCACCTGGGTCGCGATCAGCGAATTACCGCCGAGGTCGAAGAAGTTGTCATCGGCGCCGATCGGGTCGGCGGGATGGAGCAGTTCGGTGAATACGGAGGCGACCTGTTTCTCCAGCCAGGTCTGCGGCTCACGGTATTCGGTGGTGCGCAGCTGCGGTTCGGGCAGCGCCCGGCGGTCCAGCTTCCCGATGGGGGTCAGCGGGATCTTGTCCAGCACGGTGATACTTGCCGGAACCATGTACGCGGGTAGCCGGCTCTCGGCCAGGGCGAGCAGTTCGCCGGCATCGACGACGGCCCCGTCGGCCGGATGCACGTATGCGGCCAGTACGGTGGCGCCGCTGGGGGGCTCATACCCGATGGTGACGGCGAAATTCACCGAGGCGTGCCCGGCCAGCACCGCGTCGATCTCACCCAGTTCGATGCGGAAACCGCGGATCTTCACCTGGAAATCGTTGCGACCCAGATAGTCCATCGCGCCGTCCGCCCGCCAGCGCACCAGGTCACCGGTGCGGTAGAGCCGGGTGCCGCCCTCGTCGAACGGGTTGGCCACAAAACGCTCGGCGGTGAGGGACGGGCGGTTGTGATAGCCACGCGCCAATTGGATACCGGCGACATAGAGTTCGCCCGTCACACCGGTGGGCAGCGGCCGCAGGTGTTCGTCGAGTACGTATTCGGTGGCATTGCGGACCGGCGCGCCGATATCGACCGGTTCGCCCGGTTTCAGGGGTTCACTGATATTGACCAGGATGGTGGTCTCGGTGGGCCCGTACCCGTTGAAGAATTTGCGCGGATGGCCGTCCACCAGCGTTCCGGCCCAACGCCGGACCAGTTCCGGCGGGCACGCCTCACCGCCGACGACCACCACGCGCACATCGTCGAGGCCCGCCGGATCGATCGACGACAGCGCGGACGGGGTGAGGATGATATGGGTCACTCGCTCGCGCCGCAGCAGCGCGGCAAGCTCGTCGCCGCCGTACACGGTGGGCGCGACGACGACCAGCGTCGCCGCAGCGCCGAGGGCGATCAACATTTCGTTGACCGAGATATCGAAGGACGGCGAGGCGAAATGCAGGAGCCCGGCGGTGGCGTCCACCACGAACCGTTCGCACTCTTCGGCGCAGAACCCGGCCAGCCCGGCCTGGGTGACCACGACGCCCTTCGGGAGGCCGGTCGACCCGGAGGTGTAGATGACATAGGCCGGATGCTCGGCGCGCAGCGGGCGCAGCCGTTCGTCGAAGGACACCGGTTCGGCCGGGTACCGGGAGAGCGCGGCGGCGGTATCCGGGCTGTCGACCGCCAGCCACTCCACCTGCTGCGGTAGACCGGCCACCGATTCCGCCACCGACAGACCGAATACGACGCCGGAATCGGTCACCATATGGGTGATGCGGTCCGTGGGATGGTTCACGTCCACCGGCACATAACCGGCGCCGGTCTTGGCCACCGCCCAGACCGCGACCACCGATTCGATCGAACGCGGGATACCGATCGCGACCAGGTCTTCGGGGCCCACCCCGCGCGCGATGAGCAGCCGGGCCAGCCGGTTGGAGCGTTCGTCCAGCTCCGCGTAGGTGAGCTGACCGAGGGTGGTGGTGGCATCGGCGTACCGGACGGCGATCCCGGTGGGGTTGGTTTCCACGGCCGTGGCCATGAGCTGGGGCAGGCTGGTGAAACGGGGGCGCCGGGCGCGGGTGGGCCTAGTGCGTGCCGTTCGGGTCATCCTCGCATCACTTCCTGGAGATGGCTGCTCCGGTCATCGACAACAGAAACCATCTACCTACCTCACCTGCCGTTTCCTTGCTGCACACCGTGCACCCAGGGGCCACGGATCCGCCGCCCGGACGCGGCGGCGGTACCGCCATGAGGGCATGACCGACCGCTGCGGCACTCGCAGTCTTCCATCATTACATGGTCCGACGCGGCCCCGCCGTTACCGTCGCAGGCCACAGCCACCCCGCGAGCGCGTCGGGCGTACGACGCGGATCACACCGCGCCCGGCGCGGATCACACCGGGCGCACGAACCGGGTCACCCCCGGCCCACGATGCGCCGGACCCGTCAGTCCAGCGCCGACAGGTCCAGCACGTACTCGATCCGCGACCACTGCCCGTCCGGCTGTCCGCCTTCGTCCAGGACGAGCGCGGACAGATCTTCCAGGACCTCCGGATCGAGTGCGGCGAGGCCCGCACGGTCGGTCCACAGGTGGGTGACCCATTCGTCGGCGAGCGCTTCGGTACTCACCTCCGTGATCAGGACCACCGACGCCCCGGCCGCACCGGCTGCCACGATCTCCACCACGGCGGCCGGGCTGTCGGCCTTGCCGTGCCGGAAAGTGCGCGATTCGTAGGTCAGCTCGGTATCGGCGTGCACGCGGGCCACCACGGCGGCCAGATCGTCGTAGGAGACCGGGACGCCGTCTGCCGCCAGATACGCCACATCGCTGCCGCGCAGCGGCCGGACGCGGTCGGCATAGGTGACCGGTCGCGGCGACTGCGCACCGATCTCCGGATCGTCCGGCACCAGCCAGTCCACCTCCGGCAGGTCCGGCGCAGAGCCCGCCACGACCCCGGCCCCGACCGAGAGCCCCGCAGCCGTGGCTGCGTCCACCGCGTCGGCGGCCACCAGTGCGGCCCCGGCCTTCAGCACCGCCCAGGTGGTGACCGCCGCGTCGACCCCGCGGTCGAGCCGGACCACCACACCGGTTCCCGGCCCGTGACCGCGCGCGATCAGGACCCGCGCGAGGCGCGACGACCGCGCGTCCAGTTCCTGGTAGGTGATCTCTTCCTCACCCCATACCAGGGCCGGACCTTCCGGATCCTCCTCGACCGAAGCGCGCAGCGTCTGCGGCAGCGCGGTACCCGACGAGGCGGTGTGGGCCGCCTGCGGTGCGGATGCCGCCATCCGTTCCCGTTCGGCGGCATCGAGGATATCGATCTCGCCGACACGGATCTGCGGGTCGGCGGCCACCGCGGCGAGGATGCGTTCGAACCGGCGACCGAAGGATTGGACGGTCGATTCGTCGAACAGATCGGTCGCGTAGTTGAACACCGACCAGAGTTCGCCGTAGCCGCCGTCGGCATCGCGCTGCGGGGCGACACCGATCTGCAGATCGAACTTCGCGGCCAAAGCACCCTCGTCCAGGGCCTGAACGGTCAGGCCGGGCAGATCGACGACGGCCCGTTCGTTGTTCTGGAACGACAGCGCCACATCGAAGAGCGGGTTCTGCGCGGTCGCCCGGTCGGGCAGAACCGCCTCCACCACTCGTTCGAACGGGATATCGGCATTGGCGAACGCCGACAGATCGGTTTCGCGCGCATGGTCGAGCAATTCGGCGAACGGCATGGCCGGATCAATCTTGGTCCGCAGCGCCAGCGTATTGACGAACATGCCCACGAGATCGTCGAGGGCCCGCTCACCGCGGCCGGCGACCGGGGTACCGACGACGACATCACCAGCGCCGGTCAACCGCGACAACAGCACCGCCACCGCGGCATGCAGCACCATGAACAGCGTGACACCCCGCGCCCGCGCGGACTCGTCCAGCAACCGGTGCACTTCGGCGTCCACGCCGAAGCTGTGGAGCCCACCGCGCAGCGACGGCACCAGCGGCCGCGGCCGGTCCAGCGGCAGCTCGACATCGGGGGTGACCCCGTCGAGTTGTTTCTGCCAGTAGGCCAGCTGCTCGGCGGCGACCGAGCCGCCATCGGAATCGTCACCCAGCACGGTGCGCTGCCAGAGCGCGAAATCCGCGTACTGCACCGGCAACGGCGACCAGCCCGGCGCGTCCCCGCCGACCCGGGCCAGGTAGGCCGTCACCAGATCCCGGGCCAGCGGCGCCATGGACGCGCCGTCGGCCGTGATGTGGTGCGCGACGAATGCCAGCACATGATCGTCCGGTCCGGTTTCGAGCAACAGCGCCCGGACCGGGACCTCCTGCGTGGCATCGAAACCGGTCGACATCAGCGCACCGATCCGGGCCACCGGATCGTCGGCCGATTCGACGGTCAGCCCGCCGGGCAGCACCTGCGCGGCCGGCAGGATCTCCTGGTACGGCAGCCCGTCGGCGCCGGCCGGGTACCGGGTCCGCAGCGATTCGTGCCGCTCCAGTACATCGGTCACCGCGGATTGCATAGCCGCGACGTCGAGGGTACCGGTGAGCCGGATGGCCAGCGGAATGTTGTACGCGGCCGAACTCGGATCGAACTGGTTGATCAGCCACATCCGGTGCTGGGCCAGCGACAACGGCAGCCGCTCAGGGCGCGGGCCGGCTTCGAGGGCCTTGCGGCCACCGGTTCCGGCGTGCTGTTCGACCCGCACCGCCAAACCGGCGACAGTCGATGCCTCGAACAGCGCCCGCACCGGCACCGTGGTGTCCAGCGCCGCACCCAGCCGGGCCGCGACCTGCGTCGCGATCAGCGAGTTACCACCCAGCTCGAAGAAATCGTCATCCGCACCGACCCGATCGATCTCGAGCACATCGGCGAAGATTCCGGCCACGATCTCTTCGATCGGGGTCGAGGCCGACCGGAATTCCCGGGCCTCGAACACCGGCTCCGGCAGAGCCTTGCGATCCAGCTTCCCGGACGCATTCAACGGGAACTCGTCGAGCACCACGAACGCGGCCGGAACCATATAGGCCGGAAGCCTGCCCGACAACTGTGCGCGCAACTCGTCGGTATCGACCACCGCGTCCTTGGCGGGCACCACGTACCCGACCAGCCGGTCACCGGTATTCGGATCCGACTTCGCCACGACCACCGAACGCGCCACCGCCGTTTGCTCGGTCAGCGCCGCCTCGATCTCCCCGAGTTCGATGCGCTGACCGCGCACCTTCACCTGGAAGTCCGAGCGGCCCATGTAGACCAGCTCGCCGGCGTCTGTCCAGCGCACCACGTCACCGGTGCGGTACATCCGCTCACCGGTACCGAACGGATCCGCAACGAACCGGTCCGCACTCAGATCCGGCCGGCCCACATAACCGCGAGCCAGCTGGGCACCGGCCAGGTACAGCTCACCGGTCACACCCACCGGAACCGGCCGCAACCGCGAATCCAGCACGTACACCTGCGCATTCCACACCGGGCCACCGATCGGGACCGCGCCCGTCACCTCGCCGGCGACCGCCGCGTGCGTGGCGTGCACGGTGAACTCGGTCGGGCCGTAAAGGTTGTACAGCGCCACATCGGACACCCGGCGCACGGCCGCGACCACGTCACCGGTGAACGCCTCACCCGCCACGAACAGCATCCGCAGCGACCCCAGCGCACTCGGATCCGCGGCGGCGCTCTCCGCGAACACCGACAGCATCGACGGCACGAACGACGTCGCCGTGACACGCTGTTCGGCGATCACCGACGCCAGGTATTGCGGATCGCGGTGGCCGTCGGGTTCGGCGACCACCATCCGGGCGCCGACGGTCAACGGCGCGAACAACTCCCACACCGACACGTCGAAGGTCGCGGGGGTCTTGAACAGCACCACATCATCGCGGTCCATCCCGTATTCGCCCACGATCCAGGCGATCTGGTTGGCGACCGACCCGTGCGATACCGCCACACCCTTCGGGCGACCGGTCGAACCGGACGTGAAGATCACGTAGGCGGTGTTGCCCGCCCGCAGCGGCGCGACCCGGTCGGCGTCGGTGACCGGGGTGTCGGCGTATCCGGTGATATCCACGGTGTCCAGGTCGAACACCGGCACGTCGGTGCCGAGCGCTTCGGCATCGGCCGTGGTCGACAGGACGCATACCGGTGCCGCGGTATCCAGGATGTGCCGGATCCGTTCGGCCGGATGCGCCGGGTCCAGCGGCACATAGGCACCACCGGCGGCGGCGACCGCGTACATGCCGGCCACCAGATCCAGCGACCGCGAGACCAGCAGCCCGACCAGCGATTCCGGGCCCACCCCCTGCGCGATCAGATGCCGGGCCAACCGGTTGACCCGCGCATCCAGCTCCGCATAGGTGACGTCGGCACCATCGGAGGTGACCGCGACCCGGTCGGGGAACTCGGCGACCGCCCGATGGAATCCGTCGAGCAGCAACGCCGCGGACACCGGGTGAGCGGTGGCGTTCCAGTCCGACAGCACCCGCGTCCGCTCCGCCGGGGCCAGGATGTCGAGATCCCCGACCGGTGCCGCCGGATCGGCCACTACCGCGGTCAGCAACCGGGTGAACCGATCGGCGAACCCGGCGACCGTGGCCTCGTCGAACAGATCCGTCGCGTAGATGAACTTGGCGGTGACACCGCGGGCGGTGTTCGCCCCGTCCTCGGCGGGGCCGATCCGTTCGGCGAGTTCCAGATGCAGATCGAACTTGGCTGTCTCGATGGGCGAATCGATCCCGCTGATCGCCAGCCCGGGTAGTTCGCCGCTGACCTGCGGGTTGTTGTTCTGCAACGACAGCATCACCTGGAACAGCGGATGCCGCGCCTGCGACCGCACCGGGTTCAGCACCTCGACCAGCCGCTCGAACGGCAGATCCGCATGCCCGAACGCGGCCACGTCGTTACCGCGGACCTGCTCGAGCAGCTCGGCGAAGCCGGCGCCGGAGTCGATCGGCGTACGCAGGGCGAGGGTATTGACGAACATGCCGATGACCTCGTCGAGCGCACGTTCACCACGCCCGGCGACCGGGGTGCCGACGACAACGTCGGATTCGCCCGACAACCGCGACAGCAGCACCGCGAACGCGGCGTGCACGACCATGAAGAAGGTCACCCCGCGGCTGCGCGCGAGTTCGACCAGTTCGGCGTGCACCGCATCGTCTATCTCGAAGTCCAGGCTCGCGCCCCGGCCGGAGGCCACCGCGGGCCGCGACCGGTCGGCCGGCAGATCCAGCTGCTCCGGAATACCGGCCAGTTCGCCTGCCCAGTACCCGATCTGCGCCGCGATCACCGACTCCGGATCGTCCTCCGAACCCAGTACCTGCCGCTGCCACAGCGCGTAATCCGCGTACTGCACCTCGAGCGGGAGCCAGCCCGGCTCGCCGCCCTCGATCCGGGCGCTGTAGGCGGTGACCACATCGCGGGCCAGCGGTCCCATGGAGAAACCGTCGGAGGAGATGTGGTGTACGACGACCACCAGCACGTGCTCGGTCGGGTCCACCTCGAACAGCCGGACCCGGAACGGCACCGCGGCGGTGACATCGAACCCGGTGCCGACGAATTCGGCGACCCGCGCGAACAGCTCGGTTTCCGAAACGTCCACCGTGGTCAGGTCCGGGATCACCGCCGAGGTGGGCACCACCTGCTGGTACGGGGTCCCGTCCACCTCGGGGTAGTACGTGCGCAGCGATTCGTGCCGCGCCAGCACATCGGCGATGGCGATCTGGAGGGCCTGCCGGTCCAGCAGACCCGACAACCGCACCGCGATCGGCAGGTTGTCCGCGGCCGATTCCGGATCGAACCGGTTCAGGAACCACATCCGCTGCTGCGCCAGCGACAGCGGCACCCGCTCCACGACCTCGCCCGAGGGCAGGGTATGCGTCGGCCGCGGCTGCGGTACCAGGGGCACCCGGCCGCCCGCGCCCGAATGCGTTTCGGCGCGCGCCGCCAGCGCCGCCACCGTGGATGCCTCGAACAGTTCCCGCACGGCGAGATCGGTGTCCAGCGCCGCGGAGAGCCGCGCGGCCACCCGGGTCGCGCTCAGCGAGTTACCGCCCAGCTCGAAGAAATCGTCGTCCGCGCCGACCCGTTCCACACCGAGAACCTCGGCGAACGTATTCGCCACGATCTCCTCGATGGGTGTCGAGGGCGCCCGGAAGACACGGGCCTCGAACACCGGCGCCGGCAGGGCGCGGCGGTCGAGTTTGCCGCTGGCGTTCAACGGCAGCTCGTCGAGCACCACGAACGCGGCGGGCACCATATACGACGGCAGGCGGGCGGACAGGTCCTCGCGCACATCCTCGATATCCAGCGGTGCACCCGCCGCGGGGACCAGGTAGCCGACGAGCTGATCCCCGGTGCGGGCATCGCTGCGCAGCACCACCACGGCCTGCGCGACCTCGTCGCTGTCGGTCAGCGCGGTTTCGATCTCACCGAGTTCGATACGCAGGCCACGCAGTTTCACCTGGAAATCGGAGCGGCCCAGGTATTCGAGCTCACCCGTGGAGTTCCAGCGCACCACGTCGCCGGTGCGGTACATGCGCTCGCCGTCGATGAACGGGCTCGCCACGAAGCGGTCCGCGCTCAGGTCCGGCCGGGCCACGTAGCCGTGCGCCAGCTGTGTACCGGCCAGGTAGAGCTCACCGGCGACACCTACCGGCACCGGCCGCAACCGGCCGTCCAGCACATACACCCGAGTGTTGAACACCGGCGCGCCGATCGGGACGACCGCGGTATCGGCGTCGGTCACCTCGTGGAAGGTGACGTCGACCGCGGCCTCGGTCGGGCCGTACAAGTTGTGCACCGCCGTACCCGTCAGCTCCCGCAACCGCTGCGCCGGCTTGGCGGGCAACGCTTCACCGGAGGAGAACACCAACCGCAGCGACGCACACGTACGCGCACCCGCTTCGCCGGGCAGAGCCGCGACGAACACCGTCAGCAAGGACGGCACGAAGTGCGCCACCGTGACCCGCTCGGTGTCGATCACCTCGGCCAGATACGCCGGGTCTCGATGACCGTCCGGTTTCGCCACCATCAACCGGGCGCCGATCTGCAACGGCCAGAAGAACTCCCACACCGACACATCGAACGTCGACGGCGTCTTCTGCAACACCACATCCGACGACAGCAAACCGTACTCGGACTGCATCCACACCAGGCGGTTCACGATCGCCGCATGCGACACCGCCACACCCTTGGGCCGGCCCGTCGAACCCGAGGTGAAGATGACGTAGGCCGTATTCGACGACCGCAACGGCGCCACCCGGTCGGCATCGGTGATCGGAGTATCGCTGTACCCGGACAGATCCAGCATGTCGATCCGCACCTGGGCGGTATCGATCGGCAGGTCGTCCGCGGAGGTCAGCACGCACACCGGGTCCGCGGTGGCCAGGATGTACTCCGTGCGTTCCGCCGGATGATCCGGATCCAGCGGTACGTAAGCACCACCGGCGACGGTAACGGCGTACATACCGACCACCAGGTCGATCGAACGCCGCATCCCCAGGGCCACGAAGGATTCCGGGCCCACCCCGCGGTCGATCAGCCAGCGTGCCAGCAGGTTCACCCGGGCGGCGAACTCGGCGTAGGACAGCGTCTGCTCGCCGAAGGTCAGCGCGGGCGCATCCGGGGTCCGGGCGAGCTGCGCGTCGAACATCGACACCAGGGTCGCGGCGGAGTCCACCGGATGGGCGGTGTCGTTCCATCCGCGCAACACCAGTTCACGTTCCGCGCCGTCGAGCAGATCGATCTCGCCGAGCGGCCGGTCCGGTGCGGCGGTGAGGGCGGTGAGTACCCGCACCAGCTGGTCGGCGATCCGGCGCACACCGGGCTCGTCGAACAGTTCCCGCAGATAACCCGCGCGAATTCGCAGCGTGCTTCCCAGCGTGGCGATCAGGCTCAGCGGGTAGTGGGTGGCGTCGACCGCGGTCAGTCCGGTCACCGCCATCCCGTCGATATCGGTGGCCTGCTGCTGGATACCGTCGGCGTCCACCGGATACGACTCGAATACCAGCAGGGTGTCGAACAGGTTCGCCTGCCCGGCCGCGGCCTGGATATCGGCCAGACCCACATAGTGGTGGTCGAGCAGATCGGCCTGCTCGCCCTGGGTCCGGGCGAGCAGTTCGCGCGCGGGTTCGGAGGGATCGAAACGCACCCGCACCGGGATGGTGTTGATGAACAACCCGACCATGGTCTCCACACCGGACAGCTGCGGCGGACGACCGGAGACGGTCGCGCCGAACACCACGTCGTCACGGCTGGTGATCCGGCCGAGCAGGATCGCCCACGCCACCTGCAACACGGTGTTCGCGGTGATACCGAGTTCGGCGGCCAGCGCGGCGATGCGGGCGGTGGCCGCAGCATCCAGTTCGAAGGCGTATTCGCCGGACAGCGTTTCGATCTCGTGGGTGGAGGCGCCGCCCACGGAATCCGGCCGGGTGAGCAACGTCGGTTCGTTCACCCCGGCCAGCGCCGACGACCATGCCGCCAGCGAGGCTTCGTGGTCCTGCCGGCCGACCCAGTCCAGGAAGTGACGGTACGAGCGGGCCGCCGGCAATGCGTTGCGGTCGGCGTGTAGCGCGTACAGCCCCAGCAGATCCCGCATGAGCAGCGGCATGGACCAGCCGTCGAGCACGATGTGGTGGTTCGACACCACGAACTGCCAGGTATCGGAGCCGGTCTTGATCAGGGTGAACCTGATCTGCCGCGGTTCGGTGAGATCGAAGCGCCGCAACCGGTCGGCTTCGACGAGATCGTCCGCGGTACCGGTGGCGCTGCGGTCGTGCTCGGTCCAGTCGACCGGCACCTCGTCCAGGACGACCTGTACCGAGTTGCCCGCGCGGTCGGTCACGAAGACGGTGCGCAGGTTCTCGTAGCGGTCCACCAGGGCCTGCGCGGCCGACCGCAGCCGGTCGGCATCCACCCGGCCGGTCAGCGTGAGCACCGCCTGCGCGGTGTACACATCCACCGAGGTGGCAGCGATCTGCGCGTGGAACAGCATGCCGGCCTGTAGCGAGGTCAGCGGCCACATATCGGCGACCGGCAGCGGGAACCGCTGCTCGATGCCCTCGATATCGCGCTGCGTCAGCTCGACGAGCGGGAAGTCGGACGGTGTGTAACCGCCCGCGGCCGCGGAATCGGCATGGCGGGCCACTGCTTCCAGCGCCTGAACCCACAGTTCACCGAACTCGGCGGCTTCGCCCGCCGACAGCTGGGTGGTCGGGTAGCCGATCCGCGCGGTCAGGGCGTCACCGACCACGATGGCGTTGATATCCAGTAGTGCCATGGCCGGCATATCCGGGTCGTAGCCGACGTCCACTGCCAGATCGGCGGTCGGGAGCCAGCCGAAACCGTGCATCTCCTCGGGGATCTCGCCGGCCCCGACGCGACCCAGGTAGTTGAAGTTCACCTGGCCCGGCATATCCCGCGGGAAGTCCGCGGCGGTCTCGGAATTCATGTACCGCAGCAGGCCGTAGCCGACGCCCTTGTCCGGGACCGCGAGCAACTGCTCCTTGACGAGTTTGAGCGCGGCGCCCATGTCGGGGCCGCCGGTGAGCGCGGCCTCGATATCGATCCCGGCCGGGGAGAACCGGACCGGGAACAGCGCGGTGAACCAGCCGACCGTACGAGACAGATCGGCACCGGGCACGACCTCTTCCTCACGACCGTGACCCTCGAGCCGGATCAGCAGCGGATCATCCAGCGGCGCACCCGGTACCCGCCGGGCCCGCCAGGCGGCGGTCGCCAGGACGAGCGCGGTGAGCAGGCCGTCGTTCACACCACCGTGGAACAGGGCCGGCACGGTGGTGAGCAGCGCCCGGGTGACCTCCGGCGAGACCCGCACCGCGTGCACGTCCACGACGCCGGCGGTATCTACCGCCGGATCCATCGGACGCGCGGTGAGCAGCGGGTCGGCGGTACCGGCGACGGTCCGCCAGTAGTCGAGTTCCACGAGCCGTTCCGCGCTGTGCGCATTGCGTTCGAGGGCATGGGCCCAGGTCCGCATGGACGTGACCGGGGCGGGTAGCTCCGGAGTCTGGCCCGCGCTGCGCGCCACGGCGGACAGCACGAGATCGGGCACCAGTACACGCCAGGACACACCGTCGATCGCCAGGTGGTGCGCGATGACCACCAGATGGCCGTGCCGGTCGGCGCTCTCGGGCTCCAGCCAGACGAACCGGACCACGATCCCGGTCTCTGGATCGAGCCGGTCCAGTGCGGCATCGACGGCGGCCGCGGCGATCGCGGACAGTTCGGTACCGGTGGCGGCGCCGTCGAACACGGTGTGGTCGATCAGCGCGTCCACATCGACGCTGCCCGGGGCGGCGGTTTCCACGATCCAATCGCTGCCGGCGGTGTACAGCCGCGACCGCAGCATGTCGTGCCGGTCGATGACCGGGCCCACCACGGTGGCAATGGTTTCCCGGTCGATGCCGGCCGGAAGGTCCAGGGTGATGAGCTGGTGGAACCGGCCGAAGGACCCGGGTCGTTCGGCCATGAACCGCACGATCGGCGTCAACGGCATGGATCCGATACCGCCGCCCGGCATTTCGACGAGCGTCTGCAGGACACTGTCGGCGTCCGCGGATTCGGCGACCGACGCCAGCCCGGCCACCGTCCGCTGTTCGAAGACGTGCCGTGGTGTGAAGACCACACCACGGGCCTTGGCGCGCGAAACCAGCTGGATGGAGACGATGCTGTCGCCGCCGAGAGCGAAGAACGAATCGTCCACACCCACCCGGTCCACGCCGAGCACCTCGGCGAAGACCTCGGCGATGATCTGCTCGACCGGTGTGCGCGGGCCGCGGAAGGCGGTAGGCGCTTGGAACACCGGTTCGGGCAGTGCCTTGCGGTCCAGCTTGCCGGCCGGGGTCAGTGGGATCCGGTCGATGACCATGATCGATGCCGGCACCATGTAGTCGGGCAGGCGCTCGGCGACGTAACCGGTCACAGCGGTGATATCGACGGTGGCGCCTGGGGCCGGGACCACGTACGACACGAGCGATACCGTGCCCGCAGCGTTCTCGTGGCCCGTGGTGACCGCGAAGTCCACGCTGTCGTGCGCGGTTAGCGCGGCGTCGATCTCACCGAGCTCGATACGGAAACCGCGGACCTTCACCTGGAAGTCGTTACGGCCCACGTACTCCACCGCCGGATCACCGGCGGCGTCACGCCGCCAGCGCACCACGTCACCGGTTCGGTACAGGCGGGATCCGGGCTCACCGTGCGGGTCGGCGACGAAACGCTCGGCAGTCAGACCCGAGCGGGCATGATAACCACGCGCCAGCTGAATACCACCGACATACAGCTCCCCGGCCACCCCCTCGGGCACCGGATTCAACCGGTCATCGAGTACCAGCACACGCATACCCCGCACCGGACCACCGATCGTCACACGGTCACCCGCACGCAGCACATCGCTGATGTTCGTGGCAATCGTGGCCTCGGTCGGACCGTACGCATTGTGGAGCCGGCGCTGCGCCCCACCCGCCGGCGCGGTCGACCACTTCGCGACGAGGTCCGCCGAAATGGCTTCACCACCGGAGATGATCACTTCCATGCCCGCGAGGTCCGTGGGGTCCAGCGAGGCCAGCACCGACGGCGTGATGAGGCCGACCGTCACACCCTCACGAGCGATCAGCTCACCCAACTCCGCGCCACCGTAAGTACCCGTCGGCACCACAACCAGCGCACCCGCCGAACCGACAGCCAGCAACAACTCCAGAATCGACGCATCGAACGACGGCGACGCGAACGCCAACGCCCGCGACGCCGAAGTCAACCGATACCGCTCCACCTGCTCCGCACTGAAATTCGCCAGACCCGCATGGCTGACCACCACACCCTTGGGCACACCCGTCGAACCCGAGGTGTAGATGACATACGCGGTGTTCGCCGAAGTCAACGGCCGCACCCTGTCGGTGCCGGCCACCGGTTCGGCCGAATGCCGGTCCAGATCCAGCTCGTCC
>NZ_BDBZ01000051.1 GCF_001613245.1 Nocardia speluncae NBRC 108251 | reverse complement strand
TCCAGGAGTGCGGCGCCGAGATCGACGCAGCACGGACCATCCCCGCGGGTGCGGGGCCGACACCTGGGAATGGCTGAAGGGTGTGATCCGGAAGGGACCATCCCCGCGGGTGCGGGGCCGACCTCCTGGTTGGCTCCCATCTGGTCGCGGAACACGGACCATCCCCGCGGGTGCGGGGCCGACCCGGGACGCCGAAACCGCGCTGCGGGAACTGGTGGACCATCCCCGCGGGTGCGGGGCCGACTCTCCTGCCCCGGATCCGCGGCCGGACCACCGGGGACCATCCCCGCGGGTGCGGGGCCGACCACGTCGAAGGTGTCGATGGTCGCCGATACGACGGACCATCCCCGCGGGTGCGGGGCCGACACTTATTGACCTGCATGTTTATTCGTCCGTGGTGACTTTTTCATTCACTTCGGTCGAAGCTTTGCTCTGTGCTGTTGCCTCGGCTGCGCGGCCTGGGTGAGTCTTGTGGGGTGTCGGTCTGCGTGGGTGAGGTTGGTGTTCTCGGGCGGGCTGAGAGGAGTAGCCCGTCGAAGTCGACGGGTCTCCAGCGGTCGCGGCCGGCAGTGCGGACGGCCCATCCTTGTTCGTTGTTGGCGGGTTCGATCATTACGGCTTGCCCGTCGCGGACTCGGTCGGCGAGGAGTTCCCAGAGGCGTTCTCGTACTCGTCGGCTGGGTTTGCCGACGAAGACGCCAGCGTTCACTTCGATCATCCATCGAGTGAGGTGGCCGCGCAGGCCCGGGGCGACGGCGATAAGGACGATGACCGTCATCGGCTCACCATTCGGCCGGGGTTTCGAGTTCGGGGCCGATGATGGTGACCTGTTGCTCGCCGAAGCCGGGTTGAATGAGGTCGGCTTCTTTGTCGGCCCAATTGGTGCCGCCGTCGACGGTGCCGACCTTGTCGTCCCACAATTGAGGCCCGGCGGGATCGTCCTCGGCTCCGTCGGCGGCGAGCAGCATTCGGACGTCGTGGACGATTCGTGGGAGCAGCCGTCGTTCGGCGATGAGGTCGCGAAGCCCCAATCGGGCGTCGCGTTCTTCGGTGAGTTCGTCGGCAACGAGGTCGAAAGCGAGGGGGATGGTGTATTCGGCCTTGTAGAGGTCGGCGATGTCGAGGACGAACGACATGGCTGATCCGGTGTGGACGAATCCTAGGCCGGGGCTGGCGCCGAGTCCGGTGATGACGGCGTGGGAGATGCCGTACAGGGCGGCGTTCGCGGCCGAGAGGACACGGTTGAGGTCGTCTCCGGCGGCGTGAGCGTCGCCGGCGATGTACTTGCGGCCTTGCCAGGCGATGCCGGTTCGTGAGGCGTGTTCGCGGTAGATGCGGCGGACGCGAGTTCCTTCGCGTCCACGGAGCTGTTGCATGGTCAGTTCGCTGACGTCTTCGCCGGGGAACCGCATCGAGTACATGGCGCGGGCGACCTTCAGCCGTTCTTTGGGCCGGGTTACCAGGTAAGCCTGTTGCATCAGGAGTCCAGCGCCGCGGGAAGGCCCGATCCCCGCGGCGTACATGCGGACTCCTTGTTGTCCGATCCAGCAGATGGTGGTGCCGGAATCGGCGAGGAGTGCCGCTGCGGCGTGTGTGATTCGGGTGCCGGGTCCCAGCAGCATGGCCGCGACCAGAGCTGCCGGGATGCGGACGGTTTCTTTCTTGTTGATGACCACGACGGCGTTCTCGTCGCGGTCGACATGGGATCGTTCGACGTAGACGGTGGAGATCCGGTCTTGGAGTCGGTGCAGATCGTGGGGATGTGCTTTCCACCAGATGTCGGCCATGTCAGGTTGCTGGTATCGGTGCGAGGGTGAGCAGCCCGCATCCGTATGCCTTGGAGGGCCCGATCCCCGCGAGGAGAGTGGCGGTGAATCGTTGCGGGTCGACGATCTCCAGATGGCCTTCGAAGGTGGCGGTGTGGATGGTGACCTGGGAGTTGCGCGTGCCGTTGTTCCGGTCCGGGTGCCCGAAGCTCAGTCGTTGGCGCCCACTGATGAGGACTTCGGGTGAGGGATCGTCGATTTCGATTCCGGGTATTTGGGGTTCGATTTCGGTGGCGGGGATGCGGAAGCCCCACTTGGGTGTCCGGTCCAGGAACCAGGTCAGTTGCATCGCAGCTGTGCGGTGTCCGAGCCGCAGCGATCTGGGGCGGCCGCGTTCGAGTTCGGGCTTGTCCGCTTCGGTTTCGGCGCGGGCGATTTGGGCTGCTGTGCGTTTGAGTGGGGTTTTGGTGTTCTGGACCGGGCTGGCGGTGAGGCGGAAGGCGTAGTGGTGGCCGGTGTCGAGTTTCGCGAGCAGGGGTCGGTAGTCGGCGATGTTGACGTGTTCGCCGTCGGCCTCTGGCCAGCCTGCGTTCTCGACCAGGTGAGACCAGTCGGGTTTGGTGGGGGTCAGCGCGTAAAGCCACGGCCGGTGGGGGTTGTCGGTGTCGAGCCGCCACAGGATGCGTTCGCTGATGGGGTCCCCCGGGACGCCGTGCAGGACGGCGCTGCGCATGGCGCGGGGGTTGGCCAGCAGTTTCCGGCTCTGCGCGCGCAGAGGGTTGATGCGGATGCGTGAGAGATAGGTCATGGGGGTGTCTTTCACCAGTTCAGGAGGGAGAACGGGTCATGGCCGACCGGCGGTGTACCGCTTCCGGCGTTCTCGGCGTCGGGCTCGGGGAAGCCGGTCGGGATTTGCACGGTTGTGTGGCGGACCCGGCGCTGTTGGTATTGCCGGTCGTGGAGGCCGAAGGACACGGGCACGTCCTGGCGGGTGCCGTCCCCGGCGGGGTCGTCGATGGTGACCGGCAGATGCACGAATGCTGGTTCGGTGCCACGTAGGTAATCGCGACGGGCGGCTTCGCTGGCCTGCCAAGGGTGAGAGGACAAGGCCACCATCAGTTCCGTATCCGGGGTGCCGGCCAGGATTGGTTGGGTGGGCACGCAGCTTCGTCGGCCGAGCGCCGGCGGGAACACCGGTCGCTTCATCGCTGCAGCGAGTTCTTTGATGGTCTCGGAGATCCCGGCCAGTCCTACCAAGAACACGGCGTCTTGCAGGTAGTAGCGCTGCGTGACGTGGGTGTACTTCGCTGGTGTGGTGGGTTTTTGGCTCCCTTTCGCGTTGACTCCGCTTTGTTTCAGTGGTTGGCCACGGTAGTCGGAGACGGTGTGGAAGTCGCGGAGCAAGGTGCCGGGCTGGTCGGTGCGGACCCCGATGTCGAGTTCGGTGAGGGCGTTCAGGTCGGCGCCGCGCTCCAGGCCGAGAGCGGCGGCGAGGAGCCCGATTACTCCGGATTTGGTGGGCTCGGTGCGGGTTTCGCGGCGGTTGAATTTGCTGTTCTCGCCCCAGGATTGTAGTGGTCCGGCCAGGCGGAGCAGCAGAACGGAGGTGTCGGTGGGTGTGGTCATCGGGGGAGGTATCCCCGCAGTTGCTCGAGCAGGCCCTGGCGGAGTTCGGTGACGGTAACTGCAGCGCCGAACGCGGTCTCCAGGTCTTTTTCGGTTTCGGGGCCGAAAGCGTGCGCGAACGCGGCATGAGCGGGCTTGTCGCCCCACATTTCGATGCTGCGCCGCTGCTCGGCGGCCAGCGCGAGGGCGGAGCGTTCGGCGATTCCGCCTTGGGGTGCGGAGATCGGTTTCTCGAAGGCGGAGACGAGGTTGACCGGCTGGTCCTCCCGTACTGCGACTGCGACCAGGGAGGGCAGGGTGCGGTGGGCGAAGGAGTTGCCGTAGCCGGTGGGCATCGAGCGGGCGAAGCTGTCGACGAATATGTCGATCGCCTTGAGCACCGCGTCTGTTTCGCCGAGGTTGTGGCACAACTGGTCGAGTCCGATGCTGGCGTATCGGTAGAGGGTGGCGGAGTTGAAGCCGATCGAGCCAATCATGCCGGCGGCGGGGTCGGCGTCGTTTTCGTTCGCGTCGTCGACGGCGGTGTAGTAGTCGAATTCGGCTTCGACTGCATGAGTGGAGAGTGCGTGTGCGACCTGAGCTGCAGCGTCGACGTTGAGGGAGGGAATATCGGCGACCATGCGCCCGAACAGTGCGACGTCCATGGGGTGGTTCTGGGTGAACTGGTCGGCGACCGGAAGCTCCTTCATCGCCTTCGCGAGCGCGTCGTCGTCCAGGGCGGCGAGTTCTTCTGCTCGACCTGCGACGAGATCGATCACCGCGTCGAGCTGACGATTACCGACGAACAGCAGGTAAGCGGTGTTGCCTGCTTTCTTCCCCGCCGTGATGCCCACCGGGGCCAGGACAGCGGTCCCCAGGCGGCCCGCATTCTGCGAGTCGAGATTGGTACGTTTCTCCAGGCGTTTGGCCAGTTCGGCGGCTACTTTGCGGGTGCGGGTCCCGAGGTCGTCCTTGGGGACGCGTTCTTCGAATCGCATCCGCGCTGCCCGCTTCCAGGCTTGCGAAGACACGCGGGAGCGGCGGACGCCGCCGTATATGGCTTCTTTCGGGTTTCCTTGGTCGTCGCGGTTGAGGTTGGCCGGCGGGACGGTTTGCAGTATGTGCAGGTCGATGCGTACGTGCTCGGTCATGTGAGGTCTGTCCTTTGGCGTGAGTCGGTGTGCGGCTGAGGTGTTTAGGTCAGCTGGTGGTGGTGTCGGCGGGTTTTTCCCACCGTTGATATCCCTGCGCCCAGGCGGTGCGGACGCGCTGCCGTCGGTCGGGCCAGTGCCAGTCTTCGAGGTCGCGCAGGAGCCGGTTGTAGTCCAGTGCTTGCTTGATATCGCGGAGCTGGGTAACCAGCCCGCGCAACTGGTAGGTCAGCGTCGACACCGAGGTGGAGCTCACCATCGCCGAGACGCGGCGATCTACAGCATCGACGCTGTACTTGTCGTGACCACGCAACGCTCGGAGCGCGGAGCCGAGGCCGACATCAGGGATGTGCATCAGAATCTTCTGGGACTGCTGATGGACCCCGAACAACGTCAACGCGGCATGTTCGGCACGCTGGCCGGCCGTTACGTCCCCGAACCGTTCCAGGTTTGCGTTTTCGTCGGGTGTGATGGTGTAGAACGGCCACAGCTTGGGAACCGTCAACGCTTCACGCCCAAGACCGGACCGCAACGCGGCGAGGTCTTCACCCGGCGGTAACTCCTGTTTCTCGGTGCCCTCGCGGATGAATCTGTTCCAATACCGTTGAGCCATAGGTCTGTTCCTTTTCGTTCGATCGTTTGCGCAGTGCAGCGGCTCGGCTGAGGATGTTGTTCACCGAGACATGGAACGAGTTCGCCGCCAGGCCGAGCTTGTAGTGATGTTCCTTGCTGCCCGATTTCTCGCTGCGGCCGTGGAAAGCGGCGGAGGGCAGCGCGAACAGTGGTGTAGCGCAGCGATGAACGGCGTCGAAGGCCATCAGCTCCCATGCTTCGCGTCCTCGGGTGAGTTTGTCCTCGTCACCGGAATCGGCCGATACGCCTGCCAGGAGACGTCGGACCAGCGGGTCGAGCGCGGCGAGTAGCTGCTCTCCCGGCCGAATGCCCTTGTTCCACGGGATCGGATCGGCGCCCACGGCGCGGCGCAGATCGGCGGAGAGGTGGTTGATCGCGTTGACCAGCTGTTCGGCTTGCGTCGCGGCGTCCACGACCACGTCATAGGCCGGTCCGGTGCCTCGCAGGGACGCCACGGGCAGGGGCACGACGTCGTGGATCAGTTCCTCGATCACCGCGGACTGGTTGCCGTACACAATGGCGAAGGTCTCCAGCCGCAGCGGATAGTCGACGTCGATGACGCCCTCGGCATCCAAACCTGCTATCTGGTCGATCAGCTCACTGGTCTGCGCCGCGCCATTCTCTTTCTCCAGAGCCAGCAGCGCATCCAGTCCACGCCATGCCGCCTTGCCTGCCGTATGCCGCAAGGGACGCAGCGCCGCGGCACCGGACCGTGTAGCGCCGGACCGTGTATTGGGCTTGTCCTTCCGCCACGCAGTATGGGTTTCCCACACCGGCACACCGACACTGAACCGGTCACCGGCAGACAAGACCACCCGTTCGACCACGACACCGTGGTCAGTGCCCTCGGGAATCAGCCGAATCCGTCGCGACTGCCAAGTCCACAGATCCAGCAAGCCCTCCGGTGCGCGGACCTCCCACTGCGGACCGAGGTGATCCCTCGCCCAGTGCGGGAGACCCAGCCGCCTCTGCACACCGATCGGCGAGTTCAACAGTAAAGTCTCGTACAGGGTTCGCCCGACCGGCATCACCACACCCAGCTGCCCCAACGGGCCCGTCGGATTACCCGAGGTCTTGCCCGTCTTCTCGGCATTCAGGTCACCGACGACGCCGGTCTTGATCGCCGCGGTATCCCAGCACTGCGCATGCAGCATCCACCGCACCGCCGCATCCAGCGGCAACCGTAGGACGTCGGCCTCGGTGCGGGTCGCAAACAACGGGACGTTGTTGCCCGAAGGCGCCGTGGCCACCAGCAACGCCGAACCCTTGGTCTCGCCCTTCTTCGTCCGCAGGCCGGCCACTTGTCCGAAGGGGTGCACCGGGTGCAGGACATCGAACCGATCACCGTGTTCAGCCAGATATGTATCGAGTGCGTCGATCTCGGCGGTCGCGAACCGGCCTTGCTTGAAGCGCTGACCCCACTCCTCCCGGGAGGACGGCGACCCGAGCGCGTGCATCGTGATCGGCAGTAAGAGCTGGCGCAGGATGGCCGGCAGCATCGTCGGCACCTCGACGTCGATGCCGACGATCCGGTGACTGTCCGTCAACGCCTGCCACACCGGAAGAGCCTTGACGGAACCGTTGTCGAACCTGCAGTGCAACAGTGGAATTGTCCGAATCAAGTCGCATTCATCCACGCTCTCATCCATTCAATAAGGGACATTGTTTAAATCCTTAGCGGCAGAGTACTTCGGTCACCGGTTCGGCTGTATGCGAAACTGAGGTGAAACCTGCCGGTATGTTTCAGCGGGCATGGTCCAGGACAGTGTTTGGACCCTCCGTCGGCCCCGCAGTCGCGGGGAGTGGCGTGGTGGCGTACCTCCGGTGCCCACCACGTCACTCGACGACCAAGCCGAGTTCTTCGTCGTAGCGAACCCGGGCCTCCCCCACCGCTCCTCGGCTGTCACGATCGAGAATGAGTGCACGGCTGTAGCGCAGCCACGGATGATCCCGCCAACCGTCCAGCGGTCTCAGCGACTCGAGCCCCGACCGGGCAAGCCGCATCGGTAACCGGAGGGTGCCACCTAGGACGTCATCGAGCACCTCGGCGGGAACCTCACCGTTCGGCCCCAGCCGGCGCCCGTTTTCGGCGCGATAACCGCGGGTGTCCCCGCGCACGAGGATCACCTCGATCGATTCCTCACCGTCACGCACGCGAACGTCGTCGTCCTTGACATACTCCCCGCGATGCAGGCCTTCCAACGTCGGGTACTCGTGCTCACCGAGCCGGGTCAGCACAAACTGGGCTGCCGTGTCGGCCCGCTTCCGTTGATCGGCCGTCCACGTCCGCAACGCATCGGCGACCTCGTCTGCCCATGCCTCGGGAGCCGCCACCTGCGGATCGTAGGCAGCGGCCACCAGTTCGGGGACCTGAGCGGGGACCTTCCAGTGATCGCCGTCGGCGTGCAGAGTCGCTGCAGCGCTTCGCAGCAGTGGGTAGCGCCCGTAGATCGCTTCGCTGGCATCGTCGATGCTCGGCGGGCCTTCCCCGCGAGGAGCGAAGCCCGTTATCACCACGGTCGGCTCACGCAGGCCCGACGGGCGGCGGACTCCGTCATGGCGGTGCATACGCCCGATCCGCTGAAGCAACAAGTCCATCGGCGCCAGATCGGTGATCAGCAGGTCAGCGTCCACGTCGAACGACTGCTCCGCGATCTGGGTGGCGACCACGATCGTCAAAGGTCGTTGCACCCCGTCCTTTTTCGGTCCCAGGCGATCGAGACAGGTCTCGGTCACCACCGCGCGTCGACAGACGTGCATCCGCGCGTGCAGTAACTCCACTGCCGAACCGAAGATCCCCTTCAACTCTGTGTAAGTCTTCTGTGCACGATCGACGGTGTTGCGGATGATCAGCACGCAGCCGCCTCCTGCCAGCCGATCGGTCAGCAGCTCGGCAATCGACGACCCTTCCCCGACCACCTCGACGTTGACTCGCAGCGATTCTGCCCGCCAGGCCGGTGCAGCGACTTGCTCGACCACCGGGCTGCCGTCGGTGTCCACCCACGCCGTGGTCACGCACGGGTAGCCCGGTTCCGCCTCGACGGTTACCGGCTCGAGCTCTTCGCTGCTGCGGGCTCCGGCGAGGTAAGCGCTGAGCAGCTGTTCGCGTTGCTGCGGTGGCAGTGTCGCCGACAGCAGGATGACCGGTACCCCGGCCTGGCCGAGCCAGCGCAACCCCTCCATGAGGAACTCTGACATGTACACATCGGCCGCATGCACTTCGTCGAGGATGACGACCTTGCCCGCCAGTCCCGCCATTCGCAACATCACATGCTTGGTCCGGGTCGCCGCCAGCAGCAACTGATCGATCGTGCCGACCACGAACGGCGCCAACAACCCTCGCTTCGCTCCGAGAAACCACTCCGCCGGCACGGTACGCACCGGCCGCTCGCACGTACACGGGTCGAACTCCGAACTCCCGTAAGGATCATCGAGCCCGAACTCATCCTCACCCACACTCACAAACCCCGCATCAGCATCCTCGGCGGACTCGACTAGCCGCTGCCATTCGGAGTTGAAGCGACGCTTTCCGTGCAGCAATGCCACCCCACCGGCAGCATCCGGAGCCACGGCCTCCACCCATGCACGCACCTGCGTGAACATCGGATCGCTCGTCGCCTGCGTGGGCATCCCCACAAAGACTCCGTCGAACCCGAACCGCGACGCCAGCACCTCCGCACACACCAACGCCGTCCGCGTCTTACCCTCCCCCATCGGCGCCTCCACGATCATCAGCCCGGGACGCGCCATCCGCGCCGCGCACTCGATCGCCACGCGCTGCGACGGTCGCGGCGACACATCGAACCGCTCCTTGAAATCAGCGGCCGACGGCTCGGAAATCCGGCCCCACCCACGTGCCAGACCGAGCTGCGCCCAGGCCGCCACTGCCCTCGAACGCCCCTTGTCGATACTGACCTCGTCCAGGCGATCGATGCCCGGGAAGTGATCACCACTCGCAATCCAGTCGGCCATCACAATGAACCCACTCAGCTGCAACTGCAGCGCCCGCGACGGCACGACCCGCGGCTCCACATCCCGAAGCTCCCCATAACCCAGTGCCCTGGTATATGCGGCAAGCAACGCTAGCTGCGCCTTCGGCCAATCACCCGTACCCCGCAGGCCAGGTTCATGTCGCCTGCCAGGCCCTAGATCACCGAGCGACGGAAACTGCCCATGGTGCCCAGCCACCAACGGCCACACCCAATCCCGATGCTCTCCACTCCACCCCGCCTCCTGAGCCAGGTCCTTCAGAATCCTCGCGCCGACCTTCTCGTGCCGCCACCGCCGCGCCTTGACCGCGCGATCATCCCAGCTCAGCCCAACACCACGCACCGCCGCCGCGCCATCGCGATCAACAGCTTGAAACACAGGAGTCGCCTTGCCCAGATCGTGAACACCGCAAAGCCACACGAACAACCGCCGCCCCGCATCACTTCCACCAGCAACCACAGCCACCTGACGACGCACCGAATCCGCCAAGTACTTGTCCCAGATCAACTCCGCGACAGCCGCCGTATCCAGCATGTGCGATAACAACAGATTCGCCGTGCCACCGGCACGACCAGCAGACTTCCCCCACAACGCCCCCAACCAGGCCCTCTGCGGACCCGACAAGTCCTCCCACCCAGTCGATCTCGCATCCCCGTCAATCGTCATGGCGCCCACCATAAAAAGCCCCACCGACAGAAATAGCCCCGGAACCGCCCCGCTGAGCCACCAGAGCCGTCAGCTGCCGCACCAGCGAACCTACAAAGCCACAGAACTCCAGCCGGGAAACCACCGCCGAGTGCGAATCCCTGGCCTCATGGTCGAGGCGCCAGCAACCCGCCCGATAGCGTCACCCACTATCGAGCGCCTCTTTGTGAAGGTTGTCTCCCTTGAAGGCGTTGCGCGACACCGCTCACCCGATGGCCGGGAAACATGGCTGAGAGTAGCCTCGGCCACGTGTTCAGACACATAGATCCCGTCCAGGCGAAGTGAATGAAAATCCGCCACACTGCGCACATAAGACGAGGTCAGGAAGTGTCGGCCCCGCACCCGCGGGGATGGTCCGCTTTGGCAGTGTCGAACGCGCTGCGGTACGCGGTCGGCCCCGCACCCGCGGGGATGGTCCTCCTGAGCAGTCGGAACCGACGAAGTAGCTTCGGTCGGCCCCGCACCCGCGGGGATGGTCCTCATGCACAGTGCCGAGGTCGAGCCGCCCGCTGGTCGGCCCCGCACCCGCGGGGATGGTCCCCCGCACTGGCCGCCGAGGCCAAAGTTTCGCGCGTCGGCCCCGCACCCGCGGGGATGGTCCTCAATCGGGTTATTGAACGGGTCTTTAACCCCTGTCGGCCCCGCACCCGCGGGGATGGTCCCAGCATCAGTAGGAACAGAACCACCAGCGCGGGGTCGGCCCCGCACCCGCGGGGATGGTCCTGAGGCCCGATCAACTCGGAGCGGTCACGCAGGGTCGGCCCCGCACCCGCGGGGATGGTCCGCCGAGGGTCGTCGCGGTCTTGCCGACGCCGCCGTCGGCCCCGCACCCGCGGGGATGGTCCTACGTCTGGGAGTATCGTCTGGTGCCGTGGTTGGTCGGCCCCGCACCCGCGGGGATGGTCCCCCGGACGCGATCAGCCACGCCCGCCTGGTGGAGTCGGCCCCGCACCCGCGGGGATGGTCCTCGCTGCTGATCAGCGAGTGCGCGGTCTCGGTGGTCGGCCCCGCACCCGCGGGGATGGCCCTGGTCTTCACGACAACTCGATTATTGATGTGTCGTCGGCCCCGCACCCGCGGGGATGGTCCTCCCTGTCGTACGGTTCGGTGTCTTCCCAGAAAGTCGGCCCCGCACCCGCGGGGATGGTCCCTGCTTTTCTACTGCGACCTTGTACGTAGCTAGGTCGGCCCCGCACCCGCGGGGATGGTCCGATCTGCGCGAGGACTTTGACGGGCTGGCGGCTGTCGGCCCCGCACCCGCGGGGATGGTCCGGTCATGACGCCGAGACCGAGTCCCCCACCGAGGTCGGCCCCGCACCCGCGGGGATGGTCCCGGTTCGAGCGGCTGTGGGCGTATTTCACCGGTGTCGGCCCCGCACCCGCGGGGATGGTCCCTCATAGTGGTGGGCAGGGACCCACATCGCGTCGTCGGCCCCGCACCCGCGGGGATGGTCCGGCGATGAGCCGGGCTTCGTCGTCGGTGACCAGGTCGGCCCCGCACCCGCGGGGATGGTCCTTCCGGGCTGGGAGCACGACTCCGCATGCCGCGGTCGGCCCCGCACCCGCGGGGATGGTCCTCGATCACGACGTCGTCGAAGATGCCGACCAGGGTCGGCCCCGCACCCGCGGGGATGGTCCGCACCAGCGGTCGAACAGGTTGGCCCGGGTCGCGTCGGCCCCGCACCCGCGGGGATGGTCCGTGAGGCAAACAACGCAAACACTGCATGACTCTGTCGGCCCCGCACCCGCGGGGATGGTCCGAACTACGCGAACAGATCTTGAAGGCTCGGTGGGTCGGCCCCGCACCCGCGGGGATGGTCCGCGTCTCGGGTCCGTTTCCTCTCAGGGGACCGTGTCGGCCCCGCACCCGCGGGGATGGTCCGACACCGTGGAAGCCGTCGAGGACCTTTACGAAGTCGGCCCCGCACCCGCGGGGATGGTCCGCAGACGATCCTCGACGCCGGACGTGAACTGGAGTCGGCCCCGCACCCGCGGGGATGGTCCGCGGCAGGTGGTCGCTGGCGGTCTGGGTCTCGGGTCGGCCCCGCACCCGCGGGGATGGTCCTCACATGGTCGGCGGCATTGGCGTTCATCTTGGGTCGGCCCCGCACCCGCGGGGATGGTCCTCGATCGCTGGTGTCGGCTCGGTCGCGAGCAAGGTCGGCCCCGCACCCGCGGGGATGGTCCTAGCGACTCACGCTTCTGTCGGCTTATCGTTTGGTCGGCCCCGCACCCGCGGGGATGGTCCTTTCCGGACTTGACGACGATCGCCCCTCGGTGGGTCGGCCCCGCACCCGCGGGGATGGTCCGAGTCGATATTGCCACCGATCGACTCCGGCGGTGTCGGCCCCGCACCCGCGGGGATGGTCCCCCACCGACGCTGCTGGGGCAACTGCTGACCAAGTCGGCCCCGCACCCGCGGGGATGGTCCCGACGAATACGCCGAGAAGTCGGTGCTGGGCGCGTCGGCCCCGCACCCGCGGGGATGGTCCTGCCGCTTGCCCCTCCACTGCGGCAACGAACGCGTCGGCCCCGCACCCGCGGGGATGGTCCGCACTGATAGATATTCTCGCCCTCGTCGGCTGAGTCGGCCCCGCACCCGCGGGGATGGTCCTCGACACCGGACCGGTGCTTTGGGTGCCAGGTTGTCGGCCCCGCACCCGCGGGGATGGTTGGGAGACCAATGTTATGTCACCGTGTCGTGCTGGCAGGGGACACGTTCTTCGACGACTCTCCTACCTTTGTTGTCGCGACGTCGCGAGCAGTCGGTCTTAGGCCAGCATATCCCGACGAGAAGTCGGAGTAGGGGATCACCGCCCCCGGCAGAGCCTGCCAACTGCCAGCGCAGGATACGAAGTCTCAGTACCACGGCGAATCCGCCACCTCACCGCCACACATTCTGAGATTCCGTCTCAAGTTTCGAGGCCCTACACCGGCGGCTTACCGTTATGCAACGACGAGGCTGAATTCTTCCGCTTGGATTCCAGCGATGAATGCGGCCCATTCACCAGGGGTGAAGACCAGCGTCACACCGGTGTCGCGGCAACTCACGGTAATCCAGCCGTCGTTTCGACGGTCGATCGTAGGCATGCCCGCGGTGGCTTGCGTAGTCGGGTCGGTCGAGTGATCGCAGAATACCGTCCACAGATCGGCAGGGATCGAGATCTGCGGTTGGGTTGTCGGGTCGTTGTCCGGGTTTCGAAGATATTTGCTGTCGCGCAGGAGCACGTGGTCGCCGATGAAGTTGACCTCGACGCACGAGGCGCCCCCGTTGTTGCTGAACGAGCTTTTCCGCCAGCCTCGGCGGATCTGGGTGGTCATTGTTACTCCATGTTCTTGAACTGCGAGATCCGGTGCTCGATGGCTGCCGCGGTGTCCTCGGTTGTGTACGCCTTCTGGCGGAGCCTGTCGGCGGCCAGTGTGTACAAGTCTACTTGCGGGTGATCCTGGAGGTAGAGGGCGCCGGTGTGGTATTCGACGTAGGCGATGCCGCGGGCTTCGGCGAAGTTGAGGACGATGAACGAGCCGGGGAGCCCGTCGTGCACCGCCACTTGAGTCGGGATCACCTGGAACCGGACATTGTCCTGGTCCATCAATGTGAGCAGGTGTTCCAGTTGCTCACGCATAACGCGCGGGCCGCCCACGGGGCGGTCCAGCGCCGCCTCCTCGACGACGGCGCTGAGCTGGAGCGGGTTGTCGGTTCCGGACAGGCGTTGCCGGGCCATCCGCGCGCGGACCGATTGCGCCAAGTCCATGGCCGGGATGTGGAGGCTGTCGCCGAGCAGCGCGGTGGCATAGTCCGGTGTTTGCATTTGTCCTGGTAGCACCTTGTCGGCGTACTCGAATTGCTGGGTCGCCAGGCCCTCCAAACCGACGAAGGTTTTGAACCAGTCCGGTAGTACCTCGCCGAAGGGCGCC
Source organism: Nocardia speluncae NBRC 108251 (assembly GCF_001613245.1). Lineage (GTDB taxonomy): Bacteria > Actinomycetota > Actinomycetes > Mycobacteriales > Mycobacteriaceae > Nocardia > Nocardia speluncae. The sequence continues at coordinate 50,468 of NZ_BDBZ01000051.1, read as the reverse complement.
CACCAGGTGCCGTGGTCCGCGCGTCCGGCCAGAGTGACGGTTCGGTCGACGTCTTCGACCTTGACGCCGTAGTAGCGCAGGAGTGCAGCGACTTCGTCGGGCGCCTGCTGGGTCTTGCCGCTTTCCATATAGCTGAGCTTCGCCGGCGTGCAGCCGATGTGTTTGGCGGCCTCGGCCTGCTTGACCCGTGCCAGTTCGCGGGCTGAGCGCAGGTCGTGTCCGACCAGAAAACGCAACGCCGACGGGTCGAAGCGTTCGTCGCGCATGTCGTCCTTTCCCAGCTGCCGGGTACCTGCGGAAAAGATACCGCATGAACTTCACCGCAACCGTAGCGTTATCATTCTATTTACGCTTAAATCGATTCGTCACGTCAAGAATCAGCGGCCCAAACGGAGCCACTCGATCGAGGCAGGAGGCGGTCATGACCGTGCGTGTCATCGACAACTCGTTAATGCTGAGCGACCACACGAAACACCACGCCAGATCAACCGGTAACGACGGATGGGTGGTGAGTTATCTGCCCGGCCGGACGCTGTCACGCGCCCAAGCGGAAGCAGCCCTGCTCGCCCTCGAAGACATAACGGCGCTGCGGGCACACGCCGGGCTGTTGGGACTGACCGTGCTGGAGATCATGGGCATGGCAGCGCGGGAGTGCCTGTGGTCGGCGCCCCTCAAGCAAGGGTTTGCTGCGCGTGCGCTTGCCTGGGCGGGGGTGTCGCGGTGATCGCGCGGCGGGCATGGTCGGTGGTGAGCCCGATCGTGGTGTTCAGCGCGGGCGCGGCTCGCGGACGTCGTGTGGTGGCCTCGGTGCGGCCGGTACCGGGGCCTCGCTTCATGGTGGTTACCGGCGGGCGTCATCGGAGGGCGGAGTGATGTTCGAGAACTGTCACTCCCCGTTCGAGGTGGCGCACGTCTATCGCGGTATGGGATTTCCGGTTTCGTGCAAGTTCGGCCGGGTCGCGGTGACCGCTTCCAGATCGCTGGGTGCGGTGGTGATGCCACCGGATTTGGGCACCGTGGTCCGGCAGGAACTCGAGCACGACCACGGAATCACGGCGTCGGTGCTGACCTATCATCGGCCACGTCGCGACTGGGTGTTCGTTGTCGGTTCCGGATCGGGCGGCGCGCTCGGTGAGGCCGCCGGTACGGCGCTGCGCAGCGCGGGGGTGCGGGTGTTGACGGCCGGGCAGCAGGTGTGGCTGCCGATGTCCGACCAGCCCCTCACCTGGTGCTGGATCTGGCCCCCGACCACCGCCCAAGCCCTACCCTCCCGGTCCACCGTGCTCGCAACGACCCGCCGCCAACTCCTGACCGAGCGGCGGTAACCGAGATGCGCACCAGCACTCGCACCCTGCGGCCTGCCCGTCTCACCGATCCGTCGGAATCGTTGTTCCCCACCGGAGAAGCACTGCTATCAGCCATCCGGGGCCATCACGTCGGCCCCCACCCACTCACCTCGATCGCCTATCAGTTCGGGCAACTACACCAGCAGCAGCATCTCCACGGCCCAGCCCGCCCGGTATGCCCATGCCGCGCCGAGTTGTCGCGCCAGACAGATCTCTGGGTGGTCGACCATGTCCCACCCCCGCACCCGGAGGCGACCCTGCACTCCGAAACATTGGCCACCGTGATCGATCGGCTCGCCGTTCAGCAGGTCCAGGCGTTTCACCTGCTGATGAACGCCGAACCGTCCGACCCGATCGTGCACGCTGCGTGGTATCGCCTCGCGGAATTGGTCGACGACTACACCGATCTGACGGCCGCGGTCGCACACCGGTCCCGACGCTTGCCCTGCACAGCCCGACCGTAATCACCCTGGGCAGCTCCACTCGCCCCGCATTGGAAGGAGCACCGACATTTCCCTCCCCGGCCTATCCCCATCCGGCCACCAGTTGTCACCACCCGTCGGAACAGCCGATGAGTTGGTGATTCTTGATACCGATATCGGGTGGCAGCCAGGAGGTCTCGTGGCATTGGTGGCCGCTGCGCGGGTGGTGCCGAATCTGGTCGTGGTCACCGCCGACGAAACCCGTGGCCGCCGTGCGCAGCTGGCCCGCCACGCGCTGAACCTGCTCGACCGCGTCGACGTTGCGGTCATCCCGGGCTTCTATCTGGGTGGCGAAGATCGCTTCCTCCTCGACACCGACCACCCGTTCCCAGAACATGGCGAGGATTTCCTCGAACGCATCCGCGGTCTCGACCGCATGATCGCCGCTATTGTCGAACTCTGTGAGACCACCACTGGCCCGATCCAATGGGTGGGGTTAGGCCCGATGTCCAATCTGACCGCTATCATCTCCCGCCTGCCCGAGATCGCCGACCGGGTAAAGGTCACCCAGCTGGGCGGGGTGGTCGACCGCCACCCCGGCAGGACCGCCGTCTCGGAGAATTTCCGTGTCGATCCCACATCTGCCGGGCTGGCCCTGCGGGCACTACACAACCCGCGTCTACTGCTGGTCGACCACACCGACCATGACGCCCTCCAGATGACTGCCAACTCCCCGCTGCTCGAGATGCTCGAACAGCCCAATGCGCCGAGGTGGGCAACCCTGCTGGCGATGCACCTGCGGGCATGGTTGGCCCGCGAACGCACGGCCTGGCTGCGGGACCCGTTGTCTCTCAGTGCCGCTCTCGGGCTTCCGTTCGTTGCCTTCCATACCGAACGAATCGGAATACACCCTGATGGGCGTCTCTCCCGCACACCCCACGGGCGGCCGATACAAGTATCGAGCGCTATCGACTGCGCCGCGGCCCGGACCTGGATGCACGACGCGATACGCATATAACCGCTCCTGGTCTCTTGGCAGAGGACTACCATGTGGACTCGATCAGCGGTATACCCGCTTGATCGAATTCTCGGCGCGCGCTTCAGGGAAACATGAGGAGAAGCGTTGACGTGATAGCGGCGAGAACCGGTGCTAGCCTTGATCTCAGGCCGGTCGACCCCCTTTGGCCGGTCGACTCCGCAGCTTTGGCTGCGATGAGCAGCGGCACCGTTGACCTGCATTACCCCCTGATGCGCGACGGTGCCGCTGCTGCCTGCTGAAGAGGGAGGTCCCGCGCCGATTGCACCGCGCCCCACATCGCCGTGTAGCTCCAGCGGTGCCCATCACCAGCGACTGCCAGTCCGCTGGATCCTGGTCTCCCTTGGAGACAGCTCCGTGTGATGTCACGAAGTTGAGACCCTGCACTCCGATGTAGACCTCTGAACGCGTTAGCGCGCAGCACGATTCGCGCCGGCCGAGGCACTATGGAAGGGAGGTGCCTATACGGTCGGTGCGGTGAAGGGGTCGGGATGGATCAGGCGTGGGATGTCGGTCGGCGGGTCATCGCGGACGCGATCGAGCTGAGCTACCGCACCGAGGCAACGAGCGGTCCCTATGAATGCGTCGGCTGCGGCTGCCCGGTTACTGCGGCGGCATTGACATCCAAGCACGTCACACCATATTTTCGAGCAGGAAGACAGCAGCCGCATCTACCTGACTGTCAGATCGCCGGGGACTCGGTTCTGGTGGGAAGTTCCGGTCCACTCGGACCCGCGCGCACCGAACGTCTGGGCGGTGGGGTGAGCGTGCCCTACCAACTTGTTCGCGCCGAACGCCGTGAGCAAGTCGATCCTCATGCTCCGCGAGATCCCGAACGGCAATCCAGCCAGAGCAGAACAAGCTCGACCACCAGCGAAGGCAAACCCGGCCTACGGGAAGCCGCCGCCTCCACCATTCGCCCCTTCTGCCGCATGTTCATCCGTTACCCGAACAGCCGCACCGTCCTGCGTATCGATCTCCCCGGCGTGGACGCCCAGCACTACCAGTACGCATTCAAGCGACTCGATCTCTACGCCATCACCGACTACCCCCACCAGCGGATCTTCTACTCCGAGGTGGCCTGGAGAAAGTCCGCCCGAATACTCGGCCGACACCGCGGTGATATCGCTGTATGCCGGCGACCGAGACCCGGACAACCGGGCGCGAATAGCGCGTCCGTACCGTGTGGTCATCGACTGGTCGGCATGGGGAACGACACTTCGTGCGGCCCTGCGTCGCGAGATCACCGCGGCCAGACGCGAAGCCCGCGAGTCCGCCGGGTCCGAAGCCCGCAGCTGGCTCTTCTTCCTCGCACAGCAGGACCCCTTCGAACCCGACCGATTCTGGGTGGACCACCACGCCGACTACGCATTCATTGCCGCCCACCTCACCTACCCGGACACGAAAAAACCCACCACTCGCCGCGGAAGGCCGCGGCGAGCTTGAACGAACGATGCTGCCAGCGGCGCGATCCACACGATCGCGCCGACATCGCCAAGGAAAACGGGTGCGATCGCCGAGGGCATGGCCCCGACCTGAGCTGCGCGGAGACACAACGAGAAGCGCGCTCTGGCGGCTCCGGAAAGGCTGACACTGTTCGATATCGCGGCCCGGTCCCGGTTCGGATCCGGCGTGCCGATCCCGAACGTTCTTGTGTTGCTGTCAATCTGAACCGCACTGGATTGTCGGTGGCGATTTCTATCCTGGCTGAAGGTGTTGAGTGATCGAGGCAGGAGGGCACCAGGGTGGACATCGACAATGGCTTGCTTTGGCCGATGCACGGAGCGCGGTGGACCGCGTACGAGTACCGGAACATCATCGAGGGTTTGCAGCGCGGGGACACGTGGGAACAGATCGCGCGGACTGTGGGGCGCACCGTATCGGCGGTTCGGGGCCGCGCCGATTACCTCATCGAGAAAACCGACGGTGAGCGCGGGCCGCGGCGGCGCCGGTCGTGGCAGCGGCTCGAAGACCGGATCGCGATCGAGCCGGACTACGACTGGGAAAGTGTGGCTCGCCGCAAACACGCCGGGGGACAGCTGCCCTATTGGGATGAGACCGCCGACACCTACGTGCGCGGCGTCTGGTCCGCCGCGCCCGCCCCGGGCCGGTGGGGATGGTTGCGCCGCGGACAGGTCCAGGGTGCTGGGATGAGCGAGTTGTCGGCGGCGCTTCGGGTGAGCGAGGCCGATATCGCCGACCGCATCGTGGAACTCGGGCTGAGTTCCTCCTACGCCGAGATCGCCGACCGGCTCGGTTGCACCCCGAATGGCGCACTCGCCCTCCGCGCCGGCCTGGCCCGCGCCGAAGACCCCACCGCGCAGTGCGTGCTGGTCGCCGCGGGCGAGTTCGGCGAGATCCTGCACGTCTCCTTGCACGGCAACCGCGACGAAGCCGAGAACGCCCGCGTGGCGGTCGAGTCCCGACTGATCCGGAAAGGGCCGGTGCTGACCCGGATCGTGCGGCGGGTCCCCGGCCGGCTGTTCGGCGGCGACCCTGCCGACGACAAACACAGCCACGCCGCCAGCCGTAACCGGACCGATGAGATCGTCGACGCCGTTGTCGAGGAATCAGCGCCCGACCTGGTGGGCGTGGTGGATCTCGACCAGATCGAACTCCCGGAGAAACCCCCACATCCCGCCGTAGACATGGGCCCGTCGGCTCGGGAGCTACCCGAACCGACGAGCGCGCTCAGTCCGATCCTTCGCCGACGCCCACCCCAACGGCGCGACTGACAGCAACGAGCAACCGGGACCCTGAGAGTCAGGGCGTCGTGTCGGCATTCCGGGTCAGGACATGCGCGGGACACCACTGCCAGGTTTCGATATAGCCGCCACGGTCGACGGTGGGGATCGCGAACCGCACCCCACCGACCGGAGGTGGGCGACAGCATACGACCAGCAAGGCGACGTGACGTCAAACTCAAGTAGTCACCGACGATGGCCACACGCTGAATACGGCATCGCTCGATCAGCCCAGCGCAAAATCCGCTTCGACTACCAGTCGACCACCCGAAAACCGCAGGTCATCCCCGTTCCCATGTTCGACGTGCCCCGCCGAGGGCACAAATCTGCAACGCGTTCGCGCAGGTCAACGCGGTCCCCATAACAACAAATATCGCGGGCGCTCAGAAAACCGCAGGTTATGCGTCGCAGGTTCGCGCCCTCGGGGTTGCTGACAGCTGACACCGCAGGTCAACACACTGACCGAGCCAAAGCCCCACGGCCACTCCGCTTCTCGCCAAGAACGCGAGCTGAGCCGGCCCAGCTCGGAGCGTCCGGACCCCGCAGGCCGGCCGAAGCGAGATACTCACGACATGCCGCACGATCAAAGCACACCGGTCGAGCCGCACCGTGCCGATCGGCAGCCACGGCGAACCAGCCAACCGGAACCAGACTTCCAGCTCACCTTCGTCGACGGAGCCGAGGGCGAGGCCCTCACGCAGCAACAGGCCAACGCCTTCCGTGAAATCGCCCGATGACACGCGGCCCACCAAGACGGCCGCACCACCCACGCATAGCCCAGATCCAGTCACCAACCGACCAATCGCCGCGACCGAAGCCCGCGGCATGCGATCTACACACCCTGGCCACCGCCGTTGACTGTAGGACCTCGCCGGGGTGCGACGGGACCACAAGCTCGTGCGAAGCGCCCCGGCTTCCGCATTTTACGGCCTCATCAGCGGCTTCGCCGGTGCCGGTCTCGGAGCCACGCGCCGATTTCGGGTCCCGCCCTGTCATCTCGGATCGAGCGGTGCTGTGCCGTATTCGTTGCGGCGCCGGCCACCGGGGTGATGAGCCGGAGGGTCAGAGTGGCGCCGACACCGATGACGTCGACCGTACGCGCGGGCATATGCCGGTATCCGTCGAGCAGAGTCCGCAGCCCGCCGCTGATCATGCCCCGCGGTGCGGTGGTCCACTCGTCCCGGCGAAAGGCCACGCGACGAGCCGGGCCGAACCCGGGCCGCAGAACCGGCAACAGACCCGCGAGCTCCGTGACGAGGTCACGACTGTGCGGCCACCAGAAGCCATCGGGATTTCCGATGCCGACGGGACCCAATTCGAGCCGCACCTGCCAGGCGGACCAGTCCTGCCGATAAGCCTTGATCCGGTTCGATCGTGACGTCATATTCTGTACTCCTGTCTCGTCCGCGGTCAGGCCGACTACGGTGATTCGGTTCGGGAACCGATGGTTGTCCGAGCGTCGAATCGACCGACTGAAAGGCGTGCCGAGTCGCCTCTTCCTACAACGGTTCCCGCGCCAGGCGCCGAGCCTGCTGCTGAGTGGAAATCAGTGCCAGCGTCGACTCCGCGCCCTGGTTTTCATTGCGGCCGGTGGCTTCGAGCCCGTCGGAACAGCCGAAGCTGTCCGGGTCGAGCAGGGGGACGCCGATATCGTTGCTGCCGCGGAACCAGGCTTCGCACAGCATGACCGCATCCTTCCAGTGCCGGTCGCCGGTCGCGTCGTAGGCGCGGGCGCAGGCGTCGGCCAGGCACGCGACCTCGACGGGCTGCTGATCGAAGCCCGGCCGGGGTTCCCCGATCGCCCAGCCGTCAACCGGGGTCACGGAAAGGTGATCACCGGCCGTCTCGGTCGCGAGCAGCCAGCGCAGCATCGCCAATCCATCGGCCAGGATGCGTTCCTTGCCGGGTATCGAGCCGACAGCGAGCAACGCCTCGGCCAGCACAGCGTTGGCGTACTGCAGCCGCGGCTCGGGCCACCGCCAATCGGACCGGCGCGTCGGGGGACCGATCACCGTCGCAGTATCGCTCGAGAATTCACGAGCACAACGATTCCCCGGATACACCCGTAAGACCTCGGCCGCACCCAAGGCACCGAATGCCATCGCACGGGCCGACCGGGCCCGCGGCCGGGCAGCGACCATGAAGCACGCCAGCGCGGTCTCCTCCAGGTCGGGCCGGTGCGCGACCACGGCACCGAGCGCCCACAGCGCGCGACCCCAATGATCATCGAGGCTCGGTTCGTCCTGCCAATGCCCGTCCGACCCACGTCGATTGTGGCACCGTCCGTCCGGGGTGAGCGCGTCGATCAGGAAGTCGAAATACACCGTGGTGAGGTCGAACAATTCAGGAGAAGGCTCGGGTTCGCGGACGGCGACGACGAGGCCGCGTGCGACGTCGTCGACACAGTACCCGCCGTCGATACGAGGCTCGGTGAGCCGTGCGTGTTCGAAGATCCCCCGGTCGTCACTGAGCCGGAACAGATGTGCGTAGGAGATGGCCTGCGTACTCATGGGCATGTGGTCACTTCGCTTTTCGCTGACGGTGACCTGCCGCTACGGGGCTTCGACGCGGTAATCGGCCGGCTGTGGGCTCGAACCTGCACATTGTTTACCTTTCTTCGTAGTCCGATACATACCACCGAGGTCGTCAGCGCTGCAGGGCCGTTCGGCGCCGTCGAGGTGCCGGGGCTCACGGTGACGAGTTCCTGGTGTCCCTGGGACAGCTGTCGGGCGCCGCGCCATCGCGTGCAGTGTCGAGCGCAAGTTTCGTCGGCGAACCGATCCCGCGGGTGCACTGCCCTGGACGTCGTCGGGCCCGGAGTCACAGCGTCCGTGAAACTTTCGCTCCAAAGCCGTTGCGGGTGCCGCGTCGGCGGGGGTCACCGATCGGCGGCGGCGCCCATCGCTGCGTGCTCGGTGACGGGTCGGGGTTGGTGATTCTGGTTCGCCGTTTGCGGTGCTGGAATTCGGGTGGGTATGGGTGCACCGGTCGCTGTGGGCGCCGGGTCGGTCTCGGTGCTCGGGTGGATGACCTGCAGCACGATCACGCTGCTGGTTCCGTACACGTACATGGTGTCGAACAGCTCGAACGGGTACGGGTCGAGTTGTATGGCGCGGTCGACCATGAGTAGGTGCCGGCCGGTGGGGTCCCAGGCAGTCGGGTCGTAGACCACGTGCGATATCGGCCCTGTCCGTAGCTGGAGTGCGGTGATCAGGTCGGGGAGCTCGGTGGCGAGGTTGCTCGTTCGTGGCCACCAAGTGGCGTCGATGTAGTCGCCTGGATTCGAATGGAGATGCAATCGAGGGATCGGGACAGGGCCCCGTGGTGGTGAGGAAAGTGTGGATATCGGTGACGGCGTCATGAGACGCTCCCGTCATGGCCGGGTGGGAGGCCGGATTGTCGGATCCGGTGACGACGCAACCTCGGCTGGTCAGCGCACGCGATACCGCCGGATACTGTCGAGCCTACGCCCATGGGCGGCCCGCCCGGCGGTAGCACCGGGAACCGGTCCGGTTCGAGTGCGCACATCAGTGGTGTGGGTTGTTACGCGCCTGCTCACGAGTGCGATGGTCGGTGGTCCACACCGGTTGCAGCATGTGCCAGTCGGCCGGGTGCGCGGCGATACCGGCGGCGAACCGGTCGGCCAGGGCTTGGGTGGTGGGCTGCACACCACCGGTGGTGTCGATGGGCGCGCCGACATGGAAACCCCAGCCGTCGATGGTGAACCAGCAGTGCACCGGTACGGTGTCGATCGCCAGCCGGGCCGGACCGGACGGCATACAGGCCGGTTCACCGAAGAAGGTGACCGGTACCCCCGCACCGGTCAAATCACGTTCACCGAGCAACCCCACAATCCGCCCCTGCCGCAGCCGCGCGGTCAGCTGTTCGAACGGTGGTGCCGTGCCGCCGGTGAGCGGGATGATCTCGAAACCGAGGCATTCCCGGAATCGGACGAAGCGGCGGCAAGGCGCGAAGCAGCTGCCAGCCGGCCGCGTACCCGAGATCCCAGGCTCGGTCCTTTATGGTCATTGGTCACCGTCGGCCGATAACGTCATAGTTCTAGTTTGCCGCGGTCGCCGGGATGCATGCAGGAGCCGGCCGTGTTCGCAAAAGCGCGTGTCCTGTTCAGCGTGGGGCGGTGGTCGTGCCGGTGGCCTGATGGCCTCCGAATGGGTGCCGCCATGTGTGAGGGCTGTCGGCAGTTGTCGTGACCGTGCGGATATCGTCGGCCCTGCGATGGTCTCGCGGGTTCGCTTCAGTTCACGACGGGCGAGGCGGCCGCGGCGTGAGGTCCGTCGTGCACCGGCGAGCAGCACGCCGAGCCCGGCCGCGGCGACCGCGCCGACAATGATGCCGTAGAGGAACAATGTCCCGGTCGATCCGGTGACGTGGTATCCGAACACGGAGAAGTTATCGGTCAGCATGTGAGCGCTCCCGGCGTTGCCGAGCACCCCAGCCACCGCGATGATCACCGCGGCGAGCAGAACGACGAGCCCAAAGATGATGATCATGACGCCTCCCAAGCCTGGAGTAGCGCGTACCTCCCCCAGTCAACGCCGGGTTCATGCACGGTGTCCAGGCCCGACGGGCCGATACGCACGGAGAGGTTTCCTGCGATGCTTCGAACGTCGGCACGGGGCGCAGGCCCGCTATCGGCCCGGTGTCCGCCGCGCGGACGCCGGGTAGGATTGGGAAATGCCGGGGGATTTTCGTACGAGACGACCCGTGGCCTCGTCGTCACCCGGCCGATGAACAGGGCCCGCCACGCGGACCCGGTCAGGAGCGTCGTGATGACGCCACAACACGAGCCGATCCTGCTGGACCGCTCTGCACGCTTTTCCCTCCGTGACCGACTACCCGTATCACGCCGGTTACCGACACCACGCCGCTCCCGTCCCGGGGTGGTCGGCGGGGCCTGGTGGCCCCACACGAACAACTTGGTCGCCGAAATAGCCGATCTGCAGACGCTACTGGGCAGCCGAGCCGGCAACGTCGACCGCATCATGTACAACCTGGACACCTGGCAGCCGGCCCCGAGGCACACAATGCTCGGCGGGCAGTCGGTTCGCCTGGACGGATACCGGCACCTGCCCGCCCACACACTCTGTGTCCTGGGCCTCGACCGCACCCGCCTCGTCCTCCTGGTTATCCCGGCGGCTACCGCCACCGACACCGCGCAGGCGTTGCTGTCGGCCGCATCCCGGCCGGACAACGAACTCACCGCCGGCGAACTCGTGGCCGCCGACACCCGGCACCGTCTCGAACGCAACCATAACGCCGCCGCGTTGTACCGCTGGGACGACGAAGGCGGGCACCTCGCACAGCTGAGCCCGGCAGACCGGCGCGGTTCATTCCCGTGATCCCCGCCCCTTACTGGAGGCCGGATATGACAAAGAACCCGCCGCCGAACAGCGGCGACGCTGCCGCAGACCGCGGCCTGGGACGATTCCAGGCCACTGCCGGTGGAGGGCAACCGTTCGACACACCGACCCGTACACCGCGGCTGCTGCTGCGCGACCGGGACGAGGAATCCGGCGGCGTCGATGGGGTCTGGTGGCCCAGGACAGACAACTTCACCACCGAACTGCACGACCTGGTCACCACCCTCACCCCACGACTGGGCGCGACAGCCCGCATCAGCTTCGACTGGAATTCGCTGAGTCTGTCCCAACGCCGCATCGACGCCCCAGACGGAATACAGGTCACCGGGCCGCTCCCAGACCAGTCACCCCACGTGATGTATGCCTTCGGCTCTCACGAACGGCGCCTCCGCCTGCTGGTGATCGACCCCGCCACGAACGCAGACCTCGCCGACGCGCAGATGCGCAACGCCATCAGCGCCACTACAGATCGGCCGCAATCCTGACCCGGTGCATGGGCACCTCCCCCAGACGGAAGTGATTCCGACCGCCCGGTACCGCCACATCGATACTGGCCGGGGCCACTCAGTCAGTCATCGAAGCCGACACTGGGATCGGTAGGGGTTCGCCGACGGCCGACCACAGCATGTGCAAGGCCTCGAGAGTTCCCCCAAGATACGCGACAGCCTGCCCCGATGTAGCGCGATCCCCGGCTTCAAATTGAAATAAAAGAGAAAGAAAATACTGTCCAACTCTCTTGGTGAGCCAAGGGTCCTCGAACCCCTGACCCCACTCAGCGATTCGGGTATCTCATAATCACCTCCGGGCCACCCTACAGTTGATGATCGGCTTCGATTTTCAACTGACCGCACGAAAACCGCAGGTCTTCCCCGTTCCCATCTTCGACGTGCCCCGCCGAGGTCGCGAACCTGCGACGCCTTCCTGGCCGCTCACACTCCGCCATGTGCGGAACAGCTTGGATACGGACCCGTTTGAGCGCTTCCCCGACCACTGTCGTGGTCCTGCTCGACAACCAACAAATCGTGATCATCGCTCATCGATTATTTCGGCGCAGCCGCGCGGTATCCATGGTGGTTGGTCAGCCACCGAAAGCAACAGCCCAACTACGGTGGACATAGGAGATAACAGACCGCGTAGGCAGCACAGGCAAACAGGATCTAGGACCAAAACGGGGGGTAAGCGGGGGGCCAGACACAATAAATAGGTCAGGCCCGGTCCAAAACCGGGCCTGACCTGCTATTTTTGTGGAGCTAAGGGGACTCGAACCCCTGACCCCCACACTGCCAGTGTGGTGCGCTACCAGCTGCGCCATAGCCCCGGATGGTTGCCGCCGGTTCCCCGGCTGCCTGAACGAAGTTACACCACCTCCACGTCAGGCACCAAATCGGCTGGATTTCGGATGAACGGCGAGGTCAGGGTGCGACCTGCTGGACCCATTCCTGGTTCTGGGTGTCGAGCTTGGTGGCGACGTCGAACACACTGGGAGTGGCGGCGTCGCCGTCCAGCGCGGTTTTCAGGTCTTCGACGGCTTCCGTGGCCTGCTGCCGCGCCTGGTCGGTGCGGGCGCCGGTGGCGATGCAGTCGCGAGTGGACTGGGGCGCGCCGGATTCAGTGGCTAGGGCCGCAAGGTCGTCGTCGGTGAGGCCGGAGCCTTCTTCTGGTTGCCGGGTGGTGAGGAGGGTGTCGTGGAACTTCGAGTAGGTGACGCCGGAACCGGTCTCCGCGACGCATTGCAGGGCGGAAGTGGCGCGGGTGGAGTAGTCGCCGCTGTCGGATTCGGTGTCGAGGAAATTCACGAAACGGTAGCGGACGGCGAGTTTGCCCTCGTCGATTTTCTGGGCGATTTCCTGGCCGTAGAGATGTTCGAGGCTGCCGCAGCCGGGACACATGGGGTCCTCGTAGATTTCGAGAGTTTTCGGAGCCTCGGGTAGGCCGAGACGTATGCCGCCGTCGCTCTGCACCGCCGCCGTGACGGCGGTGTTGCGGACCGGACCGTAACCGTCGTTGCGCACCTCGGCGTCGTCGGCGCCCCAGCGGAAGGCGAAGAAGACGATCAGCGCGATCAGCGCCAGGGCTACCCCGCCCAGGGCGTAGGTGGTTCCGTTGGACATCGGCCGGGGGGTGTAATCGGGCGGCGGTTTGCTCACGCGACCACTCTGCCGTATCCGGGCGAACCGGTCACGTGCACCCGGTGGCGCGGGGGTTCAGTGCTTCGAGTTCGCGGTGTCTTCTCCGGCGGATGTTGCGCTGTGGCCGGCTTCCCTCGGCCCGACGAAGGTGGCGTTGTGCGGGTCTCCGGCAGCGTCCATCACGGTCGGCTCCGGACCTTCGGCCGTCCTCGGCGACTCCCGTTCGGGTTCGAGGCTCGCACGCTTCATCGGTTCCGGAACGACGAACCAGGCGATAGCGGCCACGGCCAGCAGTGAACCCGTGGCTGCCAGTCCGGCACCGTAGCCCAGCTGCTGGGCGATGGCGCCGACCACGATGGGGCCGAGGACGGTGCCCAGGTCCTGCGACATCTGGAATCCGGCGAGCATGGTGCCGCCGCGGGCGCGGGAGCCGATGATATCGCCGACAGCGGCCTGCTGGGCGGGGGTGAACAGTCCTGATCCGATACCGGCGACGAACGAGGTGACCAGCAGCCACGCCATGTTCGGAGACAGGCCGAGACCGGTGGTGCCGACCGCGCACACCAGGGCGCCGGAGATCAGCAGGGGGCGCCGGCCATACGTGTCGGAGAGCCGGCCGGAGAAGAACAGGACGGTCGCGTTACCGGCGGCGAAAACGGTCAACGCCACCCCGGCCATACCGGACGGTTCACCGAGGACCTCCACCACCAGCAGGGGTACGAGCGCCATCCGGACGCCGAACACCGCGGCACCGTTGGCGAAGTTGGACCACAGTGCCGCGCGATATTCGGGCCGGGCCAGGCCTTGCATGAAACTCACGGTGGCGGCGTCGGCGGCCGATTCGGCTTCGGTGATCCGCGTATCCCGCAGATTGAAGTACACCACCGCCACGGCGGCCAGCAGCGCGACAGCGTAGATCAGGAACGGTGCGCGCAGACCGAACCCGGCCAGCGCGCCGCCGATCAGCGGACCGGACAGTCCGCCGATCAGGAAGCAGGTCGACCACAGCCCGGTGACGCGTCCGCGTTCGGTGGGCGGGGACAACCGGATCACCAGCGCCATCGAGGAGACGGTGAACATGGTCGAACCGATGCCGCCCAGCGAACGCAGCACCATCAGCTGCCAGTAGGTCTGGGCGAAGGCACTCGCGCCGGTCGAGATCGCGACGATGAGCAGCCCCACCAGGTAGATGCGCCGCTCCCCCAGCATCTGCACCAGCCGCCCGCTCACGGGCGCGAACAGCAGCCGCATCGCGGCGAACGCGCTGACGATCGCCGACGCGGCCGCCACCCCGACCCCGAAGCTCAACGCAAACTGCGGTAGTACCGGCGATACCAGGCCGAACCCGATGGCGACACAGAACGCGGCGGCGATGAGCACCCAGATCTCGCTGGGCAGTGGTGGCCGGTCCGTCTTCCGGGCGCCGCGACCGCGCCGCCGAATACGCAGCCCGGCGAACTTTGCCTTGACGATCGCTGCATCCGACCCGTTCACGCCGTCCGATCGGGGTCGTTCGTTCGTCCGGGCCTCATCACTCACCCCGGCAATCAACGCCGGGGCCGTCGTCACAATTCCCGGTCACACCTCCTGTCGGCGGATGGACCGGCCCCGGACCGCCGCCGGTTCGCGGCGCCGGAGGCGATCAGCGGGCCGCCAGGGCCCGCCCGACCAGCTCCTGCGCCGCCTCCTGGACCCGGCCCAGATGGTCGGGCCCGTGGAACGATTCCGCGTAGATCTTGTATTTGTTCTCGGTGCCCGATGGGCGCGCGGCGAACCAGGCGTTTTCGGTGCTCACCTTCAGGCCGCCGAGTGCAGCGCCGTTGCCGCGGGCCCGGGTGGCGATTTCGGTGATCGGTTCGCCCGCGATCTCGGTGGCGGTGACCTGACCGGGGTCCAGTGCCGACAGGAGTTTCTTCTGCTCGGCGTCGGCGGGGGCGTCGATTCGGGCGTAGGCGGGACTGCCGTGATTGCGTTCCAGTTCGAGGTAGCGCGCCGAGGGGCTTCGACCGGTGACAGCGGCGATCTCGGCGGCCAGCAGCGCGAGCAGGATGCCGTCTTTCTCCGTGGTCCATACGGTTCCGTCCATCCGCAGGAAGGAGGCACCGGCGCTCTCCTCGCCGCCGAAGGCCAGACTGCCGCTGAACAGGCCGGGTACGAACCATTTGAACCCGACCGGCACCTCGTAGACGTCGCGGCCCAGCACCCGCACCACCCGGTCGATCATCGCCGAGGTCACCGCGGTCTTGCCGATCTTGGTGAGCGCATCCCAGCGGTGCCGGTTCGCCACCAGGTAGTCGATCGCGACGGCGAGGAAATGGTTCGGGTTCATCAGGCCTCCGTCAGGAGTGACGATGCCGTGCCGGTCGGCGTCGGCATCGTTGCCGGTGGAGATGTCGTAGTCGTCGCGAATCGACACCAGCGATGCCATCGCATACGGGGACGAGGGGTCCATCCGGATCTGGCCGTCGCCGTCGAGCGTCATGAAACGCCAGGTGGGGTCGACCGTCGGGTTCACGACCTCGAGCTCGAGGTCGTATCGCTGCCCGATTTCTTCCCAGTAGTCCACGCTGGCACCGCCCATCGGGTCGGCGCCGAGGCGGATCCCGGCGCCGCGGATGGCGTCGAGATTGAGTACGGCGGGCAGATCGGCGACATAGTGGTCGAGGAAGTCGTACCGGCCGGCGGCCGCCATCGCCTGTGCCAGCGGGGCGCGTTTCACCCCGGCCAGTCCGCCACGCAGCAGTTCGTTGGCGCGTTCGGCAATGGCATCGGTGGCGCCGGTATCGGCCGGGCCGCCGTGGGGTGGGTTGTACTTGATACCCCCGTCGCGCGGCGGGTTGTGCGAGGGGGTCACCACGATGCCGTCGGCCTGCGGTCGTGCACTGTCGCGGTTGTGGCGGACCACCGCGTGGCTGAGTGCGGGGGTCGGGGTGTAGCGGCCGCGGGAATCCACGACGGCGCTGACATCGTTGCCCGCGAGAACCTCCAGCACGGTGGTCCACGCCGGTTCGGACAGGGCGTGGGTATCGCGGGCCAGATACACCGGCCCCGTGATTGCGCGCGTGGCACGGTATTCGACGACGGCCTGGGTGATCGCCAGGATGTGTGCCTCGTTGAAGGTGGCGTCCAGGCTCGAACCGCGGTGTCCGGAAGTACCGAAGACGACCCGCTGGGTGGGTTCGGCGGGGTCGGGTACGTGACTGTAGTACGCGGTCACCAGCCCCGGCACATCCACCAGATCGCCGGGGCGGGCAGGCCGCCCGGCTCGGTTGTGCGCCATGTTCGGAGCTCCCTTCGTGGTCGGCCGTACCCGGCTGGTCATCGTGATCATCCGAACAGTCCCGCGCCGGCGGCGCCGAGATAGACCGCACCGAGACAGATCCCGGTGTTGAGCACGATATTGCCGAATGCGTGCCCGGCGGCCCCGCCGGTGGCGAGCCCGATCGTTTCGTAGCCGAACGTACTGAAGGTGGTGAACGCACCGCAGAATCCGATTCCCGCGGCTGCCGCCACCGCGCCGCTCACACCCGACCCGATCAGCACACCCAGCAGCGCCGAGCCCACAATATTAACCGCCAGCGTGCCGAGTGGAACCCGGGAATCGGTATGCGCGGTGACGGCGCGATCGAGCAGATATCGCGCGGGCGCACCCAGCATTCCACCCAGGACCACCCAGACCGCGGTCACCGGCCGCTCCGCCCGGTATCCGTCCGCCGGCGCTCCGGACCTACCGACACCGCCATCACCCGACCCCTCTCGTTGTCCCGTCTTACGTTCAGCTCGTGCCGTACTGCGTTGTCCCGCCGCGTCTTCCCGCGATCCACCGGGTGGCCGTCATTCCCGCGAGGACCGCCGTCAGGCAGGTCACCACGGTTCCCCCGAGGTATCCGAGCGCCACACCCGTGGCACCCGATTCGAGCAGTGTACGAACCTCGGCGCTGTAACTGGAAAAGGTGGTGAATCCACCGAGTACCCCGATTCCGAGGAAGGGACGCAGGAGCCGCGGCGGCGAGACGAACTCGGTGATGATCACCATCAGGACGCCGATGGCCAAGCAGCCGAGAGTGTTGGCGAGGAAGGTGGCCCACGGAAAACCTGCGGGCCGGATCGGAATCCGGAGCGTGATCCAGTAGCGCAGTCCGGCACCGAGCCCACCGCCGCAGGCGACGGCCGCCAGGACGACAGGATCGATCGGCGCGGGCCGCACGGGTTCTCTCATGTTCCGGTACCTCCTGCATTCCACGGCGGCGAGCCGTGCGCATGGATCGTGCCGCAACGGTATCCGCAGGCCCGGCGGGGTTTACGTTCAGCCGGATCGAAACGGTTTGCGCTGATTCGCTCTTGCTACCATTCCGGATGTGAACCTCGCCACCACTGCGCCCCGGCCGCGCCGGCTCCGGGTGGATGCGGCGCGCAATCAACAGCGGATCCTCGATGCGGCCCGGGAGCTGTTCGCCGACCGCGGACTGGAGATCACGCTCGACGACGTGGCCGCCCGCGCGGGGGTCGGGGTGGGCACCGTGTATCGCCGGTTCGCCAACAAGCGGGAACTGATTTCCGAGGTCTTCGCGGTCCACGTACGGGAATTCGCGGAAGCCGCACAGGACGCGCTCACCGAGGCGAATCCGTGGGAGGGAGTCGTACGACTCTTCGACTATGCGTGCCGGCACATGGCGACCAACCGCGGGTTCAGCGAAGTCATGCTCGCAATGCATGATGATCCCGATCGCCTCACCCTTCCGCGCGAACAGCTCGGGCCTGCAGTAGCGGCCGTGATGGAGCGAGCCCGGAACGCGGGCGTGCTGCAGCCGGGGATCGAGGACACCGATCTGTTCGCCTTGATCTATATGGTCGATTCGCTCGCCGAGTTCGCTCGCCCCGTCGATTCCGATATCTGGCGCCGCTATATGGCGATCACCCTGAACGGCATTCGCGCCCAGGACACACCCCCACAACCGCTGGCGGTGAATGCGCTCAGCCTTGTGCAGGTGGAGCGGGCCAAAGCAGCAAAACCGTGCGTGGCCCGGCGGCGCTGAGCCGATCCGGGTTTTTCGTATCAGGAGGTTTGCCCGGCGGCCGGCGACGCCATCCCCTAGTGTTGGACATGTGACCAAGTTATGGGTGAACTGGGCCGGCGATCAGCACTGCGCACCGGCTCGGCTGGCCGCGCCGCGCGACCACGCCGAACTGGCCGATGAGCTGGGCCGGGCCGCCGCGGACGGGCACCGGGTCCGCGTCGCGGGATCGGGCCATTCCTTCACCGGCACCTGCCTCACCGATGGCCTGCTGCTCGACCTGTCCCGCATGAACCGGGTACTCGAGGTGGATCGCGAGACCGGCCTGGCCAAGGTCCAGGCGGGGATGACCCTCGCCGCGCTCAACGACCGGCTCGACGAGTACGGCCTCGCCTTCCCGAACCTCGGCGATATCGACGCCCAGACCATCGCCGGCGCCACCGCCACCGCAACCCACGGCACCGGCGCCCGGCTACCCAATCTCTCCGCCCAACTGCACGGTGTAGAACTGATGACCGCCGACGGCAGAACGGTGGAACTCACCGAACAGTCCGGCGCCGAGGCGTGGCGGGCAGCACGGGTGAGCATCGGCGCTCTCGGCGTGATCACCGCCTTCACCCTGCAACTCGTCCCCTCCTTCGTACTCGAGGGTGTGGAGCGGCCGGTGCCGGTGGCAGAGATCCTGGACGATCTGGACTCCTATGTCGACGGTAACGAACATTTCGAGTTCTACATGTTCGCCCACAGCCCGATCGCGATGACCAAACGCAACAATCGAGTCGACCTACCGCCCGCGCCACGACACAAGGCGGTCGACTGGTTCGCCGATATCGCCGTATCCAATTACGCCAGCGACGCAGTGTGCCGGCTGGCCCGCCGCCGGCCGGCTCTCATCCCACCGCTACAGCGTGCCGCCGCGTACGCCTTCAGCTACCGGCGCCAGGTGGACCGTTCCTACCGGGTGTTCACCAGCCCACGGCTGTTCCGGTTCACCGAAATGGAATATGCGATCCCCCGCGAACATTCGGTCGAGGCGATCCGCGAGATCAAGGAAATCGCCCGCCGTTTCGACTCACCCATGCCCATCGAAGTGCGGTGGGTCGCGGGCGATGACGCCTTCCTCTCCCCCGCCGGCGGCCGCGCGACCTGCTATATCGCCGTACACCAGTACGAAGGTATGGACCACGAACCGTTCTTCCGTGCCTGCGAAACGGTTTTCGACCGCTACGAGGGCCGTCCGCACTGGGGGAAACGCCATTACCGGACCGCGGAGACGCTGCGCGCGCATTACCCGGACTGGGACCGGTTCGCTGCGGTGCGCAGGCACTACGACCCGGAAGGTCGTTTCGCCAACGATTACCTCGACCGAGTACTCGGCCCCGTGTAGACCGATTCCGATGTTGCGGACACCCGAGGCACGCCTGCCGGGCGCCTCACCGCCCCAGCATCAGGTCGACCAGCCGGGGTAGCGCTTCGCCGATGGGTTCACGCACGATCTCGGTGGCCATCGAATCGTACGGTGTGGGTTCGGCGTTCACGATGATCAGCGCGGCGCCGGCCTTCACCGCCCGGCCGCACAACGAGGCTGCGGGTTCCACTTGCAGCGATGTACCGACGGCGAGGAAGATATCCGCCGTCTCGGCCGCCAGCGAGGCCTCGAGCAGGGTGCGGTGGTCGAGCGCCTGGCCGAACATGATGACGGCGGCCTTGAGGATGCCACCGCAATGCGGACACGGCGGATCGGGTTCCCCCGAGCCGACGCGGTCCAGCGTCTCGGCCATGGTCGCGGAGTATGCGCAATCCACGCACACCACATCGAACATGTTGCCGTGGATCTCGATCACCCGCCGCGAGCCGGAACCGGCCCGCTGATGTAAGCGGTCGACGTTCTGAGTCACGATCGTGAGCGCACGCCCGGCCCGCTCCAACTCCACCAGCGCGAGATGCGCCGGGTTCGGTTCGGCACCCCAGGCCGGGTTGTTGCGGCGGGCCTGCCAGGAGCGTTCACGCAGGGCAGAGTCGGAGACGTAATTGTCATAGGTGGACAACAGTTCCGCCACCGGATCCTCGGTCCACACTCCCCGCGGACCGCGGAAATCGGGGATCCCGCTGTCGGTGGATATTCCCGCGCCCGTCAGTACGGCAATACGGCCCGTGCGTTGATGCCACCGGGTCACCGGAGCACCCCCGAGGCCGGCGTTGCTCCGCGGGGGTGGGCACTCGACCGGGGTGAGCACCGGCATCGAATCCGCATATCACCAGCTTAGGCAAGCCGAGCTGCGCTCATCACGCAGCAACTCCCGGGCCGAGATAGCTAACGTTCAGCAAATAGAATTCGGTGTCCGATCCGCGTGATCAACCAGGAAACATTCCTTGAGTACGGTTTGGGCGTGTCGGGCATACCTACACATTCTGATCAGGCATTTTTCTAGATAGATCACGGCTCGAGCACAGCAGATCGGCAACCCGATCCCACCGGCTGTGACGGTTGTCTCGAGATTTGCCACCCGGTATCCAAGCAGAGATTTGTCCGTTACGGTGAACACAGTTGCCACACTCGACCGAGACGGAGGTCCCGCCATGGTTCGCCAACGCGCACCCCGTACGGCAGAACAGCGAATCCAGCACATACCGGCCCGGAACTACAGCAATAACGGTTTGATAACCCAGGCAGCGGGGTACCCGAAAAACATGACAGCACTGCGTAACCGACCAACCCGGATCGCCGGTATGGAATGGGGCACCGCACTGCTGGCGCTCGCCACCTGCCTCATTTTCAGTACCGGAATCGCCGCCATCACCCAATCGTTTTCCACCGCAATGATTGCCACCGCCAGCATCCTCGTCGGCCTGGGCATCACCCTGCGCATCCTGAGAACCCCCCGCTGACCGCGCGCCCCGTTCCCGAATACCTGTCCGCAGGACTAGCCTGCGAGCATGGCATCCGGGGACGGGTCCGAGGAAAGCATCGAGGGCGACAGCGGAGGTCCCGGCCCTCCGGCCGAACCGGTCGACGCACCGAACCGGCATCCCAGCACCGACCCCGTAGTGGACCACGGCTGGCTGAATCGCCGCTCCCTCCCTCGCGGCACACATTTGCCGCGGCTTTCCACCGTGCTACTCGTCAGCGCGTTCGCCGCCGTCCTGCTCCTCTACCTGCTACTGCAACCGGGCTGAGCAGCGGCCGGGAATAATCCGGTTGCCGCGGCGCTTTAAGGTTGTCGTCATGAAGGAGAAGGGGCGCAAGGTCATCGCGACCAACCGCCGGGCGCGGCACAACTACACGATCCTGGACACCTACGAGGCCGGGATCGCGTTGGTCGGTACCGAGGTCAAGAGTCTGCGTGAGGGCAAGGCCTCACTGGTGGACGCCTTCGCGACCGTGGACAACGGGGAAGTCTGGCTGCGTGGCCTGCACATCCCGGAGTTCAGTCACGGAAACTGGACCAACCACTCGCCGCGCCGGGTCCGGAAGCTGCTGCTGCACAAACGGGAGATCGAACGCCTCGTCGGCAAATCCCGTGAAGGCAACCAGACATTGGTCCCGCTGTCGATGTACTTCTCCGATGGCAAGGTGAAGGTCGAACTGGCCCTCGCCAAGGGTAAGCAGGACTACGACAAACGGCAGGACCTGGCCCGGCGCACCGCTGAGCGCGAGGTCACCCGCGAACTCGGCCGGCGTATCAAAGGGATGCGCTGACCGGCGCGGACGGTACCGGGAAAACGGGAATGAACGCCGGTGCCCGAAGTGTTAATATGACTGGCCTGGCAAAGTGCCGGGACGTACGGGGCTGAACGGTTTCGACTGCGTACGTAGATTCAGGGGAAGCGTGTCGGTGCAGGCAAGAGACCACCGTAAGCGTCGCTGCAACCAATTAAGCGCCGATTCCAATCAGCGCGAGTACGCTCTCGCTGCCTAAGCGATAGCGTCTCTGTCGGCCCGAGGTTCGCCCTCGGCTTCGGTGCCGGCATCAGCTAGAGGGCTCACCGCGCGACTCGGTCGCGGAGTAACGCGGGACATCGAACAGCGACTGGGATCGTCATCCCGGCTTGTTCGCGAGACCGGGAGATCCGAGCAGAGGCCTAGCGAACTGCACACGGAGAAGCCCTGGAAAAGCGGCGGAGGACCCGGGTTCGATTCCCGGCAGCTCCACTCACGAAGGCCCGGTCCACACGGACCGGGCCTTCGTCGCATCTCGGTATGAGACCGCGGCGCCGGGTTCCCACGCTGGGCAGTCGGCGGTAGCGTGAGAGTCACAGCTCACGGTGGCCGCCATTGGCGAGCCGGTCTGCGAAAGAGGTGGGCGCCATGTCCGACATGCGCGATCCCGGTCGAGAGCACTCCGGAGTGAGCTCCGGCTACCGGTTGATGGACGAGGTCCTCGATATCGGCGACGAGGACCACGAGGACCTGGACTACGATCTGGGCGACGACGATCAGGCCGATGAGGTCCGCGAATACGAGCGATATATCGCCGACCCCCCGAACGAGCTGATCATCCGTTATCACGAGAACGATGACACCGGCCGGTTGGGTATCGCACGCGAACTGGATCAGGAGTGGACCCGCCGCCGGCATCGCGAGGAATTGCGCGCCGAGGATCAACGTCCCGCAGAGGCGGCGGCCATGGAGATTCACGACGAACCCGGGGATTGACGGGCAGACCCCTGCCATCTGCTCGCGCGGTGGGCGATAGGTTCGATGTCATGAGCGAGTTCGCGGGGTTCCCGATCGAAGGGCCGGACTTCTACGAGGACCTCGAGGCCGATAACTCGAGGATATTTTGGACCGCCAACAAGCACATATACGAGGAGTCCGTGAAGCGCCCGATGACCGCGCTGATCGCCGACCTCGAACCGGACTTCGGCCCGGTCAAGATCTTCCGCCCCTACCGCGATGTGCGGTTCGCCAAGGACAAATCGCCATACAAGACCCATCAGGGCGCGGTCGCGCACACGGCGCCGGGGGTCGGCTGGTACGTCCAGATCGGCGCGCCCGGACTGTTCGTGGCCGGAGGTCTCTACGCGGCGACACCGGTACAGCTGTCCCGCCTGCGTACCACCCTCGACGACGAGGTTCGCGGCGCCGAGCTCGAGCAGATCGTGAACACGCTCGTTCAGGCCGGCTACACCCTCGGCGGCGACAAGCTGAAGACGCGCCCCAAGGGCTACCCACTCGACCACCCCCGCATCGACCTGCTGCGGCACAGATCGCTCGTGATGAGCCGTGAGTTCGGCACCCCCGACTGGCTGGGGACACCGGGGGCCGCCGCGAAGATCCGCACGTCGTGGGAATCGCTGCGAGCCATCGTGGAATGGCTCGGGGCGGTGGTAGGCAACTGAGTCCGCTGCCGAGCCTGGTGACGGCATAAAAGCCGCCGGACCGATCCCCGCGCGGAGTTTTCACAGCATTGTCTGTTACCTGTCGTCGCACTAATGTGTATCGTCACAAGCACCGGCGTCCGCACGTCCCTGTAACCGCGCGGACGGGTGCCGGTGACGATCGAGGAGGATCGATGAGGCTGT
This sequence comes from Nocardia speluncae NBRC 108251, assembly GCF_001613245.1. Lineage (GTDB taxonomy): Bacteria > Actinomycetota > Actinomycetes > Mycobacteriales > Mycobacteriaceae > Nocardia > Nocardia speluncae. Next base: position 26,869 of record NZ_BDBZ01000051.1, on the reverse strand, counting down.
TCCGCAACCACGCCTCCGGACGGATGACCGACCCGGGAGAGGTCTCGCTCAATGCCCGTAATGTGCATTTCGAATGGACCGGCATTCCACTGCACTGGATGACATCCGAGCCGATCGCCTCGCATGTACTCAACGCCCTGAACCTGCTCCTCCCCGAAGGGGAACGTAGCTTCCTGACGACCTTCGGCGAGGCCCTGCCCTTCGTACGGGACGAGAAGCTGCGTGCGGACATGCTCGGATTCATCGGCCAGGAATCGATGCACGCCGAAACCCATGCCGGGTCCCACGAACTGCTGCTCACCGCCAATGGGATCGATCCGCAGCCTTACCTGACACAGGCCGAGTACGTGTTCCGCAAAACCATCGGCCCCCGGCAGTCCACAGCCACCCGGGCCGGCCGGCAGCAGCTGGTGGACCGGCTGGCGGTGATCGCCGCGCTGGAACATTTCTTCGCCTTCCTCGGTGATTGGGTACTCAACAGCGAGCTGGAAAAGTTCGACGCCGACCCGCGCATGCTCGACCTGTACCGCTGGCACGGCGCCGAAGAGGTCGAGCACCGCAACGTCGCGCACGATGTGGCCGAATACTTCGGCGTCGGTTACCTGCGGCGGGGCGCGGTGATGCTGCTGGTCTTCCCGTCGTTCCTGGTGCTGCTGGTGCGCGGGACCAAGTACCTGGTGCACCGCGACCCGGCCCTGCCCGGCCTCGGATACCCACGGCTGCTCCAGCAGATCCTGCGGTCGATGTGGCGCGGCGCGCTCCCCGGCATCCCGGCCCTGCTGGTCAGCGCGCTGTCGACCTTCAAGCCCGGATACAGTCCGGAGTCTGTCGGCTCGACCGCCCAGGCCGTCGCGTACCTGGCGCAATCACCGGCAGCCCGGGCGGCTTCGTGACCGGGCCTACGCTACCGCTGCCCGCCGACCTCTACGGGCGGCGCCGGCGCGACCGGACCCTGCGCGTACTCGACGCCGTCGTGAACGCCCGGCTGAACTGGACGGCAATGACCAACCGGCGCGAACTGAGGCCGCGTGCCGACGACCGGCGAATCCCCGTGGTCGTAGCCGGACGCCGGGCGGAAGCCTCCGACGAAGATGTCGTGAGCCTGCGCCTGGCCGCACCGGACCGGCGTGACCTGCCACGGTGGCGGCCCGGTGCGCACCTCGATATCGAACTACCGTCCGGACGCCTGCGGCAGTACTCGCTGTGCGGCGACCCCACCGCCACCCGCGAGTACCGGATCGCGGTGCGCCGTATCCCGGGCGGTACCGGTTCGAACGAAGTACACGACGCGCTGTCTGTCGGCACGGCGCTGATGGTGCGAGGGCCGCGCAATGCGTTTCCGTTCGCCGCGCCGGGTTACGGGTCGCCCGCGCGCCGGGCGCGGTTCGTGGCCGGGGGTATCGGCATCACGCCGATTCTGCCGATGATGCGGCTCGCCGAAACCCTCGGCGTCGACTGGTCGATGGTGTACACCGGGCGAGCGCCGGAGACTCTGCCCTTCCTGGACGAACTGCACCGATTCGGCGATCGCGTAACGGTCCGCACCGACGACCGGTGCGGGCTGCCCACGGCAGGAGAACTTCTCGGCGGGGCCGGCGCCGGAACGGCCGTGTACTGCTGCGGCCCCGCCCCCATGGTCGCGTCCATCGCCGAAATGGTGCGTGGAATACCCGATGTAGAACTGCATTCGGAACGCTTCTCGGCACCACCGATCGTGAACGGTGCACCGTTCGAGATCCAATTGGGCGCCGGCGGTGCGGTGATCGATGTGCCCGCAGACCGTTCCGCACTCGACGTTCTACTCGAATATCGGCCCGACCAGCCGTATTCGTGCCGCCAGGGGTTCTGCCGGACCTGCAAGGTCCGGGTTGCGGCAGGCGTTCCCGACCACCGCGACCGCGTCCTGACTCCCGCCGAACGCGACCACGGCGACATGCTGGCGTGTGTATCACGCAGCACAGGCGGACGACTCGTCCTCGACCTCTAGCCCAACCGCCCGACCACAGCAGCAGGAGAGCAGCGTGACGGTCTCGATATCCGACTACCCGGCAACCGAACAGACGGTGCACCACCGTGGATTCGACCTCGCCGTCTACGAATACGGCGATCCTGACGCCGAAACCGTCGTCCTGGTCCACGGCTGGCCCGATACCCACCACCTGTGGAACGGCGTGATTCCGCTGCTGGCCCAGCGCTTTCACGTGGTCGCCTACGATACGCGCGGCCACGGCGCCTCCACTCGCACCGCACGAGTCGCCGATTTCCGGCTCACCGAACTGGCCGCCGATTTCTTCGCCGTCGCGGAGGCCGTGAGTCCGGACCGGCCGGTGCACGTCCTCGCCCACGATTGGGGTTCGGTGCAGGTGTGGGAGGCGGTCTGCGAACCGGAAGCGAACGCCCGGATCGCCTCGTTCACCTCGGTCTCCGGCCCGAATCTGGATCATCTGGCCGCCTGGGTGCGGGACCGGCTGCGCCGGCCGAGCGCACGCAATATCTGGCAGCCGTTCACTCAGCTGCTGTCGTCGGCCTACACCGGGTTCTTCATGACTCCGGGTCTGCCGCGGCTGGCGTTCGGTGCGCTCGCCACCGAACAGCGCTGGCGGCGGTTCATCCAGCTCATGAACAACACTGCGCCGTCGACGATTTTCTTCGGCCCCACCCTGAAACAGGACATGGTGAACGGCCTGCTCATCTATCGGGCCAATATCGTCGCGCATCTGATGAAGCCGCGCGAGCGGACCACCGACGTTCCGGTCCAGCTGATTGTCGCCGGGCGCGATATCGCGGTCCGGCCGGCCGGATACGACGATTCGGCGCGGTGGGTGTCGCGACTCTGGCGCCGTGACGTCTCGGCCGGGCACTGGATGCCGTTCTCCCATCCCGGCCTCCTCGCGACCGCGACCACCGAACTGGTGGACGCGGTGCAGCAGGGCGAGCTCGCGGCGGGATCAGCCGTGACTGCCGGTGAAGCACTCGGTCGAGGCCGGCAACTCCCTGTCCCGAGCGAGTAGGTCCGAGGGAACGGGATGCGCTGAGCTGAAACCGGTCGGCACGGCCGGGCACGTCCGGCGGTGAGAGTCCCGCTGCGCCGTCGTCCCCGAAATCCGGATCGGGTCACGACTCGCGATCCGCGCAATGGTCTGCCGGGCCGGCCTGCGCGCGGCCGAAACGCTCGCCCCAGGCACGGATCTGTGCGATCAACTCCGGCGGTTCGAGCACCCGGAACTCGGCCTCGAGTGAACCCAGCGCCATGGTGGGCCAGTCCAGTGAATCGGTGGTCATCGAGACCCGGCAGCGGCCGGGGCCGACTGCCTCGACCGAAGCCCAGCGTCCGATCCGTTCCTGGACCGCGTCGGCGGGGGCCTCGACCATGACTTCGATGCGGTACGGGCGCGCAATCCGGTCGACCCCGGCCCGGACGAACTCTGCGGCGTCGGCGATGGGCAGCTCACGTGGACGGAAACGAGAACCGTCGCCAGCGGGCCCGGTGAGCCGGTCGATCCGGAAACTGCGCCAATCGTGCCGGGTCAGATCGAAGGCGACCAGATACCAGCGACGCCCCAGGGCGACCAGGCGGTGTGGCTCGGCGTGGCGCTCGCTGCGCCGGCTGTCGGCCGCGATGTAGGTGAAGCGCAGGCGCTCGCTGTCCCGGCAAGCCAGGGCGACAGTGGTGAGCACAGCCGGATCCGGCCCCGGATCGGACCGGCCACCCCAATCGGCCGGAACGGTCATCGCCCGGATCGCCTCGACCCGGCGGCGCAGTCGCGGCGGCATTACCTGCACCACCTTGGCCAGCGCCCGCACCGAGGATTCGGCGACGCCTTCGACCATGCCTTGCATCGCCACCTGCAGTCCGACAACCAGCGCGACCGCCTCGTCGTCGTCGACCATCAGCGGGGGCAGCGCCGCGCCTGCCGCCAGTTGATAGCCGCCGTCGACGCCGCGTTGCGCCTCGACCGGGTAGCCGAGGTCACGCAGTCGATCGATATCACGGCGCAATGTTCGCGGCGATACGTCGAGACGCTCGGCCAACTCGGTGCCCGGCCAGTACTTGTGGGTCTGCAACAGCGACAGCAGGCGCAGGGTCCGCGTGCTCGTATTGGCCATACTTCGATTGTCGTCGAATTGCGGCCGGTTTCTGACCGCTGGGTACGACTAACTGGTGTTGCCGTGCATCGAGATACCCGCGATGGTGCGGGCCGTGAGCGACCCGTCCGCGTGTTTGCGGCCGTAGATCCACACGGGAGCGCCGATATCGATACCGGCCGGATCGCTCGCGATCAGCACGTAGAGCTTGGTTGAACTGTTGGAGTACACGACGACCTCCGACCGGGTGATCTCACTGTTCACGATGAGAACCCCGCCGTCGTTGGCCCGAACCTTGCCGAAGACGAACCCGACACCGACCTCCGGCGATGCGGGCCGGACCGGCTCGGGCCGGGGCGATGCAACCGCGGGGGCCGACTCGGCGGCGACCACTTGCGGAGTGGCCGCGACAAAAGTAGTGACTTCCGGTGCCCCGGCCGCATGGGGGTCCGTAGCGCGACCGAGGCAGAAGCCACCGACAGCCAGCAGCATCGCGATCCCGAGCACAAGTCCCAGCAGGGCGTGCCCACCCAAATACGCCGGGTGCACGCCACCGTCCCGCTTCGGATACCCGGCCGGATCCGGCTCGCCCGTTCCGGGTGATACCGCGTGACCGGCGGCCCGCGGCTGTTCATCGAGGATGACATCGGCGGTGGCCGGACTCGAACCGGGTGAGCCGGCCGTGACGGCGGATCCGTAGGCGTCGGCCCCCCGCGTCCGGTTGCCGGCCGAACCGCGCCGCGCCGCATCGATTACTCGCGGGTCCAGGAGACCGAACCGGTCGGCAGGCAAGTCGACTCCGCGGCGTGAGCCTGACCACGGAGTGCGCTTGCTGGGCATAGTGCCAGGCTAGGTGGTCTGTTCAGTCCCCTATCGTCACTGGCGGGGAGAAGCCATCGGGTGAAACTGCCCCGCAGGCAGTATCTTTCGCGTCCCGATCACTCCGCGGCGACGACCTCCAGCACCTGCTCGCCGTAGCGGGCGAGCTTGTTCTCGCCCACACCGTTCACCGCTCCCAGTGCCGGGAGATCCCCCGGTTTGCGGGCCGCGATTTCGCGCAGGGTCGCGTCGTGGAACACCACATAGGCCGGGACACCCTGTTCCTTGGCGGTATCGGCACGCCACTGGCGGAGCCTGTCGAACAGGGAGATATCGGCATCGGTGAGGTCGATCGGCGCCGATTTCGCCGCCTTGGCGCTACGCGCCGCCCGCGAGCGAGCCGGGCGTTCGGGTTCCCGGCGGAAGCGCACCGTACGGCCGTCGAAGAGGACGCTTTCGCTGGCCTCGGTCAAGGTGAGCACTCCGTAGTCACCGTGCACCGCGAGCAAACCCTGTGCCAGGAGTTGCCGGACGACTCCGCGCCATTCGGTATCGCGTAGATCGGTACCGACACCGAACACGCTCAGCTCGTGGTGGTCGTATTGCTGGACCTTCTGGTTCGTCTTGCCGAGCAGGATATCTATCAGGTGGCCCGCGCCGAAGCTCTGGCCGCGTTCACGTTTCAGGCGCAGCACGGCCGACAGCAGCTTCTGCGCGGCGACGGTACCGTCCCACGATTCGGGCGGGCTCAGACAGGTATCGCAGTTTCCGCACGACTGTGCGCGCTGATCGAAATACGCGAGCAATCGTGCACGGCGGCAATCGATTGTCTCGCAGAGTGCCAGCATCGCGTCGAGATGCAGCTGCAACTGCCTGCGGTGCGCGGCGTCCCCGTCCGAGGAATCGATCAACCGGCGCTGCTGCACCACATCCTGTAGTCCGTAGACCATCCAGGCCGTCGACGGCAGGCCGTCGCGGCCGGCACGGCCGGTCTCCTGGTAGTAACCTTCCACCGATTTCGGCAGATCGAGATGGGCGACGAAACGGACGTCGGGCTTATCGATACCCATTCCGAACGCAATTGTCGCGACGATGACGAGCCCGTCCTCGCGCAGGAACCGGGCCTGGTTCTCGGCACGGGTGCGATGGTCGAGGCCCGCGTGATAGGGCAACGCGCGAATACCGTTCTCGCTGAGGAATGCCGCGGTCTTCTCCACCGAATTCCGCGACAGGCAGTAGACGATTCCGGCGTCACCGGGATGTTCGGTGCGCAAGAAATCGAGCAACTGGCGATCGGGCCGGTTCTTCGGCTCGATCCGGTACTGGATATTGGGCCGGTCGAAACTGGCGACGAACCGGCGCGCTCCGCCGAGATCGAGCCGGGTGATGATCTCGTCGCGAGTCTTCTCGGTGGCGGTGGCTGTCAACGCGATCCGGGGGACATCCGGCCAGTGCTCGTGCAGTACCGACAGCGCCAGGTAGTCGGGCCGGAAATCGTGACCCCACTGCGAAACACAATGCGCCTCGTCGATCGCGAACAGCGCGATCCGGCCGCGGCCCAGCAGCGCAACCGTGGATTCCATCCGCAAGCGTTCCGGAGCCAGATACAGCAGATCGAGTTCCCCTGCCGCGAACTGCGCCTCGACGGCCCGGCGCTCGTCCGGGAACTGCGTGGAATTGAGGAACCCGGCCCGCACGCCGAGCGCGCTCAGCGCATCCACCTGGTCCTGCATGAGCGCGATGAGCGGCGATATCACCACCCCCACGCCGGCGCGGACCAGCGCGGGAATCTGATAGCACAACGATTTGCCACCGCCGGTGGGCATCAGCACCAGCGCGTCGCCACCATCGATCACCTGCTCGACGATGGAGTGCTGTTCACCACGGAAGCTGTCGTACCCGAAGACCCGGCGTAACACCTCATGGGCGGCGTCGTCGGAGTGTGCTGGAGCTGCCACAGCGGTGTCTTCGGCGGTATCCACGCGGCCATCCTACGAGCGACCGCGATTCCCGCGCCGCGAGCAGAAGGACTGGACGGGCCGGATCGCCCGAGTTGTACACATGGGGACAACTGACGGCACACACACCTGGTGCCCGGTTTTCTACATTCGGGGTAATTGAGGTCAAAAAGTGGCCGCTATACGGAATAGCGTGGCCATCGAACACGGAGAGAACGAACCAGCCCTCGATGAAAGGTGCAGACCATGGCCGAGACCGCCGCCCTCGACAAGACCACCCCGCTGACCGGTGAACGCGCCGATCTACTGGCCGTCCTGAGCAAGACACGCCATTTCCTGCGATTCACCACCCGCGAGCTGACCGACGAGCAGGCGGCGAGCCGTCCGGCAGCCAGCGAGCTGTGCCTCGGCGGCCTGATCAAACACGTCACCGGCGTCGAACGCGGCTGGGTGGACTTCATTGTGCAGGGCACTGGGGCCATGAAGGACTTCGACGATATGACCGCCGAGGATTTCGCCGAGCGCGCCACCGAGTTCCAGTTGCTGCCCGACGAAACACTCGCCGGAGTCCTCGATGCCTATGCCGACGTGGCGGCCCGGACCGACGCCATGATCGCCACCACCGATCTCGACCGCGCCTGGCCGCTGCCCAAGGCACCGTGGTTCCAGGAGGATTCCTGGTCGGCTCGCCAGGTGCTGCTACACATCATCGCCGAGACCGCGCAGCACGCCGGCCACGCCGATATCATCCGCGAAGCCATCGACGGAGCGAAGACAATGGGCTGAAGCCGTGGTCCGGCCCGTCTCGGAATGAGGCGGGCCCAGCTCACCCGGCATTGCGCGGCCGACCGGCCGGTATGGGTGAGCCACCGCCTCGCCTCCCGTTCATCGACTCCTGGACCGGTCTACCGGGCGAGATAATCCAGAACCGGCTGATGCAGGCGTCCGTTGGTCGCAACCGCGTCCCCGCCGTGCGGGCCGGGCCGGCCGTCGAGTGTGGTGAAGGTGCCACCGGCCTCCCGGACCAGAATGTCCAGGGCGGCCAGATCCCACAGCGAAACCTCGGGTTCGGTAGCGATATCCACCGCCCCCTCCGCAACCAGGCAGTAGCTGAAGAAATCACCGTAGCCACGCACCCGCCACACGTCGTCGGTCAGTCCGAGGAATTGCTCACGCAGACCGCGGGCACGCCAACCGGACAGGCTGGAGAACGCGAGACTGGCCGAATCCAGTTCGGCGACAGCCGAAACGGTGATCGGCCGGGGGGCACCGGGATGAAACGTCGACCACGCACCCTGCCCCGCGGCGGCCCACCAGCGCCGGGCCAGCGCGGGCGCACTCACCACCCCCACCACCGGCACCCCGTCCTCGAGCAACGCGATCAGCGTGGCCCACACCGGAACCCCGCGCACGAAATTCTTGGTGCCGTCGATCGGATCGACCACCCATTGCCGGCCGGTGAACTCGGCGCTGCCTCCGAACTCCTCCCCCAGCACCGAATCATCCGGGCGCCCGTGCCGCAGCATCCGGCGGATCGCCTCTTCCACCGCCAGATCGGCGTCGGAGACGGGGGTGAGGTCGGGTTTGGCGTCGACCTTCAGGTCCAGCGCGCCGAACCGTTCGCGGGTGATCGTGTCCGCCTCGTCGGCCAGGCGTAACGCGAGTTCGAGGTCAGAGGAGTGAGCAGCCACACCGGAAACCCTAGCGAGTCGGCGCCGCGTCACCACGGCGCCGTACCGAACTCGTCGTACTTCCCACCGGCAGCCCGCACGGCAAGGACGAGGCACGCCGAGCAGGGCTCACACCGCGACCGCCCGCGCCGCAACCAGCGCCTGCGACCACCAGTGCACCTGGTCCAGCATCTGCTGCGCCGCCTCTTCGGGTTCGGCAGGCGCAAGCAACTGCCCGTCGGCCCCGAAGAGCAGGTAGTAGCGCGGGAACGATACGTATTCGCGGACCGTGTGTGCATCCAGCTCGCTGAACACCTGCCGCAGGTGTTCGATCGCGGTGAGCCCGCCGGTGGCGCCGCTGTATCCGACGAAGGCGACCGGTTTGCGCTGCCACTGGGTGAAATGCCAATCGATCACGGCTTTCAGCGAGGCCGGGTAGCTGTGGTTGTAATCGGGTGTCACGATGACGAACGCGTCGGCGGCGGAAAGCCGTTCGGTGAGGTCGCGCATACCGGCGGGGCGTTCGGGGTTCGGCTCGATTGCGGGCGATACCGCGGGTAGTACCAGCGGTATGTCGGCCTCGGCGAGGTCGATCACGTCGATCTCGAACCGCCCGTGGGTGGCGGCCTGTGCGGCGAACCACGCGGCCACGACGGTGCCGAACCGGCCCTCCCGGACGCTTCCGATGATCACCGCGAGACGCAACGGGGTAACGGACATGGTGTGCTCCCTCCTGTCGGGCGACCCGGCGGCCGCCGTCCGATCTCGAATCTGCCGCGCCGCTGCTCCGGTAGGGAGACCGCGCGGAGAGTGGTAGTGACAGGGACACCCACGGCGGGGCGCGCCCGGATACCGTGAACAGGTGAGCGAGAACGAGATGGGGCTGTTCCTGCGCAGCCGGCGTGAGGCGGTCGGCCCCGCTCAGGTGGGGCTGCCCACCGGGCCGCGGCGCCGAACCCCCGGGCTGCGCCGTGCGGAGCTGGCCACGCTGGCCGGGGCTAGCATGTGATTAGTAGCCCCTAACCGTTGGGGAGTGATTTCATGGCGAAACCGCTGGTTACGGCCGGTAGTGGTCTGGTGTTGGATATTTATGCGCGGGTGTCGCGGGTGGGTGATGAGCGGCAGCGGTCTACTGGTGGGCAGGTCGATGACTGCACGGTGCGGGTGCAGGACTTGGGTGCGACGGTGGGGCAGGTGCATGTCGATGATGGGCGGTCGGCGTGGAATCCGAGGGTGCGGCGGCCGAAGTGGGATGCGTTGATGGCGCGGCTGGAGTCCGGGGAGACCGGTGGGGTGGTCGTGTTCGATATGGCCCGGTTCTCTCGTCGTCCGATCGAGGGTGAACGGTTGATCCTGGCCGCCGAGCGGGGCCTGGTCGTGCTGGACAGCGAGGGCGAATACGACCTGGAAACAGCCAACGGCCGCAAAACTTTTCGAGATCAGCTCAACGCGGCTGCCTATGAATCGGATCGCCTGTCCTCGCGGGTGAAGCGCGGTAAGCGGGTGAAAGTCGCGCGCGGGGAGTCCAATCACACGCACCGCCCGTACGGGTATGAGAAGGACGGAATCACTATCCGTGAGTCCGAGGCGGCGATCGTGCGCGAGATGGTGGCCCGCGTGCTGGACAAGCATGCGGATATCCAGGCGAAAGCCGCAGCGGCGGGCCGGGACACGACGACTGGGATCGGAGAGGAGGCGGTCGGCTACAAGGCGATCGCGGTCGATTTGAACCGGCGTGGGATCACCACCCGTACCGGCAGCGCATGGAGCGGGGAAAAGGTCAAACGGCTGGTGTTCAACCCACGGTATGCCGGGTTCGTGACCCATCACGGCGAGATCGTGACCGCAATGGAGAATGCGAATCCGCTGATTACGCCTGAGCAGTGGGAGCGGCTGTGCCTGCTGCGGGATACGACCCGGGTGGGGCGGCCCGCGAGCGCGGACTACTTGTGCTCGGGGTTGGTGCATTGCGGGTTGTGCGGGCGGGGATTGACCGGCCGCCCTCAGTACGGGCGCACGTATCCCGATGGTGAAGTACGCCGCCGGTATTGGTGTCAGAAGCGGCAGACCGGGGGCGGCTGCAACCGTATCTCGATCGACGCCCGGACCCTGGATAGGGAGGTGGGTGCGTTGGTGGTGGCGACCCTGTCCGATCCCCGCCACGCAGATGCGCTGATCGCCGCAGCCAACGATCTGGCCCGGCGGCGCCGCCCGATCGCCGACGCGCTGGCCGAGGCGCGTGAGACCGCGACGGTGATGTCGGCGCGTCTGGGTAACGGGGAGATCAGCCTGGACCGCTACGACACGGTGATGGCCGGGGTCGATGCCCGAATTGCGAAGCTGGAGGCCGAACTCGACGCGCTCGACGCCGAATACGATGTCGAGGACTCCCGGGCAGTACGGGCGGAGTCCGCGCAGGCGTGGGCGGCGCAGTGGGAGGACGCGGGTACTGCGGACAAGCGCGCCATGATCAAACGTGCGTTGCGCGGCAGCCGTCTCGTGGTCGGCCCGGCCACCACGGCGGGGCCGAGGTTCGATCCGTCCCGGATCCGGTTGGTGGACAAGACCACACCCCGGCCCCGGCCACTGGACGGCCCCGGTGCCCGCGCCGCGCGGGAGGCGGGCACCGGGGCCGGGGACGGGGTTTCTGTGGCCTGACGCGCGCTGTCAGGCGGCGTTCGGGTACTGATGCGGGTCGCTACCGGTGTCGGTGTCGGTGGTGGCCCGTTTCCGTGCCCGGACACGGTCGAGGATGGCCGCGAGTGCGTCGAGTTCGACCCGGTCGAGGGGTTCGCGTTCGGCGACGACTCGACGCCAGTGGCCGATCCGTTCGGGATCCAGCGGCACCACCACCGCCGGCCGGTCGGAGTCCGGCGCGGGCGAGGGCGAGTCGGGTTCGGTCGGTTGTCCGGTCATGGCGGGCAGCTCCCTCACGCAGACGAATGCATTCATCTACTACTCCCGCCGAAAACGCCATTTCGGGACACACCCGGCAAGGATTTCCCCAAACCGAGATCCCTTCGTGCCGAGACGAGCCACTATCGGCAACGCGCCGCTCGCCGGTACCGGCCGTGAGAACCAGGCGCAGCACGAGGCGGGAAGCGCTCACATGATCAGCCAGAACAAGAGACCGGAGGCGCCAATATGACCGTCACGGATGTCTATACAACGAGTATGTATAGACAATCCCGGGTAACATCCGCATGGATATACCGCCGGTGAGCAGCGGAGACCCCGGGCACGGGTGGTTCGATTTGATCAGTGCACCGAAACAGGCACGCAACCTCACCACCGAAACAGGCACGGAAATTTTTTCATCACTGCACCCCTGATCACCGGCTCACGACGAGCGCGTGGCTTGCCGCCCCGGCAGGACAGCACGCCGACGCACTCAAGGCATCGCACACTGCCCGCGGCACGCAGCCGAAGCTCGAAGGCAACCAACCCGAACACACCGAAACAGCACCACCGCGAACCGAGTGGTGCGGACGTCGGACAACTGGCACCGAGGCGGGCAGCCCGAGCGCCGCCCGCGGTCAGCAGGCGCCCGCCAGCGCCACCCACGGATGTCTATTCACTATGTATGAATAGACAATCCTGGATGACCTCCGCACGGGTATGCGCCCCGTTACCTGCGAATATCCGAGGTAGGGGGTGCGGACATTTGATCGTCCCACGTATCTCCCCACGTACTTCCCCATGTAAAACCCCACGAATTGACCACGGCCCGAAACGAACACCCCACCCTGACAGCAACAAGTCCGCTAACCCCGCTGCCGAACGCCTAATTCCCACCGAATGACCTCACGGCAGCGACCTGGCTCACCGCTCGTCCCACCTGAAATGCCAGTCGCTGAACCGCACCCAGACTACTTCCGGACCGCGTCCAAACCTATCCGTTTCATATCCTGCCCTACGCAACCGCAGCTCAACGGGACGATATCTGCCGGAGCCGATCGAGGACCCGCCGAGTCGAGCGGCGCCGGCCGAAGGCTTCGCTTCTCCGTGTCGACGGGATCGGGTAGGCCCGGGCCACCCGGCGGGCCGCTCGGCGGGGCCCACTCACCCTCTACCAGCACCACAGGTCGACCACCCAAACTTTCCAGCGCTGCTGCCCGGGATCCCCCATGTATGGGGTGAATCCACCATCGACCCGGAAGCAGCGCCACTCGCCGACATGCCTGCGGTCAATTGGCGGGTCAGCCAGCGGGTCATTCCGGGGCTCGGTCGGGGGATCATTCAAACTGACCCACTAAAACACCGTAAACCGGCAGGTAGACGCCGGTATCCGCGGCTTGCACTTACCCCGGATTACCCCTGTAGGGATAGGAAGAACACTTCGGGCCGGGCTCGTACTCCTTCTCGGCCGTGCAGGGTGGCCACGCGACCCCCTTCCACGATTGTTTCCGTACTGTCGTCGCCGTCGGCCGCGTGGTCCACCTCGAGGTCACACAGGTGTCGCTGATCGTGTGGTCGTTCGTGAAGTAGGGCGGGTGGCGATAAGGGTTTCGATGGTGAGGGGTTCGGTGACTGTGCCGTTGGGGTACCTGTCGAGCAGTGCTTCCCGCAGTTCGTCGGCGAATGCTGCGCAGCGCTCGTCGGAGCCGAATTGTGCTGGGTTGGAGTAGGAGAAGGAGAACTGCAAACCGACGATTGCATCGATGTCGCGCTCGATACTCCAGCCTGATCGCGTGACGTCGACTTCGCAAAATGGCGAGCGGGCCAGGACGTCCAAGTGTGTTTCCTCCGAATGCTGGTATCCCCGGTAAGTACTGCCGCCGCGGCGTCGTGCACCGAGGTATTTATCCCGCAAAGTGCGGACAATGTCGTCCCATGGGGCGACGGTTGCGGCGTCGTGTAAGGCTGCCGTGACCACTACCACCGCGCCGTGGGGCCGGATGCGGGTGTCGAGCTCGGTCAGCAGGGCCGGGCGGTCGGTCCAGTGAAACGATTTGCCCATGGTGACCAGGTCGAGAGGTGGCAGGTTCAGGGAGGCGAGCTGGCTGGAATCACCACGTAACCATTCGATATTGGTGGTACCGGCGGCGCTGCGCTTTCCTTCGACCAGCATATCGGGGTCAGGATCGACAGCGAACACTCTGGCGACCGCGGCAGCCACTGGAATAGCGATCTGTCCCGTGCCGCAACCTAGGTCGAGGACCGTTTGAGTACCGTCCAAGTCGAACCGGCGGCGAAGTTCGGAGAAGAACTCCGGTGGGTATCCGGGCCGGTGGCGTGCATAGTAGGGCGCTGCGCCTTGGAACAGTTCATCGGATTTGTGTTGCATCAGTAGTTGACTCCTGCCGAGTTCGCCAGGGATTGCAGAGTCGTGTCTACCCGGCGTTGTTGTTTGGCGGCTGTTTCGACTGTGGCCTTGACTGTCGGGGATCCGCGGAAGTGTTCCGGACTTGCAGCGCGGGACTCATACAGCGCGTCGATCGCCGCGTCGGGATCACCGGCCAACAGGTGTGCGCGTGCTGAGTCGAGCCAGAAGTACGTCTGGCGCTCTTTGGCCATCCCGGTGGGTAGCTGCGTGTTCTGTGAGATCTGGATAGCTCGGTCCGGGCGGCCCAACTCGGTCTCCGCGGCAACCTGGTAGATCTGCACGTTGGCCGGCCCGACCACCGTGTCGTAGACGATGCCGTCCCCGAACTTCGCTGCGAGACGCGCAGCTTCGGTGAAATGCATCGCAGAAGCGTCGGTATCCGACAGCGTCGCTGCGATGGTGCCCGCTTTCATATGCAGGGTGCTGGCCACTGCTTCGGCCATCGGGTTGTCAGCGACGAACGGTTCGATATCGGCCATCGCCCGCATCAGCAGCTTCATCGCCTGCGGTGTGGCCCCGATGCGCGCGAGGGTGGAGGCTTTGACGAAATGCGTTGTCGCGAGCCGCAACGGGTCGCCGCTTTTCATTGCTGCCCATTCCATCCGTTCAGTTGCTGTCATCGACAAGTCGGTGTACCCGAACTTGTGCGCGAGTGAATTCGCGGCACGATAGGTGTCGGTGAGCAACGCATAGGCGGGCTCCCCTGTTTCCTGGGCCGATACCAGCAAGTGGTCCACGAGGTCGGGCAGGATCTCGGCCACCTTCCGGTAGCGGGTACTTCGTCGCCAGTTCATGACTTGCGCGACCTGTGGTTTGAGGAGATCCAAAGGTATCGGTTCGACATCGTCGGACATGAGATCCACTGCTGCCAGGGTGCGACGGATGATCGGCGCGAAATCGAACGCCCGTCTCTGCTCTTCGTCTTCATCTCCGTAGAGGCGGGAGGCGTCGATTCGTAGTCCTCGCGCGATCATTCCGATCATCGCTGGGCTCGCGGAGGCGTGACCCCGCTCGACCTTACTGATCATGCTGTAGCTGACACCGGCTGCCGTGGCCAATTGATGTTGCGACAAGCCGCGCATCTTCCGCTGGGTGGCGATTCGCACGCCGATGCTGTCGCCCTTCTTCATGCCCCGACCCTAGCACTTTCAATTTGAAGAAAATTTGAAAGTTCGGTGACGATCTGGCCTTTAACGTCAAGACCAGCGCCTGGTGCCGGGCGGGGTGTTCCCGTCTCCCATCAGTACCCACTGCCGCACGAGCCGTGTGCGGCCTACGGTCGCCATCCGTGGCATGAGGCGCCCGACATGACCGTCGACGGAGCCGAAGAGGTGCTGGACATGGAACTGATTATCGCCATATCGCCTGCGACAGTAGCCCAACACGAGCGAAACGCGAGCCGACGTGGCCCTCGGACCGACAGCGTGACGATACGCGCGTTTGCGTCACCGAACACCCGCCCAGAGGTCCGTTGCTGACCTCACCCTCACGCCACGTTGGAGCGGATCTTTCATGCACAAGACAGCACCACGAACCGGTGCCTGTGCCCCGGTTGGAGCGGATACCACCTGGCCCAGTAATTCCCGGGTATATGACTACAGCCTGGGCGGTAAGGACAATTACGCGGTCGACCGTGCAGCTTTCGATAGGGTCCTCGAGGTCGCGCCTACCCAGCGAGAGGTGTCGTTGGCGAATCGGCGGTGGCTGCATCGGGTGGCCCGGTATCTGGCCGGGCCCGCCGGGGTCGATCAGTTTCTCGATATCGGTGCCGGGCTCCCCACAGTGAGCAACATCCACGAGATCCTGCAGTTGGAGAATCCGGCCGCCACAGTCGTGTATGTCGATAACGACCCGCTGTGTGTGGCACACGGGCATGGGCTGCTCGAGCGGAACGATCGCACCCATTATGTCCAGGCGGATTTCCTGGAAGCCGGCACGCTGCTGAAACACCACAGAGTCCGCCAGTATTTCGACCTCGACCGGCCCATCGGCGTGCTCGCAGGCGCGGTGCTGCACCACCTCGGCGACGACCTCGTGCCTGTCAAGTCGATGCGTGAGCTGATCGATCGGTTGCCGACCGGGTCATATGTGGCGGTCACCCATTTCTACGACCCCGGCCCCGAGCACCCCGAGGCACACCAACTGGCTCGACAGCTCGAACAGGTGTTCGTCGAAAGTGTGGGTTCGGGCTGGTACCGCTCCCGCGAAGAAATTCTCGAATTCTTCGACGGTCTCGAAGTACTGCCTCCCGGTCTCGTCGAGCTGGACGAATGGTGGCCGGACGGACCCGGACCCGGCCCCGGCCCCGGCCCCGGCCAGGAGGGAAGGTCGCTGGCCGAGCGGACGATGCGCGGTGCGGTGGGTTACAAGCGTCCGCCCTTGTTGTGGTTGTCCAGGGGCTGAGCACTGGTTCGGTGCGTTATGAAAAGTTCTGTGAGCAGGGGAGATTATTGTGACGAGGTCTATTGGCCACGGGGATATTCAGCCGGTGGTGCATGGGTCGCCGGTGGAGGCTGATGCGAGGGCGGTGCCGTTGTATACCGTCGATTTCGCGGCGGATCCGCGCGGGTTCTTCCGGCGGTGGCGGGCGGAGTTCGGGGCGCTGGTGCCGGTGGAGCTGGCCCCGGGGGTAGCGGCGACGTTGGTGGTGGGACATGCCGAAGCGCTCAAGATCCTGCACAGCCCGGAGGTGTTCTCGCCCGATCCGGACGGGTGGCAGCGGCGTACGGGGGCCGGGTGTCCGGTCGGGGCGATGTTGGGGTCGGGGCCGACGCCCGCGCGGACATCCGGTACCGACCATGCCCGGTTTCGGGGTGCGCATACGGCGGTGCTGGGGCGGGTGGACCAGCACGCGGTACAGGCGGGCGTGGAGCGAACCGCGGTCGACCTGATCAACCAGTTCTGGGCTCGCGGTGAGGCGGAGCTGCGTACGCAGTTCGCCGCCCCACTGGCGCTGGCTGCGGTCAACGCTCTGGTCGGTGTGCCAGAGGAACTGGTGGACGAGGTGGCTCGAGCAGTCCCGGCCTTGGCTGAGGCCGGGGATGCGGGTGTGGCCGGACGTCGAACACTGGAATCGGTGTTGCAGGAGGTGGTGGTATGGAAGACCACCGCGCCGAGCGCTGATGTGGTGTCGTGGCTGCTCGCGCACGATTCGGGGTTGCTGGAGGCCGAGGTGGTCGCGCAGCTCGTGCTGATCTATGAGATGGCGGTCGAATCCACCATCGGTCTGATCACGAACGCGGTCGCGTCGATGCTGACCGACGACCGGATGGACGCGGCGCTCGGCGGCAGCCTGTCCACGCGAGACGTACTCGACGCGGTGCTATTCGACAATCCGCCACTGGCGCAGTGGTGTGTGCGCTACCCGCAGGTCCCGCAGCTGATCGGCAACGTCTGGCTGCCTGCACACCAGCCGGTCGTGATCGGTCTCGGGGCGTGTCACCGCGACCCTGCCGTGGCCCAGGGGGATCGGCGTGGTAACCGCTCGCACCTCGGATTCGGGGCCGGGACCCACGCCTGTCCGGCCAGTGGTCTGGCGATTTTGATCGCCACCGCCGCTCTCGATCAGTTGATGGACGCTGTGCCGGATATGCGGCTGGCCGCCGACCTGGTGTGGCGGGCGAGCCCGTTTCACCGCTGTGTGACGGCGTTACCGGTGAGGTTCGCCCCGCCCCGGCCATTGCCGTACTGATCTCCCCCTCCCCCTCTTTCGCCATTTCGTCTTGTCGTGACGCCTGTTTCGTGAGGACCCGAAGAACGATGATCACCCGACAGTCCCGGGCCGGTGGAGTTTCGATCGAAAGCCTCGGCCCGAGGACCAAGCTCTACACCCCCGCCTTCGCTATCGCCCCGTATGCCGCCTACGAACGCATGCGCCAGGGCGGAAGAACCTTGGCCCCGGTCGAACTCGCCCCCGACGTCCCGGCCACGCTGGTCCTCGGCTACCACACGGCGGTGCGGATATTGAATGATCCGGACCGTTTTCCGGCCGATCCGCGGAACTGGCAGAAGAGTCTCCCGGCCGATCATCCGCTGCGGCCGATGCTGGAGTGGCGGCCCAACCCGCTGCGGACCGCGGGCAAGGAACACGCCTTCTACCGGGATGCGCTCATCCACGCACTGGCGGTCGTCGATCTTCACGCGGTGCGGGAGCACACGATCCGTGTCGCTACCGAGCTGATCAACCAGTTCTGCCTCAACGGGGACGCTGAGCTGATCGAGGACTACATCACCCCGGTCGTGATCACCGTGCTCAACGAAACCGTGGGCTGCCCACCAGGAATCGGTAACCGGCTGCGGCCGGCGTTCGCAGCGATGTTCGAGGGCGTCAACACCGACGAGGTCAACATGCAGGTGGCGTCGGGGTTGTTCAAGCTGATCGAGAACAAGCGTCGCGACCCGGGCCGCGATATCGCGTCGGTGCTGGTGCACGACTGTCCGGGGCTCAGTGATCAGGAGCGGATGTCGCAGCTGGTCACGATCTACTCCGCGTGCATCGAACCGGTGCGCAACCTCATCGCGAACACGATGCGGCGGATGCTGACCGACCCCCGATACCGCCCCGACACCGCCCAGTTCACGCCACCGGTGCGTGATGCGGTGAAAGAGACCCTCGCCAACGACCCACCGATGGCCAACCTCTGCAACTCCTACCCCCGCCAACCCGTCCTGATCGACGGCGTATGGCTGCCCGCGGACCAGCCGGTGCTCGTCAGCATGGCCGCCGCCACCACAGACCCGGCGATCGTCGGCAACAAGGGCTGGACCGACAACAACTCCCACCTCGCCTTCGGCAGCGGCCCCCACGCCTGCCCACACATCGCCCGGGAGATGTCGCAGCAGATCGCCGTCGAGGCCATCGCGCACTTCTTCGACGCCCTCCCCGAAGCCGAACTCGCGGCCACCACCGACGAGGTCCCGTGGCGGCCGGGACCATTCCACCGGGCACCGGCCGCCGTGCCGGTCGCCTTCCCGCCTGCACCGCCGTTGCCGATCCCTGTCGGTCCTGCCTCACGGAAATGAGTTGCCCGCCATGACAACAACACTCGACCAGATCAGCCCTATCGGCTACCAGGGCGACGACCCCACCGTGGCCGCGCTGCGCGACTCGATCTACGGCCCGTATCTGGCCACCCACCGCAAAGCCCGCGAGCTGATCATGCGACTCGGTGACGTTCCCCCAGACCACCTGACCTACGCGATGGAGGCCGGCATCGCCCCGGACCTGCTGCGCGCGGTCCTCGGCGAGATCGGGCTCCCCGCCCACGAGATCACCGCCGATATCCACCTGCGGGGTGCCTTCGGCGACTGGGCCGCGGTCGCCGCCCCACACCTGCTGACGGTGTGGACCGGGCACTTCGACCTCGCCATTGGCGCGATTCTCACCCACGGCACCGGCGCCCCCTACCAACAGAACTGCCTGACCGAACTCGACACCGGCGCGGCCGTCGGTGTCCTCGCGTTGACCGAACTCGGCGGCACCAACGGCGCCGACCAGCAAATGGAAGCGAGGTGGGACCCTGACGCGGACGGGTTCTGGTTGTCCAACCCCACGATCGGGTCGGTCAAAGGCCCGCCGAACATCGCCGACCCCACGGTGCCGAAGATCGTGGTGTTCAGCGCGCGCCTGATCTTCGAGGGCCGCGACGAGGGCGTGTTCCTGTTCCTGTCCCGCCTGCGCACCCTCGACGAAGGACTGGCCGACGGTGTCGAGGTCGGCGAGATGTCCAGCAAACTCGGTGCCGCCATGGACCACGCCTGGGCCCGCGCCGACCGGCTGTTCGTGCCACGGGCCGGATTCCTCGGCGGGCAATGGGCCACGATCACCGACGACGGCGCTGAGTTCCGCTGCGACGAACCCGATATACGGCAGCGCTGCCACCGCTCCATCAGCCCGCTGATCGGTGGCCGCCTCGACCTGTCCACCGCCAACATCTCCGCCGCCCGCGCCGGAGTCGCCGGACTGATCAACTACAGCAAACAGCGGCCTCACGGTCACAGTGACGTTCTGCAACGCGACCTCGTCACCTCCGCCGCCCATGTCTACGCGGGCAGCGTGCTGGGCCGGATGATCCGCGACCTGAGCGTCGATCCCGCCCAGCAGGCCCGGTTGCCGCTGTGGATGACGGTGGTCAAACCCGTCCTGACCACCATCGCGGAGAAAGCTTTGCGCACGTGTAGCGCTCGCGCGGGCGCCCAGGGACAACTGCGCTGCAACTACTACCCCGACTGGATCGCAGGCGCGCGCGGTTCCAAAACCGCCGAGGGCGATACCCAAGTCCTGGAGAAGGCGGCCGGCCGCACGCATCACGCCTTGTCGACGCTGAAGCTGCCCGGCGCCCCGACCGTGTCGTCGTGGTGGCTCGACATGATCATTACCCGGGAACACACTCTGGCCCTCGACCTTTATATCGCGAGCGGGATCGAACACTCCGGCTCCTACGACGAGGAATACGAACCGAAAGGTACCGCGCTGGGAATCGACTCCACAAGGGCCGACCTCGCGCGTACAACGGGGGTCCGGCTCGTGGTCACCGCCGCCTTGATCGCCGGGGACCAGGCCACCGACCCAGCCGCCGCCACCATAGCCCGAGCGTGTGCGGCGGTGGTGGCGCTGACCTACCTCGACCGGCACAGCGGCTGGTACAACGCCCACAGCCAGCAGTCCCCGGACCTCGCTGAGGAGATCCACGACGAACTGCGCCGCAACCGGGTGATCATTGTCGCCAACCAGACCGTACTCGCCGCCGCCTTCGATATCCCGGAACTGTCCGGGGCGCCGATGTTCGCCCCCGACTACCTACAAGCGTGGAGCCACCTCGCCGAGTGGGGCGAGCACACGTTCACAGCGCAATGAACCCACCTCTCCCTCGTGTCCGGGCCGGTCGGCCGGATCGAGATCTGTGGACCATCCAGCACGGAGACTGCACCAGCTGTGAGACAAGGTTCGATTCGCTCGGTGAGGCGATATTCGTTCGAACCGCCCACGCCGGTCACGGGCCGTGGTGCCTGCAATCACTGAGCGCGGTGGCCTACCTCGGTGGCCACAACGACGACGACCACTACGAATAACCCCACCGGCCATCGGAGATGATCGTGAACTCGCTGGCGATACACCAACTCCTGACCCTCCACCACGCCCGACCGCTCCTCTATCGCAACGGGGCTGCGCAGGTATTGAATCGCTTCGCTCCGGGACAATGCCTTGCAGGCGAAGGCGACCGAAGTTACGACGACACTATGGAGGCATCTTTCGTGGACAACGACGACCAGATCGGGTTTGCACTCGATTTCGACGACAAGACCAGAGCCTGGCTGGACTGGGTTGCACCCGAGCACATGGACACGCGGATACGGACATTTCTCGCCGTGGCAGTCCCTGACCTGCCCGCAGACGCCGAATGGTGGCAGCAACCGCATTCCACTCAGATCATGAAAGCCGCGATACCGCTGTTCGGTGACTGGGCCGGATTCACCGCACCGGAAAACCACGATCTCGCCGATGGTTACATCCGGCTCCAGGGCGAATGCTACGTCCGACGCGCCGGATACAGGTGGATGAACGTCCCGGAATGGGGTCCGCCCCTCTACACCGAGATCGGCCCGACCGTCCGGCTCGGCAACGACCACGTCTCCGATGTCGCGATGATGATCATGGCGCAACGATTGTTCCGCGACGACGACGGACCGGAAATGATCGAATACAACATCACCGAGGCCGTCCGCCGCGCCCGCCGAACACGGTCCGCCACCTGACCCCGTTCGCCACCTCACCGATTCACTGATGTCGCTTCGCCTGCAACGGGGGTGGGTACTGCCGTGCCCGACGAATACGACGCCGTCCGACGGCGGCTGACCAGATACGAACGCGGACTGTACTTCGAACTCGGCCGGGCACGCGAGCGCGGAGAAACACCGGAAAAAGGCTGGGTCCGGCAATTCGAAGTCCGGACCGGTGCCGGTGCCCGCATCCTGGACTCCGCACGCACCCACGGACGTAGTACTCAAGGCGTGGAACGGAAATCAGGCCGGGTCAACGAACGCGACGCCAACGATCAACTCACCAGAGAACGCGCAGCACTCACCACCGGACGCATGAGCCACAGCCGCTGGGAAACAGTGGCCGGCGAAAGGCTCCCCGACAAAACCCGTAAACAACTCGCGGACATGGCCCGCGACTTCCCCGGCCGATTCCAGCACGAAGTCGTATCGCGCGCCGACGCTGTCCGCGCGATACGGCTCGGCCAGTCCCTGATGGCCAAACAACTCGAACTGATCCGCCCCTACGAGCTCGATCGCGCCGACCGCGCCCGCAAACGGCTGGAGAAAATCAGGGAGATCGTACGGGCACGAGAAAATCAGGCACGGGAAAACTCGATCGAACGTCACTCACCCGCACGAGAACCGGCCCACCAACAGGCACGGGAAATCGCCACCCCCGCTCACCAAACACCAGCCAGAGGCCACACCGAAGCGGTCGATCGAGCCCAACGCGAAGCCGCCGAGAAAACCCAGGCCGGACAAGCCGCCGACGCGGCGGCGTTGCGGCGGCAGCAAGAAGCCGCCCAGCGGCTCGCAGAGACCGCACGCCAGCAACGAGAAGCCGCCCGCAACGGAATCCACCTACCCACGACCCAACGCCAGATGGCCGACATACTCACGGTGAGCTTCCCCATGCCCCTGGCTCCTTCTCCCCACCGCGAACCACCATCACCAGCAGAAACCACACGCGGCCGGTCCGCTCGCGAACGCGCCCGCGAACACGAACGTAACCGTGAACGCGAGCGGGGTATCAACCGCGAACGATAACCCCGGGACTGTGGATTTTCTTCGGCTCTGGCCCACTTTCGGTGGTGCCTGTGAGGTGACGGCGGCACGATAGCCCGGTGGATGAGGTGAGTGTTGGTGTCGGCGTGCTGTTTTCAGGTTTGTCGCCACTGGTTGCCGAGGATGTGGGTATGGCGGGCTCGCGTCTGTTGGTCCGGGCCCGGACGCCCGGTGGTGTGGCCGAATGCCCTGGTTGTGGTGCGGGCTCGGCTCGGGTTCATGGAGTTCACGAACGACGGCTGGCCGACCTGCCGTTCGATGGCCGCAGCGTAATCGTGCGGGTGCGTGTCCGGCGCCTGTACTGCCCGACGCAGGGATGCCAGCGCACGTTCCGGGAACAGGTCCCCGGCGTGCTGGAACGGTATCAGCGGCGCACTACCCGGTTGACCGGGCACGTGCGTGCGGCGGTGCGGGAGCTGGCCGGGCGGGCCGCGGCCCGAATGCTCGGGCGGTGGTCGGTACGATTATCGCGACAGACCGCGGTGAGAGTACTGCTCGGTATCCCGCTGCAGACCCAGGAAGTGCCGAGGGTGCTCAGTGTGGATGATTTCGCCTTGCTGCGCCGCCACCGCTACGGTACCGTGCTGATCGACGGCGCGACCCACCAGCGCGTCGATGTCCTGCCCGACCGCCGTTCGGGCACCTTGGAAACCTGGTTGTGGGTCCATCCCGGGGTCGAGTTCGTCGTGCGTGACGGGTCGGCAACCTATGCCGAAGCCATCCGCCGCGGGGCCCCGACCGCACTCCAGGTCGCCGACTGCTGGCACTTGTGGCACAACCTGGTGCGAGCAGCGGAGAAGGTGGTGGCCGCCCATGCCCGCCGCTGGGCTGCTGCCGGCCCGAAACGCCGGCAGTTGACCCGTGAAACCACCACACTCGCCCACTGGCACGCCGTCCACGATCTCCTCGATCACGGGGTCGGGCTCATGGACTGCGCCCGCCGGCTGGGCCTCGGCCTCAATACGGTGAAACGGTATTCCCGGGTCAGCGAACCCGAGAAGCTGCGCCGGCCACCGCAATACCGGGCGAGCCTGGTCGACCCCTACCGTGATCACCTGCGCATCCGCCGCGCTACAGAACCCGGTGTCGCGGTCACTACTTTGCTGGCCGAGATCACCGCCCTCGGCTACACCGGCAGCCTGAACCTCCTGCACAAGTACCCGAACCAGGGCCGCGCCGAGTCGGCCCGGGTCATGCCCTCACCCGCCGACTCACCGCCTGGATCACCACCCGCCCCAGCGAACTGGGCGAGCAGCGGCACGCTCATCTGACCGAGCTGCTGGCGACCTGCCCGGACCTGACCGTGCTCGCGGAGTTGGTGAGCAGGTTCGCCCGCATCGTCACCGAACGCCGCGGCCGCGACCTCGACGACTGGATGACCAGCGCCCATGCTGCGGCGTTACCTGAACTCGACCCGTTCCTGCGCGCGATCGACCGCGACTACCACGCGGTCCTGGCCGGACTCTGCCTGCCTTACAGCAACGGCCCGGTCGAGGGCGTGAACACGAAAACGAAACTGATCAAACGACAAATGTATGGGCGAGCCGGATTCCGGCTACTCCGCCACCGCATCCTCCTGGCCTGAACTCAGGAGCCCACCACCGAAAGTGGACCAGAGCCGATAGCGAGATAGTCCCATAACCCCGAATTCCGCGAACAGCACTGGACCCGTCACTGCCAATGTCGCTCCCCGTGTCACCGATACTTTCCGGCAACTGCACGCTATATGTTGGCGAGGTGTGTAACGTTGCCGTGCAACAGGTCTGAAGGGGAAGCGTTGATGGATCCGTTCACGATGATTGTGACTGCGTTGCTCACTGGTGCTGCTGCGGGTGGGCAGGAGGCGGCATCGGCTGCGGTGCGTGACGCGTACGGGGCACTGCGTCGCCGTATCAGCGGTGACGGCGCGGACATGGAGGTTGCCGCGGCACTCGAAGCGAACGAGTCCTGCGCCGGTGGTGATCGTGCTGTGGTGGAGGCAGCGGTGCGGCGTGCCGGAGTCGGTGACGACGTCGAGGGGCAGGTGCTCGCGCAGCGTGTGCTCGATGCGGTGCCGTCGAAACAGGTGTTCAACGATCTGCGGCATGCACAAGGTGTGCATGCCGGCGACGGAGGCACCGTCAATATCACCTTCCACAACAACACCTACCAGTGACAACGCGCCAGCTCCACGGCGACCCCCGGTATGTGATGTTACCTCGCCCGGCAGCGCTCGGCCTGCGGGCCGGTGGCCCGATCCACATGCGGGTGAACGCGGAGACGTGGTGGAACTAGACCGCACCGGTGCCGAGAGACCCGGGTATCGGGCCGGCGGTAGCGCCGGGTTCACCGATGCTCGATACAGCCAGGGCGTGATCGTCGGTGACGGCAACACCCAGAACATCACCATCTACAAGTATCGGGGAATGTCTCCTGACCGGCCTGCACCCGCACCATTGATCGATGCCGGCGGCAGGGTCGAGTTCCCGTATCGGGGTCTGGGCTGGTTCGGGGAGCACGACGCGCCGTTGTTCTTCGGTCGTGATCCCGCGATCACCGATGTGCTGCACCAGCTCTCCGAGGCGTTCACCGAACCGAGGATTGTGGCGGTGGGCGGGGTGTCCGGTTCCGGGAAGTCCTCGCTGATGCGGGCCGGCGTGCTACCCCGCATCCGCAGCGGCGCCGTGGACGGGCTACCAGGAGCGGATCGGTGGCCACCGTTCGTGGTATTCAGCCCAGGCAGCTCGCCCCTCGACGACCTGGCGGACGCGACGGCCAGCGCAACCCGCATGGACGCGGCGACCCTGCGTCGGGAGTTGCGCCACGACCCCACCGGATTCGCGGCCACTGCCGCCCAGGCCACTACCGTGGCCCCCGGGGCGCCACCCGATGGTGGGCGCCGGTTGCTGGTGGTAGTCGACCAGTTCGAACGGATCTTCACCCAGTGCACCGACCCGAACCTGCGCGAAGGGTTCGTCGGGGCCCTGCATGCGGCAGCGACCACACCGCAGACCGAGACCGGGACACCGCCGGCGCTGGTGGTGTTGGTGGTGCGTTCCGATTTCGAGGCTCACTGCGCCGAACTCGAAGGGCTGGCCGAGGCGATCCGGCATCGGTGCATGCTCACCTCGATGACCGAACGCCAACTACGACTCGCGATCACCGAGCCCGCCAAGACAGCCGGGTCCCGGGTCGAGGACGAGCTCACCGAACAGTTACTGCGCGAGGTGCGTGCCGCTACCCGCATCACCTCGAACACACCCACCGCAGTATCGGGGGCGGGGGTGTTGCCGCTGGTCTCCGACGCCTTGGACCGGGCCTGGCGTCAACGGGCCGGCGACAATCTCACTGCTACCGACTACGACCGGGTCGGCGGGATCGACCGCGCGGTCGCCCATAGTGCCCAGCGCACCTACGACGACCTCACTCCCGAGCAGCAGGTGGTGGCGCGCACGGTATTCACCCGGCTCACGGTCGTCGGCCCGGACGGCACCGATACCGCTGACCGTGCCCGCCGTAGCGATCTCACCGAGATCGCGGGTGAGGCCGTGGACGTCGAGGCGGTACTGGAAGCGTTCGCCGCCGAACGGTTGCTGACCCTGGGCGATGACAGCGTCGAGATCAGCCATGAAGTGCTGTTGAGTACGTGGCCGCTACTCCGCGACGAATGGCTGGCCGACACCCGCGCCGACCGGGCCGTACGCACACGCCTACACAACGCGGCCTCCGTCTGGGACGAGCACGGACGCGACAACTCCTACCTGTTCACCGGAACCGTCCTCGACACCACCACTGCCACCGTCGCTCGGATCATCACCGAACCCGACCGCCATACCCCTCTGACCGACCTCGAACACCGATTCCTCACCGCCTCCACCCGCGCTGCCCGCCGCCGCGCCGCCTTCACCGCGACGCTTGTGCTACTCGTCGTCGCCTTGACTGTTGTTGCGGCAGGCGTTTTGATAAAACAAACCTGGGAATCGGACAAGCAACGCAAGATTGCGGTCGCCCAAAACCTGATCAGCAGAAGCCAACTCCTGTACACCACCGACCCCTACGGCTCCCGAGTCGCCGCCTTGGCCGCATGGCGCATCCACCAAAGCGACGAAACTTTCCACGCGATCCGGCACGCCGCCAGCAACCCACGCACCGCAAAACTCACCGGCCACACCAGCACCGTCAATGCGGTGGCGTTCAGTCCCGAC
>NZ_BDBZ01000050.1 GCF_001613245.1 Nocardia speluncae NBRC 108251 | reverse complement strand
TGGCTGCGGCAGCACTCCGATGGATTGCGGATCGAATTTGACGGAGAGATGGGCCGGCGGTTCACCTTCGGCGTCACGCCGGAAGTAGTTGGTGCGCAGTGTCGCTGCGACGACCCCGAGTACCGTTCGCAGTACGCGGTCGGTGTCCAGGCTGACCACAGCGTCGATCTCGGCCTCGAGCCATTCCGCGATGCCGGGCGCGGATTCCCCGCTGCCGTCGGGATCGAAATAGGCCTCGAAGAGCCGGACGAAACCGCGCGACATCTCCGGGTTGGCGAGTAGTACCCGGGTGATCCCGGCGGTGCCGTAGGAGAAACCGGCCTGCTTCAGGTATTTCGCGTAGGTCCGCAGTATGACGACCTGGCGCCAATGCAGACCCGCGCACAGGATCAGTTCGTTGAGCGCGTCGATTTCCGCGGACCCGAACCACATGGCTTCGAACGCCGCGGTGAACCGCCGGGCGATACCGTCGTCCGCGGAATCGGCCGGGCGGCCCAGATCGGCTTCGAGTTCGGGGTCCAGCTGGGTGCGTAATACGGCCGAGACGACCCGTAACCGAAAATCGTAGATCCATTCGGATCCGTCGCCGATGGATTCGAGCTGATAGGGCCGTTCGTCCACAACCTCCACGCCGAGGCTGTGCAGTACGGGCAAGACCCGGCTCAGCGAGACACCCTCGCCGGCGGCGTAGAGCGTGAACCGCCACTCCCCCGGCGGAGCGTCCGCCGTCCGGTACAGGGCGGTCCGGAAACGCGCTGTACCCAACTCGCTCGGATCAATCCGGAATCGTATCGGCGAAACTGTGTCCTGAATTGTCGTCACCGTGATCCGCGCCTTTCCGCTTCGGGTTCGAGCCTGATACCAGGCACTCTACGTGTTTATTGTGCCGTTGTATAGCGGTACGTTAGAGACGTGCATGCGACCCTCTGTGGTGCTCCCGGGAAAAGCACTGCGGCAACACAGAATTCCGGCGAACAGACCGCAACCGGCCTGCCGGGCAGTAGCACTCAATCCGGAAGCAGACCCGACCGCACGAGGAAGGTCCGTGCAGCAGCAGGACCGGCGAAAGCACCGGTATCCAGACGCAGTCCGGAATTCGTATCGGCGAACCAGACCGCCGATGATGCGCTGATCGCCGCGAACACTTCTCCATCGGCGACCACTTCGCTACTGGCGGCCCGCCATTGGTCGATGGCCTGCGCAAGCAGGGCCGGCTGGGCGCTGTGCACCTGGAACGACAGCGCCCGGCCGCCCGTTGTTACCCCACCGGCCAGCAGCGGACTACCGGCCTCGAGCACACAACTACGCACACCGTCGGTCTCGGCGTGGGGCCGGCAAGTAGCTTCCCGCAGTGGACCCGGAAGCACGGCGAGCGGATCGCCCGGCGCGGACACGCCCCCCAGTCCGGGCGGCACGGACAGCGGCGGGGCGGTGAGCGCACAGGATTTGACCATCAAGAACGCCATCACCAGCAGAACCGCCACCGCGACACCACCCGCCGCACGCCACTGCCATTTCGGATGGTGCGCCGCGACAACAGCTTCCGCTTCTCCCGCGACCCGTGAGCGCAGAGAGCCCAGGACACCGCGGTGCCGATAGTGCGTGGCAGCGCCGCTTGCGGGGTCATGGGTGCCGTCAACCGGTGGATCGGGGTGCTGATGCCCCGTCGGCACGCCCGGCCACGACATCGGCCCGCCGGCCCTTCCGCTCATCTCGGCGAGATGCGCACCCAGCCCCCCGGGGGTCACGCCCCCGCCGGCACCGCCCGGCGACCCCACCGCGTGCGCGTCCGGCAACGGCGCACCACAGTTGGCACAGGCAGGGACAGCCGCCCCCGCGGTATGGCCGCAGTACTGGCAGCGTACCGATGTCATCACCGCATCCTCCCTCTCATGACCGGTTCACTGCCCGGTGATGATGATCGAGGAGATGGCGACAGTATTGACGGACCGGGGACCGGTACTCCGCAACGATGTCAGCACGATTTCGGATGTTTTCAGCGGTGGTTCGATCCGGGTGACGACCAGCGAGCGCTGATCCAGCGTCTCCTGGGTGTAAGTGGTCCTGTCCTCATCGTCGAACTGATAGGAAACGCGGCTCACCGTCCGGTATTTCGTCCACTGATCCGCACCGTCGGTTCCGACATGATCCCAGCCGGGGACGATACCGATCGAGTCGATCTCGTACTCCTGCCCCAAATCGATCCGTAAGACCTGACCGTCGATCTTGTAGGCCCGCGGGCAAGACCACGCCTTGTCCGGTTCCCCGGAAAAGGGATCCATACCGTCGGTGCCGCCGGGCGGACAACTCGATTCCGCAGCCTTGGGCATGATCGTGCCGCTACCGGACGGTTCCGTGGCCGGTGGAGCCTGAGTGGGCGCCGCGGTGACAGCCAGCGGAGTGCCGCCGGACTCCTCTTCACCACCGGTCACCACCAGCAGGACCACGACAAGTAAGGCGACCACTGCGGCCACGGCGAGCGCCACCCGGGGCTTCCGGAGCTGTTCGGCCGCCTCCCGGGCCATCTCCTGTGGCGACTGCCGGGGCGAAGCCGACGAATCGGTTTCCGCGGGCCGCTCCGGCTCGGCTTCCGGTGCGGCGGAGGCGTTCAGCCGATCCGCAACCCGTCCGGCGTTCTCGGTGGCCAGCGACGAGCCGGTTTCCGTTCCCAAGGTCTGGCCGCTGAGCAGGGCATTGATTCGCTCACTGGCCGAGGGCCCCGCGGTGGACCGCCGCGACGGCCGCGACACCGGCACCGGCACCGGATCGGAATCCGGCTCCCCGGCCGGGGTTTCGGGTTCGGCCCGACCCGTTGAGCGAGCGTAATCCACCGGACGGGACTCCGCAGCGGGGGCCGGGGCCTGACCGAGCAATGATTCGTCGAAACTCGCCCGGACGGGCGGGGCGCCGACAACCACCGGCTCCTCGGACCGGCCGGCCGGCTGATCGGTGAGCCCGAAAGCCGGATCCGCCAGCAGGGCATCCAGGATCGCGCCTCGATTGCGGAGAAATACATCTCCGGAATCCGCATCGGGCATAGCCCAGATGGTATCGGCTCAGCGACCATCCCCCTCCGGGTCATTCCCAAAAATGGGAATGATTATGGGTCGGATCGGTCCGTCACCGCGGTTTCTCGGCGGTGACGAAATACTCCGGCGGCACATCGAACACCCGCGCCAAGGCAATGATCAGATCGAGCCGCGGAATGGCATCACCGTGGATGAGCCGATACAGACCGGACTGCGATACCGGCACGTCGGGATAGGCCAGCTCCAGATGCTGCGCCAGCGAATACAAGGTCAGCCCGCGGGTCGACCCGTCCTCGGTGGAAACCACCGATTCGGCGATCAGCTCCGACAACCTGCTGGAAAAAATGGCTGCCGCGGCTTGTCGTGGAGTGTGCTCCTGCGCTCCCTCCGAGTTGTCGAATCGTGCGCTGCCCGCTTCGGTATCCGCTACCACGGTCATCGAGATTACCTGTTCTGCCCTTGTCAACGGGTGGGATGTCCATGCGGCCGGGTCACCGGAACCGTACGATCGGAGCTCTGTACCACCACAGCGCCCGGCGGCGGCCGGTCGTTGTCGTCGAGATAGCGGGTCTCGCCCCGCGGCTCCACCAGATTGACCCGAACCGTACGCATCGGGATCCGCACATCCAGCTGCGCCTCACCCACCTGTTCGATGGCCAGATCCACCGAACCCCGCCGCGGACTCCCCGGATCACTGATGGACATCGTGGTCGGCGCCGCAGAGACCTGCGGTGGTAGCTGGTCGAAAACGGCGATGGTCGCGTCGGTCTCGGTAATTCCGCTATCGACATCGGCCAACCGCAGCGAGCGGGTATCGCCTACTGCACTGACCAAATGCTGCCAGCGCTGCGGGCGGCTCGTATGCACCTCGATATCGGCGCCCACCACTGTGGCGCGCAGCACCAGCTGCTGCGCCACCGGAAGCATCGCCTGCACGTCCACTGCCCGCCGCCGGGGGTTGTACCGGGCCGGGTCGAACAGCGGCAGCGCCAGCCGGTGGCGCGGCTGCCCGGTGATGGCGCCCAGGATCTGGCCGTTGGGACCGATCGCCACCGACAGACCGGCTGCCATTTCCGGAGGTGCCTCCTCGACAGTCCGCTCGTCACGGGTGAGGTCGCGCAGGGAACTGCCCGTCGGCAGAGTGGCGCGCAGTGCGAGCGCCTGGCGGCCCGGCAACCGGCGCAGATAATCCGGCAACGTCTCCGTCATCGCCGGGCCCACATAGCGAACCGCCGCGCGGGGGCCGTCCGCCTCGCTCAGGCTCACCACCAGCGTGGTGCGCCCGCTGTTCCAGGTCCAGCAATCGTCGAGACCCGATTCGTCCAGTTCCGACCAATCGATCCCGAAACTGGTGACGAACCGGCCGGGAACCGAAGATTGCAGGGATTGCCACTGCTCGGTCAACTCCGGCAGTTCCGCACCGACATGGAGCAGACGCGTCGCGTCCACGAAGGCTTCCGCAGGTAGCGGATGCGCATCCATGCCACGTTCGCGTAGCCGCCCCGCGATCCGATGTGCCGCCGTGGCAAGGGTTTTCGGGGCGACAACCGAGCACGGGCCCCGGCGTGCCAGCATTTTCAGGTTACGTTCCTGATCCAGCCGCAGAACCAGCCAGGTCAGCCGGTTACCGACAACCGGATGCGAACCGATCAACTGGTCGTAGAGCATGCTGTAACTGCCCGCCGACCGCACACGTTGTCCGGTGGTGACGATATCGATATCGATATCGATCCCGTAATGGTCGAGCATGGGTAGCAGGCTCTCGACCGAAACCGTGTCCTCGGTGTAGATGGTTTGTTCGGCGATCACCGTCGGCAGATCGAGGTTCGGGGCGAGCTGGATCATGGCGATGAGTACGGCGCCGTCCTCGGCGATACCGCACAGTCCCGCCGGCACCTCGACGTCGTGCACCGGTAGCGGTGCGATGAGCCGGGCAACCCGCTGCTCCCGGCCCGTCCGGAATTCGAGCCGATCGAGCAGCCAGCGGACCGGGGTTCGCCCGTTGATCCGGATCACCGCTGTCAGCAGTAGTCCGGCCACGATCAGCGCCGCACCCCACAGTGGCAGATACGCGGACAATCCGGCTACCACCACACTGCCTCCGATTGTCATCACAGCGAAGGGACCGCGTTCCACGCCGGCGACCCGGCGATCGGGTGCATGCACCAGCCGTTCGGCCGTCACCGTCACCGCTGCCTCCGCCGCGCGCTCACTCCGTAAGTAGCGGCGGCGCCGACCAGTACGGCCACGACGATCACGATCGCGGCGGTGATACCTGGTCTGGCGTCCGGCGGGCGCGGTGCGGGAGGTAACTCGAATCCCGAAGCAACGAACAGGCCCTCCGGGGGCTCGGGGGGCGTGCGATAGCTCAGTGCAGCGACCGGATCGATGAGCCCGGCCCCCACCTTGTTGTCGACCCCACGCGCCGGCGCATGGGCCGACGCGGCGAGGCGAGCAGTGATCTCGATAGGTGTTTCGTTCGGGTACCGGGACCTGACCAGCGCTGCCACTCCCGCGGTGTACGCAGCGGCATAAGAGGACCCGCCCACCGGGCCCAGTTTTCCGGGAGTACCGACACCGTTGATCAACCCTGGGCTACCGGGGCCCAGAGATTCGATACTCGTTCCGGGCGCGGCCATCGTCACCCACGGGCCCATGAGCGATTCACCGACGGCCGTGCCGTGCGCGGTGGTCATTCCCACCGAGAGCACCGAGTCGCTGAAAACCCCGGGAACCGAAGCAGTCCGGACGTCGCGCCAATTCCGTGGATCACCCGGCCGCGCCGGGTCGTACCCGGGATTCTGATCGCCACACCCCTGGGCGTTGGTGTTGCCCGCCCCGGCCACGATCAACGAGCCGCGGGAATGCACGGCGTATCCTACGGCTTCCGCCAGCACCCCCAGATCGGCACCGGAATCGGTTTCCAGGCAGATCGGCAGGGGTACCGCGATGACTCCCGCACCGAGGTTCGCCGCGTGCACAATGGCACGCGACAGTGTGCGCAGTTCCCTGGCCACCCGCTCGCGATCTTCCCCCCCGAAGCGTTCGGGCCGGAAGGCACTGGAGCGATAGCGGATGGAGAGTACCCGTGCCTCGGGTGCGACCCCGGTGAAGCCGTCCGCCGGATCGGCGGCGCCCGCGATGATCCCGGCGACGAGAGTCCCGTGGGCGTCACAATCCTGGAGGCCGTCCCCACCCGCGGCCACATAGTCGCCGCCCGGCGCCAGTGTCGGCAAGCGAGGATGCGGCTCCACTCCGGTGTCGACCACCGCCACCGTGACACCGGCTCCGCGGCTCAAGGTGCGGGCATCGGCCAGGTTCAACGCCAATTCCGAAGGTGGTGTCCGGGATATATCGGTATCTTTCAGAACACCCGTGCCCAGACAGCCGGCCTCCTGCACGGTCGGCTGTTCCGGTCCGGGCGGACCGTCGGGCGGTGGTGCACCCACCACGACCTGTGGCGGCTCCATCGCGGCCGCGGGCCCGGTACCGATACACACGATGAGTGCGGCCAACGACACGGCCAGGGCCCTGCCCGGTCCCATCAGATTCCTCGCATAGCGGTGTATATGCCCATGATCCAGAAGGCGATCACGGGGACGACAAGGATCAGCCCGTACTCGATCAGGTCGATGATCCTGCGGGTCACCGGTGTGAGCCGTTTGCCGGGCAGACGCAGAGCGGCCGTCAACGCGGCGGCGGCGATCACTGTCACGATCAGCACGACGGCAAGGCGCGCGAAAGCAGTTCCGTAGGCCCCGACCAGTACCGATGCGACGCCGAGCACGGTCACCGACGACCCGGCGATCAGCGCTATGGCCTGTATACGGTCGGGGTACCAGCGTGAGCGCATGGCCAGGATCCCGGCAACCGCCGCGCCCATGACTATTTCGCGGATCCCGCCCGGGCTCACCACCGCACAGATCACCGTCGAAACCGATAGAAGCACCGAAATCGCCACCATGAGCCCACGCAGACTCGTCACGGCCAGCCGCGCCCGGCTCTCGATGCCGACCTCGTGGCTGCGCCGCGTCTGTTCCGCGGAGGCCGCGTCCTCGGCGTCCCGCTCGACATCTCTGTGGGTTTCGGCATCGAAGATATCGGTGAGTGTCGCCGGGTTGACCTCGTTGCCCGGATCGGGCAGGTCCGGGGGCCGGATCTTCGCGATCAGCACCGCAATCCGGGGCGCGAGGGTGAGCAGCACCAAACCGACGAATACCGCGCCGCCGGCGACCTGCCGGGTAGCCAGGTCGAAATAGGTCAGCGGCAATACCGCGGCAGTTACGGTGATACCGAGAACCGACACACTCATCAGAGTCGCGATACCCGAGCTCGTCAACCGCATCATCGCTACCGCCGCGACGGCCGTGACCACTGCCCCCGCCGCGATATTGGCCGGGGCGAACGGCCCAGGCTCACCGTATTCCGGCGGCACCAGCATCGCGCTGCCGGCGAACAGCAGTGGAAGGGCCGCGAGTGCGGCGCCCAGCGAGACCCGCCGCTTGGCCCCACTGCCCCGGATCGCCACGGCCGCCGCCCAGCACAACACCCCGAGTAGCAGGGCCGGTAGTCCACACCACAGCAGGGACCCGGTCCGGGTCCACGCCCAGGACAGCATGGTGGCGATGCCGACCGCACCGATCCCGAAGACCGCCAGCCCCACCACCGCAGCGGTATCGGCGTCGAACTCGGCGAACTCACGTTCGTTGATGAGGGCCAGTGCGTCGGTGATGTCCTCCACCACCGGTGTGAACACCTCGGCCGATTCGACCGGCGCGAGCATCAGGACCGTACCGTCGACGATGTTGTGATCGCCGAGGCTGCGCCAGCGCGGAATCGGCGGCTCACCCGGCCGGGCCAGACTCCATTGTCCCTGTGGCGGACTGAAATCCACCTCCGAGTCATCGATCGCGTCCGCAAGGACGGCGACCAGATCGTCGATGAATGTCTCGACAGTGAACTTCGTGGGCACCACCACATCCACCTGATAGGTGGCAACCATCACGGCGATCCGGGCGCGCGCGACCTCGGCCGGGGCGGCAGCACCCCCCGGGGCGGGCGGCGCCGTCTGTACTGCGGTCACCGCATGGCTCCGGGGCCACCACCGGACGGCTCGGCCATATAGCCGGGGAAATCATCGGCCAATCCGGCCGCCAGATCTTCGAAGGCCAGCGCGGTTTCCCGCTGGAGCATGCGCAGATCGATCTCGCTGCCCTCGGCGAGGTGCGGGTCGAACGGTATCTGCACAGTCGGCCGCTGGGCCGAAGCGAACAACTTCTCGATGGCTTCCACATCCACGGTCGGTTTGACGGGATGCTGCCGGACGATCGCGACGACGGAGTTCGCGATCAGCTGGTCGAACCCGTGGGAACTGAGCCAGTTCAGCGTGGCGACGGCACCGGTGACACCGCCGACCGTCGCGGGGGTTACCACCACCACCGCGTCACTGGTGTGCAGGACACTGTTGGTCGACGAATCGAGCACTCCGGTTCCACAGTCGACCACGAGCAGATTGTAATGGCGCCGCAGTATCTGCACACCGTGGCGGTATTCGTCCCCGGTCAATGCGTCACCCGCATCGGTGTTCCAGGGCGAGGCGACCACAGCGAGGTCGGCGGTATTGACCGCGGTGTAGGAGTGCACGGCGGAAAAGGAATCCAGCCGGTCGCCGGCCGCAGCGAGATCGCGCAGGGTGAGCCCGAACTGGTGCCGGGCCGTACGGCTGGACAGATCACCGAAATCGGGGTTGGCATCGACGGCGACCACCCGGTCGGGCCGCAGCTTGGCGAAGGTCGACCCGAGACCGGCCGCGGTCGTGGTCCGGCCGACGCCGCCCTTCACGCTGACCACCGCGATCTGGTACGGCGCGGTGAGCTGCCTGCGGATCCGCGTACGCCGGCTCTCCGCGCGTTGCTCCGCCGGCGACAGCCCGAGATTGAAGCCGACCTTGTTGAGCGCTCCGCGCACGCCCGCATTGGAACGCAGATGCGCTTGCCGGACTGCGGCGATTTCGGCCAGCAGTTCCGCGGACGCCAACGCGGGCGGCAACACCTCTATGCGGCCGGTGGTTTCGTATGCCTGCCGGTTGATGCGATCGGGAACTCGCGAATAGTCCGGCGCGGAGTGCACAGGCGCAACGCCCGGCGACGCAACGTAGCCGGTAGGCGAACCCTGCGATACCGCCGGGTTCGCGTACTCGGGCCGGCTCGCGAACTGGGTATGCGCCGGGGGCGCGATACCCGCCTCTGGCTGTGCAGGGTGATGGCCGGTCTCCACTGCGGACGGCCGGTCCGCTTGGGGGGCGGCGGAACCCACCGGAGCCTGGCCCGCCCCCGCCATTCCTTGCTGTTGACGTTGCGCTATGGCCTGCCGCTCGGCTTCTGCTGCTTGCTGATGCGTATCGGCAGCCCGCCGGCGCAGCTCGGCCAACTCACCGTCGGTGACACCATTGGATTCGGCGGATGCGGCGGCGGGTTGCGGAGCGGGACCGGATATCGCCGAGGGTGCGGCGCTCGGCGATGGAGCGGCGACACCAGGAGAAGAGGAGGAACCGGGAGCGGCCGGGGAGACCTCACCGGCCGCGGGTTCCACAGGCCGGGACTCGGGTACCGAAGGCCTATCGCTGGCCGGAGCACCGGGGGGGCTCGCCGGTCCTGGACCGGAGCCGTCTGCCGGAGGTCCCTCGAGCTGTTCGAAGTACGCGTCGTACCCACCTTTGGCGAGTGCCGCGGAGGCGTCGCCGTTGGTTGTCGGTGCCCGGTTCATCTCACCGTCCTCTCATCCAGCACTGGAACGTCAACCGGTGCGCGCGGTATTGAACCAACTCCCCCCCGGCAGGAGCTCCGCCAGGGTGTTGATACCACTGTGCAGAGCCGCGTGATCACCAGGCCGGAACGTCGACCGGGTCCGCCCGTCCAACGTCACGCTGGGTGTGATCACGAACCGTCCGGGGAACGTGTCCACCACCTTCATACAGATTGTGAAGTCGGGTGTTTCAGGTCCGCCGTCCCGATGTTCGATCATGAGTACCTCGGCCTCGCGGACGATCTCACCGAGCGCCCGGGTGAGCACGTTTGCGGTTCGTGCTGTGGCGCCCAGTTCACGCAATCCGGCGCGCACACCGTCCGCATCCTGCGGCGGGTCGCCCACTTCCGGATCGGCCGCGGTCAAAGGATCGAAATCCAGTACCGGATACTCACCGAGTACCGATTCCAGTACTGCCGTGAGCGTATCCAGCTGCGAACCCTTGTGGAACACCGACTGGATAACGACCTCGTCATCGCAACGCACAGCGAGAACGTGTCGTTCCCCGCTACGAACGAACGAGAGGCGCAGCATCGTCGGGACGTGGCCGGCACGACCGTTGTCGATCACCCGCACAGCCAGCTCGGTATCCGGACGTTCCAGGCACCGCAGCCAACCTGCCACCACTGGATCCACCTCGCCACCGGAGACGATTCCGTCCGCGGTGAGCTGTTCCACGACAGCAGACCGCACTCGGTCGCGGTCGGAGATCCGGAAGATATTCGGCATGATCGCAAGGACCAGCGGATAAGTGTCGATGCCGACCATGTCTTTGAGGGCAAGGGCGGCATCGACATTCAGATCCACCGACACCGGGTCGCCGGACTCCTCCGCTGCCGGGGAACTTCTCACCGGTGTATTTTCGGTCAACGCACCACGCGCTTCAGAGTAGGTTTCGGAACATCCGAGCGACGTCCTGGTCCGCGCTACCGATCATATCGGCGGCATTGTTCGTCGACCTGTCGAGATTCCTGATGCTTTGCTCGTAGGCTCTGAGCCGCCGGTCCAGATCTCTTGCCACCTCGTCGTAACCACTGGCACCATCACCCTGGAACTGGGTGAGCAGGTCTTCTTTCATTTTGTTCAGTTTAGTGATGTCGTCTTCCATATCGTTAACGACACCCTTCACCTGACCCAAGGCCTCCATAATTAGACCTTTGTCATTATAAATTTTTCCAGGAACAGCCATCAGAAACCCTCCTCATTCGGGTGTATAGATAATTTATGTGCGCAATCTTCCCGATACGCGATCAGAACCAATCGGTCTTCGCTTTCGTCGGGTTCATAGGGTCAACCCGCTGATCGACCGCGCCGTCATTCCAGCTGCCGGTACCCCCTGTTTCCACTTTCCCGTCCGTGTAGGCTTCTCCCATCCCACTGATCAGCGCCTGCAACGCTTCCCCATCCCGGGAAGTGAACTCTGCGGCCGATTTATGGATCATGCCCATGATTTCTTCGATCTTCAGCGCCACGTTCCGACCGGTGTCGAGGACGTTGGCGAAAGCGTTTTCGACCGCAGTACCGGCTTGGCCGACGAATGCGGTCTGGAGGGTATTCTGCGAACCGCCGAGCCTGCTCAGGTTCTTCTCCAAATCCTGCAACGGCCCGTTCATTCCGGTGGCAAAATTTGTCAGCGTAGTTTCGTCGGCTTCTGTGAAGTTGGCCATGATTCTCTCCCTTTCGTTACTCCAGTGAATCCCGGCCGATTCACCGGGTACTGAATCCATTCTCCGACTCGGCCGGCTCGTCGAGCCGGTCCAGTACTCCCACCAGTGAGGAGTCCTCGGACAGTTCGATATCCGGTTCCTCGTCCGTGTATTCGATGACGCCGATCGCCGGCGGCCGTTCGAGTTCCGGAACCTCGAAATGCTCGCCTGGCGCGAAGACCTTTCCTTCTCTCGTTTCCTCGTCGCGGCGGCGTCGCATCCGGGCGGTCGGTGCCGATACTCGCCTCGCAGCACTGCGCGCCGGAGCGGCCGAGGGCGGCGCGGCACTGGTGGGCGCACCGAAAGCGGTACCGGAGCCCGGACTCCAGCCCGTGGGCAACCGGAAGCCGGTTGCCGCGCCCGGCATCGAACCGAATCCGCCCCGCATCATTCCGAATCCGGTCAGCGCACCGGCGCCGCCGTTGAGAGCGGCCAGCGTGGACGATCCCGAGGAGACGCCGGCCAGCGGGCTGGCCGGCGAAGTACCCGGGTCGTAGCCATCGTAGCCGTCGGGCCCGGACTGCGGCGCCAGTGATTGCTGCGGATCGTTGAGTGGTTGCTGCTCCAACCCCGACGGCCCCGGGTCCGGCCCTTCGCCGCCGGGCCCGGAGTCCCCGCCGCCGGAGTCCGGGCCGCTGCCGGAGGTTTCGGACCCCCCACCGGCCTGGTGGGGACCACTACTGGAGTCCGCAGGAAAATGCGGACTGTCGGGCCCATTGTCCGCCAAGCTCCGTAGCACGCCGGTCACTTGCGGATCGGGCGTCGGCACCGCATCGGGTCCCGGCATCGCGATCGGCGGCGGCGGCGCGAGCGAACCCGCCACCGCGGCCAGGTCCATGAGCAGCCCCACGGCACCGACCTCATACCCCGCCATGGCACTGCCGGCGCGAATTCTCAGTTCGAAATACTTCGCCTCCGCCGCAGCATGGGCCGCGCTCGCCCCGGCGAACACCAGGGCTGCCCCCGCCGACACCGGCCCGGCGCCGGCGGAGGCGACCGCACCACTGCTGGCCATCACCGCAGCCGTGGCCGCCAACGCCGCCATCACCGCTTGGATTTCCAGCCTGGGCGGCATCGCCGCGAGTGCCGCCTCGTGCAAACTCACCCCACGACCGGCCAGCGCGGCGACCTGCGCCGAGATCCGGGCCTGGTCACGCACCCACTGGTTGTGTTCACCGAACGCCGCCTGCGCACGCTCGGCGCCCAACCCACTGGGCCATGCCGTCGACAGGTCGCCCAATAGCCCCTCGGTGCCGGCCGCTGCCGATTCGAGCGCGTAGTCGACTGTCGAATAGCCACGCGCAGCGTCGTACATAGGAGCCGCACCGGGCCCGCTATCGATCAGGTCCCGATTCTGGATCGGCTCCAGCGCGAAGTACTCGAAGAATGGCATTGCACCCTCACTCCGCGACGAGGTCGATCAGTTACCGAATACAGAAGCAGCCACGGAATCGCCGACCGCGGCGACCGTCACGCTCCCGGCAGCGTCCGTCGTCGTGAAGGTACCGGCGGCCGGGATGATTCTGGCGACGCCGTCGAGCTTTACGGCGCTACCGGCACCAATAAGAGTGGACAACACTGCCCCGAACGAGCTGAAGCCGACCGACATGAGCATGCCCGGAAAATGAAATCCGGTGGGCGCCGGCATCAACTCCGGCGTTTCGGCCCGGACCGTGCCGACCAGATTGGCTTCCTGGGCAGTAAAACCTGAGCTGATCCCAGGCAGCAGATCAGGAGTGATTTGGATAGGGATCATCGAAGCTCCGATCGATCAATCTCCACGCCCGTCACCGACTTCCGGCAACAGAGCAGTACACACAGAACGCTAGGCCATTCCCAATATTGGTGAGTCCCACTGAGCGGCCCACCGGGCACAGCCGTCATTCAGGTATCCAAGCCGACTGGACCAGGTCCTTCGTCGACGTCAGCGGTTCCACCAGGATTCCGCGTCCCACGGGCTGCTTGGTGGGTTTCACATCGCCGATGAGCATTCCGTCCATCTTCGTCCCGTCCATGATCAGCCCCGAAGAGTTCAGGTTTTTCACTTGACCGAGCACACTGTCGTACATCGCCGAGTCGGCTTGGGCGATACTGCGTGCAGCGATCAGGTGGAAACCGGTATCGCGGCCGTCGACGATGAGTTCCTTCAGCGCATCGAGCGGATTCATCTGCCCCCGCTGAACGACCATGTGATAGTCGTCCACCACCACGAAGATCTCCGGCCCACTCCACCAGGAGCGTTCCTTCAACTGCTGCGATGTCACCCCTTCCGGGGGGCGCCGATCACGTAGCTTCTGCGCGACGAACGGCAGATCATGGGTCAGATCGCGGTTACTGGTCAGATACCCGATCGACTGCTCCTCGGGCACCGCGTCCATGTGCCGCCGGCGGTAGTCGATCAGCAGCACCCGCGCCTGATCGGGAGTGAAGCGGGTTCGAATGGATTCCAGTAGAGCCCCCAGCACCGTCGACTTCCCGCTCCCCGAGGAGCCCAGCACCACGAAATGGGTTGATACTCCGAAATCGAGCACAGCCGGGCCGAGATCGGATTCACGGATTCCGAACGGCACCCGGAGTCGCTCGGCCAGATTGGTCGGCGGCGCAACATTTGCCAGGATCTCGGGCATGGTCACCTGGCTCGGCAGCAAACGTACCTCGGGAGCTCGTCGTCCGGAGAAGGTCTGGCCGACCTGGGTTATCGCCGCGCTGAGCCCGGCCGCGGCACTATCCGCATCACCGTTCCCGTCGTTTCGCGGAAGTGCCGTGATCATGTGCAGGCCCTCGCCCGAAATACACCTACCCGGCCGGTTCGGCGGGACCGCGGCGACGACGGCGCGGTGGGCGCTGAACATCGTATCGGTGAGATCACCCAGCCGCATTTCCAGCCGGGTCTGGATGAGGTCCTTGACCGCCGGGCGGATCGCCGCCCACCGGGAGCTGCTCGCCACCAGATGCAGACCGTAGTTCAACCCCTGCAGCGCAATTGTTTCCATGATCGGCATGTACTCGTCGTAGTACGGCCCGTTGACCGCGAATCCGATATCCCAGCCGTCCACGACCACGAATACATCGCCGT
The DNA here is from genome assembly GCF_001613245.1 of Nocardia speluncae NBRC 108251. Lineage (GTDB taxonomy): Bacteria > Actinomycetota > Actinomycetes > Mycobacteriales > Mycobacteriaceae > Nocardia > Nocardia speluncae. The sequence goes on along the minus strand of NZ_BDBZ01000050.1, from coordinate 52,390 downwards.
GCTCGTCGCCGTAGGACGACAGTTCGGCGGTGCCTTCCGGTGTGCTCCGCCGCCGGCGGAATTCCCGCATGGAGTCGATACCGAGATGGTCGAACAATGCCTGCCGGGAAGCGAGCAGATTGCGGAGCAGTGCGAACGTACGGCGAATACGGTCCACATCGCGCACCGAGGCCACCACACCCACATGCGGCAGCGTGCGCAATCCGGAGAGGCCGCCGGAGAAATCGAAGCAGTAGAACTGCACCTGCTCGGGCGAGTGAGTGAGCGCGGCCGAGAGAATCAGCGTCTGCAGCGCAGTGGATTTACCCGATTGCGGTCCACCCACGACGGCGGCGTGTCCCCCGGCCCCGGAGAGATCCACCGACCAGACGTCCTGTCGCTGCTGTCGCGGTCTGTCGATGATCGCCCACGGCACGCGGAGTGTGCCGGTTTCGACTGCCTGGGTCAGCCGGTCCAGTGTCGGCGGCACACCGAGCGGTGGCAACCACATCTTGTGCGCCGGGCGGCCGTGCCGCGCGAACTGCTCCAGGACCGTTTCCATCACGGTGACAGGCTCGGCATCGTTGTCCTGCGGTTCGGGCACCGAAACCGGCTCGACCACCTGTACCGTGCGCGACTCCACGATCCGCGCCGCGGTGAAACGCTGCGGCGGCTTGTACCCGCCACCGGGACGACGGGCTCGCTGCGCGCTCGACGCGATGGCCTGCGCCGGCGGGCTGTACGGCCCTCCGACATAAGCGGCCTGGAACCGCTGCAGATCACCGGCGCCGACCCGCAGATAGCCGGAACCCGGCTTCTTCGGCAGATGGTAGGCGTCGGCCGTGCCGATAGCATCGCGGGAATCGCTGGTCTGGTTGGTGCGCAGCGCGATCCGGTAGGACAGGTGCGCTTCCAGCTCGCCCATCCGGTTCGCCGGCACCTTCTGCGAGGACAGCAGCAGGTGGATCCGTAGCGAGCGGCCCAGGCGGCCGATGGCTACGAACAGCTTCGAAAAGCTCGGGTGCTGTTCCAGCAGTTCGGCGAATTCGTCGAGGATGATGAGCAGAGTCGGCAGCGGTTCGAACCGTGCGCCCTGTTCCCGTGCTTTCTCGTAGTCGGCGACGCTCGCGAAGTTCCCCGCGTCGCGCAAGACGCGCTGGCGGCGCGCCATCTCGCCGTTGATCACGTCCTCCATACGAGTGACGAGGTCGGCCTCCTCCTCCATATTCGTGACCACCGCGGTCACATGGGAGAGCCGGTCGAACCCCAGGAAGGTCGCACCGCCCTTGAAGTCGACCAGCAGCAGGTTCAGCACATCCGGGGAATGCTGCGCGACGGCGGAGAGAACCAGGGTGCGTAGGAACTCCGATTTGCCCGACCCCGTCGCGCCGATGCACATACCGTGCGGGCCCATACCCTCCTCGGCGGATTCCTTGATATCCAGGAACACCGGCTGCCCCGTGGGGTCGTGACCGAAAGGAATGTTGAGGCGACTGCGGTCGGCGTCACGGCGTGTCGGCCACTGCCTGTCCACGCGAATGTTTCCCGGGTCGGTGATCCCTACCGTGTCTTCCCAAGAGGTACTTCCACTGGCCTGCTCCGCGGCAACCGCCTCCACCACAGTGGACAACCGGTAGGGAGACAGACGGCGAGCCACAGCCGTCGCCTGCATAACCGACATGGTGTCCGCGGTGCCGACGAGACGCGTGCCGCGCGGTGTTATCTCCTCGAGCATGTGGTCGGCCGCGACGTTGAACTGTAGTGAACGCGGAAGTGATTGCTCCGACTCGCCCAAGCGCAGCCAAGTGCAGCCGTCGATCCCGGAAATATCCCGGTCGGTGTTCGCCCCCCCGGATTCGACGAGCAATACGAAATGCGATTTATCCATCGTGGGTTCGTTGTTCGCGGAGAATGGGCCGCGGTTCAGTCCGGCCAGAACTTTCGTTCGCAGCTCGGCCACGGTGCGATACACCATCCGGCTCGACCCGACGGCGTCCGTATCGGACGGATGCTGGGTATGCGGCAGCCATTTCAACCACGACCATTCCGGACTGTCCGGATCGTTCAGTACTGCGGCTACCGCCACCTGATCGGGCCCGTGCAGGACGGTGATCTCGGCAACCATCGCCCGGGCCAGACCGGCCACCGCGTCGGCATCACCGTCCAGGGCGACCAGCGGCGCCGACAGCAGATTGATCGCGACCGGCATTCCGCCGACCGTCGAATACGCCTTGGCGAACCGGGTCAGCTCGACCACACCGACCGGGTCGAGATCGGAGGTCGGGGCCGCTTCCGGAACGATGACCCGGACCTGGTTCGCGATCCGGCCGCGCCCCATTCGCACGCGCAGGAACTGCGGGTTGGCGACCTGCACCTCCCACATCCGGTTGCCTCCGGTCAGCCGACCGAGTCCCATCGGGCCGGGGTGGGTGTAGGAAAGGTATTCGTACAGCTCGGTTTCGGCTTCGTGCACGGTTTTGCGGTTGTCGGTGATCGACCGCAGATAGTCTTTGCGTTCCTCGTTCAACCCGGCGGCCGTACTGTTCGCTCCCCCGCTGCCGCCCAATGTCCCGCCCAGCATGCCGAACATCGACACGATCATCATCATCGGGAACATCATCATCATCGGGGACATGGCGCGCCCGCTGGAGAACATCATCGCCATCATCCCGACCATGGCCAGCACCATGATCACCGGCATGATCATCTTCATCCGTGACATCGGCACCGGCCGGGGCAGCTCGGTCGGTGGCTGCAAACGCAATTCGGTGACAGCCGGCGCCTTGGGCCCCCGGACCATGCGGGCAGGCCGGACGAATCGGCGAGTGGCTGTCATTTCTTGCCCTGCATCTGCACGCCCGTCATATTCGTCGGTATACCGTCGTGCTGGATCATCGCGTCGGGTGCCGAGAGCGTCGGCCCGACTGCGAACAGCGAAACGATGCTCCACGGCGCGACCACGGGTTCCTGAAGGCCCAGCGCGGACAACGTCGGATCCCTGCTGCCGCCCTGTACTTCCACGACCAGCCCGTGGCGGACACCGCTGTCGGTGATCCAGAACAGTGACTCACGCAGGGGCGAACCGGGTTCGGCGCCGGTGACCTGGACGAACTTTCCGGTGTCCCGCGGCAGGTACGCATAATCGGCGGTGGCGCCACCGGACCAGGGCGCCGTTACCAGCTGCACGGTCCGGCCCCGCTCCTGTTTGGTGAGCGGTAGCTCACGGCCGAACAGCAGCCTGGTGTGCGCATTCGGATCGGTACCGGTCCGGGCCCAGTGGTAGCAGGTGATGAGGTCGCGGATGGGGTCCAGGATCTCGACCGGTTGTGCCGGATAGGTGGCCGTACCCGGCCAGTCGCCCGGGCGCAGATTTGCCGCGGCCACATCGGGACTGATGGTTCCCGTGGTCACCACACCGTGTGAATTCGCGTTACGCACGATGGCGGCCAGCACCGGACTCACCCGCACCAACCCGGCATTCGACACAAGGTAATAGGCGGCCGGCTGGTTCGGAGTGGCTACCGTGACGACGGAGCCGACAACCGCATCCAGCGCGGGTTTCAAGGTCACCGGCGCACCGGCAGCCGGTACGTCGGGGACTCGGATCGGCGGCACTTCGGGGATGGCGCCGAGCAGACCGGGCGAGGCGGCGGCCACAGTGGCCGTCGCGTCGATTCCCAGGGCCAGCAGCACCGGCGAATCCGCCATATTGATTTCGGCCCGCACCACGCCCTGCTCCGAATCGTGGTAGACCAGCCAGGTCGCGTCCTCACCACGCAGCAACCGGGCCTGCGGTGCGCGCATTTCGTGGATGGCGTCGTCGTCCACGCTCAGCGGGCCGGCGATTGCCGTGGTGAGTACCGCGGAGCGAGACAGGATGGGCAACCCCGTTTTCGGATCCACCGGCGCTGCGGCCCCGGTGCGGGCGGTGTCACAGACCGTCCATTCCGAATCCTTCTCTGCTGCGTCGTTGATCTGTCCCGGTGCGCCCGGGATACCCACCCAGGCCCCGCGCGGGTACTTTTCCAGCTCACTGCGCGTGACTTCCACAGGATTGGTGGCCTGCCCGACGATCAACCGGGCCGAGGTCAAGTTGAGCGCGGGGTGCAGCCGCTCGCCGAGTTTCACATACAGCGCACCACTGTCCTTCTCCGCGATGATGGGTGAGTTCGCCACCGGCTTGGCGGGTTTGAAGAATGCCAGGACGGCCGCCCCGGCGATGCCGACGCAGGCCAGCACGACCCCGATGGACAGTGCGGTGGACCGGCCCCGGGACGGGTCGTCGATCATCGAAGCGTCGCGGCGCACCAGGGCGTGCTCGATGCGGTGTAGCAGAAACCGCCAACCCGAAACCTGGTGTTTGGTCACCACCCGGAAGCGTGCCACCGGTATATGTTCCTTCCGCCGACCTCGGCCACAACCTAACCCGCACCCCGACGCCGGAGACCTCCCAGCGCTGGGAATGCAGTTCGAGGTGAACGAGTGGCGTTACTTTCCGGCGGGCGTCAACCCTTGCAGTGCTGTGGTGATATCGAAGGCGTCGACCGTCATCAATTCCTCATCGGTGAGCGCGGCAATATCCACATTCTGCCGGGTGAACCGGAAATCGCGCTCGGCCTCGGCAGCCTCCACCACATTGCGCACGAACCGGCCGTTGCCCGCCAGATCGATCAATCGCCGGCCGTTCCGGCTCTGCTCCGACATCTCGGTGCACCGATCGCGCAGCACCTCACGCGCCTGATCGGACAGGATGGAATCCTTCTTGCCTGCGATATGGTCGGCGATCTGCACCAATTCGGCCGGGTCGTAGCTGGGGAACCGGATCCGTTTGGTGAAACGCGAGGAAAGCCCCTCGTTCGACTGCAGGAATCTGTCGATCTCCGCCTCGTAACCGGCGATGATCACCACCAGTTTGTCGCGGTCGTTCTCCATCCGCGCCAGCAGCGTATCGACGGCCTCTTTACCGAAGGCGTCACCACTGGACAGGCCCTCCTGGATCAGGGTGTAGGCCTCGTCGATGAACAATACGCCGCCGAGCGCCGAATCGATCAGTGCGTTGGTCTTCGGCGCGGTATGCCCGAGGTGAGTGCCGACCATATCGTTGCGCGACGCCTCGATGACCTCGGCGTTCTCGACCACCCCGAGCCCGGCGAAGATCTTCGCGATCACCCGGGCAATGGTCGTCTTTCCGGTTCCGGGCGGGCCGGAGAAGATCAAATGGTTCGACCGCGAATCCACCGCCAGACCGCGCTTGGCACGCACCTGATCCATCAGCACACCGGATTTGAGCCGGTCGACCTGCTCCTTGACCGAATCCATCCCGATCTGCGATTGCAATAGTTTCGATGCCTCGTCCAAGAGCTCATCGCGTTCCGCCTTGGCCGCGCTCGCCGCCACCTCGGCCGGATCGTCGCCCGATTTCGGATCCCAGATATCGATGCGCGACGCGATCACCGCGGGAGTGGTCACCTCGAGCCGGAAATTCTTGTCGCGCACGGCCTGCTGCCACTGGGGACGATTCGGCCACAGACCCGAACCCTGCAACCCCTTGAGTAGCTTGTCCGCCATCTCGTGGTCGCCGCTGTGCCGCTGGATCATGCCCAGCAGGTAGTGCGCATCGGCCCAGATGTAGGAGAGGTTGCCGGATTGACTGTCCTCGACGATCCGCTGGGCGCGCGGCATCGCCTCCCCGAACCGGCCGAGGTGCGCCAGGGCACTGGCGGCCATCAGTTCGGCGGCGATATCGAGCAACCCGTCCTCGAGAACGGGCTTTTCCGACCGCGCAGTGAGTACATCGGGCCAGCGGCCCGTGCGATAGAACAGCGATATCCGGGCAAAATCGGCGACATCGTCACCCCGGAGCTCCGCCAGAATGGCGGCTGCCTCCTGCCATTCACGACCGTCGGCGTAGGCGCAGGCCTGAGAGATGGCTATCTGGTCGCGATCGGCCATGGCCACGCGCAGCCCGAAGACGCCGATCTCCACCTGGCACCACAGTGCCCGGTCGGCCAACCCGGCACGCTGCTGGTCGCGGTACAGATTGTGCGAGGAGCGGTAGGCGCCGTAGATCACCTCCGCGGTGATCTCGCCCGCCATCGCCCGGCCCAACCAGGCATCGCACATATCCGGATCGAGATCCGTTGCCGCCGTGAACGCGGCGCGCGCATGTTCCTCGTTGCGCACCCCACCGGCGACCAGTCCCAAACTCTGCACGCCTGTGTAGAACGCGTCTTCGGCCGCTGACAACTCGGACTTCCCTTCCGCCGACCCTCGCCTGGTGGCAGGGTATGCCACTATCGGCGCACCCACCCTTCGGACATTTCCCCCCACTGGGAAGTGGCGTCGGTTTCGATGAAGTGGCCCACACACTCGCGCCGACGATTTCCCAAATTCCCACCAATAGTGATAGGGCCGTTATCCAACGGCACGATAGTTGGGGATATAGTCGTTCTCAGGTCATCAGTTCCCTCATCCCTGATGACCTGCCCCGCGGCGGCCGGTGGAATCAGCGATCCATCGGCCGCCGCACTCGCATATCAGCCCCGCGGTGGACCTTCGTCCCGCAACGACGGTGGCGAAACCGCTGCGGCATGCTCACCCTCGGTACGTCGCGACTCGAGTGCGATTTCCGCATCGGATTCCGGCCTGCCCTCTGGAGTTGCCGCGACGGGTGACGCTACGGAGGGGCCGGGCGTCGGTGTAGACGCGGCATCCGTGGGCTTCGCCCGCGATCCGGACAGTGGCACCGGCGCTGGTGGCGCCGTATCCCTCGCCACCTCGACCGCGGGCCGATCCGGAACCGGCCGCGCCGCAGGTGCAACCGGTCTCGACCACGGGCTGGGCACAGTGACCGGTTCGCTCGCCGGCCGGCCCCAAGGATTGCCCTTGCGCTGAGCACCCGGGCGGTTCAACGCGGCAGCACCGGACGATTTCGCCGGCGACGCCGGCCCCCCGCCGCGATTCGCCGGACCGCCGGTCTGTGCGGCGGGCCGGCTCCACGGATTCGGCTGCTCCCGCCCCTGGCCGGCCGGGGCAGGGGCGCCCGGCAACGCCGCGGCCGGGGTATCCGGCCGGACAGCAGGACCCTTTCCGTCCTCCTCCACACCCGGCTCCGAACGGCCGGCCGGGTCGATTCCGGCGGGCGCCGCGGTATGCCCGGAGGAGGCTGGAGCCGACTCCGGCACAGGCCCTGCTTCGGCACGGCTACCGGCATCCTCCGGCCGTGGCGCGGCCGCCGCCCGGGCCGCATCGATGCCCGAACGAGTATCGGACGGAACGGATTGGGCGGGTAACGGCGCAGACTGGGCAGGCGAGGGGACCGATCCGTTCTCCGGCGCCGATGCGCCACCTGGCACCGTCGACGCCCCGGTTCCCTCCGGCGCAGTTGTCACCGGCGGGCTCGCCGAGGGACTTGCGGCGGTCTCCTCCGCCGGAAAATCCGCGCCGCGAGCCGAATCGGGGATCCAGTTCCGCTGAACGGGGTTGTTCGCCGGGACCTCGGCAGTCGGCATCCCATTCCGGGCGGATGCCGGCCCCGGCCCGGTCGTACCGGACCGGCCGCCATCGGGAGCTGTGGCGAATCCCGGTGGACCGGCCGGCGTACTGAAATCGAGGGCCGAAACCTTCTGGCCGAAGTCGGCTGCATGCGTCAGGATTTCGTCGGCGTGATCGTCGAGCACTTTGGCATACCGTCGCAGCTCATCCGGTTCGACGAGCACCACGTCCTTACCCCCGGGGTCCACCCCCAGCAGGTCGGCGGTGGCTCCGTACACCGCACCGCTGATCATGTCCGATACCGCCTCTTCCAGCGGTTCGATCGCCTTGCCCAGCACCTCCGCCAAGATGTAGGCGACGAGCATCTCCTCCATGGCCCGCACCAGCCGCCGGGCTGCCAAAGCCAGGCTCTGTCCCACCGCCGCAGAGGCCCCGGAGGTCGCCACGGTGGCAGCCATCGCCGCGGTATACGCCGCCGCGAGGAACGCGAGCTCGGCCAGTACTGCCACCTTCACCACGGTGATGACATCCGCGGTGACCTCGAGGGCGATAGCGACGCCTCGGCACAGTTCGTCGAGCCGCTCCATATGCGTGGAACTCAGTTGCGCCCACGACTCCACCAACGCGCGATAGGACTGCCCCTGATAGACCGCGCCCATTTCCGTGATCGTGCCCGTGGCCGATTCGTGAGTTCCCGACACCTCGCTCGCGAAGGTGCGGACATGCCCGGCCAGCTCGCGTACCTGGTCTTCATCGATATCCGGATAGGGCACACCGATGAAGTTCAGGAACACCACGACTTCTTGAGGAAGCTCTACAGCCAAGGTCGGGAATCCTGCTCAGACGACGCGGATCACCACAGCATCAGGGGACATGGACGAGTAGGTTACCGTAGCCCCCGAGTACGGCGCTTCGATCACCATTCCGTTGCCGGCAGCCAGCTGTACATGCTCGGGTCCGCGAGCGCTGAACGATCCGGCGGGAAACACCAGATCACCGGCCCGCACATCACGTGGATCGATACGTTCCCCCGCGTAGATCTGTTCATAGGTGGTCCGCGGGAGCACCACCTCACCATCGGTGGCCTGCGCGATGGCGTACTGGGTCAACCCGGAACAATCGAATCCGCCGCCGCTGGGCCCACCGGCGCCGCCGCCGCCCCAGATGTAGGGCAGTCCGAGGGCACCGTCCGCGGCCTTCGCCGCCATGCCCCCCTTCGTCTTGTCCCAGTTCCGGCGGGTTCCCCGGCGTGCCGGCTGTGTCGCGACCTGCTGGCCCGACACCATCCGGGGCCGCCGGCGCCGCCGCCGTTTACGGGGAACCGGCGCGGGGGGAACTGCGCGTCTGGCGAGAGCCACCGGCGGCATGATCTGCGCCGCCTGTCTACGTGCCGCATCGATATCGGCATTCACCTGCCTGGTCGCGTTTGCGATGGTCTGCTGGGCCGAATCGAGCAGTGCCGGACCGCTGAATCTCGTATCACCGACGGCGGTGATTGCCTGAATGCGCGTGTGCAGATCGGAGATCTGAGTCGTGAGGACCCCGCGACCGTTCATCGTGCCGGTTCCCGACTCGGTCACCGTCTTACCTACCGTCCCCTCGCGGCCGTGTTGGGTTTCGAGGACGGTTCGATGGACACCCAGCTTTTCCCCGTACCCTTGGGCACCGACGCCGGAAAGCCGGCTCAGATCGGCTGCCGCGCTCTGCGCCAACGCGGCTGCGACGCGGTCGGCAGGCCGTCCTGCCCCGTACAGCCGGAGCAACTCCTGTAATACGCCGTCCACGTCGTCGGTCAGTGCCGGCATACGATCAGCTCACCCTCGCCCATCGCACCGACATACCTCCCTGCCCCGGCACCCCGGGCAACTTATCGGCAATTTCGCCCTGTTATTTGTTTCGACTATGCGACAACACCCGCGTGAACGGCGGTCGCCCTATTCCCATCCCGAGGAAGACAAGACAATGAAAGGGACAGCACGGGAGGGCGACGACAGCGGATGGAAACAACGGCGACGGACGCGGAGCTCGATACCCCCGATACGACCTCGGAACCCCGGCCCGGAGACACCGGCCTCACCGGGCGGAGGCTCACAACCACATCCGGCCCAGCGGAACCCGGGGCCACAACCTCCGTAAACGGTAACCGAGTTCTGCCCGCCGAGGGCAAGACCACGGGCGAAACCACTGCGACGCCCACAACGGCAACAGGCGAGGCCGCATCCGGTTCCGCCACCGCCGCGGGAACATCCGGCGGACTACAGGTCATCTCCGCGCCCGGCGGCTCGAAACCGCTCTATCAAATCTCTCTGGTGCGACTGCCCGACGAGCCGGATGTCAACGCCTTCATCGCAGATGCGGAACAAGCGATGCAGAAATCCGTGGACATCCTCGGCTTCGGACGCACCGATCCGCCACCGCCACCCGCGAGCGGAAAAACTCCGGACAAGATACAGGCGGCCTACCTGCCCGGATCCGGAAAGGCCATCGACCAGTATCAACAGCAGGTGGCCTCCGCAGGCGTGCGGCAGGACTCCATGGTTGATATGGATGCCCAGGTGGGCGGCACTTCGCAGCGAGTCGCGGCCGAGCAGGCCCAGACCCTGTTCAGCATCCAGCACATCGAGGCCGATCTCAACGCGGCGTTGCGATCGGTCCGCGGCAAGAAGCTCAGCGCCGCCCAGCAGGCCGCGATCTTCGATCATCTCGCGGCAGCGGTAACGGCCGTCCACGACAAGGTCAAAGCCGCCCAGGACACGAATATCGATGCGGCAGGCGGTGGTTCGGGCGGCGGGGCCGGTGGAGGTGGCGCTGCGGGCGGGGCCGGCGCGGCGGGCGCTGCCATGGGGAACGCAATGGGTGGTCTCGGATCGATGCTGCCCATGCTGGCGATGCTGCCCATGGCGTTGATGCCGATGCTGCCGGAACTGCTGGGGCAGAAGGACAAGGACAAAGAGAAGGACGAAGAGGGCGAGGCCCCGCCCGGCGAACCTGCCCCGTCCGCCGGTACGCCCACCCCCATCGACCCCACCGCTCCGCTGGGAGCATCGCCCACTCCGGGCGAGACCGCTCCACCGAACGGGAATACACCGCCGGGGACACCGCAGACCGATATTCCCTTCGGCCCGACACCTCCCAGCAAACAGGTCTGATCCCACACGGGCCGGCCATGGCCGCTGCCCGGTTCGCCTCATCGAGTCCGCAACATCCCATGACGCGGAGCGCGCCGGAAGGTCACCGAAGCCACCGGCACTCGGCCGTACGGAAACCGGCCGCAGCCCGGACACCGACCGCGAGGGCTGTCGATATCTCGGCGAGATCGGATCTTGCGCAGTGCCCAGGACCGCTGGGCGAGCGGCTGCCGGCCCGAGGATGACCGCCGCCGCGCGCTCGAGCCGACACCGAATCCGTCACTGCGCCGGCAGCTGGAGCAATCCGCAGGGGAACCCGGCCACACCATCCACCGATCCGCGATCGCTTTCAGCGATTTGCCAGGTCCGCCCCACGGCACGCAGCCGGAAGAGTCACTGGGTTTGCCGAGGCTCCGGCGGCGGCGCGACGGGCGGCGGTACGGCACCCGCCGGCGGACCGGAGCCGATATCCGGAGCGCTCACCACACCGGTAGGGGCGCCCACCACGCCGGTGGGGGCGCTGACCGCACCGGGGGCCCGGGTAGGACGCTCCACCGCAGTGTCCACTCCAGCCTCCACAGCGGCCGGTTGCGTCACGAATCCAGGGTGTTCCAGGATCTGACCGTGCGCGTACACGGCGTCGCGCAGAACCTGACGATCCGGTTCCTGATTCAGCAGAGTCACCAGTTCGTTGCAGCGCCGTTCCCAGACCAGCGCACGCAACATCGCGACCTCGTCATCCACCCGGATGGCACCGAGATCGACCCGGCCCACATCGGCGCGCTGCGACACCATGGTCGCTGCCAGCAGATCGTCGGCGTCCCGGAGTTCGTCCCACCAGGATTCCGGGACCTCCTCGTCCCGTTCCACCTTGGCCAGGATCCGGTCCCGGAGCGCACGCACCCCGAAGGCGTCTCGATACCCCGGTATCGAGACGCGACCGAGCTCGGCGTGCGCCTCCACCGCAAGCCCGACACAGCGGGCACGCACCTCGGCGTCGGCCACGGCCGATACCGATTCCAGCGCCGGAACCGATCCGGTGATCCCCAGCCGGTCGGCAGTATCGGGTGTCAGTACCTGCAGGTCCACGTCGGCGGCCGGGGCGACGAGCCCTTCCATGGCTACCTCACCGAGCCGACCGCGCAGACCCGGGTCGATCGGCCCCGACGAAACGATCGCGGACAGAGAAGCATTGGCCTTCGCGCCCCAGGCCCGGCCGAATTCGGCCAGTACCCGCGCAGGGTCCGCGACGCCCTCCCACGGGGCCGGGTCGTCCCCGCCGGATCCGAGTAGTTCGTCCCACAACCAGGGCGTGGAGACCTGGCGCGGAAGGTACAGCCCGGCGGGCATCCAGCCTCGCCCCTCGTTGGAGGTGATGAACATCCCGGCACCCGCCGGTCCTCGCAGGACCGCCACCGCCCACGTCATCCCGACCTGGGAATCGGTTGCGGCCAGCACCGCAGCGAGCAGGGTCCGGGCGAGTACCAGGTCTTCGTGCACCGCATCGCCGACGATGTAGTTGGGTTCGGCCTCATTGTCCTTGGCGGCCGATACCGCCGAATTGAACGGGGTCGGCACAACCGGTACAACCCCGGTCTTGTCCGCTGTTGCACCGGACGGCGGCGCGGTGGAGCCGCGGTCCTCGCCACCGGAGCCCGCGCCTACCGGCATACCGGTGCCGGCCATCGCACCCGGTGGCATCGTGGTGCCACCGGCCGGACCTGTCCCGGCACTGGCGGCGGGAGCGCCCGCAGCGCCAGGAGCCGCGCCGGACGGACTCGTGTTCTCGCCGCCGGGCACAGCTCCCGGTGCGGCCGTGGCGCCCGGCGTCCCGCTGCCGGTGCCCGCCGTCGGCGCGCCGGCACCCGGCTGGTCGATACCGCTGGGTGGAGTGGTACCCGCGGGCGGCGGCGTACCGAATCCGTTCGGCGTAACAGCACCGACTGTTGTGGGGCCGCCGGTGCTGCCCGCGGCCGGACCGCCGTTCACCATCGGAGCAGGGCTGCCGAACATCGGGTCCGAATGGCGGCCCCCTCCGTCCGAGTCGGCGACCGTGTTCGCGCCCTCGGCATCGGTCCGTTCATAGGTGTCCGCGGAATCACGCAGTGATCGAGCAGTCTGCCAATGTTCCCGGGCGAGGGCTTCACCCGCTCGCTGACGGGCCTCGTAATAGCGTTCGAGAGCCTCTTTCACCGGGTTGGCGATCTTGCCGTAGGTGGGTTCGAAGTTGGCGAGCCAGTCAGTGGGCGGCTGCGCCCAATCCCACGTCTCGTCCCCGACCAGTTGATGTTGCAGAGCCAGCTGGCGTAGTAACTCAGGGTCGATATCCAGCCGTTCCGGCATGCTTGATCAATCCTTTCCGACCACCGACCCTCTCATTGTCGATTCTTCCCAACGTTGGGAGTGGCGGAGATGACGGGCGATCACGGTCACCGGACGGTGCCGGTGGATACCACGCCCCGCTGCGGCACCGGAGCGGCCGCCGGTGACCGCACGAAATGCGGGTGCGCCAGGATCTGCGAATGTGTGTAGACAGCGTCACGCAGAGTCTGCCGCGTCCGATCCTCGCCCAACAGGAGTACCAGCTCATTACACCGGCGTTGGAAGGTCAGCGCACGCAGCACCGACAACTCCGAATCCGGTTCGAAATCGGTGGCGGCGGGCCGCAGCTCACCGAGTGCGATCCGGCTGGTCACGGCCCGGTGCCCGAGAATGGTCGCCGCGATCAGATCGTCCGCATCCTGCATTTCCTCCCACCAGCCGGCCGCGAACTCGCGACCGTCGCGTAGTGCCCGCAGAATCCGGAGCCTGATCTCGGGGGCGCCCATCGCGTCCACCGCCCGGATCCCCGCCCGCTCGACCCGGGTATGTGCATCGACCGCGTATTCCAGACACCGGAGCGCCACACTGTGGTCCGGAACCGACACCGCACGATCGAGCAGTCGCGGAGTTGCGGTGAGTCCCAGGCGGTCCAGCATCCCGGCCGTCGGTGTGCGCAGATCCATGGCCTCCGAAGGGCCCACCGAACCGGCCAGTGCGACAGTCGTGAGCTGACCGCCCAACGCCGGATCGATCGGCTGCGAGGACGCCAGCGCCGACAGCTTGGACCCCGATTTCGCACCCCAGGCGATCGCGAACTCCACCAGCACACGCGCCGGATCGGCGATACCTTCCCAACCGGAATCCTCGGCAACCGCCCACAGCCACGGCAACGACAGCTCGGTCGGCAGGTACAACCGCGCCGGTAGCCACCCACGGCCCTCGTTCGAGGTGACGAACGCGCTCACACCACTCGGATGCCGCAATACGGCCACCGCCCAGTCCACGCCCACCACCCACGGATCGGCAGCGGCGCGGATACCACCGAGAAGGGTCCTGGCGAGCACGAGGTCTCCGTCGACCCGCTCGCCGACGACGAACGCCGGTGCGGCCGAGGCAGCCATGGCCGCACCGACCGCGCCCTGCACGGCTTCTTCGGCACCGCGACGCTTATCCCCGCCCGAATCGCCGTCCGGCAGCGCGCCCGGACCTCTACCGCCGGGCGCCACCACTCCGGGAATGTTCGCCGTGCTGATCATCTTCCCGGTCGCACCGGGGCCACGAGACGCCTCGATCGGTCCCGCCGCACCACGAGACGCCGGTGTGGAGGGCAGCGCGGCCGAACCGGTCGCCGAACCCGCCGGGCTCGTGCCACCGGCCGAAGCGGCGCTCCTGGTCGCCGCCGGTTCCGAGCCGGTCGAACCCGCTGTACTCACCGCTCCCATCGCTAGCCCTGCCCCGAACATGCCGGGCGCCCCGCCCGTGGTTTCGCCGGCGGGTGGTTCGGTCCGTGCGTCCTCCAGCGATATGCCCGAACCTTCCGGATCTGTCCGGGTGGCGGAATCGCTCGCGGAATCCTCCAGTTCCTCTGTGGATTCGGCTTCGGCAGGCGATTCCTCTGTCTGCCCGCCTGTTTCGCTCCCGCCGGCGGCAGGCGCCTCCTCAGCAGATACTCCGGCTGCGCTGCTGTCGGTCTCGGAGGCCGGTACGTTTACCCCCTCGCCGGGTGGCAGCGCGCCCACGAGGGTCTGATCTTGCCCTGGCGCGTCCTGGCCGGGGATCGCCGGCGTAGGCATACCGGTAGGTACGTCGGGTGCGCCCACTACCTCGCCGCCGGGGAGCGGCTGCGTCAGGTCCGCCGGCACCGGGCCCGGTGTCAGCAGATCCCAGAAATAGTCGATCAGCACCTGGCCGAGCGCGGCGTCGGGCGGCACCAATCCGTCGAGGCCAGGATTTCGGTGCCACGTTCCGGGATCCGTTCCGGAGCCCGGCCCCCACGAGTCGCCACCGTCGGGAGCGCCGGTACCGGGCGCAGGTGGCGCCCCGCCGGGGCCCGCGCCACTGGCCCACGGGCCGGGTTGGCCCAGTGCTTCGGCTATATCGTCCAATCGCGGCAGTCCTTGCGGCCCCAGCGAACGCAGCGCCGCGGCGACGATATCTTCTACGTCGCCCTGCGCTTCGGCGAGTATCGCCTCGGTGGCCTGCCGGTCCTTCTCGGCCTCGGCTTCGTCGTCTTCTACACCGTCGTCGTTGTTGTCGCCTCGGGTGGCGGCGTCGATCCGGTCCTCCGTATTTTCGACTACATCGAGGATCTGATTCCGGGTGCGCCGTACGATATCGCCGAGCGTGCCGAAGGTATCGGCCGCCGCGGTCAACGCCGCCGCGAACACTCGCGGATTGTTCTCCAGCGCAATCAGCGCCATCCGGATGTATTCGAGGCCGGCCGACTGCTCAACCGTCTCCTCGAAGGCGCGCCGCGCCTGCTCCACATCGGTCAGGTTCAGCGCCGCCGCGCCTTCCCGGGCGGCGCTCTCCAGCCCGTGCCAGGCCGACGGCGGTATCTGCGGCCAGTTGTCCCCGACGATCCGGTCCCAATGCGGACTTGTTTGCTCCGGTGCCATCTGGCCGTTCAGACCTCGGCAGTCTGCACGGCGGCGCCGCCGTCGATATCGGCATCACGCAGTACAGTCCGGCCGAGATCGGCGGCTTGCACAGTGATACCCGACTGTTCGAGTACCTCCGTCATCCCCGCATCGAAGAGCTCGCGAATCACATCCAGCGTCCCGAGCGTGGCCTGATCCAGCTCACATTCGGATTTCGACCCCGGTGCCCAGGAATCCACGGTCGTGCCGACACAGTCGGTCATCACCGTCAACGCACCGGCGGCGTCACCCACGATCGCCGTCAAATCGTCCAGCGAATGGATTTTCACCATGGTCGTGTCCTCTCTCGGCCGTACCGGTAGCTACCGGCACGGTTCACGCGGGCCGTAGGCCGAAGGCTTCGTTTTCCATCGCTCGATACATGCCTTCGGTGGGCAGCCCGAAGGAGTCGACAGTGTAGGCGCGCGCCCCGTTGGCCTCCATCTCACGACGCAGTCCCAGCCGTGATTTCGCATGTGCGAGGCCGGCAACTTTCAGGATCTCGGCGCTCAGCCAGACCTCGCCGTTCTCCTTGGCGTCATCGGTGATGTGCATCCCCACCACCTCACCGTCCCGCCCACAGGCCACGCCGACCGTATGGTCGGGGTTGAAAACCTCGTGGATCTGCGGCGCGGGAGTGGATTTCACCTCCGGCGCATCGTCGAAGTCGTCGGCAGTGTCGTCGTAATCGTCGGCCATCGCAATCTCCTCGCTGTCTATGCGGATTCCGCCAGGGTTTCCGACAGCACCGACCACGGTGCGTCGGCAATGGTCAGCACCAGGTTCAACTGCCAGACTCGAGCGCCCAGATACATTTCACCGGTGCCGTCACCCAGCAACTCCAGGTAATCGGTGCAGTCCACATCGGAATTCATCGATACGGTGGTGACAGGTGGAAGTCCGTCGTCCACGCTGATGATCGAACCACCGCCACCGGGGATGAAACTCTTGCGGCAGCGCAGGCCGGCACCGAGCGCGACATCGGCGCTGTTGGTCGTGATCGTGACCTCGGGATTGAGCAGCAATTGGCTCACCCACGATCGTGCGGCCAATTCGGGACGGTCGCCGTTGATCCCGATCACCAACGATCCCGCCAGATCCACCACCAGCAATTGTTCATTGCTGGTGACTCCCACGATCACCAGCCGGCGGGCGGTTTCCAGCGGCCCGGGAAGATCATCGGCGCCGACCGTGCTCGAATCCGCACCGATCCCGCCGTTGGCGGCCGGGTACTTCGTGATGATGCCGGTCGCCACGTCCACGGCGAAGGCGACCGTCGGGTGACCCGAATCGCCACCCAATGCCGCGAGCCGAGCCAGCCCCTCCTCGTGCAGCCAGCCGATGGCATCGGCCGCAGATACCGTTTCCTCGGATTCCACCTGTTCCGGAGCGGTCATCGTGCCGGATCCCCCACTCCGGCCGGCTCCAGGTCGTCGGCGCCGGCGACCTCGGCGTTGTCGGTGATCACCGTCTCCATGATCACCTGGTATTGCCGGGCCGCGTCCTGGGTGCTCTCCCGGATAGCGGCCATGATCTCGGCGACCAGTTCCTCGCAAGTGAACCGATCCGCGGCCCCCGGGGCGAGATACAAACTGGTCAACCGGCCCATGGCGTCGACCTCCGGAATCACGGTGCCGCTCGGGGACGGGCGCCGGGCGCGCACTTCGTCGATACGCTCGCGCATATCGGCGATACGGTGCCGCAGTTCTCGGGCCGCGTCGAGTGCGGCCTGCACGTCGGGATGGATACTCATGCGTTGCCTCCGGTGCGGGTCGGGGCCTGATTGGCCGGCGCCGGGGTCGGTTGCGTGACCGTCGGCGCGATGGTGGGCCGTTCCCCGATAACGGGTTCGGTATGGGGAGTGTCGTCGACATACATCAGGCGATCGGGGTGCCAGGCCACGATGCGGTTGCGTTCGTCGCCGCCGCCACCGCCTGCACCCGCGCCGGCACCGGCGCCGCCCATTCCGCCCATCGGCATCATCGGCATCATCGGCGATCCCGCACGCCCGGCGGCGCCGCCCGAGCCGCCGGCCGCGCCCTCCGCCCCGGGGATCTTCGGCGCCGCACCGAGGCTGCCGCCCACAGCCGGGGTCAGCGGCATGACGGTCGACGACGACACCGTCTGCACATTCGAAGCGCTCGGGATTCCACCGCTGGGTACCGACGGAGCCCCACCTGTAGGGCTGCCGTAGGACGGAACGCTGTAATCCCCGAGTCCGTAGTCGTCGTAATAGTCGTCGTAATAGTCGTCGGAGATCTCTTCGGTCGACGACAGCTGGTTCTGCCCCATCTCCATCATGCTCATCAGCAAGGGCAGCATCTGTGACATCTGGTCGCCGGAACCGGCACCGGTCTGCGCCGCCGCGCCGGAGCCCTGCGACGAATCCGCCACCCCGATACCGGTTTCGGAACCATACGAACCCGTCGCTTCGCCGGCCCGGAGGTTCAGGTTTTTGTGCTCCAGGGTCGCCGCGGTCAGCGCCGCCTCGTTCTTGGCGCGCGCCGCCGCCAGCATCTTCTTCCGGTTGGCCAGGATCTCTTCCGGCGTCGGATGTTTCGCTTTGGCGCGGGCGAATGCGTTGCCGTAGGACTCCGCCCCCCGCGCCAGATTCTCCATCGCGTCGCCCAGCGTGTCCATCCAGCCGCGGTAGGTCGCGAACCGTCCGGCCACCTCCGAGCCGACCGGGGTCCAATGCTGCAGGACCGAACCCGCACGGTCCATATCGTCGGCGGCCTGGGTCCGGGCACTGGTGTTGAACAACCGGACCGAATCGGCGAACCGTTGGGCCGGTTCCGGGCCCGGGCCACTGTGCAACTGTTGCGCGAAGGTCAGCGGGTCGCCGGTCACCACCGACATATCGCGCAGCCCGGGCGGTACCCGGCGTAGCCCTACCTGCTCTACGGCCGGCACGGGGTTGTTCACGAGGTCAGCGCCCGAAGCGTCGAGCAGACGAGCACCGTTGTCGTCGGCAGCGGCGTATTCGACTGCCGCCTGCCCGATGTGGTGCGCGTCGCGCTGAATCTTGTTCAGCACTCCTACGGTCGCATTGAACACGGTCGCAGCATCAGCATTCAGCTGTGGAACCGCCTGCGCCGATATCGGGTCGGCGCCGGCGGGCAGCACCCACTCCCGGGGCATCGCAGCGCCGGTGAGGCGTGCCATATCTGCGGACCGCCCGGCTACGGCCACCAGCTCATTGAGATCGACATTCAACGGCATACCGGTCTCCTCTCACCTGTCACTCTCGCACTGTCAGGCCGGCCCGGCCAGCGCCGGCATATCCATCGCCGGCTGGTCGGTATTCATCGCCGTATCGGTATCTTGGCCGTCGGCCCCGGAGTCTTCCAACCCGTTGGGACGTTTGAACCCGGCGAATTCCCCCATCGCCCCGTCCGCATCCGCCATCTCCGGCTCGAAGGGTTGGAGTTCGCCCTGCACAATGGCTTCCACTGTCCCGCTCTCTCCGTCTCCGAAGACGACCAGTACAGCGGTCCGGTATTCCGGTTCACCTCCGGAATCGCCGGACTGCCGGCCCTCGGGCTTCTCCGGGCCGCTCACCGGCGAGTTCTCATCATCGTTCGCGGGCCCCGCGATAGCAGTACCTATCACCGCATCGGCGCCGGCGGGCACTTTCTCACCCTCCTTCGCCGCACGACGCCACATGGCGACGTCGCCGGTGGAGAGCTGGAACGGGTCGACCGCCGCGCCGATATCCTTGTGGTTCGTCCACTCGGCCGGCGTCTTGGCATAGGCCGCCTGCGCGTCGGTTCCGGACTTGTTCGCGAATCCGTTGTCGAGTCCCAATGCCCGCGTGAGAGTGACTTTCTGGGTCCGGCCATCCGGAAACGGGTAGACCACCAGTCCGTCCGCGCCCGGCACTCGTTTCGGCATCCCCGAACCCGTCTGGTTCGATGTCGCCCCGGTGGGTGGCGCCGACTGGTGATTCACCGGCTGAGCCGGTGTCTGTGGAGCAGCCGGTTGAGTCGACCATGGAGTAGTGGCCGCCGGCCGGGCAACGGGCATGTTGGGCGGCGCCGCGGCGTCGTAACGCGCAGGATCGATATCGTCGACCCGGCGGGCCAGATCGCTGTCGGCGCCGTTACGCCCCATCAATTGCGACATCATCATCATGCGGGACCAAGCGTCCATCGGGTTGCCGCCCGCCATATTCGCCGCGGCCGCCGGATCGGTCATACCGCCGAGTGAGCCCGGATCACTGTTGGCCTGCAGTGCGTCGTTCGCCCGTTCTTCCATCTGTTTCGCCGCATCGGCCAGATCGGCACTGGCCGTTCCCGGGAATTCCGGGTTCCCTACGCCGAGACCGTCGAGCCCGGCAGGATCGGTGAGACCGATATTCGAGCCGTCCGGCTGGAGCCCGGGGTCGTTCATACTGTTCTCGAGGGCGCGCAGCCTGTCCTTGAGCTCTTGGGAGCCTTCCTTGTCTCCGGCGCCGGGATCCTCGATCCCCGACGCCACCCGTTCCATCGCGCTCGCGGCGGTCTCGAGGATGCCGATCAGCTCCTCGAACCCCTGCGAAACGATATCCATGAACTTGACTTCGAGTTCGCTCGAAGCCGTGAGTTGCTGCACCTCCGTATTCGCACCGGCGATCAGAAACCCCACGTTCTCCTTGACCGTGGCCGAGATCTCTTCGATCTTTTCCGCTCTCGCCTTATTGCTCACCTCCGACTCGTAGAGGTCGTCCAGCGCAGACTCAACGTCCACGGTCGCCTGGTTGTAGCTGTCACCGCCGCTACTGCTGCCGACAGTGATGCCCTGCGGCATGCGCGGGGCCGGATCGAGCCGCAGTTCGATCTTCTTCTCGAGGTCGCCGCTCATCTGATAGATATCCACTACCGAGGCGGCCAAACTACCCGTCACACCGCCGACGGCAGAAATTACCTGGGGGCTCAGCAAACTGTCTTCAGGGCGAAGCAAGAAGCCCTGCCCGCCGACCACTGTCACCCCCGGACCGACCTCGGATTCCACGAACGGTGCCTGCCCGGCAAGACTTGCAGCAGCGGCGGCGGCGCGCCCGTCCCATACAAGCGGGACCGGCTCGGCCGAACTACCGTCGGAGCCCCAACTGATCACCTTCCCGGCTACGAAAGCCCCAGAGCCGGTCATCACCAGGGGTGGTTTGACCCATTTGACCGCAGTACCTTTCTTTCCCCACATCTTGGCCCGGCGTTCCGCTGCTTTCATCGCTGCCTCGGCGTTTTCGGCGGCGGTCTGTAATCCGGGATGGGCGGCCTGCGCATCGCCGAGCGTCCGCCGCGCCGCTTGGGCAGCGTTATCGGCATCGTCGAACGTCGATTGCGCGGCTCTCTTCGCAGCGGTCGCAGCGTTGAACTCTGTCAGGGCCGTGTCGTAGCCGCGGTCACTTGGTCTCAGCTGATTGAGCCTGGTCTCCGCGTCGTGCGCTCTGTCATTCGCGTTGTCGAGCGCCCTCCGCGCTTGGCGGAGAGTCTCGTCAGCACCGGTTACGCCATCCTGGGCTTGTTCAAGACGCCGGGCCTGATCCGCGGCGGTACTGTGCACATTCTGGGCCTCGCTCAAAGCATTGTCGGCGCGTGGCCCGCGCTTCTTCAAACCCCAGCTAGCACCCTGCCCCAGCACCGACCCGAGTAATGAACCTCCGGCGCCCCACATCCCCGCCTGCACATTACTCGCCGGTGACCAGCCATTCGAGAAGGCATCGGCGACATAGCCGCCCGCAAAACCGCCCGCGGCATCCGCCAAGCCCTGTTTGACCGGGCCCAGACCTCCGGTCGCCTTGCCGACCGCGAACGAGATGATGAGGTCTGCGCCCATTCCGGCAATATCGCCGCCGTCAACCACGCTTCCTCCTACATCGGCACCGCGGCAGCGGCCGCAGCTCGGTCGACGCCAGCCACATCGTCCACGGCACCGGCCGGCGCCGGTGTGGTCATCTCGATACCCGGCGGATGGAAGAACCCGGTGAAGGGCCCGAATTCCCCGGCCTTGTTGCGCATCTCCGCGAGGGACGTAATCGGCACCAGCGCACCGTCGATCACCCCCTCAATCGTCCCACCGGACGGATCCGGCCCCTCGAACACCACGAGCAATGCCGTTCGTTCCGTCCAGACTCCGACGTCACCTGTCATCAGCCGGTACGGGTCTACCCGGGCACCGATCTTCTTCTCGTCTGTCCATCCGGCCGGTGTGCCCGCGTACGCGGCCCGGGCGTCGGTGCCGGCCGCGTTTCCGAATGCGGTATCCAGAGCTCGCGCCACCACGGCCGACACCTCCTGTGTGCGCCCATCCGGGAAGGTATATACAACATTCTCCGAAGAACTTGCGACAGCGGGCCTTCCCCGAGGCGGTGCGGGCGTACCGGTGACCGTCTCGGCTTTTGCCGGGCTCCCGGTAGGCTGGGTGGCACCGTGTCCGGGGGTCTGGCGTGCGGGCGGTGGCCCTGCGCCCGGCGCGGGGACGGGCTCTGGACGAAATCCCGTCGCTGTGTCTTCGTGCTCGTTGCGGCGACCGGCCTTCTCGTCGCCGTTGTTCGTATTTCGGCGACTCAGTACAGCCTGCATGAGTTGCGGCAGCAACATGGCGCCCATTGCCGATCTCGCACTGCCGGAGTTCACCGCCGGCGGCACCACCTGGCCGGCGGGCGGGACCGCACTCGCGATCTCGGGCTCGGTGCGGCCACCGGCACTGACCGAATCGCCGTCGGGTTCCCGGCCGGTATCGGCATCCGTGCCGAGGTCGAGCGGTTCGGGTGCCGCCACTTCACCCTGACCGGTGAGGTCCGGCCGACCGCGGGCGGGATCGGCCCCACGCCGTCTCGGCCCCTGAGACCGTTCGTGCCCGGAGCCGTTGCTTTTCCGGTCTTCCGAATCGGAGTCGGAGTCGGAATCCTTGGGCGTCGTCCTCCCTTCGAGGGCTGCCGCTGCCGCTGCGAATTGTTCTGCGTAATAGGCCATGATCGTCTCGACGCTCGCGTAGCTGGACTCCAGGACGACCATGGTGTAAAGGTCCTCGCTGTGAACCGCGCTGCTCAGTTGCAGGGGGTCGACGTAGAACACGGAGACACCGCTGTATTCACTGGGTTTCTCATTCCCGGCCAGCAGTTCGGTGAGCTTCTGCATATCGCGCGGGTCGGTAGCGACATACTCCTTCTGCTTCGTGATCGATGCCCCGAGATCCTTACGACCGGCGTGACAGAGTTGCGCGGACCGTTCCACCGCCTCGGCGACGACACCGGTTCGGGATCTGATGGTGCGGTATCGATCACGCAGAACCTCGACCCGCTGGGCGTATTCCGGCATTCCGGCGCCCTCTGCACCGAAGATATCGGAAACATCGCTTTCTTCCGGAACCGGCGCCGGCTCCGAGGGCTTCTTGCCGAAGCTCGTCCAGCAGTCGAGCTCGACTTCCGGGAGCGTCCGGAAGTTCTTCTGCATCGGCGCGGTGAATTCGAGGCCCTCCGGCAGCCGAGCCGCATCGGGCATATAAACGTGGGGCATAGCGTCGGGTATCTCTGAAAGTTCCTCCACGCTGATATCGATCAGCGGTATAGCCGGGGATCCGAGATATTTGTATACGGTATCCCGCGTGGAGTCGGCCGACCACCCAGCAGTAAAGGAGCCGAGCAGACCCATGTATGTCCGCCACGCCGCGAGGTGCCCCCCGCCGAGCGCTCTGGGGACTGCACCCCACAATCCACCGTTGCGGGCCAGGGTGTTCACGCCTGCGCGGCGCAATGCCCCACCCACTCCGAGACTAAATACGCCACCGCCGAACGCACCCGCCGCACCGAAACCCGCGCCGAGGAAGAAGTTTTCCCCCTGCGCTGCCGAGGTGATACCGCCAGCCGCGCCGCCGAGCACGATGGCCAGTGGTGGCCCGCCGAGCGCAAACCCCGCCACGCTCGCGGCGCCGACGACGAGCTCGTCCCAATTGTTTCCGAAGAATTCACCCAATCCCACGAATCACCGGTCCCGCAGTGCCCGGCACGCGGCCACAGCCATTTGCCCGCACCCCAACCCCCGGTGGCCACCGATGTGCCGACCGGCAGAGGGGTTCAAGTACAGGCAGCCGACCATGCGCGCCTCCCTTCGTGACGCACTTCATTGTCCGGGATTCCCAGCACAGGGAAGCACTGGCCTGCTGGAACACGGCATTATCGAGCATGCGGCCCTAAACTCGCGCGAATGGCCTCACCCACTGAGGGCCGAACATCGACGCAGGAGGAAACACTTGATGAACCTGCGCGATTCGAGGCAGGCGCCGAGTGTGAATATCCGTCCGATGCTCTCCCCCGTTTCCCTGGACTACTACACCGATGTAAGGGCGCGGGTGATCCCGAACCTGCGGGTATGGCGGTGAGCACTCGATGACCACGCCGACATCGCCACCCGCTCCCGCGGAAGCCGGCGTCGCCGCCCGATCCCGGCGGAAACGGTCTCGGCGGGACCCGCTGCAGTGGTATCCCGACACCCTCGTCAAACGATTCAAGAAATGGTTACACGAGCGGCCGTGGCGGCGCCGGCTGCTGTGGACGATGGTGATCTTCTTCGTCCTGGTCGTCTTCCCCGGAATCATCGGCGCCGTCGCTACCGCACAGGTCGGTAGCGGTGTCTCCCAGGTGGACGGCCTCAGCTGGATGAACGTCAAGGACTCCCAGGGGGTTCCACTCGCGACGTATATCTTCGCCAGCGACAAGGGTAGTTTGCTGAACCCGGGCAATACGATTCTGTGGACCATTCTCGGCCTGGAGTTCACGGGCTATATATCCATCGTCACCACCGCGATCTGGATCATCGGATTCACCTTCAGTTTCACCTGGCTCGATATGTTCGCCGACGCGCTCATCGGAGTGGCCGACGCATTCGTCGCCCAGGTCGCCACTCCCATGGTGCTGATCACCGCTGTCACGATCGGCGCGTTCTTCGTGGCCTGGTTCATCGTGCGCGGCTTCCCGGGTAAGGCCACAATGCAGGTGATCACCATGTTCGGCGTGGCGGTCCTGGGCCCGATTTTCCTCGCCGAACCCCTGCACGACGTACTTTCTTCGGACGGATTGCTGAGCCAGGGTCGCAATATCGGCATCTCGGTAGCTGCCGGCCTGACCGGCGACGGAAACCCGAATCCGGTCACTCTGGTCACCGATATGCAACACGATCTCGCCGACAATTTTGCCCGGAAACCCATACAGGTGTGGAACTTCGGGCACGTGGTGGACAACTATCACTCCTGCGAATCCGCGTGGACCTCCGGAGTATTGTCCGGAACCGACGACTATGTCCGGGAAGCCATGGAGGACTGCAATAACAAGGCCGCAGTCGCCAAGGCCGCCAATCCGACGATGGGCCAGGTCGGCACGGGATTGATCCTGCTGGTCTGTGCCACACTGCTACTGCTGTTCGCGGTCTACCTGGCATTGAAGGTCACCAAGGCAGCACTGGACACCATCTATCACGGCTTCATGGCGATACTCGGCTTCGCGGCGGG
Source organism: Nocardia speluncae NBRC 108251 (assembly GCF_001613245.1). Lineage (GTDB taxonomy): Bacteria > Actinomycetota > Actinomycetes > Mycobacteriales > Mycobacteriaceae > Nocardia > Nocardia speluncae. Next base: position 27,342 of record NZ_BDBZ01000050.1, on the reverse strand, counting down.
CGGGTTCGTCTACGGTCCCACTCAGACCTACCTCGTCCGCAATGTCGTGGACAGTTTCGTTGCCGCGGCACGTATGACAGCCTTCACCTGTTTCCTCGGCATCTATATCCTGTTCATGAGTAATCTGTTCGAACAGGCACCGGGCCAGGTGATCTCGGTGATCGTGATCGCCTGTGTGGTGGAGATCGTTGCCATTGCCCAGATCCGGCGGCTCAGCAATAGCCTGGACCGCGGAAACAACTGGGTGGCGAACCGGTTCGCGCTGGCCATCCAGGGCAATCAGGGCAGCGGAGGCGGAGGCGGCGGTTCGGCGCTGGGTATGGGTGTCGGCGCCGGTGGATCCGGTGGCGGCGGTTCGCTGAGCGGGCTCGGCATGCTCGCCGCCCTGAGCACGGTCAACAACTCGCCACTGACCGGCTGGCTCATGATGGCCACCCCGGGGCCGTTGAACCCCTTGGCGCGTGGCAAGAAGGCTTCGGACCTCGCGAATATCCGCAGCGCGGCCGCACGCGAGGAGTACCATGATTGGACGCACCAGGGGCGGGCCAACTGGCTGATGCGAGCACAGGCCAGGGCCGCACCGTATGGCGGTATGAACACCCCGATGGGTGTCGCGCATTCCCTCGATGGACTGGGGGACCTGAAGGTTCCGGGCAACTGGATGAATGCGGTCCTGCTAGCGGGTGGCACGGATAATGTGCTGGTACACCAGGGGATGCGCTCCCTTGCGGCCATGCAATCGAGTATGTCTGGCAATCCCTATGGCTGGGGCCCACTGCAGAAGGCGGTCGCTGCCGCCCGTGCGGTCGAGAACCATATGCTCCCGACCGATCCGATCGAGGCTCGCCGGGCATTTGCGTCCCAGGCCGCTATGGCATCGGCGAACTTTCTGCGGCACACCCCCGCGCCCCGCGCCGGAGCCGTGGTCAACCACGGCTTCGTCAATCGGGTGCGGCAGAATTGGGACTCCGACATCGCGCTGCGCAATGCCATCACTCCCGACCAGTGGAATACCGTCGGCCGCGACACACGCTGGACGATCGCCACGGAGGCAGCCCAAGGGTTCGACCGAGCAGCACAGGCTTTCAGTAGGAATCCGGGCGATCGCGCAGCCCTGCGCGACCTTTCACGGTGGCAGATGCGACTCGCCAACCTGGACCATCTCGATCCGGCATCCGGTCTCGACCCCTGGGACTCATGAGCATCGGTGGCGCTGTCTGCCACCGATGCCGGATCAGTCCGCCCAGCGCCGCGCCGCGAAACTGCTCGGCAACGAGGTGACTCGGACATCCTTGCCGCGGCTCGGTGCTTCCACGCACTTGCCGTCGCCGATGTACATCATCACATGCCCCATCTCCCCGTTCTTGTAACTGCTTTCGGGGAAGATCAGGTCGCCGGGCTGGATATCCTTGTTCGCCACCTTCGGCAGCGAATTCATTTGGTCGTCGGCGACGCGGGGAATGTTCACGCCGGCTTTCTTCGCCGCGTACTGCATGAGACCCGAGCAGTCGAAGCTGTCCGGCCCTTCGGCCCCCCAGACATAGGGATCTCCGACCTGGTTCAAGGCAGTTTTCACCGCGTGCTGTGCGCGGGCGGATCCGCCCTTGCTCCCGGCGTTCCCGGCTTTGTCCTTACCGGAGGCAAATTTCACCCCGCCCGGAAGATCCTTGCCCATGAGGTTGTACAGGTACTGGTTGGTCAGCTGCTTGATGGCCGAGGCGGCGTCACCGGCATTCGCGGACCCGCCGGCTACGATCTTGTGCGCCGCTTTGAGGGCCACCGTCAGAATCTGACGTACCTTCTGCTGGCCTTCCTTCGTGTACGCCATCGGGCCGAGCTCGGCCAGGGCCGCGTTGACCTGATTCAACAGCGAACGCACCGCGCCCTTGTCGACCTTGTTCGATCCTGCCAGCCCGGAAATGTACTCGAGCAGTTGTTTGTCCAGGTTGTTGAACGCTTTTGCCGCATTGTCCTGGAACAGCATCCTGGCCTTCAGCATGGCCGGACCTTCGCCGCGGGCAGACTCCGATCCGCCGAGGTCCTCCTTCAGTTTCTTCGCTTCGGGGTCCTTCGGCTCGCCTTCGCCGTACATGTCCTCGAGTAATTTCAGAACCTTCATCGCGCGCTCGGCCTCCGGGGACATTCCCGACGCGCCGGCTTCGGCTGCAGGTGCCGCGCCACCGCCACCCGTCAGACCCGAGAGTGCTGAACCGATCATGGGCAGCAGGGCCGTGCCCGCCATCATCGCCATGGGCGCCATCCGCGCCAGCATTTCGGGGTCGACCAGCGGCTCGGGATCGGCATCCTCACGACGATCGGCCACCGGGGCCGCCGCGGGCGCATGCCCGGCGGCCGGGGGCGCCGATTGCTGAACTTCTGCTGGTGCGGGTAGGCCGGGCAACGGCAGAGTCGGCAGCCCTGGTAACGCGAGACCGGGTGGCGGCGCGGCGATGGGCGCCGGGGCGGGCGCAGAGTGGGCGACCGGTGTCGCGGTAGGGCCGGCCGTTGTAGCCGGGCCGGGTGGCGCTGCCGGTGCACCGGGTGCGTTCGCGTTGCCGCCGCCGGCCCCCCACCGCCTGCGCTCACCTGTCCACGGAGATCCGGTGCCGGTGGCACCGTCGTCGTCCGGATTGTCGTCGAACTCGGCCTCGACGGCGAACGGCCCGATTTCCGCGCTGGTCACGACGCCTCCCACAGTACCCGCTTGATCTGGATGTGACCCGCGCCGGAGATCCTCGACCGGACGAACTTCCCGTCCTCGATCGTCACCAGCTCACCGGATCCCAGCGCGATTCCGGCCCGGGTCGCGGCGTTGTCCCGGTAGTCCCAGAACACCAGATCACCGGCCGATATCGCTGCGAGATCCACTGCATGCCCGCAGAATGCCTGTTCCCGCAGGTTTTCCGGCAAGATCACCGGATCGGTGGAGGCGGTGTCACCACAGTTTCGGACCTCGGACACGCGGGGCGCACGGCCCGGTACACACTGCCCCGAAGAGCCAGCCACCGAGGCGCTGTAGATCACGTCTCGAACGTAGTCCGACATCTCCGCCGCACCGCCTGCCTCGGGATACTGCAGGGCGAGATCCGCGGCGCATACCGCGGCGGGGCCATTGGTGACATTTTGCACGGCCGGGCCCTGGCGGGGCGCCACCGACATGGCAGAGGCGCATTCCCGATCGCGCGGGGTGGCATCCGGGTCGTCGGCCGCGAAGGTCAAAGACGCGTAGGGGTTTCCGGTGGGCGTGGGGGAAGCCGAAACGGGTGCGGCCGGAACCGATACGACGCTGGTGGTGGCCGGGGTAGTGGGCGTGGTACCGGTGGCCGGTCCGAGCGCAACATCGCACTGCAGCCCGAAATCCTTTTTCACCATCGAAGTCCACTCCGCGAACGGCGCCCCCACCAAGAGCGCGGGCCCGCCGCAACAACAGAGCAGCAGCGAAGCCAGCACCACGATCAGCTTCTTCTTCGACACCACCACAACCGATCCACCCGCCACATCCCGCTCACCGGATCACCTCCGGTTCCCTCCGGGCGGTACGGGGCGCCACGCTCGGCGTACTGGTGATGGCCTCCGCCCGGTCCGTACGGGCCGGGCCGAGGACTTTGCCACGCCCGATCCTGCTCAACGCGTCCCGCATGAACATCTCACCGCGACGTTCCTCCGGAACCTGCCGACCGGCTCCCACCGGTGGCGAGGTCTCCTCCCGCAAGGCTTGCAGCAGGTACGGGGCCTCTTCCAGGTCCACGCCCAGCCATTCCAGACTGTTGCGGGCCAGCGTTTCGTCCCGCTGCCGGAAGACGAACCGGTTCGGGATCAGGTTGTGCGCCGCCCCCTGGAAGTCGGTGGCGGGATCGTGGGAGGCCAGTCCGATGGCGGCGAGGTGTTTACGGCCGTCACGACTGAAATCCGAAGTCACCGACGCACCGACCTGGGTCTGGGTGAAATGGTGTGCCTCGTCGCCGACGAGGAGCCCGAAGCGTCCGTTGTCGGACAGGAACGCTTCTCGCGCCGTCACCCCGACCAGCTCGTACAGGGCCGTACCCAGCCGTTTGGTCAACGGCAGCCGGTTGTAGAGATGCGGGGTGGTCAGTTCCTCGGCGGTCGGCAGGGCCAGCTTGTGGCTGCGGACCACGGTGGCGGCGGCGTCCAGCCGGATCGGTGCGAGACTCGGGTCGAACAGCACCGGCACTCGTTCGACGATGGTTCCCAGCCTGGACGCGAGATCCGAGTACTCGTCGAGAGCCCCGGGCTCGTCACGCAACCGGCACACCACCCGGTAGAGGTCCAGCAGGCTGGTGATGTGGTGCTCGGCGATTCCCTTGGGCGACAGCAGGTTGCTGATCACTGCACCGGTACCCGACGTGGGTGACAGGTCCAGCAGCGGCAGCACGGAATCCAGAGCGCGTTCCCCGGCGACGCGCGGATCGAACAGCCGCAGCGGATCCAGCGAGACCGAAGGGTTCGCCAAGTCGATGACCACGGCATCGTCGATGGCGGAAGCGAAATGCTCCCATTCCCCGACCTGGCTTCGGTCGATCGCCAGGAACTGCCCGCCCATATCGTGGACGAGCACGGCCATGAGCTTCAGGAAATATGATTTGCCCGAACCGAGTTCGCCGGTGACGGCGAAGGAAGCGGAGAGGTCGTGCAGCGCGGCCTCCATGATCCCGAAATGAATCGGCTCGAAATGCCCGGACAGCAGATTGAGTCCGATCACCGGGCCGCTGTCGTCACCGATCTGACTCGTCGTGAACGGAACGAACCCCGCCCACATATCGGAGGGCACGATATGGGCGAAATCGTCGAATGCCCGCCGCGGCGGACTCCCGGGAACCAGCAGCGACCAGAGATCGACCTGCGCCCCTACCGGCGTGACCATCTCCACCTGGAAGCGCTTGTAACGACGGCGCAGCGTGTTCACCGCGTCCATGGTCTCGTCGTGGGAGGGCCCACCCACCGCGATGACGGTGGTGAAGGAGACCTCCGATTCGCCGCCGTTGACCTCGAAGTGCTGGTTGTACTCGCCCAGCATCTGCGCTTTGGACATGAGGGTGTTCTGCGCGAACGAAACCTCCTGGTCGCGCTGGTCCATCTGTTCGCCGAGGCGGCGCAGATTCACCTCGTTGCTCTTGAGTACCTGATCGGCGGGTTTGGTGGAGATCCGCATACCCCAGTCGACGGTGACGGCGCCGCCGAGGCCGTCGATCACATTCAGGAACTCGCTACCGCCCGGGAACGCCATGCCCGAATAGGGGAACGACCGCGGAGTCAGCATCGCCTGGTAGGACGGCCGGTATCCGGTGTCGGGTTGCACCACTTTGATCACCGGGACGAAAGAGGGGCGCACCCTTCGCTGGGAATCTGCCCGAGCGCCTTCGTCCAGCGCCGCGGATTTGAACACCGCCGCCGTCGCGTCGTCGAGCGCACCGGCGCGGGTCGGCGCCACCGGATCACCGACGGCTCCACGCGCCAGGTAGTGCTCCCACAGCCACTGGAACATTGCGGCGGGCACCGGCACCGGTTCGAAATCCCCGCCGATCCGGGACAGGATCTCGTTGGCTTCCTCTTCATAGGAGTCCAGTTCGGCCCGGGAAACGGCGGTCGCGTCGATCGTCGTCGTGCTACCTCGCCACATCCGGGAAAGTGCCGATATCCCACTGGTACTGGCGGTGCCGACCGGTATGGAGATCAGGTAGATCCGGGTCTGCGGGGAGATGGCCCGCACCCGCTCATAAGAGGCGAACACCTCGTCGGCGTAGTCGACGCATTCGTCCAGATCCACGCCCTCGACCATTTTGCTCAGCACATCGAGAGTGTTCTGCCGGGCCTGGATCCCCAGCAGCAGCGACCCGTTGGGCAGATTGTTGATCAGGGCGTGATGGGCGAGTTTGACATCGAACTTATCGGCGGCGTTGCGTAGACCGTATCCGAGCGCCGTGATGAAGTACGTGGCCGTGACGAGGCCCGAATGCGTGAACTGAAGATGCCCGCGGATCGCGGCCGTGGGTTGCAGGTCCCGGTTGAATCCCATCAGCGGCCCTCTCCGTTCGTCGGCCGCCCCCCGTTACCGCTGATCATCGTCCGCCAGCGGGATGACGGTGTGGGTGAGTCCACCGCTTCCACCGCACGCGAATTCCGATTGGTACTCAGCAGATCCAGCAACTGCCCGCCGCGGGCAGATACGCGCCGGCCGCGGCTCGGCCGGGCACTTCCCGGCGATGGTTCGTGCGGCAGGATCGCCACCACGGTCTCCTCGACGAACATGGTGATCCGGGCCGATTCGGGTGTCACCGGCATACCCGAGGCGAGAACCGGTTTCGGATAGCAGATCAACCGCGCGAACCAGACCACCCGCGAAAACAACCGCACACCCGTATACGGGACGAGGCCCAGCCCGAAACCGAGTACGGCCGTGAGCGCCAGCCCGGCCAGGAAGGTGATCGCCGGATTCGCCGGCAGGGTCATCGCCGCCGCGCCCGTAACGATCAGTCCGATGGCGACACCGGCCACTTGCGGCAGGGTGTAGGGCCCGAACGGCAGTTTCTGCCCGTTCTGGGCCTTGCCGATCATGGTGGGAACACGTTTGACCGGCGTGAAAACCTTGATCACCTGAGGGGTCACCGATAACCGCCCCCGACGGGGTGGTCCGGAACGATCATATTGGCGTCCGCGCGGGCGAAGTTCACCAGCGTCGGCAGCATCCAGAACAGTACGGCGGCCAGAATCGCCGACCCCGCGACACCGAGGATCTTGGCCGGGGACAGCTTGGATTTCGCAGCCTCGGAGATCAGCACGGCCATCGATACGATGGTGATGAGGATCAGTCCGGCCCAGCGTACGAATACCAGGATGCCGTAGAGGATGTTGCTGAGATTGCTCATGGTTGCCGCCTCGTATCAGTTCTGGGTCGCCGGGGGGATCTCCGCGGTGGTCGTCGGTGCTCCCGTAGTGTCGCCGGTGGCCGGGCCGGTGTCCTCCCCTGGTGGTACGACGAGCGTCAGTGGCTCTTTCAGTGCCGGCAGTGTCTCGATGGCCCGCACCTGCCACTGGCCCTCACCGCGGACCATGGTGAGCGGATAGACCAGCGCGGGCGCCGTCCCGGAGGCCCCTTTCGGAGTCACGGTGGCCAGTACCTGTGCACTCGAGCCGGCGGTTCCGCAGGCGGAGTCCTCGGCGGTGACGGTCACCGTGCTGAGTTCGGTGAACGGCGCCGGGCGCAGCGCCGAGAGTCCGGAATCGACGGTGACATAGCGCGCCACATCCCCCGCGCCGGCCAGATATGCGCTCAGGAATCCGGTGGCGACCTGGGCGAAGGCCGTCTCCTCACCGCACGGTGCCGAATATGCCTGCGCCAGATCCGATCCGACCGCGGGCGGTTCCACCGCGGCGGGCAGGGTGAGTGCCCGCAGGCTGCCCTCGGAGACCGATACCGGGACCCGGTAATAGTGGCGCGCAGCGCCCGATCCGGGCCTGCCCGTCTGCACCGATACCGTCACCGACCACACCTCGACCGTCCCCGCGTCGAGTGTGCGGGATAGGTAGACCACCAGCGGCGCACTCACCTGTGCACCTGTTTTCGGCAAGGAGATCCGCTGTGTCCCGTCGACATAGCGAGCCAGTGCGTCCTGATCGTTCGCGTCGGCGCTCAGATAGGCGACGACGAAATCCTGGGCGAACGATGCTGCCAGACTCGCGTGCCCCGTGACCCGCACCATCTCCTCGTCGCCCGGCGGGGCGGGGTCGGGAGCGAAGAAACTGTAGACGGCATGCCCGCCGCCGAGAACCGCGAGCACTGCCAGAACGACGACGACGATATTGTCGCGACGGCGCCGTGCAGCCATCTGGCGAAGCAGTGCCTCGCCCGAATCCGCGCGTCTAGCCGCCCCAGTCCTCACTCTCGGAATGGTAGAGAGCGGCCTGTCCATCACCGTAAAACATCTTCCCAGGCATGGGGACCCCGGAGGATGGTCGTTCTCAAGACACCGAACTGTGCCGTAACCGGCCCGCCAGCCGGAACCGCAGCTGATCGTCGTAACCGATCGGCCCCTCCGGGGTCCCCAGACCCGCCGGATCCGGTTCCATCACCGGGATATCGTCGGCCACGCGCACCATCTGGGCGATGGCCAGTTCCCGGTTGGAAAATCCCGGGTACGGATACAGCAGCAGCGAGGTAGGGGTGTAGCCGCCGCTGTAGTTCAATGCCCTGACCGTCACACCGGCACTTTCCCCGCCTCGGACACGGGCCCCGAGTTCCACCAACCGGATCCGATCGTCGGGATGGAAAACATCGACCGGGCGGAACAGGTAGTCCCAGCGTAACCACGGCGCCGGATCGGTGAGCCAGTGGGAGATACTGGTGTACCCCAGTTGGACGACCGCGAGATGGTTACCCGCGCGGCGGTGCGCCTCGCGCAGACCGACGCTTTCCAGAGTCGGCCAGATGGCAGGATTGCTCTCGGAAGTGATGTCCTCGATCAGCCACCACGCGCCACGAGTGTGTTCGTCGTTTCGGGCCCGCACGGAGATCCGCCAGCGGGTTGCCCGCCCGGCGGCACGCAGGACAGTGACCTCGAATTGCATTTTCTCCCCGGACTCGGGGCAGTACAGCAGATCGAGGACTTCCGCGTGCCGGTCGAATGCCGAGATTCGATGGAAGAATTCGGCAATCGACATACGCGGTACGTACTCTTCGGGCGCGGTACCCGACAGCGTGGTGATCCCGCTCGGCTGAGCCAGGGTCTGGCTGTCCAGATCCCAGATCGCCCCTGCCGCCGCGGGTAAGGGCGGCACCGGGCCGTCCGCCGGCCCGGCCCACCAGCGCACCGCGTGCACTTCCCCGGCAGGCCCGAATACCGGCCGGACCATCAACCGGTGCGGCCCGGATCTGGTGGCGAAGGTGCGGTCCAGGTCGATGGCGCCCTCGATGGCGGTGCGCAGGGCCTCGGTGATGTCGCCGGTGGTCAATCCGTCGTAGAGGGCTGGGGTACGTGCAAGCTGTCGTTGCAGTACGCGGCGCCAGTCGGCGAACTCGCGTGCGGTATCCCCGACCGACGCGACCGAGAACCCTTCCGGCGCCAAAGTTTCGACCGTCACCCAGGGGATCACTGCGCCCTCTCATCGCGTGCGTCCAACCGTTTCGCGGCGTATGTCGCTATCGAGACAATGTCCGCAGAAGATAATGTACCGTTACACAGCGGTACGCTCAACAGTGAAATCGCAACCGTTATGACAGCCGGCGCCGAGTCCGGCCCCGGGCGCCGCCGGAGAGGGCCGACCGCCCAGCCGGCCGAACCGGCAATGATGCGGAAACCTGCACGAACACGGCCGATTCGAGTCTTCGATGAATGGTCCACACCGAAAATCGAACCCGCGATCAGTTTGCCATGAGCGCAATCGGCGGGAGCGTTAACCCCGGGCAATCCACCCGGTCAGCACTCCGGCCGCCGAGCAGCCACGCCGGCCGCAGCTACGGCCGGCCCGCCCGGTGAGACCTATTGCGCGGTGCGCGGATCCTCGTTCTGCGAGGTCAACGCGATAACTCCCGCGCCCGCGAGTAGGCCCAGATCCGCCAGCTCGGAGGGAACTACCCGCAGCCCGGGCAGGAAGGGCAACCGCGCGTGCATCGCGACCGCGCTGTGCAGCGGTTTCCACAGCCCGGAGCCGGCGGTGGCGATAGGCCCACTGACAACCACCCGATCGATATCCAGCAGCGCCGCCACCGAGGCGATGGCCCGGCCCACCGCGGCCCCGGCCCGTTCCAGCGCCGCCACGGCGATACGGTCCCCGGCCTGCGCATCCGCCGCGAGATCCGCCACCGTATCCCCACCCCAGCCCTGCTGCCGCGCCCAAGCCGTCAGCGCCGGCGCACCTGCCACCGATTCCAGGCAGCCGCGGCCGCCACAGCCACAAGGGCCGTCGTGGCCGGGTACGAGGACATGACCGATCTGGCCGGCGTTCCCCGTCCGCCCGACCACCACGAAACCGCCGACCATCACCCCGCCGAACACCGTCTCCGACAACTGGATCGACAGTGAATCCATGACCTCACGAGTCGCGCCGAAATGCCGCTCGGCCAGCGAAAGGCATACGCCGTCCAATGCCATCGCGACGGAGGCGGCGGGAAACAGCTTCTGGACCGATTCGACCAGCGGAAAACCGGCCTGCCACTCCTGCACCTGCGCGGGCGCCACAACACCGGAGCTCATATCGATCGGCCCGCTGGAGGCGATTCCCACCGCGGTGACCTCACGGCCCGCCGCGATATGGAGAAGGAGTTCGCGCACCTTGCCCCAGGCACCCTGTCGCGGTACCGGTATCTCCTGGACCCGGTCGGAGCCGACACCGTCGGCGATCTCGATCGCAGCCAGCCTGGTCGCGCCGATCTCCAACGCCAGAATTGTCATCTACGCACCACCAGAACTAGTTCCGCGTTTGCTCCAGCAGCATAGTCAGACAGCGGCGGTTCCCGCCGGGCAGAGCGGACGCCCCAGCACAATATGCCGTTTGGGAGCACCGGAAACCACCGCACCGTGAGTGGGGCGCGGGCCGTTGCGGATGATCCGCATCGGTCGTTTGTGATCGATCGGCACGGTACGGTGCCGGTCCAGGTTCTCGATGACGTTGCCCGAGTTGTCGTAGGCGATGCCCGCCCAGATCATGGCGCGCGGGGCATCGCCCCGCTCGATGAGAGTCTGCGCCAAACGGGCACACTGTTCGAACAACGGGCAGTCATAGCAAATACGTACTGCCGAATGCCATGCGTCGGGGGTGCCGGAATCCAGGTCCCAGCTATCGGGAACCTCGGCGCACGGTGGGCGCTGCGCCGACTTGACCGATGCGGAAGGGGCTTGCGCGGATATCCGCGACTTGTCCGTTGACCGAGGTAGGACAACGCTCAACGACCGTGCTCGTACTGTGCTCATCACCGTCTCCGGAACTGCCGAGGGCACGCCGGGGGTACCGATACGTGTCCCGTTGGTCGGGCGGATCGTCAGGGCTGATCAACAGTCCCCGGAAATCAGCTGATGTCAGCTGTATCACGACGGTAGAACACCGACCGGCACGGACGCAAGACCTCGTGCCGCTACTTAACGGCACGTTGACGTTCATTTCACAATCTTTTAGCCGCCGCCCATCGGTTCGTTTGGTTATGGACCGTTTATCTACGGGCCGGATTATGGTTTCCTATAGGTATGCCTGGCGAATCCGAGTACACGATCGACGAGCTGGCGCGGGCCGCCGAGACCACCGTGCGCAGTGTCCGCGTGTACCACGAGCGGGGACTGCTGCCCTCGCCCGACGTCCGGGGACGCATCGGCTACTACGGGTCCGACCATCTCAACCGGCTGCAGACCATCAGCCGACTGCTGGGTCGCGGAATGAAACTCAACGGCATCCGGGAACTGCTCTCCGCCTGGGACCGCGGTGACGGCCTCGCCGACGTACTGGGCGTCACCGATCAGAACCCCGGCGCGACCGCCCACCCGGCACCGGACCATCCGCCCCAGCCGGAACCCGAGGAGCCGGCCTACGAACTACCCGAGTACGTACAACAGGCACTCGCCGCCAGCGACGACCCGTTCGACGTCTACCGGGTCACCAACCCGCGGTGCAGCGATCTGGCCACCCGCCTCGACGACGCGGGCCTGCCCCCCAACGTGACCTTCCAGCTCATCGAGCGCCTCCGCACCGATTGCGACCGCATCGCCGACCGGTATGCCGCCGATGTCTTCCATATCCTCGCCGGAAAGAGCTACGAGCAGTCCGAACGAAATATCAAGGACCGCACCAAACTGGAGACCGACCTGGCCATCGCGCGCCTCATCGTCACCCGCGCCGCGTCGGAGCTGATCGACCAGGCTTTCGGACGCCGCGCCGAACTACCTGTGGAGACTCCGCAACCGCCACGCGCCTACCCCGTCCGGCGGAACGGGGCACCCAACGGTAAGCAACCGTCCCGGGCGCGTAGCTGAGGCACCGGAGTCGAATCCGGGAAACCGGCGAGAAAAGTCGGGGTGACAGGATTTGAACCTGCGACCACCCGCTCCCAAAGCGGGTGCGCTACCAAGCTGCGCCACACCCCGTAGTGCCCCCGAAGGGGCGGTTTCCGGTCTCGCAGAGAGCGGGTGACGGGAATCGAACCCGCACCATCAGCTTGGAAGGCTGAGGTTCTACCATTGAACTACACCCGCATACATCCGGCACCGGTGGGATCGCCACGATGCCGCGTGCATGAGCGACTGTACCGAATGCCACTTTCTTTTCGCCAATCAGCCCCCGTTCCGGGTCCCGGCGCATCATCCGGGGCAGCCGCCCACGCCCCGTGAGCCGACAGCCCGAACCGGCATGATCGACCGAATGGACACGGCGGCCGGATACTCCACGGCGCTGCGCACAGAAATTTCGCGAAAGTGTGTAACACCGGCGGATTCCGGACGATACGCCAGAGATTGCTGTTGTTCCGGGGTTCGAGAACTTGTTCTAGAACACAGGTCTCCGGGCCCCACCATCTTGCTACGATCTTCTTACCGGACGGGGTATCTGGAAAGGGGGCGGTGGCGTGCACCCGACAAGGTGGACCATCCGCACAGCAGTACGACACAGCCGGGTGGCCCCGGCACCGAAGCCGCACATTCGCGGCGCGATTACCTTCGCATGTGGTGATCGCAATGGCTGCTGAAAGTCGGCCACCCGTCCATTCCACCGCTCACGAATGGGCCCTGGCGGCCGGGGCCCGGCCCGATGCCGGTCTCACCGCCGCCGAGATCGAACCTGTTCTCGTCGAGATCCTCGAGCAGCTACTCGAGCTCACGGTGTCCGATCCGTTCCCGATCCGCGCCGCCCGCCGGCTCGGAGCGCGGCTGTGCGCGGAGCCGCTGCACCAGGTGCGGATGCTGGCGCTGGTGACCCGTACCCTGCTGGGTTTCCCTGCCGGACCACGCGGCTCCCTGGTGGCGACCCAGTGGCCGCTGGTGGCCAGTCAGGCCATCGACAGCTACGCCCAGGCGCTGCAGGAGCTGGCGCTGGCGCAGCAGAAGAAGAACTTCTCCGACGAAGCCACGCAGCGGGTACGCGAATTCGCCGCCCTCCAGCAGCGGCTCGAACACGAAGCCACCCATGACGCCCTGACCGGTCTGGCCAACCGGACATTGCTCCGCAATCGGGTCCGGCAGATGGCCGATCATCCGCAGCGCGGGGTCGGGCTGCTGGTTGTCGATCTGGACCGGTTCAAACAGATCAACGACAACTACGGTCACGCCGTCGGCGACGAGGTTCTGGTCGAACTGGCGCAGCGCCTGCGCGAGGTCGCGCCACCGGGGACCGTGGTCTGCCGTTACGGCGGGGACGAGTTCGTGCTGGCGGCCGGTCTCGACAAGGACCACGTCCCCGAGCTGGCCGCGAATATCGTGCTGGCGCTCAATGATTCGGTATGGACCGCGGCCGGTCCGGTACCGGTATCGGCGAGTGTAGGCACCACCTATTCGCCCCCCGAGGACCGCGCCGAGCTGGCCGAACTGCTGCGCCGCGCGGACCTCGCCATGTACTCGGCGAAAACCGCGGGTGGCCGCCGGTACGTCGGCGCCGAACCCGCGGGCGAGGCTGTCGATACCGCCGTGGCCGGCTGAGCGGGCCGAACAGGCAGGCTCAGCCGGGCTGGCACCCAGCGCACCAGAACAGGTTCCGGCCCTCCAGGACACTGTGCCGCACCGGCGCGGCACAGCGGCGGCACGGCTCACCTGCCCGCCGGTAGACGTAGGTACGGGGCCGGTCGGCAGCATAGGACGGCGCACCGTGATCGTGTTCGGGACGAACGACGTGCATCTTCCCGCGGCGCACCCCTACCCGCATCAGGCCGGCCAGATCCGCCCACAGCGCCGACCATTCGTCCCGGCCGATCCCGGTACCGGCTCGCGACGGGGAAATACCGTGCCGGAACAATACTTCCGCACGGTAGACATTACCGACCCCGGCTATCACGCTCTGGTCCATCAGCAAGGAGCCGATACTGCGCCGGGAGCGGCTGATCCGCACCCAGGCCCGGTCCGGGTCCGCATCGGAACGCAGCGGGTCGGGTCCGAGCCGGGCGACGAGCGCTGCCATCTCAGGCGGTGCCAGGACTTCGCAGGCCGTCGGGCCGCGCAGATCGGTGCCGAACCCGGATCCGTCGCGGCCGGACCCGTACATCCGCATCCGCACCTGTCCCACCGGCTCCGGCATCGGCAGTCCGGATTCGATGAACGTCCCGTAGAGCCCGAGATGGATGTGGACGAACAGTTCGCCCTCGTACTCGTGCAGAAGATGTTTACCCCACGCCTGCGACCGCAGCAGGGTACGCCCGTCCACCCGGGCGGCACCCGCGGCGAATTTCCCCTGCGGACTCGACACCCGCACCACCGCACCGGCCAGGCGCCGTTCGTGGCGGCGGGCGAGCCGGTGCAGGGTATGTCCCTCCGGCACTCGCGTCAGGAGGTAGGCAGCGCGGGCGCTTCGCCGGTCTTCTCGTAGGCGGCGAGGATATCGATACGGCGCTGGTGGCGCTCTTGCTCCGACCACGGAGTCGTCACGAAGGCGTCCACGATCTCGAGCGCCTCCTGCTGCGAATGCATCCGGCCACCGATACCGATCAGCTGGGCATTGTTGTGTTCGCGGGCCAGCCGGGCGGTTTCGACGCTCCAGGCCAGCGCACACCGCGCCCCGGGCACCTTGTTCGCGGCGATCTGCTCACCGTTACCGCTACCACCGAAGACCAGTCCCAGACTGCCCGGATCGGCGACGGTACGGCGGGCCGCCTCGATGCAGAAGGCGGGGTAGTCGTCGAGAGCGTCGTAGACGAGGGCGCCGCAGTCGACGACCTCATGACCGGCCTTCTCGAGGTGATCGGAGACAACGTTCTTCAATTCGAAACCAGCGTGATCGGCACCCAGGTATACGCGCATGCCGCGATTGTGTCAGGCCCGGAAACGGCCGATGACGGCGGGCAGGCCACGCCTGCGGAACCCGGCGCAACCATCCGTACCCGGCCGGGCGAACGGGGAGGTCCGCTTAGAGTCGGGGTATGCAGCCGCACGACCCACAGCAACCGTCCGGGTCCGGCCCCCACTGGGCCGCGACTCCGCCGGAGCCCGGGCCCTACCCGTGGCTCACCGACCGTCCGGGCGCTCCGACGGCCCTACCGGCCGGTTATCCACCGCCGCCGGGGCCGGCGCACGAGCCGCGTGGACTGTCACCGTTCGGTATGCCCGCCCGGCACAGCTGGGAGATCCCGCTGCTGACCGTTGTGGTGCTGTTCACGGGGGTCGCGTATCTGCTGGCATTTCTGCTGCTGGCCCTCGGCGCCGTCAACGAGTACATCCTGATCCTGGTGGGAGCGCCGCTGCTGATCTGGCTGGGCCGCGGGCTCAACTTTTCGCGCCAGCGGGTCAACGGCGTGAAGATGTCGCCGACCCAATTCCCCGAGGGCTACCGGATGGTGCAGGAGGCCGCGGCCCGGTTCGGTATGGCATCGGCGCCGGATGCGTACGTCGTACTCGGCAACGGGCAGATCAACGCGTTCGCCTCCGGTCACGGATTCCGCCGCTATGTGGTGGTCTACAGCGACCTGTTCGAGGTCGGCGGCGCCGCCCGCGAACCGGACGCACTGGCGTTCATCATCGGTCACGAGGTCGGTCATATCGCGGCCGGGCACACGTCCTATTGGCGGCAACTGGGGATGTTCCTCATCCCGTTCCTGCCGATCCTGGGTAATTCGCTCATCCGGTCACAGGAGTACACGGCCGACAACCACGGCTACTGCCACCGGCCGCAAGGCGCGGCGCCGGCAATGGGCACATTGGCAGCCGGCAAATACCTCAACACCTCGGTGGGTTTCGACGAAATGGCCGACCGCGCCGCCCGGGAACGCGGTTTCTTCGTCTGGATGGTGAACGCTATGGCATCCCATCCCGTGCTCACCTGGCGGATGTGGGCGTTACGCGACCGCAGCAGTCACGGCCGATTGTTCTGGCGGCCCGGATCGGGGTCACTGCCGCTCACCCCGCCACCGCCCCCGCCGGGAACTCCCGGCGGCCGGCCGGTGACGATGTCGAAAACTCTGTACTGATCCGGGCCCGGTGACCGATTCCGGCCGGGCGGCGGGAATCGGTCGGCGCGATCTTCAGTCGAACTGCGGATCCTCGTCACGGGTGCGCTTGAGTTCGAAGAAGTGTGGGTAAGCGGCCAGCGTGACCACCGCGTCCCACAGTTTGCCCGCCTGCTCGCCACGCGGGATCCGCGACAGCACCGGACCGAAGAACGCGACCCCGTTGACGTGGATGGTCGGCGTACCGACATCGGGTCCGACCTTGTCCATCCCGGCGTGATGGCTCACCCGCAAGGCCTCGTCGTAGTCGCCGCTGTCCGCGGCGGCCGACAGTTCGGCCGGCAAGCCGGCCTCGGCGAGCGCGTCGGCCAGAATCGCCGCGAAGGTGCCCCGGAGATCGCCCTCCTGCTCGAACTCGGACCGGCGGTCGTGGAACCGGGTGCCCATGGCGGTGTACAGCGCCGGCAGAACATCGTCGCCGTGCTGCTGGGCAGCGGCGATCGCGACCCGGACCGGGCCCCACCCGCTCGCCATCAGTTCCTGATATTCGGGCGGCAGATCACGTCCCTCGTTGAGCACCGCCAGGCTCATCACATGGAAACGGGTCTCGATATCGCGCACCTTCGCCACCTCGAGGATCCAGCGGGAGGTGATCCAGCACCACGGGCACAGTGGGTCGAACCAGAATTCGGCAAGGTCCAATTTATCGGCCGTATCGGTCACGGGCGGTTCCTCTCCTTCGGTCCTCGACGGGCACTGCGCCGCAGTCCCGGCCTCCCACCGAGCAACCGCCGCCGCGCCGATTTCGTTCCCGATCCCGGCGATCATCTCCGCCGGCCTCAGTAGGCTGGCCCCAGAGGTTCGGATCGTCGCTGAAACATCTCACGACAAGGGAGTCCGTCCATGACATCTGCACAGCGTTTCGTGATCGCCGGCGCCGGCCTGGCCGGGGCGAAACTGGCACAGGAGTTGCGCGGCAACGATTTCGACGGCCACATCACGCTCATCGGCGCGGAGGAGCGGCTGCCCTACGAACGCCCGCCGCTGTCGAAGGAGTATCTGGCCGGGAAGAAGACCCTGGACGAGTTCACCGTGGCCGACTCCGCCTGGTATCGGGACCACAATGTGGAGCTGCTACTGGGCACCGAGGCCACCACTATCGATCGGGGCGCCCGCACGGTTGCGCTGCCGGACGGTTCGACCCTGCCCTACGACAAGCTGGCCCTGGCCACCGGTGCCGCATCCCGGTCGCTGCCCGTCCCGGGCGCCGACGCGGCGGGCGTGTACACCTTGCGCACCGTCGAAGAATCCGACGCACTGGTCGAACTGTTCGGCACCGCGCGCCGGCTGGTTGTCATCGGGGCGGGTTGGATCGGGCTCGAAGTCACCGCGGCGGCGCGCGCGGCCGGCGTGGCGGTGACCGTGGTCGAAGGGGCCACCACACCGCTGCTGGGCGCGATGGGCCCGGAGATGGGTGAGGTATTCGCCGACCTGCACCGGGAGCACGGCGTCGAGTTCCGGTTCGATGCGCGCGTCGAGGAGATCACTGTTTCCGACGGCCGGGCCGGCGGTGTGCGGTTGGCGGACGGAGCCGTATTCGATGCGGACGCCGTCCTGGTCGCGGTGGGTGCGCGACCCCGGATCGAACTCGCCGAAGCCGCCGGCCTGCTCACCGGCACCGGCGTTCTCGTCGACGCCGGACTCACCAGCAGCGATCCGAATATCGTCGCGATCGGCGATATCGCGGAACAGCAACACCCGGTACTGGGCCGCCGCATCCGTGTCGAGCACTGGGCGAACGCACTGAATCAGCCCGCCGTGGCCGCCCGGACCATGCTGGGCAAGGCTGCCTTCTACGACCGCCTCCCCTACTTCTTCACCGACCAGTACGACCTCGGTATGGAGTACACCGGTTTCGCCGCCCCCGGCGACTACGAGCGAGTGGTCGTGCGCGGAGATCTCGGCAGCCGCGAATTCGTGGCGTTCTGGCTCGACGATCAGCAGCGGGTCCTGGCCGGGATGAACGTGAACATCTGGGATGTCGGCGATCGCATCGAAGAACTCATCCTCTCCGGCGACCCGGTCGACCCGGACCGGCTGGCCGACACCTCGACGTCCCTCTGAACAGCAGGTCCCAGCACAGCGTCGCGGCCGGATCGCCGCGGCGGCCACTGATCGGACAGCAACAGCCGCGGGAACGCCTCACCAGGTACGGCCGGTGATCAGCTCGTAGGCCTGGACGTATTTGTTCCTGGTGGCGGCGACGATATCGGCCGGGATCTCCGGGCCGGGCGGTTCCTTGTCCCAGCCGGTGGACGTGGCCCAATCCCGGACGAACTGCTTGTCGAACGAAGGTTGCGGCCGGCCGGGCTCCCATTCACCGGCCGGCCAGAATCGGGAGGAGTCGGAGGTCAGCAGTTCGTCACCGAGGGTGAGAACATCACCGTCCCAGCCGAATTCGACCTTGGTATCGGCGATGATCACGCCCCGCTCCGCGGCGTGCGCCGCACCCCGGGCGTACAGGCCGAGGGTGCGGTCGCGCAGCTGCTCGGCGATCTCGCGGCCCTCTTGATCGACGACCTGGCCGAAAGTCATCGGCTCGTCGTGCCCGGTGTCGGATACCTTCGTGGTCGGCGTGAAGATCGGTTCGGGCAGCCGGTCACCTTCGCGCAGTCCCGCAGGTAGCGCCACCCCGCATACCGAACCGCTGCGCTGATATTCCTTCCACCCCGACCCCACCAGGTATCCGCGCGCCACGCATTCCACCAGCACCATCTTCAACGGCTTCACCCGCACGGCGCGGCCGGCGAATTCCGCAGGCACATCGGTGGTGGACAGCACATGGTTGGGGATATCGGCGAAGAACTCGAACCACCAGTTCGAGAGTTGCGTCAGCAGGGCGCCCTTGTCCGGGATCGGCGTGGGCAGCGAAACGTCGTAGACCGAGACCCGGTCCGAGGCAACCAGCAGCAGCGTCTCACCGTCGGCGTACAGGTCGCGCACCTTTCCGGCGTGCACATGCTTCACGTTGCGGCTCCGATCCTCTGGTTCTCGACTGGAGTCGAGTCATACGACTTGACTCCAGGCAAACCTTACCGACGTGGCATTGTGGACAGCGCTCGTGCCCGCACCTCTGTGTAATCGAAGGAGCCCGATGTCCGCACCGAACCTCACCCGCGAACAGGCGATCGAACGCGCCGGCGTCGTCTCGGTCGAGAACTACCGCATCGACCTCGACCTGACCGACGGAGCGGGGAAGCCGGGCGAGCAGACGTTCTTCTCACGCAGTACGGTCACGTTCACCGCGAAGCCCGGTTCGCAGACCTTCATCGATATCGTCGCCCGCGGTATCCGTTCGGCGGTACTGAACGGCAAACCTCTCGATATCGCAGAGTACGACGAGTCGACCGGGGTCCCGCTGCCCGGCCTGGCCGAACGCAACGAGCTCGTGGTGGAGGCCGACTGCGAATATTCGCACACCGGCGAGGGCCTGCACCGGTTCGTCGATCCCGCCGACGATGCGGTCTACCTGTACTCGCAGTTCGAGACCGCGGATGCCAAACGGATGTTCGCCTGCTTCGACCAACCCGATCTCAAGGCCACCTTCGATATCGAGGTCATCGCGCCCGCCGACTGGAAGGTGATCTCCAACGGTGCCGGTAGCGCCGAGGCCGGCCGGCACCAGTTCGTCACGACCCCGCTGATGAGCACCTATCTGGTCGCGCTGATCGCCGGTCCGTACGCCGAATGGACCGATACCTACACCGACGATCACAGCAGCATCCCGCTCGGTATCTACTGCCGCGCCTCGCTCGCCGAATTCATGGACGCCGAGCGGTTGTTCACCGAGACCAAACAGGGTTTCGGTTTCTACCACGAGAACTTCGGCCTCCCCTACGCCTTCGGCAAATACGACCAGCTGTTCGTGCCGGAGTTCAATGCCGGCGCGATGGAGAACGCCGGCGCGGTGACCTTCCTCGAGGATTACGTCTTCCGGTCCAAGGTCACCCGGGCCTCCTACGAGCGGCGCGCCGAAACCGTGCTGCACGAAATGGCGCATATGTGGTTCGGCGATCTGGTCACCATGAAGTGGTGGGACGATCTGTGGTTGAACGAATCGTTCGCGACCTTCGCGTCCGTGCTGTGCCAGGCCGAAGCCACCGAGTACACCAGCGCCTGGACCACGTTCGCGAATGTCGAGAAGTCGTGGGCCTACCGGCAGGATCAGCTGCCCTCGACCCACCCCGTCGCCGCCGATATCCCCGACCTGGCTGCTGTCGAAGTGAATTTCGACGGCATCACCTACGCCAAGGGTGCGAGCGTGCTGAAACAGCTGGTGGCCTATGTCGGGCTGGAGCCGTTCCTGGCCGGGCTGCGCGCCTATTTCGCCGAGCACGCCTACGGCAACGCCACCTTCGACGATCTGCTGGCTGCCCTGGAGAAATCCTCCGGACGCGATCTGTCCGACTGGGGCGCGCAGTGGCTCAAGACCACCGGCCTCAATATTCTGCGGCCCGATTTCGAGGTCGGCGCCGACGGCAAGTTCACCTCGTTCACCGTGATCCAGGAGGGCGCCGCCCCCGGAGCCGGCGAGCAGCGCGTGCATCGGCTGGCGATCGGTGTCTACGACGATCAAGAGGGCAAACTGGTCCGCACGAAGCGGGTCGAACTCGATCTCGCCGCCGCCGAACGCACCGAAATCCCCGAACTCGTCGGCGTACCGCGCGGCAAGTTCGTGCTGATCAACGACGACGATCTCACCTATTGCTCGGTCCGCCTGGACCCCGATTCACTCGACGTCCTGGTCAACCAGATCGCCGATATCGCCGAACCGCTGCCCCGCACCCTGGCCTGGTCGGCGGCCTGGGAGATGACCCGGCAGGCCGAGTTCCGGGCCCGGGATTTCGTCGCGCTGGTACAGCGCGGTATCGGCGCGGAATCCGAGATCGGGGTGGTGCAGCGACTGCTCATGCAGGCCAATACCGCCCTGCGCAGCTACACCGATCCGGAATGGGCCGATACCACCGGCTGGCAGGATTACGCGAATCGCCTGCTGGAGCTGGCCCGGGAGGCCGACGCGGGTTCCGACCACCAGCTGGCGTTCGTCAACGCTCTCACCAGCGCGAAGCTGTCTGCGTGGCATACCGAGGTCCTGCGTGAACTGCTCGACGGCGACCCGGCCGGAGTGGGTCTGCCCGGTCTCACCGTCGATACCGACCTGCGCTGGCGGCTGCTCACCGCGCTCGCCGCGGCCGGGGAGCTCGACACCGGCAGCGCGGACACCACCCCGGCCATCGACGCCGAGTTGCGCAACGACGAAACCGCCGCGGGCCGCCGGCAGGCCGCCACCGCGGCAACGGCGCGCCCGATCGCCGAGGTGAAGACATCGGCCTGGGCAACGGTGATGGAGGACGATTCGGTGCCCAACATCACCGCGCGCTCCATCGTCAACGGTTTCGCGCCCGCCGGACAGGACACCCTGCTCCAGCCCTTCGTGGAGCGGTACTTCGCGGAAATTCCCGCGGTGTGGGAGCGGCGGTCCAGTGAGGTCGCGCAGACCGTGGTGATCGGTCTGTACCCCGCCTGGGCGATCAGCGAAGCAGCGGTGGCCCGCGCCGGCGAGTTCCTGGCCGGCGATCATCCGCCCGCCCTACGGCGGCTGGTGAGCGAAGGCAAGGCGGGAGTCGAGCGGTCGCTGCGCGCCCGCGCCTTCGATATCTCCTGACCGGAGACGGCAGACGGCGCGTCCACCTACTGGTGGACGCGCCGTCGTCGCCGATAGCGAGCGCTCCCGGAAGGTCAGCGACCGATGGCGGCCGCCATCACGCGGACCGCCGAAACGAGACCGTCGATCAGCTCGCCCTGCCGTAGCGAACTCAGCGCGGCGGTGACACCGAGCTGGCACACCCGGTCATTGGCCCGCTCGGCCACGTCCCGGCCGGAGCGAACCTCCACGGCGTGGTCGTTCGGGGAGACAGCGATGAGCACCGAACGGGCTGCCTCGGGCATGCTGGGGAACAGTGTGTCCACCGCAGCACCGGCATCGGGACCGAGGTCGCCGATATAGACGTTGAACCGGACCTTGGTGGCACGGGTCGCCTCGGTGAGCACATTGTCCATGGCCAGCCGCTCGTCGTTGTCGAACGGCGCCTCCTTGAACACGTCACCGGCCTCGTGCACCCCGGAGACCCGGCCGCTGGTGGTGATCACATATCCCCGCGGCAGTTCGGACTCGACCACCGCAGGCCACTTAGTACTTGCCACTTGCCCGGCCTCCGATCAGCGCTTCCTGGGGGGATTCGAGGGCGTCGAACGCCACATGCGAACCATGCGACGATTCACCGGCATCGTAGGAATGACCGCGTCCGGTGACCTCATCGGTAGCACTCCACAGCACCGGCGGGGAGGTCCACTTCTTGCTCATATCGAAGTGGACCGGCTTCTCACCGGGCAGCGGCTTACCGAGATACGACAAACCAGCGATTATGAGGTAGATCCCCAGTGGGATACCGGCGAAAATCGCCACTGTCTCGAGAATGCTCACACGATAACGGTAGACGATCCTCTGTAGTAGATGGTGCACCGGTGGTGTGCTGTGTTCTCGGCGCCGGAGTGTAGGGGCGTACAGCGGCAACAGCTACCTGGATCACCCTGCGAGGGCGAAAGGGCTACCAGGTGGTGTTCATCAAGGAGTTCGCGGCCATTTCCAGGTAGTCCAGCAGCTGGCGGCGGTGGGCGTCATCGAGGGTCTCGGGTTCGATCTCGGCGACCGCGATCCGCATACAGCGCAACCAGGCGTCGCGCTGGACGGGCCCGATCTCGAACGGCATATGCCGCATACGCAGCCGCGGGTGGCCCCGTTCGTCGGAGTAGGTGCGGGGCCCACCCCAGTACTGTTCGAGGAACATGCGCAGCCTGCGTTCGGCCGGGCCCAGGTCCTGTTCGGGATACATGGGCCGCAGGATCTCGTCCGCGGCGACCTCGCGGTAGAACGTTGCCACCAACCGATGGAAGGTCGCCTCCCCGCCGACGGCATCGTAGAAGGAGATCGTGGCCTGTTCGCCGGCCGGATCACCGGCAGCCGGAATACCCGCAGTCATGAACCCTCTCGTTTCGCTGGATGCGCCGTCCATTGTGCCCGTGTCACCGCGGGTTCGCAGATTCGGCGATATACCCGTACCGTCGAGGGAGTATCCGGCCACTCCGATACGGCCGGACCCCGCCGGCGTCTTCGACTCGGTTGACCTCGGACGTCGCTTCAGCGGCAGTTCACCAGCCATTGTGCAAAATAACCGTGCACTCCGGGGCGTTCCATGGTCAACTGAATCTTGTCTCGCGGCGAGATACCACATGATCTTGATACGCAGAATTTGGGGTCGACATGAAGCAACGGACCGGCGCCCGATCACCGGAGGCGATGCGCCACCGACAACTGAAGCCCGCCGACGTCCACGCTCGTGGGTCGGGGGCTCCTCCGCTGCAACTGCTGTCCGATCATGCGGTCAACCGGCACACTTCCGAGACCGCAGCCGATATCGATTCCGCTCGTTCTCGCGGCGGACCCGCCGTACTCCACTCCCCCCAGCAGATCAACTGGCTCAAACGCCGCGTCCTGCTGCTCAACGCCACCTACGAACCGCTCACCGCGCTACCCGCTCGTCGCGCCATCGTGCTGCTGGTCTGCGATAAGGCCGACGCGGTCCATCACGACCCCACCGGCCCGGTATTGCACTCCGCCGGGGCCACCGTCACCATTCCCTCGGTCATCCGGCTGCGCACCTATGTCCGTGTCCCGTACCGTGCCCGAGTCCCGATGACCCGCGCCGCCCTCATGCAGCGTGACCACTACCGCTGCGGCTACTGCGGCGGTAAGGCAGAAACCATCGATCACGTCATCCCCCGCAGCCGCGGCGGCGAACACAGCTGGGAGAACTGCGTCGCCAGCTGCGCCCCCTGTAACCACCGCAAAGCCGACAAACTGCTCAGCGAACTGGGCTGGCCCCTGCGATCCCCGCTGGTCTCCCCGAAAGGCCCGCACTGGCGCCTGCTGTCCACGGTCAACGAACTCGATCCGGTCTGGTTGCAATACCTCGGCGAGGGCGCGGCATAGTTCCGGCACACCGCGGCGCAGGCCCTTCCCTCTCCAGCTGCACAACCGGGAAGACATTGCAGATCGGCCGGACCGTGCGCCGGCCGCCATCCCGCCGGGCGAGCTGGGCACGTTCGGTTCGGGGCAGCGGGAATTCTCGAGTATCGCTGTGCGCTCGGCGCTGCCGTGGGCAGAGCCGACTCGGACCGGCGACCCAGAACTCTGCGCGACCGCTCTACGAGTCGGGTGCCGGTAAGTACGTCGCATTCGGGTGGACCCGGCTGCGCAGTCTGCGTGTGTGAAGACTCTTATTGGGGAGTCAGCGAAATGCTCCCAGCCCTGCGCCGGGCGACGGAACCGTAGCGGGCATCGAGGCGGAGCCACGTTCTGGTCGCACGGACGCGGACCGACTCCTCCGGCGGGATCCGGTTCGCCTGCGCACGGTCTCCGGAGTGCGGGATGAAACCCATGGAGGTGAGCGCGAACACCACCCGCATCGGTATCTGTACCTCGTCTTCGCCGGCCGAGACGGTGATCACCGTCTGATCGAGCAGTGACGCCGGCGGGCCGTGGTTCGATCCGTGCTCCTTGGCCAGATCGGCTCCGCGTTCGGCCAGCTCCACCAGGGTCCGGGCGGGCAGGTCATCGATATGGCCGAAGCCCGTGGCGGGCGGCAGAGCGCCACGCCAGGCCGAATCCAGGGAGTAACCGAGGTCTATCGGGCCAGGGGCGTTCAGGGCGGCCAGTACCGTTTCGGCGCCGACTGTCGCATCGTCGACCATGAGTTCGGCACCGACCGTGCGGGTGGCCAGCGCTTCGAACCCGGTGGCGACCCAGGCAGTCACCATCCCTTCTCCACGCCGGCGCAGCCGCACCACCGCAGCCGGGTCCAGCCGCTGGGCCCGGGTGAGGAATGTGGCCAGATTCTCGCGCTCTGCCGGATCCGGTACGGACAGGACCCGCTGGTCGGATATCACGACGGGCTCGGCACCGCGATCCATTGGGCCAGGTAGTCGCGCTCGGCCGCAGTGAGCCGGCGCAACCGCTGGGTTTCGATATCGAACGCGGCCAGCTGGGTGGTCGCGGTGACTGCGGCGGGTGATCCGGGGGCTGCGTTGGCGGCGCGCACCTCGTAGGCGACAGTGAAATCGACGGCCCGCAACTGCTCGATCCACATGGCGATATCGAGCGGTGTGTCCTCGTGCCGCAGCTGGCCGCGGTACTTGACGTGCAGATCCGCCAGAACACAGCCGTTGCGCAGCGCCACCGTGGGGCAGTCGTCCTCGAACAGCCAGGGGATCCGCGCTTCCTCGAGCAGCGTCACCATACGAGCGTGGTTGACGTGCTGGAAAACGTCCATATCCGACCAGCGCACATGGACGGCTGTGTGGAAGCGCGGCGCCGGGGCGGCCGGGGCCACCTCAGCACCTGCACCGTTGCTGTTGTGAGAAACAGCGTTCGTCACCGTGGTACCTCCGATTGGGCACCCACCCCACTCACCATGCTGCGCACCTGCCGCGCCGCAACCGACAGCGTGGCGAGATCGTGGGTTCCGGACTCGAACAGTTCCGCCAACGCCGCGCGGGCGCGACCGAGCCGGGACTGATTCTTGGACTCCCAGTATGCAATCTTTTCGTCCGCGCTCTCCTCCGGGTCGCCGCCGGAGAGCACATCGAGAGTGAGCGAGCGCAGCGAACTGTACATATCGTCGCGCAAGCTGAGCCGGGCCAGCGCGTGCCAGCGATCACCGCGTTCCAGATGACTCACCGCCTCGAGCAGCCAGTCGATCTTGAGATGCTCGTTCAGCGCGTAGTACAGCGAACCCACCTCGTCACCGGAGCGGTCGGTGATGTCGGCGATATCGACGATATCGAGCAGCGGGAACAGGTGCAGCAGCCCGAAGACCTCGGTGGCCAGATCCAGCGGCGCCCCGTGCGCCACCAAATCGGCCGCGTGATCCGTCAGTGTCGTGACATGGTGCCCGCGCAGCCAGCTGGGCACCTTGGGCGCGAGTTCGCTGATACCCACCCGGTACCGGTTGATCTCCGCGCCCACGGCGATGGGTTGGGGGCGGTTGGTGAGCAGCCACCGCGAGGCCCGGTCCAGTGTGCGTTTGGTTTCCAGTTCGAGCTGGTCGCGTACACCGACCGAGGTGTCGGCGGCGCGGATCCGGGTCCAGATCTCGTGCAGCCCGAAGATTTCGGTGACAGCCGCGAACGCACGCACCGTATCGGTGGCGGTGGCACCGATCTCCTCGCCGAGCCGGAAGGTGTAGGTGAGACCACCGTGGTCCACCACCTCGTTGGCGATCATGGTGGTGACGATTTCCCGGCGCAGGCGATGCTTCTTGATCGCCACGCCGAACCGTTCGCGCAGTGGAGTCGGGAAGTAGTCGGGAAGGCGGGCGCCGAAGAACGCACTGTCGGGCAGGTCCCCCGCCAGCAGGTCGGCTTTCAACGCAAGCTTCACATGAGCCAGCAGATTGGCGAGTTCGGGCGAAGCAAGGCCGGTCCCTTCCTCGAGCCGGCGCTTCAGCACGGTATCGGCCGGCAACGCCTCGAGCTGCCGGTCCAGACCCCGGTGGTTCTCCAGCTCCTCGATCAACCGCCTGTGCACATTCAGCATCTGCGCCGATTCGGCTCGCGAAATTCCGATCAGATAATTCTGGGAAATATTGTCCTGCAACACCATCTGTGCGACTTCGTCGGTCATCTCCGCCAACAACGGATTGCGATCGGCGATTTCCAGCTCCCCCGCCGAGACCACACCGTCGAGCAGTACCTTGATGTTCACCTCGTGATCGGAGCAATCGACTCCGGCGGAATTATCCAGTGCATCGGTGTTCATCTTGCCGCCACCGCGGCAGAATTCGATCCGCCCCAATGCAGTGACACCGAGGTTTCCACCCTCGCCGACGACCTTCACCCGCAACTGATTCCCGTCGACCCTTACCGCGTCGTTGGACTTGTCGCCCGCATCGGCATTGGTTTCGGTACTGGCCTTGATATAGGTGCCGATACCGCCGTTCCACAACAGATCCACCGGCGCCTGCAGAATAGCCCGGATCAATTCCGGCGGTGCGAGAGACACCGTGCTCGCCGGCAATCCGAGCGCCGCGCGGGCCTGCGGAGATATCGGAACCGATTTCACCGTGCGGTCGTAGATTCCGCCG
>NZ_BDBZ01000049.1 GCF_001613245.1 Nocardia speluncae NBRC 108251 | reverse complement strand
GCCCCGGCCGCGCGACCGCGGTGCAGGGCCGGGGCGCGCGGTCGGGGTGCGGGACCCGCACCGGTGACTCGCCTTCACCTGGACGGCACGTTCCGGGCTGCCCCGGCGGGATGGGGACGGGTGCCGTTCGGGTGGTGGCGTCTTCCCACGCACCGGTGCCGGTCACGCTGATCGCAGTGTTCATCGGATGGACCTCCGTGCTGGTCGCTCGCGGAACCTCGGGCGGTATTCGATCAAATGTTCGACGAACTGATGTTCGATTTCTACCACGCAAAGGGGGATGATGTCAGTAGCAACGCCGGACATGCCTCGAACAGATGTTTGATAGATCGCAGCGGTCGGACTAGATTCACTGCACGGTATGAACTTCGAGCACGTCCGGAGTGGATCCGCCCGCCGGGCGCGGGTCCACCGGCCGCGAAGACCGACGAGAAAGGGCGGTTGTGGTGAGCCAATCAAACACGGGTGACGGGGCCGGGGCCGGCAACGGCCCCGAGCCGGCGACCGGGGCGGATCTCACCGTGCGTCAGCGCAAAGTGCTCGACGTGATCCGTTCCTCGGTGAGCCTGCGCGGCTATCCGCCCAGCATCCGCGAGATCGGTGACGCGGTGGGGCTGAACTCCACCTCCTCCGTCGCCCACCAGTTGCGCACCCTGGAACGAAAGGGCTATCTGCGCCGCGACCCCAATCGCCCACGCGCCGTGGATGTACGAGGCATGGACGAAGCAGTTCGTTCGGTCACCACATTGGCGCCCGCCGGCGCCTCGAGGGCCGCAGGAGCGGCGCCGGCCACCGAGGACAGCAACGCCGACCACCCCGTCCCCACCTACGTACCGGTACTCGGGCGGATCGCCGCCGGTGGCCCGATCCTGGCCGAACAGGCGGTGGAGGACGTGTTCCCCCTACCCCGCGAACTGGTCGGCGACGGCTCGCTGTTCTTGTTGAAAGTGGTCGGTGAGTCCATGGTCGACGCCGCGATCTGCGATGGCGACTGGGTGGTGGTGCGCCAGCAGAACGTGGCCGACAACGGCGATATCGTCGCCGCGATGCTCGACGGCGAGGCCACGGTCAAAACCTTCAAACGTAGCGGTGAGGACGTGTGGCTGATGCCGCACAATCCACTGTTCGAACCGATCCCGGGTAACGACGCACGCATCCTCGGCAAGGTCGTCACGGTGATCCGCAAGATCTGAGCGCCCACATCCCGCCGGGGCCGCAGCGAATCGTCCCGGAGGGATCCTCGCGGTGCCGGAAATCTTTCCGCCCGCCGGAAGACCGGGGCCCGCGCCGGGAACTCGCGAAGCTCGCCGGCCCGAGCCCGCGGGGTACGTGGCGCAGTGGGCAACGGAACGGGGTGAACTCGATGTCCGGAAACAACATCTCCGTAGAGCGCCCACGCTCCGGCACCGAGGGCGCCGGCCCGCCGGAGTCGGTGTGGTACGCGGCCTATGGGTCGAATGCGGACCCGGACCGCCTGTGCTGTTACCTCACCGGGGACACCCCGGACGGTGCGGTGGCAACGCCGGGCACGATTTCGAGCGATTCCGGCCGGCAGCCGGTTCGCGGTTGCCGGGACCGGACACCACCCGCCCGGTCGATCGGAATCGTTCTGCCGGGGGTGCTCTATTTCGCCACCGAATCGGCGATCTGGACCGGTGGCCGGGCGTTCTACGATCCCGCGACGCCCGCCGAAACACCCGCCCGGGCCTACCTACTCACCCGCGGGCAGTTCAGCGATATCGCTACCCAGGAGATGTACCGACCCCCCGGAACCGATCTGGATCTCACCGAGGCACTCCGCACCGGCCGGTCACGGATCGGCCCCGGCCGCTACGAAACCCTGGTGTGCCCCGGCTCCCACGAGGGCGTGCCGATCGTGACGTGCACCGCCGATCGACGCTGGCGTGACGTCCCCGGTAATCCACCGGCACCGGCCTACCTGCGCCGGATCGCCATCGGCCTGCGTGCGGCGCACCGCTGGTCCGACAGCGAGACGGCCGCCTACCTCGCCACGCGACCGGGCGCGGCGGGGCATTGGACCCCACGTATGGTCGCCGAACTGCTTCGCGACTACTGAGCGAGCCGGCCGGTCCATGCCGACTCGGAGTCGGCGCCGACGTGGAACAACAAGTGCGGGGTAGCGACAACCCCAGCGAATCGTCGCCCGTCCCGCCGCCCCACGATCAACCGATCGGCGACGAAGGGCCCGGGTGCCGGATAGACCACACTCGGCCGATCGGGTGCGCTGGGCGTGCCCGATTGCGTCGCGGCGGGGACGACCCGCCCATCGGGTGGAGACCGGTCACCGAAGCATGTCCTCCACCGAACCGGGCTGGGCGCCGCCTCGCGGTGCGCGGCTAGGCCCCGGGCTCCGGTTGCTCGCGCGCCTCCAGCGCTACCGAGATCGCCTGGGCTCCCACCTTGATGAGCTGGGCATAGCGCTGCCGGTCGGCCGGGCCCACCTCCGCGCGCAGCGGGCCGAACTGGACCTCGTAGGGCACCTCGTCGCCGTGGAAAACCGGCGCGGAGACATAGCTGACCGGAAGCGGTCGAGGGGCCGCGATATCGGCCGTGGTGTATGCCCGCGAGGTCAGCCGGGAGAGCTGGCGTAGCAGTTTCGCGCGCAGGGCAGGTTGCAGTAGTTCGGCGCCGAGCGCGCCGAACAGTTCGGTGAGAACATCGACCAGCCCGGCATCGTCGTCCTTCGGCCGGAACATCGCGAATCCGTGTGTGGTGACGAAGTAGAGCAGATCCCGCGCGCCTTCGCGGCCGGCCGCCGCGCGCAACCATCGTTCCCGTTCGGCTGCCGGCCGCCACGGCATCACCGCCGCCCCGGCCGGGTATGCCAGCGGAATCGACTGCCCCACCGACATACCCGGCACAATCGTCTCGCCCGCATAGTGCTTCGCGACGATAGTGAGCCGATCACCGGCGATCCGGCTCAGTGTCGCCCCGCATCCTGCCGCCTCCGCCAGCGCGGCAAGTTCCGCGCCGACAGCCCCGCCCGCCGCGACCGCCTCCCTGCCGGCCAGCCGGGACAGAGCCGCCCCCGGCCGGTATGCCAGGCTCGCATCGCGGGTCACCCACTGCGCGGCGCACAGTTCGGTGAGCACAGCCGTCACCGTCGCCCGAGCCAGCGAGAGCCGGTCAACGATCTCGGATACCGTGAGTGCCCGCGGTGACTCCGCGAGCAGTTCTACGACCGCCACCACCCGCCGGGTGGGCGGGGATCCCGAAGCTGCCATCGTTATCTGCTCCCTTGTCGCCGGCCCGCGCGGGCCCTACACTGCATCGACTATTCGGTATCAGTTTGTCGAATAGTCGTCATCAGCGTAGTAGACCCTTCAGGAGGAGCCCATGATTCTGGACAGGTTCCGGCTCGACGACCGAGTCGCCGTCGTCACCGGCGCGGGACGCGGTCTCGGCGCCGCTATCGCGCTGGGCTTCGCCGAGGCCGGCGCGGACGTCGTGATCGCCGCCCGCACCGAATCCGATCTGGACGCAGTCGCCGGGCAGATCCGCGCTCTCGGCCGGCGAGCCCATACCGTGGTGGCCGATCTCTCCGACGCCGACGCCTGCGCCGCGTTGGCCGGTACCGCCGCGGCGGAATTCGGGCGGCTCGACGTTGTGGTGAACAATGTCGGCGGCGCCATGCCCAAACCGCTGCTCGATACCTCTCCGGACGCCATGACGGAGGCATTCGAGTTCAATGTCGCCAACGCCCACGCCTTGATCCGGGCCGCCGTACCGATCATGCTGGATACCGCCGACGGCGGTTCGATCATCAATATCACCTCGACCATGGGCCGCCTCCCGGGCCGGGCCTTCGCTGCCTACGGCACCGCGAAGGCTGCACTCGCGCACTACACCCGGCTGTCCGCGATGGATCTGTGCCCACGAATCCGGGTCAACGCCATCGCCCCCGGCTCCATCTCGACCTCCTCGTTGAAGGTGGTCGCCGACGACGACAACCTGCGCGGAGCGCTGGAGAAGGCGACCCCGCTGGGCCGGATCGGCGATCCGGCGGATATCGCTGCCACCGCCCTGTTCCTGGCCTCACCAGCCGGCGGCTACTTGACCGGCAAGGTGATCGAAACCGACGGCGGACTGATCGCACCGAATCTCGATATGCCGATCCCGGATCTGTGAGGTGACATCATGACCTATCGCGTTGTGCACTGGGGCACCGGCAATGTCGGCAGACACGCCCTGGCCGGCATTATCGGCGACCCGCGGCTCGAGCTCGTAGGCGTTCGAGTGTCCAGCAGCGATAAAGAGGGTCGCGACGCCGGTGAGCTTGCGGGCCTCGAGATCCGGACCGGCATATCGGCAACCACCGATACGGCGGCTCTGCTCGCCGCGAAACCCGACGTGGTGGTCTACACCGCCATGACCGATAACCGGCTTGTGGAAGCTCTCGGCGATATGCGGACGATCCTGTCGGCGGGTATCGATATTGTGGCCAGCGCCCCGGTCTTCCTGCAGTACCCGTGGCAAGTCCTGCCGGACGACCTGCTGCGCCCCGTCGAGGAGGCCGCGGTGGCGGGTAGCGCCTCGCTGTTCGTCAACGGCATCGACCCGGGCTTCGCCAATGATCTACTGCCCCTGGCGCTTGCGGGTACCTGCCAACGGGTCGACCGGATCCGCTGTATGGAGATCGTCGACTACGCCACCTATGACAACGCGGCCGTGATGTTCGACATCATGGGCTTCGGGAAATCAATGGACGAAACCCCCCTGCTGCTCCAGCCCGGGGTGCTGTCCCTGGCCTGGGGCAGCGTAGTGCGGCAGTTGGCGGCCGGACTCGGGGTGGAACTGGACAGCGTCACCGAAACTCACGAAAGAATCCCCGCACCGGAGGATTTCGAGATCGCGGCGGGCTCGATCGCGGCCGGCACCACCGCCGGGCTGCGTTTCGAGGTTCGCGGAATGGTCGGCGACCAAGTGGTCACGGTGCTCGAACACGTCACCCGGCTGCGCGCCGACCTGGCCCCGGAGTGGCCGCAGCCCGCGCAGGAGGGCGGGTCCTACCGAGTGGAGATCACCGGGGAACCGCATTACAGCATGGATATCTGCCTGGCCAGCGATCACGGCGACCACAATCATGCCGGGCTGGTGGCCACGGCGATGCGCGTGGTCAATGCCATTCCCGCGGTAGTCGCGGCGGCACCGGGAATCCGCACCACCCTGGATCTGCCTCTGGTCACCGGCCCCGGACGTGAGCCGGGCGCCGGCCGCTCCTGACCGTCGCCCGTACGGTGGCGCGCGTGGTCATCCGACCCCCGCGCGCCACTGTCGTCAGCAGAAGGTGATCACGGTGCCCGCTGTCACCGAAATCCGCGCTGCCTCGTAGAAGAGCACCCAGGTCTCCCTCTCGCGGTAGAACGGGTGATCGTCGTCGTCACCGTGTGCGGCGTAGATGCTTTCGATCTCGTTATCGGACAGCTCGCCTTCATTATCGAGGGCGATGCCGAGATACGGTGCGACATAGACGAGTTCACGCAACAGTGCGACGCTCGATCCCACCATTCCGCCGGGGATTTCGAGTTCGTCGTCCGGGAAAAGTACGTGGTCGAATTCGACCGGCAGGTAGTACCCCTCGCAGTCGGAATGGCACACCAGGTGGGAATCGAACCTGTAGGTGAACTTGTCCACGGCCGGATCGTCGGCCGGATCCACCCCCGGGGCAACAGGTTCCAGCGGCCGATCGGGGTACTCCAGGGAACACGCGTAGGCGCGCCGCAGATAATGGACGAAGCTGTAGGGAACGCTGCCGGTGCGATCCCGTGCGGTGTCCGTGCCGCGATGCTCCGGTTCCTCGTGGGCCGGCAGCCCCTCTCCCTCCAGCAGCTCGTTCAGTGCCTGGAGCTCTTCCCGCAGTTCGCCGAGATACTCGAGATCATTGCGTTTCACTGCTTCGGCATAGTGATGGGTATCCAGCTCCAGACTCATGTGCGAGAGCCTAACGGTCACCACAGACAGAAACCGATAGCGCGATGCCGCAACCGAATTCACCACCGTCTGCCTGACCGAACCCGCGCGCGACCGTACCGTCCGGCGCGGCTGCGATCACGGCTACGTGCAGCCCAGTTCCCGGCTTCGCACGTTTCGGCCGGGACAGCATGACCGAGATGCCGAGGGGCAAGGCACCCGCTGGATACCCTGCCCTCGGTGAATCAATCCGTCCCGGATCGCGACCGATCAGGAAAGCTTCAGGCTGCGCCCGACGATCTCCTTCATGATCTCGGTGGTACCGCCGTAGATGGTCTGCACCCGCGCGTCCAGATAGGCTTGGGCGATCGGATATTCGCGCATATAGCCGTACCCGCCGTGCAACTGCAGGCAGCGGTCGATCAGCGCGACCTGCTCCTCGGTGCTCCACCACTTGGCCATGGCCGCGTCCTCGACCGACAGCTTCCCAGCGTTCAACTCGGTGATACAGCGGTCCACCAGTACTCGCACCGCGGTGGTCTTGGTGGCCAGCTCGGCCAGCACGAACCGGGTGTTCTGCAGCGCGCCGATCGGTTTGCCGAAGGCCTTGCGGTCACGAACGTACTGGCAGGTCATATCCAGGCAGGCTTCCATCGCCGCGGCCGCCATGACCGCGATCGAGAGCCGTTCCTGCGGCAGGTTCTGCATGAGGTGGATGAAGCCCATCCCCTCCTGACCCAGCAGATTGGCGGCGGGCACCCGGACATCGGTGAAGCTGAGTTCGGCGGTGTCCTGCGCCTTCAGGCCGAGCTTGTCCAGGTTGCGGCCGCGTTCGAAACCCGGCATACCACGCTCGACCACCAGCAGGCTGAAGCCCTGGGCGCCCTTCTCCGGGTCGGTCTGCGCGACCACGATGACGAGATCGGAGTGGATGCCGTTGGTGATGAACGTTTTCGCACCGTTGAGCACCCAGTCGTCACCGTCGCGAACTGCGCGGGTCTTGATGCCCTGCAGGTCCGAACCGGTACCCGGTTCTGTCATGGCGATGGCGGTGATGAGCTCACCGGAACAGAACTTGGGCAGCCAGCGCTTCTTCTGCTCCTCGTTGGCAAGCTCCAGCAGATACGGCGCGATAACGTCGTTGTGCAGCGAGAAACCGAGGCCGGAGTATTGTCCGCGCACCGTCTCCTCGGTGAGGATCGAGTTGTAGCGGAAATCCTGCACCCCGCCGCCGCCGTACTCCTCCGGCATCGCCATACCGAGAAAGCCTTGCTTACCGGCTTCCAGCCAGACGGAACGGTCCACGGCCCCCTGCTCCGCCCACTGGTCGTGAAACGGCGCCACATGCGTCTCGAGAAACTTGCGGTACGACTCCCGGAACAGGTCGTGCTCGGGTTCGAACAGTGTGCGCTCCACACCTACCTCCTAGTGAACACTCCGACGGGGCCGCACCGGCCCGTCGCTGTGATCCACCGTACCCGGATTGCGAATGGTTGTTTACTTCGCGCCTGGAATTGGCTGGTGTTGCTACCTCGGAGCCGATCTCCACTCCGCCTTACCATTCACCCACCGCGAGTGCGCGAGGGAACGCTCAAACCGGCAGCAGCTCACGCAGGCGCCCGGCGAGGGTGCGGCCGCGGTCGCGATCGCGTTCACCGAGCAGGAAGGTCAACTCCTCGCGTAGGGCCTTCTGCACCACAAGCGACAACTGCTGCGCGGCCTCGGCGCGATCGTTCGCCGCACACCACGGCTGCGGGTCGACCGCGGTACCGACCGAGAAATAAAAGCGCTCGGGACGCGGTATGACAGTCGGTCCCAGCCCGCGCACCAGCGGTGGGGTGAGCTCGGCGTGGATACCGAGCCCCTCGACCACGCGCCGGAGTGGGCGCAACAGCAGATCGTCCTTATCGGCGAGGATGTCGTAGGCATCATCGATCCCGATCATCGCCACCGGCAGGATCGGTACTCCGCATTCGATCGCCATCCGGGCGAAACCGGTGCGCCCCTCCCAGCGCAGCGTGTACTTCTCCCCCTTGCGGCGAATCGCCTCGCGGCCGCCACCGGGGAAGACGATCACCGCCTCACCGTGTTCGAGCAACGTCCGGCAGTTCTCCCTGGTCCCGCGTACCGAACCATAGTGGTGCAGCATATGCCGCACCCCCGGAACGCGGATCAGGACATTCTCGGCGAGACCACGGATCAGCCTGCCCCGCCGCCGCAGCACCTCCGGCAGCAGCAGCGGAGCGTCGATCAGGCCGAGCAGATTGTGGTTCGCGACCAGCAGCACCGGCCCGGACTCGGGGATATTCGACAAACCGAAGAACCGGGGGGCACTCCATGCCCGTACCGGCGCCAGCAGCGCCTCCAGGAACCGGAGGTCGGTGGTACCGAGGTCGATCGATAACGGTGCCCCGTCACTGAGCTGCGGCTGTGCCACGGCATTGCGTTGCCGGCCCCTGCCGGCAGTGGAGCGTCCGCCTGTGTTCCCCATGAATCCCTCCTGAAGTCGATCGATAGTGATTGTGAATCGACATCAGCGGTATTCACACCCGGTTATGCGAAGTCCCACACTCCGGCGGCCGGAATCAGCGCCCCCGACGCGCGGCGGTAACCGTCACGTTTCGGCGGCCCCCGCATGCGCGTAGTCGGACAGCGCGGCGGCAAGCGCACGCGGTACCCGCGCCTGCACCCGGGTGCCGTGCTCGGTGTGCTCGGACTGCGAGATCCGGCCGTCGGCGTGGATCCGGGCAAGCAGATCACCGCGGCTGTACGGGAGCAATACGCTTACTTCCACATCCAGCCCACCGAGTACTTCGCCGAGCCTGGTCCGCAGCCGTTCGATGCCGAGATCCTTGTGCACGGAAACGAATTCGGCACCCGGCAGCAGCCCGCGCAGCCTGGTGAGTCCCACCGGATCGATCTCATCGATCTTGTTGACCACGAGCAGTTCCGGGGGCGCCGGCAGACCCGATTCGCGCACCACATCGGTGACGACCTCGCGTACCGCCTTGATCTGCTCGACCGGCAGCGCATCGGAACCGTCCACCACGTGCAGCAGCAGATCGGCGCCGGTGACCTCCTCCAGCGTGGAGCGGAAGGCCTCGACCAACTGGGTGGGCAAATGCCGGACGAATCCCACGGTATCGGTGAACACCACCTCGCGACCGTCCTCCAGCTGCGCCCGGCGGGTGGTCGGATCCAGTGTGGCGAACAAGGCGTCCTGCACCAGTACCCCGGAGCCGGTCAGCGCGTTCATCAGACTCGATTTCCCGGCGTTGGTGTAGCCCACGATCGCCACGGCCGGTACACCGCTCGATGTGCGGCGCGCGCGTTTGGTGTCACGGGCGGTTTTCATCTCACGGATCTCGCGGCGCAGCTTGGCCATCCGCTCCCGGATCCGGCGGCGATCGGTTTCGATCTTGGTCTCACCGGGGCCGCGCAGACCCACGCCACCGTTGCTACCGGCCCGGCCGCCCGCCTGCCGCGACATGGATTCACCCCAGCCGCGCAGCCGCGGCAGCATGTACTCCATCTGCGCCAGCGCGACCTGTGCCTTACCCTCGCGGGAGGTGGCGTGCTGGGCGAAGATATCGAGAATCAGCGCGGTCCGATCGACCACCTTGACCTTGACGACCTTCTCCAGCGCGGTCAGCTGGGCAGGCGTGAGCTCACCATCACAGATGACGGTATCCGCGCCGGTGGACAACACCACCGCGCGCAGTTCCTCGGCCTTCCCGGAACCGATATAAGTGGCCGGGTCGGGGCGGTCACGGCGCTGGATGACCGCCTCGAGTACCTCGGATCCCGCGGTCTCGGCGAGCCTGGCCAGTTCTGCCATACTCGCGTCCGCGCTCGCGGCGCTGCCCTCGGTCCAGACCCCGACCAACACCACGCGCTCCAGGCGGAGCTGCCGGTATTCGACCTCGGTGATATCGGTGAGCTCGGTGGACAGACCGGCAACACGCCGTAACGCGCTGCGATCCTCCAGTTGGAGTTCACCCGTGGTGGGATCTGCGGCCCAGCCACCCCGGCGACCGGGCGCGGCCTGACCGCCGTCGCGACCCGCGACGCTGATATCGACAGCGTCCCCGGAATCATCCGGATCGTATCCGGATGATTCCGCGTCGAACGCTTCATGGGACCATTCGCCGGTCCCGGACGTGTCAGTGCTTCTCATACGCCTTCCATGCTGCCACCATGCGCTGGCCGGCGCATTCGATTTTCCCGGTAGGGGGTTTATTGCGCATCCCACCAGTCCGCGGCCAGCTCTCCGCTCGCCACCAGTTCGGATGGGCCGCGCAACGACGCTACGCCCGCACGGACGCCGACCCGGACCTGTCCGCCGGGAACCCGGACGGTGACTCCGCCACTGCCCGTGCTCAGGTCGAAACCGTCCGCTGCCAGCGCCGCAGCCGCTGCCGCGACCGTGCCGGTACCGCAGGACCGGGTCTCGCCGACGCCACGCTCGTATACCCGCATATCGACACTGCCGTCGGCATCGAGGCCGGTCAAGATCTCGATATTGACCCCACGCGGGAACATTGCGGGGTCATGTTCCGGGGGCGCCGTGAGGTCGAGTTCGGCCAGCGATTCGGCAGTCAGGGAGCTGTCTACGCAGGCGAGGTGCGGATTACCGACATCCACACCCAGCCCCCCGTAGCCCCGACCGGCCAGCGTGGCCGTCGATTCCCCGAGAATCCGCAGCGCGCCCATATCCACGCTCACCTCGCCGTGTACCGCACCGGCGGTGTGCACGACGACGGGGCGCGCGCCCGCCCGGCTACCCACCACGAAACGGTCGCTTGCGGCCAGCCCGCGGTACGCCAGGTAGTGGGCGAAAACGCGCACCCCGTTCCCGCACATCTCGGCAACCGAACCGTCGGCGTTGCGGTAATCCATGAACCAATCGTCGGGGCCCACTCCCGCGGGTAGTTCCGCCAGCACACCGGCCGCATGTAACCGCCCGGCGCGCGCGATCCGCAGCACACCGTCGGCGCCCAGCCCGCGGCGCCGGTCACACAGCGCCGTCACGCGGGCGGGAGTGAGGTCCAGCCGCACCTGCGGGTCGGGAAGCACCACGAAATCGTTCTGGGTGCCGTGACCCTTGGTGAATTCGACGGCTTCCCCGTTACGGGTGCTCACGTCTTCGCCTCCGTGCACGTCGGTAGGTTCTCCTCGGTCGCTATTCTCATCTGGCAAACGTCCGGCGCTGCCGGGAAATTTCGTACAGCGCCACCGCCGCGGCCGACGGCGCACCCAGCGAGCTGGCGGTTCCTCCCATCGGAATGGTGACCGTATCGTCGCAGGCCGCAGACCACGCAGCGCTCATACCGCCGGTCTCGTTGCCGAGCACCAGGATCGTGGCATCGATCAGATCCTGATCGAAAACGGCGCGGTCGCCACGCTCGTCGGTACCCACGATCCGCGTGGGTATCCCCCGCTCGACCTGCCGGTCCCGGAACGCAAGTACGTCAGCCGGACCCGCCACCCGCAGCACCGGCATCGAGAACAGTGAACCGGTGGACGCCCGGACGCACCGCGGGTCGTACTGGTCGGCGCCGTGCCCGCTGACCACCACCGCCGAGGCACCGAACGCATCGGCGGACCGGATGAGAGTGCCGAGGTTGCCCGGCGAGTTCGGGCGATCGAACACGACGACAACCGGGGCTTCACCGGGCTCGCCGACCTCGTGGCCGGCGAGCCCGGCAGGGACCTGCTCGGCGACCGCGACCAGTTCGGGGGCGCCTGCACTCTTCTCCCCCAGTTCCGCCATCAGCTCCGGTGCCAGCCCGACGACCGGCACCGGACTGCTGTCGAGAACCTCCCGCGCCCACACAGACAGTCCGGGCTCATCGCCCAGCCGGTACAGCAGGGTTTCCAACGGCCAGTCGCAGGCCAATGCCTGCGTGATCGGCCGGACTCCGTGCACCAGGAACCGACCGTCCCGATTCCGGGTGGTCCGGTTGTCCAAATAGGCCGTCCATACCTGGACAGCGGCATTGCGGCTGTGTATCTGCCGGGTCACGGCGGGGTGGACTCCTTCGTTGTGGGTTCTTCCGCCGGAGAGGCCGAGGGATCGTGCCTCACCTGCTCGTTCGAGTCGCGCGCCGGCGGTGCAGCAGGGTCGGTGGCCGGCGGCGCCCCGGGATGCCGCGCCGAGAACGCGGCGTTACCCGGCGTGCCGGAGACCGTGGCAGGGCGCCCGCCGGTACCTGTGACTGTGCCGGAACGAGCCCCGGGGCGCGCGATATCGGAGCCACCCGAGTCTTCCAGCAGCGATAGAGCGACCCCGGTGGCCGCCGGGTTCGCCGCATCCACCCAGCGCACCCGGTGATCCCGGCGGAACCAGGAGCGCTGCCGCCGGACGTAACGCCGGGTGCCGATGAAGGTGCGCTCCCGGGCAGCGTCGAGGTCGTACTCCTGATCAAGAAACGCCAGCACCTGGGCATACCCGATCGCACGGCGCGCGGTCTGTCCCTCCCGCAAACCGCGGCCGATCAGCCCGCGCACCTCCTCGACCAGGCCCGTATCGAACATCGACGCCGTCCGCTGTGCAATCCGCGCGTCCAGCTCGGAGGTGTCGCGATCCACGCCCAGGATCCGGGTTCCCCAGCGCGGTTCCCCGACCGCCGGTGCCGACGCCGCGAAGGGTTTGCCGGTCAGTTCGACGACCTCCAGCGCGCGCACCATCCGGCGGCCGTCGGTGGGCAGAATGGTGGCCGCGGCGGCCGGATCCGCCCGCCGCAATGCGGCATGCACGGCGGCGACACCGCCCTCGGCCAGCAATGCCTCCCAGGTTGCGCGCACCTGCGGATCGGTGGCCGGGAACTCCCACCGGTCCAGCAGCGCCTGCACGTACATCATCGAACCGCCGACGATGATCGGGAGCCGCCCGCGCGCCATGATCGCCTCGATATCGGCCGACGCGGCCGCCTGGTAGGCAGCGACCGTCGCGGTTTCGGCCACCTCGAGCACGTCGAGCTGGTGATGCGGGATACCGCGGCGCTGATCACGCAGAAGTTTCGCGGTCCCGATATCCATCCCCCGGTACAGCTGCATGGCGTCGATATTGACGATCTCGGCGTCGAGCCGTTCGGCCAGCTCGAGCGCGAGATCCGATTTGCCGGTGGCAGTGGGCCCGACCACCGCGATCGGGCGAATGGTCTCGGTCACCGGCCCGACCCGCCCGGTCGCCACAGCCCGCCGTAATAGCCGACTCCGTAGGGCGCGCCCCGGTACCATTCGGCTACCACGGGCGGTTCCGGGTCACCGGCGAAGAGACCGGCCAGCGCCTGGTAAGCGGCCCGCCCGGACAACATCAGCTCGGCGCACAGCGCGGGATCCAGATCGAGCAGCGCGGCGCGGTCACCGGCGGACAGGGCCCGCTCCAATCCGGTTTGCACGCCCTCCGCGCGGGGGTCGAAATAGCCGGGTGCGGCCTTCGACAGGGTCGCGGCACCGTCCGCGACGATCAGGACGGCACGCGGCTCGTCCACCGAATCGAGTTCGGCCCGCAATTCGGCGCCGGCCTCGGCACATCGCGCCGGCGAACTGCCGGCCGCCAGCAACTGTGCCCGGACCAGGGCAGCCGGTGCGACCTCCCCCCGCAACCAGCCGGCGATGAGCACCGCCAAGGGCAGGCCGGGATCCGGTCCGGATGTCCCGGGCGGCCCGCCGAGCGATACCGCCACATCCGGGCCGAAGCCCCGGAACGTGCCCCTGACGCCGGAGTCGTACTCCTGGTCGGTGGCGTCGACTCCCAGTACGGTCCACTGCGACGCCACCCCGGCCAACTCCCGTCCGATGGTGAGAACGGCAGCCCGCAATGCGGCCACGGCAGGTTCTCCCGGAGCTACCGGAGCAGCCGCACCGGCGGGTGCCGCGCCACCGCACAGTTCGGGAACCAGAACCGGCGGCGAGGGGATGAGAGCCGCAAGACAGAACACGACGTCAACCGTAGCCCGTGCCCGTTCAGCAGGACTGCGCTCGGTAGCTCCGGCACGACCGTGCCCGGGGGACGGGTATGAGTGTCTCTCCCGGAAACCTGGTGGCAATTGCTAGGGTGCGAGGTATCCGGAAGCGGTGCCGGTCGGTCCGGATCCGCAGGTCGGGCCGTATGCGCCGGTTCAGCGCAGCCGCGGCCCGGAGCGCGAAGCAGGCGAACGGCGGGACCGGCATCACGCCCGTGCAGGCCTTACCGAGCGGTGGATGTGGCCAGATCGAGCGGGCGTAGCCAGAATGAGCAGAGCATAGCCATAATGCGCAGCGCGTAAACCAGGCAGCCGTGACGCGCGGCAGGGACGAGGA
This sequence comes from Nocardia speluncae NBRC 108251, assembly GCF_001613245.1. Lineage (GTDB taxonomy): Bacteria > Actinomycetota > Actinomycetes > Mycobacteriales > Mycobacteriaceae > Nocardia > Nocardia speluncae. Next base: position 58,578 of record NZ_BDBZ01000049.1, on the reverse strand, counting down.
GCAATGACCCACAGCAACGGAACCGCCAAACCCGGCCCCGGCACAGCCGGCCGCCCGTCGCCCGCTCCCAAACCCGGTAACCGTCCCAAACCCGGCGAGCCGCACCCGTCGCCCGCCGCGATGAAACCGGCGGGTCCGGCCACCGAACACCCGCATCCGGTCGTGGTGCCCGCCACCACGGATCCGAGTAGGTGGGGCCGGGTGGACGAGGACGGCACCGCATGGGTGAAGACCTCCGACGGAGAACGGATCGTCGGCTCCTGGCAGGCCGGTAACGCCGCCGACGGGCTCGCGCATTTCGGCCGCCGGTTCGACGATCTCGCCACCGAGGTCGCCCTACTCGAAGCCCGCCTCGCCGCCGGCACCGACGCCCGCAAGACCAAGGCCGCCGCCCTGGCACTGGCCGAAACCCTGCCCACGGCCGCCGTCATCGGCGATATCGAAGGGCTGGCGGCCCGCCTGCGCGCCATCGCCGAACACTCCGAGGAAGCGGCAGCGCACGCCAAGGAGGAGAAAGAGCGCGCCCGGCACGAGCACACCGAACGCAAAGAGGCGCTCGCCGCCGAGGCCGAGCAGATCGCCGCGGAATCCACCCAGTGGAAGGCCGCCGGCGACCGGCTGCGCGAAATCCTCGACGAATGGAAAACCATCCGCGGCGTCGACCGAAAGGTCGACGATGCGTTGTGGCGGCGGTATTCGAAAGCACGCGAGGCGTTCAACCGCCGCCGCGGCGCGCATTTCGCCGAACTCGACCGGGAACGCGCCGCCGCAAAGACCCGCAAGGAAGAACTGTGCGTACGCGCGGAGGAACTGTCCGGTTCCACCGATTGGCCGGCGACGGCCGCGGTGTTCCGGGAGCTTCTCGTCGAATGGAAGAACGCCGGCCGGGCTCCGCGGGAGGCCGACGAAGCGCTGTGGCGGCGTTTCAAGAGCGCCCAGGACGTGTTCTTCGCCGCCCGCAACGACGCGGCCTCCGAACGCGACGCCGAATTCGCCGATAACGCGACCGCGAAAGAAGAACTGCTCAGCAGCTACGAACCGCTGATAGACCCCGGCGCCGACCTCGAAGGCGCCCGGGCGTCACTGCGTGACCTGCAGGAACGCTGGGATGCAATCGGCAGGGTGCCCCGCGAGCGGATGCACGACCTGGAAGGCCGGCTCCGGGCACTGGAGAAGCGGGTACGCCAGGCGGCCGACGCGCAGTGGCGCCGGACCGATCCGGAGGCGCTGGCCCGGGCGGCGCAATTCCGCGAACGGGTGGCGCAGTTCGAAGAACAGGCGGCGAAGGCCGACGCCGCGGGTAAGACCCGCGATGCGGAGAAGGCACTCGAACAGGCCCGCCAGTGGCGGGAATGGGCCGAGGCCGCGGAGGGCGCGGTCAGCAACCTCTGAGCAGCACCGGCGATCGGCCCGGGCAGCACCCCACGCCGGGGCTCAGTCCTCGCCGAGCCGCCGGCGCCGCTCTCGTTCCTCATCGCGGGCCGCAGCGATGCGCCGCTGCTCTTCCGCGGCGAGCTGCAGCGCGGTACGGCTCCACACGACCTTCACCCAGTGGAAGGTCAGCACCATGATGGCGAGCGCGCCCAGGATCAGACCGAACCCTGGGCCCGCACCCACGTAGTTGTTGATCCCCGGCGTCTGCCGATGCCAGATCGAGAAGACACCGAACGCGCTGGCGATCGCTGATCCGGCCACCGCCAGCCACGCGAGTGCCCAGCGCCGGGTCATCAACGCCAGCAGCGAGAACCCGATACCGAACACCAGCACGAACCAGACGAAAATCCGTGACGGCAACCCGATGTGCTCGATACTCGCCACTTCCGAACCGAGCAGCACATCGAAACCGCGCGCCGCGCCGGCGTGCGGCAGCACCAGCGATACCAGCAGGACGAACACCGCACCCGCCACCACCATGGCGCGTACCCCGGGGTCGATCTCCCCGGCGATGCGGCGTTCTACCGCGTCCAGGTCGTCGCGGTACTCCTCGAACTTCTCGGTCGTCTCGGCCGGGTTCACTGAATCCTCGTTTCCGTCGGCTGATTCGTCGTCTCGCGCCACCGGGTCTCCGGCCGGCGGCTGCACCGGGCCGGCAGCGCCGGACTCGTCCGCCCGTTCCCGGTCCTCGTCACCCGGCAGAGTCATACCCCGCACCCGGTGGAGCATCCCGAGCCGACCGGCTCCGCCTCGGGCGCACCCAGCCGCGGCAGCCCGAGACCCACCCCGATGGGTGCGGTCTTGGGTGTGGTTCCGGCCTCGTGGGCATCACCGGCACGGGTCCGCCGATGCGTGATGACCCCGTTGTCGGCGACGAGAAAATGCGGTGCCGCGCCTGTCACCGCCACAGTGACCACATCGCCCGGCCGGATCGGCTCGGCCGCATTCTCGGGCCGGAAATGCACCAGCCGGCCGTCGCGAGCACGACCGCTCATCCGGGCGGTGGCGGCATTCTTCTTCCCGGCACCGTCGGCGACCAGCAACTCCACCTCGGTCCCGACCAGCTCGTGATTGGCTTCCAGACAGACCTGGTCCTGCAGCGCGATGAGCCGCTCGTAGCGCTCCTGCACCACATGTTTGGGGACCTGATCGGCCATCTCCGCCGCCGGAGTTCCCGGGCGGGGCGAATACTGGAAGGTGAAAGCGCTGGTGAACCGAGCCTTCTGCACCACCTCGAGAGTTTGCCGGAAATCGTCCTCGGTCTCGCCGGGGAAGCCGACGATGATGTCGGTGGTGATCGCGGCATTCGGCATCGCCGCACGCACCTTGTCGATGATGCCGAGGAAGCGGGCCTGCCGGTACGAGCGCCGCATCGACTTCAGCACCCGGTCCGAACCCGATTGCAGCGGCATATGCAGTTGCGGGCACACGTTCGGCGTCGCAGCCATGGCCTCGATCACATCGTCGGTGAACTCGGCCGGATGCGGCGAGGTGAAACGCACTCGCTCCAGCCCGTCGATACCCCCGCACGCCCGCAGCAGTTTCGCGAACGCGCCACGGTCGCGAGGCTGATCCGGGTCGGCGAAGGACGCTCCGTAGGAATTGACGTTCTGCCCCAGCAACGTCACTTCGAGAACGCCCTGGTCCACCAGTGCCTGCACTTCGGCCAGCACATCGCCCGGGCGCCGGTCGACCTCCTTGCCGCGCAGCGACGGCACGATGCAGAACGTGCAGGTGTTGTTACAACCGACAGATATCGAGACCCACCCCGCGTACGCCGATTCCCGCCGCGCCGGCAGCGTCGATGGAAAGGCCTCCAGCGATTCCAGGATCTCCACCTCGGCGGCATCGTTGTGCCGGGCACGCTCGAGCAGCACAGGCAACGAACCGAGATTGTGCGTGCCGAACACCACATCGACCCAGGGCGCCTTGCGCAGCACCGTGTCGCGATCCTTCTGGGCCAGACAGCCGCCGACGGCGATCTGCATACCCGGCCGCGACGCCTTGACCGGCGCGAGATGACCGAGCGTGCCGTACAGCTTGTTATCGGCGTTCTCCCGCACCGCGCAGGTATTGAACACGACGAGATCGGCCGGCGCACCGGGCGCAGCTCTGGCGTATCCCGCATCCTCGAGCAGGCCGGACAAGCGTTCGGAATCGTGCACGTTCATCTGGCAACCGAAGGTGCGGACTTCGTAACTACGCGTCCCGGCCGGCTCGACCCTGGTAGGAAGCGTTATCTGTCCGATCGAATCCACCCGTCCAGGGTACGGGGTGTGGTTTCGGCATCGCCTCCGGCGTCGCAGGGTCGAGGTATCCGGGCGCCGAACGGCCGGGTGCCCGGCAGTCGTCCCGAGCCCGGTACCGCGGGCGATCCCCCTGGGTCCATACCGCGCGCTCTGATCGGGCATACTGATCGGGCACTGCGGCCGGCCGGCTTCCCGGGCGGCAAATCGCCGACGAGCGAATGGATTACGGCGGATTGCCGCCGGGTTAAGACCGAATGTCAGACCGGTGTGGCGTCCGGGTGTGTCGCCGAAAGGCGCGCAAATCCGGAAATTCGGCTTAAGGTCATCTGCATGACCGACGCCACCGACGCCGACGCGCCAGGTGCGGCGGGCGATACCGCCACGCCGCCGATGATCTCTCTACGCGCTGTCGACAAGCATTTCGGCGCCCTGCATGTTCTGCGCGATATCAACCTCGAGGTGCCCCGTGGGCAAGTGGTGATCGTGCTCGGCCCCTCGGGTTCCGGAAAATCGACGCTGTGCCGCACAATCAACCGGCTGGAACCGATCGACACCGGTGAGATCCGGGTCGACGGTGTGCCGCTGCCCGCGGAAGGCCGGGGCCTGGCCGCGCTGCGCGCGGATGTCGGCATGGTCTTCCAGTCCTTCAACTTGTTCGCGCACAAGACGATCGTCGAGAACGTCATGCTCGCGCCGATGAAGGTGCGTAAGACCAAGAAGGACGAGGCTCGCGCGCGGGCGATGGAACTGCTGAAACGCGTCGGTATCGCCGACCAGGCGGACAAGTATCCGGCACAGCTGTCCGGGGGCCAGCAGCAACGGGTCGCGATCGCCCGTGCCTTGGCGATGAGCCCGAAGGTGATGCTGTTCGACGAACCTACCTCGGCCCTCGACCCCGAAATGGTCAACGAAGTACTCGATGTGATGGTTTCGCTTGCGAAAGAGGGGATGACCATGCTGGTCGTCACCCACGAGATGGGATTCGCCCGCCGCGCCGGCGACCGTGTGCTGTTCATGGCCGACGGCCAGGTCGTGGAGGACACCGACCCGGAGACCTTCTTCAGTGCGCCCGAGTCCGATCGCGCCAAGGACTTCCTGGGCAAGATACTCAGCCACTGACAGCAGCCGGCCCGGCTCCGCGTCCAGCGTGACAGCCGGTGCGATCGGCGCGGCAGCACAGCACCATCGAGAAGATGAGGGAAGGAAAACCCGATGAGGATCAACCGAGCATTCCGCCTCGCGGTCGGAGCGGTCGCCGTGGCCGTAACTGCCGCCACCACCGCTGCCTGCGGTGGCGGCAGCGATAAGACCGCCCTGGAGAACGCCCAGGAGGGCAAGCTCACCATCGGCATCAAATACGACCAGCCCGGTCTGGGGTTGCGCAACACCGACGGCACCTACAGCGGCTTCGATGTCGAAGTGGCCAAATACGTGGCCTCCAAACTCGGTGTCCAGCCGGACGCAATCACCTTCAAGGAAGCGCCGTCCGCGCAGCGCGAGACGCTGATCGAGAACGGTCAGGTCGATTTCGTGGTCGCCTCGTATTCGATCACCGACGCCCGTAAGGAGAAGGTAGATTTCGCCGGCCCGTACTACGTGGCCGGGCAGAGCCTGCTGGTGCGCGCCGACAACAACGAGATCACCGGCCCGGAGACCATCGCCGGAAAGACAGTGTGCTCGGTGACCGGTTCCACCCCGGCACAGAACATCCAGAAGAAGTTCCCCGACACCCAGCTGCAGACCTATGACACTTACTCGCTGTGTCTGGAGGGCCTGAACAGTGGCGCGGTGGCGGCAATGACCACCGACGACATCATCCTGGCCGGCTACGCCTCGCAGGCGCCCGGCAAGTACAAGGTCGTGGGCGAGAAGTTCACCACCGAGAACTACGGGATCGGTGTGCAGAAGGGCGATCAGGAATCCCGCGACAAGATCAACGACGCGATCGAGGAAATGATCAGCTCGGGCGCCTGGGACGCCGCGTTCCAGGAATCGGTCGGCAAGGCCGCCAGCTACGAAACCCCGGAGGCACCGCAGGTGGACCGGTACTGATTCACCACATCGGCGGGCCGCACCGGTAACGGCGCGGCCCGCCGATCCCGGCCCTTCCCGCCGATCGGAGGCGCGCAACCACCGTGTTCGATTTGATCTCGGAATACGACACCCAGCTGCTCGAAGCATTCTGGATGACCATAAAACTGACCGTCCTGTCCGCGGTCGGTTCGCTGGTACTGGGCACCCTCATAGCCGGTATGCGGGTCTCCCCGGTCCCAGTGGCCCGCTGGGTCGGCACCACGTATGTGACCATTTTCCGCAATACCCCGCTCACCCTCATCCTGGTGTTCTGTTCGCTGGGCCTGTATTCCACGCTCGGGATGAATCTGGCCTCCGAAGGTCCGACCTCGCTGGCCGACAACAACTTCCGTTGGGCCGTCATCGGCTTGAGTGTGTACACGGCCGCTTTCGTCTGCGAATCGCTGCGCGCCGGGATCAATACGGTGCCGCTGGGCCAGTCGGAGGCCGGGCGCTCGCTGGGTCTCGGCTTTGTGCAGAACCTGCGGATCATCGTGCTGCCGCAGGCTTTCCGGGCGGTGATCGCACCGCTGGGCAGCGTGTTCATCGCCCTCACCAAGAACACGACTGTCGCCTCGGCGATCAGCGTGGCCGAGGCCTCGTTCCTGATGAAGAACATGATCGAAACCGAGGCTGCGCTGATCACCATCGGTCTCATTTTCACCCTCGGTTTCGTGATCCTGACGCTGCCGGCCGGCCTGCTGTTCGGGCATCTGGCCAAACGATTCGAGGTGGCCCGATGAGTGCCAAGGCATCTGTTCTCTACGACGCCCCGGGCCCCGTCGCCCGAGTCCGCAATATCCTCTACTCGCTCGTCGTACTGGCGGCGGTGCTCGTCGCAGGCTGGTACGTCTACCGCGGTTTCGCGGATCAAGGCCAGTTCACGGCCGACAAATGGGAGCCGTTCCTCGACGGCGCGGTATGGACCACCTACATCCTGCCGGGCCTGAAGGGCACCGTGGTCGCCGCGGCGCTGTCGATCGTGTTCGCCCTGGTACTCGGCATGATCTTCGGGATCGCCCGTCTCTCCGATCATCGGTGGCTGCGCTGGACTGCGGGCACCGTCGTCGAGATCGCCCGCGCCATCCCGGTGCTGATCCTGATGATCTTCCTTTTCGCCCTGTACTCCGAGTACGACCTCTTCGATTCCGAGTACCTGGCGCTGGGCGCCGTGGTGACCGCGCTGACCATCTACAACGGGTCGGTGATCGCCGAGATCGTGCGCGCGGGAATTCTGTCCCTCCCCAAAGGGCAGACCGAGGCCGGTGTCGCGCTGGGGTTGCGCAAGGGCCAGCTGATGCGCCTGATCCTGCTACCGCAGGCGATCACCGCCATGCTGCCGGCACTGGTATCGCAGATGGTGGTGGCATTGAAGGATTCCGCGCTGGGTTATGTGATCACCTACGAGGAAGTCGTCCGCAGCGCACAGCAACTCGGCGCCGCGGAATCGAACACCATCCCCGCGCTGATCGTTGTCGCGATCATCATGATCCTGCTGAACGTCCTGCTCTCCACCATCGCCACCCGGCTGGAGAAACGACTACGTTCCGGCCGCCGCAAGCGGGGCGGCGCAGTGGTCGCCGCCGACACCGTCATCACCGATGCCGCTCCCGGAGTGGATATCACCAAATAACCGTGTCGATACCGGGCGGCGGGTGAGCGCGAACATGCGTTCCCCCCCTGCCCGGTATGCGGATCCTCCCCGCGAGGCTCCGCGCAGACAGCGCACGACTACTGAACCGGGAACCGGGAACGATGTCGTGCGACTGCGAGCCACACATCATCGGCACCCCTTCGGCCATATCGATCTCGCCGCCCCTGCGATTCGCGCCTCGGCGGCCGTGATCGGCCATTGTGCTGATGTCGACTTCTACGTCCGGGCTGTATCACCGAGTCCCTGGGATATGCCGCTGCGCCGTTCACTATTGCCGTAACCGACAGGGTTCTCGGCGCTGTCGGCAACGAGGCCCACACCGCCGCCGCCGCGGCGCAGTGCCACGGGGAGTCTGTTCGGCGCAGCAGGTAGCAGCGCGAACCTGCCCGTGCTATTCCGAATCGGAGCGAAGCACCTCGGCGTCACCGTAGGAGCACGGACCGAACCTCAGGATTCGGAGGCAACTTCATACCCGGCGGGGGCGTCGTAGACCAGGATGTATCGCCAGAACAGGCACCGCCGAATCCTGGCTCCCGGAAGTTCCCGCCCGGCCGCGACCCGGATCTCCGCCGGATTCTTCTGCGGCTCTGCGGTGGGTTCTGCGGCGGTCAGCCGAGCGGCGCATCGGGTTCGTCGAGATCGGAACCCCCTCGGGCCGCGTCCCATTCGGCTTTGACCACCGTGTACGCCACGGAATGGCCGTAACCGCGGCGGGCGAGCATCCCGACCAGCCGCCGGATGGCCTTCTCCCGATCCAGCCCTGCGGGCAGCGTGCGCAGTTTGCGGCGCACCAGCTCGGTGGCCCGATCGTGTTCGTCGTCGGCGGTGATGTCGTCGAGCGCGGCCGCCGCTTCCTCGGGTGCCACACCCTTGCGGCGTAATTCCTGGGCCAGCGCTTGCCGGCCCTTTCCCGAGAAACTGTGCCGCTGCCGCACCCACTGCCGCGCGAATTCGGCATCGTCGATCAGTCCTACCTCGGCCAGCCGGTCGAGGGACTGCTCGATCGCCTCGGAGGCGAAACCCTTGGCAGACAGCCGCTGCGCGAGTTCGGTTCGGCTACGTGCGCGGACCGCGAGCAGCCGGAGGCTTGCTTCTTTCACCTGTTCCAGCGATCCGCCCGGCAAGCTGATGCCATCGGCACCGCCGATTCCCTGTTGCGGTCCGGCTGCGCCGGGACCGGGCGGACGCATCCGCTGCGGATCGGATTCGTCCGCCCGATCCCCCAGGCCGGTACCGGCAGGCCGGGCACCACCGGCCGCGAGGATCTCGTCCAATCGGCGACGGACCTCCGCCACCGGATCGGTCAGGTCCGGGCCCTCCGATACCGCGCGCTGATTCATCGGATCAGAAATCGGCCGGGGTCTCCTCCGGAGCGGTCACATCCGCCCCGATGCCCAGCTTTTCCTTGATCTTCTTCTCGACCTCGTCACGAATATCGATATTGTCCAGCAGGAACTTGCGAGCGTTCTCTTTACCCTGCCCGAGCTGATCGCCCTCGTAGGTGTACCAGGAGCCGGATTTACGGATGAACCCGTGCTCCACCCCCATATCGATCAGCGACCCCTCCTTCGAAATCCCGTGACCGTACAGGATGTCGAATTCGGCTTGCTTGAACGGCGGGCTCACCTTGTTCTTCACGACCTTCACCCGGGTCCGGTTGCCCACCGCATCGCTACCGTCCTTCAGCGTTTCGATACGCCGGACATCCAGGCGAACCGACGCGTAGAACTTCAACGCCTTGCCACCGGTCGTGGTCTCGGGAGAACCGAACATGACACCGATTTTCTCGCGCAGCTGATTGATGAAAATCGCTGTGGTGCCGGAATTGTTCAGGGCGCTGGTCATCTTGCGCAGGGCCTGGCTCATCAGACGGGCCTGCAGGCCGACATGGCTGTCGCCCATTTCACCCTCGATTTCGGCGCGCGGCACCAGCGCGGCGACCGAGTCGATGACGATGATATCGATGGCGCCGGAGCGGACCAGCATATCGGCGATTTCCAGGGCCTGTTCACCGGTATCGGGCTGGGATACCAGCAGAGCATCGGTATCGACGCCGAGTTTGGCGGCGTAATCGGGATCGAGGGCGTGCTCGGCATCGATGAAGGCGGCGACCCCACCGAGAGCCTGTGCGTTGGCGACGGCGTGCAGCGCGACGGTGGTCTTACCGGAGGCTTCCGGACCGTAGACCTCCACGACCCGGCCACGTGGCAGTCCCCCGATACCCAGCGCGACATCCAGTGCGATGGACCCGGTCGGGATAACCGAGACGGGCTGGCGGGCCTCCTCCCCGAGACGCATCACCGCGCCTTTGCCGAAGCTCTTCTCGACCTGCGCGAGCGCGAGCTCCAGTGCCTTGTCTCGGTCGTAGGCCTGTGGCGCCATCGTGACTCCCCTTTTCACCGGTTGGTTGGTAGGTAGGTGGTGTGGTTGGTGCCCACGGTAGAGGGCGGCACCGACAAGTTCCGGAGCTCAGCCTAGACGAACAGGTGTTCGAGTCAAGCTCCGGATCCGCGCGTCGCCGCCCACCCGTCACCACTGCGGCAGCGGCGTTGTATCCCCTTCCGGCCGGGGGCCGTGGATCCGGCGCTCCCCGGCCGCGATCGGCACATCATCGATACTGGCCTCACGGCGTGCCCCGGGGCGAATTCCCACTGTTCGTTCCCATAGCTGCGCCACCACTGCCCGGAATCGTCGTGCCATTCGTACTGGAATCGCACGGCAATCCGATTCTCCGACCAGGCCCGCAGCTCCTTGGGAACCGGAAACGGCCCCGATTCACGGCGTCACCACTGGGAACGTGGAACGTCGAATTCGGCGCACAGCGCGCGCCACACCTCACGAGGATCCACACCGGCTTCGATGGCCGCCGAACCGGTCCGGCCGTCCAGCGCGAGGATGACGTGATCGTTGAGCAAGGTGTCACCCCGGGTCTCGCCGAATTCGGTGTGCAAGAGTTCTTGGAATTCCGTCAACCGCACGTGCCCGAAGATACCCGTCCGCACACCCTGAGCGGCCCGCGGATCAACCCGCCCGGACGCCGCCCGCCACCCGGCGACAGATATCCACCGGATCCGCGACGTCACCGGCTCCCGCAGCGGCCGTGCGCGCCGCGGCCGCGAAACCGGGATCGTCCAGGATCCGGCGGACCGCCTCGCGCACCGAGTCCGCAGCCAGGGGCCGGATCAGCAACGAACTCCCCTGCCGCACCGCACGGTTCGCCAATTCCCACTGGTCTCCACCGCCCGGAACCGTAACCACGGGAACCCCGGCGGACAAGGCCTTGGCCAGCAGCCCGTGACCGCCGCCGCCGATCACCACCGACGCTCGGGACAGCAGTTCGTCCTGCCGCCCCAACCCGGCTCGCGCCCAGGACGGTAGATCGGCCCGCGGCTCGTCCAGCATCGAGATCACCGCCCGCACCCCCGCCCCGTCGAGCGCCGTCAGGACGGTATCGACCATTCCGTCCACACCGGTGTGTGCGGTGGACGGAGCGACCATCACCAGCGGCTCGTCACCGGGCGGCGGATCGAGGATCCGATCGGTGGGCTCCCAGAACAGTGGCCCGACGAGATGCGTCTTCGCCGGCCAATCCGGGCGCGGCACTTCGAGTGCGGGCAGGGTGGCGATCAACCGGGCGGCCGGGCCGGGGTCGGCGGCCGGTAGCCCCACTCCGGCCCGTGCCAGTTCACGTTGTCGCGTACCGGTGCGCACGGCGCGTGCCGTGAACTTCCGCAGTACCGTGTCGCGGGCGCGACCACGTAACCCCGTCCCCGGGGCGAGACCGCTGCCGATCGGTGGCAGCCCCTTCGACGGGAGGTAGAGAGGATGCGGGGAAAGCTCCACCCACGGGACCCGCAGCCGTTCGGCCGCCATCCCGCCACCGGCCGTCAGCACATCCGATACGACCAGTTCGGGCAGCATAGCGCTGAGCTCGGGCAGGATCTCGGTGGAGATGTAGGCCGCTCGTTGATGAATCCGCGCGCCGGCGTCGGCATCGTCGTCGGCGGGGCGCGGCGCCAGCCCCTTCAGCCGGCGCACTCCGATCCCGGCCTCCCGGGCGGCGTCGAACCACCGCGGACCGGTGAAGAGCACGGGTTCGTCGCCTGCTTCCAGGAAACGCAGGCATATCGCGATAGCGGGAAACGCATGGCCCGGATCAGGACCGGCGACAACAGCTACTCGCATCCGCCCAGCCTGCCATGGCCCGTTACGCCGGCGTGCGCGGGGTTCGAGGTCCCGCAACGTCGTTCGGCCGGCATGGCTCAGAAAGTGAACAGTTCGAAACCGACCGCGCGAGTGGCCGGGAAACCCGAGATAGACCCTGTTGTCATCGTCACCACAGCCCGGGCCTGCTCGGCCACGGACTGCTCCGGGTTCAGGACTTCCAGATAGCGCCGGTGTTCCGCCAGGGATGCTTCGGCCGCATCAACAGTGGCGGTGACGTCCACTGCGTGGGTGACTCCGCTGGGAACTGCGACAGCCGCCCACCGCGCGTTCCATGGCGCGAGGTCGGCTATTTCGGGGAATATCCATTCGTTGCCCGCGTCCGATACCGCGTCGAGGCCGGCGCGTCCCACCGCCCGGTGGTCGGCACTGTTGACGAACCCCGGCGCCCAGGTCGGACCGAAATGCCCGAGAACCACGAGTTCCGGACGATGCCGCCGGATCGCGGCCGCCAGGTCGCGGCGTAGTTCCAGGTTCGCTTCGAGGCGGCCGTCGGGGTGGCCGAGGAATTCGACCTCCCGCACTCCGACCACGGCCGCGGAGGCGCGCTCCTCGGCTTCCCGGAGCGGACCGGACTCCGCGGGCGGCAGGCCCGCGATCCCGGCCTCCCCGGAAGTGGCCAGCAGATATCGGATATCCTTGCCCTGGCCGGTCCAGCGGGCAACAGCCGCGGCGACCCCGTACTCGATATCGTCGGGATGCGCGACGATCACCAGTGCGCGCTGCCAGTCTTCGGGAAGCGGGGGAACAGTCGTCATAGTCCCATCCTGGTCGATCCGCGTCTCGTGCGCGGCGCAAATCTGCCGGCTACGGGGCTTCTGCGTCCGTTCAGACCTTGGTGACGGTGTTGTCGTCCGACCCCGAGATCGCCTTGTAGAGCAGATACAGCCCGAACACCACGGCGCTGATCACCAGAATCGGGAACAGCCCCTTGATCAGCGCGCCGATCACTGCCAGCGCGATCCAGACGACGGCAACCACGCCGATGATCTTCCACAACATTTTTGCCTCCCAGTGATTGTCTCTACGTCGAGCATGACACCGCAGGAACGGGAAATCACCAGGTGAGAGGCAATATAGGGGGAAGATCAGGGTTGTCCCTGAGTGGAATTTCAGCGGCGGCCGGTATGCCGTACGGGCTCCGCGACGGGCGCGGCCATACTCGGCGCGGCGGGCGGTAGCAGCGGATCGGGGGCTCGGTCGGCGAGCTCGGTAAGAGCCTGGGCCCAGCCGTCCATCCGGTCGGCGGCCTGGCGGAGGTCGGCGACGATACCGTCGAATTCGAAGCGCAGTACGCCTGTTTCGTCCACGGCCAGAATTCGGGTGGCTGCGGCCACGACGTGCTCGTATTCGGTGACGCCGGTATCGAGCCGGGCGACGATCGATTGCACGGTCTGGTTCAGGCGCCGGATATCTGTCGTATCGGTGAGGGCGGCCGCGCGACCGCTGAGGGTGCCTACAGCCCCTTCCATGGTGGCGATATCGGTGGCGAGCGCGGTCAGGGCGGCGGCGCCGGAGGCAGCGGTGGCCACCAGATCGTCCAGTTCGTCGGCCGGTAGGCGGCGGGTGCGTGCGATCTGGCCGGCCACATCGTGCAGAACCCGTTCCGCACGAGCCAGCCGCGATACCGCGGGACGGGCCGCGGAACGGGCGGAGGGAAGTGTGCGCGGGACGTAACCCGCGAGCGGCAGCGGCGCGCGGCGCAGCTGCAGGTAGCGCCGGGTACTCAGCGCCGCGCCGGTGACCAGGGCGATAGCGCCGCCACCCAAAACGAGCACGGCCCAGGCAGGGGCCGACAGAATGACCAGGCCGACCGTTCCGGCGGTGGTCAGACCGGATGCGGTGCTCAGGCCGATACTGCGGCGCCGAGCGCGCCGCCGGCGGCGGAGTTCGCGTTCACGAGGGTCCGCCCAGCGCCGGACGGCGACGAGAGCATTCTCTCCGGCCGTCCGGAGGGACGCGGCTACGGAGGCGGCCTGCTGCGGGAGGTCCGGACGGGCAGGGTCGAACACCGGGGCCCCGGCGGGGTACCGGGTTCGATCAGACTTCATATGCTGTCCTCGCCGAACTTTCGTCCCGCTACTGCTGAGCGGCCTGGCCTTTGTTCATCTGCGGTTGGGGCTGGGCCGGCTCGGCGGTGGATTGTCCCGGGTCGATCGCGGCGTTGGCGCCGCCGGCGGGCAACGCGTCACCACGCATGGACGCCCGGATCTGTTCCAGGCGGCTGTGGCCGGCCATCTGGATGCTGGCCTGCTGGACCTCGACCATCCGGCCCTGCACGCTGTTCTGGGCGAGTTCGGCGGACCCGAGAGCATTGGCGTACCGGCGTTCGATCTTGTCGCGCACCGCGTCGAGGCTGGGAACGCTGCCGGGGGCGGACAGGGTGCTGTCCATTTGCTGCAGGGAGGCGCTGACCTGCTCCTGCATTTTCGCCTGTTCGAGCTGGCTGAGCAGTTTGGTGCGCTCGGCGACCTTCTGCTGCAGCAGCATCGCGTTCTGCTCGACCGCCTTCTTGGCCTGCGCGGCGGCTTGCAGGGACTGATCGTGGAGCACCTTCAGGTCTTCGACCGATTGTTCCGCGGTGACCAGCTGCGCGGCGAACGCCTCGGCCGCATTGGTGTACTGGATCGCCTTCTCGGCATCCCCGGCGGCATTGGCCTGATCGGCCAGAGTAACCGCCTGCCGGGCGTTGGCGTTGAGCTTCTCCACCTCGTCGAGCTGGCGGTTCAGCTTCATCTCGAGCTGCCGCTGGTTCCCGATCACCGAGGCGGCCTGCTGGGACAGGGCCTGGTGCTGGCGTTGCGCTTCTTCGATAGCCTGCTGAATCTGGACCTTCGGATCCGCGTGCTCCTCGATCTTGGAGTCGAAGAGGGCCATCAGATACTTCCAGGCCTTCGTGAACGGATTAGCCATCGGTTGATCCCGCCTCCATCTGCTGTGCCGCCTGGGCGACTCGCCAGTGCGCGACCGTCACGCACCCATCGGTACCTATCCTCCACCATGCGGCGCCCGGTACCGGCTACCGAAAAGCCGCGCCACGCCGCGGGCGGCCTGCGGACGCCTCCTACGAATCTATCTGCTCCGGTGCGTTACGCGCATTGTCACGATCGGATATACCGGGGCTATGACCGATTCAGGCCGCTTCGACCAGTACCAGCGGACCGTTATTGGGTGCCGGGATGACGATCCGGGTATCGCCGTCGACCTGCGGCCGGGCGGATCCGGCCGACATCGACGCGGCAGCACCGGCCGGGGCGGGTTCGGGCGCGGCCGGTTCGGCAGCCGGCTCGACGGTGGCCGGTTCCGCGGCACCGTGCCCGGCAGCGGCCACGGGGAGCTTTTCACCGGCGATGGTGGTGCTCACATCCCACAGGACCCGGGCCAGCGGTACGTCGAGGGCTTCACAGATCGCCGCCAGCAGTTCGCTGGAAGCCTCTTTCCGACCCCGTTCCACCTCGGACAGGTAGCCGAGGCTCACCCGCGCCGAGGTGGATACTTCGCGTAGGGTCCGGCTCTGGGCGAGGCGCGCACGCCGCAGACTGTCCCCGATCGCTTCTCGCAGCAGCGTCATCGAGTTCTCCTTCTCCCGGTCGGCTCATCGCCTCTGATGCCGCAGCCCACGGCACGCACGCGGTTCTCTCCTGGCACAACGTCGGAACCGGTCCCGGAGGTTCCCGGGGCCGGACGCGGATCCGCTCACCGGGTCGGTGAGTGGCCCCGCACGCACCGCAGCAGTTCCTGTACCGCGGCGCGAGTCGCTGTGAACCTGATATTCCACCGGTCGCCGGTCAGTTTCAACCGCATCACCTCGGTATGGCCGGGTCCGGCCAGACCGAGATAGACGGTGCCGACCTCGATTCCGTTCTGCGGGTCGGGTCCGGCGACCCCGGTCAGGGCCAGACCCCAGTCGGCAACGCATCTGGTCCGGGCGCCGACCGCGAGCTGTTCGGCGGTGCTCGCCGCAACCGGGCCTTCACCGGCCAGCACCTGCTCGTCGACCCCGGCCAGGTGATGTTTGAGATCGGTGGCGTAAACCACCAGTCCGCCCCGCAGCACGGCGCTGGCCCCGGGCACCCCGGCGATCGTGGCGGCGACGAGGCCCGCGGTGAGCGATTCCGCGGTAGCGACCGTGTGGCCGCTGTCCCGCAGCGCGGTGACGAGTTCCGCTGCCGCGGTCTCCCCGGCGAGCGGATCGGCCGTGGTCATCGGCGGCTGCGGTGCGGTCCGGCCAGCCACAGCCGCACAGCCTGGCCGACGTAGTCCAGTCCTGTCACCACCGTGAGCAACAACGCGATCCACATCAGCACCATTCCCGCAGTCGCGAACCCGCCGGCCAGCGGTAACAGCAGGACACCGATCGCCAGCGATTGGACCAAGGTTTTGAGTTTGCCGCCGCGGCCTGCCGGGATGACGCCGCGCCGGACCACCGCGAGCCGCAGCAGCGTGATCCCGATCTCGCGGGCACAGATCACAACGGTCATCCACCACGCCAGGTCGCCGAGGATGGACAGTCCGATCAACGCGGAGCCGATGAGGGCTTTGTCGGCGATGGGGTCGGCCAATTTCCCGAAATCGGTGACGAGACCGTATTTGCGGGCCAGTTGGCCGTCGAAGCGGTCGGTGATCGCCGCGAGCGCGAACAGCAGGGTCGCGGTGATCCGCCACCCCGTGTGGTGCCCACCGTCGGCGAACAGGGCCAGTACGAACAACGGGACCAGCGCGATACGCGCCATAGTCAGGATATTGGCGATGTTCAGCAACGGGACCGCGGATTCGGCGGGCGCCGCAGCGCGCTCCCCACGCGGCAGCGCGGGGGTAGCAAGCCGCCGGTCCATCTCTTCGGGGTGCACGCTCATAGCCGTCCCTGTGCGTACTCGCCCCGGCGCCGCTGCGCCGCTGCGCCACGTGCTCCCGGTACAGCCGCCCGCGATCGTCTGCGTACTGCCACGCCGGCCGGTCGCCGCACCGGTACGCCGGGATACCGGCGCGGGGTCGAGCGAGCGGGCGGGGTCTGCGGCACACACTCAGACTATCGGTACGGCCTCCGACTACTGTGCACCCCATGACCTCACGGGGACCCCTGGGCAGCGCGACCGGCGCTGCGCCCGGTACGCAGACCGCCTCCGTGCGAGTGCGTCGCGCCCGCACCTCCGATGTCCCGGCGATCAAATCGCTCGTCGATGTGTACGCGGGCCGGATCCTGCTGGAGAAAAACCTCGTCAACCTGTACGAATCCGTACAGGAGTTCTGGGTCGTCGATCTCGGTGACCGTGTGGTGGGCTGCGGGGCGCTGCATGTGCTGTGGGCGGATCTCGGTGAGGTGCGCACGGTGGCGGTGGCGCCTGATGTGAAGGGGCACGGTGTGGGCAAACTCATCGTGGATCAGCTCGTCGAGGTGGCCCGCGAACTCGAGTTGAGCCGCTTGTTCGTGCTCACTTTCGAGGTGGAGTTCTTCGCCCGGCACGGTTTCGCCGAGATCGACGGTACGCCGGTAACGGCGGAGGTCTACGCGGAGATGTGCCGGTCCTACGACACGGGCGTCGCGGAGTTCCTGGATCTCAGTTATGTGAAACCGAACACGCTGGGCAACACTCGGATGCTGCGCTCGCTCTGACGTGGGCTCGGGACCGTCGCGGTTCCGGCACGCCGGCCTGCGGGGCGCGCATTAGAGTCATCCCGTGCCGATCTTCGCTGTCCACTACACCTACTCCGATGCCACAGCTGCCGAGCGCGATAAGCAACGTCCCCGCCACCGGGCCTGGCTCGCCGATCACCTCGCGGACGAAACGCTGCTCAGCAGTGGGCCCTATCCGGACGGTTCGGGCGCACTGCTGTTGTTCCGCGCCGTGGATTCGCAGGCGCTCGGCCGGCTGCTGACGGCCGACCCGTTCGCGCAGGAGAGCTTGATCGACGAGGTACGGGCGACCGAATGGCAGCCCGTCCTCGGCGCGTTCGCCGGCTGACGAACACCGCGACCGGCGATATCGCGTACCGGCCGGTGCGGCCGGTACGCGATATGAACTACTCCTTCGGCTCCGCCGGCTGCGGGCGCGCCTTGCCTCGCGTACGCAGCAGGCTGGCCACAGTCGCGACCACCAGGATCCCGAGGATCACCGACAGCGAAAGCCCGGTGGAGATCTCCGGGACGCTCACATGCTCGCCACCGTTGATGAACGGCAGGGTGTTCTCGTGCAGGGCGTGCAGGACCAGTTTTACGCCGATGAAGGCCAGGATCGCAGACAGTCCGTAAGACAGGTACACGAGCCGGTCCAGCAGGCCGCCGATCAGGAAATACAGCTGGCGCAGACCCATCAGTGCGAACGCGTTCGCGGTGAAGACGATGTAAGGCTCTTCGGTGAGACCGTAGATCGCCGGAATGGAATCGAGCGCGAAGAGCAGATCGGCGAAACCGATGGCCAATAACGCCAGCAGCATCGGGGTGACCACCCGGCGGCCGTCGATCCGGGTGATCAGCTTGTCGCCGTCGTAGTCCTCGGTGGTGGGTACCAGCCGTTTGGTCAGTGCGACGACGCGACTGTCGCGTTTCTGTTCCCCCTCGACCTCGTGCCCGCTTTCCCGCACCATCTTGATCGCGGTGTAGACCAGGAACAGGCCGAAGAGGTAGAAGACCCAGCTGAACGTGCTGATCGCGGCGGCGCCTACGGCGATGAACCCGCCACGCATCACCAAAGCGACCACGATGCCGATCAGCAGCACCTTCTGCTGATACATCCGTGGTACGGCGAAGGTGGACATGATGATCAAGAAGATGAACAGGTTGTCCACCGAGAGGGCCTTCTCGGTGACGAAACCGGCGTAGTACTCGCCGGCATAGGTGCCGCCCCATTTCCAGGCCACGACGCCGCCGAAGGCGAGCGCCAGACCGATGTACACCGCCGACCAGAAGCCGGATTCACGGAACGTCGGCTCGTGCGGGGTACGCACATGGGCGAAGAAGTCGAAAACGAACAGGCCGAGGATCACCACGATGGTGATCCCCCACACGAGAGCGGTTACCTGCATACGGTGATCCGTTCAGCGGTACGAGTCATGACGATAATAATGCCCGATATGCCCGATTAAGGCGTGTTGCGGGGTGATTGCCGGTTATCCTCGCACACCGGTCGCGGCCGTGCCCCGAGGGCACGGCCCGGTTCCGTCATTGTTCGTCCGGTTCCGGGGCTTCGTCCCCACCGCCGCGGATCGACCAGAGCAAACCATCGAGCTCGTCCGGTTTCACCAGCACATCACGTGCCTTGGACCCCTCGCTCGGTCCCACCACACCGCGGGTTTCCATCAGATCCATCAATCGCCCGGCCTTGGCGAACCCGACCCGTAATTTGCGCTGCAGCATCGAGGTGGAACCGAACTGAGAGGTCACCACCAGCTCCACTGCCTGCAGCAGAACGTCGAGGTCGTCACCGATATCGGGATCGACATCCTTCTTCTCCCCCGCCTTGGCGGCGGTGACCCCCTCGGTGTACTCCGGCTCGGCCTGGTTCTTGGTGAACTCGACGATCCCCTGGATCTCCTCATCGCTGATGAAAGCACCCTGCAGACGGGTCGGTTTCCCGGCACCCATCGGCAGGAACAGCCCGTCACCCATACCGATGAGCTTCTCGGCACCGGGCTGGTCGAGAATGACCCGCGAATCGGTGAGCGAAGAGGTCGCGAAGGCCAGTCGTGAGGGCACATTGGTCTTGATCAGACCGGTCACCACGTCGACCGACGGTCGCTGGGTGGCCAAGACGAGATGGATCCCCGCGGCGCGGGCCTTCTGGGTGATGCGCACGATGGCGTCCTCGACATCGCGCGGCGCCGTCATCATGAGATCGGCGAGTTCGTCGACGATGGCCAGGATGTACGGATAGGGCCGGTAGACGCGTTCGCTGCCCAGCGGCGTGGTGATGGCGCCGGATTTCACCTTCCGGTTGAAATCGTCGATATGGCGGACCTTGCTGGCCTGCATGTCCTGATAGCGCTGCTCCATCTCCTCCACCAGCCAGGCCAGCGCCGCGGCGGCCTTCTTCGGCTGGGTGATGATGGGGGTGATCAGGTGCGGGATGCCCTCGTACGGGGTCAGCTCCACCATCTTAGGATCGATCAGGATCATCCGGACCTCGTCCGGAGTGGCCCGCTGCAGCAGCGATACAAGCATCGAGTTGACGAAACTGGACTTACCGGAACCAGTGGAGCCGGCCACCAGCAGATGCGGCATCTTTGCCAGATTTGCCGCCAGGAACTCACCCTCGATGTTTTTGCCCAGGCCGATCACCAGCGGATGGTGATCGTTACGAGTGGACGGTGCCTTCAGTACGTCGGCCAGCCGAACCAGTTCCCGATCAGCATTGGGCACCTCGATACCGACGGCGGACTTCCCCGGAATCGGGGCGAGCAGGCGCACGTTCTCGGTGGCCACGGCATACGCGATATTGCGGGTCAGCGCCGTAATCTTCTCGACCTTCACGCCCGGACCGAGTTCGACTTCGTACCGGGTGACCGTCGGTCCGCGGACAAATCCGGTAACCGCCGCATCGATCTTGAACTGGACCAGGACCTCGGTGATCGCCTCGATCATGGATTCGTTGGCGGCGCTACGACGGCGCGGTGGATCTCCGTCGACCAGCAGATTCGTCGGCGGCAGGGTGTAATCGCCCTCGGCGACCCGGTCGGCGACGAATTCCGGCTCCGGATCCGGCGGCGGAGTCTGATCGACCGGTGCCGCGGCAGCGGGCTTGCGTTTTTTGCGTCCGGCCGGTTTATCCTCCCCTGGAGCGGCGATCGGTTTGGCGTCCCGCAGCGGTGGTTCGGCGGCGCCTTCGGGGCCGACCGGCGGCCCCGTGAACTCATCGGCCGGGTAGTCCTCGGCCGGTGCGCGGCCACGGCGGCGGGACCGGCCGGCCGGTTCGGCCGCCTCGTACTCGTCGATCGGGTCGTATCCGTCGCGATAATCGTCGTCGTACTCGGGGGCCCCGAAGAATTCCCGCAACCTCTGCGGTGCCTCACGGACCGTCGTACCGGTTACCAGCAGCACACCGAACACCATGGCCAGCAGCAGAATCGGCACCGAAAGCCAGGCCGTGAGCCCGTCGGTGAGTGGACCGCCGAAGACGAAACCGACGAAACCGGCGGCGTCGGCGCGCCCCGCGGCATCAGCCGGACCGCCGTCGGCGATATGCCACAGCCCGAGGAACGGCAAGCCGATCAGCAATCCACCCAATACCAGGCGCGGGCGGATCTCCGGTCGCGATTCGGTACGCATGAGCACCACGGCGATACCGGCGGCCACGAACGGCAGCACCGAAGACGCCGAGCCGGTGATCGCACGGATGAGACCCTCCACCCCACGCCCGATCGGACCGCCGGCCGACAGCCAGACCGCCGCCGCGATCACGGCACTGAGAGCGATCAGCCCCAATGCGACCCCGTCACGGCGATGTCCGTGTTCGATCTCCCCCGCACGGCTGATCGCGCGTGTGGTGGCGCCGACGCCGCGGGCCGCCATGGTCCATCCGCCGCTCACCAGTCGGGTGAATACGGCCAGCGGTGCGGTGTCCGAACGCCGCGGTGGGGCGGGACGGCGTGTGGTGCGCCGGGCGCGGGTGGCGGGCGCTTTGCGCGCGCCACCCTGCTGTGCGGTTTTTCGCTTCGGGCCCTGGGCCCGTGCGGCGCCGTCCGATCGACGCGTGCCCGAACGAGAACGGGCCGCGGTGGTCCGCCCCCGAGCCGATCCCGCCCGCGCACCCGGTGTGGTTGTGCCGCGGGACTTACCTGCCATGGGCTCAGGCTAGCCGCAACAACCCCATCCGGACCATCCGCAACACTGGTACCGGGGTCCCCAACGGTGGTGATTCTCGCCGCCCATCGGTGGACGCAGGCCTGCGTGCGGCTGTTTTCCACTGCCCGGAAGTCCCCGGAACGGGCCTGTCGGCACGGGTAGGGGTCAGATCGAACGATCCAGTTCGAGCACCTGGCGGACGGCCTCCGGCTCCCCTTCTGATTCGATCCGTACCTGCTCGCGCCCGAATGCGTGCAGCAGCAACTCGGCGGGTGCACCGGACAGGATCACCACGGGGCCGGGCTTGTCCACTACCCGGGCCCGGTCCCCCGACGGGGTCGACAGTTCCACCGGCACCGGGGATTTGCGGTAGGCCATCTTGCCCATCCGCCGCAGCACCGACCACAGCCGCTGCTGATCCTGATCGGACAGCTCCCGTGGCTCCCACCCCGGCCGCGCCCGCCGGACATCCTCATGGTGGACGAACATTTCACTGAGATTGGCGATCGCGTCCACCGGGCGCAACGGTGACCACCACGGCGGGCCGTTGCGGACCTTTTCCAGCAATTCCGGGAACGGACGCCGGGCGGCCTCGTCCTGCCGCCGCTGCAGATAACCGGCGAAGGGCCGCAACATGATCCCCGGTGCGGCGTCCGGACGGCGTTCCCGGACGACCAGATGCGCCGCGAGGTCGCGCACCGTCCAGTCTCCGCATAAAGTTGGCGCGTCCGGCCCGGTCTCGTCCATCGTTTCGACCATTGCACGGCGTTCACGCTGAGCGAAGTTCACACGATGAATCTAGCCGAGACCCAGCCATCGGGGAGGGGATGAGAACCGAACCGGTTGCTACGCAGCAGAGATGCTCTGTACTTTGTCATTCGGTCCATAGGGTCGTGGACCGATACACACAGAATGGGAACACCTTTGAAGAAGATTCTCACCGTTGCCGCCGTTCTGGTGGCGACCGTCGGTTCGATGTTCGCCGCTTCCGTGGCACCCGCGCACGCGCAGTACAGCAGTAACTACGGCGCCATCGCGGTCTCCCTTTCCACCGGTGACTACGGATGGTCCTACGACTACGACAGCTACTCCGAAGCAGAAGCGGCCGCCGAGGACCGGTGCGGTGCCGCCGATTGCGTGGCCAAGATCTCCTGGCGCAACGGCTGCGGTGCACTCGCGGTGTCGGACAACTGGCTGAGCTACGGATCCGGTTCGTCTCGGGCCGCTGCGCGGTCCGAAGCGCTGGCCAACAACCCGGGTAACGCCTACATCGAGCACTGGAACTGCACTTCGGGCTACGGCCTGTGAGTTCGTACCGACCACTTTTTCCGGCCGGCGCCGAATTCGCCGATTACCTGCGTAGGGGAAACAGAACTGTGAAAATCCGTCCATTCCGGATCGTGGCCGCCGTAACAATGGCCGCCGCCGCACTCACCTTCACCGCATGCTCGTCCACCGAGGAATCCTCGACCGACGCGGCTGCCACCAGTACCGAAGCTCCCGCCGAGTTCGAATCGGGTAAATCCCAGGACGGTCGGGAAGAAGGCAAGGCGCCGACGACCACCGCGCCTCCGAACCTGCCCAAGCCCACGGTCGAAGAACTCAACGACAAGCTCACACGAGCGCTCGACGGTGCGGTGAGCGAAGAAGAGAAGCTGGCCTTCATCGAGGATGCCGAACAGGATCCGCAGCTGGTCGACAAGCTGGTCGAGGCGGCCAAGAAGAATGAAGTGACTGTAAAGATCACCGAGGTCGGCGAACCGGCAGAGGGCAAGCTCACTGCTACCGCCGACATCACCATCGCCGGCAGCCCGGTGGAGAACGGCTCGGTCGCTTTCGTGGCCGAAGGTGATCAGTGGAAGATCGCCCACGATTTCGCGTGCACTGTTGTGAAGAACGCGGAACTCGATTCGGCGGCCTGCCAGCCCGAAGCCTGATCCACACGACCGGTACCGGATATATGAGAACCGCCGGAGGGCATCGCCCTCCGGCGGTTTTCCGCGCTGTGCCCGCCGGCGATTCTCCGCGCCGGCGAGCCCGGGTATCAGACGCCGAGTACGGTCGGCACGATCATCGGACGGCGACGGTAGGTATCGGCGACCCAGCGCCCTACGACTCGGCGCACACTCTGCGCAATGCGATGGGTGTCGGTGATACCTTCACCGGCCAGGCGCAGTAGTTCGGCTTCCACCAGTTCGGCGGCTTCGGCCAGCGCGCTGGGATCGTCGGAGAAACCACGGCCGCTCACCTCGGGAGTGCTCACCGCTTTACCGGTGGTCGCGTCGACGGCGACGGTGATGGCGATGAAACCACCCTCGCCGAGGACCAGCCGATCCGACAGGGTCGATTCGCCGACATCGCCCACCGACAGACCGTCGACATAGACATGTCCCACCGGCACCCGGCCGACGATGGAGGCGATCCCGTCCACCAGGTCCACCACCACACCGTCCTCGGCGAGCACAACCCGGTCCTCGGGGACTCCCGTGGCGACCGCGAGCGCGGCGTTGGCGCGCAGATGCCGCCATTCTCCGTGCACCGGCATGGCGTTGGTCGGGCGTACCGCGTTGTACAGGTACAGCAGTTCCCCGGCCGAAGCATGTCCGGAGACATGCACTTTCGCGTTCTGCTGGGTGATCACCGTCGCGCCGAGCCGGGCCAGCCCGTTGACCACGGTGAAGACCGAGTTCTCGTTACCCGGGATGAGCGATGATGCCAGCACCACCAGATCGTCGGCGCGGATATGGATCTGGCGGTGGTCGCCGCGCGCCATCCGCGACAGCGCCGAGAGCGGTTCGCCCTGGGAGCCGGTGGAGATGAGGACCAGTTTGGCGGGCGGCAGGGTGGCGGCCTGGGCGAGATCGACTACCAGCCCGTCCGGCACGGTGAGGTAGCCGAGGTCCTGCGCGATCTGCATATTGCGCACCATCGACCGGCCGACGAAGCAGACGCGGCGGCCGTACTTCTGGGCCACATCGACAACCTGCTGGATTCGGTGCACGTGGCTGGCGAAGGACGCCACGATGACCCGGCTGGGTGCCTTGCCGATCACAGTGTCCAGGACGCCGCCGATCTCCCGTTCGGGTGTGACGAACCCGGGGACTTCGGCGTTGGTGGAGTCGACCAGGAACAGATCCACCCCCTCGTCGCCGAGGCGGGAGAAACCGGCGAGATCGGTGAGCCGGCCGTCGAGCGGAAGCTGGTCGAGTTTGATGTCGCCTGTGTGCAGAATCGTCCCGGCGGGCGTCCGGATCGCCACCGCGAGCGCATCCGGGATGGAATGGTTGACCGCGAAGTACTCGCAATCGAACGGCCCGTGCTCGGTGCGCTCCCCCTCGGTGACCTCGACGAGCCGCGGATGCAACCGGTGTTCCCGGCATTTCGCGGCGACCAGGGCCAGCGTGAACTTCGATCCCACCACCGGGATATCGGGGCGCAGCCGGAGCAAGAACGGCACGGCACCGATATGGTCCTCGTGCCCGTGGGTGAGCACCACCGCGGCCACATCATCCATCCGGTCCTCGATAGGCCGGAAATCGGGCAGGATGAGGTCCACGCCCGGCTGCTGGTCCTCGGGGAACAACACCCCGCAGTCGACGATGAGGAGTTTGCCGCCGTACTCGAAAACGGTCATATTGCGGCCGATTTCGCCGATGCCGCCGAGCGCGAACACTCGCAGCCCCTGACGTGGCAGTTTCGGCGGCAGCGGGAGGCGGTCCTGCGCGGCGGTTTCCGGGGGCACCGCGGGGACGGAGCGGGCGGAATCACCACGGCCGCGCCCGGATTGGCGCCCTTTGGCCCGGCGCGGCTTATCCCGCGCGGAGTTGGTCTGCGGTGCTGTTTCCGATCGCACCGCCGGGGTTTCCGGTTCCTGCGCCGGGATCTCGGCTCCCTGTGCGGCCGGAGTCCCGGGTTCGGGGGCGACCGGTGGTGCCGCAGGTTCCGCCGGCTCCGAAGCACGGACGGGCTCGGGCTGCGGGGCCGGCGAGGGCGCGGCAGGACCGGCACCGCGGCGGGCGGTACGCCGGGGACGGCGGGCGGCGGGGTCGGTCATTCGAGCACCCCGGCGGCGCGCAGGTCTGCGGCCAGATCCGCGAGCTGTTCGGGGCTCGGCATGATCTGCGGTAGCCGAGGTTCGCCGACGTCCACGCCAAGCAATCGGAGTCCACCTTTCGTCATCGCCACCCCGCCGAGCCGCGCCATCGCGGCATTGAGCCAGAGCAAGCTCGTGTTGATATCCCGGGCGCGCATCACATCACCGGCGGCGAACGCGTCCACCATCTCCCGCAGCCGTTCCGGAACCAGATGGCCGATCACACTGATGAAGCCGACCGCTCCCATCGCCAGCCACGGCAGATTCAACATATCGTCGCCCGAGTAGAAGGCGAGATCGGTTTCGGCGATGAGCGCGGCGCCGGCATTCAGATCGCCCTTGGCATCTTTGACCGCGACGATCCGCGGATGTTCGGCGAGCCGGCGAATCGTGTCCGAGGCGATCGGTACCACCGATCTGGGCGGTATGTCGTAGAGGGTCACCGGGAGATCGGTGGCATCGGCGACGGCGGTGAAGTGTGCGAACAGACCCTCCTGGGTCGGCCGCGAATAGTAGGGGGTCACGACCAGCAGGCCGTGCGCGCCCGCGCGCTGGGCATTGCGGGCGAGTTCGATCGAATGCGCGGTGTCGTAGGTTCCGGCGCCGGCGATGACGGTGGCCCGGTTACCGACCGCGTCCACCACCGCCCGCAGCAGATCCGCCTTCTCCGATTCGGTGGTGGTCGGCGATTCGCCGGTGGTGCCGGAGATCGCGAGCAGGTCGGCACCCCGCTCGACCAGACGGTGCGCAAGGGTGACGCCGGTGTCTATGTCGAGCTTGCCCTCGGCGCTGAAGGGGGTCACCATCGCGACACCTACCGTGCCGGACGCGCTCAACACCGGAGGCGTCGATTCACCGTTCGTCATGGTCAGAAAGGCTACCCGGTCACGGGGTAGCCCTCGACACCCTCGTCTGTGTTCTGGGCCGCCGGGGCAGGCAATGACATCACTCCAGCATCTCCATGACGCCTGACATGGGGTTGTATGACATCAGCAATGGCGTCACACTGATGTCATGGATCTGACCCGATACACCGCACGAATTCGCGACGACCTGATCGCCGCAGCCGCTCTCGGCGACGAAAAAACGCAGGCCACGGCCGAGGCGCTCGCCAAAGCGGTGGAGAACTCGGCCCGGCTGGCCCTGCTCGCGGCGCTCACCGAACTCGCCGATACCGTCTCGACCGAGCTGGGTGACCGCACGGTCCGTGTCTCGCTGCACGACGACGAAGCCACAGTCGAGGTGGGTCGCGCCCCGGCGGGTGACAACCCCAGCTTCGAGGAAATGACCGGCGATATCAGCCGTGTGACCCTGCGGCTGGTCGAACAGGTGAAATCCCGGGCCGAAGATGCCGCCGCGCAGAGCGGGCAATCGCTGAACTCCTGGATGGCCGGGGTGGTGTCGGGTGCGCTGCGCGATCAGATGCGCGGCGGCTACAGCGCCGGTAAACGCGACGACACCACACCCTGATCAGGTCGAGACCAGGATCTCGCCGGTACTGGCGATCTCGGTACGCCGGTCGCCGCCGGGTGCGCTCGCCAGGATGGTCGTCAGATTTCGCCGCCCGGCCGGGAGTACCCGGATGGTGACCGACCCCCCATTGGCGGCATCCAGCTCACGCACAGCGAGATCGAGCACCCGCGCGCGCAGCGCGGCCGTCACACCGGCGAACCCGCCGTCGTCGAGCAGGAGCACCTCCACCCCGCGCGCCCGCGCACCGCGTGCGGCGGCGTTGAGCTGATCGGTGGCCAGTTGCGGCGCCCGCAGACCGTCCCGTAGTTCGGCCTCCAGCAGGCGGCATACCTCCCGATCCGCCGGTGTCAGTTCCACACCGCGGGCGATACGCTCCAGCATCGGCCTGGCCAGCTCGTCCAACCGGCTCAGCTGGCGGACCCGTTCGGAATGCTCGGCCGCCATGGTTGCTTCGGCTGCCGCCCGCATGGCGACGTCATCGTGCAGGAGACGCAGCGAACGCTGCGTGGGCCGCAGGATCAGCGCACACACCGTGGCCCCGGCCAGACAGGCCAGCGCAAGGATCGATATGAAGAGGGACCCGACCGAAATATCCAGCACGATATCCACGAAGCCGACCGCCGCCGCCACCACCACCGCGCCTCCCCAGGCCGCGACGATCCGGCCGCGCACCGCCAGTACCGCCAGCACATAGGACGCGGCGAAGGCCGCCCACGGCTGGCGCACAGCGCCCTCGGCGAAATTGAGATGCGTCGCCAGCACCGCCACCGGCCCGGCCACAATCACCGCGGCGGTGGCGGGCCACGGCAGCGGGTCGCCGGGCAGCAGGACCAGAATCGCGCCCGCACCCAGCATCGCGACGATCGCGACGACGAACTGCGCGACCGGGACATCGTTCAACGCCGGGGTCATGTACAACGTGATGGTTCCGGCGAGACCTACCCGGAACACCCAGCCGGACCGGCCGCGCATTCCGAGCAGGGAGCGGAGTTCGAAATTCACTTTTCGCTCATCGGCAGCCTCCCCGCCGTGAACCCCGGTGTGCGGCCGGGCGTGCGCGCTACGTTTCTCCGACATCATCGACACTTCCTGCGTTACCCCACATCAGGGTGACCAATGTTCCCTGCCCCGGCGCCGATTCGACAAAGCCGGCGCCGCCGGGCAGCTGCCGCATCCGGCCCAGAATGCTCGCCGAGATGCCCAGCCGATCGGCGGGCACCGACGACCGGTCGAAACCTGCACCGTCGTCCTGGAACACCACCAGTAGCCCGCCGGCGCCGACGGTCGCGGTCACCTCGCGGCGTACCCGGCGACCGGGAACGCCGGCATGCCGCAGACTGTTGCGAACCGCCTCGGCCAGTGCCCCGGCCAGCGGGCCGGCCGCGGACAACGGCATTCGCAGCTCGTTCTCATTACCACCGCGATGCACGGTGAACTCGACGCCCACATTGACCTCGTGCACCGCGGCACGCAGGAAGCCGACGGCCGAGCTCGCGTCCAACAGTCCGGTATCGGCACCGGAAAACCGGGTGGCGTCGAGTTGGTCGAGGGTGCGGCGCGCCTGCTCCCGCACCACCACAGACGTGCCGCCGGAACCGGAGCGGGAGGCATCGAGCAGCGTGGACAGCACCGCATCGTGGATCAATACCGCGAAACGTGCCCGTTCCCGCTCCCGGGCCGCCGTCCCCGCTACCGCCGCCGCACGATCACCGGCGATCAGTGATTCCCGGTCCACCCGCGCACCGGCCGCTCGCGCATGCACGACACACCACAGGAACAGCAGGCACAAACCGGCATTGCGCGTGAAGTTCTCCACCACGGACAGCACCGTGGTGTCGTCGAACATCACATACAGCGCGACGCCCGGCGTCGCCGCGGTGACCACGAGATAGACAACCGCCGCCCACGGCCGCCAGGCCACTGCCGCCGCCAGCACACCGATCATGACCAGCCGATGCGCCCAGATCAGTCCCGGCGCTTCCGCAATCTCGTAGTAGTAGGGCATCACCAGCGCCATCCCGGCGAGATAACCCAGCGCGGCGGCCCCGGCCACCGCCCGAACCAGCCGCGCCCCCGCGATCAGCGAGACCACTGCAAGTACCGGCAGCATGCCGAATGCGACCGTGTAGGTGATCATGGTCCAGATCAACGGAACCGACCGATGCTGAACGATGATCTCGGGCAGCTCGAGTACGGCGGCGATCGTCCCGACCAGCCCGATTACCAGACCGAACCGCCGAACCACCCGATCCGCGCCCAGTTCGGGACCGGCATTACGCGACCGGACCAGCGATACCGATACCGACCACAGGTCCCGCAACCGCTGCGGCCACAACGCCGGGCGTCGCGGCGCCTCGACGGAGGAGGTCGCGCTCATGACCGGCGATGCTCGGGAACCGGCAACCAGCCGTCCTCGACCGCCCGCTTGTAGAGGTCGGTCTTGGTGGGCGCGGGCCGGCCCGCGTCGGCATATTTCTGCCGGATCCGGCCCAGGTAGTCGTTCACGGTCTGTTCGGAGAGCCCGGCCAGGCGCGCAACCCGCGACGCTTTCTCTCCTGACGCGTACAACGTCAGCACTTCTTCCTGGCGCGGACTCAACCCGACACTGGACAACTGCGGATCGCCGTCGATGGCGGCGGCCCAATCGGTGGTCACCACCTGCTCCCCGGACGCGGCACGGCGCACCGCGCCGACCACGGTCGCCACATCCTCCGATTTCCGGACCACGCCCAGGACACCGGCACGAGCGGCCGAGCGCACCAGATACGGATTGTCGGCACCGGTGAAAACCAGCACCTCGACGCCGTGCTCACGCAATGTCGCAACATTGTCCTCGGGCGTGGAATCATCGGCGAGCCGCAGATCCAGCACCACCAGATCCAACGCCGGTACTCCCTCTATCCGGCAGGCAGGTTCGGCCAGCAACCCGGCGACAGTGCCCGCGGTCACCACCAATTCGAGATCAGGCTCGGGTTCGAGCATCGCCACCAGGCCGATCGCCACCGATTCGTGGTCCTCGACCAGACCGATCCGGCGTGGCCCGCTCCGGTCTCCGACGCTGTCCGTCACTACACAACTCCCATCAGGCACACCCCCGTCCAGTGCAGTATGGCGTTGTGCGCGCGCCGAGGTCAGCCCCCGATTTCAGGGGAACCGCCGGCGTTCCGCGGCCGCATCGCCCTATTCCATCAGCTGTGCCGCCACGGTCGCGCCGAGTTCCCAGCATGTTTCGAGGTCGTCCTTGCCCGGTTTGCCCGACACCACCACATAGTCGGCGGCCTTCGCCCATCCCAGACCTGTCGTGATGGCGGTCACACCGCGCTCGGCTCCCTCGGTGCCCTCGTTGCCGTGCAGGTAGAGGCCGAACGGCCGGCCCCGCGTCGAATCGAGGCAGGGGTAGTAGATGACATCGAAGGCGTGCTTGAGAGCGCCGCTCATGTACCCGAGGTTGGCCGGGGTGCCGAGCAGGTACCCGTCCGCCGCCAGCACATCCGCCGGCGATACGGCCAGCGCCGCCCGGCGCACCACCTCCACGCCCTCGATTTCCGGATCGGTCGCCCCCGACACCGCGGCCTCGAACATCGCCTGCATGAACGGCGACGGTGTGTGATGGATGATCAGCAACGTCGGCACACCGGCGAGCCTAGCCGGGTGGCCACTCCCGGCGCGTACATGCCCCGCGGGCGAGGCGGTGGTACGTCCCGCTGCTATCGGGTACCCGAGTCTCGTTCGTGCCGTTCCAGTTCCACCGCTCGGCGCATGGTGTTGCGCGCCCGGGCCCGGTCCCCGGCGTAGTCGTAGGCGCGGGCCAACCGGTAGGAGACCCGCCAGTTGTCGGGGTCGGCCTCCCATTCCTGTTTCACCGTGAGGAACAACTCGTCGGCGGCCGCCCGTTCGATCCGGCCGGAGGGACGGCGCGGGAGATCGTCGACATCCAGTTCCAGCCCCTCCTCGTGGACGCGGCGGGCCAGCCGCTGATGATCCAGCGCGGACCGGATGGTGGAAACGACCATCCACACGCCGAGCAGCGGCAGGATGAGGACCCCGATTCCCAGGCCGATGGCGGCGATATCGCCGGAGGTCAGCAGTTCCACGGCGATTCGGCCCAGCCACAGGAAGTAGAAGATCAGCGCCACGACCAGGAAGGCCACCGTGGCGACGATCTTCAATACAGCGCGGTCCGGGGCGGGATCGCCGGTTGCGCCGCCGGTCTCGCTCACAGGTCGAGGAACGGGTCGAGCCCGACGGTGAGGCCGGGCCGGCCGCCGATCTGCCGGACCCCCAGCAATACGCCCGGCGCGAACGACGAGCGGTCGATGGAATCGTGCCGGATGGTCAGCGTCTCTCCCTGCGTGCCGAAAAGCACCTCCTGGTGGGCTACGAGCCCGGCCAACCGCACCGAATGCACCCGCACCCCGTCGACCTCGGCGCCCCGCGCACCGTCGAGTTCGGTGGTCGTGGCGTCCGGGACGGGTGCGGAACCGGCTTGTTCACGGGCTTCGGCGATGATCGCCGCGGTCCGGTAGGCGGTACCGGACGGGGCATCGGCCTTGTTCGGGTGATGCAGTTCGATCACCTCGACCGATTCGAAGAACCGCGCCGCCTGTTCGGCGAACCGCATCGACAGCACCGCGCCGATCGCGAAGTTCGGGGCGATCAGTACACCTACGTCGGGCCGGCCGGACAACCAGCCGCGTACCTCGTCGAGCCGGGCACTGTCGAATCCGGTGGTGCCGACGACCGCGTGGATTCCGTTGTCCACCAGGAAGCGCAGATTGCCCATCACCACGCCGGGATGGGTGAAATCGACCACCACCTGAGCGCCGGTCTCGGTGAACCGCGTCAATGGGTCGTCCTTGTCCACGGCGGCGACCAGTTCGAGATCGCCGGCCGCTTCGACGGCGGCACAGATGGCCTGACCGACCTTGCCCTGCGCCCCCAGAACACCCACCCGAATCGGTGCCGTCACCTCACCACTCCTACCTGATAGTCGACCCACCGAGTCTATGGCGCGCTCCCAGTCGCGACACGGGCCCCCTCGGCAATTCTCGCTGCGCGACGCACTCCGAGAGCTCCGGCGCGAACCGAAGGGCGCGCGACCGGCAACAGCTGCGAGTGCCCGGCAGCCGGCGCCACGCCGATCACCGGCCACGGCGCCGAAGTCCAGTGAGACCTCGCAATGGTGCACGCGTCAGCTCGTCGGCACCGCAGCGAAATCACTGTTCCCGGGTGTGGCCGTGACCGCATCCGCCTCGCTCACCAGCCATTGCCCGCAGACGCAACGCCAATAGCGCACCGCGCCGTGTTCGGACAGCAGTGTGGGCGCGAGCCAGCCGCAAGCGGAGCAGATGATCGTCATACCGCCCAGCCTGATGTAATGGTTCTATGCATTTCAACCCTTACGGCGGTGCGGCTGCCGAACTCGCCGTCAGGCTGGTCAACGCAGACCCGGGCCAGGACCTCGCACTGCTGCTGGCCGAGGCCGGATACCGGCCGATCGGCGCGGTCGGCCCGCGACAGGCCGATGCCCTGCGGCGCTGGACCCGGAGACTCGAGGAGGTCTTCCGCGCGCCCGGTGTCGAGTTGCTCAACTCGCTGCTGGCCGAGACCACGAGCCGCCCCTATATCTCGACCCACGACGGCCGCACACCACATCTGCACTATGCCGCCGAGAGCGCCCCGATCGACGAACGGGTGAAGGCATACACCGCCGCCGGGCTGGCCGAACTGTTCTGCGCGGCGCCGAACCGGATCGGCCGGTGCGCGCGGCCGGAATGCCCCCAGGTCTTCGTCGACACCTCGCGAAACGGCCGGCGGCGCTTCTGCTCCGACCGGTGCGCCAACCGCGTGAACGTCGCCAGGCACCGGTCCCGCACCGCGCAGCGTCAGAAGATGATCACTTGACGCAGCCCATGCCCGGCAGCCAGCTCGTCCATCGCCCGGTTGATCTCGTGGAGCCCGATCCGGGCGGAGATCAGTTTCTCCACCGGCAACCGGCCCGCCCGCCACATCCGGACATATTCGGGGATATCGCGGGAAGGCACCGCCGACCCCAGGTAGCTGCCGACGATCGAGCGCCCCTGCGCCACCAATCCCAGCGGGGAGATAGTCGCTCGGGCTTCGGGCGACGGGAGGCCCACCGTCACCGTGGTACCGCCCGGCGCCGTCGCGGCGACCGCGCTCTCGAAGGCTCGGGCCGAACCCACCGCCTCCACCACCACTTCGGCCCGGATCTCCCCGTCGGCGACCGCGGCCGGCGTATGAGCACTGGTGGCCCCCAGATCGCGGGCCAATTCGAGTTTCTCCACGACCGTATCGACGGCGATCACCTCGCGGACCCCGAGCGAAACCGCCACCAGTACCGCCGCCATCCCGACACCACCGAGCCCGACCACCATGATGCGGTCGGCGGGGGCCGGTTTCGCCGAGTTCAGCAGTGCCCCGCCACCGGTGAGAACGGCGCAGCCCAGGACGGCTGCGATATCCGGCGGAACGTCGTCGTCGACCGGGACCACCGACCGGCGGTCTACAACCGCATAGTCGGCGAATCCGGAGACACCGAGGTGGTGGTGGACTTCGGTGCCGTCACGGTGCAGGCGGCGGCCACCGGACAGGAGTTCGCCGGCATTGTTGGCGGCGCTGCCGGGAACGCACGGGGTCCGGCCGTTCGAGGCGCAGCCGGCGCATTCGCCACAGCGGGGCAGGAATGTCATCACCACTCGCTGTCCGATGGGCAGCCCGGCGTCCGGACCCACGGCCTCGATCCTTCCCGCGGCCTCGTGGCCGAGCAGCATGGGCACCGGCCGGACCCGATTGCCGTCGACGACGGAGAGGTCCGAATGGCAGATGCCGGCCGCTTCGATCCGTACCAGCAATTCACCTGGTCCCGGGTGGGCAAGCTCGAGCTCGCCGACGGTGATCGGTGCCGACTCGGCGTACGGCCCGGGTGCGCCGATACGTTCCAGGACTGCCCCACGAATTCTCATGAGAACACGGTAGGCCGCGGCAAGGGTTTGCTCAGGATCCGAGTCGGACTATTCTGATTCGCCGTGACGGTGCTCCCGTTGGCCGCCTTGTACCGAGCCCGGGGTCGGGATCGTCACGATCCGAGGAGAATTTCCTTTGCCAGTTCAGTTCGACCACACGATTGTCGGTTGCCGTGACAACCGCGTATCGGCCGAATTCTGGGCCGATATCCTGGGGCTGGAATTGGGCCCCGAATGGGGTCCGTTCATTGCCCTGCCCACTGCAAACGGGCCGACGTTCGATTTCGCGAACGTTCCGCCGCATATCACCGAGATCCAGGGCCAGCACTACGCATTCCTGATCTCGGAACCTGAATTCGACGCCGCCTACGCCAAGATCCAGGGCTACGGCCTCGAACACTGGGCCGATCCGCATCAGCACGCGCCCGGCGAGATCAACCACAACGACGGCGGACGCGGGGTGTACTTCCTGGATCCCAGCGGGCACTACATGGAGCTGATCACCGTCCCGTACGGAGGTTGGCCGGAGTAAGGCGACCGGTCCGGGTGGTCGTGGGCCACCCGGACCCGGTTCAGGCCGCGACCGGTGCGGGCCGTCCGCGCCGCATTCCGAGCGCCGCCGCGAAGAGGCAGGCCGCAGCCACCGCACCGATGAACCACGGGAACACCCTGTCCAGCCCCCAGGCGGTGGCAGCCCAGCCCGCCAGCACCGTCGGCAGCGCCATGGCCGTATAGGCCAGCAGGTAATACGCGGACATGGTTTCGCCGCGCTTGTGCTCCGGCACAACGTGGGACAAGTGGCGCAGCGAGCCACCGAAGCCGAGCCCGAAGGTGGCGCCGAGCACCAGCCCGATGCCGACCACCGCCGTCCACTGATGGGTGCCCAGGGCCGGAATGGTCAGCAGCAGGGTGATCGCCATTCCGATATCGCCGATGATCGCGGCCCGACGGGCGGGCACCCGCGTTGCGATCAGCTGCACCAGCGCGGCCGCCAGGGCCGTCGAGGCGACCACGGTCCCGCCGAAGACCAGGTTGTGGATACCGGTCCGTTCCGCGGCCAGCGAGGGATACAGCGACAGCAGAACACCGAGCACCGACCACGCCGCCATCACGCCCAGTGCCGAGAACCAGAAATCGGCGCGGATCTCCTGCGGTACCGCCGGGCGCGCGATCCGGA
Organism: Nocardia speluncae NBRC 108251; assembly: GCF_001613245.1. Taxonomy (GTDB): domain Bacteria; phylum Actinomycetota; class Actinomycetes; order Mycobacteriales; family Mycobacteriaceae; genus Nocardia; species Nocardia speluncae. The sequence goes on along the minus strand of NZ_BDBZ01000049.1, from coordinate 23,437 downwards.
TCCGGCCCGCGACCCGGGTGGCGTGCGGCTCACGCAGGGCGAGGACACCCGCGGCCACGGCCAAGCAGATCACGCTGATGACAACGTACGGCGTGCGCAATGGATTGGGCGCGTATTGCGCGAGCAGTGCCGACCCCATGATCGCCACCGCCATGCCGACATTGAAGGCCACGCCGCTGAGCTGGCCGGACCGGGCTCCGCGGTGTGGTCGCAGGTCGAGCAGTGCCGCGGCTCCGGCCACGACCGTCGCGCCGACCGCCAATCCGTGCAGTGCCCGGGCAAGCACAAGCATCGCCACGGTGTCGGCGAGAACGAAAACCACGAGGCCCGCGAGCATGGTCACGAAAGCACCGAGCAGCACCGGTTTGCGCCCGACTACATCGGAGATACGCCCGGACACCAGCACCGCCGCCAGCGCGGCGACCGCATACGCCGCGAACACGATGGTGGTGACCAATGGTGAGAGATGCCATTCCTGCTCGTAGATGCTGTACAGCGGGGCGGGCACACCGGATACGCCGAGCGCGACACCGGTGGCCCCCAGCACCAGCGCATAGGCCCAGGGTTGCACCGCTCGCTCCACTGCCGGCGCCGCGATTGTCGCCGCCATCGAAACCCCGATCAGGTAAGTTTGAACATTATCGAACTTGATCGACGGTAACGTACAGTACGACGATCATCAAACTCACCGAGGCGGGTCATTGACCGACACCAGCACCGCGGCAACCCCCGTGGCCCCGCTGCCCGCCGTACTCGGCGCGCTCCAGGATCCGGTCCGCCTGGAGATGGTCCGCAGACTGAGTAACGCGGGCACCGCACAGCGCTGCGCATCCCTCTACGACCTGATCAACAAGTCGACCGCCACCCACCATTTCAAGATCCTGCGCGAGGCCGGTGTCACCGAACGACTCGTCATAGCGGGTCATACCTGCCAGCGCCTGCGGCGCGAAGCCGTCGATGAGGCACTACCCGGCCTCCTGGCGTCGATTATCGACGCGGCCAACCGCGCCGCTGCCCACCCCACTCCAGCGGGGCCGTGTCACCGTTGATCCCGAGCCATCGGCCTTACCCGCGTCGTCGGCCCACCTGTCAACCGCCGGCGCGACACCATATCCGGGAGTGCACGAACCTGGCGCATCGGCGTTCCACGTAGAAGTGAAGCCGGAGCGCGGCCGGCCGGCTTCCATGCCGCGGTAGTCGCGGCAGGCGGCGCGATAGACAACTCGCCGCCGCAGGACACGATTCCGCTCAGCCGACGCGCTACTCCGCCCGGCATCGAGATCGGCCGATACTTCAGCCGACCAGCCGCGTAACGGCAGTGGGCAGATCGCGCTTGCGCCGGTACGGCCCGGCCACCGCGGCGGCGAACGGCCGGGCGAGTAGCGATCGGGCGATATCGCCGACTTCCTCGGTTGTCACGGCATCGATGCGGGCCAGGGTCTCCGAGACGGTGCGGTGATTGCCGTAGCTCAGTTCGCTGCGCCCGATCCGGTTCATCCGCGACGCCGAATCCTCCAGGCCGAGTACCAGCCCACCGCGCAGCGAACCCTTCGCCCGCGCGCATTCGGCATCGGTGATGCCGTCCACCGCGACCTCCTCGAGTACACCGCGCGCCAAGGCCGCCACCTCGTTCAGGTTCTCCGGCTGGCAGCCGAGGTACACCGAGAAAGCACCGGTATCGGCGAAGGTGTCCACGCTGGAGTACACCGAGTACGCGAGGCCGCGTTCCTCACGGATCCGCTGGAACAGGCGGGAACTCAGACCGCCGCCGATCACGGTGTTCAGCACCGACAGCGGCCACCGCCGCGGTCCCTCGTGCCGGCCGTAGGCCCGGACACCGAATACCAGGTGCGCCTGTTCGCTGTCGCGGTGACTCCAGCTCAGCCCCGGTGCCGAACGAGTCCGGAAATGTCCCTCGCGCCGCGGCGCTGGAGCCGCCGCCGGCTCCAGCCGGCCGGCGACCGCCCGGTGCACCAGTTCCACCGTGTGCTCGTGGTCGATATTGCCGGCCACCGCCACCACCATCCGGTCCGGCGTGTACCGGCGTTGGTGGAATGACCGCAGCTGGCTCGCCCGCATTCCCTCGATCGATTCGATGGATCCGATGACCGGCCGTCCGATCGGGTGATCACCGAACAGCGCGGTGAGGAACGCGTCGCCGACCAGATCCTCCGGATCGTCGTCGCGCATGGCGATTTCCTCCAGCACGACCTGTCGTTCCACATCCACGTCCACGGCCCGGCACAGCCCGTTGAGCACCACATCGCTGACCAGATCCACCGCCAGCGGCAGATCCTCGTCCACGACATGGGCGTAGTAGCAGGTCTGCTCCTTGGCGGTGAACGCGTTGAGCTCACCACCGACCGCGTCCATGGCCTCGGCGATATCGAGGGCCGAACGGGTCGGGGTGGCCTTGAACAGCAGGTGTTCCAGGAAATGTGCGGCACCGGCAACGGTGGGGCCCTCGTCGCGCGAGCCGACACCCACCCAGACCCCCACGGATGCCGAGCGGACCCCGGGGACGTGCTCGGTCACCACCCGCAAACCACCCGGCAGGACGGTACGCCGCACTCCGTTGTCGATTTCGACGGTTTCGCCGATCCGCCACGTCGATGACGAACCCCCCTGCCCACTCGGGCGCAGGGGGGCCGCTGTTTTCTGCTCCGTCACACGACCAGTACTACTCGGTCGCCGCGGTATCCGCATCGGCGGGCACCTCGGCAGGCGCCTCGTCGGCGTTCTCGTCGACGGGGACGAGCGAGATCTTGCCGCGGTTGTCGATATCGGCGATCTCCACGCGCAGTTTGTCGCCGACGTTGACCACGTCCTCCACCTTGGCCACGCGCTTACCGTTGCCGAGTTTGGAGATGTGCACCAGGCCGTCGCGGCCGGGCAGCAGCGAGACGAACGCGCCGAAGGCGGTGGTCTTGACGACCGTGCCGAGGAACCGCTCGCCGACCTTGGGCAGCTGCGGATTCGCGATCGCGTTGATGGCGTCGATTGCCGCCTGCGCGGACGGACCGTCGGTGGCGCCGACGAATACGGTGCCGTCGTCCTCGATGGAGATATTGGCGCCCGTGTCGTCGGTGATCTGGTTGATCATCTTGCCCTTGGGGCCGATCACCTCGCCGATCTTGTCGACCGGGATCTTGATCGCGGTGACGCGCGGCGCGTAGGGGCTCATCTCGTCCGGGCTGGCGATGGCCTCGGCCATCACGTCCAGGATAGTGGTGCGGGCATCGTGCGCCTGACCCAGCGCACCGGCCAGCACCTGCGAGGGGATGCCGTCGAGCTTGGTGTCCAGCTGCAGGGCAGTGACGAAGTCACGGGTTCCGGCGACCTTGAAGTCCATATCGCCGAAGGCGTCCTCGGCGCCGAGGATATCGGTCAGCGCCACATAGCGGACCTCCTGCGCACCGGCATCGTTGGTAACGGTGTCGGACACCAGGCCCATGGCGATACCCGCGACCGGCGCCTTCAGCGGCACACCGGCGTTGAGCAGCGACAGGGTCGACGCACACACCGAACCCATCGAGGTGGAGCCGTTGGAGCTCAGTGCCTCCGATACCTGGCGGATGGCGTACGGGAACTCGTCCTGGCTCGGCAGCACCGGCATCAGCGCCCGCTCGGCCAGCGCGCCGTGGCCGATCTCGCGCCGCTTGGGCGAGCCCACGCGACCGGTTTCACCGGTGGAGTACGGCGGGAAGTTGTAGTGGTGCATATAGCGCTTGGAGGTTTCCGGGCCGAGCGAATCGACCTGCTGCGCCATCTTGACCATATCGAGGGTGGTGACACCCATGATCTGGGTTTCACCGCGCTCGAACAGCGCCGAACCGTGCGCCCGCGGCACCACGGCGACCTCCGCGGACAGTTCCCGGATATCGGCCAGGCCGCGGCCGTCGATGCGGAAACCGTCGGTGAGGATGCGCTGGCGGACCAGCTTCTTGGTCACCGAGCGGAAGGCGGCGCCGAGTTCCTTCTCGCGGCCCTCGAACGCTTCGCCCAGCCCGGCGAGCACCTCGAGCTTGATCTCGTCGATCTTCTCCTCGCGCTCCTGCTTACCGGCGATGCTCAGCGCGTCCGACAGCCGTGCCTTGGCGGCGTCCTCGACGGCGGCGTACGCATCGTCGGCGTACGGCGGGAACAGCGGGAAATCCTCGGTGGGCTTGGCCGCCAGCTCGGCCATATCCTGCTGGGCCCGGCAGAGGCGGGCGATGAACGGTTTGGCGGCCTCCAGGCCCTCGGCGACCACGGTTTCGGTCGGCGCCTGCGCCCCGCCCTCGACCAGTTCGATCACGTTGTCGGTGGCTTCCGCCTCGACCATCATGATCGCGACATCACCGGTCTCGGTGACCCGCCCGGCCACGACCATATCGAAAACAGCCTTCTCCAGCTGTTCGTTGGTCGGGAACGCGACCCACTGGCCACCGGCCGGGGTGCCGGCCGCGGCATCGTTGATCAGCGCGACCCGCACGCCGCCGACCGGGCCGGAGAACGGCAGGCCCGCGATCTGGGTGGACGCCGAGGCCGCGTTGATGGCGACCACGTCGTAGAGGTCCTTCGGATCCAGGCTCAGCACCGTCACCACGACCTGGATCTCGTTGCGCAGGCCGTCCACGAAGGAGGGGCGCAGCGGCCGGTCGATGAGGCGGCAGGTGAGGATCGCGTCGGTGGAGGGGCGACCTTCGCGGCGGAAGAACGATCCGGGGATCCGGCCGGCCGCGTACATCCGCTCTTCGACATCGACTGTCAGCGGGAAGAAATCGAACTGGTCCTTGGGGTGCTTACCGGCGGTGGTCGCCGACAGCAGCATGGTCTCGTCGTCCAGGTAGGCGACGACCGAACCGGCGGCCTGCTTGGCCAGGCGGCCGGTTTCGAAACGGATGGTGCGGGTGCCGAAGACGCCGTTGTCGATCAGCGCGACGGATTCGAAAACACCCGGTTCGACCTCGATGGCCGAGCTCGTCGAGCGTTCGGTGGTTTCTGGCATATCTCTGTTCTCAACCTCTCGTCTCGCCGGATACAGCGCCCGGTGGCGCGATCCGGCTGTGTCAGCCGTACCAGGTTTGGACGCGGCGCGACGGCGTAACCGCGGTGACCATCGAGGTCAGCGGCCGCCGTACAGCGGACTGCGGCGCGTACACCCGGCCGGATCCCCTTGGATTCGGCAACGCGGAGGCGGTCAACGATCGAAGCTCTCCGGCGTATCGACCCCGGGCCGAAAAGCCACTACCGAAGACCGACGCCACGAGCGCGGGTGTGACGGCTGGTTCTGTCGTCTTCGTACGCGGGAGGTCCCCCGCACACGAAAATGCCGACGAGGCGATTGTATGCGCCTCGACGGCAGACGTGACGCCCGGCTCAGGGAACCGGGCGTGTTCACGGAATATCAGCGCCGCAGGCCCAGGCGTTCGATCAGGCTGCGGTACCGGTTGATGTCCTTGGCGGCCAGGTACTTCGACAGCCGCTTGCGGCGGCCGATCAGCGCCATCAGGCCGTGCCGGGTGTGGTGGTCGTGCTTGTGCACCTTGAGGTGCTCGGTGATCTCGGAGATCCGCTTGGACAGCATGGCGATCTGCGCCTCGGGGGAACCGGTGTCCGTTTCGTGCAGACCGTACTCGGCGAGAATCGCCTTCTTCTTCTCGGTGGTCAACGCCATGAGGCATCCACTCCTGTTTCTCAGTTCCGCGCGTAAGGTGCCCGGGCTGCCCGGGAATCATTCACCCCTGTGGGTGAACAGCTCTCCGGTCGTTGCATCCGGGGTAGGTGCCGCCGCGGACCGCAGCAAACCCAACGAGCGACCTTACCGGAGCTGTTCCGGCCCCGGCCGGGCGGGTGGCGGCTCCTGCACTGTGGTCAGTTGCCGGCGCCGAGGATTTTGCGGGCGGTGTCGACATCGCGGCCCATCGCGGCGACGAGTTCGTCGACCGACTCGAACTTACGCATCCCGCGCAGATGATCCACGAAGTCCACGGCCACATGCTGTCCGTAGAGGTCGGCTTCGCGGTCGAGCACATAGGCCTCGACAGTGCGGGCGCGACCGGAAAAAGTGGGATTGGTACCTACCGAGACCGCCGCCATTGCGGGCTGCCCCGGGGTCACCGTGCCGATGTCGGGCCCCGGGCCGAGCACAGTGAACCAGCCCGCGTAGACACCGTCGGCAGGGATCGCGGCGTGCATGGGCGGCGCGACATTCGCGGTGGGAAATCCCAGGCTCTTGCCGCGTCCGTCACCGCGCACCACTACCCCCTCGACCCGGTGCGGCCGGCCCAGCGCATCGGCGGCGGCGGCCATATCCCCGGCGTCCACACAGGCGCGGATATAGGTGGAGGAGAAAGTGACGGCGTGCTCACCCAGCAGGGTCACCCCGTCGACCGCGAAACCGAAGCGGTCGCCGAGTTCACGCATGGTGGCGACGGTGCCCGCGGCCTTCTTGCCGAAGGTGAAATTGTCGCCGACCACGACCTCCGAGACATGCAGCCGCTCCACGAGCAGATCGTGCACGTATTCGGCGGGGGTGAGTTTCATGAAGTCGTGGGTGAACGGCATCACGCAGAAGACATCGACACCGAGTTCCTCGGCGAGTTCGGCGCGCCGGGTGAGCGTGGTGAGTTGCGCGGGATGGGAACCGGGCCGGATCACCTCCATCGGATGCGGATCGAAGGTCATCAATACCGCCGGGACACCGCGCGCGGCAGCCGACTTCACCGCCCGGCTGATCAACTGCGCGTGACCGCGATGAACACCGTCGAACACGCCGATCGTGAGCACGCACCGCCCCCAGTCCGCGGGTACGTCGTCGAGACTTCGCCACCTCTGCACAGACGCCAAGCCTACGCAAACACGCGGCCGCACCGTATTCGGGTGGGGACGCCTGCCGGGCGTCGGCTACGCGGGCGCGAACACGGGGTCTCGCGGAGGTGGCGGGATATGTGTATCGCACCGCGAATGCTTAAGCTCGTGGTTGTGCCCGGAAAACGAGATATCGCCACCCGACGGGAACTCGCCGACGCCGGGGAATCGGCCGCTCCGGGCTTGTCGTCGGTGGCACAGGATTATCTGAAAGTCATCTGGACGGCTCAGGAGTGGTCGCAGGAACGGGTGAGCACCAAACTGCTCGCGGAGCGGATCGGTGTCTCGGCCTCGACCGTTTCGGAGGCGGTGCGCAAACTGTCGGATCAGGGTCTGGTCGAGCATGCCCGGTACGGCGCGATCACGCTGACAGCGGAGGGCCGCCGGGCCGCGATCGCGATGGTGCGCCGGCACCGGCTGATCGAGACGTTCCTGGTGAGCGAGCTCGGTTACGGCTGGGACGAGGTCCACGACGAGGCGGAGATCCTCGAGCATGCGGTGTCGGATCTGCTGATGGCCCGCATCGACGCGAAGCTCGGGTTCCCGGACCGGGATCCGCACGGCGATCCGATTCCGTCGGTGGACGGCGCGGTGCCGACGCCACCGGCCCGCCGGTTGATCGATTTCGAGGCGGGCGAAGCCGGGCGAGTGGCCCGTATCTCCGATTCCGACCCGGATATGCTGCGCTATTTCGATTCGGTCGGGATCGCGCTGGATACCGTGATCGTGGTGGTGGAACGGCGGGATTTCGCCGGGACCATCGCGGTACGTATCGGACGGGACGAAAACCTCACGGATCTCGGGAGTATCGCCGCGGAAGCGATCTGGCTGCGGGACTGACCGCGGGATAGTTCCGACACGCCCCGCGGGCGCCGGCGACCCCGGGGCATTGCCCGGGGTGCCCCCGCCGTGATATTCATATTGTCAACAATCCGACAATCGAGTTCACGATCTCGCATACCCGTCGGTCCGGACTGCCGCACCGACCGTCCCGGGAGGCGCCACCATGGCCGAACTGTCCCCGATCCTGAAGCAGGCCACTCCGGTCACTGTCGACCACGGCGAGGGCTGCTACCTGTACGACACCGACGGCCGCCGATACCTCGATTTCACGGCCGGTATCGGGGTCACCAGTACCGGCCACTGCCATCCACGGGTGGTGGCGGCCGCCCAGGCCCAGGTCGCGAAGCTGATCCACGGCCAGTACACGACGGTCATGCACCGGCCGCTACTGGAGCTCACCGAACGCCTCGGCACGGTGCTTCCCCCGGAGTTGGATTCGGTGTTCTACGCCAATTCGGGCAGTGAAGCGGTCGAAGCGGCACTGCGGCTGGCCCGCCAGGCCACCGGACGGCCCAATGTGATCGTGTTCCACGGCGGATTCCACGGCCGCACCGTGGCCGCCGCGACCATGACCACCTCCGGCACCCGGTTCTCCGCCGGTTTCAGCCCGCTGATGTCCGGTGTGCACGTCGCTCCCTTCCCCACCGCCTACCGCTACGGCTGGAGCGAGGAGGAAGCCACTTCCTTCGCCCTGCGCGAACTCGACTATGTGTTCGCCACCCTCACCTCCCCGGCCGAAACCGCGGCATTCGTCGTGGAACCGGTCCTCGGCGAGGGCGGGTACATTCCCGGGAACCGGGTGTTCTTCGAGGGCCTGCGCGAACGCGCCGACCGGCACGGAATCCTCCTGATCTTCGACGAGATCCAGACCGGTTTCGGCCGGACCGGAAAGTTCTTCGGCCACCAGCATTTCGGTGTCCGGCCCGATATCATCACCATGGCCAAGGGGTTGGCCAGTGGCTTCCCCATCTCCGGAATCGCCGCCTCGGGCGAACTGATGAGCGCCGCCTGGCCCGGTTCGCAAGGCGGCACCTACGGCGGTAACGCCGTGGCCTGCGCCGCGGCACTCGCCACCCTCGAGGTGATCGAATCGGAGAACCTGGTCGAGAACGCGCGGGTCCGCGGCGAACAACTGCTGGACGGGGTGCGGGCGGCCGAATCCAAAGCCATCGGCGACATCCGCGGGCTGGGGCTGCTGGTCGGCGCGGAGTTCACCACCGCCGACGGCACGCCGGACCGGGAAACGGCCACCGCCGCCCAGCAATCAGCGGCCGCAAAGGGCCTGCTGCTGCTGACCTGCGGTGCGCATATGAATGTGGTGCGGATGATCCCGCCGCTCATCGTCGCCGAAACCCAGATCACCGATGCCCTCGACGTCTGGTCCGAGGTACTCGGCGAACTCGGGCGCTGACCCCACCCCGCGAAAGGGAGCCCGGTCCCCGCGGCCGGTCTCCCGCACGACCATCAGGACGAATACATGGCGCGCTACCTGACGATCACCCTCACCAAAGCCGGTATCACCTGCCGTGCCCGGCTGCTCGACGAACAGGCTCCGCGCACCTGCGCCGCGGTGTGGGACGCCCTCCCGCAGGAAGGCGATGCCTTCCACGCCAAATACGCCCGCAACGAGGTCTATACCCTGGTACCCCGCATCCCGGGCGCCCCGCACCGCGAGAACCCCACTGTCACACCCATTCCCGGTGACGTCTGCCTCTTCGATTTCGAACCCTGGGAGATCGGCAACCCGGCCTACGGCTACGAGCCGGGCTCGGCCGCCCATCACGACCAGGGCGCCACCGATCTAGCACTGTTCTACGGGCGCAACAACCTGCTCATCAACGGTGATCTCGGCTGGATCCCCGGCAATGTCTTCGCCACCATCGAAAGCGGCCTGGACGAGCTGGCCGCCGCCTGCAACACGCTCTGGTTACACGGCGTAGCCGGCGAAACCCTCGCCTTCGCCCGAGCTTGACTACAGCCGGCGTGTTTGTCTCGGAGAGTCCGGGCCCCGCTCACCGCGCGGCGCGCAAACGATGCGCCCGGCCAGAGACGACGGTCCGGCCGGGCCCCACCCGACATGCTGTTCGGCAATCCTCCCGACCGGCCGCCGGTTGACCGAATCGGCCCGATGCCGCGCGTTCAGCGCGCGGCCAGCACCGACTCCGCGAACCGGCCGACCGCCAGGACGAGATCGTCGGAATGCCGGGGACCGACGATCTGCAGGCCCACCGGTAACCCGTCGCTCGTCCGCCCGGCCGGGATACTCAGTGCGGGCTGCTGGGTGAGGTTGAACGGATAGCTGTAGGGCGTCCAATCCGGCCAGTCCGACATCCCGCTGCCCGGTGGGACATCGTGACCGGCCGCGAACGCGGTGATCGGCACCGTGGGCGTGATGAGCAGGTCGTAGACGGTATGGAAGGTGCCCATGGTGATCGCCACCTGGGCGGCGACCGCGCGGGCATCGAGATACTCTGTCGCAGAGAGGGTTTCGCCGTCCTCCCAGACCCGGCGCAGGCCGGGATCGGCGTTCTCGCGCGCGCCCGGCGGGAAGTTGGCCAGCATGGCCGCGGCTCCGGCCGCCCACATCACGTCGAAGGCTCGGCGTGGATCGGAGAAACCGGGATCCGCGGCCGAAACGCGGAGCCCCGCGGCTTCCAGCGCGGTAACCGCCCCGGAGACGATCGCCTCGACCTCCGGATCGGGTCGCACATAGCCCAGAGTCGGCGAGTAGGCGGCGGTTACGCCCCGAACGTCACGCTGGATCTGGCCGCGGAACGTGGTGAGGGTGGGGGCCAGCGCGGTGGGGTCGCGCGGATCCGGTAGCGCGAGAATATCCAGCAGCAGCGCCGCGTCCTCGACTGTGCGGGTCAACGGACCGGCATGCGCGAGCGGGCCGAACGGGCTGGCCGGGTACAGCGGGATGCGGCCGTGCGTGGGCTTGAAACCCACGATGCCGCAGAACGCGGCGGGAATCCGGACGCTGCCGCCGCCGTCGGTGCCCACCGAGACCGGGCCCATCCCGGCCGCGACCGCCGCGGCGCTGCCGCCGGACGAGCCGCCGGCGGTTCGGGAGGGGTCGACCGGGTTGCGGGTGATACCGGTCAGTGGGCTGTCGGTCACCCCTTTCCAGGCGATCTCGGGTGTGGTGGTTTTACCCACTATGACCATCCCGTCCTCGCGCACCCGCGCGGCGACAGGGCTGTCCACCTCCCAGGGACCTTCCGGTCCGATGCTCAACGAGCCGCGGCGGGTGGGCCAGTCCTCGGTGAGGAAGATGTCCTTGATGGAGATCGGTACGCCGTCGAGCAGCCCGCGAACGTGCCCGGACTGCCAGCGCGCCTCGGAATCCTTGGCCTGCACCAGTGCGCGGTCGGGATCGACGAGGCAGTAGGCGTTGATATCGGTATCCCGTGCGGTGATAGCGGCGAGAACGGCCTCGGTCGCCTCCAGCGGGGACAATGTTCCGGCAGCATAGGCGGACACCAGTTCGACCGCGGTCATTTCGACGGGATCGGTCGGTTGGGGCACCTCGGGCTGGTTCATCTGCGACCCTCCTTCAGCCGGGCACATACCCCAGCGTCTTGTCGACGACATTATCCAGCGGCCGACCGGCCAGCCAGTGCTCGAAATTCTCGGTGAACGCGGTGACGATCTCCGTGCGCCAGCCGGCGAAATCACCGGAATTGTGCGGGGTGATATGCGCATTGGGCAACTGCCACAGTGGGTGTCCGGGTGGCAGCGGTTCCGGGTCCACCACATCCAGTGCGGCCCCGCCGATCGCGCCGGTCTCCAACGCGGTGACCAGATCGTCGGTGACCACCAGTTCACCACGCCCGACATTGACGAAGCGGGCATGCGGTTTCATGGCACCGAAGGCCCGGGCGTCGAACATATGCCGGGTGTCGCCGGTCAGCGGGGCGATGGCGACGACATAGTCTGCCGTGGGGAGCTCGGCGATCAGATCGGTCGTGACGGTGCCGAAATCGTCGTCGCCGGTGCGGGCGCGGCGACCGACCGCCCGGACTCGCATCCCGACGGCCCGCAGCAGCCCGGCGACGGCGCGGCCGATCGATCCGGTGCCGACGACGAGCGCGGTGGATCCGGCGATCCGCTCGGATTCGCGATGCTGCCAGATCTCCTGCCGCTGCAGCCGCTTCGACCCGGACAGGTCTTTGGCGAAATCGAGGATCTGGCCGAGCACGTATTCGGCGATCGCGGTATCGAAGACTCCGCGAGTGTTGGTGACGACCACATCGCTGTCGCGCAGTTCGTCGAACATCACCGCATCGACCCCCGTGGCGCCGATATGCAGCCAGCTCAGCCGGTCCGCCGCGGGCCAGGCATCGGGCAGCGCGCGGGTCTGGAAGTCGTAGACGAACAGCACATCGGTACCGGGCAGCGCGGCGGCCAGCCCGGCCGAATCCGTGTAGCGCACCGTGGCCCGCGCACTGACCGGCGCCATCAGCGCCGGATCGGGCTGCTGGTCACTGTGCACAATCGTGACGATGGGGCCCGATTTCATATTGACACAGTATGGTCACATCGTATGATTGTCAACAATCCGATCGTTCTCGGAGGTCTTCCCGGCTGAGTGCGAGAGGGGCCGCAGTGGAGTTCGATTTTCCCGATATGGAGGGCCCGGTCGCGCAACGGGGCATCGGTGTCATCGCACCGTTCGACCTCGCCCTGGAGCGTGAGCTCTGGCGCTGGGCACCGCTGGAGGTGAGCCTGCACCTGGCCCGCACTCCCTACGAACCGGTCCCGGTATCGCTGGCCATGGCCGAACTGGTCTCCGACGCGACCCACCTGACCGCCGCGACCCGCAACGTCCTGCACGTGGAACCCGAAGTCGTGGCGTATCTGTGTACCTCCGGTAGTTTCATCAAAGGCATCGAATACGAGCGCTCACTGCGGGAAACGATCTGCCGGGCCGGCGCCGCGAACGCGGTCACGACCTCCGGCGCGCTCCTCGAAGCGATCGGCCATCTCGGCATCACGAGCCTGTCGATCATGACCCCCTACGACGAGGTCCTCACCGGCAAACTGCGTGACTTCCTCGGCGAAGCGGGGTGCGAGGTGGTCCGCTCCGACCATCTCGGCCTGGGCGGCGGAATCTGGAAGGTCAACTACCGCACCATTGCCGAACGAATCCTCGGCGCCGACGATCCGCGCGCCGAGGCAATTTTCGTCAGCTGCACGAACCTGCCCACCTACGACATCATCGAACCGCTGGAAAAGGTTCTGGGCAAACCGATTCTCACGGCCAACCAGCTCACCATGTGGGCCTGTCTCGGGCGAATGAAACTGCCGATGATGGGTCCGGGCCGTTGGCTGCTGGAAGTGTTCTGAAAGATGATGTCCCCGAACAGAACCCAGCTCGAAACGGAGGGCCCATGCCGGCACCGACCATCGGATTCATCTACCCCGACCATGCCGCCGAGGACGACTACCCACGTGCGGAGGCACTGCTGGACGCGCGGCTGCCGGTGGCCCATATCTACGGCACCGATCTGCACGCCGTGCCCGAACTGCTGGATCTGGGCAGCCCGGACAAACTCCGCGACGGCGCCGCCCGGCTCGCCGCGCACCGGCCGGACGCTGTTGTCTGGGCATGCACGTCGGGCAGCTTCGTCTATGGCCCGGACGGCGCCCGCCAACAGGTCCGGGAGCTGTCCGCGGCCGCAGGCGTCCCGGCTTCCAGCACCAGTTTTGCGTTCGTGGCAGCCGCGCGGGCGCTGGGCGTCCGACGGGTGGCAGTCGCGGCGAGTTACCCCGCGGATGTGGCCGGGCTGTTCGCCGATTTCCTGGCCGATGCCGGGATCGGCGTCGCCGCGTTCGCGAGCGCGGGTATCGAAACCGCCGCCGAAGTAGGCACCCTCGGCCCCGAGCAGGTACTGGCGCTGGCACGGGCCAACGATCATCCGGACGCGCATGCTCTGCTGATCCCCGATACCGCCATGCATACCCTCGAGGTGCTGCCCCGCCTGGAGGCGGCGCTGGGGAAACCGGTACTCACCGCCAACCAGGTCACCATCTGGGAGGGGCTGCGACTCACCGGCGCGACCCGGACCGTCCCGTCACTGGGCGCGCTGTTCGCGGAAAGGCCCGCATATGTCGGTAATTGATTTCGAACCCGTCAATCAGCGCTCCACCGCGGAAATGATCGCCGACCGGCTCCGGGACGCGATCATGCGCGGCGCATTGGAACCGGGAGCGCAGCTGGGTGAAGCCGATCTCGCGACACAGTTCGGGGTCTCCCGCGGCCCGGTCCGGGAAGCGATGCAGCGGCTGGTCTCGGAAGGTCTGCTGCACAGTATCCGCAACCGCGGCATTTTCGTCATCGAACTCACCCTCGCCGATGTCGTCGATATCTACCGGTCGCGCACTGCGATAGAAGGAGGTGCGCTGGCGCTGATCCTCGACGACCGCCGCGAGGTCGCCTACGAGGCGCTCGCAGCGAGTGTGCACGCGATGATCGAACGGGCCGCGGCGGGTGATGCAGCCGGGGTCTCCGACGCCGACCAGCAATTCCACGAGGCCCTGGTCATGGCGGCGGACAGTACCCGACTCGTGCGCGCCGCCCGCACCCTCCTGATCGAAACCCGCATGTGCCTGGGCAAACTGCAAACCACCTACCCCGATCTCCGGGAACAGGCGGACGAGCATGTGGCACTACGCGAGGCGATCGGCGCCGCATCACCGGCGCGCGCCCACCGTCTGCTCCGCCACCATATGGACGACGCGGTCCAGCGCCTGCGCAGTCAATACGCCGAAGAACCCATCCTCGGCTGAACCTGCATGTGCGCACCGTGCGCCCACAGGAGGTGCGTCCGGCGCCTTGCCGAGCAGTCCTCGGCGAGCCCATGGCACGATGGCGGCACCCGAGCTGTATCGGAGGAGTCGGGAGGACACCGGCACATCGGCCGAGGTCATCGACAGGCCGCCGCCGTGAAACACCGCCGCGGCCGCAACCCGGCACTCCCGCGGCAGGACTCCCGGGTCTTCTCCTCGGGTGCCCGGATCCGCCGGGAAAGTTCGGCAGGCCGAGCAATCGGATACTGCCCGCGACGCGCACAGGCGGCCCTGCGCCCCGGCGTGCGAGTTCATCGGCCGGTGTCAGAGCTTCGGTGCCGGCATATCGCGGCGAGCGAACAGCCGTTGCACCATGGGCGGTACCGAAGACGGCGAGTTGTTCAGTCGACCAGACCTCTCGGGCGCACTACCAGTACGGATGCGGCACGCTTACCCTTCTCCTGGAGCAGCGCGATGGCCCGTCCGTCCTCGGTGAGGGCGGCATGAACACCGGTGTTACCGACCGGGTCGAGCCAGCGGCCGTCCCGCAGTTTCTCGGCCTCATCGGCGTCGATCACGCGGTGCGGGAACGACAGCCGCACCGCGGCGTCGATATCGAGGCTCGGAACTGGATCATCGGCCAGCTGCTCGAGGGTACGGGCATGTTCGAGCGTGAACGGGCCGACCCGGGTGCGGCGTAGCGCAGTCAGGTGACCACCCACTCCCAGCGCGGCACCCAGATCGCGGGCCAGTGCACGGATATAGGTGCCCGACGAGCATTCGACGACCACATCGAGATCCACCACATCGGGCTCGGCGATATCGCGGCGGGCCAGTACGTCGAAGCGAGAGACCGTGACCGGCCGGGCGGCGAGCGTCACCTCTTCACCGGCGCGGTGCCGGGCGTAGGCGCGTTCGCCACCGACCTTGATGGCGCTCACCGTCGCCGGAACCTGCTGGATATCACCGGTGAGCACGGCGACCTCACCGGCGATATCGGCATCGGTGATATGCCCGGCCGCCGCGGTGGTGAGCGCTTCACCCTCGGCATCATCTGTGGTCGTGGCGCAGCCCAGCCGGATCGTCGCGGTGTAGGCCTTGGTGGTGAGGGTGAGCAGTCCGAGTAGTTTCGTGGCGCGCTCCACGCCCAGTACCAGCACCCCGGTTGCCATCGGGTCGAGCGTGCCGGCATGCCCGACCTTCTTGGTGTGCAGCAGTTTCCGGGCCCGGGCCACGATATCGTGACTGGTCGGGCCGGCGGGTTTGTCGACGATCAGCAGACCGCCCAGGATATCGGCCATCAGCTGTGCGCGATCGCGGTCAGAATGAATCCACCGGTGATCAGCCAGCGGCCGGCGAACGAGGTGAGGGGGACGCCGCCGTCACCGGTCTGCCCGGGTACCAGCAGTTCCGACCGGAACGTGCCTGCCCCGCTCCCGGCGCTCTGCTCCTCGACCGCGAAGGTGATGTGCGCGTCCTCGAAACCCAGCCAGCGAGTGGTGAGGGGAAACCACGCCTTGTACGTGGCCTCCTTCGCGCAGAACAGCAGCCGGTCCAGGTGCAGCCCGGAGTCGGTGATCCGCAACCACTCCCGTTCCGCGGGCAGGCTCACCGAATCCAGCACGCCCTCGGGCAGGGTTTCGTGTGGTTCGGCATCGATCCCGATCGAGCGGTACCGCAGCTTGTGGGCCAGCGCCGCGCCCCGGAAACCGTCACAGTGAGTGAGGCTGCCGACGATCCCGCGCGGCCATACCGGCGCTCCGCGTTCGCCCTTGCCGATCGCCACCGGCGGCTCCCCCAGCTGCTCGAGTGCCTGGCGGGCGCAGTGCCGGGCGCCGATGAAGTCGCGGCGCCGCTTCTCCACCGATTTCGCGATCAGCGGTTCCTCGGCGGGGTGCGCTTTCAGGTCCTCCGGGTAGTCCAGCAACTCGGCGGAGGCGATATCGGCGGGCAGGATTGTCTCGATCATCGTCGGTGAGCCTACTGGGTGTCACCGGCCGCCGGTTCAGGCGAGCCCGCGGCGGCGCTGGGCCTTGTCCCGCATCTCGGCGGCCGCGGCGGCCATCTCCGGTGTCACCTCGAAGTGCCCGCCCCATTCGTTCAGGTCGCCGGGCCCGTACTGGGGGTCGGGCAGGATCTGGCGGAGCAGTTTCTCGGGTTTCCCGCGCTTCTGCCATTCCCGTGGATAGCCGAGCGAGACCTCTTCGAACCGGACACCGTCGTAGTAGGTGGTCCGCGGAATGTGCAGGTGGCCGTAGACGGCGCAGACGACGTTGTAGTGGGTATGCCAGTCTGCGGTCTGCTCGGTTCCGCACCATAGGGCGAATTCGGGATACCAGAGCATATCGGTGGGTTCGCGGACCAGCGGGAAATGGTTGATCAGCACCAGCGGTGTGGCGTCGGGCAGGATGTCCAGTTTCCGGCGGGTTGCGCGGACCCTGGCGTCGCACCAGGCGTCTCGGGTGAGATACGGGTCCGGGGTGAGCAGGAATTCGTCGGTGGCCACCACATTGCGTTCCCGGGCGATGGCCAGCCCCTCGGCCTTGGTGCGCGCGCCTTCGGGCCGGAAGCTGTAGTCGTAGAGCAGGAACAGCGGAGCCAGCGTCACCGCGCCGCCGTATGCCTCGGCACCGGCACCGGTCCACACCGGGAACGGATCCTCGGGAGTGAGCACATCCAGATCCCGGCACATGGCGACCAGATAGTCGTAGCGGGCGGCTCCGTGCATCTGCACCGGATCTTTGGCGGTCGTCCACAGTTCGTGGTTACCCGGTACCCAGATCACCTTCGCGAAGCGTTCGCGCAGCAATTTCAGGGCCCAGCGGATATCGTCGCTGCGTTCGGCGACGTCACCGGCGACGATCAGCCAATCTTCGGGCGAATCGGGGCGGATCTCCTCGACGACCGGTTTGTTGCCCTGGTGACCGACATGGATATCGCTCACCGCCATCAACTTGGGTATCACCACACCTACCTTCGCATACCACCGGCGGAGGCCGGTGCACCTACCGATCGCGGGGCGGCGATCACACTGTGCTCCTGGGCATGGACGAGGTCGGTGCGCGGTAACGCTCCGCTACCGCCTCCGGGCCCGACTCGCTCATGCCGGGATTTCGGCCCCGACCCGGACCCAGCGGCCCGACAACCACCGCGTACTCACCGCGACCAGCCTCAACAACATGAACGCGATCAGTCCGCACCAGATTCCGCCGATACCCCAGTCGAATGCCAGCGAGAGCCAGATCGCCGGCAAGAACCCGAGCAGGGCCGCGCCCAGCGTGGTAGTCCGCAGGTAGGCCGCATCGCCGGCGCCGAGCAGTACCCCGTCCAGTGCGAACACCACACCGGCCACCGGGATCATCACCACGAAGAACCACCAGACCACGCTCGTCCGGTCCAAGACCGCGGCATCGGCGGTGAACAGCGGCGGGATCCAGGCCGCGCCCGCGGCGAACACCGCGGCCAAGCCCAGCGCGAACACCGTCGACCATGCGGTCACCCGGCGCGCCACCGACCGCGCACCCACCGCGTTGCGCGCCCCGAGCGCCGAACCGATAAGAGTCTGCGCCGCGATGGCCAGTGAATCGAGAGTGAGCGCGAGGAAATTCCACAGCTGCAGCACCAGCTGATGCGCCGCTACCGAGGGCGCCCCGAATCGCGACGCCACCGCCGCGGCGGAAACGAAACACGCCTGGAACGCCAGGCTGCGTGCGATGAGATCACGTCCCATAACCAGCTGGGCCTTCATCACCGACAACCGTGGCGCCAGCGGCACCCGCGCCCGGACGAGTGCGCTGACGAACAGCACCGCCGTGACCAGCTGACCGATCACGTTGGCCACTGCCGAACCGGGCAGGCCCAGCCGCGGCAGCCCGGCGAGGCCGTGCACCAGCAGGGGGCACAGCGCCGCGGACAGCGCGAGCCCCGCCACCACGTAGGTGAGCGGCCGGCGGGTCTGCTGGACCCCGCGCATCCATCCGTTCCCGGCCATGGACAGCAGGATGAGCGGCACCCCGAACAACGCGATCCGCATCCAGGCCAGCGCCTCCGCCGCGATCTCGGTATCGCCGGCGATCACCTCCGCAACGGGTACCGCCGCAATCTGGACCACCAGCAGGATCAGCACTCCGATCCCGCCCGCCAGCCAGCTGGCCTGCACCCCCTCCGCGACCGCACCGGGTTCGTCACCGGCACCGTGCCGGCGCGCTGAACGCGCGGTCGTACCGTAGGCGAGGAAGGTCAGCTGGGAGCTCACCTGAGTGAGAACCAGGCCGCCGACCGCAAGCCCGGCCAGCGCCAGCGCGCCGAGCCGGCCCACCACCGCGAGATCGAACAGCAGATAGATCGGTTCGGCGACCAGAACCCCGAGCGTCGGCAACGCCAACCCCAGTATCCGCCGGGGCCCGGCGGATACCTCCGCGGACGAAGCGGTCACCTCCGTCTGCATCTCACTCCCTGTCATGCTCACTACCTCGCGGGATACCCGCGGCCCGGCCGCGCGCGAACAACCGTCGTGCACGCTAGTGGAACTCTCCGACACACATCCCGCTGACCGCTTCGCCTGTTGCCGAACCACACCGCCACCGGCAAGTCCTCAGGCCCCTGTTTCCTTCGACCGGCCGGGCAGGGGCCTCGAGTCATCCGCCGCCCCTGCTCCCACGATGATCGGCACCGCTCCGTTACGTGAGGCCACTGCACTGTTTCATAGATCCGCCGTTGTACCGCTGCCCGCGTGTACCACTCCGGGCTCGGAAGGGCTGCCGGGCGGCGAAGCATCCTCGGGGCCGGCCGAACCCCTCAGGAAAGGACGGTCCGCAGCTGGGCGAGGATCTCCTCCGGTTGCCCGTAGGTCGTGTATCCGGCCGCGTAGCGGTGCCCGCCACCGCCGAGTTCGGTGGCGATCGCCGCGACGTCGGCGCCGTCATCGGTTCCGGGACCGCTGTCCTTCGAACGCAGCGATACTGTCCACCGCCGCCGCTCGTCCACAGGCCGGGCTTCCTTGAATACCGCGGCGATACCGGCCTCGGCAGTCGCGCGCACGATATCGACGACGCTTTCGGCCTCCTCCTGGCGGACTGCTGCGAGATCCGTGGCCTGCACGAACGCGGCGACCAAACCGATCCCACCGTGGGCCGCGGGCTCGAGCCGAGCGGAGGCGAGCACAGTCGACAGCATCTGCAACCACGCGAACGGATGGGTGTCCATCAGGGTTCTGGTGATCGCGCCACCGTCGATCCCAGTGGCCAGCAACCGTTCGGCCAAAGTGTGGGTGCCGGGTGTCACCCAGCGGAACGATCCGCTGTCGGTGGCCAGCCCCGCGAACAGGCAGTGGGCGATATCGGCGTCGATCGGTTCCTGCCACCGATCCAGTAACGCGGTGAGCACGCTGGCGGTGGATACCGCGTCGGGGTCGATCAGGTTGACCGCTCCGAATCGGGTATTCGACCGGTGATGATCGATCACCAGCGTGGTCCGGGCGCCCGGCAGCCGATCGGCCAGCGCACCCAACCGCCCCACGGCACCGCAGTCGACGGTCACCAGCACATCCACCTGGGCCGGTACCTCGGCCGGCGGAACCAGAAGCCGCCCCCCCGGCAGCGTGCGCAACGCGTACGGCAGTTCGGCGGGTTCGGCGAACGACACCCGCACCGGTACCCCCCGCCGGTCCAGGACCTGGGCCAGAGCCAGCCCGCTACCGAGGGTGTCGGCATCGGGCTGGATATGGCAGACGACGGTGACCGAACGTGCGGTATCGAGAACCCGAACGGCCGCCGCGTAATCCACCGCGGCACCGGTTGTGGTCATAGCGGCCGCAGCTCAGTCGTCGTCGCGTGGTGTTTTGTACGGATCGGCGTCACCGGCGGGCTTCGCCTCGGCCGCCACCCGGGCGACCGCGTCGTCGCTGGCCCGCGCCCGGGCCAGCAGATCCTCCATCTGCTTGGCCGCATCGGGCACCGTGTCGAGAACGAACGTCAAGGTCGGGGTGAACTTCACCCCGGTTCCTGCGCCCACTTTCGACCGCAGCACCCCCTTGGCCTTCTCCAGCCCGGCCGCGGCTGCGGTGTAGTCGGGTTCGGCGTCGACGGTTTCACCCATGACGGTGTAGTAGATGGTCGCCTCACGCAGATCGCCGGTGACCTTGGCATCGGTGACAGTGATGAAACGCAGCCGCGGATCCTTGATCTCGTATTCGATCGCGGTGGCCACGATCGCGGAGATCCGTTTGGCGAGCCGGCGTGCCCTGGCTTGATCCACCATGGCCGCTCCTTTCCCTTTCAGTCCTCGGGTCCGAAGACGCGGCGGCGTACTGCCAGCAACTCTATCTCCGGACGGGCCGCGACATGGCGTTCGCATTTGTCGAGCACGGCCGTCAAATGGTCCATCCCGGGTGACACCATCGCCACGGCGAGCAATGTCCGCCGGTAGCGGTCGTGCTCCCCGGCCTCTGCGGTGCTGACCCCGAAACGCTGGAGTTCGGCCAGGATCGGCCGCACTACCGAACGCTTCTCCTTCAGAGAGTGCACATCACCCAGCAGGATGTCGAATTCGAGTGCACCGAGGTACACGCAACCTCCCAGTTATGGCTACGACGCGGCACCGGGGCCCGCCGGTGCGCGGCGAGTCCCGGGGCTCTGTCGTGCCGATATCGATGACCGGGCCCGGACGACCATCCGGACCCGTATCACAGTCAGTCGCGCGGCTTCTCGCGCAACTCGTAGGCCTCGATGACGTCGCCCTCCTTGATATCGGAGTACGTCAGCGTCATACCGCATTCGAAGCCTTCGCGGACCTCCATGGCGTCGTCCTTCTCGCGGCGCAAAGAGCTGATCGTCGTGGATTCGGCGACCACCATGTTGTCGCGGAGCAGACGTGCCTTGGCGTTGCGCTTGACGACGCCCGAGGTGACCATGCAACCGGCGATGAGACCGATCTTGGACGACCGGAAGATCGCCCGGATCTCCGCCCGGCCCAGTTCGACCTCTTCGTAGATCGGCTTGAGCATGCCCTTGAGCGCGCTCTCGATCTCGTCGATGGCCTGGTAGATCACCGAGTAGTACCGGATGTCCACGCCTTCGCGGTTGGCCAGTTCGGTGGCCTTGCCCTCGGCCCGGACATTGAACCCGATGATGATCGCGTTCGACGCCGACGCCAGGTTGACGTTGGTTTCGGTGACACCACCGACACCGCGGTCGATGACCCGCAGGCGCACCTCGTCGTCGATCTCGATCCCGAGCAGCGCCTCTTCCAGCGCTTCGACGGTACCGGAGTTGTCGCCCTTGAGGATCAGGTTGAGCTCGCTGGTTTCCTTCAGCGCGGCATCCAGATCTTCGAGGCTGATCCGCTTACGGCTGCGCGCGGCCAGTGCGTTGCGCTTACGCGCATTGCGCCGGTCGGCGATCTGCCGGGCGATCCGGTCCTCATCGACGACGAGCAGGTTGTCACCCGCGCCGGGCACCGAAGTGAAGCCGACGACCTGGACCGGACGCGACGGCAGTGCCGCCTCGACATCGGCGCCGTGTTCGTCGACCATGCGCCGGACGCGACCGTAGGCGTCGCCCGCCACGATCGAATCGCCGACCCGCAGCGTGCCGCGCTGGATGAGCACCGTGGCGACCGGCCCGCGACCGCGGTCCAGATGCGCTTCGATGGCGACACCCTGGGCGTCCTGCTCCGGATTGGCCCGCAGGTCGAGGGCGGCGTCCGCGGTGAGCAGCACGGCTTCGAGCAGTGCGTCGATATTGATGTTCTCCCGCGCGGAGATATCGACGAACATGGTCTCGCCGCCGTATTCCTCGGCCACCAGGTTGTACTCGGTCAGCTGCTGCCGGATCTTCTCCGGGTTCGCGCCTTCCTTGTCGATCTTGTTGACCGCCACCACGATCGGCACATCCGCCGCCTGCGCGTGGTTGATCGCTTCCACCGTCTGCGGCATCACACCGTCGTCTGCGGCGACCACCAGGATCGCGATATCGGTGGCCTTCGCACCGCGGGCACGCATGGCGGTGAACGCCTCGTGACCCGGGGTATCGATGAAGGTGATGAGCCGGTCGTCCTCGCCGAGGTGAGTCATCACCTGGTAGGCGCCGATGTGCTGGGTGATACCGCCGGCCTCGCCCTCACGAACGTTGGCCTTACGGATGGTATCCAGCAGTCGGGTCTTACCGTGATCGACGTGGCCCATAACGGTGACCACCGGCGGCCGCTGTTCGAGGTCCTCCTCGCCGCCTTCGTCCTCGCCGTAGGTGAGATCGAAGGATTCCAGCAGCTCGCGGTCCTCGTCCTCGGGGCTGACCACGTGCACGACGTAGTTCATCTCGCCGCCGAGCAGCTCCAGGGTCTCGTCGTTCACCGACTGGGTCGCGGTGACCATTTCACCGAGGTTGAACAGTGCCTGGACCAAAGCGGCCGGATTGGCGTCGATCTTCTCCGCGAAATCGGACAGCGACGCGCCGCGGGCGAGGCGGATGACCTCACCGTTACCGCGAGGCAGCCGCACGCCGCCGACCGACGGAGCCTGCATCGAATCGTATTCCTGGCGCTTCTGCCGCTTCGACTTACGACCACGCCGGGGCGCGCCACCGGGACGACCGAAAGCACCGGCCGCGCCACCGCGACCACCGGGACCACCCGGACGGCCACCACCGCCGGGACGACCGCGGAAACCGCCACCTCCGGCGGGTGCACCGGTGCCGGCGGGTGCGCCGCCGCCACCGCGGTAACCGCCACCGCCACCGCCACCGGGACGACCGCCGCCACCTGCACCGGGACGGCCGGGACGACCGCCGGCCGCGGGACCGGGACGCGCCGACCGCTGAGGCATGGCGCCGGGAGTCGGACGGGGCGGCATGGAAGCCGGGCTCGGCCGCGGACCGCCGGGCCGCGGACCGCCCTGAGCAGCCGCGGGCCGCTGGCCGCCGGGGCCGCCGCCGGGGCGCGGCGCGTTCTGACC
>NZ_BDBZ01000048.1 GCF_001613245.1 Nocardia speluncae NBRC 108251 | reverse complement strand
AGGCCGCGTTTCATAAGCCTTGGCCGGATAACCACAGGTTGATTGCGGCGACGCGGACCGTGGCCAGGTAACGGACAGCGAGTTTGTCGTAGCGGGTGGCGACAGCGCGGTGCTGTTTGAGGCGGCTGATCGTGCATTCCACGGCGTGCCGGAGTTTGTAGAGACCAGGGTCGAACGCCGGCGGCCGGCCACCGGCGTTGCCCTTGGCCACACGATGCGCTGCCTGGTCCGCCTTGATCGGGATGGTTGCCTTGATCCCGCGTTTCCGCAGGTAAGCACGGTTGGCCGCCGAAGAATAGGCTTTGTCGGCCAGGACCCGATCCGGCCGCGACCGGGTACCACCGACCGAGAGCCGCGGCACCCGTATATCGCCGAGCACCGTCGTGAACTGTGGGCAATCAGCCCACTGACCAGGCGTGACCACCAGCGCCAGCGGCCGCTGCCCCTGGTCGGCGGCCAGGTGCAGCTTCGTGGTGAACCCGCCCCGCGACCGTCCCAGCCCGTGGTCAGCGGGTTCGTCGTCGAAACCACCCGCCGCCTCGACCTGGCCGGCGAAGTCGCGGCGCGCACCCGCCGCATGCTGGTGCGCGCGGGCGATCGTGGAGTCCACGCTCACCGTCCACTCGATCTCACCGCCCGCATCGGCGTGGGCTTGCAGTGCGGTCAGCACCGATTCCCACGTGCCGTCACGCTGCCAGCGGCGGAACAACCCATACACCGTCTGCCACGGCCCATACACGCTCGGAATATCACGCCACGGACTGCCGGTCCGGATCCGCCACCGGATCCCGTCGATCAACTGTCGTTTCGACCACCGCGGTGGCCGGCCCGGCTTCATACCAGCAGGTAGTAGCGGTTCCAGTTTCGCCCACTGAGCATCGGTCAGATCCGCACGGCACGTTGCCGTTACGCTGTTCACGAGGTCTCCGGTTGGTTTCCGGTTGTGCTTGGTCGTTCAACCAACTACCGGAGACCTCGCCATATCACCAACTTCTCAACCCGGACAACGGGTTCCGTCCCCACACCATCGGGCTTATGAAACGCGGCCTAGTCAGTGGTCCATCGAGATAAGGGCCACTGCGGCGAATGGGGCGCGTCGGTCCATCGGGTCGGCAGGAGAACGGCGCGAGCGAACTCCGGAGCGGAGGTGATGCTACTTGACCAGTCCTGCTTCTCTGGGTAGTTGGGGATCTGAATCTGCGATGCGATCGAGGTTCCGCTTTTTTCGAAAACCAGCCGATTGCAGTTGTAGCAGAATTCGCGATTTAGAAACTTTGCCTCAGTCGAAGATAGTTCGAACGGGGGCTTGATCTTCACATTCTTCCGGCTCAGAATTAGGAGTCGATTAGGACTGATCGGAAATACAATTATTTCAGAATTTCTTATCGAGACCGGAAACTGGCGAGTGTTTCGCTTCGTTGGAATTCCGAGTACGGGTTCATCGCAGGTCAATAGATCGCCTGTGGAGCTTGCCAGCCAGTAGTCTCGATCGTTTTCAATCAGCGGGGCGAGAACGTTCTTCCAGGCGCCGATGGCTGCATCGATTGCCTTGGGCTTGGTTTCGCTGCTGACGGCCCGCTTGGCGAGTATCTGATTCACGATAGCCTGGTGTCTCGCTTCTGAGTACTCAATGCCGTACTCGCGACATAAGATCGGAAGCAGGCCGGTAATGTTCAGAATATGGCTGGCTCCGTAACGGTTCACTGCTGCGTCGATGCCCACGTCGGTCTGTCGCCCACGCTGGGTGCGCTGGCTTTGTAGGCTGATGTATACGGCTAGGTTGGAGATTAGGTTTTTATCCTTGATCCTCCCATCGGGCTGACCGTCGAGCGCGCGAAGCCAGTTCGCGGCCCGGCCCTCTATGCGTCCCATGTGGGTCTCGAACCACATGTCTGGATTTGCGTCGGCATCGATGTCGGGTGCCGATATTTGATAGAAGTTATCCTCGACGGCTGTCGATTCTATGGGTACGCAATTTGATTCTTTGGTGTCAACGTTTGTGACCTGAATTTCCCCGCTACCGTCGGTAGTCCACCGCTTGAGATACATTCTTGGCACGTAGTGGTGTCGGAATGTGGTTTGGGCGTTTTTACGAGTCTCTTCCTTGGATTTTTCGATCTCGACGTCGGTTAGCCAACGATTGACGGTAGTCACAGTCTGCATTGTAGGTCGCGCAGCCGCGAGCGACTCAATTCGGCAGTGCGACGAACTCTGGCAGTCAATGAAGCCCAGACAGTTCAGAGAAGATCCGTCGCGATCCGAGATTCGAATCGTCGCAGGTGAGCAGTATCCGGTCGATACCGATCGACCGGGCAACGACGATACTGCGGCGGAGAATGGCGCCACCGTACCCACGCCGCCTGTACTGGGGCAGCACGGCATACCCGATGTGCCCGCCTCGTCGACGTAGGCCCTCGTTGAGGGTGTGTCTGATCGAGGTTCGACCGACTACTTGGCCGTCAACAGTTGCGAGCAGATATGTGGAGGCCACGATGCCATCCGGCAGATTGGCACCCTGCCGCTGTTCCTCCCGGGCGCGGAGATAGTCCGCCCAGCTCATATCGGGTTCAAGACCCAATGCAAACGGAAAGCTATCGCCCTCGGCCAATTCGAGATGCGCGGCGCGGACAACTTTTTCGTCCGTTTCCTGCAACGCGCACGGCGGCGGATCCGAGCACTGTGTCGTGCTCCTCAGCGACGAACATCGCCCGAGTCCGGGTCCAGCGCTTCCACTGGTCGACGCTCCAAGCCAGTGCCTGCTCGTAGGTGGTGGAGAAGGTGCCTGCGGGGCTACCAGCGAGTGCGTCGAGGCGCACTGTTCGGGCTGTCTGCCAGCCGTCGGCGGTCAGGCGGCGCACGATCATGTACAGAACGATCAGGACTCACTGCGCCAGCAGGCAATCCAATATTGCCTGCCGCGCCTCATTTGACCGTCAGCGGAGTCGGTCGGTGGCGAGGATGTCGGTGTGAATCCGCTCGATAATGGAGTCGCGGCTCCAGCTGGAGTCGATGCGGACCTCCTCAACGTAGGACAGGGGTTGCCAACCGTGATACCACTCGGCCATCTGGTCAGGAGGAATCGTTGCGGCCTGCGGCCGGCCGGCATGGCGAGCGAGAGTTTCGTCGAAGGTGAGGTCGAAGCCGTAGTGGAGTGCACAGCCGGCGGTGTCGGCGAGACGGTGCAGCATCGCCCCGTAGCGATCGGCGTCGAGGATGCCTTCCACGATCGTCACCATCCCACGGGCCAGGCACAGTGTCGCGATATGTTCGATCAGCTCGATATTCCACCCGCCGGGCTCGTCGCGCTCACGGACAATCTGCCGTCGCACTACATCCTGACCGATGACCGCGCAGTGGCCGTGCTCGAAGCGACGTTGGAGGCCGGCGGCGACGGTCGATTTGCCCGACGCGGAATTACCGCGGATGACGACCAGCGTAGTCATCGAGCGGCAGCGGGTTGGAGGACGGTGTCGAGCTTGCGGATGAAGCGTGGGAGGTGGGGATCGGTGCTCGGCAGGCCGTGGGGTCGAGGTCCCACCAGCGGCCCCCGTCGAACTCGGCGGGATCGAGGTCGTAGTGCTGGGCCCGGTCACCCCGAGCGACATGCCACAGAGAGATATCAACATGGCCAGCGGTGGGGCCGACGGTGGGAGTCACTGTCAGGAACAGGGGCTTATCCCCAACGACATCGAATCTCGGGTCGAACCCGAGTTCCTCGCGTGCTTCCCGCCGCGCCGTAGTGCATGGGTCTTCGCCGGGAGCCAGGTGCCCGCCCATCGGGAGTTCGAGACCGGATTTGCGGTGTCTACCGAGGTAGATGCCGCGCTCGGTGGGGTCGACCAAGACCACGTACGCGACCAAGTGCTGCGGTGGAGTCGCTGGTGGAACTCGGCGGAAGATGTCATTGGTTTGGGCGAGCCAGGCCAGTGTCTGCTCGATGTGTTGCTGTTCAACCTCGTCGATAGGCGTGATCGCGGCAACAAGATCAGCGATGGCTGCGGTGGCGGGCTCCATGTCGCGCGAGCATAATCACGCCCTGCGACACCTCGGAATGCCCTGCCCTTTCGGTGCTCCCCGCCTCCGGTTCACCAACCCGGGCCTGCCGGTACACCAGCCTGGACAGATGGCCGGTTGACGCGGCAGGGTGGTCATGCGCCGGGTGCGCCGGGCGCTCGCCGTTCCCTCCGGCGGGCTTCCTTTCTGGGGCGTTCGAACCCTGCCGTAGCGCTGATGTCGACGAGGCCGACGGTGTCCGGCACGGCGATTCGTGTCGTGCCGTACCAGCGCCCCCAGAGTGCGATGTTGCCGGTGTCGGCCTCGGCGAGCAGCTTCTCCACCGACCATCGCTTGTTCGAGCGGTCGATCTCGATGGCGATGCACGGCAAATGGTCGTCGCGCCAGCAGAAGACGTCCAAATGGCCGTGGTACATCCGCCGTCCGGTACGCCTGGCGATCAATGCCTCTCGCTCGAGGTCGACCGTCCAACCGTTGGCGTGCCCCCACCGGACCGTGTGTTGGGTGATCAACGCTGTCGCTTCCCGCGCGGACAGGCCGGTGACCCGGACTTCGGAGAGCCATCTTGTCAATGACGAGGCCAGCTCAGCGGTTTCTACAACGTTCCCCACTGGCTTGATCCTAGAACGCGGCGGCGATGTCCATTCCGGCACGGCCACGGCCTCGCGAGACCTGCTTCCGGAGGCAGGGAGAACCGGGTTCCGGCGAACCCGGTTCTCCCGCGTGGCTATTCTCGTAGTTCATGCCGCCCATTTGCGGTCGACCCAGGCAGCCGTCGACACCAAACTCCGGTTTGGATGAGTTTGCTTGAGCTGCAACGAATCTGGCACGTCCCTGCGCTCGAGCACAATGACGTCCTCGTGTGCGATCAGGTGAACGGGAAGCCCTCCGCGGCGGTTCTTGACGATGAAGTCGCGCTGGAAGAAGCTGCTTCGGGCGATGATGTCGTCGTCGGCGAGGCGGCCGAGGAGTGCGACGCAGCGTTCGACGGGGGTGAGTCCGGCAAGGGTGCCGCAGGTGGTGATGTGGGTGGGTAGGTCGATGAGTTCGGCGTGCTGTCGCCAGGGGCGAGCGGTGATGACGACGTGTCCGCCGGGTTTGAGGTAGTCGGCGACGCCGGTGAGGATTCTGGTGAATCCGGTCAGGAGCCGGCCGATGCCGACGTTGGCGAGGTTGCCGCGGTCGAGGACGGCTCCGTAGCGGTGGTCGTACTTGCGGACGCCTTCGCCGGGCTTGACTCGGACGTGACCGTGGGTGGAGTCGCCGTATGGGGGTGAGGTGATGACGAGGTCGACCTGGCCGCGCAGGTCGGCAGGAAGCAGAGTTGGAAGTTTTCGGGCGTCGCCTTGGTAGACGGCAGCGTCGAGGTCGATGCCGGCACCGTAGGCGAGGTCGATGTTGGTGCGGGCGAGGTCGGCCCATCGGGTTTCGTATTCGACGCCGATGGCGCGGCGGCCTCGGTGCAGGGCCTCGACGAGGGTGGTGCCGATGCCGCACATCGGGTCCAGGACCAGGTCCCCGGGGTGGGTGTATGCCTCGATGGCGTGGGCGGCGATGGCGGGCAGCATTTTCGCGGGGTGTTTGACGCTGTCGGGGTGGTAGCGGCCGGTGCGTTGAGTAGCGGGCGCGGCCTGCGCGGTCGGCCATACCGATACCGCGGCGATGTTGTTCTCCGTTTTGTGGGTTGCGGTCATCGAAAGGTGCCTCGATTCGAGATTCGGTGGTCAGGAGCTACATGCCGCCATCGTGTGCCCAGCGTCGTACGGCGGGGCCCAGTACGGCAGGGCCACTGCGGCGATCAGGGGCGCAAAAGAACGGTGATATCGGTATGCACGATGCTGTGCGTGCGGGCGTGCCCGGTGTTGTCGAGTCCGGGTGCCGCGACGGTGTCGCCCGCGATCGGGACGGCGACGATGTGCTGAAGGAACAGCAGGTCGGCGGCCTGACCGGCGGCTACTGTCCAGCCGGTCGGATCGAGCAGGACACCGTCGCGGGTGTGCGTGCAGCGGGTGAACA
Organism: Nocardia speluncae NBRC 108251; assembly: GCF_001613245.1. Classification (GTDB taxonomy): domain Bacteria; phylum Actinomycetota; class Actinomycetes; order Mycobacteriales; family Mycobacteriaceae; genus Nocardia; species Nocardia speluncae. Next base: position 58,142 of record NZ_BDBZ01000048.1, on the reverse strand, counting down.
CGACAAGCACGCCGCCGGGGTTCAACCGGGTTGCGGCGAGCGCGACGATCTCGTCGACTGCCGAAGGTGATGTGGCCTCGGGAGCGAGCAGGCTGGCCAGGACGAGGGCAACAGCTCCTTCGTGCGGTGGCCGATGTTGGTGAGCATCGGGGCGTTCGATCAGGCTGTCGCGGCCGAGGCTGTCGATCACGGCGAGCACGTCGGCAGTGTCCGGCGTCGGGAAGGGTGTGTCGGGGGCGGTTGAGGCCGGGGGCGCCAGCAGCACTTGGTCTCCGGGGCGGGAGAACTCGGTGACGGCGCGGGAGACGATCGGCGTCGGCCATTGGTCGGTGGGGTCGATCGGGTCGGTTCCGGAGGCCCAGATGGTTGAGGGAACCTCGGCCGCCGGAGCGCGGCGCGAGCCGGACGAGCCGGTGTGGCGACGGCGGCGGACTGGGGTGTGTTCGGTCATCGGCGCGGTCCTTGTCGATTCCAGTGCATGGGATGTGTGCACTGGTCAACTCCTCACGAATTCGCCGTTTTTGGACATCGAACCGTCCCGAAAACTATGCAAATCGACTGATCGATCTTCGATATCCACAGTTGTAGAGCGCCACATCTGACGCCAATTTTTCGACGGTCCACCCGAAAGCTTCTCGCGCGGTGTACAGCGCCACCGGAACGCCACCAAACGTACACAACCCCTGGTAGATAGCAGTTTCCCGGCACCGCGCTCAAGCTCCCGTACCGGTTCCGTGTGGTCGAATCCGGCTGATCGGTGATCGGCCGGAGGTCATCTCGAGGTCGTTTGGAGGTTATTCGGAGGCTTTTTGGTGGCGGCCGTTCTGTGTCCTTGCCGAGTCGGATTTATCAACGCTTCGAGCAAGGGGAATGGCAATGAATGCGAATTACAGTATTTCTGCGGAGAGGCCGGATCATGCGGAAGCTTCGCCGCTGGCGGTCGTGCGGTCGGCGCTCGACCGGATAGCCGATCACCCGCTACCTGTCGTGAGGAATCAGGTATCGGGACTCGGCAGGCAGGTCGATACCTGGGGCCAGTTGCGGCAGGTGCTGTCGGACCCGGCGCTGCCGATCGAGACCGTGGATGCGGTCTGGGTGTGGCTGATCGGCCGGTCTCGAACCCACGGTTCGGATGCAGCCTTGGCGTGTGCCGGGATGGCGGCACCGATGTTGGCGGGGATGGCCAGCGTGTTCGGACCTCGCCGGCGCGAGGACCGCGCTGACATCGAGGCCGATCTGTTGGCCGAGTTCTTCGCCGAATTGCCGCGCATAGATGTCGAGCGCCCGTTTCTGTGGTTCCGACTGCGGTGGGCGCTGTTCCGTGGTGGCCGGGCTTGGGTGCGGCGGGAGGCCGCTGCCCCCGTGCCCGGTGCGGATGTCGGCACTGGAGCCGACATCGACACCAGAGCGGACGAACCGGTGCAGGTGATGTGGGCCCCGGCGGGGCATCCCGAACAGATTCTCGCCGAGGCGGTCGCGGAGAACGTGATTACCGCCGAGGTCGCCGAGTTGATCGCCGCCACCCGGCTGGAGGGGCGGTCGGTGACCTCTCTGGCAAGCGATTCGACGGGGTTGTCGCACTGGGCGTTGCGCAAGACCCGCCAGCGAGGCGAACACGATCTCCTCGACTGGCTGGTCGCGCGCACGGCAGCCACCGATCCGGCACGCACCAGCACCGTCGAGCACCGCGCCCTGCAACTCCTGTCCTGTTCGGCCGACGACCAGGGCTCAGAAGTGGCCGCGCAGCGACAGCGACTCACCGAGCGGGACCTGGAAGTGCTGCGGCTGCTCGATGCTGAGCAGGGTCTGAGTGCCGACCAGGTCGCCGACCTGTTGTTCCCCAGCGTCGACACCGCACGGAAAAGGCTGACGGCGCTGACCCGTCGCGGGGTGCTCACCCGTTGCCGTCGTACCCGCCCCGGTGTGGGGCGTCGTGGTGTGCCGCCGTGGCAGTACGCCCTCAGCCCGCTCGGCTCGGCGATCCTCGCTGTCGGCCTGCACAACACCACACGGCACGGCGAGATCACTGGCGAGCACGCACCGCGGCGGTCGGGTTCAACAGGTACTCCCGCGGCGGAGACCGCCTTCACCACCTCGCAGCCGACTACCCGCGCTGGCCGATCTGGCGATTTTCCGGACACTCCCAGGTCCAAATGTGGCTCGCAAACGCGGAGTAGCCAGTGCGGGCGGACATCGGCTGCCCCCGCACAACCGGCAACCCAGGTGGAGGTGAATCGCCGATGCGCATGATCGGTTTCCCTGAAGTTCGTTCTGCGACCTCGTCACACCGGACGGCCCAGCCCGGCACCATCCGGCGGGCCCTTGCCCCGATCGCGGTATTCGCGGCGGTGGCGCTGACCGCCATAGCGACCGCGGGTACCGCTGCGGCAGAACCCGTTTCGGTACTCGCCATCGCTGAGTCGTTCGACCAGGTACTCGACAATATCCGGAACTGGCTGGTCGGCATCCTTGCCGGGCTGGCGACGGTGTTCCTGACCATCGGCGGCGCCCGCTATGTGCTGGCCTCCGGCGACCCCAGCGAGGTCGAGAAGTCCAAGACCGCGCTGCGCGCTGCATGCCTGGGTTACGGCCTGGCGATGCTCGCGCCGGTGATCGTCGCCGTTCTCAAGTCGATCGTGGGTGCCTGACCATGACCGCGGCCTTCCCAATCGGCACCTCACCACCGAACCCCCGAACAGGCTGGCCGTTGCGGGTGGTGGCGGCCGTGGTCGCGATGCTGGTGGTCGGGGTTGGCATCGGTGCGACTGCCGCCGCCGAGCCCACCGCCCCACCGCCACCGCCGCCGGTGGCGACGACACCCCAGCAACCGGCACCGACCGCGCCGACGCCCACGCCTCCGCCCACATCGCAAGGTCCGAGCACACCCGCGACTCCGTCGCCTACTCCGCGCGGCTCCTGGCCGGGCGACTCCAGTCAAGTACCGGTTGAGCCGTCGGATACAGGTGATTCCGACTGCGGAATTCGCAATATCTCCGGTTGTGTCGCGAATGCTATCGACGGTTTCTTTGCCCGCCTGGTGGATTCGGCGCTCAATCCGCTGCTCGAGCTACTGTCGCAAACACTGTTGACCACCCCGGAGCCCGGTGACTTGCCGCGGGTCGGTGAGTTGTGGGACTCGTCGTGGCATCTGATGCTGGCCATGTACGGGCTGCTGGTGGTGGCCGCTGGCATCCTGCTGATGGTCCGCGAAACATTGCAGACCCGCTGGTCACTGCAAGAACTGCTGCCACGGATCGTGGTCGGGTTCATTGCCGGTGCCATGAGCATGCTGCTGGCGACCCAGGCGATCGTGTTCGCGAACGCGCTGGCCGAGGCATTCGCCGGTAGCGGGGTCGAGTCCGACTCTGCCACCACCGCGCTGAAGGAACTGACCGGGTCGGTCACCGGGAACGGAATCTTCCTGGTTCTGCTGCGAACTGCGCTTGTCGTGATGCTGGTGGTACTGCTCATCACCTACGTCGTGCGCGTCGCGATCACCATCATCCTGATCGTAGCGGCACCACTGGCTTTGATGTGTCATGCGCTGCCTGGTCTGGACTCGATCGCTCGCTGGTGGTGGCGCTCCTTCGCCGCGTGTCTGGCGATTCAGGTGGTCCAGTCGCTGGTGTTGGTCACCACCCTGCGGGTTTTCCTCACCCCGGGAGGATGGGGATTCTTCGGGCCCAACATGGACGGCGTCGTGAGCCTGATCATCGGGCTCGCCCTGATGGGCGTGTTGATCAAGATCCCGTTCTGGCTGATGTCGACCATGCGAATCGGCCACGGCCGCAGCATGGTCGGATCCCTGGTCCGCGGATACGTCGCCTACAAGACCTTCGGCCTACTCAAGAGCGGCGAGAAGGCTGCCGCCACGGCGATTCGACGCCCCACCCCACAGGGCAACGCAGCCACTGCCAACAGGGTGGGCAACGGCCGCCGAGGTGCCGCCGCTGCAGTGGGCAGCGCCGACCCGTATGCGCGGACACGGTCGACGCGGGACGGCCAGCTGATGTTGCCCCTCGAAGGAGTCCACCGGGTCCGGCGAACGCAGGGTCCTGCAACACCACCGTCGCAGTCGGCCACCACCACATCGGCTCCGGCCTCACCCGGCACCGCCCCTGGGCCGACGACCCGCCCGAGATCGCGAGGCCGCCAGCTCGCGTTCGATTTCACCCCGCCAGACCCCTACAGCGGGATTCGCGCCAATCACCGCGGCCAGTACCCGCTGCCGATCCCTGTTGCCCGGGTCCGACGGACACCCGCCCCTGCCGGGCCTCCCGCAGCGCCGGCACCGGCGTCGGCGTCGCCGCCGCCGCGTCCTCGGCAGGGCACGCAGTTGGCGTTCGAGTTCGATCCGCCCGATCCGTATGAGGGCAACCGGCCGCTGCGCAGCGGCCAGTACCGGCTGCCGTTCCCGGTGACCCGGGTCCGGCCCGCCGAGCGAGCGAGCACGCCGCCACCGGTTCCGCCGCCACGTCCCTCGACACCGGCAGGTCGTCAGCTGCATCTGCCGCTGCCCGATCTCCCTGTCCGCCGGCGCGCACGCCGCACTCCCCGAGGAGGAAACCCCAGATGAGCACGCCCGTTCGTATTCCTGCCGATGTCGACCGGCAAGACCGGTTGATCGGCCCATTCACCGCCCGCCAGCTCGCAGTCCTCGCGGTCACCGCGCTACTGCTGTATCTCGCGTGGACCGCAACTCGTGAAGTGATCGCCCCCGCAGCGTTCTTGGCCGGAGCCGTCCCGCTGGGCACCGCGGTCGCGGTGCTGATCTTGACCACCCGCGACGGCCTGTCGGGCGACCGGTTGCTGCTGGCCGCCGTACGGCAACGTCTGCGGCCTTCTCGCCTGGTAGCCGCGCCCGAAGGGATCGCTACGGCACCACGGTGGCTCACCCGCGCTGCGGGTCGAGGGAAGAAGCCGCTGGTGCCGCAGCCTTTGTCGGCCAAAGCATTACAGCTACCCGAGGCGGTCACCAGCGCCAACGGGGTCGGGGTGGTCGATCTGGGCCCGGACGGGCTGGCTGTGGTCGCAGCGGCCGGGACGGTCAACCTCGCCCTGCGCACTCCCGAGGAGCAGGATGCCCTGGTCTCACAGCTCGGGGGCTGGCTGCACACGCTGCGCCAACCGGTGCAGATCCTGTTGCGGTCGACGCGCCTGGATCTGACCGGCCAGCTGCAGAGTCTGTGGCGTTCGGTCGGTGAGATGTCACCGGAGCTGGCCGCTGCCGCGCACGGTCACGCCGACCACCTGGCCGGACTCGCGGCCGGGGAGGACCTGATGCACCGGCAAGTACTGCTGGTCTGGCGTGAACCCCTCGACCTCCCGGCGACGAGCGACAGGCTGGGTGGACCGACGCCGGCGGCGATGCTGGGCTGGCTGGTCGCGGGGCGTCGGCGTGCTCGACGGGAATTGTCGGCCGCGGCACGGCGCGCCGCGGAGGCCCGGCTACTGCGGCGGGTGCATGAGGCCGCCGACCTCCTCGCCCCGATGGGTGTCACCGTGACACCGCTCGATGACGCGCAGGCCACCGCCGTGGTAACCGGCGCCTGCAACCCCGGCAGTCTCGTTCCCTCCTCCGCAGACATCGCCGGCCCCCACACCGTCATCACCACCGACGGCCCGGACACCGAGACCTCCACCGATATCGAACTGGCCGACGATATCGACGCACACCCGCATCGGCGAGGATCCCTGCGTCGCCGACGTCGCCAGATCGCCGGTGCCGCAGCTGGATTCGGGCCGGATTCGCTGGCGATCGGGACACGGCACCTCGAAGTAGGGACAGGATGGGTGGCGACGCTCGCCGTCACCGGGTATCCGCGTGAGGTCACCGCCGGCTGGCTGGCTCCGCTGCTGTCGCACCCCGGCCGCCTCGACGTTGCCCTGCATATCGATCCGGTCGACCCGGTCACCGCCGCCTCCCGGCTGCGGCGCCAGCTCGCCCGGCTGGAGTCGACCCGATTTCACGATGCCAGCTACGGCCGCCGCACCGATCCCCTGGTGGAGGTCGCGGCCGAGGATGCCGCAGAACTGTCCTCCCGGGTGGCACGCGCCGAAGCTCGACTGTTCCGAATCGGCCTGTATCTGACCGTGCACGCCCGCTCGGAAGCCGAGCTGGCCGACGAGGTCGCCGCCGTCCGCGCCCTGGCAGCCAGTCTGCTCGTCGACACCTGCCATCTGTCCTACCGCACCACCCAGGGCTGGGTTTCCACGCTTCCGCTGGGTCTGGATCTGGTGAAGGTGCGCCGCACCTTCGACACCAATGCCCTTGCGGCGGCGTTCCCGTTCTCCAGTCCGCAACTGCCTGTTGGTGATCCGGCCCGCGCGGCATCGCCAGAAGGGGTGCTCTACGGGCGAGACGCCGCATCCGGGCTGGTGTTCGTCGACCGGTTCGGTCCCGAGGCGCACAACCATAACGCCGTCGTGCTCGGCCGTTCCGGCGCCGGTAAGAGTTACCTGGTCAAGACCGATATTCTGCGGTCGCTGTATCGCGGGATCGAACAGGTGATCATCGACCCCGAAGACGAGTATCGCGCGTTGACCGAGGCGGTCGGCGGCACCTATATCCACCTCGGCGCCCCCGGGATCCGGCTCAATCCCTTCGATTTGGAGGTCCATACCCGCCCCGACGGCCGCCGCACCGCACCGTCGGATGCACTGAATCGACGGAAACTATTCTGTCACACCGTGATCCGGGTCCTGCTCGGTGACCAGACGGCTGCGCAGCGTGCCACGCTCGACACCGCTGTGACCGCCACCTACGCGAGTGCGGGGATCACCGAGGACCCCGCGACGTGGACCAGGCCCGCCCCGACCCTGGGTGTCCTGTGTGAGCAGTTGGCCGCGCTCGGTTCGGCCGTGGCTGATGACCTTGCCGCGTCGTTGGCTCCGTTCGTCGGCGAGGGCGCGTTCGCGGGCCTGCTCGATGGGCCGACGACGGTCAGCCCGGATGCGGCGATGGTCGCCTACTCGTTGCGGGAGCTGCCCGATGAGTTGAAGACGATCGGGACGCTGCTCGTGTTGGATGCCACCTGGCGGCGAGTCGCCAACCCGGCGAATCGTCGGCCGCGGATGGTGACCGTGGACGAGGCGTGGCTGATCATGCGCCAGACCGCCGGTGCGGAGTTCTTGTTCCGGGCCGCGAAGTCGTTCCGCAAGTACTGGGCCGGCCTCACGGTCGCCACCCAGGACTGTGCGGATGTGCTGGGCACCGAACTCGGTAAGGCGATCGTGTCCAATGCGGCCACCCAGATCCTGCTGCATCAAGCGCCGCAGGCGATCGACGAGGTCGCGACCGCGTTCAAGCTCTCGGACGGAGAACGACAGTTCTTGTTGTCGGCGGCCCGCGGGCAAGGGCTGATCGCTCTCGACGGCACTGACAGAGCCGTGTTCGCCTCGATGGCCTCCGTCGAGGAGCACGCGCTGGTCACCACCGATCCCAGCGAACTCGCCGACACCGCAGATGCCGAGGAGTCAGGTCTCGACATCACCGAACCCGCCCCGTTCACTCCGATTGTCACCGACGACAACGCCGATGTCGACACCGGACTGGCGGATGAGGACGGCGACGGGGACGTCTACGTCGATGTGCAGGCGGCATAGGCCATGTCCCTCATGCTGTTTGCGGCGGACCACGGCATCGTGGGCGAGCTGCTGCTCGACCCCGCCGCAGCGATGCGCGAACTCGCCGACACCGCTTTACGGGTGGTGACCGGTCCGGCGGCGGTGATCGCTGTGGGGCTGATGGTGGGCGTGCTCGCCGCGGCGAGGGTTGCCGAGCGACTGCGCCGGCACCGGCTGGCCACCGACGCCCGCCAGGTCACCGTCCTCACGCCTCCCAAGGTCGATCCGAAGGGGGCGGAGGCACTGTGGGCGCATCTGACCGGGCAGCTGCGCCCGTCCTGGCGGCGGATGCTGTTCGGGCAACCGCATCTGGGGTTCGAGTACAGCATCACCCCCGAGCACGGGGTGGCGATTCGGCTCTGGGTACCCGGCCGGATTCCGCCAGGGTTGGTCGAGCGGGCGGTGGCCTCCGCGTGGCCGGGCGCGCACACCCGCACCGCCCATACGGTCTCCCCGCCGCTCACACCTCCTGGGCTTGAGGATCGTCGGCTGCTGTCCGGAGGTGAGCTGCGGCTCGGGCGCCGGGAAGCACTGCCGATCCGCACCGACTACGGCGGCGCGGACCTGGTTCGTGATCTCATCTCCGCCGCCGATGATCTGGGCCCCGGGCAGGCCGCCTGCGTGCAGGTACTGGCGCGACCGGTCACCGGCCGCCGCGTGCGGCGCGGCACCCGAACCGGGACCGGTGCGGCATGGCCTATCCCGCTGCTGCGGGAGGTGCTCGATCTGCTCACCCCGGGCCCGGTCCGCCGCGCTGGCCGCGTCCGTGCCGCGGCGGCGGCCCAGTCGAGTGATCGGCAGGCCGCGATGCGCGAGACGACCGAGCAGCGGGCCGCCGCCGGTAAAGCCCGTGGTGCGCACTGGGAGACCGTCATCCGCTATGCCGTGTCGGTGCCCGATACCGGTGACCGGGTCGCGGCGCGGGCCGTTGCGCGGGGTCGGGCGGATGCGCTGGCGGTGGTGTTCGGGTCCTGCACCGATCACAACTACTACCGGCACCGCCGCACGCGGCGGCTCGGCTCGGCGCTCTCGCAGCGGCGGCTGGGCCGCGGTGATCTGTTGTCGGTGCCGGAGCTGGCCGCACTCGCCCATCTTCCGCATGATCCGGCCATTCCTGGTGTGCAGCGGGCCGGAGCCCGCGCCATCGCACCGACCCCGGAAATCCCTGCGGCGGGACCGTATTCGAAACCCCTGGGCGTTGCCGACAGTCCCGGTGGACGCTCGGTGGCGGTGCGCGTCGCCGACGCCCGCCACCACCTGCACGTCCTGGGCCCAACCGGCGTCGGGAAGTCAACACTGCTGGGGCGGCTGATCCTCGAGGAGGCTGATCAGGACCGCGGCGTGGTCGTCGTCGATCCCAAAGGCGACCTCATCACCGACATCCTCGCCCGGTTGCCCCGGCGTTGCGCCGACCGAGTCGTCTTGTTCGACGCCGACTCCCGCAGCCGCCCGCCTTGCCTCAACCCGCTCGACACCCCCGCCGACCGAGCGGGGACCGACCGCGCGGTCGACAACCTGGCCACCATCTTCCACCGCACCTTCGCCCAATGGTGGGGCCCGCGCACGGACGACGTCCTGCGAGCAAGCCTGCTCACCCTGTGCCGCCAACCCGGCGTCGCCACCCTCACCGATCTACCGCGCTTGTTGACCGAGCCCGCGTTCCGCACCCGGGTCACCCGCGCCACCACCGACCCCGTCCTGCGTGGATTCTGGTCCTCGTATGAGGAATTGACCGACTCCGCACGCAACCAGGTCATCGGACCGTTGTTGAACAAGTTGCGGCACTTTCTGTTCCGGCAATTCGTACGCGACGCACTCGCCGCCGGACCCTCCACCGTCGATCTCGGTGACGTGCTCGACCACGGCGGCATCTGCCTGGCCCGGATACCCAAAGGCTCTCTCGGCGAGAACACCAGCCGCCTGATGGGATCGCTGCTCGTAGCGCGCACCTGGCAGGCCACCACCGCCCGCGTCGGCACCCACCCCGACCAGCGCCCCGACGCCACCCTGGCCCTCGACGAAGCCCACAACTTCCTCAACCTCGCCACCCCACTCGAGGACATGCTCGCCGAGGCCCGCGGCCTGCGCCTGTCTCTGGTCATCGCGCACCAAAACCTCGGACAGCTGCCGACAGACATGCGGGCGGCGGTGTCGGCCAATGCACGCAACAAGGTCATCTTCACCGCGTCCCCCGAAGATGCCCGAGACCTGGCTCGCCACACGACTCCCTGGTTGTCCGAGCACGACCTGACCCACCTCGACGCCTTCCACGCCGCCGCCCGGGTCTTGGTCCGCGGCCAGCAGGCGCCACCGTTCACCCTCACCACCCAACCCCTGCCACCAGCCGTGCCGGGGCGCGCCCGCGAGATACGCGCCGCTGCCCGTGCTCGCCTCGCCGCACCGCTTCCAACCACGGAGCCGGCAGAACCCGACACCGACGAACCGGGGCCGGATCTCACAAAATCTGCTGCTCCACCGGTCGGTGGCGGCGATCCCCGCCTGTCCTGACCCAGTGAGTCCACACGGATTCACCTGTCTAGCAAGGTAATTCAACTCTCGGAGGTTGCTGCGATGATCAATCACCCGGATAGGCAGAGGGATCTGCGAGCACCCCGACCAACCCGGGCACCGTCGGCGATCGGCCACGCCGGTCTGGCTGTGCGGCTCACCGGCAGGGATCGGTGGATTCTGCGGATGCTGCTCGAGCATCGCGTCCTGACTACCACCCAGCTCGCCGAGTTGGCCTTCCCCACCATCATCAAAGCCCGTCGCCGCCTCACCCTGTTGCACAGGTATCGGGTCGTCGACCGGTTCCGGCCCCTCCGTGCGCGAGGCACCGCCCCGGGGCACTGGGTCCTGGCTCCCGCCGGCGCCGCGGTGGTCGCCGCCGAAGCCGGTATCGAGGTCCGTGAGCTGCGTTACCGCCACGAGCGCGCCCTCGCTATCGCCCACAGCCTGCACCTCGCACACACCGTCGGCGTCAACCAATGGTTCACCGCCCTCGTCACAACTCCCGGCCACGGGCGGGTGCTGGCGTGGTGGTCGGAAGGCCGCAGCCGAGGGCTCTGGGGTGATCTCGTCCGCCCCGACGCCTACGGCCGCTACACCCACACCGGGGCGACCCTGGACTTCTTCCTCGAATTCGACCTCGGCACCATCACCCTCTCCTCGGTGGCCGGCAAGCTCGCCGGCTACGCCGAACTCGCCCGCTCCACGGGCATCGTCACTCCCGTTCTGCTGTGGGTGCCGACCACCGGACGCGAAACCACCGCCCGCCGTGCCCTCCTCGAGACGTGGCAAACGCTGCCCGACCCCGGCGCGGTGCCGGTCGCAACCGCCGCTGCCGATCTTCTCGATCCCACCGCAGAACATCCGAGCCCCGCCGACCGTGTCTGGCTGTCCCTCGATGGTCACGGCGGCGAACGACTGGCGCTGCACCAGCTCCCCGCCTCGTGGCCGCATCTCACCCCGCCCCCGGCGAGCATCCCGCAGTACTCCGCGCCGACCACGACCAGTGGGCCGGCGGTCCTCGACCCGCCGTCACCGATGCCGCCCTGCGAGACCGGAGGTTCGTGATGTTCGCCAAAGCACTCGGTGTCGGTTCGGCCGCGGTCGTGTTCTGCACGGTCGTGATCGCCGCGGTCGTCGCCACCGTCGCCGTCTACGACCATGCTCCCACCCCGGCTCCGGCACCGGGCGCGGCCACTGCGCCGAGTACCGAGGCCCTGACCGATATCCCGCCGGAGATGCTGGTGCTGTATCAGCAAGGCGCCGGCTCGTGTCCGGGCTTGGATTGGTCGGTACTCGCCGCGATCGGCAAGATCGAAACCGACCACGGCCGCTCCACTTTGCCCGGCGTCGCCGCCGGGGAGAACTTCGCCGGAGCCGGTGGACCGATGCAGTTCCTGGCCCCCACCTTCGACTCCGTCGTCGCCCGGCATCCGCTGCCCGCTGGCGGGGCGACACCTCCGTCGCGATACAACCCGCACGACGCCGTCCACGCAGCCGCCCATTACCTGTGTGATTCCGGCGCGCCGGGCGATCTCTACGCGGCGATCTTCGCCTATAACCACGCCGACTGGTACGTCCGCGACGTTCTCGCCCAGGCCGACCGCTACTCCACGCACGCCACCGCACCACCGCCCGGCAGCGGTGACTGCGCCGACCTACGGGCCGCGAGTCCCGCTGCCGCGACAGCGATCTCGTTCGCCTGCCAGCAACTCGGGCAACCCTACGTCTGGGGCGGCAACGGCCCCGAGGTCTCCGGCGGCTGGGATTGCTCCGGCCTCACCCAAGCCGCCTACGCCCGCGCCGGCATCGCCATCCCACGCACCACCTACGACCAAGTCCACACCGGGCCCTCTATCCCCGAGGACCAACTCCTGCCCGGTGATCTCCTCTTCTACGGCACCGACGCCGACGTGCACCACGTCAGCATCTACCTGGGCGCCGGGAAGATGCTGCACGCGCCGACCTTCAACGAGCCTGTTCAAATCTCGGAATACCGCTGGCGCGGCGATGACTACTACAAGGCCACTCGCCCCGCCGACCTCGCGCCGCCCGCTGCCGGTCCGGCACCGCAGCTCTAGACCGATCGGTCCGAGAGCGAGCCGTCACATCTCGACAGGAGGCTTCCCCATGACTCTACCGGCCACCGTCACCGCGCTGGCGGACTTCGCCCACATCCCGCCCGGCGGCACCGAACTCGTGCACCACATCGACGAAGTCGAGATCCCCATCGCCGACCCCCGCCGATGCCAGCACCAAGACACCATCTGCGCCGAATGCGCCCCCCCCTGTGGAAATCCCAGCACCTGTTCGCCGAACCCCTTCCCTGGGATCACGAACATCCCGACAATCCCAGAACCTGAAAACGGTGCCCGCGAAGACGTTCATCCGGACGAGGGCCAACCACTGGATGCTGCGGCAACGGCATATAGGCCCGGCACACCCAACCGCCATGCAGAGCACCGAGCATCGCGGCACAGAAGGGGCGATATCCACCGCTCGCGCCGGGCGCATATGCATGCCGCGACGCACGTGACCCGCGCGGCCCACGCGAGGGAAGCGAGCCGCGCGGGTCACGTCTGCGGGCTACTCGTTTCGGTTACCACCGACGGCGTTGGCAGCGGCGGAAGGATTGGTGAAGATGCGGCCGTCGGGCAGCATCAAGCCACCGCAGCCCGTGATCACCGCCGTGACCTCGCTGTCGGGACTGGCCAATCGATCGCCGACACGCACGTGTCCCGCGTCGAGCAGATCGCGGACGGTCACCCGGGCCACACGCTCGAACGGGAACGGCTCGTCGAATTCATAATCCAGCTGCCACGACGGCGCACACTCGGTGCAGATTCTGCCCTCGCTATGGATGCAATCATCCACACAAGTCACCTGGAAAGTAACTTCCCGGATGCGGTGGACGCATTCACTGGTGCCGATGACGGTGTAGGACTCGTCCAATCTTGCAGTGAGAACGGTGTTATCCATGAGAAGTCTCCAAACTGTTCCGAAAAGTTGTGCGTAGCGAGTGATTTCACGAGGGCCCCTCCGCCGACATCGCGCACATGATCTGCGCTGCCCACGCCGGGGCCAGTCAGCTTCGCCAGGAACGGTCGTTCCCGAGCCCGACTTGAGAAGATGCTGCGACTCAGCTGGTTTCGCGATTGTCGTGGTCAGTGGGCATGCGGCTTCTCCGGAGTTCGATCGAGGGAATCGTGATTGGCGACCCGGCCGGGGTGGTCACCCATTCATCGGCAGGATTGCCGAACCACGGGTTTCCACGACCATCGACGCTCGATAGACCCGGGTTTGTCAAGACCACACCGAAACGGAATCAATTCCCATGCAGACAGTCACGGCCATTTCAGTGACATACCGCCGATATGACCGCTTCGTTCCCGATTCCGCTTGACAATTCACCCCGTATCGAGCGTCCATGGAGACCGGCGCCCCACGAATCCGAATTCCCGGGGTGCCGTCCCGGCCGGGACATGACGAAACACACCACCAGCCACCATTTCCCAGGAGAATGTCATGTCCACCACGACAGAATCTGCCCGCACCGCCGTCGAAGACGCCCTGTGGGCGGTCATCAGCGCTGACCCCAAACCCGCCGCCGAACTGGCGACCGCCGCAGGAATCAGTCAGTCGAAGACCCGCAAGCTCCTCAACATGTGGGCCGCCGACGGCAGCATCTCCCGCCACACCGACGAGACCAACCCCCACGCCGCCGCCCGCTGGAGCATCGCGCCCACCACCGAACCCGACACCGACACCTCCGGCGACGGCGAAGCCCCTGACGATGCTGAAACTCAGCCCCGCACACCGGAGACCGACGCCTCGCATCTCGATGACTCCACCCCGCCCCCGCCGAACATCGACGAAATCGTTGACAACGCCACAACTTCGGACGAACCGGCCACCGACACCGACACCGATGATGCGGGACCAGCCGGTCATACCGGCGAAGGGTCGCCGCATCCGGACAAACTCGCTCCCGGTGCACTGCGGGGGCTGGTCGAGGATCACCTGCGTGACCACCCGGGCCAGGAGTTCACCCCGCACCAGATCGGCAAGGCGCTCGGTGGTCGGTCCTCGGGCGCAGTCCACAATGCCCTCGTACGGCTCACCGACTCCGGGGTCGCGGAGATGACCACCACGCGCCCCAAGAAGTTCGCACTCGCACCGTCCTCCCAGTCCTGAACCGAACCACCCGGACCCGGCGGGAGTAGAGCGGCCACCCTGTCAAAGGGCAACCGCCCTACTCCCGCTCTCGCCATTTCCAGGACGTACGCCCGTCGATGCCCGCCCAGCCGTCGCGAACGCGCGTCCCCGATCCCCATCGCCCCGTCTCCTGTGGCGCGCGAACGACAACCGCCTGGCGCAGATTCGGTGGGTTCTGCGCGCCGACCCTGACCATCCTGATTCGCCGGGCAACGCATCCGAACACCCCTTTGAGTCGCATACCCACCGTCAGACCCGCTGAAGGGCGTCTTCCGTTCGCCCCGTCCGTTCCTCTCGATGGCTTTGCTGACCCGTTGTGTCCAAAAGACCCCTGAAATCCCGGAGTTCCCAGTGCGGCGAGAGAACTCACCCGCACGACCGAATACGACGTCCCTGGGAGCCCCATATGTTCAATCTCCGACTCACACCGTGGCGTGCGCCCGCCCGCCGCAACCGTGCAACAGCCCCTCGGTTCGCCGCGCGTGCGGTAGCGGCTGCGGCTGTGGTGGTTGTCGGCGCCACCGCCGTCACCACCGTCGCGACCGGAGTTGCCACCGCAGAACCTGGCAGCGCGGCATGCCCCCGATGGACGGCGGTCCTGGTGCCCGGCACCGGCGAAACCAATCCGGGCGCTGACCCCACCCGATCGGTGGGCATGCTGGCACCGATCGGTGACGGGCTGCGCGCCCGCTACGGCAACGACATCGACGTACGGTCCCTGGCCTATGCCGCTGCCCCCGCCCCGTACCAGCAGTCGGAATCCGGTGGAGTACAAGCTCTGTCCGGGCTGCTGGCGGGGCTGTGTCCGACCACTCAGGTCGTCATGGCCGGGTACTCACAGGGTGCCGATGTCGTCGGCGACGTCACCTCCACCATCGGCCGCAGCCAAGATCCGATTCCGGCCTCGCGAGTGCTCGCCGTTGGTTTGTTGTCCGACCCGAACCGTGACCCGAGCACACCGCAGCTCGGACAACCGGTCGACGGGCAAGGGATCGCCGGCCCCCGCGACAACTTCGGCAGCCTCGCCAACCGAGTACGCACCGTCTGCGCCGCCGGCGACCTCTACTGCGCCACCTCGCCGGAAGAATCGCCCGGACTTGCCGCTGTCGGCCGCGCGTTCACCGGCAACTCCTCCCTCCTCGACGACACCACCACCACTTCGTCTTCGACCGGTGTGCTCGATCCCTCCTCGGTGACACGGCAGGTCATCCTCGTGCTCGGCGGTCTCGCCGAGTTCGCCGCGAACTTGCCCGCTATCGGCGACAACGTGCTGCGCCTGCCGCCCACCGTGCTGGCCGGAGACATCGGCGGCACCCACCGCATCAGCGGCGAACTCAACAACCTGTTCAGCCCGCTGGTTCGCATCGCCGACCAGGTCGACCTACGCCTCGTCGCACGTGCACTCTCGATGGCCGCAGCCGCCGACCCCAGCGGCTGGACCGCCGTAGCCGCCCAAGTCGTCGGCATCATCGGCCGAGTCGACCTCGGCCGCGTCGCCACCGACATCGGTCTCGCCCAAGAAGTCGCCTGGCGCGCCGTCGACAAACTCGCCCTCGGCGATCCCGTCGGCGCCGGCCTCGAACTGACCGGACTCGTCCCGGTAGCCGCCGACCTCGCCGCCACCGCGGCCTCGGCGCTCGTCGGAGACGGAGCCAGCCAGCTCACCGGTCTGGTCGCCGACCTCACCGCCCGCACCGACCCCGCGACCAGCGCTGCCCTGTCCGACATGGCCGACCTTGTCCGCCAAGGCAGCGACGCGGCCGAGTTCTACACCTCGGGAGTACACCAAACCGGTTACGGCCCCGGCGTCCAGGACGTTCTCGACTCGCTCGCCAGCAGCATCGACAACAGCAAGTGAACCTATGAATCCGGCCGGACCCTCACAGGGCGGCCAGCTTGGGGCCCGGCAGACGCCGGGCCCCTGCTCGTGGATGGTGGTCTCGGCGAAGTTGGTTCTCGACGAGCACGCGAGAGGATAAGCTCTCCTGCGGAGTGACAGGCCGCGCACGCGCTCCTCGTTCTCGCCTGAGTTGCCTCGCCCACGCCGGTTCGGTGACGTTGATGGCCAAGGTCCTTCCCGGGGCCCGCGTTCACACTTCCCCTGTTCGCATGCTTGTTCGTTGCAGGCAGGGTGGCGTGGGCGCCTCTGCCGGGAATGGACGAGAACATGCCGAAGAACAGCAGTGCGCGGCGGCGCCGTCGCGCTCGCAGGATCGCAGCCGAGGACGGCGTGCAATATGCCGAAGCTCTCCGACGCGGCGAAAAGCAGGCCGCGCAGGCACGCGAGCAGGCCGAGAGGAACTCACGGCTGCGTCCGTTGAAGATCAGCGTCGACGGGACCGGGAAGTATTGGCGCCGTGCCGATGCCGAACAGCTGGGGCCTGACGGCCTGGCGGATCCCACCTGCGAGGATGTCCTCGCCGCAGCTGATGTGCTGTTGCCGAAGGTCCACGCACTTCAGTCCGCCAAGTTGACGCCGACGACCGTGGTCGTGCCCTACTGGCAGCGAGACACACTGAGCCAAAGCGAGTTGAACGAGGAATTCCGCACGAAGGTCTCGCAGGTACTCGACGACCTGAAGCGCGTGCGTGCCGACGCCGAGATCCGCTGTGTCGAGTGGAGGACCGTTGCCGCCGCCTACTACGGAGTGGATGTCAAGCTGCGAGGGCTGGATCGAATCACCGGGGAGCGGCTGAGCGACCTGCTCGATTCCGCCCTGGACTCGGCTGCCGTGCTGTCCATGACGGCTGAAGCCGTCCACAATCGCGGGTGCCTGCTCGGCTCGGACCGTTCCCGTCGCCTGGGCTGGGGGTACTCACCATGTGGTGGCGGTGAGGTCCGGGTGCGCGTCCGGATCTTCGATGACGAGGTTATCGTCACCGTCCCCGGGTGCCCCCGGCACGCTGCCGAGGAGATCGTCTACTTCGACTACGAGGTCGAAGACGGCATGGTCGGTATCGAGGTGATGGGCGGCACGACCGCGGACCTCGATGTGATCTACGACATCACCGAACAGGTTCGCCGCGAGCGCGACGAACTCCGGCGAGAAAGGGAAAAGGACAAGTCCGGGAGCTGGACGGTACCCGTGCCGCCGTGGCGACGTGGCGCGGACTATTGGTGATCGCCAGTCGGGCCCTTCGATGACAGGTTCGCCGGTGTCATACCCGGCGGCGGGGTGGGTGCCCCAGTTGATTTGGGCCAGCCGGTCGCCAGGCGCGTGGTGGGACACCCGAACGCAGACAGCTGAACAGGGCGCTGACGATGCCCTGGGGCCGCTGGTATGGCGGCCCCAGGGCATCAGCGGTGCTGCATTCCGCGCGGGTCAATATGGCCCGCGTCTGCTGCTCCTGGTGTCGGCGGCAGCCGGGCCGGGTAAAGCGGCCCCTCGATCGCCAGGTTGTGGCGGCGAGTGCGTCGGAAGGATCTCGAACGGGTCGGATTCGAGCAGGATCAGTGATCTCCCGTTGTCCCAGTCGACAAAGATCTGGCCGGGGCATGAACTGGGGATCCGTGTCACCGTTCCGATTGTTCCGATTTCCAGCGGCGCGGGATCGTCGGGCATGAGCCCGGTGATACGAACGCGGTCACCGACGCGGGGTGTGATCATCGCGGTTGTTTCCTTCTTCTCGTTCATCGGCGGCGGGAATGGTGTCGTGCAGGTCGAGACGGAATAGCCCCTGCTCGTGTGGTGGCTGGGTCAGTGCATTGTTGCTGTCGGCGGCGCGGATATCGCTGGCGTAGAAACTGATGTCGAGGTCGAGTTCGTGGTCGCGAATGTTGTTGCCGTCGTGGTCGCGGAATCCGGCGACGCCGAGCCCGCCGTAGGGTGCCCAGTCGAGCAGCACGGTGCTGATCGAGGGATTGCGACGGCCGATCTCGGCGGTGATGATCGCGAGGACAAGGTCGGTGATGCGCTGTTCCCGTGCACGCCCGAAGGGCAGGTCGTACGCGGCTTCCAGCTGGGCGCGTAATGCGTCGGTGTGCTGGTGGCTTGGGGCAGGACCGGTGGCCGATGCGCTGCTCGTCGCAGATTCGTTCCAGTTCATGACGTGGCTCCTCGGGGCATTTTCGGTGGCCGCAGGTGATTTGGACGCGGTGGGTGGCGGGGCCGCCGGAGTGGGATCAGTGGGGGTGGGGCGTGGGCATGTGTGCCCATGCGGCGGGTAGCGGCCCGCCGGTGTCCAGGTGGCTATCGAGCGCGGCCATGGTGTCGTTGGCCTCGGCATACAGGGCTTCGAGCCGGTCGTGGTGGTCGGCGCAGGCAGACGAGTCCTCGGTGCCGTCTTCGCGGGTGCTGTAGCAGTCGATCTCGTCGCGGATGCGCTGTTGCAGGACGCGGAACCATGCGAGCAGTTCGTCGGAACCGGCCGGTTCGGCGGCGCTGTGTCGCTGAGGCTCGTCGGTGGCCGACAGCCCGGCGGCGACGACCCTGTCATCGAGTTCAGTCACTTCATGCAGCGCGAAGGCGAAGGTATGGGCGAGGTTTTCCACGGGTTCGCCGGGGTCGGGGGTGTCGCCATCTCGGAGTGCGGTGGCGATGGTGTTCAGCCGCCCGGCGAGGTCTTCGGCGTGTTCAGCGGCCTCGTGCCGCTTTCGGCGCAGCGCCTCCATCGCTTGGTCACGTTGGGCCTTCTTGAAGGTCTGCATCCGGTCTCGCCATTCGCGGGACGGTTCCGTATCGGCAGGCACCAAGGCCCACGGTGGCGCGAAGCCCCGCCTGCCGTCGGCTGTTTCGATCGCGCATTCCGCGACCTCGTCGTTGAGGTAAATGGAGCGGACCCGGCCGCGCCATGTCGGGTTGTCACGACCGGTCACCTCGTCACCGACCCGGATCGGGCACTCGGCCCCGAATCGGCTGACCTGATCGCCGGTGGTGTTCGCCGCGCTGACCGGTGCCTGGTTGACCGTCGGGGTGGTGTCGCTGTTCATCATGGCCGAACTCCTAAAGAGGTTGGTAGTGTGCCGATTTCGTCTCGGTCGGTGCGCTATGGGCAGTCGAGGGCATCCGTTGCGACACGCTTGGACAGGCCGAACACGTCGGTGCGCATGATCTCGGCGGTGCCGTCGCGGCGGAATCGGACGATGCGGACCAGGGTTCCGGCCGGTAGCTGTACGCCGTGGAACCAGATCGGCCGGGTGGTCGAGCCGATCAAGGTTTCGCTGTCGGATTCGGTGGGTGACTGCGGATCGGGTGCTTCCGCTGCTGTTGGCGTGGTGCCGTGGGTGTCCATGTTCTTGCCCCTTCGTTCGGTGGTGGGTTCGGCGCGGGCAGTTGGATCCCGCTGGTGGCTGATTGGCTGCCGCTACGGGAGTCAGGCAGTGCGTACGGCGGCGGTGGCCGCGCGGCCGATGGCGTGGGCGGTGGTAGCGGGGTCGGTGATCAGGTGCAGGTTCGCGCCGTTGAGGGGGTCGGGTGCCGTGCCGGTGTCGGGTGCCAGCCACAGCACGGCACAGCCGGTGGCGCGGAGCCGATCGAGGAGTTTCTGGGCGCGGTCGCGGTTGCTGCCGTCGTAGTAGCCGTCGGAGATGATCACCAGCAGGCGGGTGTTTTCCGGGCGCGACAGCTCGAGGGCACCGTCGAGGGCCTCGATGGCGTTGTCGATGGCGTGCAGGAAATCGGGGCAGCTGAATTGGGTGACCCGGGCGGGCGCGGTGCCCGGGTAGGTGATCGGTGCCACCGATGCGCCGAAGGTGACCGTGGCGGTAGCGGCGGGCATGGTGGCCAGCTCGGCCGCGCGGGCGATGATCCATGCGGCCGAGGCGACCGGGTCGGCGTAGTCGCTCATGGAACCGGACACGTCGCAGGCGATACCGACCCGCAACGGCGGGATCGGCACGGTTTTGCGGGTAGTCCGGGTGAACGGTTCGGCCGTGGGCAGCGCCCCGGCGGCGCGTTGGGCTTCGCGGGCCAGTGCGCCGCGCATCCGCAACCGGCCGGGCGGCAACGCGGAGGTGGTTTTGATCGTGGCGCGTTCGCGCTGTGCGGCGTTGTTGAGGGCGCGGGCCAGCACCCGGGCGGCGGCGCGTTCGTCCGGGTGCGGCGTGCGGGTGGCGCGGGTGCTGGCACTGGTGCCGGTCCCGTTGCCGTTGCCGAACACCTTCTGCGCCCGCGCCGCCGCGCGCCGTGCGGCACGCTGGGCCTCTCGTTGCGCGGTGGCCGCCGCTTCGGCAGGGTCGACCGGGACCGGTTGCGCGGCAACGGCGTTGCTGATGTTGGTGACGGTGTCACCGATCGCGGCGGACAGGACCGAGTTCGGATCCGGGTCGGCGTGCGGGTCGGGGCCGACGATATCGAGCCACCGTTGCCCGAGTTCGAGCATGGTGTTGGTGTCGTCGTCGGCCACGGTGTGGGCCTGCTGCCAGATCGCGCGCAACTTCTCGAGCTTGTCGCTGCCGAGGATGGACTCGATGACCCCGGCGGCGGGCGCGCATTCCGACGCGGTGAGGATGCCGCCATCCACGCGCCCCAGCAGGAGGGCGGCGTTGTGGGCGGCGGCATAATCGGTGGGCGGGATCTGGGCGGCGGCATCGGTGCCGCCGTTGTCGCCGATCACGATCTCGGTCGCGCTGGCGCGCAGCCAGTGCCGGTCATCGGGGCGGCGACGGATCTGGGCGGCCTCGATGCGGGATTCCTCCAACAGCAGGGCGGCCTCGACCACGGCCGGATTCGCCACCGGCGGCGCTTCCCACACCGAATGTTGGGCGTGGGCGCATTCGTGGACGAACGCGCCCCACACGGCGGCGTAGCGGGCGCGGTCGCTGTTGCGGTCCGGCCGCGCGGTGGCCGGGTCGATGCCGAGGCGGGTGCCGTCGATTTCGATGGCGGCGCTGTGGGGCATGAACACCGCCGGGTGCCCGTGCGCCGCGCCGGGGGCAATGGTGACGACCAGGTCGTCGCGGTCTGCGATCGGTGGGGCTTCATCGGTTAGGGCGGCAGACAGGGCATCCCATCCGGCGGTGGCGGGCGGTGGTGTGGGTGTGGTGGTGGGGTCGGCGATCAGGTGGCCGGTCATCGCGGGGGTTCCTTCCGGGCGTGTTCGGGCGGGCCGGGGTGGGTTAGATGCGGGGGCCGAGGGCCAGGGGTTCCAGCCGGGTGCCGAACACGGTGCGCACCACGTCGGCGACGATGGCGCGGTCGTCTTCGGGTGCGGCCCCGATCAGGTTCGCGGCGGCGGTGTTCGTGTCGGTGGCGGTGGCGATTTTCTGGAACGCCAGCAGTTCGCGCAGCTGGGGTGCCCACCCGATCTCGCCTTTGTCCTGTCGGGTGGCCAGGTTCCGCGCGGCGCGGACTGCTTTCGGGTCCACCCCGAGCTGTTTGGCGAGGTCGTAGTCGGAGCCGACCTGTACCTGGAACGCGAACCGGCTGGCGAGGGCGTCGGACAGGATCGCGCCGTGAACGCCGGGGTTGTGCCCGGCCACCACGAAGAACCCCGGCGCGACGGTCACGATTTCGCCGCTGTTGGCTTTGATCACGATCTCGCGGCGGCCGTCCATGGCCGGGTACACGCATGACAGCACGGTCGGCGGGATGAGGGTGGCGTCATCGATGAACAGCACCCGGCCCTCGCGCATGGCGCGGACCAGCGGCCCGTGCACGAACGCGAAGGTCCCGTCGGGGTTTTGCGTGTATTCCCCGACAAAATCGGCGACGGTGGTGTCGCAGTCGCCCTGGACCGTCAGAAGGTCGCCGTAGGCGGCCTCGATCAGCGAGGTTTTGCCGGTGCCGGGCGGGCCGTACAGCAGGACCGGGACCTCGTGGTCGCGCATGGTGCGCAGCACGTCCACATCGGCGCGGCCCGCCAGGGTCCGCAGGTGGTATTGCTGCCCGTTCGGCCGTGTCACGGCCGAACCGGTGCGGGCCGGGCTCGGGGTGCCCGATGGCGCGGCGGGGGCCTTACGCGCCCGACGGGCGGCGGGCCGCTTGGCCGGGGTTGCGGCGGGCGTGCCGGTGGCGGGTGCCGGGGTGGGGGCTCCGGTCGCGGCGCTGCTGGTGTTCGTGTTGGCGCGGTAGCGCAGCGGTTTGGCGCTGGTCTGGTCGGCGTGTCCGGCGGCGGTGAGGGTTTTCATCGCGTTTCCGATCGCACCGGATGAACGGCCGGTGAGTTTCGCGACTTCGCGGGGTGTGTATTCGGTGCCGGGGTTGTCGGTGAGGATTTTGGCGACCATGCGGCGCAGTTCGCCATTGCCGAGGCGGTTGGCCGGTGCGGGGGCCGGGCCGGTGGGGGAAGTCATCTCGTTTCTCCTTCGCACTGCACGAATTTTGTTGCGCCGCTCACGGCGGATCCTGGCACAGCGGTGGCGCGGTGGTCATTTCGGATTGGTTGACAATTCGTTTCCCCGGGGTGTGGGTCGACGCTATCTCGACTCATCCCGGGAATTCAACCCCGTTTTCAACCTTTTCTCAACCAATTTCCGCAGATCAGGGCAACAATTGCATGGCAAGCACAGAATGGAATGCGTTAACGCGGCCAGGCCGGCAGCAGACCGTACATGAGGAAACTATTGATTTGAAACCGATTGGAATGCATCGAATGAGGACGGATATCGATAGTTGAATAGCGGAGTCATATCAGCAGGGCCAGCCGAACGATGGCAGCGACGCCAGCGGGCCACGCCCGCCCCAACGTGTTCTTTCTGTTCCCTGCGGGTAATCCTGGGGAGCCAGTTGGGTCGGATAGTGGCTTCTAGCTGGTAGTTTGCGGCATCGGGGTGGGTTGATTTGACTGACCCACCTAGCGACCCGCCAATGGACCCACCTAACGACCCACCTAACGATCTCCACGATCAGCCAGGCCGCGATAACGCGAGCTGCACCCCCCGTGGCGGCGATCTCCGACAACCCGAAGAAATTGCGAACATCCACCCGTTGTGCCGTGAAATTGCCGTACGGAATCCCATTCTCAATTGAATTCCACAAATAGCGATCAGATATCCGCAAACCCTACTGGGCTAATACCTTACCCGACGAACGCCGAGAAGCACGCACACCTTCTGGCTATTATTGCGTACCGTCAATACTTGGCGGCGGGTGTCGCCTCGAATTCCCGAGGCGGATGTTAGCCTTTGTCCCGCGCGGATTCCGCACTCGAGTCAGGCGAGAGACTTCCCCATCCTCGCCTCCGCCTCATCAGACGAGCTTTTACCTTAGACCCAGCGTTTCCGCCTATCTCATCTCGAGTGTTCGCCGAGGCGTTTTCTCGGCCATTACGCATCTCGGATAGAAGACTCCGGTTTCAGTGCCGGGCTTGTTTTTGGAGCCTTTCTGCAAGGTCTCGTGTTTCTGCGGTGGGTTCTTCTCCTATTTTGGAGAGTTTGTGTGCCAGGAGGCCGAGTGTGCGTTCGATGGCTGTGTGTTCGCCGAGGCGGGCGTGCAGGCGAAGGATGTCGCGCCACAGGAGTTCGTTGAGCGGGTCGTGGTCGAGGGCGGTTTCGAGGAGGTCCAGGGCGCGGCGTGGGTCCTGCTCGACCACGGTGGCGGCCAGGGCGCCGACCGCGGTGATGGTGTCGCGGCGGGCGGATTCCCGGATCGGTGCTACCCAGTCCGCTGTGAGATCTGCGGCCAGGATCCCTCGGCAGGAGGTGTCGATGATGTGGCGGCACGCTTCACCGCGCTCCGTGCCGTTGCCCGCGTGGCGGCGTTGACGTACCGCGCGAGCGAACTGCTGGTAGTCGGTGGCGATGATGGTGTGGTCGAGCTGATAGCGGATGTGGTCGCCGGCCAGAATCCGGGGCACCGTGCCGTCGGTCGCGTCTCTGATGGAGGCGGTGAGTCGGCTGATCGCGGTGTTGAGTGCGTTGACCGGTCGGCGGGGGCATCGTTCCCCCCACAGATCGGCGATCAGGGCCTCGCGGGAAATCCCTTCTGGGTGCAGGGTCAGCAGGGCCAGCAGTTCGCGGCTCCGGGGCTGCAAGTGGGTGGTGATGTCGACAACGCCGTCGTCGCGGTGCCAGCAGACACGTAGCGGCCCGAACACCTCGACTGCCAGGGTCGGCCCACCCGGTGCCGATTCGTTTGCCGTGGTGGCGACGGGGGTAGCATCACGCGCAACGGGCACTGTCTCCGTAGGGGGCTGGCCGGTCTCGGTGACCTCGAGACCGAGGTCGTCTACTGGGGATACGGCCGGGGCGGCGTCCTGGCCCGGGATTCGATCGGGAACTGGCTGGCGGGCTCGATACACCCGGGGCGAATCCGCCCGGATGCAGACCCCGAGACCGTGACGCCACCGGCCCGGTAACCGGGGCCACGGTGACGGTTGCCGGCCTAGAAGCGGATTCGAGTGTGCTGGGGTCAGTTGTGTGTGCAGTGCGGCGGCAACGACGCGGGCAGCCGCTGCGAGCCCGTTGCGTCCTCGGCGGGAGTATCGGGCGCCGGTCAGCAGCGCTTCGGCACCGAGGCGGTCGAGTGGAAGCCTGCCGAGCACCGGGACTCCGAGAGGCTCGGCGAACTCGCCCGTGCGATCCGAGCCGACCAGCAGCACCGCGCAGCGCCGACAGCCGGCGGTGACCTCGCGGACGCGCCGGCCGGCGCGGACGGGGTCGGCGAGGTCGCCACGGACCACGACGATCAGAACGTCGGCGCCAGCGGCGATCGGAGTGGCGGGCGAGGCCGGATCGGCGAGACCGCAGTCGGCGATGACCACCAGATCTGCCAGCCTTGGGACTGCGGCGGCGGGCATGCTCACCGGGGCCGTCAGCGTCGCTGCCATGGCATCGGCACTTGGAGGTGCGGCGAGGAACGGCACACCCGAACCCAGCGTCTGGACGTGCTCCCACAACTGTGTCGAAACCGGAGAATCTCCTGGTGACTGGGTGGTGGCAGCGGCAAGGCTGGCCAGTCCGCGGTGCGGGTCGGCGTCGGCGAGTCGCGCGAGTCGTCCCCCGGCAGGATCCGCCTCCACCACGACAGCGGGTTTCGTGCCCGGCCATGCGTTGGCGAGGGCGACCGCGGTAGTAGTCACTCCGGTGTGAGGATTCAGTCCGGTGAGTGCGATCAGCACGGTCACCGCCCCCTTTGGTTGTTGGTCGCCGATCCAATCGTCACGTTGGGTCGACGATGGGGTACAGGGATGGGGCCCGGCTACTCGGACACGATCGCGGTGATCACCGAGTGCCGGTCGAGTTGTGTGGTGGAGATCCGTTGCCGCCACACCCGTGGTGCCGCACCGGGCGGGGTGTCGGTGATCTCGACCGCGTACAAGCCGGGGTTCAACCGGCGGATCCGGGCACAGTAGGTGGTGCCCAGCGGCGCCGAGTCGATGCCGGCCTGGATGGTGGCGGCATCCGATATCGCGGCGTCGGCCGCGACGACTTCGCGAGCGAGTACGCCGTCGCGGGCGTGGTAGTAGGCGGCCTCGAACGCAGCAATTGCCGCTGCGCCGGTGGCCGGCCGTAGGGGGCGAGGCCCGGCTACGGCTTCGGTGGCCTCGATGGTTTCGGGACCACAAGCGGCGGTGCTCCCGGTGACGGTGAGTGCGTGTTCGAGGCCACCGGGAGAAAGCGAAAGCGCGACGGTGAGAGACATCGGCACGTCAACACCGTGGTCTACGCCGTCGATGCCGGAGATGAGCATGGTTGCCACCACCACGGTGGCAGCGACCACAGCGAGCATCACCACGCCGCCCAGGACGGCTCGCGCCCTACCCGGCCCGCCGGTGCGGTACTCGGAAGTCAGCCAGCGTCGATCTTCCGCGGTATCGGGTGCACCGGCGGAGGCCAGCCATTCGGCTATTTCGGTCGGCGGCGGCCCGTCGAGCACGATCTGCCGGTCATCGTTCGACTCGTCCTGGGGGTCGATTCTTCTCATCACCGATGCACCCCGCTTGGTCAGCCGAGCGCCGGCGGCCATTGCGCCAGCACGTCGTTGAGCACCTGCGCGGCCTGGGACTCGACCGTCTCGACCACGTCGGCGACAGGTTCGCTGACCACCACCGCCGTCACCTCTTCGACGATCGGCTGGGGTACCGCGGCCTCGACCTCCGCGACCACCACCGGGAGCGGCACAGGCTCAGTGCCGACACCTAGCGCAGCATCCACATCAGGGTCCGCCAGCCCAGCCTGATCCAAGACCTCGGCGGCCTCGGCGACCACGATGTCGTTCCAGTCGCGTTCCCGTTGCGCGACCTCGGATGACATCCCCTCTGGCCGCGGCACACTCACCCCACCGAAATGCAGCGAATCCTCGCCCACCACCGACGCCTGCACCTCGGCGTAACCGTCGCTGGTGCCCGGCTGCGGGTATACCTCGACCACTGGCTGCGCGGGTTCCACAGCCACCTGCGGCTCGATCGCCACCTGCGGCTCATAGCCCATTTCGGGCCGGGACACCGACGGGGGCTCCGACCACACGTGGGGTTCAGGAACTATCCGGGGCTCGGGAACGGCCTCCGGCTCGGGCAGGACCTGGGGTGCCGGTGAGATCGGGGCCGGCATCTGAGCGGGCGCCGGGGTATCGGTCTTCTCATCGGGAGTCGACCGGTCCGGCCCGACAGGAATGGTCCTGGTCCGCGGTTCCGGAACCACGGGGCCTACGACGCCCGCTTGTCCTGGCCGGGGGTCCGAGATCACTCCCGGCTGACCCACTGGACCCGCATGCGCAACCGGTGCTGCGAACACCGCCGCCGCCAACGGGACAAGCGCGGCCATCGCTAGACGATGCCCTGCACAGGCTCCGAATCCAGGTAGCCACCGATGCCTCCGAGACGAGTGCACCACCGGTCCGGTCGCCCCGATGACCCCACCGACCGCAGGACCGCGCAACGAGGTCCACAACGCCCCTGGATGCAAGGCGCAGGCGTGTACCACACGAACATCGACGCCTTGCCCGTCGAGGTAGTCGACAATGACCTCAGCACGGCCGATCACCGGGTCGGCCAACCGCGACGGCGCGACGACAACCACCACCGCAGCGTCGACCCCGTCCGGTCGGCACGCTGGAATGTCCTGGTCGAGCCGGAACACCGCCTCGCAACTCACCACTCGCCTGCCGCGCATCCAGATCACCCAGATCCCCACGGAGGAGCTACGGCCCCCTCCGGCAGCACGCGCTGCCGCCACCACCGCCGCGCCGGACACCGCAGCATCCGAACGGCTGTTCATCGATGTAGTCATGACTTACCTCGCTCTCTGCGTCGGTCACGACCCCGGGGCGGCCCCTCCTCCCACCAAGTCGTGAGATACACCACCCAAACTATGCACGTATCTCGAACTTTTCAAGAATAAAACAGTAACTTTTCTCTGGATGCCGAGGGATTTGGCTCCTGATGGCGACTTTTCCGAACTTTACGGGTACAGTTCTGCTCATGGGAGCCCACGACGAGTTCTTCGCCCGGATGGTGCGCGAGCGGCGTCAGCAGCTGGGCAATCTGACGATGCCGGAGGTGCACCAGCGCGGCGGACCAGCGGTCCCTGCCCAGCAGCGGGCCGACCGTTGCGAGCTGTCGGCCAATGTGCGGCCGAGTACCTTCGCCAAGTTCGACACCGGCCTCGGATGGCAGGAGGGCTCAGCGCGGGCCGCCTACTACGACCGTCGGCCACCGGTGCCGGTCGAGTCCGACACTCCCGCGTTCGAGCCAGGCGCATCCAGCATCAGCCTCAGCCTCGAACAGCTCCTGCCACTACTGGATGCCCAACGGTTTCTCCGAACCGCCCCCATCGCCGAGCTGCCGAACGCGATCGGCAAGCTCGATGATGCCATCAGCGGCATTGTCGGCCCGTTCGTCACGAGCGTCCTCGAAGCCAACCGTGGCACCCAAGTCCATCCGCTCGTCGAGATCGCCTTCGGCGAATCTCTCGCCGCGCCGGTTTCCCCAGATGACCCCGACGCCACGGAAAAGCTGTACCGGCGCTGGCTCATCGGACGGGCGGAAGATCTCGACGATGCCCTGCAGCAAGCATTCGAACAGCGCTTCCAGAAACGCAACCAGGACGCTGCGACCACATCTCGCGCGGTCGCTCCGAACTGAACGCCGGGCCTCACCCTGATAGGCCCGAAATGGCTGCGGTTCTGGCGAAATCCACAACACCCTGGGCACCGGGGTAGGCGTGTGCAAAGCTGTGTCCCGGGACTGACAACGAGCAGACAATACGGGGTGGTGATGGGCGGTTCCCACAATGACACCGGGTCGCCGGTGTCCGGCGATGCAGTCCGCAGGGCGGCGGCACCGTACTGCCTGCCGTTTCTGGCCATCTACGACATCTGGGTGATCCGGCTGAGCAACCGATTCGGGTGGCGGTGCCCCGCGGACACCATGCTCGCCCCATATCACCGCCACGCCGGCCGCCGCCACCTCGAAGTCGGACCCGGTTCAGGCTGGTATCCAGCCCACACCCGATTCCCCGACGACGCCGAGATCACGCTGACGGATCTGAACCGAACCTCCCTCGCCTACGCCGCCCGTCGACTGCGCAAGGCAGGACACACCGTGCACGAAACCGTCGCCAGTGTTCTCGAGCCAGTGCCCGCCCCGGCCGGAGCGGGTTACGACTCGATCGGCATCAACTTCGTTTTACACTGTGTCCCTGGCGATTTCACCGCGAAGGGTATTGCGTTCAGCCACCTTGCCCGGGTGCTCGCGGATGACGGCACGCTGTTCGGCTCCACCATCCTCGGAGACCACACACCGCACACCGGGTTCGGCCGGCTTCTCACCACCACCTACCGGCGCGTCGGCGCCTTCAACAACCGCCACGACACCCGGGCGGACCTCGCCGCAGCACTCGACGCGGCCTTCGGCGAGTATCACCTGACCGACATCGGAGACGTCACCCTGTTCACCGCCTCACAACCGCGTCGATAACCGCTCAGCGGTCGATCCGGAGCTGCCATCCTGGTGGACGGGCTCGGCTACCACGAGGTGCAGCGCGAGCACGAGCGGGGAGGAGCTCGAGATGGACGTGGCGTGGGATGTGCGGCGGCAGGTGATCGTCGAGGCCGCTGAACTCGCCTACCACCAGGGGCCGGACTTGGGCCCGTTCGAGTGTCTTGGTTGCTTCCAGCCGGCAGCAATCTGTCCACGGTGCGGCGCAGAGCTCGGCTCTGCCTTTATCGAACAGCTCGCAGCACCGCAGGTCGCCAGAGTGCGCCTCGAACTGGAACAGGATTTCGCTGCCCGAGAGAAAGCCATGGAGAACGACGTCCTGACACGGGTCCGCGCCGGGATGCGAAACGAGGTCAATCGGCTGCGGAACCAAGCGCAGCGAAGTAGCGAAACCGCGGCAACGGAGAAGCAGCGGGCTCAGGCCGCGACGGTCGCTCTGGCCGAGGCTCAGGAACAACTCGAGCAGATGCAGGCCGAGCAGTCGCGGATGCGAGATCAGATCGCTCGCAGTGAACGCAAACGGGCGCAGCAGGAGGCCGAACGGAAGTATCGTCCGGTGATTCTGGAGTACCAGAACCGGGAGAAGCGGGCGCTGGACCAGCTTGCTCTGGCTGAGAGCAAGATTTCGCCGGGGCCACCACCACAGCCGACGGGAGTCGCCTACCAGCACGCATTCGCTGAGGAACTGCAGCGCCGCTACCCCGAAGATGAGATTTCGGTGATTCGGAACGGTCAGAAGGGCGGTGATGTCCTCCAGATCGTGCGTGTCGACGGCCGAAGCTGGGGATCTATTTTGTGGGAGTGCAAGAGAACCAAGCACTTCAGCTCGGCGTGGATTCCTAAGCTTGTCCGTGATGTTGATCGTGATCACGCCGGTCTCGGAGTGCTCGTGAGCGCGTCGATGCCGGCCACGGTGGATGGTGTGGCAATCCGCGACGGCATCCTCCTGTGTGCCGCCGACCTGGCAACGTACATGTCCATTCCGTTGCGGCAGGCGGTGATCGACAACAAACGTCACGCGATTGCGGGCAAGGCCCGTCGTGGGCGTGCCGACCGGTTGCTCGAATACGTCGACCGGGGCGGGTTCTTCGCCCACCTGCAGCGGATCGTCCAAGACGCGCGCGAAACCCTGGCGACCGGGGCCAAGCTGCGAAATCAAGTACACGCTGCTCTCGCCAAGCTGGACCAGCACCAGCAGGACGTGCTCGACCGAATGTTCACCATGTTCGGCGAGCTCGACGCAGCCGGCGTCGCCGTCCCACCCGCTCTGCACTCAGAACATGTGACCGACCATCGGTCGGCCTCTC
Source organism: Nocardia speluncae NBRC 108251 (assembly GCF_001613245.1). Taxonomy (GTDB): domain Bacteria; phylum Actinomycetota; class Actinomycetes; order Mycobacteriales; family Mycobacteriaceae; genus Nocardia; species Nocardia speluncae. The sequence continues at coordinate 27,670 of NZ_BDBZ01000048.1, read as the reverse complement.
CCAACGGTGCACGAAAGGAGGGCCCGTCGACCCGACACCCGACATCGACGGCCTCCCGGACTCGAAACTGAATCCGGCGATATCTACTTGCTGAGACAGGTGGCCTGGACGGCGGGCACGCTTGATCGCAGGGTCGGCCGGTTAATGCGTCGTCAGATCCGTGCGGCGGTCGACTCGTACCCGCAGTCCGGCTGGTTTGAGGGTGATCTGCTCTGCGACGTCGAGGGTGTAGTCACCGTCGATGTGGATCTCGTACTGGTGGAGGACGTGGGCGAGAGTGAGCAGGACTTCGTGATTGGCGAATTGGCGGCCGATGCAGGCGCGGTGCCCGACCCCGAACGGCCTGTATACGCGACGGCGGTCCAGCTCACGCTGCCGCTGAGGGGCCCATCGGTCCGGGTCGAAACGTTCTGCGTCCGGACCCCAGGTTTCCGGGTCGCGGTGCGCATACCAGGTGAGCACGAATACCCAATCGCCTTGCTGGAAGCGGTATTTGCCGTCACCGATCGTGACCTCATGGCGCGCCTCGCGGAAATAACCGGGCGCGACCGGCCACAACCGCAACGTTTCATCGACCACCCGCCGCAGATACCGCAGCTTCGCGACGTCCTCGTAGCTGGTTATCGGCCGGTCGCGCCCCGGGAAATGGTCGTCGACCTCGGCGCGCGCTCGTGCCGCGACCTCGGGATTCTTCGCCAGCTCGTAGAGCGCGAAGGCCAGTGCGCCCGCGCTGGTCTCGTGGCCAGCGACCAGGAACGTCAGGATCTGGTTGCGGATATTGGTGGCATCGAGATGCTCGCCGGTGTCAGGGTCGGTGGTGGTGAGCATGCGGTCGAGCAAATCGTCGTGCTGGCCGACGGTGCCACTGGTCCGGCGTGCGGCGATCACGTCGTCGACGGTTCGGTGCATAAAGGCGATGTCGCGGCGATGCTGCCCGGCGGCGCGCCGTCCCAGGGTGTTCTGCAACAGCGGGGGGAGGTTGGCGTTGCGGTTGATGTAAGTCAGGCCGCGCAGCATGGCTTCGACGAAGGGGTGCGCTTGGCCGGGGGTGTAGGAGAACGAATCGAACGAGTAGCCGAACCCGGTGCGGGCGATGATTTCCAGGGTGAGCCGGTTCATTTCCTCCGCGATGTCGGCGATGTGGTGCGTGTCGCCCCAGGTGTCGAGCAATTCACCGATGGTGGCGGCCATCGTCTGGTGGTAGGAACGCATTGCTGTTTGGGTGAAGGCTGGCGCGAGGATGTTGTGTGCTGCCGACCAGGCCGGTTCGTCGTTGCGGGCGGTGAACAGTCCGTCCCGGGCGACTCGGCGCAGCTTGCGCAGGGGCACTCCGAGGTGCTTGGTCCAGTGGTGTTCGTCGTTGATTTCCGCGATGAGGTCGGCGCCGGAGACCACGATCATCGGCCAATTGGTGATGCGCCGCTCGAAGATCGGCCCCAGCCTTCGGGCATCCCGCCGCGATGTCTGGGTGGGTTTGGCCACGTTCATGGTGAACAGGTCACCGACGACAGGCAGCCTCCACCTCGGATGCGGCAATACTGCCGCCTCGTCCCTGCCGGTCCGGGGCGGACTCATCGCCATCACATCGTGCTCCTACTGGTCGAAGGTGTCGCGCACCGAGTGCTCAAGGGCGTTTCGATCGAGGCGATATGTCGGGCTGTCGGCCACACACCGGCCAGGTCCAGCAGTTCGTTCAGGTCGGTGGTCAAGTCTCGCGGACCGAGCCGAACCGGTTGGAGCCCGGGGCTGGGCTCGTCCTGCGGTGCTCGCCCGGCGTTCTTCTGGTCGATCGCCGCGAGAATTGCCACTGCATAGGACAGCATGCCCTCACGGTCAGGGCCGGCCGGGTATCTGGCTGTGGTGTAAGGCTTGAGGTGCAGGAGAGCGTCGCGGATCTCGACGATCATCCGGTGAAGCCGCAGCGCCGGTTCCACCCCGCCGCCATCTCCTGGTGGGGCGAGCACGATCTCGGGGACACTGGCGGTCAGGTCGCGCCACACGGGCTGCAGGCGGCGGCAATAGCGGCTGGTCCGGTCGTGTCCGGTTCTTATGAGGATTGTGCTCACCAACGGCACTGCTACTGCAGCAGACGCGACAACATTGGCCAAGAAAAAGGTCCAGCCTTTGCTGCTCATATCCGGGTCCGCAGACGGTTGGTTCTGCACGACGGCGAACCCGGTCTGGAATGGAATTGCGAGCGAACTGAGCCCGAGTCCGGCGGCGAGAACAAGTACACCCAGGTACAGCACACGCTCGCGCAGGAACGCGTCGCTGCGCAACTCGCGGAAGCTGATGCGGGCGATTACCCATGCGGTGATTCCGAGCGGCAGATAGAACGCCACCCACGCGATCACCGCCGGCCAGCCCAATGCCTCGTCGATCAGCTGATCGGCACGGCGCGCGGGGGTGCCGGCGATCAGGATCACCGCGGACGCCGAGAGGGCGACGAGGTCATAAACGCGCTGTCGACGCCAGGTATCTGCAGGGTCCGCTCCGTCCCACAATTTCGCAATGCCATAGATATAGGAGACCGATACCAGGATTGCCCCGAACGAAGCTTGGCGGCACAGCTGCACCATCTCGGCATCACCGACGAACCACACGAGGCGCGCGGCCAGGTCTTCGGCCCACGCTTCCCGCATCAGTAGTCCCGCAATCGCTGCCAGCAGAGCCCGGTTGATCAGCCGATCGACGACCTTGTCGCCCAGCAGCCACCACCGTCCGGCGGTGATCGCGGTGACAGCGAACAGCACGGGCCAGGCCAGTAGGCCGGGAATCGGCGAGGTCATCGGTGCCGCCCGAGGAAGAAGGTGGATCGGAACGGCGAGGGTCGTCGCCGCGGCAAGGTCGCCTCGACCATCACCAACCCGGCGAATGATTCGGCAGCCTGTTCGCGGGCGGTCCCATAGTCCCGGCGCCAGAGAACGCTGCGGATCGACGCCGGATCCAGTAAGGGCATCAATGTCTGCAACGGCAGTACATCACCGTCGGGCTCCGGAGTGGACGAGCCATGTCCCAGGAGCATGTGCCCGATCTCGTGGGCGATGATGTGTCCAGCGTGCCATTCGGTTTCGGCCCCGACCATGATGATGTCGTCGTACTCCCGAGCGATCCACAACCCGCTACCGGTCCCGCACCCGGCTCCCGACAACGCATTCGCGTCGATGGGGCACACCGTGATCGGCCGTTGCCGATACTCCGCGACCCGCTTCACGTACTCGTTCGGATCCCACGGCCATGGCACCGGCACGATCCGTGCGGTCTCCTGGACATGTACTGCCGTGTCGTTCATTGCTATTCATCCCTCCCGGTGGCGTCGCGTGTGCGGCGATCTCCTTCGCATTCGGCGTTGTGTCGGTAAAGCACGGCCCGGTCCCTCTGGTCAGGCTGCGCTGTGGTCTGGAGGCGCGAGCCTGGACAGCTCGCGAGTCAAAGCGGTGATATCGATGTCGTTGCCGCGCAACGCCATATGCCTGACGCCGGCATCGCGTGCCGCCGATAGCAACCGCAACTGGCGGTCGACGGGGCGAGCCTCGTCAGAGGTACCGGTGAGATACACCGGCAGGACGTGGAAGTGCTGGGCAATGGCCTGCAGCACCGTGGGGTCGACTCCACCGCTCGTGCTGCCGGTCCGCAGCGCGATGATTTCCTCGGCAAGTATGGTCTCGCCGACGATGGCGCTGACACTGCGAGCGACATCTGCCGGGTCTTGCTCGGGTTCCGTGCGAGGGTGGAACGTGCTGAACAGCCGGTTCACCCTCGTCGGCAACTCGATGATCTCGTCGGCCATTGTGGCTGACTGCCGTTGATCAATGGGCGAGCTTTTCATCGGTACCCTCCCTGGTTGCCTGGATGAGACCACGCTCGGTCCGCAGGACTCGAGCGCTCATCCGGCGTCCGTCAGAGACTGGTACCGGGAATCAGAACTTCGCCATCATAACAAACGCCTATCCGAGGTGGTAGGTGTTCACATTCCGTCAGCTCGGGAGCGGGTCCGGCTGTTCTGGATCGTCAAGCCCGGGATGCCCTGCATCTGTGGGGGCCACCGGGTCGGGTTCGTCGGAGTGCCCTGTCACCCGCAGTTGCAGCACGGCAAGCGCGGGACCCGCGTCAGAGGTTCCGACTATGGCACCGGAGCCGTCAACGACAACCCATCCACCCCCGCGGCGCCTCAACCGCACATCGTGCACTTCAGCGGATTCGGCTTTGCCGGTGAACACGTCGGCGGCGGCGGCGAAGATGCGTTTCACGTCGTCAGGGTGTGGGGTGTCGCGTTGGTCGACCTGCCCTTTCCACTGGACGTCGGGTAGCGGATCGGTGATCCAGCGGATCAACCGCATCTTGGCGATGTCGACCAGCACCATATGGACCTGCGATATGCGCGGTATCGCGGCCAGTGCCGCTGCCTCCAAGCTCATCCCGGCCATCGGAGTCGAGGTTTCGAACAGCAGTCCACGCCACTTCGCTGGAGGCTGTGGGGGCGTGCCAGCGGCCATGACGACATGACCCGGCCTGTTGTTCTTGCCGACTGTTACGGTGACCGCACCGCTCCAGCTGTCACCCGGTTGTGACGACAGCAGCGCCCTGATCAGTGAAAGCCCGTCTGCTGGTTCGACGAAGCGGAAGATTTCTGGTGCCGTGAGTTGCGAGCGCGGCGTCCCGCCGGTCAGCGCCGCCGGAAATTCCGCGAGCCGCAGGTGGGAGTCCCAGGTGAACGCGAAGGCCGACACCGGCCGCTGCTGTGGTTGGGTCCCATCGGGACCCAACCACACATGCGCGCCGTGGAGCGCATTGTCCGGCCCGATCACCGGCACGAGACGGGCGCTGACCGTGTGACCGTTGCGCAGGACGCGATGCGTGGCCGCCGCTTCGGGATGCGACCGCATGTCGGCGATCAGCGCTTCCAGCCATTGTGCAGCCTCGTGCCCTGGGGCTTTGCCGATTCCCAGCTGGTCGGTGACGGCTCGCTCGAAGGAGGTTCGATCTCGGGCTTCGTGATCGCGCGCAACGACGGTGAGCCGACCCGGCTCCAAGGTTTCGATGAGCGTCCATCCGCTTTTCGGCATCGCGTCGATCTCCGAGGTCGCTGATCCTTCCTGGTTGAATCTTTCAACGATCTTAGAACAGCGCGCCGCAACGGTGCTCGAACCGCAGGTCACGCGGTGGATACGGAAAGTTCCGCGAGGGCATAGGTGAGCCACGACGGCCGCAACAGATACTGCTCGCGCGGCTTGACCGGTTTCAGTACCGGGTACTTCTCCAAGACCGCGCGGGCGACATGGACGGCTTGCATCTCCGCCAAGGCGGCACCGATACAGAAATGTCGACCGTGTCCGAATACCAGGTCGTGACGTTCCCGCCGGGCGGGGTCGAGATGAGCCGACCGCAGGGACAAGATCACGGTGTGTCCTCGGGGGATTCGGATTCCGTTGACATCGATGTCGGTCAGCGGGAACCGGCGCAGCGCATAGTTCACCGGCGCCACGGCACCCATCACCTTGCGCACCAGCCGGGCGAACTCCGGCGGTGACCCCAGTAACTCGCGCGCCTCCTCGCAGCGGTACCGGACCAGTTCATCCAGCACCGCAGACGTCAGCGAGGTGACGTTCTCGAATCCGCCGATGATCACGGCAAACGCCAAACTGATCAACTCGTCCTCACTGAGACGGTCCTGCCCGTCGCGGGCTGAGAGCCAGCGCGAGAGCAGATCATCGCCAGGATCGCGCCTCTTGTCGTCGATCACCCCGGCCACCAGCATCAACATCGTCCCCATCGCACCCTGCACCGCCGCGCCGTGCGTCGATGTGTCGATCAAGAACAGAGGCCGGGCCGCTGCACGGAAGGCATCGAGCTTGTCGGCGGGCAACCCGAGCAAGGTGCCGATCACCTGCGGCGGCAACGGCTCGCACAGCCCGCCCATCAAGTCGATATCGCCAGTCGCCGGCAATGCGTCGACCAACTCCGTCACGGCAGCCCGCACCACCTGTTCCTGTGAGGCGTGATGTGCGGGCGCGAACGCCTCGGCCGCCAGTTTCCGTACACGTCGATGCTGCTCCCCATCGATATTGAGCAGGTTCGCCTCCAATGCCGCGGGCAGGTTCTGGCCTCGGAAGCCGGTGGTGGAGTCGGCCTTGGCCGCCGACATCCGGGGATCGGCCAGTAGTGTGGTCACCGCGTCCCATCCGGTGACCACCCACACCGGTGACCCGTCCGGTAGCTCGGCCTCGTGCACACCGGGTTCACTGGTTCTGAGATCCTCGTGAAGTTCGTCGACCGCATGAATTCCCGCCGTGAACGGGCACCGCCCCATCTTCATACCCATCAGTGTGCCAACCCATCAGGAGTCCGCCGTGCCGATCACCACCCGTGCCGCCACCACCGCGGACATCACCGACTGCGCCCAGGTACTCGCCGACGCCTTCCGCGACGACCCGCTCATGAGCGCGATCTGGCCCAACCCGCAGCAGCGCCACCGCGCCCTGCCCAGGTACTTCACCGCCTCCCTGCGCCACTTCCACCTCCCCGGCGGAGGAGTTCGCGTCGCCACCGACCCCGACGGAGTCATCCGCTCAGTCGCCGTCTGGGACCCACCCGCCCGATGGGACCAACCCGTCAGCACCACCCTGCGTGCCGCACCCGACCTTCTGCCCGCCCTCACCAGCCGCACATTCGCTGCGATCACCGTCCGGCGCACCCTCGATCGACACCACCCCCACCAGCCCGAACATTGGTACCTAGCCAACATCGGAACCTCACCCGCACACCAAGGGCACGGCTACGCGACACGCCTGATCACCGATCGCCTGACATCGGCTCCCGCCACCCCTGCCTACCTCGTATGCACCCGGGAAGACAACACCCCCTACTACCAGCGACTGGGGTTCGCGACCACTGAAAGCTTCCATCTACCAGTAGGTGCCAGGCCCACCATGTGGGCCATGACCATCAACATGTGAAGCCGCCAGCCCCGGAATCGGGGCGAGAAGACAACTAGCCAGCCGGAGAAGCCGATTGCCCGATGCGAGGCGCCGGGCTGATATCGAGCGCCTCGAGCCTGGCCACGCCTACGGTTGCCGCTCAAGGCCGCAACCATCACACAGCCCTGCGGACCCGCGCCGAGGTGTGCTTCGATCGCCGCGACGCAGGGCCTCCGGGCATGCCACTACGTCGAATCCGGCCGTTCCACCGGCCGTCGGTGGAGTGGTTTACGGGGGTTGGTGTGTCCAATCCGGGGCCGAAAACGAGGAGTTACCCGTAGAGGCCGCCTCGGCACCGCCTTGGTGCCGGTGGACAGATCTGGACACTGGAGGACCACCGTGAACCGACCCGACCCCCATATCGGAGTGAACCTGCCATCGGGGCACGACCCGATCGACTCGTCGACCGAAGCCGCTGTCGAGCCCGTGCCTGCGGAAACCGATGAGCCACGCCCGGATAAGCATCCGGCCGGTCGGGTCGAACATCGGGATAGCCAGGCGAAGCCACGGGCGCAGCGCGTTTCTGTACGTGACACCCGCCGAGACCCGCCCGATACCCGCAAGCTTGCCCGCCTGCTGTCCAGCCTCTTGACCACGGCAGAAGAGTCACGCAATGAAGACGCGGCACAACCTCCGAAGAATTCATCAATCCTGGATGAAACTACAGAATTCAACTCCAACAAAAAGGCCGCCTGAAATCCCCCGATTCACAAATTTGATAGATCTCGAATTAACGACCACAGAATTAAGGACCACAAGGAATATAACACCCTCTGTCGAATCATAATAATATCGATCGCGAAAATACCGTGACGTCGAGAATAAGGAATCTCCATGGTGAGCGCGTACGTAGGCCCGGGGAACGATGCGGATGACGACTTGGCATCCGAACTCCCATCACTGCCAGCACCTTTGAAGGCGGGCGACCGTGCTGTCATCTACCTACGTGTCTCATCGCCGGGGCAGTTCAAGACAGACTACGACCCGGAAGGCATATCGATTCCCGCTCAACGTGTCGCCTGCCAGAACAAGGCAAATCAACTCGGCCTGACCATCGTCGACGAATACATCGAGCCTGGCCGGAGTGCGACCGAAATGTCGAAACGAGTCGAGTTCCAAAAACTGCTCGCTCGAATTCGAAACCATCAAGACGTCGACTACGTCATCGTCTACAAACTGTCTCGTATGGCCCGAAACCGGTTCGACGACGCCATCGTCATGGCCGACCTCCGCAAGCGAAACGTCACCCTGGTCTCCGCCACTGAATCCATCGACGACTCGCCGGTCGGCCAGCTCATGCACGGCATCCTCGCCACCTTCAACGAGTACCAGTCCCGCGAGTCCGGCGCCGACATCTCCTACAAGATGGGCCAGAAAGCCCGCAACGGCGGCACACTCGGCCGCGCCCGGCTCGGGTACCTCAACATCTTCGACCGATTCGACGGCCGCGAGATCCGCACCATCGGCGTCGACCCCGAACGCGCACCGCTCGTCCAGCTCGCGTTCCAGCTGTACGCCACCGGCGACTACACCCTCGACGAACTATCCGAGGAACTCTACGACCGCGGACTGCGCACCCGACCGACCCACCGCCACCCCGCCCAACGAGTATCCAAAAACAAGCTCTCGACGATGCTGCGCGACCGCTACTACCTCGGCTACGTCATCTACAAGGGCGAGGAGATGCAGGGCCGACACGAGCCGCTGATCGACGAGAACCTCTTCGACAACGTCCAAGAGATCCTCGAATCCCGGACCAACGCCCACGAACGCCGACGCGTCCACCACCACTACCTCAAAGGGTCACTGTTCTGCGGACGCTGCCAGCGGACCGGGACCGTCGGGCGGATGATCATCCAGCGAACAACCAACCGACACGGCAACGAATACCTCTACTTCTTCTGCCGCAACAAACAGAAGGGCACCTGCAACGCGCCACACATCAACGTCGCCCTTGTCGAAGACGCCGTCGAGGCGCACTACGCGACGATCCGATTCCGCAGCGACTTCATCACCAGCATCCGCAACCAGATCGCCGAAGCCATCAACGCTCAAGAGACCGCCGACCGACTCCTCCAGAAACAACTGACCACCGAACTGCAGGCACTCGACGCCCAGGAAGAGAACCTCATCGACCTGGCAGCCGACGCCACCCTTCCGCAGCCCAAGATCAAAGCCAAACTCCGCGACATCGCCCACCAACGGCGACGACTGACCGAACGCCTGGCAACAACGACCGAAGACCTGTCATCCAGCGCCCGACTCATCGACGCCGCGCTCACACTGCTGGAGAACCCCCAAGAACTGTATCGCCGCTGCAACGAACACCAGCGCCGCCTGTTCAATCAGGCAATCTTCCAACAGCTCTACATCGACGACGAGCAGATCAACGGCCACCGCCTGCACGAACCCTTCGGACAGCTACACGCCGCCCAACGGGCACAAGCAGGAACATGCGGCGCAACCCGGCACAAGACAAGCCGGGATGCTCCTGAATCAGGCAACTCCCGAATGAAGGGAGGAGTAGGGGTCCTACTCCAGGGCGTTCATTCAGCCCCGGGTTCTAGTAGTGACCCTATGGTGGAGCTAAGGGGACTCGAACCCCTGACCCCCACGCAGGGGTTCCAAACGCCTCGTGGTTCCCATCGCTTCCCGAAACACCCCGTGAACTGCGGAAACGCGTCGGCAGTCCGTCCCGTCGCTTCCCGTTGGTTCCCATGGTTTCCCGTTCAAAGCGGGGGGTTAGTGCGGGGGCAGTCAAGTTTGCACGGTCCCTGGCGACGTGTGTCCTGGGCCCCGCGGCGCTGTGGGGCCCCTGCCGCGCTGCATGCCGGGCGTTGGGGCATCGTGCGGGTGTCCTACCAATCCTGGTTCCCAGGGTTGTCCTGGGCGGTGCCGGAGACGGCTGGTGCTAGCCGGTTGAGAACGGCGGTGGAATCGGGGGCCAGCGCGGGTTGGTCGATGTAGTGCTGTTCGGTGGTGGAACTGTTGCGGTGTCCGGCCTGCCGCTTGGCCTGTTCGGCTCCGAACTGTTCGGCCACAGCGGTCAGATTCGTCTTGCGGTAGGTCTTCGGGGTGATCCAGGCGTAGGTCGTGCCGCGTGCTGCGCGCCAGGTGCGGCCGAAATTATGAGGGTCGCGCCAGCCGCCGCGCCGCGACGGAAAGAGTGGAGCTTCGTCGTCGGGATCCCAGTCATCGGCACCGAGTGCCCGCAGGGTCTCGATCGTGAATCTCGGCAGCACGACGGTGCGGTACCCGGCATCGGTCTTGGTCCACTCCTGCCGGTACAGCCCGACTCCGGTCACACGGACGATGGTGCCGCTGATGGTCATCTCCCACGGGGTCGCGGATCTGTCGATGTCGCAGCGACGGAACGCGAGGCATTCTCCCGGGCGCGCCCCGGTTCCCAGGAGTATGTCGGCGGCGTTGAGGATGTCGGGATCGCGTGCCGGGCCGCTTGTGTAGGCGGGCGTGCCGGGGATCGCTTCACCGGCGAGCCAGGTTTCGAGCTGGGCGCGTAGACCGTTGCGGGTGGTCTCGTCCATCGCTTTGGGTTTCGTCTTCTTGCGTTTGATTTTGCCGACTTCGCGCATGGGGTTCTCGCGAATCGCTCCGTGACGGACGGCCAGGCTCATCATGCCGGTCAGGATGATCTTGTGGGATTGGGCTTTGCGGGTGTGCCCGTTCTTCTGGATCATCTTCAGGTGAGCGTCCAGGTAGGAGGTGTCGGCCTCGAACAGCCGCACGCCGCTCATCGCCGTTTTGATCTTCACGGTGTCTTTTCGGGCACGCGGGTCATCGGAGGGTTCTATCTCTTCCCGATACCATTGCAGGGTTTGCGGGAGCGTTGTCTCGTCGAGTGCCATTTCCTCGAGCCAGAGGTCTGCCAGTTCAGGAATCAGCGTGTTCCGGGTGACGGTACCGTTTCGCTGACGCCCCTCCGACTTGATCCGTTCCTGAACGACTTCTTTGAGGCGGTTCTCTGCGCCGGTTTTGCTGGTTCCCCATCCTTCGACCCGGACGGTTTCTCCACTGTAGGCGCGGTATCGGGCCCGTGCCCGGAATTGCCGTAGCCCCAGTTTCGTGCAGGTGATATTGCCGTATGTTCCTATTGCCAACGCTTGCCGAGGCATATCTCTAGCACCTTTCCCATTCTGTCTATCTACGATCCGAATCCGGTCGGGTTCACGCACTTTCCCCGAGTTCGAGCTGCGCTTCCTCCCAGGCGAGGAGGTCACTGAATCGGTATCTCCGATATCTGCCCATTCGAGCAAAGCGAGGACCTTTTCCGAGTGAGGCCCAGTTCGCGAGGGTTTTCTCAGGGATTTTAAGTCGCCGAGACACTTCCTCCGTGCTGAGCCAGTAGTCCGCCGCCGAATTCTGAATATTTCCGTTTTCCGGCGACGGGTCTATATTCACGCTCGATATCGCCGCTGGGTCAAGCGGTGCCATTGAGTTTCTTTTAGATCTGCGGCTATTTCCACTGTTTCCGAATTTGCGCACGGTATCGTCCGGGTGTTTTGCCCGGCGTGGAACGACCGCTCCGCCCGCCTGGATCGACCCGCCCGCCGCTGCTTTCGACGCGGCCGGGTCGCCGGCCGACTTGCGTGCGGGGGTCATCGCTGAGGGGCCTTTCGCTGCTCAGTTGCCTTCATGCCAGGGCTCGGAGGCATCGGGACCGCTGCCGCGCCGAGATCGACGTCGGAATCCGTCTCATGGCCGTTCATGGCGAGTTCGCTGGGATCGGTGGTGATCAGAGCGTTCTCGGTCGGTGAGGCCAGCGATGCGAATACCGCGCGGTCGGTGCCGCCGACCGCGAGCAGTCCGCTGCCGCGGGCGGCGGAGAGCAGAAACTGTTGCTCGCCCTCGGAGAGCCGGAACGCCGCGGCTACCTCGTTGATGGCTTGGGGTGCTTGGCGGAGCAGGATCTGGGTGGCGGCGTTGGAGACGATCGCGCGTCCGAGTTCGGTGGACAGGACATCGGCGCTGTCCTGGGTGGCGATGGTGAGCCCGGCCCAGTGTTTGCGGAAGCTCTTCGCCGCCTTGAACAGGAACTGGGCTCCGGCGGGTTGGCGCATGAGCAGCCATGCTTCGTCGACGGTGATCATGCGGGGCCGCCGGTCGGCCGGGTTGGAGACCCGCCGCCAGGTCACGTCGAGGACAAGCAGAGTGCCGATGGTTTTGAGTTCCTCGGGAAGCTCCCGCAGTGAGAACACCACCAGCCCGCCTTCGGGATTGGTGGTGGTGGGTCCGTCGAGCAGCCCGGCATAGGCTCCGGCGCCGGCGTAGGGCGCGAGTCCATCGGCGATCTCGCCGGCCACTGGTGTATCGAGGCGGGCCAGGTGCTCGCGCAGGCCGCTCAGGGTCGGGGCGGGGTGGGCCCAGGTGGCGGGGTCGTCGGTGATTCCGGCGTCGGTGTAGGTGGCCGTCAGGGCGATGTCGAGGACTGCTCGCTGGGCGGGGTTCTGGTCGCCGAGCAGGACCGTGATGAGGGTGTGCAGGAACAGTTTGCGGCGGGTGAGAGCGTCGGCGGGGGCGCTGCGGCTGCCTTCGGGGCGGGTGTGGATTTCCAGGTCGAAGGGGTTGAGTCGCTGCCCTTCGGCGCCGAGGCGCAGGTGGGTGCCGCCGACCGCGTGGGCGAGGCGGCGGTATTCGTCTTCGGGGTCGATGACGATTTGTTCGATCCCGCGATAGAGCGAACGCAGGATCTCGGTCTTGACCAGATACGACTTGCCTGCGCCGCTGCGGCCCAGGACGACCAGGTTGTGGTTGTGGGCCTCGGGGGCGAAGCGGTCCACGAAAAGCAGCCCCGATGCGGCGTCGCGGCCGTAGAACACGCCCTGGGGCCGCTCGGCTTGTGATGGGTCGGGGGCGGGTAGTTGTGGGGAGTCGAAGGGGAACGCCGCGGCGAGGGCTGTGGTGTCGAAGGTGCGCCGCACCCGGATCAGGTCCAGGCCCAGGGGCAAAGTGGTGACCCAGGCTTGAGCGGCGCGGTAGGCCAGCGTGCAGGTGTCCACGAGCAGGCTCGCCGCCAGCGCGCGGACCGCGGCGAGTTCGTCGGCGAGTTCGGCTTCGGTGTCGGCGTGGACAGTGAGGTAGATCCCCACCCGGAACAACCGTGCTTCAGCGCGTGCCACACGCGCCGACAGCTCGGCGGCGTCCTCGACCGCGACATCGACCTGCGGATCCGACAGCCGGCCCCGGCCCGCATCATGCATGCGGGAAGACTCCAGACGCGCGAGCTGACGACGCAACCGGGTAGCGGCAGTCACAGGATCGACAGGGTCGATGTGCACAGCAACCTCGACCCGACCGGGATGGGTCAGCAGCGGCGCGAGCCAGCCGGCCGCAACTTCCCTCGGATATCCGGTGACCGCGAGGGTGGCGGCCCAGTCCCCGCCGATCTCCAGGTGCCGGGTGCCGATCGTCAACGACTCGGGCGCGAACCCGACCGCCTCCGGCCCGGCGAACGGGTCCGGCACCCCGGCATCGCCCGATCCGGCGGCGGTGACGACGGCTGCCGCAGCCGAGACGTCAATGGCAGCGGATACGAGGCCCTCGGGATTGCAGCAACTGCGCAGGACCGCGCTGGCCTGGAGTTCATCAAGGGCGGTGACGGTCACGCCCAGCGGAGACAGGACATCGGCGGCCTCGTTGAGCCGACGCAGCAGCCGCGACTCCGCGCCGCGACGCGCGGCGGCCGACACGGCACGCCGGGACCGGTTTCGCCTGAGCAGGCTGGCCCGCGGCGAGGTGGTGGCGGGCTGGTTGAGTGGTTCGCGCCAGACGAGCAGCACTTGGCGGCGGGCCAGGTACTCCCCCGCGGCGAGGTCACTCAGATGCGCGGCGTGGTCGGCCGCGGCGGCGGCGAGCTCCGGCGACATGTCGCGGGCGGCGGCGTGCAGGCCGGTGAGGTGGGTGGTGAGGTCGAGGCGGGCCGAGCGGATCAGGATCTGGACGGGCTGGCGCAGGGTGTGCAGCCAGCCCGCGAGCTGCCCGACGAGGCTGTCCTGCTCGGCCGGGGTCCGCAACGACAGGTTCAGGGTGCCCGCGACCGCGACGACAACCAGCCCATCGGATCCGAGATCGACTACCCCGACGCCAGTACTGCCGGGGGTCACCGTCTCCGGTAGCCGCTGCCCCTGAGTCGATAGCGCCGCCGGGCGCGGCGGACGGGGCCGGGCCCGCTTGGCGCGGTCGGTGATCCACCTCGGCGCCGCGAGCCCTGTTGCCTCAGTGCCGGTCACGAGGTGGCGGGATAGGAGGCGGTGCCGGATCGCGGCGACCAGCAGCAGGTCGGCCGACAGCCCGTCGCGGCGGGTCGAGATGACGACGGTGACCACGACCGCGATCGGAGTAACGGCGACCAGGAACACCGCAGGTGCGAGGACGGCCCGCGTAGCGATCCACGCCGAATACATCAACAGGGTGGTGGTGGCGAGAACAGCGATCTGGCGGGCGGTGAATGGTCCGACGATGCGGTCGCTGCGGTCGACGTCAGCGGGTATTCGGACGATACTGCTACTCATCGACGTGTTCCTCCTCGGGGAGCGCGCGGCGCGCGGCGGCGCACGGGCAGGTCGGGCATCGGCAGATGCAGTTGCCGTCCGGTCGAACGCACCGGCGCGGGTGGTTGGGGTGTGACAGGTGGCGGTGGCGCGGGTTTGACTCGGATCACCGGGAACGGCAGCGGGTACTGACCGCCACGCCCGGGACGGTCCCGTGCGTAAGGATCAACCGGAGCCGGTTCGGCGAAATCGAAGGTGAGCTGTTCGGGTCGACGCCGAGGAGCCGCTCGCGCCGCTGGAGGTTGCGGCGGTATTGGTGGTGAGGGCCGTACTCGGCGTACCGGGATCGGCAGCGGGTACTGGCCGCCGCGCCCGGGTCGGATTCCCCGATACGGGTCGGGCTCGGTGAAGTCGAACGCGAGTTGCCGCCCACGCGGTGAGCGGGCCGGGCGGGGCGGAGCCGTCGTGGTGGAGGCGGGTGGGGCCGGGCTTGGTTGCCGCTGCCCTCGACGCACACCGTCGAGGGGGAGCATGAGTTGCCCGTCGCGTGTCGAGCGCACCCGCGCATACGGGTCCGGGGGCGCCGACGGAGCAGCGGGCCGTCCCTGCCACAACCGGGGCTGGGACAGCCGGGCCGGAGTGGCCGCAGTGCCGCGCCCGCTACCGGACGAGCCGCCTTTGAGCAGGCCGTAGGTTTTGTAGGCGATGAAGCCGCGGGCCAGCGAGCCGATCATGCTGCGTCCGCCGCTGGGGCCGATGCGCATGCTCGACAGGAGCCAGAACGGGACCTTGATCAGCACGGCGATCAACGCGAGCCCGATGATCAAGCTGACCAGTCCGTCGGCGTTGGGGCCGAAGAACTCCCAGCCGCCAGGGGTGAGGAACACCCGCAGCGAGGTGATCAGCACCAGGGACTGCACCACCTGGATGGCCAGGCACGCGGCGAACGAGCGCCACCACCACCGCGCCACCGCATCCAGGCCCGGTAGGACGTGGCACATCAACGCCAGCGGGGCGGCGACGACCAAGATGATGGTGATCGCCACCCGCACCACGTAGGTGATCAGCAGCAGCACCAGCAGAACCACGAGCGCGAGTTCGAGGAGCAGCATGAATATCCCGGGCCCCGCCGCCGGGCTCACCAGGCCCCGGACTGCGGTGATGGTGGCGAGTTCCCGCAGCGCGGCGCCGGCGGAACCGGGGTTGAGGCCGTCTCCGGCGAGGCCGGTGGCGAGGGCGTTGGCGAAGTGGATCGCCTGAGAGGCGATGAGCAGGCTCGTTGCCCCTGCGAGGAACCCGGCCACGATCCGCGGCGCGAGATCCTGTATCGAGTATCGGGTTTGCAGGGTTTCGCGGACCATCAGCAAGATCCCGGCTGCCATCACCAGCAGCCCGTAGATCGCGAGCATTGCCTGCCACGACGAATCCCATAATTCACCGACCCGAGGGAGATCCCCCGGTTCCGGAGTCGTCAGCAGGGTTTGGGAGAGCAGATCCAGAAGCGGGTTGAGCGCGGATTCGACCAGCCGCTGGAAGAACCCGTCTATCGCGTTGTCCACGCATCCGGAGATGTTGCTGACCCCGCACTCGGCAGCATCGGGCTCCGAACCCGGCGAGCCTGGATCGCCCGGCACGGGTGAGGTCGGGCTTGTCGGGACGGTGGTCGTGGACGGGGGTGGCTCCACCCACCTCGTCCGCGGCGGGGTAGTGGTCGGTGCGGGCGTGCTGGGAGTAGGGGTCACCGGGACGGTCGGTGTCGCTGGCTGCGCGGCGGCATCGACTGTGCCGGCGAAGGTGATCAGTACCGCCACGAACGCGGCGGCTGCGATAGCCGCCGCGGCGTCCAGGGCTTGTGATGGCCTCGGCGCAGGTCGTTTCTGGGATGGGGCGTTCATTGTCAGGCCCCGACGATGGATTTGAGGACGGTGACGATCACCGGTGCCAGCATCGCCAGCGCGTAGCCCAGGCACGCGGCACGGAAGGCGGTCTTGGCCTTCTCAGTCTCGGCGGGATCACCCGCGCCGATCAGATAGCGGGCGCCGGCCACGGTCAAACACACCGTTGCCAGCGCGGCGAGGATGCCGATCAACCAGGTGCGGATGTTGTCGAGCACCTGATCCAGCGACGACGCGATCGCCAGCACCTGTGGCTCTGGCGGTGCGGCCGATGCAGACCCGGCCACCATCACCAGTAGCACCGCCGCCGTGCACAGGGTTACCAGGACCGTCAGCCACTTCCGCACGTGTGGGTGTTCTGTGGGGCGAGCCGGTGATGCCTCGAGGTCGGGGAGCCGATTCATGCGGCCACCTCCCCGTGCCCGGTGGTGGAGCGTCGGGGTGCCGACGAGGTCAACCGCGACCGGCGATCTTGCTGCGGCGCGGTCCCGATGCGGCGTGGCGGCGCATGGGTTTCCGAGATGCTGGTGGGTCCGGGGTCGTCGTGGGTGTGTTCGGTGAGCCAGGCCAGTAGTGCGTGTTCGGCGCGGCGGCGTCGTTTGCGCAGGGCCCACACCGACTGTTCGCGTTCGGCGGCCAGCGATGTCAGCGAGCGGCGTTCCCACCGCGAGACCGCGATCAACTGCGCCGCTGACTCGCTGATCACCCCGGCGGCGACGGCCGCGGCGAGGACGGTCTCGGGGTGGCCGGGCTGCGACACCATCACCCGCGCCTGCTCCCCGACCGGGCCGAGGTCACGGCCGAGGTCGGCGAGCGGCACTACGACCGGCTCCTGCTGGTCTGCCGCGGCGGCGGCGCGGTAGGCGGCCCACCGCAACCGGAGCAACACCCACGGCCGCGCCAGCTCGACCCGACTCAGGTAGCCGAAGAACCCGGCCAGGATCTCGGACTCGATGTCATGGCGGCGGGAGCTGTGGGGCGGGGCGAACACGCTCGCTGTCTTGGCCAGCATCGGTTCGGCCAGGCACGCGCACACCAGCGTCGCGTCGCCTCCGTGCGCGCGGGAGCGCTCGACCAGCCACACCCAGATCGCGTCGACCTCGGCGATCGGCACGGCCGGGTCCCGCAACCGCTCCCGCAACCCGCCCCACGACTCGACCGGACTCCCAGTGACCTCCAGTCGCAGATCGTCGGGCACCGGCTGTGCGGCAATCCGATCGAAACTCGACCGCACCACCGCCAGCGGTGAAGGACCCGGACCGCCCGATCCCGGGTATTCGATCAATCCTGAATTCGTCACGATCAACTCCTGCTCGGTGGAAATCAATTCCGACCTCACAAGGACACAGAACGACCACATCCAAATCGCACCGAAACCACATCCAAACCACCCCCAAACAACACCCGGACCACACCCGACTCCTATCCGGGACCGATCAGCGAACCTCAGGCATCCGCCGGAACCCTCCTCGTTTCACATCGGCATACATCGCTTCTACCAGCACATGTGTATGAGCGGGTGTGGTTTGGGGGTGGTTTGGGTGTCTTCCGGATGTCACCGGAAACCGTCCTGGCGAACAGCCGAAAATTCTTTCAGAAATATTTTCTGCGGCCTTTCCGAAAAGGGTGAACGGTCGACGATCTCGCCTGTCGATAGTTTTTCTCAATTGGTTGATCGGTGTCCCGATAGGGGCTCTTTGACGGCAGTAGATAAGTAGACAGTTCTCTCTCACCGTCAGGAGACGCGATGACCGCGAATTCCCCCCAGTCCCGCCGCCCCCGGTCGGCCACCTCGCCCACGACCGGCAGGGTCCGGGTTCCCTCGACCTTGTGGGCGCTCGGCACAGGCCCCCTCGATCTAGAGGATCGCTGGCCCAGGCCGGTGTTGTCCCGGGCGATCGGGGAGTTTTCTTCCCCTGGTTCGCGGGTGATGTTGATCGGCTGGCCCGCCCCCACCACCCGAGGCGCCCTCCGGATATTCGAGCCGGACACCGCAGCGGCGCTCGCAGCGATTCGAAACCTGGACCGGCACAGCACCGACGCCCCCGACCACACCACCGGCACCGGTGAGCCGGTCGACCTCGTTATCGCCAGCCTGCTGGCCGACCACATCGATTCGGCGAGGGCCGCCGAGCACGTCACCGCGCTCGCGACCGAGGTGATGGCGATGGGTGCGCTGCTGGTGGTGTTCAGCCGCTGCCGTCACAGCAACAGCGGAGTCCTGCTCGATCCGGTTGGCTCGGTCGTGGCCGCTGCCCAGGCCGCCGATCTGCTCTACCTCCAGCACATCATCGCCGCCCCGGTCACCGGCCACACCATCACCGCGCCCGCCGAGGGGGACGGGTCCGGCATTCCGCGGCACACCGTCGCCCATACCGACGTGCTCGTTTTCCTCCAGCCCGAACACGGCTGACCCCCGCCCGGCTCGACATCTCGCAGACCACTCGATCAGTGAAGGGCTACTCGATGACTCCGGAACCGACCACCCCCGCCTACACCGATGCCACCACCGCACCCGCCAGCTCCGTCGATGCGCCGGTGTCGGTGTGGGCGACGGCTCAGAACGCGCCCGCCGCGCAGCGGCGGGGCCGTTATCACCCCGACAGCACTGCGCACCCGGCGAAGATGTTCCCCGCGATCGTGCAACACGCCGTCGAAACCTACACCCGCCCCGGCGGGCTCGTCCTGGACCCCATGTGCGGGATCGGCACCACCCTCGTCGAATCGCTGCACCTGGGCCGTCGTGCGGTGGGTGTGGAGTACGAAGCCCGATGGGCGCAGCTGGCGTGCACCAACATCGGTCTGGCACGCGAGGCGGGCATCGATCTCGACGGCGAGGTCTACCACGGCGATGCCCGCAAACTCACCACGCTGATCCCGCAGGAGTCGCGGGGGCAGGTGGATCTGGTGATCACCTCCCCGCCCTACGGTGACTCCCTGCACGGCCACGTCCGCGCCAACGGCAAAGCCCCCGTGGTCAAATCGAACCACCGCTACGGCGCGGTGCTCGACCGCGGCAACCTCGCCAACGTCGGAATCGGCCGGCTGCTGTCCGGATTCACGAAAATCCTCGCCGGTGCTGCCGAATACCTCGCCCCGGGCGGGCATGTCGTGATCACCGCGCGGCCGTGGCGCCAGCACGCGGAGTTGGTGAACCTGCCCGCCCATTTGTTCACCTGCGGCGAGCTGGCCGGGCTCGTCCCGGTCGAACGGTGCGTCGCGCTGCTGGGGCGGCTGTCCGACGGTGAACTCGTCGCGCGCAGCAGCTTCTTCCAGAGGGATTTCGTCGTCAAGCAGAGGACCGCCGGGCTGCCGATCCACCTCATAGCGCATGAGGATGTGGTGGTTCTGCGCAAACCGGACGCCGCTGCCACCTCGGCCGAAAACCGCAGGGCGCGTCCACGATTCCTCTCCAATACTACCCCGGTCCCGGGAGCGAGCGGTAATGCCGAGCCGGGATCGGCGGCGGCGTGAGCGCCACCATCGCGAGCCCTGAGCAGGGGTGGCTGGGCCGGGCGCTGCTCGCGCCCGGCACGACACTGCGTGATCTGGCCGAGATGGTCGAACATGGGCTCGGATCGGCGGCCGGGACCATTTCGGTATTGAGCGTTCTGGGCGCGCTCGCCGCGGTGGGAGTTCTGCGGCGGGGGCGGCGGCGCCGGCTAGGCGCGCGTGCTCGCCAGATCACCGTGCTCACTCCACCTGAAGTCGACGCCAAAGGCGCGCTGGCCTTCTGGGCTCATCTGATCGGCCAACTGCGCCCGTCCTGGGCGCGGATGCTGTTCGGGCAGCCGCATCTCGGGTTCGAGTACACCGTGACCCCGGAGGAGGGGGCCGCGATCCGGGTCTGGGTCCCCGGGGCGGTCCCGCCGGGGTTGGTCGAACGCGCGGTCGCGTCGGCCTGGCCCGGCGCGCACACCGACACCCACCAGCCCGCCCGACCCCCGCTGCCGAACCCGATCGGAGGCAGTACTCGGGTCGTGGCCGGAGGCGAGTTGCGGTTGGGCCGCCGCGAAGGGCTGCCGCTGCGCACCGACTACGACGGCGATCTCGTACGCAACCTGATCACTGCCGCCGACGATCTCGGCCCCGGCCAGGCCGCGTGTGTGCAGATCCTCGCGCGCCCGGTCACCGGCCGCCGCGTTGCTCGCGCGATGCATGCCGCCGCGAGTACCGGTGCCCGGCCGAGCGTGCTGGCCGGGTTGATGCGTGAGGTGCTGAACCTGCTGACTCCCGGCCCGGTCACCACTCGGGCCTCTCGGGCCGGAGCCGGAAGTGAGAGGCCGGGCGGCGATCGACAGATGGTGATGGAGTACTCCGCTGCCGCCCGCGCAGCAGCAGCCAAGGCCCGGGGAGCGCACTGGGAAACCGTTGTCCGCTACGCAGCCTCGATTCCGGTCTCCGATGAGCCCGACGACACGAACCCGAGGGCGCAGGCGCGGGCGGCGGCGCGCGGGCGCGCCGACGCCCTGGCCACAGTGTTCGGGGCGTGCACCGATCACAACTACTACCGGCGGCGGCACCGCCTCCGCGTCGCGACGCTGATCCAGCAGAGGCGGCTGGGACGCGGGGATGTGTTGTCGGTGCCCGAGCTGGCGACGATCGCGCATCTGCCCACCGAGACCGGGCTTCCGGGCCTGCAACGCGCCGGAGCCCGCGCCCTGTCTCCCGCCCCGGAGATTCCGGTCGGTGGGGAGTACACGAAACCGCTGGGCCTGGCTGATACCGGCACTCGTCGTCCGGTTGCGGTGAAGATCTCCGATGCTCGCCACCACCTGCATATCCTCGGGCCGACCGGTGTCGGCAAATCGACTCTGCTGGCGCGCACGATCCTCGATGATGCCGAGGCCGGGCGCGGGGTGATCGTTGTCGACCCCAAGGGCGACCTCGTCACCGATGTGTTGTCGCGGTTGCCGGCGCGCCTGGGTGAGCGGGTGGTGCTCTTCGATGCCGACTCGACGGCTCCGCCACCGTGCGTGAATCCCCTCGATATCGGGAGGATCGGGCGGGCGGGTATGGATCTGGCGGTCGACAACCTTGTCACCGTGTTCCACCGGATCTTCCACCAGTGGTGGGGGCCACGCAGCGACGACATCATGCGGGCGAGCCTGCTGACCCTGTGTGCCCAGCCCGGCACCGCCACCCTGGCCGATCTGCCCCGCCTGCTCATCGAGCCGGCCTTCCGTGCCCGTGTCACCCGCACCACCAAGGACCCAGTCCTGCGTGGGTTCTGGGATAGCTACGAACAACTGTCCGACACCGGCCGCGCCCAGCTCACCGGCCCCTTGTTGAACAAGCTGCGCGCGTTCCTGTTGCGGCCGTTCGTCCGCGCGGCCATCGCGGGTGGACCGTCCACGGTCGAGTTCGCCGACATCCTCGATGAGGGCGGGATCTGCCTGGCGAGACTACCGAAAGGCTCGCTCGGGGAGGAGACCAGCCGCCTGGTCGGGTCCCTGCTCGTGGCCCGCACCTGGCAGGCCGTCACCGCCCGCGCCCGTATCCCTTCCGCCGACCGGCCCGACGCCGCCCTGGTGCTCGATGAGGCACAGAACTTCCTCAACCTGTCGACGCCGATCGAGGACATGCTCGCCGAAGCCCGCGGCCTTCGGCTGTCGCTGCTGCTGGCGCATCAGAACTTGAGTCAGTTGTCGCGGGAGCTGCGTGACGGGATCTCGGCCAATGCCCGCAACAAGATCGTGTTCGCCGTCAGCCCCGACGACGCCCGCGACCTCGCCCGCCATACCGAGCCCTGGTTGTCCGAGCACGACCTGTCCCACCTCGACGCTTTCCATGCCGCCGCCCGTCTGCTGGTCGACGGCCGCAATGCCCGCCCGTTCACCCTCACTACCCGCCCGCTGGACCCGCCGATCCCGGGGCGTGCCCGGGAGATCGCCGCCGCAGCCCGCGCCCACCTGACCACACCGGCACTCCCCGAGCCCGGTCCCGGGCCGGTCCTCGACCGTGGCCAGCGGCCGGACCCCGCACGGCGCGACCCTCGCCAGCCCTAGCCACGCGACCCGAATCCTCCGAGAAAGGTTGCTGCACTCATGCTCTCCCGACCCGACCGGCAAGCAGATCAACGCAAGCCGCGGCCCGAGCTCCGCCCCGCGCGGCCCAGGGCCGTCGACACCACCGCCCTGGTGGCACGGCTGACCGAGCGCGACCGCTGGATCCTGCGGATGCTGCACGAGCACCGTGTCCTGACCACCAATCAGCTCGCCGCGCTCGCCTTCCCCAGCGCCATCATCGCGTTGCGTCGCCTGAACCGCCTGCACCGCTACGGCGTCCTGGAACGGTTCCGGCCCCTACGCACCCGGGGCAGCGCACCGATGCACTGGGTGCTGGCACCAGTCGGCGCGACCGTGCTCGCCGCCGAAGCCGGCATCAGCGTGCGCGAGCTCGGCTACAGCCACCAGCGCACCCTCGCCATCGCCCACAGCCTGCAATTGACCCACACCCTCGGCGTCAGCGACTGGTTCACCGCACTCACCGCCCACGCACCCCATGACGACCGCGGCCAACAAGCCCGCCTACAGGCGTGGTGGTCACAGACCCGCTGCCAGCGCCTATGGGGCGACCTCGCACGACCCGACGCCTACGGCCGCTACACCCACCCCACGGCAACCCTCGATTTCTTCCTCGAATACGACCTCGCCTCCACGACCTTGACCCGGGTCGCGGCCAAACTGCACGGCTACAGCGAACTGGCCCGCACCACCGGAGTCACCACCCCGGTCCTGCTATGGGTACCGACCACGCTGCGGGAAGCAAACGCCCGTGAGGCCCTGCGACGTACCTGGCACCGGCTGCCCGACCCCGACGCCGTTCCCGTGGCCACCGCTGCCGCTGAACTCCTCTCCTCCAGCCCCGAAGCCAGTCCCGCCGACCAGGTGTGGCTACCACTGGACAGCGACGCCGAGCGCCTGCGGCTACACGAACTCACGACCGTGTGGCCCGCATGCACCCCACCCGCCGTCGTCGATGCTCATAGCGGGCAGACCTGGGCACCGGCGGGCGGGCTGATCATCCTCGACCCACCACCACCGATACCACCGCGCTCCGAATTCTGGTGAGGCACCGATGCTGGTCAAGGCACTCGGCGCGGGCTGCGCGGCGGTCGTGTTCTTCGTGGTCGTGATCGCGGCCGTGGTCACCACGGTCGCCGTGTTCGACCAGTCGCTGTCTGCTACTGCCCCGCCGACCTCGACCGGCACCGGTTCTGCCCCGAGTCCAGAAGCTCGCCAGGATATCCCGGCGGAGATGCTGGTGCTGTATCAGGCTGCGGCCGAAATTTGTTCGGGGCTGGACTGGTCGGTGCTCGCCGCGATCGGCAAGATCGAAACCGACCACGGCCGCTCACCCCTGCCCGGAGTGACCTCGGGCGAGAACGTTTCCGGCGCCGGCGGGCCGATGCAGTTCCTCGCACCGACCTTCGACTCCGTCATCGCCCGGCATCGGCTGCCCGCCGGTGGCGCGAGCCCACCCTCGCGCTACAACCCCTCCGACGCGATCCACGCCGCCGCGTTCTACCTGTGCGACTCCGGCGCACCCGGCGACCTGCGCGCGGCGATCTTTGCCTACAACCACGCCGACTGGTACGTCGACCAAGTCCTCGACCAAGCCGCCCGCTACCGCGCCCCCGAGCCCCCCGACGGCGGCGACTGCGACCCTCGGCTGGCCACGAACCACGCTGCCGCGCAGGTGATTTTGTTCGCCTGCGCCCAGCTCGGCCAACCGTATGTGTGGGGCGGCAACGGGCCCGACGTCAACGGCGGCTGGGACTGCTCCGGACTCACCCAAGCCGCCTACCGCTCCGCCGGAATCTCCCTTCCCCGCACCACCTACGACCAAGTCCACACCGGTACCACCGTCTCCGAGGGTGAACTCGCGCCCGGTGACCTCCTCTTCTATGGCACCGCCGCCGACGTCCACCACGTCGGCATCTACCTCGGCGGCGGGGAAATGATCCACGCACCCACCTTCGATCAGCCCGTCCAGATCTCGCCCTACCGGTGGCCCGACTACTACACGGCCACTCGCCCGGCCAGCGGCTCGCCCACCCACGCCGACTCCCGCGCCGCGCCCTGACCCAGCGCAACGGAACTCGCTACCCGTGCACCACTCGCCCTTCGAACTCGCGTGGCTGAAACCGACTCGACCGTCACCAACCCCGCCGCCCGCCACCCGACAAGGAGATCGCCCATGCGCCCCCACCCGACCCACCACCGACCTGCCCGCGCCCGCCGCCGCGCCGCCCACACGGCACTGTGTGCCGCCATCGCCGCCACCACGGTCTGCGGGGCCGGTGCCGCCACCGCAGACCCGCCACCCGGGCCCGCCGCCGCGGACTGCCCACGCTGGACCGCGCTGCTGGTACCAGGCACGTTCGAAACAGCCCCGCCAACTGATCAGGCACCGCCGGTGGGCGTGCTCACCACGGTCGCCGAATCGCTGACCACCCGCTACCGCAGCGACATCGGCGTCCGTACTCTCCTCCGCACCACCGAGGCCACCAGCGAGCAAGCTCTCGCCGCGGCGCTGTCGACATTGTGCTCGCAGACGCGAGTAGTCCTGGCCGGTAATGCCGAAGGCGCCGCAGTCGTCGGTGACCTCGCCGCGGCAATCGGGAACAACCACGGCCCGCTGTCGGCCTCACAGGTGGTGGCAGTAGGGCTCGTCTCCGACCCTCATCGCGACCCGAGCACACCCCAGTTGGGCGGCCCCGTTGCCGGCTCGGGGGTCGCGGGCCCTCGCCCGCAAGACTTCGGTGAGCTCACCGACCGAATCCGCACCCTGTGCCCCGAGAAAGACCGCTACTGCTCGACCTTCTCTCAAGAATCACCCGCGCTCGACGCCGTCGTACGCGCCCTCACCGCGCCTCCGGGACAGGCCCCCACTACGACAGCTCCAGCCACGGCATGGCCCTCGACGGGAGAGCTGACCGTCTCTCGAGTTCTCGCACAGGTGGTTACCGTGGTGAACGGGCTATCCATGTTCGCCGCGAACGTGCCCGCCATTGTCGCCGATCTCGCTGAACTACCCGCCCTGCTTGGTAGAGGTGATGTTCCTAGGCTGCACCGGGTCGCCGGGGACCTGAACAACCAGTTCGCCCCGCTGGTCGCGATGGCCGACGGTATCGACCTGCGGCTCGTGGCTCATGCGCTGGCACTGGCCGCGCCACTAGACACCACCGGCATAGCAGCCATCGCCTCCGAGGTCGTCGGGGTCCTCGCCGGTCTCGATATCGCCCGCATCGCCACCACCATTGGCCGCGCCCAGGAGATCGCATGGAACGCGGCCGAGATACTGATCGCCGGGGATCCCGTCGGCGCAGTGCTGGCGCTGTCGGGGCTGGCGCCGATCGCCGCCGACCTGCTTGCCGCTACCGCTTCAGCGTTCACCGGCACCCAGTTCCCCTCGCTCGCCCAGACCTACACTGCCACCACGGGCACGGGCACGGGTGATCCTGCCCATCAGGATGGCGACACGGCCGTATCCACCGGCCACGACACCGCCGCTGCCGCGCTGCTGGCGAACTGGCTCACTCAGATGATCGACGCCACAACCTAGACCCGCACACCGCCATCCAGACAACGAAACGGCCGGTGGGCCGAGCAGATGCTCGGCCCACCGGCCGTTTCGGAGTGTAGGCGGGCTAGGAGATCAGCGGCGATACCGCAGGCGGTGTTTGCGCGGCCGGGTCAGCGGTGATCGGCAACCGCCACGTCGGCACCAAGCTCAGCACCTCGACCGCATCGTCCCCCTCCCCGTCCATAGCGCTGTCGGTGGCCGGGAGCGGGGCCACGGTAGCGACCGCGCGGGCGGCGCTGTCGGGGTCGGTGTAGGTGATCCCGGCCAGCGGCCCCGTGGTGATCCGCACAGCGGCGGTCCCGGTGTGATACACGGCGTCAGTACGCATCCGGCGGTAGGAGACGAACACCGGCAACCAGGCGGCCGGGCCCGCCGATTCGGACGGGGCGGTGAGGTGGCGGACGGCCTCAGCCGTGACTGCCAGCCACAATTCCAGGCTGTCGGCCGCGTGCGGGGAGCAGGCGAACACGCGGTGCAGGGCCGCTGCGACATCGGCGGGAACAGAGACGTTGTACATGATCGGGGAAACCCTTTCAGACGAGATAAATTGGAGTGCGGTGACGGGTTCCCCGGAGATAGGTGCTCCGGGGGACCCGGCTCCGCCACGCATGTCAGGCGGAGGCGAGCGCGAATCGCTTGGGGGCCGTGCTGGTCTGGTGAGCGGTGCCGCCCTTGGTGAGGGTGACCAGCGCGTTGTGGACCGCGCCACTGGAACGGTTGAGGGCCTTACCGATCTGGTGCGGGCTGAAATCCTTGCCCGGGTTATCCCGCAGGAAATCCTCGACCTGCCCCCGCAACGCACCCGAACGCAGCCGAGGGGCCGACTCCGGCTGCGCCGCTGCCGCATCATCGCCCCCGTCCGGGTTGGCCGGGACCGGGTCGGTGTCAACGTCGCCCGTGGGACCCGCTACAGCCGTGGCTGCCCGCCCGGGATCGGCGGGTGCGGGGTCATCGGGCGCGCAGGAATCGGCGTTTGTCGTGTCCATCTCGGCGGGTACGGCCGGTTCGGGAGCCGCTGGTTCGGGAGCCGCTGGTTCGGGAGCCGCTGGTTCGGGAGCCGCTGGTTCGGGAGCGGCCGGTTGGGAGTCCGCCGGTTCGGGGTCCGCCGGTTCGGGGTCCGCC
The DNA here is from genome assembly GCF_001613245.1 of Nocardia speluncae NBRC 108251. Classification (GTDB taxonomy): domain Bacteria; phylum Actinomycetota; class Actinomycetes; order Mycobacteriales; family Mycobacteriaceae; genus Nocardia; species Nocardia speluncae. The sequence continues at coordinate 577 of NZ_BDBZ01000048.1, read as the reverse complement.
AGTTCGGGGTCCGCTGGTTCGGGCGCGGTAGCGGGTTCGACAGTGGTCCATGTTTTGGCCGCGCGGGGCGATTCTGGGTCACTGTGGGAACGGGCAGCCCCGGCGGTTTCCCAGTTCAACAGCACGCGGCGGGCGGTCGACAGCCCGACCCCGGCCACGTCGGCCAGTGCGGCCGTGGTGGAACCGGGGTGGGTGCCCAGCACGGCCCACAACACCGTGTCGGTGTCGTTGCGCAGCACGGGCACACCGGCGGCCGATCCGTTGTCCGGTGCGGCAGCTGCGGTGTCAGGGGCCGGGTCGGGTGTGCCCGATGCTGGGCGCGCGGTGGTGTTTTTCTTATGTGTGGACATGACAGATCCCTCCAACAATGTGGTTCGGGTGAATACGGGTCATGTCCCGGCCGGGACGGCAACCACACCGGATCGGGGCCGAAATCCCCCGGGGTTTCGGCGTGGGCGCCGCTCCTATGGACGCTCGATACCCGGGCCGCTGTCAAGCGGATCGTGAAAAGAAACCCCGCGACCCGAATTCTTCTCGTCGGATTCCGTAATACCTTCGGTACGAGAGGAATCGGACT
>NZ_BDBZ01000047.1 GCF_001613245.1 Nocardia speluncae NBRC 108251 | reverse complement strand
TGGCTGTAAGGGTGAATTCTGAGATCAGTTACCGACCAATTTCGACGTCACAGAGGCCGAGCCGAGACGACCGCATCGGTGAATTTCGATGTCACCTCGGTCGGCGTGTCCGGCCGCCGGGCGTGTCCGAAGCCCCATCTAGTGATCCCAGAGCGCATCTCAGAACTGGACGGATCGGGAATCAGCTGCCGGTCTCGGCGCCGAACGCTCCCCAGTGACTCGATGACTGGTTCAGCGATTCCCATGGGAGCCGACGAAGCGTGCTCATCGCGACCCCGCAGACAACGGCCACGCCTGTGATTACGGTTAACTGGGTCGGTGATCGATCATGAGGTACTGAGTGTTTTCTGTGGACCAGCAGGCGATTTCGGTAACGAACTCGGCGTCGTTCACGGCTTGAATGTCGCCTCCGACGCAGAGCGACGCGCCATCGCGCGTGACCTCGGATTCAGCGAGACGGTGTTTGTCGACGACCCCGTTCGCGCCACAATCGACATTTGGACACCCTCGGTTCGACTGCCATTCGCTGGACACCCCTGCGTTGGTACGGCGTGGCTGCTGGGCACATCGGAACTCGAAACTGCCGCAGGGGTTGTCACCGCCCGTCGTGACAGCGAGTTCTGCTGGATCACGGCCCGTGCAGAATGGGCGCCGCCCCGCATCTTCAAGCAGTACGGTTCGGCCGAGGAGGTCAACGAACTCGCCGTACCCCCACACGGTGAATGGATCTACGCGTGGGCCTGGCAGGACGAGACCGCCGGCCAGGTCCGGGCCCGAGCCTTCCCTGGCCGCGGCGACGGCATCGACGAGGATGAGGCGACGGGTGCCGCGGCGTTGCTCCTGACGGCACACCTCAGCCGCGGACTGACCATCACACAGGGTCGGGGATCGCAGATCCTGACATGTCCGAAGCCCGATGGCTCGATCGAGATCGGTGGACGCGTGCGGCGGATCGGATCCGGGCACTGGATGAGTGCCCCGGACGCTAGTCGCGTTTAGGTGTCGGCGGTGTCACAATTCGCCGATCCCAAAATCTTCCGGCCAGGGCCGGTGCCGGTGCCGAGATTCACCAATCAACGATCTCGCGATTCACCGATAGAACTAGCCGGCGATGGTCAGTGGACTCGTTCGGCCTCCACCCGACCGACACGCGCACCGGAGAAGGGGTGGCTCACACATTTCGGCTGTGTGCCGCGCCGCCCGACCAGGAACGTCGATACCTCAGCGAAGCACCCGGTCGGGGATGGTCACCAGTAATCTTGACCGCGGTGCCACGGCGGCACGGGCACACTCCTGCCTCCGGACGGGTTCTTGTGCCGTTCGCGCTGGAGTTTGTCGCGTTCGCGGCGAACCTGCTCAGCGAGGTCGTAGACGGTATCGAGGTCGGCGGTCGTGCCGCCCATCACCTCGACACCGGTCATGCCGTCCTCGACGTCGTAGTCACAGTTGACGATCTCCTCGGCGGCATGTCGAGGGCACCCGGGAACGGTAATGAGAGTGTCGTCACCGAAGATCCGTACACGCACACGTACCTCACCTCCATCACAGGGTGAGTAACCCCAGCCGAAGCGGCGGGAACGATCCGCGCCGAGTAGACACCCTCGACTGTGGACGGCTTCGGCCGTCATGGACAGCACGTCGGCCGCGTCCATGGCCGATTCGAGCCGATCGTGCAGCGGCCCGCCGGTGATCCGATCCAGGCCATTGAGCTTGACGCGCACTCCGTAGTAGCCAGCGGCCACGGTCGCCCATTCAATACAGCCGATATCGGCGTCCTCACGCACGCGCTCGAGATCGGCGATCACCTCACGGATCGTCGTGCGGAATTCTTCGTTCAACTCCTTCTGGGTGAGCCGGCCTCGCTGCCAGTACGGGACGACCACTGTGGTCGGCTCGAGCTTGGCGGACTGAAGTGCACGGACCGTCGGTAACAGCGCCTCCGCGGCAGCAACTACGTCGGCGGCGGTCGGGTCCGCCATACCGTCCTGACCGAGCTGTCCGGCATCCTCGTGCCGCCAGTACTTTTCGACTCCGCCGATCTCGATCTTGCTGGGCCGCAATCGTGAGTTCCTTTCGGCGTGCTCACGCGCCTGTGCGGCGAGTTCTTCTCCGCGCCGGAGCGCTTCGACGTACTTGACGCCGCCCTCGGCCTCGATCCTGCGAGCCCGGCGGCGCCGGCGCGCACTGCTGTTTTTCGGCATGTTCTCGTCCATTCCCGGCAGAGGTGCCCACGCCACCCTGCCTGCAACGAAACAAGCATGCGAACAGGGGGAAGGTGTGAACGCGGGCCCCGGGAAGGACCTTGGCCTGTCGACGTCACCGAACCGGCGTGGGCGAGGCAACTCAGGCGGAAACGAGAGGAGCGCGTGCGCGGCCTGACACTCCGAGGGAGAGTTTATCCTCTCGCGCCCGTCGAAACCCATGTTTGTCGGGATCACCTACCACGGGTAGGAGCCCGGCGTAGATTGGGCCCCGGGTGAACGCGGGCCCCGGGAAGGACCTTGTGCTCACTTTTCCGGCGGAGAGTCGGTATTCACGCCGACGCTATTCCATCACCCTGAAGCGCCTACGTGCCCCGGGCAGACCGGGAGAGATCAGTAACCTCCATCATCCAAGCAGGGACAGGGTCGCCAGGGCCTCGAAACGGAGCCTCGCGGGGTCGCACTAGCCATGTGCACCCTGGCCAAGGTGCCTCCCTCCCTCGCCGTGTGTGCGGAATTTTTCGTAGCCGAACGCTATTCTCGCCGCATGACCAACAAGGGGGTCGATCTCGGTCAGATTCGGCGGATGCCTGTGGATCCGAAGAACAGGGGGCCTCAGACCGAATCGTGGAATGAGTACGAGAAGCATGCCATCGCCTTCTGGCTGGTCCAGCAGCTCGCGGCAGGCAGCGACGTCTGCGGGGTGGTCATGCAGCACTCCTCGGATGCGGTCGTGCTGCACCAGCATCAACGACCCACTCTGGTCTCGATCAAACACCGCGAGCCCAACCGGATCGAAGGCAACAGTGGGTGGGGACCGACCGAGCTGGACAAGGATGACGTGCTCACCGGACTATACGAATGGTGGGCTGCGGCCGGCGAGTCCTGCAAGCCAGCCTTCTGGACGAGCGCCGGCATCGTCGGCCAGGCTCGGAAGTCGCAGGTCAGCCTTGCCTCTACCGGTGAGCCTGACGTTGACTTCGTAACCTGGTTCGCGCGCAGAGCCAAGATCGCCGAGATCGATGCACAACGGTTCCTCGCCGACCTCGAACTGCTGGAAGACCCATTCCCCCGGCGCAAAGAAATTCTCGCCAGCGGCGCCGAAGCCACCCGCAACTTTCTGGCTGACCGACAGCGCGCTGGAGCGGCTCAGTTCGCTGGCCAGTGCTTCGAAGCACTGTGGCGTCGCATCATCGACCTGAGCAAAGCCGAACCGGTCCCACCGTTAACAGACTCGCGGTTGGACCTCGTCACGAGCTGGTTTCCACGATTGGACGCTCGTGACGCCGCAGCCTTGGCGACTCGACTGCTACCGGCGACAGAAGCGGAGTCGATCCTGCTCGGCGAGCACGATCGCCTGCTCTCAGGCGCGCTGCCCGAGATTGGCTTTCGCTGGGAAGCCGATGCCCGTTTCGTTGGAAGGTCCGCAGTACTCGCCGACATCGCGGCCCGGCTCGACCTCGGGAGCTCCTCACCAGTGGCTCCCGTGGTGGTACGAGGCATGACTGGATGCGGAAAGACCAGTGTGGCCACACAGTTCGCAGCACTGCACTCCGACCTGGTGCGCTCGATCTTTGTCAGCGCGAGCAGCCGCGCCGAGATTCTCACTGCGCTCCAGGAGCTGAGCGGTGAACAGCCATACTACGACGCCTCCGGGATCGCCGAGGCGCGCACACCGGTCGCGCCCTCGCTGCCGCCGTCCTCGCGGACACTGCTGGTCCTCGACGGTGTCGCCAAACCTGCTGACATCCGGGGGCTGATCCCGCGCAGGTCACTGTGCCGGGTGTTGATCACGACCAACATCAAGAACCTCGACAGCGGTTACTCCGAACTCAAACTCGGCACCTGGGACCCCGACGAGAGCACCCAGTTCCTGCGGACTCATCTGCCGGAGTCGACTACCGAAGATCGATACCGCCTTCGGCATGAACTGTCCGATCATCCGCTTGCACTGAACCAGGCCGTGGATTACCTCACAGTGGTGGGCTGCACCGTCTCTGACTACATCACACGACTACGTGAGGCACCCATCGAGACGCTTCGTCTCGGGGAGGCAGCAGGGCATCCGGCGAGCGTGGTCGAGGCGATCCGGCTCAACGTCAGGGCAGCCGAATCCGCGGTTTCGGTCTCTTCCACCTTGCTTCATGTGCTGGCGTTTCTAGGGCCGTCCCCGATCGACGAGTCGGTGTTCGACGCTCCGGTCATGGTTAGCCCGGTGCAGCCTGTGGCTGCGCGAGAGGACTGCCACACAGAGCCGAGGAAGCGGCGATGGTTCTCGCGGCGGCGCACCGACGCTGTGCCGTCCGATCCGCCGGGGCACGATACGGAGGACACCGTGCAGGCCGCCGCCAACGATGTACGCACCGCTCTGCGGGGCAGGGCGGTTCGCAGTCAGGCGATCGAGGCACTGGCGCGGCTGTCGTTGGTCTCCGCGCGTAGCGGCCGACTCACGATCCACCCCTTGATCGCGAGGGTAGCGCGCGCGGAAGTGCCTGATCCACGACCGTGGATCGAAGCGGGAGTCGGTCTGTTCCTTCCCTCACAAGATTGGTCGCTTTACCAGCCCGCTCCGTTTCTCGATCCGTATCTGGCCTCAGCGGCCCATGTCACCGCCGAGGCGTACAGCCATCGCTGCGCCGGTCCTGCAGCGCTGCTGGTGACGTCCATCGTTGCCCAGCGTCTGGCGCTGGTCGGCCCCGACGAGTCCGCGACTCATCAGGGATGGACAGCCGCCGATTTCGCCAGCCACGGGATCTCAGCCGCCGAAGATCTTTGGCGTACCAGCAGCGACTGGCGCTGGCTCCTGGCTGCCACACAGATCCGATTCTCTCTCGCCCACGCGTATTCGGTCGCAGGCCGCGTCGACGACGCATTCGCCGCGATCGAGGAGAACCTCGCACTCGGACAGCGGTTGGACCTCCCGCACCTGCTCGTCGAAGCAGCCGCGGCGGCCGAAACCGTTGCCAGTACGCATGGCCGCCCTGATAAGGCAGAATCGGTATTACGCCTTGTTGAGCGCCTGACACAGATCGAGCTCGACCCGTCCTCGCACATGACCGTCCTCGTCACTCAGGCCGGGTTGCTCCGCATGTTGAACAGGCCAAGCGAAGCAGCAACCTCGATCGAGACTGCCAGTGACATCCTCGAACGCTATGGCCGCAGCATCACGCCCGTCCTCGCCGTGAAAATGCATCGCACAGCTTGCATCCTGAGCAAAGACCGTGGAAACGTCCTCCAAGCGCTGAGAAGCGAATTGATCATCTCCGAGATCTACGATCCGGAAAACGGCTCGATGCACGTCTCCCCGCTGGATCGGATTCAGCAGTACGAACGGGTCGCGGACGCGGCGATCTGCGCCAACCGTATGGAACTCGCCTGGGAGCAGCTTACCCGGGCCGGCGAAGTGATTTCCGAGCATGGGTTCTCTCGTGAATCCGTCGTCTACGCCGACTTTGCCGCGATCAGGGGGCGGATCCTGGTGCACATGGGCCGTGATGACGAGGCCCGACAGGATCTCGAACACGCACTACACGTGTTCGGCCGAGACCCTCAAAGCTTCCGCCCCCGACGTGCAGCGCCGCTGCTTCACCTCGCGCAGGTTCTCTTCATGAGCGGCGGCGAGAACGAGAAGTCCCAGGCGATCGAGATGGCCGAGGAGGCTTACCAGATCGACTGCGAGATATTCACCCCGGACCATAGGGAAGCCCGCGAGGATCTGTTGATTCTCAACATGATGAAAGGCGTCCCCATCGACGACATGTCGCTGGACGACGTGTACTCGTTCGTGGGGTTCATCGCCGAGGGCGGGGCGGCGAGTGGGACGCATAACGGCCGCACCTGGACCGAACCCAATCAGCTGTGCCGCAACATCCATTATGGACTGACTCGGATCGGTGAGCACCCGGATGAACCGTGGTCGATATCGGAGTTCATATCCGACCAGGAGCTGGCGACAGTCTTCTTCACCCTCCGCTTTGGGCCATATGTAATCTCGGAAACCCTGCGATCGATCCGAGCGCTACTGTCCGCGCGCCCCGGCTTCGACCGCATCCGGCACCCCATCCCCAAATCGTTCGACGTGCAAGGCGTCCTCGACACCGGCACCACATACACCCGGGACGAGCAAGAGAATGCCATTGCCTTGCTGAACATTGCACTCGACCGAAACGCCGACGTCGAGGACCTGACAACCGTTTTCGGCGACTCCGACAGCCCCGAGAACCTTGTCCAGGCGTGGTTCCTCACCATCGTCGTCTACGCATGGATCAGTAGTACTCTCGCGCGCCTGACGGGTGCCTGACGGACAGCCTCACGGCCATGGCAAGGCGATCACGCCGAGAGCTGCGGGGTAGCCGACCACGTTGGGGCCGCCCTGGTGGGCGGCCCCAACACCCGCGCGGTCGCTGGGGTTTGTCGGCGGAGGCGGCCGGGAGTATTTCGAACGGGTCGGTGTCGAGCAGGATCAGGGCGCGGCCGTTGTCCCAGTCGACGAAGATCTGGCCGGGGCACAGGTCATTGATGTGGGTGACGGTTCCGGTGGTTCCGATTTCGAGGGGCGCGGGGTCGGCGGGGAGCAGGCCGGTGATGCGGACCCGGTCACCCACACGGGGAGTGGTCGTCATGGGGTTTTCTCGCCTTTCGTGTAGTGCCCGTCGTTCGTCCTGCGGGGCGTTGTGGTGTGTGAGGTCGAGGCGGAAGAGGCCGGGCTCACTCGGTAGCGATGAGGTGAGCGCCGTGTCGGCGACGGCGCGGATATCGCTGCCGTAGTGGGTGATGTCGACGCCGAGGTCGTGATCATTCACGGCGTGGCCGTGACGGTCGCGGAAACCTGCGACGCCGAGTCCGCCGTAGGGTTCCCAGTCCAGGAGCACTAGGCGATGGCCGTTTTGCGGTGGCCGATCTCGGCGGCGATCAACTCCAGGACGGCCTCGGTGATGCGCTGTTCACGTACCGGCCCGAACGGCAGCGCGAACGCGGCGTCCAGCCGGGCCTGCGCCGAGCCGGACTGCTCCGCGGCGGTGCTGCTGTTGGGGTGGTGGTTGGGGTAGTTCATGTCGTGTCCTCCTTCAGGTTTGGGGTGGCAAGGGGGTGGCCCCGGTATCGGAAGAGCCCAGTGCGATACCGGGGCCGGTCGCTAGTGGTGTCAGGGGTGCGCGGCGCACCACATGGCGGGCAGCCGCCCGCCGGTGGACAGGTGGGCGTCGAGGGCGGCCATGGTGTCGGCGGCCTCGGCGTAGAGCGCTTCGAGCCGGTCATGGTGGGCGACACACACACCGGGGTCCTCGGTCCCGTCCGGGCGGGTGGTGTAGGTGTTGTGCTCATCGCGGATGCGGTACTGCAAGTCACGGAACTGGGCGAGCGCCTGGTCCGGGTCCACCGCTGCCGGGGTGCCCGGCCCGAGCCGGGCATCGATAGTGGGTATGAGACCGGCGTCGGCGGCGTCGGTGCGCAGGTCGGTGAGCTCGGTGAGTGCTGAGTCCATCTCGCGGGCGGCGAATTCCACGGGCTCGCTGGTGTCGGGGAAGTCGCCCTCGCGCAGGGTGGCGGCCATGGCCCCCAACCGGCGGGCGAGGTCGGCGGCGCGGTCGGCGGTCTCGTACTGCTGCTGGTGCAGCGCCTCGGTGGTGTGGTCGGTGTCCAGGTTTTCGGGGGTGTTGCTGGTCATTCGGTTGCTCCTGTTCTTGTGGGTGCTATTCATGGACTGGGGGTTACGCCCCCCCCGGGGGCGCGGTGGGTGCCGCGCCCCCCGGGGCGGTGTGGGTTACGCGTTGCGGACAGCGGCGGTGGCAGCGCGGCCGATAGCGGCGGCGGTAGCGGCCGGGTCGGTGACGAGGTGCACGTTCACCCCGGACAGCGGGTCCGGGTCGCTGTCGGCCGGTGCGAGCCACAGCACCGCGCACCCGGCAGCGTGCAGCGCGTCGACCCGTTGCTGGGCGCGGTAGCGATTGGGGCCGCTGTAGTGGCCGTCGGAGATGATCACCAACAGCCGCGTCGCGCCGGGCCGGGCCAGGTCGAGGGCACCGTCGAGGGCCTCGACAGCGGTGTCGATGACGTGGAGGTAATCCGGGCAACTGAATTCGGTGACCCGGGCCGGGGCGGTGCCCGGGTAGGTGATCGGTTTGACCGAGGCCCCGAAAGTCACGGTCGCGGTGTCGGCGGGCATGGTGGCCAGCTCGGCCGCGCGGGCGATGATCCACGCGGCCGAGGCCACCGGGGCGGCGTAGGCACCCATCGAGGAGGACACGTCACAGGCGATACCGACTCGCAACGGCGGCAACGGAACGGTTTTGCGGGTGGTGCGGGTGAACGGTTCGGCGGTCGGGATGGCCCCGGCAGCGCGTTGAGCCTCCCGCGCCAACGCGCCACGCATCCGCAACCGGCCCGGCGGCACCACCGAGGTCGTGCGCACCGTGGTCCGTTCCCGGGTGGCGGCGGTGTTGAGGGCGCGGGCCAGCACACGGGCGGCGGTGTGCTCGTCCCGTCTCGCGGCGCGGGTCTGTTGCCTGCTCTCGGTGCGGCCCCGGCCCGACCCGTCGCCGAACACCTTCCCCGCTTGCGAGGCAGCATCGTTGGCGGCGCGTTGCGCGGCGTCACGGGCGGCGGCAGCGATCTCGGCGGGGTCGGGTGCCACCGGCGAGTCGGCGACCGCGTTGCCTATGTTGGTCACGGTGTCGCCGATCGCTGCCCCCAGCGGGGAGGACGGTACGGGGTCGGTGTGGGGGTCGGGGCCGACGATATCGAGCCAGCGCTGCCCGAGTTCGAGCATGGCGGTGGTGTCGGTGTCGGCCACGGTGTGCGCCTCGCGCCAGATAGCGCGGAGTTTGTCGAGGGTGTCGGTGCCGAGGATGGCCTCGATCGCGGTGACGGCGGGCGCGCATTCCGCCTGGTCGAGGATGCCGCCGTCGTGGCGGGCCAGGATGAGGGCTGCGTTGCGGGCCGCGTTGTAGGGGGTGGGCGGAATCTGGGCGGCGGCGATCGCGCCGCCGTTGTCGCCGATCACGATCTCGGTGGCGCTGGCACGCAACCAATGCCGGTCATCGGGGCGGCGGCGTATCTGGGCGGCCTCGATCCGGGATTCCTCGAGCAGCATCGCGGCATCGACCACCCCCGGGTGCGCCACCAGCGGCGGGCTCCACGCTGTGTGTTTGGCGTGGGCGCACTCGTGCACCAGCGCACCCCACACCGCCGGGTAGCGGTTGCGGTCGCTGTTGCGTTCCGGGCGGGCGGTGGCGGGGTCGATGAACAGGCGGGTGCCGTCGATCTCGATCGCCGCGAGGCCCGGTATGAACACCGCCGGGTTCCCGAACGCGGCACCGGGGGCGATCGTCACGGACAGGTCCTCACGGTCGGCGATCGGCGGGGCCTCGGCGGTCATCGCGGCCGAGAACGTGGCCCATCCACCGGTGACAGGCACAGAGGCCGGGGCGGGCGCGGGGACAGTTCCCGGGGCAGCGGGCGCGGTCGTCGGGGCAGTAGGGGCGGCGGGGGCCGGGACGGTGATCACGTGGCCGGTCATGGCAGGTGATGCCTTTCGTAGGTAGGGCAGGGTGGCGGGGGTGGTCAGATCCGGGGACCGAGCGCCAGCGGGGCATGCTTGGTGCCGTATACGGTTTTCACCACGGCGGCCACGATGTCGCGGTCCTCCTCGGGGGCGGCCCCGACCAAGTTGGCGGCGGCGGTGGCGGAGTCGGTGGCGGCGGCGATCTTGCGGTACGCCAGCAACTCGCGCAGTTGCGGTGCCCACCCGATCTCGCCTTTGGCCTGCCGGGCGGCCAGCTCCCGCGCCACTTTCACCGCGCGCCGTTCCACCCCGAGCTGTCCGGCGAGGTCGTAGTCGCTGCCGACCTGCACCTGGAACGCGAACCGCGAGGCGAGGGCATCGGACAGGATGGCACCGTGCACCCCGGGGTTGTGTCCGGCCACCACGAAGAAACCGGGCTCGGCTTTCACGATTTCGCCGCCGTGGGCTTTGATCACGATCTCGCGGCGGCCGTCCATCGCCGGGTACACCACCGACAGCACCGTCGGCGGAATCAGGGTCGCATCGTCGATGAACAGCACCCGGCCCTCACGCATAGCCCGGACCAGCGGCCCGTGCACGAAAACGAAAGTCCCGTCCGGGTTCTGCGTGTACTCGCCCACAAAATCGGCGACCGTGGTGTCCCCATCCCCCTGCACGGTCAGCAGATCCCCGTAGGCAGCCTCGATCAGCGAGGTCTTCCCCGTTCCGGGCGGGCCGTACAGCAGGACCGGGACCTCGGCGGTGCGCATCGTCTGCAACACATCCACGTCGGCGCGCCCGGCGAGCTGGCGCATGTGGTAGTCCTGCCCGTTCGGGCGTGCCACCCTGTTGCCGGTGCGCGCCGGGGCATTGGGTGTTGTGGCTTTGGGTGCCTTGCGGGGGCGCGGTGCGGCCGGGGCGGCGGACCCCCTGGTGGCCGGGGCGGGTGCCGCAGGCGTAGCGGCGGGGGCCGGGGCGGCAGCGGCGGCGGTGTGTGCGTTGGCGCGATAGCGGCGCGGTGAGGCCGAGGTGCGGTCGGCGTACCCGGCGGCGGTCAGTGCCTCGAGCGCGTTACCGACAGCCCCGGAAGAACGCGCGAGGGCTTTCGCGATCTCACGCGGTGACAACTCACCGCCCGGATTGTTCGCCAGCGCACCGGCGACCATGCGCCGCAATTCACCATTGCCCAAACGGGCACCAGCGGCGGGGGCCGGGGTCGCGTTGTTAGCCATTTCATCTCCTGAAAGTTCCATCCCATTTCACGCACCAATGCGCGGATCGTGGCATACGTGTAGCGAGGCCACCAATGGGATTTCCGTTGATTTCCCCGGCGAATTCCGGGAACGACTCGACGGTAGCTCGACCCACAGTGAGCTCACAACCCGAAAAGGCAGAAACATTTCCGGAATTCCGCCTCGATCACGCGAATTCGACCGCGCAAGACAAGAAAGAAATGCACACAGACCAACGGCCGGCCGTGGCGGTCTCACCGAAAGTAATAATCAATTTAATCCGGAAAGCAGGATAATGAATAGAACGGGAATGAAGATAAATGGATTCAAAGGACAGCAAGGGGCCATTGCCATACAGGGAGGCAGCCGGACGGAGGCAGGTACGCGCCGACCGAGCATGTCTATACAGCTTTGTGTATAGACAATCCCGGGTAACACCCAGCCGGATATATACCGCTCTACCTGCACTTTATGCCCGGCAGGGGTGGTCTGGTTTGATCACTGCACCGAATAGTGCACGGAACCTCACCACCGAACAGTGCACGGATTATTTTTCATCGAACCACCCCACTCCGATCGAACCGCCTCGCATAAACGGAAGCCGATCAGCTGCCTGAAAATAGGCTCTAATCGATGCCTTTCAGGACCCGTCGAAAAATGCGCATCAGACCATTTCGCATAATTTCCACGATCGTAGCAATGATATGTACGCGGCGATCCATATTCGCCGAATACAGAACGATCCGGGCTGGTCCGTCTCTATTGGGTGGTGCGGCGGAGTTGGTTGATAAGTTGCCGGGTTTCGGGGCTCGGGGTTTGGCCTATTTCCGCGAGTGTGCGGGTGAGTAGTGAGTAGGTGCGTGCGAGGGCGGCGTATTCGCCGAGGCGGGCGTGCAGGCGGAGTATGTCTTGCCATACGGTTTCGTTGTAGGGGTCGCTTTCGGCGGTTGTCTCGAGCAGGCCCAGGGTGGCACGTGGGTCGTTTTCGGTGTTGCGGGTGGCCAGCCAGCTCAATGCGTTGAGGGCGTTGCGTCGTGCTGATTCGCGTAGCGCTTCTACCCAGGTGTCGGTGAGGTCGCTGGCCAGTTCGCTGGTGGCCAGCTCCGCGATTCGGCGGGCGGCGGCGGCCTGGTCGGTGTCGCCCTCGGCGCGGCGGCGTTCGGCGACGGCAGCGTTGAAGTCCCAGTAGTCGACGCGGACCGACGTGGCGGACAGGCGGTAGTGCGTCCGGTCGTCGGTGAGCAGCCCGGTGATCTGTCCGCCGGTGGCGGTGCTGAGGGAGGTGCGTAGTCGACTCAGGGTGTTGGTGAGCGTGCTGGTGCCCCGCTCGGGCGGGCGTTCGCCCCACAGCATGTCGATCAACTGGGCCCGTGACAGCCCTTCCGGGTGCAGGGCGAGCACGGTCAGCAGCTCACGGATACGGGGCTGCAACTGCGCGGTGACCTCCACCGTCTCCGCAGTACCCCGCGCACACCAGAAGATCCGTGTCGGCCCGAAGACCCTCAATGTCAGGGCAGGCGCAGCCTCCGATGGTGCCGGGGCCGGTGGGGAGTCCGCGGGCTCGGTGTCGGGGCCGGGCTCGGCTGTGCCGGTGAGTTCGTCCTCAACCGGATGGCCGGCATCCTCGCGCCCGCCCTCAGCGGGTGTTTCGGGGCCCGGAGGCGGTGGAGTGGGTTCGGTGACCGCAGGCTCGGGTGTGCGGGGGTGTGGTGTAGGCGCAGGCGGTTGTTCGAGGCGATAGATGGTCGGAGGGGCGCTCTGGCGGCGAGTTCGGCGATTGCGGCGGACGGTGGCCCCGGCGGGCGGTTCTGCGGGCCGGTCACGGTGGGCGGGGGTGCGGAGCTGGATGTTCAGGTCCGTGGCGATAGCTCGGGCTGCCGGGAGCAGGTGCGGGCGACGGTGCGGCGGGCGGGTGCCGTGTAGCAGCGCGTCGGCGCGTGCCCGGCTGTCGGGCAGGGCGCCCAGCAGCGGGAGCCCGAGGGCCACGGCGAACTCGCCGCGGGCGTTGGCACCGATGAGCACAATCCCCCGGCGGCGGCTGTTGTGGGTGAGGGCACGGATCCGGCGGGCGGCCGACTCAGGGTCCCAGTGATCGGCGCGCACGACGACCAGACAGGCGTCGGCAGCAGCCAGAACCGAGTCGACACCCGAATCCGGCTCGAGGAAGCCGCAGTCGGCGAACACGGTCGCCCCGAGGTTGCGCCAGCTCGGGGACGGACCGGCCAGCAGCTCAGCGGTAAATACGGCGCGGCCGGGATCAGGGCGCGGTGGCGCGGCCAGCAGCGCCTCCCCACCAGGCAGGAACTGCACATGCCGGGCCAGGCTCTCCGGGTCGATCGGCGCACCGGGTGTAACCGTGCGGGCCAGACTCGCCAACCCCAGATACGGATCGGCGCCGGCCATGTCGGCGAGTTGCCCGCCTGCGGGGCCGGCTTCCACGATCAGAGCGGGTTCCGGGCCCGGCCAAGTGTGAGCGAGGGCGAGGGTGGTTGTGGTGGCCCCGGCGCGTGGGCTCAGGCCCGCGACCGCGATCAGTAGCGGCGCGGGCGCGCCGGTCTTCATCCTTGCCTCTGGATGTTGCTGATCAGCAGGGCACCGCCTTGGCTGGGGCGGGTGTTGACGACTTGGAGGTAGTCGATGCGTTGCCGATCGGCGCGCAGCTCGACGATGTGCACGTTCGCGGTGGTCGACGAGATCGGGGTGATCGCCACACAATGCGTGGTGCCACGCGGGATCGACACGATGCCCGCGGCGAGCCCGTCGAAAGCGATCCCGGACTCGGGCGCCAGCAGCCGCATCGCAGCTTCCGCATCGCGGCTCAGATAGTAGGCGGCCTGGAATGAAGCGATCACGCCGGGCACGGTGGCGGGATCACCGGCACGGTCGGTGACCACCATGCCTGACAACCCCGTGCACGCGTCCTCGGGCGCGGGCGCCGCACTCGGCGGTGTCGCCGTGGTGACCGGTTCCTGGCCCGCCCCGCCGGAATTTACCGACACCGCCACCACACCGATCAGGATCGCGACAACAGCGGCCAGCACCGCCCACGCCCCGGCCGGTAGCCGATGCCGCACCGTGGCCCACCACGGCCGGTAACCGCCCGTGTCGGCGGCATCGGGAGTCCGCGGCAGCGCGCCCAGCCAACGGTCCCCTGGTAGTTCGGGGTCCGGGTCGAGATCGGGAGGCAGATCGGGGCCGGGCACGGCGTGCCGCGTGGAGGTGGGTCGTGGCTCGTCAAGCCGTACCCAGGAGTTCTCGTCATCGGGTGGCGTGTCGGGATACCTCATTCATCTCGCCTCGTCGAGGGTTGATCACGGGTGGGATGTCTCCGGGGCCTGCCCACACCCGGGAGGGGGAAGAGCGTCGGGTGCAGGCAGGGTCCCCCGGAGGGGTCAGGGGCGGCTCGTGTGCTCGTCCTCGGTCTCGATGTGGAGGGGTGAGGTCGCCGGCCGGCTGGTGATGTGGTCGGTGAGCCGGGCGAGGACATGGTGGGTGGCCTGCTGGGCGGTGGAGCGGTGGTCGGCGTCGTACTCGCGCCAGCTCACCGTGGTGCCGCGCTGCCGGTAGGCGATGAGCGTGCGCCGGCCGGCGTGCACGGGCACGAGGGCGTCGAGCTCGCCGTGATACAAATGCAGCGGCGTAGCTGGGGTGACGTGGGCGAGGGTTTCCAGGGCGAGTACCCGCCGCCACCAGGGATCGTTCCAGGGATCAGGGCGCCGGCACCAGTGCGCCAACGGGTGGGAGAACTGTTGCAGCAGTTGGGCACCGGTGAGGTTTTGGGCTTCGGCGGCGGCGATCCCGCCGGTCTCGGTGAGGACGTGGCGTAGGGGAAGCTGGTCGTAGGCGCGTGCCAGACCGATCAGCGCGGCCAGTCCCAGTCCTGCGGTCGAGCCCTGGCTGATTGCCGGGGCTACGGCGGCGAGGTCGGAAGCGACGGCGCCGGCGGCGACCCCGCGCAGGTCCACCTCGGGGGCGTACCAGGGCTGCAGTTCCCCGGTAGCAGCGGCGACGCGTCCGCCGTCGGCGTATCCCCACACCACCACCGGGGCCACGGGCAGTTCGAGGTTCGCGCCCCGGTAGACGGCGCGGGCGAGATCAAGTACGAGTCTGGCGCCGGTGCGGGCGGCGAGGAAGGTGTGTGGTCCGGGGCCGATGCCGAGCCCGTGGCCATCGGCGATGGCCACCGCCCATCCCCGCTCCAGGGCCGCTTCGATGGGGGCGGTGTCGGGTTCGCTTCCGGTCGCCAGGAGTTGCGAGGGCGCGCACGCCCCGCCCAGGCCGTGGAAGGGCGGGCAGTACAGCAGGATCGCGGTCTTGCCGGGCTCGGGTGCAGTGTCGGGGATCAGTACGATCGCCGAGGCCGCGATGAGCTGGGAGCGGGAATTGCTGGAGACGTAGACGATCTGCCACGCGTCGGCGGCACCGTCGAGTTGCGGTGTGAATACCGGGCGGGTGCGCATGATATCGCCGGGCCGCAGCCCTTCGCGCAGGTTCGGTGTCTGATAGAAGTCGAGGATGTTCACGGGTGTCTCCCTGCGAGGTCGTGGGCGAGTGCGGTCATCCACGCCGCACCGGTGGCGAGCAGCCCGGTAGCGGCGTAGCCGGTGTGGCGGGCGGGGATGTCGGTGTAGCGAAGCCACACCCTGGGGTCGAGAAGGTCGCCGTTGTCGGTGACCAGCTGCCCGAACGCCGCCGACAACTGCGCGGCGAGGCGAGGCAACTGGGTAAGCGGATCTCCGGCGACCACCGTGGTGATCTGTGCCCACCGGCCCGCCGCGGCGGTGGCCTCGTCGGGACCGGGAGGCGGGTTGCGGGGGTCGGCGGCGTCGGTGAGGCGCTGGGCCAGGCTGGCGGCGGGCATGTAGTCCACGGAGCGGGAACCGATCTGGAAGTCTGTGTTCACCACGGTGGTCCAGGTGTCACCGAGTACTCCGGACAGCAGCGACTGGATCGAGCCGAGCGCGGCGACCGGGTCGCGCAGGTCAGCCTGGGCCGCGATCTGGGCGGCCACCTGCAACAGTGCGGCACGATCAGGTGCCGAGCAGCTCAGGTCACCCTCGACACAGATGTCGGCGACCCGGCCGGTCAGCGCCCCGTAATCGACACCAGATGTGGAAGCGATCCCACCACCGGGGGCAGGCGCGGCGGTGAACGCCACCTGCGACACCGCCGCACCGGTGGTGCCGGGGGCCGGGTCCGGCGCCAGCTGGCCGGGGCGGCCAGGGATCACCGGCGAACCGGAGCTCCGTTCGGGGTCGGAGTACAGCGCGACTCCCGCGACCCGATCGGCAGCCACCGGCCCTTGTCCGGCTCCGACGGTCCGCGCGAACTGCGAGACTACCTGTGCGCCTTGGGAGTATCCGACAGCAGCCAGGGCGGTGCCGGGGCACGCTGTGGCGATCTGCCCAGCGGCGTCGGTGAGCGCAGCAACACCGGCACCCACCGAGTGGGTGTAGGGGTCGGTGCCGCCGCCGGTGCCGACCGCTCCCCCGAACGCGGCCGGATAGGGAATGTAGGTGCGCGCGACCAAGTCCGGTGCGGCGGCCACTACCGGGGCGAGCAGGTGGCCGAGCATTCCGGTGTCGGCGGTCTCGGAAGCGTCGGGCGAGGACTCGCCGGTGCCCTGCACCCCGAGAACCCACAACACCGGGCACCCTTGGCCAGCTGTGGGAGGTTGCGCCGCACTCGAAACCGGCAGACACAGGCCACTGGCGGCCGCGGCCAGGACGGCCACGGCGAGGAGGGGTCGCCGGGTCACGGCTGCCCCACTCCCACACCCGCGCCGAATCCCGCGCCCACCGTCCCGCCGATGAGTGCACCGGCCGCTGCGGCGGGCACCCCGGCCACCACCGCGCCCACGGCCGCGCCCGCCGCCGCACCCAGCGCGGTGCCCGCCACGCCGGAGGTCACTGTGCCGATGACAGGCACGGCCACCACGGTGCCCAGGGCGGCTCCGGCGATGCCGCCGATGGTGCCGCCGATCAGCCCACCCACGACCGCACCGGCTGCCGCGGCCGGGACACCGGCCACCGCGCCGCCGATCGCGCCACCGACCCCGGCCCCGGCGACGGTGGCTCCTGCGACCCGGTCCGAGCGCCCGGCCGGGATTCCGACCGAGTCCAGGAATGTTGCGGCTTGGGCTTCGAGGTCGGCGCTGACGGTGTTGATCGTGTCGCCGACTTCCGGTGGCAGCCACTCCGGCTCGGGGAACTGCGCCTGACCGATCCGGATCATGTCCGCCGGTGGCTCGATCGGCGCTACCGGTTCGACCGGCGCCGGAGCATGCAGCTCGACCACATTCACCGGCGGCGCGGGCGCGGGAGCGGGCGCGGGGCGCGACGCCGGACCGTTGCGGACCTCGGGTGGCTGTTCCGGATACACCGCGGGCGCGGGCGGGGCGGGAGGCGGTGCGGGAGCCTGGGTTCCGGGCTGGGCCGGTGCGGTGACCCCGGGTTGGTCGGCGATCGGGGCGAGCGTCACCGCACTCGCGTGCTGGGGGGCCAGCAGCATCAGCACCGGCACTGCACCGGCAGCGATCAGGTGGCCACTCCACAGCATCCGCCCGCCATAGGGCGAACAGGCGCGACGGGGATCCCGGTGGCAGCCGCGCCTCGGAAGCGTGGCAGCAACCGAGGACGTATTCCCTTTTTCGGGCACGACAAATAACCCTTCCGATCGAAGGAGAAAGAAAATCAGAAATGATCGGGAATTGCGCGAGAGCGCGACCAATTCCCGCACCTCCCGGCTGCGGAACACAGCCGGGAGACCCGGTCCCTCATTTACCTCAACTAGAGGGAAATGGACCGGACTGTCACAGGAACGGCAACGCCAGACCGAACGCCTGCGTGCCAAATGTCAGCAGATGCGAGGCCAGCGACACGCCCGCGTCGAGCAGCGTCAGAATCGAGTAGAGATCCACAGGTTTCCCTTTCGAAGGAGGTGCGATACCCCACCATCACAGCCCCGAAAAACGCTGCCGCGCCAGCCTTTCGACAGGTAAAGATTCTGCTGTTAAAGCCATTACCCCTGCCGCCACACACCGTGGCCAGCGCTTATAGGAGAAAGGGGTAATAGGAGTGTCAGTCGAAGAATTCTGCCGACGCCTGTCCCGATTGACGGAAGACACGAAGAATGCTGCACTCGGGCCACGCCGAGGCTTCAGCTATTCGTCAGCCACTTCACAGCGAATGTTGTTGGCCGAGTCTTTACTTTTCTGGTAAGAACGAGATCAACTCGGGGGAGTTAACCCTTCAAGGTAGCTCACAGCGAAGGATCTACGGAAGACTGTAGTAGGAGGGGCTTGACGTGAACCAGACAACGAACCCGGCCCGCGATCGGCGACGGCGTCCCGGTCGTGCGGCACGCCCTGGTCGTGCTGAATCAGAGTTGCCTGACTTCGGTGGTTGGGTGCGCCGGGTCCGCGAGCAGCGCCGCCTCACTCGGTCGCGTGCCGCCGGCCTTCTCCACGTCAGTACCGAGCTGCTCAAGAAGATCGAGCACGGCAACGTCGCCTGTTCGCCGGCGGTACTGGACCATCTGGTAACCACCTACGACCTCGATCACACCCAGCAGCGCCACACCCGTGACCTGGCCCACCCCGCGATCCCACTGTCGCCGGTGGCCGAATTGCGTGCCCGCGCCGGCTCTCCCGAGCACCGCGCGAAGCTGGCCTACCTCGATAGACGTAACCTGGCCGGCGCCTACGTCGATCCCCTGTGGAACGTCGTCCTGGCCAACGATCGTTTCCGAGCAGAGCTGCCCGACGTCGAGCACTACCGCGACAACATCGCATTGTGGTTCTTCCACCCGGGCTCGTCCACACCCACCGCCGAAGCCTTTGTCGTGCAGTGGGACTGCGCCGCCGCCCACCTGGTTGCCTCCCTGCGCGGCGCCTTCGGACGGCACCGCACAACCCCGGCCGTATTTGCCCTCTACCAGCAGCTTCGTGGCGCGGGCGCCTTCGCCCAGATCTGGGACACCAGCCTCTCGGTCGCCTACGGCTTCCGGACCGAGCAACCCATCCTCGTGCACGACTCCGCCACCGGTGAGCCGTGCACCGCGCGAATCCACCTCGGCGCACAAGGCTCCCCCGATCTCCACTTCTTCCTCGCCTACCGCGACGGTCCGCCGTCCTGACGGATCCGCACCCAACCACCCGCCCGCACACACCAACGGGACCGGCCGAACAGGAGTACAAGAATGAAAACCACGCCCACACCCCTCGATCATCATCGCCCCGCACCGGCACCCAGCCCCGCATGCCCGACAGGCATCACCCACCTACTACCGCAGAGGCGAGCGCGGTGATGCCCAAGCTCCCCGTACTCACCGGCATGCCCGACTTCCACGACTCGGTCGAATACCTACGACACCAACATCATCTCTCCCGCGAATCCGCCGCCCACGAAGCCGGGATCAGCGGCTCCTACCTCCACCAGATCATTCGGAAACGCACCATCCCCAGCTCCCGTGTCTTCGCCAAACTGGTCGGCTCCTTCGATCTCGACACCTCGCAGCGACAGCATCTCTACGACGTGTGCCAACCCTCCGCTTCTCTCCCGCCCGCTGCCGAGCTACGCCGCCACCTCACCGAAATCGGCGTCCGACACCACCTCGATCACCTCGACGCCCAAGACGTCCTGGCCGCCTACTTCGACCCTCTCCAGACCGTCCTGCACGGAAACCGCCTATTCCACAGCGTGATGCCCGGCCTCGCCGAGGCCGACGACAACATCCTTCTGTGGATACTGTCGACCGCCGGCCGCGACACCATCGAGAACTGGGACGCGGAACTCCGCTACGTCGTCACCCTCGTGCGCGCAGCGCTGGGCCGATACCGCGATCTACCCCGAGCACGAACGCTGTTCCGGACACTACGAGAACACTCCGATTTCCGCCGCGCCTGGGACTGCACCCCCATGCAGGTGACCTACCGCTGGGCCCGCCCGGCTCCGACCGGAATACGAATACCCGGCGCCCACAAACATCTCTCCCTCAGCTTCGAAGTCGACGAATACAGCGCCTACCCCGACATCCTCATCACCCACGGCCTCTACAACACACCTGCGATCGCCTGCTGAGAGGATCAACCGAGTACCAGCCACGACGACCCCGGACCGGTGGAATGTCGAGATTCTCGGGCATCCGTACCGCCACAATCGGCTCAGCCTCAGCTCAACCGTGACGAACCCCGGCTCGATCTCGGCGAGGGAGCTGGTCTGTGAGCGGCCCTGTGTCCGACGGGCCGCCACGCTGAGACCCATAGCCGCTGCGATTACGCGGGCAGGCCGTCGTAGCCCAGTTCGTAGCCGTGATCGAGGCTGGCTGCCGCTTCCGAGCCCATCGCAGTCAGGCGCCAGGTACCTGCGTCGTCGTCATCGGCGCGGCGGATATAGCCGTGGCGAGCGAACCAGTTCACGGTCCGGGCCGCGCTGCTCAACCGAGGCAAACCGAGACGCTCGTAAAGTTCCTGAGTGCGATGATGTCCCCACCGGACATGGCTTCCAGTATGCGCCGCTGGTTGGCACTGAACGGTTTCCGCGGCCGGGCCGTTGCATCCTCACTCGATCGAGGAGCGGTCGCGTCGGTATGAGCGGTATTCAACTGCTCGCACGCAGCAATCTCACCCCGGCGTCGGCGGTGGAATCCTCATTCGTCACAGGTCGCCGCCCAGCGGTGGTAGCCGAGTGCAGTGGCGATCACGTCCTGGGCTGCGCCGCCGGTGACCGCCTGGGCGGCCATTCGTTCAAACGCCGCCTCGTAAGAGGCCAAGCCCTGGGAGTCAGTGATGGTGACCTGGCCGGTCAAGGTCTCCACCGTTGCTTTCGTTGCGTTGTAGAACAGGAAGTTCGTGGTCGAGGCAACGAACTGCGCCGTGCGTTCGATGACACCGATCTCGAACGAGCCGGGCAGTGTCAGGGTCTCCAGCAGCGCTTCAAGCTGGGCCACCATCACCGCAGGGGCGCCGACGGTGGTGTAGAGGGCCTGTTCGGCGAGCAGAAAATGCGCCTCGCCTGATCCGGACCGCCACTCGGCTTGCCGGGCCATCCGCGCCGCGACCGCCTCCGCGAGTTCGTTTTCGTCGACTGGACGGCTACTGAGGTTCTGGCAGACGCGCAGGACTGCGGTGGCGTACTCGCGAGTTTGCAGTTGACCCGGGACCAGTTCGGGGTCATAGCCCCGCAGCCGCACGGTGTCTGCTTCGACGCTACGGGTGCGGTGTTGCAGTGCGGGCAGGGTGTGCTCGTCCCAGGACAGGAACTCCGGTCCGGCTGGCGACATTGCAGCAGACGGCATAGCTGTGGTCTTCCTTTCGATGAGTGCGGGTGTCAGACCGCGGCGATCGCGGTGATCAGGGTGTGGCCGGTCTCGACGCGGGTGGTGACGAACTGCCGGTGGGTGATCTCTGGCGCGCCCGGGACCTGCTGGGCCACTTCCACGTTCCAGCGCTGCACACGGTCAGTGGCCGCTAGGGCGGAGGTCACGTGGACGCAGAACCGGGTACCGAGGGGCAGCGAGTCGATCCCCACCTGGATATCGGCCGAGGACGGCACTCGGGCGTCGGTTGCCACCACTTCGCGTGCTGCGGTCCCGGACCGCAGGCCATAGAACGCATGATGGAACGTCAGAATCGCATCGGCTCCATCCGCGGTACCACCGGGCCTGGTACCCGAAACCCGTTCCGGGGTTCGGGCTTCCACACAGTCGGGTGTGGCCAGTGGGGCAATGTGATAGGTGAGTCGCAGCGTCCCGCCGGTCGCGGGTCGATGTAATGAGGCGGTACAAGCCAGGGCAACGAGCGCGGTCAGGGCAGCAGTCACTGTTGCCAGCGCAACCCTGATGTGGTGCATGGAAATCACAGTGGGTCCTCGACAGGGTTAGATCTCCCGGTGGCCGATGGAGGCCCGAGAGGTCGTGGAGCGGAGTAGTGGCGGGTCCGCACCGCGCGCTCGGCGACGGCCGGGGCGGGGTCGGGCCAGTGTGGGCCGGTGTGGTGAAGGAGTTGGTGGATAGCCAGCGATCCCAGGATCATCGCCGAACAGGCTTCCCGAGCTTGCCGAACGCGCTGCTGCGGACGGGGTGGCGACGGTTCGACTGTTCACCCACTGTCATCGGAGAAATCGGCTGGGTTTATGGCGGACAGTTGTGGCAGCAGGCGGTGTAGCAGTCGTTCGTTACGCCAGATATCGAGAGCGACGGCAGCGAACCAGAGATCGGTATCGATGCCATCGGCGTGGAAGGCGTCCACGAACTCGTCCGTCTGCGCCGCGATGTCGGTGTGGGTGTAGGCCGGGAGACCGGTGATGGTGTCGTAGGGCAGGGTGGCGGTGTGCATCCGGCCGCGGGCGTCGTAGATGACCGCCGAGTACTCCAAGGCCCCGACGTGGCCGGCGCCCATGCGGCCCTCACGGAAAGCCCGCCGGGTATCGCTGGTCATCGGAGCACCCGGGGCCTGGGAACCGATCGCCCCGAAGTAGCCCAGTCCATACCCCCAGATCCCCGGAATATCGGAGTGCAAGCCGAAGGCATAGTCCAGCACCGCGCCACCGACCGCGAGGTCGGCAGTCGTGAACGTCCTCGACGTCCGGTTCTGCGCAGTCATTTCATCGACGCAGCCGAATCCCCAGACCTGGTGAGCATCCTCCCCGGCGTGCACGGCCCAGCGGGTTGGGGCCGCGGCTCGGTACGCGATCATGGTCCGCAGCATCCTCTCGATCAGCGCGTCATCGGGGTACCGCGACACCGACCGCGGGCGATCTCCCCCAGTACTGCTGGAGTTGCGGCAGTGCTGATGGGGGTGAGTGTTCGGCCGTTTCCGGTTCTTGCCGCCCATCACCCGTGCCGATCGCCGGCGCCGGGCGAGAACGCAACCGCCGAAGCATGTCCGCCGAAGCGGCACCGGTTGCTGCTCCGGTGTCGTGTGGCGGGGTATCGGGCTCGGCGGGTGCCGTGTTCGGGGTGTGGCATAGGAGCCTCCGCTTCGGAAAATGGGGTGCTTATACGTACTCGTCGGGGTCGGCGCGGCCGTCGAGGTAGGCAGCTGCGCTCAGGAATTGCAGGCATTTCGGGCCGTGACCGCCGTGTGCGGTGTGCACGAACATCGCCTCTCCCATCGAGGTGAACCCGGCGTCACTGCTGGCGCACTCACTGTGGCGGCGGGTCCACAGGTCCGGGTCCGGACGCCGCTGCGGTCGCCCTCTCATCGCGGCCGGACAAAGCTGTCGGGCCCCCAGCCGGTGATCTCACTGAACGCCTGCCGGTAGTCCAGGGCGAAAACCGGCGCCCCGGGCAACTGCGGAACATCGAACGCCGCCGCCAAAAAGGTCAAGTTCTCAAGCAGGATACGGCGGTGGCGCAGCAGGCCGGTTTCGATCTCGGCCGCACGCTGATCGGACTGCAATCCCCGCCGCTGGAACCACGTCCCGCGCGGGGCGAGGTAACCCAGTGCGACTACCGCGGCCACCGAGTACGCCACGGTGGCCGCGTGGGGATCGGTGGCCTGGTCGGCGGCGATGAGCGCGGCGGTCACCGCCAGGCGGATCCCGGTGGTGTGGGCCATATCGGCGCGCGCGGAGTCCAGGCCTACCGCGTCCCCGTCGGGCTCGTACTCGTCGCGGCCGATGCCGGTCGCGAGGTAGAGATCAGTGGCGAGGTGGCCTTCGCGGGCCGTGATCATCTCAAGCCACCACGGCTTCTCGGCCGGAGTTTCGGGAAGTGTGAGGAGGCACAAGGCTTTCGCATACCGCCCCGCGGCGACTTGGAGAGCGAGGGTGTCACCTTCGGCGGTTTTCCCACCAAAAACGTTGGCGATCGCATCCGGAAGATAGTTGCAGCGCAGAATCCCGTGCGAGGCCAACCGTTCCCGGCACACGATCAACGCGTCCTGCGCCAGCGTGGTCAACAACGGTTTGAGCACCATCACCCACAGACCCAGCGGCGGCTGGATATCGGGGTCGGCCGCCGTATCGCGCACCATACGCCCCAGCACTCCACACGCGAACGTGTCGGCGACGGCGGTGACGAGATCGCGCTGCAAGGCGTCGCTATCACCGTGGGGACGTTGACCTGTGAACCCGACCGCAGCCGCGGCACCGGCCCCGGCGCTGCGGTTCATCGCGATACCCAGATCGAGGCGCCCGTGGATCAACGGCCCAACCGTATGCTGGAACCGTTGACGCACCGGGACCTCGGACACGAAGGCCCCGGCGTCGTCGAAACCACCCCAGTCCCCACACAGGACCCCATCCTCGGGGACCAGCAGCCCGTTCAACTTGATCAACGCGTGCGGCATCGCGGAACCAAGTTTCGGGGACAAAGTGTAGATTTCCACGCCCTCGGCCAGAACGCCGTCGGCGCTCCGGAAACGTGACGCGAACGCCAGCACGCCCTTGTCCTCCCCGTCTTCCTCCAGGCACGCGGTGAATACGGCGACGGCCGGCACGTCGGGATCGGCGAGGTTGGCCATCGCTTTGACCGCCTCGATGCTGCTGCTGTAGAGGCGGTAGCCGCCCGCTGCACAATCACGCACCGCGACCACCTGAAGATCAGCGCCACCGTTGGTGCCGCCGAGTTCCGTGTGCGCGAACACTCCCAGCGTCCGGCCGCTGTCCAGGTCGGCCAAGCATGCTTGCACATAGTCGCTGCCGTTGCCCAGCTCCAGCAACGCACGGCACGTCAACGCGAAATGCCCGTTCAACACGGTCAATACGTGGGTCGCGGCGACCGCCGCGCTATCGCAGACCGCACCCCGCAGGTGCACGTCCTGGGCGATCTTACGCGCCGGGAGCCCGAGATCGGCGATCAACCGCGGCAGCAGTGCTGACCCGATCCGAGTCTCTTCCCGATAGGTGACGTCGCCGTCAGGAGCAACGTCTCCGAGCCTCAGCATGATGTCCATCGCGGCGCGGTGCGTGCCGAGATGGTCGCCGAACAGCGCCCCGCGCAGCCCGGTGACGGTCGGATCTTCATCGCGATAGCCGATATGGGTGATGAGAACGGTAGTGGTGGTGGTCATGGTGTCACTCGCTTCCGTAGTGCGGGATCCGGAGATAACGGCGCGTCGTCCGAGGGCTCGGGTGTCATCGGTGGCCCGGTGCCGGTGGGATGATCAGCGGCGGTGTCGGTGGGAACGCGACGGGCACTGCCGCGGGGGCACGGTGAAACGGACCGGTTCGCCACGGCATTTCGTCCGCTGAAACGGCGAGCTCGGCCTCGGGGAAGGCATCGAAGAAGTGGCCGATGGCCTCGATCGCGATCTGTTTCGACATCTTCCGCGCCATGTCCGGGCAGGCATGCGGGCCGCTGCCATAGGCCAGGTGTGAGCTGTTGTCGGTCCAGCCATGTTCACCGATGATCGCGGGGTCGGTGTTGCAGGCTGCCATGCTCACCAGCACAGGTTGGTCCGCCGGAAGCCACACCCGATCGACCAGAACCGGCTGGCGCGGGTAGCTGTTGCAGAGGTTGGCCATCGGCGGGTCGTCCGCGAGGGTTTCTTCAACTGCATCACGCACAGGGGGCGTGAACATGCTGTTGTCGTGCCGGTACCGGACAGCGGTCAGCATCCGCCGGATCGTGTTCGCGATCAGGTTACGCACCGGCTCGATCCCCGCGGAGTAGATCGTGACCAGCTGATTCATCCGCTGCTCATCGGTGAGGTTCGGGCACCGGTGCACCAGCCAGGACGCGATATCGGCAGCGGGGGTGCGGCGTTTGAGTTCGATCAACTCGAACAGCGATTCCGCCACCTCGGCGTTCACGTGCTCGGTGTCGACGCCCTCGAACATCGCCGCGATCGCCACACGCAGCCGCTCGCCGCTCGCAGGTGGGCAGCCGACGGTTTCGTTGAGCACCGTGAACACCAGCGGAGTAATGAAATGCTCAATCAGCTCGGCCTCGCCGGCCTGGCAGAACTGGTTGATCAGTGAGGAAGCGACCCGGATGGTGCGTTCCCGCACCGCATGCAAATCGACTACCGACAACGCGGTCTGCAGCGCATCCCGGTGGCCGGCGTGCTCCTTGCCTGCGGTGCGCAGTGCATTGGGCCGCCATCCCAGCATCGGCAGCAACGGATGATCACGCGAGAGGGACTTCTGCCAGGTACTGGGGTCGGCCGGGAACCGGTCGGGATCATTTAGGATCCGCACCGCCGTGTGGTAGCCAATAACCAGCGTCGCGGGCACCCCTGGAGCCAGTTCTACCGGAGCGAGCGTATTTCCGCCCTCACGCATCCGCTCATAGGCGGCGTACGGGGCGATAGCGAAAGCGGGAGTGTAGAGCGGGGTACGGGGACCGAGTTCTTCGATCGAACAGGTGCCGCTACGGGACAGAGACTGAGGGCTGAGCATGGCTTCTCGTTTTCCTTACAACACGTGCATCACGACTACCGGGAACGGAAAGGGCGCAGGGATTAGGGCAGTGAGCGGACAGGCTCGAAAGCCACCGGCAACGCGGTCAGGAACCGGTGGAACGGGCTCGTCTGCCACACCAGCTTCCTGGCCGGGCGCATATCCGGGACCGCGTCCATGAGTTGGTCGAGAGCGATGGTGGCGATCAGCAGCCCGATCCCGTCGGCGGGGCAGCCATGGATCCCGGCGCCGAACGCCAGATGTGAGCGGTTACCACGGCGGTCGGCCTGGCCGGCGGGACCGCTGTGCCAGTCGGCCAGGCTGATGATCACCGGTTGATGCGCGGGCAACCAGACACCGTTGTCCATCAACTGGGGCACGTGCGGGTAGCGCACGCACCAGTTCGTCAGGGGCGGGTCGGTGAATAGCGCCTCATCCAGGGCGTCGCGAGTAGAAAGACTTCCACCCAGCGCTGCGGCGAGCCGATCGTCGGTCAGGATCAACCGGATCGTGTTCAAGATCAACGCCGTAGTGGGTTCGACAGCCATCTCATAAATCAGTGCGAGCTGGGCCACCACCTCGGCCTCCGACAAACCCGCCTCATGTGCCAGCAGCCACGACGCCACATCCTCACCAGGTGCCGCCTGCTTGCCCTGCACCACCTCATACAGCACCGAATCCAGCAATCGCCGCCCCGCCGCAGCAGATTCGACGTCACGAACCTCGGTGAGCGCCGCAAGCGCCCGCGCCAGCGCAGCCGAGGCATCCCCCGATACACCCACCAGCCGGTTTACGGCCTCGAGCACCAGCGGGTAGGCGAATTGAGCCCGCAGCTCCGCCGACCCCACAGTCCAAAACGCGTTGATCAGCTCGACGGCGTACCGTTCCACCTCGGCCTGCAGCATGTGCTGATCGACCCGCACCAACGCCGCGACATGCGCACCCCGGTACCGGGCATGCTCGACCCCCGCTGTCCGTGCCGGTGTCGGACCCCCCTCCAACATCTGCCGAACCGGACAGTCCCCAGATACATCGCGCTGCCACCCGCTCGGGTCAGCGGGGAAAGTGTCGGGATTGTGCAGGACCTTCAACGCTTCCCGATGCCCCAGCACCAACGTCGCCAGCACCCCGGGTGCCAACTCCACCGGCACCAGCGACCCGAACTCACCCTCCCACTCCCGAAACCAGTGAGCTGGTTCAGCAGCGAACCCGGCGGTGTACAGCGGCACAGCACGACCGTCCGGAGCAACCGGTGACGCCTGCGTAGCTGCAGGGGCGGGTACCGGCGTTCCCGGGCCGCAAGTCGCCTCGTACTGGCTAGTTGGCCTGCTCACAACACACTCCAAGCGTCGGGAAAGTCTCTGTCGTAGTGGGATCGCGTCTAGCAGGCACCCGGTCGGATGCGGTACTTCCTGCGCTGTCGTCGCGAGCCCCGTGAGGGGAACGGGTCGCGCCGGCACTGGACACCGCCGCTTGCGAATTTCCGCGGAGCCAAGCACGCCGACCGGGTGCTGGTTACGATGCTGACGTGTCAAGGACACCCTTGACCAGGGGTTGCTGGGGCCAGCTGCGGGCCAAAAGATTTGGCCCCGAATCGGCCCCAGCAGGATAGGCAAGCAGAGGGGTATTTCGTGAGTGGGGATTTCGGTTCGGCAATGAAGCGGCTGAGGACCGCACACGGCCTCACAGCCGACCAACTCGCCCGCCTGATCAGCTATGACCGAGGGGCCCTGAGTCGAATCGAGCGCGGAAAGCGCGCGCCCACAGCGGATATCGCCGCGCGAATCGACATCGCGCTCGATGCCGGCGGCAGCCTCGTAAGGCTCATCGAACGGAACCGCTCTCACAACGGCGATGACGATCTGGTGACCGCGGCACGAGAATCCACCGAATTCGCCCAATGGATCACCGCGACTGCCGGACAGCTGGACAGCGCCCAGGTCGCCGATGAGCTCACTGCGATCGGCTGCCAGTTCGTCTATGCCACACCAATTCCACTGATAGAACGCCTGCGGGCACTGCGCGGCGAAATCCGCGCCGCTCTGCACACCAGCCCTGCACCGGCACGAGCCCGCGAGTTGGTTCTCTTGGGCGGCATCACCATCGACTTGCTCGCGCACGTCACCGAAAACCTCGGCCATCCCCGCGCCGCCGAGCGCCACGCCCGGGCCGCCGAAGCGATCGCTGTCAACCTCGGACACCCTGGGCTGCAAGCCTGGGCCGAGGGCACCCGCGCACTGATCTGGGAATGGAACAGCCGCCCGGCCGAAGCAATGGAACTCGCGGCCAAAGCCGCATCAATCGCACCAGCCGGCGAGCAACAGGTACGACTGGCAGCCATCGAAGCCCGATGCGCCGCCCGAATCGGCCGCACGGACACCGCCCACGCCGCGATCACACGAAGCATCCAAGCCGCGGAAGCCGCTGCCCACGACGAACTCACCATGCTCGGCGGCGCACTTCGATTTCCGCCCAGCAAAATGGCCTACTACCTCGGATCCACCCACCGGCTACTCGGCGAACACGAACACGCCCAACGATGGGCGCTGGAGGCAATCTTGGCCTACGAGACCGGCCCCACAACCGAACGCTCCTACGGCGACGAAGCACTCGCCCGCGCCGACGTCGCTATCGGACGCATCCACTCCGGCGAACTCGACGGCGCCAGAGAAATCCTGACCCCCGTCCTTCGGCTACCCAGCGAACAGCGCATCCAGCCCATCGCCGACGGCCTGCGCGCAGTTGACACCGCCCTGTCGAACACCCACTATGCCAACGACCCAACCACCATCGAGCTCAGCGAGGAGATCAACATGCTCACCTCGTCCCGGCACCAGGAATGACGTCCACCCACGACATCCTGTCCGCAGCCTGCCGCCTCGCCGGGATCCCCGCCGATGACGCCGAGCTACTGCACGCGCACAGCAACAGCGTCTACCACCTGCCCTCAGCGAATGTCGTGGCCCGGATCAACGGCAACGACCACGCCGGACTCCGGGCGAAAGCCTCGCTCACCATCACCCGCTGGCTCGCCGACCATGACCTACCGGTCACCGAACCCGCCCTCGACCACGCGATCGATATCGCCGGTTCGACCGTCACGTTCTGGACCTACTACCCCCAACATCGCACCGACCGACCATCGCCACAGCACCTCGGCGAGATCCTGGCACACCTTCACACCCTCCCGGCACCGCCCTTCCCACTTCCCGACTACCAGCCGCTGATCGGGCTCGTCAGCATCCTCACCACCGACATCACACCAACAGTGCTGTCCGCGGCAGACCGGCGCTGGTTGTGCGAGCAGGCCGAGCAGCTCATCGCCGAGTATCGAACCCAGCCCACCCTGCTGGGCCGCGGCATGGTCCACGGCGACGCCTACACCGGAAATACCCTCTGGGCCGGCGGCACGGTACTCCTCGGTGACTGGGATGAAACCTCGATCGCTCCGCGCGAGCTGGACCTCGCCAACACGGTGCAGGCCAGAAGGTTCGGCCTCCCCGAAGCTGACATCGATGCTTTTCTGCGCGCCTACGGACGCGACCCCCGCGGCGAGCCCCTCTTCGATGCACTGGTCAGTATGCGCGACCTCCACACGCTCACCAGCTACATCCGCCGCGCACAACGTGGCGACATCCGCGCTCAGGCCGAACTCACCACCCGGCTCCAGAGTCTTCAGGACCCGACAATGCCAGAACGCTGGGTTAGCGTATAGCGCGGCGCAGCCCCACGCGCAGCCCGTCAGGATCGGGAAGCACGGTCCGGCCTCTGGAGACAGCCAAAGCAGAAAATATCCGCGTGCACCCGATTCATACAAACCAACCCGGGAAGTTGATCGTGGCGGGTGAGGTGGCGCAGAGCTGGTAGTTTACGCATGCACTGCATAACGGTGCGCGGCGGTCGCGCCCCTCGGGTGCAGATGAGTTACCGGGATAATCTGGGTGCAGCCCCGGGGGCCGTACCCGAAACCCCACTCCCGCAGGGAGGCCTCCGTTTACATCGGCGCCGCCAAACTCCGAGCCGTGTGCGCGCCCGTTGACCTCCGTGCATACAGGGACTTGAGCAGGTCAGGGGGGTGAATTGCCAGCCCAACTCTGCGTAGCTCTCAGTTTCTGGCAACCAAACCCGTTGCAGCCCAATATACTCAGGCATAGAGTCCTGTGGTGACCGTTCATGCCGGTCGACCGCGGGTCCGACTCCGCGAGACTGCGAGGGCAGGGGGAAGCAACCGACGTGCACGTAAAACTCTCGGATTCCGCATTCACGCCAGTTGCTGAGGAGTTCAAGCGAGCTGCGCCAGAGAACGGCGCAGTCAGCGAACTGTGTCTATACCAGAATGGACGACAGGTGCTCTTCGCACATGCCGGCGACGCGGCGCCGGAAAAGGATGTGCAACTCCTACGGTCGATCAGCAAAGCCATCCTCGCGGTTCTGGCGGCGATGGCGCACGAGTCCGGTGAGCTCGATATGGACGCGCCTGTCGCTGATGTCTGGCCAGAGTTCGCGGCAAACGGCAAACATACGATTACTGGACGTCAACTGCTTTCGCACCAGGCTGGCCTACCTGTATTCGACGAGCCAGTGAGCACGGTCGATGCGCTCACCTGGCATCCGGTTGTGGATTTGCTTGCCCGACAGCGCCCACGATGGGAACCCGGCACAGCACACGGCTACCACGACTTGACGTTCGGATGGCTGGTCGGGGAATGGCTCCGGAGGGGGTGTGAAGGCCCAGCCGACACCTCGATAGGCGTCCTCGTTGACCAGCGGCTCCGGATTTCCCTAGAGCTAAAGCTGTGGATCGGCAGTCCGATCGATCTGCTGTCGAGAGTTCGGCCGCTCCAGCACGATCGTCGTGCGCCGCGGGTCTTGATGCCCGAGGGAGCAGCGCACGATTTGGTCGAAGCTGCTCTGGGCAATCCGGACCTGGTGCCGCTGGAACATACGATGGAATATCTAACCGCGGAGGTGCCAGCAGCCAATGCTGTGGGCGATGCCGTATCACTTGCTCGGATGTTCAGCGCACTCGTGGCCACAACGGACGGCACCCGACTACTCTGCCCCGGCGGAGTCGAGAAGGCCGCTGCGGTCCAAGCCGATGGCCCCGATCTTGTCGTGGGCTGGCCGCGTCGATACGGGTCGGGTTTCATGTTGCCGGACCCAAACCGGCCGATGGGGGGACTACACACTGCAAGCTTCGGCCACTACGGCCAGGGTGGGTCCTTGGTGTTCGCGCACGCGGACAGTGCGTTTGCCTTCGGCTACACGACGTCCCAAGATCGCTCTTTTCTCGGCGCGGACCCGCGAACAAAGACCTTGGCGGCAGTTGCGCTGGAATGTGCTGCAGGCTGCCCCCTGGAGATTCCAGAGACCGCCCGTTATGCCGGACTCCGCAGGAAGTGACGCGACAATGAACCTAGTCGATGATCCGCACTCGCTTCTGACAAGGTCGATACCACCGGGAGCCGCACCCCATGCCTGGCCGGTCTCTGCACCACCCCCAGATCCGACGAACCTTTCCACCGTACGCAGCATCGCTTCGGACCTGCACGAAATCGGCTACAGGGTGGCCGAACTGCCACCTGACTGGTCTGACGACGACCTCCGGACAGGAACCTGGAACTTGGTGTCGCAGATCATGCGCCCGAGTCCACAGTACGAAAGCGGCGAATTGATCTATCCCGTCGAGGTCCGCGACGGAGAGTCCGGCTCGAGCCATTATTCGGCAAGTTCAGCATCAGGGGGGCTGCACACGGATGGGAGCCTGCTCGCTTGTCCGCCGGATTATGGAGTACTGATGTGTCTTTCGCCAGCCGACTCTGGTGGACAGACGGTACTGGTCGACATCAATCACGTGTGTGAGCATCTTGATGGCCAAGACGGCGACACGTCCGAATTACTCCGTACTCCACAGCCATTCGCAGCAGAAGATGATCCCCCGACTGTTCGGCAGTGGGCTCCCGTGCTCAGCGGTGAACCGGGGCACAGCCGAGTCCGCTACCTGCGAAAATATCTTTCAGCCGGATGGGAACGCGCTGATCGGGACGTACCGGATAACCTTGAGCACGCGCTCGATGCAGTCGATTCCTTCACCGCAAACCATGCGGTGCAGCAGCCATTCGACTTGCGGCGCGGCCAGATTCTGCTGTGGCGCAATGCACAGTTCCTACACGGTCGACGTGAGTTCACCGAGGGGCGTCAGCGCCGCCGTTTGGTCCGGATCTACGGCGAGCACGACCTTGCCCGGCCGGGCGCCAAGGGGCTACCAGCCGATGTCGAAGGCGCCTGACGATGAATCCGGACGTCGACGCCCGGACGTGTGACCAGTTCGACGGCGGATCTGATGCGGTGGCATTGATTGATGGGCAGCGGCAGTGGACCTACGCTGACCTCGAATCTGCCGTCACCGCCATGGCCTACCGGATCCAGTCTGCCGACCGTGGCGGCAACCGAGTCGCCGTGGCGGTACCGCGTTCCGCAGCTGGTGTCGTCGCAATGTTGGCAGTCTGGCGTTCAGGGCGGACATATGTAGCGCTGGATCCCCTGCAGCCCGCACAACGCAACGTCGACGCTCTCAAGTTGGTGGGCGCCACACTCGTGGTGGTTCCTGACGAGTCAACTCACAGCTTCGCGCCAACAGTGACAGTCCTCCCCGTCCGATTCGACAGCACGGAGAGACCGGATCGCCCGGAACAGGTGCCGGCTCCACGAGATCCACTGTCTCTTGCGCCAGAAATTGCCTACATCGTGTTCACGTCCGGATCAACAGGGCTTCCGAAGGGCGTACAAATGCCCTCCGCCGCGATCAGCGGCTTGATCCGATGGCATCTTGCGAACGACAACCGCCCCGGTCGGCGGACTGCGTTATTCGCTGCGGTGGGATTCGATGTCGCAATCCAGGAGATTCTGGCCACGTTCGCCGAGGGCGGCACATTGGTGGTAGTCGACGACGCTACCCGACGCGACCCGGTCGCCCTCGCTCAAGCGTTGCGACGTGAGGCAGTACAACGGGTTTTCCTGCCCACCGCGGCGCTGCAACTGGTAGCGGAGGAGTGGATCACCGGGGGCGCCCCTGAATGCCTCGAGACAGTCATTTGCGCGGGTGAGCAACTGCAGCTGAGTGCCGCTGTCCGGGAGTTGTTCCGGCTGCTGCCTCAGGCGAGGTTGCAAAATCACTACGGGCCGGCCGAGACCCACGTGGTCATGGCCTGTGAACTCGACCCCGACCCGGACCAGTGGCCCGAGTTGGCACCGCTGGGACAGTGTCTGCCTCATGTTGCGACGGCAGTTCATTTTGTCGACCAGGACGCCGAGGTTGGAGAACTCGAAATAATCGGCGTGAGGGTTGCCGCCGGCTACCTCGGCGCAGGGCCAGAGGACGCGGCGAGGTTCGGGACCACAGCGGATGGTTCGGCGAGCTATCGAACTGGTGATCTCGTCCGGAAACAGGGTAATTCGCTGGTCTTCGTGGGCCGAGTCGACCGTCAAGTCAAGGTCAACGGCTACCGGGTAGAGCCAGGAGCTACGGAGACTGCGCTACTCAGACATGCGGACGTGACCGGCTGTGCGGTGGAGCCGAGGGGTTCCGGGTTCGAAATGACGCTGATGGCGTACATCACGGTCCGGCCCAACACCGCGGTGGCGTCCCGACCACACTCGGTCCTGAGCGAGTACCTGAAGCCGCGACTGCCCATCTACCAAATTCCTACGCATTGGGAGGTGGTCGACGCACTCCCGCTCACGGTCAACGGGAAAATCGACCGAGCCGGTCTTCCCCTTGCCGCCGGTGTGGGAGTTCGCACCGGGTTGGACCCAGATCGACGATCATCCAGGAAGATCGGCACCACAAGCGCAGTCATAGATGCATACACCCAGGCCCTGGGACGCTCCGACTTCAACCACGACGGAAACTTCTTCGACCTGGGTGGCACCTCGTTGCTGGCAGCTCGAGTGCGTCGTTCGCTTGTCCGAAGTCTTCACCGATCGATTCCGATCACAATGATCTACGACAACCCGTCCGCGCTGTCGCTTGCGGCGGCGTTGTCAGGCGGCGAGAAAGGGAAGGGCGCACCCAGAGATCGCGGCGTCACGCAGACCGACCCGACCAATACACAGGGCCGCGGCGATGAGACCCCCATTGCCATCATCGGCATGGCCTGCCGCTTTCCCGAAGCAAGCTCCCTGGACGAATTCTGGGAAAACCTCGTGACGGGCCGTGACTGTGTTCGGCGAGAATATGCACCGGACGGCTCGCTTCTACGAGCAGGGGGAATGGTCGAGCACCTGGAGCATTTCGACACGAATCTATTCCCGATCTCCGCGCGCGAGGCTGCCCTCCTCGACCCTCAGCACCGGATGTTCCTCGAAACCTGCTGGACCGCACTGGAATCAGCTGGCCTGCCACCAGGACAGCTCACGGATAAGGTCGGTCTATACGGCGGAGTCGGACCGTCGACCTATCTGATCAACAATGTGCTTCCCGCAGCATTGCATTGTGATGACCGAACGTTCCTCGACAGCAGCAGCGACCTGCAGATGCTACTCGCAACCGATAAGGACTACCTGACCAGCCGGGTCGCTTATCTACTCGACCTGCGAGGTCCGGTCTTCTCCGTGCAGGCAGCGTGCGCAACGGGACTGGTCGCTGTCCATCTCGCCGTGCAGGCACTACGCAGCGGTGAGTGCGAAGTAGCACTCGCGGGTGCAGCGAACGCCGCAGTGCCGCAGATGGGCAGGTACCGGGATGAGGCTGGAATGGTCTTGGCGCCGGATGGCCGGACTCGTAGCTACGATCAAGCTGCCGAAGGAACGGTGTTCAGTTCCGGAGCCGGGGTCGTGGTATTGAAACCGCTTGCCGAGGCCGAGGCCGCAGGTGATCCGATCGTCGCCGTCCTCGGCGGCAGCGCGGTCGGCAACGATGGAGCAAACAAGGTCGCGATGGCCGCTCCGTCTACACGTGGGCAGGCGGCAGTGATTCGTGCGGCACTCGAATCAGCCGGGCTGTCCCGAGACGAACTGGACTATGTGGAAGGGCACGGGACGGCGACACCTGTTGGCGATCCCATCGAGGTCCAGGCCCTGAACTCGGTCCTGGCACCCGGGCCGGAAGGCGCTGTGTGGCTAGGGTCG
Organism: Nocardia speluncae NBRC 108251; assembly: GCF_001613245.1. Taxonomy (GTDB): domain Bacteria; phylum Actinomycetota; class Actinomycetes; order Mycobacteriales; family Mycobacteriaceae; genus Nocardia; species Nocardia speluncae. The sequence goes on along the minus strand of NZ_BDBZ01000047.1, from coordinate 10,485 downwards.
GTCAAATCTCAAATAGGACATACGGGAACGGCGTCCGGGATGGCCGCTCTGATCAAGACCGTACTCTGTATTCAACATCGCACTATGACCGCCACCGCCCACTTCCAATCTCCGAATCGGGATGCTCCGTTCGCCGATGGACCGTTGCAGGTAGTTACAGATAACAGGACTTGGCCCTCGCGGGGCGCAGGTATCCCGCGCCGCGCGGGCGTCAGTGCGTTCGGGCTCGGTGGTGTCAATGCCCACCTTGTTGTGAATGAATACCTGCGCACAACAGATGACTCCCCCCAGTTCGAAACGTCCCATCGACGGGCGGTCGAGCTGATTCCGGTCAGCGCTGCGAGCGAAGCCGCGTGCGTGGCTACGCTGGCGACCTTAGGTACCGTGACCGACGTCCCGGCGGAACACGTTGCCCATACCTTGGCGACTGGTCGCGCGCAGTTGCGGTGGCGCGTATCAGCGGTCGTACCGCGACATACAGTTGGTGAGGCGCTGCGCAGTCTGAGTGACCAGGTAACGGCGGGCACCCGGCGGGCAGTTTCTGCCGATCCGGACGGAAAACTGGTGATGATGTTCACCGGCCATCATCCCAGCGGCCTCGACTTGCGCGAGTTGAACTGGCCTGTGGTCCGATCCGTCGTCGAGGCGGCTGATCCGGTGATGACCGATGTCGTGGGTGTATCAGCTTCCGACGTGCTGTTCGGCGGACAAGCGCACCACGATCCGCTCATCGTCGGGCAGGCTGCTCAGTTCGTTCTCCAGGTGGCGCTTGCCGAACAGTGGCGTGACTGGGGCGTGGTACCGGATGTGGTGATCGGACACAGCCTCGGTGAATTTGCTGCCGCATTTACAGCGGGTGTGTTCACCCTGGAAACGGGGATTCGCCTCGTTGCCGCGCGTGGACAGCTGCTGCATGACCTGCCGCCCGATGGCGCGATGGCGGTTATCGGTGCGGCCCCGGACGCGATCCATGCAGCGGCGGGTGATGCTGTCGATATCGCAGCCATAAACGGACCCGAAAACGTGGTGGTTTCCGGTCCGGGGCCGAGCATAGACGCATTGTGCGAGTGCTTCTCCACTTCCGGCCACCGCGTCAAGCCCCTGATGTTCGGCCGCGCAGGTCATTCCCGTGCGATCGAGACTAGCCTGCCTGCATTTCATGTGGCCCTCGCCGCCGAACGGCTGACGCCGCCTAAGGTCGGATTCATTTCCAATCTCACCGGGCAGCTGGTCGGTGCTGAAGTCGCAAGCCCTGAGTACTGGATCCAGCAGCTGCGCGGAACAGTCCAGTTCGGCGCCGGCCTGGCTGAGGCAGCCTCAATCGGAACAGCGTCGTGGCTAGAGGTAGGTCCAGCTCCCGTCCTCGCCGGCATCGCCGCACATAGCCTGGGCGAGGACGCAGTGATCGCACCGAGCATGCGTGTTGGCCAATCACCCGAGGTAACAATGCTCACCGCTCTCGGCACACTCTGGGAACGTGGGGTCGACGTCGCCTGGGAAGCGGTCACTGACCCTGCCGCTATCCGGATCTCTCTGCCTGGAGTGTCCTTCGATCGGCGGCGCCATTGGATCGACCCACCTCAGCAGGCGCAGCTGAATCCCATAATGCCGCCGGTGTCAGAAGCCCGGTGGGTTCCGGACCCGCGGCCTTCGGTTCCGCTTCTGCGGGGGCACTGGTTGATTCTTGGAGCAACCGAAGCCACCGGACGATCGCTTGCTGACGCTCTACACGCTGCAGGCCATCTGTGTACCTTCCCCAGCGATTGGCCGACGCTGAGCGATACAGATATCCGATCGACACGCGCCAGGCTCGACAACTACATCAGCACCGCCGCCGTGCCACTATCCGGCCTGGTGTGTCTGGATGCCCTCGGACTACCCGAGCTTCCCGAACGCGATCTCGCCTCAACGATCAATTCGATCGGATCACGGACCCTTGCGATCCTGCAACAGCTCTGCGGGAACGTCACACCTCCGTTGCGCACCCTTCTGGTCACCCGTGGCCTTGTCGACGCCGAACCCGGCAGCGGATTGGCCCAAGCATGTATCGCTGGGCTTGCGCGATCTGCAACCCGCGAGTATCCCGACCTGACGTGCGCTCGTTTCGACCTGCCAGCCGAGTCGACCGACGAACTCGATGCCACAGCCATCGTCGCGGCAATGGCCAGATTCGACGAAGCCGATACCGCGTACCGGGATGGTCAACTTCTTGTCCGTCGAGTCGTCGACGCCGAATTTACCTCCGGGAACGTCGACCGTGCTCCGGTCGATGAGAAATCTGGAAACCCATTGCGCTCGCTCGACCCGGATGGATGTTACTTGGTGACAGGCGGCACCGGAGGGCTGGGAGTGCTCACTGCCGCGGTGCTACTGGAGAAAGGGGCTGCGCTGGTCGTTTTGTGCTCGCGAACGACGCCGACACCATCCGACTGGCAAACCGTATGTTCCGAGATACAGCGGAATACGGGCACTGCTGACGTCTTGTCCAAAGTGGCATTCGAAGCCGCCGACGTCAGTAACCGTAAGGTTGTCGAAGATCTGGTACAGAAATGGGATCAACCATCCCGGCCTCTCCGTGGTGTGGTGCATGGCGCCGCTGAGCTTGCCGACGCGACACTGCACAACCAGGATGCTCGGTCCTTTGCACGTGCCATCAACGCCAAGGCGCTCGGCGCGTGGCACCTCCATGAGGAGCTCCGGACGCGGCCCGGAATTCATCTGTTCACCTGTTACACATCAGCGACGGGGTTTCTCGGCAACCCAGGCCAGGCAAACTATGCTGCGGCGTGCAGCTTCGTCGACGCATTGATGGATGCCCGAGCCCGTGTCGGGCTGCCCGGACAGAGCATTGCCTGGGGTCCCTGGGCCAGCGTGGGCCACCTACAGGGCGACACTGCGATGCTGGAGAGCCTGCACCGGGCGGGGATGGGCGTGATGCGCCGTGAATCAGGTGTCCAGGCAATTACCGAACTGATCGGCGAGCGTATCGGGGCAGTTGCCGTACTTGTCAATAATTGGACGCGCTGGCGCGAGGGCGCCAATATCGGTGAGCTCGCTGCTCTCGTTGACGCTTCACCCGTACCCGACGCAGTCCTCGAATCAACCGTGTCCTCCGCAACTGCTAGTCATGAGCGTTCCGTGGATACCACAGCAGTGACACACAACCAATCGCAAGAACTCGCGGAGTTGCTCGCGACAGGGAATCGCCACAATGCGCATGCAAAGCTCACTGCCGCGGTGGTAGATGCCGCTGCAACCATACTTGGCACCCGGCCGGATCCGGATTCTGATCTCAGTGAGGTCGGCCTGGACTCGCTTTCGGCCGTGCAACTGCGCAATGCCATTACTCGACTGGTCGGCGAACAGCTCCCGGTCGCGGCCTGCCTGGAGCTGCGAACATGCAGTCGATTGGCTGGCGCGGCACTGGATCGGATCACCGATGTCCCGCAAGCTACCGTGAAGGTGAACTCGTGAGAAAGTATCGAGTCATCCTCGCGGGTGTAGGTTCCGACGCGCATTCCGTCGGGCTAAACGTTCTTCGTCACAGCCTCGGCCGAGCGGGCTACGATGTGTTATTCCTCGGTGTACAACAAGAGGTACACCACGTTTGTGAGCAGGCACGGCATGTCGACGCCATCCTAATCAGCAATATGGACGGGCACGCCGGCTACTACCTCCGCGACCTCCGTGTCGCTCAACACGACACCGGAACGACCGGCCGTCTGTGGTACCTCGGCGGGTATCCGTCGCTCGCAGACGACAGCACGGTCGGTGACGGACTGCTCGATCTCGGCTTCGACCGAGTGTTCCGGCAGTACATAGGCGTAACGGAGGTACTGGGAACGCTCGCTCAGGACTTATCCTCCAGGCGCTTGGTGTCCCGGGACCCGATGCGCCGACCCGTGTACTCAACGCGTACAACACCATCTGAACCCGATCCGATCTGGGCTGTCGACCAGTTACGTGACGACGTGTTGGCCCATTGGTGGTCCGGGGAATCGGCGCGAAATCGCGCAGAGAACGCGCACCGGATGCGGTCCTGTGTGACGCTGGCACATCGGCAGCGCGAGGCTGCCGACAACGGCACGCTTCTCATCCAGCCGCGCACCGGAGTCTCGGATCATCGCGGGCAGGCTCGCCTCTTCCGCGGGATGCGCGACGGTGGTGCGGATGTTCTGTCCTTCCAGATCGACTCTCTGACGCGAAACAACCGCTACTCCGACATCGAGCTAATTCTGAAAAACGCTCCGGACCTTCCTTCCCTCAGTTCCGTGTTGAACGGGTACCCTGCGGTCAACCTCGGATTGGAAGCTATCGCCGATCTCGCCTCCGAGTTCAACGACGTGCCGATGCAGGTCCGCCACAGCACACGCGATCCGCGCCTTCTGGCTGAACTTACGTTCGGTGCTGGTGTATCCGCCTTTGAAGGCGGACCGATTTCATACAACCTTCCCTACTTCCGCGACTATCCGATTGCCGAAGCAATCGACCGATGGCGCTACGTCGACCTGTTGGCAGGAAGTTACTTCCAGGAACACGGTGTCGTGATCGATCGTGAGTTCTTCGGAGTGCTCACGGCATGCCTGGTGCCACCCTGCCTGGCCGCCGCCGCCAATGTGTTCGAAGCTCTGCTTGCCGCCGAGAGCGGCGTCAAGTCGGTCACATTGGGTTACGCCGAGCAAGGTCACCGCACCCAAGACCTCGCGGCGGTGCGAGCATCGGCCAGGTTGGCTCGGCACTACCTCGCTGAGGCCGGCCATGACGACGTACGCGTCCATGTCGTATGGCATCAATTCATGGGACCATTCCCATCGTCGGAATCCAAAGCTCGCCAGATCCTTATCGGTTCTGCGGTGTCCGCCGCTCACAGCGATGCAGTTCGGTTGATGCTGAAGACGTCCGCCGAAGGCCGCCACATCCCATCGCTGGAAGAGAATCGAGACAGCCTCGCCCTGGTGCGGGGTGCCACATCAGGAACAAGGGCTGCCGTGACCGAGCTGCACGATTCCGATCGAACCGAGGAGGAACTCATTGTCGCCGAGACCTCAGCCATCCTCGATTGCGCACTTGCCGCTGGGCGCGGCAGTGTCGGACAAGCCCTGCAGATAGCCGTATCCACTGGTTGGCTCGATATCCCGTTCTCGCCGAGCCGATGGAACGCAGGCAAAGTCCTCCCGCTGCGCGACTGCACTGGCGCCGTCCGCCTGGCTGCGACCGGCAGGTTGCCGTTGACCTCCGAAGTGCAGCAATTCCACCGCGACGCCATCGCGGCGCGTTTCGCAAGGGATGGCGACAACCTGGGCGAACTGATCCAGCAAGACATGCAGCTAACCGCAGAAGGCCGATTTGATGACTGGCCAATCGGGTGATCCCGAAATGACCTAATTCTCACGAGTGGCACCGTCATACGCGACCCAAGCAGAAGCGGAGGACTGAAAGAATGGTACGAGACCTAGCGTCAATGCCTGGCGCGATCAATCCCTGGCCTGACATGAACCGGTCCCTCGCACTCACCGCCGAACAGGTTTCCAGCTATTGGCGAGACGGATTCCTCATCGGTGTCGAAGTCTTATCGGAAACAGAGCTGGCACAGATCAACGCGGATATCGATGCCATAGCCGATCCTTCACACGAAGGCCGGGAATTCTGGTACGAATACAGCTCAGATCTTGAGAAGACCGGCGGAATCGTCCACGGAATCGGAGGCTGGCGAGTACGGGAAAGCCTGCACGACCTCTTGTGGCACCCGGTGATAACGTCGGCATTCCGACAATTACTGGATGCACCGCCGCGGCTACTGTTCGACCAGTTGTTCTGCAAGCCAGCGCTCCAGTCGGGTGCTGTTTCCTGGCACCAAGACTACTCGTATTGGACCTATTCCCAGCCCATGAACCACGTCACGTGTTGGATAGCGCTGGAAGATGCCGACCTAAGTAATGGATGCGTCCAATACATCCCAGGCAGTCATCGTTGGAATGTACTGTTACCCCGCCCTTCCCGGCTGACCAGTGAACGCAACTCCCTCTTGGGATCTCTGACGGATCAGCAGCGCGCTGCATTCCAACCGATCGCCGCCGAAGTGCGCGCCGGGAGCGTGCTATTCCATCATCCACTGACCATCCACGGATCGCTCCCGAACACAAGCCCGAAGTCGAGACGCGGTACCACGATCCATGCGATGGCGGACGGAACACGTGCCGTCCTCGACGAGCCGACCGTGGACGGAGTGCCCGCCTGGCTACTTGGCGGCGCCGGCCCGTTCTACCCGTTGGTCGATGAGCCAGCAGGCCCTGTCCTGCGCGAACCGTTCTTCCCGACGCTATGAGCAGCCCGCAGCGCAGTCGCCGGACTGACAACCTATTCAATATCGGCGAATTGCCTCCGCTTGGTGTCGTGCCGAAGCAGATGCACGCCTCGGTAATTCGCGGCGACCGGTACGGACCGCCCGATACAGCCTTCCAAACCGAGGTTGTCGACGTGCCACCGGTCCCGCCCGGCTACGTACTCGTGGCCGTCATGGCCGCCGGAATCAACTACAACAATGTCTGGGCAGCTCTCGGCCGTCCGCTGGATGTCATCGGCATGCGTGCCAAACGTGGCGGCACAGATGATTTCCATATCGGCGGATCGGAAGGATCAGGCATCGTCTGGGAGACCGGCGAGGGAGTACAAGGACTGAGCGTGGGCCAAGCGGTCGTCCTCTCGGGATGCCGATGGGACGAGCACGCCGAGGATGTCCGTCTGGGCAATGACCCAATGTTGTCCTCGACTCAGGAAGTCTGGGGTTACGAGCTCAACTGGGGATCATTCGCGCAGTTCACACTCGTCGCCGACTATCAGTGCCATCCGAAGCCACCGCAACTCACCTGGGAGGAAGCAGCCTGCTTCCTGCTTTCGGGCGCGACCGCGTACCGCCAACTGACAGGCTGGCCGCCCAACACCGTCCGGCCGGGAGACCCGGTCCTGATATGGGGCGGCAGTGGCGGTCTGGGTTCCATGGCATGCCAACTGGTCAACCAAATGGGCGGTCGGGCTGTCGCAGTCGTGTCGTCGCAGGAGAAAGCCGAATACTGCCTCGGTCTCGGAGCCGTCGGCACCATCGACCGCCGCAAGTTCGACCACTGGGGCCGCACCCCCGACCCCGACACGGCCGAACACAGAAGCTGGTCCAACGGGCTAAAAGAGTTCGGCCGGGCCATCTGGGACGTGCTCGGCGAGCGCCGATCACCGTCGCTGGTATTCGAGCACCCCGGGAGCGACACCATGGCAACATCGGTATTCGTATGTGCCCCTGGCGGAATGATCGTTGTCTGCGGCGCCACTAGCGGTTATCACATCGACGTGGACCTCAGGATATTGTGGATGCGTCAGAAGAGGCTCCAGGGTTCACACTTCGCCAATCTCGCCGAATGTCGCAACGTCATCGCGCTAACCTCCCAGGGGCTGCTCGATCCGTGCCTCGGACACGTTTACGACTTCGACCAGATCGGCGCAGCCCACCAGAACATGCAGGACGGGATTCAGTCGGCAGGAAACCTGGCCGCCCTGGTCGGCGCCAAAACCCCAGGGCTCGGACAGGAATTCATAACGAGAACGTATCAAGCGAGACCGGTGTCAACCCTGATTGTCAACCGGACCCAGGTCGACAATCAGTAGGCTCGGGCGACGTAAGCAACCAGATCCGGCTCATTCTCCGACTCAGGCACGGAGCCATCCTGACGGACCAGACACCGCACGGTCAGCGCTTGACCATTGAGCATTTTCTCGCCGTCCTCGCCGACGAGGCTCCAAGGGATTCGCGCCCAGCCCTCATTCGCTGCATCGACCGCCTCATCCAACGACTCGACGTCCACCGTTTGCGACGCCTTCAGCGCCTTGGCTTGCTCCCACAGCAGCTTCTGGTCCTCCGCCAGAGCCTCCTCGACCGACGCCGTAACACTCCCAAGCGCGATAGGTTCCTTCCCGCCCTTGATCCGACGAACCAACATGACCTGATCGCTGGCTACATCACGTGGCCCCAATTCCAGACGAATAGGAACCCCACGCAGCTCAGCATTCACAGCCCGGCGGCCGAACGGCGTATCGGTTCGGTCGTCGAGGCGACACCGAATGCCGGCGCCCGAAAGCTCCGCAACCAGCTTTCGGGCGGCCTGGGATACAGCGTCGGAGTCTTTCACTATGAGAATCTGCACTTGGACCGGAGCCAGCTTCGGCGGAAGCCGCAAGCCGTTATCGTCACCGTGCACCATGATCAATCCACCGACCATCCTGGTCGAGGTACCCCACGATGTCGTCCAAGCATGCTGTTGCGTGCCACCGGCGTCGGTGAAGCCGATATTGAATGCCTTAGCGAAATTTTGTCCCAGCTCATGGCTGGTCCCCATCTGCAGAGCTTTGCCGTCCCGCATACACCCCTCGAGGCAGTAGGTGTGTGTCGCTCCGGCAAACCGCTCGCGAGCAGTCTTGAGCCCGACAGTGACCGGCACGGCAAGAACCTCGGTAATAAAGCGTTCATACACACGATGAAGAATCCGGCGCGCGAACGCGCGACCGTCGTCTTCCGTCGCGTGGGCCGTATGCCCCTCCTGCCACAAAAACTCCGAGGTCCGCAAGAACATGCGTGGCCGCATCTCCCAACGAACCACATTTGCCCACTGGTTCAGAAGGAGGGGGAGATCCCGGTAGCTCTGGACCCACTTGGCCATGTACTCGCCGATCACGGTCTCGCTCGTCGGCCGGATAACCAATGGCTCTTCCAGGTTCTTCCCACCCGCACTAGTCACCACGGCAAGCTCAGGTGAGAAGCCTTCTACATGCTCTGCCTCTCGCCGAAGGTAGCTCTCCGGAATCAGCAGGGGAAAGTAGGCATTGTCCACACCCTCGTCCTTGATCAGGCCATCCATAGCCGCCTGCATCCGCTCCCAGACAGCGTAAGCAGTCGGCCTGATAACCATCGTCCCCCGCGCGGGCCCAGACTCTGCTAGTTCGGCTTTGGAGACGACATCCTGGTACCACGCTGGGAAGTTCTCGGACTGGGGTGTGAGCAGGCTGGGCATGACGAAATACTAACTACCTGCCGCAGCGCAGGTTCGATACGGTGCCCTACGCCCGTTACGGACCCATGGGCGCTCGCCATCGATGCCCTGGAATCCGCACAGCCATTCCCCCGCCGCAGCCTCATGCTGTGGGCCGATGCCGCCGAACATCCGCGAGACCATCGCATTTGCCTGAATCAGGACGCCTAATACCTGATAATTAGACGACAGACGGGAGCAGTTTCTGGACGTCCACCGGGCCAGCCAGATCTGTGCGGCTAGTACTCGCAACTTGCGCTCGCAGGTCTAGCGCGTCGAACACGTCAACGAAATAGTGCGTGAGCGCGAGATTACCCCCGCGGGTGCGGGGCCGAATATAATGGCAGGCTTGATCGACTCTCCCGCCTAGGGCCATCCCCGCCGACGCGGGACCGACTGCCCGGTACGAATATAACCGACACTCGGGCGTTGACAATCACCGGCATCAATACCGGAGCATCCCCGCATTCGGGGCCGACATGCTGACCACCGGCCGCGGAAACGACCGCTCTGGGACACCCCGTCTGCGGACCGACGGCGTCCTGTTGGTCACTCATCCCCACGGGGGCGGGACCGACCCGCCTCGTCAGCGAAAGCGACGCCTGACTGCTGAACCATCCCCGCAGGTGCAGGGCCGACGCCGCGGCGATCGGGTTGCCGGGCGCAGTCCAGGGACCATCTCCGCAGGTGCGGGGCCCACGCTTCGTCCACGAACAGGAAATCGCAGCCGGAGGGACCATCCCCGCGGTGCGTGGGCGACATGCGCGATATTCCACACCCTCAGCCTCCACGCAGGACCATCCCCGCGGGTGCGGGGCCGACGCGTCGTCGCTGCTGGACGCCGGGATCACCGACGGACCATCCCCGCGGGTGCGGGGCCGACTCGCGGCGTGGATCCACGATCACCCGGTACGGAGGACCATCCCCGCGGGTGCGGGGCCGACCTGAAAACACTCGCTCAGGTGTTCGGTTTGTGAGGACCATCCCCGCGGGTGCGGGGCCAACCCGCCGAGGAGATCGACCGAATCGGCAAATTCCGGACCATCCCCGCGGGTGCGGGGCCGACTGCCCGCCGCTGCCGAGCCCGGTGCGCTCGAGTGGACCATCCCCGCGGGTGCGGGGCCGACGGGCCAGGCGGGCAGATGCGCCTGGCCCGGCAGAGGACCATCCCCGCAGGTGCGGGGCCGACTGCGCGTCCTGCCAGATCTTGGCGTTGTCAGGAGGACCATCCCCGCGGGTGCGGGGCCAACACGATCGGAGGAATCGGCTGCCCGGGGTCAGCAGGACCATCCCCGCGGGTGCGGGGCCGACTCCCCGATCCCGGACTTGGCCCGGAGAAAGCCCGGACCATCCCCGCGGGTGCGGGGCCTACCCACACCACGCTCACCACGTCGCTGCACATCGCGGACCA
>NZ_BDBZ01000046.1 GCF_001613245.1 Nocardia speluncae NBRC 108251 | reverse complement strand
ACGGGTATGGGACCTGACCACGAGGCAATGCATCGACCGCATTCCCCTGCCTGCACCATGCCGTGCGCTCGCGGTAGGAGCCGGGGATCGATTGGTCGTCAGATTCGGTACGGATGTCGCTTTCCTGACAAGGGTTCCGCCCCGATCCCGGGAACGCCGCACACCCGGACCCGCCGACACCACCACCCCGGAGGACTCGTGACACACACCATCGTGGGAGTCCACGGCATCGGCAACTTCCGCAGCGGCACACAGCCTCCCAAGGCCGCCCGCATCCTGGGAGAAGAATGGCGCACCCGCCTCGCGGGCGCACTCGATGGCGCCGGGGCCGACGGTCCGGCACCGGAGGTGTCCATGGCGTACTACGCCGACGTGCTTCGCCAGCCCGGCCGGCAAGGCGCTGGCGGCGACCTCGAGGACCTGGACCCGTCCGAGATCGAGTTCGCCTACCAATGGCTGGGGTCGTTCGACCTGCCCGTGGGTGTCGCCGCGGGGCGACCGACCGTCGGACTGCGCCAGGCCGTCGACACCATCGCCCGGATGCGCCTCCTCGGCCCACCCGCCACGAGGTGGTTCGTCGCACTCTTCTGCCGAGAAGCCCATGCCTATCTGAAAAACCCCGACAGCCCGGCCCGCGCCGCTGTCCGGGCACGAGTCACCGACGCCCTCGAAACCACCAGTGCGCGCGTGGTGATCGCCCATTCCCTCGGATCGGTCGTCGCCTACGAAGCCCTGTGGGCCCGGCCCGATCTGGAGGTCGACCTTCTGGTCACTCTCGGCTCACCGCTGGCTCTGCCCCACGCCGTTCTGCCACGTCTGTGGCCGGCACCCCTCGATGGCCGCGGTGCCCGTCCACCGGGTGTCGCCCGCTGGGTGAACCTCGCCGACCCCGGTGACATCGTCGCCATCCCCCCGGGCGGTATCGGCCGCACCTTCGAAGGCGTCGACATCGACGAACACACGATCATCGGCACCTTCGACTTCCACCTGGCCAAGAACTACCTCGCCCACCAGCGCCTCGGCGCAATCCTGCGCGACACACTCTGACACCACCCGCCGCGGTGTCGGCCAGCCTTTGCCCGTCACCGCTATCGCGCCGGCGCCGGGCTCGTAGTACACGAAGCTCGGCTCCTCGCCTGCCTCACACTCCGGTGGCAACACCGAATCACTCGGTACATCTACAGGTAGAGCCCTACATTCGATACCGTTCCCACTTCACTGCGCGGGACCGGTATCGAATGTAGGGCTAGCCACAGGCTCTGAAGCCACCCCGGATACGCATCAGCAGATTCGAGCATTCCGTCGCCATCCAGTGCGACGGTGACGAGAACTGGTACCGATTCGAACCCGACGACTTCGCCGCCCGGCGGCCCGCCACCGAGCGATTCAAGGTCGGGACGCTGCCCAGGGAATGGGAAACCGATCACGAGTGGATCGACCCGCTCAACGATCCCCGGCCCCCGATATCCGGCGCTGGACCGAACCGATCCGCCGCGCACTGCACCAGGCGTTGCCACTGCTCGACGAAGCCGAGAACACTCCCTGGCGAGGCTCAACGGGCTGAACCGGGGTACAAATCGTGGCCACAGAACGACACGTGGGTCCGGATTTGAGATATCCGGCGCTCAGCGGTGTATTTGGAGCGCTTTCGCGGCGACCCGGTCAGTAGCACCGAGTTTCGGGAAGTCGTGGTGTCCCTTGGCCCGGTTCGACACCGCCGCCCTGCCGACGCCGACGAGGTCGGCTCCGTTGGCGAGGTTGGCCAATTCGTCGTCGCGGCCCTGGAATTCGGGGCGGAGCAGACTGCCCCAGGGGTCTGATCCGGCTGGGTGGGATTCGGGCATGCGTTCTCGAACACGGTTCCTGTTCCTGGTGAGGCCCGGTGACGTTTGCCCCGGCCCGTCAGAATGGCGGACTGTCCGGCGCGAGCGAGGTGGCGCGCTCGGGCCAGATCCGCAGTAGGACATCCTCGCCGGTAGGTGTGGGGCCGCCCAGGCGAGCGACTGGTTGATCGCCGGTTGTTCGGGCGGGTCGATCAACTCGTCTTCGTTCGTATCGGCCCATGTCGAGCGGCCCACCGAAACCGTGCCGGTTTCGCGCCGTGCTGGCAGCAACGCCCTCCCGGGCTCGTCGCCACGCCGCTGAAGAAGATCGCTTTCGGCTCATTCCCGGTGATCCGCGCCGATCAACGATCCACGCGGTCAGCTCCGCTTCCGCGTCGGCGAACGCGACGAGGCCGTATTGGGCCACGATCTCGGCCTGGCTCAACCAGGCGTGCGCCGCACCAGCTCATGCTCCTCAACACAGGGCCTGCGTGGCCGAACATGATGTGTCCGTGCAAATTCAGTGTCACAGCGCTCGCGTACTGTGCGCCCGGTCGCCGACACCTCGGTATCAGCGACTCGGAGGGTAGCAACGAGCACAGGAGCGGTATGGGGTACGGGGTCGTGGCGTATGCGGTGGAAGTCGAGGTGCTGCGTGCGCCGTCCGCGTTCACTTCCGAACCGCAGCAGTTCTTCGACTGGATGTTGCCGCAGCCCCGCTCCGCAAGCGAACCCGTGGCCTATGAGACGGCGCGCTCGAAGAGCTGTTCTACTCCCGACCACATACTGGCACCGACGGATCGGTGTACGGCTACGCGCTGTCGCAACTGTGCGAGCGATTCGGCCGGGCCTCCGCAACGCCTACTGGTACCCCGTCGCCCTGACCTGGTTCGGCACGGTTCACACCGCGCTCGACGAGATCGGCGTGCAGTTCGACCCCAACGAATTCGCCAACGCGGGCTCCCCGGTGCCGCTGCCGGAGATCATCGACTTCCCGGGCATCGGCCACCTCACCCGCACCGAGCTGAAGCCGCTCGCCCAAGCACTCAACGGCGCGGACCTTTCCGTCCTCGCCGATCGACGAGTCGCGCAATCTGTGGCCGAAATGCGGCACTGGATCCAGTTCTGCGCGGAGGCCGACCGCGACCTTGTCACCTTCTACACCTGACTTTCCACCCCGCGTCGGCAGACGCACCCGGAGGGACATACCACCGCGCCGGCCATTCCCACCACCGCCGGATCCGCAGCAGGCCAGCGCCACTTCACTCGATTCCCGCCACCGCCATGACTTCCTCGGCGAACCAGCGCAGATAATCCAGGAATTCCTGCTCGGAACCTATGTTGCGTGGCGGCTGGGCGGCCGCACGGGTGATACCGGCCTTCCGGTAATCGCCGGAGTAGGCCTCGATCAACTCGTCCCGATAGCCGTTCAGTTCGGAAGCGGAAGCACCGGCGAACCCCCTGTCCAGAGTGACGCCGGCAGGCGCTTTGAGCCAATTGACATCGAAGATGTCCTCCTTGCCCGCATAGGCCGGCTGTTCACGGAGGTAGTCCAGCAGCGGTGGGATCTCTTCCAGCGTGAAGTTCGTCGGGTTCGGCTGCCAGCCTTCGTGCCGCGCGGCGCGCCGCAACGCGGGTTTGGAGTTCCCGCCCACATAGATCGGAGGTCGTGGTTTCTGCACGGGGCGCGGATCCACTGCGAGATCGGTGATCTCGAAGTACTCACCGCGATGCTCGGGCTGCTCGGCAGTCCACAGCGTGTTCAGTGCTTCCAGGATCTCGTCGGTGATCGCGCCGCGCTCCCGGAACGGCACCCCCATCGCCGCGAACTCCTGTTCCGCGTGGCCGACACCGACCGACACATTGACCCTGCCGCCGGAGAGCACATCGATCGTCGCCAGTGATTTCGCCAGCCGTAACGGGTGGTGATACGGCAGCACCAGAACGGTCGCGTCCAGCCGGATCCGGCGGGTCGCCGCGGCCGCGAACGCCATCGTCGACAACGCATCCTGCCAGTACGGGCCGAGCCTGGGTACTTCGAACAACGGCATCGCGAGGTGCTCGGAGACCGACACGGCATGGAAGCCGGCTTCGTCGAGGGTGGTGAGAATACGCCGGAAGCCGTCCGCGTCGAGCGCATGCGCCCACGGGTAGAAATCGGGAATATGACTGGTTCCGGGCAGGATGACATCGAATTTCATTGGTCGCGAGTCCTTTCGGTTCGGTGGTCGGCCCGGCAGCTGGTACAGAGGGTCTTCGCGGGGGGGCGGGCGGCCCTTGGGCCCGGCGCGGTTTCGTATGCCGATCACTCGGCCGCGAACGACTCCAGGTCGTTCGGGAAATGGCACGCTACATAGTGCTGGGGACGGACCTCGCGGATCTCCGGCTCGGTGCTCGCGCACAGTGCACTGGCCCGGGGACATCGGGTGCGGAACCGGCAACCCGACGGCGGGTCGTGCGGCGAGGGCAGATCGCCCGACAGGGTGCTGGTGTTCGGCGCGATCGCAGGGTCCGGCTCCGGGACCGCCGACAGCAGCGCGGCGGTGTACGGATGGGCGGGCCGGGCGTAGAGCGAATCGGGTGCGCCGACCTCGCAGATCTTCCCGAGATACATGACGACCACCCGATCGCTGATGTTCTTCACCACCGCGAGATCGTGGGCGATGAACAGCAGCGTCAGATCGTAGCGATCCTTCATATCCTCGAGCAGGTTCAGGATCTGGGCCTGCACCGAGACGTCCAGGGCCGATACCGGCTCATCGCAGATCACCACCTCCGGTTCGAGGACCATCGCGCGCGCGATCGAGATTCGCTGGCACTGGCCGCCGGAGAACTCGTGTGGCCTCCGGTCACCGGCCGCGCCCGGATCGAGACCCACCGATTCGAGCATGGTGTCGACCAATTCGGCGCGCTGGGTTTTGCTGTGGCCACCGGCGACTTCCAAACCCTCCGCGACAATCTGTCGCACCCTTCGTAGTGGATTCAACGACGAGATCGGGTCCTGGAAGATCATCTGGATAGGGCGTCGCGCCGAACGCAGACCGCGCGCGGACAGGGTGGTGAGATCCTCGCCGTTGAACAGCACCCGGCCCGACGTGGGGGCCGGGAGCTGCATGATGGCCTTGGCGAGAGTGGATTTCCCGCAACCGGATTCGCCGACGAGTCCGAGGGTTTCCCCGCGCCGGATATCGAGACTCACATTCGAGACAGCGTGGACCTTGCCCGAGTGGGCTGTGGGGTATTCGACCACGAGGTCCTGGACGCGCAGGACCACCTCGGCGTCGTCGTCACGCAGATGGGCAGTTCCGGTACCGGCCATTTCAGTGCACGCTCCTGGAGTCCATCGGCAGTCCGGCCGCCGAAACGCCCGCTGCCAGATTCGTGGTCTGCGCCTCGTCCCCTTCGGGGGTCCCGACGGGATGGAAACAGGCGAGGCGATGTCGGCCGCCACTGTTCGGTGCCTCGATCAGCTGCGGTGTTTCGGACAGGCATCGTGGCCGGGCGTACCGGCAGCGAGGCGCGAACGCGCAGCCGGGTGGCGGATCGATGATGGTGGGCGGTCGTCCGGGGATGGCCTCCAGCCTGGTATGGCTGGGGGCGGCCAGTCGTGGAATGGAGCGGAGCAGCGCCTGCGTGTAGGGGTGCCGGGTGGCCCGGAACAGTTCCTCGGTGGGTGCCTGCTCGACGATCCGGCCCGCGTACATCACGGCGATTTCGTCGGTGCGACCGGCCACGACGCCGAGATCGTGGGTGATCAGCACCATCGCCATCTCGTTCTCTTGCTGTAGCCGGGCCAGCAAGGTCAGGATCTGGTGTTGCACCGTCACATCGAGCGCTGTGGTGGGTTCGTCGGCGATCAGCAGCCGTGGCGAACAGGCGAGTGCCAGAGCGATCACCACACGTTGGCGCATACCACCGGAGAGGTTGTGCGGGTACTGGCGGAGCCGTTTGCGCGCGTCCGGGATCCCCACCGAGATGAGCAGTTCCTCGCCGCGCCGCGCCGCTTCGGCTCGCGACAGCGGTAGGTGCCGGCGCAGGGTTTCGGTGAGTTGCGCGCCGACGGTGAGGACGGGGGTGAGCGAGGTCATCGGGTCCTGGAACACCATGGCGATCCGGGAACCCCAGAGCGCGCGCGCCTCGGCCCTGTCGAGGTCGGCGGTATCGCGTCCGCCTATCTCGATCCGGGAGCCGGGACGAACCGTGCTGTTGCGCGGGAGAATATTCATGACCGCACGCGCGAGCACCGATTTACCCGAACCCGATTCTCCGACGACACCGAGCGTTGTTCCCGCGGCGACCGTCAGATCGACCCCGTCGACCGCGCGAACCATACCGCGCGGGGTGTCGAACCATACCCGCAGATCAGCGAGAGCGAGCGCCGGCGGCGGAACGGAATTCCCCGGCCCCGGGGCTGCCGGAACAGCGCGAGTCTCGACCTTGTCAGCAGATGTCACAGCGCCGACTCCCGTCCGATGCGGTCACGTGCCCAGTCGCCGGTCATATTGAGCGACAGCACGGTGAGGAAGAAGAACATCCCTGGCACGAGCACGAGGTAGGGGCTTTCGTACAGACTTTCCCGCTCGGCCGCGATCATGCCGCCCCAGCTCGGTGCGGGCGGCGGTACGCCGAGTCCGAGGAAGCTCAGTGACCCCTCGGCCACCACCAGCGTCGCCGCGACGACGATCGCGAAGGAGAACACCGGAAGCGCGACATTGGGCAGAATTTCCCGCACGAGGATCCGAAACGTACTGGCACCCAGCGATTTCGATGCGGTGACAAATTCCCGGCCGGCGAAGGCGATGGTGTTCGCCCGCGCGATCCGCGCAAAGGTCGGCATACCCACCAGGCCGAGCCCGACCGTCAGCGTCCCGATACTGGGCTCCATTACGGCGACCAGGGCGATGAGCAGGATCAACGGCGGAAACGCGAGCACGGTGTTGGTACCGATATCGAAGGCGATATCCACCTTGCTGCGGAAGAAACCTGCGGTCAGCCCGAGCGCGGTGCCGATCACGAGCGCGAGAAGCGTCGCGCCGATCGCGACGGCCAGTGAGATCTGGGCACCGTGGATGACCCGGCTCAACAGGTCGCGTCCGAGCGGATCGGTGCCGAGGATATGCGCGGCCTGCCGGAACGGCCGGATCGAGTACTGATCGGTGATCTTGCCCGGGTCGGGCAGCGGCAGCACCGGCGCCGCCACGGCGGCGAGCGTGATCACGATCAGCCAGACAGCTCCGCACAGAGCACCGATATTGCGGCGGGTACGGCGGCCGGGTGGCCCGTCGGCCGGCACCGAATCGGGCGGCGCTGCCGGTGGCACCGGCCGGGCGGGTGCCGATTTCTCGAGGGATGTGCTCATGACGCTCTCACTCTCGGGTCGAGTAAGGGATAGGCCATATCGACCACCGCGTTGATCAGGACGTAGCCCACCGCGACAACCAGGACGATGCCCTGCACGAGCAGGTAGTCACGGGAGTTGATCGCGGTGAGGACGAGGGATCCCAGGCCGGGAAGTGCGAACAGGGATTCGACGATCACCGTGCCGCCGATCAGCCGGCCCATCGATACGCCGAGCACAGTGAGCAGGGAGAAAGCCGACGGTCGCAATGCGTGCACGAACAGGATCCGGCGGGTCGGGATGCCACGCGCCCGGGCGGACAGGACGAAATCCTGCTGCAGCGTCGCGACCATATCGTTGCGCAGCAGGCGAATGAAGGCGACGGCCTCGATGGCGGCCAGCGTCGCGACGGGGAGTATCAATCCGCTCAGGTGCGGGCCGAGCCCCTCCGGCAGTGGCGTCCAGCCGATCACCGGCAATGCCTGCATCGACACCGCGAACACGAAGACGAGCAGGACACCGAGCAGAAAGCTGGGAATCGACAGCGTCACCGAGCACAGGACCGTGGTGATCCGGTCCGCCACACCGCCGGGGCGGTAGCCGGCCAGGACACCGACGGGAACGGCAACGGCCAGCGCGACGAGTATCGACAGCCCGGCAAGCTCCAGAGTGACCGGCAAACGGTCGAGGATGGCATCGGTGACCGGTAACTGTGACTGCATCGAGCGACCCAGATCGCCTTGCAGTGCGGAGCCCAGCCACTCGAAATACCGTTGCAGCAGGGGCCCGTCGAGACCGAACCGTTCGGCCGCCGCGGCACGCATCTCCGGGGTGGCGCCCTCGGGTAACAAGGTGGCCAGCGGGTCTCCCGGAGTCATCTCCAGCAGCAGGAAGGTCGAAATGCTGACCAGAACCAGCACGGCGACCAGTTTCGCGAGGTAGACAGCGAGCACGCGTCTTGTCATCGGCCGGCCCACCGATACTGGCGGGTGCCGCGGGCACAGGCATTCATGTTGTACCTCATTCCTGTATCCACGCCAGTTCGGGGCGCATCCAGTACTGATACGTCGGTTCGACGCCGTATACGTCCGCGCGCAGGATCAAACTCGTGACGGATGGGCGCCAATAGCGGTAGGCGGTGGTGGCCACCAACTCCCGGATCGCCGCTTTATAGGCGTCCGCGACCACAGCCGGATCGTTCGAGGCATGGGCCCGCTCCAGTGCCCGGTCCACAATCGGGTTCGAATAGTCGGCGGTATTGCCGGAGCCGTTCGTGTGGAACACCCGGTACAGGTTCTCCGGGTGCGCGCCGCCGAGCGCGTTGAGGACCAGGTCATAGCTTCCCGAAACCAATGCGCTCGCATATCCGGCGCCGTCGAGAGCCTTGATTTCGAGCTCGAGACCGTCCGCCTGCTGTAATTGCGCTTGGAGGACTTCGGCAACCCGGGTGAGCACCGGACTACCCGCGGTGGTGACGTAGGAGAGCACGATCTTCTCGCCACCGTGCCGG
Organism: Nocardia speluncae NBRC 108251; assembly: GCF_001613245.1. Lineage (GTDB taxonomy): Bacteria > Actinomycetota > Actinomycetes > Mycobacteriales > Mycobacteriaceae > Nocardia > Nocardia speluncae. The sequence goes on along the minus strand of NZ_BDBZ01000046.1, from coordinate 107,186 downwards.
GCCCGGTAGCCGTCGACGAGCCGCTGTGCCCCCTCGATATCTTTCTCCGGCCATTTCGCGGCCTCGTCGAACAGTGGCTGGTCCTCGGCGACGAAGTATTCGGCACCCTGTTCCCCCGGAAAGGCCGCCGCCCGTATCTGTTCGTTGTCGATCAGTTTCCCGATCGCGGTGCGCAGATCAGGGTCGGCGAGCGGGCCCCGGCTGTTCAACCGCACCCCGTTCCCGCCGAGTTGCGCGTACTGAACGACTTCCAGGCCCGCCACTCGGGCGCGTTCGGCGTATTTATCGCTGACCACTACCATCACGTCCACTTCCCCGGCCTGTAATGCGTTGTAGCGCTGGTCGTCGGCCGGGATCGTCTTGTAGACGAACCTGTCCAGGTACGGTCGCGGGCTGTCCCAGTAGCCGTCATTGCGTTCGAGGACCATTTCGGTGCCGCGGGCCCAGGACCGGAACACGAAGGGACCGGCACCGACCGGCGCAGTGGCGAAATCCGCGCCCTTACGCTGGATGGCCGTGGGCGAACCGATGAACGCCAGCGGTTCGGTGAGCTGGTAGGGGAGCTGGTAGTTCGCCTTTTCCGATGTCACCCGCAAGGTTGTCGGGTCGAGGACCTGCCAGCCGATCATCTGCGCTGCGGCCCGGCTCGGGGAGAGCTGGCTCGGGTCCAGCGCGCGCTGCCAGTTGAAGGCCACCGCAGCAGCGTCGAACGGAGTGCCGTCGGTGAACATCACACCCGGACGCAGTTTCAGCGTCCACACCTTGCCGTCCTTGCTGGTGAACGATTCCGCCATCCCGGGCACGATCTCCCGGGTCTCCGCGTCGTAGTAGAGCAGGGCGCCGTAGATCGCCTGGCAGGGACCGACTCCGATGCCGATCGCGCAGGTCACCGGGTCGACCGACTGGGCCTCGGTGTTCCAGCCCAATGCCACGGTTCCCCCGCGGCGTGGTTCTCCGGCCGGCTTACGCTCCACGGCAGCCACGCCGGAACACGAGGTGAGCAGTAGCGCGATGGCGGCACCTGCGCTCACGGCGGCAGTCACGCGGTATCGGATTCTCAACGACCGACTCCTTTGTCATCATCGGGAAAGAGTCGCGCAGGAGGTGCGCTGGGGTTGTCGTTGCGGATTTGCCGGGTGAGCGGGTCGAGGACCACAGCCCGCGGCAAGCGCACGAATGGGCAGCGAACTGCCGGGTGCGCCGATATCTCGGAGCGTCGTTCGACAGCCATCGGTCATTAAGCCAGCGGTAGATCCCCGCCGCCAGAGGATGTTCCCATTCAGCGAGAACGGGCCGTCACTCCCCAGCTGTTCGCGGTCGGCCGTCAACTCGACGATCGTCTTGCTTCGATTGCTGCCGAACAAATATCCGGATGAACCCATCGGCGGCGGCCGGTGGGCCGCGGCCGGACCGACCGGCCGCGGCGCCCGATCCGATCGCTCAGCCGCAGACCGGCGCCAGCAGCTTCTTGATCGGGATACTGCTGTCGGACAACGCTTCCGGGCCCGGGTTGCACCCCCGGTTCAGTGCCGATCGCAGCGCCACGAAATCCGCCGGAGCGTTCAGGCATTCGGCGGCGACAAGCACGTCGTCGGCGAAGTACAGGGCGACCCGGCGTCGCGGTTTGTCCGGGTCGGTGCGTACCACCACCGATGTGTAGTCACGGATCAGACCGACGATCTGCAACTTCTGATCGCCCTGATCCGACCAGAACCAGGGTGCCGGCGAGGCCGGGGCCGCGGCGCTCCCCGCCAGTACTGCCGCCGCGACCTCCGCTTGAGTGGTGGCGTTGTCCACCGATTCGAGCCGATAGTGGTGCCCCGCGGGTGAGACCCGAGTCGTGCAGTCCCCGATGGCCAGCGTCCAGCCGTCGGAGGCCAGGCACCGATCGTCGACCACTACTCCGCCCGCACAGTGCAGGCCGAGTTGGCTGGCCAGTTCGATGCGTGCCTGGGCACCGATGCCGACCAGTACCGTCGCGGCCGGGAGCTCACGCCCGCCGTTCAACCGGACGCCGCGTATCCCGTCGCCCGCAACTGTGATCGCCGTCGGTTGGGTGTCCAGAACGACGTCGGTCTGTATCGCCCGGTGCGCCGCGAGCAGCGCCGCCGCGGTGCCCTCCCCCACCGCACGCCCCAGCAGCCGCGAGCCGGCCTCGATCACGGCCACTTCCGTGCCGAGGGCCCGAGCGGTGGCGGCAACCTCGAGGCCGATGAAACCGCCACCGATCACCACGATCGGGCCCTTACGCACCCGCTCGGCCAACGCGGAGGCATGGTCGAGGTCGCGCAGTCGCACGACATCGGGGTGATCGGAGCCGGGAATGGCCAGAGTGCGTGCCCGCGCACCGGTGGCCAGGACCAGCCGATCGAACTCCCGGGCGCGCGAGCCGCCCGCGACCCCGAACTCGACCCGGACACCCGCCGATGTGCGGGCCACTCGCTGGACCTGCACACCGGTGAGCAGTTCGATGTCCTTGTCGGCGTAGTGCGCTGGGGCGCGCAGCAGTAGCGACTCGCTCGTCGCCTCCCCTTTCAACCACGCCTTGGACAGTGGCGGACGCTGGTACGGCAGCCGTGGTTCGCCGGAGACGAGAGTGATCGCACCGGTATACCCGAAATCCCGCAGGCGATCCGCGAGATGGACGGCGGCGTGCGAAGCACCGACCACCACCACACTGCGCGGCGGTGTACCGATACCCGGCACAGTTTCCGGATCCCCCATCGGTCAGACCTGCTCGTCGGGGACGGTGACGTGCAGATCGACGCCGTCGGCCAATTCCAGCTGACACGACAGCCGGGAATTGTCCGCGCGGTCGGCGGCCGTGCACTCGAGCATATCGTCCTCGTCGTCGCTGGGATCAGGGAAAAACCCCAGCTCGGCACGGTCGACGTACACATGGCAGGTCGCACACGACATGGTGCCACCGCACTGGCCGACAATGCCGCGCACACCGTTGCGCACGGCGGTCGACATCACCGAATCGCCCACGGCGCCGTCGATCACCTTCACCTCGCCGTCGGGCTGGGTGTAGAACACTTTCGGCATCGAGAACCCCTACCAGGAGACGGGTAGATCGACGATGGGCTGGACCAGGTTGTCCGTATCGACCACAGCCTCACCCTCGAGCCGTACCCCCGGCAGCCGCTTGAACAGCTCGGCAATCCCGACCTGCATCTCCATCCGCGCCAGTGGTGCACCGAGACAGTGGTGGACGCCGTAGCTCAGGGTCAGGTGCGGATTGGTCGATCGCCGGATATCGAATACGGCGTCGTTCTCGACGATCGTCCCGTCGTGGTTGGCCGAGGCCGGATCGATCAGTACGGCTTCGCCTTTCGCGATGCGGTGACCATCCAGTTCCACGTCCTCGGTGGCCACGAACGGCACCAGCCCACTGCCACCGGCGACGACGTCGGCCACCGCCATCCGGCCGTGCCGCAGGACTTCCTCCACTGTCGTCGGTGCCATCCCGTCGGGATCCGCGAGAAATATCTCGAGTTGATCGGGGTTGCGCAGCAGCGAATGCACGCCCGTGCAGATGAAGTTCGCCGTATTGTCGAAACCCGCGACGATCAGCAGCAACGCAATCGGCATGATTTCGCCGTCGGTGAGGCTGTCGTCCTTGTCGCGGGCGTTCGCCAGATCGCTGAGCAGATCCTCGCGCGGGTTCTTCCGGCGGTCCTCGATCAAGCCCATCATGTACACGACCAGTTCGGTCATGTTCGCCACGACTTCTTCCTCGGACATATTCGCCACCGCCAGCGTCGCGGAGCTCCACTTCTGGAACTTCGGCCGGTCCTCGGGCGGGACGCCGAGCAGGTTCGCGATCATCTGCACAGGCAGCGCCACGGCGTAATCCTCCACGAGGTTGACCGGCGCGCCTTTGGCGATCATCTCGTCGATGAGGTGGTTGGCGAACTCCACCGCCGAATCACGTATCGCCTTGACCCGTTTCGGGGAAATGGAGCGCTGCACCAGCTTCCGCAGTTTCGTGTGATGTGGCGGGTCCTCGAACTGCATGGTGGTCTTCAGGAAATCGGGGAAGTCGACGAAATACGGCACCACCCGTTCGCCCGTCCGGAATGGTTCGCGGACGAACCGGCCGTCGCCCAGCATCTCCCGGGCCGTGGCGCTGCGGTGGATCGCCCAGACCTCGCCGCCGAACGGCATCGTCATCTTGGTCATCGGCCGCTCGGCGGCGATGGCGTGATAGCGGTCCATCGCTTCGTTCGTGGCCACCGGCGGGAACGGGAATTCGGTGCTCACGGCCTTGCCGGCCGTCTCGGTTGTGCTCATCGGATCACTCCAGTGTGGCTGTGGGATGTGGTTCAGGAGGCCGGCAGCTGCGCGGGCGCGACGAGTTGCGGGACGGCTTGCGGGGTGATCGCCATGATCGTGCCGAACTGCTCGGCCACGGTTTCCACGGTGAGACCGGGATCGTGGATGCCCACGGTGTTGACCAGGGCCAGCCGGTTCACAATTCCGCCCGCCACGTTGAACACCTCTCCGGTGACCTCGCAGGAGGGATGCACCAGATAGGCCACAACCGGGGCGACGTGCTCGGGCAGCAGCGCCGTCCGCATGTACTCCATGACTTCCGGTGACAGCGAGTCGGCCGAGGCTTCGGCCATCCGGGTACCGGCGCCGGGCGCGACGGCATTGACCTTGATACCTGTTTCCAGGCCCTCGACCGCCAGGTTGCGGGTCAGGCCGAAGAGCGCACCCTTGGAACCGCCGTAGTGTGCCATCCCAGGGTTGCCCAGCATCGCCGCCGAGAGGGTGTTGACTACACGCGGGGCGTCGGTCTCGAGCATATGGGGCCACGCCGCCCGGCACAGCCGCAATGCACCGAAATAGTGCACGTCGAGATGGCGCTGATACTCCTCGTCCGGCACCTCACGGAAGGGCGCGGTGCGCACGATTCCGGCGTTGTTCACGACGGCGGAAATCTTGCCGAAGGACGAGAGCGCGGTATCGACCAGTGCACGCGCGCCCGTTTCGGTAGCGATATCGGCGTGACAGGCAACGGCCTTGCCCCCGGCCGCGGTGATCTCGGCGACCACCGCCGCCGCCGGGTCGTCACCGTCCACGCCCGAACCGTCGGTGCGGGCGCCCAGGTCGCCCACCACCACAGCGGCGCCGCGCGCGGCGAGCAGCAGTGCGTTCGCCCGCCCGATCCCCCGGCCCGCGCCGGTCACGATTACCACGCGATCGCTGAAATCCAGTGTTGCCATGTGTTTTTCCTCGACTCTCGAGCTGGCCTGATCGGATCAGGGACGGGTATCGCCGCCGCGATGCGGCACATCGGCGACCCAGATACTGCCCAGGCCCTCTCGGGCCGACTTCTCGAAGTCGTAGACCTCATGCCCCACAGTCAGGTAGAGCCGGTCGCGGTCCGGTCCGCCCAGCAGGCACGCCGAGGCGACACCGTTCTCCAACGGCACCGGAATCGCGTCGGTCATTCCCTGCTCGGTGAAGCGCACGACATAGCCGCCGCCCGGCATCGCGGCCCAGACCCCGCCGTCCGCGTCCAGGCCGATGCCATCGGGCATGAACGGGCAGGTAGCGAAGTCACGCGGATTCGACAGCGCGCCGTCGGCCGCACGATCCATCACGGTGATCTTGAAGGCCATGACCTCAGCGGTGTAGATCTTGCTGCCGTCGGCGCTGATGGCAATACCGTTGGCGCAGTTGAGCGGACCGACCTTCGCCGGAGTTCCGACCGTGCCGTCCGGCTCGACCACGATCAGCGGCGACGTCTTCGGCTCCTCGTTCTCGAAGATATCGAAACCGAGTTGGGTGATGTAGGCACGGCCATCGGCGTCGACCACCATATCGTTGGCGGACGCCGAACAGTACCGGGAGATATCGGCGTACACCGACAGGTCGTCAGGGGCACCGCCACCGTGCACCAGCACCAGTTTCTCGTGCATGGACACCACGATCAGGCGGCCGTCGGGCAGCCGGCCGAACCCACCCAGCACGATCGGGACATCGGTGCCCGCGGCGCGGGCGTTCGCATCGACGACGACAGTGGCGTTGCCGTCGGCATCGAGCGTCTTGAGGGTTCCGGTGTACATATCGGAGAACCAGAAGGTGCCCTCCTGCCACCTCGGGCACTCCGGCCAGGAGTATCCACTCGAAATCCGGCGTGCCTCGATGGTCGTGGCACCGGCGGCGGTGACGGCAGCTGCGACGGTTTCGACGGGTGTGGTCATAGTGCGGGCCTTCCGGGGAACAGTGAACGTTCTCGCCGGCTCCTCGCGCAGCGAAAACCGTTGTGCGCAGCGATAATTCCGGCATGAAGTGGGTCACAAGAACTGGTATGTGAGGACGATAGGGCCCGGTAGGCGGGCCGAACGCCGGCCTCCCATTCAGCGGGAGCCGCTACCCGATCGTGCTGTGCTCACTGTCCACCGCGGTGGGCCGGACGCGGACCCGGCAAAAACGTTCGGCCGGGCGGGGAACTGTCATCCGGACCGCATCGGCCCACATCGACCGGCCGGCTCCGCGCCACCGGCATCAATCAATCACCCGGACAGTCGGTGCTTCGCACCCAGTGGCTTCCGTGGCCCCTCACCACACCGTCCGGGCAGCCCGCCGGACAGTGCTCAGTGGATATCGAGCGGGGCTGCCGCCGGGTACTCGGCGGGCGCCATGGCGTAGGTGGCGGTGAGCAGCGCGATGAAATCGCGATCGGTCATCGGGTCCGCCGGGAAATCGAATTCGATACCGCGGCGCGTCAAATCGTCGCCGAGGATATCGAAAACCTTGTCGGCGGTCAGATCGTCGGTGTGGTCGAGATAGCGGTCTGCATCGTGCCGGTCGTCGAAGACGAGCGCCGTATAGTGGAACAGGGTCCGGACGTCACCGTCGGTGTACCGGCCGATTTCCGTATCACCGTTTCGTACCACCCACTGACCGCCCGCACCGTGCAGCCGCGTATGCATTTCCAGCTCCGGCATATCGCGGCTGTCCCGCGGGCCGTTGCCTTCGCGCCGGTGGTACATCTTCGAGTTGTCCGACAGTACGGCGGTATTCCAGAACGGCGCGGCCAGCCGCTGCGGTGCGCGATCGGGACCGTCGGGCCAGTAGGTGAATCCGCCGTCGAGATCGGAATCGTAGAAGTAGGTGATCACCTGCGAGGTCTTCACCTCCCACGCATCGAACAGACCCGATTTCGCCATCACGCTGAGCAACCAGATCGGGGTGTCCACCGAACTCATCCCCCGCCAGTTACCGCTGTCGAAATGGCCCGCGTCGAAGCTGCGCGACGGGACCGCCATGTTGAACAGCATGTGATGGGCCATACCGTAACGGGCACCGTGCACACTCTTGGCGTGTTCGAGCAGCGTCCGGCTCAGATAGATATCGCGGATCTCATCGTAGAAAGCCACACCTTCCTTGGCCAGGTAGCCGCGGAACACCGGCGCGGCGAAGTCCGCGAGCTTCGCATCCGGTTTCCGGTCCGCCCCACCGGATACGGCCAGATACTCCTCGGTCGACGCGAAATGGTGCGCCAGCACCAGCGGCCAGGGACCGTGATCGGCGATCACTCCGAACAAGGCGGCGGTCTCGGCGCTCGAGTACAGGTCGGCAACGACACTGGGCGGGGCGACAGGGATGAGCGGATGCCTGCCGGACGCCGAGAGGGTGGCGGTCATGATGTTCCTTCTTCCTTTGATCCGGATGCGCCCGACTACCGGTCACAACCGTTCGAACAGTTCCAGCACATGCCCTTCCGGATCCGCGACGAAAGCGACCCGGATACCGATCTCCGTCATCGTGGTGGGCGGTTCGGTGACGGTGGCGCCGGCCTGCTCGGCCCGCCGCACGATGTCGTCGAGACCGTGCACCTCGAAACCGATCACCGCCGAACCCGGGGCCGGCGCGGGCCGGTTCTTGTAGTGCAACAGCACCAGTGACTGCTCGGTCCCGTCCGGAGAGGTCATGATGATCTCGGCGAGCGGATCGCGACGATCGTCGAACTCGTAGCGGGTCCGTTCCACTCGGCCGAAAACCTTGGAATAGAAGTCGAATTGGGCCGGGAGATCGTTCACCAGGAGTTTCGTGAAGGCAAAGCGCGGACCAGGCATATGTGTTCCTTTCATTCCGCGGTGGGTACCACCACACCGCGACGATTCGGCTACCCGGCGGAGCCACCGCCGAGGACCGCATGGCGGTCCCCCAACTCGATATCGATCACGAACGTTCGTTCCACGATCCGCCACCCCTGCGGCGACCGGCTCAGCCGGTCGCGATACACACCCACGCATTCGTAGGTGAGGTTCGCGTTGTCCCCGGCGCCGATGTGCAGGACCCGGGCTTTGCAGATCGAGGACGCGGTATCGCCGTCGATTTCGATGATGTGGTTGCCGAGCAGATGCTGGGAGGGGCCGCACCGATCCAGAAAGGACCGGATCATCGCCACGGTCGCCGCCCGGCCACGGACCGCGGGCGCCTCGGCAGCGCCGTAACGGACCACGGCATCCGGTGCGAACACCTCGTCGAGGAGGGCCCAATCGCGATCATCGAGGGCGTAGGTGTATCGGTTCACCGTATCGGCGACGGCGTCGCGGTCGGATTTCGCCGGGATGTGGTCGGTATCGGACGAAGAAGTCACGATCGGATCGTAAGGGGACGCCGCGAGAACGCGAGGCCGCCGATCCCGATGAACGGGAGGTTCGGCGGACGGCCGAGGTCGCGCGCGGCACACCCCGGCTCGACGTCCGGCACTGCCTGGGTAACGCCCGGACACCGGCCCTCCGGCCCGGCGCGATCCGGCTTCGGCGCCGTTGCGAGGCAAGCCCCGTAACGGCGCCGGTCCCACAGTCCGTCAGGCGTATGCCGCCGAGGTCTCGCTACCCTCGTCGCCGGTCGGCAGACCGTCGGCCGGTTTCGTCTCCGGCTGCGGCCTGCCGATGAACAGGCAGATGGCGGCCACGATCAGCGAGCACAGGACGAACCATCCCACCGCCACGTTGAACGACGACAATGCGGGGGCTGTGGTGCCGGGCACCGTCCACATCGAAAGCATGACCGATACGATGGCCACACCGATCGCCGAGAATGCCTGCCGGGCAGTGCTCAGAATGCCCGTCGTGACACTGGTGACGTTGTCGGGAACAGATTCGATCACGATCTTCGGGTAGCCGGTGAAGGCGAAGGCGGTAGCGACGGCCGCAACCGCGAAAACCCCCATCATCACGAACAGCGATTTATGGCCCACGAAGATCATGATGTTCGCGACGGCGAACAGCGCAGCCCCGATGAGAAAGGCCGTCCGGCCACCCCACCGGCCGGCGACCGCACCCGCCACCGGCGACGAGGCGAAACCGAAAAGCGCCGCGATACCGGCCACCAGGCCGGTGACCGTTGCCGACATTCCGAGCCCGACCGGCAACGAGGCCGGCGACTGCAGGATCATCGGGGTCACGATCTGCACAGCACCGACGGGGCCGAGTGCGAGCACCGACAACGCGATCAAGTTGAGCGTCATACGCTTGTTCGCCAGTGCCCGGAAATCGACCAGCGGCTCGCTGCGCCCCAGTTCCCAGAAAGTCCATACCGCCAGAATGGCGAGCCCGGCCACGATCAGCCCGATGACGGCGGGACTGGTCCACCCCCACGCCGGGCCCTGTGTGATGCCGTACAGCAGTGCGATCAGGCCGGGCGTCATCAGAATCGCGCCCACATAGTCGAACCGGGGCAGTTCGGACCGGGTATGCGTCCCCGGCAGCACAACCGCCGCCACGGCGGATGCCACGACAGCCAGGACCGCGGCGAGAACGAAGATCATATGCCAGTCGGCGACGTCGAGCAGGACTCCGGCGATCAGGGAGCCTCCTGAACCGGCCAGCAGAGCCGCGCCGCTGATGAACCCCACGGCGATCGACACCTTCTGGGCGGGCAGGGCTTCGCGAGCGAGGCCGTAGCAGAGCGGCAGAATCGCGCCCGAGACTCCCTGCACGCCCCGGCCGACGATGATCGCGGCCATCGAGTCACCGAAGACACTGATCACCGAACCGAGCACCGAAACCAGCATGACGGCGATGAGGACCTTTTTGCGGCCGTACATATCGCCGAGACGACCGCCGACCAGGGCCGTCGCCGCCGCCACAAGCATGTAGGCGGTCACCGCCCAGCCCGTCGTGGAGGCCGGTGCTCCGAAGATTTCGCTGAACCGCGGCAACGCGATGAAGATCGTTCCGGCTTCGAAAGCACTCACGCATTCGGCGAGGATCAGCGCCGTGATGATCAGCGCCGGGGATCTGAACCTCGGCGGGTCGTCGGGGCTTCCGGTGGTGAGCCGGGATGTGGGATCGGACATCGAACGTCCTCCTGAGACGAGATGGGGCCCGGGGTTCCGGTCGCCGTGCCGCCCCCCGCTCAGCGCTCGTGGATACGACATTCCGCGACGCAGTCGAGGGATTCGACAGCAGAACCCCGCGGTCCTACGGCACCGCGGAAACTGCGCCAGCGCCGGGCATCGACAGCAGGTAGCGGACCGATGGGCGGTTGTTCGTGACCCAGGTCACGAACGGCTGGCACAACGGACGATAAGGCGTGTCCGAAATGTCGACTGCCGTATTTCCGGTGAGCGGGACCTGACCGGCCTCCCATCTGACGGAACAGCGGCAGCCGGACAACGATGTGATGCGGTCCTATTGGGCTCCTAACCCTTGATATTCGCCGAGGAGACGCCCGTGCCCGTTCCCCCACTCGATCCCGATGTCGAAGCCCGTATCAACGCCATGGGGGCAGTACCTTCCATGCGTTCCCGAGGCATCGAACAGGTCCGTGCCGGCGTCGAGGCGATGAAGCCCCCGGCCGATATGCCGCTCATGACCGACATCGAGGATCTCACCGTCCCCGGGCCCTACGGGCACATCCCACTCCGCATATACCGGCCCACCAACGACACCGCGGCCCCGGCCGTGGTCCATCTGCACGGCGGTGGTCTGGCGATGGGCTCCAATGCCTCGTTCGAACCGCTGGCCCGGCAGATCGCGGCCGCGGCCGGTGCGACGGTGATCGGTGTCGACTATCGGCTTGCTCCGGAATGGGGAGCACCGACACAGGTCGAGGAATCGTATACGGCCACTGCATGGGTCGCGGCCAACGCGGAATCGCTGCGCATCGATCCCGGCCGCCTGGTCGTACTCGGTGACAGCGCGGGCGGCGGTCTCGCCGCCGGCGTCGCGCTGCTGGCCAGGGACCGTACCGGCCCCGCCCTGTTCGGTCAGGTTCTGCTCTACCCCGGACTGGACCGCGATATGGGCGCACCGTCGATCATCGCCATGCCCGACGCTCCGATGCTGCTCCGCGAGGACATCACCTATCTGCACGAACTCGTGGACACCAGCGCCACCGGGCCCGACGACTGCTATCGGTTTCCGGCCTACGCCGAGGACCTGACCGGTCTCCCTCAGGCGATCGTGGTGACCGCCGAGGGCGACCCGATCCGGGATTGGGGCGAGCGATACGCCCGCCGACTGCGGGACGCGCGGGTCCAGACCACCGTCACCAGGTACCCCGGCGTACTGCACGGTTTTCTCATGCGACCGCAGAATTCGGCCCGCGCGACGCTCGCGGTAGCCGAAATCGGCGGTCTGTTGCGCGCCAAGTTCGCCCACCCGCTCCCCTTCGGCTGATCGGCTCCAGCCCTCTCGACCCGGCGACCGGCCCCGCCTCGAGTGAGCACCACCTCGTCGGTGAAGGGGTCAGGATCCGGCGGCGGTCCGGCCGGCGCGGCGACCGTAAAAGCTGCCGTCGCCCAAGGACGCGCCGCTCACGTAGCCGCCCGCGCTGATTCCCGAGGTGCAGCGGCCCGCGGCGAACAGGCCGGGAATCGGGTCACCGGAGACATGCACGACCCGGGAGTCGAGATCGGTGCGCAGGCCGCCGAGGGTGAAACCGCCTGTGCGGTTGCGCAGATCGTAGGCCGCCAGCGGTGCGCCGATCGGTTTCACCCACTGGGTTTTCTTACCCAGCAGCGGGTCCGCGCCGTCCTTCGCGTGCCTGTTGTAGACCTCGACGGTGGCCTGTAGGACCCCGGCGGGGAAACCGATATCCGATTCCAGTTCTTCGACCGATTCCGCGACCCAGGTGGGTGGCACGCTGCGCATCGCCGCGCTGCTCGAGACGCTGTTGTTCGCCTCCTCCAGAGCGGATTCATCGATGATCAGGAACGCCTCGTTGGCCTGGCGGATCAGGGTCGACTGCCCGATATGGCTGGGGTAGGAATCCTCGGGAATATAGCGCTGGCCGCGCCCATTGACGAGTATTCCGCGCGCCATCAACTGCGGGTCGGCGAAGATCGCGACCTCGATGGCATCCATATGCGCCAGCTGGGCGCCCAGAGCCTGTGCCACCAGGATGCCGATACCGTCGTGTTCCTCGATGGCAGCCGCTGGCCGGTTGATCAGCAACGGGGTGTATGCCTCGACCATCTGCTGGTTGTAGGCGAAGCTACCGGTTGCCAGCACGACGCCCCGGCGTGCGCGTACATACACGGGTTTGCCGTAGCGTTTGGCCACCACTCCGGTGACTCGGCCGGAGTCGTCGACGATCAGGCGCTGTAGCCGCACATCGTATTCGGCGCGGATACCCAAGGCCGCCGCGGTGTCGGTGAGCGGTTTCATCAGCATGAACCCGCCGCCCTTCTCGCCGGTGTGTTTATCCGCCATCTGCGGGAGGTGGCCACGCGGCGCCGGAGTAGCGAGGGTGTTGTACGGTGCGGCGTTCTCCCCGCCGGAGAACATCAGGCCCTGATCGGCCGGCGGTTCCCAACCGGGTTCGCCCCAGAATTCTTCTTTGAACGGAACACCTTGCGCAACGAGCCAATCGAAATGTTCCACACTGCCCTGGCAGTAATCGCGGATCTTGACCTCGTCGGCGCCCGGACCGAGCGCGGCCATCAGGAAGCGTTCCATGTTCTCGGGCGTATCGTCGAAACCGAGCGCCTGCTGTAACGCGGTGCCGCCGCCGAGATAGATGAATCCACCCGAGAGCGCCGCCGCGCCGCCCCAGCCCCCGGTCCGTTCGAGCACGAGTACATCGGCCCCCGCGCGAGCGGCCTCGATCGCCGCGCCGGCACCCGCCACTCCGTAGCCCACCACCACCACATCGGCCTCGTAATCCCATTCGGTGACCGCGGCGAGCCGCTCGGGGTGAACACGCACATCCGACATTGATTCTCCTGTTCGTCGAGACCGGTGACCGGTTCGAGGGCCGCGGCAGATGTCGGAGCCGACAGGGATACCGGTCGTTCGGCCTGCTCATGGGGCGACCCCAGTGTCGGTGGTGGTGACCGGCCCGGTTCCGGAACTTCCCGCTCACCGAGATGTTGATGTGTCGCGTCGATCAGGCGGTCGGGAAGGCAACTGTCGCCGCTGGGGGACCTTGCCCGACGACGTCGCGGACAATGCTTCGACGATCACTGGGCGCTCCGAGTGCTCGGAACCGGTGGAACCGCAACGTGCACAGCTCATCACGTCGTCACCGGGACGGTGGCCGGATCCGGGATACGCGCGGCCGAACCCGCCGCCGGCGCGCGGGGCGGCGGCGGGTGGAGCACTTCACCTGCCCGCTGCGCCGAACTCGCGCGGCCGGGCAATGTATTCCTATTTCCGGCCGGCCACCAGATCACGGGCTGCGGCGCTGCCGTTCAAGGGCCGGGTGACCCGCCGGGTGACGCACCAACCGTTGCCGGTGCGGCGCAACTCGATCCGGTGGACTCCGGCCCGCCAGATGTAGAACTTGCCGTCCTCGTGCCGCACCAGGATCGACTCGCAGATCGCCTCGGCCTCGTCACCCTCGATGCGCTCGATATGGGGTGGGCCGAAGAAGTGGGCACTGCCGCCCCCGATGATGTCCTGGTGGGCGTCGGACAGAACCATGGATCGCACCTCGGCACGCCCGGCCATCCGCCAGCCCTCGACGTCGTAAACGCCGTCCTCGGCCCACAATTCCGCCACGGAATCGGCCTCACCCGCATCGACGAGCGGTCCGTAGGCCGTGAGTTTCCGGATGATGGCGAGCTCGTCCTCGAGACGCTCTACGCGCGCCACAAGTCCGGCAAGCGACTCTTCCCCGCTCATGCCCGGCCGCCTTTCGCGTCGCCGGCCGGCGGCCGGGCGGTGGGGACGCGCGCGTCCTGCCGGCCGGCGCCACTGTCCGGGCCGTATTCCGCACCTTCGATCATGTTCCGACCTCTCGTTCCCTCGCGTTCCGGCCACCGTGCATCGATGTCAGGCCGTCGCGCCTTTCCCGTTATCGGCGATACCGTGGCATGAAATCAGGTGCCGGACGAACGGGGGTGCAGAATTCCGCTGGCTGGGAGCCCGGCCCCTTCATTGGCCATTTTGTCACGTTCTGCCGTACTGTCATACCCTGACGCCGCGTATTGGACACGCATGGGCGCCGACGCGCAGGCCCGGTACGACAGCACGAAAGGGAGGCCCGGTGACCAAGCCAGCTCGTCCCACCCTCACCGAGCGCCGGGCGGCGGAACTGCGACGGACCATCGCTCTCACCGCACGAGATCTGTTCATCGCCGAGGGCAACACCTCCGCCACCGTGGAGCAGATCTGCGAAATCGTGGGGATCTCGCCACGCACCTTCCACCGCCATTTCCCGGTGAAGGAGGACGTTCTCTCCCCCCTGTTCCGGCAGAGCGAGGAACTCATCGTCGAAATCCTGCACACGGCCTCCACGGACGCAGATCCGGTCGAGGTGCTCGCACACGCGTTCACCACCGAGGTGCACCGCAGCCGGATACCGGAATTCGACCGCAAGTTCATGGAGCTGATGATCCACACGCCGCCGTACCGATTGCGGTGGCTGGAGTGGGGCGAAGGGCTGTGCGGGGAGATCACTCGCTTCCTCGACCAGCATTACGACCTCGGCCGGGATCCGTTCCTGCGGGAACTCCCCGCCCAACTGGTGATGCAGACGATGCGGCAGGCCTATATCCACTGGGTCGACGCCGGCGACTCCGGTGAATTCGCCGAGGTCGAGCGAATCCTGCTGCGCGGCATGCGGATGCTGCTCACCGGTATCGGTGCCGCCACACCGGATCGGTGAGTCGGCACGGCGGGAGACCGGAACCGCTCCCCGGCCGAGACAACCTCGGACGGGGAGCGGATGGCCTGCACAGCCGCGACCTATCGCCGCTGGACGGCTACCGCAGTTTGATTGTTCCACCGTCGACCATCAGAGTCTGACCGGTCATGTAGTCGGCGTCCGCGCTCGCCAGGAATACCGCGACCCGCCCGATATCCTGTTGCGGATCGCCGAAACGCCCCAGCGGGACACGCCTGAGCATGGTGTCCTCGATACCGGGGTTCGCCTCGATGTACGCACTGACCCCTTCGGTGCGGGCCAGCGGCGAGATGATGTTCACATTGATGTTGTCGGCAGCCCATTCGTTGGCCGCCACCCGGCTGACCGCCCGGATCGCTTCCTTCGCCGCGGCATAGGAAGCCTGTGTGGCATGCCCCTCGATACCTGCGCCCGAGGCGAAATTGATCACCGAACCCGCGGTCGCCCGCAGATGCGGATACGCGGCCTGCATCAGGCGCACCGTCGGATAGAACCCGGTACCGAACGACAGGTCGAACATCTCCTGGGTCGTCTCGACCAGCGGGGCCTGTCGCGACGCATGCGCATTGTTGACCAGGATATGCAGCGCGCCGAAGGTTTCGATCGCGGCCGCACAGATCTTCTCGGCGCTGCCCTCCTGCGCGATATCGATATCGACGTACTTCCCCCGGCCGTCGAGTTCCTGCTCCAGCGCTCGCCCCGCCTCGCCATCGATATCGGCGAAAACGACCGATGCTCCCTCGTCGGTGAAAGCCCGGACAATTCCGCGGCCGATCCCACCGGCTCCTCCGGTGACTATCGCGACTCTTCCGTCGAGTCTCACGTGTGTTCCTTCCGTACCGGTTTCACGATTCATCCGAACAGCTTCGGTACCAGTGTCATTCGGTCGGTGGAGGAAGCAGCTTCTTCGCCGCCGCCCGCGCCTCCAGCAGCAGCTCGGCCCGGTTCTGCCCGCTGTTCTTCTCAGCGACCGCTTCGAACTGCTTCACCACCACGATGGGGCCGTCGGCGAGATTCGCCAGACCCTGTGCCGCCACATCGCGAGGTTCGGAGACCAGGAGGCCGGGCCGGTTCATCTTCAGTCCCGCCCGGTCCATGGCCGGCGTGCGGGTGAGCCCCAGCACCAGTTCCAGCACATCGACGTCGTAATCCTTCATCTCGAGCCACAAGCCTTCGGCGAAGGTGCGGCAGAACGACTTGACCGCCGAGTACACGCTGATCTGAGCCGAGCCCAGATAGCCGCTGAGCGAACCCACCAGCAGGATCCCGCCGCGGCGCCGTTCCTTCATGGGCGCACCGAAATGCTGCACCAGTTTCAGCTGGACGGTGATGTTCAGATCGATAACAGCCTGGAAGCGATCGAGGTCACCGGTGACGAATTCGTGTCCGTAGGTGTTGGCACCTGCGTTGTAGATGAACAAACCTACGTCGAGATCGTCGGTGGCCTCACGTATTCGGACGAAAGCGTCCGCGGCGAGCAGGTCGATCGATAGCGTGCGCACCTCGGCGCCGTGCGCACGGCAAGCCTCGGCTGTTGCCTCCAGCGGTTCCGGTTTACGCGCCAGCAGTACCAGGTTCATCCCCTGCTCGGCGAGCTGGATCGCGAACTCGGCACCGACGCCTTCGGAGCCGCCCGCGATAACGGCCCACGGCCCGTACTTCTGCATATCCACGTGTTTCACTCCTCGTTCCGAGCCGATTGCCGGGCTCGTGTCTCGCCGATCCGGGTCGGCGAATCCCGGCAGAACCGTTCCCGAGGCTAGAGTCGGCCGCCGCATCCGCGGCGCCGACTCCCACTGAATGGATTCGCCGCCGCACGCCCCTGAAAGCCGCGACGCCGTGGTGGAACCGTCCGGCTCAGCCCTGCGCAGAGCGCATTGCCGCAATCCTGCGCCAGACCGCCGGGTCGGAGCGAGGACCGCCCGGAGTATCCGCGCCGTAGCGCTCGATCTCGGCCGCGAGGTCCAGCGGCGCGGTCATCGAGGCGCCGCGCAGCGCTTCCTCGATGTGCTCGTCGGGCACGAGCCAGCACACCTCGAACTCGATACCGTCGGGGTCGCGGCCGTACAGCGCCTTGGTCGACCCGTGGTCACCCGCCCCCGTCAGCGCCCCGGCGGCGGCCAGACTCTGCTGGGCCGCCGAGAGCTCGGCCAGCGTGGCGACCTCCCATGCCACGTGATAAAGCCCGACCGATCCGGGGGCCGGGACAGCCGCGCCCCGGGATTCGAACAGCCCCAGATCATGGTCGTTGGCCGAACCCGCGTGCCGCAGGAACGCACCCCCCGGAAAACCACCGGGGAGCCGTTCGAACCCGAGGACCTGCTCGTAGAAGTCCAGGCTGCGCGCAAGGTCCGAGACATACAGGACCACATGGTTGATTCCACGCATATCCGGTGGACCTCCTCGAACGTCGGTGTCGTCCGCCAGGCGCCCACAGCGGTGACGGACCCATCGCCCACCATCATGCTCCACTCGGCCCCGGCACTCCGGAAGCCACGGCCCACTTGCGGGGTTGCGCGCGCTGCACGTCTCGGTCCTGCTCCGGGACACAGTGCCACTCCACGGCTGTCCCGGTGTCACCCGGGAGAGTTCCACCCACCGGCAACCGGAGAGACAGCGCGATGGCCCGGACGATACTTTCCGGAGTTGTGAACCCGGTTGCCGGCTATATCGGGCCGGGCGGACCGGATTCGAAGGAGGCCCATGATTTCGGCGGATGCGATCATCCCGCTCGACCGGGTGCCGCAGGGCCCGGTCACGTCCTTCCGTTGCCGGGTGGAGGACTCCTGGATCGACTTCAACGACCATATGAACGCCATGTATTACGGCATTATCGTCTATCGCGGACACGCGGCGTTCAGCGCTCTGATCGGGATGGGCGAGAGCTACGTCGACCGGACCGGGCTGGGGAAGGTCGTGGTCCAGTCGTCACTCGGGTACGAGCGTGAGGTGCGTCGTGGGGACGAACTCGAGATCCGTTCCTGGCTACTGGGTGCCGACGACAAAAGAATCCACGTCCTGCACGAGGTGTTCAGCCTGGACACCCGGCGCCGGGTTGCGGTGGGTGAGCAGATGGACCTGCATTTCGACCTGACCTCTCGGCGTTCCTCTGCCATGTCGGTCGAGCAGCGGAATTATCTGACCGAGTTCTCCCGGATTCAGGCCGCGGCCGGGCTTCCCGGCGGCATCGGCCGTGTGGTGCGCGGACTGCACGCGCCGGAGGAGAGTCCGGCACGGCAGAACCCGGGTCTCGCCGCACGGCGGAACCCGGGTTCCGGCCGATTCAGCCGAGGCTGAACGGCTGACCCCAGACGGTGACGATCTCCTTGGAGCCGGCGGTTTCGACCTCCACTTCGGTGAATGCCCTGGCCTGCGCGTAGCCCGCGCAACCGGCGAGCCCGATGGTGCTGTTGTGCCAGCTCACGCTGCCACTGGTTCCGGCGATCGAGGAGAAGGGCCGATGCGATTCCATTCCGAAGGCATCGGGGGCTTCCAGGTCCAGCAGGTAGAACTTCTTGGCCTGCCCCGGTCCCAGGCTCAGGTTCCCGCCGAGACTGGTGCCGGCCGACTGGTTCTCGCCCGCCCAGTCGGTGCTGTAGTTCGCGCCGCTGTTGGCGCCGCCGCCGGCGATATTGACCTGGCAGCCGACCACGTAGCCGGGTTTGATCTTCGAGCGCGCCGGCGCCGACAGTTCGACTTGGGCACTGGCCGATACCCAGGCATTGCGGTGTAGCGGGGTGGCGCCCATGGACGGGCTGATCGTGGCCGATTCCCCGACGATGCGCAGCGTGACGGCTGTACCGTCACCGAGGGTTTCGGTGACCGCCGCCCCGGGCAGCGGTACGAAGGTATCGGCGCCGGCGGTGCCGGTGGCCGCCAACCCCACCGATGCGGCTGCCACGAATGCAGCGCGGACGAGTTTCTTGGGATCAATCATTGGGGAAAACCTCTCCGGGTTCTTGACTTGTCGAGAAGACGAGCGGTCGGAAATTGGACCGTGCTCATCCGATACTGAACGGCGCCCCGTAGAGAGTGGTCTTCGAATAGTGATCGCCGATGATTTCCACGACCGTATAGGACCGGGCCTGCGCGTAACCGCCGCAACCTTGAATTTCTATTTCGAAATCCCGGTAGCCCACACTGTAGACCCCGGGCCGGAGAATATCCTTGAAGCCGACCCGGACGAATTTCACGTCACCAGGGCCGAGCTGGATACCGGCCGAACCGCTCAACCCGCCACCGTTGGTACTGACATTGCCGGAAAGTCCCGCGGTGATCGCGCTGTCCCCGATGCTGACCTGGCAACCGACGATATAACCGGTATTCACCTGTGAAGCGCCGTGGGTCGACGAATTGTTCGTGCCCGGCATATCCGCCGGCGTCGAATAGGGCCCCGGGCGTTCGACCGTCGGCGTATGGGTGACGTCGGCGGTGACGGTGCCGGACACCCACACCACCCGTCCCACACCGTTGGCAGCCATCGACGGGGATATCACGGCATGTTCACCCGTACGGGTGACCGTCGCCCCGGGGGCGGCCTGGTGGCCGTCGGGAAGCGGTACGAAGGTATCGGCCGTGGCGTGGCCTGCGGCCAGCATTCCGACGGCCGCGAATACCGCACTTACGCCGCCCAGGCGCATACCGCGACGGACGCCACGGACATACGAGTGGCGTGGGACGTTTGCTTTCATCTGTTGACCCTCATCTCGATCGAAAGCGGGCATGCCGATGCCCGGCACTGTTTCCGGAATATCGCCGGAAGAATTATGGACAAGCCCCTACGCCGAATGTCGTGCCGATAATTCGAAAATTGAGCACGTTGAATTTCCCGGACAGCACAAATCCCGGGGCGGCGAAGTGGTTCCGTTCAGCCGAACAGCTTCATTCGGTGATCGGCACAATGGATGCGGCGATATCAGCACGCCGGTCGACAGGCGTGGCACGATGCCACCGCCCGGTATTCCGGTCGGTGGCCAGAACACCGCAACTACTGGACTATCTGGGCTGGGTTGCGGTCATGACGTTCCCTTCTTCTTCCTCCGCTCGCCGCCCGGCGCGGATACGCGCACCGAATGCGGAAATCCGCGGCCACCGGCCGGCTGATTTCGGCCGGCCGATTCCGAGGGCCGCCGCAACAGCGCGGACCGGTCGCCGCGTAGCGGTCGGCAACCGTTGTCTCGACCGGTGTGGGCACCGGCCCCTGCGCTGCGGGGACCGCTTCGGGGGCCGGTACATTCCGGGCGATTCGGTGTCGACCGTAAGCCGAAGCCGGAAAAGAGACCATCGCCACTCCCGCTGAGCGAGAATCGCGTTGGCGGCGCACTCTTCGGCACCGCAGCTCGGCGAGCACTACCGCCGGCTCGGTGGCCGGAATCGCCACGTGCCGAGGGGGCCGGGTACACCGGCAGCGAGGATCGCCGTCAGAGTGTGAAACGCCCGGCGAAGCTGCGCAGGGGCAGGTCCGCACTGGTGATGATGCCCGGCCGGGCCGCAACCACCGACCGAAGGGAGTGCAGGGCGGGCATACCGGTGACGGTCATGCCGATGGAAGCGAAACTGGCGGGGTCGGACAGGTCGACGCCCTTACGGGGGAAGACCATGTGTTTGCTGTAGATACTGGGATCGCCGGTGATCTGGGTGATGTAGCAGCCCTTGATTTTCCAGGCCGGATCGGTATGCGGAGTCATCTGCCATTCGAGATGTGATTCGACCCGCGGCACGCCGTCGACGAGGCCCTGATACTTGATGTAGTTGGCGCCGAGGGACCCCTTGGGCAGGAAGTACCAGCCGAGGTCGACGTCTTCGGTGCAAGCGCCGAGTTCATAGCCGAAGGTGACCTCGTCGAGTTCCAGGCCGAATGCGTCGGCCATCAGGTACACCGAATCGGCGAATACCGCGGTGTACTTGTGCAGCGATTCCGGAATGGTCGGATCGTCGACGGGGCGGCCGTACCCGACGGCCTTCCAGGTGTCGACGGAATGGTGACAGGAGACGTCGACCGACTCGGTGACGGTGACGTTTTCGATCTCGGCGACATCAGCGCTGTGCACGATCCCGAGGATCTGGGCCAGGCCCGGGTTCATCCCGGTGCCGTAGAACGTCGCGTCGCCGCGCTCGCACGCGGCCGCGATGACCTCACTGACCTTGCGGCCGGAGGGATGCGGGTGATTGGTGTCCCGGTGGTAACCGGTGATCCAGTCCGCGGTGGTCACCACGTTGATACCTGCTTCGAGAACTCTCTCGTAGAGCTCTTCGTCCGGGAAGACCCCGTGGAAGGTGAGCACGTCGGGCCGGGCGGCGATGATCTCCTCGACCGTCCCGGTGGCGATCACGCCCACCGGGTCCATACCCACGATCTCGCCTGCGTCGCGGCCGATCTTCTCCGCGGTGTAGCAGTGCAGCCCGACGAGTTCGAGGTCGGGGTGGTTGTGGATCCGGCCGATCATCTCGGTGCCGAGATTGCCGGTCGCTACCTGGAATACCCGGATCTTATCGGTGCTCATACGGGGCCTTTCGGTTCTGGCGAGGTGATTCGGCGAGCGGACGGGTTCACGAGCCGGCCGGGTCCGCGGGCCGGACGGCGCCGCTGTACTGCCGGTGCGGATCGGTGGACGGCCCGCCGTCCGGGTAGAACTGGCGCGCCCATTCCCGTAGCGCTGTGAAACCCTGGTACTCCTTGCGGGACAGTGCGGGCGGATCCGAATAGCGCTGGTGCGCCCAGATCTCGATATCGGCCTCGAACTGTTCGATGACGAAATCGGCCATCGTCTTCCCGTATCGGGTGAGCGCCGGGGAGTCGTCGCCGGGTTTGCGCCCGATCCACACCGTGAAACGGACATCGGAGGTGTGCTCGTCCACCGGTGTCACCGCCGGCATGGTGCGGTTGTCGACCATGCCCCAACTCTTGGTGATCGAACATCCCAGCCCCGCATTGATCGATTCGACCCCGCTGCCGACCTGGTCTGCGGGGACCGATTCGTCGAAGGCGATGGTGAAATCGACGTAGGAGACGGGGCCGGAGAAGTCGTGGCGGGTGAATTCCGGGACGAACGGGGTTTTGTGCACGTACGTGAAATGCGCGAAGTCGACACCGTTCTCCATAACGTACTGGGGATGCATCTCCAGTCCCGTCCGGCACAGGGTCGCCGCGGGCACGGGCGGGTAGTAGTCGGCGGCGGTGCGGCCGTCTCCGAACGCAGTGAACATATCCGGCACCTCGAAATGCGGCGGACGCCCCTCGACATCGAACCAGATCCACACCGCCTCGTTGCGTTCCACCACCGGATAGCTACGGATCCGGCGGCCCTTGTTCGGATGGCTCTCGTACGGAATGCAGACGTTACGCCCCTCGCGGTTCCACTCCCACCCGTGGAAGGGGCAGACCAGGTTCTCACCCTCCACCCGGCCGCCGTACCCGAGGTGGGCGCCGAGGTGTTCGCAGTAGGCGTCGAATACCGCGATTCGGCCGGATGCCGAACGCCAGGCCACCATCTCGCGACCGAAGTATTTCATCTTGTGCACCGCGGCAACCGTGATCTCATTGCACCAGGCCACCTGGAACCAGCCCGTCGGCTCCATCGACAGCGGCGGTTTCGCCATCTGAACCCCTTCACGCCTTCGTGAGCTGCTCGATACGGCGTGCGGATCGGCCGATCCGGCCACGCGCCCACCGATAATAGAACCCTCTATGAAAGAATACAAGAGGGTTATGTGAAATTGGGTGGTCTCGATCTGCGGCGGTAGAATCGCTGCTCGTGACGGAAGCGGCAGCAAGTGAACGGCGCGCCAACAGGCGCGGAATCCAGTCTCGGGAGAGCATTCTCGAGGCCGCGATCGCCTCGCTGGCCACCGGCGATCCCGCCGCTGTCTCCGGTAACCGCATCGCGCGCGATATCGGCGCGACCTGGGGAGTGGTCAAATACCAGTTCGGCGATATCGACGGTCTCTGGGCGGCGGTGCTGCGCCGCACCGCGGACAAACGTGGTGATCTGCCCGCCGGCATCAAACCGGACGGCGGCCTGCACGAGCGGGTCGCCGCCATGGTCACCGCCATGGCCCGCGGCCTGCGCGGCCGGGAATCCCTGGCCATCGAAACCCTGCGCGCCGCCCTCCCCCGCGACCACGTCGAACTCGAACGCGATTTCCCGCTCACCGCCGCCGAGCTGGCCTCGTGGAAACCGCACTGGGATACCGCCTGCCAGAAAGCATTCGCCGACCTGGATCTGGATCCGGTCAAGGTGCGCAAGGTCGCCGCCCTCATCCCCGCCGCGATGCGCGGGATCACCTCCGAACGCTCGCTCGGCACCTACGGCGACCTCGACGACGCCCTCGACGCCCTGATCGGCGGGATCGTCAGCTATCTCGAGGCGTGACGGCGGCAGGAAAGTCACTGTCCTGACCCGCGGGATGCAGCGCCGCGACGCCCGCTACGGCCAGATCACCCTCGACGGCGCCACACTGTGGCTCACCAACGGCGCCACCCCGACCTCGTCGCGGTTCTGGTGCGAACGGAACTGGACGCGGACAAACCGCACAGGAACCTCACGACGTTCGGCCATGCGGATCGCCGGTGAATACTGCGCCGAGGTCCTCCAGAAAGCCTTCCGGATCCACGGCGGTTCCGGTTACTCCAGGAAGCCGAAAACGAACGCCTCATGCGGGAAGCGCCTTTTCGGCTGATCAGCGAAGGAACCAGCGAGATCCTGAAAGACGATCATCAGCAAGGGCCTGTTGCGGCAGCAAGCTCTGGCCTCGACACAGGGACGTGGCCGCGCCCGTTGCCGAAGCGCGGTGGACGGCAAGCGCGCCGGAGTTCGGATCAGCGCGCGAATTACCGTTCCCCGGACGGTGGTGGCGTTGCTGTAATGCGGCAATGCCTCAACCTTCTCCGGCCGGGCGACGCCAACTCGCTCTCAACGCGTTCATCTATCCCGCGGGTCACCATGAGGCCGCCTGGCGGCATCCGCTCAGCCGCCCGGACCGGATCTACGATGTGCGCTACTACCAGGAGATCGCGCGTACGGCCGAAGCCGCCGCCTTCGATGCGGTTTTCTTCGCCGACGGCCCCGCTTTGCGAACCAACGTGGCCTACAACGCCGCACCCGGCCTGGAACCGATCACACTGCTCACCGCGATCGCCGCGGCCACCAGCCGGATCGGACTGATCGCGACGGCGTCCACCACTTACTACGAGCCGTACAACCTGGCCCGGCTCTTCTCCTCGCTGGACCATATCTCCGATGGCCGGGCCGGCTGGAATATCGTCACCACCGGAACCGACCTGGCGGCCGCCAATTTCGGTCTCGACCGCCACCCCGGCCATACCGAGCGCTACGCGCGGGCCCGGGAATTCGTCGACGCGGTCACGGCGCTGTGGGACAGCTGGGAGGACGACGCCGTGCTGCTGGACCGCGCCGCCGGCCGCTACGCCGACCCGGACAAGATCCATCCCATCCATTTCGCGGGAGAGCATCTGCGGGTGCGCGGCCCGTTCAATTCGGCCCGCACACCGCAAGGTTATCCGGTGCTGGTGCAGGCCGGCGCCTCCAACGACGGCCGGGCATTCGCCGGCCGCTACGCCGAGGCGATCTTCACCGCGCATCAGCGGCTCGGCGACGCCCATGCCTTCTACACCGATATCAAACGTCGCGCCGCCGAATTCGGCCGGAACCCCGACCAGGTGAAGATACTGCCCGGTCTCAGTCCGTTCATCGCGAGCACCGAATCCGCGGCGAAACAGCTCGAACGGGAGTTCAACGAGCTGACGGTCCCCGAATACGGTCTCGAACAACTGGAATCGCTCGCCGGCGAAACACTGCGCCGACTGCCGCTCGACGAGCCGGTACCGGCCGGCCTGTTCGCCGACGCGGGCGATGTCACCGACAATACGGCCAGCAGGCGCCAGGTCATCGCCGGTATCGTGCAACGCGAACGCCCCACCCTGCGCGGCCTGCTGCACCGTCTCGCCGGCGCTCGTGGGCACCGCGTATTCGCCGGCACGCCGGAACAGGTGGCCGACACGATCGAGGAATGGTTCACCACGGGCGCCGCCGACGGTTTCAATGTGATGCCGCCCTACTATCCCGGTGGCCTGGAGATCTTCACCGAAACGGTGGTACCGATCTTGCGGGAACGCGGCCTGTTCCGCACCGAGTACTCAGGCGCGACGTTGCGTGACCATCTCGGGCTGCCGAAACCGGCGAGCCGGTTCGCGGCCGCAACGGTTTCCGGCTAGCGGAACACATCCGCAGTGGCGGCGGAACACCCGACGCCCCCGAGGTCACGTCCAACACGCAGAAGGGCGGATTCCGCACGGTGGGATTCCGGTGCCGATGCGCCGACGGTGGAAGGACAGCGACGACACACGCCCGCGACGCAGTGGACCCGGACACAGTGGGCGGTCGCATACGCTGGATACATCCCGGCTGTCCCCGGCCGGACAGCG
The DNA here is from genome assembly GCF_001613245.1 of Nocardia speluncae NBRC 108251. GTDB lineage: Bacteria > Actinomycetota > Actinomycetes > Mycobacteriales > Mycobacteriaceae > Nocardia > Nocardia speluncae. The sequence continues at coordinate 81,637 of NZ_BDBZ01000046.1, read as the reverse complement.
CGAGTTTCCAACCGATCGGAAGGAATGCGATGAGGCTGGCCGGAAAAGTCGCGATCGTCACCGGAGGTGCGGGTGGTATCGGCCGCGGGATCGTCCGGGCCTTCGCCAAGGAAGGGGCCGAGGTCCTTTTCGTCGATATCGACGACGACGCGGGTGCGGCGCTCGAGACCGAACTGGCCGGAACCGGGAAGTTCCTGAACGCAGATATCTCGAAGGAGGCGAACGCACCGGCGATCGTGCAGGCGGCGATCGAGGCGTTCGGCAAGCTGGATATCGTGGTCAACAATGCGCACGCTTCCCGGCAGGCACCGCTGCTGGAAACCACTCAGGAGATGCTGGACCTGTCCTTCGGGACAGGCTTCTATCCGACCTTCTGGCTGATGAAGGCCGCGCACGCCCAACTGGCTGCCAATCAGGGCACGATCGTCAACTTCGCTTCGGGGGCCGGTATCGAGGGGCAGGAGAACCAGACCTCCTACGCGGCCGCCAAGGAGGCCATCCGGGCGATCAGCCGGGTCGCGGCGAACGAGTGGGCGGTCGACAACATCAATATCAACCTGATCTCGCCGCTCGCGCTGACCGAGGGAGTCGAATCCTATATCGCCGCGAATCCCGGTATCGAAGATGTTCTGCTGGCGAAGACCCCACTGCACCGGTTCGGCGATCCCGAGGCCGATATCGGCCGGGTCGCGGTTTTCCTCGCCAGCGCGGACGCCGACTACATCACCGGCCAGACCATCATGGTCGACGGTGGCAGCATCAAACTCCGGTAGACAAGGTGGATGGGTCGCCGGGCCGGACTCGCGCCCCGGCACCCGGTCCACCCGGACCCCGGCAATTCACGGCATGGACATCGTGGGCGCCCCGGTCCTGCCCGAGGTACTGCCGCACCTGCGCGACGGCGCCCGGTGGGTGGTCGCCGGCGCGATCGGCGGCCACACCGTTTCGCTGGGAAAGATCGTCGTCCATCCGTAGCCGTGCGGTCAGCGACCCAAGCGTTTCGCGCACTCCGCCATTTCGTCGATCACGAGATCCATGGAGGTGGCGTGGCGGGACGCCGAGAGTACGAGGCGGTCGGCGCCGAGTGCACGGGATCGGTCGAGCTTGGACTCGTCCAGGCGCGGCAGGGTGGCGCCGAGTACCAGGGAGATATCCGCGGGATCGCGATCGGCCGCAGCGGCCGCGGCACGCATGGCACCGATCGCCGTATCGAGGTCGGCACCGGCCAGTCCCAGCGGCTGGAACCCGTCACCCAGCCGGCCGGCCCGGCGAGCGGCCGCCAGGCTGTGGCCGCCGATGTACAGTGGCACCCCGGTGCCCCGGAATGGTTTGGGCCGGCTGTAGGCATCGGTGAACGAGAAGTAGTCACCGTGAAAATCCACACCGTCGCGACCGGCCCACAGTGCCCGCATGACCGCGATGGATTCGTCGGCGATCTTGCCGCGGCGGTCGAACCGGCCGCCGCAGGCCTCGATTTCTTCCCGCATCCAGCCGAGACCGAGGCATATGCGCACACGTCCCCCGGAGAGCCGGTCGAGGGTGGCCAGGCGTTTGGCCAGCACCACCGGATTGTGGTTCGGCAGTACCAGTACGCCGGTCGACAGGCCGAGCGTGGTGGTGGCGCCGGCGACGAACGACAGCAGCTCCAACGGGTCCGGGATATCGCAATCGTCGGGCAGATGAGATTTGCCGGTCGGCGAGTAGGGGTATTCGCTTTCGGTATCGGCGATGACCACCGAATGTTCCACGGCCGAGATCTCGTCGAATCCGAGCGATTCCGCGGCCCGCGCGAACCGCAGGATCTCCTCCGGTTCCCCGCTCGTCCCCAGTTCGACCGGGATCACGACACCGAGCTTCATTGCCTGCCTCCTTCGCTACACCGGCACCACCGACCCACCGTCACCGCCGTGAAACGCCGGGGTCCGGTAGGAACCGTGCGCGGCCGTAGGTGTGGAATTCTCGTTCGAGCTCCTGTTTACCGAGCTCGGTCAGCAGTTCGTAGGTCAGCGCACCGCGGCCCACCCGGTGGTAGACAGGGTCGCCGACGCGCCACAACTGCGCTTGCAGCTCACGTTTGAGCACCTTGTTCGAACCGGTCACCGGCAGGTTCGCCGATACCCGCACGAATCGCGGCGCCGCCTTGGTCCCCAGATCGTCCTGGTCACCGAGGAAGGCCGCGAACTCGACCGGGTCGAAGTCCGCTACCTGCGCGACCTCGATCGCGGCCATCACCTGATCCCCCGAACGCGGGTCGGGCACCGCGTACACACCCGTCGCGATGATCTTCGGGTGCCGCCGCAGGATCCGTTCGATCGTCAGCGCGGACGTGTTCTCGCCGTCGACACGGATCCAGTCACCTTTGCGACCGGCGAAATAGATGAACCCGGCCTCGTCGACATAGCCGAGGTCGCCGGTCCAGTACCAGCCGTGCCGGATCCGCTCGGCCACCGCGGCCTCGTTCTTGTAGTACCCCTCGAAACGTTTCGCGCCGCCCTTGTCCACCATCTCGCCGATCGCGTCGTCCGGGTTCAGTACCCGGCCGAACCGGTCGAGTTTCGCGCGGGCGCAAACGTCGCGGGTGTCCGGGTTCACGACGGCGATATCGGCGTGCGCGGGCCGGCCCATGGCGTCTTCAGGAGCATCCGGGTCGGGCTTCACCGATCCCGCCCCCTCCGACGATCCGTAACCCTCGAACAATTCGGCCCCGAAACGGCGGGCGAACTCGGCCTTGTCCTCCGGTGATGCCTCGGTGCCGAACCCCCGGACCAGGGTGTTGTCGATATCGTCGGACTGTTCCGGGGTGGCCATCAGATAGCTCAGGGCCTTGCCGACGTAGGTGAAGAAGGTGGCACCGAAGAACCGCACATCGGGCAGGAACCCGGACGCCGAGAACTTGGGGGTCAGACAGACGGTGGCACCGTTGGACAGCGCCGGCGCCCACAGCGCCATCAGCGCGTTTCCGTGGAACAGCGGCATACAGCAGTAGTCGACATCCTCGCGGACGTGCCCGTATTTCTCGTTGTTCGCATAGGCGAGCCGGGCCAACCGGCCTTGGCTGCAGCGCACGGCTTTCGAGGTGCCGGTGGTGCCGGAGGTGAACAACAGCAGAAACAGGGTCGTTTCGTCCACCGCCGGTGCGGCGACCGGCTCGTCCACCCGGTGCGTACGGACCCGGTCGGGGTAATCGGGCGCGTCGACGAGGACGAAGCGGTCTTCGTCGAGGCCGAGGTCCAGCTCACGCAGCTGCGCCATCCCGGCGGTATCGGTCACGATCAGCTGGCAGTCGACGTAGCGGATCTCGGCCTCGAGTTCGGCGCCGCGCCGGGTGGGGTTGATACCGACGATCACCGCACCGCTCAAGGCGGCGCCGCCGAGCCAGAACAGATATTCGGGGGTGTTCTCGAGCAGCACCCCGATATGGAACGGTCCGTCGACCCGCAACGCCGCGGCCAGCGACCCGCGGGCGGCGCTTTCGCGCACCGTCTCGTCCCACGTCCAATCCCGCTCCCGGGTCCGCACCCCCAGGTGCGAATCACCGAGACGGTCGAGCAGCATCCCCGCAATGGTCGCGTGTTCCAACTCAACTCCTGCCCGCTTATCCCGTGCCACATGTTTCCGGCAATGCCGCATGTGCCGCCCCGACGCTATCCAAGTCCGTCACCGGCTCGCCGTAGCAGGTCTCAGCCAGTGGAAAACGCGCCCGCACCGGGCCGGCCCGGACAGCCGGACGGGTTCGGCTTCGAGCACCCGGCAGCACGGCGAGCGCCGACGTACTGCGGGTCACGCTCGTGGCCCGCGACGACCGGCACATGCGGCCCGGCCCCGCCGACCGGCGTTCAGTCGACCTGCGGCGCCCATTGCACGCCGTTGATATGCGCGCCGCCGTCGACGAACAGGGTGTTTCCGGTGAGGTATCGCGCACCGTCGCCGGCGAGGAAGGCGACGACCGGACCGATATCGTCGAGCGGGTCGCCGACGCGGCCCATCGGGTTGGCCGCATCGATCGAGGCCGCCATCTCCGGATTGGCATCGGCCATCCGCTGGTAGGCCGCACTGCGCGCGCCGGGGCAGATCACATTGCAGCACACCTGTTTCGGCGCCCATTCGCGCGCCGCCGTGCGGGTCACCGCCCGCAGCGCCTCCTTGGCCGCGTTGTAGGCGACCGAATACATATGGGCGTTGACACCGTTGAGACTGGCCAGGTTCACGACCCGGCCGGTTCCGTGTTCCGCCAGCGCCGGATAGGCCCGCTGCATGGCCCAGAACGCGGCCATCACCGCCATATCGAAACCGGCGGACATCACCTCGGGCGCCGTCTTCTCCAGGCGGGCGTAACCCGTTCCGCGCCAGGCATTGTTGACCAGGATGTCCAGCCGGCCGTATTCGGACACCGCGGCGTCCACCATTGCCTCGACCTGGCGTTGTTCGGTGATATCGGTGTGCACGAATTGCGCCCGCACGCCCCATGTCCCGGTCAACCATTTCGCGGTATCCGCGCCTGCCGCCGCGTCGATCTCGGCGACCAGCACATCCGCGCCCTCCCGGGCCAGAGCACCCGCGATACCGCGCCCGATGCCCACCCCGGCGCCGGTGACGAGTGCGGCCCGACCGGTCAACGTACCCATATGCATGCCTCCTCTTCCGGGGGCAGCCTGCGGTACTCGCACGCGATGCGGCCACCCAAGTCTCACCCAGCGAGAGGCCCCCTGGGTTCCGGCGCCGATCCGCGCTGAGATACAACGATGGACCCTGCCGACCGGCTTGCCCTGACCACGCTCGCGGCGCGCTATGCCCTGGCCATCGACCGCCGGGACGCCGCGGCGGTCGCCGCCCTGTGTACCCCCGATGTGGTGGTCGTACTACCGGCCGAACTGAACAGAACGGACGCACCGGCCGAACTGCGCGGCCGGGAGACAGTGGCCCGATCGGTGGTGGGGGCGGTATCGCACCTGGTGGCGACCCGGCATATCGTCGGACAACAGGTGGCCGAGGCCGATACCGCAGGCCGCGCGCACGCCGAAACCTACTGCACGGCGCACCATATCTACGCACGCGGTGACGGTCATCGGGACAACCGGATCGCGATGCGCTATCGGGACACCTTCGAGCGCTCCGACGGCATCTGGTTGTTCTCCCGCCGGGAACTCGTGGTCGATTTCGCCGAGGACGTGCCGGTGACCCGTTCGGGCCGGTGACCCGAACTTTTCATTGACAGTCCGATCGGACTGTGAAACCGTTCTCGGAACCTTCGCCGCCCAGACAGGAACGCCGAGATGACCTTCGCCGGGACCACGGTCGACTACGCAGTACGCGACCATCGCGCCTACCTCACCCTGAACCGGCCCGAGCGGCTGAATGCGATCACCGGCGAGATGGCTCGCGAAATCGGCGACGCCGTCGCCGCGGCGAACGCCGATGATTCGGTGCGCGTCATCGTGGTCCAGGGAGCCGGCCGCGCCTTCTGCGCGGGCTACGATCTGAAGCTCTATGCCGAAGGCGGCGCGGAACACCAGGGCGCGGTCTGGGATCCGATCAAGGATTTCCGGATGATGAAAACCAATACCGAGCACTTCTTCTCGCTGTGGCGTTCGGCCAAACCGACCGTCGCGAAAGTACACGGCTACGCCGTCGCGGGCGGCAGCGATATCGCGCTGTCCTGCGATCTCGTCGTCATGGCGGAGGACGCGCGGATCGGCTATATGCCGGCCCGGGTATGGGGCTGCCCCACCACCGCGATGTGGGTGTATCGCCTCGGCGCCGAACGCGCGAAGCGGATGCTGCTCACCGGTGACACCATCGACGGGATCCGGGCCCGGGAGTGGGGGCTGGTCATCGACGCCGTACCGGCGGCCGAACTCGATACCGCGGTCGAAGAACTCGTCGACCGGATGGCCGGCGTCCCCACCAATCAGCTGGTCATGCAGAAGATGATGATCAACCAGGCCTACGACAATATGGGCCTGCAAACGACGCAGAACCTCGCGATCCTCTTCGACGGCATCACCCGCCACTCCCCCGAAGGCCGCTGGTTCGTCGATTTCGCCCAGCAACACGGTTTCGACGCCGCGGTCCAGTGGCGCGATACGGGCCGGTTCATCCCGGACGGCGGCGGCGATATCCCGGCCGACGACGATATCGAGCGGATGAAACGCGAGCTGGAGCAGCGGCGATGATCGCGCTCACCGAATCGGTGTGGCCGGTCGATATCAGCCGGCCGGTTCTCGAACTCACGGTGGGCGAACTGCTCCGGCAAGCCGCCGCCGAAGCACCTGATCAGCTTGCGCTGGTGTCCGTCGCTCCGCAACGCAGCGCCCGCACCTGGACCTACGCAGAGTTACGCGAGGACGCCGAACGCGCGGCTGCCTGGCTGCTCGACCGGTTCCGGCCGGGTGAACATATCGCGGTGTGGGCGCCGAACGTCCCCGAATGGCTCGTGCTGCAGTACGGCGCCGCACTCGCCGGGCTGGTGCTCGTCACGGCCAACCCCGCCCTGCGCGGGCCCGAACTCGAATACGCGCTCGGCCGGTCGCATGCGGCCGGCATCTTCTACACCGACAGCTTCCGCGGCACGAATATGGCGGCCCAGGTCCACGCCGTACTCCCCGCAGTGCCCGCCGTGCGCGCGGCCGTAACCTTCGACGGCTGGCTGGACGAGGTCCGCGGCACCGAGAAGCGCGGGCAATTGCCGGTGGTGGATCCGCGCTCCGCCACCCAGATCCAGTTCACCTCCGGCACCACCGGGCGCGCGAAACCGGCGGTACTGGCGCACCGGTCGATGGTGACCAATGCCGCCTTCGTCCGCGACCGCTGCGGCGCCACACCGGGAGCGACCTTTGCCACCGGGCTGCCGCTGTTCCATACTGCGGGGTGCGGTCTGGCCGCGCTGGGATCGACGTATCAGCGGGCCACACTCGTCCTCGCCGAAGTCTTCGATCCGGCGACAATGCTGGCGGCGATCCAGGATCACCGCGCCGAGATCTACGGTGGTGTGCCTGCCATGCTGCACGCCCTCCTCGGCTACCCCGGACTGGCCGAGTTCGATCTCGGTGCGCTGCGGGTCGTGATGTCCGGGGGCGATGCCGTGCCGCCTGCACTGGTGGACGGTTGGGCGCAGGTCTGCGGTGCCGCGACCAGTGCGGTCTACGGCCAGACCGAGCTCGGGCCGATCGTGTGCCAGACGAGTCCCGCCGACAGCCGTGACGACAACCTGTTCACGGCGGGCCGACCGCTTCCCGGAGTCGAGGTCTCCATCCGCGATCCCGCCACCGGCGCGGTGCAACCCCTCGGGGTCGAGGGCGAGATCTGCGCCCGCGGCTACCAGCAGATGATCGAATATCTCGAGATGCCCGCCGAAACGGCGCGGGCGATCGATGCCGAGGGCCGGCTGCACACCGGCGATCTCGGGACGATGGATGCCCGCGGCTACGTCCGCGTCACCGGCCGGCTCAAGGATATGATCATCCGCGGCGGGGAGAACATCTATCCCCGCGAAATCGAGGAAGCCCTGGCTGCGCATCCCGCACTCATCGACGCCGTCGTACTCGGCCTGCCCGATGAAATCTGGGGCGAAGCCGTGACGGCGGTGGTCCGGCCGGATCCGGCCCAACCGGCTCCCATACCGGCCGAGCTACAGGACTACCTACGGGAGCGTCTCGCCCCGCACAAAACCCCGAAATCCTGGTACACCGTCGAGAGCTTTCCTGTGAACGCGATGGGCAAACTCCAGAAATTCCGGCTGCGTGATCTGATCGCCGACGGCCGGCTCCGCGCCCTGTGACCAGGAAGCCGGTGACTTCCGGAGCCGGCCCTGTGCGGCGGGGCTCCGCACAAGCGGTGGCCCGGACCGGCGGCCTGACCCGTAGAGAACAACACGCGAAAACCCACGCAGCTCTGCTCGACGCGACGATCCGATGCCTGGTCGATCACGGCTACGCAGGCACGACCACGCAACGGATTCAGGAGCAAGCGGGCGTCTCGCGAGGCGCGCTCCTGCATCATTTCGCGTCGAAATCGGAGTTGCTGGTCGCCGCGATCCACCATATCGCCGACCGGCGCCTGGACGATTTCGGCGAACTCGTCGACGGCCTGGGCGACGGGCCGGAGAGCCTCCCGAAGATGGTGCACGCGGTCCGGTCGGCAATGACCGGACCACCCTTTCAGGCGGCAATGGAACTGTGGGCCGCGTCCCGCACCGACCCACAGTTACGCGACGCATTGCTACCTGCCGAGAAACGGCTGGGGGCCGCACTGCGGACCCATTTCGAGCGGCATGCCGGTATCCCCGATCCCGAATCGGCCCGGACAGCGTTCGAATCGCTCATGGCCCTCGTACGCGGCCTCGAACTCACCCGGCTGCTGCGCGCCGATTCGACCCTGGCCGACCGGGTCGTCGACGACTGGCTGAACAACGTCGCCCGGCTGCGCGAGACCTGACGGCTATACCGGCGACAGCGGCGGCGACGGCGGGAACACGACCGGCAACGTGGTCAACGCCCGATGAAACGCGCCGGTCCGCCAGGTCAGCTCATCGGCAGGTACTCCGAGCCGGATCTCGGGCAGGCTGTCGAGCAATTGGTCGATGGCGTCCTGAGCTATCGAGTAGGCCAGTGAACTGGCCGGGCACACGTGCGGGCCACCACCGAATGCCAGATGCGCACGGTTACCCGCATGCCGGTTGGACCCGATCACCGGATCGGTATTGCAGGCCGCCATGCTGATGATCACGGGTTGGTGGGCCGGCAACCAGACACCCTCGATGAGGATCGGCTGTTTCGGGAAGGTGAAACAGAAATTCGCCATCGGCGGATCGTTGAACAGCACCTCGTCCAGCGCGTCCCGGGTGGACAGGCTGCCGTCGAGCGCGCTGTCCCCGAACTGCTCGTCGGTGAGCATCAACCGCAGCGCGTTGACAATCAGATTCTGCAGCGGTTCGATCCCCGCCCCGTACAGGGTGGCCACCTGGTTCACGATCTCCGGCTCGCTCAATGCGCTCGGATGCTGCATCATCCGGGTAGTGACATCGTCGCCGGGTTCGGCTCGTTTGAGCTCGATCAGCTCCAGCAGCGAGGTCATGAGCAATTCGGCACCCCCTCCGGCGCCGACGCCCTCGAACATCGCCGCCATTCCGGCCGCCGCCCGCTGCGCGATCTCGGTGGGACAACCCAGCACCGCGTTCAGCACGGCGAAGGTGAGCGGAAACGCGTACTGCTCGATCAGGTCCGCCGATCCGTCGCCGCAGAACGAGTTGATCAGCGGAACAGCGACCCGCTCCACGGTCTCGTGCAGATTGAACGGGTCGACCTCGCCCAGGCCCGCGGCGATGGCCTGCCGATAGCGTGCGTGCGCGCTGCCGTCGTTACGCCGGGCGTTGGGCCGCCACTGCATGAGGGGCAGCACCGGGCAATCTGCCGGAATATCGCGCTGCCAGGTGCGCGGGTCGGCCGGGAAATGGTCCGGATCGTTGTAGATACGCAGCGCCGTGTAGTAGCCGATCACCAGCGTCGCGGGCACGCCCGGCGCCACCTCCACCGGCACCAGGGAGCCGTGCTGCTCCCGCATCGTGCGGTAGATGCTGTGCGGGTCGACCGCGAATTCCGGTGCGTACAACGCAATCCGCGGGCCGTCGGTATCGGTCGGTGAACTGTGCGGAGCCCGGGGCGATAGGCGGTCGGAAATCGTCACCGGACGGATCCTAGGCATAAGACCGGCGGCTTTCGCGCGATACCGGCATATACCGCGCCCGCCAGGTCTCGGTGATCGGGAACAGCGCGATCACGAGGTCGGCGGACCGTCTAACTTCTACTCGTGACCCGCACCAGGACCTTCCCGCATCTGCTCGCCCCCGGGACCATCGGCCCGGTTTCGCTGGCCAACCGCGTGGTCTTGCCCGCGATGGATATGAACCTCTGCGAGGACGGCGAGATCGAGCAGGGCGATATCGACCATTTCGCCGCCCGCGCGGCCGGCGGGGCCGGGCTTATCATCACCGGCGCCGCCGCCGTCGCCTTCCCGATCGGCTGCACGAGCACCAAGGAGCCCGGACTCTCCGATGACCGGTTCCTGCCGGGGTTGACGGCTCTCGCCGACGCGGTCCACGCGGCGGGCAGCAAGTTGTGCGTGCAGATGACCCATCACGGCAAGGTAGCTCGGATCGATACGCTCCAGGGCCGTCCGCTGCTTGTTCCGTCGGCACCGTCCGCACCGCCGGACCGATCCGCACTGGCCGACAACACGCCCGGCGAATTGCAGAAGATGGCAGCCGTCGCGGGCGGCAAACGGCCCACATATCACGAGGCCACCAAAGACGATATCGACTGGCTGGCGCGCTGCTTCGCCGAGGCCGCGGGACGGGTGCGCGATGCCGGCGGGGATGCGGTCGAGATCCATGTGGCGCACGGCTATGTGCTCGGCGCTTTCCTGAGCCGCGCGGACAACAAACGCACCGACGAATACGGTGGCACTCTCGAGAACCGGGCGCGGTTGGCGGTAGAGGTGATCCGCGCGGTCGAGGCGGAGGTCGGCGGTTCCGTCGCGATCCTGGTGCGCGTCGCCGGCCGGGAATTCGGCGAGGAAGGCGCACTGACCAACGAGGAGGCCGTGCAGGCAGCGGCACTGTTCGAGGCAGCCGGCGCCGACGCCATCCACGTCACCGGGTGGGGCCGTAACCCGTTCTCCAACTTCACCGACGGCCCGCTGCCCGACCAGGTCGGCGCCTACACGGACCTCGCGGCCGCGGTGAAGAAGGCCGTATCCATCCCGGTGATCGCCGTCGGGCGAGTACTGCCGGAGGTCGGCGAACAGGCGATCGCGGAGGGCACCACCGATTTCGTGGCAATGGGCCGGCAACTTCTGGCCGATCCGGACCTGGTGAACAAGCTCCGGGCGGGCACGCCGGAACAGGTCCGTCCCTGTATCAACTGCTATGTGTGCGTTCAGGAGAACTTCTGGGATGACACTCCCCTCTGCGCGGTGAACCCCGCACTGGGCAACGAGAAGCTGCTCCCCCTACTGCCTGCCACCGCACGCAAACATGTGGTGGTCGTCGGTGCGGGCCCCGGCGGACTCGAGGCCGCCCGGGTCGCCGCGGAACGCGGGCATCGCGTGACGGTACTGGACAAATCCGATCGGCTCGGCGGCACACTCTGGTTCTCCGGTCTCACCACTCCGGACAACCAGATGCTGCTGGACTGGCTGAAGGTACAGGTCCAGCGTCCGGGGATCGATATCCGCTTGAAGACCGAGGCCACGGTGGACTCGATCCGGGCACTGCGACCGGATGCGGTCGTCGTCGCCACCGGCGCGGTGCGTGGCCGGCCCGCGGTACCCGGCAGCGATCTGCCGCATGTACACACCGGCGATACATTGCGCGCCTTGATGACCGGCTCCGGAGATGTTTCGCAAGTGCCGCCCCTGCTGCGGACCATCGCCAAACTCGGCAAGCTGTCGGGTATCACCAAGAGCGCGGCCGCGATCCGCACCGTCACCCGCACGTTCCTGCCGATGGGTAAGAACGTCGTCGTGATCGGCGGCTCGCTTGTCGGTCTGGAACTTTCGGAGTTCCTCGCCGAACGCGGCCGCAACGTAACTCTGCTCGAAGAAGGCAGTCAGCTCGGCGTGCCGATGGCGCTGCCGCGGCGCTGGACCGCTGTCCGGCATGCGAACGAGTCGGGCGTGCAGATCCATCGCCAGGCCACTGTGCAGCGAATCACCGAGAAGCGCGTCGAGTTCACCGTCGGCGACAAAACCTCGACGGCTCCGGCGGATATGGTCGTCGTCGCGTCGGAGGTTTCCGCCCAGGCGCAACTGGCCCAGGCACTGGAAGGTGTTGTCTCCGAGGTGCACGTGGTGGGCGACGCCGCACAGGTCGATTACATTCAGGGCGCGATTCACACAGCGTGGCAGGTCGCGACGAAGCTGTGAACGCGCGACCGCGCGCACTACATCCACGATCGCCCGGCCGATCGTGGATGTAGTAGCGGCGGAGCCGAGCCCACAGCGGCGACAACCGAAACGACCTGGCTCCGTGCCGAAGAGGCCGGGTCCGACCCCGGGTTTCGGGCGCCCTTATCGGCGCCGGCGGCGATCGGCAAGCATATCCGACAACGTCTCGCGGACGGGCCGGAACGTGATGCCTAGCTCGCGTTCGGCCGGGGCGTCGTCTGTGGGTGGAGAGTCGGTCAGATAGCGGATCGCGGTCTCGCTGAGTTGACTCATACTGGGCGGCAGCAGATTCCGGAACCGGTCCGCGAATTTACCGGCGGCGACGAGCACGCTGTCGGGAACACTGTAGTAGCGGACCCGCCGACCGGTGATATCGGTCAGCAGATCGGCCAACTCGGCGCCCGTGACGTGGTGTCCGCCCAGGACGTAGCGTCGCGGGCCGCGGCCGGGTTCGAGAAGCCGGACATGGGTCTCGGCGAGGTCGCGGACGTCGCCGATCGTGAAGGCCGCGCCGCGCCCCGGAATGCCGACACGGACGAACGCGGCGACCGCCTCACCGGATTCCCCGAACTGATCCCCGGCGGCCGGGCCCACGAGGCAACTCGGATAGGTCACCACCACGGGCGCGCCCTGCTGCTGCAGGTCCCGGGCGTACTGCTCTACACGTGCCTTGGAGGTGGCGTAACCGTCGTTGCCGCCCGCCGGTGGCAGATCGGCGTGCAGCAGCGGGCAATGCGGGTGCCACAGGGCCGTCATGCTCGATACGTACACGATCGGATCGATACCGCGAGCGGCCGCGTGGCCCAGCACATTACGCGCGCCGGCGAGGTTGGCCCGGATCATGTCGTCGGCCGCATCGGCCCGCAGTGCCACGACCGCGGCGGCGTGCACCACGGCGTCACAACCGTCGAGGGCTTCGCGCACCCGATCCGGGTCGGTCATATCCCCGCGCACCACGTCGGTGGCGTCGAATCCCAGTGCCGCCGCGATCGGCGCCAGCCGGGCGGGGTCGCGAACAAGTAACCGCACCCGGTGTCCGCGGTCGTGTACGGCTTTGGCGGTCCAGGCGCCGACGAATCCGGTGGCGCCGGTGATCAGCACCCGCATATCCGGCCTCAGTACTTCAGCGCGCCCGCATCGACCGGGACCTGGGTGCCGGTGATGGCCACCGAGGCGGGACCGGCCAGCCATGCCACCACTTCGGCGACATCTTCGACCGGCATGAAACCGCTCTGCCCGTCGTTGGGCGATTTCAGTGGCACCGGCGGGAAACTGTGCAGGAACGACGGATGCTTGCCGAACAACGCCATCATGTCGTCGGGCTGGATCATCGGGGTGTCCACCGAGTACGGGTGGATCGAGTTCACCCGGATACCGAACTCCCCCGCCTCCAGCGCCAGTGTATTGGTCAACGCCACCAGCCCGTGCTTGGAGGCTGCGTAGTGCCCGTTACCCGGTGTCGCTTTCAGGCCGGCCGACGAACTGACGATCACTACCGAGCCACCGTTGCCCGCCTCGATCATCGCCGGCAACGCGGCCCGGATGGTGCGCCACGTACCACTGAGATTGACGTCGACAACGGTATCCCACTGCTCTTCGGTCATCTCCCACAAACGAGCCCAGCTCAGCACCCCGGCGTTGGCGACCAGCACGTCGAGGCGGCCGAACTGTGCGACACCGTCGGCCACCAGCTGTTGCATGGCCGCCAGATCCCTGACGTCGACCGCACGGGTAAGGATTTTGCGGCCCGCGGATTCGACCAGCCGCGCGGTCTCCGTGAGATCTTCGGCGGTGGCGGCGGGGTAGGTGACGGTGCCGGAAATCGGCGCGCACGCATCGATGGCGATGATATCGGCGCCCTGCCCGGCCAACCGGACCGCATGCGCGCGTCCCTGGCCGCGGGCCGCGCCCGTCACCAGGGCCACCTGTCCCAGCAGCGGTTCGGTCGGATTACTCATCGTGGCACCTTCGATCATCGTTGTCGGACGGATGGCCGGTTGCGGCCACCGCGGTAGGGGCATATTCACCGAGGGGGCCCGAGCGGGTTCCGACCGGCCCACTTCTCTCGGCGGCTGAAACGAAGTTAGACGGGTGTCCATATAACAGTCAAGGGCGCCGGCAGCGCGCGGACCGGTACCGGACAGGCCCGGCCCACGGGTTCACCGGATTCAGCGACCGCGGCAGCTCAGGCACGATCGCCGACAGGAATCGCGCGCTCGACCGCCATGCGGACCAGTTCGCCGGCCTGCTCCTCGGTGAACACCCCGGGCAGGGTGAGGCGTTCCAGGATGAGCCAGTTCAGTGCCAGGAACAGCAGGACGACCGTGTTCTCGTCACCCGGCATCCCGTTGTCGACATGGTTGCGGATATTGAAGTCCAGATCGGCTCGGACTCGTTCGGTGAGCAGGGCTTGGAGCTCGGGGCGCCGGGTGGCTTCCAGCCGGAGTTCGAGAAGCGCGAGATAGCCGGTGCGGAAGCGGGTGACGCGTCCGACGACTTCGGTCATGAGTTCGGTGACAGTCTCGCGGGAACGCGGCCCCTGCAATTTCATCATGACCGATTCGTCGGGGACCAGTCGTTCGTAATACCGGTGACCTGCCTGAACCAGCAGGTCGTCACGGTTGGCGAAGTAGTTCGAGGCGGTACCGGCCGGCACCTCGGCTTCTTTGTCCACTGCGCGGAACGTCAGTCCGCGGGCCCCTTCCCGGGCCAGGACCTCGATCGATGCGTCCAGCAACGCTTGGCGGCGCTGGGGGTTCGTGCGGACCACTTGACACCACTCCATCTGTAGTACTACGGTTCAAATCACTTCATTCAGAGTACTACAAATGAGGCAGTACGGATCGACGACCCACCTCCCGGGCCGGCCACTCCCACCGTCCTCACCGAAAGGCGGAACCGAAATGCGAAAGCCCCACGGCACCTTCCCGATTCCGGACAACCATCAGCGTCTCGCGGCCCGGCCGACACCGCCGCGCGCGGCCATCGCCCAAAAGGGCCTACCCCGCCACAGCAGGCGCGGCAGCCGCTAGACACCACGCCAGGGCCGGTGCACGAGGGACCTCCATCTACGAACCGGCCGAATCAGAACACCGAAACGAGACCGGCGCCCGGCAGCGCCACAGAAGAGGACGATATGCGTGATCCGAAGATCTGGAGCGAAGAGTTCGGCACAACCACGGATACACCGATCCTGCTGATCATGGGATCGATGTCGCAGGGCATTCTCTGGCCGGAGGAGTTCATCGACCGACTCCTCGCCGGAGGTCGCCGGGTGATCCGTTACGACCACCGCGACACCGGGATGTCCGACACTGCCGACTTCGCGTCCCAGCCGTACACCTGGGACGATATCAAGAACGACGTGTACCGGGTCCTGGACGCCCACGGCCTCGAAAGTGCCCATCTGGTAGGCCATTCGGCGGGGGGCCTGCTCGCCCAGTTCGTAGCCGTGGAATGTCCGCAACGGGTGCGCTCGTTGACATTGATCGGCTCGTCACCACTCGGAGGTCATGAAGGCCAGGTAATCCTGCGCGCTCTGCTCGGCGAACCACAGCCCCCGGGCAGCCTGCCCGAACCGGAACCCGAATTCGTATCCTTCTACCGCGAGCTCATAGCAGCACCACCGCCGGCGGACCGGCACACCCGCATCGACGGCATGGTCGCCGAGCAGCGCGTACTACACGGCACCGGCCTGCCGTTCGACGAGGCAGCGGCACAGAAGCTCCAGGAACGGATCCACCACCGCGCCCGCGACCTCTCGGCGGCGGCCAACCACCGCCTGGCCGCCGCCGCCCGCCCCGATTTCGAACCGACCGGCGTACTCCCCCGGATCAAGGCACCCACGCTGGTCGTCGAAGGCAGCCATGAGCCGGCCAAGCCGGGGCACGGCGCAGTGATCGCCGAGCAGGTACCGGGCGCGCAGCTGCGGATCGTCGCCGGTATGGGGCATACGCTGCCACCGCAGGTGCACGAGGAACTCGCGGCTGCGATCCTCGCACATACGGCGCAATGAGCGCCACTCACCGACACCGTGCTCGCCAGTACCTAATTCAGATACCCGAGCAACTCGTCGTGCAGCAGGCCGTTCGACGCGGCCGCGCTGTCGCCGAGCGGTCCCGGGCTGCCGTCGAGACCGGTGAAGGCACCACCCGCCTCGGTGACGATCACGGCGTGCGCGGCCATCTCCAGCGGCGAGAGGTCCGGATCGGCACAGATATCGACCACACCTTCGGCGACCATCATGTACGGCCAGAAGTCGCCGTAGGCGCGCGTACGCCACACCTCCCGGGAAAGTGCCAGCAGACCGCCCAGCCGGCCCTGCTCCTCCCAGCCCGCGAAGGACGAATACGCGAACGACGCGTCCGGTAACTTCGAAACGCCCGAGACACGCATGCGGGACGCCGAGGAAAGATTCCGGCCGGTGAAGGCGCCGTGATCCTGCACGGCCCACCAGCGGCGCCCCAGCGCGGGAGCGGAGACGACGCCGACCACCGGCCGGTAGCCGCCCTCGGATGCCTCGATCAGAGATATCTGCGTAGCCCATACCGGTACACCGCGCGCATAGTTCTCCAGACCGTCGATGGCATCGACCACCCAGCACCGCGGCCCGGAGCCCTCGAGCCCCTCCCCCTCACCGAGAACCGCGTCGCGAGGCCGGGATCGCTGCAACTGACCGCGAATGAGCTTCTCCACCTCGGTTTCGGATTCGCGCACCGATTCCAGATCCGGCTTCGACTCGATCATGAGGTCGAGAGCCTTGAAGCGGTCCATGCCGGCCGCGGCCGCGGAATCCACGAGAACGTGGGCGAATCGGAGGTCATCGAGATGGTCCTGCACCCAATGAAGCTACCGCAGCAAACGGACAGCGCCACCGGGCCGGATCGGGCTCCGCCGACGCCCGCACCATCACATCGCCGGCGAAACCCGCGCGGCCTGCACGGATCTCCGCACAGCGCCCGGATCTACGACTACCGCGCGGCGGCAAGGACAACTATCCGGCAGGCAGGCAAGCTGCGGCCGGCGTGGAACAGGCGGTTCCTCCCCGGCGGTGAACAGCGATGGACACCAGAAGAGACCGGGACGGCCACCTACAAGAGGCCGGTCAGTAGTCGAGGGCATGTTCCGGTTGGCAGACGTGCAGGGGCGAGGGCAGGTAGCGGACGATGGCGTCCAGGAGCGCGGCGATAGCGCCCCAGGGGGTCGTATCGCACAGGACGGGCGCGATATCGCCGATCTGGGTGAGGTAGCGGATGCGGTGATGTAATCGGCCGGCGGGAATCTTGCACGGGCCGGAAAGGTCGGCGATAACTGCGTCGTCCACGACCGTATCGACGAGGTGGCGGTAACACTGCTCGGCGGCTGTGCGGTGACTCCCGGCGAGGTCCGCGGCCACCTGTTCGAACTCCCCCAGCGAGAGCAGGTCGAGGGCACCTTCGAACTCGGTGCCGATACCGTGCGGGAGCTGCAGCGCCAACGGCACGGCCCCGTGCGTGTCCGCGATCGTCGCGACGCAATGGCCGAAGTCGGCGGCGGGATGGTCGAGGCCGGTCACCAGGCACAACCGGGCCACCTGGTGATCGTCGGCGACCCGCAGTGCCGTCTCGAGTCGCGGGTCGCGTTTCGCGGCGGCGTCCATGACCGCGATCAGCCCGTCGGCCACTCGGATGGACCGTTCCAGGGGGACAATGGGGGCGTGGCTCGACAGCTCGGCGATTCGGATCGTGTGGTCGGTGTGGTCCGTGGTCCAGTGGACCGTGCTCGATACGCCGGTCCCGGTCCTGGTGAGATCGCGGAGCAGACGATGCACGACTCGTGTCGTCGTGTCGGGGTCCCCGACGACCGTGACGTTGCGGATCAACTGCGGTTCGATGACTTCGATGCCCATCGTGGTCGGTTCTCCAGATCGATTCGAGGAGGCCGTTACCTCCCGATCCGGCCTTACCGTACCTGCGGTCACACTCCCATGGAGTGGGTTTCCGGCCCAATGTAGAACGTGTTCCTATACGGTCGGTCCTGTGCAGAAAGAACAACGCCCCGCCGTGGCCGACTGGTTCACCGCGGACGACGGCACGGTGCGCCTGAAGGGAAGTCGCTGCACTACCTGCGGCACGCCGTACTTCCCGCGGAACACCCTGGCCTGCCGCAACCCGCAGTGCACGGGCCCGAAGGACGGCTCCGAGCTCGCCGAGTACCTGTTCTCCACCCGCGGCCGGATCTGGTCGTATGCGGACGCCCGGTACAAGCCGCCACCGCCCTATGTCTCCCCTGAACCGTTCGAGCCGTATGTCGTCGCGGCGGTAGAGCTCGAGGTCGAGCAGATGGTGATTCTCGGTCAGGTGGTGCGCGGCCTCACGGTCGACGATCTGGCCGTCGGTATGCCGGTCGAATTGACCCTCGGCGTGCTGTACGAAGACGAGGAAGCGGAGCATACGGTGTGGATGTGGAGGCCGGTCGATGCCTGAGTCGAATGACCGCGATATCGCCGTCCTCGGTGCAGGTATGCACCAGTGGGGCAAATGGGGGCGCAATTTCGTCGAGTACGGGCTGGTCGCGGCGCGCGCGGCGCTGGCCGATGCCGGGGTGGACCACCGCGACGTCGGCTATATCGCCGGCGCGGACACCATCCGCAACGGATACCCGGGATTCGTCTCGGGTGCGACGTTCGCCCAGGCACTGGGCTGGTCGGGTGCACGGATCTCCAGCAGCTACGCCGCCTGCGCCTCCGGCGCCCAGGCCGTCGCCAATGCCCGCGCCCAGATTCTGGCCGGACTGTGCGATGTAGCGCTGGTGGTCGGCGCGGACACCACCCCGAAAGGCTTCTTCCAGCCGGTCGGCGGTGAACGCCGCGACGATCCGGACTGGTTGCGTTTCCATCTGCTCGGCGCGACGAACCCGATCTATTTCGCGCTGTACGCCCGCCGGCGCATGGCACTGCACGGTGCCACGCTCGACGATTTCGCTGCGGTGAAGGTGAAGAACGCCAAGCACGGCCTCAACAACCCGAACGCCCGCTACCGCAAGGAGGTATCGGCCGAGGAGGTCGCGGCGTCGGCGATCGTCTCGGACCCGCTGCGCCTGCTGGATATCTGCGCTACCAGTGACGGCGGCGCCGCGTTGGTGCTGACGTCGATGGAGTACGCGCGCCGCCACGGTGTCACCGATCCGGTCCGTATCCGGGCGCTGTCGACGGTCACGCCGACGTTCCCGAAAACCGTTATCGATCTGCCCGATTTCGCGACGGATTCCGCGGTGGCCGTCCAGCCGCCGCCACACGAGTTCCGTTCCGCGGTCGCGCATGCCGCATACGAAGAGGCCGGACTCGCTCCCGGCGACATGTCGCTGGCCGAGGTGTACGACCTGTCCACCGCACTGGAGCTGGACTGGTACGAGGACATCGGGCTCTGCGAGACCGGCGGCGCGGAAGAACTGCTGCGCAGCGGCGCAACAACCTTGGGCGGGCGTATCCCGGTCAATCCCAGTGGTGGGCTGGCCTGTTTCGGTGAGGCGATTCCCGCGCAGGCGATCGCGCAGGTCTGCGAGCTCACTTGGCAGTTGCGCGGCGAGGCCGACGGGCGCCAGGTAGAAGATGCTCAGGCGGGAATTGCGGTGAATCAAGGCCTCTTCGGCCACGGCTCGGCGATTATCGCCACCCGCTGACCCGGCCCGCCCACACACCGTTCAGCTCGCCGGCACCGCAGACAGCCGGCACCTGCGGCGCCGGTCGCGGCGAGAACCGCAACGCCGGTGATGTGCACTTCGCTTGCGGCCCAGCGGTTATCCGTTGGACCGCAGGCGAGGGCCGCACCGCTTCGCCCCCGCCGGCCGATTCCTCATCCCTGGGCAGGAGTCGTCCTCGTGTAGTGGGCCGGGCCCGGAGAGCAGGGACTGGGCAGGGCCGACAGGGTGGCCATATCGCAGACACCGTCGGTCAGTATCTGGAACGGGGTGACACCGAGCAGAACGATGATCCCGATGATATCGCCGTTGCCGACGAGTACCCCGGCCGTTCGCGCGGCCGCCGACCCGGAGTCCAACGCCGACGATCCGGTTCCGGATTGCCCCTCGCCCACCGGCGCGACGGCCGGGGACGAGACCGGTTGGGCAGTCGCGCCTGCCGCGGCGCCGACGAGGCTCATCGCCGCAGCGGAGGCGACAGCAAGACGAATGATTGCGGGCGTCATAACGCTCCTTGGATAGTGAAGGTGATGTGTGCGGGCATGAGTTCAGCTACTGGGCGATGGGTTGTGTTCATCGGCCGAGCGCGGGCCTGGTGATCGCAGCGCATCGACCCGCTCACGGACTGGACGCGATATCACCGGCGAGCGGTGATATCGCGGCAATGATTTCGGCCACCAGCTCCGACGGCACTCCCGCACCGGTCAGCGCATCCGTGAGATGGCAGGCCACGAGGTCGAAGTGATACCGGGTGATACCACGACCCCGGTGCACCTGTTTCATCGAGGCGCCGATATAAGGGTCGGGCCCACCGAGAGCCGCCGCGAAGAACTCCACCTGCCTGCCTTTCATCCGGGTCATGTTGATTCCGGTGAAGAAAGGTCGTAGGGCCTCGTCGGCGAGTACACGGGTATAGAAGTCTTCGACAACGGCCTCGAGGGCTTCGCGGCCGCCGATCCGGTCGTAGATCGGCGGGCCTGCGCCCGGTTCCGGAGCGGAGTCGAAAGATACTGGGGAAGAGTTGATTTCGGCACCTTCCGATGGTTCAGCGCGGTGGCACACTCATATCGCGGTTCATGGTGGGGATTTCGATACTGATCGGCATCTGCAATTCGGACAGATACATCAGCGCAGCTTTACGGAGGAATTCGTCGAGCAACCAGTAGGGGTCGGCCGCCGGCGGAACGGCGGTGAGGATGCCCTCGCGTACCGCGATGAAGGGGCCCCAGCTGAATCGGAGCAGCGGATCCCAGACCGGTTCCCGCGGGATGTGCAGGCCGTCGGCAATGTGATCGCCGAGCAGGAAGCGGGTGAACGCGCCGAGAACGGGCTTGCTGAGGATCGTGAGGTCGATATTGGCGCCGAGGCCGAGCAACCGGTCGGCCAGCTTGATCCCTTCCGGGGTGGGCGCCAGGATGGGGTCGAGGACCTGCGCCGCCTGGGAGTTGGCTTCCGGCCACGATTTCGGGATGTACTCGTCGCGGACGCCGAGCATATGGCCCGCGACCTGCCACGAGTGCAGGAAGGCCTCCGATTCGTGTACGGGGATCGGCACTTTCCAGGAGGTCAGGTGCTTCATAACAGTCGTGGGGAGGCTGTGCCAGGTGACCATGATGTCGTTCTGGCTGATCGGAATATCTTCCGCGGCCGAGTGCACCCAGTGCGGTGACTGCGGCAGGAGGTGCCGCACCGCCGCGTGCACCAGCCGGGTCTTGACGCAGGTGACGATCATCTCGCCGTCGGGAGCGTAGGCATTGTTACTACCGATGTCGTAGCCGAGTTTGGCGGTTTTGGAGATACGGTCCTCGAGGTCGTGGCCGCCTTTGGAGTAGTAGACCGAGCGGGCTTCCTTGGGAATGACCGTGCTCATCATGCCGCTGGCAAACCCGTACAGCACACCGAGATACAGTCCGCGCTTCTTGTTGAACTGGATGGCCGTATCCAATTTGGCCGGATCGGTCCACTGCGGGAGTTTCCGGGCGTACTCCATGAAATCCCGCAACTCCGGCGGCAAACCGGCGGGCAGCGGCTGACCGTTCCTGGTCCACGTCCGCAACGCGTCGTTGATCCGGGGCACCTCGCCCCGGTCGATCAGCCCGCCGACCAGCTCGTCGGCCTCGGGGTCCCACACCGTCATCGGGTCGGCACCGGATCCGGATCCGGCGACCGAGCCCTGCGGTGACCATGTCCACGGCTGCGCCCGCCCCGTAGACGTCGCCGCCACCATCGCGAACGCCCCGGCAGCCCCCGCCACCCCGCCGGCCTTCAACGCGTTTCGCCTACTGAGTCCGTCCATGCCGCCACTCCTCATTGAGTCCGATCACCGCCGAAACGGTAAAGCCTGGCCCTCCACCTCCGTGGAATATCGAGTAACTTACCAGCTGTACCAGACACCTGTCCAGATCCCACAGTCCGGCCGACTTGACGGGCCCCCTCGAAAAAGTCATCGAATTACGTTGACACCATCACACTTCACCCTCGACACACAGAGAGGCGAGTGATGTCCGGGGCGTCCGGGCTTGGACAAACTGCGCGCGGAAACAATCTCGATGCAACAAGAATTACTGGTTACATCGAACCTTGTTCGCCGGCCACCACGCCGATACACCGGCACGGGCCGGCATACCGGCGATCGCGTCGATCACCCGCCGGGCCATGACGATTCGGGCTCTACGCACCCACCGAACCCCAGGGGGTATGTCAGCGCCCGCCACCTCGGCGAACCAAGCGCGCGACACCCGCTACCGAGGTGACCGACTCTGCGCAGATCTGTGATCAACTGTAGGTGGTTTCGCCGGTACCGGACGACAGCCGATCTCGGTCGCCGCTCCGGCCTCGATAGTTCGATCACGAAGTACGCGGATACCCGAGCCGAAGGAACCGCGCCGATGGACAGTTCGGCATCATCTCCGGAGCCCGGCGCTCCTGTCGTCGTCGGAGTCGACGGATCCGAGGCCGCCACGGCGGCCGTGCACTGGGCGAGCCGCGAAGCCGCACTCCGGCAGCGCATGTTGCGCATCGTGCACGGTGACGGCACTGCCGCCGGCCCCGGTTTGCCGTCGCCGGTCAGCGAAGCCCTCGCCCGGTATGGGCAGGATTGCCTCGACAGCGCCCGCGCGGCAGCGCTGCACATCGCTGCGGCACTGACCGTGGAAACAGAACTGTCCGGCACGCCACCGGCGCGACTGCTCATCGACGAATCGGCCACCGCGGAAATGACCGTGATCGGCTGGACCGGAGAAGGATCGGCCCTCGCCCACCTCGGGTCGACCATGCTTGCCGTCACGAGTAGCGGTCACGGGAAAATCGTGGTGGTCCGCGGCGCCGGAGCCGACGGGCGCCGCGAACGGCCGGTGGTCGTCGGAATCGACGGAACGGCCGTGAGCAACGCAGCGGTGGGCGCCGCCTTCGCCGAAGCCGCACTTCGGCGGGTACCGCTGGTCGCGGTACACACCTGGCACGATCTCCGGACGCACTGGTTCGCGGGCATGCCGGAGACGGTCGACGACCCCGCGATCGCCGCCGCGATGGATACCCGGATGACCGAATGGCTCGCCGAGTGGGCGCCGAGGTATCCCGAGGTCGAAGTGACCCGGAGAAAGTATCTCGCAGGCCCCGATCTCCACCTGCTCCACTGGTCGGAGTCCGCGCAGTTGGTGGTTGTCGGAAGCCGCGGTCGCGGCGGATTCCGCGGGCTACTCCTGGGTTCCACGAGCAATATCCTCGTCCAGCGTGCGCACTGCCCTGTTCTCGTAGCTCATGGAGTCTGACTCCGGGGCCGGCCCGACGGGGCCCGCGCCCCGCGATGGATCGGAGGTCTCCGGCCCATCCCGGCAGCCATCCACTGCGAATTCGGACCTCGACCCGAATCCCGCACGAGGAATCGATTCGCGACACCACGAGGCGGTCATCTTCGACCTCGACGGTGTGGTGACCGATACCGCCGCCGTGCACGCGGCGGCGTGGACGGAGTTGTTCGACGCCTACCTGGCCGGCCGGCCGGCAGCGCCGGGGCAGGACCGTGCACCGTTCACGCCGGACGACTATCTGCGTTATGTCGACGGTAAACCCCGCTACCGCGGCGTCGAAGATTTCCTTGTGTCCCGCGGTATCCGTCTTCCCTGGGGGACCGCAGCGGATCCGGCAAATACCGATACGGTGTGCGGGCTGGGCAATCACAAAGACGACCTGTTTCGCGAACGCTTGGAACGGGACGGCGTACAAGTCTTCGAGACGACCGTCGCGCTGATCCACCGGCTACGGGCCATCGGGCTCTCGACCGGTATCTTCTCCGCCAGCCGCAACCTCCACTACGTTCTGCAGGCCGCGGGCCTCACCGGCCTTTTCGACGCACAGGTGGACGGCCTCGATGCCGGCGAGTTGGGACTCGCGGGAAAACCCGACCCCGCAACCCTGCTGGAAACCGCGCGAAGGCTGGGCAGTGCACCGGACCGGACGGTGGTCGCCGAGGACGCGGAGGCCGGTGTGACTGCGGCGCGACGCGGTGGATTCGCCTTCGTCATCGGGGTCGACCGGGCCGGGCACGCCGACCGGTTGCGCGCATGCGGCGCCGATATCGTGATCGAGGATCTGGCGCGGGTACCTGTGCGCGGCCGGTTCCGGCGTGTGGCGGATGCGCCGGATGCGCTCGCCTTCTGGCCCCGGATCACCGACCTGATCTGCGGCCGCTCCCCCGCTGTACTGCTCGATTTCGACGGCACCCTCGCCGATATCGTCGCAGATCCCGCTGCGGCCCGGCTCGCACCGGGGCTGGACGCCGTGCTCGACGAACTGGCCGCGCAATGCACGGTCGCCGTGATCAGTGGACGCGATCTCGACGACCTACGCGAGCGGGTCGGCCGGAGCGGAATATGGTACGCGGGCAGCCACGGATTGGAGTTGGCGGCGCCGGACGGCACGGTCCATACCGCCGCCGTACCGCCGGGGACCGAGCAGGCACTGGCCACCGCGGTGGAGGAGCTGCGGCTCGAGCTGCGTGACATCCCGGGTGCGCTGGTGGAGCACAAACGGTTCACGGTCGCCACCCACTATCGCAACGCCGACGCCGGCGATATCGGACGGATTACGGCAGCCGTGTATGCCAGCGCCGGCCGGAACCGGCTGCGCACGACCCACGGCCGCAAAGTAGTCGAGTTACGGCCCGATATCGACTGGAACAAGGGCGACGCACTGCATTGGATCACCGACCGGCCACCGGGCACCGCTTTCACGCTCTATCTCGGCGACGACCTCACCGATGAAGATGCGTTCGATGCGATGCCGGCGCCGGGAACCGCGATCGTGGTGCGCAGTGCAGAAGACGTCTCCCGGGAAACCGCTGCGGATCTGTCGCTGGCCGGTCCCGCACGCGTCCGGGATTTCCTGCACAAGCTCGCCGGGCTGCTGGCCGCCGGCAACGCAGGGATCCCGGAATCGTGGGCGCTGACCTACGACGGGTACGAGCCGGCGCAGGAGAAACTGCGCGAAGCGTTGTGCACGGTCGGCAACGGGTATTTCGCCACCCGGGGCGCGGCACCGGAATCGGCGGCGTCGCAGACACACTATCCGGGCACCTATATCGCCGGCCTGTACAACCGGCTCCACGACCGGATCGCCGACCGCACAATCGATAACGAAAGCCTGGTCAATGTGCCGAATTGGCTCCCCTTGACCTTCCGGCTCCCCGGCGGGGAATGGTTCGGCCTCGAAGGGGCCGACATACTCGATTACCGGCAGCAACTCGACCTGCGGCGAGCCGAACTGGTACGTACGTTCCGCATACGCGACAGCGCCGGGCGTATCACCGCGGTCACCCAGCGCCGGTTCGCCGCTCTGCACCGGCCGCACCTGGGTGCCCTGCGGACGACGATCACCGCCGAGAACTGGGCCGGTCCGCTGACCATCCTGGCCACCGTGGATACGACGACGAGAAACGCCCTCGTCGAACGTTACAACAGGTTGTCCGACACACATCTGACGCCGGGGCGCGACCGGGAACTACCCGACGGCTCGGTGCTGATCGAGACACACACCAACACCTCGGGGCTGCCGCTGGCGATAGCTGTCCGCAGCACAGTGCACCGAGACGGCGAACCGTTGGACGTCGAGCGGCTATACGTGCGCGGCAACGGCTCGTTCGGCCACCAGTTCACCCTCGCTATGACCCCGCGGGTGCCGATATCGGTCGACAAGACGGTGGCTCTGGTCACCGGGCGGGACCCCGCGACGGGCGACTCCGGCGGCAATGCGGTGCGCCGGTTGACAGAGTTCGCCGACTATGCGGCACTATTCGAGGGTCATGCCGCGGCATGGGATCATATGTGGGCGCGCCTGCACATCGACCTCGACGGTGCGGCACCGGCGGTGGCGGTCCTGCGGCTGCACCTGCTGCACCTCGTCCAGACGGTCTCACTGAACACCGTCGACCTCGACGTCGGCGTTCCTGCCCGCGGCCTGCACGGCGAAGCGTACCGAGGGCATATCTTCTGGGACGAATTGTTCGTCCTCCCGGTGCTGACCCCGCGCCTTCCGTCGCTGACCCGCGCCCTCTTGATGTACCGGTACCGCCGGCTGCCCGAGGCGCGGCGCGCAGCGGCACAGGCCGGCCGGACGGGTGCGATGTATCCGTGGCAATCCGGCAGCGATGGCCGGGAGGAAAGCCAGCGGTTACATTTGAACCCTTTGTCGGGCAGGTGGAATCCGGATCTCAGCCACCGCGCGCACCATATCGGTAGCGCCGTCGCCTATACGGTCTGGCAGTACTACCAGGCCACCGGCGATTCCGAGTTCCTCGCCGGATACGGGGCGGAGATGCTCGCCGAGATCGCGCGATTCTGGTCGAGCAAGGCCGAATTCGATTCCGAACGCGGCCGCTACACCTTGCGGGGAGTAATCGGTCCCGACGAGTTCCATTCCGGTTACCCGGGCAAAACACGCGCAGGGATAGACAACAACGCTTATACCAATATCCTCGCCGTCTGGACGATTCTGCGCGCACTCGACGCACTCGACGTCCTCGCGCCGCCCGACCGGGCCGAGCTCCTGGATACACTGAAGCTGGCGGCGCCGGAATTGCAACGCTGGCAGGATATCGCGCACCGAATGTATGTGCCTTTGCACGACGGGGTCATCAGTCAATTCGACGGCTACGAGCAGCTGCGGGAACTGGACTGGGATCACTATCGGCAACAGTATGGGAATATCCAGCGGCTCGACCGGATCCTGGAAGCCGAAGACGACGATATCAACCGCTACCGCGCCGGAAAACAAGCCGATGTCCTGATGCTGTTCTATCTGTTCTCCGCCGACGAACTACGCGCCCTGTTCACCGGCCTGGGCTACGAATTACCGCCCGAGATGATTCCCCGCACGATCGACTATTACCTGGCTCGCACATCACACGGCTCCACCCTGAGTGCGCTCGTGCACGCCTGGGTGCTGGCACGTGCACATCGCGATCGTGCCGTGGAATATTTCGAATCCGTGCTGGTATCGGATATAGCCGATGTACAGGGTGGCACCACGGCCGAAGGAATCCACCTGGCCGCAATGGCGGGCAGCGTGGACCTTCTGCAACGCTGTTTCACCGGGCTCGAAATGCGTGACGACCGCCTCGTATTCTGCCCGTACTGGCCCGAGTCGCTGGGCACACTGTCATTTCCGATGATGTACCGGGAACATCATTTGACGGTGCGTATCGATGGACAGCGCCTCGAGGTCGACTCGGGTCCTGGGCCTGCTCATCCGGTCACCGTCACTTGCCGGGACAGAAGCGCCGAACTGGCACCGGGCTGTACTGTGCGTTTTCCGATCTCTTCGCGGTAGGGCGCCACGGAGAATTGCGCGGGACAGGCCGGGAGCGGCCGCCTCGGCGATCGATATTCAGTCGGACATCCGACCTCAGGAGTCCGCGGTGCGAAAGATGACGATCGGGCGGTCGGCGCGATGCAGCAAATTCTGACCGGTCGATCCCAGCAGGGCACCGCGGACGCGTCCCCAGCCTTTACTGCCCACAATCGCCATCTGGGCATGGTCGAGGGCGTACAGCAGTTCCCGCGCCGCCGAGCCGCGCCTAGACCTCAGTTCGACGGCAACATCGGGAAATTGCTCCCGATACGGGGCAATGATTTTCGAGAGCTCGTCTTCTTCGGAGCGTGCGATCGCGTCCCAGTCGATCACCAGCGCGGTCCGGCCCCGTTTCTGTATCGTGCTCGGGTCGGCGGACGCGACCGCCGAGCTGCCGGTCCACGTCCGCACCGCCGTCACCGGCACGGACAGCAACCGGGCCCATTCGAAAGCCAACCGGGTCGCGGCCTCCGATATCGGGCTTCCGTCGGATCCCACCGCGATCGGGCGGTCGTCGAGAGGCACGCCGGTGTCCTTACCGCGCCATACCGCGACCGGGCACACGGCCTTGTCGGCCACCCGCAGCACAGTCGACCCCAGCAGCCAGCGTTCGACCGAACCGGCGCCTGTCGCTCCCAGCACGATCATCGCCGCCTGCCCTGCGGCTTCGAGCAACCCCGCTGCGGGAGCTTTCCTGCCGGTGATCAATTCCAGCTCGACCTCGGGCGCCCATTCTCGAAGTGCGGTTCCGGCCGAGTTCAACAGATCGGACCGATAGGCTTGCTGCACTTCTTCCAGTTCATCGGCGCTGAACGCCACATCGGGTATCGGACCCGAAGCCGGCGACGAATGCACCAGGTGTAGCGGTAGGTCGAGTCTGCCGGCGAACGCGGCGGCCCATCTGGCGGCACCCAGCGAGGCCTCCGATCCATCGACACCCGCCACGATGTATTTTCCCGGGAGACCCATATCCTTGTCGCCTTTCGTGCAGCGGTCCTCGATCGGAGGCCGCCGTGGAGGGAACCGACGCCGTGGCGGGACGAACGAGAGTCCACACCGGTAGTACGCATGAGCATCCCGGCTACCCGATCGGCCGACCGACCCGGAACGACACTCGATCGTGATGAATCTTCAGGATAGGAGGCGAAACGCTCGTGCCGATCGGTCGACACACGCGAACTCGGCACTTCTCCCTATGAATTCCCGGTGACGCCGAGACCGGACCCGCTACCCGAGGCCGGCTCCCGCCGGCACCACGATCGAGAGCGGTCCGCGTGGGTGGTACACCCTGTACCTCCGGATAGGTATGGTCGGGTACATGAGCGCTGGTCCCAGCGGTTCCACAATCGCGGATGCAGTCCGCCTCGCGGCACGGGCTCCTTCACTGCACAACAGCCAGCCGTGGCGGTGGCAGTCCGACGGCGAGGTATTGCGGCTGTTCGCGGTACCCGAGCGGATGCTCACCACGACCGATCCGGGCGGCCGCCAGATGCTGATCAGCTGCGGTGCCACCCTGGACCACCTGCGGGCCGCTATGGCGGCTGCCGGTTGGCGTCCGTCCGTCGCGCGTTTCCCCGACCCCAACAACAGGACCCACCTGGCGGATATCACGTTCGAGCGTTCGCCGATGGTGACCGATGCCGACCGGGCCCGCGCGGAGGCGATCGACCGGCGTTACACCGACCGCCTACCGTTCGGGCCGCCGCCCGGCTGGCCGGAGTTCGAGCCGGTACTGCGATCCGCGATCGATTCCGCAGACACCACTGTGGAGATCGTGCCGGCGGAAAGCCACCCCGCGCTGGCCGACGCCACCCGGTTGACAGGCGCGCGCCGGCGTTACGATTCGAACTATCACGCGGAGCTGCACTGGTGGACAGGGCACGTGATCGGCGGCACCGGTGTACCGAAAACCTCGCTGGTTTCGCCACGAGAACACGAGCAGGTAGATATCGGCCGCCGATTCCCGACCGCCTCGCCGGATACCGGAAACCCCGGCGAGGACTCGTCCGACCATGCTGTGGTGCTCGTTGTTTCCACGGCCGGAGATTCGCCCGCAGAACACGTTCGATCCGGTGAAACGCTATCGGTCGTACTCCTGGAATCCACCCTGGCGGGTTACGCGACCTGCCCGCTCACTCATCTGACCGAGTTACCGGATAGCAGGCGCGCGGTCCGGCAGTTGATCGACAGCCACCAGCTGCCCCAGATACTGGTCAGGGTAGGTGCGCCACCGCACCGCGACCGGCCACCGGAGAGCACGCCGCGGTTACCGCTCACCGAAATCCTGTCCGATGCGAGGTCCGGGGACTGATCGGCGGGCGCACTCGGGGAAAACCGCACCTTCACATCGGCCGATTGCCCGGAGGCGGTGCCCGTGCCAGGCTGTTGACGTGCTGTTAGCCGAGGTCGCCGCCGCATCCGCCGAGATCGCGTCAGCGTCGGCGCGGCGAGCCAAAACAGGCCGCCTCGCCGAACTGCTGAACCGAATCGCGGCAGAGGGCGACGCGCGACTGATCGCGGTGACGGCCTCCTGGCTGTCCGGAGAATTACCGCAACGCCAGATCGGTGTGGGGTGGGCAGCGCTGCGCACGCTGCCGCCGCCCACTGATGTTGCGACGCTCACGGTCGCCGACGTCGACGCTCGGTTCTCGCGGATCGGAGCGGTCGCCGGGAAAGGATCCCGGACGGTACGCGCCGACCTGGTGCGCGATCTGTTCGAGACCGCGACCGGCCCCGAGCAGGTATTCCTGCGCCGGCTGCTGAGCGGTGAGCTCCGCCAGGGCGCACTCACGGGCGTGATGACCGATGCGGTCGCCGAAGCTGCCGGGATACCCGCGGCCGAGGTCCGGCGCGCGGCGATGCTGGCCGGCGCCCTGCCCACCGTGGCAGCGGCGGCTCTTGGCGGGGGGCGCCCGGCGCTGACGGAGTTCCGGCTCCGCGCCGGGCAGCCGGTCGGGCCGATGCTCGCGCAGACCGCGACCGGGGTCGACGATGCCATTCAGCGACTCGGCGGGACCGCGATATTCGAAGCGAAGCTGGACGGCGCGCGGGTACAGATCCACCGCGCAGGATCTGAAGTCTCGGTATATACCCGCAGTCTCGATGATGTCACCGCCCGGCTCCCCGAAATCGTCGCGGCGACCCTCGCCCTCCCCGCTACCGACTTGATCGCCGATGCCGAGGCCATCGCGTTGCGACCCGACAGCAGGCCGCAGCGGTTCCAGGTCACCGCAGCCCGGTTCGGCCGCAAACATCCGGGCGATGTCGAACCGTTGTCGGTGTTCTTCTTCGACCTGCTCCACCTCGACGGCAACGATCTCCTCGATCTGCCCACCCGAGACCGCCTCACCGCACTGGACGCGCTCGTCCCCGCCGCTCAGCGCGTCGACCGTCTGCTGACCACCGACACCGCTGCGGCGCAGGGTTTCCTCGATCGCACGCTCGCCGCCGGACACGAGGGGGTGATGGCGAAATCGCCGTCGGCCCCGTACGAAGCCGGCCGTCGTGGCTCCGGCTGGCTCAAGGTCAAACCCGTACACACCTTGGACCTGGTCGTTCTCGCCGTCGAACGGGGTTCCGGCCGGCGAACCGGCACCCTGTCGAATATCCACCTGGGCGCTCGTGACCCGGCCGGCGGCGGTTTCGTGATGCTCGGCAAGACCTTCAAAGGGATGACCGACGCCATGCTGGCATGGCAGACGGAACGTTTCACCGAGCTCGCCGACGGAGCGACCGATGGGTATGTCGTGCGACTACGTCCCGAGCAGGTCGTCGAAATCGCCTTCGACGGGGTCCAGGGGTCGACCCGGTATCCCGGCGGCATGGCACTCCGGTTCGCTCGCGTGGTGCGCTACCGCGACGACAAATCCCCGGCCGAGGCCGATACGGTCGATACTGTCCGCGCGCTCTACGAGCGGGGCGGTTGAGCAGATCGTGTACCTCGGAGCCGCGGCAGCATCCGGCGGGGGGCGGCGAGCGTGAACAGCCGCAACTGTGCCGCACGGGCAGAGCCGCGGCGGATTCGAACTTCACTAAGTTTGGTAATTTAGTGCGAATCGACGATCCAGATCGGAAGGATGTGACGGCGGTGCCCCCACCGGGACACGACCGCAAGTCCCCGGTTCCCGACCCGGGCAATCTCCGGTGGCGGCGGTTGGCCGAGATGGTGGCGGACCAGATCCGGCAGCGAATCCTTCGAGGCGATCTCGCCGAGGGCGACGTACTGCCGAAGGAAGCCGAAATGCGCGACCAGTACCCGGTCAACGTCCAGTCGCTGCGTGAGGCGATGCGGATCCTCGAGGCCGAGGGGCTACTGCGCGTCCGTCGCGGTAACCGTGGTGGAGCGGTGGTGCACCGCCCCACTCCCGGCAATGTGGCCTACAGCCTGTCGATGGTGCTGGCGATGTCCGACACCGATATCACCGACGTGGGTCGCGCGCTCCATGAGGTCGAACCGATGTGCGCGGCCTTGTGCGCCGAACGCGACGACCGCGCCGAGACGGTCGTACCCGTGCTGCGTGAACTGCACGAAAAGTCGCTGCGCGAGCTCGACGATCTCGTGGCCGCTACCGCACTGTCGCGGCGATTCCACGAATCCGTCGTCCAGCTGTGTGGCAACCGGTCGCTGATCGTGCTGGCGGGCGCCCTCGAAGCCCTGTGGTCGAGTCACGTCACGGATTGGGCCAGTGAACGAGCCGATCCCGCAACTATTCCGCTCACCGAACGAGCGCAGGCGCTGGCCGTACACGGACAGATCCTGCAGTGCATCGAAGATGGTGACGCCGCATCGGCGCGGGTGATCGCGGCTCGCCACCTGCGGGACGTGCAGACATATCCGCACGACCCGCAGCGCGCCCGTGTTCCGCTCGATCCGGCGGTCGCCCGTGATCGCCTCTTCTTCGGCTGACCGGGCCCGTTCGAGTATCCGGGCCCGGCGCGGGCGCTCTCAGAAGCTGTTCGGGTCGTCGATCACGCTCTGCGGCACCGGATGCCGGTAGAGCACCGAGGCATTCTCCCACGTGATTTTGCGCAGTTCGCCGGCCGAAAGGCCCTTCATGGACTCGTTGACGACCTCCATCGTCCGTGGCCACAGACTGTCGCTGTGCGGGTAGTCCTCTTCGAGCAGGATGTGGTCGATACCGATCCGTTCGCGCAGCACCATCGTGCTGGGATCCTCCACGGCACAGAACCAGAAGTTCCGTTTCAGCACATCCGCCGGTGAGATATCGATGCCGTCCCACGTGCCGTACATGGACGAGTATGTGGTCATATGGTCGAGCCGGTCGAGAAGCGCGGGGACCCAGCCGATTCCGCCCTCCGACATCACGATCCTGATGTTCGGGAAGCGCACCGGGATCCTCGAGAAAAGCCAGTCCACCGTGGCGAACATCGCGTAGCCGAAGAACAACGTCCCGGATACATCCGGGGGTGCATCCGCCGAGGTGCTCGGCGATGTACTCGACGAACCGATGTGCAGATTGATCACGGTTTCGGTCTCCTCACACGCACGCATGATCGGATCCCAGTGTCCGGAGTGCACAGATGGCAGCCCCAGGGCGTGTGGCCCCTCCGAGAAGGTCACGGCCTTGAACCCGCGCTCCGCGTTACGGTAGATCTCCTGCGCTCCGACCTCCGGATCGAGGAAATACGGGATCTGACATGGGATTATGCGATCGGGGTAAGGCCCCGCCCACTCCTCGAGATGCCAGTCGTTGTAGGCGCGCGTCGCAGCCAGGGCCAGTTCTGGATCGTCGGTGCTCAGCTGTAGTCGCTGGCCCGCGAAGCCCGGAAGGAACGACGGAAAATTCAGGGACGCATACACACCCGATAGGTTCATATCCTTGATTCGGTGGTGAATATCCCAGGATCCACGACGCATATCCTCGAAACGCTGGGGGTCGAATCCCCACTCGTCGACCGGGCGCCCGACCACCGCGTTGAAACCGACGTTCGGGATCTCCTTGCCGTCGTATACCCACAGGTCGGCGCCATCCCGGTTGATGACCCGCGGTGCCCGCTCGGCGAATTTCGCGGGCAGGCGCCCCTCGAATGTGTCCTTCGGCTCGACAATGTGGTCGTCGACCGAAATGAACGGGAAGGGCCGGTGTGCTTTCTCCGGCTCGGGAAGGAAAGTTACTTTCCCCTTCACGTTCTGGGTGAAGTCGGTGTTGTGCATCAATTCGTCGAGATCAGCCATCGTGGAAATCCTTGGAGGTTCGGGGTTCGGCAAACCCGGCTGCGCGGGACACGTAGCCGGAACGGGTCGAGGTGGGTGGGTTTCAGTGGAGAACGTCGGGATCGGTCCGGAGCAGTTTGCGCACCGCACCGGCCCAGTAGACGCCGGCGGCACGCTCGACGAGCGCTTTCTGCATTGCGACGCGGATACTCTTCTCGATCGGCAACGGATCCTTGCCGAGTAGCAGGATGTCGTAGGCGAGCCGGCAGAACCGGTCGATCGAGGCCGCGCGGTAGACCGCGAGTTCGATGGTGCCGGCGGTGGTGATGATGCCGTGGCTGGCGAGTATCACGTTGTTGCACTCACCGATACGCTCGGCGAGATCCCTTCCGAGTTCGGCATCACCGACCTCGCCATCGTATTCGCTGACCAGGGACAGGTCGCCGTCGTACAGACTGCCGGTCTGGTGGGCGATCATCGGCAGTACACCCACGGCGGCGAGCAAGGTCACGTAATACGGGTGGTTGTGGACGACCACGCGGGCGTCCGGCCGCCGCCGGTGCAGTTCGGTGTGGATGTGGTACGCGGGTGTCACATCCCATTTCCCCTCGATCACCACACCGTCGGCATCGACGCGGCATACGTCGGAGGCCGAGACCTCCTCCCACCACAGTCCCCACGGGTTGATGAGAAGACTGCCGTCGCCACGATCCGCCCAGGTGATGTGACCGGCCATATTCTCGCTGAATCCGCCGTGCGCCAGCGTCCGGAAAGCACAGGCGAGTGCCTGCTCGTTCGTGAGGTCGACCCCGATCGGTGGTGTGGCTCGCGGCTTCCATCCGCCCATGGGGTCGGTCTCCCCTTCAGCGACGGCCGGTTCGTCGTACATGGTCACGATGCCTCCACACATTGAGATCGGGATCACAGAGCTGCAAGGAACCCGAACTCTATCTTACAAAAGATAGTGATGTAAGCCCTTTCAGGAAAGCCACTCAAACGATTGATTGACTTCCCCGGCCGGTCGGCTTACATTGTGATTCACGCCATATACGTGTGTGATCCCTCTCCTCACCTCGCGTCGAACGGTGCCTCATAGCCCATGAGCCGAAACCGTTGCACGCCAGCCGAATAGAGAATCAGCACCGGCAGCCGGCCCGATGCGCGTCACCTACTCACCCATCGACGCTGTCGCCCCAAGGAGAACGCGAATGACCTCGTCACCACCCCGCAACGACACTCCGCAGAGCCCCGGAACGGGGGGCTCGGCCGCACCGGGCACGGTCCGGGCCAAGGCCCGGATGATTCTGGCCGTCAACATGGGCAACGCCTTGGAGTGGTTCGACTGGACGATCTTCGCGATCTTCGCGATCTACTTCTCCAACCAGTTCTTCCACTCGGCCGACCCCGTATCGAACCTCCTCTCGACGATGGCTGTCTTCGCCGTCGGGTTCGTCATGCGCCCGATCGGCGGCCTGCTGTTCGGCCTGGTCGCCGACCGCCGGGGGCGGAAGTTCGTCATGGTCCTGACCATGACGCTCGTCGCCATCTCGAGTGTCCTGATCGCGGTCGCGCCCACCTACGAACAGATCGGTGCGTTGGCGTCGCTGTGGCTGCTGCTCGTGCGATGTGTGCAAGGCGTGGCGCACGGCGGTGAGCAGGGTGGCTCATACACCTACATCGCCGAAGTAGCGCGCCCGGACAACCGCGCGCTGTGGGGCAGCACAGTCATCATGTCCACTGTCGCCGGAACGGTGCTCGCCACACTTCTCGGCGCCGTTATGCGCACCTGGATCGACGCCTCCGCGATGGCCGACTGGGGTTGGCGCATACCGTTCCTGATCGGCGGTGTCCTCGGCTTCTTCGCGCTCTACCTGCGCCGTGGGCTGAGTGAATCGGCGGCATTCACCGAACAGACGCCCGAAACCACAGACCCTGCCCCCTTGGCATCGGCATGGACGGCGATCCAGGACATCTGGGCCCAGCGCGGTTCGATCCT
The DNA here is from genome assembly GCF_001613245.1 of Nocardia speluncae NBRC 108251. Taxonomy (GTDB): domain Bacteria; phylum Actinomycetota; class Actinomycetes; order Mycobacteriales; family Mycobacteriaceae; genus Nocardia; species Nocardia speluncae. Next base: position 46,004 of record NZ_BDBZ01000046.1, on the reverse strand, counting down.
GCGAGTCGTCATGCTGGTCGGCGGCACCTCGGTCTTCTCCTACACCTGGTCGGTGAGCGCCCCGGCATACGCCATCAGCTTCCATGACGTGAACGATAAGCTCGCCATGTGGGCCGGCGTCGTCGCCAACCTCGTCTTCATCGCCGCCCTACCGCTCGCAGCACTGCTCGCCGATCGGTTCGGACGCCGCTGGAACAACATCGGGTGGGGACTGGGGGTCGCGATCCTGGCCTTCCCCTTGTCGGGCATGCTCGACTCCTCGGCCGCGACACTGACCCTGGCGATCGCTCTGGCGCTCATCGTCCAGGCCCTGGCCGCCAGTACCCAGGTCGCCTGGTTCGCCGAACTGTTCTCGACCAAATCGCGCGCAGCGGGCACCGGTATCGCCGTCTCCCTCGCGGCCGCGATCTTCGGCGGCACCGCGCCCTACCTCAATTCGTGGCTGACCTCGCGCGGTACGCCCGACATATTCACCTGGTACGTCATCGTGCTCGCACTGGCCGTAGCAATCGCCGCCTACTTCACCCAGGAGACCAAGGGAATCGCCCTCGTAGAAGAACCCGCAATCACGCCCGGTAACGCCACACACGTGCCATGACCTCCCGCCACCGATCACCGTCACAGCCGAAATATCACAGAACCCAAGGAGTTGGCATGCCCGAAGAAACACGCACCGTCGATTTCACCCGGATGGACGACGCGACAGTCCCGGAGATGGAGCTGATCAAGTCCGAGGCCACCCGACACCGACGTGACCACTGGCTCGGCACAGTCCTGCGGCTGCTGGAATCGATGAAGGGCCACACCTTCGGCTACCGCGTCGACCGCTACGAACATTCTTTGCAGTCCGCGACCCGCGCGCATCGAGAGGGCGCTCGGACCGATCTCGTGGTAGCTGCCCTTCTGCACGATATCGGTGACGATCTGTGCCCCGACAACCACAGCGAAGTCGCCGCCGCGATCCTGCGGCCGGTACTCGACGACGAAGCCGTGTGGATCGTCAAGCACCACGGCGTTTTCCAGACCTACCACTACGGGGAGAAGCTGGGCATGCCGACCGACAGCCGTGAACGATACCGGGACTCACCGTACTTCGATTCGTGCGCACACTTCTGCGCCGCCTGGGACCAGGAGTCGTTCGACCCGGACTACAACACCGAGCCCCTCGAATTCTTCATGCCGCTGCTCGAGGAAGTCTTCGCGCGCCCGGCACGCTCCTGGGGCGACCAGGACCTGGCATGGTCACGCGAGACCTAGACGGGTCCGGATTCCCCGTACGGGGATTCACCAGGTGCCACGGCGACACATCCCGCCCCGTACAGGAGGAGTAGTTACATGAGCCTGATCGATGCCGCGACTGCACGACAGTACGTCGACTCCGGCTGGTGGGGTACCGAACCGCTGCACGAAATCGTCCGGGCGCAGGCCGCCGCCACTCCCGGCCTGCCCGCATTCATCCAGCCGGCCGAACGCACATCGTGGCGCACATACGACCGGGTGGCGGATGATCTGGCCGGCGCCCTGGTGGCATTGGGGATACCACCCGGGGCGCGGGTCGCCATCCGTTTACCGGATTCGTTCCTGGTCCACGCGGCCCTGGTCGCGGCCGCACGCGCCGGCGTCGTCGCGGTCGGCATCGGTGCGCGATCGGGACCTCAGGAGATCGCGCACCTCGTCGGGAAGACCGGGGCACGCGCACTCGTCAGCATTGATGCGCTCACCGGCCGCTCGGCGGCGGAGCTGGTGCAGCAGCTCCGCGGCCGCGGCGCATCGCTCGATTTCTATGTCGCGTTGTCGAATCGAGGCGTGGACCGGATCGTCGATGTCCGGGGAGCTGTCCCGGCCCCGGTAGAACCGGGACGGGCGAGCCGGACGGAGGTCGCAGCACGCAGTATCGGGCCGAACGATCTGGCCATGCTCAACTCGACATCCGGCACGACCGGCCTCCCGAAATGCGTGACACAGTTCGACAATCGGTGGGTTGCGTTCAGCCGCCTGGCAATCGAAGCAGGAGAGCTGGGCGCGGACGAGGTCTTCTTCGGCGCTGTTCCGGCACCGTTCGGCTTCGGCTTGTGGACCTCGCACTATGCCCCGGCGATACTCGGCGCACCCACCGTTGTCCTGCCCAGGTTCGATGCGGAAACCATGATCCGGATGATCGATCGGGAAAAGGTGACAGTCCTGTGCTGCGTGAGCACCCAGTTCCGGATGTTGCTGAACTCACCGGTGGCCGACCGGTTCGACTTGTCGTCGCTGCGGGTGATGTTCACCGGCGGCGAGGCCGTCCCACCGGACCGGGCGGCGGAGTTCGAGGACCGTACCGGTGCCACCGTTCTCCAGTTCTTCGGGTCGAACGAGAGCGGGGCGTTCAGCGTCACCCGGGTCTCGGACACGTCCGACCGCCGCCTGAACACCTCGGGGCGGCTCATTCCCGATATGAACGTGCGATTGTTCGACGACTCGGGCACGGATGTCACCGCCGGCGGCGGTCCCGGCCGGCCGGGTGGACGCGGCCCGCTGACCTGTGCGGGTTACTACGAGGACGAGGCCGCCAACAAGCAGTTGTACACCGCGGACGGCTGGCTGCTGATGGGTGACATCGTCACGATCGAAGACGGTTTCCTCACGCCCGTGGGCCGTACATCGGACATCATCATCCGCGGCGGCAAGAATATTTCCGCACCCCAGGTCGAGCAGGAGGTGGAAACCCACCCCGCAGTCGACCTGGCCAGTGTCGTCGCCGTACCGGACCCGGTATTCGGCGAACGGGTCTGCGCGGTCGTCAACCTCCGGCCCGGTCATGAGCTCACACTCCCCCAGCTCACCGGGCATCTTGCCGATCGTGGCGTATCGAAGGAACTTTTCCCCGAGCATCTGCTGGTCCTCGATCACTTGCCCCGCTCGTCCGGAGGAAAGATCGCGAAGGGCGAGATACGTACGCTCGCCACCGAATCCGTGGCCGCCACGGCGAATGTCACTACGCCATGACCGGGATCAAGACTGTCGACGTCTACACCTGCCGGGAGATCCTGCGCATCCGGGCCGGAGTCGAACAGTACGCCGCACCCGACGGGTTCGGCGAATACTACTGGACCGAACTGCTGCGGGGCTGTGCAGAATCCGATGCGCTCGAAGCAACGTGGGAGCACTACCGCACAAGAGCGCGCCCCTTGATGCCCGCGGACATCCTCGGCCGGGCCCGAGCCCGGCACAATGCTCGACTCGCGATGGTCGCGGGGATCACCGAGAGACTGCTGCGCGAACGGACCGGACTCGACTGGTCACCCGGCAGGATCGCCCGGTGGCAGAATACATTCGAGACCGAAGTGGGGCGGGGCGCCGATATCGATGATGCCTGCGATACCGCAGATTTCGATGCGCACGAGTACTCCGGCAATTCTGATACGGCGCCTCCTCATGCCCTGGGCCCGCCCGAGGCCCCACGAGAAACGCAGTTGTGCCGATCCTGAGCCGGCGGGTAGCCGCAGAACGACGAGAGGTGAACAATGGCCGCCAGTCGGCGTCAGGTGATCCTGGCAGAATCCGCTCGGTTGTTCGCCGAATGCGGTCTGTCTGCCACAACGATCCGTGAGATCGCCGATGCGGTCGACCTGAACTCCGGGACGCTCTACCACTACTTCAGCTCGAAGGACGCAATTTTCTCCGAGATCCTGATGCGTTTCTTGACGGACCTGGTGCAGCGCTACGAGGCCGTCACGGCCGGGGCCGGAACAGCCCGTCACCGCTTGTCGCTGATGATCCGGGTATCGCTCGAGGTCGCCGACCAGCACCCCTACGCCACCGAGATCTACCAGAACGAATACGAGAACCTGAGCGCGCTTCCCGACTACGCCGAGATCGCGAAGGCGGTCGAATCTTCGCATCGCGCATGGTTCGGTGTCACTGAGGAAGGTGTTCGCTGTGGCGAATTCAATTCGCGTATAGATCCATTCGAGTTCCAGCGAATGGTGCGTGAATGTGTTTTCCAGTCCGTCAGATGGCACCGCGACACTCTCACCACGGATATCGAAGCCATCACTGCGACCGTCACCTCGGTGTTCCTCGACGGGTTCGCACCGGCACGCACCGGACAGGCAGACCCGGCTCCGCCGCCGGTATCGGCGCAGATCCCGCGCACCCGGATTCCTGCTCCAGAACCTGCCCCCGAGCCACCCACCGACCCTGTGGACGAACTCCGTGGCGAGCTCGACGAGCTGCGTTCCGGCGTCGATGCCATTCGCGAGCTCGTGCAGTCGCTGTCCGACCGGCCGCAGGCAGTCGACGGCGCGGCGGCGGCGGAGACCCGGCCCGCGGGGGGCACCCCGGAAGCATCGGCTGCTGCCCCACGATGATCGGTCCGTGACGACAGGACCGCCGGCACGGAACGGTCCTGTCGCTTTTCGCCGGATAGTCGAGCAACCACCGAGAGCGGCATTGTCACTATGCGGCGGCTGGTTCCCCCTTTCCGGCCGTGGGTATTTCCGCACCCAGCCGGCGGGGAAGGAATACTGCGCAGATACCTCCGGCGAGGGCACACGCGGCAATGACGCCGAATGCCCACATGAATCCTGCGCCCGCATACACCGGCGCTCCCTCTGCCAACGCCCGGACATTGGCGTTGAGGAGGAAGAACACCACCGTCGTTCCGACGCCGGCCAGGAGTGTGCGGCTGACCTCGGCGATACTCGAACTCACCACCTGCGAGTCGGCCGGCACGGCCGCGATGACGAGGTTCGGGATGGCGGCACCGGCCAGGCCCACACCGAGGTGCACCACGCCGGTGGCGATCAGCACGATCAGTTCTTCTCCGCGCCACACGCCCATAGCCAGGACACCGATCCCGATGAGGGCAGCGGCGAGGACCATATGCAGCTTGGCGCCCGTTCGGCGGGCGGTCACCCCGACGATCAAACCGCCCAGGACGATGCCGAGGCCGTTGATCACACCGAAGATCGCGTATTCACTGGCCGTCATCCCGAATCCGTAGTCGCCGCCGGCCTCGCGCGGCGTCATCGCCATCACGGCCAGGATCGAACTGGTGGTGGTCCCCACCCCGTATACGAGGCCCGAGGACAGCACGGTGAACAGCAGCGCGGGCCGGCGGAGCTGCCGCACGTTGATCAATGGCTCGGGGGTGTGACCGGCCTGCACGAGCCAGGCGGCGAACATGGCGCACCCGAGCAGTAACAGCGCCGGCGTGGCTGCGCTGGACCAGCCCCATTCCGGGGCCTTGCTCACCGCCAGCAGGACCGCCGCCACCGAGCCACCCAGCAGAACCGCCCCCACCAGGTCGGGACGAGAGTCCCCGGAGCGTACCGGCGACTCCGGAATGATCAGGAACGCCGCGGCGGCCAGCACCGCGGTGAGCACCGTCACGAACCAGAAGGCGCCCGTGACACCGTGATTGTCGATCAACCAGCCTGCGAGGAACGGCTGCAGAACAACCACGATGCCGGTGCCGGTGATGGTGACGCTGACAGCGAACGGAATGATTCTCGGCGGGAACACATCCCGCACCAGCGAATAGCACAGGAACGCGACCGAGAAGATCGCCCCCTGTAGCGCACGTCCGATCAGGAACACGGGGTAGGTCGGCGCCAGGGCCGACAGTACTGCCCCGGCGACCGTCACCGCGAGCACGATCATGAGCAATCGCTTCTTGCCGTACATATCGGCGAGCTTGCCCACCAGCGGCATCCCGATGCTGGCGGTCAGGAAGGCGATTGTCATGGTCCACCCGGCCTGGGTGGTGGCGAACTCCGCGGCGATGGCGGGCAGGGCGGTCCCCGCGAGAACCGACGAGACGGGAATGATCTCGGATATCAAGATCAGTACGACCAGTATGGCGACCAGTCTCGGTGTCCACCGGCGGGTTTCGCTCGTGGTGGCCGCCGCCGGTCTTCGGCCGTCGAGTGTGCCGGTCACCGAGCAAGCCCCTTCGCACCGTCGGGCGCCGGCGTGAATCGATGGCCCCACACAGCCCCCTCGGTGATCCGGTAGGTGGGCTGGGGCGTCTCGATACGTTCTCCACCCCAGCCGATTTCGGTGGCGTGACCTTCGGGAGAGTAGACGTAGAACGACAGCATCCGGTCATTGGTGTGCTTGCCGAGCGACTGCATCATCGGGATCCCGAGATCGGCCGCACGATCGAGCGCCCTGCCGACATCGTCGATATCCTCGGCCTCCACCATGAAGTGCATCAACGCGGGCCCCTGCGCGGGGCTGAGCCCGAACGTGTGCTGGCGCGGGTTGCAGCCCAGAAAATAGCTGACCCCGCCGGGCAGAGCCAGTGAGTTGCGTTCGACGAATCCCAGGACACCGACGTAGAACTCGTACGCCTCCTCGGTATCCAGCACGTTCACGATGACATGTCCCATGCCCTGGTCACCGGTGACGAAACGCGAAACACCGTTCAGTTCCACCGGACGGTGACTGAGAACGGGGCCGTAGAACAACTCGATCCGGTTTCCGGAGGGATCGTCGAATCCCGCGAAACCCGTCACCTGGCGTAGCTCGCACTCCGCCGGGGTACCGATATGGATCTCGACACCCGCGGCCTCCACTCGCTCGACCAACTCCTGTAGATCGGTCCGGTGCAGGACCTCGAGACCGATCGCCTCCAGCCCCGGGGCGGAGGATTCCGAGATCACCAGGCGCGGCGGATAGTCGTCCATTCGGTAGTGCAGGGCATCGGGCAGCGGGCCGTCGACTCGCATCATGCCCAGGAAGTCGCCGGCGAAAGTCCGCCACGACTCGGTGGACTCGACACGCAGACGCAGGTACCCCAGCGAGAGGATGGGCATAGGAGCTCCTTGAATCAGTAGAGGCCGTTGAGCGCGCCGGTGAGCAGATACTCGCCGTATTCGTGATCGACCTTGTCCGGCAGATTGATCGCATGGTGTCGACCGGCGTGGACGTCACGCCAGACCGCCTGCAGTGCGCACGACGACGCGATGGAGCGCGGGCCGCCGACCTGGTATGCCTTGTCGGCCGCCGAGACGACCAGTCGCACGGCGGCGATGTGATCACGCTTGCTGCGCTGACGTATCGGCACCGTCACCTCGTCCCCGCGAACCGCCGCCGCGTAGGCATCGCCCAGGTTGGATTGCAGAATCCGGTAGGCAGTGTCGACCTCGAAATCCGCTTCGGTCAGCCGTGCCAGCGTCGCCGGATGCGGTAGCTTCGCCGGGTCGACCGCCAGCCGGGACCGGTGGATGCCCGCCGCCTCGTCCACAACACGCCGGGACATCCCGGCCAGCGGCACCACGACCGCGTTGATGAACACCGTGTACCAGGGCATACGGAACAGGGGCCCGGTATTGACGCTATTACCTGGGTAGCGGCCGCCGTACAGGTCCGCGACATCGTGGACCCGGTGCTCGGGCACGAACGCCTTGTCGACGACGATATCGTTACTGCCGGTTCCCGCCAGGCCCGCAGTGAACCAGACATCGTCGATCGTGTAATCCGTACGGGGAAGCAGGAGATGGACCTGCTGCCCGGTGCGACGTCCGTCCGCGTCGGTCACCATCGCGCCGACGAAAACCCAGCCGCAATGGTCGCTACCGGAGGAGAAACCCCACCGGCCGGTCAGCTCGTAACCGCCCGGCACAATCCTGGCGGTACCCGCAGGACTGTAGGACGAACTGATCCACGTATCCGGATCCTCGCCCCAGACCTCCCGCTGCGCCTGGTCGGGGAAGAGCCCGAGATGCCACGAGTGGACACCGACGACGCCGGTGACCCACCCTGCCGAGCTCGACAATCGGGCGATCTCGTACATCGCAGCATTGAAGAGGCAGGGGTCTGCCTCGAACCCGCCGTAACGTCTCGGCTGGATGAGCCGCATAATGCCCGCGTCCCGAAGAATTTTGGCTGTTTCGTCGGTCAGCTTGCGGCGCTGCGTACATTCGCCCTCGAGCTCGGTCACCCGGTCGCGCACCGCGAGGACTGCATCGATGGCTTCGTGCTGACATTGCATGTATCTGGTTCCTTCGATCTTCGGGGATGGCTCTAGCGGGTGAGGAACGCCGTGGCGAGCGTTTCGAAGTCGTGCTTTCGCTCGACCTGTGCCCAATGCCCGCACTCGCCGAGAATGTGCAGATCGGCCTTCGGCATGCGCCGCAGCGCGAAGAATGCGCCGTCCGGCGGGAGCATCCGGTCGTCGCGACCCCAAGTGACCAGAGTTTCGTGCGGGATCTCGGCGGTGCGGGTCCACAGTGGCGCCTTGCCGGGCAGACCCAGCGAAGCCATCACCGCACGCATACGTTCGATTGCGCGAGGCGCGGTGGCATTGTTCCAGCGGTCGTCGAGGAGTTGCGGTGTGATCGTTGCCCGGTCGTAGACCATCGAGTCGACCCAGGCCTCCAGGGCCTGGCGACTCGGTTCGGCCAGGAACTCGTGCAGCCGGCGGGCCCCTTCGCTCACCATCGGCCCGAGCAGTGGTGCGTACAAACCCCCCGGGCCCATCAGCACCATCCGTTCGACTCGTTCGGGGGCGAGGGCGGCCGTTTCGAGCGAGACCCATCCGCCCATCGAATTGCCGAGCAGGTGGGCCTTCTCGATGCCGAGGTCGTCGAGCAGGGTGACGATCGCCTGCGCTGCTATCTCCGGGTACGGCCGGTCGTATTCCTTGTCGGGGCTCGCGCCGAACCCTGGCATATCGACGACGACCGTACGGAAGGTGCGCGCGAAGACCGGCAGGTTCTTCGCGAAGTTCGACCAGCCGGATACGCCCGGACCGGATCCGTGCAACAGCACGAGGGGATGCCCGTCCCCGGCCTCGTGGTAGTGCAGCCCGTCCGTGGCGGACGGGCCACGAGTGGTGTCTTTGTAGTCGTCCGAGAGGGTCACAGATCTCCGATGTTCGATGAAAGGCCCGCGAGCTGACCGGGCCCCTATTGGGCAGCGCCGGTTGGTGGTCGAGCCACTGGTGCCCCTGATATCGGCCGAGGATCGGCACACGGGTTACGCGCTCAATGGTGACCCTGGTCACTCACTTTTGTCAACCATCCGATTGGTTTCTGATCAATTGATTGATTGACCGCCGATGAACTCGCACTCTACGGTGGGACGGGCGTCGCACCTCACTCGCCCGATCCATAGGTGATCCACATGGCCGGACATGCCGGTAAATGCACATTGCCCGCACCGCCGGGAGGCCCCGGCCAGGCTCCTCCGGAGGCGAATCACCCCCACTTGCCGGATGTCCGGACGATCGAACACTTCCACCGGCTCGGAAATCAGTGGCTCCGCGCCGTTGCCGGATGGTTCCGCAGCGGTCGCCCGGGTGCGTCCCATCGCCTCTGCGCATACTCCGAGCTCGCAACCAGCAGCACAAACCCGTTCGAGTTCTGGTGTCGCAGGGTAGAATCCGTTCCCCTCCGCGTCGAAGGCGTGCGCCGACAGAAGGGCTCGGGGCTTCGGGGAGACCCGTCGTCACCATGGTTGCCCCGATGGAGGAATATGTTCGAGACCGAGACCGGGGCGCCGATATAGATGGCGCTCGCGACACCGCAGATATCGATGCTCACGAGTACAGCAGTAGTCTCCGACGGGCCCGTCGAAGCCGCCCTGACCGCGCCCGGCCGAGCCACAGCTCGCGCCGTACACCGGTGACGGATGGCCGATTAACCATCCTTGACCTGCTGCTAGCCTCTGTACAACAGGGGCATACACCGCCAGTCCGGACACGAGAGGTGCACAGTGGCAGCGAGTCGGCGTCAGCTGATTCTGACCGAATCGGCTCGGCTATTCTCCGAACGGGGGTCGTCGGCGACGACGATCCGGGAGATCGCCGATGCGGTGGGACTGAACTCCGGGACGCTGTATCACTATTTCAACTCCAAGGATGCGATCTTCTCCGAGATCCTGACGAGTTTCCTGACAGATTTGGTACAGCGCTACGAAGCCGTCCTCACCGGAACCGGCACCGCCCGTCACCGGCTCGGCCTCATGGTCCGGGTTTCGCTCGAAGTCGCAGACCAGCACCCTTATGCCACCGAGATCTACCAGAACGAACTGGAGAGTCTCAGCGCGCTGCCCGGCTACACACAGATCGCCGAGGCCGTCGATTTCTCGCATCACGCCTGGCACGAAATCACCGAAGAAGGTGTGCGCAACGGCGAATTCAACTCCGGCATAGATCCCTTCGAGTTCCAGCGGATGATGCGCGAGTGCGTGTTCCAGTCGGTCCGGTGGCACCGGAAAACGCTCGCCGCCGATATCGAATCGATCACCGCCACAGTGACATCGGTCTTCCTGGACGGATTCGCGCCGGCGCGACCCGATGCGGTACCGGAACCGGAACCGGCACCGGTGAGTGAGCGCCACCCGCAGCCGCCCGCCACGACATCGGTGCACGAACCGGCCGGCGATGCAGTGGATGCGCTGCGTTCCGAGCTCGACGCGCTGCGTTCCGATATGCGCGCCATGCACAACCTGGTCGAATCGTTGTCCAAACCAGCCGAAAGCGACATCGGCGGCGACTGACAGGGCCGGGCGATACGTTCAGGCGCGCCGGGCGCGATCCTCTCGTTCCCGTGGCCACGCCGTCCGGCCGGAAGCACGCAAGTACCGGCCGGTGCCCGACCTCCGATTCGTATTGCGTTCGGTGACGGCGCATTCCACGATGCTGCGCAGTCGAGCCTCGATCGCCCGGACCGCCGACGACTCCGTTGCATAGCAGGCCCGGCCCCGTTCCGGCGGATCGAGCAGGAGGCCGTCCCACTCCCTCGGCCGCTACCCGGCCCGAACTATCGATCCGCATTCGCAGCGGACCACGATCGGGCGCCGGTAGGTCAAGAACCCCACCCGGTCTCGGTGCCGATGGGCGGACGCGCTCGGATCAGGCCAGCGCGGCCGCGAGACGCCGCCACTGCTCGCGCGGGAACGCCTGCGGGTCGGCGTCGAGTACCTGCACGCAGACGTGGTCGGCGCCGGCCGCTCGATGTTCGGCTACTCGACGCAGAATCGCTTCCTCGTCGCCCCAGGCGATGATCGCGTCGAAGAGCCGGTCGCTTACGGTGTCGATATCCTCCTGCGTGAAGCCCGACCGCAGAAGGTTGTTGGCGTAGTTGGGTAGCTGGAGGTAGCTACGCAGCCAATCGGTGCCGATGGACCGCGCCTGCTCGGCGTCGGTGGTGAGGACCACCGTCTGTTCCGGCAGCAGCAGCGGCCCCTCGCCGAGCGCAGTCCGGGCCGTGGCGGTGTGCTCGGGCGTGACCAGGTAGGGGTGGGCGCCGGCGGCGCGGGTCGCCGAAAGGTGCAACATCTTGGGCCCCAGCGCGGCCAACACCCGCGCCTCTGCGGGCACGGGACGATCGAGCGCGTCCAGTGCGTCCAGATAAGCCCGGGTCGCCGCCAAAGGCTTCCGGTAGCGACCCGGATCGCCCGCATCGATCAACGGTGCGTGGCTCACGCCGATACCGAGCAGGAACCGGTCGCCGTGTGTACCGGTCAGCGACGCGTACCGAGCCGCGACCTCCGACGGTTCGTGCATCCACAAGTTCAGGATGCCGGTCGCGACGACCATGCGCTCCGTCGCCTGCAACAGGTTGCCCACGGCATCGAATACCGGTCCGCCGACATCGGGGATCCACACCGCGGCGAAGCCCAGCTCCTCGAGTTCGGCGGCCGCCTCCGCAGCTACGGCCGGATCGCCGTAGCGCAGCTGCGAACTCCAGATCCCCACGCCCGAAAGCTGCACAAAACCCTCCTGTAGCCGCGATCTGTACGCCGGTGCCGGAACCCGGCCTTGCGGGAAGGATGCTACTGCACGGCGGAGCGAAAGGGCGGTTCCTGCGAACACTGTGACAGTCCCCGGAACATGTCGCGGGGGTCGGCGCCACAGAGACCCACTACGCCCACTCACTGCATCGAAACCCGCTTGCCGCAACCCATCGATTGCGGTAATTTATAGCAATCCAATGGTTGCTATATCTGGAGGTTGCGGTGCCCCTGCCCGATCGAATCGAGCGTGACCAGGAACTCCACCACCCACCCGAGAAGGTGTGGAACGCCTTGACCACACCGGAAGGGCTCGGAAGCTGGTTCGGTTCCCGAGCCGAAATCGATGACATGCGTCCCGGCGGCACGGTGCGCGTGTGGTGGGACGAAGACGGACCGCACACCCTGTGGATCCAGGCCGTCGAGCCACCCCGCCGCTTCGCCTTCACCTGGGCGATCAGCGGGCTGCCGCCCAGCGATCCGCGCCGGACACACGTGGAATTCTCGCTGGCGCCGACACCGACCGGCACCCGGCTCACAGTTGTCGAGATCGGCTTCGCTCAGCTGCCCGACCACTTGGGCAGCGCATACGAAGGCAATGTCGAGGGATGGGCGACCGAGCTGACCGAGCTGACCGAGTACCTCGATGCCGCAGCCTGAAGAGGCAGATACCGAGCTGATCGCCCAGGCGGTATTCACTGCACTGGCGGATCCCACACGCCGCACCCTCCTCGCCGAGCTCGCCGCGCACGGCCCGGCCACCGCAACCGATCTCGCCGACCGGCTACCCATCTCGCGGCAGGCGATCACCAAACACCTCGCTCTACTGGCCGAGACCGAACTCGTCCGAGCCGAACCCGGAGAACGGCGCCGGATCCGCTATCGCCTGCAGACCCGGCCGGTTGCCGTGGCTCAGTCGTTTCTGGCGGCACTCGCGCACACCTGGGACGGCCGTCTGAGCGCGCTACAGAACCACCTCGATCGAACACAGGAGAACTGAACCATGACCCCCACCTTCCGCGGCGGAAACAATATCGCCATGAAACTCCCCCGGGCCCAGTTCGACCGGACTGTGGCCTTCTATCGCGACATCCTGGACATGGAGGTCACCGAAAACAGCGACGAGACCGTCGCCGAAGGAGTGGTCCAGAGCGCCGCCGTCCGCTTCGGACCCGTCACGCTGTGGCTCGATCGTGTCGACAACTATGCGCACGCCGACCTCTGGCTGGAACTGTTCACCGACGACGTCGACCGGGCAACCGAGCACCTGGCCGCCCACGGCATCCCTGTGCAGGACGAGCTGGAACCGTTCCCTTCGGGAATGAACGCCCACTGGATCAGCAATCCGGTCGCTATCCCGCATATCGTCCGCCTGCCCGACAACAGTTGAACCATCAGCCGGCTCCTGGCGGCCATTGAGGCAACTGGTGTCCGGTCCCGTCCTGCGGCCCGTTGCTGCGATCTCGGAGATCGCTCTCGGTACGGTGAACCCATGCTCGATAACTCCGCTGGTTCCCGCACCGGCCGTCCGCGCGACAGCCGAGTGGACGCCGCGCTGCTCGAGGCCGCCGCGCAACTGATCGCCGAACGCGGTTACGGCGCACTCACCCTCCAGGCTGTCGCCGACGCAGCAGGAACGAGCAGGCCTGCACTCTACCGCCGGTACAGCTCCCGCGCCGATCTCGTGGTCGCGGTACTGATCGATCGGTACGGACTGCAACCCGGAGCCGAGGACCTGGGTGGGATCGAGGCAGAGCTGCTCGCGATCCAGCAACACCAGCGTGACCTGTTCAACGACCCGGTGCTGCGCCGGGCAGTGCCGGGTCTACTGGAAGAGCTCGGTCGCACCCCGGAGGTAGCGCAACGGTTCCAGGAGCAGTTCATGCGACCACGCCGGCTTTCCACTGCGACGATCCTGGAACGCGCGATCGCCCGAGGCGAGATTGCGCCCGGAGTCGATTCCGAATGGGTGTGCGACCTCATCACCGGGCCGATGCTGATACGGGCGCTGGTACCCACCCTCGGACCGATCGACGAAAAGTTCGTGCAGTACACGGTGCAGGCCGCACTCGACGCCGTAGGCCTGCACAAGCACTGATCATTCTGTGGTTGACCTCACATTGCCGACTCGCTAGATTTCATTACAAGGCGGAATGTAATGAAAGGTGCCGCGATGCGTGAAGACGTAGAATTCCTCAGCGCCGGAGTCTCCCTGCGTGGGTGGCTGTATCGGCCGGAAGGCCGCACCGGCGCCGTGCCGCTGGTGGTGATGACCCACGGGTTCGCCGGCGTCAAGGAATGGGTCGCACCGTTCGCGGAGGTGCTCAGCGCCGCCGGGCTCGCCTGCCTGGTCTACGACCATCCCGGTTTCGGCACCTCCGACGGCGAACCGCGTTCAGAGGTGGATCCGGCCGCGCAGATCGAGGGCTATCGCGACGCGGTGACCTACGCACAGACGCTCGACGGAATCGACAGCGATCGGATCGGCATCTGGGGAACCAGTTACGCCGGCGCCCATGTCCTGGTCGTCGCCGCCACCGACCGCCGCGTCCGAGCCGTCGTGTCCCAGGTCCCGCTGACCAACGGCTGGGCGACCTTCGGCCGCCTCGTGCCGTCGATCATGCTGCCCGTCGTACACGAGGCGATCGCCGCGGACCGGTCGGCCCGCGCCGCGGGCGAACCGCACCAGACGATCAAGGCCGCCTCCGACGACCCCACCGAACTGGTCGCGATGCCGGGCAGCGAGGTCTACGAATGGCTGATGGCCAACGGCCCGCAGATACCGACCTGGCGTAACGAGGTCACACTCTCCAGCATCGACAAATTCCAGGGTTACGCACCTGAAGCATTCCTCCGCCGGGTGTCTCCGACCCCCTTGCTGATGGTGATCGCCGAAGGAGACACTCTCACACCCAGCGATATCGCACTCCAGAGTTACGCCGAGGCCCTGGAGCCCAAACAGCTCGCCCTGGTCCCCGGAGGTCATTTCGCCGTCTACGGCGAACGATTCGATCAAGCCTCCTCCGCCGCCCGCGACTTCTTGCTGACACACCTCACCCGACAGTGACGGGCCGACGCCCACCGCCATCCAATCGAGGCAACGCCTCGACCTGGTGAGATCGCCACCGGGCGCCGGAAACCTACCGGAGAGAAGGACACGCCGACCGCTTGCCGCACGGTCGAGACGAGGCAATCGGATGGATCGAAACGCTCATCGCGGGCGGCCGCAGACACCGAGTTCCCCCGGCCGAGTGATCGGACGGCAGCGATCCGGCGCATGAGCAGGCCGACCCGCTGAGCGTCCCCGACCATCCAGAAGTGGCCGCGCCGAAGGTTTCGGTGGCACCTTCGAAGCGGCCGATCCCACCTCGTCTGCGGTATGTCAGTCGGTCACCACGGCGGTGTTCTGACCGGCGGTGAGCACCCAGATACCTTCTTCCTTGGTCATCACATACATCGGCGTACCCTGACCCCACAGTTCGCCCTCGGGTGTGAAGCCGCTTTGCCGGATCTTGACGGCAGCGACATCGGGCCGCAGGAACAGCACGTGCTCGATCTCGTAGGTCGCCCGCCCGCGTGCGGCGGCGCCGGGCAGTACCTCGGCAGTGAACTCGGCGATGGCCGGGCGACCGAAAAGGCGCCGCCCATGGCCGGTAGTCCAGATCGCATCGGCGCGGAAAACCCCGGTGAACTCATCGACCAGTTCGTTGGCCTGCGCGTGCTCGACAGTCCCGACAACGGCGCGAATCGCCGCGAGTTCGGTATCGAGATCGCCGGGGATCTGCCCGGTCACTGTGGCTACTTCGTTGCTCATCACACGATTCTGTAACCTCAATAGAACTTCAGGTCAACTGCTCGCGATGCGCCACACATCACCACGATTGCGACCGTCACGAACCGGCCGACCAGCCCCCTACGAAAAGACCGGAGGCCTAGCAGGGCAGCGGGCGTCTCCACTGAAGAAACCTGTAGTCGGCCTTTCGCTCTCGGGTTGGCAGGTGATTACGACGTTGAGCCGATCTCGATAGATCCTCGATGTCCCGAGGTCGACTGTTGACGAGCTCCCATCGAGGAATGCACGGCGGCACCGGATCACCTCACGAGATATCGCCGACGCTCCCCCTACGAGATCGGGGTAGTCGGCAGGCGGCGCGACCCGCGTGTCACCGCCGTGGCCAGATCGGTGTAGTCGTCGATCAGCTGAGCGAGCCGATACCATTCCGCGTGCACAGTGGGGTCGGACGGTTTCGTGGTCATCAGCAGGCGATAGGCGTGGACCTGTTGCTGAGCGAGTCGATCGATCACTGCGCCCATGGATTCCGTGTGCAGGGTCGCGGCAGGATGTGGTGGCGGCGCGTGGTCGGCCACCCACTGGTCCGCTTGCCGGGCCAAGGCATTCCGGAATCGCCGTTTCGCGCAGGCCGAACTCTGCGTATCGGGATGATGCAGCCGCCCGAGCTGACACGCGACCCGGACCAGCGGATGGGGCCCGATGTGATGACCTCGGATCGCCGACAACAACTCCTCCCCCGTCGGTAGCGCGCAGTGCGCCGAGCTCGACGAACGGGCCGGTTGTGTCGAATGTTCGATTGCCCGCATCGGAATCACCGCGGAGGTACGGCGGGGCACCGGCAGACATCGTGATCATGATGCCGACCCTCGGTTTCACCCGGACAGCCCACGCTCACTGCCGGCTGCGATTGCGACCGAGTCGGCAGATCGGAGATCCCCGCCTTCGATGGCCGACCGCCGGACGTGCCGAGCCACAGCTCGCTGCCGACGAGGTCCTCGACACTTCGAAACCCGAGCACCCGACTGACAATTTGCAGGTCGTCCAGTGTCAGTTCTGCCGCCGCGCGGGTGGGCCGAGCACGTTCGCCTTGCCACCTCGGGCGGATTCGTCTGCTCATTACGTGCTCATTCCTCCCCGTGGCGCTGCTACGCCACTGAAGAACTCCACCTCGTCGCGCACGAACCGATCCTTTCATTACATTACGCTGCGTAATGAAAGATAACCGGTCCGATGTGTGACGTCAACCACAGAATGCCGAGCGCTCGATCAGTTGGGGGCAGCGCACCGTGCCGCGTTCGACCGGCGACCGGGCGCCCAGTGGGTCACGCGATGAGATTGCCGCCGTCGGCGATCACGGTCTGGCCGTTCACCCATGCGCCGTCGTCGCCACACAGGAACTTCACCAGGCGGGCGAGATCATGAGCCAAACCCACCCGGCCGAGCGGTGTCGACTTGGCGACCAGCGCCTTCAGGCGGTCCGGGTTCGACGAGACCGCCGACAGTGCCTCGGTGTCGATGACCCCGCCGCTGGCGATATTCGCTGTGACGCCTTCGCGGCCCAATTCCACAGCCAAGTAGCGGATCACAGATTCTGTCGCCGCCATCGATACCGCAACGGGTGCGTACCCGGGAACGTGTCGCCGGGTGCCGGTACTGGTGACGGCGACGATTCGACCACCGTCGTGCAGATCGCCGCCGGCCGCTTCGACCAGACTGAGCACGGAGCCCACCCGGGCGGTGAACATCTCGGTGTATGTCTCGATCGGGGTGTCCACCGTCGAGGTCCGAGCGGGCATGGAGTCGGCGAATCCGGTCGCGTTGGCGACAACGGCGCGGATCGGCCCCAGCCGGCGAGCCCGGCCGACCATCGCGCGGCACGATTCGGGTTCACGGGTATCGACTTGCAGCGCGCACGCCGATCGCCCGAGATGCTCGATCTCGCGGACCACGGCGTCGGCAGCACCGGTGCGGGAGTAGTAACCCACGCCGATGTCATAGCCGAGTTCGGCGAGTTCGAGAGCTATCGCGCGGCCCACCCCTCGGCTCGCGCCGGTGACAACAGCAACCCCGGGCATATCAGTTCACCATCCGATCGGTGCCGAATCGCACCGGCTCGTCGTCGGCTGTGTTCGCGTAGATATGTCGCGCATGCTCCTGCAACGCAACGGATTCCGGTGTCGCCAACAGGTCCGCGAACGTGGCGCCCTCGAGGCGGAAGGCATCGGCGATACTCAGCTCCGCGCCGTCACGCAGTACTCGTTTCGCCGCCGCGAGCGCCGTCAGCGGCTTCCGAGCCATCGCTGTAGCCGCGGTCAGAACCGCCTCGTCGAAGTTCTCGGTCGCGAAGACCCGACCGACCAACCCGATCTCCCGCGCGCGCTCGGCATCGACAACCTCTCCGCTCAACACCAGCTCGGTGGCATCTCCACGGCCGAGAAGCCGAATCAGCCGCTGAGTGCCGCCCGCGCCTGGAATGATCCCCAGCGACGTCTCGATCAACGCGAAGTGCGCCGCGGCGCTCGCCCAGCGCAGCGCACAGGACAGAGCGAGCTCGACACCTCCGCCCCATGATTGCCCGTTGATCGCGGCGATCACCGGCTGCGGCATGGTTTCGACGAGACGCATCGTGGTGTACCAGGAACGCGCCTCCTGAACAGGACCCGCGGCGAGCCTCGCGAGTTCCTCCAGGTCGGCGTGCGCCACGAAGTAGCCGGGAACCGCACTGCGCAGCACCACCACCGAGATCGTGTCGTCCGCAGATATCTGCCGCAGTATCTCGCCCAGTTCGGCGAGCGCGGCGAAGGTGAGGAAATTGCGTGGTGGGTTTCGGTACGACAACACTGCCACCGCGCCCTCACGTCGTTCGGTCCAGACCGGCATCATCAGATCCTTTCGCCAGGGAGGATATCGAGAGTCAGCATCGAGCCCGCAGTGTGCAAACCCACGGTGACCGGCAACGGGTCGGCGCAGGCGGCACCGGGCGCAGCGATATTGAGGTTGCGATCGACGTGCGGAAAGTTGCTGCTGGTCACCACTACGCCGAGCTGGTGCCCGCCCCGGAAACGCTGGGCCGTATAGCCCAGATCGACAGTGATGGTGGCGGTTTCGCCCGGCGGCAACGGATCCGCGACGGCCGGGTCGTCCCGGAACCGCACCCGGGTGTTGCCTTCGGCCACCGGCAGCATCCGCCCGTCGGGATATCGGTCGACGAGCCTGACGAACACGTCGGAGTCGGGGCGGTCGAGGCTCACTCGTACCGTCATCGACACCGAGCCCACCACGTCCACAGCCTGTTCCAGGGGCTCGGTCAGGTAGTGCAGTGTGTCACCGCGCTCGCAGTGCCGACCGAGATCGATCGGTCCAGGCGCGAGACGGCCGAGGTGCAGGAGTCGGCCGCCGCGACTCGGCACCGGCGAAAGCGGGTCGTAGACATAGGTATCGATACCGCCGTCGTCCACCTGGACCTCGTCGGACTCCAGGCCGCCCGCTCGACCGGCTCCCGCGCCACAGACCAACCGGAATCGACGCGACACCACCCCTCTCGGCGGCCACTGATCGGCCGACATCCATTCGTCGGCGCCCATCAGGAAGTAGTCGACCTGCCGCAAAGGCAGCACCGGCGCGCTCTCGGCGCATTGCCGGAAGAAGCCGAGCTGTCTGGCAGGCAGGCCGATCGCCGCCGCCGAGGCCGACACTCCGAAGTTGAGCTCACCCTGGACGTGTTGGAGCGGCCCGGTGTGTGCCCACGGTCCGATGAGCAGCCGATACGGCACTTCAGGGTTCGCGGCCACCCCCTCGGTGAAGGTATCGATCGTCGACGATGCGTAGACGTCGTACCAGCCCGTGGTCACGAACACCGGCACCTCGATCGCCTCGGGTCGCCACTCCGGCAGTGTCTGCTCGGCTCCGGTGAGCAGCTTCTCGACGTCGAGGGGAAAACCGCGCAGGCGGGCGAGCGGGTTCGCGGCCAGCGGCAAAGTCCGCATCGCCGCTGCCGGGTCGGCGAGTAACGACCCGAGCAGGGCGGTGTTCTCGGCGTCGGCGTACTCGGGATTTCGGGCGAGCCAGTCGGCCGCCATGTAGATCATCCAGCCGAACAAGTGGTCCAGCCGCAGCGCGCCACCCATCTCCACCCGATCGCGACGGCCCGTCGTGACCATTGCTGCGGCCACACCGGCCAGATGCGGTGGCCGCGCCGCCCCGCCGAGCATGGAAAGGATCCCGCCGTAGGAGGTGCCGGCGAGGATCACCGTGCCGTCGCACCAGGGCTGTGCTGCCGCCCACTCGACCGTATCGTGGGTGTCGAGCGCTTCTTGATCCCACATGACGGGCTTCCACTCGCCGTCGGAGCCGAAACGTCCGCGGGTGTCCTGAACGAAAGCCGCCCAACCGAATTCGACGCAGGCCATCGGTGTGAGCACGTCGGAGCTGATCCTGCGACGGCCGTACGGAGTTCGGAAGATCACCACAGGTGCGGGCCGGTCCGGCCGCCAGAGATCACCGCGCAGCACGACGCCGTCGCGCATCGGGCTCTCGATATCGCGGTGCCAGACAGCGTCGGGGTTCATGCGGGCGCGGTGAGGGTCAACATCCGGCCGGCCATCTCGTTCCATCCCGCGGTGGCGCCGCCGTCGACCATGACGACTCCACCGTTCATGTAGGCCGAGCCGGGCAGCGCCGCGAACACCGCGACCCGCGCCTGCTCCTCGGGGGTACTCAATCGTCCGGTCGCGGTGGAGTCGACCAGGCTCTGACGCAGAACGCCCTCGGGCCACAGATCGTCGACCATCGCGGTATGGGTGGGCCCGGTGACCAGTGCCACCGCGCGAATTCCCTGGTAGCCGTAATCCACTGCCACGGACCGGGTCAGGCCGATCAGCGCGTGCTTGGCCATGTTGTACACCGGCGATCTCGGCGTGGCTCCGACACCGCACATCGAGGTGGTGAAAACGAAAACTCCCCCGTTACTCCGCATGTGGCCGACCGCGGACCTCACGAGGTAGAAGTTGGCGTCACAGCACACGCCCATCACCTTGCGATAGTCCTGGTCCGACAGTGAATGCGCACGACCGGGGATATTGATACCCGCGTTGCCGTGAACGATGTCGAGCCGACCGTGGCGGTCCACCACCTCGGTCAGCGCCGCATCCACGGCTGCCGGGTCGGAGACGTCGCACGCGATGATGTCCGGACCGGGCCGGAGGTCGAGGCCGACGACCGTCGCCCCGGCCTGCCGGAACAACGTCATCGAGGCGGCACCTATACCGCTGGCCGCGCCGGTGACCACGGCGACGTGCTGGTCGAAGGATCCGAAGATGTTCATGGTGTTGCGCCCCTTATCTGCCCACGAAGTGCGGGTCACGTTTTTCCAGGAAGGCCATCGCGCCCTCACGGGCATCGGCGACTTCGGCGTTGTTGCGGATATGCACCGAGTTCTGTAGGCGCAGCGCCATTTCGACCGGCTGACCGACACAGCGTTCACGCAGCTCTTTGAACAATCCGATCGCGGCGGTAGCCGATCGGGCCAACCGCTCGGCCTCGACCAGCGTGACCGCTTCGAGTTCCGCGGGCGGTACCACGCGGCCGAAGATCCCGGCCCGCTCGGCGGCGTCCGCGTCCAACAGCTCGCCGGAGAGGTAGATCTCGGTGGCTCGCGCCGGGCCGACCAGGCGGCCCAGCATCGCGACGCTGCCCGCTTGGGCGACCCGGAGCAGACCACTGCCGATGCGGGCGGTACTCGCGGCGATGCGCAGGTCACCGGCACAGGCGATTTCCGCGCCTGCCCCGGCGGCGAAGCCGTTGATCGACGTGATGACCGGCGCACGGGCCGTCACCATCATCTCGATGATGCGCAGATAGATGGGATCGGCGGTGTCACCGACCACCGGAGAGTGGGTGCGGTCCCCACGCAGGTGTTCCTCGACCGCGCCGAGATCGTCACCGGCACAGAAGGCGCGTCCTTCGCCGGTGAGCACGACGACCCGGGTGGCGTGGTCGGCGAAACGCCGCTCGAGTTCGGCGCACAGCTCGGCCCCGAGTCGGCGATCGATGGCGTTGAGCCGGTGCGGGCGGTTCAGGGTGATCCAGACGATGCCGGGCCCCGGCGTGGTGACCCGCAGCGTGGAATGTGGCGTGGTGAGCTCGTATTGGGCTTTCATGAGCGGATCATGCCTCCGTCGACGTAGAGCGACTGTCCGGTGATGTATCGGGAACGACCGCTGAGCAACCACACCACGGCGTGCCCGATATCGTCGGGGATTCCGAGGCGGCGTAATGGAAGACCACGGGCCACCTTCGTGGCGAGATCGCGCAGGGAGCCGGTGTCGAGCATCGGGGTATCGATGAATCCCGGACACACCGCGTTGGCGCGGATGCCCTCGGGACCGAGTTCCACCGCCAGCGAACGAGTGAGCGTTTGGAGACCGCCTTTGCTCGCGTCGTAGGCCACCTGGCCCGCGAAACCGGTGACCGCGATCGAACAGATGTTGACGATTGCCGCGTCGGGACCGGCTTCGAGCAGGCCGGCCAGGTCGCGGCTGAGCCGGAACGGCACGTCGAGATTGACGGCCATGACTCGTGACCAGTCGTCATCGGTGTGCTCGCCGAGCCCGGCCCGGTACTCGATCCCCGCATTGTTGACCAGCCCGTCGATCCCGCCGAGCTCCCGGCAGAGCTCGCGGGCCCGGTCTGTGGCTCCCGCCGCCGTCAGGTCGAGTCCGTGCGCCGTATGCGTGCCACTGCGTGCCACGGACTCCGGACGGTCGATACCGACCACCGTGCCCCCCTCGGACTCGATCAGCCGCGTCACCGCTGTTCCGATACCGCCGAGCGCGCCGGTGACCAGAATGCGCCGGCCGTCGAGGAGCCCGGTCATTGCGACACCACCGCGTCGAGTCGGAGCATCCGTTCGGCATTGCCGTACAACCAGGCGTGCCGCACGGCTTCGTCGATGGGCAGCCGGTCCGCTCGCTCGGCGATCTCGCGCACGGACCTTCCGTGCGTCCAGCTGGTGGAGCCGAACATCACCTGGTGCCGGATCGAGCGGGCGCCGTGCAGGAACAGTGGCTCCCAACCGGAGCCCGCCCGGGCCATCGTCGCCGGGTCGTGTGAGGAGAACTCGAGATAGACCTCGGGGTGGCGTTGCAGCAACGCGATGGCTTCGAGTATCCAGGGCCAGCCGCCGTGTCCGATGATGATGCGCAGGCCGGGGTGGCGCCCGGCGATCCGATCGATCACCGAAGGGGTGGAAATCCCGGTGGGGACCGTAGTACGAAAGTGCTGACCGCTGTGGATCCAGACCGGCACGTCGTGTTCTACACAGAGCCGCCACAGCGGATCGTGGACCTGGTCGGCGACGTCGACTCCGTCGAGAAATGGGATGATCGACAGACCTGTCATCCGTAATTCTCCGAGCGCTCGGGTTGCCTCGGCCAGCGCTGAATCCGGTTCCCGCAGACTCACTCCCGCCCAGCCGATGAGTCGTTCGGGGTGGGCGGCAACCTGCGCGGCGACCAGGTCGTTGACCGTGCCGTGCGTGGTGGGCCACGAACCGCCGTGCAGGACCTGCGCCCGGATCCCCTCCGTGGCCAGGTGCGCGACGTGCGTGTCCGGTGTGGTCGACCCGAGCTGTTCGGCCAGCCACCCGATGGTACTACCGGGGTCGGCAGCGAATGCCCTCATCACACTCGCTGCCGACCGGCCACTGAGCCGTCCGAATCGACCGGCGAAGACTTCGAGGTAGCGCGGTGCGCTCCCGAGCAGGGCGTGGAGATACGCCCGCCAGCCCTGTTCGTCGAAAACGACATCGCATATGTCGATAACAGGCTGTTGTTTCACTATACCTCCAATATATATGAACGTTTGTTTACCAGCATCGGCCAAGTACGTCAACAAATGTTCGTTCACATAACTGCTAGTCTCGAGGTGTGACAGAACCCCGTAGCGATGCCCGCACAACCGACACTGCCCAGCGCATCCTCGACGTCGCCGCCGGACTGTTCTTCAAAGACGGCTACCCCGCCACCTCCGTACGGCGAATCATGACCGCATGCCAGGTCACCGCCGGCTCGCTGTACAACCACTACGCATCGAAGGAAGATGTCCTCTTCGCCATCCTCGAACGCTCGCACGACGACACCCTTACCGCGCTACGCATTGGACTCGACACCGCCGGTGACGACCCCGCCGAACAACTACGGGCCATTGTCACTGCCATCTCCACCTTCCACACCGAGCGCCAGATAGAAGGAATGGTCAGTCAGCGCGAATGGCGCCACCTGCCCGCGGACCGCGGCGCGGTGATTCTCCAGCGCCAGCGCGAGGTTCGCGAGATCTTCGAAATCTGTCTACGCCGCGGCGTGGAGAACGAAACCTTCACCTTCCCCGAACGCGGCATCGACGTGGACATCGCAGCCAAATCGATCCTCGATCTGTGTATGAACGCCGGCCAGTGGTTCCGGCCCGCGGGCCGGCTCGACTCCATCGAGCTGGCCCGGCAGCACACCGAACTCGTCATGCTGATGGTCGGGACGAATGGGAAGTGACTACTCCCGTGAGCCGACCCGGCCACGCTTGACCACCACGCCGAGGTCCTCCCGATCCAGCGTGTCCGCCGTTACCCCCTCGGCGCGCAGCAGGTGCTTCTGGATCTTGCTGGTGGGCGTTTTGGGTAGCTCGTCCAGCACCCGGACGAACCTCGGCACCATGAAATGCGCCATGCGCGGGCAGACGAACTCCAGCAACTCCACGACGTCGATACGGCGGCCGGCGACGGGCGCCACCACTGCGAGCACCTCGTCCTCCCCGTCCGGGCTGGGCGTCGCCACCACCGCAGCCTCCTGCACATCAGGGTGCGCAAGAATCTCACTCTCCACCTCGAAGGAGGAGATATTCTCGCCACGCCGGCGAATGGTGTCGCCGAGCCGATCGACGAAGAAGAACTCTCCGTCGACCCGCCGGAATGCGTCACCGGTGTGGAACCAGCCGTTACGCCACGCCGCCGCAGTCGCCTCGGGTCTGCCCAGATAACCGTTCGCGATGGTCCACGGGCGATCGGCCCGCACGATCAGCTCACCGACGGTCCCGTCCGCGACCTCCCGGTCGTGCTCGTCCACCAGCCGGGCCTCCACCCCCGGGCGCACCCGCCCGGAGGTCCCGACCACAGACGGGTTGAGCTCGGAGATGATCGGAATCGACACCTCCGTCATGTTGAACATCGCGACGAGGTCGACATCGAATCGCCGCGCGAACTCCGCTGCGTCCTCGGACAGCGGAATCATGAAGACCCGGCGCAACGGATGTTCGGTGTCCGCGGCCGATTCCGGCTGCTTACTCAGGAAGGTGGCCATCACCCCCAGCAATGTGACATGGGTAGAGCCGGTGGCCCGCACCAGATCCCAGAACTCCGACGTTCGGAACGCAGTGGTCAGAGCGATGCTGCCCCCCAGCACGACCGCCGCGTTGACTCCGATGGTGCCGCCCGCGTGGAACAGCGGAAGTGTCACCAGGTATCGGTCACCAGGGCCGAAATTGCCCTCGAAAGCAGCCTCCGCGCATGCACTGAGCTGAGCGTAGGTGCAGATCACGCCCTTGGACGGACCGGTGGTGCCCGAGGTCAGGATGATCGCGTAGGTGTCCCACGGCGCGAGATCCACCGCAGGCGGGCCGGGTCGCTCGACCGCGAAAATCGTCTCACTGTGCACGGTGACCGGGAACGGACCGGTGTAGCCGGGCCCGACCGCCACCACATCACGGAGGCCGTGCAGATCGATCTCACCCAATCGGGGCAGCAGATCCGAATGAACGACCGCGACCTCGGCACCGGAGAGCCGGAAAGCGTGTTCGAGTAATCCACCGCGATAGGCGGTGTTGAGCGGCACGAGGATCGCGCCGAGTAGGTTCACGCCGAACCACACCCGAAGCGCGTCCGGGCCATTCGGCAACCATGAGACAACACGGTCGCCCCGGCCGACGCCGAGCGTCACCAGCCCGGCGGCCACCTGTTCGGCCTCCCGCAACATCCGCGCATACGTCCAGTCGACCCCGTCCTCGAAGATCACGAAGGTTTGGTCGGGACGCTCGGCGGCTCGCCGCCGCAACACCGTAGGCAGGACGCATTCGTCCGCGGGTCGCAACCTACTCGTCATCGCACTTCCTTTGTTCCCAGATACGCGGCGCGAAGTCGTGGATCGTCCACCAGCGCCGCGGCCAGACCGGTGACGACCACCCGGCCGTTCTGCAGGACGGCTGCCCGGTCGGCCCGCTCCAGCACCTTCTGCACCCGTTGTTCGACAATGATGATCGCCTGTCCCTCCGCACGCAGCGAGGCCAGCACGTCGAAGACCCGGTCGATGATGACCGGAGCGAGCCCGATGGACGGCTCATCGAGCATCAGCAGCCGGGGTGCGCGCATCAGCGCCAGCCCGATCGCCAACATCTGCTGCTCTCCACCGCTGAGCACCTCGGCCGGTGAGCTGCGGCGTTCGTGCAGGATCGGAAAGAGCTCGGTCACCCTGTCCCGTCGCTCGGCGGCCACCCGGCGCGACAGCCGCTGCTTCCACAGACCCATCCGGAGGTGCTCGTCCACGGTGAGCCCGTTGAACAGCCGCCGCCCCTCGGGCACCAGCGCCACCCCCAGCTCGATGAGCTGGTTCGGGCCCGCTTTCCGCACGGGGACGCCGTCGACGATCAGCCGCCCTTCGGCCAGCGGCAACAATCCCGACAGGGCACTGAGCAGGGTGGTTTTACCCGCGCCGTTGGCACCCACGACGGCCAGGATCTCGCCGCGCGACACCCTCAGATCGACGGCGGCGACCACCGGAACGGGACCATAACCCGCGTGCACGTTCTCCGCTACGAGAACAACGTCATCGTTCATGAGCTCACTCCCAGATATGCCTCGACAACCCGGCGGTCCGCGAGCGCCTCATCAGGTGTCGCCGTCACGACCAATCGGCCGCGATCGAGAACGGTCACGGTGTCGGCGACCCGCGCGACGAGCTCGATATGGTGTTCTACCAGCAGCACTGTCGTCCCGCCGTCGCGAATCGAGCCGATCAACTGTTCCAGCGCGCTGAGCTCGTGTGGAGCCAGCCCCGCGGCAGGCTCGTCCAGAATCAGCAGGCGAGGCCGGGCGACCAGCGCGCGGCACATCTCCAGCAGCCGCTGCCGGCCGTGCGGCAGGAGATCGGCCTGCGACGACTCCGAAGACCCCAGGCCGAGTTCGACCAGGACCTCGTGCGCGTGCGCACGGACCTCACGTTCCTCCCGTCGTCCACCGGGGGTCCGCAGGACGACACCCAATACCGAAGCCGTGCGGCGGGCGTATCCACCGAGGACCACGTTGTCGGAGACGGACGCCTCCGGAAGGAGTTTGGGTGTCTGGAAGACCCGCGCGACGCCGGAAGCGGCCAGCCGCTCGGCCCGGGTCGACAGCAGATCGGTCTCGTCAAGGCGCACCCGGCCCGAGTCCGGCACCAGCATGCGACTGACGACATTGAGCAGTGTGGTCTTACCGGACCCGTTCGGCCCGACGATGGCGTGGACCGATCCCGGCGCCACCTCGACGCTGACGCCGTCGAGCGCTCGGACGCCGCCGAAGGACTTCGACACCTCCGATATCGACAGCGCCGCGGGCGAACCGGACGCCAAATGCTCGGATCGGGTGGCCAGCGGCTCCTGCGTGACGAAATCCGGGCGATGAGTACGGCGATCGCGCCATGCCTCGACCGCACCGATGATGCCGCGCGGCGCGAACACCATCAGGAACAGCAGACCGACACCGTAGATGAGCCCACGCCACTGATCGAGCGAGGTGAGCAGCTCCGGCACAGCGAAGAACACCAGGGTTCCGACGATCGGGCCCCACAGTCGGCCCGCACCGCCGATGATCACCACGATCAGGAAGAAGATGGAGAAATCGAGGGTGAAGTCGTCGGGCGAGACCATGCCGTTGTTCGTGGCCAGCAGCGCCCCGGCGAGCCCCGCCGCGGCACCACCCACCGCAAAGGTGGCCAGCTTGATCACGGTGGCGTCGACACCGACGGCACGCGCGAGCTCCGGCGAGTCCCGCACCACCATCATCGACCGGCCGATCCGTGAGCGGGCCATGCTCGCTATGAGGGCCAGCACGATCAGGTCGACAACGATCACCAGCCAGTACACCCCGCGATCACCGAGCTCGATCGCCCCGATACTCGGGCGCGGGATACCGACGATCCCGGCGTACCCGCCGGTGAGCCACTCGAGCTCCACGATCAGGGTGCGCGCGACCATCGCGAAACCCAGGGTGATCAGCGCGATGTACCACGACGACAGTCGTAATGCGGGCAGTGCCATGACCATTCCGGCCAGCGTGCCGGTGAACGTGGCGACCGCGGCCGCGAGCCAGAACGACCACCCCTGGTCGGTCATCAGGATTGCCGCGGTGTAAGCCCCGACAGCGACCAGCGCACCGTGCCCCAGCGAGACTTGCCCGGTGTAGCCCATCGTCACGTTCAGGCCCATGGCGACGAGGGCGAGAACTCCCACCATGGCCGCGAGGTAGATGAACGAGGGGTGCGCATTGATCAGCGGCAGCGCGAAGAGCAGGATCACTCCTGCGCCGATGAGCGCGAACCGGATCGAGCGACGATCAGACATGGCGCATCACCTTCTGGCCCAGGACCCCGTTCGGGCGAATCAACAGGAACACGAGCATGAAGGCGAACAGCACCACGTTCTGGAGCCCGGGACTCACATAGTTGGTCCCGATGGCCTCCACCAGGCCGAGAGTCCAGCCCGCGAGCAGCGCTCCCTTGTTCGATCCGATACCGCCGATGGCCAGGGTGGCGAACCCTTTGATGAGAAGCGCCAGCCCCATGCCGAGAGAAGCCAGCAGCAAAGGGGCGGCCAGGAGCCCGGCCAGCCCGGCGAGCGCACCACTGATGAAAAACGATTGCCGGGTCAGCGAGGACGGATCCACGCCACGCAGGCGGGCGCCATCGCGGTCGGCGGCGACGGCTCGCATCGCACATCCGAGCGGTGTCCGGTCGATGCGTTGCAGTACGAGCATGACCAGCACCGCTGCGACGACCACCGCGACCTGATAGGTGTTGAAACTCGCCCCTGCCAGTTCGATCCGGTCCAGCGACAACGGCGCGGGCGGTTCGACAGCGCGCGGCTGATCGGTCCACAGTTTGCCGGCCACCTCGCCGATCACCAAAGAGAACGCCAGGGTGGTGATGACCCAGCCGGTTGCGTGACTGGACCGACGCAATACGGGCGTCACCGCGATCCGCTCCTCCACCAACGCTATCGCGCCGACGAGGACCATGACGGCCACGGCGGCCAACCCCCACGGCAGTCCACCGAGCGCGGTCGCCGCGACCACCATCGCACCGACCATCACCAGCTCGCCCTGCGCGAAGTTGACCACATTGGTCGGCCGATACGAGACATTGAAACTCATCGCGATGAGCGCGTAGATACTGCCGAAGGTCAACCCCGGCACGATGATATCTGTCAGCATTCCTGTCTCACAGCCCGTCGGCCCGGCGACGCAGCAAGCCACCCAGCGACTCGGGTTCCAGCGCCGAGGTCAGCGTTCCGATCGTGATCTCCTCGTCGGCGATGCCGGTGTGGTTGTCGGCGGTGAAGCTGATCTTCGAGCGCACACCTTGATAGCCCGCAACTGCGTCGAGCGCCTTCTTCAGTGCACGCGGGTCGGCGGTGTTCTCCTGAGCGACGAGATCGGCCATCAAGGTGAGGTAGTCGAAATACGGACTCGTGATGGCGGAATAGCCGAGACCTGCGGTGTCGGGGTGCTCAGCGATGCGCCCCGCGAGGGCGGTGACCCGCTCGTGCGGGGTCTCGGTGGCGGTGTAGGTCAACCCGCGATACGTCGTGCCGAAGAAGTTGTCCAGCAGTTCACCACGGAATTCCGACAGCGCATCGACGTAGTTCAGGTCGTGGGACACGATCGTCGGGGCGAAACCGCTCGCGCGCATGGCGCGCAGAATCAGAATGGTGGCCTGCGGCTGACCGGTGAAAAGCCCCAGCCCGTCGACCTTCGCGGCTTCCAGTTTGCGGACGTAGGGGGTCAGGTCGTTCGCGTCGACCTCGAAGGTCTCCACTGCGACCGGGGTGGCCGAGTACTCGGATGCCAGATAGTCGATGGCAGCCGTCCTGATCGACTCTCCGAACTCGGAGTTCTCCACGATCAGACCGATCCGTTTCTTGTCACGCGCTTCCCGAAGGAATCGCACGGCGGCCTCGGCCTGCTGGGTGGTGTTGTAGACGAGCTGATAGAAGTACGGGAATTCCTTCCCGTTTCCCAGATTTGCACTGCCACCCCAGCCCGACTGGATGAATGCCTTCTGGGCCAGAGCGCTCGCCGAGGCGAGCACCTGCGAACTCCCTGTCGGGCCGACGACAAAAGAGGGTTCGGCGCCGACCACGCGCCGGGCGATCGCCGCTTGTGTCGAAGGACTGCCCTTGTCATCGATCTCGGTGAGCCCGGCCATCTCACCGAGGAGGCCGCCGCCGGCCGTGATGTCCTCGAGTGCCAGCCTCCCACCCACATAGATCGGCTTGTACGCGGCGGCGAGTCGCCCCGTCTTCGGTTCGATCCACCCCACCCCCACTTGCCCTGTGGCCCCGGCCCCGCGCCCGCAGCCACTGAGCGCGAGCGCACCGGCCGCGGCCAGGGCGCCGAACCCGGCGAGTGCCGTCCGGCGCGAGAAACGTGCGCTGATGACCTCCGACATACAACCTCCTCAGGTATATGAACGTTTGTATATGTGATGTGAAACATAGTCAATACCTTCTCCGAACCGGAGTAGACGACCGGGCCGGTGCGCGACGCGGCGCTGCGAGCGCCCACCTACCGCGACAGCCGCCTCTCCAGCGGAGCGGCGGCTGCGGACGCGGCCCTGATCACACCTGAGAGGGCGATCCGAATACGGAAATGCCGATGCCCGGCCGTATGACATCCGGTCCACACCGTTTCCTCGACACCAAGGGCAATCCCGAGCAACATTCGGTTGACGACCAGGAGATTGCACTCCTACGATACGTTACGACATGTAATTTTTCTGGAGGTGCAGTGCGGACCGCAATGAAAGCAGCTTCCGCAGACGGCCACGAATCATCCGAACCTCTCACGGCCTCCGCGGTAAACAAATGAAATCGCTCGCACTGGAAGTCGGAATCAAAGGGATTGCGGCCGCCCGCATCACCGATGAAGATCTGCCCGTGCTCGTGGTACGCGTGCCCATACCGCCACTCGACGGCTGGATCGTATGCCGCGATCTGCTTCTCGATGTCGCCGGTGACGACGAAATAGCAGCAATCGGAATCGCCAGCCTCGATCCGGGCAGCGATACATTCGCCGCCCCCATACCGACTACCGCCGCGCAGTGGCCGACGGGCAGTGAGCTGAAGAGCGCGGTGCAGCGCACCTTTCCGGCCGCTGCGATCTATGTCGCGCCGTATCGCACGTGTGTATCGCTCGCCGAATCCCATACCGGCGGGCTGCCTTCAGAGGAATTGGCACTGATAGGGGCCGGTATTCTCACCCAGCTCGCCAATGAGCACCGGCCCGTCGAAATCTTCTTGTACCCGCGAGCCCGCATTACAGCCAGGACCCCGGAAGGCTCACCGATCCCACCCAGGGCCTGCACCCACCAAAGTATTCGATGGCGTTATCAGGACATCGGATACACGTGAGGGACGCCGCCCGGCCGGGCGGGGCGCCGAACCCGAATCATCACGCGCACAGCCTCGCCTGAAGGCGAACCGACCGGGCGACACCGCAGGCCGGGACCGAGATCGTCCCGGCCTGCGGTGTTCGACCACCCACCGGCCCGCCTCCAGGCGGGCCGGACCGTGATCAGGATCTGTGCAGTGGCGACGATGCCGGGAACTCCACCCGCAACGAGGTCAGCGACCGGTGGAAGGGCCCGGGCCGCCAGGTCGGGGGTTCGGTCGACCGGATCTCGGGAAGTGCATCGAGCAGTTGGTCGATGGCGTCCTGCGCGATGAGGTACGCCATGGACTGGGCTGGACAGGTACGGGGGCCGACACCCCAAGCGAGATGGGACCGGTTGCCGGTGCGATCACCACCGCGGACCCTCGGATCATTGTTGCAGGCCGCGATACTGACGACGATCGGTTGATGGGCGGGCAGCCAGGCGTCATCGATCAGGATCGGCTGCCGCGGGTAGGTGAGCAGGTAGTTCGCCAAGGGTGGGTCGTTGAAGAGAACATGGTCGAGTGCCTCCCGGGTGGACAGGCTCCCGCCCAGCACACCACCGCCCAACCGGTCGTCGGTGAGGATGAACAGCAGCGTGTTGACGATGAAATTCTGCTGGAATTCGATCCCCGCGCCGTACTGACTGGCCAACTGGTGGACCATCTCCAGATCGTCGAGCTCGGCCGGATGCCGCAGCAGCGCCGAGGTTATATCGTCACCGGGCTCGGCCCGCTTCAGGGCCACCAGCTCCAGCATCGCTTCGCTGATCATCATATTCCCGTGATCGGCGTCGACCCCTTCGACGATCGCCGCCATCCCGGCCGCCATTTTCTGGCCGACCTCCGGCGGGCAGCCGAACAGCACATTGAGCACTCCGAAGATCAGCGGAAAGGTGTACTGGCTGATCAGATCGGCGCTGCCGTCCTCGCAGAAGGTGTTGATCAGCGAGATGGCGATCTCTTCCACCGTGGTGTGCAGTGCGTAGAGATCGACCTCATCGACACTCTCGGTGGTGGCCCGGCGAAAGCGGGCTGCCTCCGCCCCGGCACTGCGGGTCGCCATCGGACGCCATTCCATCATCGGCAGGACGGGGCAATCGGCGGGCATACCCTGCTGCCAGGTGCGCGGATCGGCCGGGAAATGCTCCGGATCGTTCAGGATCCGCACCGCGGTCCGGTAATCGATCACCAGCGTCGCGGGTACTCCCGGCGCCAGTTCTACCGGCATCAAAGACTCGTACTGCTTTCGCATTTCGCGGTAGTAGGTATGGGGAGCGGCGGCGAATTCCGGCGCGAACAGCGGCATCCGTGGATCGTCGGAATCGAATGGGGAGATCGGACGGACGGGGCAGGACGGGGCAGGCGTTTCAGGTGGGATGTTGCTCAAGAAATGAACTCCAGACAGCGGTTGCGGACAGCGAACGAGAGCCAGAACTGCGGTCGGATCCCGGGGCTTGCGAATAGGCGCCGCGAATCCGACGAGACTGCTTGCGGACCAAGGGAAACCGGACAGCTACACTCTGTCCGGTGCTGTCCGTGCGGAAGGTGTGTCCACCGCGAGTTGTCGCTGCGGGGCGATATCCCGAGCGGAGACAGCCCCCGGGAAGCGGCCGACGAGAGGGAGCGCGGTGATGACCGGCTCGGCAGCGCGACCCCGGCGTGGCCGCGGGCGACCGCCCGGATCGGACGGAGCGCAAACGCGGGATGCCATATTGCGGGCGGCGCGTGAACTGTTCAGCGAAGTCGGCTACGACCGCGCGACACTCTCCGGTATCGCGACCCGGGCCGGGGTGACCCGCACCAATATCAACCATTACTTCCGGAGCAAGGACAAGCTCTACCGCACACTGTTCGAAGCCGATAAGGACAATGTGATCACCGCCGGGATCGCCGATGCCGGAGCAGCGTCCGACCTCGCCGATCGGATGGCCGCATTCCTGCGTATCACCATGCGCGGCGATTCCGAGAACCGCACCTACGTCAGGTTTCTCGCGGTTTCGCTGTTCGACGCGCTGCGCAATCCGGAACTCGCCGACTGGGCCGAGGAACAGATCGATAACGTGCGCGGCTTCATCCGGCCGGCACTCGAGGCCGCCGCGGCAGACGGGACCATCGGGCCGGATGTCGATATCGCGACCGCCACCGAGGTACTCATCGCCGTGGTGTGGGGAATGAGCATGTACGCGGGGTTCGTCGGAGCCGAGGACCGGCTCGAGCCGATGATCGACCAACTCACAGCTCTGCTGCGGGGCGTCCTCTGGTAGCCACTGCCGGTACGCACCCGGCCCACCGGCCGGCAAGCCGGGTGCGGTGCCGCACCGTCGGCTCATCCGAGGACGGTGACAGTGCCTGCATCACCGTCCAGCCGGATGTGCTGGCCGTCGCGGATCCGGTAGCTGCCGTTCTCGGTGCCACAGACACAGGGGATTCCGAGTTCGCGGGCCACGATCGGCCCGTGGCTGAGCAGACCGCCGTAGTCGGTGACAACTCCGGCGGCGACGAGGAACAGCGACACCCAGCTCGGGTCGGTCGTTTCGCAGACGAGAATATCGCCGTCGTCCAGTTCGGTGGTCGAGGGATCGCGGACCACCCGAGCCCGGCCCTCCACCACACCACCGCTGGCCGCCACACCGGTCACGACGCCGGAGACATCCAGGGCGGGAGCCTCGGTCTCGCCGGACTTGATCAGCTGCGGTACACCGGCCCACGCCTGCGGCAGCCGGTAATCGCAACGCTCGTCGTACTGTGCCCGGCGGGCCGCGACCAGTACGCGCCGGTCACCGGTGACCCCCGCGCACACGTCGTCGTAGGACAGGTGGAAGACATCGTCGATATCGTCGATTACGCCCGCTTCGACCAGCAGGGCACCCTGCCGCCGCATAGCAGCGCGGGCAATATCGAAGGTCAGCAGATACCCGGCCTTGCCCTGCTCGCGTAGCGCGATCCAGCGGGCGGCCCACCGCACATACCGGGCCGCGCCGCGACGCTTGCGCCTGGGCAGGGCCGCCTGGAGCTCGGCCAGAGCACGCGCCCGGGTCTCGATCTGTTCCCGGCTCCGATTGCGCGGCGCCCGTGGACTGTCCGCGGCGACAGCCCGGTAGTCGGCGAGCCGGTTGAGTACCGGGGTGGGATCCTCCCGCCAGGTGACACCGGACAGCTGCCCCTCGTTGGTGCCGTGGTAGCCGTGCCGGTCGGTGAACTCACGCAGCCCGATCTCGTCATGCGCCAGCGCCCACAGATCATGCGCGATCTCGCTCTCGTCCGATCCGACCCCGGACAGCAGCGCCGGCGCGAGGTGGGCCAGGTCGAGCCCGGCCAGCATATCGGTGACCCGGTCCGCGAGCCCGGAGCTGACGAACGCGACGAGCATATGCGCGGTCAGCATGCGCTGGAAACGCTGTCGCGCGTCGTCGAGCAGTTCGACGCATCCCGCGTGGTCGAGCGTGTCGATACCGTCCAGATGGGCGAGCCGCCAGCGGCGCAGTCCGGCGAATTCGGCATCGTGGCGCTTGGGTAGCCGGAGCACCGCCGCCGGCGCTTTCACCACGATGACGGGATAGCGCCGAGCGCTGTTCGCGTCGACCGTCTCCGGTCGTACGTAACCGAAGAGCTGCTGTTCCACCGCCGTCGCCGAGGTACCGGGGGTGATGTTCGCGATCTCCCGGAACTTGTCGATATTGGCCGCGGCCCGCCCGGCGAACAATGTCCAGAACATGTCCTCCGGCCGATCGGGAACATGGACTTGACTCCCGGTGAGGACACCCAGATTCCGGAACGTGGTGCGGGTCGCCAATTCCACCGACGCGTTGATGAAGGTGAACCCCAATGTGGTGAACACACCCGGAAATGCCTCCGCGACATTGCCGGTGGTCCAGGTGACCGCGGGGTCGATCGTCGTGTTATCGAGCGTTTCCTCGACAATTTCACGGGTGCTCATCGAACTCTCTCCATCTTGCGTCGCAGGAGCAGATCGGGTAGTGAACCCGTTGCGCTGTCAGGCGATTCCGCACGTGCCCATCGGGTGAGCAGCGCGATATCGGGATCGTCGGCCGGAGCGCCGGAGACGACGGTGAGCTCGCCGGGATACACCGCTCCGGCTGTCGCGTCGACGGTGACCGTCTGTCCGGCCAGCACCATGAGCGATCCGGTACCGCAACCGACCACGCACGGTACGGCCATCTCACGGCAGACCACCGCCGCGTGCGAGGTCGACCCGCCGAGTTCGGTGATCACCGCCGCGGCCACCGACATGGCCATCACATCGTCGGGGTCGGTGGTGGGCCGGGCGAGGATCACCGCTTCACCCCGGTCCGCGCGTTCCTCGGCTTCGCCGGAGTCGGTGACGACGCGACCGGTGGCGATCCCCGGACACGCCGGTTTGCCGGTTGCCACCGCGGCGGTCGCGGCCGGCTCGGCGCGGTCGAGCCGCGGGTCCAGCAGTGCGCGAGCCTGTTCGGGCGTCACCCGGTCGAGCGCTTCACCGGTGGTGATCAGGCCGGCCTGCCGAAGGAGTACCGCATGCCGGATCGCGGCCTCCGGGGTGCGTTTGGCGACCCGTGACTGCAGCAACCACAGCGCGCCCCTCTCCACCGTGAACTCGATATCCTGCACGTCGCGAGCGTCGGCCTCCAGCCGGGCCGCAGCGGCGAGCAGATCGGCGTGCACCTCCGGCATCGCGGCGGCCAGCTCCGCGAGCGGGAGCGCGTCGGCGCGGCCGGACACCACATCCTCGCCCTGGCCACGCGGCAGCCATTCGCCATAGGGTTCGGCATCGCCGGAGAGCGGGTTGCGGGTGAACAGCACGCCGGTCCCCGAACGGTCATCGAGATTGCCGAAGACCATCGCTTGCACAGTGACCGCTGTCCCGGCGTCGTGTGACAGGCCGCGGCTCTCGCGATATCCGACGGCGCGCGGTGAACGCCACGAATCGATCACCGCCTCGATCGCGCCACGCAACTGCTCCCACGGGTCCGCGACCGGGGTCCGGCCGACCACCTGCTCGAACTGGGCGCGGAACCGGCGATGGGTGTCCGCAGCGAATGCGGTATCCCCGAACTCATCGGCCAGTGCCCGCTCGACCTCGTCGTTCGTACCCAGGTTGAGCACGGTGTCCATCATCCCGGGCATGCTGGTCGCCGCGCCTGAGCGTACGGAGAGGAGGAGCGGCCGCGGACCGGCGCCGAAACGACGGCCGGTGGCCGTCTCCAGCTCCGCCACCGCGGCGGGCACCGCATCCCATACCTCGGGAGGTAGCGACTCCCCCGCGCTGTGCATCCGCCGGCACACCTCGGTGGTGAGGACGAATGCCGGCGGGACCGGGATCCCGAGCACCGCCATCCGTTGCAGGCTCCATGCTTTGCCGCCCAGCAGTTCCGGGCCTGCGGTTATCGCAGAACCGAGCAGGAGGACCGGCGGGTGTCCGGCAGCGCTCACTCGGCCCTCCCCGCCGCCTCTTCCCGCACCCGGGACCCGCCGCCGAGACCGATCAATTCCTCGTGCAGTTCGAACCACACGGTGTGGTAGCTGTCGACCAGCGGCCGGGCCAGCCAGGCCGGATCGCCGGCGCGAATCTTTGCCAGGGCCCCGGCGAACCGGTCCGGGTACTGCGCCAGACGCGGCGCCAGCTCGACGAATTCCGCGAGCAGCGGCGCAAACCGTTCGTGCAGCTCGCCCAGCCGTGCCACGATCCGCGCGTCGTATTCGGCGTCGCTGTGATCGTTGGGGCGCGTACCGTCGATCAGCTGCCAATCGGTGACCAGCCGTTTGAAGTCCTCGTTCACCGCGCCGAAGCCCAGGTACCGTTGCCGCAGCAGCGCCCGGTCGACAGTGTCCCGCTCGGCCGCCAGCAGCTCGTCGAGTCGCGCGCGGCCCGTGACGGTGATCTTGACGCGTCCGCCTACACGCTGGAGCTCCTCCGCTACCAGGAGCGGCTCCAACACGCTCGCCAGCGCGGCATCGGTGAGACCTGCCGCGGCGGCGAGATCGGGCTCGGTGGGACGACCTTTGAATCGCGCAGCCTGGAGAACACGCAGGGTATAGGGCATGGTGTATCCGCTCTTTCTCGTCGCCGCCGGTCAGGCGACCCGGTGCAGGATCGCCTGCTCGAAAATGCCCTCGCCGCCGCGGCCACCGGCATCGAACGACAAGAAGTCGTCGTAAACGCCCAGCGCCGGCCCGTCGGTCTCGGCCGGTCCCGCCGGCACCCGGAATCCCCCGAGCCGGGCAGCCAGCGATACCAGCCGGGTGGTGCCGTCCTCGAGTTCCAGTCGTGCCCAGCGGAATTGAGCCGCCGCGTCCCGGGCGAAGGAGATTGCGGTAATCGCCGTCGAGCCTGCGCTGTCGATGACGAAACCATCGGCGGTCAGCGAATCATCGGCGTGCCGGAACTTCATCGCCGTGACGAAAGCCGAATCGTCCACCGCGAACAGCGCCGCGAATTCGACCCATTGCGACGACTCGTCCCGAAATCCCCAGGTGCGGTCGCGCATACCGCGGCCGGCGGTGGCGATCGTCGCCCCCTCCACCGTGATACTGCCCGCGACGGTGCACGCCTGCTGGAAATGCTGTAGCGGCGCGGCGCCCCCCAGCGCCGGGATGGCGTTGTTGGCAGCGTAATCGGCGGCGGTGAACAGTGGCGCATTGACGAGTTCGGCCGAGACGAGCGGGTGTTCGACCCGCACCCGGCCATCCAATCCGAAATGAATACTTTCACCACTGAAGGTCCCCACCCCGAGCGTTTCGACCACCTCGGTCACCCGCCCTGCCACAGACACACTGAACCGGGCCCGGCAAGTATCCGGCGCGTTCGGCGAAGTCGACACGTGCACCGTGCCGAATACCGTTGCGGCGGAGTCCCAGAACGAGAGGTAGGCGTTATCCTTCCACACCGGGTCATCGGCGCCGGCGGCGTCGGAACGAATCGGCTCGGACAGCTTGCCCCAACTCTGTTCGGTCGGGGTGGCGGTGGTCATCGGGGGTCCCTTCTGATCAGGATGCGCGGGATACGGATTCGGCCCGCTACCGGCCCGACCGCACTGGACCGCGGCCACGACGCCCGATCACCCCGGTGCCGGGTCGCTGTGCAGATGCATGAGGCTATACGAAATGACGGTCGTGTCAATTTGTGTGGCAACGACCGGTCGGCAGAAGGGACACAACCGAAGTCGGCCGGATCAGCTCTGGTGAACCCGCGACTGTGCACGACGTAGCCTGGACGCTTCCGCCGAGCGCACACCCGCGAAACCCGCCCCGCACGACTGCGTCGAGTGCCGTCTCGATGCAGCGCCCGCTCGTCACGATAGAAGCCTGATCTGATGCGTCGGAGCTGCCACCTCGGCGGATGACAGGAACTGTCGCCGGCGCCGCGAATTCTGTTGCGCTGGAATGTTCAACGCGGCTACAACGATCCGTCGACGACCCGAACAGGATGCAGGCAAATCGACCCCAGGGGCCCACCGATTCCATCAACTGAACACCTCCCCGGCTTCGATACGGTCTTACCCATGGGGCAGCTCCGGTGCAGTTCGACAGCCCGCGGGTAGGAGCACGTGCACCGGGGTCGTTCGAGGGGGCACTCACTCCAAGAGGTTCCTAATGGGTCGAACAGGGCCGGCACGATCGGATGTCGGCCGCCCCGGAACAGAGAAGCGGGGGCACCGGGATCCCCCGTGTGGGACATGTCGCCAGCCCGGAAAAGCGCTTCCTTCCGCACCCACGCCGAAGCCGAGGCACACCTTTCATTGAGTCCACCGCCCGAAGTTGAGGGCGCTCGTCCCGTCCCCGCTGATGCGGAAATGTCCCGAGATGCCGCCGGCTGACACCACTCGGCATCGGCGCCGGATCGGTCGATCACGAGACGGGTGACGACGGCAACAGTCATGCCGGCCCCTCAGGATCGATAACGACCGCCAGGCGAGGCAGCGGCCGGGCGCGATAACGACGCCCAACCCCAGTGAGAGTCCAGGAGATCGTGCTCACAGATTCGGCGCGGGACGCACGCACCGCACCACCGCGACGGAGACAGCACCGCATCCCGAACTTCACGCAATGCCGCCGGAAAGACACCCGCCATCCATGACCATCCACACCCCCCGACCGCGCGCGAGGACGCAATACAGCCCGGTGCCGATCCGGCGCACGGCGAACACGCTTTGTCCACGCCATGTAGATCACATAGACAGTCTCCGCAGGTGAGACCCGTGATTTTGCCCCACACGCCCGATCAGATAGTCTTGCTGAGCACACCGGTCCGGGTGGCGGAATGGCAGACGCGCTAGCTTGAGGTGCTAGTGCCCTTTATCGGGCGTGGGGGTTCAAGTCCCCCTCCGGACACATCTCCCCCTCTTTCTACCTGCTGTTATTTGGTGTGAGTATCAATCAATCGCACTATATGCGCAGGTCAGCGGCGTGGGGGTTCAAGTCGGGTCCAGCTGAGACAGGCCTGAGAACCAGCCGGCATGGTGTCCTTTTGCGGCGGCCAACCCACATCCTGGCGCTGCTGTTGCCGGAAACCTGAAGCCGCGCCCCGCACGGGGATTAGGTGCGAGTGTCCTCGCCGGCTAGCGCT
Organism: Nocardia speluncae NBRC 108251; assembly: GCF_001613245.1. Taxonomy (GTDB): domain Bacteria; phylum Actinomycetota; class Actinomycetes; order Mycobacteriales; family Mycobacteriaceae; genus Nocardia; species Nocardia speluncae. Next base: position 6,189 of record NZ_BDBZ01000046.1, on the reverse strand, counting down.
ATTTCGTCGGGAGCTCAGGTGAGAGGAAGCGTGGCCTCGGCATCCTTCCAGCGTGTCGAGGTGAAGTGGGGGTGTGAGGGCGGGGCAGGCCACGATGTCACCTATCCGTGCAGCAGCCCCTTTGGGCATCACCATGACTTCGGACTTGTTCGTCTAGGCTGCCAGCGTCGTGGCGCATCCTGAAGAATTCATGCCGCTGGCCGGTGCGGCGGCAGGTGAGGAGCTGGCGTGAGTGGATTGGTATCTCGTTGGGTAGCGTCGGTGGACAGCGATATCCCGCGTACCGAGCACGGTCTTGTGGATGCGAGGACGCTGAGCCGTGATTGGTACAACGGTGACCGACCCGAGCGGGCCGAAGACCTTGTCGGTACGCACAGGTCGTATGTGCTGCTCGCGCCGGGCGGAGCGGGCAAATCCACGCTGATCGAGGATTTGAAGGTCCGTGAGCCTGATAGCCGATCGGTCGACCTCAAGTTGGAAGGTCGACAGGCTCTCATCAATTTGGTGAACTCGCTGTCGCTTAGCGATGTTGCTCTGTCCGACGGTCCGAAGGGCAGTGTCTTCATTGATGCTGTAGACGAAGCGCTCCAGACCGATCCCGACATCGGTTATGTCCTGATCAGGGTTCTGAGTCGTCCTGAAGCCAAGCAGCTGTCGTGGCGGCTGGCTTGTCGACCCGCGTCATGGACGGTTGATTTGGCGGACGGGCTGCGGACGGCGCTATCTGGTTTCGAGCGGCTGGAGCTTCTTCCCCTGAGCTTGGCGGGGATTGGCGAGCTGGCCGGCTCGGATACCGACGGCTTCTTGAAGGCGGTCGCGGAGGCTCGTCTCACACGTCTGCTCGCCTACCCTCTGTCGGCAGGAAACTTGCTGAGGCAGTGGCGGGAATCCGGTGAGCTTCCCGCTAGCCGGTCGGAGGCGATGGGGCACGCTGTCACCGACAGGCTGACCGAGACCAGTACCACTCGCCAGCCCGGCAAGGTCGACGATTACCGCCGACGTCTCGTAGCCGAGCGCTTGGCAGCGATATCGATGTTCTGCGGTGTTAGCAACTTCGCGCTCCGGCCAGCAGCAGGGCCGCTCCCCAGCTCGGGGCAGACCAATACCGCCACGAGTTCTCAAACGCCGGTTCTCGCGGTGAACGCGGTGCCAACCCAGACCGAACCCGCCCTGTCCGGGACGATGCTCACTGTCGATGATGTGCGCGAAGTGCTCGATACCGCATTGTTCACGGCGGGGGTGCCAGGCACTGTGATCTTCGTTCACCAGTCTTACGCGGAGTATCTTGCGGCGCATTACCTTGTGCGCCGCGGTGTTATAGGGCAGCGACTGGTGTCGCTGCTGGGGTCCGATGTCAATGGTCTGGTTCCCGGCCCGATGATCGAGGTTCTCGGCTGGCTTCTCGCTTCGGGAGCGCCGGTTCCCGACACGTTGCTCGCCGACAACGCCAAATATTTGCTGCGCACGACCGGTGTGGAACTGGTCAGCGATCAGATTCGTCGGCGCCTCGTCGAGGCACTACTGCACGGAGCGGCATCCGGCACGATCGACGAAGGCTGGCAAATCGACACCTCTGTGCTGGGTCACCCCGAACTGGCCGCCCAGCTCCACGAGGCCGCGGCAGACGTATCGAATCATTGGGTCGCCTTCTGGGTCTGTCGCATCGCCCGCCAGTGCGTTGTGCGCGAGTCCGCCGGCGATCTACTCCAAATCGCCGTTGGTTCGACTTGGCCCGATCCCATGCGAGCCGAAGCTGTGACGGCGTTCGCCGCAGTCGCGCCACGCGAGCGGATGGCGGAGTTGGCGCCGCTGCTGGAGCTGAACTCCGACGAGGATCCCCACGACGAGATCATCGCGGCGGTGCTGCGAGCGCTGCTGCCTGATGCGGTGGAGTTCAGTCTCATTCGAAAGGCGTTGAGACCCCGCCGCACACGGAACTACATCGGCGGCTACCACCGGCTACTGGGCGAATTGGCCGAACTCGTCCCCAGCGACGGTGTCGTCCCCGCGTTGATCCATGCAGTGAACCACCGGCCCGAGTGGACCGACTCCGCTTTCGACCAGCTGATCGGCGGCCTGCTGCACCGTGCGTGGAGGATGAGAGATTTAGCGATCGCCGCAGAAATTGGCGTGGCGCTGGGCAGTGGGCGCCTGCCCAGACGGCACATGCTCGCCACTGAACGCCTGCTCCCATGGCAGAGCGACGACGATCCGGATCTACGTCGTGTGATGGCCGCGACCGCACTGGCAACCAACGAGCATGCCTTTGTTTCTGTCCTCGACCTGAACTTGCTCACACCTGCGGACATCGAGTGGCTCATCGATTGGATGACAACGGCGCCATCCGAAACACTCGCCCCCGCACGAGTGACACTGCGAAATCTGCTGTGGAGTCCTCCGCTCAGACCGGCAGACAGCCTTCCCGTTACCGACGAGGACCATCCAGCGTATGCCGAACTCGAAAGATGCCGCCAGCACCCGGAGATCTCCTCACAGCAACTCCCCGAGCAGAGTAGCTGGCCCGACGTCGAGGAGGACCCTTCACCGGCGGCGCCAGAACTCGAAACAGTGCTGCGTGATGCCATCACACGCGCAGGCGACGACCTTGGCGATTGGTGGAATGTTGTGCTCGCGCTCGCCGGTGATTGGCGCACAGACCCGCAAGTTCTAACGCACTGGGACCTGACGAGCGGACCGATGTGGCCCATCCTGGCAATCGAGGAGCAGCAAGCACTCCTACGGCTCGGGATGGATTATCTCGAAGTCAGACAGCCCGACGTCGGCCGCTGGGTGGGCCGTGAACAGTTCAGCGTCGATGACGCGATGCCCGATTGGGCCGGAGTGTTCCTGCTCGCGACGCTGGCCGAACATCACCCGAACCTTCTGGCTGAGGTCGAGCCGGGTACGTGGACGGTCTGGGCGCCGGTGCTCACCGTGACCTTCCCCTACACGGGCACCACCAATTGGCATCGCGGGATCCGAGACGCGGCGCCGCAGGCGGGCCGCGAGGCGATCGATGCAGCGCTTCGCGAGCAGGTGCAGAAGGCGGACGGATTCTCCTTCGCTCACCACCCGTTGGCCGACTTCGCCGATCCCAGCCTTATCGCGGTCGTCGAACAGGTGGCGCGCGACACCGACGGCTCCGCAGCCTGTCGCGACGAGGCATTCGAAGTGCTTGTTGAACACGCGCCTGATACGGCCCTCGATGTCGCACACTCGGCGTTGGACGAAGACGCCGCCCCTGCCTCAGCCCTCGCCGTCCTCGCGAGGCTGGCACCTGACGAACTGGTGACGAAATGGAACGCGCGGGGTCACCTCGACCCTGTGGAGCCTGTGAGCGACATCGATCCTGCCCGTCTGTCCGACGAATCACTCTTCACACTGACCCGCATGCTTCTCGACGAATTCCCCCTCGCCGAGGACTCACCCCAAACCAACGACTTCACCGAAAGCACTCCGCAATCGGCAGCGCGTCGACTGCGTATGTCCCTGCTGCAAACGATGGCCGGGCGTGGCATGGCTCCTCACCTGGCCGCGCTCGCGCTCGTCCGCCCAGCAGCAGATCTCGAGTCGATTCAGCATCTGTTGCAGGAGGCTCGCATTCGTGAGGCGCTGGCGAACTGGCGACCGGTGCAGCCCGGGATGCTCATGGGCTTGTTGACCAGCGGTGACGCTCGACTGGTTCGCGACAGCGCCGGACTGCTCATCGTTCTGCTCGAACAACTCGACCGAATCCAACACGACATCCGCGAACGCGGCACCTTTCGAAGCTTGTGGGACGGAGACCCTGGTACCGCGGGCGCGAAACCGAAGGGCGAGGACACCATCTCCGACTGGTTGGCCGAGCAACTGTATCTGCGGCTTCAACCCCACATTGTTGTAGACCGCGAGATACAGGTGACTCGCCGCAAACCCAAAGGCGTCGGCACCCGGATCGACCTCACCGCTACATCCGGGGGTGCTCCTGTCGGGCGGGTCGCCTTCGAAGCCAAACTCGTCACCAACACTTCATTGCTGACCGCGATTGATGATCAACTCGTCGGCCAGTACATGGACCCTGCTCTGTTCACTCACGGCATCTACATCATCTACTGGACCGCAACCAAATTCAGGAGATTAAAGAAACATCCCGACGCCGGTGCACTTGCCGAACAACTCCGCACCCAGGCAAGGCGTCATATTCCGGGACGTCATGTCGAGGTCGTCGTCTTCGACATCGGCCCAAAGACCTGAGAAAAGCATCCGCGTAGCGCCCTCGTAGAAGTGGATCGGGTAGACATCCGGTCGCCGCGGCACTCCCCTGCCTCCGACCCGAAGCCGTCGCACACACCATCAGCGACTCAACTCTTCGGGCGACGCTTCGGCGAACTTCTCGGCTTCGTTCGGGGTCTGTCCAGTTAACGGCTCTGGGCCACTTTCGGTGGTGGCTGTGAGGTGAGGGCGGCACGATATCCCGGTGGCTGAGGTGAGTATCGGTGTCGGCGTACCGTTTTCGGGTTTGTCGCCACTCGTTGTCGAGGATGTGGGTGTGGTCGGTTCGCGGCTGGTGGTCCGGGCCCGGACTCCCGGTGGTGTGGCTGAATGCCCGGGTTGTGGTGCGGGATCGGCCCGCGTTCATGGAGTTCACGAGCGGCGGCTTGCTGATCTGCCGGTCGATGGCCGCAGCGTGATGGTGCGGGTGCGCATCCGGCGCCTCTATTGCCCGACGCTTGGATGCCAGCGCACGTTCCGGGAACAGGTCCCCGGTGTGCTGGAACGCTATCAGCGGCGCACTACCCGGTTGACCGGGCACGTGCGTGCGGCGGCGCGGGAGCTGGCCGGGCGGGCTGCGGTCCGAATGCTCGGGCGGTGGTCGGTGCGATTGTCGCGGCAGACCGCGGTGCCGGTGCTGCTCGGTATCCCACTGCAGACCCAGAAGGTGCCGCGGGTGCTCAGTGTGGATGATTTCGCCTTGCTGCGCCGCCACCGCTACGGGACCGTGCTGATCGACGGCGCGACATCCAGGAACGCGGCGTCGAAATCCGACGATAGCGGGTAGCCGTCGCCGCGGAGGTCATCCGAGAGGATCCCGAGGGTGGGTTTCTTCTGCTTGGCTATGACGTTTCGCCTGTTCAGAAGTTCTTTGATCGCCATTTCCGCTGCGCTGCCGCACTCGATCGCGGCGCGGCGCGTTTGCGCGACTCGGTGCAGCGCTCGCGCGTCGCGGAGCAATGTCCACGCCAAAGGCACTGATGTCTTGTTCCCGGCCAAGGTGCCGCAGTGCTTGAGCATCTCCTCGGTGGCCTCGACCTCGCTCAAGCTGTAGAGCGGCGGAAGGGTCGGTATACCCACTCGCGGATGAGTGAGCCGTCGCTCTCCCGGGTCCACAAGCAAGTCCGGTTCGTTGCCTGCTGGGGCGGCTGGTAGCCCACCGTCGTCAGGTGCTGACCCGTCAGGAGGTCCAGCCAAGACAAGAAATCGTCAATCCAGTCGTTCATCTCGTCGCCCACAACCTGGATATCGGCCACCACGGCGGTGAACCCAAGCCGGTTGATGACCGCGATCTCTGACATCTGGTGTCCCCATGCTCCTGGATCCAGTTCCATGCGACTGCGGACCGCCGGCGGTTGCGTAAGGTAGAGCGCTCCTGACTGGATCGGTGGGTCTGGCATGTGAACTGTCACCGGCGTGCCGGCGAGCCCAGAGGCGAAGCTCAGACCGACAGTACTGACCTCACATCGGACACCACCCGCGATATCCTGCTGCCACTCAATGTCTTCCATCTCTTCGATGTCGCCGACCTCATGCAACTGGTTACAGGCAGACTCAGGTCGGCTGGGCCAAGAGTGCATGCGGTGGTCCTCGCCGCAACGTGGCCGAACAGGCGGTTTCGGTAAGAACGGTGCTTCGTCGTATGAGCGGCTCCCGAATGTGCCTGCCGGGGCCGCGCGATTCGACGTCGATCGCACTCGCAGATCGCCTATGCGACAACTGTTTCGGTAGTTACTGGTCGGTGATTCGTGTCAGAATCGCGACATCGACAAGCGCCGGGAACGTGGCCGGCGGCGCTCGCTATCGGGAACAAGAAACAGCCGTGAATCGCGAAGACGAACTGCGTGCACTCCGTTCGGACCTGGCGACAGGACTGGACGCACTCGACGCCCTGTCCTCCAAGCTACGTGCGGGTCTGGAGATGCTCGACGACGTCTT
>NZ_BDBZ01000045.1 GCF_001613245.1 Nocardia speluncae NBRC 108251 | reverse complement strand
CCCGCACGCTGCGGCGCGGGCTGATCGGGCCGGCCCGGCGCCTGCGGCCCGGGCCGTTTCGGACCCGACTGCGGCCGCGGGGTGGCGGGGGGTTTCGACAGCGCCGCCGCCCCCGGCCCGACGCGATCGGTCCGGCCGGGCCCCTGCGGGCCACCGGGTGCCTGGGCCGGCCTGCCGGCCTTGCGCACCTCGTTCATATCGATCCGCGCGGTCGCGTCGGGATCCGGCTTCTGCACGGGCATAGCGACGGTGCGCGCCTCGTCCGGCCGCGGCTGCCGCGGAATCACGACCGTCCGTGCCTCCCCGTTGCCCGGCCCCGGCTCGGACTCGCCGGACGCACCAGGGCGATCCTCCGCTTCCGAATCACCGGTGCCGGCCTCGTCGGACCCCGCCCGGCCGGCCTCGCTGCCTTCCGCTGCGGCGCCGGCTTCCGACCCGCCCGCAACTACATCGCCGGACGCCACCTGCCGGTCGTCCGCCTGTTCCTCGGTATGGAGCGCCTCAGCGGTACCCGCTTCCGATACGACGGAACCGGTCGCAGGAGCCGACGGCGCGTCCTGCTTGCCACCCGCATCCGGGGCAGGGCCCGCATCGCCGGACTGCGTAGCGGCATCCGTATCTGTCCGCCCGGAGCTACTCCCGTCGACCGGCTGTGCCGCACCGGCCTTTCCGGCGACCGGCGCCCCGGAACCCTCCGCACTATCCGCCCGGACCCCGGCATTTTTACCCGACTCCGCAGCTTCCACCTGCTCCGCGTCTTGTTTGCCGCCGGTCTGTTCCGGCGAACTCCCGGCGCCTCCGGGCGCGGCCTCGGTAGCCCCTTCCGATTCGCCTGAACTGTCCCCTTCGGCCGACCGGGCCGCATCTTCCCCGCCGCCGGGCTGCCCCGCGGGACCGCCTTCGCTACCGGGCGCGACCCCGGAAACGGCTCCGGATTCCCCGGTACCCGCCCCCGCGACTGTTTCCGGCGTTCCGGAGTCGTCCCCGGTTTCCGGCTGCACCGGATCTGCGCTGCCATCGGCCTGCCCCGCAGTACCGGGCGTAGTCGCGGAGTTTGTCACCGATTCCCCGGAACCACCGACGAGCGACCGGCCATCCCCGGCAGCGGCGGCATCGCCGGCGGCTTCACCGTCTACGGCGACATCCCCAGTAGCTTCCCCCTCTGCGCCGGCATCCCCAGTAGCTTCCCCCTCTGCGCCGGCATCCCCAGCAGCTTCACCCTCTGCGGCTTCACCATCTGCGGCGGCATTCCCAGCGGCGGACGTCGCCGCGACGCTCGCCGCCACTGCGGCGCCACCAACCGCGGCTGCGGCACCACCGGAGGCAGTCGCCTTCTTCGAGGCTTCGGTCGGTTCTGCCGTTTCGGAATCGGCCCCGGAGTCCGCGGCGTCGGCCGCCGCGGCAGTGGACCCGGCTGGTCCGTCAACCGCGCTGCCGGACTCATCGGCCGACCCGGCCGAAACGGCCGATCCACCAACCGGTTCACCGGCCAGAACCTGCGGATCGTCCGTTTCCTTCTCAGCAGCCGATTTCGGATCCCCCCGGCCTGCGGTACCCGGGGCACCAGCAGCCCGGTCGGTGCCCTTGGCTGTCGAATCATTCGACCGGGCCTGCCCCGGCTCGGCGGCATCGGAGGCCGAATCCGCGGCAGCTTCGGTCGTACCGGCCGGGCGGCCGGAGCCCGCGCGCCCGTCGGCGTCCTTCGCAGCGGCTTCCGGTGGTCCGCCGGCCGCTCGTTCTGCTTCTGCTTGTGCGGTACCGGTGGCCGATTCGCCGGACGCCTCCGGCGCGGCAGCATTCGCAGATTTCGCGGTGCCGGACGCCGTCGGTGTCTCGCCGGCAGGCGTGCCCGCGGCTGCTGGAACAGCGCTTTCGGTTTCTGCGGAAGCCTCCGTATCGGATGGATCCTCGGAAGCGTTCGGTGCGCCCGGCTCTGCCGAGTCGGCGGCTGCACCGTCTTCGGCCGGCCGATCGGCACCCTCCGGCCGACGATCTGCCTGTTCAGGGGTCTTGGCACCGGTCGGAGCGGCTTCTGCCTCGGACCGCTCGTCCGGCTCGGTCGTCGAATCCGAAGCGTCCTCGGCGGAGTCACTCCCCGCCGGCCTGCCGCTCGAATCCTTCTTCCCGCCCGCCGGCTCGGCACTGCTCTCCTCGGCCGAACCCGAATTCACCGCGGAAACATCTGCCCGCCCGGGCTTTTCATCCGACACGTCGGCGCCCCGCTTCGGTCCCGGTTCATCGCCTTCCGTGGACGCCGGAGATCCACTGCGGGCTCCGGCAGCTCGCTCCGCGGAAGAGGTCCGGATGGCCTGCGTCTCGGCGTCACCTTCCGATGCCACGTCCGCAGCTTCGGCGGTGTCGGAACCGCACGCCGACGCCCGCGGAATGGCCTCGGTGGGGGCGTTGCTCTCCCCAGGGGCGGGGTCGGCACCGCTTCCTCGACCGAGCGTCCGGCGGATCCGGGAGGTCACCGCGCCGGCTGCCTGCGACAGCTGTGTTCCGGTGTCCGTTGTGTCCGGCGGCGCGGTGGGCGAGCCGGGTCCGGATTCGGAGCGCGTCGGTTTCTCGTCGTCGGTCGGGTGCGGCACCTGTACCCCTCGTTGCTGGCAAACAAAATGTGACGTAGAAGGCCAGCCTATCGAGCATTCCCGGCGGCCGTGCACAATGAACCGCATGACCTCGTTCGGTGATCTGCTCGGACCGCAACCTGTACTCCTTCCTGAACTGCATGCGGCGGAAGACGCGCTCGACGCGGGCACCGACCCGGTGCAAGTGGCCGCCGAAAATCCGGCCGCTTCGATCGCCTGGGCGGCGCTGGCCGAGGCCGCCCTGGATCGTGCCGCGGACGCCGCGGAACCGATCAACCACGATGTTGTCGCCGCCTACGCATTCGCCCGTACCGGCTACCACCGCGGATTGGATCTGCTGCGCCGCAACGGCTGGAAGGGTTTCGGCCCGGTGCCGTGGGAGCACGAACCCAACCGTGGTTTCCTGCGCAGCGTGGGAGCGCTGGCGAAGGCGGCGCAGGCCGTCGGCGAAACCGACGAGTACGCCCGCTGCCTGGACCTGCTCGAGGATTGTGATCCGCGGGCGGCCGGGGCACTCGGTCTGGATTGAACGCATCCGCGCCCGTGAGCGACCCGACCTCTCGAGTATCCCGAGCCCGGGACCGGGGCACCAAGCGCCTTCAGCGTTCCTGGACCCGGCTGCGCCTGTCGGCGCTTCCGATTCTGCAGTGCTCGCTGGCCGCGGCCTTGGCCTGGTTCCTGGCCAAGGATGTGGTCGGCCATCCACTGCCCTTCTTCGCACCCACGGCCGCCATCGTCTCGATCGGCACCGCCCTCGGGGCACGGTTGCGGCGTTCACTCGAGCTCGTCGTAGGGGTGGCCCTCGGGATCGGCGTCGGCGATCTGTTCATTTCCCAGGTCGGGACCGGGGTGTGGCAGATCGCACTGGTGGTGGCCGCGGCCATGGCGCTGGCGATCTTCCTGGACGGCGGGCCCATCATCGGTATCCAGGCGTCCGGTTCGGCGGTACTGGTGGCGACTTTGATGCCGCCGGAATCGGGGGCCGGCCTGTCCCGGATGGTCGACGCCTTGATCGGCGGCCTGGTGGGGGTAGTGGTTGTCGCCGCACTACCGCTTCATCCGGTGCGCCGGGCCCGGGAGCAGGCGGCGGCAATTCTCGGCGTGATGGGCAAATCGCTCGCCGATTGCGGGCAGGGTCTGCTGGAACAGGATCCGAGCAAGATCCGCGATGCGCTCACCGCGGTCCGCGCCACCCAGCAGCAATTGGATTCGCTGCGCAAATCGCTGGAGGGCGGGCGTGAGGTGATCCGTCTCTCGCCGCTCTACTGGAATTCCCGGGACCGGCTGGAGCGATTACGCGCGGCGGCCGATCCGCTCGACAACGCGGTCCGCAACACCCGCGTACTGCTGCGGCGTTCGCTGACCTTGGTGCGTGACGACGAAATCCTCAATCCGGGGCTGATCGACGAGGTGGAGCGGCTGGCGGAGGCGGTCGATGTGGTCCGGCGCATGGTGCTGGCCGATCGCGGCGAACAACCCGACCGGGCCGAAGCAGCCCGCGCCCTGCGGTCGGTGGCCAAACAGGCTCGGCCGGAACTGGTCGCAGGTTCGGGTTTGTCGTCGCATGTGGTTTTCGCGCAGATTCGATCCACCCTGGTGGATCTCATGCAGGTCTGCGGGGTGCAGCGGATTTCGGCGATGGCCCTGCTGCCGCCGACCGTGCCCAACCCATATGTCACGCCCCAGAATTGAGTGCGGTGCCGCTACGCGGATCGGCCGCGCGCACGCGCCGGTTTTCCGCGTAGTGGACTACCCGTTACCGTTCGCAGGGTCGTGAACTAATGTGAAACATGGCCGAATCGGTTATGCCGGTACGGTCGGGACCCCACCCACACGCCGCGTTGCCGACGGACGGCGCTGCCGCGCGCCGCACGTTCGGATACCCGGACGCAGGCCGGGCGGGGTATCCGGGCCCGTCCGGCCGGAGCCGCGCCGGGCGGGCCCAGCTTATCCGGGCTACGCCCAGAACCGGGTCAGATATCCGCCGTACCGGGACCACTGTTCCGAAACCCCGGAAAAGTCGTACAGGGCGTACACGGCGTCGAAGAACACCTCGTTGATCGCGGGAGTGAACAACAGGGCGAACAGGATGAGCATGCCGAACGGTTTGAACTGATCCAGCCCGCGCCGGGTCCGGTAGCTCAGCGACGGTTCCACAATCCCGTATCCGTCGAGACCGGGTATCGGCAGCAGATTCAGCAGCGTCGCCGTCACCTGGAGAAACGCCAGAAAGCTCAGTCCGAACCAGAACGCCGGATTGTCCTGCGCGCTGCCGAACAGTCGCACGATCAGCAGCAACACCAGCGCGCACAGCGCATTCACCGCCGGACCCGCGGCGCTGATCAGCCGCTGGGTCCGCGGCGGCACCTGATGGGCGTGGATGTACACGGCTCCGCCGGGCAGCCCGATACCGCCGAGCGCGATGAACACCATCGGCAGCACGATCGACAGCAGCGGATGACTGTATTTGAGCGGGTTCAACGTCAGATACCCGCGCAGCTCGACCTCACGGTCCCCGGCGCGCCACGCGAGATATGCGTGGGCGAATTCGTGCAAACACAAGCTCACCACCCAGCCGAAGACGACCAGGACGAAAACCCCGGCCTTCGCCCAGGCCGAATCCAGTTCCGCGTTCCAGGCGAGCACACCGCCGGCCACCGCCAGCAGCACCACCAGCAGGAAGACCGGGCTGGGCCGGACCGCACCCCGGCGCAGCGCCGTGACACCGCCGCTCACAGTTGCACCGCGGTCGATGCCGGAGCCACTGCCGGACGGTCGCCGTTCATCGGACCAGCAACCAGGACTCATGGTGGCGGTAGAAACTCGCCCGCGGCACCGTCCGGTCGCTCTGCACACCGTCGCGGTTGATCACGGCAGCGGGAGTACCGAGCTGGGCGGCGCGTCCTGCGGTCCAGCGCGGGCGCCGGAAACGGCGCGGCACACCGGCCCGGACGCCGGGCAGTTCCAGGGTCGGGGTCACGAACATCGCCCGGACCTCGCCGGAGAACAGCTGTGTCTCGTCCACGTAGGCCTCACCGGTGAGCGGCGTCCCGTTCACACCGGTGATCTCGGCCCGGCCCACCAGTACTGTGCCGGTGTCGTCACGGATCAGCGGCACCTCTTCGGGTGTGCCCTCCAGCGCGCGGCGCGCCGCGGCGCTCCCGGTATCGAGTTGATAGGCCCGCGCCGCACAGGTGTGATCCGGCGGCACATAGCCCACCTCAACGTGCAGACGCTCGGTCCGCATCAGATGGGTGAGGACAGCCGCCAGTGCGGCATCGTCACCGAGCACGATCAGCCGCGGCAGGCTATCCGCTGCCAGCACCGGCAACAGCTCGTCGATCAGAGTGGTATCGGGAACAGCCGCGGTTTGGCTGGTGGGCTGGGCGGCGAGCGCAATGGGTACCGGAGCATCGGCACAGCGGAGAACATGGGTACTCAAACGCCCAACACCCTCCTCGGACCGGTCACCCACGAGTGTAGAGGGTGCGCCGCGCCGACTCGCACAACGGGCCTGGTACAGCGGCCGTTCCCGGTGTCCTCCGGTGCCTCGAGTAGACTGTGCTCCCGGCTTCCTCCCCGTTACGGCAGGTAAGCCGCAACACGAAGTGCGTGTTGCGCGTCGACCCGTAGGAGACACGACCATGCCGGCAATCGTCCTCATCGGCGCCCAGTGGGGCGACGAGGGCAAGGGCAAAGCCACCGATCTACTCGGCGGCCGCGTGCAGTGGGTAGTGCGGTACCAGGGCGGCAACAACGCCGGCCATACCGTGGTGCTGCCCAACGGGGACAACTTCGCACTGCACCTCATTCCCTCCGGAATCCTGACACCCGGCGTCCGCAACGTCATCGGCAACGGCGTCGTGGTCGACCCGGGCGTGCTGCTGGACGAACTCGCGGGTTTGGAGGAGCGCGATGTCGACACCTCGGGCTTGCTGCTCTCCGCCGACGCGCACCTGATCATGCCGTACCACGTGGCCATCGATAAGGTCACCGAGCGGTTCCTCGGCAACAACAAGATCGGCACCACCGGCCGCGGTATCGGCCCCTGCTACCAGGACAAAGTTGCGCGGGTCGGCGTGCGCGTGGCCGATGTGCTCGACGAGAAGATCCTCACCCAGAAGGTGGAGGCGGCACTCGAGTTCAAGAACCAGGTGCTGGTGAAGATCTACAACCGCCGCGCACTCGAACCGCAGCAGGTGGTCGACGAGGTGCTGGCGCAGGCGGAGAAATTCGCGCACCGGATCAGCGATACCCGGCTGGAGCTCAACCTGGCGCTCGAACGCGGCGAGACGGTGCTGCTGGAAGGCTCGCAGGGCACACTGCTCGACGTCGACCACGGCACCTACCCCTACGTCACCTCATCCAACCCGACCGCCGGCGGCGCCGCGGTGGGCGCCGGTATCGGACCCAACCAGATCGATACGGTGCTGGGCATCCTCAAGTGCTACACCACCCGCGTGGGTTCCGGCCCGTTCCCGACCGAACTGTTCGACGAATCGGGCGCCTACCTGGCGAAAGCGGGGGGTGAAGTGGGCGTGACCACCGGCCGGGCCCGCCGCTGCGGCTGGTTCGACGCGGTGATCGCCCGCTACGCCACCCGGGTCAACGGCATCACCGACTACTTCCTCACCAAGCTCGACGTACTGTCCAGCCTGGACCGGGTTCCGATCTGTGTGGCCTACGAGGTGGACGGCGAGCGGGTCGAGCAGATGCCGACCACCCAGACCGGTTTCCACCACGCCAAACCGATCTTCGAGGAGATGCCGGGTTGGTGGGAGGACATCTCCGGGGCCCGCACCTTCGAGGAGCTGCCCGCCAACGCGCAGGCCTATGTGCATCGGCTCGAGGAACTCTCCGGGGCCCGCATCTCCTGCATCGGCGTGGGGCCGGGTCGCGAGCAGACCATCGTCCGCCACGACGTCCTGGGTTAGAGGCCGGGCGCCGGAGTGGACCGAGGGACACGGTGGGCGGCGAGATGCAGAGGTTCGTCGGTCTATGGCCGAGTCGCTCGCTACGGCGGTAAGGCGCACCGGCCGACCCTCACCCCGGCGGGTGGTGGGGTACTCGGCCGGGAGGCGCCCGGGTTGTTCAGCGTGCGGCTTGGAAAGCCAGGACAGTCGTTCCGATGCGGATGGCGTCGCCGTCGGCGAGCAACGCGGTATCTATCGGCTGCTCGTTGACATAGACCCCGTTCGCCGAATCCAGGTCTTCGATCAGTAGCCCGGCCCGCCCCAGTTTGATCTGGGCGTGATAGCGGCTGGCTTTCGGGTCGTCGAGGATCAGATCGTTATCGGTCATCCGGCCGATCTTGAAACCGCCGTGTGCGACCAGCACCAGCCGTCCGTCCGGCAGCAGCAGCTGTCCGCTTCGTACCGAGCGGGGCACCTCGGTGACAGTATCGGTCATCGCGGCGGCCATTCGCTCTGCGGTTTTGAACTCCACGGTGCTCAGCGGCTCCTGCCGCAGCACCCGGCGCTCCAGTTCGACCAGGGCGGGCCCGGGGTCGATTCCGAGTTCCTCGGCCAGAACCGAACGCACCCGCCGGCATGCTTCGAGCGCGTCGGCATGCCGTTCGGAGAGATAGAGCGCGGTGATGAGCTGCCCCCACAGCGGTTCACGCAGCGGATGCTCATTGGTCAGTGCGACCAGTTCGCCGATCGTCGCGGCGGCGCGTCCGCACGCTATCTCCGCGTCGAAGCGCGCCGAAACCGCCAGCAGCCGTTCCTCTTCCATCGCGGTGGCGAAACTGTCCGCGAATGCCAGACCACCCAGATCCGAAAGCGCGCGGCCGTTCCACTCCCGCAGTGCGGTGGTGAACAACCGCGACGCCGACGCATGATCGCCGGCGCCCGCGGCACGATTACCCGCGTCGCGGGCCGCCTCGAACCGGCCGAGATCGCAGGCGTCGTCCGCGATCTCGAGCCGGTACCCGGCGGATTCCGTGCGTAACACCGCGGCCGGGTCCACCCCCGAATTCCGCAGTGCCTTGCGGATGTTGGAGACGAATACCTGCAGGCTCGCGGCGTAGGCGTCCGGCGGCGACTCGTTCCAGACCATATCGGCCAGGGTCGCCGAGGCCACGGCACGCCGCCGGTTGACCGCGAGCGCGGCCAGCAACGCTCGCGGTTTGGGCCCGCCGACGGCGACCGGCTCGTCGCCGACCGATAGCCGGACGGGCCCCAGCACGTGGAGATCCAGCGTCATCTCGCAGTGGGCGCGAAGGCGCGATCAGGCACTGATCGAACGTCCCGCGGAGTGCAGGTCTTCACAGGCCTGCACCACTCGGGCCGCCATCGAGAGCTCGGCCTTCTTCAGGTAGCTACGCGGGTCGTAGGTCTTCTTGTTGCCCACCTCGCCGTCGATCTTCAGCACACCGTCGTAGTTGCTGAACATATGGGCGGCGATGGGCCGGGTGAAGGCGTACTGGGTATCGGTATCGACGTTCATCTTCACCACGCCGTAGCGCAGCGAATCGTCGATCTCGGATTTCAGCGAGCCGGAGCCCCCGTGGAAGACGAAATCGAAGGGCTGCGCGTCGGCACCCAGGCCCAGTTTCGCCGCGGCGACCTTCTGGCCCTCGGCCAGCACCTCGGGCTTGAGCACCACATTGCCGGGTTTGTAGACGCCGTGCACATTGCCGAAGGTGGCGGCGAGCAGGTATTTACCCTTCTCACCGGTACCGATCGCATCGATGGTCTTCTCGAAATCGGCGGGCGAGGTGTAGAGCTTGTCGTTGATCTCGGCCTCGACACCGTCCTCTTCACCGCCGACGACACCGATCTCGACCTCGAGAATGATCCTCGCGGCGGTCGCGGCCGCCAGCAGCTCCTGAGCGATGGCCAGATTCTCGTCGATCGGAATCGCCGAACCGTCCCACATATGCGACTGGAACAGCGGATTCTTACCTGCGTTCACCCGCTCCTGGGAGATGGCCAGCAGCGGGCGGACGAAACCGTCCAGCTTGTCCTTGGGACAGTGATCGGTGTGCAGCGCGATGGTGACGCCGTACTTCTCGGCCACCACATGCGCGAATTCGGCCAGCGCGACAGCACCGGTGACCATATCCTTCACACCCTGGCCGGAACCGAATTCCGCACCACCAGTGGAGAATTGGATGATCCCGTCACTGCCCGCCTCGGCGAAGCCCTTGATCGCCGCGTTGATCGTCTCCGACGATGTGCAGTTGATGGCCGGGAAGGCGAAGGAGTTCGCCTTGGCCTGACCGAGCATTTCGGCGTAGACCTCCGGAGTCGCGATCGGCACTGTGAAGACCTCCGTGTAGTGCGGCAGACAGGATTGTCTGTTTCTGCACATACCCTAAGGCAGACGGATTCCATCCGGTATAAGGGGATTGTTTGCGCTGCTGCACCCTGCGGGCCCGGCGGTAACCGGTACTGTGGGCCGGGTGATTGCGCTGGCAGCTACCGACGCGGTGACGAGCAATCTGGCTCTGTCCGAACTGCTCGACCCGATGCACCTGTTGACCGAAACCTGGCTGAAGAACGCGGTGCTACCGGCGATCCTGGTAATCGTCTTCATCGAAACGGGACTGCTGTTCCCGCTGCTGCCCGGTGATTCGCTGCTTTTCACCGGTGGTCTGCTGGCGGCGCAGGAGAACCCCCCGGTTTCGATCTGGGTTCTGCTTCCCGCGGTTACCTTCATCGCTTTCGCCGGCGATCAATGTGGTTACTGGATCGGCCGCGCGATCGGTCCGGCACTGTTCAGCAAAGAGGACACGCGCTTCTTCAAGAAGAGCTATGTGACCGAAACGCACGAATTCTTCGAGAAGCACGGCCCCAAAACGATCATCATCGCCCGATTCGTCCCGATCGTCCGGACCTTCATGCCCGTCCTCGCCGGGGTGTCGAAGATGAACTACCAGCGCTATGTCGCCTTCGATATCGTCGGCGCTGTCGCCTGGGGCGGCGGCGTGACCATACTCGGCTATTTCCTGGGAAATGTGGCCTTCATCCGCGACCACGTCGAAGGGATCTTCCTGCTCATCGTGTTCGTCTCGATCCTGCCGGGTATCAGCGCGGTGGCCAAGAAGCTGATGAACCGCAAGGCCGAGGGGGCGCCGGTCGCCGACCACAACCTGGTCTCCACCGCCGAAATGCCGGCCGTGGATACGGCGAGCCCGGTCATCAGCACCATGCCCCTGCCGGTTGTGCCGAACCATGCGACGGCCGCCACAAACGAGATCCCTGTCCGGTAAGTGGTGTCCGTCTCGGCCGAGCCCTACGCGATGGGCAGTTTCGATCCACTGATTTCCGCCGGTCCGGCGCTGGTCTGGATAGTGGTCCTGACCTTCGTATTCCTGGAATGCGCTTTCATACTCGGGCTTTTCCTGCCCGGTGATTCGATGCTGCTGACAGCCGGAATAGTGATGGCCTCGCATACGACCGGGGAAAGCCAGGTGTGGATACTCTCGGTGGGCGCGATGCTCGCCGCGATCGCCGGTAACCAGGTCGGCTATGTCGTCGGGCGCCGGACCGGGCACAAACTCGTCGCCCGTAAGAACGGGCGCTATATCAACACCGAGAACCTGACCAGAGTGGCGGACCTGCTGCACCGGCACGGATTCTTCGCGGTGCTCGTCGCCCGCTGGATCCCGTGGGTGCGCACGCTGTGCCCGATGGTGGCGGGCGCCGCGGGTATGGACCATCGCCGCTACACCATCGCCAGTACCATCGGCGCGATCATCTGGGCGCCGGTCCTGCTGTTGATGGGTTATTACGCCGGTAATTTCATTCTGCAGTTCTCCTGGCTCATGCCCATCGTGACCGGTTCGCTGGTGGTGTTCCTGGTTGTGGGCACCGTAATCGGCATCCGGCAGTACCGCCACGAAATGGCGCAGCCCGTGGAGGATTTCGAGGTCGATTCGGCCACCGCCGACACCACACCACTCCCAGCCGTGAGCGGCGGGGAATGCAACCCGAAGCCGCGCTCGTACGGCACCGGTGCCGCACGCTGGGAGCTACAGCCCCGCCGCGGTGACCATATGAGCAGCCTCCATGAGCATCCAACCCGAGAGCTGCACCGATAGGTCGCGTTCGGGGACCCGGGACGAGGTCACCGCACCGTTCGAGTTGAGGCCACCGGCGCCTGAGGTCCCACCCGGCAATTCGGCCGAACGGGTCCAGTCGTGCCCGAACAATGGTTCGCCCTCCACGTCGAGCCGGTTGGCCCAGGCCGCGGCCGCGGACTGCTCGACAATACGGGCGGCGATGCGCCGATCGGCGAGTTGTTCGTGTTCGGAACCGGGCAACATGAGCGCGACCAGGGCGAGGTAGCGGACGAGGATAGCGTTGAACAATCCCCCGTCGCCGCCGGAACCACCCCGGATCACACCGTCGGTCGTGAGGTTGACCTCGACGGCGTCGAGGAGCCGGTGCACACGGTCGAGGTGCACCGGATCACCGGTGTGTATCGCCAGCTCGGTTTCCAACCCGAGTACGACGCCCTGACAGTAGGTGTAGATCGTCTTCTCGAGCGCGCCGGACGGGAGATGGATACCGTCGAAGATCAGGCCGGTCTCCGGATCGCGCAGCGTGAGATCGATCCATTCGGCCATTTCGGCGGCCCGCTCGTAGCGCCCCAACCGGGACAGCGCTATACCGGCCGGGCCGTTGGCCGGGGCATTGTAGAAATCGTCCCCGACCCGCCACGGAATCCCGCCACCCCGCGCAGGGTCCCAGGCACCGAACAATTTCTGTTCCAGCGGGCCCAGACCTCCGCGAGCTTCGTCGTTGTCTTGCACCCGGGCCGCTCGCTCCAGGGCAATAGCGAGCCAGGCCATATCGTCGTAGTAGCGATTGGTCCAGCCGGTGATATTGCGCATTCGATGTGACCGCACCAGTGCATTGATCCGTTTGCGCCGTTCGATCGTCGGCGCCCGGTTGGCGGCGTCGACCGTGCAATCGATGAGATGGGCCTGCCACCAATAGTGCCAGGTCAGGAAGAAACGTTCCCGCCGGACGGAAGGCCAGCCCACCACGCCGAGCGCGGTACCGGGCAGCAACCACACCGCCTGGATATGCCGCGACACGATGGCGGCCTCGGCCATATCGGCACGGTCGGACCAGAGTGACGCGGGGTTGCCCTGCGGCCTACGCTGTTGCCCGGACGCGCGCCGGGGAACGTCGAGATCGTCGCTGGGCGAGGTCATATATCCATATTGCCAGGAAAAACGGAATTCTCGCCGCTCAATTGTTACCGAGTCGAGGCGGAACCGTTCGATTCACCGGCGTTTGCGTCGGGTCCGAGGTGAATTGCTGCCGGACAGGGCGCGGAGCAATGTCCACCGGCTATGTCAATACGGGTTAACAAAAGGGCGGCCGTCCGCGCGTGCCCTCGCCCCGAGAAGGCAAGCCGGCAGTAAATCGAATCAGCACAGGCAATTTCGGCCGGACCAGGCCGAACAGCGGCCCGCCCACCGCACCGAACTACGATCGTGCCGTGACGAACGCAGCGCCATCGGCCGGCCCCGACCCCGACCATCGCCCGACCGAGGCCACCGCGGCGGTCGCACCGAATCCGGACGCAGGGCGCGACGACGATGCGACAGCCCAACCCACCGAGGACGACCCCGGCCCCACCGAATGGGGCGAACACCCGCACGGAGCCGGGCCATGGGCCGAGGAGCACACCGGCCCGCCGCCGGAGGACGAGCGGCTCGATCCGGTACTACTCGCAGAAGGCGATCGCCGCAACGTCGTCGATGCGTATCGATACTGGACCCGAGAGGCGATCGTCGCCGATATCGACCGGCGCCGCCACCCCTTCCATATCGCGATCGAGAATTTCGGGCACGACGCGAATATCGGCACGGTGGTCCGCACTGCCAACGCCTTCGCCGCCGGCGCGGTACATATTGTCGGCCGCCGCCGCTGGAACCGCCGCGGGGCCATGGTCACCGACCGCTACCAGCACATCGTCCACCACTCCGATATCGAGGCGCTGCTGGAGTACACCAACGCCGAGGACCTGAGTGTGGTTGCGGTGGATAATGTGCCGGGCTCGGTGCCGCTGGAAACGGTGCGCCTACCACGGCGGTGCATGCTGCTGTTCGGTCAAGAGGGCCCCGGGGTGAGCGACGGCGCCCGCGATGCCGCGGTGCTCACCGTATCCATCGCCCAGTTCGGGTCCACCCGCAGTATCAACGCGGGGGTAGCTGCGGGTATCGCCATGCACACCTGGATCCGGCAGCACGCCGACCTCACCACCGCCTGGTGAGGATTACCGCCCTGACCTTTCGTGAACCGGGCGACGGATATCAGGCCGAAGCCGCCCCGATGATCGCCAGCACGATGAAGAAGATGATCAGGAGGAGATAGAGGATCAGCACGACCGAAGTGACGATACCGAGTACGTAGCCGATCATCACATTGCTGCGGCCACCGACAGTGCCGCCAGAGGCGTCGATCTCGTTGAGTGCCTTCTTACCCATCACCCACGCGAACGGACCGCTGAGAGCGCAGAACAGACTGACGATCCCGAGGACGAGCACAGTGGTGGTCTGCGGATGGTCCGGCGGCGGCGGACCATATCCGGGATATCCGTACCCGGGCGGCGGCGGGGGGTAACTCATGCGTGGATAGTAACCGCACCGGCCGAAACCGCACGACCGGAAAAACCGCAGGCGGGAGCTCGGTGCCACAGGTGCACGTCCGGATCGGTGCCACAGGTTCGCGTCCGGATCGGTCCCGCGGGTTCGCCTCCGGATCAGTGCCGGGCGTGTGCCTCCGGATCGGCGAGCAGGAACTGGGCACAACCGTAGGTCGCCAGAATTATCCCCTCGATCACACGGCGCGAGCGCTGCCCGCGGGCGAACAACCGCCGCGCCACGATGAGACCGTCGGAAACCGTGAACAACAGGGCGCCCAGACCGAGCCGGCTGCACGGGTCGGCGTCGGGAATATTGACCCCGGCAATATTTTTCGCCCCGGGGGCCAGCGCTGGATCGGAGGCCAGTACCGCCGCACTGCCCAGGGTGAGACCGTAGGCGCTCAACGGCACGGCGAGCACCGGCGCCTTGGTACGCAACAACCCCGCGGCGCCTGCCCAGGCCAGTACCCGCGGTACGACGATATGCGCTCGCGGCCGCGCACCCCGGCGCCACCACAGGGCCGCGTATCCGCTTTGCATCACCGCGAACGACGACGCACCGGCGATCAGCCGACGATCGTCGTCGGGTTCGATGAGCAGCACGTCACCCACGGTCGCGGCGCCGAGCGCACTCAGCAGCAAGGTGCGCTCCGGCGGAGCGATATCCGCTGGACCGGTGGCGATATCGGCCGCCAGCAACGGCATCATCAGCGGCTTCGCCGCCCACTGCAACGATTGCCGGCCGGTCAGCGCACCCGCCACAGTGACGGCCGTTGCGGCCAGGTATCCCGCACGGAACGGCCGCATCACTACAGGCTCGCCTCGGCGGGCGCGGGCGGCAGAGTAACAACCTGCCCCGCATAGCTGAGCCCCGCGCCGAAACCGAGCAGCAAGGCCAGCTGACCGCCCTTGGCCTTACCGGTCGCCAGCATCTCCTCCATGGCCAGCGGGATCGAGGCCGCAGACGTGTTTCCGGTGTTCTCGATATCGGCCGCCATCGGGATATCGTCGGCCAGGCCGAGATTCTTCCTCATCAGCTCGTTGATCCGGGCGTTGGCCTGATGCGGGATGAAGACCTCGATATCTTCCTTCGAAACCCCGGCCATATCCAGCGCGCTGGACAGCGCACGCGGCAAAGTAACTGCCGCCCAGCGGAAAACCTTGGGACCCTCCATCCGCAGCGCCATCCGGCCGACCGGCTCCACTTCGGGATCGGTGCCCTGCAAATCTTGCGCCCGCTGCATGTAATCGACGAAGTTGATGTCCTGTTTGATGGCGTCGGCGTTCTCGCCGTCGCTGCCCCAGACCGTCGGCGAGATCCCGTTCTCCTCGACCGGCCCGATCACCACGGCACCCGCACCGTCACCGAAGATGAACGCCGTACCCCGGTCGGTGGGGTCGATCCCGATGGTCATCGTCTCGGCGCCGATGAGCAGGACGTATTCGGCGGAACCGGCGCGGATCATATCCGCGGCCACACCGAGCCCGTAACCGAATCCGCCGCAGCCGGAGGTGAGATCGAAGGCGGGAATACCGTTCATCCCCAGATCGCTGGCGACGATGGGAGCACCGTGCGGGGTCAGCATCGGCCAGCTGGACGTGGCCAGGATCAGCGCGCCGATCCGCGACGGATCCACGCCGCTGTTGCGCAGCGCCCGCCCGCCCGCAGCCACCGAGATCGACCGCAGCGATTCGTCGCCGCTGATCCAACGCCGATTCCGGATACCGCTGCGTTCGAAAATCCACTCGTCCGAGGAATCCAGGACTTGGCACACCTCGTCGTTGCTGACCACGCGCTGCGGCCGGTACGCACCGATTCCGAGCATCGCGACGTTGTCATGCCCCTTTTTGCCGGCAATGCTCACCACGACGCTCACGACCCTTCACTCACGGTTCTGACGGATTCCCAGGCTAACGGAGCCGCACACGACGTCGAACAGCCCGTCGGTTTAGCCCAGTGCCAGATCCTTCAGACCGAGTATGGAGCGATAGGGCAGCCCTTCGTCGGCGATCACGCGATCCGCGCCGGTTTCCCGGTCGACCACGGTGGCCACCCCGACCACCGTCGCGCCCACCTCGCGCAAGGCGCGTACAGCGGTCAGCGGGGAATTTCCGGTGGTCGTGGTGTCTTCTACGACCAGGACCCGCTTGCCGACCACATCGGGGCCCTCGACCTGCCGTTGCATCCCGTGGGTTTTCGCGGCCTTGCGCACCACGAAGGCGTCGATGGGCCGGCCCGGTGCGTGCATCACCGCCAGCGCGACCGGATCGGCACCCATGGTGAGCCCGCCGACCGCGTCGAATTCCCAGTCCGCGACGAGTTCTCGCAGGAGTTTGCCGATCAGCGGACCCGCGCGGTGGTGCAGGGTCGCCCGCCGCAGGTCGACGTAGTAGTCGGCCTCGTTTCCGGAAGACAATGTCACCTTGCCGTGCACGACGGCTAAATCGCGCACCAGCCCGGCCAAGACATCCCGGTCGGTCGTTGCCTGGTCGATCATCGGTGTCCTTCCGCCCGTGGAGGCGAGTCGCGGCGAGTACGGTCGCGGCGCATGCTCGGCGCCCTGCGAGCAGGATACGGGGGCACCGCTACAACGGTTACCGCAGGTCGCGAGTCATCACGGAGCTACTGCGGCACCGGCCCCTGGTAGGGGCGGAAACCGGGGTGGAAGGGTCCTCCGGGCAACTGGGGGTCGTGCTCGTCGTCGGCAACGGAACCACGGCGGTCGGGGACGGGCCGATCCGGTTCCTCGGCTCCGCCGGACCGCGCACCGGCCGGTTCGGGACGCGGAGCACGATTCGCGGGCCGGGAGTCGGGCACCACGGCCAGGCTCGGCCGGCGCGGCGGTACCTCGTCACCGGGAATGCTCCGGTCATCCTGGCCGGCGGCTACTTCCGGGGCATCACGGCGGTAGCGGACGTTGGGCCCCGGGCGACCGTAATCCTCGTCGCTGTCGTCGGGGTACTCGTCGTAGTCGCCGTCCGGAGCGTCGTCGTCGTACTCCGTCGAGCGGATCCGGGCCCGGGGATGCGCGGGGTGGGGGTCCTGCTCGTCGTTACGGTTCTCGTTGACCGGCGGCAGCACATGCAGCAGACCGGACAACCGCAGAACGGCGTCGATACCGGTCTCCCAGTCCTTGGCAGATGTGCCGACGGGGAGCATTCCGAGGGTCCAATTGCCCTCGCTCCACAACATCTGCACCGTATCGGCCAGCGATTCGATGAACGCGACCATCCGCTGATCCACCGCGTGCCGGGCGATCTCCGGATTGGTGGCGAACACCACCCGGTCGCCGATGGCACCGAGCAGTTCCAGATCGGCGTCCTTGGGCGGATTCATCGTCTTCACCCGCATATCGACGTCGATATCCGAGCCGATCTGCCGGCGCACCGCGACCAGCGTCGCGGAATCCTCCAGATCCAGCAGCACGAATTTCTCGCCCTTACGGATACCGGTCACCACATCGACCGCCGTCAGATACCCGAGCTTGGCCAGCGCACCGCGCCGCCAGGTCGAAGCGAGCGCCGGTTCCACCGACACATAGGTGTATCCCTGGGCTTTCGCCCACACCTGGCGCGCGTGACCGGTCCGCTGTCGCTGGCGCCGGTCGAAATAGAGCAGCACGATCGCACCCGCGAGGGTGATTGCCGCCAGCCCGAACCACATTGCCGTCATCGTCGCCTAGCCTATCCACCCGCCCGGCGTAATGCCGGGCACCCACACTGCGCGCCGCGGATTTCTCATCGGCCGCCCCCGTCGAGGGCGGTACTGATGATCACCTCGGCCTGAATGGATCCGTCCGGGCTCTGCTGCCCCTGCACGATCACCAGATCCCCGGCGGGCAGCGCGTCGACCGTGGCGCCCGCCAGCGATATCACCTGGGTGGCCTCGGTCGTATGCACCGTGACCTCGGTGCCGGTGAGAGTGCTGAGGGTCAGTGTGCCACCACTGTTGGAGCTGATCGTGCCCATGGTGGTGTCGCCGGCGTTCGGGTCCCCCGAATCGGGCGTACCCGGGTCGCCCGGCAGGGGCGGCAGCTCGGGGAACGATTGCTCGGGTTGCGGCGGCACCTGCCGGCCGAGCGTCCGGCCGGTCGTCGTGTTGTCGCCCGCCGTGGGTTGTGAATCGCCACCGCTGAACAGCATTCCGGCGCCCACACCGGCCAGGCCGATCAGCACGATCGCGGCCAGTCCGACGCCGAGCCAGATACCGGTTTTGTTCGACGGCGGCCGGGGCGGTTCCTGCCCGGGCGCAAGCCCGCCGGATTGCCCGTAGGGATCCTGCGGGCCCGGCCCGCCGGCGCCCCATTGCGGATTGCCGCAGGCGTAGCTGTCGTAGGTCGGCATCTCCCGGGTCGGGTTCGGGTTCTGGCCCCAACCTCCGTAGGGATCGGTACCCGGGTAGGCCGTGGTCGGCTCCACGAAGCCCGGGTCGTCGGCCGTGGGCAGTTTCTCGGTCGCCGATTCTCCCGGCTGACCCAGGCGCTGGGTCGGATCGTCGTCCGGCCGCCTTGCCCAGGGATCGTTCGGGTTGGTCATAACATCCAGACTAAGCGGTATCTCCGCGATGGTTCGGGCGCTGCGGGTAAACATGCGGGCGCGACCCTGCACCGCAGGCCATCGTGGATCCCGGCGAAGCCGGGCACAGGCCGGTGTTCCGCCCCCATCGAGTCCGGCCCGGACTCGCTTCGGTACACCCCTGCTCGAACTTCCGTGCTCGTTCCGCCCCGGCGTGAACATTCCCGGTGCGAACATGCGCCGAAGCCGTCCCGAGCGAGCACACACTCGCCGGGGACGGCTTCGCGTGTACCCGGAAAATCGCTGACCGGCGCGGTAATGGCCGGTCGGGGACCTTACGGTGCCGGCGAGCTGTCCACGGCCACAGGTTCGCGGACCCGGCGCCCCACCATGAGGCCGTCCCCGTCGGGGCTCACGCCGACCTCGACAATGTCACCGTCGGCGACCTCCCCGGCCAGCAGTTCCTTGGCGAGGGTGTCGCCGATCGCCTGCTGGATCAGCCGGCGTAGCGGCCGGGCGCCGTACACCGGGTCGTAGCCGCGAACCGCGAGCCAGAACCGCGCCGAATCGCTGACCTCGAGGGTGAGCCGCCGCTGAGCGAGCCGCCGCTGCAACTGATCGAGCTGGATATCGACGACGTGGGCGAGCTGTTCCTCGTCCAGCGAACTGAACATGACCACATCGTCCAGGCGGTTGAGGAATTCCGGTTTGAACGCCGAACGCACCGCGTTCATCACCAAATCCTTGTCGCCGCCGGCCCCGAGGTTCGAGGTCAGGATGAGGATGGTGTTGCGGAAGTCCACCGTACGGCCCTGACCATCGGTGAGCCGGCCCTCGTCGAGCACCGCGAGCAGGATGTCGAAAACGTCCGGGTGCGCCTTCTCGATCTCGTCGAACAACACCACCGTGTAGGGCCGCCTCCGCACCGCCTCGGTGAGCTGACCGCCCTGGTCGTAGCCGACGTATCCGGGCGGCGCACCCACCAGCCGGGCTACTGCGTGCTTCTCGCTGTACTCGCTCATATCGATGCGGACCATGGCGCGTTCGTCGTCGAACAGGAAATCGGCGAGTGCCTTGGCCAGTTCGGTCTTGCCGACGCCGGTAGGGCCGACGAACATGAACGACCCGGTGGGCCGGTTCGGGTCCGCGACCCCGGCGCGGGCACGGCGTACCGCATCGGAAACCGCCTGCACTGCCTCGGTCTGGCCGACCACGCGCCGCCCGAGTTCGGCCTCCATCCGGAGCAGTTTCTCGGTTTCGCCCTCGAGCAGCCGGCCGACCGGGATTCCGGTCCAGGCCGAGATCACCTCGGCGATATCGTCCGGTCCGACCTCCTCCTTGAGCATCACCTCGCCGTCGGCCGCCGCCCCGGAGGCCTGCTCGGCTTCGGCGAGGTCCTTCTCCAGCGCCGGGATCCGGCCATACCGCAGTTCGGCCGCCTTCCCCAGATCGCCGTCGCGTTCGGCGCGTTCGGATTCGCCACGCAGGCCCTCGAGCTGCTCCTTGAGCACCCGCACCTCGTCGATCGCGGTTTTCTCGTTCTGCCAGCGGGTGGTCAGCTGGTTGAGCTTCTCGCGACCGTCGGCGAGTTCACCGCGCAGCTTCTCCAGCCGCTGTTTGGAGGCCTCGTCGGTTTCCTTCGCCAGCGCGACTTCTTCGATTTCGAGGCGGCGCACAGCGCGTTCGACTTCGTCGATCTCCACCGGCCGCGAGTCGATCTCCATACGCAACCGGGACGCGGATTCGTCGACGAGGTCGATCGCCTTGTCGGGCAGGAACCGGGAGGTGATGTATCGGTCGGAGAGCGTGGCCGCCGCCACCAGCGCGGAATCGGTGATCCGCACGCCGTGGTGCACTTCGTACCGCTCCTTGATCCCGCGCAGGATCCCTACGGTGTCCTCGACCGAGGGTTCACCGACGAGCACCTGCTGGAAGCGGCGTTCCAGGGCTGCGTCCTTCTCGATGTGCTTGCGGTATTCGTCGAGCGTGGTGGCGCCGACCAGCCGCAGTTCGCCGCGGGCCAGCATCGGTTTGATCATATTTCCGGCGTCCATTGCGGATTCGCCGGTCGCACCGGCGCCGACAATGGTGTGCAGTTCGTCGATGAAGGTGATGATCTGGCCGGCACTGGACTTGATCTCCTCCAGGACCGCCTTCAGCCGCTCCTCGAATTCGCCGCGATACTTCGCGCCCGCGACCATCGCACCGAGGTCGAGTGATATCACGCTCTTGCCGCGCAGCGATTCGGGCACGTCACCCGCGATGATGCGCTGGGCCAAGCCCTCTACGATGGCGGTTTTACCGACACCGGGTTCCCCGATGAGTACCGGGTTGTTCTTGGTACGCCGCGACAGCACCTGCACCACGCGGCGTATCTCGGTGTCGCGGCCGATCACCGGATCGAGCTTGCCGTCGCGCGCGGCATCGGTGAGGTCGGTGGAGTACTTCTCCAGTGCCTGGTAGCTACCCTCGGGATCAGGGCTGCTGACCCTGGCGTTACCCCGGACGGCGGTGAATGCCTCGCGCAGCGCGGCCGCGGTGGCACCGTATTTCTCGAGCAGCATCGTGATATCGGTATCGCCGGTGGCGAGCCCGACGACCACATGCTCGGTGGAGACGTATTCGTCGCCGAGTTCGGTGGCCAGATGCTGTGCCGCGGTGATCGCGGCCAGCGCTTCCCGGCCGAGCTGCGGGGTGGTGGTGGCGCCGGTGGCACGGGGCAGCCGATCGACGATGTCCTGGGCCTCACGACGCACTGCGGCGGGATCGGTGCCGACCGCTTTCAGCAGTGGCCCGGCGATCCCGTCGGTCTGGTCGAGTAGCGCCACCAGCAGGTGGGCCGGGCGGATCTCCGGGTTACCGGCCGCCGACGCCGCCTGGAGGGCGGCAGTCAAGGCGGCCTGGGTCTTGGTGGTGGGGTTGAACGAGTCCACGAAGCACCTTCCTGCTAGTCGACATCTCCTCCGGCACCCGCGCCCGTTCCGGGGACTCGTGCCGTTCTGCTCGGTTCAACGTCCGAAAAGTTGAGTCTGTTCCGCTCAAGTCCGGGATTTTTCCGCCGCCGGCCTCGCCCGCGGGTTGCCGGAAAGATGCCCGCTCCCGACTCACGCCGCCGCGGCAATACCCGCGGACAAGATCGGTCAAACCACGTACTCGTATTTCACATCCACCATCATCACAATTTTCGGGGATACTGTCGGATGAAGGACTGCCGGCAACGGCAACGTCCTGATCGGGCAGACATCAGGGAAAGGAAGCTCCACGCCGTGGATGCGCGTTCGGCAGCGCTGGTCCGCGCCAATTTCCAGTCGGTGCTCGACGCACCGCATGGACCCGAGCGGTTGGTCAGCGCTTTTTACGGTCACCTTTTCGCCGAGAATCCACGGCTGCGGGAGTTGTTCCCGCCGACCATGGATATGCAGGCGAAGCGGCTGGCCACTGCGATCCAGTACATGCTGGATCACCTGGAGGACTGGGACCGTGCACAGAAGTTCCTGGAACAACTGGCACGCGATCACCGCAAATACGGGGTCGAGGCCGCGCACTACGATCAGGCCGGTCCCGCGCTCTTTGCCGCCTTCCAGACCTACAACGGCCCGAACTGGACCAGGGAACTCGCCGGAGGATGGCGCGATGTCTGCCTGCTCATCTCCGCCGCCATGGCGATAGGCGCCAATTCCGACGATTCCCCGCCCTACTGGGAAGCCACCGTTGTCGGGCACCGCCACGTCCTCGACGACCTGGCCATCGTACGTTTGCAGTCCGACGACCCGATCCCGTATCTGGCCGGTCAGTACGTTCCCGTCTCGGTCCCGCAGCGGCCCCGGATGTGGCGCTATCTCTCCCCCGCCATCCCGTCGAACCCGTACGGCGAGATCGAATTCCATGTGCGCAAGGTCCGCAGCGGCTGGGTGAGCCCCTCCATCGTCAACGAAACCGAGGTCGGCGACCGCTGGCTCATCGGAGGGCCGCTCGGCGGACTCCAGGTAGACCAGGACAATGGCCGCGATGTGCTGATGATCGGCTCCGGCACCGGTATCGCACCGCTGCGCGCGCAGCTGATCGAAATGGGCCGCCGCGGAATCAATCCGCGGGTACATTTCTTCATCGGCGGGGCCTACCCGTGCGACCTGTACGACGTGGAGAACATGTGGCAGCTGTCGCAGAGCAACCCGTGGCTCACCATCGTCCCGGTCTGCGAGCACAAGACCAACCCGTGGTGGTACCCGCATCCCACCGAGGACGCACCCTATGGGATGCACCGGCGCCTGGTCGGAAACCTCGGCGCCGTGGTGGCCAGCTTCGGTGCGTGGGAGGATCGGCAGATCCAGATCGCCGGTTCGGCAAAGATGATCGCGGATACCCGGCGCGCGCTCCTCGCGGTCGGCACGCCGGAGGAGATCATCAGCACCGATCCGGTCTGAACCGACCGAATGAACCTGCTCCCAAGGAGTGCCAGTGAGCAATGGCCCTCGCGCCGACCCGCACCGTCGCGACCAGCCGACCCAGTGGTTCGCCGAGGTGGTCGAACATCACCGGCTGCGCCACGATCTGGCGGTGATCCGGCTGATCGGCGAATACATACCCTTCACCGCGGGACAATCCCTGGAAGTCGAGGCTCCGCAGTTCCCGGGGATGCGCCGCCGTTTCTCCCCGGCGCTACCGCCCTCGCTGGACGGCAAGCTCGAATTCCATATCCGCACCGTGGCGGGCGGCTGGTGCAGTAGCGGGATCGTCGCCGACACCCGGCCCGGCGATCGCTGGAAACTGGCCGCCCCGGAGGGCATGTTCAGCGTGGATCCCGACGGCGACGAGGTCGTGATGATCGCCGGCGGCACCGGACTCGCGCCGCTACGGTCCCAGCTCCTCGAGCTGGCCAGGCACGAATACCCCCCGACCACGTACCTCTTCTTCGGTGGTTTCTCCCCCCGCGACCTATACGCCGCCGATATGCTGGTCCTCCTGGCAGCGGACCTGCCGTGGCTCACCGTGGTACCGGTAGTGGAACGCCTCGAGGACCCGTCCTGGCCCGACGACTGGCACGACCGGCACCGGGTGGATATCGGCTTCGACGAGGAAGACCTGATCCAGGGCACCCTCGCCGAAGTGGTCGGCTCCTACGGCAGTTTCAACCGGCACCAGGTCCTGGTGTGTGGATCACCCGCAATGACCCGGTCCACGGTGGAGAAGTTACTCGACGCCGGAACCCCGCCGGAACGCATCCAATTCGAAGGCGCCTGAAAACTCTCGCCACGTCGCCCGCGTCAACCGAGCACGGAAGCATCCGCCCCACCCCGAACTCGACGTGCCCAGCGGCGGAGCCGAGTTCAGCGATATTACCGCCGCCGGTTGCGCGGCTGCCAGACAACCAATGCGGTATTGCGCTGCGGCGGGATCAGTTCCGGCCGGTAGTCCGGCCGGGCCCGTTCCCGTTCCAGCGCCGCGGCCAGTTCGACAACCCGCTCCTGCAGTTCGGACACCTGGTTGGTGAGTTCGATGATCCGTTTGATCCCGGCCAGGTTGACGCCCTCGTCCTGGGACAGCCGCTGCACTTCTCGCAGCAGCGCCACGTCCCGTTCCGAATAGCGCCTACCGCCACCCGAAGTGCGCTGCGGTGTCACCAATCCCAGCCGGTCGTAGGTGCGCAGTGTTTGCGCATGCATACCCGACAACTGGGCGGCCACCGAGATCACGAAGTATTCGGCGCGCGCTTCCGCCCGCGCCGAACTACTTTCGGATGCCCGTTTCGGATCGTCGGACATCACGCACCTGCCCATCCTGCTCTCGGATCGAAGCCGCTGGCCTTCTCCGCCTCCTGCAGCGCGCGTAGCGCGGCCATGGCATCGTCGTCCAGCTTCGGCGGCACGGCGACCTTCACGGTGACCAGTAGATCACCGGCTCCGCCACCACGTTTGGGAACTCCGCGGCCACGCACCCGCAGGGTGCGCCCGTCCGCGGTGCCCGGTGGCACCTTCACACCGACCCGGCCCTCCAGGGTGGGCACCGATACGGTCGTGCCGAGCACCAATTCACTGTAGCTGACCGGCAGTGCCAGGGTGAGGTCGTCGCCGTTCCGGCCGAAGACCTTGTCCTGACCGACGCGCACAGTGACGTAGAGGTCGCCCGAGGGGGCGCCCCGCAGTCCGGCCTCGCCTTGCCCGGCCAGCCTGATCCGCTGACCGTCGGCGATACCCGGTGGGATCCGGACATTGATGGTGCGGGTGCGGTTCTGGATTCCGTTGCCGTGACAGTCCACGCATGGGTCGTCGATGATCGACCCGGTGCCGCGGCATTCGTCGCACGGTTCACTGAAACCGAACGCACCCTGATTCCGGCTCACCACACCGCTGCCGTTGCAGATCGGGCACACCCGAGGGCTGGTGCCCGGTTTTGCGCCGCTGCCGTGGCAGGTGGTGCACGGCGACGGACTGGTCAGGTGCAGCGGAACCGTCACGCCGCGAGCGGCTTCGCGGAAACCGAGGGTCGTCTCGGCCTCCACGTCGGCACCCCGGCGCGGACGGCTGGTGCGGGTCCCGCTCCGGTTGAACAGCCCACCGAACAGATCGCCGAGGCCGCCGTCGGCGCCGCCGGCTTGCTGCCCGAAGATATCGCCCAGGTCGAACCCCTGGGTGAAACCGCCACCGCCACCGGCACCCGGAGTGAAACCGCCACCGCCCCGGCCGTACCCGCCGCCCGCGAACAGGCGGCGGGTTTCGTCGTATTCGGCGCGTTTGGCCGCATCCGACAGCACGGTGTGGGCCTCGCTGACGGCTTTGAACCGCTCCTCGGCCTTGGCATCCCCCGGGTTGGCGTCCGGGTGCAGATCACGGGCGAGTTTGCGATACGCCTTCTTGATCTCGTCGGTGGAGGCGTCGGAGGAGACGCCCAGCTCCTTGTAGAAGTCCTTTTCGATCCACTCCCGCTGGCTCACCGGGCATCTCCTCCTTTCCCCATTGCTGCGCGACCCCGCGCCGCGGGATCACTAGTTCGACGAACCGGCATCCGCATCCGATGCCTCCGCTGCCGCGGTTTCGGCCGCGGGAGCGGCATCGGCGGTGGTATCACCCACGCCGTCGGTTACTCCGACCATCGCGTGCCGCAGCACCCGCTCGCCGAAGCGGTAACCCTTACGCATCACCATGCCGAGCACCGGATCGTGCCCGGCACCTTCGTGCTGTACGGCCTCGTGCAGGTTCGGGTCGAAGGCATCGCCCTCGGCCCCGAATTCCTCGAGCCCCTGTTTACGCAGTGCCTCGATCAGCTTGTCGGCCACCGAACGCAACGGTCCGGATTCCAGGTCGCCGTGCGCTCTGGCGCGGTCCAGGTCGTCGAGTACACCCAACAGCTCGGTGACCACGGCGGCCTTCGCCGTATCGATCGCTGTCTTGCGATCGCGTTCGACCCGGCGCCGGTAGTTGGTGTACTCCGCCGTGAGCCGCTGCAGATCGGCGGTGCGCTCGGCAAGCTCGGACGCCGGATCGGCTACCGTCGCGGCCTCGGCGCCGTCCAGACCCGACTGCGGAGCCTGCGGGGCGACCCGCTCCTCGGCGTCCGCGGCGGTCTCGGCCCCGGCCGGGGCGGCAGCATCCGCCGCCCCGGCCGGATCCCGGACCTCGCCGGTTTCCGGATCGATCTTGCGCTTGTCGACGAAGCTGATCGGTTCCTCGGAATTGTTACCCGCGTTCGTCACTTCTTCTCCGTGTCGACCGGTTCGTCCACGACCTCGGCGTCGACCACTTGGTCGTCGCCGGCGTCACTGCCTGCGGCACCGTCACCGGACGCCGCGCCCTCGGCTGCCGAGGCCTCGTAGATCGCCTGACCCAGCGCCTGGGATTCGGAGGCCAGCTTCTCCACCGCGGTTTTCACCGCGGCTGTGTCGGTGCCCTTCAGCGCCTCCTTGGCCTCGCCGATCGCGGCCTCGACCTTGGATTTCACATCCGCCGGCACCTTGTCCTCGTTGTCGGCGATGAACTTCTCGGTCTGGTGGACCAGCGATTCGGCCTGGTTGCGGGTCTCCGCCTCCTCGCGCCGCTCCTTGTCCTCGGCGGCGTGCGCCTCGGCGTCCTTGACCATCCGGTCGATCTCCTCCTTGGACAGGCCGGAGCCGTCCTGGATCTTGATCGTGTTCTCTTTACCGGTGCCCTTGTCCTTCGCGGTCACGTGCACGATGCCGTTGGCATCGATATCGAAGGTGACCTCGATCTGCGGCACACCACGCGGAGCCGGCGGGATCCCGGTGAGCTCGAAGGAGCCGAGCAGTTTGTTGTGCGCGGCGATTTCGCGCTCACCCTGGAACACCTGGATCTGCACCGACGGCTGGTTGTCGTTGGCCGTGGTGAAGGTTTCCGAGCGTTTGGTCGGGATGGTGGTGTTGCGCTCGATGAGATTGGTCATCACACCGCCCTTGGTCTCGATACCCAGCGACAGCGGGGTCACATCGAGCAGCAGGACGTCTTTGACCTCACCCTTGAGCACACCGGCCTGCAGGGCGGCGCCCACGGCGACGACCTCGTCCGGGTTGACCCCCTTGTTGGGTTCCTTGCCACCGGTGAGCTCGCGGACCAGATCGGTGACGGCGGGCATCCGGGTGGAGCCACCGACGAGCACGACATGGTCGATATCGGCGACCTTGATCCCGGCATCCTTGACCACGGACTGGAACGGCGCACGGGTGCGGTCCAGCAGATCCGAGGTGATCTTCTGGAATTCGGCACGGGTCAGCTGTTCGTCGAGGAACAGCGGGTTCTTGTCCGCGTCGACGGTGATGTAGGGCAGGTTGATCGAGGTGCTCTGCGAGGAGCTCAGTTCGATCTTGGCCTTCTCGGCGGCCTCACGCAGCCGCTGCATGGCCATCTTGTCCTTGGTCAGGTCGATACCCGAGCTCGACTTGAACTTGTCGACCAGCCAGGAGACGACCCGCTCGTCCCAGTCGTCACCACCGAGGTGGTTGTCGCCGGAGGTGGCACGGACCTCGACGACGCCCTCGCCGATTTCCAGCAACGAGACGTCGAAGGTGCCGCCGCCGAGGTCGAAGACCAGGATGGTCTGTTCCTTGTCGCCCTTGTCCAGGCCGTAGGCCAGGGCCGCGGCGGTGGGCTCGTTGACGATGCGCAGCACGTTGAGGCCGGCGATCTGGCCGGCTTCCTTGGTGGCCTGACGCTGGGCGTCTTCGAAGTAGGCGGGCACAGTGATCACCGCGTCGGTGATCTCCTCGCCCAGGTAGGACTCGGCATCGCGCTTCAACTTCATCAGCGTGCGCGCGCTGATCTCCTGCGGGGTGTACTTCTTGTCGTCGATCTCGACGGTCCAGTCGGTGCCGACATGGCGTTTGACCGAGCGGATCGTACGGTCGACGTTGGTTACTGCCTGGTTCTTGGCGGGCTGGCCGACCAGAACCTCTCCATTCTTCGCGAACGCGACAACCGAGGGCGTAGTGCGCGAACCCTCGGAGTTGGCAACGACGACCGGCTCGCCACCTTCGAGAACGGCGACGACCGAGTTCGTGGTCCCGAGGTCGATTCCGACCGCACGAGCCATTTGTTGTTCCTCCTCATTTTCGACTGCTTGTGTCTGTACGGGCTGTCCGCCCCAATACGCCGAAGCCCGGGGGGGCTTGCGACGCTCGGACCAGCCCCAGGCACGACATAGAGCACGGCCCCAGCAATACTGAGCGTGGTCGGCTCAATCCTGCCCGCGTCAGCGCGGGCCGTCAAGTCAAACTTGAGTCGAACCCACTCAACCTTGTCGATCAGCTCAACCTCGGACACCGGCGATCTATTCCCACCCCGCACCGCCGCCCCTCCGCCATTCTTACCGGCACCACGTCGCAAAAACCCCGCCGGTACGACATCGTGACCCAGCTGTGCCGCCCTGGACGACCGCCACGCCGCGAGCCACACCGACCACTCCCGGATCACTCGGGCCACGCCAGGGTTCGTGTTCGGTACCGGGTCCGGACCCATACGGAGAAAATTGCGAGGCACACCCAGGTACCGGATCGTTACACGCGCCCGAGCCCGTACCGGGCCGCGCGCGTGTCCGCACCCGCCTCCCCCCCGATGCGGTCGTGTACCCCGCGCCCGGATCCACGCCGGGCCCCGATCGCAGCTATTGTCAATGCTCCGCACACGGTCGCTGCGCGCCGCGCCGCGCGATGCGTACGTGAACCCGTAGCGTCGTTGTTGGATGAGGAAGTCGAAGCGAGGATCCGAGGATGGCCACTGGGGTGGGCCTGCACATCGCCGAGTATGCGTGCACCGCGGCGGTCGTCGGCGATGACGGGGATCCGCACTTCATCATCCGCGAACCGATCCTGCACATGTCCGACGACGGCGACGCCGAACTCGGCGGCGTCACCACCCCACCCGGCTACACCCATACGATCACCGGTTTCGTCTCCGCCGTAGCAGACCCCGCCGGCGTGACCGTGGACGACGGCGAGGCCTACCGCGGTGAGGACCTACTCGCCACCGCGATGTTCTGCCTGATCAACCTCACCGCCGACTACCTCAACGGCCCCGCCGAGTTCTACGCCACACACCCCGGCGGCTGGCCCGCCGCGCAGGTCTTCGCGCTACGCGGCGCACTCGACTATCTGGGTCTCAAATCCGTCGCCCTCATCGGCGAGGACGAACTCCCTCCGCGGCCGGGTGGCCACAGCGCCGACGAAATCGGCCGATACTTCGCCGAGAGCGCCGGACGCGCCGCCCTGGCCGTGGTGCTCGAAACCCCCGCCGGTGCGACCCCACCCGACCCCGGTACCGCCGAGAACTCCTTTCTCGACACCGTGGTCATGCCGAAGCTCGGCGACACTCCGGCGAAGGCGTATTCCGCAGTGGACCCCGACCCGGCCTATCCGGCGGCGACCGCCGACCCGTATGCGGAGGCCGATCCCCAGGCAGACCCGGAAGCCACCTACGGCGGGCCCAGTCTGGGCGTGCTCGCCGCCGGATTGGGAGTCACGTCGGCGGCCGCGGGCGCCCTGCCGGCGGCCGATCCGGGCACCCCGGAGGCGAGCGCACAGACTTCGGGGCCCGCCACGACACCGCCGAAAGGCTCCGCCCGCACCCCGGCCCCGGCCGAGCCGAAAGGCTCCCGGCGTACGGCCGCCTTGATTGCCGTCGCCGCGCTCGCGGGCCTGTTGATCGGCGCCCTCGGGGTTACCGCGTTCCTACGGCCGGGAGCCGCCGAACCCGGCCCCGCACCGGTGACGAGCCCGGTGACCGATACCCCCGCTCTGCCACCCCCCATGCCGCCACAGCCGGTGGCCCCGCCGCCCGCCGAACCGACCTACATCCCCGAACCGACCTTCGAGCCGGAGCCGGTCGAAACCACCGAGCCGGCCGTCACCACACCGCCGCCGGTGACCACCACGGGGCAATCCGAGCCGCCGCCGGTGACTTCGGTGCCCGGCACCACCGAACCGAGCGGCCCGACGCTCACCGAGCCCACCACCAGCAATACCGAAACCACGACAACCCGGGCACGGCCGGGATACGAATTCTTCCCGTTTCCCATGCCGTTCCGCAGCGAAGATCCGGACCTTCCCGACACCGGTTCCCAGGAAGGCCGCCGACAGGAAGCCAGATAGCGTTTTGTGGCCTAGAGTGTTCGCCTGACCGGTGTTCTCCCGGCCACCCCGGAAACCTCGGTCAGCTCGACCACACCTGTGCGCCAACGGATTAAATCCCGTGGCCATGGATTAACCGGCACACCGTGCCGACGAAGGGACTCCATGCGCAAGTCGGTGGCGCGTCGCGCCGCGGTCAAAGCTGCCGTCATCAGCTCTGCCGTTCTCCTGACTCCCCTGTTCGGTGCGGTCCCGGCGACCGCGGAGCCCGCCCCGGAACAATTGAGAGCCGAGGATCTGCCGGCCGAACTCACCCAAGCGCTGTCCCGTGATCTGCAAATGACCCCGACCGAATATCTGGACCGGTCGGCCCGCGCTCAGCAGCTCCAGGATTACGCGGCCGAGTTCCGCGCCGAACGCCCCGATGTATTCGCAGGCGCGTGGATGACCCCGGAAGGTAAACCGATCGTCGCCGTGACCTCGCCGGACGCCGCCAAGGTGGCCAGCGCCGACGGTTACCACACCCGGCTGGCCCCGGTTTCGGCCGCCGCGCTGGAAACCTCTCTGACGCAACTGAATCAATGGGTTGCCGGGCAGCCACGCGATATTTCGCAGGTGATCAATTCGATCGCCATCGACTTCCTCAACAGCCAGCTGATTGTGAATGTCGCCAACACGCCGCTGGCGCATATGCTCAATCTGCCGACGCTCATCGCCAATATCAAAGTGGTCCTCGGCCCCGACGGCGGCGGCCCGGTCGATCGACGGCCGATGGGCGGCGATACCTATATCAGCGCACCAGGCCCCCTCGATGATGCCCAGCTGCGCAGCGTCGATGTCTGCTCGTTCGGCTTCAACAGCGTCGATTCCGCCGGAAACGCGCTGAATATCAGTGCGGGGCACTGCAATCCGAACCTCGATAAAGGCGACGAGCGCGCGGCCGTGTACAGCCCGAATGTCCACAACATTCCGGCCAGCCCAGAACTGGGCACCTTCGTGAAATCCGAATTGGGTGGCCCCGCCACTCTCGACTATTCGGTGATCCAGCTGAACGAACGCGCCGTGGGCGCCGGAATGGATCAGCCCTCGGTTCGCGGCGCCAACGGCACCACCCTGAATATCACCGGCACCGCCGAACCGGTGGTCGGCGCACCGGTCTGCAAATCCGGCCAGTCATCCACTTTCACCTGCGGATTCGTTGTCGCCGACCGGGTCGAGACACAGCTTTTCACCACCGAGGGTGACGCCAAGACCATTCGCGGCTTCGCCAGCACCGCCTGCACCCTGGGCGGCGACAGCGGCGGCGCCATCGTCACCGGCACCCTGGCCCTCGGGATCACCAGCGGTTCGAACGCCGCCGACGCTCCCGACTGCGGGGAGGCCAATATCGCCCTCGCCCAGTACGGCGGCACCGCCACGCTGGGCATTCCGATCCGCGCGGTACTCGCCGATATCGAGGCCACCTCCGGCGGCGGCCTCGGCAGCGGTATCAGCGTACGAACCAGGCCGAATGCCGGGTGATCCCGATATAGTCTCTGCATGCTCATGCCACGCATAGGTAAACGGCGAACGGCGCCGTTCAGAACCCGCACTTTCCGGGCCGCGGCGGCCGCCTCGGCGGCAGTGCTGCTGTTCGGCCCCACCGCGGTGTCCTCCGCCGCCCCCGACCCCGGTCCCGGCCTGCCCGCCGACCTCGTCGCGGCACTCAGCCGCGATCTGCACATCTCCCCCGAGCAGTACCTGCAGCGCGCCGATACTGCCCAGCAGGTGGCCGCGTTCGCCACCACCGCTCAGCGCCAGTTCCCGCAGGTGTTCGCGGGCGCCTGGCTCGACGAGCACGGCAAAGGCGTGGTCGCCCTCGCACCCGGCCCCGGCGGGGAGGAAGCGCGTAGCGCAGCGGAGTCGACCGGTTTCGTCGTCCGCAATGTCGCCAAGAGCGAACAAACCCTGCGCGGCGAGAAGAGCGCCTTCGAACGCTGGCTCGACGGCCAGCCCGCCGCGGTCTCCGCGCTCGTTCGCGGTGTGGTCGTCGATACCGTCAACAACAGCATCGCCGTCCGCGTCGACCAGGTCGGCCTGCCGATGCCGAACTTCATCGACCCGGCCCGCGTCATCGTGATGGCTCCGCCGGTTGCGGCGGAAACGCTGCCCGCCGCCGATATCGCCGAAGGCGGTGCCGCGGCGCCGCTCGGTGGTGGCGACGGGTACGCCTCGGTGGCCGGTGACGGTTCGCTGCGCTGTTCCTTCGGGTTCAACGGGGTCGGCCCGGCCGGTAACGCCGTGAACATCACCGCCGGCCACTGCAATCCGGACCTGGACAATGTCGGTGCCGCCGGCGTGCACGAATCCCTCGGCGGTAACCGTGTCGGCCCGAAGATCGCCACCTTCCAGAAATCGGTCCTCGGCAACCAGGACTACTCGATCCTCGACATCGAGGACGGGGCCGCGGGACGTTTCGAGAACAACCAGGTGAAGGTGCCCGGCGCCGGGCCGGTGCCGGTCGAAGGCGTGGCCACCCCGGTGGTCGGTGCTCCCGTCTGCAAGTCCGGTTCGCGCACCGGCTTCAGCTGTGGTGTCGTGAATGCCGTCGATCAGACGGTGCAGGTCGGCGATCGCCAGCTCACCCAGAGCTTCTCCGCCAATATCTGCGCCCTGCCCGGTGACAGTGGCGGCGCGATCGTCACGGGCCGGCTGGCCCTGGGCATCTCCAGCGCCTCCTCGGTCGCCGACTACCCGATCTGCGAGATCCCCAACATTCTGGGTGTGCTCACGGGTAACGCCCCGCAGTTGTTCGCCCAGCCGGTGAGCGTAGTGCTCTCCGACAATCCGGGCCTGCGTATCCGCACAAGCTAGACGGCACGCTCACCCTTCGCCCGCAATCGCGGAGGGTGAGCAGCAGCGGGTGTCACTCGCCCGGGCATAGAGCTGATGAAGGGCCGGCAGCACAACGCTGCCGGCCCTTCACCTGTGCCTGGGCAGCTTCCGGCGAAAACATCGAGCCCTTGCGTTGTCCGCCACCTCTGAGTTCGGCCTCCCTGCCCAGGCAGCCGACGCACCGCGCATGCATTGATCGATGCGGTCGGGTGATTGTCGACGACGGCGTTCGCATGGTGCAGACAGAGATCGGCCCGCACGGCATGCCGTGCGGGCCGATCCGAATGGGCTGTCGCCGGTTCGTTACTTCGGCGGCTCGACGTTCACCGGAGCCCCGCCGTTGGCCCACTTGGTCGTGCCGTCCGGCGCCTGGAGCGTGTTGAACAGCTCGATCCCTGCACCGACCAGAGTCGGTCCACCAACTGCGATGGTGCCGAGGATTCCGCCTACACCGGCACCTGTTATCAGGCCGGGAATGCAACCGGCAACGATTGTCACCACGCACCCGATCACAGCACCGATAGCGGTGCCGACGAAGCCACCGATCGCGGTAGCGATGCTGAAGTTGCTGACGAACTCGCTCTGAGCTTTCTGGTTTTCCATCGGCGAGGCAATCGGCTGCACGGCCAGCGGCTGGGTCGTGTCCAGACCCTCGGGCTTCTCCGGGGTGATCTCGACGATCTTTCCGTCGTTCTTCACCTCGGACGCCACCGGGATGTCGACGCCGTTCGCCGTAAATTTCAACGGCACCGAGGCAACGAGGGCACCGGCGTCATCCTTGATTTCGAGTACCTGAGTCTCGGCCGCTTCGGCAATCGGCTCTCCCTGCGGAGTGCCGGGCGCAGCCGCTTCGGGCTCCAGCTCCTTCTCGACGATCGAGAAGGTTCCGCCGCCGAGGGTGGCGACGACAGTCTTCTCGACGAGCTGCACGGCGTAGTTGATCGGTTCTTTCGGCGCCGGAGCCGCAGGCTCGGCGTGTGATGTGCCGAAGCTCAGGGTGAGTGAACCAATGACCATTGCCGCGACGGCAGTGGGTCTCGCGAGTTTCATCCATTTCCAATCGGGGTATCCAGCGCAACGTCTGCACGCGAGGGGATCGCGGGGGCCGCGACCCTGATTTCCTCCCCGAGCGTTATGAGATGTCACGCTGTCCTGACAGATCTCGCTGAGCGTAATCGAATGCGTTGGCGAAAGGCGAGATTCGTATCCCAAACGTGAGAACCCGGGCGGGTAAGCCTGGCCTTAGCAAGGCCGTCGACAGCGGGCCCTTTACGGTGTTCATCAGCCAGAACAGTTATGGACCGCCAACCGAATAAGGTGACATTGATCACGGCACCCCGAACATGGGAAAGCCCAGGCAGATGGGGTGGTGGCGCCGCGGCGATCGTACACTGGACCCCAGTTGTTACCGGCGAGTAACTTACCGGCAGTTACGATACGAGCCGGACGAGGTAATCAATTGTTGCTCACACCTCGTGTTGCCTCGAAAGAAAGGTCGCGACATGAATGCCCTGACAGTGACGCTGGGCACCTTGGGAGCGGCGCTCAGCCTGCTGTGTTGGGCGTCGTTCTTCGGCGGCGTCCGGGATATCGTCCGCGCCATCATGCTGGGCCAGCCCGCACCTGATCGCTGGCGTCCGTTCATCCCGCGTTTCAAGCAGATGCTCGTAGAGTTCCTGGCGCATACCCGGATGAACAAGTTCCGGACAGTCGGCTGGGCCCACTGGCTCGTGATGATCGGCTTCCTGGGCGGCGCGATCCTCTGGTTCGAGGCGTACGGACAGACCTTCGATCCGGCCTTCCATTGGCCGCTCATCGGCAACACCGCGATCTACCACCTGTGGGACGAGATTCTCGGTATCGGCACGGTTGTCGGCATCGTGACGCTGATCGTGATCCGGCAGCTGAACCATCCGCGGGTCCCGGAACGGCTCTCCCGTTTCAGCGGTTCCGCCTTCGGTCCGGCCTATGTGATCGAGGCGATCGTCCTTCTCGAGGGCCTGGGCATGGTCTTCGTGAAAGCCGGCAAGATCGCGACCTACGGCCACGCCAACGGCGCGACCGATTTCTTCACCATGCGAGTGGCCGAACTACTGCCGGCCAGCCCGACCATGGTGTCGATCTTCGCCTTCATCAAATTGATGTCCGGAATGGCCTTCCTGTACCTGGTCGGCCGAAACATCACCTGGGGTGTGGCCTGGCACCGGTTCTCGGCCTTCCCGAACATCTACTTCAAGCGTGAGGACGACGGCGACGTCGCTCTGGGCGCAGCCAAGCCGATGATGTCCAAGGGCCGCGCCCTGGATATGGAGAATGTCGACCCCGATACCGACACGCTGGGTGCCGGCCGGGTGGAGGATTTCTCGTGGAAGGGCTGGCTGGATTTCACCACCTGCACCGAATGCGGCCGTTGCCAGTCGCAGTGCCCGGCGTGGAACACGGGTAAGCCCCTCTCACCCAAACTGCTGATCATGTCGCTGCGCGACCACGGCCGCGCCAAGGCGCCGTATCTGCTCGCCGGGGGCAGCAGGGATTCGGCAGGCGACGAGGTCGGCCTGGTCGATGCCGAGGGCAACCCCGACGAGGCGAAGCTCGCCCAGATCTCCGAGGCCGCCCGCGCCGAGGCCGAGCGTCCCCTGGTCGGCACCGAGGATGTCAGCGGCATCATCGACCCCGAGGTGCTGTGGAGCTGCACCACCTGCGGCGCCTGCGTCGAACAGTGCCCGGTCGATATCGAGCATGTCGACCACATCATCGATATGCGCCGCTACCAGGTGCTGATCGAATCGGAGTTCCCGTCCGAGCTCGCGGGTCTGTTCAAGAACCTGGAGAACAAGGGCAACCCGTGGGGCCAGAACGCCAAGGACCGGCTCAACTGGATCAACGAAGTCGACTTCGATATCCCGGTATTCGGTAAAGACGCCGACAGCTTCGACGGTTACGAATACCTGTTCTGGGTCGGCTGCGCCGGCGCCTACGAGGATCGCGCGAAAAAGACCACCAAGGCCGTCGCGGAACTGCTGGCGACCGCCGGGGTGAAGTTCATGGTCCTGGGTCAGGAAGAGACCTGCACCGGTGATTCGGCGCGGCGTGCGGGTAACGAATTCCTGTTCCAGCAGCTGGCCGTGCAGAACATCGAAATGCTGGATTCGGTGTTCGAGGGCGTGGAGCAGAAACAGAAGAAGATCGTCGTTACCTGCGCGCACTGCTTCAACGCGCTCAACAACGAGTACCCGCAGGTCGGCGGGACCTATGAGGTGGTGCACCACACCCAGCTGCTGAACCGGCTGGTGCGCGGTAAACAGCTCGTCCCGGTCGCTCCGGTCGCGCAGAACGTGACCTATCACGACCCCTGCTACCTGGGCCGCCACAACAAGGTCTACAACGCGCCGCGTGAACTGATGGCGGCCTCCGGCTCGAACCTGGTGGAAATGCCCCGCCACGGTGAACGGTCCATGTGCTGTGGCGCCGGCGGCGCCCGGATGTGGATGGAGGAGCAGCTGGGCAAGCGCATCAATATCGACCGCGTGGACGAGGCACTCACCACCTCACCCGCCAAGATCGCCACGGGCTGCCCGTTCTGCCGGGTCATGCTCACCGACGGTGTCACCGCACGCCAGGAGTCCGGTCAGGGCGAGGGCGTGGAGGTCGTCGACGT
This sequence comes from Nocardia speluncae NBRC 108251, assembly GCF_001613245.1. Classification (GTDB taxonomy): domain Bacteria; phylum Actinomycetota; class Actinomycetes; order Mycobacteriales; family Mycobacteriaceae; genus Nocardia; species Nocardia speluncae. The sequence goes on along the minus strand of NZ_BDBZ01000045.1, from coordinate 59,303 downwards.
CGCGCAGCTGATGCTCGAATCCATCGAGCGGCAGCAGCCGGAACAGCTCACCGCCAACCTGACGGTCATCCAGGAACCCAAGGCCGAACCCGAGCCCGAACCCGAGCCCGAACCGGTTGCCGAAGCGGCGGCCCCGGCTGCGGAGAAGGCGGCTCCGAAGGGCGGCGGCCTGGCTATGAAGGGTCCGGCGAAGGCACCTGGTAAGGGCCTCGGCATGAAGGGCGCCGCCAAAGCACCCGGCGCCAAAGCACCCGCTGCCGAAAGCGATGCCGGCGAAGCCGCCCCGGCCGCGCCTGCCACCAAGGGTCTCGGAATGAAGGGCGCTGCCAAGGCACCCGGCGGCAAGGGGCTCGCCATGAAGGGCGCGGCGAAGGCCCCTGGTGCCAAAGCGGAAACCGCTCCCGCGGAAACCGCCCCGGCCGAAGCCGGAGAAGCCGAGGCGGCTCCGCCCGTGAAGGGTCTGGGCATGAAGGGCGCCGCCAAAGCACCCGGCGGCAAGGGGCTCGCCATGAAGGGGGCCGCCAAGGCACCCGGCGCCAAGGCACCTGCGGCGGAACCGGCTAAGGCCGAACCCACCACCGAGGCGGATTCCACCGCGAGCTCGGCCCCGACCGAGAGCAAACCCACGGTCGCCGCCAAGGGTCTCGCGATGAAGTCCGGGTTCAAACGCCCGGGCCCGAAAGCCCCGGGAGCCACGACCGCCGTTCCGGCAGCAGCGGAATCGGCCCCGGCAGCCGATACCGCTCCGGCGGAATCCACGGCACCGGCCGAACCCACGGAAACCGAGCAGCCCACCGCGGCAGCACCGGCCGAGAGCAAGCCCTCGAAGCCGGCCAAGGGTCTGGCAATGAAGTCCGGGTTCAAGCGCCCGGGTCCGAAAGCGCCCGGCGCGAAGGCACCCGCCGCCGACGAGCCGGCAGCCGCCGAAACGGCACCCGTCGCCGAAACCGCGGAGCCTGCACCGGCAGATTCCGCGGCCGAGGCCGCCGAATCGCCGGACAACGGCACCGCCGGCAACGGGTCCGGTGCGACTCCTCCGGCCGCCAAACCGGGCGCCCTCGGATTCAAATCCGGCGCGAAGGCCCCGGGACGCAAGAGCTGACCGAATAGCAGCAGAACGGAACGAACTCCGGCGAGTGTCGGGCGATCACGACATCGGCACGGCCGGGTAGGAGTTCGATCGACCAGGGCCCGGGCCCGGCACCGTGCCGGACCCGGGCCCTCGCGCTGCTGCCGGTTTCATGCGATCGAACTCCTCCCGTTCGCCCGGACGGTGCCGGGTCCCGAGGAGCGGTTGATCACCCGGTCATAAGCTCGGCCACCTGGTGGATCACGGCGTCGAACCGGTGTCGGCAACATATCGGGTGCGCCATGGGTAGATGGTCCACGCACCGACCGGCGTTGCGCGGCTCAGCGCAGGGCCGCGCCGTACACGTGCTCGACCGAAAGTTTCATGAGCACTCGGCGGTCGGAGACCATAACCGACCGATACTCGTCCCAATCCGGATGCTCCCCGGCGGCGGCACGGTAGTAGTCGACGAGTGCCTCGACCTCAGGGCCGTGCGGGTCGGTACCCGGACCGGTGAGCGTGACCGTGCCCTCCGCAGTTGCCCAGGCCCAGCCGTCGGCGCGGGTTACTTCCAGGGCCGCACGCGGGTCACGACGCAGGTTCACGGTCTTGGCCCGGCCCTCGGTCATCGAGACGTAGATGACGTCTGTGTCCCGGTCGTAGTAGGGAGTCACGGGCGAGAGCTGCGGCAGGCCGTCCGATTTGATCGTGGCCAGTATGCCCAGGCGGCTTTCGGTGAGCAGCGTACGCGGATCGAACTGTGGGTTCGTCATATCCCGGTCCAAGTCGTAGGCGGCCTCTGCTATTCCGAGCATGAACTCAGTGACAACAGGCGGACCCAACCACCGAACACGAGACGCCACCCGAAAATCACTGGCGCAGCCGCCCGGGTGGAGGTTCGAATGGTAGCCATGCTCAACGATGATCAGGTGTCCTCGTTCATCGACACCGGTTTCGTGCACCTGCCGGAGGCGTTTCCTCGTGCCCTGGCAGAGCAGTGCCGCGCGGTCGTCTGGAGCGATCTGAACGCATCGCCGGACGCGCCCGGTTCCTGGCCCAACCCGGTCGCCACCCGACCCGACTACTCCTGCGCACCGTTCGTGGCTGCCGCGAACACGCCGCGGCTGCATGCCGCCTACGATCGGCTTGTCGGCCCGAAGCGCTGGGCGCCGAAGACCGGCCTGGGCGGATTCGTAATACGGTTCCCCGGCAATGAGCCCGCCGTACTCGACGGCTGGCATGTGGACGCCAGCTTTCCGGGCCCGCAATCGAGCTTCACCGACTATCTCACTTGGCGGGTCAATATCCATTCGAAGGACCGGGCGCTGCTCATGCTGTTCCTCTTCTCCGACACCGGCGACTCCGACGCTCCGACCCGGCTCCGGGTCGGCTCCCACCTGGACGTGGCTCGAATTCTGGAACCGGAGGGCGATACCGGCCTCGACGCCCGGGAACTGGCCGGCCGCGCCGAACGGGCCACCGCGCACCGCCCACTTTCCTACGCCACCGGCCGAGCAGGCGATGTGTACCTGTGCCACCCGTTCCTCGTCCACGCGGGTCAACCACACCGCGGCACCGAACCCCGTTTCCTCGCCCAGCCGAACCTCGGCCCCGCCGGCGCGCCGCGGCCGGCAGAGCCGGGCTCGGCCTCGCCGGTCGAGACTGCTGTCCTGCGCGCGATCCGGCGATAGTCCGGCCTGCCAGCGCACTACCGGCATACCGGACCGCGCGGTGATCCCCCTCTGACGAGCCACCGCACGGCCCCGCACGGATTTTCCGCACTCCACTCGGGCACAGGTGAGTGGGGTGCGGGCCGATCAGCCCGTCAACGCGATATAGCGGGCGAGATGATCGGAGCTGTTTCCGAATTCGTACTCGATGGCGGTGAGCCGTTTGAAATAATGACCGATGGCCAATTCCTCGGTCATACCCATCGCGCCGTGCAATTGCACCGAATTCTGGCCGATGAAGCGGGTCGCGCGGCCGATGGTTACCTTGGCCGCGGAAATGGCGCGGGCCCGCTCGGCGGGTTCGGCATCGAGGGCGTAAGCGGCCAGGTAGGCGGCGGCGATGCTCTGCTCGAGTTCGATCAGCATATCGACCATACGGTGTTGCAGCGCTTGGAAACTGCTGATCGGAACGCCGAACTGCTGGCGTTGCTTGGTGTATTCGACAGTATCGTCGAGCACCTTGCGCATCAGCCCGACCGCTTCGGAGGCAACCGCGGCGATGGCGTCGTCGACGGTGGCGTCGATGATCGACCACGCCCGGCCTTCGGTCCCGAGTAGGGCGCCGACGGGAATGCGGAAACCTGTGAAGGTGAGATCGGCGGCGGTCCGGTCGTCGATGGTTCGGTAGCGGTGCATTTCGATGCCCGCCGGCGGCACGGCCGCATCGAATTCCACCAGGAACAGCGAGATTCCGTCCTGGTCGCGGCGTTCACCTGCAGTGCGGGCGGAGATGATCAGATGGGTGGCGATGGGCGCGCCGGTGACCACGATCTTGGCACCGTCGAGCACCCAACTCTCACCGTCGCGGCGAGCGGTGACCGAAACATCGTGGCGCACTTCGCCGGAGCCGGGTTCGAGGGCGGCGAAGGCGATCCGCGCACTCCCCTGGGCAATCTTGCGCAGCAGCTCCTGGGCGGGTTCGCCGCCGGAGCGGCGTAGCAGCCCGCCACCGACCACCACGGTGTCGACATAGGGTTCCACGACCAGCGCGCGACCCAATTCCTCGGTGATGATCATGGATTCGACCGGCCCGCCGCCGGATCCGCCGGTTTCCTCCGGCAAGGTCAGCCCGAGCACATCCAGCTCGGCCAGGCCGCGCCAGATCTCGGGCTGCCGGCCGGCCCCGGTTTTGACAGCGCTACGGCTTTTCTCGAGGTCGTAGCGGGCGGCGAGAAACCCGGCGAGCGCGGTGCGCAGCATCTGCTGTTCATCGGTGAAGGTGAAGTCCATCAGAGCCCCAATGCTGCCTTGGCGAGAATATTTCGCTGGATTTCGTTACTGCCTGCGTAGATCGAACCCGCGCGGTCGTTGAAGTAGCGCAGTGGCGCGACGGCCTGCCAGTTCTCGCCGCTGAGGTAGCCGTCGGCGGGCGGGGTGTATTCCGCGATCGGGCCGCCGGGTGCCGTGGCGTGCGGCTGGTAGACCCGGCCGCGCGGTCCGGCCGCGGTGAGCGCGAGCTCGGTGAGCTGCTGACTGAGTTCGGTGGACAGGATTTTCAGCATCGAGGAGGAGCTGCCGAGGTCCTTGCCGGAGGCCATGGCCGCCAGCGTCCGGAATTCCAGCACTTCGAGGACCTCGGTGCGGATGCGGGCGTCGGCGAGCTGGGCGGCGAAATGCGGGTCGGCGCTCAGCGGTTTCCCGTCGCGGCCGGGTTGGGCGGCTGCGGCGGTGGCGATGTTTTCGGCCATGGCCTGGAGCGCGGGCGCCATCGCGCCGCCGCCTCGTTCGTGGACCAGCAGGTACTTGGCGACGGTCCAGCCGTCGTCGATCCGCCCGAGCACATTGCTCTTGGGGACCCGCACGTTGTCGAAGAAGATCTGGTTCTGTACCTGTTCGCCGGAGCTCATGACCAGTGGCCGGATCTCGATGCCGGGGGCGGTCATATCCATCAGCACGAAGGTGATGCCCTGCTGTTTCCGACCCTCGCGGGAGGTGCGGACCAGGCCGAAGATCCAGTTCGCCTCGGTGGCGTGGGTGGTCCAGATCTTGCTGCCGGAGCAGCGGAAATCGTCGCCGTCGTCGACTGCGGCCATACTGAGCGCGGCCAGGTCCGAGCCGGCTTCGGGCTCCGAGTACCCCTGACAGAAGAAGACCTCGCCGGTGAGGATTCGGGGCAGGAAGTAGTTCTTCTGCTCTTCGGTGCCGAACGCGATCAGCGCCGGGGCCACCATCCGGATGCCCATCGGCGAGAGCGCGGGCGCGCCGGCCAGAGTGAGTTCGCGGCTGAAGATGTAGTGCTGGGTGAGCGACCAGTCGCAGCCGCCGTACTCGACCGGCCACTGCGGCGCCGCCCAGCCCTGCTCGTGCAGGATGCGCTGCCATTCCAAGCCGGCTTCATGGTCGGAGTAGACACTTGTCATCAACCGGCCCGCGGTGCTGATCTCGGGCGTCAGTTTCTCCGCCAGGAACGCCCGTACCTCGTCTCGGAAGGCCCTGTCGGCCTCCGACCAGTCGTAATCCATACACGCTCCCGAAGGCTTCATGCGTTGTCACAGCAGGTCCGGCGACTACCGGTGCTAGAGAGAATTTAGCCAGTTCTCTCTCATCGCGTCAAACTGAAGGCATGTGCCATCAAAGGCCGGGAAATTGCTCCCGCTCACTGGCCGCAGCCCTCGAAAGCCGCTTTCACATAGCTCGCCGATTGATACAGGTAGTCGTAGGCCCACCGCGGTAGCGATAGATCCGGGCGGGTGTCCACGAACAGCAACTCCCCATCCCAGCATTTGCCGAGCACATACCGGGCACGCGAGATATGCGGAGTGAAGGTCACCACGATGACCCGGTCCCAGCCGTGCACACGCGCCTGGTCGGCCAAGTACCGGCCCTCACCCCGGGTAGTCCGCGGCGACGGATCGAAGCACACCACCTCGAAGCTGTAACCCCCATGACAGATCCGGTTGATCAGCGGGCTGTCCTCGTACGGGTTGGAGATCAGCACCCGCGGCGCGTAACCCTCCCGCGCCAGCCGTAACCCCAGCGCTTCCCGGCCGTCGTGCGCGCCACCGAGCACGAGGATCGCATCGGCGGGCGCGGGCTCCTCGCGTTGCGGGCGAACATAGACCGGCCACAGCGCGAGCACCAACACCACGACGGCGACCATCCCGGCGGCGAGGAGGGTCGTTCGGCGGCGCATCGCCGCGATCCTACGGGCCACCGGCACCCGCCAGCGAAGTACGCACCGGGCCGCAGCGAACCCGTCGCAATGATCGGCGACGAATATGTTTGCGCAGGTCATCCGGTTGCGTCGTCGGGTGTACACCTGCTGTTGCCCGGCATCTCGCCTCGGTTTTCTGGAGTGGCCACCAGCACGGATTACCAATCATCTATGCGATGCACAGTCTTCGGCACCGGGTACCTGGGGGCCACGCACGCAGCGTGTATGGCCGAACTCGGCCACGAGGTTCTCGGGGTCGATATCGACCCGGGCAAGGTCGCGAAACTCTCCGACGGGGTCACGCCCTTCTATGAACCGGGCCTGGAAGCGGTGCTGCGCCGCAACCTGGACGCCGGCCGGCTCCGATTCACCACCTCCTACACCGAGGCCGCCGAGCATGCCGACATGCATTTCCTCGGCGTGGGCACACCGCAGAAGAAGGGTGAATACGCCGCGGACCTCAAATACGTGCATGCCGTGGTGGATACGCTGGCGCCGCTGATCACCCGCCCCTGTGTGATCGTCGGCAAATCCACGGTGCCGGTGGGTACCGCCGCCACGCTGGGCGAACGCGCGCGGGCGCTGAGCGCGGTGGATATCGAGGTCGCCTGGAACCCGGAATTCCTGCGGGAGGGCTACGCGGTCCGCGACACCCTGCGCCCGGATCGGCTGGTACTCGGCGTCGACGGGGCCCGCGAGCGGGCGCCGTGGGTACGCGGACTGGTCGAAGAGCTCTACGCCGATCTGCTCGCCGCCGAAGTCCCGTTCCTGCTGACCGATCTCGCCACCGCCGAACTGGTCAAAGTATCGGCGAATGCGTTCCTCGCCACGAAGATCTCGTTCATCAACGCGGTCTCCGAGGTCTGCGAGGCCACCGGGGCGGATGTCACCGTCCTGGCGGACGCACTCGGGTACGACGAACGGATCGGCCGCAGGTTCCTCAATGCCGGTGCCGGTTTCGGCGGCGGCTGCCTGCCCAAGGACATCCGGGCGTTCATGGCACGCGCCGGCGAGCTGGGCGCCGACCACGCCCTCGCCTTCCTCCGCGAGGTCGACAACATCAATATGCGCCGCCGCACCAAGATCGTGGATATGGCGGCCCGCGCCTGCGGCGGCTCCCTGCTGGGCGCCAATGTCGCCGTACTGGGCGCGGCATTCAAACCCGAATCCGACGATGTGCGGGATTCCCCGGCGCTCAACGTGGCCGGAATGATCCAGCTACACGGCGCCGTGGTCACCGTCTACGACCCGAAAGCCCTGGAAAACTCCCGCCGCGTCTTCCCGACTCTGAGCTACGCGACCTCGGTGCGGGAGGCCTGTGAACGCGCCGACGTGGTCCTCGTTCTCACCGAATGGAAGGAATTCGTCGAACTGCGGCCGCAGGACCTGGACTCGGTGGTCCGAACTCGATCTGTCATCGACGGACGAAATTGTCTCGATCGAGCCGCTTGGCGGTCTGCCGGATGGGTGTACGCAGGGCTGGGCACACCGTAGAGTCTGGTGAGCGAGCCGGACGTACGGTTCCGGCCTCCCGTGAGAACGGGACCGGGCGGTACTCTCGGACGAGCCGCCCGGTTCGGGGGACGAGCCGTCATCGCCGACTGGCCGGCACTCGCATATCGTGAAGCGGGAAGTACGGATGGGCTGCCGATGAGTTCAGTACTGGGAGTGTCGGTGGGGGCCGGCGCGATCCGCTTGGCGCGCCCACCTTCGGGCACAGCGCCCGGCACAATACCCGGTTCCGCCGTACCCGAATCCTTCGAACTGCGCACCTTCGTGGTGCCACCGGAAACCCCGAGTGCCGAACGCGCCGCACTTTCGGTCGCGGCCGCCCTGAACTCGAACCCCGCCATTACCTCCACCGTTCTGGCCTGCCGTGACGAGCAGCAGGCCAGGGCCTTGCATACGGCGATGACCGAACATGCCCTCAGCGATTACGAGCTCGTCCCCGATATCGACGCCGTCGTGGAGTTCGCCGCGGCCTCCGGCGCCCTGAAGGACGTGTCCTCGCTCGCTGTTTTCGATCTCGGCGCCTCCGGCCTCTCCGTGACGGTGGTGGATGTTTCCACCCGGCAGGTCCGGCATACCGAACGCACCGGCGATATCAGCGGCGAATATTTCGATTCGCTGATCCGGGAACAGCAGATCAACTCCGGCCGGATCGCTCATCCGCCGGACCCGTCCGGGCTCGCCGAACTCGACGCACTGTGCCGGTCGGCCAAGGAGCGCCTCTCGGCGGGGAACGCCGTCGCCCTGCCCAGCAGTTACGGGCCGGTACTGCTCACTCAGGAGAATTTCACCGCGCTCATCTCTCGCGCCGTCGAAACCGCCGCCCGCTCCGCCCGCGAGGTCGTCGAACGATCGGGTCGGCCGGTGCAGGCAGTGCTGGCAGTCGGCGGCGGTATGCGTATTCCGCTGGTGAGCCGGGCGTTGCGCGACGCCGTTGATATGCCGGTCCTGGTACCGCCGGAGCCGGAGTCCGCAACCGCCCGCGGCGCGGCGCTGCTGGCGGGCAAGGCCCGCTCGCCGCGGGCCCCCGAACCGGCGGCCGCGAGCGATATCGCCCCGGATTCCGAAGTCCGCGAAGCCGCCGCCGAAGGCGCCCCGCGGTCCGGCGCAGTTCCCGGGCATCCGGATGACAGTGGCGCGTATCCACTGCAATCCGATGCAGAGCCGGGCACCGCCGCCCCGATCTCCGGCACAGACCCGGCGTTACCCGGCTCCAGCACAACGCCGCCCGGCGCCGACCCGGCACCGCCCGGCTCCGGCACCGCGCTGCCCGGCGTCACTACGGCACAGTCCGGCCCTGCCGCCTCCCCTACCAGGCAGGCATCCGCGCCCACCGGTCTCCAGCCGAGCCCGGGGTCGGCCACCACCGTGGCTACCCACTCGGATTCCCGGCCTTCCTCCGCGGATCGACCGCCCGCGCCCGGTTCGCAGTATTCCCGCCCCGACCTACCGATACCGCAGGAGGGCATCTTCGGCCCACCGACCGGGCCTCCGAGCACGTATCCGAGCGCCGGATCCACAGGTTCCCGTTGGGGCGACGAACCGAACAACGACCATCCCGCACCGGCTTCCGTGCTGCCTCGCCCGACCGGCGCCGCGGCGCCGCGGCTGTCTCCGGACGAGGATCCCCCCACGGTTGCGTTGCGGCTGCCGGCGAAACTGTTGCCGCGTCGTTCGTTCGGTGAGCCACCGCAACGCCCCACCCGGGAGATCAGCGCGGCGATGGTGGCGGTGAGTGCGCTGGTTGTGGTGGCCTCGATCGGTATCGGCCTCGGGTACGGGCAGCAGATGTTCAGCCAGGATTCCGCCACCGTACAAGGCACTTCACAACGGCAGACCACCTCGGCGGTCACACCACCGGCAACCTCTGCCCCACCGACGGTGTCCACGACGGGGGCCGAGCACGCCCCTCTGGCCGAACCGCCGCCGGTCTACCAGTCGGAGACCGAGGCGCCGACGACCACCGCCGGCCCGAACACCTTCCAGGTCCCTGGCCTGCCGCCGATCGTCGTACCGACCATTCCTCCGGAGGCCCTTCCCTTCCCGCGGCCCACCCCCGCTGAGCGCTGAGCCCGTCAGCCCCGGCCGTAGCCCGGCTCGGGGCGCCGCCCCGGAGACGGAGGCCCACCGCCGGGCCGCTGCTGCGGATTCCACGGCTGCTGGGGCCCCGGCCGTGGGTGACCCTGTTGTTGCCGGCCGGGATTCTGCGGGCCGGTGCGCGGCGACCTCGGTGCATCAGGTTGCCGGGAGTCGGTGGGCGAGCGTGGACCCGAACGGCGGTCGGAGGAGCCCGGGGGCCGGACGCGGGGCTGGTCGCCGGTGGTCGGCCACGGTTGATAGTCGCGTTCGGCCCGGCGCCGCGACCCGGTCTCGGGACCTGCTTCCGGCCGCGGCACCGCGCGGTGGCTGCCCGTATCGGTGTGCCGGCCCTTGGCCTTACGCGCGGGTGCGGCTGGTTTCCGCGTACCGAACGGACGGGCGAGCAGCACCGCGATCCCAGTGGTCAGCGGCACCGAGAGCGCCAGACAGATACCGCCTACCGCGGATCTCGCGATTTCGATCGCGACGGCGTCGCCTACCAGCACATCGCGGATGGGCCGACCGGCCACACTGAACAACAGCAGCAGTGGCAGCGCACCACCCGCATAGGCGAGTACCAGGGTGTACACGGTGCTGGCGATATGATCGCGCCCGACTCGCATCGCCGCCGCGAAAATCTCTCCCCGGGTGGCACTCTTGTCGAGTTCGGCGAGTTCGAAGGCGGCCGATGCCTGGGTGATGGTGACATCGTTGAGCACACCGAGCGAGCCGATGATGAAACCGGCCAGCAGCAACCCGGTGATGCTCACGTGTTCGATATAGGTGGCGACGTTCGTGTTCTGTTCTTCGGACAGACCGGTGAGCGTGGTCGCCTCGATGACAGCCCAAGACAGCACCGCGGCGATGACCATCGACGTCAATGTCCCCAGCAGTGCCGAACTGGTGCGCAGATTCACCCCGTGTGCCAGGTACAGCACCGCGTACAGAATCAGCGAACCGGCCACCAGTGCAACAGGTATCGCGGGTTTTCCGTCCAGTAGAGCGGGCAGCAGGAACATCACCAGGACAGCGAAGGCGAAACCCAGGCCGAGGATTGCCCGGACACCGCGCCAACGCGCGATCGCGACGATCACCACTACGAATACGAGGAAGATGATGCTGAGCGGGAATCCACGGGAGTAGTCGTCGAACGAATACAGGGGCGTCCCGTCCGGCGCCTCCTGCCGCACGATGCGCAGTCCGTCCCCGGCGGCCAGATCGGGCTGGCCAGGCCCCGGCGCGATTTCCAGCAGCGTGTGCTTACCGGCATGTGGCCCCGACTCGATGGCGATCAGGCTGCGCTGGCAGTCGTAGACCTGCATGGGAGGCGGTGCCGGTTCACCGTCGAAAACCCGGCCGATGGAGGGGCTACCGCAGGCTCCGAGGTCCTGGCGGATCACGGTTCCGGCTTCGGTGACCACCGCCGAACCATCGGCGTTCTGCATGGGCAGCGGAATATCGACCTGTTGCCGATCAGGCCACAATGCGATGGTGGCGACAACCACGATGACGCCGATCGCGATCAGCAATCCGACCACCACGCGGGCGGCGGTGGCACCGATGGCGATCGGCCGAGAGTGATCGTGATGGTGATGGTGGTCGCTCACGCGGCTCAGCCTAGAGGATTCACCGGGCGCCGCTACGGCGTGCGGATAGCGCCCTACGCTGGGAATTCGGCAAGCTGCCGGAGAAACTCGGGAAGGGGCGGCGGAGAGCAGGGGGATGTCTCCGCCGCCCGGGGGCAGGCGCCCAGGGGGGTAGGCGGCCTAACCCGAGGACCAGGTTGCCCAGGGGGGGTAGACAACCTGGCCGGGCACTCGAAGTGCCGAAGCCCACTGTACACATACGATCTGGTTTTGTGCCAGTAGGTTCAGAAAATTGGCATTAATCCGGACGAAAGGTCTGTTTTTGTGCAGAATCGGCCGTCCGGCTACTGGCGGTAGCTCGCCAGAAAGTTGCCGAAACGCTCGATGGCAACCGCCAGATCGCGAGCCCAGGGCAGGGTCACGATGCGCAGATGATCGTGGTCGGGCCAATTGAAGCCGGTGCCCTGCACCATCAGGATCTTCTCCTGGAGCAGCAGGTCTTGAACCAGCTTCTCATCGTCGTGGATCTCGTGGACTTCGGGATCCAGCCTAGGGAATGCATACAGCGCGCCTTTGGGTTTGACGCACGACACGCCGGGAATGGCATTCAATCGTTCCCAGGCCATATCCCGCTGTTCGAGCAGCCGCCCGCCCGGCAGGATCAGATCCTCGATGCTCTGATAACCACCCAGCGCTACCTGGATAGCGTGCTGCGCGGGCACATTCGGGCACAACCGCGAGGATGCGAGCAGATCGATGCCCTCGAGAAAGCCGGCCGCATGCTCCTTCGGGCCCGTGATCGCCAGCCATCCCGACCGATAACCCGCCACCCGGTATGCCTTGGACAGCCCGTTGAAGGTCAGGCACAGCAAATCCGGCGCCAGCGTCGCCAGCGAAATATGTTTGGCGTCGTCGTAGAGGATCTTGTCGTAGATCTCGTCGGCGAGCAGCAGCAGCCGATGCTTACGGGCCAGGTCCACCAGTTGTTGCAGAATCTCCGCCGAGTACACCGCCCCTGTCGGGTTGTTCGGGTTGATCACCAGCAAAGCCTTGGTCCGGTCGGTGATCTTGGCTTCGATATCGGCGATATCGGGCTGCCAGCCGTTGCTCTCATCGCACAGGTAGTGCACCGGCGTACCGCCGGCCAGGCTGGTCATGGCCGTCCAGAGCGGATAGTCGGGGGCCGGGATCAGCACCTCGTCACCATTGTCCAGCAGCGCCTGCATAGTGACAGTGATCAGTTCGGAGACGCCGTTGCCCAGATACACACTGTCGACATCCAGCTCCGGGAAGCCCGGCACCAGCTCATACCGGGTGACAATCGCCCGCCGCGCGGACAGTATCCCTTTGGACTCGGAATACCCCTGCGCGTTGGGCAGGGCGGCGATCATATCCCGCATGATCACATCGGGCGCCTCGAACCCGAACGACGCCGGATTGCCGATATTGAGCTTCAGGATCCGATGCCCCTCGGCCTCCAGTCGTGCCGCATGTGCGTGTACCGGTCCACGGATCTCGTAGACGACGTTCTGCAGCTTCTTCGACTGCTCCAGAATCCGGGGGGCGGGATGCGAATGGCCAGTACTCACCCGATCCATGGTGCCACCAGGGGCAAGGGGATATCCGGCCAGGCCCCGGCACGTGCTCGTACGGTTACCGAAGGAGGCAGGTACGGTGCCCTCACCCGGCGCCCGGGGGCAGGCTACGGGTAGGCGTCGAACCGCAGAATTCCTCGATCTGCTCATCCAAGGACCTGGCTTGCGCCACACCACGGTAGGTGGGAGCACAGATCCGCCGGCGAACACCGGTGAGCCGTTCCTCGAGTTGCGCGATGCGCTTGTCCTCGGCCAGTTCGAGCACCGGCGACAGCGCCTCCGCCGCGCCGTCGAGGCTGCCGTTGATCAGGTGCGCAGCCGCCGAATCGACCCGGGCGAGCGCTTCGGCGCCGTAGGAACGCTGACGCGCCGGCCCACTGCGATACAACTCGATCGTGCGCTCCGTGGCGGCCAGCGCCGGTTCGGCCAGACCGAGGTGGATATAGGTGGCGCCCGCGTAGTAGCTGGCCTTGGCCTCGGCGAAGCCGAACACCCCGCCCACTTCGTCGTGCAGGCTGTCGGTGACCGGGCCCTCGCTCGCCGCGGTGGCAGCGCGGATACAGCGTTCGGTATCGACGGCACTACCGATCTTCGACCAGATCCGCGCCTCGATATTGTGCAGCCGCACCGCGGCGGTGGCCGAATCCGCGTACTGCTGTCCGCTCTGCGCCAGGGCGAGCGCCCGATGTGGCCGTTCGGACCAGTACTCGATCAGCGCGTGCATCCCCCGCGCCCACGCTCGCAGCCCGTTGTGACCGCAGATCTCCCCGTACGCCCAGGCCGCCCGGATCTGTTCACCGGCCGCGTCCAGGTAACCCAGATCGGTGCTCGCGTTGGCGAGCAACCCCGACAGGGACCCCGCCAGCAGGTATAGGTGACTGGTGTCGGACGGGCGCTGCTGCCCTTCCAGCAGCCGGTACACCCGGCGGCGGACCCGCAACATCTCCACCATCATCGGCATCGGCGGAGTGTGCACGTAGTCGTTGGCGATCCGGGTGACATCCGCGTCGAGCTGATCCAACGTGCTGGGACCGATATTCGTCGCCTCGGCCCGGCCCGTGTGATCGCTCGCTTCGTGTGCTGCCGCCATGATCAGATCCCTCTCCGAAATCGCCGCCGACCCGTCCCCGCGCACCGCACCGCTGTCGATGAGGGCCAGGAGTTCGGCGTCATTGGAATAGCTTCCGCGCACCGCGGTATGCCCACCGGTGCCGGCACCGGACACAGGGCCGACGGCTGTCAACGCGGCGAACCGGCCCCGCTCGACGTCATCGGACCTGGCCAGGCAGGTGTCGAGGGCAGCCTGGTTGACGGGTCGCGGATGCACCCGGTCGCCGCCGGCCTCCCATTTGGACACCAGTCGTTCGTGCACACCCAGATGTGCCGCAAACTCCCGGATGCTCATCCGTTTGGCCTCGCGAAGCGCCCGGGCCTCCTTTCCAGACCATTGGCCGACCACGTTGTCACCCTTTCCGAACGATTTCCTCCCAAGGGTACGAGCCGAATGTGACTGCAACCACAAGGAATTTCGCTACCGCGGCGAATGGCAGCGCAAGGGCAGTGGAACGAGAGCGCGGAGGCGGTTCCGGCACGCCGGTTCAGGCGGGATCCTGGAAGGGCAGAAGCGAAACCGCCACCGGCCGTGGCTCGGCACGCCAGGGAGGCCCGGCACGCCAGGGAGGCAAGGGGATTCACCGTGAATGTGGAAAAGCTCAGAACGGTCGACGACTGGGCCACCTACTATCGTCACGAATTCGGTTTACCGGCCACCGAACGCGGCGGCTTCGTGATGCTGCCGATCACCAGCCGGGCCTGTGTCATCCACCTACCCACCGAACGCGCCCGCGCCGTCCGCGAACTGCTGGATTCCCGGGATGTCCGGGTGCCCGTGCTGGCCCGCCAGATTCGCTGGAGCTTCGTGGCCTATCCGGATCGCCGGCCCGATCCCGAAGTAGTGGAGATGCTGCACCGCATCGATATCGACATCCCCGGCGTGGGCAGCGCGGTCATGCTGCCCACCGGGATGGGCCGCTGGAACAGGGAAGGCTGCAACTGGGTGGTACCGCCCGAACGCGACGGCCTGCTCCCACCACTGTCCTCGGTTATCAATGCCGCACTCTTGGCAGGTGGCAACCGGGAATGACCGGGGATGGGGCTACGTCCGGCAGCTCACAAGGCAGGCCGGTCGTAGCTCGCCCGCGGCGCCGACGGGTGACCGCGGGGAAAGGCTGTCCAGTACAGCCACCGGGATACCGGGCCGGCCTCTGCCCCGGCCGGCTCGGTATCACGGAAGTTGCCGCAGGACTCGCTGTGCGTCGGGTAACAGTTCGGGGGCGAACCGGCGATGCCCCTGGGAAGCGCGTTTCCAGATGCGCTCACCGACCGGCCGTTCGTACCGAACGAAGGTGGCCAGGGAAACACTGTTCTCCTCGATCTCGATCACGAGACTGCCGGTGAGCATCCACGACCGGGCCGCGAGGGTTATCCAGCTGTCGCCGGATTCGACGACCGGCCAGCCTGCCACCTGCGCCGGTGCGGAACGCCGGGCCAGCCGGAGCCCCAGCAGACCGCGCCAGATCAGCTGCCCCTTGCTCCCGGCGACGGTGTCGAGCGCGGCGCGTGCCCATGCCTCCGGGGCCCAGGTCGCCGCCGCCTCGGTGAGCAGCGTGAACTGATCGCTGTAGTCGTATTCGGTTATCGCGCTGCGCGCTCGGGTCGTATCGGTGATGTCGTACTGCTGAAATGCGATCGGATCGGAGTGGCCTTCGGCCACATGATCCACGGAAGGGTCAGTCATTGCCGCATCTCCCTCTGACTGTTATACGGTGGCGTACAACAAGCTACCTCAGTTATACGGTGGCGTATAGATGTCCGGCGGTAGAAGGGAGACACAACAATGGGAACGGCACGCACACCTAGTGCCGACTGGATCGACGAGGGCCTGCGGACCCTCGCTCGCGGTGGGCCCGACGCAGTCCGCGTCGAAGCGCTCGCCAAGAAACTCGGAGTCACCAAGGGCGGCTTCTACGGCTACTTCACCGACCGCAACGCCCTGCTGGAGGCCATGCTGAACACTTGGGAGCGGCGCAGTATCGACGAAGTGCTCGACAGCGTCGCCCGCGAAGGCGGCGACCCACGGACCAGAATCCAGCGAGCCGGTGAACTCACCCTCTCCCCGGAACTGCTGCCGATCGACCTCGCCATCCGGGATTGGGCGCGCCGCGACGAATCGGTCGCCGCCCGGCTGCGCCGGGTGGACAACCAGCGCATGCGGTTACTGCGCGAGATGATCGGTGCCTACTTCACCGACCCGGTCGAGCTCGAAGCTCGCAGCCTGCTCGCCTTCAGCGCACGAATCGGTATCCACTTCCTTGCCGCCGATCCGCCCGACGGCATGGACCGCGGCGAGGTCATGGCGCAGATCGCCGATATCGTGCTCGGCCCGACCGAGAACGACAGCCACTGAACACAATTGCGAACCCCTGCCGCCACGGCCCGCCCCGGCGATCGAACGCCGACAGCTTCAGCCCGGCAGCGGGAAGTTCAGATACGCCCGGGACGGCGTAGGCCCCCGCTGCCCCTGGTACTTCGAGCCGGCACCCGAGCTGCCGTACGGGTTCTCCGCCGGGCTGGTCAGCCGGAACAGGCACAACTGCCCGATCTTCATCCCCGGCCACAACGTGATCGGCAGGTTCGCCACATTCGACAGCTCCAGGGTGATATGCCCGCTGAACCCCGGATCGATGAACCCAGCAGTCGAATGGGTGAGCAATCCCAACCGGCCCAGACTCGATTTACCCTCCAACCGGCCCGCCAGATCGTCGGGCAGGCTGCACACCTCCAGCGTGGACCCGAGCACGAATTCCCCCGGATGCAGCACGAACGGTTCACCCGCGGCCGGCTCCACCAGGCTCGTCAGCTCGTCCTGACGCTGCGCCGGGTCGATATGGGTGTAGCGGGTGTTGTTGAACACCCGGAACACCCGGTCCAGCCGCACGTCGATACTGGACGGCTGGACCAGGTCGTCCTCGAACGGTTCGAGCCCGAGCCGCCCGGCGGCGAACTCCGCCCGGATATCACGATCGGAAAGCAGCACGCCACGAGCGTAGCGACCGCGATCCGGGCAGGTAGATCCCGGCCCGGCCGCACTGTTTCCTGTCACCCCCCGCGGGCATACTCCACCCATGTCAGAGACCAGTGCGCACACCCACCACGGCATCGACTACATCGAACTCACCGTCACCGATATGGACGCCGCCCGCAGCTTCTACCGGTCGGCATTCGGCTGGGAATTCAACGACTACGGTCCCGAGTACACCGGAATCCGCCGCTTCGACGGCAGTGAAGGCGAAGCGGGCGGCCTGGCCGCCGGCCCCGAAGTCAGGACCGGCGGCCCCCTGGTCCTGTTGTATTCGAACGACCTCGACGCCAGCCTGCGCTCCGTGGGCGCCGCCGGCGGCACTGTCACCGAAGGCCCGTTCGATTTCCCCGGCGGCCGCCGCTTCCACTTCACCGACCCCAGCGGCAACCAGCTCGGCGTCTGGTCCGAAACCTGACCGAGGCCACGTTCACCGGGGCCGGGATCGGCGAAAGATTTCGGTCCCGGGTCGGCCCTCTGCTAAGCTCGCGTTCGCGCCGACAGGCGTATTGCCGGTGTAGTTCAATGGCAGAACTTCTGCTTCCCAAGCAGACAGCGCGGGTTCGATTCCCGTCACCGGCTCAAAATGCAGGGTCGACTTCTTCCATCTCCGGTTTCCGACCCCCTCGAATCAGTCGCACCGGGGCGCCCACATGCTCACAGCCGTGAGCATCAGCACATCGCTAGATACAGCCTGACCTGCGGAAATATCGATTAGGCACCCACCCGCTCGCTTGCCTCCCCCCGCTGCCTGCGCATTGAATCCAGTTCATGGCGACCATGATCCATCAGTCTCGATCAGCCCGTGAACGACTCGTTCCACCTCGTCGCGGTCGCGGGCGATCGCACCCCACCCGCGGATCACCAGGCCCTCGCAGCTCTGACCGGCCCACGTCCCCCACGCCATCTGCCCATGCGGGTGCAGCGCGAAGTAGATCGTGCCCTTCGACCGGACCGCGCCATCGGCAGTGCGGTACCAGCCCATCAACGCCTCGTTATCCCACAGTCGCAGCTCACCGAGCCACTGGACCGAACCCTCGCCCACCGGCCGCGCCAGCGACCCGTTCAAGCTCAGGATCTCGCCTTGCTGACCGATCGTCAGAGCGTGGACATCGACGCGGCCGACGCCGTCTTTCTGGGATTGCCACGCCGCGCACCAATCCCCCGACAGATCGATTCCCCCGGGGGACTCCCCCGCGATTTCCGCGATCGGCACCTGCAGAGCGTGCGCCAGCTGCACGGACCGAGCCAAACTCGGTGCCTGCTCCCCGTTTTCCCACCGGCCGATCTGGCGTTTCGTGACCCCGACCAGGACCGCCAGGTCTTCCGCGGTCATTCTGCGACGCTCCCGGCCGCCGCGGATCGCCTTTCCCACCTTATTCCGGAAAGCCGTGTCCTCCACACTCTTATAGTGACACTTGCCTAACTAGTCTTCTCTAGACGACTAATTAGTCGTAGCATCGGTGGCACAACTTGCCACTTTCAGGGGCCGAATGTGGCAATACTTGCCACATTCCACCCGCCAAGGGGGCGCACATGACGCAGGGGACACACCGCCAAGCGGCCCGAGGAGGCCGCTGACATGTGGTATCACGTCACTGTCCGGCAGGATCGCGACCAGTTCTACATCCAGGCACCCGCATTCGGCAGATCCCGATTCGTGGACTCCAAGCCACGATTCGCCGACACCAAGGAAGCGATCGAACGCGCAGCCTTCGAGATGGTCGCGCAATGCGGCGCTTCGGCAAAGAAGTTCACCCTCGTGTTCGAATGGGAACTGCAGGCCGTCCAGACCGCCCAGGAAGACTTCCGCAACGCCGGATAGCCCCGGAGAACAGAGCCCCGTTTCGCCCGTGCCGCCAGTGCGGAAGAACTACTGGTCAACACGCCGCCGGGGCCTGCTCGACGAGTTCAAACCCACCTGCACCGACGATGGAACGAAGGCTGCACCAACGCCACCCAACTGTTCGGCGGGATCTCCGAACTCGGCTATCGCGGAAGCAAGAAGGTCGTGCTCAACTACCTGCACCCCTTCCGCAGCACCGGCCGTATTCCCCGCCCGGCACTCAAACCGCCGCAGGTTCGTCGGGTGGTGAACTGGATGATGAGCGATCCCGCCCGTCTCGACCCCGGCGATCGTCAGCGGCTCGATGCCATCCTGGCCGCGAGTACGGACCCCTCCCTGCTCCAGAGACGAATCTTACTGAGCGACTGATAATCTCGGTGTTCCGGATCACGGAATTTGTGCCAGATCCAGGATTGGCCTGCCGTTGACAGCCCCGCAGATTCTCTTACACCGGCAAGTCGCACCCATTTCGTTGCCATGCCCGACCGCTGCGCCGTACCGTTTAATGCATCGCGACTCTCAGTAGGTCAGCACGAGGGGAAGGCTCGGCCATGAACGACGACATCGATGCGGCTGCGCAGGACGATCCGGAGTGGGTGGTGTGGTCGAGCCCGGAGCGAATCCAGCGCGCGGTCGACACCCTGTTCGTCGAGACGCTGCCCACGGTGCCTGCAGACTGGAAGACGCAGACCGGATCGGCTTACCGGATCGGGCCTATGCCGCAGGGACTCGACCGGTACAGCAATGAATTGACCCTGCATTGGCTTGACGATGCCTTTGACTACTTCTTCCCCGATGAGGACGCCCTCTTCGAACCCCGCAATGCCGAACTCGTGAACGCGTTCGTGGCCTACATAGGCGAATTCTTCGTCAGGAAGTGCGACGGCCGCTGGATCAACAACCCCGACATGGGCGGAGTGCTCTCATCCGGGGACGGCCGACTCTACGGCTTCGGCCCGACGATCCGCTACGACTGGATCGACGAGACCGACTATCCGGTCGTCATGCTGTTCGACGCCCCCGGGACAGACTTCAGGCAGGCTGTCTCATCCGCGTGGTACTCGCGGGAGGTCGATTACGCTGCGGCTCACGGGCTGGACCATGAGCACCTAGAGCTACGGCGGGAGCACGGCCTGGCCTGATCAGGGGCCGGGGGATGTCCAACGACGAACAAATGCGTCGGCGTGCTGTCGAGCGCGCCCGCAAAGAGCAGCGCGAGCGGACCGCACAGGGTCGCAAGTCGAACGACATCGGGCGCTGGTTTCACCTCGGGATCGCGGAGATCCGCGGCGAGACGCGCGAAAGAGGCTGGCAGAGCCAGAGAACCGTCAAACTCCCGTCCGGCCGTGAGCGAATCCACGATGGCGCCCGCTCCCTGAAGGACCACGAATTCAGGGAGTACAAGAACGCCCAGGCCGTCGGTGGCAAGTTCGTAATGGAACAGATCTCTAAAGAACGCGAACACCTTCAGACCGACCCAAAGGCCAAGGGCGCCTGGGTCGTCGTCAGGGGTCCCCGGACCCGGAGGCCCGACGAGAGCACGAGAAGCTTGAACGGGACTTCAAAGACCGGTTTCAGCTGATCGAGATCTCAAAAGAGGAGGCGAACCGAGCCGAAAAGATCGGCAAGGACCTGGAGCGGAATCCCAATCAACTGGAGCTTTTCAACTCCTCGGACTTGCGCGCAAAGGAGAGGATGCGGGAACTCCAGGAGAAGGCCCAGGAAAAGCAGCAGGTCCAGGAGGCGGCTCGGAAGGCTATCGATCAGCGGGAGCGAGAGCGCAAAGCGCTGGAGCCACAGCAGAAGCAGCGCGAGGCGGCCGACCGACTGGCTCAGCGCGCTGTCGAACGCCGGGAGGCCGCAGATCGCGGAGAACGAACCCCGATGTCGGCTCGGGAGGCGGCCGACGTGCTGCGTCTGGGTCCGCCGACCCCAAACGTGGAGACGACACGACGAGAGCCCCCGCCGATCGCGCCGGTCGTCAAGAACAGCAGGAACAGGTCCCTGGGACAGCGTCGCGATCTCTCGAGGGGGATCGACCGCGACCGCTGAACACTATCCAGCGGCCCACCCGTCGCTCATGCTGCGCGGCCAACCGATGGCGTCGCCAGTTCTTGCGCTCGCGCCTCCAGCAGCTCGTTCAGCACCCTGACATGCGACGTCGGGCACATCGCCAGGCGCGCATCCAGTGCCTCGTACCAGATGTCGGTGAGACCCACTGGGGACCCGAAGCGCCGCCGTCCCCCACATATGCCACTACGCCCGGTGCGGACCTCGCGATACTGCTGCGCCATCCGCGACAGATCATCGGCCCGCCGCGGCCGCGAAGGGATCGAGCCCGCTCGCGCGCCGTGGCCGTAGCGTCCTCATCCGGCATGAAGGTGTTCACAATCTTCTCGCGGCGGTCGTTGGCCACGTGCTATCTTGGGCTGTCCATGTTCGACCTGGAGTGCGAGAGAATGGGAGGTGAGTTGATGTTTGCGGTGAAGACCGCTGCGGTGCGCAGCGCCCGGACCATCCTCACGTCCCGGGCCCCGGTCTAGACCCGATACCCGTTGCCGGTAGTCGCTGCGAGCTGTGCTCGCGGTGATGGCGCCGGTGGATTTCGTGTCCGAACGGGGCTCCTTCATCCAAGGGTCTCATCATGCATTCACCTCACCATTCTTCGACTTCTTCATCGTCTTCACGAGAGCTGTCCGCACTCGGCTGGGACGAGACGTTCGCGGCGATGTTCGCTGAACACGCCGACGCCGGGTTGGTACCGGCCCGTATCGTGCGGGTCGACCGCGGCCTATGTGACACCCTCACTGCCTCGGGGCCGGTGCGCGCCGACAGCAGTGCGCTCAGCGGCGCGGACCGTGAGCACATGGTGTGCACCGGCGACTGGGCCGCGCTACGCCCGGGCTCGCAGCCGCTGCTGGTGGCATTGCTGCCTCGCCGTACCGCGATTACTCGCGCATCCTCGGACCGCACCTCCCATCAGCAAGTGCTCGCGGCCAACGTCGACACCGTCGTCATCGCGGTCTCGCTGGCGGCACCGGTCAACGCGGGCCGCATCGAGCGGTTGCTGGCGCTGGTTTTCGATAGTGGCGCCCGGCCGGTCATCGTGTTGACCAAGGCCGATCTGACCGAGCACCCTGGTGCGGACGAAGCCGTGGTGGCCGCGCTGGCTCCCGGCGTCGACATCCTCACTACCAGCGCCACTACCGGTACAGGCCTCGATCGGCTGGCCGAAACCGTGACCGGGACCACGGTGCTGCTGGGTCCGTCCGGGGCCGGCAAGTCCAGTCTGGCCAACGCGTTGCTGGGCCGAGAACACATGGGCACCAATGAGGTTCGTGCCGTCGACGGCAAGGGCCGCCACACTACCGTGCATCGCGAGTTGTTGGCGTTGCCCGCCGGTGGGGTGCTCATCGATACTCCGGGCCTGCGCGGCATCGGCGTTCAGGATGTCGCCGACGGGGTCGGGCAGGTGTTCGCCGAGATAGAGGCCTATGCCCGCAACTGCACCTTCGGTGACTGCGAACACCGCAGCGAACCGGGGTGCGCGGTGCAGGACGCGATCGTGACCGGCGAGCTGGACCTGGCGCGGCTCGATCGGTACCGCAAACTGATGCGGGAAAGCCAGTGGGCAGCCACCCGCGGTGTCGCCCGCGAGAGCGGCAAACGCAGCAAGACCGTCAAGGCGATCACGCGGGATCTGCGTGCAACCTACCGATTCCGCGAACGCCAGCGCTGACACCGATGTGCCCACTCGCACCCGCGGGCGACCCGGAGGCACCGTGCGGTGCCACCGCCCGGGCCGTACTCAGGCACTGGATGCCTTGGCTCACAACATCATTCATCACAGGAAGAAAACAACAATGAATCCCCGTACCGACTGGACCACTCGCGCCGAGACCGGCGCCGATATCGCCGCAACCCGCGAGATCAATCTCGCCGCGTTCGACACAGCCGAGGAGGCCGACCTCGTCGACGCGCTGCGCCGGGACCCCGCCTGGATCGACGGACTGTCACTGGTCACGCTCGACGACGCCGGCGCCCTCGTAGGCTATGTACTGCTGACCCGGGCGCACATCGGTGATACCCCGGCACTGTGCCTGGGACCGTGCGCGGTCCTGCCGCAGTACCAGAAAACCGGCGTCGGATCGGCCGCGATCCGTGCGGCGTTCGAGGCCGCAAAGGCAAGGGGTGAGCATTTCGTCACCGTCCTCGGACATCCGGAGTACTACCCGCGTTTCGGGTTCACCCGCGCCAGCACCCACGGCGTCACCATGAAGACGTCTGTCCCCGACGACGCGCTGATGGTACTGAGCCTGGACACCGAGCCCCTGCCCAGTGGCGTCATCCGCTACGCGGCAGCCTTCGGCGACATCTGAGCACTCCCGTTCGGCCGGTAACCCGGTGAACCCGGGGGCTCGTCTACGCACCCGCAGGCGAGCCCTCGGCGGGGGCCCGCGACATGATCACAGGAACGAAATGCGCACCGGCCTGGACTCATATCGCGAGATGCTGTGAGGCCGTGCGCTCGATGGTACGGCTGCGGATCCGGGGGACCCCGTCGCAGCCGTGCGGGAACGGCGTGGGCTGACCCAACGCCGAACTTGCCGAGCTCAGCGACGTTTCGCTCTCGCTCGTCGAGAACATCCAACAAGGCGAGCGGGACACGATCCGGCTCGAGACGTTGCGGACGCCGGCGGTTGCGTTGCGCGTGGGTACCGGTACCTCGATGCTGCAGGGCGCCAGGCACGATGCCGATAGCGTCGACGGCGAGGACGGCCGCATCATCCGCACGCGCTTGTTCGGGATCGCCCGGCTCAGCCGGCGCGCAAGAGGCGGAAGCGGGAGCCGTGGAACACCAAGGGATCACGACCAGGGTGGATTGCGAGACGGTGGACGCGCAGGATGACCACTGTGTGGTCGCCTGCGGGGACGTGCGCTTGCGGAGTGCCTTCGATCCAGACGGAGGCGCCGCCGATGAACACTGCTTCGCCCGTGCCGTCGTGCAGGTCCAGGCCGCGGAAGCGGTCGCCGTCGCGGGAGGCCAGCGAGCGGGCGGCGTCCTGCTGGTCGGTGCCGAGGAGGCTGAGGCCGAGGTGGCCCGCGTGGACGAGGCGGGTCCAGGTGGCGGAGGTGTTCTGAATGCAGAACGACACCAGTGGCGGGTCCAGCGAGACCGGGACGAACGTGCTCACGGCGAGACCGTGTGGTTTGCCGTCGACCCGGGCGCAGACTGCCACCACCCCGCTGGGGAAGTTGGCGAACGCACGGCGGAGGCCGGTGCCGTCGGCGGGAGTTTCGAAAAGCTCGTTCACGATTCGACCTCTGGTTTCGCAGGAGACAACGCTTGCGCTACCGGGCGCCAGCGTTCGGCATAGGCGGTGAGTACACCGTCGTCGCCGAAGGTCCGGTCGGACAAGTAGAGCCCCGGCAGGGCGGTGGTCGCGCCCAGCTCCACCAGCACAGGTTTGAGCAGTAGATCCGGGGCGAGGGCATGTGCGGGGCCCGCACCGAGCATCAGCGGGACCGCGAGCACTCCCTGGAGGCCGGTACCGCCTTCGAACTGTTCCAGGAACAGTTTCAGCAGGCCGGTGTAGGTGGCTTTGAATGTGGGGCTGGCGAAAACCACCAGTTCGGAGGTGGCGACGGCTCGCACGGTTTCGGTGACCGCCGGGTCGCCCCAGCCGAGCAGTCCTGGGCCGAGGTCGACGAGGTCGACGACCGCCGGCTCGATATCGGGGCGCAGCGCGGCCGCGAGGGCAACACCTGCCGACAAGGTGCGGGATGCCGGTTTCGGATTACCGACTACCACGGTTACGGCCACGTCGGCGCCTCCTCCCCGGCCGGCGCCGGGATCGTTGGGTGCTGTGACCTCAGTTGACCATCCGGACGTGCCACTCGGCCAGGGTTCGGATCGCACCGATCGGAACCGGCCGGACGGCGCTGCCCCGGCTCCACGGCCAGGGCAGCATCTCAACGGTCGGCCGACTCATCTCCGAATTACGCACCGGAGATATCGATCGCCCGACCACGGCCGTCGGAGACCTACTACGGCCGCCCGACGATGCTCGGCAGGCGTTCGCTGCCGAAACCGCCTACTGCGACGCCCCGAGGCATTCACCGACGATCTTGGAGGTCGCGGCCTCGGCCTTGGTCTTGTCGTCCGGACTCAGGCCGAGAGTCTCCGGATCGGCCATCCGGGTATCGAACTCGTCGCTGATCATGGTTTGCAGACCTTCTTGGGAAATACCTTCCGCCAGGTAGACCTTGGCGGCGCAGTCGGCGAAGGCCGGGTCCTTGAGGCCTTTCTCCTGCAGA
Source organism: Nocardia speluncae NBRC 108251 (assembly GCF_001613245.1). GTDB lineage: Bacteria > Actinomycetota > Actinomycetes > Mycobacteriales > Mycobacteriaceae > Nocardia > Nocardia speluncae. The sequence goes on along the minus strand of NZ_BDBZ01000045.1, from coordinate 34,279 downwards.
GATTTCGACAGGTCCGCCTCGGTCAGCGCGGGCGCGGATTCGGTATCGCTACCGCAGGCCGCCAACAGCGGCAGAATTACTAGGGTCGCGGCAAAAAGGGTCTTCCGCACCGGGTTCCTCTCTCAGATGTATCACCTGGACGCCGCGGTGATCGGGGATCGTCCCACGGTCGTCCGCGTGACGCCCACGCATGTGTGTAGTCGCAGTCACACTCGGGCCGCAACTCGGAGGAGCATATTTCGATAAGACTCACACCTGCCGTCGGTGCAGGTCCAACGGGGACGTACCTTCGGCGGTCCCCGCGAATCGAACTGATGTCCCCTGCCTGCTGTTAGTGTGATTCCGCAGTTCGGATCCTGATCGGAGAGCTGGGTATGACTGTTCTCGAGTACCATCGCGAAGGCAGCGGTGAACCTCTCGTGCTGGTCCACGGCGTGGGCAGCAGGTGGCAGGTGTGGGAACCGGTCATCGGCACCCTCACCGACCATTTCGAGGTAATCGCGGTCGATCTGCCCGGTTTCGGCGGTTCCGCACCGCTACCCCGCACCACGGTCGACACCCTGACCGGCGCCCTCGCTGATTTCCTGGCCGTCCAGGGGCTCGACCGGCCCCATCTCGCCGGAAATTCGATGGGCGGCGGGATCTCGCTGAACCTCGGCGCCCGCGGCCTGGCCCGCTCGGTGACAGCCTTCTCACCGATCTTCTTCTGGGACACACCGGGCCGCATCTGGTGTCAGCAATCGCTGGGTCGAGCCGAGAAACTCGGTCGCGTCCTCGGCCCGGCGATGCCGAAGGTGCTCGGCACGCCGGCCGGCCGCACCATATTCTTGAGCCTGGTCTTCGGTAAGCCCTGGGCGGTCGACACCCGGACCGCTCTGGACACCGCCGAAGGTGCGGTGAAATCGCTCGGTTTCGCACCGGCACTGGATTCGTTCACCGAGGCGAAACTCGCGGACCCGGCGGCGCTGGCGGACCTACCGGTGACCATCGCCTGGGGTAACCGCGACATCCTGCTCACCTACAGGACCCAGAGCCGGCGCGCCCGCGAGGTACTGCCGCACGCGCGCCACATCACGCTGGGGGGCAGCGGGCATACGCCGTTCTACGACGATCCCGCCGCCTGCGCCCGCGTAATACTTGATCAATTGCCCGCGTAACCGACGCATCAGGTCGGCGCCCGAGGCGAGCCGGGACGCGCGACTGTCGCTGAGGGTAACGCAGGACGACAACGACGGCGGGCGCGGCAATTCCCGGCGAGAGCAGATATGTGGCCCGCTCCGCCCGCCCACTGAAGGTGCCGTTCGGACGGCCAGGGGTTTCCGGCAGTCGACGAGGCCGCCGACTGCTGGAAAACCGGCCGAACCACCACGGTCGGCCCCTTACCGTGCGAGCACACTGAACCTCAGCGGCCCTGCCAAACCGGGTCGCGCTTCTCCGCGAATGCGAGCGCCCCCTCGGCCGCATCCTTGGAAGCGATTGCGGGAAGAGCGAGCTCCCCCTGCTTCGCGAACCCCTCGGCGGCACTCCAATCCGGAGACTCGTCGATGATCCGCTTACTGGCCGCCACCGCCAGCGGAGCGGCGGCCGCGATCTCGCCCGCCAGCTCCAGCGCGACTTCCAGCGCTTCACCGGGGTCGGTCACCCGGTTGACCAGTCCCAGCTGGTGCAACCGTTCGGCGCTGATCCGGCCACCGGTCAACGCCAGTTCGGCCGCGATACTGCGCGGCAGGCGCTGGGTGAGCCGCATGACGCCGCCGGCGGCCGCGACGAGTCCGCGTTTCACCTCGGGGATACCGAATTTCGCGTCCCGCGCAGCGACGATGAGGTCACCGGAAAGAGCCAGTTCGAAACCGCCGGCCAGCGCGAAACCCTCGACCGCCGATATCATCGGTTTGGCCGGCGGTTTCGCGGTGATACCGAGCGGGCCGCGATGTTCGGTTACGGGGAACTCACCGCGGGTCATCCCGATCAGATCCATTCCGGCGCTGAAGGTTCCGTCGGCCCCGGTGAACACGAGCACCCGCGCGGTATCGTCGCCCTCGAATTCGTCGATCGCGGCCTCGATCGCCGTCGCCGTCGCCAGATCGATGGCGTTACGCGCCGCGGGCCGGTTGACGGTGAGCACGGTTATCGCATCACACCGGTCCAGGAGCACGGTATCGGTCATCAGGCTGTCCTCTCACTGCGCAGAATGAAACGGTCGGCGGCGGTGATCTCGATGGCAGCGCCCAACCGGTCGCCGATGGTGCAGGCGGCGATGGTTTCGCTGTCCGTCGCCCGGACAAGTATGCGTGCCCCTGCCGGGTTCAGTGCACTGACCACCACGGCTTCGGCTTCATCGCCCGCCTCGCCCTTGCGGTGTGGCACTGTGTACGCCTCGATGACCGCCGGGCCGGTATAGCCCGGGGCCGTCTCGCGCCGGGCCACCGGGACCTCGGCCTCCACCGGACGGAACGGTTCGGCCGGTGGTTTCGCCGAGTACACACCCACCCCGTGTTTGGTGACGTACCAGCCGAGCGCGGTGGTGAGCCCGTAGTCGCCCGGGTTGTCGCGCAAGATCCCGGCCATGGTGGCGATGCCGTGGGTGCTGTAGTTGTTGCCCGGACCGCCACCGAAGGTGAGACCGCCGGTGACGGTGAGGGGTCGCGCGGGATCGTCGATCGGCAAGCCCAGCGCCGCGGCGCCCACCTGCACGGCCACCGGGAAGCAGGAATACAGGTCGATATGGGCGATATCGTCGATACCTACCCCCGCACCCGCCAGCGCGGCCCGGCCGGCCGCGGCGATCGCCGGGGAGGCGGCGATATCGGTGCGTTCGGAGAGATACCAGATATCGGTGGCGGTGGCACCGCCGTGCGGGAAGACCCACCGCTCCCGGGGCACTCCGGCCGCATCCGCCGCCGCGGCGCTGCACAGAATGAGGCCGGCGCCCTGGTCGACGGTCAGATTCGCCATCAGCAGTTTCGGGTACGGGCTGGACACCATCCGGTTGCCGGGCCCGGTGGTGACGAGTTCGGCCGCGGTCCGTTGCGTCGGCATCCAGGCGTACGGGTTCCGGGCCGCGACCTCGGAGAATCGCGACCACAGCCCGCCGATCCGCGCCAGATGCGTCTCCTGGTCGAGACCGAGACGATTGCGCATCGCCGATTCCATCAGCGCGTACACATAGATCGGCCCCCAGAGTCCGGCTGCGGTTTCCATCGCGGAGCTGGGGGCGTCGGTGGCGCCCACGATCTCGTCGGGTAGGGCGTTCTCGTGCTGTTCGGGCCAGCCGGGGTCCACACCGGTTTTCTTGGACTTGCTCAGCGATGCCATCGACTCGGCGCCGCAGATCAGGGCGATATCGGTGTGACCTTCGGCGATCTGCCGGCCCAGCAGGTTGAGCAGCCGCTGCGGGGCGTCGCCACCGGCGGGCGCGGATTGCAGGGTCCGTTTCGGGGAGGCGCCGATCTGCGCGGCGACCGTCGCGGCAAGGTTGGGATAGGAGCCGCTGACCGTGGCGACGGCGGCCACCACATCGGCCGATCGCAGCAGCACATCGCCGGTTCCGCTGTCTGCACCTGCCCGGCGCAGCGATTCCGCCGCCAGTTCGACTGCTCCGGGCAGACCTGGTTCACCGGACCGATGCACGACCTGTCCGACTCCGACGAGCACCGGTGTGCGCGGGTCCATTCCGGCTGGCAGCATACGTCCTCCGCTTCCTCACTGAAGTAAACCGCTGAAATGCGCGGTTAACTTCTCGATTAGACCATGGAGTGATCTACGGCGCTCTCGAGCAGCAGTGCCGCGAACTCTTCACTGGTGACAATTCAGCAACAACCCCACCGACCTGCGTGACACCAGCACAGAACTGCCCCGCAAAGCCTCTGATCAGCCCATATCCACTGCTAACATGACCCGCGATCTGCCAGCCAGTCGAAATGAGCCGTGTAACAGATCCCGAGGTGCCCACGTTTATCCGCGGCGATTCTCGACGCAACCCGGAGGTCCGACGGACTTGAAAAGAACCGGATCCATACTTATGTCTCTGCTGGCGGGCGCATCGGCCGCAATGATCGCGGCCACCGCACCGGCCACGGCGAATCCCAACGCCATCAATCCCATTCCAGTGCTGAACGGCACCAATGGGCTTCCACAATTGAACGGAGCCACCCGGGCCGTTTTCCAGGTAACCGGAATGGCCAGCCCGAACGGCACCCACAACTACAACATGCTCGGCACCGATCTGGGCATCATGTGGGACAACGGGCACGGTGAAATGCTCACCGCGTTCGGCGATACCGCCGGCGTCGGATTCCCCAACCTGCTGTCCGGCAGCATGTGGGCGTGGCGCAGCAATGTGCTGGTCCGCAGCCATACCCGCGACCCCCGGCACGGTATCTACTTCGACAGTGTGGTCCGCGATGTCTTCGGTCAGGCGCGTGATCTGATCCCCAGCCCGAAGATTCCGTTCCTGGAGATAAGCCGTATTCCGACCGCCGGTATCGCGGTGAACGGCGTGCAGTACATGAGCCTGATGTCGGTGAAGACATGGGACACTCCCGGCGATTGGACAACCAATTACTCCGGGCTGGCCGCGTCCGCCGACAACGGCGAAACCTGGGCCGACCTGACATTCACCCGCCGGCCCAACGAGGGCGCCAACCGCAATTTCCAGATGAATGCCTTCGCGAAAGACGGTGGCTACGTTTATGTTTACGGAACCGCGTCGGGCCGCGACAATGCCGCCTACATATCCCGGGTCCGCGAGGCAGATATCCAGAATCTGGGCGCCTACGAATACTGGGACGGCGGCGGGTGGAAACACGGCGACGTGAATGCCGCGCAACCGATCATGCACGGTGTCGGCGAATTGTCGGTTGTGTGGAACGACCATCTGGGTCAATATGTTTCGCTGACCACGGACCCGTTCAATTCGGTGGTGATGCGCACCGCGCCCGCCCCGCAGGGCCCGTGGAGCCCGCCCCGGGTGCTGATCGATGCCCGAGAGCTGCCGACCGCGTATGCGCCGGCGATCTTCCCGTATCAGACCGGTAATGATCTGTACTTCCTCACCACCGTCCACAACCAGTACAACGTGGTCCTGATGCGCAGCAGCCTCTGACCCCACACACAGTTGACCTGAACAATAGTTGAGGTAGGAGGCTGGTTCACGACACTCCCACGAGTCACCAGGAGCCTGGCGTGAACACGATCTCGACAACCACCGATACCGCCGACACGGTGCACCGGTGGCTGCGCGATAACGCGCGGCCCGTCCACGGAACCGACGCCGCCGATACCGGTACGGATCTGCGGACGCTGACCGACCACCTGGCCGCGGCCACCGTGGTCGGTCTCGGCGAATCCACCCGTTTCTCCCGCCAGACCTACGGGATCCGGGAGCGGATCCTGCGCACCCTGATCACCGAGCACGGATTCCGTGCGCTCGCCGTCCAGGACAGCGCACGTTCCGGTGCCCGGCTCGACGCCTACGTACGCACCGGCAGCGGCGACCCGTACACCGCGCTCGCCGGCGCCTGGCGACCCCTGCGCACCGCCGAAACCGTCGCGACGCTCGAATGGCTGCGCGCCTACAACATCGACCACCCCGGCGATCAGGTCGGTGTGTTCGGTATCCGGCCGGCGGCCGCCGAATCCGCCGACTACGACGAGGTACTCGCCTACGCCCACCGCTGGGCTCCGGACCGTGCCGGCGAACTCGCCACATATCTGACCCCGATCCGCAGTGCGCACCGGATCGACGAGCATGTCCAGCGTCACCAGGGCATCCACCCCGGCCGCCCGTTCGCCGAAGACGCCCGCGCCGCGCTCACGCTCTTACAGGCACTGCCGCAACCGTCCACCGCCGAGGCAGCCGCGGCGTATTCGACGGCACTCGACCGCGCCCGGCTGATCGTGGCCTTCCACGAGAACAGCGTGGCCGGACGCGGGGGCTTCGGCGGGGACGACCCACAACCGGCCCGGACGATCATCGATCATCACCATGCCACCGGCGCGCGGATCGTGTACTGGGACGGGATCGCCCACACGGCCGCCGGCGAGAGCGGTATCGGCCCGGCCGATACCCGGTTCCACAGTGAGGGCAGCGGGCTGCGCGCATATTTCGGCACCGGCTACCTCTCGGTGGCGATCGGTTTCCATCACGGCGATCTGGGCACGGCAATCGCCCCCGACCCCCATCCGGACCTCCTCGACGCCGATCTGGGGGCCGTCGACCTGCCCGCCTACTTCGTCGACCTACGCGACGACGCACCACCGGAGGTCCAGGCGTGGCGGGCGGCACCGGCACGAATGCGGGTGATCAGCGGCGTGTACGACCCGGCCGCGGACGAGGCGGCGCGGTTCGAGGTGACTTCGGCGGCAGCGGCCTTCGACATCCTCGTCCATATCCGTGAAACCTCGCCGGTGCAGTGGCTGCCCGAGCCCGCCGACGAATGACATCCGAAGCCGAAGCGTTCCGAAGCAGGTACTGCATCCATACACTGGCCCGTATGGACGCGGCCGAATGGGATACGCGGTATGTGCAGAGCGAACTGGTGTGGGGCGCACCGCCGAACAACACGGTGGTGGAGTTCGTGCACGGATTGGACCGGCGCATACCGCGCGTGCCCGGCCCGGACGGGACAGTTCCCGAATTCCCGCGCGCACTGGATCTGGCCTGCGGGGAGGGCCGCAACGCACTGTGGCTGGCCACCCACGGCTGGCAGGTGCACGCAGTGGATTTCTCCCAGGTCGGAATCGATAAGGGCCGTACGGTGGCGACACGGCTGACCCGGTCCATCCGGGAGCGGATCACCTGGCAGTGCGCCGATCTCACCGAACCGGGTGTGGATATCGGCGGTCCTTACGAACTGGTCCTGATGGTGTTCCTGCACCTACCGGCCGGACAACGTCGCGAGATGGTCCGGCGGGCGGCGCGGCTGCTCACCCCCGGCGGAATGCTGCTGGTACTCGGGCACGACAGCGCGAATCCGGAACGGGGGCACGGGGGCCCGCAGGATCCGGAGATCCTGTTCACACCCGAGGATGTGGTCACCGACCTGGGCGACGACAGCGGTCTCCGGATCGATACCGCCCAGCAGATCCTGCGGCCGACCGAGGCAGGGGAAGCGATCGACGCCCTGGTCATCGCCACCAAACCGGTTCATTGACATCCTGCCCGCCCGGAAAGACGGTGCACCAGCCCATATTCCGGCCGCTTCAGCTACTCCAGCGCAAGAACCAGGGCTCGAGTGTTTCGGCGATCGTGTCGAACCCCTTCTTGAAGGAATGCGGTTGCCCGGCGATGACCCGGACCTCCGCGGCGTCCGCCGGGTCCGGGATTCCGAACGGATCGCTACCACCGTTGATCACCACCACCTCGGCCGGTGCAGCGGCCAATAATTCGTCACGCCGGGATTTCTCCGGTTTTCCGGGCGGATGCAGCGGGAAGGACACCGCCACGACGCCACGGGCGCCGAGTTCGCCGGCGGTCCGGCAGGCGACCCGCGCCCCGTTGCTGCGGCCACCCTGGATCAGCGGAAGGTCGGGGCCGAGGTCCGATCGCAGCGCGGCGACAAGCTCGCCCCAGGCCCTGTCCTGCGGCTCCGGCTTGCCGGGCGCACGGCGGCCGGCCACCCGGTAGGGCTGCAGAACGCGGGCCACGACACCACCCGCGGCCAGCGCCGTATCGCGCACCGTCAGGATGTCCTGGCCGTCCACCCCGCCGCCGGCACCGTGGGTGAATACCAGCAGGAATGTCGCGTCGTCCGGATGGTCGATCCGGGCCTCCGCGGGGCCGGCGCTCGTCTGGATCCGCACACCTCACCCTATCCGGCCCGGTATCGGTTCATCGAGATCTTCCACCGGAGCACCCGGCCGCGGTCTCGGCGCTGCTGCATCCGATCGCCAACCAGGGCCACCGAGGTATCCCGGGCTAAAACGGCCCGATGAGCCCATCACGGGTCTTGTTTCCGCAGGTCACCGGACTGCCGCCTGTTTCGCTCATCACAATGCCGCGAGACCCTTTGCCGCCCGCCTTACCCGTCGGTAATATAGGTGATAAGTTACCCGCGAGTAGCCTGCTGCGTTCCGGTGGCTACCCGGTGGCAACAACGGGCGGGAACGGCTGACGACACCGACCGCACCCGACTCAACGGAGAGTGAGTATCACAATGGGTCATTACAAGAGCAACGTCCGCGACCTGGAGTTCAACCTCTTCGAGGTCCTCGGCCTGGGCAAGATCCTGGAATCCGGCGCCTACGGCGACCTGGACGCCGACACCGTCAAAGAGATGCTCAACGAGGTGCGCCGCCTGGCCGAAGGCCCGCTCGGCGAATCCTTCACCGACGCCGACCGCAACCCGCCGGTCTTCGACCCGGAAACCCATACGGTGAGCCTGCCCGAGTCGTTCAAGAAGAGCTACCGGACCCTGCAGGAAGGCGGCTGGGACAGCTTCTCCGTCGACCCCGAACTGGGCGGTATCGACGTCCCACGCGCCGCCTACTGGGCCATCGCCGAACTGATCCTCGGCGCGCAGCCCGCGGCCTTCATGTACGCCGCCGGCCCCGGTTTCGCGAACATCTTCTACAACAACGCCACCGAAGAGCAGCAGAAATGGGCCAAGATCGCCGTCGAGCAGGGCTGGGGCGCCACCATGGTGCTCACCGAGCCCGACGCCGGCTCCGATGTGGGCGCGGGCCGCACCAAGGCGGTCCAGCAGGAGGACGGCTCCTGGCATATCGAGGGCGTGAAACGCTTCATCACCTCGGCCGATGCCGACGACCTCTTCCCGAACATCATGCATCTGGTGCTCGCCCGCCCCGAGGGCGCCGGGCCGGGCACCAAGGGTCTGTCGCTGTTCTTCGTACCGAAGTTCCACTTCGACCACGAAACCGGCGAACTGGGCGAGCGCAACGGTGTGTTCGTGACCAATGTCGAACACAAGATGGGCCTGAAAGTTTCGGCCACCTGTGAGGTCACCTTCGGCGGCCACGGCGTCCCGGCCAAGGGTTGGCTCGTGGGTGAGGTGCACAAGGGTATCGCGCAGATGTTCGAGGTCATCGAGCACGCACGGATGATGGTGGGCACCAAGGCCATCGCCACCCTGTCCACCGGCTACCTGAACGCGCTCGACTACGCCAAGCAGCGCGTACAGGGTGCCGACCTGACCAAGATGTCGGACAAGACCGCACCGCGGGTCACCATCACCCACCACCCGGATGTGCGGCGCAGCCTGGCCACCCAGAAGGCGTACGCCGAGGGCCTGCGCGCGGTGTACCTGTACACCGCGGCCCACCAGGACGCCGATGTCGCCGCGGCTGTTTCCGGTGCCGACGCCGATCTCGCGGCCCGGGTCAACGATCTGCTGCTGCCGATTGTGAAGGGTGTGGGCTCCGAGCGGGCCTACCAATACCTCACCGAATCGCTACAGACCCTGGGCGGATCCGGCTTCCTACAGGATTACCCGATCGAGCAGTACATCCGCGACGCCAAGATCGACTCGCTGTACGAGGGCACCACCGCGATCCAGGCGCAGGACTTCTTCTTCCGCAAGATCGCCCGAGACCGCGGTGTCGCCCTGGGGCATGTGGCCGGACAGGTGCAGAAGTTCATCGACTCGGAGGCGGGCAACGGCCGCCTCAAGGCCGAACGCAAACTGCTGGCGACCGCGCTCGAGGACGTGCAGGCCATGGCAGCCACGCTCACCGGGCACCTGATGGGCGCCCAGGAGCAGACCGATGAGCTGTACAAAGTCGGCCTGGGTTCGGTGCGCTTCCTGCTCTCGGTCGGCGACCTGCTGATCGGCTGGCAGCTGCTGCGGCAGGCCGAGGTCGCCGGTGCCGCGCTGGATGCCGGCGCGGAAGGTGCCGACCAGGCCTTCTACCAGGGCAAGGTCGGCGTGGCCCAGTTCTTCGCCCGCAATATCCTGCCGGAGCTGACGGCCACCCGCACCATCCTGTCGAACCTGGACAACGACATCATGGAGTTGGACGAGGCGGCGTTCTGATCCGCTGATGAATCGCTCTCCCGCCGGCGGCCCGGATAATCCGGGCCGCCGGTTTTGTGCGGGCCGACCGGAGGCCGGCCGGACAGGCCGGCCGGACGCGCACAGCCGACGAGCCGGTGAAGGCACAAAGTCGGCGAAAGGCCGTTCCAAATGTGCCCGCCGTACTGCTGCGACCCGACGGGCACGCGGCCTTGATCGGAGAGGATCAGCGGGAATTGCTCGACCGGATCCCGCGGTGGTTCGGCAGCGCGGATCGGCACGCCGATACCGCGGCCGTGGCAAGATGGCCCGCAGACCGCGCAGCTCCGCAGGAGGACAATCGAGAATGACTCGCCGCCCGCTGTCCGTACTCGTACGCGCCGGGATCGTGGGTGCTACCGCGGCACTCGTCCTGGCCGGTCCCGCTGCAGCGGACCCCAACAATGTGAATCCCATCCCCGGGATCAACGGCCAGCCACGCGGCCTGCCGCCGCTACCGGGCGAAACCCAGGCCGTTTTCCAGGTCACCGGGATGGACAGCCCCAACCGGACCGAGCAGGTGAACGTGCTCGGCACCGATCTCGGGGTGATGTGGGACGACGGCGCCGGAACCATGATCACCGCGTTCGGCGATTCCGCGGGCCTCGGCATCCCCAACCTGCTGGCCGGCAGCGCATGGGCGTGGAGCAGCAATGTGCTGTTCCACAGCCGCACCAAGGACCCGTCGCAGGGCATCATCTTCGACGGTGCCGTCCCGAACCCGCTGCCCAGCCCGAAGATCCCGGGTATCGAGATCAGCCTGATCCCGACCGCCGGGGTCGCGGTGGGCGGGGTGCAGTACATGAGCATGATGTCGGTGAAGGAATGGGGCGACCACGGCAAGTGGACCACCAACTTCGCCACCCTCGCCTCCTCCGCCGACGGCGGCCGGACCTGGACACAGCTGCCCACCACCCGCCGGGCCAACGGCGGCGGCCACGAACGTTTTCAGCAGAACGCGTTCGTGAAGGCCGACGGGTATGTGTACCGGTTCGGCACAGCGGCCGGGCGGAGCAACACCGGCTACATCTCCCGGGTGCGCGAAGCGGATATCGCGAAGATGGACGCATATGAGTACTGGGACGGTCACGGCTGGAAGATGAACGACCCGGTAGCCGCGACGCCGATCGTCGAGGGTGTCGCCGAATTGTCGGTGCAGTGGAACGACCATCTGCGCAAATACGTGATGCTGACGACCGATCCGCACAATTCGGTGGTGCTGCGCACGGCCGACACCCCGGAAGGCCCCTGGAGTACACCGCGGGTGCTGGTAGAGGCGGCTTCCCTGCCCACCGCCTACGCGCCCATGATCTTCCCCTACCAGACGGGAAGCGACCTGTACTTCCTGCTCACGGTGCACCGGCAGTACAACGTCCTGCTGATGCGCACACCGCTGTAGGCCGCTGAAGCCCCACGAACGCGGCCGGTAGCAGTCGGCCACCTGCTACCGGCCGGGAATTCAGCGGTTGCCCGCGCGACCGGTGGGCCGGCTGCCCTCGTTGCCGCTACTCGGCACGGCGGTCGGCTCCGAGGTATCCGCGGGCTGTTCCTCGTCGGATTTCTCGTCGTCCGGGGACACGCATTTCACCTCGGGAACCGGGTCGTACTTGACCGTCCGCGTATGCCGGGAAATCTCTTGACCGGTATTGACGTCGGTGATCACCCGGGTATCGGCGATCGTGAAACCGGGTGCACCTGTGGAGGCGATGCATTCGTCGCCCTCGGGCAGGGTGATGGTTTCCGGCTCGGTCGGTTTGGACTTGTCACCGGTGATGGATTCGACCTCCACCGTCTTGGTGCCCCAGATACGCACCGTCACATCCGAGCTGTCCGCGAAGGTTTGGATGTACAGGCCGTGCGGGGTGTTGTTGCGGAACTGCAGGTCGATGGCGCCGTCGAAGACGGTTGCCTCCCGGGCAGCCGGGTAGCGGGAGATGTAATAGCTGTGCTCGGTGTGGCCCGCGTCCTCCAGCCCGGCAAAATACGCGGCATTGTAGAGAGTGGTGGCGAACTGGCTGATCCCGCCGCCGACCGCCGTGCTGGGACGGCCGTGGTCGATGATGCCGGATTCCACATACCCCTCGGCCGCGCCGCGCGTGCCGGTATGCCCGTTCAGCGAGAACGTGTCACCGGGTTTCACGACCGCACCGTTCACCTCTTGCGCGACAGTACGGATGTTCACACCCGACGGACCGGAGAAACCGCCGGTGGTGAACTCGCCCATCACCTCGGTGATCCCCAGCGATTCCGCCGCCTGGGTGGTGAGCTTCGGTTCGATGCGCTCGTAGACGGCCGCGGTGGTGCGTTGCGGTCCGGCGGCGGCCAGCATCGCCGGCAACTGATCCAGCGATTTCGGCCAGTTGATCTTGTCGCCGACAACGGCGGGTACCACGGTCGGCGCACCGGAGAACGTGAAGGTCGCATCCTTCGGTTCGACCTCGGTCGGCGCGAGTTGCGGCGCGAGCAGGTCCGTCGCGACCTTGTGGTCGAATTCGACCCGCAGACCGCCGTGACCGTCCGGGACGAAGCTCACGATGGCGGCGATCTGCTCCGGGTTCAGAGTCGCGGTCCCACTGTCCTTCCCCGAATACACCACCGGCGCGCTCACCGCGGGCTCGGCGATCTCGTACAGCGCCTTTTCGATGGCCTCGGCCCGGACCGCGGGCGGTGCGGGGATCACGGGCAGGTCCAGGGTGTTCGCCGTGGCCCATTGGTCGGTCAGCACGGTCCGCGACGCAGCAGTGTCCAGAATCCGGCCCGGAACCGGATTCACTGCCACCGGCCGCGTGCCCTCGAAGGTGATACCGCCCTCCACCGGCGGCTGATCGTGCACCCGCAGTTCGTCGAGGGTGCTTCCGAACACAGCCTCGTCGACAGTGCTGGCCACTGTGACCTCGCGGGTGGCGACGAAGGACAGCAGCCGGGCCGCGGGATTGAGCGGCTGGCCACCCACCCGCTCCCAGGTGGCATCCCAATCCACGCCGAGGCCGGCGGCGCTGGGCACCAGCTCGGTCTGCACATCGGCGATCTTCACCGGCACCACTTCGCCGGAGCGGGCATCGAGTGTGGTCTGTAGCTTCGCCTGGGCGGCGTCCTTGTTCATCCCGCCGACTGCGACCCCCGCGACCTCCACGCCGCGCGGAACGCTACCGGAGGTCATCACCAGGTCGGCGATGTAGCCCACCAGGGCGATACCGAACACCACGGCGGCTGCCAGCAGGACGCGGCGAGCCGTCGCGGAACCGCGGAGCTTGTCGCGGATGCCGGACAGTGAACGCTTTTCCCCGCCGTCTCCACCCTCGCCGCCGGAACCTCCCGGCCGGCCCTGCGGTGGCCGCGGTGGTGCCGGAGGGACCGAACCGCTCTGTGTGAGGGCATCGGTCGCGGCGGTGTCATCGGAGTAGGCCGACCAGGCTGCTTCCTCGCCGGCCAAGCGTTGCGTGAGGGCCGCGGACTCGAAGACTTCCGTGGGAGCGTCGGAATCGGGGCCGGTGGAGGCATAGGCGCCGGGCTGCGGTTCGGGACCGCTCCGCGGGAACTGCTGAGTGGCGAAATCGGGCCCGGCCGGATCGGGGCCAGAGGTTTGGCTGGGCGAATTCGCGGATACAGAATCTGAGGAGGAGCCGGGACGATCCGCACCGGGCGTACTCGCCGCCTGGTTCGACCACGAACTGCCGCCGCGCCAGCCGGACACGACGGCTTCTGCCGGATTCGGTTGTGCGGGCGGCTGCGCCTGCTGGTCGCGGCCGGTATGCGACGGCTGAAACGGGCCGCTGCCGGTGGGTTGTGGTCGGCCGGGGTCGTGTTTGTCGCCGCGGTCGGTAGTGGATTCGCCGCTCACGAACCGTCCTCCCCAATCGATATGTCCGGGGACTCGCGGGTGCGAGCCTTCGCCAACGATAGTTGTCCGAACTGTAATCTTCAGTGCCTGATCGATCACAGCTGCGCCATCTGGCGGTCGGGCAGCGGCTCAATTGAGACACCGCACAGTAGCCGGGTGATACAGCGCAGCCACTGCGCGGCTCTGGTCCGGACAGCAAAGTGGCCCCGTGTAGTCGCCGGGTCGGGGGTCAGGCGAATACACGGAGCCAACCGGTGTATCGGTGCCGCCGACAGGGCGTTACACCCGCGCACACAAAAATCCGCCACGGCGCCGGGCACAATCGACTACAACGTGCGATCCGGACCTCCAACCCAGGGAAAAGGGGACGCGAGATGCAGTTGGGCATGATCGGGCTAGGCCGGATGGGCGCAAATATCGTGCGGCGGATCGTCGCGGCCGGCCATACCGCGGTGGGCTGCGAACGCCATGCGGAGGTGATCACCGGCCTCACCGCCGAACTCGGCGACGGCTTCCGCGGCAGCACCGATCTAAGGGAATTCCTCGCGATGCTGGACACCCCGCGGGTGGTCTGGGTGATGATCCCGGCCGGGGCGACCGGCGCGGTGATCGATCAACTGGCCGACCTGCTCGAAGCGGGCGATATCGTGATCGACGGCGGCAACAGCCGCTACCACGCCGATATCGCACGGGCCGCGAAGCTGAATCCGCTCGGCATCCACTACCTCGATATCGGCACCTCCGGCGGGGTCTTCGGCCGCGAACGCGGCTTCTGCCTGATGGTCGGCGGTGAACCGGAACCGTTCCGGCAGGTGGAGCCACTGCTGCAAGCAATCGCGCCCGGCGTTGCGGCCGCGCCGCGCACACCCGGCCGCGAAGGTGAACCGGGCCCGGCCGAACACGGGTATCTGCACTGCGGTCCGGCCGGGGCGGGGCATTTCGTGAAGATGGTCCACAACGGTATCGAGTACGGCGCGATGGCCGCGTACGCCGAGGGCCTCAACATCCTGCACAAAGCCGACTACGGCAACCGTGCGGCAAGCGAGTACTCCGCTGAGGAAACGCCGCTGGAGAACCCCGAATACTACCGTTACGACATAGATATCGCGCAGGTCACCGAAGTGTGGCGGCGCGGATCGGTGGTTGCTTCGTGGTTACTGGACCTGACCGCGGCGCAACTGCACGCCGACCCGAACCTGGATTCCTTCGGCGGTCGAGTATCGGATTCCGGTGAGGGCCGCTGGACACTGGACGCCGCGGTCGATATCGGCGTCCCCGCCCCGGTGCTCGCCGCCGCCCTGTTCCAGCGCTTCGCTTCCCGCGGCGAATCGGGCTACGCCGACAAAGCCCTCTCGGCAATGCGCGAGGCCTTCGGCGGGCACCACGAATTACCGGGCGCCGAAGGCTAGGACCGCAGACACAGAAAGCCCACCTCCGACAGCGGGGGTCGACACGAGCCCGACCCCCGCCACCGCAGGCGCAATACCCCCGCTCAGCGCTCCAGAATCGCCACCACACCCTGCCCACCGGCGGCGCAGATGGAGATCAGTGCGCGACCGGCCCCCTTCTCCGCCAGCATCTTGGCCGTCTGAGCGACGATCCGCCCGCCGGTGGCCGCAAAGGGATGCCCGGCTGCCAGCGAGGACCCGTTGACGTTCAGCTTGGCCCGGTCGATCGGGCCGAGAGCGCCATCGAGCCCCAGCCGCTCCTTGCAGTACTGATCCGATTCCCACGCCTGCAAGGTCGCCAGCACCACCGATGCGAAGGCCTCGTGGATTTCGTAGTAGTCGAAATCCTGCAGGGTCAGGCCGTTGCGGGCCAGCATGCGCGGCACCGCGTAGGTGGGCGCCATCAGCAGGCCGTCGGGTCCGTGGATGTAATCGACGGCCCCGACCTCGCTGTCCACCAGATGCGCAAGTACCGGTAGGTGGCGTTCTGCGGCCCATTCGTCGCTGGACAGCAGAACAGCCGAGGCACCGTCGGTGAGCGGCGTCGAGTTACCGGCCGTCATGGTGGCGTCGCCGAGTTTCACACCGAACACCGGTTTCAGGGTGGCCAGTTTCTCCACCGAGGAGTTCGGGCGCAGATTGTCGTCGCGGGTGAGCCCGAGGAAGGGGGTCACCAGATCGTCGAAGAAACCGCGCTCGTAGGCGGCGGCCATATTCTTGTGCGACAGGTAGGCCAGTTCGTCCTGCGCCTCGCGGGCCACACCGAACTCTTTGGCGGTGACGGCCGCGTGCTCGCCCATGGACATCCCCGTGCGCGGTTCGGCATTGCGCGGAATCTCGATACCGACCATGCCGGGCCGCAGTTGGCCCACCAGCTTGAGTCGCTCGGCGTTGGTGCGGGCGCGGTTGATGTTCAGCATCCATTCACGCATCCGCTCGCTCACGCCGATCGGTGCATCGGAGGTGGTATCGGTTCCGCCGCCGATACCGGCCTCGATCCGGCCGGCCGCGATGGCGTCGCCGACGGTGACCACGGCCTGCAGGCCGGTGCCGCAAGCGAGCTGCAGGTCGTGGGCGGGTGTGTAGGGGCTGAGCGTGCTGCCGAGCACGCTCTCCCGGATCATGCCGTGCTCACCGACCCGCTTGAGAACGGCGCCGCCGGCGACCATTCCCAGCCGCTCGCCCTGCAGACCGAAGCGGCTCACCAGACCGTCCAGGGTCGCGGTGAACATGTCCTGGTTGGAGGCGTGCGCGTAGGCCCTGTCGGAGCGGGCGAACGGGATGCGGTTGCCGCCGACGATGGCGACCGGACGGGTCGAACGGGGTGTGGTGGTCACTCGGGTCTCCCAGGTTGTCGAGTTGGCGAGATGGTCGGGTGTTTCCGGCCCCGGAAACGCGGTACCCGGCTGCGGCGGCCGACGCCCGCCCGCGATCGGTTTACGATAAACTTACTCCGGAGTAAGTTCAATGTCGACACCGCCTCCGGCGACTGTGCGCCGGCCAACCTGCGGACCCCGCTCCACGCGGGTGAGCGCAGTTCGGGCAGCAAGGGCGCCGGTGCGGCGGTACCGGTGCACGCCGGTACCGACACCACTCGAGCAACAGAAAAGGTGGGAACAGTGGCAGCCAAGAGCAAGGGCGCACCCAACCTCTACGGATCGTTCGTCAACTCCGCACCCGGCGGGTTCCTCGCGAACAAGCTGGGCCTGCCGAAGCCGGAGAAGCTACGGCGCTACGCCCCCGGCGAGCCCGCCCTGCCCGGCCCGGTGCTGCTGGGCGGTAAGGGTCGGGTGGCCGAACCACTGCGCGCGCTGCTGGCCGGCGATTACACCTTCGCCGATTCACCGGCCGCCGGCACCAAGTACGGCGCACTGGTCTTCGACGCCACCGGAATCGGCAGCATCGAGGAGCTTTCCCAGCTCTACCAGTTCTTCCAGCCGGCCATGCGCAGTATCGCGCCGTCGGGCCGGGTGCTGGTCATCGGCACCACCCCGGAACTCGCCGGATCGGTCGAGGGCCAGATCGCCCAGCGTGCGCTGGAGGGCTTCACCCGCTCGGTCGGCAAGGAGCTGCTTCGCGGCGCCACCGCGCAGCTGGTGTACCTGCACCCCGAAGCCTCCCCGGCGGCCACCGGGCTCGCCTCGACACTGCGCTTCGTACTCTCGGCCAAATCGGCGTTCGTGGATGCGCAGGTGATCCGGGTCGGCAAGGACGATTCGACCGCACCCGCCGATTGGAGCCGCCCGCTCGACGGGAAGGTCGCCGTGGTCACCGGCGCGGCGCGCGGTATCGGCGCGACCATCGCCGAGGTCTTCGCCCGGGACGGCGCGACCGTGATCGTCGCCGATATCCCCGCCGCGGGCGAGGCGCTGGCGGAAACGGCGAACAAGGTCGGCGGTACCGCGCTGGCACTCGATGTGACCGCCGCCGACGCGGCCGAGCGGCTCGCGGAATTCGCCACCGAACGTTTCGGTGGTATCGACATCATCGTGCACAATGCCGGGATCACCCGGGACAAACTGCTCGCGAACATGGACGAGGGCCGCTGGAACGCGGTGCTGAACGTGAACCTTGCGGCCCCGCACCGGATTACCGAGGGCCTGGTGTCCGCCGGCGCATTGAAGGCGGGCGGCCGGGTGATCGACGTATCCTCCATCGCGGGCATCGCCGGTAACCGTGGGCAGACCAACTACGGCGCCTCCAAGGCCGGTGTCATCGGCATGGTGAACGCCGAAGCCCCCGCGTTGGCCGAGAAGAACATCACTATCAACGCCGTGGCGCCCGGATTCATCGAAACCGCCATGACCGCAGCGATCCCGCTGGCGACCCGCGAGGGCGGCCGGCTGATGGCCTCGCTCAACCAGGGGGGACAGACTGTGGACGTCGCCGAAACCGTCGCCTTCTTCGCGAGCCCGGCGTCGAATGCGGTGAACGGCAATATTGTTCGTGTCTGCGGCCAGAGCATGATCGGCGCGTGATGACCGAAACCATCACCCTCGATGCCCCCCCGAAGAACGGCAGCCTCTATGTGAAGGCAGCCCTGGGCGCGGTCCCGCTGCCGTTCGTAGCCGGGCGCGCCCCGGCGATCCCGGACCGTGCGGTCCGGCTCGAGGGCCTGCGCGTGGATCCGGAACATCTGGCAGCCTACTGCCGCGCCACCGGGCTACGGTTCGGCGACAACCTGCCGCTCACCTACCCGTTCGTCATCACCTTCCCGATGGTGATGAAATTGCTGGTACAGCGCGATTTCCCGTTCGCCGCGATGGGCGCGGTACACACGGAGAACCTGATCGAACGCACTCGCGATATCTCGGTCGGCGAACCACTCGATATCACCGCGCATATCGAGAACCTCCGCGAGCATCCCAAAGGCCTTCTGGTGGATGCGATCAGCGAGATCCGGGTCGGGCGGGAACTGGTGTGGCGGCAAGTGACCACCTTCCTGCACCAGCAGAAGACCTCGCTGTCGGGCGGTCCGAAACCCGAGCCGAAGCCGGAAGAAGTTCCGCCGCCCCCGTTGCGCACCCTGCGAGCCGACCAGCAGACGATCACCCGCTACGCGAACGCTTCCGGCGATCAGAACCCGATCCACACCTCGGCATTGGGTGCCAAGGCGTTCGGCTTTCCGAGGGCCATCGCCCACGGTATGTGGTCGGCGGCGGCCATCCTGGCCACGCTGGAGGGCCGTATTCCCGGTGCGGTGTCCTATGGAGTGAAGTTCGGTAAACCGATTCTGCTGCCCTCGACCGTGAACGTATACGCGGATCGGGTCGCGGACGGCTGGGAGCTCGCCCTGCGGCACCCGAAGAAGGGCTATCCCCACCTCACCGCCACCCTGCGCTGACCCGGGGCAACTCGGCGAACCGAATCCCGCCCCGTATCCAAGGGGGCGGGATTTCGTCGTTTCGGTGAGTTCGGCCTACGAAAAAGCTCCCCGGACCGAAGTCCGGGGAGCTTTTCGTCGACTCTGATTCAGGCGACTCGGTATTCGACCGGCCTCAGAGATTCTTGGGCATCTTGATGGTCTCCGTCGGTGCGTCCGCACCGCTGCTACGCGGCAGGGTGGTGGTCGGCGCATCCGAACCCGCGGGGTCCTGAGCCGGGCCGCCGGGACGGCTACCGGAGGGTCCACCGGCGCGGGCCGGGCGGCCGGAACCGCCGCCCATGACACCGAGCAGGATGCCGGCGATCAGCGCGATGAGACCGACGATGCCGAGGACGATGGGCAGGACGCGGCCGAACAGCGAGAGCTGGTCGATATTGTCCTTGGCGATCGCGAGCTGGGCTTCGACGGTATCGGTATCGAAGACCAAATGCGATTTGAGCGCGGGAACCTCGGGCTTGTCGGCGGAGCGCGCGTAGAAGATGTTCAGCTGCTCACCGCCCTTCACGACGGTGCCGGTCTGCGGCTCGACCCACAAATCGCGGACGTTGCTGTAGAAGCGCGACATGGTGACCGGCTCCTCGCCGCCCTCGACACCCCACTTCGCGGCCGGCAGGCTCAGCTTGTTGGTGGGCAGGTTGGAGACCTTGGACAGATCGGTCGCGGGCACGTTCTGCCGGAAATGGTAGACCGTGGTGCCGTTGATCTCGGTCTCTTCCACGAACTCCATATCGGTGCTGGTCTCGGCATAGACGTCGAAGTACGGGTAGGTCTTCTTCTCGGTGCCGATCGGGAACCGGTACTGCAAGCCGGTGCGGTGGACCGGTTCGGCGATGCTCTCGCCCTTGCTGTTGGTTGCCATCGCGATCGACCCGTTAGGGTCGGTGGACACCGGTTCACCGGTCTTGCGATCGATGGTGACGCGGTCGACGTAGGCCGACAGCACACCGGTATCGCCCCGCTTGTCGATCCGGCGCAAGGTGTTACCGGCCTGGATCGTCATCTGATCGGCGTCGGAGGGGTCTTCGATGGTGAGGAAACGCTGGGAGACGAGCGGAACGTTCTCGTTGACCTCGGCGCTGCGCCCCTCTTCGGTGAGCGAGGTCGAGTCCAGGACCAGGCTCTCCTGGTCGGGCTGGTTGACCGCGACGGTAGTGATCTCGAGATCGAGGGGAGTTTTTGCCATTTTGCCGACGGTGTAGGTAGGGATCATCAGCGCGGCAACGATCAGCAACGCGCCGAGACCCACGAGCACGCAGGCAACCGTCCTTCTGGTTCCGGCACTCAGTGCCATGCAATGTCTCCTCGTCGTAGAACACAGGTCGTTCCGCGGGTACAGCGGGGCGCCGCGGCACTCGTGAGCCCTGACACTAACAGCCACGGCGTTTCGTGGGCATTGGCGAGGCCGGAATCGGACCCAAATCGGCAGGAGTCTAGCGCGCGTTGTGAAATACCGCCTTCCCCGCTGTACAAGCGGGCGGGCAGACTGGGAGCCGATGACCACCACCCCCACCACCGAACCCGGAGATCAGCCCGATATCGGCAGCACTGAACCGGCCGCCGCGGTGGCACCGGCCGCTGTCATGGGGTCTTCCGTGCCCGGAACGACCGCGGCCGCCCGGCAGCGTTCCTTCTTTCCCGCACTGGAGGGTATGCGCGGGCTGGCGGCGCTGGGGGTGCTGATCACCCATGTGGCGTTCCAGACCGGCGCCACCGCAATCCCCTTTCTCGGCCGGCTGCTGGAACGGTTCGATATGGCGGTCGCAGTGTTCTTCGCGCTGTCGGGCTTCCTGCTCTGGCGGCCGCACGCATCAGCAGCCCGCGGTCTCGGCGATGCGCCCACCGTCGGCTACTACCTGCGCCACCGGGTCGCCCGCATCGTGCCCGCCTACTGGATCGTGGTGTGCGCGGTGCTGATCCTGGTACCGGCGGCCGCGGGCACCGCGGGCGTGCAGGTGTGGTTGTCCAACCTGCTACTCCTGCAGATTTTCATACCGCTCACGCTGACCGACGGGCTCACCCAGATGTGGAGCCTGTCGGTGGAGGTGGCCTTCTATCTGGTGCTGCCGCTGCTGGCCTGGCTGTTGCACGGCCTGCGCGGGCGGGCGGCCGCCGCGCGGGTTCCGGCCGTGCTGGCACTCGGCCTTGCGTTCCTGAGCTGGAACTTCATCCCGGTGCCGACCCCGGGCGGGATCCACGCCGACAACTGGCTGCCCGCCTACATACCGTGGTTCGCGGGCGGCATACTGCTGGCCGAACTCATCTGCGACGAGCGGCGGGCGAAATGGCGGCGGATCCTCGGCAAACAGCGGCTGATGTGGACGATCGCCGGCGTGGCGTTCGCGTTCTCGGCGACCGACCTCGGCGGGGTCGCCGGATTGACCCGGGCCGAACCGTGGCAGTACGCGGCCAAAATGGGTCTCGGCGCGGTGATCGGTTTCGCACTGCTGGCGCCACTGGTGCTGGGTCCGGCGGATAAGACCCACCGATGGCTCACCTCGGCCCCCGCGGCGACGGCCGGCCGATGGTCCTACGGCATCTTCATCTGGCATCTGGCCGTGCTGTCGGTGATTTTCCCGGTTTTCGGGATTCTGCCCTTCCACGGCGACTTCGTGAAGGTCCTGCTGCTCACCGTGGCATTCACGCTGCCGATCGCCGCGGCGAGTCACGCGCTGGTGGAGGAACCCAGCCGGCAGTGGGCCCGCCGCTTCGACGGGCCACGCCCACCACGGGGCTGAGTCCGCCAGGGTCAGCAGGAACAGTCGCAGCACCCACAGCAGCAGCCGTCCCCACCGCAGCAACCACCGCAATCCGAACAGCAGCCGGCACAGTCACAGCAGCTCTTGCAATCGCAGCACCGCGCGGCCCAGGACTGCCGCTGTTCACCGCTGCAGGGATTGGTGTGCTCGGCGCAGCAGGCGTAGCCGGTGCAGTACTGGGTGAGTACCAGCTGGATGGATTCGCGGGCTCCGGGACGCCGGGGTGGCGCATCTTGTCCGGCGGAATTACGCGTTCCCGCGATATCGCCGGGGAATGCGCCGACGCGAGTGGTGAACGCGGCTCCGAGGCGGCGCACGGCTGTGGTGAGCGGGTCCAGCAGGGCCCAGCGCAGCGCGGGCATCCTGGTCAGTCCGGCGGTGCGCAGCGATTCGCGTAGTGCGCGGTCCGATTCGCGGACCAGATGGTAGGCGTCTGCGGGTGGGGTCGAGGTGGCGGCCAGCGGGTTGAACCGGCGCGCGGCGGCGTCGGCGGTGTAGTCGGTGAGGGCATCGGCGAGATGGGCGATCCGGCCGAACTCCGCGCCCGCCGCGCGCAGCGGCTCGGTGTTGTCCGGGCGTCCGGCCAGCACTGCCGTATGGGCGAAGAATTCCGCGGCACAGCGCCGACTGGCCACTGTCAGATCGTCCAGATCGGCGGTACCGGACGGGCCGGGTGCGGCAGCGATCCGCTGCTCGGTACTCGCCTGCGCCTCGATCGCCGCGACCAGCGGCTCGATATCCAGGCCGATCCCCGTGGCATGCGCATGCGCACCCGCCGACCAACCGGTCGCGATACGGCGCATGGGCCGGTGCAGCCGGGCCGGTAGATCGCCGTCGTCGATATGGTCACGCACCTTGGCCGAGCCCAGCAGCAGCGATGCCGTAGCGGCCAACCGGACCGGGGCCGCAGCACCGACCGGCACCCGTGCCGCCCGCATGCCGCGTAGCGGGCAGGGCCCCGCGGTGCGCCGGAGGGCCGGGGTTTCGGCCTGTGCTTCGGTCAGCAGGCTCAGCACTATCGCATCGGTATTGGTGGCGGCACGGGCGACCTGTCCGCCGCCGTCCCGCAGCCCCAGGCACAGACCACACATATGGGACTGCCACAGTCCGGGATCGATACCGTATTTCGCCGCGCCGTGCCGGCACGGCCGCAACATCCCGAACACCTGGTCCTCCCCGCGGCCGTTGTCCTCCGCAACAACCGCTGATCCGAAAATACGGAGCGCCCGGAGAGGTCGCAAGCCGCAGAAAACCACGGCCACTGGGAAATTCGGACTATTCGCCCGATTCGGCGGCGGAATCGGGTTTACGACCGGACAGGCCGCGCCAGGCCAGCGCATCCAGCAAGTCCACTGCCTCGGCCACATCGATCCGCCCGCCGGCGACCGAATCGGCGATCGCCTCCCCCGCGCCGATCACGGCGACCGCGACGATATCGAAATTGGTGCCGGGTTCGGCGTGCTTTGCGCTGGATTCCAGCAGTTTCGCGGTGAGTTCGATAACCCGCTGACGGGCGTTCTCGATCTCCGAGGCGAAGGCCTGCTGGCCGAGCGCCTGCCGGTAGAGGACCTGCCAGGAGTTGCGGTGGGTATCGACGAAACCGAGGAAACCCTCGAGCGCGGTGCGCAATTGTTCGTGCGGGCTGAGCAGCGGGTTACCGGCCGGGGCGACCGACTCCATGAATCGCATACCCTCGCGCTGGATGCAGGCGCGGAACAATTCGTCCTTCGAGCCGTAATAGAGATAGAGCATCGGTTTGGAAATCTCGGCCTCGGCCGCGATGGCGTCCATGGAGGTTTCGTGGAAGCCTCTGCGCGAGAAGACTTCGACCGCGGCATCGAGCATCTGCTGCTCACGCACCGCTCTAGGAAGTCTTTTCGTACCGCCCGCCATCACGTCTCCTGCCGCATCGAGCCCTTTATATTACTCCAAAGTAAGTTCATCGGGCCCGAAAACCACCCGGCGGCGCACGTGCGCCGCTCACCGATCGGGACGATCCCGGAAATTCCGGGCGAAGGTCAGCACTGTACTCGGATACCGGCCACCGGCGACGCCGACACCCAGCGGACGGCGGCGCGGGCCGGCCGGTGCCGAGCGGCCCTCATCGGGAAATCAGCAACCGCGCGAGACCTGCTTGTAATCGGCCATCCGCAACACCGACGCGTCGACCCGGTCCATGGGCAGACGGCCCGCGGCAACCGCTTCCTCCAGGCGGTCCAGCACCTGCCCCACGGCATCGGTGCTGATCCACAGCGCATTGTCGGCGCCGGCCACCAGGGTGGCCTCGACCGCCTCCGGGATGGACATGCGGTCGGTGATGGCAGCCATACCGCTGAGATCGTCGGTGAAGATCACGCCGTCGAACGGCGCCGCGCCATACCCCGAACCTTCCCGCAACAAGCTCATGACCTCCGGACTGATACTGGCAGGCACACCGGGAGTGGTCAGACCGGGAACATCCAGATGCCCGACCATCACCGCCGAACCACTGTCGATCAGCTCCCGGAACGGCACCAGATCGCGAGTCGCCAGCTGCTCCAGCGGCGCCACCTGGACCGCACCCACATGCGAATCGCCGGTGCCGGCGCCGTGGCCGGGGAAGTGTTTGAGCACCGTGCCCAGACCCATCTCGTGCATCGCCCGTATATAGGCATCGGCGTATTCGGTGACCACCACCGGATCGTCGGAGAACGAGCGGTCGCCGATCACCGAATCGTCGGGCTGCGAACTCACGTCGATATCGGGCGCGAAATCGACGGTGATCCCCAGATCGCGCATGGCGCGGGCGCGGTCGAGAGTCGCGTTGTAGAACTGCTCGGCCGTCATCGTCTGCGCGGTCTCCCGGGCCGACGGCGCGGTGCCGATGAGGCTGCCCAGCCGCGATACCCGGCCGCCCTCCTCATCGGTGGTGACCATCAGCGGCACCTTCGCCGCGGCCCGCACCTGTTCGAGTTCACCGCTGGTCAAGAGGGACAGATCGGTCCAGCTGCCGACGAAGATGCCGCCGACCTGATGGTCGCGCACCACAGACAGCGCGTCCTCGGTACCGGTGACCCCGACGGTGAGCAACTGCGCGAGCTTCTCCCGGGTAGTGAACTGTCCGAGGTACTCGGCGGCGCAATCGTCCGGAGTGCTGGTAGGCCCGGGTGCGGGCGCGGCACTCGTCCCGGCCTCCGGGGAACGCACCCCGGGTGAGGATGTGGCGGTGCTCCCGCCGTCGCCGCCCGAACAGGCGGAAACGATCATCGCGAGCACTGCGAGCAGGACGAACGGCAACTTCCGCATCGTTGAACGGTATCCCGCGTGCCGCACGCGTGGAAAGCTCGGATCGGTTTCGGGACAGAGGTAATCTGGAATCATCTTCTCGCCGACTCCGCCTCGGAGGTCGCCATGCCCTGCGATCTGATGCTCATCGCCTACGACGGGTCCGAACACGCCAAACGCGCGATCGAATACGCGGGGCGCTTCCTCAGCGCGAACAGAGCAGTGGTGCTCACCGCCTGGGAACCGATGGTGCTCCAGGCAGCCCGCATTTCGGGAATCTCCGGGATGGTGCAACCCGAATGGGTGCCGGACGAGGAGATGGAAGATATCGCCTATACGGCGGCCCGCGATATCAACGCCGAAGGTGCACACCTCGCGGGATTGGCAGGGTTGAATGCCGAAGCCCGCACCCAGGAATCCACCGGCACCATCTGGCACGCGATCGTCGAGGTCGCCGACGAACTCGATGTCGACATCATCGTCGCCGGTACCCGCGGAGCCACCGGGCTGCGTGCCCTGGTGCACAGCAGTGTGGCCGACGCGGTGCTCAAGCACTGCCATCGCCCGGTCTTCCTGGTACCACCGGTGCCGCCGGATCGCACGCCGGGCAACGGGCACAGCCGGCGCACCGAAACCTGACGTTGCGGGCCATCGCACATGGCCACAACCTCGAAAAGTGCACGCTCGGCCGGCCGGCGACGGCACAACCCATACCGCGCACCGATTCGTCCCGCGAGATCAGGGCCTCGGTGTGGTCACGGGCCCAGGTCTCTCGGGACGGGCTACGGTCGGAGCATGACGGGGTTCCTGCTGGCACGACCCGACAGCGTGGTTCGCGCAAGCGGCGTACGCAACGCGTTCCACGATCCGTGGCAGGCCGTCGACGCCCTGCACGCCGGCACCGCGGCGATCACCGGAGCCCTCCCGTTCGACCCACGCCGTCCTGCCGCACTGATCGAGCCCACCGGCTTCTCCCACACCGCGGGACCGTGGCGGCCGGCCGCGCTGCCCGCACTCCCCCGCATACGAGTAGTGAGCGAACACCCTTCCCCGGACGAGCATCGCGAACGGGTCGCGCGGCTGATCGGAATCCTCGCCGACCCCCGACAACCGCTACGCAAAGTGGTCGCCGCGCGGTCGGTGCTGGCCACGGCCGATACCGCCCTCGATCCACAGATCCTCGCCGCGCACCTGCTCACCAGGCATCCGCACGCGAATGTTTTCGCCGTGGACTCGACTTCCGCGGGAAACACCGGCGCGGTGCTGGTGGGTGCGAGCCCGGAGACCCTGGTCCAGCGCACCGGAACATCGGTCGCGGTGTATCCGCTGGCCGGAACACTGCCCAGACTGCCCGACCCCGAAGCGGACAACGCTCAGGCGCAGCGGCTGGCGGCGAGTACAAAAAACCAGGCCGAGCACGCGTTCGTCGTCGACTGGATCATCGAGCGGTTGAACCCGGTGTGCGCGCGGATCAGTGTGCCGCCGCGCGCACAACTGGTCAGCACCCGCGACGTCTGGCATCTGGGCACCCCGGTCCACGGCGTGCTGCGTGATCCTGCGCCCACCGCCCTGGAACTCGCGCTGCTACTACATCCGACCCCGGCGGTCTGCGGCACTCCCACCGCCCAGGCGCTCGAATACATCACCACCCACGAAGAGGACCGCGGGTTCTACGGCGGTGCGGTCGGTTGGTGCGATTCGAGCGGCGACGGGTGCTGGGTGGTCGCCATCCGCAGTGCGCAACTATCGGCCGACAGGCTGACCCTGCGAGCCTGGGCCGGCGGCGGAATCGTCGCGGCATCGCAACCGCAGGCCGAGCTGGACGAGACGACGAGCAAACTGCACACCCTGCTCGACGCCCTGGATATTCCGGTCGGGCGGGAGTGACGGCGCGCACCGGCAGCGCTGGACCGGCGGTCGCCGCCGCCCGGCTGCACCCAGTAGGGTGAAACGCCGGACTGTACGTTTCCGGACCGGCGCGATACTGCTAGGTTGGCCCGGATACTGCCTGCGTCGAGTTTGGAGTGCTGCGATGAAGTTTGCTGTCCCCGGTATTGCAAGTGCGGTGGGCGGTGCCCTGCTGGGCGCGATCGCGGTCTTCGCCATCACCGCCGCAGTGCAGCAGAACACCCGCCCCGAAGTGGATCGCAGCGGTAACGCCGACAGTTCGCTGCTCAACAACGTCGAATACGGCAAGCGCTGAGACCCCTCCCGAACCCGCTACGTCCCCGCCCGGTGGTCGCGGCGGGGACGCCGAACGCCTGACCCACGGTGCCCGAGCAGTCCGAAACCGCCGCCTCGCCGCGCGCGGAAACCGGCGGCACCCTCGACGCCACCGACCGGCTGGGACCGCGGTGGTTCGCCGGATCGGCCGTTATCGCCTTCCTGCTCACATTCCTGCAGGCCCCCGGACTCACCGTCGCCGACACCAAATACGACCTGGCCGAAAACCCGCTCGGCTTCCTGGGCCGCGCCGCGCATATGTGGAGCAGCCAGGCCCCGATGGGGCAGGTCCAGAACCAGGCCTACGGCTACTTCTTCCCGCACGGCGCGTTCTTCGCGCTGGGTGATCTCCTTTCGATTCCTGCCTGGCTGACCCAGCGGGTCTGGTGGGCGCTGCTGCTGCTCGCCGGGTTCTGGGGTGTTGTCAAGCTCTGCGAAACCCTGGGTATCGGCACACGCGGAGCGCGGATCATCGCCGCTGCCGCGTATGCGCTGTCCCCGCGGGTGCTCACCACCCTCGGATCCATCTCCTCCGAAACCCTGCCCATGATGCTGGCGCCGTGGGTACTGCTCGCACCCGCCGCACTCGGTACGGCCTACCGGCAACGCCGGCGCGGTGGTGCCCGGTCGCCGGCCGGAAGTGCGCTGGCCTTGGCGCTGATGGGCGCGGTGAACGCGGTCGCGACAGTGGCGGCGTTCCTGCCCGCGCTGCTGTGGTGGGCCAGTTACCGGCCCAACCGGGCCTGGTGGCGATTCACCCTGGCCTGGGTGCCGCTGCTCGTGCTGGCGGTCGCCTGGTGGGCGGTGCCGCTGCTGCTGCTCGGCCGAGTGAGCCCGCCGTTCCTCGACTACATCGAATCGTCCGGTGTCACCACGCAGTGGGCGTCGCTGGGGGAAGTGCTGCGTGGAACCGACAGCTGGACCCCGTTCGTCTCGCCGGAGCGGATCGCGGGCGCGGTACTGGTCACCCAGCCCGCCGCCGTGCTGGCCACCGGTCTGCTCGCCGCCGCGGGGATGGCGGGACTGGCGCTGCGTTCGATGCCCGGACGCGGCCGGCTGGTGTTCATCCTGTGTGTGGGGCTCACCGGTATCTGCGCGGGTTATGTGGGCCAGCTGGGCGGCCCGTTCGCCGAATCCGTCCGTATCTTCCTCGACTCCGGCGGCGCGCCGCTGCGCAATGTCCACAAACTGGAACCCCTGATCCGGCTACCGCTGGTACTGGGTCTCGCACAACTGCTGGCCCGGGTACCGCTGCCCGGTTCGGTGCGCTCCGGCCAGTGGCGGACAGCGTTCGCCAACCCGCATCACGACCGCCGGGTCGCGGTGGCGATGCTGATCCTGGCCGCGCTCGCGCTATCCACCTCCCTGGCCTGGACCGGCAAACTCGCGCCGCGGGGTGCCTACGACGAGGTGCCCGGCTACTGGCAGCAGACCGCCGGCTGGTTACGCGACAATGCCGCCGATACCCGGGCACTGGTGGTGCCGGGCGCGCCTTTCGGCAGCCAGGTCTGGGGTCTGACCAGGGACGAACCGTTGCAGGCGCTGGCCGAGACCCCGTGGGCGGTGCGGGATGCGGTCCCGTTGAATCCGCCGGGAACCATCCGCGCCATGGATTCGGTGCAGCGGCTCATCGCTGACGGCCGACCCTCGGCCGGTCTGGCACCCGCGCTGCGCGGACAGGGCATCGGGGTGCTGGTGCTGCGCAACGATCTGGATCCGGACACCTCGCGGTCGACCCGGCCGCTGCTGGCGCACAGCGCGGTGGAGGGGTCGCCGGGGCTGCGTAAGGTCGCGGAGTTCGGCGAGCCGATCGAACACAGTTCCGATAATGACGAATTCGTGGTCGACGCCGATCTGCGGCCGGAGTATCCGGCGGTGGAGATCTATCGCGTCGAAACTCCGGCGCCGGGGACCCCTGCCGAGGTACACAGCGGCACCGGCGCACCCGCCGAATTCCCCGGGGCATACACCGTTCCGCTCGCCTCGGTCCCGAGGGTGCAGGGCGGACCCGAGGTACTGGAACGACTCCACCGCGACCCCGCCACATCCCACGAACCGACCCTGCTCGACGCCGACGCCGCCGCCGCGGGCCTGCCGGTGGGCCCGGTCACGGTGACCGATACCCCGATGGACCGGGAAACCGATTTCGGCAAGGTCGACAACCACAACTCCGCGTTGCGCGCCCCCGACGACGCGCGCCGCACGCACAACCTCGTACCGGATTACCAGGTCCCCGGTACCGAGCCGGTCCGCGGCGAATGGACCGGAGCCACCGTCACCGCGTCCAGTTCGGCCGCCGACGCCACCCAGATCGGTGGTGCCGCACCGGGTAATTCGACCGCGGCGACCGTGGACGGCGACCCCGCTACCGCCTGGATCAGTAATGCGACGGAATACGCTCTCGGCCAATGGTTGCGGCTCGATATGGACGAACCGTTCAAGTCCGGGTTACTACGTTTCACCACTACGCCCGCCGCCATCGGCGACCCGGTGAAATGGGTGGAGGTGCGCACCAACAACGGCAGTGTCTCCGCCCGGATCGGTAAACCCGGTGAACCGGTTTCGGTGGCGCTGCCGGTGGGATCGACCGACTGGGTGAAGATCACGGCGCGGCAGACCGAACGCGGCAGTACGGGTGGCCAATTCGGGATCAGCGAACTGGCCGTCGAGGATTACTCGGTACCCGAGCTCCCCGTCCCGGTCGATATCCGGCACCGCACAGTACTTCCGGAACCACCGCCGGGCGCCACGGTGGCCGGCTGGGACCTCGGACAGGAATTCCCCGGCCGCAACGCCTGTTTCGACGCCCCCGATCGTGTGCGATGCGGGAAGGGCCTGGCGCTGGCACCGGAGGAGATGGGCGCGTTCAGCCGCACGCTTTCGGTGCCCGCGCCGGTGACGGTCGATCCGCAGCTCACCGTCCGGCCGCGGCAGGGACCCGCGCTGGAAGCGCTGCTGACCGATCCGGCGCGACCGGTGGCGCGCGGTGCATCCGATGTCGGCGACCTACGCGGCTCGGCCTTCGCCGCCACCGACGGCGATCCGGGTACCAGCTGGACGGCCCCCGAAGAGACCGCCCGCGATACCCGCGGTCCGAAACCCACGCTGACCATCGAACTTCCCGAACCTGCACTGGTGACCGGGCTCGAGCTGACGCCCTCGCTCGGCGGGTTGCCTGCCGCCCCGACCTCCGTGGCGGTGAACCTCGGCAACGGTCCGCAGATCCGCGAGCTCGAAGACCCGGACGAGGTGTCCCGGATCGACCTGCACCCCACGGTGACCGATCGGATCGAACTGAGTATCCGCAGCTGGGAATCGGTCCTGGACCGGACAGCCCTGGGCTACCACCAGGCCCAACCTGCCGGGCTGGCCGAGGTGAACGTCCTGGGCCCGCAGTATCCGCCACCCGCACCGGACGACCGGATCGTCACCGTGGGCTGCGATAGCGGGCCCACCGTCGCGGCCGGCGGGCGCCTGGTGCGAACCAGCATCACCGCCACCGCCGGCGAACTACGATCCGGCGCACCCGTTCCCGCACAGACCTGCGCCGACCTCACCGCGACGCCGGTGGCGGACACAGAACCCGGTGCGCCCCAGCCGGTTTCATTGCCCGCAGGTGAGGTGGATGTGCTGGTCGCACCGACCGAACTGTTCTTCGTCGACCGATTGCGCCTGACCGGCCCCCAGCCCGCGGCGCCCGTCGCCGATACCGGAACCCAGCTGCTCACCCTCGCGCTCAGCACGAATATCGGCTGGCGGGCCCAAACCGCCGACGGGCAGGAACTCGAACCCGTCGTCGTGAACGGCTGGCAGCAGGGCTGGTTGCTACCCGCCGGCGCCGCCGGACCGGTGACAGTGTCTTTCCCGATCGATACCTGGTACCGGGTAGCCATCTCCGGTGGCCTATTGCTGCTGATACCGCTACTCGCCCTTGCTGTTCCGCGTGGGCGCCGCCACGATCCGGCCGTCCCGGTGCAGGTGTGGCGTACACCGTGGGCAGTAGGCGCGACGGCGCTGACGGCCGCGGCCACGGTGATCGCCGGCCCCACCGCCACCGTGCTCACGGTCGCAGGTCTGGCGGTTCTGCGGTTCGTACCGCGGCTGCCGCGGCGGGCCCTGGCGGCAGTCGCCGGAATCGGCACCGCGGTATCGGCGGCCGCACTGTCGACCGGGCCCTGGCGGATGCCGGGCGGCTATATGGGTGATTCACTCTGGGTCCAGGTACCCGCACTGGTCGCGGTGATCGCGGTGGGTCTGGCGGCACTGCCGCCGATCACACGGCAGCAACGGCCGGACGCTGCGCCGCCCGAATGACGAGCAGCGCCACCAGCGCGGTGGTCGCGCCGGCGACGAGCGCGGCGATCATGATGAGGCCGGTGACGGAATTCGCCACTACCAGCATCAACACCACCTCGAGCACCAATCCCACCCAGGCCAGCGTGGCCAATGCCGTCCGGTTCACGGCGATCGCGGAGAGCAGCGCGCCCTGGAGAACGGCCAGAATCGCACCGTGCAGCGCGAACAACCACAGCAAGCCCTGGACCGGGGCATAGTCGCGACCGGCCAGCAACGGCGCCAGCGGAGCCGCCATCGCCGCACCGAACACCGCGACCACCCCGATACCAGCGAGCACCGCGAGCGCCGAACGTATCGCCGAACCGGACGACGCCGGCTGCGCCATCCGCGGATACAACACCACACCTACTGCCTGCGGTAGCCAGAACGCGATCTTGGTAGCAATGGTGCCCAGCGCATACCGGCTGGCATCGGGTTCCTCGAGCACCATCCGGACCACGATCAGATCGGCCGACGACAGCGCCATCAATGCCGCCTGCACCTGCGCCGCCCGCAACACCGCGGCCACATCCGCCAGCCCCGGATTCACACCCGATCCGGTATCGGATATCGCGTTGCCGGTACTCGCCTGCTTCGATCGCGCGGCGCCATCGTCGCCCGTGATCCCGGCGCCCATCGGAACCTCGGCCGCCGGCGTAGTCCCTGAAGATGCGGAATCACCGCGCGCTTGCACTGCCGGTGTCTCGCCATGGTCCCCGGTCGTGTACACACGGCCCGGCCCGGCGACCATCCGCCCGTACACCGCCGCTGCGGCGACACCGCCCGCCGCCGCCCACAGTGCCGCCGTGGCACCGCCCCCCACGGCCAGCACCACCAGCGCCGGAACAACCTTCGCGATACCGGTCACCCCCAACACCACCGCGAGTCCCCGGAACCGTTTCTGTCCCTGCAGCACACCCTGCTCACCCGCCAGAACAACCAGGGCAGGCGCCGAACCCAGCGCGGCCGCGGCTGCCGCGACACCCACATCCAGCAGCACACTCACCACCGGAACCAGTACCACCACCGCGGCCGCCACCAGTACCGCACACCGCCAGCGCAGCGCCCGTAGTGCAGCGATATCGGATCCGTGCACGAGTTCGCGGGCCACCACGTTCTGCAGGGCCAGCGCCGGTACCGCACACAGCAGCTGGACGGCCAGCAGGCTGGCGAATTCGCTGTACCCGGCCACACCCAGCCAGCGACCGGCCAACAGCTGGAGCAGATAACTCGCGATATTCGCGGTCATCGCCCCCGCCGTGACCAGGGTAATGTCCGCCACGGCGGGAAGACGGCGAACGAACTGCACGCGGGCAAGTCTCCCACCCGGGGCGCCGAGTGGACCGGTCCGCCCCGCCCGGACCCGCGAACGTAGGGTGACTGGCCGTGGGTGCACAACGAGCGGGCCGGTGGACACGGTGGCTCCCGGCCGGATACAGCCTGCTGCTCACACTCCTGATCACCGCACCGCTCCTGCGAT
The DNA here is from genome assembly GCF_001613245.1 of Nocardia speluncae NBRC 108251. Taxonomy (GTDB): domain Bacteria; phylum Actinomycetota; class Actinomycetes; order Mycobacteriales; family Mycobacteriaceae; genus Nocardia; species Nocardia speluncae. Next base: position 1,036 of record NZ_BDBZ01000045.1, on the reverse strand, counting down.
CCGGATATCTTCTGCTCCGCGATGCCGTGAGCACCCCCCGCTCCTACCTCACAGATACCGCGCTCGGCCTGGGCGACGCGGCCCCCCGGGCCGTACCGCAGGACGCCCTGCTCGCCACACTTTCGGTACTCGTCGACGGCGGCGTGGTGGTCAAGGCGATCCTGGTGGCCGCGCTCTGGGCGGCCGGCTACGGCGCCGCACTCCTGGCCCGCGACCTGCTGCGTGCGCCGCTCGCCGCGCAACTGGTCGCCACCACTCTCACGGTCTGGAATCCCTACGTCGCCGAACGCCTCCTGCAAGGACATTGGAGCCTGCTCACCGGATATGCGGCCCTACCCTGGATCGCCACGGCAGCCCTGCGGGTTCGCCGCGGTGGGACGAGCTCCGGAGGCAACTCCGCGCTTGCGCCGGTCACCACCGCAGACGATCCCCATTCCGCTGACCGGACCGGAACCCACATCCGATCCGATAGTTTCCGGAACCGGGCCGTGCTCGCCGGCCTCCTCGCCGCGGCAGGCCTCACCCCCACCGGCGCGCTACTGGGCGCAATCGTCGCCGTGACGATTGCCGGTGGGCGACGGTTGGCCGGTGTACTCGTACTCGTGGCGGCAGCCTGTGTGCCATGGCTGCTGGCCACCGCCGTATCGGGGGTCGCGGCCGAACCTTCGGACCCGGCGGGTGTGCCCGCCTTTGCCGCCCGCGCGGAACCCTGGCTGGGCACCGTGGGCAGTCTCGCCGGGCTGGGTGGAATCTGGAACGCGGACGCCGTCCCCGGTTCCCGCACCACACCGCTGGCCGCGGTCGCGACCATCCTGCTGCTGGCCGTCGTCGCATTCGGAATCCGCAGAGTGGCGGCCGCGGACGGCGACCCCGAACGCTCCCGCGCCCGCCGCATCCTGCTCGTCCTCGCCGCGGCGGCGGTCGCGCTGCCTGCCCTCGCCGCGACTCCGGCCGGGCTGGGGGTCATGGAATGGCTGGTCGTGCACGTCCCCGGCGCCGGGCTGCTCCGCGATACACAGAAGTTCGTAGCCCTCGC
>NZ_BDBZ01000044.1 GCF_001613245.1 Nocardia speluncae NBRC 108251 | reverse complement strand
GGCGCCGGGCTGCTCCGCGATACACAGAAGTTCGTAGCCCTCGCCGTCCCCGGATACGCACTGTGCGCCGCGGCCGCCTGCTCGGTCCCGACCGGCGCGCCGGCGGCCGCCGCGAACGTTTCCGTACCGACCCGGGGTGCACAGTCCGCAGACCGGCCCGCGCCGATGCATGCATCGTCTGCCCTGGCCGTGCTCCTTATCGGAATACTCCTGCTGCCCCTACCCGACCTGGGCTGGGGTGTGGGCGGGCAGATACGTGCCGTCCAGTACCCGGACTCCTGGGCCGAGGTGGCCGAACGAATCGACGGCCCCGGTGATATCGCGGTTCTACCCGGCGGGATGTTCCGGCGCTTCCCCTACTCCGGTACGGCGCCGGTGCTGGATCCGGCCCCGCGAACGCTGCCGCGCGATGTCCTGCAGACCGGCGCGCTGCCGGTCCGTGGCGAGACTGTGACCGGGGAGGGGGCGCGCGCACAGACCGTGGAAAACCTGCTGCTCGCCGGCGGCGAGGCCGCCGAACTCGCGCAACTGGGTGTCGGCTGGGTCCTGGTCGAGCGTGATTCGCCGGGCCCGGTGGGCGAATCCGCCACCACCCTCGCTCAGCTGAATCGGGTGTTCGACAGCGACGAACTGCGTCTCTACCAGGTTCCGGACGTGGCGCCCCGGCCCGCGCCGCAACACCGCGCGCTGCTGATCGGCGCACATAACCTGTGGGCGCTGCTCTTGATGGCACCACTGCTCACGACGCTGCTCCCGCATATCTCGCGCAGAGCGGCGCCCCGAACGCCCGGCTGAGACCACCGCCCAGCCCCGAGCGAGTGGTTCCGAACGGTCTATCGTGCCTGGACCGCCGCCCACCCGCAGCTACCGGCGCAACACGCCGCCGAACCGCTCCGGTGCCGGGCGTGGAAACCGTTCGCCCCGCAGCTCAGGCACCCACCTCGGTGATCTGCGCCGCGCGGTCGTCTCCCGGCGAGATCAGTCCACTGATCCGCCGGCCCGTGGCGGCCGCCGCCAGTACTTCGTACACGCCCGCGGCCGTATGTTCCCAGGAGAATTCCCGGGCCCGGGAACGGGCTTTCTCGCCCATGAGGGTGCGGGCGGACGCATCGTCGAGCAGTTCGCCGACAATGGCCGCCAGCTGGCCGGCGTCGTCGGCCAGCAGTCCGGTCACCCCGTCGATGACGGAATCGGTGAGACCACGGGAGGAGCGGTAGCCGACCGTGGGCACCCCGTGCTGCGCGGCTTCGATCACCGCCAGCCCCCAGCCTTCCTTGCGGGACGGCAGTACATGCACCCACGCCCGGGACAGCAATTCGTGTTTGCGGCGTTCGCCGACATGTCCGTGGAAGGTCACCGCGTCGGCGATTCCGAGTGCCGCGGCCTGATCCTTCAGCTTGTCCGCCCACCAGCCACCGCCGATCACATCGAGATGCAGGGCGGGGATCCGGCCGCGCAGCCGCGCGACGGCAGTGAGCGCGTCCTCGATCTGTTTGTGCGGCACGAGCCGCGACAGCACCACCACCCGCGGTTCGGGCGTGCGCACCACCGCAGTTCCGGTGGCGACCCCGGCGGGGACGGGTTCGGCACCGTTGCGGACGACAGCGATCCGGGACCGGTCCACGCCCAGCGTCGCCAGCTCTTCGGCGGAGGGCAGCGAAACCGTCAGGTACTGGTCGTCGCGATGGATCCGCGGCGACAGCGACGATTCGATCCACCAGCCGATCCGCCCCACCAGCTTGCCGGCGACCGGCCACTGTTCGCGGTGCCCGTGATGCACCAGCACCACCGATGGCGCCCCCGAAACCAGCCGGGCGAAGAACGGGATGCCGTTCTGGGTATCGATCACTGCGTCCGGCCGCACACCTTTCAGCGGGCCCAGGCCGAGCCGTCCGAACAGGATCGCGGCCAGTGCCCGGGGATATACCGTGAACCGCCCCCCGCCGCGGCTGATATCGATACCGTCCAGCCGCTCACGTTTCGCCGCCCCGGGATAGCGGGCTGTCCGCAGGGTCACCCGCACCCCGAGGGCAGCCAGGTGGGCACCGACCTGTTCCAGGTACCGTTCGCTGCCGCCGCCCTGCGGATGCCCGGTATCACGCCAGCAGAGTAGGAGTACTTCGCGCACGTCGGGGCTTCTCCGGTTGGTTCGGGTCCCGCGGGACGGGACTGTTGCAGTGGTCCCGCGGACGGGACAAGGCATCGCGCTATACCCTAGCGCGCAGTTCACCCCGGCAGGTCGCCCCACCTGCATGTCTCATGCTTTTGCCAATGTCGGGCCGCCGGTCCGGGCACAGCGCAGAAGAATCGTGACCGGAGGCCCGGCCTCTCGCCGCCGGATACCCTGTGGCCTGTCACAATATGCGAGACTCGGCATCGTGCTCGACGCCGAGGAATCCTCCATGGTCCGGATACCGCCCGCGGCGGCAGACCCCGCCCCCGCAACCGCTGGTGTTCCCCGCTCCCGAACGGCGGAACCGGTCGTGGCGCGCCGGCCACGGAAACGGTTCCGGTTCGCCCGGCGCGCAACCCTGGGCCGCTCGGTAGCACTCCTGCGCAGTTTCCGATTCGAGCAGACCGACCCCGCCCGCTTCTACGGCGGTATCGCCACCGACAGCGTGCATCTGCTCGGTGATTTCCACGCCGATCTCACAGGCCGTGATCTCGCCGGAACCACGGTGCTGGACGTGGGCGGTGGTCCCGGCTACTTCGCCGACGAATTCGCCCGGGCCGGTGCCTGGTATATCCCGGTCGAGCCCGATCCCTCCGAGATGCATGCCGCGGATATCACGGTGCCGGCGGCGGTGCGCGGCTCCGGGATGGCACTACCGTTTCGTGACAATGCCGTCGATATCTGTTTCTCGTCGAATGTGGCCGAACATATCCCGGACCCGTGGCGAATGGCCGACGAAATGGTGCGGGTGACCAAACCCGGCGGGATCATCGTGCTGTCCTACACCGTGTGGCTGGGGCCGTTCGGCGGTCACGAGACCGGGCCCTGGCACTACTTCGGTGGCGAGTATGCCGCCCACCGGTACCGCCGGAAGACCGGACAGGAGCCGAAAAACCGTTTCGGAGTGTCACTGTTCGCGCTGCCCGCGCGCGCCGGCGTGCGCTGGTCGAAGCGCACCTCCGCGACCGTGCATGCGGTGTTCCCGCGCTATCACCCGCGCTGGGCCTGGTGGCTGGTACGGATTCCCGGGCTGCGGGAGCTACTCGTCAGCAATCTGGTGGTGGTCGCCGAAAAGCCCAGCGGGCCACCGCAGCACGACTAGAGCGCGAGCTGCGGGCGACCCCGGCCGATCCGGTCGCGCCAGCCGTTGCGGACCACGGGTTCGGCCCGGGTCCATGGCGATTCCTGAATGGCCAGCCCCACGGTTTCGAGTGTCGTGAGCCCGACCAGATCGGCCAACCCCCCGACCACCGCTACCGCTTCGGCCGCCTGCATAGCAGCCATTGCCTGTTCGGTGGTCAGGGTCCGTCCCGGTAGGAACGAGACGACCCAGCCGCCGCTGCCAACGCTTTTCGCTTGATGGTCGGTCTGGTCGCTGGACATCAACGCCCGGCCGATCACTTGCACCGCCATGAACGCACTCCCGATTGTGGGTCTTCGGTTCGATGAATGGAGCGAGCTGATACCTGGCTAACATCATGCGCGATCCAGCAACATATCGCAATAGTGCGTTCGATGAAATACGAACCGAGAGGGAAGAATTCGGCGAACGGCCGGCCGCCGGTCAGTGTGCAGCGCACACAAACAGGCACGGACCAGCACCGAAAGCTACACGAGTCCGGCTGCCGCGCAGCACAAACCCTGCCACATTCGAACAGCCGCTAACCCGGAATACGTGAAATAGCCCCCACGACAGAACATCCCGGAACCCCCGGAAAGCCCTGGCGAGAAAACTATTCGGAAACCGGCAGAGCGCGCAGAATCTGGCCACTGTCCGGCGCCCCGTCGGCCGCGCCGACCACTTCCACCTGCCACCCGGCCGGCAGCGCCGACTGCAACCGGCCGGCAGCTCGATGCAAGGGGGTGCTCACCGGAACATCATCACCGGACTGCGGCGACAGCTGCCCTTCGGCCATTTCCAACCACCTCTCGCGGAGTGATCGGCTGGGCCACGGATCGTGCGACGGGCGGGCCGATCGGGGAGTAGGACAGTCCGGCAATCAGCATTACGTGAGCATGAGATTCGATACACACCCAGAATAAGGCAAAAACGCCCAAACCACCCGCCGCCGCACCGGCCGAACCCACCTGCCGGCCCACAAGAAACCCCTGGCCTTGTGCCGCCCCCCGAACGCGGCCCCGAACCGGCCGACCCGCCCCTGAGCTCACAACGCCCCTCCACGCCTCGCCGACCGAGCGCACCCCGGCCCAACCGCACGCAAAACAGAGCCCCGAACCGGAACCCGAGCGCATACAAACCATCAACACCCAAAACCTGGATGGTGTCGAACCATCCGGATTCCCCCGCCCCTTTGCCAGACCCTACGGGTGGGGCCCGCCCGGTTCTGGAGCGACGGAGCGGGGGACGCAGGAGTGAAGAACCGGGTTGAAAGGGCCCCACCCTCGAGCCGCGGAGCGCCGCCGAAGTTACAGCGCCCCGCCCTCAGTGGAATCTTCTCCTTCGAAAGCGGGTCACCGCAACACCTGAGGCGCCACTATGTCACTTAATGCGCTGCTTCAGTGCCTCGAATTCGTCACGCACACCGGAGGGCAGTTTGTCACCGACGAATTCGAACCACTCTTCGATGAGCGGGATCTCCGTCCGCCACTCGTCGGCGTCCACCGCCAGCGCCGCATCGACATCGGCCGGGGCGACGTCCAGTCCGGCCAGATCCAGCTGGGCGGCCGTCGGCACGTTGCCGATCGGGGTGCTCTCGGCCGCGGCCGTGCCCTCGATCCGGCCGATAACCCATTCCAGGACGCGGGAGTTCTCGCCGAAGCCCGGCCACAGGAACCGGCCGTCGTCACCACGGCGGAACCAGTTCACGTAGAAGATCTTCGGCAGTTTGGCAGCGTCGGCGTTCTTACCGACGTTGATCCAGTGCGCCATGTAGTCGCCGACGTGGTAGCCCATGAACGGCAGCATGGCCATCGGGTCGCGGCGCACGGTGCCGACCTTGCCCTCGGCGGCCGCGGTCTGCTCGGAAGACAGGGTGGCACCCATGAACACGCCGTGCTGCCAGTCGAAGGATTCGGTGACCAGCGGGACCGTGGTCTTGCGGCGCCCGCCGAACAGGATCGCCGAAATCGGCACACCCTGCGGGTCGTCCCATTCGGCTGCCAGGGTCGGGCACTGCGACATCGGGGTGCAGTACCGCGAGTTCGGGTGCGCGGCCAACGTTTCGGTTTCCCGCAGGTACCAGTCGTTGCCCTTCCAGTCGATCAGGTGATCGGGCTCGCCCTCGAGACCTTCCCACCACACATCGTTGTCGTCGGTGTGCGCGACGTTGGTGTAGACGGTGTTACCGGCTTCCAGCGTCTCGATCGCGTTCGGGTTGGAGGAGCGGTTGGTGCCCGGGGCGACGCCGAAGAAACCGAACTCCGGGTTCACCGCGTACAGCCGGCCGTCCTTGCCGAACCGCATCCAGGCGATATCGTCGCCCAGGGTTTCGGCACGCCAGCCGGGCACAGTCGGCTGGATCATCGCGAGGTTGGTCTTACCGCAGGCGCTCGGGAACGCGGCGGCCACGTAGTACGCCTTGTCTTCGGGCGAGATCAGCTTGAGGATGAGCATATGCTCGGCCAGCCAGCCCTCGTCGTGGGCCATGGCCGAGGCGATACGCAGCGAGTAGCACTTCTTGCCGAGCAGCGCGTTACCGCCGTAGCCGGAGCCGTAGCTCCAGATCTCACGATCCTCGGGGAAGTGGGTGATGTATTTGGTGTCGTTGCACGGCCACGGGACATCGGCCTGGCCCGCGGCCAGCGGCGCGCCCACCGAATGCAGTGCTTTCACGAACGGCCGATCTGTGCCCAGCAGATCGAGCGCCGCCTGACCCATGCGGGTCATCACTCGCATGGAGACCACGACATATTCCGAATCGGTGATCTCGACACCCAGTTTGGGGTCCTCGGCACCGAGCGGGCCCATGCAGAACGGCACCACATACATGGTGCGGCCTTTCATCGAGCCCCGGTACAGCTCGGTCATGGTGGCGCGCATCTCGGTGGGGTCGACCCAGTTGTTGGTCGGGCCGGCGTCCGATTCGGATTTGGAACAGATGTAGGTGCGCGATTCGACCCGGGCCACGTCCGACGGGTCGGATAACGCGAGGAACGAGTTCGGCTTCTTCTTCTCGTCCAGCTTCTTGAAGGTGCCCGCCTCGACGAGCGCCGTGGTGAGCCGGTCCCATTCGGCGTCGGAACCGTCCGCCCACACGACTCGCTCCGGCTGAGTCAGTTCGGCGACCTCCTGAACCCAGGCGAGCAGTTCGCTGTGTTCGGTCGGCGCGGTGCCGTCGGATCCACGAAGACCGGGAATGGTCGCTGAGGTCATGAAAACTCTCCTGAAATGGGCGGCGATATCTGCTTCCGCCTGGCCCCTCGGGCCCGTGACCAGCGCGAAAACACCTAGCGCCACCATTGGCGGGTAAGACGCCCGCTACGGCCCGCTGTACCCACCACCAGGTCTCCGGGGGTGTGTATCAGGACCAAGCGGACGCCCAGGTTCCTGTCTAGAGGTTAACGCGGTATTGCGACCCCTATCGAAGCGGGTTGCCTATCAATAGGGGTGGACAAACTAATTTCCGGAATCCGGTGCCCATTGCTCGAGTATCCGCCTGTCACGCGCACAAGCGGCGAGCCGGCCGGGCTGTCCGGAGGTGGCGCGGCGCAGCGCCGTTTCGAGCTCGGCGACGCGCCGGTCCACGGCCAGCATCCGGTCCGCCGCGGACCGGACCATTTCGTCGGACAGTTCCGTTTCGGCCTCCACCAGGGCCGTCACGGCACGCTGCTCGAGCTGGGCCTTCACATTCGCAACGGCGTCCACGACCCATTGCCGCAGGTGATCGCGGTCGGCGAGCTGGCGGCGCGCGCGCACCACCCAGGCCGCCGCACCGGCCCCGAGCAGCAAGGTCACCGGGATCGTGGCCGCGTCCAGGGTGGGCACCAGCGCCAGCGGCGAGACGAGCAGGCGTCCCAGACCGACCCCGGCCGACGCACCGACAACGATCATGAGGTGATCTTCGACACCCCGGCCGCGGGGTTGCAGATCGGGGCCGAGTGTGGGCAGTGGATCGTGCCGGTAACCCGGGACCTGGTCCGGCACTCCGGGCCGCCCGGCGGCGACCGCGCGCGCCCGCAACTCGGTGAGCCGGGCAGCGATATCGCGGTCGACCGTATCGGTCAGCGCAGCCACCGCGGAGCGCAGCCGCTCCGGGAAACTGGCCCGCCCCGCACGGTCCAGGCGGTCGAGTTCGGTGCGGGCTTCAGCGTGCAGCGCGCGAACCCGGTGCCCCACCTGGGTCAGCAGATCCATCCGCGCCAAGTTGAGCTGGGCGCGCAGCGTGGATACCGCGACCGCCCGCCCGCCGTCACGTTCGGCGAGCAGCCGCGCGCGTTCGGCACGCAGCATTTCGGCTTCACTCCCGGCGGCGAGTAGCGCCTCCTCCTGCGCGATCCGGTCGAGGGTTTGGGTCACCACCTGCGCGGCCGCGGCGACGCGGCGGGTGTCCACGGTGGCGGTATCGGTGGTGAGCGCGGTCAGCCGGGCATGCAGCGCGGCGAGGCCGGACCGGTCCAGCAGCGCCGAATCCGCGGCCGTCCGCGCGGCGAGCGCCAGCCGGGCGGATACCGGCACGATCTCACAGTCCAGCCCGGCGGCGGTGAGGAGTTCGGCGCTCCGGTCGCGGACCAGCTGCCAGTCGAGATGGGCGTGGGTGCCGTTCAGTACCAGCAGTACCCGGCTGCCGGCCGTGCTCAGCCGGCGGACGAGATCGAGTTCGGTGGCACCGATCACGACACCGGCATCCAGGACCAGCACGGTGACCGAGCCCGAGGCAGCACCGGCGGAGTCGGCCGGCGGTGCGCTCAGTTCTATCCGGGGTTCGAAACGGGCGAGTTCGGCGCGCAGGAGGGTGGTATTCACGTCATCGGGGCCCAGCAGCCGGACCTCCGAGCTGTTCCCGGCGACGGTCATCGTGTCGAGCAGCGCCATTCCCTGGGGGTTCCAGCGACGCACCACGGCGGCGACCGGTTCGGGGAACGTCGCACCGTGCGAAGCGGGAGCCGCGGCGGTCGAGCCGGCTCCCGGACCGAGGTCGGTGTCCGACCCCCGGTCAGAGTCCGACACTGCTCATCCGTTCCCATACCCGTACATAGCCGTTGTGTACGCGTACCGCGGCTCGCCGGGCGGCCGGTGACAGATCGCTGGCGACGACCGCCCGCCACCGGATGGCGCGAGCCAGGGCGTCGTCGGCGTCCTCGGGTTCGAAACGGGGATAGCCGGCCGCCAGATGCGATACCGCGGGATCGACCAGCCCGCCGCACAGGCCCAGCCATCTCGCCTCGTCGGTATCCAGGTATTCGGTGATCAGCGCACGCGCCCGGCTGGTGCCCTGCGGGACAGCTCGCGCCGCCAGCCGGGTCAGTTCGTCGACCAACCCCCCGGCTCTCCGGGATATCGCCTGCTGATAGCGCAGCCCGAGCAGCCGGGCCACGGGTTCGATTCCGCTCACCGTGTTCAGGATCTGCAGCACCGTCTGCGGTGCGAGGTCCGGCTCGCGTTCGAGCGCTGCCAGTGCACAGGCGGCCCCGTACAGATCCCAGCGTTCGAGCAGGTCCGCCCGCTCATCGGTATCGGGGCCCGCGGCCGGGGAGACGAACGCCTCGGCGGATACGGCCGACAGGGAACGGTTACCGGCGTGCCGGCGCAGCAGCGCCAGGTCGGTCTCGCGCAGCGCACCCGCGACCGTTCGCGCGGCCAGGCTTCCGACGATCGGGAAGGCCGGCAGCCCGAACGCCCGGGAAAACTGTTCCGCGGCCGCCACCGCATCGGCCCAGCCGGTGCCTATCGCGTCGGATTTGTTGACGACCACGAGCGTGCGCTCCGGCGGTAGCGATCCCAGAATCTGCCGGTCTCCCGGCGATGGGGCACTGCCCAGGACATAGACGATGATGTCGGCGTCGAGCACAGGGTCCGGGAAACCGGGTTCGTCGACCGGCGCGGTCTCTGCGCCGTGCTGTAACCCCAGCGCCTCGGCCACCGTGGTGCGCCCCGACCGGGCGCGACCCGCCACCTGCGCCCGCGGTAGCGACCGCCAGCGCTGGACCGCCGCCTCGATCCCGTTCGCGACACCGGTGTCCACGCCATCGCCCATTCGCAATGTCGAGATCATCCGCTCGAGCGGATCCGCTGCCCCCGCCTCCCGCATGTACCTGTCCGATCTTTCGACTGTCACCGTTCACACCCCCTGTTCCGGTGCGCATTCTGTCAGAAGAGCGCCCACAGCGCGCTGGGCGTGGGCCGACAGCATCCCCGGGACGGCACTGCGAGTCACCGATCCGGCGTGGACAGGATCCGGGCGCGCAGGAAAGCGTCGACTACCCGCGAGTAGCGCCGCGCTCGGTCCGGTTCGGACGATCCCGGACCATGTTGGACAATAGGGACGTGAACGACGCCGTCCGCCCCGCCGACCCGACTTCGCCCGTATCGTCCAGCACGACGGACGGGACCGGGTCCCGAGCGCGACCGCGCACCGGATCGCGGCTCTACCCGCGGGTCACCAGTTTCCGGTCCCGGCGCGGCGCGCTCACCCCCAACCAGCAGCAATCCTGGGATCACACCTGGCCGTTGATCGGCCGCGAAGTGGCCGACGAACCGCTCGACGCCGACGCCTGGTTCGGGCGTCCGGCGCCGCTGGTCATCGAGATCGGCTGCGGAACCGGCACCGCGACCGCCGAGATGGCACAGGCCGAACCGCAGCTCAACCTGATCGGTATCGAGGTCTACCGGCCGGGCTTGGCGCAGCTCGTCCAGCGGATCGAACGCGACGAAATCGGTAATATCCGGCTGCTGCGCGGCGATGCGGTAGATGTGCTGGAGAACATGATTGCTCCCGGATCGCTGACCGGGGCGCGGGTGTTCTTCCCGGACCCGTGGCCGAAGGCGCGCCACCACAAACGCCGGCTGTTGCAGCCGGCGACCGTCGCCCTCATCGCCGACCGGCTGCGGCCGGGCGGAGTACTGCACGTGGCGACCGACCACGCCGATTACGCCGAGCACATTGCGGCGGTCGGCGCGGCAGAACCCCTGCTCGTCGGCTTGAACGAGGCCACCGGCGGGGTGAGCGTCCAGCATCGCGAATCGGCACCGATCGGGTTCGAACGTCCCGTCACCAAGTTCGAGAGCAAGGCACATCGGGCCGGAAGTGCGATCAACGAGTTCATATGGGGCAAGATCGAATGATGAGCGTCAGTGAGATGGCCCCGTCCGGCGGCGAGGTTGCCGAAAGTCTGCACGAACCCGCTGCCGAGGGCACCGGGCCTGATCCGGACAGACTCCGGCGCGTGCTGCTGGTCTGGGACGCACCCAACCTGGACATGGGTCTGGGCGCGATTCTCGGTGGCCGTCCCACCGCCGCCTACCGCCCGAGGTTCGACGCGCTGGGCCGCTGGCTGCTCGCCCGTACCACCGAGTTGTCCGCCGGTGAGAAACAACGGGTGGAGCCCGAAGCGACGGTGTTCACCAATATCGCCCCCGGCACCGCCGACGTGGTGCGACCCTGGGTGGAGGCGTTACGCAACGTCGGTTACGCCGTCTTCGCCAAACCCAAGATCGACGAAGATTCCGACGTCGACTCCGATATGCTCGGCCATATCGCGCAACGCACCCGCGGCGCCGGCCTGGCCGGAATCATCGTGGCCTCGGCAGACGGGCAGGCATTCCGCGAACCACTCGAACAACTCGCTGCCGACGGGATCCCGGTTCAGGTACTCGGCTTCCGCGAGCACGCGAGTTGGGCCGTAACATCCGATACTCTCGAATTCGTCGACCTCGAGGACATCCCGGGAGTGTTCCGTGAACCGCTCCCGCGGGTAAGCCTCGACTCGTTGCCCGACGAGGGTGCCTGGCTGCAGCCGTTCCGGCCGCTGTCGGCGCTGCTCACCTCTCGCCCCGCACAAGGAGTCGCTTAAAGTGTTCACCCGCTGGGGCGATCTGGTCTACCGTCTGCGTTTCGCCGTTATCGGTGTCGTTGTCGCAGGGATGCTGGGGCTGGGTGCCTACGGTCTCGGGCTGGCAGATCACCTGACCTCCAGCGGTTTGTTCGATCCGAATTCGGAGTCGGTGGAGGCCGCCGAGATCTCCGATGAAGCCTTCGGTCGCGATCACAACGCCGATGTACTGGTGCTCTACACCGCGCCCGAGGGCCGAACCGTCGATTCCGACCCCGCGTTCCGGGACAAGATCGTCGACAGTCTCAACCGGCTGCCGCGCGAACACCCCGACCAGATCGCGAAGGTCAACGGCGCCTACTGGAAGACCGAGACCGGTGAGGCCCAGCCTTCGGTCTTCGGCTCCAAGGACAAGACCAAAACCTTCGCCTCCGTCGCGATCGTCGGCAACAACGACGACGAGATGGTCCGCAACTACCGCGCCGTCCAGGATGCTTTCTTCATCGACGGGGTCGACGTGCAGGTCGCCGGCCTGCAACCGGTGGCGGGAACACTCAACGACACCATGGCGCACGATACGAAGCGGATGGAGCTTCTCGCCATCCCGGCGGTCGGCGTCCTGCTGTTCTTCATCTTCGGTGGCGTGGTTGCCGCCGCGCTCCCGCTGATCATCGGCGGTCTGACCATTATCGCCGCGAACGGCATCCTCACCGCGGTGGCGCAGGTCACCGACGTGAACACTTTCGTCGGTGCCGTGGTCTCGATGATCGGCCTGGGCCTCGCCATCGACTACGGGTTGTTCATCGTCAGTAGATTCCGGGAAGAACTGGCCGAGGGGTACGACACCCCGGCCGCTGTCCGGCGTTCGGTGATGACCGCCGGGCGGACGGTCGTGTTCTCCGCGACCATGATCATCGCCAGCCTCGGCGGACTCCTGCTGTTCCCCCAGGGGTTCCTGAAATCGATGGCCTACGGCACCATCGCCACCGTCGCCTTGGCCGCACTCGGCTCCATCACCCTGCTCCCCGCCATGCTCGGCGTGCTGGGGCGACGGGTGGACATGCTGAGCTTCAAGAAGATGCGCAAGACCAAATCCGCGGAAGAGGTCGAGGCGAGCCTCTGGGGCCGGGCCACCACCTGGGTCATGCAGCATCCCCTCAAGATCGCCATCCCGATCTGCATCGGACTGTTGCTGCTGATCATTCCGGTGAAAAACCTCGCGTTCGGCGGGATGAGCGAGAAGTATCTGCCGCCGGACAACGATGTGCGGCTCGCGCAAGAGGAGTTCGACCAGACCTTCCCGCTGCGCCAATCCGACCCGATCCAGCTGATCTTCATCAGCGATAACACCTCTTCCATCGGAAAACTGCTGAAAGAGGCCGACAAAGCGCCCGGCCTGGCCGATGCCGCCGGTTTCGCCGTACCATCGCAATCCCGGGAACAGCCGAATGTGTTCCGCACAGATGCGACACTTCTCGACTCCGACAACTACCGGCCGACCGTGGAGTATCTGCGAGCGATCGACGTTCCCGACGATGTGACGATGCTGGTCGGCGGGCAGCCGACACTCCAGGGCGACAGTATCGACACCCTGGTGGACCGGATCCCCCTGATGATCGCCGTGGTGCTGTTGGTCACGACGGTCCTGATGTTCTTGACCTTCGGCTCGTTGGTGCTGCCCATCAAGGCGGCATTGATGAGCGTGCTCGGTCTCGGCTCCACGCTGGGGATCCTGACCTGGATATTCGTCGACGGCCACGGTGCGGATCTGCTGAACTTCACCCCACAGCCGATCATGTCGCCGGTGCTGGTGCTGATCATCGCGATCATCTACGGCCTATCCACCGACTACGAGGTGTTCCTGCTGTCACGGATGGTCGAAGCCCGTGCCCAGGGCGCCTCGACCACCGAAGCCGTACGTATCGGCACCGCGCACACCGGACGCATCATCACCGCCGCCGCCCTCATCCTGCTGGTGGTGACCGGCGCGTTCGCCTTCTCCGATCTGGTGATGATGCAGTACATCGCCTACGGCATGATCGCCGCGCTGATCATCGACGCGACCGTCCTGCGCATGCTGCTGGTCCCCGCGACCATGAAACTGCTCGGCGACGACTGCTGGTGGGCACCGGCGTGGATGAAACGGATCCAGCGCAAAATCGGCCTCGGCGAGCCGATCCTGGACGACGAACGCCCAGGTTCGGGCGAGGTGGTGGACCTGGTCAAGACGACCCCGGTCACCGATCCCGTCACCATGCAGATGCCCGCGCTCGCGTCGGAGACGCAGCGTAAGACGCCGGTGCTCAAACGCAGCCGCGAGGAGATCGAGGCAGCGGCACCGACCGCGCATATGAGCGCGGTTCCCAAGGGCCCGCGCAAGGGTGCCGATAAGGAGGCACCGGCCGGTGCCACACCGACCGCGTCGAAACAATCGATGCCCACCCCGCCCGACCCCACCCGGCCACGCGCTACCCCGCCGGCCGACGGGGAGCCGGGTCGCGGCGGATCGGAAGACAATCCCACGACGACGGGCCGGCACACTCGCCCGGCAACCGAAGGGCCCCGGACGCCGGCACCGCACGGCCCCCGGCCGCCGGCGGACGCCTCCTCCGCGCCCGCCGGCGGTTCGCGAGCCGTCGGACCCGACCGCGGCGCCACCGACTCCGCGGCGCCGCGGCAGGGCGTTCCCGGGGCAGTCCCCGGCCGTGCACCGGAACCCGGTCGCTCCCCTGGCGCTCCGGGCCCCGGCAACCGCAACGATTCGCATCCAGCGCCCCCGGGGCCGGGCCGCGATCCAGGGGCCGGCCGGCCGGGTGGTTCAGGCGGCAACCAATCAGGCCCGGCACGTCCCGCCAACCAGCCCGGTTCGGCGCGCCCCGGTAACCAGTCGAGTCCACCCCGGCCCGGCAACCAACCCGGTGCAGGCCGGCCGGAGAATCCACCCCGCCCGGACCAGCCGGGACACCAGGCAGGTCAGCAGACACCGCCGGGGAGTGGTGCGCCCGGTCGCCCGAATGCCGGACCGCAGCCGGGCCGATCCGGTTTCGCGACCCCGACTCTGCGCGGGCTGTTCGCCTCCGAACCGGTCGAGGACGCCGAGACCCGCGAGGTGTCCGGCCGAACGGTCTACCCGACCGCCGCGGACGCCCCGCCGCTACCCCCGACACCGCAGCAGGCGCGGATAAACAACGATCCGGCAGCGCCCCGGCAGGACAGCTCCCTACGGCTCCCCGGTGCACCCGGCCGTCCCGCCGGATCTGCCCGGCCCCCCGCCCCGCCCCGCCCGGCCGGTGGTCCACAGCCGTCCGGCGCCCGGCCCAACCCCAACCCCGAACCCGGTCCCGGCCGGCCGCCGGCCCCACCGCGTCCGATACAGAACCAGCGCCGGCCCGGCTACCCGGACTCGGGTTCCGCACCTGACCAAGGCTCGCAACCGCGCCCGATGCCCCGCATCTCCAACCCGGGCGGCGGAGCTGCGGCCGCGCCCCAATCCGGCCTGCCGGAACTGCCTCGCCGCGTGCCCCGTGGCCTGCCACCGGAAATGCCCGCGCAGTCCCGTAATCCGGAACCGCCGGCACGGCCCTCCCCGCCGGCCCCGCCGCGGACGGACAGCCTCGCCGAACAATCCGCCGGATCGGCCGGCCCGCAACAGAATCCGGATCCTCGGGAACGCAACAGCATCGAGTCCTGGATGGCAGGTCTGCGATCGGCGCGCCGGCAGCAGGCCGGGACGCCGCCCAGCGACGAGGAGACAGGCAGGCACCACGGCGAAGGGCGTTCGGTCAGCGTGAACGAATTGCTGCGCCGCCGCGAGGATCCGGAGTAGCGTCCGCCCCGCAGATCGTGTGCCACGGCGACACCGCGAATCTCATGCGCAGTTCAGTGGCCGAGCAGGCGACGCCAGTGAGCCATGAACGGCTGTTTGGCGGTAACGGATCCGAACCGGACCCGGCCGTGCACCAGGAGATGCAACGGACCGATCGGTGGACCGCTGCGCACCTTGTTGTTCACACTGGACCCGATCAGTTCCAGACCGTCCAGGTCGACCGTCGCCTCCTGCGGCACAATCAGGGTGAGCGAACTGGCGTAGTCGTCCACCTGGATCTCCACCACCTGGGTGGTCATCACCGCCTGGGTGAAATCCAGGGTTACGCCGGAGAGCCAGCTGTTGACGCGTAACACCGACGCCACCTGCCAGTCGCCACGGCGAGTGACCCCCGACATCCGCGGGCGGATGATCCCGCCCTGCACCACACCCGACAGCGGCGCCCGCGCGGCATCGCCGGGCTGCGGCAGCGGTGCGGGTTTGCTCGGGCCCGGCTGTGACGCGGTGGGTTCGCCGATCAACCGCACGCCCGGCAGATCGACGAGCACGGAATTCAGCTCACCCCGGGTCTTGGCGGCAAGCGCGGTATCCATCCGTTCGGTGAACTCGCCCAGCGACAGCATGCCCATACCCACCGCACGTTGTAGCAACTCGCCGACGTGATCCCGTTCGGCATCGGAAACACGCAGGTCCCGGTTGCCCACCTGGCTACCGGGACCCGCACCGTCGAATACCGGATCGGGGCCGTTCATAGTTTCGAGATTACCCAGCGCCGGCCCGGTCCCGCATCAGGGCATTCCCGGATACGGTGGGCCTTCGCCGCCGGATCAGACCTTATGACCTCCCGTTTCGTCAGCCCTGCGCCGTACCGGCCGGCGGAGTCACCTCGGGGTGTCCCTCCGGCGAGCCGGGGTCCCCGGCGCTGGCACGCTCCGCGCCGGCGGCGCGGACCGGCGCTGATCCTGATGCCGGCGGGTCCAGGGGTTCGGCGTCGGCCGGCCGGGGCAGGATCAGCCTGCGCTGTGCTTCGGCGAGCAGTGCGGCGATAGCGAACCGTCCCGTCCCCTCCGGGCCACCGCCCGTGGCGTGTTCGGGTGAATCGGGTTCAGCCGCATAGATACCCTTACGGTCTGCGGCCAATTCCGCGATCAGTTCTTCGGGGTCCTCGGCGAGCAGCGAGCGGATCGCGGTGTTCAGTACCGCCACCAGCGGCACCGCCAGCAGACCGCCCGCGATTCCGCCCAGTACCAGGCCCGCGGCGATCGCCAGCACCACCGCGAGCGGATGGATACGCACCGCGCGGCCGAGCAGCAGCGGTTGCAGGACATGGCCTTCCACCTGCATCACCGCGACGATGATGGCCAGCACGATCAACGCGGTGACGAGACCCTTGGTCACCAGGGCGATGAACACCGCCACGAAACCGGCCAGGAACGCGCCGATGATCGGGATGAACGCGCTGATGAACACCAGCGAGGCCAGCGGTAGCGCCAGCGGCACCCCCAGTAGTGCCAGGCCGGCGCCGATACCGATCGCGTCCACGGCCGCGACGGCGACGGTGGCCCGCACGAAGCCCACCAGCGACCCGAAGCCGAGTTCCCCCGCGGTCCGCACCCGTTCGCGATGTACACGCGGCACGATGCGAGTGACGAACTCCCAGATCTGGTAACCGCTGTAGAGAAAGAAAATGAGGATGAACAGCGTGAGGAAGGTGCCGGTGAGGATGTGGCCGATCATCGTCGCGGTGGTCAGTGCACCGCTGGTGAGGGTGTCCTGATTGGACTCGATGGTCCGTACTGCTGCATCGCCGGCCGAACGTATCTGATCGTCACTCAGGTGCATGGGTCCGTTGATGAGCCAGTCCTGCACCTTGTGGATGCTGCCGGTGAACTCGCCGGACAGTTGCGGCACACCCACCACGAACTGTTCCACCACAAACGTGACGACCCCTGCCACCAGGCCGAGCGAACCGACCAGGGCGACCACGACCCCGAGCCCTCGCGGCACCCCGCGGCGCTGCATCCAATCCACCAGCGGAGCCAGCAACGCGGCCGCCAGCAACGCGATGGCCAGCGGAATCACCACGGTATCGAGTCTTCGCACGGCCGCCGCGAACACCGCCACCAGGGCGAAGATCACCAGTAGTCGCCAGGCCCATTCGGCGGTCTGCCGCACGATCGGGTGAACGGCGTCTGCGGCAGTCGGTTTCGGCTCGGTCACCCGGCCGAGCCTAACGAGGGCGACGGCGGCGAGCCCGGCGGCGGGCCGCGCCCGCCGGCGGGGATCGGGTGAAGACCGAGGTGGGCCCAACCCGGGAGCACCGGGGCACCGGGGCCGGACGCTAGATTAGTACATGTGTCAGCGCCATTGGAAGCGGTCAAACAGACCATGCATACGCGCTGGCCGCTGTACCTCACCTCGATGTTGCTCGCGAACGCTTTCGGTGCGGTGCTGGTGTGGGCGTTCATCCAATACGGTCTGCCGGTGCCGGAGGGCGAGCAACCCGGAACCCGCCAGATCGGGTTACTCGTGCCCGCGGTGGTGTTCGTCACCGGCGGGGTGCTCAGTGTGGCCGCCTCGGCGCTGATGCTGCGGCCGGTGATGCGCTGGCAGGTACGCGGCGGACCACCCAGCCGGCAGGAGATGATGGCGACCCTGCACGCGCCGCTACGGCAGGCGATCCTGCATCTGGCGCTGTGGATTCTCGGTGGCGCCGTCCTGGCCACCGCCATAATCTCCGACACTCCCGCGCTGGCCGGCACCGTGATCATCACCGAATGTATGGCCGCGACCATCGTGTTCGGTTTCACCTACATGCTGGGCGAGCGAATTCTGCGCCCGGTCGCCGCCGAAGCCCTCAGCGCGGGCCGTTTCGACCACACCCTGACCCCCGGTGTCGGTACCCGGATGGCGATGACCTGGGGTATGGGAACCTTCGCCCCCACCATCGCGATCGTGCTGTTGTGCGTGACCCAGATCTCGTCGGACGTCAAATTCTCGGCGCAGTCGCTGGCCGTTTCGATCCTGCTGTTGTGCGGGGTGGTGATCATGCAGGCGCTGGCGCTGTCCATGCTGACGGCGTCGAGTATCTCCGACCCGGTCCGTCAGCTCAGTCAGGCCATCGACCAGGTGCAGAACGGTTCCCGCGATGTGCAGGTCGAGGTTTTCGACGGGAGCGAGATCGGGCTGCTGCAGGTCGGTTTCAACCGGATGATGGAGGAGGCCGCGAGCCGGCAGCGTCTCCAGGAACTCTTCGGCCAGCATGTCGGCGCCGAAGTTGCGCAGCGGGCCCTGGATTACGGTACCGAGCTCGGCGGGGAGACCCGGTTCGTGGCGGTGCTGTTCGTCGATATGGTCGGTTCCACTGCCACTGCCGCCGAACATCCGCCGACCGAGGTAGTGAATCTGCTCAACGAATTCTTCCGCGTGGTGGTCGATGTGATCGACCACCATCACGGATTCGTGAACAAGTTCGTCGGAGATGCGGCCCTGGCGATATTCGGTGCCCCGCTGGACCGTCCGGACGCGCCGACGGCGGCGCTGGCCGCGGCCCGGGACCTCCGCGCAGCATTGCGGTCGATTTCCGGGCTGGATATCGGTATCGGAGTTTCGGCCGGTTTGGCAGTGGCAGGCAATATCGGTGCGGCCAACCGATTCGAATACACGGTGATCGGTGATCCGGTGAACGAGGCTTCACGGCTCACCGAACTCGCGAAGGATCATCCGGGCCGGACACTGGCCTCGGGATCGGCGCTGTATTTCGCCGAAGCCGGCGAACAGCGGAATTGGACCGCCGGCGAGGAGGTGCAGTTGCGCGGGCGCCGCCGGAAGACGAGATTGTCCTGGCCCAGCGATTCCGTGGACACGACCGGCATAATGCCCGCCGCGCCCGCCGGCGGATCGGAACCCTCCACCGACGAGGTGGAACGCACCTAGCACGCGCTCCCATGAGCCCCGGCTGCGGGGCCGGGTCGCGGGCCGGCGACGTCCATTAGGCTGGGCTCGTGAGTGCCAACGGTGATACAGCGGATACGTCTGCTGTGTCCCGGGCAGGCGAAACGACGGAGAATCCGAAACCCGCCCGGCGATTCCGGTGGCTCAAATGGCTGGCCGTTTCCGTGCTGCTCTTGTTGTTGATCGGCGAAGGCGTTTACCTCTATCCACGGTTGCACGAGTCGTGGCAGAAACTGACCGAAATCCATTGGGGCTGGGTTGCGGCGTGTATCGCTTTGCAAATGCTGTCGATGTCCGGTTTCGGCCGAGTACAGAAACAGTTGTTACGGGCAGGCGGCGTCGAGGTCAGACAGCATAAATCGGTGGCCGTGGTGTACGGCGCCACAGCCATGTCGGTCACGCTGCCGGCCGGGCAGGTCTTCTCCACCGCGTTCACCTACCGCCAGACCAGGCGCTGGGGCGCCAGCCCGGTCGTGGCCTCGTGGCAGCTCGTCTTCTCCGGAGTCGTATCGGCCGCCGGACTCGCCCTGCTGGGTGTGCTGGGCACGGTGCTGGCCGGTGGGCGGATCGGCCCGGTCAACCTCATCGTGTCTGTCGCCGCCGTGGTGGCACTGGTCTGGGCGGGGAACTACGCCTCCCGCCATCCGGGCACCCTCGAAGGGGTGTTCCGGCGCGGTTCGGCCCTGGTCAATCGGGTTCGCAAACGCCCTGCGGACGCCGGGCGCGAGAAGATCCGGGAAATGCTGGCCCAGGTCGAATCGGTGGATATGGGCACCCGCGACGGTGCCTGGGTCACCGGTTGGGCGGTGGTGCATCGCGTTGCCGATGTCGCATGCCTCGGTGCCGCCTGCTACGCCATCGGCGGTGACCCGCGGTGGGCGGGTCTGCTGATCGCGTTCGCGGCCGGTAAGGCGGTGGGATCCATCCCCTTCGCCCCCGGCGGCATCGTCTACGTCGACGCGACGCTGATCTACGGTCTCACCGCGGCCGCCGGCCTGCCGGCGCCCCAGGCCGTGGCCGCCGCCTTCGTCTACCGGCTGGTGAGTTTCGTCTTGATCGCCGTCATCGGCTGGATCGTGTTCGCGTTCCTGTTCCGCAATCGCAATGCCGAGGACGACGAATACGAGCAGGAGTTCACCCGGCGCAACGTGTGAACCGCGGTGCGGAGGACCCCGGGGGCAGGTCCGCGGACGGAGTTCGCCGGATTGCGACCCATTATGCTGCGCAGTGTGAGATGGCTGGGACCGATCGTTGTCGATGTGCTGCTGGTGGTGCTGTTCTGCGTTATCGGGCGCCGCAGCCATGAGGAGGCGATCCTCGCCGGTCTGCTCCATACGGCGTGGCCGTTCGCGACGGGGCTCGCCGTCGGCTGGGTCGCCGCCTACCTGCTGTCCCGCCGGCGTCCCGAAACCGAACCGTTCAACGGTATGCGCCTGCGGCCGACCGGCCTGGTGATCTGGTCGAGCACACTGGTCGTCGGCATGGCGCTGCGGGTGGTCAGCGGCCAGGGCACGGCGGTCAGTTTCATCATCGTGGCGGCGTCGGTGCTGGCCTTGTTCCTGCTCGGCTGGCGGGCGGCGGTCCGGGCGATCAACTAGGAGACGCCGGACCTCACTCGTCGGGTTCGGCGAACGACGCGAGCATCCGCTCACCCATCCGCACGACCATATCGCCGCTGTCGACATCGGCGATATGAATGGCGAAAGCCAGGTCACCCATGGTGGCGATGAGCCAGCCGTCGTCACCGGCCGTGGCGGAATACCCGGCAACATCGCGG
Organism: Nocardia speluncae NBRC 108251; assembly: GCF_001613245.1. Taxonomy (GTDB): domain Bacteria; phylum Actinomycetota; class Actinomycetes; order Mycobacteriales; family Mycobacteriaceae; genus Nocardia; species Nocardia speluncae. The sequence continues at coordinate 20,568 of NZ_BDBZ01000044.1, read as the reverse complement.
AACCCGCGCAAGCGCGCCATATGCGGCGCCTTCATCCCGTCACTCAGCACTCGGCGCGCCGCATCGGTGACCGGCCCGGGTAGCGGTCCCGTCGGGGCATCGGTTCCGCTCGGGCGGCCCCGTTCGATCATCGGCGGCCGCAAAGTACCGTCGCCGACGGCCGCCGCCGCGATTGCCATCCCGAAGGGACTGGCAAGCAGCGCATCCGAACCGCCGCCCTGGCGGACGGGTTCCGCGTCGCCCGCCCCCGCCGGGCGGCCGGTGACCTCCTCCAAGCCGGGCACCCGGAAGTCCACGCCCACACCGAGCGCGGCCGCGGCTTCCACCGCCTCGGAATCGGAAACGTCCTTCGCGGACTTTCCCTCGGACGCTGCGGCAACTGCCCGGAACAGTTCCATCATGCCGCCCGCCGGGTACAACCCGGTGAAGGCGACCGGCCCTTGGGCACTGGAATAGTTGTTCTGGGCCACGGCGACCACGGCGCCGGTGGACGGCTGGGTGACCACGATCGAGGCCGGTGAACCCACGCTGACCACCGCATCCTCGGCGGCACGTTGCAGCCGCTGGTCCAGCGTGCCGGCGATATCCGGGCCGGCCGGGCCCTGGTGGCCGGCCAATTGTTTGACGAATTGCCCGTTCTCGAACAGTTGAACCGCCCAGCCGGAGTGTTTGTCCTGGCTGTCCTCGAAGACATTGGTCATAGCGTCGAGCATCGGCGAGAAGATCCGGCGATCGGAGACGATCAGCCGCGGCTCCTTTTTCATCACGACACCGGGAATCGGGGCCATCTCCGGTTCCAGGATCGCGAAATCGCCTTCGCGCAGGCTCACCGCTGTTACGGGTTTACCGCCGGACGCGGCCAGCTTCTCCCGCAACGCCGCACCGGTGATCAGCGGGGCGACCGGTTCGATGGCGCGGGAGAGCGCATCGGTGGAGGCGACCTGGTCGGATATCCGCGCGGGATCGAGCTGGATGACGTTGATGGTCTGCTCGGTCATCAGCGGTTTGCCGATATTGTCCACCACACGCGGCGCCGGATCGGGCGTCGTCCGCACCAGCTGGACGGTGCGATCATGCGCGAGCTGCGGCATCACCACGGCCGGGTCCCAGGAGATCTTCCATCCGTCGGAGAGCTTGCGGATAGTGCCTTCGAGGCCGTAGGACCAGTCTTTGCGCTCGCCGAAGTTCCAGTGCACATCCAGGCTGAAGATGCCGGTTTCGGCGTCCAGTCCGATGAATTGCGTTTTCTCGTAGTCGACGTGGCCGGTTTCGAGCCCGTTGAACATTTGCTCCAGAGTTGCCGAGGCGGCGGACGGGTAGGAAGTCAGTTCGGCTGCCGCGGCATGATCACCCTCGTCGAGCAGTTCGGTGAATTGGTCGACGACCGATTCGGGGCCGGCCTGCTCGGTGCCGGACCCGCACGATCCCATTGCGATTGCCAGCGCCGCCACCCCCGTCAGGGCCACTGCGCCCCGGAAGCGAAAGCGGCGGGATCCCCACACATCCATGTCGCCCACTCTTCACTCTTGCCACTCCGGTAACAAGACCACCGTACCTGAAAAATGCCTGCTTGCGAGTGCCCGCAAACCCGAAACCATAGATTGTTCCACCGTGTGTAGTTGTGGCCGTACCCAACTCGTCGCCGAACCGGCCATGATCATTTACCGGACCGCCGGAGGACACCCGGCTTCGCTACGCTACCGATCGCCCCACGGCGCTGTGGTGTTACCCCGCAAGTCCGCTTCCACTGCAGAGATACCCCGTAACGGTAGCCCAGAACCCTCGGCGCGCATCTGGGGTGTCGGTAGGGTTGCTGTCATGCCCGACACCTCCTTCCCGCAAACCTCGAGCAGTCCGATCCTCGTTCTCAATGGACCCAATCTGAATATGCTCGGTATTCGCCAGCCCGAGGTGTACGGCACGGAAACCCTCGAGGATGTAATCGAATTGTGCCGTCGGGCCGCCGCCGCGCGGGGCCGGGAGATCGCGCATTTCCAATCCAATTCCGAAGGCGATCTGATCGACCGCATTCACGGCGCGCGCGGCACAGCGTCCGGAATCGTGATCAACCCGGGCGGGTGGACCCACACTTCGGTAGCACTGCGGGACGCACTGGTCATACCCGAGGTGCCGATCGTCGAGGTGCACATCAGCAATGTGCACGCACGTGAGGAGTTCCGCCGCCACTCCTACATCTCGCCCATCGCCGATGCGGTGGTGGCGGGGATGGGCAGCCACGGCTATGTCGCCGCCATCGAGTTCCTGCTGACCCGCACGGTGACGCCCCGCTGATCACCGCGCCGGATCCAGCCGGAAAACCGGGAAACCCGGTGCGATTTCGGCCAGTTGCGCGTCGGTGGCGTTCTTGGTGACGCCCTCGAAGAACCGGTCGACCTCCCAGCCCCACCGCTCGAGGTAGTGGCGCAGGAGCGGGATCTTGTCGGCATCGGCGACCTCGGCCGCGCCGAACGTTTCAACCTTGCGGCCCAGTCGCAACTCGCCCGTACCGGCGACCCGAAGGTTACGAACCCATTGGGTGTGTCCGCGCGGCGCGACGAGGTAGCGCTCACCATCGGCTGCGGTCATCACATTGACCATAGTGGTCCGCCACTCGCCGGATTTGCGGCCGCGTACCGCCAGCAACCGGGAGCCGGCGATGCTGATGCCCAGCTTGGGCAGCAGGTTGACGATGCGGTTGAAGATCGGGTCGAAACCGGTGGGGGCGAGGTAGCGGGTGGTCGTGGACATCTAATTCTCCTTTGCGAGCACTGCTCTCTGTTGTGAACAACGATCGCATTGCGCTGCCGATAAGTCAAGAGCAGTGCTCTCTGAAATATCGCGGGCGCTCGCCGCCTCGCAGGTGGGGGCCTGGTGACCCCGATTTCGAGATAGACGATCCACTGAGGGTGGTGCTGAAATTCGGGGCCGCTCCGCGACATAGAGGTGGGCCGGAACGCACGTCTACTGCGCAAAATGGCACATCAGCACGGCGCGTGGAGCGGGGGTGGGCGGCGGGGGTCGTCGGGGATTTCGCCGAAGTCCGTCCCGGCGGCGGGTGGTTCTGAGACGGTGATCGGGTCTCCAGCGGCGAGTGCGGGGACAACGAGTGAGTCGGTGGAGGAGGAGTGCTGTGCAGGCCGCAGTTTTCTACGGAGGCGAACCCCGGCTGGTCGTCGAGGACATCCCGGTACCACGACCCCAGCGGGGCGAGGTACTACTGCGGGTGACCGCCTGCGGGGTCTGCCACACCGACCTGCACGTCCTCCGGTCCGAGGTGAAGTTCCCGGCACCCGCGGTTCTGGGCCACGAGGTTTCCGGCGTCGTCGAACAACTCGGCGAAGGCGTGGCGAATATCGCGGTGGGCGATAACGTGGTGTGCAGCTTCATCATGCCGTGCGGGGACTGCCGGCACTGCGTCCGCGGAGCCGAGGACCTGTGCGAGAAATTCTTCGCACACAACCGCCTCAACGGCACTCTCTACGACGGTACGAGCAGACTCGCCCGTGCCGACGGGACACCACTGGCCATGTACTCGATGGGCGGCCTCGCCGAATACTGTGTCGTGCCTGCCTCCGACGTCTTCGCCGTGCCCGCGGAGGTGGGCCTGGACGCGGTCTCGATTCTCGGTTGCAGCTCGTTCACCGCGCTCGGCGCGATACACACCGCCGAACTCGGCCTCGGTGACCGGATCGCGGTTGTCGCGGCAGGTGGTGTCGGCTCCTCGATCGTGCAATTCGCAGCGGCCGCGGGGGTCGCCCAGATCATCGCCGTCGATATCAGCGACGAAAAGCTGTCCGCCGTCGCGAAACTCGGCGCAACCCATACGGTGAACTCCCGCGCCGAGGATGCCGCCGCCCGCGTCCGGGAACTCACCGGCGGCCACGGCGTGGACGTGGCCTTCGAAGCGCTCGGCAGTCCCGCCACCTTCACCACGGCGCTGGACATCCTCGACGACGGCGGCCGTGCGGTGGTGGTGGGTATCGCACCCGCGGGCTCCGCCGGCAGTGTCGACCTGGCTCGGCTGGTCCGGCGCAAACTCCGAATACTGGGCTCCTACGGCGCGAAAGCCCGTACCGATATGCCGACCCTGCTGCGGATGGTCGCCGCGGACACGGTGCGGCCGCAGGAGGTCATCACCCGCCGCTATCCACTCGCGCAGGCCGACGAGGCGTACCGGGCACTCGCCCGCGGGGAGATCGTGGGGCGAGCGATCATCGAAATGTCCTGACACCGGAGGCGACTCGCCGCGCGCGCTACCCGATCGAGGCGAATTTTCGCGGTCGAACGAGTAGCGTCGAGCCATGCCGACGGACGTCCGCAACAACACCGCACTGGAACGCTTCGAGATCACCGTCGACGGCGAGGTCGCGGGCTATATCGAATATCAGGACACCGCCGGTGAACGGGCGTTCGTCCATACCGAGATCGACCCGCGGTTCGACGGGCAGGGTTATGCCCGCGATCTGGTCGAAGCGGCATTGCACGCGACCGGCGCCGAAGGGCTCGGCGCGCTGCCGATGTGCCGGGTGGTCGGGCATTTCATCGAAACCCGGCCGCAGTACCTCTCGATGGTCCCGCACTGGGCCCGCGACCGGCTCGGGTTGCCGCAATAATCCGCTCAGTACCCGGCGACCGCTCCGTCCAGCGCCTGCTGCAGATCGGTGCGGACCAGCCGGGCGATCTCGGCGGGGCGGGCCGGTAGCTCGGTGCGGGGGACGGTGAAATGGAAGCTCGCCGATTTCGCTTCTTCCTTGGTCGGCTCCACGGTGGGGTCGGCGCGCGGGCCGTAACTCAGCCCGAGGCACAGCAGTGCGGGGTGGACGCCGTGCTTGACGGCCCGGAACGCGATATGCCCGATCCCGGTGCCGACCGGCTGAACCTGCGCCGGGTTCACATAGTTGCAGGTGCCCTCCGGGAAAACGGCCAGGCTGTCGCCCTCGGCCAGGCGTTCGGCGCAGATATCCATCATGCGCTGCCCGGCGGCGTTCACCGCCCGCAAGCCGTGATCGGTGCCGCGGAACACGGGGATCCCACCCATCATGTCGATCCTGCGCCGCAGTTTCTCCTCGACGAACAGTTCATCCTTGGCGAGCACCCGGGTACGCCCGATAACGGGCCGCAACTCGCTGCGCCACGCGGCCGCCGCCAGCGTGTAGGGATCCAGCCGGGAGAGGTGATTGACCGCGATCAGCAGCGGGGTGCGGGCGCGAACCAGGTCGCGGATGGCGGTGCGGGCACCGTCGGCGTAGCTGACCCGCGGCCGGTAGCGCCGCCCGAGCAGGGCATAGGCCCCCATCGCCTGGAACCGGTTCTGCCGGTGCGCACGGTAGAAGTCGTACACGTCGTCACTGTTGCCGAGAAGCACCTCAGGGGGTCGCATACGGCTGACTTTACGAGCACGGGGCAGTCACGTCAGGCCGGGGAGGTGGCAGGGCAGGGCGCCCACGCACATGCTTCGCGGAGCGAACGAGGAGCCGCGGTGGGCGCTGCCCGCACCACCTGGAAACGGGCATGCTCGAGTATGGCCGGATAGCCCGGAACCGACGCCCATCCGAACACTGCGTGAAGCGAACAGGTGATCGGAGGGGCGCAATCGCGCAATAACTGCGATGATGACCTGGTGGCGCAGGCAGATGACCCCGATGATCGCAAGACCCGGGGCGGCCGCGGTGGCGGGCACGAACCCGACCCTGGTCGTCGCGGTAGCCGGCAGGACGAGCAGACGGTGCGGGCCGGCTCATTACTCGTTTCCTCGACCGACCTGGCCGAGCCCACTTTCCGCCGGACGGTCGTCTACATCATCGAGCACAACGACGCGGGAACCCTGGGTGTGGTGCTGAACCGCCCCAGCGAAACCGCGGTGCACGATGTGCTGCCGCAGTGGAGCGAGGTCTGCGCGCAGCCGCGTACGTTGTTCGTCGGTGGCCCGGTCAAACGCGATGCCGCGCTGTGCCTGGGCACCGTCCGGGTGGGTGCGTCCATCGACGGCGTGCCCGGCGTGCGGCGGGTCGACGGCCGGGTGGTGCTGGTAGATCTGGACACCGCCCCGGAGCGGATCGGGGCACTGATCGAAGGTGCCCGCATTTTTGCCGGGTACGCCGGCTGGACCTTCGGTCAGCTGGACAGCGAACTGGACAACGACGATTGGATCGTGGTGTCGGCGCTGCCCACCGATCCGATCACCAGCGGACGCACCGATCTGTGGGCCGAGGTGCTGCGCCGGCAGCCGTTGCCGCTGTCGTTGCTGGCCACCCACCCGATCGAGGTCGAACGCAACTAGACGCCGAGATCCCCGCCGATGGACGGCGGGGATCGGGTTGTCCGGCAGTGGCCTCAGCGGCCTTGCCGCCGGAACACCGTCGTCGACCAGAAAAAGCCGCCGAGACCGAGGACCAGGCACCAGCCCAGCGAGATCAGCGCGTTGTTGCCGATCTCCGAACCCATCAACAGGCCGCGCAGGGTCTCGGTGAACGGCGTGAACGGCTGGTAGTCGGCGAACCAGCGCATCACTGTCGGCATGGTGTCGGTCGGCACCATGCCGGACCCGAGGAACGGCAGCATCATGATCGGGAACGGCAGATTGCTGGCGCTCTCCGGGTTCGGCGCGATCAGGCCGAACGCGACCGACAGCCAGGTCAGTGAGAACACCACGAGCAGCAGGAAACCGATCGCGAGGACCCATTCCACCGGGGTCGCCGACGGACGGAAACCCATCAGCAGGGAAACCCCCAGCATGGCGACGACGGCCAGGAAGGCTTGGATCAGCACACCCAGTACATGTCCGGTGAGCAGCGCGGACTGCGCTATGGCCATGGTCCGGAACCGGTTGACGATGCCCTTGGTGACATCGCTGCACACCGAGACCGCCACCGACGCAGTCAGGTAGGCCGGGAGCATCAGCAGCATCCCGGGCACCAGATAGTCGATGTATGCACCGCCGAGGCCGGGTTCCAGGGCGCCACCGAAAACGTAGTTGAAGATGGCCAGCAGGACGATCGGCATGACGGTGACGGAGATGGTCATACTCGGATAGCGCCGCGCCTGTAGGAGGTTGCGGCGCAGCATAGTCCAGGAATCGGACAGTGGGGCGGCCGCGCGCGGCGCATGGGTCGAGGTGGTCATCGCACGGGTTCCTTGTCTGCGGTGGGGGTTCCGGTGAGGGTGAGGAATACGTCGTCGAGGTCGGGCGTGTGCACGGAGAGGCCTTCGGCGGGTAGTCCGTGGGAATCGATCCGGTCGAGCACCGCCCGTAGTGAGCCGAGGCCGCCGTCACCGGGGACGGCCAGGGTGAGTTCGTCGGTGAGCGGTCGCGCGGCCGCGCCGAAGACGCCGGCCGCGGCCCGGAGCCCGGCGGCGTCGGCGAACTGCACCCGGATATGACCACCCGGTACGAGCCGTTTCAACTCCGCCGATGTGCCTTCGGCGACGATTCGGCCCTGGTCCAGTACGGCGATCCGGTCGGCCAGCCGGTCGGCTTCTTCCAGGTACTGGGTGGTGAGAAAAACGGTGACACCGTAGTCGTGGACCAGGCCGCCGATGATGTCCCACATGGTGCGCCGGCTGCGCGGGTCGAGCCCGGTGGTGGGTTCGTCGAGGAAGATGATGCGCGGATCGCCGACCAGGGTCATCGCCAGGTCGAGCCGGCGGGTCATACCGCCGGAGTAGGTCGAGGCCGGTTTGTCGCCGGCGTCGGTGAGTTCGAAACGGGCCAGTAGCTCCTGGGCGAGTTCTCGGGTGCGGCGCCGAGGCAGGTGGTGCAGGTCCCCCATCAGGTGCAGGTTCTCCCGGCCGGTCAGCAGTTCGTCGACGGCCGCGAACTGCCCCGTTACCCCGATAACCGAACGCACAGCATCGGGTTCTGCGGCCGGATCGTATCCGCCGACGCGGATCTCGCCGCCGTCCGCGGCGATGAGGGTGCTCAGGATCTGCACCGTGGTGGTCTTCCCGGCCCCGTTGGGGCCGAGCAGCGAGAAGATCGTCGCCTCCGGGACAGCGATATCGACCCCGTCGAGCACGATCTTGTCCCCGTAGGACTTCCGCAGGCCGGTAGCGCGGATAGCGGGACTTCGCCCGTTGTTCATGATGTTTCCTTCCGTGACAATACATATTCAAATGCGAATAAAGACATGTGTTACCGACACCGCTCCCCAGGTCGCGGTGTTGGAGTCAGCCGGTCAGCGGTGCGCGCCGCATTCGGAAAAAGTCAGATATCGAGCTCTTCCACCTGGGGCCGATCGGCGATATCGGCGACTCGCCGGTACAGCTCGTCCGGAATTTTCCCCTTCAATTCACTCAGTGTGTCGGTGACGGTGAGCTGATAATCGCCCCAGTCCTGCTCGATCCCGAGCATCCGCCGCCAGTTCTTCAGATCGCGCACCCAGTTCTGCGATTCGGGATAGTCCGCCCAATTCGAATACTGCGCATGCAGCGCGAACTTACCTTTCCGGCCACGGAACACCCGGAGATGTTCCATTCGTTCCTCGCCGACGTCGCGGTATTCACCGAGCAGCGCACCTTGGAAACGCACCTGCCGGACGCCGTTGTGCCCGACCCGCAATACCACTTCGTCGTAGCCTTCGAGCCGGCCTTCTTCCAGTTCGATGAACCGCCGCAGCGCGGTGACCACCGCGCCGGACAGATTGCCACCCACGAGTTCCTGCGCTCGCTGGAACAGGGGCAGATCGTCATCGGCAACGTAGATGGTCTTATTCGGCATTCACTCACTATATGTAGAAGTATACGTACAAACAAGAGGACGGGCGCGATTCACCGGAAAACCCACCTCCAGCAGGGGCAACGCCACCGTCTTCGACGGCGGGAACCGCTGCTGGATGCGGGAATCCGACCAACCTCACCCGAGCCGGGTGATCCCCTACCCGGGGCCGCTCCTGGTTTCCTTGGACCCGCAGTGCGGTGACCGGCAACCCGGCCACCGCGGCACGGCGGGACAGATCCCGCCCTGTGCGCAACACCGGACACCAGAGCAATCGACTTCCGTGAAATCCCCCGGCACGACCGGGGCCGTGCCGTGAAAGGCGGGAGAATGAAACACGTAGTCGTAGGCGGTACCGGGCGAATCGGCTCACAGGTGGTGCAGAAACTGGCGGCAGCCGGCCACGAGGCCGTCCCCGCGGCACCGTCCACCGGCGTCGACGTCATCACCGGGGAGGGTTTGGAAGAGGTGCTGGCCGGCGCCGATGTGGTGACCAATGTGGCGAACTCGCCCACCTTCGGCGAAGCATCCCTGGATTTCTTCCGCACATCGATGGACAACCTGCTCGCCGCGGGCGAGCACGCGGGAGTGAAACACCAGGTCGTGCTCTCGATCGTCGGCGTGGACAAGGTACCGCAACTGGACTACTACCGCGCCAAAGCGCGGCAGGAGCAGATGGTGAAGTGGGGTCCCACGCCGTACTCCATCCTCCGCGCCACCCAGTTCTTCGAGTTCATCGATTCGGTACTGTCCTGGACCGCCGACGGAAATACCGTCCGCCTGCCCGGCACCCGCCTGCAACCCATGGCGGCCGCCGACGTCGTCGACGCGGTGGTCGAAGTCGCCACCCGCGCCCCACTACAGGGGATCCGCAATATCGCCGGGCCGGAGGTCTTCGCATTGGACGAACTCGGTCGGATCACCCTGGCGGCGCAGCACGACGACCGTCTCGTCGTCACCGACGAATCGGCCGGTATGTTCGCTGCCGTCCCCGACGACGCCCTCCTCGCGAGCCCGGACACCCCACTGGCCGGTACGCACTACCGCGATTGGCTCCACAACCGGTCCCGGGCCGAGGCCGGGTGAACGCCGATACCTGAGCCCGGCACCGGGACCGCCGACGCAGCCGCGACGATATCGGTGCTGATTCACGGCGCGGTCTTACCAGGTAGCCGTCCTACAGGTGCATAAGGTCGGTGAGCATGAAACCTGTCCGCTGGAGACCGACTGCACCGTTGCGCCGCCTCCTGCGGCGCGGGCCCGGAGCCCTGCCCGGCAACCCTCTGCCCACACATCCCCACAGTCGGGCCGCGGCGGCCCACCGCCTGCTACAGAAGGCCGCCGTGGGTGGGGTGCTGGTGTGCGCAGCAGGTTTTGCCGGGACCCCGGCGGCGACCGCACAACCGACCGGCCCCGACGTGTCCTCCTGGCAGCACGACGCCGGACGCCCCATCGACTGGTTCGCGGTGCGCGCCGCAGGTCACCGTTTCGCCATGGTCAAGGCTACCGAGGGCCTGAACTATCTCAACCCGTATTTCGTCCAGGACAGCCTGCACATGCGGGTCGCCGGGATGGCCCGCGGCACCTACCACTACGCGCATCCGAACCTCCCGCCCGAACCGCAGGCGGCGCTTTACGCCGCGGTCGTACTGGGCCAGAACGGCCCGCTGGATCTGCCGCCGGTGCTGGATATCGAGCATTCCGGCGGACTCCCGCCCGCCGCACTGATCGACTGGACTCATCGCTATCTCAACACGGTCCAGGCGCTGACCGGCCGCGTCCCGATCATCTACACCTATCCGACCTTCTGGAAGACCGCGATGGCCGACAGCGACCAGTTCCACCGCTACCCACTGTGGATTGCCGACTACCGCGATCGCCCGCAACCGGAGGTCCCCGGCCGCTGGCCGGCGTGGACGTTCTGGCAGCAGACCGATTCCGGTTCGATCCCCGGTATCCACGGCGCTACCGATGTGAACGTATACAGCGGTGCCCAAGGGGATTTCAACCGGTTCGCCCGGATGGGCGGTCTCACCGGCAGCGGATAGAACTACCCCGCGCCCGGTTGTCCACTGTCGGACATCTCCGTGGCCGTCCTCGGCGTATTTGCGGCCGCGGGCCCCGGCCTGCCACTCGCGCCGGCGGGGCATGAACTCGATTCACCGGCGCCGGCCGGGGACTCACCCCTGTTGCCCGTCGTGCCGTTCCTGGGCGTCGACGACTTCCGCCGCATGCGCCCGGATCCAGTCGAGCAGCTGCCCCAGCGATTGGACCAGACCCTGCCCCAACGGCGTGAGTTCGTAGCTCACTCGTGGCGGTGTGGTGGGTTCTACGGTCCGCCCGACGAGGCCGTCGCGCACGAGGGTCCGCAACGTCTGCGACAGCATCTTCTCGCTGATTCCGCCGATCATCACGGCCAGTCCGGAGAAACGCAGCGGCCCGGAACCGAGCGCGGCCAGGATCAGAACGCCCCAGCGGCTCGTGATGTGGTCGAGCACCTCACGCGCCGGGCAGTCACTGTTGAATGCGTCACCCGAATCCACGCCGGCGCGGATGGGTGCCTGGGAACCTACCGACATGAAAGCACCTTACCTACAGGTATGCCCTTTCCTGTAGTTAGCATGCTGCTTAAGCTCCCGGCCATGGTCACAGTAGTTTTCGGAGCCCGCGGTAATGTCGCCCGTCACGTCGCGGCGGGATTGGCTGCGCGAGGCGAGCAGGTGCGTCCGACGAGCAGAGCCGCCGATGCAGAAAGCCCTGTTCCGGGGACGGCAATGGTCGCGGCAGACCTGGAGCGCCCCGAAACATTGCCCGCGGCACTCGACGGCGCCGAACGCGTTTTCCTCTACGCAAAACCGGACGGAATCGACGGATTCGTCGCGGCGGCACAGGCCGCAGGGGTACGGCACGTCGTCCTGCTGTCTTCCGGGGCGGTCCTGAGCGACGCTTCGGACCACAATCCGATCGGCCGAATGCACAGCGCGGTCGAATCGGCCCTGGTCGAATCCGGTATCGAATGGACCTTCCTCCGGCCGGGCATGTTCGCCACCAACGCCCTCTGGTGGTGGCAACATTGCATCCGCACCCAGGGCGTCGCCTACGCGACGGATCCCGAATCCCGAACCGCACCGGTACACGAGAAGGACCTGGCGGCCCTGGCGGTCACAGCGCTCACCGAACCGGGGCACCACGGGCGGGCCTACCCGGTATGGGGCGTCGAGGCACTGACGCTGCGACAGCAGGTGGACCGTATCGCCGAAGCCATCGGTCGCGAGATCGCCTTCGAGGCGGTAACCGCCGACGAAGCCCGCGCCAGATTGAGCGAGACGATGCCGGCCTACGGAATCGAACCCGTGCTGGCGGGCTGGGCGGCCGGTACCACTCATCCGCCGGACGTCTCGGCGATCGTCGAGGAGGTCACCGGGCAACCCGGGCGGTCCTTCACCCAATGGGCAATAGACCACGCGGACGACTTCCGCTGAGCCGATGCACCGGAGCCTCCGGTTTCCCACTGGTACCTGTGACACTCCTGGTGGCGGACCCAGCGCGTTCCGGCCGGACCCACTCGGCCCAGCCGGAACCGTGGCAGCGCAACGGTTACTCGACGCCGATCCGGCCGCCACCGGCCTTCCAGACCGCCACCACGGCCGGGCGCGGTTGCGAGGTGCCGCCATCCGGCCAGTGCGATGCCGGGGCCTCCACCGACGCGTCGTCGGTTTCGCCGGGATGCTGGACGCAGACGACGACCCGGTCCTCGGTGATGACCGGGCCGCAGGTCTCGCCGCCGACGGGGACCGACAGGAACTGTTTGGTCTCGCCGCGGCGGTCGCCGTCGAGGACCACCGCGAACAGTCCGTCGTTGGCGTCCAGGGCATTACCGTCGGTGCTGATCCAGAGGTTGCCGTACGGGTCGAAGGCGAGATTGTCCGGGCAGGAGATCGGGCTGACCTTCATCTTGTCGTAGCCGGCGAAGTAGGTGTCGGCGGCCGCCGGATCACCGCACACCAGCAGCAGCGACCAGATGAATTCGGTGCCCGCATGGTCGTCGGTGAGCTCGAGGATCTGGCCGTTCTTGTTCTCGTTGCGTGGATTGGCTTCGTCGGCGGCGGCCTCGCCGTCGGTGCCGCGTTTGCTGTTGTTGGTCAGCGCCACGTACACCTTGCCGGTTGCCGGGCTGGCCTCGAAATCCTCGGGGCGGTCCATCTTGGTGGCGCCCACCTTATCGCCGGCGAGGCGGGTGAACACCGCGACCTCTTCCGCGGTCATCCCATCCACCAGCGATTCTCCGCGACCGTCCGCGCCGGTACGCAGGATCGGGATCCACCGGCCCTTACCGGTGAAGCCCTGGTCCGAGGGGACGGTGCCCGAACCGTCGATCCGGTCGGGGTGATCGCCGGTGAGTTTCGCGACGTAGAGGGTTCCGGCGTCGAGGATGGTGCGGTTGTGGCGGCGGCTCGCGGCACCGGTGCCGGGTTCGATCTTGCGGGTGGAGACGAATTTGTACATGTAGTCGAAGCGTTCGTCGTCGCCGCTGTAGGCGACCACGGTGCCGTCGGCGGTGACATGGACAGTCGCGGCCTCGTGCTTGAACCGGCCCAGCGCTGTGTGCTTGACCGGCGTGGACTGCGGATCCCACGGATCCACCTCGACCACCCAGCCGAAACGGTTGGGCTCGTTGGGTTCGGCCGCGATATCGAAACGTTTGTCGAACTTCTCCCAGAAGTGCGGGGAATCGGATTCGCCGATGCCGTATCGGTCCAGCCGTTCGGCGGTCGCAGGATCGGCGGCCTTGCCGATGAAATAGGCGTTGAAGTTCTCTTCCCCGGAAAGCACGGTGCCCCAGGGAGTGACACCGCCGGCACAGTTGCTGATCGTGCCCAGGACCTTCGTGCCGGTGGGGTCGGCGGTGGTTTTCAGCAGCGCGCTACCCGCGGCAGGGCCGGTCAGCTCGAACTCCGTTGTCGCGGTGATGCGCCGGTTGTACTTGCCGAAAACGGGTTTCAGCCGCCCGGTTCCGGGCTCACCGTGCACCTCGACCACCGACAGGCCGTGCGCGGCCATGGCGATTTCGACCTGCTCCTTGCTGATGGCCTCGGGCTTGTACCCGGGGAACATGAACACCTCGGTGGAGTATTCGTGGTTCACCACCAGCAGGTATTTGCCGGGCTGTCCCTCGATCGGTAGTAGTCCCGCGAAATCGTTGTTGTAACCGAACTGCCTGGCCTGGGCGGCGGGAGTCTGGTTGTAGAAATCGAATTCGGGCGCGTCCTCGAACAGCGGGTCGCCCCAGCGGATCACCACACCCTGTTCGTAGCCGTCCGGGATGACAACTGCATCTTTGGTGTTCGGCGCGACCGGCGCGAACCCGGTCCCCATCCCCTGCCCACTCTCCGCGCTCCCGGCCCCGGCGTCGTCACCGCAGGCCGCGAGGGTGCCGACGGCGCCGATCGCGACCACCGCGGCCGCACCACCTTGCAGCACCCGGCGCCGGGAGATCCCGGCCACGATATCCCCGAAGTAGGTGTTCGACGAGGTGTTGGGCACCTCGTGAAAGCAGGCGTTACCGCATTTGTACTGGCAGGTCACGCGCGACCGGGATCCGGCCGGTTGGTGTGCGACGAAGAGCGCAAGAGGTTTCACAGTGGACTCCTGTTCCGGGCTGAACGGCACGCACGCTAGCCGACGCAGGCAAGTCCGAGGAGTCTCGCAGATTAACTACCGGCCAACACGGTAGCCCGGGAATTGCCGGGCCACCGTGCCGGCCGATCGAAAGCCACGCTGTGTCGATTGCCTCCGAGCGGGGCGCTATGTGGACACGGTTTCGCTCCCGCCCCGGACCCGGTCCGCTCAGGCGACGATATTCACCAGCCGGCCCGGCACCACGATCAGCTTGCGCGGGGCCTTCCCGTCCAGCAACGCGGCGATCTTCTCGTCGGCCAGCGCGGCCGCCTCGATCGCGGCCTGATCGGCCTCCGGATCCACCTGGATACGGCTGCGGACCTTACCGTTCACCTGAATCGGGTACTCCACGGTTTCCGCCGTGAGCAACGCGGGATCGGCAACCGGGAACGGACCGTGCGCCAGCGAATCGGTGTGCCCCAGTCGTTCCCACAGTTCTTCGGCTATATGCGGGGCCAGTGGTGCCAGCATCAGCACCACCGGTTCCACAGCCGAACGGGGCGCGCCCGACGGGTAGGCCTTGGTCAGGTGATTGGTCAGCTCGATCAGTTTGGCGCCGGCGGTGTTGTCGCGCATGGCCGCCAGATCCTCGTCGACCCCGGCGATGGTCCGGTGCAGCAACCGCAGCGTCTCATCGGACGGATTGTCCCCGGTGACCCGGGTCGCGCCGGTCTCCTCGTCCACCACCAGCCGCCACACCCGCTGTAGGAAACGGTGCGCACCGACAACATCCTTGGTGGCCCACGGCCGCGACGTATCCAGCGGCCCCATCGACATCTCGTAGAACCGGAACGTATCGGCCCCGTACAGCTCGAAGATCTCGTCGGGGGCGATGGCGTTCTTCAGCGATTTGCCGATCTTGCCGTATTCCTGATTCACCTCGATATCGGTGCCGGTGGTGTCGGTCCAGTAGAACTTGCCGTCCCGTTCGACCACCTCTGCCGCCGGCACATAGACCCCGCGTGCGTCGGTGTAGGCGAATCCCTGGACGTAGCCCTGGTTGAACAGGCGCCGGTACGGTTCGCTACCGCTCACCTCGCCCAGGTCGAACAGCACCTTCTGCCAGAAACGGGTGTACAGCAGATGCAGCACGGCATGCTCGATACCGCCCACGTACAGATCGACGCCACCCGGATCGTCCGCACCGTGCTCGGCCGGCCGCGGGCCCAGCCAGTAGCTCTCGTTCTCCTTCGCGCAGAACACCGCGGAATTGCTGGGATCGGCGTAGCGCAGCTGATACCACGAACTGCCCGCCCACTGGGGCATGACGTTGGTATCGCGGCGGTAGGTGCGCGGCCCGTCACCCAGATCCAGTTCCACCTCCACCCAGTCGGTGGCCTTTGCCAGCGGCGGGGAAGGCTCGGAATCCGCGTCGTCCGGGTCGAAGGTGACCGGGGCGAAATCGTCCAGTTCGGGCAGCCGCACCGGCAGCATCGATTCCGGCAGAGCGTGCGGGGCACCGGATTCGTCGTAGACGATCGGGAACGGTTCACCCCAGTACCGCTGCCGCGCGAACAGCCAGTCCCGCAACTTGTACTGCACGGTGCCGGCACCTCGGCCGTCGGCTTCCAGCCGGGCGATCACGGTGGCCTTGGCGTCGGCGATGGTCAGCCCGTTCAGGTAATCGGAGTTGATCGCCGGGCCGTCCCCGGTGTACGCGGCACCGTCGAAATCTTGCGGCGGCTGCACGGTCCGGATGATCGGCAGGCCGAATGCGGTCGCGAAATCCCAGTCGCGCTGATCCTGCCCCGGCACGGCCATGATCGCGCCCGTCCCGTACCCGCTCAGCACATAGTCGGCGATGAACACCGGGACCGGTGCGCCGTTCACCGGGTTGGTGGCGAAGGCCCCCAGGAAGACACCGGTCTTGTCCTTGTTCTCCTGCCGCTCCAGATCCGATTTCGCCGCGATGGCCTTACAGTAGGCGGCGACGGCGTCGGCCGGGGTCGCGCTGCCGCCGGTCCAGCGGGCATCGGTATCGGCCGGCCAGACGGCCGCGGTCAGCGCGTCGACCATCTCGTGCTCCGGGGCCAAAACCATGTAAGTGGCGCCGAACAGCGTGTCGGGGCGGGTCGTGAAAACCTCCACATCGCCCGCCGTCGTCGCGAACTCGACGCGGGCACCACGTGAACGCCCGATCCAGTTGCGCTGCATGGCCTTGACGTTCTCCGGCCAGTCCACATGGTCCAGATCGTCGATCAGCCGGTCGGAGTAGGCGGTGATCCGCATCATCCACTGCCACAAGCGCTTGCGGAACACCGGGAAGTTGCCGCGTTCGCTGCGGCCGTCCGAGGTGACCTCCTCGTTGGACAGCACGGTCCCCAGACCGGGGCACCAGTTCACCATCGAATCGGTTTGATACACCAGCCGGTACGAGTCGATCAGTGCCCGCCGCTCGGCGGCGGGCATACTCGCCCAATCCTTACCGCCGGGCGCCGGGCGGGCACCCGAGGCGAACTGCCGCTCCAGCTCCTCGATCGGCCGGGCCCGGTCGGCCTCCTGGTCGTACCAGGCGTTGTAGATCCGCAGGAAGATCCACTGCGTCCACTTGTAGTACTCGGGGTCCGTGGTGGAGAAGGACCGCCGCCGATCGTGCCCCAGGCCCAGCCGGTCCAGCTGCCGCTGCATGGTCGCGATATTGGCCTCGGTGGTGTCGCGGGGATGCGCGCCGGTCTGCACAGCGTACTGCTCGGCGGGCAGACCGAACGCGTCGTAGCCCAGTGCGTGCAGCACATTGCGCCCATGCATCCGGTGATACCGCGCGAACACGTCGGTGGCGATATAGCCCAGCGGATGCCCCACGTGCAGCCCCGCCCCCGACGGGTACGGGAACATGTCCTGCACGAACAGCTTGTCCGCCGGCACCTCCCCCGCCAGCGGGCCCACCGGGTTCGGCGCATGGAACGTGCCGCGCTCGATCCAGCGCTCCTGCCACCGGCGTTCGATCTCCCCCGCGAGCGCAGTGGTGTACCGATGGGCGGGCGTATCGTCGCCCCGGCCCGGGGCGCCGGTGTCTACCGAGCTCTGCCCGGCCGTCTCGGTTGCGCGGGAGTCCTGCACGGTCCTGCCTTCTCTAGCTGCTCATGGGGATAAATCCGTCGTCGAACAGCCTAAGACGTGCGCCCTGACAAGCCCAAAAAGGTGGGCATATCCGTCGCGCGCCGGTGTGACCTGGGTCTACTTCCCCGCGAGCGCCTGTCCGAGCCTCGGCCCGCCGAACCCCCTGCGGTATTCTCGGCTGGTGCTTGTCGTCGCGATTCTGCTGTTCGTCCTGGGCCTGACTGCCCTGACGACGGGCGTACTCGGCTTCTTCGGCCGCCTGCCCGGCAACCGCTACCTCGGTGTGCACACCGAAGCCGCCCTGCGCGACGAAACCGCGTTCCGCACCGCGAACCGGATCGCCGCCCCCACCTCGGTGGTTTCCGGCGCGCTACTCGCCGCGGGCGGGCTGGTCGTGCTGGCCGCGAGTACGCTCACCGGCATCCTCGTGACCGTGGGCGTACTCGTTATCGCCCTGTTCACTCTCGGCTCGGGCGCCAATGCGGGTGCGCGGGCAGCCGAGGCCATCGCCCCGCCGCCCGAGACCGGCGGCTGCGGCGGATCCTGCGGGGGGTGTTCGCTGAAGAACACCTGCGAACCGGCCGCCAGCTCACAACCGGCCTGATCCGTCAGCCCAGCCAGTCCAGCACACTGGCCGCAGTCCACGACTGCTGCATACTGCCCAGCGGCGCCCCGGTGAACGGTTCGTAATACTCCGCGAAGCTGCCGTCGCTGGCCTGGCGCAACGCTTCGGCGCGCAGCAGGAAGGAACGCTCCGCCCAGCCGCGGTGGGCGAAAACCCAGGAGAACAGCCAGCTCATCACCGGCCACACCGGGCCCCGCCAGTACTCACGGGGACGGAAATCCTTCGACACCGGCGAAGTGGAGGGCGGCAGCGCGTACCGCAGGTCGGGGTGGCCGCAGAACCGCGGGCCCTCGAAAATCCGCAGCAGGTTGCGCTCGGTGGACCGCGGCAACCCACCGCTGACCAGTGGCGCGAACATCGCCAGAGTTTCGGTGGTGATCCAACGACCCAGCCGGGTGTCGAAATCGCGGGCGGCACCGGTGCGGGCGTCGGTGGTGGCGATCACGCCGCCGCGGAACCTGTCGGCCCACGCGAAAAGCTCCCGGGTATCGGCCTTCGGCTGATGGTATTCCTCACCGATCTGCCCGAGCACTTCGCAGGCCAAAGCGAAGATCGCGGTGACGAACACATCCTCCACAGCGAAATCCATCACCGTACTCAGTTCGGCGTCGTCGTAGCGAGCGCGCCGCATCTGCTCCACCAGCCACAGGTACCGGTCGTATTCGCGGTCGGTGGGGCGCTGGGTGGGGTCATCGATGACGAGCACATCCTCGCGCCGATAAGGCGGCAGATCCGGGCCGGGCGCCACATTGGAATAGGCCCGGTCCCAGCGCGGGGAATTGTCCATCCCCGATTCCCACCCGTGGTAGAGGGTGATCCGGCCATTGCCCAGCGGATCACGGGCATGTGCCAGCCAGCGATGCCAGCGCACCAGATCGGGCCAGCGGCGGTTCAGGAACTCCTCGGCCACGGCACGCGTGCTGCGCCCGTGCCGGCGCGAATGGTCCAGGATCCGCTGCACCGCGATGGCATGTACCGGCGGCTGGGTGATCCCGGAGGTATCCGGGCCGTCGGGCGCCTGAGCCGCCAGCAACCGGCATTCCCAGCGGGCCGGACCCGGGAAATAGCCGTCCACGCCGTTGGCGAACACGATGTGCGGGATCATCCCGTTCTTCCACTGCGCCGAAAGCAGGGTGTCGAGTTCGATCACCGCGCGTTCCACGCTCAACGGCGCCAGCCCCACAGCCACGAAGGCCGCATCCCAGCTCCACATATGCGGATACAGCCGTGGGGCGGCGCTGGTCATGGTTCCCAAATCGTTGCCACGCAGCAGATACGCCGCGCGGGCAGCGAGCTGCGTGGGAGTGAAACCGGGGTGTGCCATCTCTATATCTTGCTCGCTATCCCCTCGGTGGTTCTGCTGTCGGGGCCTGTCCCGCGCAGAGCAGAACTGTGCGGGCATAGACTTCTGCTGTGCAACGTGGAGCTGAAGAGTCCGGGCAGGAGCGGCCCGTAGCACTGGTCACGGGAGCGGGGCGCGGGCTGGGCGCAGCGATCGCGCGGGAGCTGGCAGCCGACCACGAGCTGCTGTTGGGTGCCCGGACCGCCGGGAGCCTGGGATCGATTCTGACCGAGTTGCCCGGAGCGACGGGCTGGCCGGTCGAACTCACCGACTATCCGGCCGTGGCTGTCGCGGCCGCGCCGATCGAGCGGCTCGATGTCCTCGTGCACAATGCCGGAATCGCCGATCTGGGCACTGTCGCCGAATCCTCGGTACACCAGTGGCGCGAAACGCTCGAAACCAATCTGATCGCAGTGGTGGAGCTGACCAGGCTGCTGCTACCCGCCCTGCGTACGGCGCAGGGGCACGTGGTGCTGATCAACTCGGGGGCCGGGTTGCGCGCGAACGCCGGATGGTCCTCGTATGCCGCCGGCAAGTTCGGCCTGCGGGCGTTCGGGGACGCGCTGCGCCTGGAAGAGCCGTCGATCCGGGTGACCTCCGTCCATCCCGGGCGGATCGATACCGATATGCAGCGCGAGATCGTGGCCAGGGAGGGCCGGGCCTACGACCCGGCCGGGTTCCTGCGTCCGGAGACGGTCGCCCGGGCGGTCCGGACCGCGATCGACACCCCCCGCGACGGTCATCCCACCGAGATCGTTTTGCGCCCACGCTGATCCGCCCGGACCGATTCGCAGTAGATAGCTGGACATTCACCGACTCTCCGATATACAGTGCGGCCCATTGCTCCTGATACCGCGGGGTTTCCACGAAATCCCGCCACCCGGAAGCTCTTCGAAGCGTAGTGTCCCGAATGTTCGATTGTGCCGGTGAGCAGGTAATTCTCCCGGCACACTTCGGACAGCGTGCTCGTCCCGGCTGTAGACCATCCTTTGCGACAAACCATCCTTTGCGACGAAGTGATCAGATCGGACGTGTGAATTCATGAGGATCCGCAAGATTGCCGCGGCCATCGTGCCGCTGATAGCCACCGCGACCTTCGGCGCAGCCACCGCCCACGCGGCGCCGGCCACCGCACCCGATATCGGTTAC
>NZ_BDBZ01000043.1 GCF_001613245.1 Nocardia speluncae NBRC 108251 | reverse complement strand
CCGTGGTCACCCTGCCGCTGGCCGTACGCGAGGGTACGATCGAATATCCACTGCCACACGACATCCGGGAGAACGACCGGGTCTTGGAGCTCACCGCGGTGAAGGATCCGGCGGCAGCGCGGCCTGCCACCGAGTTCGTGGCCTCACCACAGGAGAATTTGGCGGCGCAGAACAATTTCGCGTCGCAGTTCGGAATCGCCACCGCTATCGGCGGATTCGTCGGTACCGCGATCGGCGCGCTCGTGGGGCTCACTGGAATCGTCACCGGGCCGGGCGTTGTCGCCAGTATCATCGCCGGCGCCACCATCGGTGGGATCATCGGCACGATCGCTGTCGGCGGCCCCACTCTGGTCATCGCGGCGGTAGAGCTGGTCAATACCCTCAATGCGGCACCGGGCACCACTCAGTGGGCACCGAAGAAGCAGGCAACTCCGTAGAACGCAAGCCTGTGGTCGCCCACCTCGTGATCATCGGGACCCACTGTCACGGCGGGTCCCGATGGCTGCCACCCAGTCCCGCTGCGCCGGAAACATTGTCTGTGACATCACCCCGAGGTGACCTGCCGTCGAGACAACGGCGTCCCGGCCGTTGCCGGACCGGAATGCCGTCGGCGCCGACATCACCCGGCTCGCTGCCCGCGTACACGAACCCTGGCACCGCGATGATGTTTTCCGATTGCCGAGCAGCCCGGCTGCGCAGGCATCCGCGACCGGATCGTGATCGGCGAACCGATGACACCGATCGGTGCCGGGCCCCGCTCCACTCGGCCGCGGATGCTCTGCTCATGGATTCTGCGGGTCAGTGTTCGTCGTAGTGCCCGTCGTGGGGGGCGTGGCGGTGGCCGTCGTGGACGTAGTCGACATGGTCGCCGTGCGGGACGGCCACATGACCGCAGCCCTCACCGTGCACATGGTCGTGGCTGCCGTGTTCCGTATGCGCCGCGGGCTCGCATTCGTCGTAGTGGCCGGCGTGCTCGCGGTGTAGGTGGCCGTCGTGGACGTAGTCCACGTGGTCGCCGTGTGGTACCGCGACGTGCCCGCAGTCCGGTCCGTGTTCGTGCTGGTGTTCGGTGTGCTGAGCATGTGCCGTTGTCATGGGTGTTCCTTCTTTCCTCGAAACGGTCAGCTGGAACTACACACACAGTTACATTATCAAGTGCGCATCAGTGCAGGTAGCCACATATTCGCCGATTGCGCGCCCCAGCCGGCGCCCGACACGCATACGGAGATCGATTCCGCAGCGGAGGGCGGGCAGCACGGCCGCTTTTCGGCGTGCGATGCGGGTATCGGCAGCAATCAGCAGACCTACACCGGCAGCCGGCCGGCTCAGCCCAGAAGCCGATACCGGGCGGCCGATTCATCCCATCTTTAAAATTTCCCGGAAGAAATTCCGCTAAATTATGTCGCACTTGCGCCCACGGCAGCGTAGTGTCTCAAATGTTCGAAACCGCCGGGACCCAGCCGTTTCGGTCCGGCGGGACTCGGTCGGCGCGGTCGTCCCGACGGTAAACCACCCTTTGGCGACACCGTGATCAGATCGGACATGTGAACCAATGAGGATCCGCAAGATTGCCGCGGCCATCGTGCCGCTGATAGCCACCGCGACCTTCGGCGCAGCCACCGCCCACGCGGCGCCGGCCACCGCACCCGATATCGGTTACCGCACCGAATTGATCGGCAAAACCGTTGTCACAACCCTCACGCACGGCACCTTCGAGATAGCCGGAGAAACAGTCCACATCGTCGACGAATCCGGCGCCACAGTGGTCACCCTGCCGCTGGCCGTACGCGAGGGCGGCACCGAGTACCCGCTGCCGCACGCGGTCCGGGAAGAGGGCCGGGTGCTGGAGCTCACCGCGGTCAAGGATCCGGCGGCGGCACGTCCGGCCGCCGAACTGGTGGCTTCCCCGCAGGAGAACCTCGCGGCACAGGACAATCTCACCTCACAGATCGGCCTCGCCTCGGCCATCGGAGGGCTCGTAGGCACGGTGGTCGGTGCTGTTGCCGGCCTGCTCATCACCGCGGGAACCGGTGTCGGCATACCCGCCGGGATCGTCACCGGCGCCGCCCTCGGCGGCGTGATCGGCACGATCGTCGTCGGCGGTCCCACCCTGATCATTGCCGCGGTGGACATGGTCAATACGCTGACCGCACCTCCGGGCACCACTCGGTGGGCTCAGAACAAGTAGAGCCACCTGGAATACCATCCGGCCAGGCCCCGAACTACTCAGGGCCTGGCCGGACCACATGACAACGACCATGTTCACACCCCGGTCGGGGTATGAACCGCCGATGCCCGAGAAGGGCGGCGTCCGATAACCCATACGAGTTATCGGACATGCAGTGTCAGGCGATACCGCTGACCGGCTCCGGGTTTGTCCGGTCCCGCCAGGCGAGCGCCTCCCGGACCTGGGTCAGGTCGTAATCGGGGCCGTTGATACCCACGGTGAACAGAGTCGCCCCCGCGGCGTGGTAGGCGGGCGCCGCTTCGCTACCCGGCCAGGCCACCGACCGCTCGATCTTCCCCGGCTCCGTGCCGACACGAGAGCAGTGCTCCTCGAGAACTTGACTCTTATGGGTGAACACCTCCAGTTCACCGAAGCTGTGCCAGATATCGGCGTACTCGGCGACCAGGCGCAGCGTTTTCTTCTCCCCACCACCGCCGATGAGGATCGGGATCTCACGCACCGGCGGCGGATTCAGTTTCCCCAGCCGCCCGGTGATCCGGGGCAGATATTCCTTGAGCAGGTTCAGGCGGCTGCCCGCGGTACCGAAGTCGTAGCCGTATTCGTCGTAATCGCGCTCGAACCAGCCCGAGCCGATCCCCAGGATGAGCCGGCCGCCGCTGATCTGATCGACGGTGCGGGCCATATCGGCGAGCAGATCGGGATTGCGGTAGCCGCCACCGGTGACCAGCGCGCCGATCTCGACCCGTTCGGTCTGCTCGGCGAACGCGCCGAGCATGGTCCAGCATTCGAAGTGGGCGCCGTCGGGGTCGCCGTAGAGGGGATAGAAGTGGTCCCAGTTGAACACGATATCCACACCGGCGTCCTCGGCCCGCAACACCGCGTCGCGAATGAGTCCGTAATCGGGGGCGTGCTGGGGCTGGAGTTGAATTCCGATCCGAACCGGTCGGCTCATCTGCATGACTCCTCGTAGTCGGGTTGATCTCCCGACCCGAGGCTACCGGCGGGGTAGCACCCGGACGCGGTTTGTTCGCCGTGGGCGCAGAGCCGCCGTCCTCCGGATCGCCGGCTACCGGATTCCGGCCGCGGCCGGTTTCGGGGACGATCGCGCATGGATTCAGTAACGAACGGATACAGGACTTTTCCGGGAAAATATCGCCGGTAGCATTCGCGACGCGTCTCGTTGTCACGGCCTTCGGCAGGCCGGCGATCACGCACATGAGGAGGTTTCTACTCATGCCGGTGTGCACGACTCGCGATAATGTGAATATCCATTACAAAGACTGGGGCAGCGGTCGGCCGGTCGTTTTCATCCATGGCTGGCCGTTGAATGCCGATGCCTGGGACGACCAGATGAAATGCGTCGCCGACCACGGCTACCGCGGTATCGCACACGACCGCCGCGGCCACGGACGATCGGACCAGCCGTGGACCGGTTACGACTTCGATTCCTTCGCCGACGACCTGAACGACCTGCTCACAATGCTCGATGCCGAGGATGTGACGCTGGTGGCCCACAGTATGGGCGGCGGAGAACTCGCCCGCTACATCGGCCGGCACGGGACCGGCCGGATCCAGTCGGCGGTACTGCTGTCGGCGATTCCGCCCCTGATGATCCGGACCGACGCCAATCCGGAGGGCGTGCCGGACAAGGTTTTCGAAGATATCAAATCCGGAATCCTCACCGAGCGTTCACAATTCTGGAAAGACACCTCCGAGGGGTTCTTCAGCGCCAACCGTTCCGGCACGAAGGCCACCCAGGGAAATCGCGACGCATTCTGGTTCATGGCAATGCAGGAAAGCATCGAAGCCGGTGTGAAATGTGTCGATGCGTTCGCCTATACGGATTTCGCCGAGGATCTGCGGAAATTCGATGTACCCACCCTGATCGTGCACGGCGACGACGATCAGGTCGTACCCATCGATGCCACCGGGCGCAAATCCGCAGAGATCATCGCCGACGCCACGCTGAAGGTGTACGAAGGCGGCTCGCACGGCATCGCACTGGTGCCCGGCGACAAGGAACGCTTCAACGCCGACCTGCTGGAATTCCTCGACCGCTGAGCCGCGGCGGACCGCGTCCCCGTTGTGCGGGTGACGCGGTCCGTCGGTGAGGCCGGGCGGGATCAGCCGCGCACGGCAGCCATGAGGGTTTCGAGAGAATCGGCCGCGGGGAGCGCGAGCGCGTGGGCGGCGACGGTGCGGGCGGCTTCCGGGGTCAGCCGGTCCTCGACATTGAGATCGAACTTCCACGTGAGTTCGTCGTCGGAGAGCGGATTCGCCGGGCCGCCACGGTTGTGGTCCACGCGGGCCTGATGCCAGGCGCCGTCACGGGTGCGCACCCGCAGGACCGCCGGGAACTGGTGCGGGTAGATCTCGTCGCACCGGTCGTCGCTGTGGCTGGTGACCAGCCGGGCGAGTTCGAGGGTGCGTGGATCCTTTGCCGACTCATCGGTGAAATCGGCATGCCCCACACCGAGACCCGAACCGCCGAGCAGCGCGCGCGCCACCGTGAACGGACCGGAGAACGCCGCGTGGTAGCCCGATTCCGGGGCTGCCTTCGCGGCGGGCGGTTCGGCAATGGTGCGCAGCACCGGTTTCGGTACGCCGAGTTCGATTTCCACGATATCGGCGGGGTCCACATCGCGACGCAGGATGCGGGCCGCGTCGATACCGGCGTGGGTGAAATGGTTGCAGGGGTAGGGCTTGAAGAAGATTCCGGGGAGTTCCCAGTGCTCGCCGAGCCGGTCGAGAACTTTCGCGGTGTCGGCGCGGTCACCGCAGAAGGCGTGCAGGAAACCGAAGCGGCCTTCGATCACCGTGGGCGGGCCGGTGAGACCGTGGCGGGCGAATTCCGCTGCGGTGACGGCGGAATGGGCGGCCCAGCCGCAGTGGGCGCGTTTGACCGTGCCGCCGGTTCGGTTGGCTTCCAGCAGACCCGCGCCGAAGCTGGCCGCGATGCCCATGGCATCGGCGATACCTTCGGCGTCCAGGCCGTACAGCATGGCCGCGGCGGCGGCCGACCCGACGGCGCCACAGATGGAGGTGGCATGCTGGCCGCGTTCGAAGAACTCCGAATTGCCGAGTTCTTCGTCGTAGCCGCCCATACCGAGCCGGACGGCGATTTCGATACCCACGCCCGCGGCGTCGAGAACGGCGGCGCCCGTGGCACCGGTCGCCTCGCCGACCGCGAGGGCGGCGGGGACCACCGAGGCCGATGGGTGCAGCACCGACGGGAGGTGAGTGTCGTCGGAATCCATCGAATGGGCGAGGGTGCCGTTGACCAGGGCAGCGGTGGCGGCGGGGAATTGCTCGCCGGTGCCGATGCCGGTGGCGCGGGGGGCACCGGCCCAATCGCGGGCGACTGCGGTGACTGCTCGGGCCGAGGGCTGGTCGTGGGCCGCGAGGGAGTTGCCGAGAACGTCGAGGACGCGGCGGGCCACGTCGGTGCGGAGGTCGCCGGAGAGTCCTTCGGTGCGGGTCCGGACGGCCAGCGCCGCGAGACGGCCGACGACGGTGTTATCCAAGTCGTGGCGAGTATTCGTGCCGCGCTGATCAGGCATTACAGGATCCTCCGTGGTTACGTTTCGCTGCCGTTTCCGGGCCCGATCCGCTCATTTGGTGACCACCGCGACCGGGCGCACAGGCGAACCGGTGCCGCCGGTGATCCGCAGGGGCGCCATCACAAAGGTGAACTCGGTCAGCCCGCGGGCGCTCGCAGCTTCCAGGTTCAAATGTTCGATGATGTGGATTCCGTTCTCCACCAAAAGGATTCGATGCACCGGAAGCACGCTGTGCCCCTTGCCCGGCGGAATGTGTTCGAATGCGGTGGTATCCGCGCCCGCCGCCACGATTCCCGCGTCCGCCAGCCATTGCGCGGCGCCGACCTCCGGGCCCGGCACACCGTCCTGCTGGCCGAGATAGCGCTGGGCGTCGTCGAAGTGGCGGGCCCAGCCGGTGCGGATGAGCACGACATCGCCACGACGGGGAGACACGCCGGCGGCGTCGGCGGCATCGCGCAGGTCCTGTTCGGTGACGGCCTGACCGGCTTCGAGGGCCTCGACACCGCGTACCCGCGGTACATCGAGCAGCAGCCCGCGGCAGAGCATGAACGGAATGTTCTCCGCGCCGTGCTTCGAGTGCCGGCCGCCGCGCTGCGCTTCCTCGGCGTCGATATCGCCGTGCAGTTTTCCGCAGTGGCTGACATGCGAGAGGGCATCCACATGGGTGCCGACGTGACCGCCGGTCACGATGATTTCGTTGGAGGCCGAGCCGCCGTCGGGGCGGACCATATCGCCGTGCCGGCGGATGAGGGTCATCCGGAAACCGGGATGGTTGGGCGAACACGGCATACCCGTCGTATACGGATGCCCGAGCTCGACCGTATCGAGTTCGCTGCCCACCACGGCGTTCAACAGTGCGTCGGGGTGGCCCGCGGTGACGGTTTGTTCGGTCATGCTTTCACTCCTCGTGCTGCTGTGGCCTGTGCTCGATCGAGGACCACGCGGGCGTTCGCGACCACGGCGGGGTCGATGAATCTGCCGTTCTCGTCCAGAACCGCGGATTCACCCGCCGCCATGGACGCGGCCGCGCGGTCCACGATCCGGCGCGCCCGGTCCTGTTCCTCCGCCGTCGGCGTGTAGGCCGTATTGACGATGTCGATCTGATTCGGGTGGATGACGGAGCGGCCGAAGAAACCCTGGGCGAGGCCCGCCCGCGAGGTTTCGGCCAGGCCCACCGGATCATCCACAGCCGTCCACACGCTCTGCACAGGTGAGGACAGTCCGGCCGCGCGGGCCGCGGTGACGATCCAGCCGCGCGCCCAGACCAGGCCTTCCGGCTCGGTGCGCATATCGGCGGCGAGATCCGCTTCGCCCAGCGCGATTCCGGTGACGCGCGGGTGGCAACGGGCGATCTGCGGGGCCGCGAGCAGGCCGGCCGCGGATTCGATGGTGGCGTGCACAGGGCAGCGGAGGCGTTCCGCAGTCGCCGCCACCGATTCGGGGTCGTCGGATTTCGGCAATCGAACCCCGGCCGGATCGGGCCCGCCGGCGAGTGCGGCCAGTTCCCGGTCGAGCCACTCCGACCCGATCGCATTGAGCCGCAGCCAGACCTGCCGCTCCGGCGGGGCCGCGCACAGGGCTTCGAGTGCGTTGGCGAGCGCCTGGTCCTTCGCACCGACCGGGACGGCGTCCTCGAGGTCGATCACCACCGCGTCGGCGGCACTATCGATGGCCTTGCCGATCCGGTCCGCACGGTGCCCCGGCACGTAGAGCCAGCTGCGGGGGGTCATTTCGCCGTCACCGCCGGACGGTGGCCCAGGGCGCGGGACACCCGCTGGGCCGCTTCGCGCAACACGTTCTCGTGCCGGTCGCAGGCTTCCTCGGTCATCCGGTAGCTCGGTCCGCAGACCGACACCGAACCGATCACCGCGCCGTCGGCGCCGAACACCGGTGCCGCGATCGAGCCCGCGCCTTCCTGCCGTTCACCGGTCGACCGGCACACCCCGCGTTCGCGCGCTTCGCGCAGAGCCGCGCGTAGCTCGTCCGGGTCGATGATGGTGGTGGCGGTGAGTCGTGGCAGCGGACGGGACAGTAGGTCCTCCTGCTCGTCCTCCGAGAGGTGGGCCAGGATGATCCGTCCCGACGAGCCGCTGTGCAGTTCGAAGCGACGGCCGAGTTCGACGGTCATCTTGATTTCCTGCGTGCTCTCGACCTGGTCGAGGTACACCCGGCCACCCGGCAGGCGTCCGGTCACCGTGGCTGTCTCGCCGGTGGAGCGCTGGAGCTCGACGAGCGCTTCCCGGGCCATCCGCCGCAGCGGGGAGACGTCCAGGGCCCGCGCGCCCAGGGTCGCGGCGGCGGGTCCGAGCAGGTAACGGCGGGTTTCGGGCTCGTAGAGGAGCAGGCCGCATTCCACGAAGGTCGTGAGGATGCGGTGGGCGACGGCCTTGGAGATACCGGTCGAGCGGGCGATCTCCGAGACGCCGAGTGCGCTGGACCGGCGGCCGAACTCGAGCAGTACCTCCGCTGCCCGTGCGGCGGATGTGGTGCCGCCACTCGAGGGCTCCATCGTGGCTCCGTTCTCCGGGGTGGATTCGTATTCCGCCGGTCCCGCCGCATGAGGCGAGACCGACCAAGCGCTGAACCAGTTGTACCGCTTAGCGAAACGATTGTCTAGCGGCCTTGTGCCGCCGTTCGTCAAGTTTCCGACGAGTAAATCCGTTCAACAGGCACTTGTGCACAGATTGCCGAACGTGCATAGTGCAGGGGACCACATTCTTGCGTTCCGCTAGCCGGAACATGATAGGAGGAAGCGTGGACGGTCCGGATTTCGATCTCGTCGTCGCCGGCGCGGGCGGCGGACTTGTCGCTGCGCTGCGCGCCGCCGAACTCGGCGCGAACGTCCTGGTGATCGACGCCGACGAGCACTTTCAGCGCGGCAACAACACCTCGATGTGCACCGCGATGATTCCGGCTGCCGGTACCCGCTGGCAGGAAGCGGCCGGAGTTCAGGACAGTCCAGACCGTTTCCTCGACGACATCGCCCGCAAGACCGGGGGCACGGCCGACCGCCGCGTGTCCCGCGCCCTCGCCGAGACCAGCGCACAACTGGTCACCTGGCTGGCCGACAACCAGGACCTCGAACTCGAACTGGTCACCGATTTCCGCTACCCCGGCCACACCGCCGACCGCTGCCACAGCATCCCCGGACGGCACGGCTCCCGGCTGCTACGGCACCTGGTGCAGCGCGCACAGGCGCACCCCCGGATCGAGCTCATCGCACCGATGAGCCTGCGTAACGTGCTCACCACCGGCGGCCGGATCACCGGGGTCGAGATCGCCACACCCGACGGCAACAGCGAAAACCTGACCACTCGCGCCGTGCTGCTGGCGACGAACGGGTTCGGCGCGGATCGCGGCCTCGTGCGCCACCATCTGCCCGAAATCGCCGGCGCCCACTACCACGGCGGCCAGTTCAGCCGCGGCGACGCGCTGCGGATCGGCGGCGACCTGGGCGCCGACAGCGCCTTTCTCGACGCCTATCAGGGCCATGCCGCACTGTCGTCGCGCAGCCAGACACTCATCGGCTGGGCGACCGTCGTACACGGCGGCGTCATCGTCGACAGCACCGGTCGCCGCTTCGCCCCGGAAACCACCGGCTACTCCGAGTTCGCCGCGATTCTCGCCGGTCGGCCCGGCGGGGCCGGCTGGATCATCATCGACGAGCACATCGAGGAACTGTGCTCGGTATTCGACGATTTCCGGACCGTCGCCGAGAGCGGATCGCTGATCCGGTCCGCCACCGCGACCGGGCTGGCCGAGAGCATCGGTGTGCCCGCCACGGCACTCGACGACGAACTCGCCGCGACCCGGCGCGCCGCGGCCGGGGAAGAGCCCGACCGGCAGGGCCGTACCGACACCCGCCATCCGCTGACCGCGCCCTACATCGCGATCGCCATCACCCCCGCCCTCTTCCATACCCAGGGCGGTCTCGTCGTCGACGAGCACGCACGAGTGCTCGCGGGCGGCGCCCCGATACCCGGCCTGTACGCCTCCGGCGGCGCCGCCATCGGTATCTCCGGCCACGGCGCCGGCGGTTACCTCGCGGGCAACGGCCTCATCACCGCCCTCGGTCTGGCCTTCCTCGCCGCCGAGCACGTGAGCAGCGCCGTCGCTGTCTGATACCCCAGGCAAGCCACCTACCCAACAGAACAACTGTCCAGATATTCGCCAGGAGAAGAAATGACCACCTACCTGATCAAGAACGGCACCGTCGTACGCACCGACGACGCGGCTCCCGCCGAGGGCGAAACCGCGGATATCCTCGTCGTCGACGGCAAGATCGCGGCCATCGGCCCCGATCTGGATGCCGAAGGTGCCGAAATTGTCGACGCGACAGGCAAACTGGTCTTCCCTGGCGTTGTCGACGCACACCAGCACTG
Source organism: Nocardia speluncae NBRC 108251 (assembly GCF_001613245.1). Lineage (GTDB taxonomy): Bacteria > Actinomycetota > Actinomycetes > Mycobacteriales > Mycobacteriaceae > Nocardia > Nocardia speluncae. Next base: position 29,593 of record NZ_BDBZ01000043.1, on the reverse strand, counting down.
GGGTATCTACAACCCGCTGTCCGAGGACACGCAGACCGAATCGCGCGCCAGCGCGCAGGGCGGCGTGACCACCGCGCTCACCTATATGCGCACCGGCCAGTACTACCTCAACAAGGGCGGCCCCTACGCCGACTTCTTCCCCGAAGTGCTGGACGCCTCGGCGGGCCGCAGTTATATCGACTACGCCTTCCACCTGGCACCGATGTCCAAGCAGCACATCGGCGAGATCGGTGATCTGGCGTCGGACCAGGGCGTGACCTCGTTCAAGATCTTCATGTTCTACGGCAGCCACGGCCTGCACGGCCGCTCGGCCTCGCAGAGCGATTTCCTGATGATCCCCGAGAACGAGCGCTACGACATCGCGCATTTCGAGTTCGTGATGCGCGGGGTGCAGAAGGCACGCGAGCAGTTCCCCGAACTCGCGCCGCACATCTCGCTGTCGCTGCACTGTGAGACCGCCGAGATCATGAGCGCCTACACCAAGCTCGTCGAAGAAGAGGGCACACTGACCGGGCTCGCCGCCTACAGCGCGTCACGCCCGCAGCATTCCGAGGGTCTCGCAGTGACCATCGCGTCGTTCCTCGCCGACGAGACCGGGCTGCCGAATATCAACCTGCTGCACCTGAGTTCGGCCAAGGCACTGAAAGCCGCCATGAAGATGGCCGAGGCGTTCCCGCACGTGAACTTCCGCCGCGAGGTCACCATCGGCCATCTGCTCACCGATATCGACAACGCGAACGGCCTGGGCGCCAAGGTGAACCCGCCGATCCGCCCGCGCGAGGACGTCGAGGCGCTGTGGGAGCACCTGCTCGCGGGCAATATCGACTGGGTCGTCTCCGACCACGCCTGCTGCAAGGACGAAGTGAAATTCGGCGAGGACCGCGACGATGTGTTCGCCGCCAAGTCCGGTTTCGGCGGTACCGAATACCTGCTGCCCGGCCTGATCACCGAGGGTCGCAAGCGCGGTCTGTCGCTGCGCCGCATCGCCCAGCTCACCGCCTCGAACCCCGCCGACCGCTACGGCCTGCCGGGTAAAGGCCGGCTCGCCGAAGGCGTCGACGCCGATATCGCGATCGTCGACCCCAACCGCACCTGGACCGTACACGCCGCGGACTCCGAATCCACCCAGGAATACACCCCGTTCGAAGGTTTCGAGCTCGGCGCCGCCGTCACCGACACCTTCGTGCGCGGTAACCGGGTCCTGGCCGACGGTGTGGTCACCGGCGAACCCACCGGCCACTACATCTCCCGGCCGTACTGAGAGGTGTGCAGTTGACCTCCGAGAAACAGCCGACCGGCCCGCTGCGCGGTATCAAGGTCCTGGATGCCTCCACCATCCTGGCCGGGCCGCTCACCGCGCAGATCCTGGGCGATTTCGGCGCCGAAGTCATCAAGATCGAGCACCCGCAGAAACCGGACGGGATGCGCGGGCACGGTCTCGACAAGGACGGGATCCCGCTGTGGTGGAAGATGGTCAGCCGCAACAAGCAGACCGTCACCCTGAACCTGAGCGCGCCCGACGGGCAGGCGATCTTCCGGGATCTTGCCGCCGAGGCCGATGTGGTGGTCGAGAACTTCCGGCCGGGCACATTCGAACGCTGGGGTCTTTCCTACGCGGAGCTGTCCGAACGTAACCCGGGCCTGATCATGTTGCGGGTCACCGGGTTCGGGCAGCAGGGACCGTATGCGAAACGCCCCGCGTTCGGCACGCTGGTGGAATCGATGAGCGGTTTCGCCCATCTCACCGGTCAGCCCGACGGGCCGCCCACCCTGCCCGCCTTCGGGCTCGCCGATTCCATTGCCGGCGTGGCCGGTTCGTCGGCGGTCTCGATGGCACTGTTCGAACGCGAACGCAACGGCGGCACCGGCCAGGAGGTCGACCTCGATCTGCTCAGCCCGATCATGACCGCTGTCGGACCCGGTGTCATCTACGCCGACCAGCTCGGAATAGACCAACAGCGCACCGGCAACCGGTCGCAGAACAACGCCCCGCGCAACCTGTACCGCACCGCCGACGATCACTGGCTGGCGATCTCCACCAGCGCGCAGGCCATCGCCGAACGGGTGATGCGGCTCGTCGGGCATCCAGAAGTGATCGACGAGGAATGGTTCGCCACCGGACGCACCCGCGCCGAGCACGCCGATCTCCTCGACGAATACGTGGGTGGCTGGATCGCCGCACGCACTCGCGACGAGGTCACCAGCATTTTCGAAGAAGCCGGCGCCGCCGTGGCGCCGGTCTACCGGCCGAGTGATCTGCTGAAAGATCCCCAGGTCGTCGCCACCGACATGGTCACCACTGTCGACGACGACGAGCTCGGCCCCATGCGCATGCAGAACGTCATGTGGCGCATGTCCCGATCCCCCGGTGCGATCCGTCACACCGGCCGACCCGCCGGTGCCGATACCGACAAGGTCCTCACCCACCTCGGGCGCACGCCCGAAGACATCGACGACCTGCGGGCCCGCGGGGTCATCTGACCCCGCGACTGCTTCATCCGAGGAGTTCCCTATGAAATCGCGTTGGTGGACAATCACCATCATCCTGGGCCTGGTGGTGGTGAACTACGTCGATCGCAGCGCCATCTCGTACGCGGCCAGCGACCTGCGTGACGAGTTCGGCATCACGTCCGGCCAATACGGCGTGATCAGTTCCGCATTCTCGATCGGCTACATGCTGTTCGCCCTGCTCTCGGGGCCGCTGGTCGACCGGTACGGATCCCGCAAAGTGCTCATGGTCGGCATGTTCATCTGGGCCGCCGCCACCGCCTTGACCCCCTTCGCCGGTGGGTTCATCGGCCTCATCCTGCTGCGCATCCTCCTCGGAGCCGGCGAAGCGCCCTGCTTCCCGGCGGCCACCCGGCTCGCCAGCCGCTGGCTGCCCGCCCACGAACGCGGTAAAGCACTCGCCCTCATCGGCGGTGTCGCCGTCTCCGGCAGCCTGCTCGTCGGTGGCCCGATCCTCACCCAGCTGATCGCGCTCACCGGCTGGAAGGGCATGTTCTGGGTGCTCGCGGTCGCGGGCCTCGTGTGGGTGGTCCTCGCCTACCCGTTCCTGAAGAACTCGCCCAGCGAGGCGTCGTTCGTTTCGAAGGAGGAACTGGACTACATCCGGTCCGGGCAGACCGAGGGTGAGGACAGCGGTCAAGAATCCAGCACCGACTGGGGCGAGATCCTGCGCAACCGCAACCTGTGGCTGGTCGGCCTCGGCTACTTCGCCTGGGGCTTCATGTTCTGGGCGTTCATGTACTGGCTCCCGCAGTACCTGGAACACGAATTCGGCCTCTCCATCAAGGAAGTCGGCGCGTTCTCGGTGGCGCCGTGGGCCGCCGGTGTGGTTGGTGCGCTGCTCGGTGGCATCCTCGTCGACCGGGTGTACAAACGCACGCAGAGCATCCGCTCCCGGTTCGTGATCATCGGTGTGGCGTTGCTGCTCGCCGGTATCTCGATCCTGCCGATCCTGTTCTTCGGCAGCAACCTCATCATTGCTTTGATCTGCATCTCGGCCGGTGTCGGCTTCGGGTTCATCACCGGTGGCATCTGGTGGGTTGCCTCGATCGACGCGGCGCCGAGTCAGCCCGGCACGGCTGCCGGTTTCGCCGACGCCTGCTTCGCCCTGTCCGGCATCATCGCCCCCGCGGTGATGGGCTTCATCGTCGGCCGCACGGGCACCTACAACGGCGGATTCATCGTTATGACGGTCCTCTGCCTGATCGGCGCGATGGCAATGCTCTTCTTCACGAAGGAGCCGGAACGCCCGCAGATCGGGCCCGATCAGGAACTCGCGCCAGCGAAGTAATCCCCCGGTGTGCCCATCGCATACCGACCGAGACGGCACCGCGTGATCGATGAGGGTTCACGCGGCGCCATCGCATCGAACTCCGGCGCCGCTCTCGCTTCATTCCGGAGAGCGGCGCCGGACCCGTGCCCGGCGAGAAGTGGTCCAGCGCGACTCCGAGCTTCGCTACCGTTGGTCGTTGTGCCGATCTCGCAGCCGAAACTGCCGTTCCCCGATAGCGAGCCCTATGCGTCCGGGCTGCTCGATGTCGGCGACGAGAACCAGATGTATTGGGAGACGAGCGGAAACCCGCACGGGCGCCCCGCTCTCGTCGTGCACGGCGGCCCCGGCGCCGGCGGCAGCCGGGGAGCGCGCCGGACGTTCGACCCGGACGTGTTCCGGATCGTGCTGTTCGACCAGCGTGGCTGCGGCGAGAGCCGGCCGCACGCCTCGCATCCGTCGACCGATATGGCGCACAACACCACTGATCATCTGATCGCCGATATGGAGCGGCTGCGAGAACATCTCGGTATCGAGCGCTGGCTGCTCTACGGCGGTTCATGGGGTTCCACGCTGATCCTCGCCTACGCCGAACGTCACCCGGAGCGGGTCAGCGGGATCGTTCTGGTCGGCGTGACGATGACCCGCCCCCAGGAGATCGACTGGCTGTACCACGGCCTCCGACTACTACTACCGATCGAATGGGAGCGGTTTCGCAACGGCGCCCCCACCGAGGACCGGGACGGAAACCTGGTCGAGGCGTACCGGCGGCTGATGGAACACGACTATCCGGCGGTCCGCGAGACGGCCGCCCGCAACTGGTGCGCCTGGGAGGACGCAGTCATCGCCCACGAAACACTCGGTAAGCCGGGCCAATACACCGCGCAACCTGATGCCGCGCTGATGGCATTCGTCCGCATCTGCACGCACTACTTCGCGCACAACGGCTGGCTCGACCACGACCGACTACTGCGCAACGCACACCGGCTCACCGGAATACCGGGCGTTCTCATCCACGGCCGTCTCGACCTGTCCGCTCCACTACGCACAGCCTGGGAACTCGCTCGGGCCTGGCCGGAAGCCGAACTCCGGATCATCGACGATTCCGGCCATACCGGCAGCCCGGCGATGCGGGCGGCAATCTTCGAATCGATCGATCGATTCGCCCGTTGATTCGGCCTTCTCCAGGTCGTACGGCGGCAATATACTCATCTGCCTTGCGCTGTACTCAACTACCTTGCGCTCGGGTTCGGTTCACCGTTCGAGCGCGGCCGCGAAATCCGGGTGAGCACGGACGGTCATCGCTGTCGCGCTCGTCAGGGGCCTGACCCGGGCAGGGCGGTTACCGCGCGCATACAGCGTCAGCGCCACAGCCAGTGCACCGGGGATCCAACCGGGGAAGAACGCGAATACCATGGACAGAGTTACGGACCGCACCACGCCGGCTTGGGCCGCCATGAACAGAACCGCCAACGCCACAGGACCCGCGAGCCCGAGGCAGTACGCGATGAATTCGAGAATCCGGCGATACCGCACGCATGTCCGGCACATCGGCCACCGGCCGCTGACCTGCACGGTGGTCGACGGTGTCATGCGATACCGCGCGAGCCCCCAGACAAAGGACGACCACCAACTGGTCTCCACCTGCCCACGAGCACCCTGATGCAGCCGCAGCTCGGAGTCGCGGTACTCCACTGCCTTCCGGCCGTGCCGGACGCAACGGTCCGGGAAATCCTGTCCGACTTCGAGCGTGAGCGTACGCGGCGCATCCAACTCGCCGGTTCGCCAACTGTATTCACGCAAGGTCATCCCGCCACGATGCCGCCGCAACGCGACGGTCGCGTCCACCTTACGTTTCATGCGAGGTAACCGATATTCATCGTGCCGTAATCGCCCACGCGGCCACGACTGCCGGACCGCTGATCAGTTCTCATTGCAGCCAACCGCGTTCCCGGCGCTCCTGAAAATAGAGGTCGTCCTCGTCCGGTTCATCGGGGGTAACGATCACGTCGCGCCAGGACTGTCGGCGATTTCCCGAAAGTTGCGTAGTTGTGGTGGGGTACGAAGATTCGGGACTCGAAGGCGGATCCCGGCGATCGTTCGCCGGTTCAGCAGCAATCGGGGCCGGTTCGGGAACAGGCAAATCGGGGTTTTCCCGCAGGTACCGATCGAGAATCCCGTCACCTTGCTCGGCGAGCCTTTCCCGTTCCTGCTCGGACAATGCCTCGACACGTTTCATCAGCGCCGGCATCGCAGTATCGAGGGCCGCGCTGATCTGGTCGGTCCGGACGAAGTCGCGCGCACCGAGGTTGCCCGACAGCACATCACGACTCATCGCTTTCAGAGCCGGATCACCTGCATGCTTCGACAGTATTCGAAGCGCGTAATCCAGGTGGCGGGAACCTGCGGCATCTCCCCGGGTGATATCGAAACCCGGTTCCGGAGCGCTCATAATCATACTCCTGGATGGTCGTATCCGGCGTTGGGCAGAGGGGGCACATCCTCGGACTGGAGGATGGCAACTCCGTTGAGGATCATGCCTATTGCCGCTTCGCCGCCGGTGATGTAGGTCGCATACTTGCTGAGGACCTGGTTCCAGAGACCAATCATTTTGGCCATGTCCGCAACCACCGAAGCTTGCAGTGCGGCAGCAGCAGCGAGGCCGTACACCGTTTTGGCGGCGGCGGCAGCCGCCACCTCCTTGATTATCGCTATGGCAGCGGTGTCGAATATTCCTTGCAGCAGGAACGAGACTCCCTGTGCCGTGTAATAGGACGAGAGCGAGAATTCCTCTATCTGCGTGGAGATTTCCCGAAGGGGACCGGACTGGTCTCCGACGGCACCACGAAGGTCGTCGAAGTATTCGCGTGCGGAATCCGCCGCGTTCCCTCGCCACGAATCGATCCCCTTGGCGGCATCGTCCAGTGCGCGTGAGTAGGAACTGTTGTAGTCCGCCAGATTTCTGATCGCACCGGCGGATATCCCCATCTGCTCCCAGTCCCCGGTGAACTGCTCGGTCGCCCAGGCCAGCGGATCGGCACCGATCGTTTTGACGACGAACCAGTTGGCCCAGTAGGTGAGCGAGAAGAGGTTATTGTTCAGGAAGAGTTCCAGTGCATCGGGCATAGGATCACCCGCCCCGGGGGTGACCAGCTTTTCCACGGGTGTATCGGAGTTCATTTCTTCCCCGGGTAGGTGCGGTCCAGCGCAGTAGCAGTAGATTTATCCGTTGTCCGGTACATCTGTGCCGAACCGGACAGTTCACCGGCGGATGTCGCGGTCAGATCCCCGAGAGTGCGATAGTTTCCTTCGAGAAATCCTCGTACCTGCTGTATCGCCTCCGCGACGCGCCCGTACATCAACCCCGCCTGCTCGCTCGACAAGTCGATATGGTTTTTCACATACGACTGCGCCCGGCTGTTGTCATCTGCGAGTTTCTGCAACTTCGTTGCGAGGTCGTCGAGATGTCCGGGCTCGACAGATAATTCCTCCGGCACCGTGCCCCCTCCTTCATATCCACAACCACGGCCGACCCTATCAGCGGGGCCCGGCGCCCATCAGGCACGGCTAGCGGTGTCACCACCGCGCAGGGTACGACGCCGGCCCTGGCCGGAACGCAGGGTGGCGCACCTGCACCGGGGCCGCCCGGGCGCGATCGTCGAACACCGCCCGCACATCCGCCGGCAGGTCGTGTTCGAGCACTACCGACGCGACTCCGGCAGCCGCCCATCCGGGGTGCCCGGCACGCACGAACTCCACCACGTCGTCGGCCGGCACCCTGCCGCCGCCCCGATGCGATCGACTCCCTACGCACCTGAGTCCGCACGGGTACCGCGGCCGCATCCGCCCGCCGACGCAGCACCTCGGTGGCCGCCACAGGCAAGTTGTCGATCAGCGTCAATCGGCCGACGTACACAGGTCACCGGCCGCGAGTGCGGCGTCCTGTCACGGGGCAGCGAGGGCCACGGCCTGGGAAAGCACCGAGTTACCATGACCCGGTGAATGGGTCCGGGGAGATGGACACCGCGGCGAGGATTCTCGATGCCGTCGTCGAGATCATCGAGTCCGACGGCTACGACGCGGTGCAGTTGCGGGCGGTAGCCAAACGGGCCCGGGTATCGCTGACGACCATCTACGGCCTGCACAGCAACCGTGACGAGCTCATCTTGGCGGCGGTCGAGGCGTGGATGGCGACCCACTCCTACGTCGAACTGTCGCCACCGCCGCGGGCTGAGTCGTTGGCCGAGGGACTGATGCGCCTGGTGCGGAGGGTATTCCAGCCGTGGGAGAGCAGTCCGCAGATGGCGCACGCGTTCTACCGGGCCCGCGCCACGCCCGGTGGGAACCGGCTCGACCGGCAGGGTTTCGAGGTTGTGCTGCCGGCCGCCGCGCATCTGCTGGACGGGCTGGATCGCGACTACGTCGCCGATATCGCGGTGGTCCTGATCAACCTCTGCTACACGATGGTGGGCCGATTGGTCGACGGCACCGCCGATGTACCGACCGTCCTGTCCACACTCGAACGCGTCGTACACCGGCTGACCAGCGATAATTCGGGGCTCGCGGCGCGGAAGCCGAGCACCGGTGCCGAAGCGACCGGCCCCGCGCTGGATTTCTCGCTGTTCTCGCTGTACGGACCCGGTATCGACCGCCCCGGCACATCACCGGGAAACCACGACCGCCCCGGCCCTCCCACAGACCGGGCCTGACGTGATGCCGGCGCCCGGACCGGCGCCGGGCTCCGGTGCCGACGCCTAGCGCGTTCCAGGCTCCGACCAGAGCAGTTCGGCGGCCGATGTCCGGTCGACGGGAAGTCCGGCCGCTGTCAGAGCTTGCCGTTTGAAGGCTTGCCCGGCCAGGCTGACCTGATGGGGTGTGATCACCGCGAACTCCGGGCCGGATCCGGCGCCGGGCCGTTCACCCCACAGATAGGTGCGGCTCGTGCCGTCGCTGCGACGGGCACCTACCGCCTCCCCGGCCAACTGGTCGGCCGCGTACATCTCGGCGGAAACGGCCAGGACGCCGAAGCCGTCACACCAGCCCGGAACGCCCGGGATATCACCGTAGTCCGCGGTTTTCGCACCCAGGATCGCCAATGCCCGGGTATCACGCGGCGACGGTGTGAAAACAATTGTTTCGCAGCCGGCGAGAGTCCGGTCGAATATCCAGCCGCCCAGGCAATCGACGACCTCGGCTACCGAGTGGGCCAGCACGACTCCGGTATGCCGCGGTATCCGCCGGGGCCTGGTAGCGGCGCCCGGTCGTGCGGGGGCGCGGGTTTCGGAACTGTCGAAATCATCGGCAACAGCCAACTGCACTGCCATCTTGCTATTCCGTTCTATCGAACTACTACGCCACCTCGATGCGGCCCGCGAGCGCGCTGCGGTCCGGGCGGTGAATTCCCGGCCACCGGCGCCCACGCTGCTCAGAACTAACGTTCCCGCAGCGCGAGCAGAGCGACAGTAACATGGTTATCACCTGTTCATCGGCGGTTTCGAACAACTGAAAGCAGCTGATTCCTCCGACGATTCGCGGCACGCCGAAACACCACGGAAAGCGGCCTGCTCACGGCCCGAACTCCGTCGGGGAGCCCCGGACGATCGTCGGAGCCCACCGTCCCCACGCCCCGGGCGGCCCACCCGACCGGCCGGTGACAGCCGATCCGACTGCACGCGACCCCGCCCGTTCGGCCCGCGCGCAAGCGCGCCGAACGGGTGGACAGCGGGGGTGTTCGCTGGCACGATTTGCAGCGGAAACCTACAGACCATGCGGAGCTCGGGAACCTCAACGGTAGCCTCTGACGCCATGACCACGCACATGTTGCGAATTCGCTCCACTTCGCGTGTTCCACTCGGTGAAGGGAAGTGAACAGCCGTGGCCACGGTGACCTTTGATCGCGCCAGCCGGCAGTATCCGGGCGCCAAGACGCCCGCTGTCGATCAACTGCAGCTCGAGATCGCCGACGGCGAGTTCCTGGTGCTGGTGGGCCCCTCGGGCTGCGGCAAATCCACCTCGCTACGAATGCTGGCCGGGCTCGAGGAGGTCACCGGCGGGCGCATCCTCATCGGTGATCGCGATGTGACGAGCACCGACCCGAAGGACCGCGATATCGCGATGGTGTTCCAGAACTATGCGCTCTACCCGCATATGACCGTCGCCGAGAACATGGGATTCGCGCTCAAACTGGCGAAGGTCGGCAAGGACGAGAAGCAGCGCCGGGTAGGGGAGGCCGCCCGCCTGCTCGACCTGGAGCCGTTCCTGGACCGGCTGCCGAAAGCACTGTCCGGTGGACAGCGGCAGCGGGTCGCGATGGGGCGGGCGATCGTACGCGATCCGCAGGTATTCCTGATGGACGAACCACTGTCCAACCTGGATGCCAAACTGCGCGTCCAGACTCGCACCCAGATCGCGCAGCTGCAGCGCCGGCTGGCGACCACCACCGTCTACGTCACCCACGACCAGGTCGAGGCCATGACCATGGGCGACCGGGTCGCGGTCATGCGCGACGGCCTGCTGCAGCAATGTGCTTCCCCGCGCGACCTCTACCGCGATCCCGCGAACGTGTTCGTCGCCGGCTTCATGGGTTCGCCGGCCATGAACCTGTTCACGCTCCCCGTGGCCGACGGCGAGGTCCGAGTCGGTGGGTACACCTTGCGGCTGCCGAGGTCGGTGGCCGACGAGGCGGGCACCTCGGTAACGATCGGAATCCGCCCCGAACACCTCGACACCGGGGAATCGGGTATCGAAATCGAGGTCGACGTAGTGGAGGAACTCGGTTCCGACGCGTTCATCTACGGCCGCCCCGCCGACCACACCGCAGGTGCCGAGACGATCGTGGCACGGACCGACTGGCGCAACCCACCCGCCAAAGGCAGCCGCGTACACCTCACCCCAGGCCCCGATCACATCTACTTCTTCGCTGACGACGACGGCCGACGCCTGAATTGACCGGGGTGGCCACAGGCAGCGATCGAGGCGCCTTGCGTCCCCCGGTTTCACCCACGTACAATTTTATGTACGTGGGTGAACGAGGAGGTCGTAATGCGCACGATGTCGTATTCCGAGTCGCGTAAGAACTACGCGGAAGTTCTGAACAGCGTTGTCGACGACCGCGAGGAGGTCGTGATCACCCGGGCCGGCCACGAGCCGGTGGTAATGGTTTCCCTCGACGACTACGAGTCACTGCGGGAAACCGCATACCTCTTGCGAAGCCCGGCCAATGCCCGCCGCCTCCTCTCGGCGATCGAGCGCCTGGAAGAGGGCGCGGGCACTGTTCGAGACGTGATCGAGTGAAACTCGTTTGGGACGAGAATTCCTGGCAGGATTACCTGTGGTGGCAGGCGCAGGATCGAAAGCTGTTGAAGCGGATCAATCAGCTGATCGCCGATATCGATCGCAACGGCAACGAGGGAATCGGGAAGCCGGAGCCGTTGAAGCACGGATTCCGGGGCTACTGGTCACGGCGGATCAACGACGAGCACCGACTCGTATACAAGATCGTGGACGATGAGATCCGAATCGCAGCGTGCCGCTACCACTACGGTTGACCAGCCGCGGCGCCATCGCGCTCGGCTACCCCACTCGGCGCATCCGGGCCCGACTGCTGCCCCGCACTCCTGCACCACGCCAGAAGCACACGCCGAGGCGCCGGGAAGCGGTACGTCGAATACGAGGCGCCCGTCGTCGTGAAATTCGGGGTCGACTGGATCGAGAGCAACTCGCGCGATCGGCCGGCGACAGCTAGTCCGCGGCCCCCAGCAAGACGGCCACGGCGGCGTCGGCCATTGCGGAATACCCTGCGGGGCCGGGGTGCAGCTGGTCTCCGCTGTCGAACCGCGCAGCCAGTGCGTCCGGGTCCGCCGGATCGGCGAGCGCTCGTTCGAAGTCGACGACAGCGTCGAACTCACCGGACCCGCGAATCCAGGTGTTGACCGCGTCGCGAACTCGTTCGCCCCGCTCACTGTAATAGGGAGCTCCCTGGAAGGGCAGCAGGGTGCCGCCGATAATTTGCAAACCACCGGCGCGCGCCATCCGGATCAGCTGGCGGTATTCGGCGATCAACTGGCCGGCGGTGACCTCGGGATTCGGGCGCATCCATGGTTCGTGCAATTCGCTTGCGCCGATATCGTTGATGCCCGAGAGCAGGATCACGGTGCCGACCCCCTCCTTGTCGAGTACATCGCGGCGGAACCGGGTTGCTGCGCGCTGTCCGACATACGCGGAATCCGACACGATACGGTTCCCGCCGATCCCGGCGTTGAGCACCGCGCGTGGCCGGCCGGCCACGGCAAGCCGGTCGGCGAGCGCATCCGGATAGCGATTGTCCATATCGGGCCATGCCCCGGCACCGTCGGTGAGGGAATCGCCGAAGACGACGACGCCATCGCGGTTCGGGATGCCGGAGACTTCCACGCCGGCCAGGTAGTACCACGAGTTACTGAATTCGGTGAACGCCCCGCCGTCGACGTCGGCGCTGTGATCCCCGATCGCGCGGTACGTGGTGGTATTGGCGAGGTAGTGGAAGGTGGCCGGGCCCGTCGGCCGGCTGAGATACAGAGTCACGGTGAGCGATTGCCGAGCATTGACCGGGTAGTCGGTGGCGTCGCTGGTGAGTTCGGCACCCTGCGGGATCACCGCGCCAGGTGCACCGCCGAAGGAGAGCGGGCGCACCGTGCCCGAACGTACCGCCGCACCATCGGTGGCGTGCGCGATGGTGGCCGCCGCGATCGGCAGCGGTCGATCACCGAAGAGGTTGGACAGGGTGATCCGAACGGAGTCCCCGGCGAGGGTGGGGCGCACGGTCTGGCGGATGGTGTGGCCGGCGAAACCGGCGGCCGACCAATTCGGCCCGAGCACATCGCCGGCGGATATCTGCGCCGCGGACCAGCTGTCGAGCCAGGTCTCGTGCGGCGCGCTCGATCCGGAGGCACCCACGTACAGCGCCGTACCGGAGACAGTCAGCAGGACTCCCAGCAGAGCAGACAGCAGGTTGGTTCGTATCTTCCGGATGCTCATCGGCGCACCGGCTCCTCGATGCGCCAGGCGATACCGTGCGGCACCAGTGCGTCGAGAAATTCTTGCGGTGTAAACGCCTCGGCGGCCGCCAGAACTCCGGGATGCACGGTCTCGTTCTCGACGAGAGCGGCGGCCGCGGCCACCGCCATGAGCGCGGAGTCTCGGTAGGAGTCGACGCCGCTCAGTATCGCGCGCACGCCTACGCCGTCCGCGCCGATCGCATCTACCACGAGGTCGTATCGCATATCTGCGGTTACCGACGGCACCTCCGGCAGTGTGTCGACGATATCGGAGGTCATCCCGCCCACGGCCGCGTGGATATTCACGTCGAGGACCCCGCTGACGAAGCGAACCGGCGTGTGCCGGGGAATCGTCAGCACCGGTGGCTGCGGGAATTTCGTGACCGCGGTCTCCTCGGTATCGCCGGGGAACACCATCGTGGTGTGCCTGTCGAGGGGGCCTCGGTGCAGACCCTCGTCCTGATAGTGCCAGCCACCACTTCGGAACCAGTCCAGGCTCGCCAGCAGGGTCCGCGCACTCCCTCGTGAACCTTCGCCGCCGCTTCGGGTCCGGTGGCTGATCACGATATCCGCCGGTCCGCCGACCCGCCGGGCGGCCAGGTTGGCAAGCAGATCCCCGGGCAGATTGCTGTCGGTGATCCCGGGGACCGCCGCCACACCGGCTTCGCGGGCGGCCGTGCCGAATTCGTCGAAGGCCCGCTTCAACCACAGTTGTTCGCCCGAAAGGTCCACGTAGTGCGCTCCTGCGGCTATCGCGGCCGCCAGCACAGGTGCGCCGTGATCCACATAGGCCGGCAGGCTGCTGATCACCGCGTCGGCTCCGGCGAAGGCTGCGACCAGCGCTTGGTGGTCGCCGAGGGTGGCAATTCGCATCTCGGAGCGGGTGTCCCGGGCGATCGACCTCAACCGGTCGCTGTCCCGTCCGACAAGGACTCGGTCGGCTCCCCGTCGCACCAACTCTGCCGTGAGGTGGCTCCCGGTGTGGCCGGTGGCACCGTATACAGCGATCTTCATCTCGAACTCCCGTTCCTGGGTGGCATCGTCGAGCATGAATCTACGGATCATCTTTGAGTGTCAGAATGGGTAGATAGCTCATATATATGTCTAAAACACTCATCTAGACGGAGATACACTCCATCTGTGGACATTCTCTCCGACGCGCTCTCCGCGATCCGCACCAGCAGTCCGAGTTCCGGCTTGTTCATCCGGCACGCCCCATGGGGCCGGCAATACCCGGTTGTCCCCGGCGCGGGTTTCCATGTCGTACTGCAAGGGTCCTGCTGGCTGCGCACGCCCGGCGGTGACACACTCGCGCTCGGTATCGGTGATGTGATGTTCATGCCGCGCGGCGCGGACCACGTCCTCGCCGACGATCCCACCACCCCCGTCATCGAGACCGCCCGGCCCGGCGAGCCTCGGGAGATCATCGGGCCCGGACCGCGCAGCATGCTGCTGTGCGGCGCGTACGCACTCGACCGGCGCCGTGCGCACCCGATGCTCGACGGGCTGCCGGAATTCCTACATCTGCCCGCCCAGCTGGGCAGACACACCGGCCTGCGCGGCGCGGTAGACCTGCTGTCGGCCGAACTGGCCGAGCCCCGTGCCGGAACAGCCGCTCTGGTGCCGTCGCTACTGGATACGTTGCTGCTGTACATCCTGCGGGCATGGCTGGACGACAACGCCGATACTCGACCGTCCGGGTGGGCCGCGGCATTCGGCGACCCGGCAGTCGCGACGGCATTACACGCTGTGCACGCCGATCCGGCCCGCCCGTGGACCGTGGACGACCTGGCCGCTACAGCCGGGGTTTCGCGCGCAACACTGGCCCGCAGATTCGTCGCCACGATAGGCGAAGGACCGTTGTCGTATGTAACCCGCTGGCGCATGATCCTCGCCGCGAAGCGGTTACGCGAAAGCGCCGACGCCCTGGCCACGGTGGCACGCGAGGTCGGCTACGGCTCGGAATTCGCATTCGCCAAAGCATTCAAGCGCGAGTTCGGCTCGGCTCCTGGGCAATACCGCAAGGAGGCAGAATGCGCCGAGCCGGTGGCAGTCTGACGCGCAGCCCATCCCTCACCGGACTCCGGACAGCGGGTGGCCGCGCCGACTAACGTGAGGACGGTGACCGAGCTGCCCGAGATCGACTCCATCACCGTCTACGCGATCCCGATGCGGTCGAAATTCCGGGGGATCACCGTGCGCGAGGGCATAGTGCTGCGCGGTCCGCGGGGGTGGGGTGAATTCTGCCCATTTCCCGAATACGACGATCACGAAGCCGCGAACTGGCTGGCAACCACCATCGAACAGGTCGCCGTGGGCTGGCCCGAACCGGTACGTGATCGCATTCCGGTCAACTGCACGGTCCCCGCGGTTTCGCCGGAACGGGCGCACGATCTCGTCGCCGGTTCGGGTTGCCGGACCGCGAAGGTGAAGGTCGCCGATCACCCCGGCGCACTGCCCGAGGATCTGGCCCGGGTGGAAGCGGTGCGGTCGGCGCTGGGTTCCGCCGGCGCGATCCGAGTGGACGCGAACGCGGTGTGGGATGTGGACACCGCCGTCCGGAGTATCCGTGCGATCGACAGCGCCGCAAGCGGTTTGGAATACGTCGAACAACCTTGCCGAACGATCGGGGAACTCGCCGAGGTCCGTCGCAGAGTGAATGTCGCGATCGCCGCCGATGAATCCATCCGCCGCGCGGAGGATCCTTTGCGGGTGGCCGTCGCAGGCGCGGCGGATATCGCGGTGATCAAATGCACCCCGCTCGGCGGGGTGCGGCGGGCTCTGGAGGTGGCAGAGGCGGCCGGTCTGCCGTGCGTGATCTCCTCGGCACTCGAGACCAGTATCGGGTTGTCCGCGCAGTTGGCCCTGGCAGGCGCGCTCCCGGAACTGGACCACGCGTGCGGGCTGGGCACGGTGACCCTTCTCGAAGGTGATCTGGTGACCGATTCACTGCGCCCGGTGAACGGCTACCTGCCGGTCCCGCAAACCACCCCGCAACCAGGCCCCGGCCTCCTGGAGAAGTACCGGCATCCCGACCCGGAACGCACCCGCTGGTGGACCGAACGGCTCACCCGGACATTGGGGCTGCTGGCCGGTCGACACGGCGGGTGAGTCCGTCCGCGACAGCAGCTGAACGCGGCCTTACGCCCACCGTGTCGAACGTGACCGTCGACGCTGGGTAGGAAGGTCTGCGGAACAGGCTCACGCGAGTCGCACCCCGCTGTCGTGCATGGTGATGCGCAACAGGAAACCCGCTTCCGGACCGAGGACGCCCTCGACCAGCTCGACATACCTGCCACCGAATTCCGGGCCGTGCGCGGCGACCGCGTCCGGGCGTGACTCGAGGTGATGGGCGATTTCGTGCAGTACCACCAACTCCCGCAACGCCCATGGAGCACCACCACGGCGAGGACTGTCGCCGTGGACCGGTACGGCGAGGACACCGTGGGCCGATTCATAATGAGCCGCACCTGTTCCCACGCGGGCACGCACCCGGATCGGCACGGCGGCCCGTTCCCATTTCACCGCAACCCAATTCAGCCGGAGCACGCGATCGCAGTACGCCTGCACCGATTCCACCGAGGCGAATTTCCGTTCCACCGGAAGAGTCAGCCGTGAACCGTGCACCTCGACGGTGCGCTGCCCGGATCCGGCGGCCCGATCGAATACCGCGCGCACCAGCTGTTCGGCGTCGTAAACCTTGCCGCGCTGAGAGTCCCGCACCGAGTTCACCGGGCACTCCCGCCGGAAGAAACCGCCGCCGCGGTATTCGGCCGGCCCCGAATACCTGTCCGGCAGAGCTGAACAACACCGCTGCCTGCCGCCCGGACAACACCGGCCCCGGCCCGATCACCCGCCACGTTTATTCTCCGGGCCCCTCGAGCCGATCACGTGCCGCGGCCAATTCCGGCGAGAAACCCAGCCTGGCCACCCGGCCCGCGCGGTCCCCGGCCCTGCGGGCATCCGGCGCGTAGCCGGTGGAGGTCTGCGGCCCACGCCATGTGCCGCGGGCCTCGGAATTGCGGCTGTAGAAATCGGATAATTCGATCTCCTTGCCCCGCAACGCGAGCGCGGTCCCGGCAGCTTGTTCTTCGGTGATCGGTTCGGGCGCCTGCGCGTCGCGTACGGTGGCCGCCCGTTCGACCTCCGCCTTGGTCTCGGTCAGCCGCGCGCCGACTCGCGCCGCGAACGCCATCTGGAAGTTGAGCCGGGCGGTGACCCCGGCAACCGGTACTCGGACCACGCGACGCACCCGCCGCCCGCGGCGCCGTTCGACGACCACCTTCTCCATGGTCGCCGAACGGTGGGCCCCGGATTTGATGTAACGATCCGACGCCTGCACCATCTGCACCAGCAGGCTGGAGTACAGCGCCTCGCAGACATCGATATCGGCGGCGAACCCGTAGGCGTACACCTGGGTGGAGGTGCGGGCGACATCGCAGCGCACATCGTTGGCGTCGGCGATGGCCACGAACAGCTGGACGTAGGTCCGCAGACCCTTGCGACCCGGTTCGCCGATCGGGATCATCCGCTGGATGAGTGTCGCGCCGCGTTCCCGGTCCCGGGTGTGTGTCCGCGCCACCGCCAGATCGATCGAGGAGCGGGTGGCCAGGCGCTGGGCGGCAGCCAGGAATGCCTCGGCCTCGTGCTCGTTGTCCGTCGACTCGGCTTGGCGCAGCAGTCCACCGATCCTGGTGAGCAGGCGTTCCGAGACAGCGTTCGAGGTCGGCATCGCGGCCCAGCCTAGTGCGCGGCGGCAGGCGCAGCCCATACTGCCGCCGGACGGCACCGGCTCCGGACCGGCAACCGGAACGTCCCGCCGGCCCATCCGGAGGTAGAGGGTAGAAGCAACCCTCCCACCTGGGGTTACGCTCCCCGCAGGCCGCACACGCCGTCCGGCGTGGACCGGCCGGCGGGTTGTTCGCACCAGGAGTACCCCACACGCGACGTTCGCACCATGTAAGTTGCCATGTGCTGCCGCTCACTGTGTCGACTCTGGAGTTCCACGATGGCTTTCAAGAAGGTGCCGTCTCTACGTGCTGCGCTCGTGCTTTTGCCGATCGCGCTGCTGACCGTGACCTTTGCCACCGCGTGCAACACCAGCGACACCGATGAGCAGCTCAGCAGGAACCAGGACGGCCGCGGCCCGATCACCTACGTCGAAGGTAAGGACACCACCGAAACCGGTGCGGTGAAACAGCTGATCGATCGCTGGAACGCCACCCACCCCGACGAGCAGGTCACCTACAAAGAGCAGTCCAACGACGCCTCCGCACAGTACGACGATCTGGTCGAACATATGCGGGCCAAATCGCCGGACTACGACGTGGTGGCCCTGGATGTCCCGTGGACCGCAGAGTTCGCTGCCAAGGGCTGGATCCAGCCCTTGGAGGACCAGTTCGCGATCGACACCGCCCCGCTGCTGTCCCCGCCGGTCGCCAGCGCCACCTACAACGGCACCCTCTACGCCGCACCCCGCAACACCAACGGTGGGCTGCTGTTCTATCGCAAAGACCTGGTTCCCGCCCCACCCCGTACCTGGGCGGAGATGCTGGCCTCCTGCCCGATCGCGCGGGAGCAGCAGATCGGCTGCTATGCGGGCCAGTTCGCGCCCTACGAGGGTTTGACGGTGAACACCGCCGAGGTGATCAACGCGTTCGGCGGCACCTTCGTCGGCACCGACGGCCGCACCCCGACAGTGAACAGTGCCGAATCACGAGCCGGACTCCAGCAGTTGGTGGACGCCTACAAGGTCGGCGATATCCCCCGCGAGGCGGTCACCTTCCAGGAGCCCGAAAGCGGCGCGGCTTTCAACCAGGGCAAACTCATGTTCCTGCGCAGCTGGCCGTCCACCTACGGTGATGCCGCCTCGGAATCATCCGCGGTGAAGGACAAATTCGGTGTGGCACCGCTGCCCGGCGATGCCGGTATCGGCGCCTCCACACTCGGCGGCTACAACGCCGCGATCAGCGCGTACTCCGAGAACAAGGCCACCGCACTGGATTTCCTGAAGTACCTGATCAGCGAAGAGGCGCAGCACATCATTGCCTCCGGCGCTCTGCCCTCAGTGCGGGCCTCGATCTACGACGACCCGGCACTCATCGCCAAGATGCCGTACCTGCCCGCCCTCAAGGATTCCATCGCCAGCGCGGTGCCCCGACCGGTCACCCCGTTCTATCCGGCGGTGTCCAAAGCCATTCAGGACAACGCATATGCTGCCCTGACCGGAACCAAGTCCGTGAACGACGCGATCATCGGCATGCAGAAGGGCATCGAGACGGCCGGATCGTAGTCACAGTTCAACCGGACCCGGCGAGCCAGGAGAGAGAACGGTGTCGGATCCTTCCGGAACGGACGCGCAGGCGTCGGTCCGTACAGATAAGCCCGCGAACGCAGCACGTACCGGCGGGACGGCCCTCAGGTTGCGCGACGAATTGCGGATGACAGGCAGGGCGTGGCTGTTCGTCGCGCCGGTGCTGATAGCCCTCGCTGTGGTGATCGGGTACCCGGTGTTGCGGGCGCTGTGGATGTCGTTCCACTACGACGATCGGCTCGACGCCGTAACCGGCCGCTTCGTCGACAACGGGGAAAGCACCTTCTACAACTACCTGCATTGGCTGGCCGGCCAATGCCAGGTGATCACCGGCGGTGTCACCGAATGCCCCACCGGCAATCTGGGCTCCGAGTTCTGGGGCGCTGTCGGGGTGACCTTGTTCTTCGCCGTGGTGACGGTGACGCTCGAGGTCGCGATCGGCCTAGGGATGGCGATCGTCATGGGCAAAACGTTCCGGGGCCGGGCTCTGCTGCGCGCTGCGGTGCTGATCCCGTGGGCCATCCCCACAGCGGTGACGGCGCGGCTCTGGGAGTTCATGTTCCAGTACGACGGCCTGGTCAACACCATTTTCGGCACCGAGATCCTGTGGACCTCCGATGCCTGGCCCGCCCGCTTCGCGGTGATCGCCGCCGACGTGTGGAAAACCTCGCCGTTCGTGGCGCTGCTGCTGCTCGCGGGCCTGCAGATCATCCCGAACGATGTGTACGAGGCGGCCCGCGTCGACGGCGCCTCGGCCTGGCAGCGGTTCACCCAGGTGACGATGCCGTTGCTGAAGCCGGCGCTGCTGGTCGCGGTGCTGTTCCGCGCCATGGACGCGCTGCGCATGTACGACCTGCCCGCCATCATGACCGATAACCTGCCGGCCACCCGGACCTTGTCGGTGCTCGTGGTCGAACAGACCCGGCAGGGCCCCAACAGCGCGGCGGCACTCTCGACGATCACCTTCCTGTTGATCTTCGCGGCGGCGTTCGTCCTGGTGAAGGTACTGGGCGCGAACGCAGTGCGGACGCAGGAAGAGCAGCGGAAGGCATGACCGCGGTGACTACACAGCAAACCGGCACCCCCGCCCGGCCCCGCCCGTCCTGGCGGCACCGGCTCGGCTCGGCCCGTATCTACGTGGGCGCGCTGATCGTGTTGCTCTGGGGACTGGGACCGTTCTATTGGATGGCGGTGACCGCGTTCCGCGACCCCGCCTACACCTTCGACCCCACCCCGTGGCCCACCCACCTCACCCTCGAAAATTTCCGCGATGTCTTCGACACCAGCCGCGGTAACAATTTCGGTAAGGCACTGCTCAACAGTGTGATCATCGGCTCGGCCAGTACCGCGATCGCGCTGGTCATCGGAGTGATGGCGGCCTACGCGCTGGCGCGGCTCACTTTCAAAGGCCGGTATCTGGTGTCCGGGGTGATCCTGAGCGCTTCGATGTTCCCGGTGGTCGTCCTGGTGACGCCGTTGTTCCAGCTGTTCACCGATATCGGCTGGATCGGCAAGTACCAGGCGTTGATCCTGCCCAATATCTCCTTCGTACTACCGCTGACGGTATACATTCTGGCGTCGTTCTTCGCCGATCTCCCGTGGGAGCTCGAGGAGGCCGCCCGGATCGACGGGGCCACCAAATTGCAGGCTTTCCGGCTGGTGATGTTGCCGCTGGCGGCCCCCGCGGTGTTCACCACCGCGATCCTGGCGTTCATCGCCGCCGTCAACGAGTACCTGCTTGCCCGGGTGCTCTCCGGTAGCGACACGGAACCGGTGACGGTGGCCATCGCACGCTTCTCGGGGAACAATCCCCAGGTAGAGCCCTATGCGTCGATTATGGCGGCGGGAACGCTGGTGACCGTACCGCTGGTAATTCTGGTACTGGTGTTCCAGCGACGCATCATCTCCGGACTGACCGCAGGCGGGGTCAAAAGCTGATCACTGGGTATCCTGGGGTCGGGCGGTGGGCCGCCTGAGTTTTTCCGACGCTCCGGGAGGAGATGATCGTGAGCTCGTTCCGACCTCCGCGTGGCCACAACACTCCCAGATCGCCGCAATACCCGTCGCTCGCCGGTTGGAACCAGCTCGACACCGGTGGGCGTCCACGGCCGCCCCGGCCCCCGCAGTACCGCCGCCCGCCCCGTTCCCGGGGCCAGCGCATCCGCCACCTGATCCTGTGGCTGTTCGTCATCCTGGTCGCCGTCCCCGCACTGCTGGTGGCGCTTGTGTACTGGAGCGCGGAGATCCCGGCGGCCGGAACCGTGCCGGTGAACCAGACCGCCACCATCACCGCCTCCGACGGCACCACGGAGCTGGCCAAGGTGGTGCCGCCCGAGGGCAACCGCACGCCGGTGCCATTGGAACAGGTGCCGGTGCACGTCCGTGACGCCGTACTCTCCGCGGAAGACCGCAACTTCTACGACAACCCCGGTTTCTCCCCTACCGGCCTGTTACGCGCTCTGCGCGACAACGCCCTGGGGCGGGCCGACGCGGGCGGCGGCTCCACCATCACCCAGCAGTACGTCAAGAATGCCTTCCTCGGCCCCGAGCGAACGGTGAGCCGTAAGGCGCATGAGTTGATCATCTCCGCCAAGATGTCGCGGGAGTGGAACAAGGACGAGATCCTGCACGCCTACCTGAACACCATCTATTTCGGGCGCGGCGCCTACGGGATCGAGGCAGGTTCGCAGGCCTACTTCGGTAAGCCGGTCAACGAACTGACCGTTGCCGAGGGAGCCGTACTGGCCGCGCTCATCCGCTCCCCGTCCGGGCTGGACCCGGAGACCAAACTTCCGCAGCTGCTGCAACGCTGGAACTATGTCGTCAACGGCATGGTCGCCATGGGGGCTCTCGCGCCCGGTGAACGCGGCACGGTGGTTTTCCCGCCCACCATCCCGCCGCCGGTATTCGACGAGAACATTGTCGAACGCGGCCCGGAAGGCCATATCAAGGCCCAGGTACTGCGTGAACTCGCAGCCGCCGGGATATCGCAAGAAGAGGTGAACACCGGCGCCCTGCGCATCGTCACCACGATCGACGCCAAGGCGCAGCAGGCAGCGCAGGCGGCCGAAGACGGCCGCCTCGGCGGACAGCCACCGGAACTGCGGAGCGCGGTCGTATCCATCGACCCGAGGTCCGGCGCGGTACGCGCCTACTACGGCGGCGCCGACGGTATCGGATTCGATTTCGCCCAGGCTCCGGTGCAGACCGGTTCGGCATTCAAGACCTTCGCGGTGCTGGCCGCACTACAACAGGGAATCCCGTTGTCCCGTGCGTTCGACAGCGCGCCGGTGGATGTCAACGGCGTCGATGTGCGCAATGTCGAGAACGAATCCTGCGGGACCTGCCCGCTGTCCGAAGCATTCAAACGCTCCCTCAACACCAGTTTCTACCGGCTCACCCTGGCCATGAACAACGGCCCCCAGGCCATCGCCGACGCCGCGCACCAGGCCGGGATACCACACGATATCCCCGGCGTGCCGGGACAGTCGCTGACCGAGATGGGCGAGCAGCCTATGCCGTCGATCGTGCTGGGCACCTACCTGGTGCGGCCGCTCGACATGGCCTCGGCCTATGCGACCATCGCCGGCGAAGGCCGCTATCACCAGCCGTATTTCGTGCAGCGGGTGGTTCGCGGCGACGGCCGGGTCCTGCTGGACCGCAGCAGTGATCCGAAGCAGCAGACCGGCGAACAACCGCAGCCCTCCGAACAGCGCATTCCCCCGGATATCGCGGCCCGGACCGCCGCGGCCATGCTGCCGATCGCCGACTACTCCAACGGTCACGGGCTGAGTGGGCGGCCCTCGTCCGCCAAGACCGGCACCACCCAGTTGGGTGACACCGGGCAGAACAAGGACGCCTGGATGGTCGGTTTCACGCCCTCGCTGTCGACGGCCGTATGGGTCGGCACCGAACACAACCTGCCGATCATGACCGCCGGTGGCGGGCGCATCTACGGTTCCGGGCTCCCCTCCGATATCTGGAAACAGACCATGGACGGCGCGCTCGTCGATACCCCCGTGGAACGGATCGGCAACCCTGCCCCGGCGCCACCGCCACCGCCGCCGCCCGGCACGAACCCGCAGCCGTCGGGTAATCCGTACGACATCCTCAACCCGCCGCAGCAGCCGGAACCGGAGCAGCAGCAGCAGCCTTTCATCGTGATTCCGCCGGCTTCCGAACCGTATGTGCCCGAACCGGAGTACGAACCCGGACCCGCGCCCCAGCCCGCACCACCCGCACCGGCACCGCCGATCATCGCGCCGCCACCGCCACCACCGCCACCACCTCCCCCGCCGCCACGGGTGGTCGAAATATTGCCCGGCGTTACCGTTCCGGTGCCGTAATCCACGGATTTCCGCTCGGGATACCGACGAAGGAACGGTCGGCATGGCAGCATCGTTGGCCAGAGTGAGATGTCGCCCATCCGACCGACCGGCACCGGGCCCACGCTCGCGCCGGGAAGGGCGTGCGGGAGGATATGCGCTGGAGCGACGACGGATGACGAGACATAGGGGCTACGCCGGTGGAATTCAATGTCGTTGACCGCCCGGAAACGCTGGTGGCGGGAACGGTACTTCGCAGCCCAGCACTCGCTGTGGAAGGACCGCGCCGGATCAAAGTGGAACAGGCCTGGAAACGGAATCTGTCCCGGGCCTTACCCGGACCACCCGCCAGCGCGTTCGTCGATCATGCCCCCGAGATCAATTCGTACCTGACCCATATCATCGGCTACCGCTGCCGCAGCCTCGACGATCTGCTACCCGGGGAGGTACTCGCCCGGATCCCGGCCGGGCGGTACGCCCGGTTCACCCTCAGCGGTGAGGATCTCGGCGAAACCATTGTGACCCTGTGGCGTGCCATCTGGGATGCCGAGGCCGCCGACCGTCTGGTGCGTTCCTACACCGGGGATTACGAGCGGTACCCGGACAAGCACACGGTGGAGGTTTTCGTGGCACTGGCAGAAGACGATTCGGCGGGCAGGTAGGAAGCTGTGGATTTCGAAATTGTCACTCTCGACGAGAGTATGGTCGCCGGGCTCACCGTTCCGCTGGCCGGCCGTGAGGTATCGGCCCGCGATCTGGACCTGGTCAACTTCACCTGGGATCGGTACCTGAGCCGCGAAAAGGAGGTGCCCCGGGTCGCCGCCTACATCGGCCAGGATGATCACGCGGTCGCGGTGCTGGGTTATGAGGTCGCCGGTCTGGCCGACCTCGACGCCGGCGATGTGCTCACCCGGGTTCCGGCCGGTCGGTACGCGAAATTCGTGGTCACCGAAAAACCGTACGACCTGCTGCGCACGGCCTGGGCCCGAGTCCGGGAAGCGGAAAAAGCGGGCACGATCACCCGCTCCCACACCGCCGAACTCGAACGCTACACGGGGCCCACCTCAGTGGAGGTCTACGTATCCCTGGACTGAGTCACATCCACCCGCAACCCGTGCCCGCCCCACCGCGCCCGGCCTCGACGTAATCACTCGGCCCCAACGCAACCACGCCGGCGCCGAGTCTTACGAGGCCCTGTGAGGTTTCGGCCCGTCCCTGCTTTCCGTGCTCGAGGCGATGCGGCGCAGCCGCGAGTGTCGAGTGCGGAAAGCAGGGGCCTCAGGGGGCCGATACCCGCGGCGCCGAAGGCGCCGCAAAAAGCCCCGGCCTCATCCGATGATGAAGGTTTCCAGCTCGGTGCGGGCCACATCGTCGGCCATCTGCTTCGGCGGGGATTTCATCAGGTACGCCGACGCCGGGAGAACAGGGCCACCGATTCCGCGGTCCTTGGCGATCTTGGCGGCGCGTACCGCATCGATGATGATGCCCGCAGAGTTCGGGGAGTCCCACACCTCGAGCTTGTACTCCAGGTTCAGCGGCACATCACCGAACGCACGGCCCTCCAGCCGGACGTAGGCCCATTTGCGGTCGTCGAGCCAGCCGACATGATCGGACGGGCCGATATGCACATCATTGGCGCCCATCTCCTTCTGCAGATTGCTGGTGACAGCCTGCGTTTTGGAGATCTTCTTGGATTCCAGGCGCTCACGCTCCAGCATGTTCTTGAAGTCCATATTGCCGCCGACGTTCAGCTGCATGGTGCGGTCGAGCTGCACACCGCGGTCCTCGAACAGTTTCGCCATGACCCGGTGGGTGATGGTGGCACCCACCTGGCTCTTGATGTCGTCGCCGACGATCGGTACACCCGCGGCGCGGAACTTCTCGGCCCATTCCGGGTCCGAGGCGATGAACACCGGCAGCGCGTTGACGAAGGCCACACCGGCGTCGATAGCGCACTGCGCGTAGAACTTGTCCGCTTCGTCGGAACCGACGGGCAGGTAGGAGACCAGCACGTCGACCTCGGCGTCCTTCAGTACCTGGACGACGTCGACCGGGTCGGATTCGGCGAGTTCGATGGTTTCGGCGTAGTACTTGCCGATACCGTCGAGGGTCGGTCCGCGCTGCACGGTGACACCGAGCGGCGGCACATCGGAGATCTTGATGGTGTTGTTCTCGCTGGCGAAGATCGCCTCGGACACGTCGAAGCCGACCTTCTTGGCGTCCACGTCGAAGGCGGCCACGAACTGCACGTCCCGGACGTGGTACTGGCCGAACCGCACGTGCATCAGGCCGGGCACCGTCGCGGAATCGTCGGCGTCGTGGTAGTACTGCACGCCCTGCACGAGCGAGGAGGCGCAGTTGCCCACACCTACGATGGCGACGCGAACACTGGACTTATTGGTGTCTCCACTACTCATGGCCGGTATTTCCCTCTTTCTGTGGTGCCGCCTTCGTCGATTGCTCCGCCGCAATCAACTCGTTGAGCCAGCGCACTTCGCGCTCGCTTGATTCGAGTCCGAGTTGATGGAGTTGGCGGGTGTAGCGATCCAGCGAGCCACTCGCCTTCTTGATCGCCTCCCGCAGCCCCTCTCGGCGCTCCTCGACCTGGCGCCGCCTGCCCTCCAGAATCCGCATCCGCGCTTCCGCGGGAGTGCGGCTGAAGAAGGCCAAGTGCACGCCGAAGCCGTCATCGGTGTAGTTCTGCGGACCGGTATCGGCCAGTAGCTCGCCGAACCGCTCCCGGCCCGCCGGTGTCAGCTGGTACACCCGCCGGGCTCGACGGGTGGTGACCATGCCGTCGGGCGCCTCCTCTGCGATCAGCCGGTCCGCCTGCATACGTTTCAAGGCCGGATACAGCGATCCATAGGAGAACGCCCGAAACGCCCCGAGCAGGCCGGTGAGCCGCTTCTTCAGCTCGTAGCCGTGCATGGGCGATTCCAGGAGCAGCCCGAGGATTGCCAGTTCGAGCACCGGGCTTCACCCCCTGACTTCCGTACAGACCTAACCAATGGATGCGATTCCCAACTATATCGGACCGATATAACCGTGCATAGTTCAGTCCGCTACATCACACGTGGCGGCCCGGGGACATCACCCACCCTTCGGCGCTGATGTCACCCATATCGGTGCGTGAACCCGAACTTCCGAGACGGCGGCGACCGAGCGAAAAAGGGGATCGGCGGCGACGTAGTAGGCGGACACCGGGCGGACGAGCAGGCCGCGGCCGAGCGCCCGCGCACAACCGGGCCTTTTGTTCGGCCGGCCGGCAGGGTTCGCCGCCCGGTGCTCAGCGGGCGGGAAACACTTCCAGGGGCGTGCCGGCGAACGAGACGGACAGGTGCCCGGTACTGCCCGCGGGATCCTCGACGTAGATATCGATCACCGGGCCGGCATCGGCGGGCGCGATCAGCTCGAAACCGAATCCGAGATGTTCGACCTCGCCCTGCTCCAGGCGCACCGAGGCCGGAGCTCCCGCCAAGACCGCACCCAGCGTCGTCAGCTCGATATCGGCCAGGTCGATGGGCCGCCCGTTCGCGTAGCTGGGTACCGCGACACTCATCTCGTCGAACCCGTCCGTGTCGAAACGGAAGTTGCGCGGGATGCCCTGACCCAACCGCTGGACCAGCAGAAAGTCCGGAAAAACGGTCGCCGTGTCGATCACTGTATCGCCGAACTCCCGGCGGTAGGCGTCGATGAAGAACGCCAGCCCATCGGTGGTGAGCAGGTTCGGCAGCGACGCGGGCTCGGATTCCGCCTCCGCGGCCGCAGCGATACTCGGCGCTGGTTCGTCACGCGCAACGAACCCGACCCCACCGCCGAGCACGGCGGCGGCCGCCAGAACTGCGACCGGTAGCCACCAGGGCCGGGCGGCGCGGTCGCCACTCAGGATCGCGGCGCCGGCCAGTTCGCCGGGCACCTGCAGGTCGCGAACGAGTCCTTCCAGGTCGGTCGTGAATTTCGCCCGCATCGCCGAGCGGGTGCGGGTGGCGTGTTCGCCGGCATTCAACTGTCCGTCCGAGAGTGCCGCGTCCAGTACCGCGCATATCTCGACGCGATCGTGGTCACGCGCCCTGACCTGTTCTTTTTTCGCCATTACCCGTCCCTCATCCCTCGAACGGCCGGACGCGCAGGACATCGCCGGCCGGGCCGACCAGCAGCCATCCGCTCTCGTCGAACGAATTGGAGACGTAGACACTGACCGCAGGTACGCCGTCGTACGGCGGGAAGGTCTGGATCTCGAAACTCATATGGGTGACCACACCGTCGGGGACGCGGGCGATCGCCGGGGCATCGGTCAGCACGCGGCCGATCGCGCCGGCATCGAGCGTGCCCAGATCTACGGTCGGGGTATCGACCGGGCGGGTGGTCAGATCATCGGACTGGTTGAACCCGCCCCGGTAGTCGTAACTCACCAGGCGATTCGGCTGCCCGGGTACGGCACGTTCGACATCGCCGTGGTCAGGGTGCAGCCACACTTCGTCTGCCACGGTATCGCCGAAGCGCTCGCGGTACTCGGCGATGAACTGGGCGAGCCCGGCACCGGTCACCAGGTTCGGCGGGGCGAAAACCAGCGGCTCGGGCCCCTCGGGCGCGGGCCGGGGTTGCTCCGCTACCGGTTCCACGGCCGCCGGGGGCGGGGCGCTCACCGCGGATCCGGTATCGCGACCGGCAAGCGTATATGCACCGAACGCCACGGCCAGCGCGGCGGCAGCGAGGACGGCGAAGTAGCGGCGCGGGTGGCCGGAACCGGATGGGCGGGGCGCGACCGGAGTGTGCCGTGGGCCTTGCAGGTCGGCAGTGATATCCGCGAGATCGCCGAGGGTGACGGCCTCGGCGAGCAGTTCGGTGGCCGCATGATGTTCGTCTTCGGTCAGCTGGCCTTCACGGTAGGCACGGTCGAGCAGTTCGCCGGCGGATCGGCGATCGGCAGTCCGGGCCCGCGTACCGGGTGGATATCCGGACCGCGGCGCCGGGACGACCGCGGGCGGGCCGTCGGCGGCCTGCTGCAGGTCGGCTACCAGCTCCGACAGCTCACCGAGTGTTCTCGCGATGCGGGCCTGGGCGATGCGGTCGTGGTATTCGGCAGCGCCCAGCTGGCCTTCGGCGTAGGCCGCGTCCAACTTTCCGGCGGTTCCGGCACGATCGATATCGCGCGCTCGCGTCCGGCCCGGCACAACTGTCGACACCAGCGGATCCTACGTTGCGCAGGGATTCTCGGAACGGCCTCGGTTCCCGCATGTGGCGACGGCCACTGTTGCGCGCCCAGGAAACCATTGGCGCAAATACGCCAACGGCGCGGTTGGTGGCCGAGCCCCGCTCGGACAGCCGCTCCGAACCACGCTCGGAGGTTTCCGAGGAGGTCGATCCTATCCGGGTGGCCACCACCGTCGCGACCGATCGCCGACCCGGATCCAATCCGGCCGCAGGCGGCAGTAATACAACACAGCTACTCTGGGGGCGTGCGAATTCAGCGGCAAGTGGTGGACTATGCGCTCCGGCGCAAGTCGCTGCTGGCTGACGTCTATGCGGGCCGTGTCGATGTCGCCGAGGTATGTGACGCCAATCCCTACCTGCTACGTGCGGCCAAATTTCACGGCCGGGGGAGCGAGGTCACATGCCCTATCTGCCGGAAGGAACAACTCACTCTCGTATCCTGGGTCTACGGCGACGGCCTGGGGCCGATCGCGGGTTCTGCGCGCAGCCCGGAAGAGCTGGTGCGCCTGGCCGAGTCCAGAGAAGAGTTCTCGGTTCATGTCGTCGAGGTGTGCCGGACTTGCAGCTGGAATCATCTGGTGCAGTCCTATGTACTCGGGAAGACGCCGCAACGGCGGTCGCGTTCCCGAGTGAACCGGCGCACCGCCGCGGAATGAACCCGCCCGGCCCGATGATGGTGTCCGCGCCGAGTGCCATAGGGCACCGGAACACGAGCCCATCAGACCGATACGAGCTTTGGAGACCTTGTCAGTGACTTCGCCCTACGAGACCCCATCCGGCGATGACCCGCGCGGTGGCCGCGGCCCCCGTGGGCCGCTGCCGGGCCGGGAACCGCAGCAGCGTCCGGGGTCACCCAACCGCGGTCCGGCGCCGAACGCCAACGCTCCCCGCCCGGGACCCGGTGGACGGCCCCCCGGTCCGGGTGGTC
>NZ_BDBZ01000042.1 GCF_001613245.1 Nocardia speluncae NBRC 108251 | reverse complement strand
GGGGGCGGCGGCGCGCGTCTGTATGGAGGCCGCCTCAGCCGGGACGGGGGCGGAATTCACCGTGGTGTCCGCCGGTGCCGCGGCGGACTGGTTGGTGTTGCCGGTAGCACCGGAGATCTCGGGAGTGTAGTCGGCGAGGAACTCGTGCCAGCTGGCGTCGACCGAGGATGGATCCTGTTTGAACTTCTGATACATCTCGTCGACCAGCCACTGGTTCTGACCGAACT
Source organism: Nocardia speluncae NBRC 108251 (assembly GCF_001613245.1). Lineage (GTDB taxonomy): Bacteria > Actinomycetota > Actinomycetes > Mycobacteriales > Mycobacteriaceae > Nocardia > Nocardia speluncae. The sequence goes on along the minus strand of NZ_BDBZ01000042.1, from coordinate 4,202 downwards.
GGGATTTTGAGCTGCTCACAGCAGGTGTTCGCCTCATTCCGTTCTTCGCGCTGCGACGTTTGTGACGTGCCCGGCACCGGGGATCGGGGGGTGGGTACCGATACGCCCTCTGACGAGGATAGGCCCCTGTGCCCATCGGCAAGGTCACCGACCACCGGTCTGCCCCGACCACATAGTTGACGACTCGTTTCCTATCGAGAATATTCCTTCGGCGTTACCGGCGGCTGTCCACAGGCGGGCATACTCTCCGCCGCCCGCCAGCAGCTCGGCGTGTGTCCCGATTTCGACGATGCGACCGTGCGCAACAACGGCGATTCGATCGGCGCGTGCGGCGGTCGCCAAGCGGTGCGCGACGACCACCGTCGTCCGGTTGCGCGCCAGCGAACCGGTGGCTGCCAGCACTTTCTCTTCGGTATCGGGGTCGAGGGTGGCGGTGGCCTCATCGAGGAGCAGCACATCGGGGTCGACGAGCTGGGCTCGCGCCAAGGCGATGAGCTGGCGCTGACCGGCGGACAGGCCGCGCCCGCGTTCCCCGACCGCCCGGTGCATTCCGCCGGGGAGGCCGGCGATCATCTCGGCCGCGCCCACCGCCCGCGCTGCCGCGGCGATCTCGGTTTCGGTCGCGCAGGGTTTCCCGAAGGCGATGTTGCTCGCGATATCGCCGGTGAACAGGTGAGCTTCCTGCGGGACCATGCCCAACCGGGAGCGGAACCGGTCCAGCCGGTAGTCGCGGATGTCCACCCCGTCGGCCCGGACCGTACCGGAATCGGTTTCGGCGAGGTCGTAGAGCCGGGCCAGCAGTTTGACGATGGTGGATTTCCCGGCGCCGGTGGCGCCGACCAGAGCCAGTGACCGGCCCGGCGCCACGGCCAGCGATACCTCGTCCAGTGCGGGGCGCTCGGTGCTCGGATAGCGGAAGCGGACGGCATCGAGCTCCAGATCCCCGCGCAGGCCGGCAGTGAGCGGGTCGGCGCCGGGCGGGTCGGCCCGGATCGACGACGGCGTGCGCAACAGTTCGCCGATCCGCCGCAGACCGACTCGCGCCTGCTGGTAACTGTCGAATACCTGCGACAGCTGCTGCACTGGGCCGAACAGCAGTTCCAGGTACAGCACGAACGCGATGAGGGTGCCGGCGCTGGTCTCGCCGGCGGCCACCGCATGCGCTCCGGTGAGTACCACCAGGGCCAGCGCCAGATCCGTCCACGACGCCATGAAGCCGAAGTACAGCGCGATGGCCCGCTGTGCCCGCATCCGGCTGCGGCGGTAGCCGGACGAGTATTCGGCGAACCGGTGCGCCGAACGCCGTTCGTGCCGGTAGGCCTGAACGGCGCGCAGGCCGGCGATGTTCTCCTGGAAGTCGGCGTTCACCGTCGACACCCGTTCCCGGGAGATGCTGTAGGCCACCGACGAGACCCGGCGGAAGATCACCGTGGCGATGATCAGCGGCGGGAGTACGCCCAGCAGCACCACGAGGGCGAGCGGCGGATCGATCACCAGCAGGGCGAGCGCGATCCCGGCCAGCGAGAGCGCACTCACCAGGGCGGTCGATACACCGGTCTGCAGGAAGGTGGACAGCGCGTCGACATCGGTGGTCATCCGCGTCATGATCCGGCCGGACAGTTCCCGCTCGTAGTAGTCCAGCCCGAGCCGCTGTAGATGGGCGTAACTGCGGATCCGCAACCCGTAGAGCACCCGCTCGCCGGTACGGGAGGTGAGCAGGGTGGTCGCGGCGGCCACCACCCACCCGGCCAGGACCAGTCCCGTCCCCAAGAGCGCGGTGACGGCAAGGGCGCCCGGGTCGGATCCGGCGACACCGGCATCGATGGCGTGCCGCACCAGCGGCGGGAAACCGATTCCGATGAGTGCGTCCAGGGCGAGTAGCAGCATCGAGGCCAGGACAAGGAGGCGCACCGGGTGCAGCAGGCGTGCCAGCCGGAAACCCGGATCGGGTCGGCGCAGCCGAGTGGGGTCGAGCCGGGGCTGTTCGTCGGCCGCGGGCAGGCGGGCGATCTCCCGGCGCAGCTCGGGTGTTTCGCTGAGATTCGCCGCCGCAGCCATCCGGTCCCTGGATTGCGCGACCGGCAGGCGCTGGGACACAGCGGCGGGGCCGCTCACGACGGCCGTCGCCGGCTCGGGCAGACGGATCACCCGGTCGGCGTGGGACAGGGTGGATTCGCGATGCGCGAGGATGATCGTGGTCCGTGCCCCTCGGTCGGGCAGGGCGCCGAAAATGGCCGCTTCGGTCACCGCGTCCACCGCCGACGTGGCGTCGTCGAGGATGAGAATCCGCGGCCGGGCCAGCAGTGCCCGCGCCAGCGCGATCCGTTGCCGCTGACCGCCGGAGAGGGTGAGTCCGCGTTCGCCGACCACCGTGTCGTAGCCGTCGGGCAGCGCTTCGACGAAATCGTCGGCGGCGGCCTGGCGGGCGGCCTCCCGGATCTCGGCGTCGGTGGCATCGGGCCGGCCCAGTGCGATATTGGCGGCGACGCTGGAACTGAACAGGAACGGATCGTCGAAGACCACACCGACGGCCGCGCGTAACCGGGCCGCGGCGACGTCGGCGATATCGACGGGCTCGGTGGCGCCCGTGCCGAGTAGCCGGATCCGGCCGGAATCGGGGGCGTAGAACCTGGGCAGCAGCAGTGAAAGGGTGGTCTTCCCGGACCCTGCCGGACCGATGATTGCGACAGTTTCACCGGGGCGTACCCGCAGGTCGAGATCACGCAGTATCGGTTCTCCGAGGTCGAAACCGAAGGTCACCGACTCCAGTTCGATTCCCAGTGGGCCGTCGGGAACAGGCACCGGCTGTGGCGGATCGGCCACTGCCGGACCGGCGTCGATCACCTGATATACACGTTCGGCCGCGGCGCGGGTGAGCTGGGCCAGGATGATCACCGACGCCATCGTGCGAGCGGTGGTGGTCATCGTCGTGACATAGGCGCTGAAGGCGAGGAAGGTACCGAGGCCGATGCTGCCCTGCAGGGCGAGCCAGCCGCCGAGCGCGATCACCACCACCAGACCTGCCTGCGGTATCGCCGCCAGGGTGGGGGAGAAGCGGGCGTTGATACCGGCGGCGCGCATCCGTTCGGCGAACAACCGGCGCCCGTGCTGTTCCAGCACATCGACCATGCGCGCTTCCTGGCCGAACCCCTTGACCACCCGAACCCCGGTGACCGTCTCTTCCACATGCTGGGCCAGCTCCGCTGCCCGCTGCTGGGCCGACCAGGTGGCGGCGTGCAGCCGGGGCCGCATCCGGTACACCACGGCGATCACCAGCGGCACCATCAGCAACGCGGCCGCTGCCAGCGGTGGGGACAGCCACAGCATCACCCCGGCCGCGAGCACGAACTGCAGCAGCGACATCCCCGACAGCGGTGCCATCGCCAAGAGCGATTGCACCAGTTGCAGGTCGGTGATGGAGCGGGATACCACCTGGCCGGTGCGCAGTGCGTCCTGGCCCGCGCCGTCGAGCCGTTGCAGCGAGCTCAGCAGTTGCAACCGCAGATCGTGCTGGACATCGAGGGAGAGCTTCCCGGCGAGCATGCGCCGCCCGAACGAAGCGGCGAACCGCCCGGCCGCGAGCACGGCCAGCAGCCCGGCGACGATACCGATGACCCGGGTGGCACCGGTGGTTGCCGAATCCACAGCCCATTTTGTGAGCAGCGGCGCCACGATCTCGGCCGCTGCACCGGCCACCAGTGCCAGCCCGATACCGGCCAGTGTGGCGCGATATTGCCGGCATTGCGACCACAGCCTGCGGATCCACCCGGGCTGCGCACCGCTGCCGCCGGCCCGCTTCGCCGCCTGCCCCGGCTCGTTCATATCTCGTCGACCGGATGGGCGCACGGTTTCTGCGCGGTCACCCTTCGCCGCCGTATCCGGGACCGGGTCACTCATACCGCGTCCATCGGGCACGCCCGGGTTCTCCGTCGCGCAATCGGTGCCGGGCCCGATCCGTTCATCCGCCCCTCCCGTATACCCCCGCAATCACCTGCCATCGACCATAACGACGCCTACCGACAGGGTCTTGTTCCCGAGAGCGGGGTCCGGCGGGTCAGAGCTCCGTGTGACGCAGCGTCCACCAGCTCCAGCCGCCGATTCCCACGGTCCACAGCAGCAGCACAACGATCGCCGCGGGCGCCGGGGCCAGCAGATCGGCATCGGCGAAGGATCCGGAGAACAGGGTGCTCAGTGTGGCGGAC
>NZ_BDBZ01000041.1 GCF_001613245.1 Nocardia speluncae NBRC 108251 | reverse complement strand
GGGGTTCGACGAGCAGCAACCACCCGAGAACAGTGCCGACCGCGAGTAGCGGCGCCCGCGCCAGCAACCCGATCCCGGTGCCGATCAACGCCCAGCAGACGGCGGCGATCAGGCCGCCGCCGAGAACCGCGAACAGCGAACCGGTGAACTCGAATTTGTCCCGCCCGAACAACAGCAGGCAGAGCACGGCCACGATCTCGACTGCCAGTGCGGCGGCACATGCCGCGAGACCGGTGACCAGGAATTTCGCGCCGGCCAGCTTATCGCGATCCACGGTGAACAGGGCAGTGATCATGAGGGTGTCGTGCTGATGTTCCCCGGCCGCACCCGCGGCGCCGAACGCCGCGGACACCAGCACGACGGTGAACAGCGCCAGATAGAGCCCGATGGTCGCGGTACCCGTCACCGGTTCGCCCTTCGGGTCCTGTGGACCGGCCAGGATGGCGCTCATGGCCGGTGCCGCGATGGCGACCGCCACGGCCAGTCCGGCGAGGACGCGGGTGTAGCGCAGCGTGACGGCCTTGCGGTATTCGGAGAGCACAGGCGGAATCAGTTCCGCGGGTACGACGTCGATCATCGGGACACCCCGTACGGCAGAGCGGTGGATGGCGGCATACCCGGACCGGCCGGCCGGGATGCGGCGGCATGGGTCAGCGACGCCAGAACGCGGTCGGGGTGGATCCGGTCGGCCACGATCGCGGCCAGCCGGACCTCCGCGGCCCGGGCGGCCTCGACGATATCGCCCTCGGTCGCGCCGGCCACGGCGAGTTGATCGTCCGGCCGGATCACGGCGTCGGTGAAGCCGCGGGCGGCCAGTGCCGTGGCGATCGCGATCGACGACGAGGACGCGACCACCAGCCGGTCGGGATTGCGCCGCCGCAACCGTGCCGGGCTGCCCTGGTAGGCGACTGTTGCGGTGGCACCGAGCACCACCAGGTGGTCGGCGACCGGCAACGCTGTGACCAGGCTCTGCGTGGTGAACAACACGGTCCCGCCGCGGCGGGTGTGCCGCCGCAGGAAACCCTGCAGCCACGAGATCTCGGTGAGCTGCATACCGGCGGTGGGGTCGTCGAGGATCAGCAGTGGAGGATCACCGAGCAGCGCGGTCGCCAGGGCCGCACGGGCCTCTTCTCCGGGCGTCAGCTCGTCGGGGACGATGCCGGCGCGCTCGGTGAGACCGGTGATATCCAGAACGGCCGCCACCCGGCGATCGGGATGCCCGCCGGCGGCGGCGTACACCCGCAGGTGGTCACGAACGGTGCGGCGGGGATGCAGTCCGCGGGGCGCGAGGACGGCGCCCACCGCGGAACTACCGCGCCCACCGCTCAGCGTCACCGACCCCGTGGTGAGTGGGAGCAGGCCCAGCAGGGCCGCGACGATCGTCGATTTCCCGGAGCCCGGGGGGCCGACCAGCGCGGCGCAGGTACCCGGCGCGATATCGAAGGACACGTCCTGTGCGCCGATCGTGAAGTCCGGGAAGCGTTTGGTCAGGCCCCGGACTGTGATCGCGGGCCTCATCGGGGGCCGGCCGGCGGTTGCCGGGGATCGGCCGGCAGCGATGCCGGTGCTCCCTGCGGCGGCTGCCGCTGCGCATCTTCCGGCGGGGCGAGAGGAGTGTTCGTCGCCGGGGGTAACTGTGAATCCTGCTGTACCGCAGCCTTTTCCGGCTGCTCGGTGGTAGACGTGAGTTCGGCGTCGAGCACCATCTCGTCGGCGAAATAGTGCGGTGCCGGTCCGAATGCCTTGCGGGCGTTGTTGATCGTGGCCTTGCCGAGCGCCCGGTTACCGAAACCGCCGATCACGGCGCCGATACCGGCGGGCACCACCTTGCCGGCCATCAGCGCGGCGCGTTTGGTGAGGAACCGCACGATGAACCGTTTGATCAGCGAATCGTTCATACCGGACAGGCCCGGAATCTTGTCGGCGAAAACGGTGCCCCAATTCTTGGCCGAGGTCCCGACGCTTTTCTGCACGATCTCCATACCGCTGTCACCCAGGACCACGGCCAGCACCATGGCGCGGCGCTGCGGGGTGTCCTCGGGCCGGACTCCGTGTACGGCGGCCACTGCGAGCGTGAACAGCGCCGAGGCCTCCATGAAGAAGGTGGTCTCGGCGCTCACCGCGGCGAGCGCGGCGATCGTGCCGACACCCGGGACCGCGGCCGAGGCACCGACCGCACTACCGCTGCCCGTGACCGCCAGCAGATACTGGCGTTCCAGGCGTTCGACGATCTGGGCGGGCGATTCGTCCGGATGTGCCCGCCGCAGTCGCGCAACGTATTTGGCGACGGCGGGTGCTTGTAGCCGGGAACCGTGGTCGAGCGCCTCGATCACGGCTTTTTCCACTGCCCCGTTACGCACGTCGTCATCCTCCTTTGCGAGCCCTATGCACTGTATGGCACCGGGCCGACCTTCGTTCGTTCCGACAACGGATTACCCGACTTCCGGGTTCCGATGCGCACCGGTACCGGTGCGTTCGATCCACTCCGGAACAAGCGGGTGGTCTACCGGGCGCCGTGTCCTGCGGGGACCTCCTCGCCGGGGACGGGCGGCCCGGGTGGGGTGCCGTCGCCGAAGGGGCGTCCGCCCAGTGTCTCGCGGTGGTGCGGGGACAGCCAGTTGGACAGTTCCGGTCCCTTGGGCACGATCTGCGTCGGGTTGATATCCGTATGGACCTGGTAGTAGTGGTCCTTGATCTGCGTGAAGTCGATCGTGTCACCGAATCCGGGGGTCTGGAACAGGTCCCGCGCGTAGGCCCACAGGACCGGCATCTCGGTGAGTTTGCTCCGGTTGCATTTGAAGTGGCCGTGGTACACGGGGTCGAACCGGACCAGGGTGGTGAACAGTCGTACATCGGCTTCGGTGATCGTGTCACCCACCAGGTAGCGCTGTCCGGACAGCCGGTCGCTCAGCCAGTCCAGCGCGGTGAACAGGCGGTCGTAGGCGGCGTCGTAGGCGTCCTGGGCGCCGGCGAACCCGCAGCGGTACACCCCGTTGTTCACTTCGCGGAAGACCCGGGCGTCGACTTCGTCGATCTCGGAACGCAACGGTTCGGGGTAGAGCTCTGGTGCCCCGGCGCGCTGGTAGGCGGTCCATTCGAGCGAGAAATCGAGGGTGATCTGCGCGTAATCGTTGGTGACGACCTGCCCGGTGAGTACGTCCACGACCGCGGGCACGGTGATCCCACGCGGGTAGCCGGGGAATCGGGCCAGGTAGGCGTCGCGCAGCCGGTGGATCCGCAGGACCGGGTCGATGCCGCCGGGGTCCAGGTCGAAGGTCCAGCTCAGCTTGTCGTGAGTGGGCCCGCACAGGCCCAATGAGATGGCCGATTCCAGGCCGAGCAGGCGGCGCACGATCAGGGTCCGGTTCGCCCATGGGCAGGCCCGGGCGGCGACGAGCCGATAGCGGCCCGGCTCCGCCGGGTAGCCGTCGCGGCCGTCGGCAGTGATCCTGGTGGTGATGTAGTTGGTATCGCGCTTGAATTCACCCGGTTCGACGTAGCTGCCCTGTTCCGTTTCGGTCATGTTCCCAGTCTGGCAGGGCCGTGCCATGAGCTGACGGAATGAGCGAGTCGGGCGCGGAAAGGGTAGCGGAGCGTAACCACGGAGGTCCTCGCTCATACCTGATAATCACAGCATGAGCGCTACCAAACCCACTCGTCTGCAACGTTCGGTCACCACGGGCGGCGCCGAGGTCGCGACGCTGACATTGGCGGCACCGCCGCTCAACCTGTTCGACAGAGCCATGTTCGACGCGCTGGCCGCCGACATGGCCGAACTCACCGCGCGGCCGCCGCGGGCCCTGCTGATCCGGGCCGACGGGAAGGTGGTCTCCGGCGGTGTCGATGTGCACAGTTTCGACGGGCTGACCGCCGAACAGGGCACGCAACTGTGGCAGGACCTGTTCGACCGGATCGGCCATCCGATCGAGGCCCTGCCCTGCCCGGTGGTGTTCGCGGCGCATGCGCTCACGCTCACCGCCGCGTTCGAGATCGCGCTGGCGTGTGACCTGATCCTGGCCGCGCCGAAGGCGAAGTTCGGCCTGGTGGAGATCGTGGTCGGGCTGACCCCCTCGATGGGAGGTCCGCAGCGGCTGGCCGAACGGGCCGGATCGGGAAGGGCGCGGGAGCTGGTGATGACCGGCGATCTGTACACCGCGGCCACCATGCGGGAATGGGGCGTGGTCAACCAGATCCACGACGATGTGGAGACCGCCGCGGTGGCGCTCACCCATCGGCTGGCCGACGGACCGACGCGTGCGCACGCGGCCACCAAGCGGATCGTGGAGGCGTGGCGTTCGGGTGGGGTCGGGCACGCGGATTCGGTGACACCCGCGGTCTCCGGCGAGTTGTTCGATACAGAGGATCTACCGCGCGCGGTACGCAGCTTTCTCGAGGTCGGCCCGGGTAAGGCCGCCTACAGCGGCTGCTGAGTCGCGGGGGAACTGCCGGAACACGACTTCCGCATCTCGATCCGGTCGGATTCGCCGACTCCGCACCCATTTTTGTGATCTGGGTCATATAGTCACAGGTGCCTGACTGTTCAACTGTGCGGAGGTTCGATGCAAGCCGGTACCACCACGACCATCGGGCCTGCCGCCGGTCCACTACGCCGCACGACCACCGGGCAATCGGCCGAGCCCGGCGACCGGGCGGCGGTATCGCCACCCCGGGATTTCGAAGGCCCGCGCCGCCGGGCCGATCCTCCCGCGATCCCGCTGGTGGAGTTTCCGCTCGCCGATACCGCTTCGGCGGCGCCGCTCTCCCGCGGGGCAGACGGCATCCTGCGGTACGGCAATCTGAGTCCGGCCCTGACCGAACTGCTCGATCTGCAGGTCCACGCCTTCGCCAATCGGGAGGCCGTGGTGGAGGTCGGTGGTGGCCGGCTCACCTACCGGGAACTCTGGCATTCGGCCTCACGGGTGGCCGGCGGTTTGCAGGAGCACGGGATCGGCTACGGCGACAGGGTCGCGGTGCATATGCCGCCGGGTGTGCGCTGGGTGCAGGCGTTCCTGGGCGCGCTGCTCAGCGGCGCGGTGCCGGTACTGGTGCATCACGGCCTGCCGGACGGGGCGGTCGAACAGGTCATCGCCGGCAGCGATGCCGATTTCGTCCTGGGTTCGGCGCAGCGCGGCTGTGGTGCCACCCGCGGCGACGGACCGTGGTCCCCCGATCTGCCGGACGGTGCGGCGTTCATCGACGACGGGGCGGCCCTCAACGATCTGGCGCTGCTCTGCTACACCGGCGGGGCCGGCGCGAACGAGCTGCCTACCGGCGTCGAACTGACCAACGAGAATCTGCTCTCGGCGATCAGGTCGATGGTGGCGGCGCTCGACCTGCCCACCGACGGTATGCGCAATCTGGTACTCCAGCCGCTGGCCCACGCCGGTGGCTGTGTGGATCAGCTGCTGCCGACCTTCGCGGTCGGTGGCACGGTGGTGCTGGCGCAGGGCGGTGCGGGGGTCGCCCGGGCCATCGCCGGCGAAGGCGTCGATACGGTGGCCGCGAATACCCGTATCCTCGCCGGGCTGCTCCCCGAACTCGCGGTGGGCCGGGCCGGTGGGCTGCCGACCGAGCGGGTGGTCCGGATCAGCAGGTCGGATCAGCGCATCTCCGCTGTCGGTCGCGAGGCCGCCGACGGTGAGGGGCCGGACTTCCTGGTGGAGCTGTGCCAGGTCTTCCCGTCCGCCCGGCAGTGGTCGGTATGGGGCGCCACCGAGACCAGCGGTATCGGTCTCGCGCTCGGTCCCACCGCCGGTCCCGTCGGGAGTGTGGACGGCACGGTACTGGGCTTTCCGTTCGGTGGCACCGAGCTGGCGCTGTGCGGGCCGCGGGCGCAGTCCGGCCATGGCGAGCTGCTGTGCCGCGGGCCGAATGTGTCCCGGCGGTATTGGAAGGATCCGCAACGCACTGCCGACCGGTTCACCGGTACCTGGTTCCACACGGGTGATCAGGTGAGCATCGGCCGTGACGGGCTGGTTCGGCGCAGTGCCTGAGCCGGGGCTCGGCCTCAGGCGACCAGCCGGTCGCGCAACCGGTCGCGCAGATCCGCCGTGAACCCGACCGCCCGCAGGTAGGAGTCGAAATCCCCGTGCAGCTCCGTGCCGGCTTCCAGGCCGGCGCGCAGGTATTCCTCGCGTACCTCGAGTACCGCCTGCGGCAGGTCGGCCCCGAATTCGTCCTTCAGCGCGGAGCGCAGTTCGGCGACGGCGTGGTTGCTCAGCAGGTAATCGGTGAGGATCTCGCTCTCCGGAACGCCCACCGCCCGCAAGAGGGTGGCCACGGACCATCCGGTGCGATCTTTACCCGCCGCGCAGTGCACCAGAACGGCGCCACGATCGGCAACGATCGCCTCGGCGAGGGCCATGAGGGCGGCATTGGCCTCGGGACTGGCCGGAAAACCCCGGTACACGTCCATCATGTAGGCCAGTGCGGCGCCGGGCGCGTCCTCTCGGCCGGCCGCTGCCTCGTGCGGTGGGGCGGTGGCGGTTTCACCGTGGAACGGGGTGATCCGGAGCTGGATCTCCGGCGGGAGGTGATCGGCGCCGGCGCGCTCGATCTCCCGGTACCCGCGCAGATCGTGGACCGCGCCGACGCCCAGTTCGCGCAGGGTCGTATGGCCGGGGTCGCCGAGGCGGCTGAGCTGGGCAGACCGGAGTAGGACCCCGGGCCGGATGGTTCCGCCGCCGTGGACGGGCAGGCCGCCGAGGTCTCGGAAATTGAAGGTGCCGCTGATCCGTAGATGGTCGGCGAGGGGAGAGCTGGTCACCGATTCAGGCTAACCGGCCGGACAGAAATGGGAGCAGTGTGTGATGAGGCACAGTAGTCGGGCCACGCCGCGGTGTCGTCGTAGACTGGCCGATGGTCTCTGCCCGGAGGGCAGCAGGCCGGTGCCGGTACCGAGAGCCCCAGGGGCCGGTTGTGAAAAGCCGCGGTTGCGGAGGGGTCACAAAACAGGCTTCGAGTACGGGTTTTCCCGCAGTAGCTGTTCTCAAACCCCGAAAACGTTTCTAATATTGAGTTGACGGATTGGTTGGGCGGTAACTTCCCGACCTTGCGCCTGCCGATCCGACCGGCCACTTCGGCGCCGGTTCTCGGTGCCGAAGTGTGCGATGTGTTTTGTGAGGGAGCTTGCGTTGGGCGTACGTGGAGAAATAGCGGAGGGTCGCATGCGATCGGCCGTGCGTGAAGCGGTCGAAAACGCCGACGCGGTGCTGGATATCACCGGGTTGCGGGCGTTGCGAGTGTTACTGCATGCGGGTTTCAGTGCCTATTGGCCGCTGGTGAAGGCCCGGCCGGTCCAGCAGATCCACGCCTACGAGAAGACTGTGCAGACGTTGTGCCGGCATTGGGATTCGCGTGCGGACTACGTCCCCGACCCGGTGGTATCGGAGCGGCAGCGTACGCAGCAGCAGCACGTTGTGGAATGGCTCGAACTGTGCGCGCGGCGCTCCGGCACCCGCTGGATCGAGCCGGTCGATTCGGTGGCCGGGTATGTGATCACCCTGGTTCAGGGGTCGGTGCTGCGCTGGCTGGCCGATTGCGACGACGAGGCAATTCTGGTGGCCTTCGACGATCTGGTGTCGAATCTGCTCACCCGCGCTGTCGACGCTTGATCCCGAAAAGCTGGACGTATGACCAGTCCGGTGGTTGAGTGGTCGGGGTGAGCACGACCTCGCCGATCGCCCACCTGCACGCGGCCACCGCCGACCTCGATCCGCCGCTGGCCGTGGTGGACCTCACCGTGTTGCGCGCGAACGCCGCCGACCTGGTCCGCCGTGCCGGCGGCAGGCCGCTGCGCGTGGCCAGCAAATCTGTTCGCTGCCGGGCCGTACTCGCGGAGGTCCTGGGGCCGGAGCTGACGGCCGCCGGCGGGTTCGCCGGGATCATGTCGTACTCGCTTGCCGAGGCACTGTGGCTGGTCCGCTGCGGTGCCCGCGACGTTCTGCTCGGCTATCCCACCGCCGATCGTGCGGCGCTCGCCGAGCTCGCCGGCGACCGGGCCGCGCTCGAAGCGATCACCCTGATGGTCGACGACACCGCCCAGCTCGACCTGATCCGCACCGCGATGGGCAACAACCGCGCCGAACCGCGCGTCTGCCTGGATATCGACGCCTCACTGCGGATCGGCCCGCTGCACCTGGGGGTTCGCCGGTCGCCGGTACGCACGCCCGAGCAGGCCGCAGCCCTCGCCGCGCGGGCCGGTGCGGCCGGGTTCCGGGTGGTCGGACTGATGACCTACGAGGCGCAGATCGCCGGGCTGCCGGATTCCTCGCTCGCCGTGCGACTGGTGAAGAAGGCCTCCGCTCGCGAGATCGAACGCCGCCGGGCCGCCGTGCTGGCGGCCGTGGTCTCGGTGACCGGCGAGTTGGAGATCGTCAACAGTGGCGGCACCGGATCCGTGGAGCTCAGTGCGCGGGCAGCGGGGGTCACCGAGATCACCGCCGGCTCGGGGCTCTACGTGCCGACGCTGTTCGACGCCTATCGTTCGTTCCGTCCGTGTCCCGCACTGTATTTCGCGCTGCCGGTACTGCGCCGGCCTGCGTCCGATATCGCTACGGTTTTCGGCGGCGGGTATATCGCCTCCGGTCCGGCCGGGGCGAGTCGAGTGCCGGAACCGGTGTGGCCCAAGGAATTGCGGTTGCTCGGCACCGAGGGCGCCGGGGAAGTGCAGACGCCGCTGTCGGGATCGGCCGTACCGGAAATCGGGGACCGGGTGTGGTTCCGCCATGCCAAGGCCGGTGAGCTGTGTGAACGGTTCGATCGGCTGTATCTGGTCGACGGTGACGGATCCCGCACCGAGGTGCCGACCTATCGCGGTGAAAGTAAATGCTTCGGGTGAGTTCTGGAGAAGTCCGGTCGACCGCGAAATATTTATGATCCATATTTCGGGCGATTTCCGAAAGGAATTCAGTGGGCCCGGCGGATTGTTTCCCGGTGTTCACAACCGGATGAAATCGGCGAGGGCCGATAATTCGCGGAGGGTTTCCGGAAGGAATTCCGTCAGCAATGGGGAACGGACGATGATCGCGCGGCGCCGGGCGCGGCACAGCGTATCGTGCACCACGGCGGCCGACAGCAGTGCGCCGACCGGACCGGGGGCGTCCTCTGGAGTGGAAGTCGCCGGTGACACCAGCACCACGGCGGCCTCCCGGCCGCGGAACAACTCGGGCGTCCCGACCAGTACTTCTTCGATCCGAGCCCGGGACAACAGGGTTCGGATCAGGCTCACTTGCGCTCGGTGCGGCGAGACCACGACGATATCGTGCGGCTGTAGTTGCCGGTTGCCGGCTCCGTCGTTCCAGGTCTGCCCCAGTAGATCGCGGATCTGCTGCAGGACCTCACGAGCCTCGGCATCGGACGAGGTGGTGTTGCCGTAGTGCTCCACGAACACGGTGGCGACACCGGGTTCGAGGGTCGTCTCTGGATCCGCGGGCACCGGTGCGGCACGCAGCCGGTCGTCGAAGAACTGGCGCGAGACCGGATCACTCACTCGCGGATGCATACGCCGGGTCCGGCCCAGGAAGTAGCCATGTGCCGGCGGCAGTGTTCGCCGGCTGCCGGTCAGCCAGGTGAGGGCAGGGGTGTCCACCGGCTCCGGATGCGGACCGGGGCCCGGCCGGTGGCGTTCGGTGGGGTCACCGGTGAGCAGGAGATTGCGGGCACTCACCGAAACCGCGGCGGTCGCTGCCAGGGAGAAACTGTTCGCATCGGCGATGACCAGCAGGTCCAAGGCGTCCCGCGGCACTCGGTCCGGATCGGTGAAATCGTCCGGGGCGCCACCCAGGACGCATCCGCGGATCGCATTCGACAGGAACCGGGCGTAGCGGGCGGAGTCCAGTACCAGCCATTCGGGTGCCACGGCCGCGGCATCGCTTTTCGCGACCAGCTCCGGGAGAACCCCGGCTCGCACAATGGCATCCAGCAGGTTCTCCACCGGGACGGGGGTGGGTGCGACGATTCCGATACGCCAGTTGTCCCGGGTGACCAGTGCGGCAATCGCCTCGGCCAGGACGGCGGTACGCCCCGTGCCGGTGGGGGCTTGTACAGCGAGGTATGAGTGGTCCAGCGCGCGCAGCGTTGCGGTGATCGCGGTCGCGTAATCACCGGAGGCCGCATATGGATCCGCGTACGCCGGTGCACCGGCGGCGGGTGCTTCGCCGTCGGGCCACCGACCGGATTCCGCCGCGCGGTCTGCGGGCGGGCGGGACTCGATCGGTTGCGTCGACGGTGAACGGGACCCGGTCGCGGGTGCCCCGGAGTCCGTCGCGGAGGTCGTGGGTGCTGGGCGACCAGTAGCGAGTGCTCCGGGATCGTGGGACGGACCGGTGCCGGCTGCGAAAGGCTTCCGAGAAACGACGTCGGTTGTGGGCGTGTGTGAATCGACGGCGGGCGCGGATGCTGTGGGCGCGCCGGCACCGGGTGTGTGCGCCGAGAGCGAGGTCGGCTGCATGCCGAGTGGCCCTGGGCCGGATGTACCCGTGTCGGGCCATGGGCTCGGGATCACGGCGGGCGGGCCCGGCTCGGCCACCCATCCGGTTTCGTCGTGCGGGGTGCGTAACCGGGGTGGGCGGCGAGCCAGGAGGTCGAATAGCGGGGTATCCGGTAACCCGGGAAGGGTTATGAGTAGTTGCTCGCCGAGGTCCTCGAGTGCTTCCGAATCGGCAGTGTGCGCATCGGGCAGGGCCGGTGCGAGTGCGACCGGAAGTTCATCGTGTGCCACTGCGCCGGGCGGGAGAGTTTCCTCGAGGCGAACGGTATCGGACAGATCGGATTCCATCGCAGCGCCCAGCACCGTGGCCGGACCGGCGGTGCGGATAGCTCGGGGTGCGTGCCGTTCCGGCTCGTAGACGACGTAGACGCGGGTCCCCGGCGCCGGTCCCGGGCCGGCGAGCCGTCCACGCAGTCGCAGGAAGCGGCGCACTGTATCACCCGGGCCGATATGCCATTTCGTATCCACCGCGCACGAATCGGCCACCATCACCCCGTGGTCCGGAGCCCATTCGGGCAGGGGGTGGGTGAGCCGATCGATATGGGCCCACCATGACCTCTGGTGTTCGCGGCGGTGATATCCGAGCAGGGCGGCTGTCAGCGCCGCGACCCGGTGCGGATCCGCGTCGGAGGCGCTGGGCTGCCGGTCGGCGGCGATCTCGGTGCGGTTCGCGTATTCGGCGAGCGCGGCCTCGGTCGACGACGGACATACGGCAGGGGTATCCCGCAGTAGCCGGTCCAGGGCGCCCGCGGGGTCACCGGGCGGCCGGTGTGTGGTTCCGCCCGCCTCTTTGCGTAACCGGTCGGCGAGCCACAGCACAGTACGGCCGTCGGTTTCCCCGGGATGACCGAGTGTGGCCGCGACCCGGTGCAGCGCATAGGAGCGGGTGCCGAGGACGAAGGCGCCGCGCACGATCGGGTACAGGTCCACCAGAACGCCGCTACGCAGCAGTGCGTCCACGGTTTCCTCCCCGGCGCCGAGGCGCCCGGCAGTGTGTAGCAACAGGGTCCGGGCGGCGGCTGTGTAGTGGAAGATATGCAGGCCGGGGTCGGTCGGCAGCGGTTCGGTGAGTGCGGCCAGCAGGCCGGAGAACGCGTGGCGGGCGCCGTCACGCAGAGCCGTACGGCGTTGCGGGGACAGCTCGTCCGCGGGCGGTTCGACCGGTAGTTCGCAGGAGAACCGGATGGATTCCCGGGAGCCCACCACCACCCGTAGACGGTCCGGAGCCGACAGGTGGGTGTGCAGCGTGAGATCGCCCGGTGTGGCGGGCGGAAGCATATCCAGAGCAGCCGGATCGGCCGGCAGCAGTTCACTTCGACCGGAATGTTCCTGCCGCAGCTGGACGACAGCCTGGGCGCGCAGCCGAGCGAGGGTAGGCGCGGTTACCTCTGGCGGGGTCGCGATCCGGGTGGTGAGCCGGTCGATGGTGGTGATACCGGCCGCGCGCAGCGCGGTCCGGGTGGCCGGGTCCATCCCGGCGACCAGCAGCAGATCGCGGGCCTCGGCGCGGGCGGCGGTGCAGACCGTGCAGTGGCCGCAGGCCCGGAAGCGCGGATCACCCCATTGCACCGGCAGGAGTTCGGTCGAATGTTCGTCCAGGATCCGGTGCATGCGGCGGCGGCGGGCCAGGTATACCGGATCTACATCGGCCACCTCGGCGATATGTGTTTCGCCGCCGGCGTGGATGTGCAGGCGCGGATCGACAGGTACCGACAGCGATTCCAGGAACGCCGTGGCCGCGGCGAGCCGCAGCGCGGTGGGCACCACCCGAGCTCGGGTGGTGCCGTGCAGACGCAGCCCATCCGGGGTCTGCGTAGCGACGTCCACATGGGTGAAGAAGTCCCCGTCGAAGAACACCGCACCCAGCACTGCCGGCGCACCGGAGCGGACCGCTGCGGTGGAGGCACCGTGCGCGGCGGCGAGGGCGCCCAGCGGGTCGGCCCGGTCGGTGGGCGGGGGTAGCTCGACCACGCCGGCACCGTGACGGTGTCGCACGGCAGTACGCAGCGCCGCGAATTGTGCGTACCCGGAAGCGGTTTCCGGCGGTATCCCGCACTCGTCGAAACCGCTTGCTCCGGGCGGTATTCCGCTGTCGGTTCCCCCGACCGTGCCCAGTTCGGCGTCGAGACCGCGCAGCAGCGCGAACTCACACCGCGCGCCACGCTCCAGATCCGTGGCACCGCACACCACCCGATCACCGACAACGAACACCCGAGGCCCTCCTGCGACCCAGCGGTACACCCGGCGAGCGGGTATGTGCACACCGGACGCGGCCCACTGTAATCACCGGCTCCGGCCTGGTGGGAAGGACCGTGGAATCTAGGAACGCGGTTTACGCCGTTCGTGCCGTTTGGGTCCGTCGCGTCGTGGTCCGCGGCCGATCGAGCGATGTCCGGGTGCGCCCTGGTCGAGCTGCAACTGGATCAGCACGCCGCTGATCCGGGTGCTCCGCAATGCGTCCAAAGTTTCCGGTGACAACTGGGCCGGCAGTTCCACGAGGCTGTGATCGGGGCGGATGCTGATATGCCCGAAATCGCTGCGCCGCAGACCGCCCTCGTTGGCGATCGCACCCACGATGGCACCCGGCACCACGCGGTGCCGTTTGCCGACGCTGATGCGGTAGGTGGCCAGTTCGGCACCGGTGCCGCGATGCCGGCTCGGACCGCGGCGGTCGTCGAAACCGCCGTCGTCGAAGTTGCGTGGCGCACGTTCCCGGCGCGGCCGCTCCACCGGCTCCGGTTCGGGTTCGAGGAAGAAACTCTCACCGTCCTGCGCGGCGACCGCCAGGGCCGCGGCGATATCGGCCAGCGGGGTGTTGTGCTCCTGCTCGTAATCCTCGATCAGTTTGCGGAACAGCGACAGATTGTCCGAGCTGAGGTTCTCGGTGATGGCGTCGCCGAATTTCGCGACCCGTTGCGCGTTCACATCATCGATGCTGGGCAGCTGCATCTCCGTGAGCGGATGCCGCGTCGCGCGTTCGATGGATTTCAGCAGGTGCCGTTCCCGGGGAGCGACGAACAGCAGGGCCTCGCCGCTACGGCCCGCACGTCCGGTGCGGCCGATCCGGTGCACATAGGACTCGGTGTCGTGCGGGATGTCGTAGTTCACCACATGCGAGATGCGGTCCACGTCCAGACCACGGGCCGCGACATCGGTGGCGACCAGAATATCGAGGGTGCCCGACTTCAACTGCCCGATGGTGCGTTCCCGCTGCGCCTGGGCGATATCACCGTTGATCGCCGCGGCCGAGAACCCGCGGGCGCGCAGTTTCTCGGCCAGCTCCTCGGTGGCCTGTTTGGTGCGCACGAAGATGATCATGGCCTCGAAGGCCTCGACCTCGAGGATCCGGGTGAGGGCGTCGAGTTTGCGCTGATGCGAAACCAGCACCCAGCGCTGGGTGATATTGGTGGCGGTGCTGGTCTTGGACTTGACCGTGATCTCGACCGGCTCCCGCAGATACTGCTTGGAGATCTTGCGGATAGCGGCGGGCATCGTGGCGGAGAACAGCGCCACCTGCTTCTGCGCGGGGGTGTCGGCGAGGATGCGCTCGACATCCTCCTGGAACCCCATCTTCAGCATCTCGTCGGCCTCGTCGAGTACCAGGTAACGCAGCTGGGACAGGTCCAGCGTGCCCTTCTCGAGGTGGTCGATCACCCGGCCCGGGGTACCCACCACGACCTGCGCGCCCCGGCGTAGACCGGATAACTGCACGCCGTAGCTCTGGCCGCCGTAGATCGGCAGCACATGCATATTCGGCATATGCGTGGCATAGCGGCCGAACGCCTCGGCGACCTGGATCGCGAGTTCCCGGGTCGGGGCCAGCACCAGGGCGGCCGGCTGTTTACCGGTCGGCCGGTCCTGCAGTAATCCCATCAGGATCGGGATGGCGAACGCCGCCGTCTTACCGGTGCCGGTCTGCGCGAGACCCACCACATCCGCCCCCTCGAGCAGCGGGGGGATGGTCGCGGCCTGGATAGGGGAGGGGGATTCGTAGCCGACATCGGCGATGGCCGAGAGGATTCGGTCATCGATCCCGAGATCGGCGAAAGACGGTCCGGCGGATTCGGCGTTCTCGGCTTGTACGTCGCCAGGGTCTCCGCCTAGGCTGCCGTCGCCCTGATTGGTGCTCATTGACCAGGAGTTTACTGGTACGGCCTGGTTGTCCGGGCCACCGGGCCATACGGTGTCAGCATGGATGCCGACCCCGCCGATCAGCCGCGCGTGGACGCGCAGGCTCTGGCCGTGGTGCAGTTCGCACCCCATACCGATATCGACGCCAACCTCGCGGCCCTCACCGAGCGGGTGCGCGCCGCCGCCGACCAGGGCGCACACATTGTGGTCGCCCCCGAGTACTCGATGTTCGCCCTGGGCCGGCTCGACGAACGGATACACGCTGCGGCCCAGCCGCTCGACGGCCCGTTCGTCGCCGCTCTCGCGCGCCTCGCCGCCGATACCGGAGTGCACCTCGTGGCCGGGATGGTCGAGACCACGGCGCCGGACGACAGCCGGATCCACAACACCCTGGTGGTGCTGGGGCCCGACGGCACGTTGATCACGCACTACCGCAAAGTGCACCTCTACGACGCTTTCGGCCAGCGCGAATCGGAGATCGTCCGGCCCGGCCCGCTCGCCGCGCCGCCCCTGTTCACCGCCGCGGGGCTCACTTTCGGGCTACAGACCTGTTTCGACCTCCGCTTCCCCGAGGGGTTCCGGCGCCTGGCTGCCGCCGGTGCGCATGTCCTGCTGCTACCCGCCCAGTGGATACCGGGCCCGGGAAAGGTCGACCAGTGGACCACCCTGCTACGGGCGCGGGCCATCGAGAACACCGTCTACCTGGCCGCGGCCGACCAATGCGGGCCGCGCGGTGCGGGACACTCGATGATCGTCGACCCGGCGGGACAGGTCGTGAGCGAACTGGCCGACGAACCCGGGATCGCGCTGGCACCACTGGAACCGGAGTTGCTGGACCAGGTCCGCCGGACCAACCCGAGCTTGTCGCTGCGCAGGTTCACGGTCGCGACGCCGTAGGGCGGAACGCGCCGGGCAACCACGGGACCCCCGGTCCCGGAAACGTCCACGCCGGCATCCGGACGACGAGCACACCACTGCGTCGGACGCGGTGGTGTGCGAGCCTCGGCCGGAAATGATCCACGCACGACTCTGCGCAGGACTGTTCGTGAGACAACGCGCCCGGCGAGGCCGGTGCCGAGCTCGAGTCCCGCGGTGACCGGCCGGTGGTGGGCGGGGGCCGATTCGCCACCTAGTCTGCGCAGCCTGTAGATCCGTGCATGCCCCGCTGTAGCGGGTAGCGTCGAAGATGATGCTCTACGCCGATCGGGTATCTGCCGGACGTGCGCTGGGAAACGAACTGAGCCACCTGCGTGCGCGGGATGCGCTGGCGCCGGGTCCGCTGGTCCTGGGCCTGCCGCGTGGGGGTGTACCGGTAGCAGCGGCAGTCCGTGAGGTGATCGGCGGGGACCTCGATATCCTGCTGGTCCGCAAGCTCGGTGTGCCCTGGCAGCCCGAACTGGCGGCGGGCGCGATCGGAGAGCAGAGCGTGCGGGTGGTGAACTCCGACGTCGTCCGCCAGACCGGGCTCGATGCCGGACGGCTCGATGCGATCGAAGCGGACGAACGTGCCGAACTGGCGCGGCGCAGCATGATATGGCGGGGAGACCGTCCACCGATACCGTTACGTGGCCGCACGGTGGTGATCGTCGACGACGGTATCGCTACGGGGGCGTCGGTCGTCGCGGCCTGCCGGGTGGCTCGCGCCCAAGAACCCGGCCACCTCGTGGTGGCGGTGCCGGTCGCGGCGCCGGAAGCGCTCCCGCGGATCCGCGGGGAAGCCGACGAGGTGGTGTGCCCGCATACACCGGCGGCGCTGGCCGGGGTGGGCGGTGCGTACCGCGATTTCCATCAGCTCGCCGACGCCGAGGTCACCGAGCTGCTTCGGTGAGGTCACGAAGTTACTCGCAGGGTCGGCGGGGCGGCCGGAGAAGAGGGTCGGTATCACCCGCCACAACCCTCCTGGAACACCTGCGGTGGTGACATGATCTCGGCGACCCGAGACCTGTCCGGCGGGTTCGCTCCGGTGCTGCCGGTGGGACCGGTGAGTTTCCGGGGAGCCCGTGGGGTTGTCCGGCAGGGGCGTGGAGTCGCTGACCGCTGAGGCTGCCGGGTTGTCCGGCGGAGCCGGTGAGCCGGCAGGCGGGGCCGGTGCTCCGGCCGGGAGGTACGGGGTGCTCCGGCCGGACAAACCGTCGCCGAGCGGGGCGACGAGGTCCGGCCGGAGGACAGGGTTACAGCTCCGGCTGTGCGTACTCACCGATCTGAGCGCTGAGCACCCGCAGATGTTCCAAGCCGCTGCCGAGGGTGCGCTCGATGGCGGTCAGCCGGGCCACGTAGTGGCTGACCGGGTATTCGGAGGTGACCCCGATACCGCCGTGCATCTGGATCGCCTCCTGCCCGATATGCCGCGCCGAGCGGCCGACCTGCAACCGGGCCCGGGACGCGATCACCGGGTCGGGGGAGTCGACCAGGGCCGCGGTGAGGTAGTAGCTCATGCTGCGGGCCAGCTCCAGCGAGACGTACATATTCGCGGCCCGCTGGGTGAGTGTCTGGAACTTCGACAGCGTCACCCCGAACTGTTTGCGGGTCTTCAGGTAGTCGGTGGTGAGGCGCAACGATTCCTCCATCGCCCCGATCGACTCGGCGCACAACCCTGCCTGGGCTGCGACGAGTACCGATTCCAGGGTGGCGGTGGCCTCGCCCGAACCCAGCAGTTCCGCCGGCGCGGCGGCGAATTCCACCTGCGCACCCCGCAGGCTGTCGACCGTTCTGTACGGCGTCCGGGTGACGCCCTCGGCGGCCGCAGCGACCAGGAACAGGCCGAGACCGCCGCCGGGCAGTGTCGCGCTCACCACCAGTTCGTCGGCGCAGTCGCCGTGCGGTACCGGATTCTTCAGACCGGTCAACGTGTAGGCGTCGCCGTCGGCGGTGGCGGTCGTCTCGACGGCGTGATCGGGCCAGCGGGTGCCCGGTTCACCGTGTGCGAAGGCGAGCAGTTTCGACCCGGCCGCGACCTCGGGCAGGATCCGCTGCCGCTGATCGGCGCTCCCGGCCGCACTGATCAACCCGCCCGGTACCAGTACCGCGTCCAGGAGCGGTTCCGGTGCGAGCCGGCGCCCGAACTCCTCGAATACCAGCATGGTCTCCACCGGGCCGGCGCCCATTCCGCCGTCTTTCTCGGCGAAGCTCAGTCCGAGAACACCCAGCTCGGCGAGCTGCCCCCAGACCTCGCGGCTCCAGCCGAGGCCGGTTTCGGTGACTGCCAGCCGCGATTCCGGGTTGTAATGGCGATTGAGCAGGTCACGCACGGTACCGCGGAGCATGACCTGTTCGTCGGTGAGATCGAAATCCATAACCTGACCTCACAATCCGAGGATCGAGGAGGCGATGATGGTGCGCTGCACCTCGCTGGAACCTCCGTAGATGGTTGTCTTGCGGTAGTTGAGGTAGCTGGGGCCGCTGCGCTGCGCCCATTCGGGTGAGGCGATATCCGCGGCGCCGACCGGCAGGGCGTCCGGGCCGGCGATATCGAGCAGGAGTTCGGTGGCCGCCTGCTGCAGTTCCGAACCGCGCATCTTCAGCACCGACGAAGCCGGATTCGGCTTGCCCTCGATCGAATTCGAGACCACGCGCAACTGGGTGAGTTCCAAGGCGAGCAGTTCGTTTTCCAGTTCGGCCACGCGGGCCGCGAACAGCGGATCCTCGAGCAGGGTGCCCGAACCGGATCTGGTGGCCGCGGCGTACTCCTTGGCCACCCCGATCCTCACCTTGGTGCGGCCGACGGCGGTGATACCGGTGCGTTCGTTGCCGAGCAGGAATTTGGCGTAGGTCCAGCCCATGTTCTCCTCGCCGACCAGTTGATCGGCGGGGACCCGCACGTTTTCGAAGAAGACCTCGTTCACCTCGTAGCCGCCGTCGATCAGTTTGATCGGGCGGATCGTGACGCCGGGGGTTTTCACGTCGAAGAGCAGCATGGAGATGCCGGCCTGCTTCTTCGGGGCGTTGGGGTCGGTGCGGACCAGGCAGAAGATCCAGTCGGCCCACTGGCCCAGCGTGGTCCAGATCTTCTGGCCGTTGACGATGTAGGAGTCACCGTCACGGACGGCGGTGGTGCGCAGCGAGGCCAGGTCGGAGCCGGCGTCGGGTTCGGAGAAGCCCTGACACCACCAGATGTCGAGGTTGGCGGTTGCGGGGAGGAAGCGCTTCTTCAGTTCTTCGGAGCCGAACTGGGCGATGACCGGGCCGATCATGGTGGCGTTGAAGGTCAGCGGGTCGGGCACGCTGGCCAGCTGCATCTCGTCCTGCCAGATATGGCGCTGCATGGGTGTCCAGTCTTTGCCGCCCCATTCCACCGGCCAGTTCGGTACGGCCAGGCCGTGCTCGTTGAGGATCCGGTGGGCCGTCACGACGTCCTCACGGGACAGCTCGTGACCGTATTTCACGCGTTCCCGGATCTCGGCCGGGATCGCGGTGGTGTAGATCTTCCGCAGCTCGTCACGGAAGGCGGCCTCGTCGGGAGACAGAGTTAATTTCATACACATCTCCAAGTATGTCTCGATTGTCCCGGCATAAAACTTACACCCCTCACCAATCCTGCCGTGTCGAGTGCATCACATACAGCTACCGCCTGCCCCCGATAACGCGGGCCGAGAGCCGAGTGTGACCCGGCGGTGCCCCGCCGGTACTGGTAGCTTGCAGCGGTGGGCGGGGGATTGCCGGTGCGTCCGGTCTGCCATCGCCGCGAGCGGATATAGGGAGTTCAGCAGTGCACAACAAAATCGTCGCGCGAACCGCGGCCGCAGCGGCCGCTCTCGGTATCGGTGCCGCGCTCACCTTCACCCCGGCGGCCGCCACACCCGAACCCGAACCCACGCCCGGCGAAACCGCGCTGACCGCCCTCACCGAGCAGACCGCCGCCGATCCGGCCGCCCGCCCCGGTGTGGACGCGCTGCGCAGCTACCACGACATCGTGGCCGCCGGCGATATCAGCACTATCGGCGCCTACGCCCCCTTCGTCTACGCGGCCCCGACCTTCGGCTGCGGCAGCAACGGCGTGATCACCACGACCTTCGCGGCCGCCACCGCCAACGGCCCCAGCATCAACCTGAGCGGCACCCCCGGCACCCTGACCTTCCACGCCACCCCGCGGCATTCCGGCATTCCGCAGAGCTCGGGCCTGGTGGTCGCCTGGATCAATATCAACAACGGTCGCGCCGGGCTGGACGTACTCAGCGATGTCACCGAGTTCGGCACTGCGTCCCTGTCGCGGACCGTCGACAGCGGGCCGGGGACCGTCCTCGCCTCTATGTGGGGAACGGTCGGCTACCCGGGTGCGCTCTGTGTGATGACCCCCACTGTCGGCTTGTTCTCCGTGCCGGACCAGCCGCCGGCCCCACCCGCACCTCGGACTCCGGCCCCGCAGTCGGTGCCTGCGGCTCCCGGACAGCCGGGCGCCCCGGCTCCGGCGCCCCAGCCCGCCACGGCTCCGGCGTAACCACCCCACCGGACCGCCGCCCGCCGCGGTGACGGCTCGGATATTCGAAGTCCGGGACCGGGCTTACCGGACAGATCACACAGGTGACCGGCCGTTGCCGCCGCGTTCTCGGTGCCGCGGCGGGTGCTCGATCGCCCGAATGGCCGGTCGCGGGAACACGACATCGGAGTAGTGCCGGCGGCGGTAGAACACCCGCTCAGCTGGAAATCGGCATCCCGGCCGGCACCTCCAGGTGTGCCGGCCGCGAACACCTGGGCATTCTGCACGGGGCCTTTTGTGGCCGGTCGGTGGATCGTGCCGTGATGTCGGCGGGCCTTTCGGTTCTTTGCCAGAATTCGATCATGGGGTTTTTCGAAGGCGCGCGCGGACGCCTGCACTATCGGCATCGACCGGTCGGTGGGGCTGTTGCCGCGTTGGCCCTACTGCCTGGTTCGGGGCAGCACAGCGGGCACTATCACGAGTTCGCGCGCCGGTTGAACGACGACGGGATCGAGGTGTGGACGCTGGATACCGCCGGGCAGGGGCTCAGTGAGGGGGATCCCGATCGGCCGGTCCGCTTGGCCGACCTCGTGGACGATGCGGCGCGTTTCACCGGAGTCGTCCGCGAGAGCATCCCTGATCTGCCATTGACTCTGATGGGTCATTCACTGGGGGCGATCACGGCGCTCGCCGTCCTCGGCGCAGCGCGGCCACCGGCCGACGGCCGTATGACACCGCAATCCGCCGACTACCCTCGCGAGCCGGTGTCGGATGCCCGCGACCTGGCCGGGCTGGTGCTGTGCGGCACCCCGCAGCGGGCGCTCGGCGGTACCGCCACACAGGCCGCACCGCTGCCGCGGGTCTTGGCGGTGCACGGGGTCGACGACCGCCGGGCGCCGATCGAGGCGGTGCGCGACTGGGCGCGGCGCCATGATTCGGTGGAGCTGCGCGAGTACCCGGACGCGGGACACGATCTGCTGCACGAGCGCGTGCGCGGCCGGGTCGCGGCGGATATCGTGCAATGGACGCGGGAGATCGTCGCGGGGCCGGCCCGGCGATGACGAGAGTCGGCGGAACAGGAAGGGGGTTCGGCTATGCAGCCGAATACGATTGCGGCGCTCGGCTCGGCAGTCGGCGACGGAGAGCTGTGGATCGATGAAGTTCTGGTCGCCGAGGGGGCGCCCGAGCGCTGCGCGCTGCGCTATGAGCAGCTGGCCGACCAGGTGGATGCGCAGATCGAGACTCTCGGCGGGGCTCGCTCCATGCCGGGTTTCGGAGGATTCGATTCCGGTGCGGCCCTGCGCGGTGGTTTCGAGGGCAAAGCGGGTGACGCGATAGTGGCGCTGCGTGATTACGCGAGCGCGGCGCGGCAGCTCGCACATACCTTCCGGAGCGCGGCGGCAGCCTATCAGCACACCGATTCCGAGGTCGCGGCCGCGATCGGCGCCACGCAGGCAGGGGTGCCCGGTGCGTGAGCTACCGCGGACGGGGCTTCGGAGCGCCCACAACCGAGTGGATCCCGATTACGCGCCGACGGTCGAGGTTTTCGACAACCTGACCCATGAGCAGATCCATGCCGGGGTATCGCGGCTGGATCCGTCGGCCCTGCAGACCGGTGGCCAGCTGTGGCAGGATGCGGCGAGCGGGCTGAACGATGCTGTGACACAGGCGCATACCGAGATCCGCGGCGCGATCTCCGACGGCTGGCGTGGCGCCGCGGCGGGACTCGCCGGCGCGGCTGTCCGGGATTTCGAGGCCGCCGGCCGGCAACTCGCCGATGTGCTGACCACGGTGGGGCACCGGCTGGGTCAGGCGGGGGACGCCGCGGAAACGCTGCGTACCGGTATCGGCGAACCGTCCGGGGTTCGGCCGGATCTACCGGCGGCGCTCCTGGATCCCCATGCGGCGACCGGCAATATCGCCGGCCAGCAGGCGGCCGAGAGTGAGCGTGCGGACGCGGTACG
Organism: Nocardia speluncae NBRC 108251; assembly: GCF_001613245.1. GTDB lineage: Bacteria > Actinomycetota > Actinomycetes > Mycobacteriales > Mycobacteriaceae > Nocardia > Nocardia speluncae. Next base: position 84,024 of record NZ_BDBZ01000041.1, on the reverse strand, counting down.
GGTGATGGAAAGCGTCTACCTCGGCGCCTTCATCCCGACCGGATCGCAGGTTCCCGCTTTTCCCGATCTGCCCGAATCAGGGCCGGCTGCACCGGATGTGCCCACCTCGGCCACCACACCCGCCGGAACCGCGAACGGCGTGAGTTCGCCGGTGGGGAAGGTTGTTTCGTACCCATCGGGGCCTGCCGCCGAGGCGCCCGGCGGACCGGCTTTCCCGGAAGCAACCGCAGACGATCCGGCCACCGCGGAGACACCTCCCCTCCCCGCAACGCCCGGCGTTGCTATGGCCGCACCAGCGCCCGCCCATGCGGATCCGCATCAGCCACAGGCCACCACCAGTGCCGGAACACAACTGCCGAATCCCGCGCCCGCGCCCGCAGCCGCAGCCGGCGGTAGTGCGCCGGTGGCACCGGCGAGCTCGCCGGGCGCACCCGTGTTCGCTGTGCCGGTCCGTCCCGCCGGGGCGGGGTCGGGATCCGACAGCGAACGTGATCGCGAGGAGCACCAGCGCAGTTCGAGTGGTGAAGCGATCACCGGGATGGGCGCCGGCGCGATCGGCGGCATGATGGGTGGCGCGATGGCGGCCGATAGCGTGCGCTCGAATTCGCCGGCGGCGCCGGTACGCACCGAGCCGTCCGCCGACGAGGACGACGACCTCCATTTCGGGGACGACGAGCTCACCTTCCTGGAAGAAGCCGAGCCCGGCGGGCAACTGATCGGAACCCTCGAACCCACCACCCCGCCGGTCCTGGGCGAGTGGACAGAAGCCGGGTGAATTGGATTCTCACCCCGGATCAGTTGGCGCTGGCCTGGGAACAGACGGTCGGCGATCGCCTCCCTTACCCGCTGGCGGTGCGGTTGTCCGCTCGGGATTCCGGCGAGCGGGCGGCCCAGCTAGCTGTGCTGCGGGACTGGTGTGACACCACTCTCGACGCAGATCTGGAAGCGGCTCTGCGAGTGCTGGCCGCTCCGGAGGTGAGTGTGTCGGTGTTCGGACAGGACGGCGCGGGGGCGCCCACCACCCGTGTACTGGGCGCGTCGGCCGGGCATATCGGCGTCGTCGCCACGCAGCGTCCGTGCGCGGAACCGGATCGAGGTGGCGATATCCGGATCGTGGCCGGGGCCGCCACATCCTTGCCCGTGCGCGTTGTCGCCGCGCTACCGGCCGCCCCGGTCGGTAGCGGGGCACGGTTGCGCGCGCCGCGGGCGGAGGTCGTACGCGACGGCCGGGACCGGGTGACAGTGCCGGTCGCCGGCCCCGCCGTGGCAACCCGGATCCGCCAACGCCTGAAACAGCCGCGCGACGGGATCGGTCAGCTCGTCGTCTCCGTGCACCGGCCGGCCAGGACCGACCCGTTCGGTGTGCTGTGCTGGATCGATATCGCCGGGGACGGCCGTTATGCGATCCATACCGGCACGATGGTCGATATCGCCGCTGTCGACGCCGAGCGATTCACGAATTCGCTGCGGCCCATGGTGGCCGGGGCCCAGCGGGCGATTTCCTACGCTGAACTCTGACGGCGCCGGATACGCGTTCCGGGAGGCCGGGACTCAGCCGCCGAAACCCGGAGGGACGGCGGGGACGATCGCGATGGTGGGGACGAGTGCACCGGATTCCGGCTCGGCGGTCTCGGACGGAAGTCCGAAGGGTGTGGATTGTCCGTACCCCGGTGCCGGTGGAGTGGCGGTCGTACGGGCCGGTTCGGTGCCCGGAATGGGTTCGCTTCCCAGGGACTCGGTAGTGGACGGAGGTTCGGGCGCGACCGGTGTGCCGGTTACTCCGGGTGTTGCCACCGTTGTAGTGGATACCGGGGCCGGCGGGGTGACCTCGGTGCCCGTGGGTGGGGGTGGCGAGATCGGTGATTCGCTGTGTGCCGGTGCGATTTCTGTGACCGTCGGCGGGCCGGCGGCCGAATCCTGCTCCGGTGTGGGCGACGGGCCCGGGGTGGCCGAAAGTGTGGCGCGGGTGCTGGTCTCGTCGCCCTCGGTTGTCTCGCCGGGGCTGGTCGATGAGGTGGCCGAGATCTGGTATTCCGGTGGCAGCGTGCGCCGCGGCGGCGGTTCGGGAGCCATCCGCCAGCTGGGGGACGGCGGAATCAGAATCTGGGCGACCGTGGTGCCGGTCGGATCCGCGTAGCGTGCCTGTTCGACAGCCTGGGGGCCCGAGTGGATCGGTGGTGGTGGCACATAGGTGTCTTCCTGGCCGACCCCGCAGGCGCCGATGAACACCAACCCGAGGGAGACCGCACCGGCGGCGGCCAGGGGCCCGGCGACCTTCGTTTTGCTGTCCATCGGTGACGCTCCTGTGATAAGTCAGTGGCCTCACCTTAATCGAGGGTGCCCGGTGGAACTACCCCCCGCCCTGCCGATTCCGCTGGTTACCGTGTGTAAGGTCCGCTCGCGGCGGGTATATCAGGTATCGAATTGATATCGGCCGCGTGTCGCATGCTTGTGTTGCGTAACAATCGTCGGGTTGTGGCCTTAGCGTGTGTTGCGGAAGTGACGCATGGGACACCGGAGTCCGCGGTGCCGACGCACCGCAGTGGTAGGCGCTGCACGATTTCCGGATCGGCGCCATCGAGGAGTAGATGATGGGAGACCAGACCACCACCGATCTGCCCGGCGCGGTAGGGGTGCCCGATACGCGGAAGGCGGATGCGGAGCCGGTGGTGACCGGCTCATCCGGCTCATCCGGTTCCGGGGTAACGGTGGCTAGAGTTCTCGGCTGGCTGGTTTTCGCCGCAGGACTGGGGGCGGCGGTCTACGGAATCGCCACGCTACATGTCGTGATCAGTGTTATCGGTCTCATCCTCGCCTGTACCGCGGGTCTGACCTTGCTCAAGTTGCGGGCGGATGGTCCTGGCCCCGAACCCGAGGTTCGAATCGCCGGCTGATCGGTCCGGGCCTGGTAGCCGGTGCCAGCGATCGTTCGCCGAATGGCCGGTGGGACCTGTATCCGTGAATCCTTCGCTCTGTCTGTGTCTACTGTGCGCACTGAGTGGGACACGTGTCCGGTCAATATTCTGAACACCTGAGGGGCGGTCTTCCGGTCGACACCCTGCTGCCCCCGGGCTGTCGAGCCGGGTAATCGGACGTTTGCCCGACTAGGCCGTCGTGGGTATTTTGGGCTCCGGTCGGGACGGATCAGGAGGAAGAAAAGAAGATGATCGAAGCCGGGTCCGCGGCCCTGAATCTGGCGAATCTCGTCACGAACATTGCCGCAAATGTGACCTATATCCTGCAGGCCTGGGGAGTTCTCTGAGAGTTTGCCGATAATGCGGCGGGGCGTCCGGCGGGCGCCCCGCCGCATTGCGTCCGGGTGCCGTCGACCTCCGGCAGGTGCCTGCCCGGATGCCCCGGACCCACGCGGCGCCACCGTGGGGCGGATAACGTATGCGGCATCGTGCATCACCGCATGACCGCCCCGAGAGGAGACACAGTGCCCCAGCAGGTTCGAGGTGTTATCGCCCGCAGTCCCGGCGCCCCGGTCGAACTCGTCCCTATTGTCCTGCCCGACCCCGGACCGCGCGATGTGGTGGTGAAAGTCCAGGCCTGCGGCGTATGCCATACCGACCTGACCTATCGCGAAGGCGGGATCAACGACGAATTCCCGTTCCTGCTCGGCCATGAGGCCGCCGGTGTGGTGGAGACCGTGGGTTCGGCGGTAACCCACGTCGAGCCGGGCGATTTCGTGATCCTGAACTGGCGTGCGGTCTGCGGACAGTGCCGGGCCTGTAAACGCGGGCGGCCCTGGTACTGCTTCGACACCTTCAACGCCAGTGTGCCGATGACGCTCGAGGACGGTACCGAACTCACTCCCGCACTCGGCATCGGTGCGTTCGCCGACAAGACGCTGGTACACGAGGGGCAGTGCACCAAGGTGGATCCGGACACCGATCCCGCGGTCGCCGGGCTGCTGGGCTGCGGTGTGATGGCCGGACTGGGCGCCGCCGTGAACACCGGCAACGTCGGCCGGGGTGATTCGGTCGCGGTGCTGGGTTGTGGCGGCGTCGGCGATGCCGCGATCGCCGGCGCCCGGCTGGCGGGCGCGAGCACCATCATCGCCGTGGACACCGACGCCCGGAAATTCGACTGGGCCCGCGAACTCGGCGCGACGCATACCGTCGACGCGTCCGCCGCGGATCCGGTCGAGGCGATCCAGGAGCTCACCGGCGGCTTCGGGGCCGATGTGGTGATCGACGCGGTCGGCCGGCCCGAAACCTGGAAGCAAGCGTTCTACGCCCGCGACCTGGCCGGCACCGTAGTGCTGGTCGGTGTCCCGACACCCGATATGAAACTCGAGATGCCGCTGATCGATTTCTTCAGCCGTGGCGGATCGCTGAAATCGTCCTGGTACGGAGACTGCCTGCCCGAACGCGATTTCCCGATGCTGATCGACCTGTATCGCCAGGGCCGGCTCCCGCTGGAGAAGTTCGTCACCGAGCGGATCGGCCTGGACGCGGTCGATCGGGCCTTCACCACCATGCACAGCGGTGCTGTGTTGCGTTCGGTGGTGGTCCTGTGACAGCGCGGGTGGAGCGGATCGTCACCGAAGGCCAGTTCTGCCTGGACGGCGGTTGCTGGGATGTGGCGAACAATATCTGGCTGGTCGGCGACGACAGCGAGGTAGTGATCATCGATGCGGCGCACGACGCCCAGCCGATCCTAGACGCGGTGGCCGGTCGCCGAGTGACCGCCGTAATCTGCACCCACGCCCACAACGATCACGTGACGGTGGCGCCCACCCTGTCGGCGGCCACTGGTGCACCGATCCATTTGCACCCCGCCGACGATGTGCTGTGGCAACAGACACATCCCGGTGTCGAATACCGCGTGCTGGCCGACGGCGAGGTCTTCGAGATCGCCGGTACGCAACTGCGAGTCCTGCACACACCGGGCCATTCCCCGGGCTCGTGCTGTCTGCACCTGGCGGACGCGGGCACGGTTTTCAGCGGAGACACGCTGTTCGAGGGCGGTCCGGGCGCGACCGGGCGCTCGTATTCGGACTACCCGACCATCCTGGCGTCTATCAACGATGTCCTGTTCGCGCTGCCGGACGAGACCGTTGTGCACACCGGCCACGGGCCGGACACCACTCTCGGCGCCGAACGCGCCAACGTGCCGGCGGCTCCGTAAGCGTGGCGTGCGAGCGGTAGGGGATGTCGGTAGGCACCCCTATCGCCTGCACATGCGGGTAGCGGCATTTCGCCGGGCTCGCCGGTGGTAGGAGCCGCAATCGTGATGGCACAGGGGCGCTCAGTCCGAATTCGGGCTTGTTCGATCCGGGTGCACGGTGCACCCGGATCGCGTGCCTGGGGCAGCCGGGCCCGGCGCAGCGTCAGGTGCGCGGTTCCAGAACGAAAATCGGGATCTTACGTTCCGTCCAGGACTGGTAGCTGGCGAAATCCGCGTACAACTCGAGCAGTTGCGGCCACAGCCGTTCGCGTTCGGTGTCCTCGGCGAGGCGGGCGCGGACCGAGGTCCGGTCCTTGCCGACCTGGATCGTGGTATCCGGCTGTGCGACCAGGTTGTAGTACCACTGCGGGTTCTTCGGTAGCCCGCCCTGGGAGGCGACGATGACGGTATTCGCGCCGTCGCGCAGGTAGAGCAGCGGGATCGTGAACTGCTTACCGGATTTGCGGCCGGTATGGTCGAGCAGCAGCGTAGGCACCGGATTGCGGAACCCCGCCCCGACGCGCCAATTCCCGCCGATGCGGCCACCGGTGCGTTTGTACGCCCAGGTGTTGACCTTGGACATGTATTTGATGATCGTGGGAACCAGGGACGAGTCGAGTTGTTTGGGCCGGTCCATCAGTTTTACCGAAGCTTTCTTCCGCTGCTCAGCGCAGGATCAACAGGGCCGATTTCTCGATGAGGTCGGCGATATCGGCGTAGGACGCGTACCCCATCCCGGCCCGTACCAGTGCGCCCGCGTAGACGAGTTCCAGGGAGACGACGATTTCCGGATCGGCGCCGGGGCCGAGGGCACGCTCTATCCGGGTGCGGATCTCCAGGCCGATCCGGGCCCGCAGATGCGCCACATCGGGGTCGCGGCCCAGCAGGGCGCTGGTGACCGCACCGGCGACTTCCTGATCGTCGGCGACCAGCAGGGCGATGGAGCGCAGTTCGGCCACCACCCGCACGGTGGGGTCGGGATCGTGGCTGACCGGGGAATCCGCCGCCACGAGCCGCCGCCAGAAGATCTCGGCGACGAGGTGCTCTTTGGACGAGAAATAGGTGTACGCGGTGGCGGTACCCACACCGGCCGCGGCGGCGACCATACGAATGGTCATCCCCGCGAAGCCTTCGCGCGTGAGCACCTCCACCGCCGCCTTCGTCAGTTTGTCGACCGTATCGGCCTGTTTCGCGGACAGGCGGCGACGGGTCGCTTCGACGACGAGAGGTTCACCTTCGGACATGTGCCTGAATGTACCGTTTCACGTTTTCGCGACCGCAATCCCGGCCCGGCGGCCGTAGAAGCTGCCGTCGCCCAGGGATGTTCCGCTGGCGTAGCCGCCCGCGCAGACGCCGGAGGTGCAGCGACCCGCGGCGAACAGGCCGGCGATCGGCCGGCCGTCGACATGCAGAACCCGCGAATCCAGGTCGGTGCGTAAACCGCCCAGGGTGAATCCCGCGGTGAAGTTGCGCATATCGAAGGCCGCGAACGGTCCCTCGAGCGGTTTGGTCCACTCCGGTTTCTTTCCGAGCAGCGGGTCCTTGCCGTTCTCGGCGTGCTTGTTGTAGAGCTCGACGGTGGTCTGCAGGGCGAGTTCGGGCAGGCCGATATCGGATTCGAGTTCGGCGACGGTTTCCGCGGCCCAGGTGGGCGGCTGCCGGAAGAACGGGGTGGAGGTCTCGGTGGTGAGCGATTCCTCGTAGGCGGCTTCACCGATGATCAGATACGCCTGATTCTCCTGATGGAACAGCGTCATCTGACCGATCCGGCCCGGATAGGTGTCCTCCGGGACGTAGCGCTGCCCGCGGGCGTTGACGAGGATGCCGCGCGCCATCATCTGCGGGTCTCCGAAGAACGCGACCTCGGTGGCGTCCATATGCGCCAGATCGGCGCCCAAAGCCTGGGCCAGCCGGATGGCAATACCGTCGTGCTCCTCGATGGCGGCACCCGGGCGGCCGATGAGCCGCGGTGCGAAACCTTCGATCATCTGGTCGTGATAGGCGAAACTGCCCGTGGCCAGCACGACCCCGTGTTCGGCGCGGATGGTCAGCTCCTTGCCGTACTGTTTGGCCACCACGCCGACAACCCGGTCGCCGTCCACGATCAACCGCTGGATCCGGGTGTCGTATTCGGCCGTCACACCGAGCTTTTCGGCGGTTTCGGCGAGCGGTTTCATCAGCATGTAGCCGCCGCCCTTGGAACCCGTCCGCTTGTTCGTCATCTGCGGAACGTGTCCGCGCGGCGCCGGGTCCGCGATGGTGTTGAACGGGGCGGCGTTCTCGCCACCGGAATACATGAGGCCCTCGTCGTGCGGCGGTTCCCAGCCGGGTTCCCCCCAGAACTCCTCCTTGAAGGGAACACCGTTGGCGACCAGCCATTCGTAGTGTTCGACGCTGCCGCGGCAGTAGTCGGCGATCTTTTCCCGGTCGGCTCCGGGCCCGAGGGCGGCGACCATGAATTTCTCCATGTTCTCCGGACTGTCCTCGAAGCCCAGTGCACGCTGCAACGGTGTTCCGCCGCCGAGGTAGATGAACCCGCCGGCCAAGGCCGCCGCCCCACCCCAGCCGCTGGTGCGTTCCAGGATCAGAACCTGCGCCCCGGCCCGCGCAGCCTCGATCGAGGCGCAGACCCCGGCGATCCCGTAGCCGGCGACGACCACGCCGGTGGTGCGGTCCCATTCGGTGACCTCGGTGGCGGACAGCGGTCGGAGGGTGGTGGCGTCGGCCATTATTCGGATTCCTTACTGTCGTCGGGCGCCGTGAGGGTGGCATCCTGCTGCCCGGCAGCGGTGCCCTCCTGCCCGGCGATGCTGCCACGGGAAGCCCCCGCAGTGCCCGACCGGTCTCGCTGAGCGGCGGGGGCGGGTTGCCATCCGGCCGAGATCTCGCCTTGCCCGACCCCGAGCCCGTCGCCGAAACGCGACAGCGCAAGGGTGGCCAGCGGGAGCTCGGTGCCTACCCGGCCGCCGAGCTCCAGCGCCAGGGACAGATCTTTTTCGCCGAGTTCGCGGACGTGCGTGAGGATCGGCAGCCAGAAGTCGCCTTCTGCGATAGGTGCGGTGGTATCGCGCAGCATGATCGAACCGGCGCCGCCGGTCACCGCGTCCGAATGGCGGACCACCTTGCCGAGCGCGGTGATATCGAGTCCGGCGGCCTCGGCCAGTCGCTGCGCCTCGGTGGCGGCGGTGAACGAGATGAAATGCAGCAGGTTGCGGGCCAGCTTCATGCGCGTACCGGCCCCGACCTCGCCCGCGTGCACGACCAGATCGGCGAAGCAGCGGAAGGGTTCCCGCGCAGTGGCCACGGCGCTTTCGCTGCCGCCGGCCATCACCGCGAGCCGTCCGCTGTTCGCGCCCGCGGCGCCGCCGCTGATCGGGGCGTCGACCAGCTCCACGCCGCGTTCGGTGCACAGCCGGGCGAATTCGACGGCCGATTCGTCGCCGATAGTGGAGTGCACGGCCACCACGGTGCCCGGCGCGGCAGTGCTCAACACGCCGTTCTCGCCGGTCAGTACGGTGCGGACCTGCTGGTCGTTCACCACTGCGATACAGATGACACCGCATTTCGCGGCGAGCTCGGCCGGGCTGCCGGCGGCCTCGGCGCCGGCCTCGGTGAAGGGCTGCACGGCCTCGGGCCGGGTATCGCAGACAGTGAGCCCGCCGGACCAGTCCAGCAGCTTCTTCGCCATCGGCGCGCCCATATCGCCCAGGCCGATGAAACCGACCCTGGTGGCGCCGCTCATCAGCGGATCACCTGACCGCCGTCGACGCAGAAAATCTGTCCGGTAACCCATTTCGCATCGTCGGAGAGCAGGTACAGCAGGGCGCCGGCCAAATCTTGCGGGGTGCCCATCCGCTTGAGCGGCAGCCGGCTGACCATGTCCTTGACGATGCTCTCGGGCGTGGTGGTCTTGGTGGCCTCGGTATCGGTGGGGCCGGGGGCGATCGCGTTGATCCGGATATTCGAGCCGCCGAGTTCGGTCGCCAGCTGCTGGGTGAGGCCGTTGATCCCGACCTTGGCCAGGCCGTAGAAACCGCTGTATACGTAGGCGGCCGTCGATGATTGGTTCACAATCGAGCCGCCCCCGTTCGCGGCCATGTTCTGCCATACCGCGCGGGTCATCACCAGCGCGCCGTCCAGGTTCACCGACATGAACTTCTGGTAGTAGTCCCACGGCACGGTGAGCAGCAGATCCAGTTTCATCCCGCCGTAGATGGCGGCGTTGTTGACCAGATGGTCGATTTTGCCGTACTTCTCGATGGTGAAATCGGCCAGTGCCCCGGCCGATTCCGGATCGGAGACGTCGACCGGATGAAACGATGCGGTGCCGCCGTCGGCCACGATCTTGTCGGCGACGGCTGTACCGCCCTCGGCGTTCAGGTCCGCGACGACGACGGATGCGCCTTCGGCAGCCAGCGCCTGCGCGTAGACCTCGCCGATACCGCGGGCGGCGCCGGTGACGATGGCGGTGCGACCGGTGAAACGAGCCATGGGATGGAGCTCCTCGCTGCTGTGGAAAGCCTGGTGGGGAAGTAGTTTCGGATTACTGCGCGGCTACTGTGCGGTCCGTGTACCACGGCTACTGTGCGGTCGCGACGAGCTTGGTCTCGAGGTACTCCTCGAAGCCGGCGGCCCCCATCTCGCGGCCGATACCGGACTGTTTGTAGCCGCCGAACGGGGCGTCGGCGCTGTACCACATACCGCCGTTCACGCCCAGGGTTCCGGTGCGCACCCCGTCGGTGATCCGCCTGATCCGCTCGGGGTCCTTGCCCCAGACCGCGCCCGACAAACCATAGGGGGAATCGTTGGCGATCCGGACCGCGTCGTCGTCGCCGTCGTAAGGCAGCACCACCAGGACCGGACCGAAGATCTCCTCCTGGGCGGCCTTCGCACTGTTGTCGAGGTCGGCGATCACGGTGGGTTCGACGAAGAAGCCGCGCTCGTGTTCGGCCGGGCGTCCGCCACCGGTGACGATGCGGCCGCCGTCGGCGCGGGCACTGTCGATATAGCCGAGCACCCGCGAGCGCTGGCGGTCGGAGATCACCGGACCACAGACCGTGCCCGGGGAGGTGGGATCGCCGGGACGGATTCCGCTCATGGTGGCCGCGACGGCCTCGACCGCTTCGTCGTACCGGCCGCGGGGCACCAGCAGCCGGGTGGTCAGGGCGCAACCCTGGCCGGCGTGGACGCACAGCGAGAAACCGGCGTAGCTCACGGCGGTGGCAAGGTCGGCGTCGTCGAGCACGATGAAGGCGGATTTGCCACCCAGCTCGAGGAAGGTCTTCTTCAGATTCGACGCGGCCGAGGACATGACGGCGCGCCCGGTACCGGTGGAGCCGGTGAAACTGATCAGATCGACGCGGGGATCGCCGGAGAGCTGGGCGCCCAGACCGTGATCGGACGAGGTGACGATATTGACCACACCGGGCGGGATATCGGTTTCCTCGGTGATGATCGAACCGAGCGCCGCCGCGCACCACGGGGTGTCGGGGGCCGGTTTCAGGACGATGGTGTTGCCCGCCGCCAGGGCCGGGCCGAGTTTCGCGAAGTTGATCTGATGCGGGAAGTTCCACGGCGTGATCGCCCCGACCACGCCGACCGCCTCGCGCCGGATCACGCGGTGGGTGCTGATCCCCATCGGGGCCGCTACGCCGAGTTCGGTTTCCCATTCATAGTCCGCGGCCAGCCGGGCGGCGAAGCTCAGATCCTCGATCGGGCCCTCCAGCTGCGGGCCGCTGGTGAACATGATCGGGGCGCCCACCTCGGCGATGGTGATCTCGCGTAGTTCTTCCGCATGCGCTTTCAGTGCCGCCTGCAGCTGTTCCAGGCAGCGCACCCGGAAGGCATGGTCGCGGGACCAGCCGGTCTCGTCGAAGGCGGTGCGGGCGGCGGCGATGGCGGCGTTCATATCGGCCGCGTCTGCGTCGGCCGCGGTGCCGATGACCTCTTCGGTCGCCGGATTCACATTGTCGAACACGCCGTTGCCGCCGGCGACGAGGCTACCGCCGATCAGAAGCCGGGAGCTGTCGCCGGGCAGAAGACTGTTCATGAAAGACCCCAATACTGTCTGGACAGGTGTACGGAATATAGTCCGGACTCTTCTGGTAGTGCAAGAACCCGTTCTATCCCAGGTGGCTCTTCGTCGATCGTGACCGATGTTGTCCGGCGCTGTGGGGTGAGGCGGAATGTGGTGTCGGCCGCCGATGACCGTCCCGTTCGACCGGTTGATTCTCGTACGATCATTGTCGCGGCGCCGCGCCGCTGGTACCGTCCAGACACATGTCCAGCTATGTGTCTCCCCCTGGCGGTTGCACCGCCCTGTCCGGCGAGAACTCGTTATCGAAACAGAGGTGGATCCGATGACGGCAGCATCGTTGGAGCCGGTGACGTTCGACCCGTACGACTACGTCTTCCATGAGGACCCGTACCCGACGTACGCCCGGCTGCGCGCGGAGGCCCCGCTCTATTACAACGCGCAACTCGATTTCTACGCGCTGTCCAGGCATACCGATGTGACAAACGGCTTCCGCCTCGCGACACAGTTGTCCAACGCCAACGGCGTCTCCCTCGACCCGGCCGCCTGGGGCCCCGACGCCCATCGCACCATGTCGTTCCTCGCCATGGACGATCCCCGGCATATGCGGATGCGGCGCCTGGTGTTCAAAGGTTTCACGCCGAAACGGGTCGCGGATATGGAAGCGCGTATCCACGAGCTCACCGTCGAATACCTGGTACCTGCCCTCGAACGCGGTGAATTCGACTGGATAGAGGAAGTCGCCGGCAAACTGCCGATGGATGTCATCTCCGAGATGATGGGCGTACCGGCCGCCGATCGCGCCGAGATCCGCCGCATGGCCGATATGGTCATGCACCGCGAGGACGGCGTCACCGACGTCCCGGATTCGGCGATCGAGGCCTCGCTGAACCTGGTCGTCTACTACGCGAACATGGTCGCCGAACGTCGCGAGCACCCCACCGACGATCTCACCTCCGCGTTGCTGGACGCCGAAATCGACGGCGATTCGCTCACCGACGACGAAATCATCGGCTTCATGTTCCTGATGGTCGTCGCCGGTAACGAGACCACCACCAAACTGCTCGGCAATGCCCTGTACTGGGCATCCCGCAACCCGGAGCAGTACACCAAGGTCGCCGACGATCCGGAACGCGTCTCGGATTGGGTCGAGGAGACCCTGCGCTACGACACGTCCAGTCAAATGGTCGCGCGGACGGCCACCGAGGACCTCGAATACCACGGCAAGGTGATTCCGGCCGGTGCCAAAGTGCTGCTGTTGATCGGCTCGGCCAACCGGGACGCGGAAGTGTTCGACGACGGCGACAGTTTCGATCTCGACCGCGTCGAAAAAGGTAACCTCGCCAGCTTCGGCGCTGGTGTGCACTTCTGCCTCGGTGCCCATCTGGCCCGGTTGGAGGCCACCGTCGCCCTGCGCGAATTCGCCTCGCGCGTCAAGTCCTACCGGGTGCGCGAGGACGGCATCGAACGCGTGCACTCGAGCAATGTGCGGGGCTTCGCCAAGCTCCCCATCACCGTGGAGGTGCGGTAATGCCCCGGTTCGAACCCCATCCCGAGAAGCGGCCCGCCATTGTTGCCGGTGCGTCGTCCGGCATCGGCGCGGCCACCGCGGTGGAACTGGCTGCACAGGGACATCCGGTGGCGCTGGGCGCGCGCCGGGTGGAAGTGCTCGAGGATCTGGCCGGCAAGATTCGCGCGGACGGCGGGACCGCGTTCGCGCACCGGCTCGACGTCACCGACCAGTCCTCCGTAGACGACTTCGTGGCCGCGGCCGAAGAGGCGATCGGGCCCACCGAGATCCTGGTTTCCGGGGCCGGCGATATCGAATTCGGCCTCATCCAGGACATGGCCCCCGCGGATTTCGCGCATCAGGTGCAGATCCATCTGATCGGCGCACACCGGATGGCGCATGCGGTCCTGTCCGGCATGACGGCACGCCGCCGCGGCGATGTGGTGCTGATCAGCTCCGACTGCGCGCCGCATCCGCGACCGTGGAACGGTGCGTACAGCGCGGCCAAAGCCGGGGTCGAGGCCATGGTGCAGCAGCTGCGGATGGAACTCGAGGGCACCGGAATCCGCGCCTCGCTGGTACGGCCGGGTCCGACGGTGACCGGTATGGGGATGAATGCCGCCCCCGAGGTCGTGGGCCCACTGCTGGAGTCCTGGCAGTCGTGGGGGCTGGCCCGGCATCCGTACATGCTGCGCGCGAGCGATCTGGCGCGCGCGGTCTCGGCGGTCGTGGGCACCCCGCGTGGCGCGCACCTGGTGCTCGTCGAGGTGCAACCGGAAGCGCCGCTGCGGTCGCTGCCGGAAGACGGAAAGGAATCCTGATGACAACCGCACTGCCCCCGGGTTTCGATTTCACCGACCCCGGCCTCTGGGAACAACGCAGCCCGGTCGAGGAATTCGCGATGCTGCGGCGAACCTCCCCGGTGTGGTGGAACGCCCAGAGCGACGAAGCCTCGGGTGGTTTCAACGACGGCGGGTACTGGGTGGTCAGCACCCTGGAAGACGTCAAGGAACTGTCGCGCAACCCGGAACTGTACTCGTCGCAGCAGAAGGGTTCCATCGTCCGGCTGCCCGGCGATATCACCCCGGATCAGATGGAACTGACCGGTGCGCTGCTGGTGAATATGGATCCGCCCAAACACTCCAAGGTGCGCCGGATCGTCTCCAAGGGTTTCACCCCGCGCGCGGTGGAAGGGTTGCGTGAAGCCCTCACCGAGCGGGCGCACAAGATCGTGTACGAGGCGAAGAAGGCCGGCGGCGGCGATTTCGTCACCCAGGTCGCCTGTGAACTGCCTCTGCAGGCGATCGCCGAACTGCTCGGGGTGCCGCAGGAAGACCGGCGCAAGGTGTTCGACTGGTCGAACCAGATGCTCAACTACGACGACCCCGAATACGGCGATCCCACCGTCGCGTCCGCGGAGATCCTGGGCTACGCCTGGAATATGGCCGAGCAGCGCCGGGGGTGCCCGGCCGACGATATCGTCACTCAGCTGGTGAACGCCGACGTCGACGGTGAGGGCCTGGCTTCCGACGAGTTCGGTTTCTTCGTCATCCTGCTCGCGGTCGCCGGCAACGAAACCACCCGTAATGCCATTACGCACGGAATGAAGGCGTTCGTGGACAATCCGGAACAGTGGCAGCTGTACCGGGAACAGCGCCCGCGCACCGCGCCGGACGAGATTGTGCGCTGGGCCACCCCGGTAACCGCGTTCCAGCGCACCGCCACCGCCGATCATGTGCTGGGTGGGCAGGAAATAAAGAAGGGGCAGCGCCTCGGATTGTTCTACAGCTCCGCCAATTTCGACGAGGCCGGCTTCGAGAAGCCGTTCTCCTTCGATATCCTGCGCGACCCCAATCCACACGTCGGATTCGGCGGGACCGGCACCCACTACTGTGTGGGCGCCAACCTCGCGCGGCTGGAAATCGACCTGATGTTCAACGCGATCGCCGATGCCATGCCCGACCTGGTATCGGTATCCCATCCGGTACGGTTGCGTTCGGGGTGGATCAACGGGATCAAGAGTTGGCAGGTGCGCTACGAATGAACGTCCGAGATATTCCGGTGAACACGCTGTCCGGTTCGGCGACCACGCTCGGTGAGCTGGTGGGTGACCGGGCGGTCCTGCTGGTCAATGTTGCGTCGAAATGTGGTCTGACCCCGCAGTACAGCGGTCTCGTCGAATTGCAGAAAACTTACGGCGACCGCGGTTTCAGCGTCGTCGGCTTCCCGTGTAACCAGTTCATGGGTCAGGAGCCGGGGAGCGCCGAGGAGATCGAGCGGTTCTGCTCGACCACCTACGGGGTCGATTTCCCGCTGCTCGAGAAGGCCGATGTGAACGGTGACGGCCGGCATCCGCTGTACCGGGAGGTCGTCGAGACCCCTGACGCGGAGGGCGCCGCCGGCGATGTGCAGTGGAACTTCGAAAAGTTCCTGATCAGCCGCGACGGGACCGTGGCGGGCCGATTCCGGCCGACCACCGCACCGGATGCGGACACGCTGGTCGCGGCGATCGAGAAAACGCTGTAACCGATGCCGTAACGGCTTATGATCGAGGCCCGTTCACCCCAGTGGTGAGCGGGCCTTTTTCACTTTCTACCTGCGAAGATGTCGTGCCGCGGCGAATTTCGGGCGTAATCGGCGAAAACCGTACCGGCCGGGTTGAATCACCCATAACATGGACAACTGTCTGGACATAATTCCGGTTCAGTTCGGCGCAACGGGGTGCCGAACAGCGCAAGGCAGGTGAGTGGTGGTACCCGTACACACCCGGTCCGATCGGCACACGACGACACGGCGCAAGATCTGGAACGCCGTGCAGTACAAGCTCGCGGCGCTGGCCATGATGCTGGTGCTGGTCCTTCTCGTGGTGGTCTCGCTGACGATGTTCCTCGGGGGCTTCACCCCGGAAAAGCACGTCGCCGTGCTGGTCCCGCGCAGCGGTCTCGTCATGGATCCCGATGCCAAGGTGAAATTCCGCGGTGCAGAAGTAGGCCGGGTGGGCACGGTCGAAAGCGAGAACGGGGAGGTCCGCCTCGAACTCGATATGAACCCCGACCTCATGGGCCTCGTCCCGGCAAACGCACTCGTGGATATCCGTTCCACCACTGTGTTCGGCGCCAAATACGTGAACTTCGTCGAACCCGCCGACCCGGCGGGCCGGCTGCGGCCCGGACAGGTACTGCGCGGTGAATCGGTGACCGTCGAATTCAACACCCTGTTCGAACGGCTCACCGAAGTGCTCGAGATGGTGGAACCGGCGAAACTCAACGCCACCCTCACCGCCCTCGGCACGGCCCTGCAAGGCCGCGGCGAGCGGCTCGGCGACCTGCTGGTGAACGCCGACCGGCTGCTACGCGAAATCAACCCGAGCATGCCCGCGCTGCGCCACGACTTCCAGGCCGGCGCCCACGTAACCAACCTCTACGCCGATACCGCCCCGGCCCTGCTCCGCACCGTCGACAACGCCACCGCCCTCAGTCACACCCTCACCGACAACGAGCAGAACTTCGACAGCCTGCTGCTGGAGACGATCGGCCTGGCCGACACCACCGGTGCGGTGCTCGCCGAGAACGAACAGAATCTCGGCACCGCACTGGACCTGCTCCGGCCCACCACCGAGCTGTTGAACACCTACCGCCCCGCACTGGACTGCACGATCCGCGGCCTGGCCACCGCGATGCCGCTGGCCGAGGACCTGGTCGGCGGCCGCGTTCCCGGCGCGTCCTTCAATGCAGGCTTCATGTACGGCGCCGAGGCCTACAAGTACCCCGAAGACCTGCCCAAGGTGAATGCCACCGGCGGACCCCGCTGCGAAGGAGTGCTCAACCGGGTACCCGGCAGCCACGCCGACTACGTGGTTACCGACACCGCCGAGGTGCATCCGTACATCCCGTCGACCCGCATCTACCAAAACCACCAGACGGTGTTTCAGGTGCTCTTCGGCGGTCTGCCGGGGATGCGATGACCGGACGGTCCGCCGACGCGGTGCAGGCGACCGTGGCGAGAATGTAACCGCAGGTCAGGGCTGCTCATCCGGTCGACCGGGACCCGGGCGGACACACATTACGCCACCACACGGCTTATCTGTGAGCGCCGCCGGGTTGGGATGTACGGTCGGCCGGCGATGCGCCGGAGCACGAAGTTCGTCGCGTGGGCGACCCCGTGGACCACGGGCGGTGCGATGCCGCCTCACCCGGCGGCTCCGGTGGTACAGGAGGAGCCGGAGCCGGCCACCGGATCGAACGGTGTCTCGACGGGCCTATCGGTCGGTGGCCGGTAATGCATAGGAAACAGTGTCGCTCATCGTGCACCCGGCAGGTACGACCGGGTTTGCCCGGAAGGACGCAGATCACGCCGCGCCGGTCCCGGCCGGCCCCTGTGGACGGCCTCGAGCACGGCGGGGAGGCCACCTCGGGAGCAGGCCGCTGAGCGCCGGGGGTGTCGTAGCGTCGATCAGTGGCGCGTACCAGCCGGCCGCCGGCACCGATCGGGCCGTCGCCCGGCGCGAAGCCGGATCCGGGTTCGACCCCGCGGGTGTGCTCCTACCCGATATGTTCGCGGAGGTAGGCGAGATCCTCGGCCATACCTTCGGCCGGGGTTTCCAGCACCACCGGTGCGTCTGCGCTGCGGCACACCTCCGCGAGCAGTTCGGGGTCGATGGTGCCGGAGGCGAAATTGGCATGCCGGTCGGCGCCGGAATCGAAGGCGTCGCGCGAGGAGTTCAGGTGCACCAGGTCGATCCGGCCGGTGATTGCCCGGATCCGTTCCACCACACCCACCAGGTCTTCGCCGCCCGCCCACGCGTGGCAGGTGTCCAGGCAGAATCCGGCGCCGTATTCGCCGACCGCGTCCCACAGGCGGGCGATCGTATCGAAATGCCGGGCCATGGCGTGGTTTCCGCCGGCGGTGTTCTCGATCAGGATCGGCACCGCGAAACCGCCCTTGTCCTGTTGGCGTTCGAACAGTTTGCGCCAGTTGACGAAACCGGCCTCGATCTCCTCGTCGGACCGCACATGACCACCGTGCACGACCAGGCCGAACGCGCCGATATCGGCGGCTGCCTGCGCCTGCAGGGCCACCGCGTTGCGGGAAGGCATCCGCAGCCGGTTGTTCGTGCTGGCCACATTGATCTGATACGAGGAGTGGACCACCACATCGATCGGACTGGCGAGGATCTGCTCGGTGGCGGGATGGGGTACGGGTTTGTCCCAGCTCTGCGGATCCACCACGAACAGTTGTACGACATCGGCGCCGAGTTGCTCGCCGTACCCGATCGGGTCGCTGTCCATCCGGACGTGTGCTCCAATGCGCATACCGTCAGCCTATCGGCCGTCACCGACACCGGGCCCTCGCCTTGCGCCGGGGCGGTGCGGGAAGATACACCGGTAGAATCGTGCACGACCCGACGAGGGGGAATTCGGCGATGCTCCAGCCTGGTGAGGACTTCGCGGGCTATCTCATCCGACGACGCCTGGGTGTCGGCGGGATGGGGATGGTCTTCCTTGCCAGACATCCACGGCTGCCCCGGCTGGTGGCCCTCAAACTGCTCAACCCGGACCTGTACTCCGACAGGGAGATCCGGTTGCGCTTCGAACGCGAATCCGAACTGGCCGGCCGGCTCGAACACCCCAACATCGTTACCGTCTACGACCGCGGCGCCGAGGGAAAACAACTGTGGATCTCGATGCAGTATGTGCCCGGGGCCGATGCGTCGCTGGTGGACGTGCAGGTCCTGGATCCGCGCCGGGCGGTGCAGATCATCGCCGATACCGGGGTCGCCCTGGACTTCGCGCACGCCAACGGTGTGCTGCACCGGGATGTGAAACCGGGCAATATCCTGCTCGCCAAGCCGCCCATCGGGCAGCCGGAAAGGGTGCTGCTCACCGATTTCGGTATCGCCGGGGTGCGTGACGCCGAAACCACCATCGCCGCCGCCGATACCATCACCGCGACCCTTGCCTACGCTGCGCCCGAACAGCTCACGGGCGCGAAACTGGATCATCGCGGTGACCAGTATTCGCTGGCCTGCACGCTGTTCTGGTTGCTCACCGGATCCGGCCCGTATCCGGGCACCAACCCGGCCGAACTCATCCAGGCCCATCTCACCGCACCGGTTCCGCGGCTGAGCCGGATCCGGCCCGGGCTGCCGCCGCGACTGGACGAAGTCATGGCGCGTGCCCTGGCCAAGAATCCGGCGCAGCGATTCCTGAGCTGTGCCGAGTTCGCCGCCGCCGCTCAGCTGGCGCTGCGGCCTCCGGGTCCGCGTGGCGGGCGGGTTCCTGGGCCGGGCGTGCGCTTGCGTCCCGGACCCCGGCACGGCTCCGGCGGTCCCGTCCACGGTTCCGGGGAGTTCGGGCAGCCGGGCGGGCGGGGTGCGCCGCCGCCGTACCGGTCCACCGAGTACCGCCAGGCGGGAATGGTTCCGCCGCGGCACGCGTCCAGCGAATACCGGCAGCCGGGTCCGGCGATCCCATCGCACGGGTCCAGCGAATTCCGCCGGCCTCGTGGCGCCGGCCCGCAGCCCGGATTCGCCGGTAATCGCCCGCCGCCGAACGCAGGGCAGACCCCGCCCGCCCCGAACGAGTTCCGGCCACCCGGCCCTGGGAATCGTGGCCCCGGCGACCTCCCCCGCCCGGTCGATCCGCCCCGCGCGCAACCCGCAGACCCCGCGGTCATCGATCTGCCCGGCTTCCGCCGTCGCCCGGGCACCGACCCGACCGATACGGGTGGTCCGCCGCCGCGCCCCGGCGCTACGCCCTGACCGGCCGACCATCGCAGTCCACCGGTCCGGCCGCTCCCGCCGGGACGAAAAGTGGGTCACCTCGTCGAGGGTGGAGCCTGCCGCGGATCCGGCCACAGCCGGCGCGGCAGTATGAATGGGCGGGTCCGACCCGGCGAAGCCGATCCCCGCGCCGGGCGCGGTGGGCGTCTCGCGTGCTGGTTTGCCCGGAGGCGAGAGCCGTCGGTGCAGCATCGACTCCTGCTATGGTTTCGATGATTTCGCGTGACCGAACCGCTGCGGTCCGGTCACGCTTTTCGTCTACGCAGGTGCTGCCGGTGGGTCCCGGTGGCGTGGCGGGAATTGGAGCGGACATGCTGGCCAACGGCGATGTTTTCGCCGGCTATGTCATCGACCGGCAACTCGGCCGGGGTGGGATGGGCTCGGTCTACCTGGCGAAACATCCGCGACTGCCGCGGATGACGGCGCTGAAACTACTGAATCGGGAGATGTTCTTCGATAAGGAGGTGCGCGCCAGATTCGAACGGGAGGCCGATCTGGTCGCCCGCCTCGACCATCCCAATATCGTCACGGTGTACGACCGCGGCCTCGAAGACGAGCAGCTGTGGATCTCCATGCAGTACATCGACGGGATCGATGCCGCATCTGTCGATCCGCAGAAACTGCCACCCGAACGGGCCGTGCAGATCATCGCCGAAACCGCCTCCGCGCTGGACTACGCGCACGGTATGGGGGTGATGCACCGCGACGTCAAACCCGCCAACATCCTGTTGGCGCGATCCACCGGCGGCCGCGGCGAACGGGTCTACCTCACCGATTTCGGTATCGCGCGGTTGCGCGACGACACCGGGCATCTCACCCAGACCGGCACTTTCACTGCCACGCTGGCCTACGCCTCACCCGAACAGCTCACCGGCGCCGATCTGGACCACCGTTCGGATCAGTACTCGCTGGCGTGTTCGCTGTACTGGCTGCTCACCGGCAACGGTCCCTTCACTTCCACCAACCCGGCCGGCGTGATCCAGGGGCATCTGCAATCGCCGCCGCCGTCGCTGAGCGCGGCCCGGCCCGAACTGCCACCGTCGCTGGACGTGGTGCTGGCCAAGGCGATGGCCAAACGCCCGGACGACCGCTTCGCCTCGTGCAGTGAGTTCGCCGAGGCCGCGAAGCAGGCGCTGGCCTCTCCGGGGGCACCCGCTGTCCCGCCGCCGCCCACCGCGGTCGCGGCGACATATCAGCCGCCGAACGTCCCGTACAGCAGTGGCGCGAATCCGTATCCGAGCACCGCGGCGCCGCAGCCGTATGCCAGCGGCACCCAGGCCCAGCCGTATGCCGGTGGTGTCCAGCAGCCCCCGCCGTACGTCAGCGGCGTCCAGCAGGGGCAGCAGCCGCAGTACGCCGGTGGGTTCCAGCAGCAGCCGGTCGGGCCCGGCGTGGATATGCACCAGCAGCACTACGGGAGCGGGCCGGGATATCCGAACCCCGCCCAGCCGTACGGTGGCGGGTCGGGTGCCTACACCCAGCCCACCAGCTATCCACAGCCGATGGGGCAGATGCCGCAGGGCGGGCCGCCGCCGGCCAAATCGAATACCGGGCTCATCGCCGCCATCTGTATCGGTCTCGTGGTACTGATCGGCCTGGTGATCGGTGTCGTGGTCCTCGCCACCAGCGGCGACGACAGCGGCAACGGGAACCGGGCAGGGGCCGCCACCAGCACTCAGACCACCGTCGCCAAGGTGCCGGCCACCGCCGATTCGATCAGCAAAGAGTTCCCCCGGTTGGTGCCCGCGACCAAGGACGAGGAAATCGGCTACGACGGCGCGAAATGCTGGGAAACCGATGACGGCTACACCCCCACTCAGGACGACGGTGAACCCGATCTCGGAAAATGGGCCTGGCAGTGGCGCTGCTACGGCGGTGGCAACAATGAGGACCCGTTCTACCGGATCTACGTCTACGACTCCGCCACCGAGGTGGACTCGATTGTGAAGGGCCTGCCCGCCACGGCCGAGAAATCCAGCGATACCAACGGTGGCCGCACCTACACCAACTACAAATGGGACAGCGACGGCCCGAAAATGGTCACGGTGTTCACCAACCATCCGGAGCGGGCGCAGTACCTGATGTACACCGACGGCATCGTCGGCACCATCCCCGAGATGGTTACCTGGTGGAAGTCGGCACCACTGAACTGAGCTGTGTTTATTTGCGTCGCCTCCGTCGGCGCGGGTTTCGGCCCCCCGAGGTCGCTGCTGTCGGCACTCGATGTTCGCGGCTGCGCCGCATCGTCTCGAGCGCTGACAGCAGGGGCGGGCCGAAACCTTTCAGGGCCTCGCTGAACTCGGCGCCGCCGTTGGTTGCGTTGGGTTTTGCGGGGGCCTCGTTGAACTCGGCGGTGCCGCTGGGCACGTTGGGATACGTGTGGGCCTGTCACGGAAGAGTGACGCAAATGTCTGGCGGTGCGGCTACTCGAAGGCGTCGGGGGTGACACAACCCGCTACCAGAGGACGACGGTGCGAGCCCCGGGGTCAGGGGTATCCCGGATGGCGCGGCAGCGCGCGGCCCGACAGACTGGACCCATGACTGCTCATGCTGTCGATACGGACTCGGCCGGCCCCGGGTCCGCCGTCGCCGCCGGTGCCATCGAACTCACCAAGGTCTACGGGTCCGGGGATACCCGGGTCACGGCCCTGGACGCGGTATCGGTCGACCTCGCCCGCGGGGAATTCACCGCCATCATGGGGCCGTCGGGTTCGGGTAAATCCACCCTCATGCACTGTCTGGCCGGATTGGACGCGGCGAGCTCGGGGCAGGTGCGGATCGGCGATACCGAGCTCACCGACCTGTCCGACAAGGATATGACCGCCTTGCGGCGGGACCGGATCGGATTCGTCTTCCAGGCGTTCAACCTGGTACCGACGCTGACCGCGCTGGAGAACATCACCCTGCCGCTCGATATCGCGGGGCGCCGGCCCGAAACGGAATGGCTGGCGACCGTACTGAAGCGGCTGGGCCTGGAGGACCGGCTCGGCCACCGGCCCAGCGAACTGTCCGGTGGACAGCAGCAGCGGGTCGCGTGTGCGCGGGCACTGGCGGGCAAACCGGAGATCATCTTCGGGGACGAACCGACCGGCAACCTGGACTCGCGCTCCTCCGGTGAGGTGCTGTCGATTCTGCGGGCCGCAGTGGACGAATTCGGTCAGACGGTTGTCATCGTCACCCACGAACCCGCCGCCGCCGCGTACGCGGACCGGGTGATCTTCCTGGCCGACGGTCGGATCGTCGACGAGATGCGCGATCCGACCGCGGAGACCGTGCTGGACCGGATGAAGGCGCTGGAGGTCCCGTGAACGACCGCCGCGCAGCCATCCGCCGGACCGACCGGGGTGCGGGGTATCCCCGCACACCACAGGAGACCCGATAGTGGCCGCACATCCGATGCGCACGGTTGCCCTGCGCAATCTCGCCGCGCACAAGGTCCGGCTGGCGCTGACGCTGCTGTCGGTGGTGCTCGGGACCGCGTTCATCGCGGGCTCTTTTGTCTTCACCGATACTCTGCAACGCACCTTCGACGGGATCTTCGCCAATGAAGCCGCCGGGGTGGACGTCCGGTTGAGTCCCGAAGAACGGCGGTCTCCCGGTATCCCGCAGGACGTGGCCGACGATGTGGCCGCCATGGACGGGGTCCGCACCGTGGCGCCCGGTATCGAGGGTTCGGTGGTGCTCCTCGACCCGGCCGGAAAGAAAGCCGTGCAGACCGGCGGGGCACCGAGCTTCGGTATGGCCTATCTGCCGCCCGAACGATCGGTCGCCCAGCCGGATCCGTTCGTCGCGGGCGGACCGCCGGCCGAACCGGGGCAGGTCGCGCTCAACACCGGCGCCGCCGAAAGCGCCGGGCTCGCGGTGGGCGATCGCACCAAGGTACTGGTGCCCTCGCACGGCGGCCCGATCGATGTGACCGTCACCGGGCTCTACGCCCCGGCCACCGATACCGGTGGCTTCATCGGGGTGCAGTTCACCGAGGCCCAGGCCAGGGAACTGTTCACCGACGGGATGCATGTCGCCTATCTCGATATCGCGGCCGAAGGTATCCCCGGCGATACCCTGCGCGACCGGCTGTCCATGCTCTACCCGGACTACAAAGCGCAGAACGGGGACCAGGTCCGCGCGGAGATGAAGGCCGAAATCTCCGAAGCACTGAACTTCTTGAACTACTTTCTGCTCGCGTTCGGCGCCATCGCGCTGATCGTCGGCACCTTCATCATCTACAACACCTTCTCCATGCTGGTGGCGCAGCGACTGCGGGAACTGGCACTGCTACGTGCCGTAGGCGCCGGCCGCGGGCAGGTCGGCCGCTCGGTGGTCGCCGAGGCGCTGATCGTCGGTGTCATCGGCAGCCTGCTCGGGCTGCTCGCGGGTATCGCGCTCGCCTACGGATTGGCCGCGGTGCTGAACGCCTTCGATCTCGGCCTGCCGACCGGAACCATGGCCGTTCTGCCGCGCACAGTGCTGGTGGCCTTTGCGGTCGGGCTGCTGGTGACCGTGGTGAGCGCGTACGCACCCGCCCGGCGTGCCTCCCGGATTCCGCCGGTGCAGGCGATGCGCGAAGAGTTCGCCTCCGCCGGAGACTCGCTGCGGGGGCGCACGATCGCGGGCGCGGTTCTCGCGGTCGCGGGTGTGCTGCTCGTGGTGCTCGGCTCCCGGAACACCGGGGGCGGCGCCGCGGCGGTCGTCGGAGTCGGCGCGCTGGGGCTGATCCTCGCCGTGCTGTTCGCCGCCCCGGCATTGTCGCGACCCGTTCTGGCCGGACTCGGCTGGCTGATCCGGCCGTTCGGGCCGGTCGGGCAGATGGCGCGCAACAACGCGGTCCGCAATCCGCGGCGCACCGCGGCCACCGCCTTCGCACTGACTCTCGGATTGATGCTGGTCACCGCGATCGGGATGTTGGGCGAATCGGCGAAGGTCAGTATCTCCCGGCTCGTCGATCAAGGCGTGGAAGCCGACTATGTCCTGGCCGGGCCGCCGATGATGGGTGTACCGACCGGCGCGAGCGATGCGGTCCGGGAGAAGGTACCCGCGGCCGCCGATGTCGTGGGGCTACGAGGAGTTGCGCTGAAGATCGGCGACGACGACGAATTCGGCACCTCGCCGGACGGGCCGCTCGAGCAGGTCGTGAATATCGAAATGCTCAGTGGCACGGCGGCACTGGGGGATTCGGATATTCTGCTCGGCGAGGACGAGGCGACCGAGCACGGGGTCGGCGCCGGTGAACAGCTGGTGATCAGCACCCTGGGCGGTGCCGAAATACCGCTGACCGTGGCCGGTGTGTACGCGGATTCGCAGGTACTGGGGCCGCTGATCGTGCCGTCCGCGGTCTACGAGAAAGCGATGCCGGTATCCATGCGGACCGAGGCCGTTGTGCTCATCAAGGCGGCGCCCGATGCCGATCTGGCGGCGATGCGGACCGACCTGGAGCGGGCCACCGAGGAATTCGTGATCGTCCAGGTGCAGGACCGCGAAGAGTTCAAGGGCGAGAACGCGAAGCAGATCAACAATATGCTGGCCATTCTGTACGGCCTGCTCGCGCTGGCCGTGGTGATCGCCGTGCTCGGGATCGTCAATACGCTCGCGCTGTCGGTGGTGGAGCGGCGACGCGAAATCGGCATGTTGCGCGCGGTCGGTACCCAGCGGTCGCAGGTCCGGCGCACCATCTATCTGGAATCCATGCTCATCGCCGTCTTCGGCGCACTCGTAGGGGCGGTGCTGGGCCTGGGGCTCGGCGTCGGATTCCTGCGCACCCTGCGCGATCTCGGCCTGGACCAGATCGCGGTTCCGTGGGACCAGCTGGTGTACATGCTGATCGGTTCCGCTGTGGTGGGAGTGCTGGCCGCGCTCTGGCCGGCGGTGCGTGCGGCCCGCACTCCGCCGCTGGCGGCCATCGCCGATATCTGAGCTGTATCTATGGCGCCGCCTTCGGCGGCGCGGGGTTCGGGGCCCCCTGGGTCTCGTTCTTCACTCCGACGCTCCTCCGCTTCGCTCCCCCGCTCTGTCGCTCCAGAACGAGACGGGCCCCGAACCATCGGAGGTGACCATTCGGGTGCACGGAATCGAGGACTCGCGAGTGGGGCGGGGGAGCCTGGCGTTTGTGTCGCGGCTGGGTCGTACCGGTGAGTTACCGCCGGTCGGTGCTCCAGTGGTTGAGGTCGCCGCGGTTGAGGGCTTCGGCCAGGAGGTCCGGGAAACGGTCCGGGGTGCAGGCGAACGCGGGAACGCCGAGCGCGGCCAGTGCGGCGGCGTTCTCGCGATCGTAGGAGGGGGCGCCGTCGTCGGACAGCGCCAGCAGCACCACCACCTGTACCCCGGCTTCCTTCATCGCGTTGATCCGCCGCAGCATCTCCTCGCGTACGCCGCCCTCGTAGAGATCCGAGATCAGAAAGAACAAGCTGTCGGTGGGGCGGGTGATGAGTGACTCGCAATAGGCGATGGCGCGATTGATGTAGGTGCCGCCGCCGAGCTGGGTACCGAACAGCACATCGACCGGATCGCTGAGCTTATCCGTGAGATCGACGACCTCGGTATCGAAGACGACCAGCGAGGTGCGCAGCGCGCGCATGGAAGCCAGGACCGCGCCGAATACCGAGGAGTACACGACACTGGAGGCCATCGACCCGGATTGATCGATGGCCAGGATCACGTCACGGTGCACCGCTTGCGACCGCCTGCCGTATCCGACCAGATGTTCGGCGATGATGGTGCGCTGCTCGGGCAGATAATTGGCGAGGTTCTTGCGGATGGTGCGATCGAAGTCGATATCGCGGGGTTTGGGCCGGGTGGTGCGGGTGGCCCGGTTCAGTGCCCCACTCACCGCGGCGACGGTGCGTGCGGCGATCCGCTCCTCGATTTCCTTCACGACCTTGCCGACCACCATCCGGGCGGTCGATTTGGTGGTCTCCGGTATCACCCGGTTCAGGCTGAGCAGCGTGCCGACCAGGTGAACGTCCGGTTCGACCGCCTCCATGAGTTCGGGTTCGAGCAGCAACTGGGTGAGGCCGAGCCGCTCCACCGCATCCCGCTGCATCACCTCCACCACGGTCGACGGAAAATAGGTGCGGATATCACCGAGCCAGCGAGCCACCCGTGGTGCCGATCCACCGAGGCCACCGGATCGCTCACCGCCGGGCCTGCCGCCCCCGCGATTCGTGTCGTACACGGCGCCCAGCGCCTTGTCGACGGCCGCATCGTCCGCTCCGGTGAGCTCGCCGAGCGCGGGATCTGCCGCGGTGCCGAGGACGAGGCGCCACCGGCGCAGCCGCTCATGTTCCGGGACAGGGTGTGGTGCGGTCCTGTTCATGCCGGTACCCCCAAAATTTCTGCGACAGCACGCAATACGAGTGCTCCGCGTTCTGTATCGATCTCGGTGCGCGCGGCCGGCGCACCCGGGCCGGTATCGCGGACGGCCGACCCGATGGCCCTGCGTTCCCCCGACTCGAAGGCACCGAAGGTGCGGCGTAACAGCGGTACCACTTCCATGAACTGGTCGCCGGTGAGCCCGGCGAGCCAGTCGTCGACCAGGCGCAGCAGGGCTCGGTCGTGCACCAGCACCAATCCCCGGCCGCCGACGAAACCATCTACCCACGCCGCCTTCGCGCCCGCGGTATTGCCGATCGACAGCGCGGCGGCCAGCCTGCGCGAGGCCTCGTCCGAGTCGAACCGGCCGGCATCGCAGAGCAGCCGCACCATCCGGCCGGTCAGCATCCCGTGGATATCCGGCCGGTCCGCCAGCCGCGCCAGCGCCGCCAGCCAGCGTTGCGTGGATTCGGTGTCGTTGCGGGTATGTATCGCGGTGTTCACCGTATCCAGCTGTGCGCGCAGGGCGGCGGCGGTTTCGTCGCCGAGCCCGGTGACCGCCGCCGGCAGACCGGCGCAGATCCGCACGAGCATGCTGTCTGCGACCTGGGCCAGTGCCGAGGTGTCGGTGCCGCGCACATCGCCGTAACGCAGGGTGCGCAGCACACCCGGTAGCGCGGCGAGCAGGTGGGTGATGTCGTGGTCGATCGCGGCCGCGGAACCGAGCCGGTGGATCAGGCCGTCCAGGGCGCCCGGTAGCTCCGCCAGCAGTGCGAATTCCAGGGCGTCGGTCAGTTCGGCCACACCGCTGCCGTCCCCGCCCGCCGTATCGAGGATCTTTGCCTCGGCGGCCGCCTGCACAGTGGTACCCCAGCGGGACGCCTCGATCACACGGACCGCGAATTCCGGTTCCCAGCGCAGTTCCCAGGTTTCCCGGAATGTTCCGGTGGACCCGGCCGTACCGGTCTCGGGAACACCCCAGTGCACGCCGAGTAGCCGCAGCCGATGCAGCAGTCGCGATTTGGCGATATCGCGGGCCTTGCGCAGATCCAGGTCCAGGGTCCGGGACAGCGCTTCTTGTTTCAGTCGCAGCGAGCGCGCCTGTGCGCGTAGATCGGCCTCCAACGGCACGGTGGGCGTTTCGGCCGGCACGGCGCCGAGCGCCTCACCCACCACCAGTTCCGCACCGACCAGCCGCAACACCGTATCGTCGCCCTCGCACAGCACCGCCCGGGTTGCCTCGGTGACCTCCGACAGCCCTGCCAGCGGCCGCGAGCGCAGGGCAGCAAGGGTTTCCGCGAGGCGAACGGCTTCGATGATATGGGCACTGGACACCGGCAGATCGTGACCGCGTAGCAGACGCGCCACCTTGGTGAGCCAGGAGGCGATCGGGTGCTCGGTGGCGGTGAACAGATGGTGATACCAGCCGGGGGAGGGGACGCCCGCACCGTAGCCGGAGGCCGCGGCGAGACGGGAATGCGTCCACGGCACCCAGGTCAGCTTCGCTTTGACCTTCGGAAGACCTTTCAGCAGGCGTTGATCGGCGTTTGCGGGGCCGAGTGGATCGCACAGCGCGGGAGCATGCCACGCACCACAGACGACGGCGATCCGGCGGGCCCCGTCCTTGCGGGCCTGTCGCAGCACCTGCCGCATATGTGCCTCGCGGACAAGGGTGTGCCGGTCCAGAACCAGTGGCTCGGGGTGGGGATCGCCGGGGCCGGTCGCCTCTGCGGTGTGCGAACCGGGCACGGTGGTGGGCCCTCCGGGAGCTGCCGAGGCGTCGGCCGGGCCGGGCCCGGTGGCCGCAGCGCTGTCGGAAGCCGGCTCGATGCGGGCGGTTTCGCGCAAGGTGGCCATGGCCTCGGTGATCGCGGGGAACGTTGCGGCGTCGGTGCTCGATTCGACCACGGCATCCCACCAGCGTTCCGCGTCGTCGTAACCGCCCGCGGCGGCGAGTTCGGCGAGGGCGTCGCGGCCGTTACCGCTGTCCTCCACAGCCAATGCCATTGCGGCGGGTAGATCGCAGAACCGCACCGCTATACCGTTTTCGACGGCATAACGCAGTGCCTGCCATTCCGGAGAGAACACCGCATACGGCCAGAATGCCGCGCGCGCCGGTTCGTCGGCAACGTAACCCAGGAGCGCGACCGGCGGTTCCATCGCAGCGGAGGCCATATGCGGGACCAGCGGATCCGCATCCGCCGGGCCCTCGATCAGGACCATATCCGGCCGGAACGCTTCGAGCGCGGAGCGCAGCGAGCGAGCCGAACCCGGCCCGTGGTGCCGTATTCCGTAGATCCGGGTCTCGCCGGACCCGCTCGTGCTATGTACCGCCTCCGGGCCTGATTCGCTCATGCTGTGTGGATCGCGGATGAGCGAGGGCCCTGCGTGGTTACGCTGCGCTACCGCCTCCGGGCCTGATTCGCTCATGCTGTGTGGATCGCGGATGAGCGAGGGCCCTGCGTGGTTACGCTCCGCTACCGCCTCCGGGCCTGACTCGCTCATCCGGTGATTTCCCGGCAGGCGCGATAGAAGTCGGACCATTCGTCGCGTTCGCGGACCACTGCCTCGAGGTACTCCGTCCATACCACCGAATCGGCCACCGGGTCCTTGATCACCGAACCGGTCACCGC
The DNA here is from genome assembly GCF_001613245.1 of Nocardia speluncae NBRC 108251. GTDB lineage: Bacteria > Actinomycetota > Actinomycetes > Mycobacteriales > Mycobacteriaceae > Nocardia > Nocardia speluncae. Next base: position 54,586 of record NZ_BDBZ01000041.1, on the reverse strand, counting down.
GCCCGCGATATCCGTCGCCCGAAGCACGCCGTCACCGAAATGCGCCGACAGCGCCATCCCGTTGGTGATCACCGAGATGGCCTCGGCGGTCGACAGCGTCCCCGACGGCGACTTGAGTTTGGTGCGGCCGTCGGCCGTGATACCGGCGCGCAACTCCCGGAAGATTCGCACCACCCGGCGGACCTCTTCGGCGGCCGCCGGTACCTCGGGCAATTCCAGTGCCGACCCCAGTTGCGCAACCCGGCGGGTGACGATATCGATCTCTTCGCTCTCGCTGCCGGGAAGGGGCAGGACTACGGTATTGAACCGGCGGCGCAGGGCCGAGGACAGTTCGTTCACGCCCCGGTCCCGATCGTTGGCGGTGGCGATGATGTTGAATCCCTTGGCCGCCTGCACTTCTGTCCCGAGTTCGGGAATCGGCAGGGTCTTCTCGGACAGGATGGTGATCAGTGCATCCTGCACATCGGAGGGGATCCGGGTCAGTTCCTCGAGCCGCGCGATGGCGCCCGTGCGCATGGCAGTGAGGATCGGTGAGGCCACCAGGGCGGCATCACTGGGACCCTCGGCGAGTAGCCGCGCGTAGTTCCAGCCGTACCGCACGGCCTCCTCGGCGGTGCCCGAGGTGCCCTGGACCAGCAGGGTGGACGATCCGCTCACGGCCGCCGAAAGATGTTCGGACACCCAGGTCTTTGCGGTACCGGGAACGCCGAGCAGCAATAGCGCGCGATCGGTGGCGAGGGTGGCGACCGCGACCTCCATGAGCCGCCGCGGGCCGACGTATTTGGGAGTGATCACCGTTCCGTCGCCGAGGGTGCCGCCGAGCAGGTAGGTCACCACTGCCCATGGCGAAAGCTTCCACGACGGTGGGCGGGGCCGGTCGTCGGCGGTGGCGAGCGCGCTCAGTTCGCCGGCGTATGCCTGTTCCGCGTGCGGTCGCAGCAACGGTGCGGGCGAAGCGGTTTCGGTGGTGGTCAATTCAGCTCCTCGAGCATTACGGATCGTTGGTGGAGTTCATGGGCGAGCAGGTCGAAGGCCATCGCCCAATCCCTGTCGGTGCAGCGGCCCGCTACCGCGACAGCCGCCTGCTCGCAGTCGGGTGGCATATGGCGGGCGGCGGTGTGCAGCAGTGAACGGTGCGTGGCCGGGCCGGTCCCCGGCGCACCCGGACGGCGTTCCGCGGTCCGGGCCCGCTCGGCGAAGAGATGCAGCAGGTGCCGGGCCACTTCCGGCGGCCACGGCTGGGCCACGGCCGGCAACAGCGATTCGATTTCGGACAGCCATGAGGCATCCAGCCGGACCAGATGTCGCGCCTGGTCGGCGGCCGGAATCAGGGCGAACAACTCCCGGCGCCGCAGGATCGCCGCATTCGAGGGGGTGCCTGCGGCGAACAACGCGGCGGCCCATGCGGGATCACGCTGGGTGAGGGCCGCGTCCATCCAGCCGTCGAACAGCGGCTGGCGGAACCGGTCGTCGATGCGGGTCGCCACAGCCCGGTCCGGGGGACCCAGTGCGGTGGTCCACTGGGAGAGCGGGAGGTTGGCCACGAGTCTGCGCAGCCGGGCCGCACTCTGGTCGGGGTGCCCGTTCCAGCGGTAACCGAATTCCACGGTGTTATCGGTGAAACCGTCACGGACGGCTTCCTCGTCCAGGGTTTCCGGGATGTCCACGCTCAGCTCGGCGGTCTGCTCAGGCCCGTCGGCCGGGTATTTCAGCCAGGCCGCGACCCGTGCGGACATCCGGTCGGCGAACGCCGAATCGGGTAGCCGGGCCAGCAGCCCGGCGGCCGTGCGGCGCACATCGCCGCGGCGATCGCGCAGGGCACGTTCGAGCAGGGCCTCGTCCGCGGGGCCCAGCCCGTCGGACAGAACGGCCAGCAGTTCGGCCTTCGGCGCTCCCGATTCGCGTGGCCAGGCCGCCTCGAGAGTGTCGCGTGCGGCGGCAGGGTCGCGGTGGCGTAGCGCGGCCAGCCACCGGACCCGTTCCGGTGGCCGGCCGAGCCGCCAGGTTTCGGCGTCCGGCTCCGCTTGTGCGGTATCGCGCCGGACGAGACTGTGCCACCGGGGAATCGAGCCCGCCAGCCAGCGGCCCCGGCTGCCGGCGAGCCGCAGGGCCGCCTCCCGGAGACCGGTGTCGCGCGCGGCGAATTCGAGCAGTTGCCCGGCCAATCGATCGGGTGCCCGGTAGTCGTGCGGCGCGGCCGCGGTGAACCATTCCGAGAGGTACTCCGGCCGGGAATCGATCAGTAGGACCAGCCGGTCGGCCGCGGCGCAGGGCAGCACCGGCCGCGGATCCTCGGCGGCAGGCTCCGCGGGCAATTCGGCGTGCACCGGTACATATCCGCCACGCGACCAGGACATTTCCAGGGCTGTCGCGTCCAATAACCGGCGGGCGGCGTCCGTGCCGGGCAATGCCGCTGCGGCCGCGCCTACCGGGCCGGGAAGCGGTGGGAGCGCGGCACCGCCCCGGGCGGTGCCGAGCAGGGCGATCGAGGCTGCCTCCGGGCCGGCGGTGAGGGCGGTATGGGCGGTATCGGCAACGCGACCGGCATCGTGGAACTCGCCACCGGCGAGCACCGATACGGCTTCCAGTGCCCGCCCCGTCCAGAGGCCGAAGACGGTGACCGGCCGCCCCCCGGACAAGGCCAGCAGCCGCCACGGCTCGGTGGGCTCCACCAGGGGGATCGCGGTGCCGTCTGGTTCGGCGAGTAGCCAATCGCCGGCCCGTCCGATCGGGACGACCGTGCGCAGCAGCACCGGCCAGGCCTCCAGCCACGGATCGGCCGCCGCGGCGGTGGCGAACTCACGCAATGCGTCGGCAATGGTGCCGGACCCCGCCGTGGCAGCGATTGCGCCGGTATCCGGCGTGGGCGCAGCGGAATCAGAGGGGGCCAGGGCACGCAGCGGCGCGGCAGCGGGATAGAAGTGCAGGCCGGATTCGGTGATCAGGCCGATCGGTGGGACCTCGTCGGTGAAGGCCGGCGAACCGTGGGAATGGTCGATCAGCACTGCCCAGCGACCGGTCCGCACCCCGTACAACCAGCTGCGACGGGTGTAGAGCCCCTCTTCTTCGCCGGTGCGTATTCCCAGAGTGACCCACCGGTCGTGTACCGCCGGTTCGGCGAGTACGGCATCCGCCGCCATCGGATAACCGATATGGGTGCGGACGGTGGCGGCTGCCGGTGTATCCGGTTTCGCGTGTGCCACCAGCAGTAGACGCAGCCAAGCGAATCTGCCCAGGATCACTTCCGGCCAGTTCGACCGCCCCACCACTGCCGCCGGCAGCCGGCGCAGGGCAGCGGCGACACCGGGGGCCTGCGCGTCGACCATGCGTGCGGCAACGGCTTCGAACGCGGCGGGGGAGCGGTCCGTCTGGGCCAGTCCGGTGCGGATCTGGTCCGTCAACCAGGTTTCGAGTTCGGCCAAGCCGGCCGCGACCCGTTCGTCCCGCTGCCGCGCCACGGCCGCGTTCGGAACGCGATTCTTCTTCGGTGTGGTGGCCGCCGCCACCCGGCGGCCGATCCACTCGGCGGCGAAATCGGCCGTTTCGCTGGTTTCGCCCACCGTCCCGGTGGACCACAGCAGTAGTAACGACAACGCATGTTTGCAGGGGAATTTCCGGCTCGGGCACGAGCACCGGAAAGCCGGACCGGACAGATCGACGATCGTCTGGTAGGGCGTCCGGCCGCTGCCCTTGCACAAGCCCCACAGTGCGGTTCCGCACCATCCGGTGCCCGACCATTTCCCGGCGAGTTTGCGTGCGGCGGCGAGTGAACTCGCATCCGGCGCGAGTGCTGTCACCTGGTTTTCCGACCACTGCGGCGTCATCCGGTGAGTCCGTATCGTTCGATCATTGTGCCCCCGTTTTCTCGGTCCGAAGAGTTGTATCGCACCGCACCGACACAATCGGTGTCACCACGGCCGGGATGTGGAAGAGGTTGTCGCCGAGAGGTATTCGCCTGTCTCTGCGCTTGCGCAATCCCGAGACCTCTGGCATCCTGTCCTGTTCGGCCAGACCGAGCCGCCCCCTGGAGGGTGACACCAACGAGCTGCCCGACGGGGTTGGCGAGGGGTGGCCATCGGTCGGAGTCGGATCGGCCGATGACCAGATCCCATCCCCGCGGGCAGGTTCGCCTCCGCACCGGCACGGCCGGTTCGTGAACCGCCGCCACCGCACCGTCCCGGACGCATACCGCCCCCTTCCTCCTACACGATCGTGCTGTTATCCGGTAGCGTTCGGCACAGCTTTCGATCGTTCGATCACGCCCGGGGCCGGGGAGTGCGGGTGGTCCCGAGGGGGTGGAGAAGTCGTGGAATCTGTGTGTGAGCAATCCGAGCGAATCCCGATCCGGCCGGGGGAGCTGGTACTTCGGCAGCTCGAGCGGGAGTCCGGCCTGCCGGCCGAGGTCGCTGCAATCGTTCGGTGTGCTCTCGCTACCTCGGCGCCGCCCGGCGACCCGCCGCGGCCGGCGGATGGCGGCGCCTTCGATTTCAGCGGCATGTTCTTGCGCGCAATCCGGGTCGAGGGGTTCCGCGGTATCGGACCCGAAACCGTGCTCGAATTACCGGCCGGGCCCGGGCTCACCCTGGTCACCGGCCGTAACGGCAGCGGTAAATCCAGTTTCGCCGAGGCCGCGGAATTGGCGCTCACCGGTACGAATCGGCGCTGGGACGGCCGTTCCGCCGCGTGGCGGGAAGGGTGGCGCAACCTGCATCGACCCGGGCCGGTCCGGATCGAATTGGAGTTGCGTACGGACGGCCCGGCGACAGCGCTGACCATCGCCCGGACGTGGTCCGCCGGCGAACTGCTCACGGGGGGCGAGTGGGTCCAGCGCCGGGCAGGCGCACCCGATGCCGCATTCCCCGTCGGCCGGTGGACGCCGCCGATGGAGTTGTATCGGCCGTTCCTGTCCTACAGCGAACTCGGTGCCTTGGTCGACGGGAAACCCAGTGAGTTGTTCGACGCCCTGCATCAGTTACTCGGTCTCGACGAACTCATCGCCGCGCACGAGCACATCCGTTCCGCGCGCCTGGAGATGGAGAGCGCGGCCCGCACCGCTCGCCGGGAACGGCAGCTGCTGCTGGCCGAGCTGCCCGGCAACACGGACCGTCGGGCAGCGCGTGCCGAACGGATCCTGCGCCACCCCGATCCCGACCTCGCGGCCCTGGAACGCCTGTTGTCCGATACCACCGGCGGACCGGAACCGGCCGCCCTGCGCGCGGTGCTGGCCCTCGAACTGCCACCTGCGTCCCGGGTCGAGGCGCTGCTCGCCAGGCTTCGCGTCGCCCAGGCCGAGGTGACGGCGGTGACCTCACCCGAATCGGCGGCCGATCTGCGCGTACTCGACCTGCTGCGGATCGCGTATTCCCATGTGGCCGAGCACGAAACCGCCACGGGGCCCGGCCGCGGCCGCAGCGGCGGAACACCCGGCCCCCTGGCCGCGCAGGGCGGTGCCGGATCCGGCAGCGGATGCCCCTGCCCGGTGTGCGGCCGGGGAAACCTGGACCGGCGGTGGCTGTCCGAAACCGCCGCTGCCGTCGACGAACTCGCCGAACGAACGGCCGGCCTGGTACGTGCGCGCACCGAACTGAGCGCGGTGCTGGCCGGACTACATGCCGCGCTCGGGGAGCTACCCACGGAACTCGCCACGGCGGAACTCGCCTACCTCGATACCGCGGGCCTTGCCGAAACCTGGGCACAGTGGCGCAGGCTGATCGAATTCCCCGACCCGGATCCGGACACGCTCGGCGCTGTCCGCGAGCGGTTGTACGGTGAACTAGATTTCCTGCGCCAGCACGCGGCAGTCGAGCTGGACCGCCTCGAGCAGGCGTGGACCCCGTTGATCCCGCGTCTGCGCAACTGGCTCGAACTGGCACGCACCGTGCACGCCCGGGCAGCGGAACTGCAAACCGCTCGGGCCGCCGAGGTCTGGTTGAAATCGGCCACCGCCCACGTGCGCGATGAGCGGCTCGCCCCGCTGGCCGGTACCGCGCGGTGGGTCTGGCAGAGCTTGCGGCAGCAGAGCAATGTCGAGCTCGGCGGAATCCGGTTACAGGGCAACGCGAATTCCGCTCGCCGGGTGCAACTCGACGTCACCGTGGACGAGGTGGACGGGGCGGCCCTCGGGGTGATGAGCCAGGGAGAACTGCATGCTCTCGGCCTGGCCCTGTTCCTGCCCCGGGCCACCGTGGCCGCCAGCCCCTTCCGCTTCGTCGTGATCGACGATCCCGTACAGGCAATGGACCCGGCGAAGGTGGACGGGCTGGCCCGCGTTCTCGCGACCGTCGCGTGGGATCGGCAGGTGGTGGTCTTCACCCACGACGACCGGCTCGCCGAGGCGGTGCGCCGGATGCAGATCGACGCGCGGATTCTGGAAGTACAGCGCCGGGAACGTTCGGTGGTGGAGATCCGGTTGTCCAGCGATCCGGTGCACCGCTACCTCGACGACGCCCGCGCGTTGCTGCGTACTCCCCAGCTGCCGCAGGCCATATCGGATGAGCTGGTGGCCAGTTGCTGCCGCTCGGCCCTCGAGGCGGCCGGTTTGGCGCGCGCGAAACGGGTCCTGCTCGCCGAGGGGATGGATCATCGTGAGGTGCAGCGGCGCATCGATACCGCCCAATCCACCCGGGCCATGATTACTCTCGCAGTCCTGGGGCCCGGTCGCCGGATCGAGGATCTGAACAAACGGCTGGCGAAAGAAGGCCGATGGGCGGTCGAGGTCCTTCGCGACGCCACCGCCGGCGCACATATTCCGATCGCGCGGGATTTGTCCGAGCTGATCGCCGATACCGAACGCTTCGTGACCTGGCTGGCTCGATGACCGGCGGCTCCGAGCCGGCCGGGCGCGCGGCGCGGCGGCGTGTCCGGAAGCGGGATCGCCGCGGTGCGACGGTGGAAGCCCGGCGGCCGGGCCGGTCACCGAGCCGCCGCCCCGTCGAAGCCGTACTCCCGCGGCCCACGGTGGCCGAGCGGCTGGTGGTGGTGGACCGGTTGCTGGACGGTTCGGTGCCCGCCGCCGGGGCGGTGTGGTCTCGGGCAACCGCGTGGATTCTGCGTATCGCGCTCGAACAGTCGGTGGACGAGCTGTGGGCGCGAACCGAACCCGACCTCGCCCGCTGCCCGATGCGCGCGCAGTTGCTGGCCCTGCGGGTCATCGCAGACCCGCCTGTCGCGGCGCGGACCGCCGCGCTGTGGACCGCCCTGTCCCATGCCGCGCATCACCACGATACCGAGCTGGCGCCGGGTGTCTCCGAGCTGCGCCGGTGGCGGGAGGACACCGCGCGAATCGCCGGTGAGCTGGCCGCGACCCGCCGCTGAACCCCCGTAGGCCCGGCCCGGCGACCTCGGCCTTCGCGGACCGCGCAGAATCGTCAGCCGTGGACGATTCGAAACCGTGCCCCTGTCGCCGTGGCGAAGTGTTCGCCGAATGCTGCGGTCCGCTACTGGCCGGCCGGCCGGCACCGAGCGCCGAAGCGCTGATGCGTTCCCGGTTCACCGCCTTCGCGGTCGGCGATACCGGCTACCTCCGCCGATCCTGGTATCCCGGCACCCGGCCCGACCGGCTGGACCTCGACTCCGACCGGCGGTGGCTGTTCCTGGAAATTCACGCGGTAACCGGTGGCGGCCCGTTCGAGCAATCCGGAACGGTGGAATTCACCGCCCACTATCGCGACCCCGACGGTCGCGGCCGGTTGCACGAGATCAGCAGGTTCACCCGCGTCGACGGGGCCTGGTGCTACGTCGACGGCGATATCGCCGGATGAGCCGCGACCGCGGGAACTGCACCGGCTCCCCGGCCCCGCCACCGGTAGTGTGCACGCCATGCCGCGTATCGCCATCGAATACTGCACCCAGTGCCGCTGGCTGCTACGGGCCAGCTGGATGGCGCAGGAATTGCTGACCACCTTCGGCACCGATATCGGTGAGGTCGCGTTGATCCCGGGCGAGGGTGGGGTCTTCCGGATCACCGTCGACGGCGACCAGGTGTGGGAGCGCAGAACCGACGGTGGTTTTCCCGATATCGCGGTACTCAAGCAGCGTGTCCGTGATCGCGTCGCTCCGGCGCGCGATCTGGGCCATATCGACCGTGGGCACGCCGGGGTACCGGAGACGCCCGGCAGCTGAGCCGGAGGCCGGCCTACCCGCGCGGTGCTCGGCGGGAGCCGCGATCAGGCACAGCAGCCCCCGCCACAGCATCCGCCGCCCGCGGGGGCGGGCGCGGCTACCGCCGGCGCCGCGGCCCGCCCGGTCGTCGCGAAGGTCGTGAGCAGTTTCACGGTGTCGTCGTGGCCACCCGGGCAGGTGGCCGGATCCGATGCCTGCGCCATCGGACGGTTGACTTCGAAGGTACTGCCGCAGCTGCGGCACCGGAATTCGTAACTCGGCATGCCGGAATTCTAGAGATGTCGCGAACCGGTTTTTCCGGCGCAACGCGATAATTCTGGAACCGAGTTGTAACCAGTTCGGTCGTACCCTCGAATGCACAGGTAGAGGAGGTCTGTGATGAATGTCCAGTGCTTCGAGGTAGCGCCTGGGGTGGACGGGTCCGCGCCGGTGGCCGGGACCGAGTTCGGTGCGGTCCGAGGGACCCGGGAGGGCGCTGTATCGGTCTGGCGGGGTATCCCGTATGCCGCTGCCCCCGCCGGCCCGCGGCGGTTCCGGCCGCCGCGGGCACCGCAACGCTGGGACGGGATCCGCGATTGCGTCGCCTTCGGGCAGATCGCCCCGCAGGATATGAACAACACCGTCCCGATGGACCGTTCGCTGTCCATGGGTGAGGACTGCCTGTGGTTGAACGTCTGGGCGCCGGCTGCGACTGCCGACGAGCCGCGGCCGGTGCTGGTGTGGTTGCACGGCGGCGCCTACTGCCTGGGTTCGGCCGCGCAGGCCGTGTACGACGGCGCCAACCTGGCCGCGGCCGGCGATGTCGTGGTCGTCACGGTGAACTACCGGGTCGGGGCCCTCGGCTTCCTCGACCTGTCGTCGCTGCATGACGAATTCGTGCCCAACCTGGGATTGCTCGACCAGCTCGCCGCCCTGGGATGGGTCCGCGACAATATCGCCGGTTTCGGCGGCGACCCCGGCAATGTGACCTTGTTCGGGGAATCGTCCGGCGCCGGCTGTGTCACCGCGTTGCTCACCGCTCCCCGGGCTGCTGGCCTGTTTCAGCGCGCCATCGCGCAGAGTCCACCCGCGACCGCCGTCTACGGCCGGGAACGAGCGGCCGGGGTGGCGGAACGCTTCCTGGAACTGACGGAATTGCCGAGGTCACGTGCGGCCGAACTGCTGACCTGCCCGATCGAGCTGATCGTGCGTGCGGCCGCCGTGCTGATCGACGAGGTACCGCTGCAGGCCCCCGGTACCCTTGCCGCGGCGCCGGTGGTCGACGAGGATCTGCTGCCGGGCTACCCCACCGACCGGTTTCGTGACGGCCGCTCGCACCGGGTACCGCTCATCATCGGCACCAACAGGGACGAGGCCTCGCTGTTCCGGCTGTTCCGTTCGCCGATCATGCCGGTCACCCCGGAAGCGGTGAACATGATGCTCGAACAGGTCCAGGCCGGCCATCCCGATTTGTCGGCGGAACGTATCGCGGAGATCACTCGCGTATACCCCGACCTCGCGAAGGCGCGCGGCGCCCTGGCCATGTCCACCGACGCCGCGTTCCGGATGCCCGCCCTGTGGGTGGCCGACGGCCATGCCCAGCATTCCCGGACCTGGATGTACCGCTTCGACCACGCGACCCCCATGCTGCGTGCCGCCCGCGTCGGCGCCGGGCACGCCACGGAACTGCCCTACATTTTCGGCAACTTCGGCACCTTCGACCACGACCCGACCTTCTGGCTGGGCGGCCGTCGGCAAGCCGCCGAGATATCGGGGCGCATGATTCGCCGCTGGCTTGCCTTCGCCGCGCACGGGGTTCCCGCCGCGCTCGACGGTTCCAAACACTGGCCGCCCTACCATCCGGAGTCCCGGGAAACCCTGCTCATCGATACCGTCGACCGCGTGGTCGGAGACCCGGAAGGTGAGCTGCTCACCGCATGGGGTGAACGCGCCGTAGGTTTCGCCTGAGCTTCACTGCTGGTCTATCTCGAGGGCATGGCGCCGATTCCGAACCTCGGCCTGCGACGCCGATACCGCCGCTACACGTCCGTCGAATACCGGATCCCGCCGTCGGGAATCTCCACACCCGGCCACACCCGGGCGCCGCGCAGCAGTTCGCAGCGTGCGCCGATACTGGCACCGTCCCCGATGACCCCGTCCCGGATCAGCGCACGGGGCCCGATCCGGGCGCCGAATCCGATGATCGAGCGTTCCACCGTGGCGCCCGCTTCCACTCTGGCGCCGTCGAACAGGATCGCCCCGTCGAGGCGGGCACCGGCACCGACTTCGGCGCCGCGGCCGACGACCGTACCGCCGATCAGCAATGCGCCGGGCGCCACCCCGGCGCCCTCGTGGACGAGCGATTCACCGCGTTGCCCGGGCAGGATCGGCGACGGGGCGATACCGCGTACCAGGTCGGCCGATCCGCGGACGAAATCCTCCGGGGTTCCCATATCACGCCAGTAGGAGGTATCGACGTGGCCCTGCACCCGGGCGCCCTCGGTGAGCAGCGCTGGGAAAACCTCTCGCTCGACCGATACCGGGCGGCCGGCCGGAATCTTCTCGATGTACTCGCGCCGGAACACATAGCAACCGGCGTTGATCTGGTCGGTCGGCGGATCCTGGGTTTTCTCCAGGAACGCGGTAACCCGTCCCTCTGCATCGGTGGGGACGCAGCCGAACGCGCGAGGGTCGCTCACCCGCACCAGGTGCAGGGTGACATCGGCTTCGGTGGTCTCGTGGGTTTTCAGGATGGCCCGCAGATCGGTGCCGCCCAGCACATCACCGTTGAACACCATGACGTTGTCGGCGCTGAGACGGGGCAGCACATTGCGGATACCGCCGCCGGTGCCCAGCGGTTCGGTTTCGGTGACATATTCGATCTCCAGTCCGAGATCGGCGCCGTCACCGAAATGCTCCTCGAAGACCTCCGCCTTGTAGGACGTGCCGAGCACAACATGGGTGAGTCCGGCTGCGGCGATACGGGACAGCAGATGGGTCAGGAACGGCACCCCCGCGGTAGGCAGCATCGGTTTCGGCGCCGACAGAGTGAGCGGCCGTAACCGCGTGCCCTTCCCGCCGACCAGGATGACCGCGTCTGCTTGTGATGCCATGGAGCTCCCTTGTTCCATCCGTTCCTCGCGACCCGGGCCGGTGGCCGGTCCGGTCAGCCGGCGAGTTCCTGCTGCCGGGTGCGCAGTGCGGATCGAACCGCAATGCGGCAGCGGATCGCAAGTCCGGCACGTAACGCCCAGCGCAGCGGGGCCTGCCACCAGTGCGGATGCCGGTCGGCCTGGAACTGGTAGGCGCTGGCGTGGTGGGCGGGCAGCATCTTCTCCGGGTTACGGCCGGCGGCGTGCCCCTTGGCGTGGGTGACCTCGGCGTCCGGTACGAAAACGTTGTGCCAGCCGGCCTTGCCCATCCGGTCGCCGAAGTCGACGTCTTCCATGTACATGAAGTAGCGGGAGTCGAATCCGTCGATGGAGTCGAATGCTTCCCGGCGCACCAGCAGGCACGATCCGGACAGCCAGCCCACCGCGCGTTCGGAGATTTCCTCGTTTTCCTGCCGGTAGCGGCGGGTCCACGGGTTGGTTTTCCAGATCGCCCCCAGGATCGCGTGACCGGCACCGTCGAGCAGGCCGGGGACCGATCGGGCGGAGGGGTAGACGCTGCCGTCCAGCTCCCGGACCAGCGGGCCGATGGCGCCCGCGCGGGGCCAGCGCTGGGCTGCTTCGAGCATGAGGTCGATGGAGTCGTTGCCCCAGCGGATATCGGGGTTGGCGATCAGCACGTAGTCGAGGTCGGGATCCAGCTCGGCGACGGCCCGGTTGATGGCGCCGCCGTAACCGATGTTCCCGCCGGTCGATAGGAACCGCACATGGGCGTTGGCCTCGGCGACCAGTTCCGGGACACCGTCGGTCGAACCGTTGTCGGCCAGGATGACCTGCGGTTTATCTGCGGTCGCCGTGCTCAGGGTGCTGATGAAATGCTCGAGATGTTCGCCCGGTGAATACGTGACCGTGACCACGGCCAGTCGTGGCCGGTCATGGGGTTGACCCGGGGTATCGGAAGCGCTCACAGCGCCCCACCCTAACGGGCGGCCCTGGCCAATGCCTCGGTGAGCGCGGATTCCCAGGGGCGCAATGGTGTCAGGCCCGCGTCGCGCCAGGCGGTGCCGGACAATACGGAGAAGGCGGGCCGGGGGGCGGGCCGGGGGAATTCCGCGGATGTACAGGGCTGTACGCGGTCGGGGTCGGCACCGATACCGGCGAAAACGGCGCGCGCCACCTCGAACCAGCTCGCCCGGCCCGAATTCGTGGCATGCAGCACAGTGGGCGATTCGGGGCGGCCGGCGAGTTCGAGCAGGCCGGCGGCGAGATCGGCGGCGTAGGTGGGGGAGCCGACCTGGTCGGTCACCACGTTCACCGTGTGGCGTTCCTGTTCCAGCCGTCGCATGGTGGCGACGAAATCGCTGTCGGTGCCGCGGTACACCCAGGCCGTGCGGACGATATGGGCAGCTGGGCAGTTGTCGCGCACAGCGAGTTCCCCGGCGAGTTTGGAGCGGCCGTAGACGGTGGTGGGTCCGGTCGGGTCGCCGGGCTCGTACGGTGTGGCCGCCGTGCCGGGGAACACGTAGTCGGTGGAGAGATGGATGAGCCGCGCGCCCGCCCGGGTACAGGCGGCAGCCAGGACGGCGGGGCCGGTCGCGTTGCCCGCGAAGGCGGAGCCGGGGTCCGATTCGGCCCGATCGACCGCGGTGTACGCGGCACAATTGACGACGATATCGCCCGGCCGCAGTACTGATTCCACGGCTGTCGGGTCGGTGATGTCGAGCCGGGCGCGGGAGTAGGCGCGGGCGGTGGGTGCCAGCCGGAGCAGTTCCCGGCCGACCTGGCCGCCGGCCCCGGTGACCACGAGCCGGGCGCTGGGTTCGGTTCCGGGCGGCACGACATCGTTCACCGGCCCAGTCTGGCACGCCGTCGATGGGCCGAATCGATGTCACCCGGGCTGCCGTTGGTTAGCCTGCGTGGAGCGGAAGGTGTTTCGACGGCGTACGCGAAGTGGATCGGGGTCCTCGACCGGTCCGGATGGGGAGAGGAAGTTCAAAGGTGGCGCAGCGTGGGGAGCCGACGTTGTGGAGTCCGGCGCGGGTATTCGTCGCGGCGGTTGCTCTGATTGTGCTGGTGGGTACCGGGTTCGCCTGGCGGGGCGTGGATTCGCTGGTGTCGAATATCGAACGCATCAGTGATCTCGGCCTCGGCGGGCATCGCGACGGCGCCGTGGACATCCTGCTGGTGGGTGTGGATTCGCGTACCGACGCGAAGGGGAATCCGCTTACCGAGGCCGAACGCGCGATGCTGCACGCCGGTGACGAGATCGGCACGAACACCGACACCATCGTGCTCGTACGGGTACCGAACGACGGCAGTTCGGCCACCGCGATCTCGATTCCGCGTGATGCCTACGTCGATATCCCGGGGCAGGGCAAGGGCAAGATCAATTCCGCGTACGGGATCACCAAGCAGGCCACGCAAGACGATATGCTCACCGACGGTTCCACGCCCGAGGCCGCGGAGGAGAAATCCACGCAGCGCGGCCGGCAGGCACTGATCAGCTCGGTGGCCGGGCTCACCGGTATCACCGTCGATCACTACGCCGAGGTCAGCCTGCTCGGGTTCGTGCTGCTCACCGACGCGGTCGGCGGTGTGGACGTCTGTCTGCGCCAACCGGTGGACGAAGCGATGTCCGGTGCGTATTTTCCGGCCGGCCGCCAGAAACTGGACGGCCCGCAGGCGTTGAGCTTCGTCCGGCAACGACACAATCTCGAACGCGGCGATCTGGACCGGATCGTGCGTCAGCAGGTGTTCATGGCTCAGCTCGTCCATCAGGTGGTCAGCGCCGACACTCTGAGCAATCCCACCCGGTTACGCGAACTCAGCGACGCCGTGGGGCGCACCATCGTGCTCGATGAGGGGTGGGATCTGCTGGCGTTCCTCGATCAACTCCAGGATCTGTCCGCCGGCAAGGTGACCTTCGAGACCATTCCCGTCGCCGATCTCAACGGCAGCACCTCGACCGGCGAGTCGGTGGTGCGGGTCGAACCCGACGATGTCCAGGACTATGTCGCGGGACTGGTCGGCGAGGAAGCGGGCAGCACCGACCCGGGCACCAGCACTGCCCCGGTTCCGGCCGCGGCCCCGGGAACAGTGCAGGTAGACGTCTTCAACTCGACATCGGTTTCCGGACTGGCCGGTTCGGTATCGCAGGAACTCACCGCACTCGGTTATCTCTCCGGCGAGGTGGGTAACTATTCGGGCGGGACAGCTTCGCAAAGCCAGGTGCTCGCCGCCTCCGAGACCGATCGATCGGCGGCGGCGGTGGCCGCGGCGCTCGGCGGTATCCCGGTCGTCGCGGACCCCACGCTGGTGCCGGGAACGGTGAGCGTGGTGCTGGCAAGCGACTACGCTGGCCCCGGATCCGGCAGCGAGGACGTGATCGATTTCGGCGGTATGTCGACATCGGCGACCCCGGTGCCCCCCGCACCGCCCATCGCGGCGGTCGAGGACGGACCCACCTGTGTGAACTGAACGCCCGTGTGAATCGGACCCGAAGAATTGGACGCAGAAAGCAGACGATGCGCGACGTAGAGCAGGCCACGACCCTCCCCGAAGCAGTACTGGAGCCGATTCTGGAACGCGAACCGGCCGTGCCCCGGATCACCTGGTACGACGACGCGACCGGTGCGCGTATCGAACTGTCCGCGACAACTCTGGCCAACTGGGCGGCCAAAACCGCCAACCTGATCCGCGACGAATTCGGCCTCACTCCCGGCGCCCGGGTGGCGGTACTGCTACCCGCGCATTGGCAGACCGCGGCCGTCCTGCTCGGCTGCTGGTGGGCCGGGACCGAGGTGGTGTTGCAACCGGACCCGGACGCGGAACTGGTTTTCGCCGCTGCCGCCCGGCTCGGCGAAACCGAGCACGCTCCGGAGGTCGCGGCGCTGTCGCTCGACCCGATGGGGGCGCCGGTGCGTGATCTGCCGCTCGGCGTCACCGACTACGCGACTGCGGTCCGCGTCCACGGCGACCAGTTCCGCCCCGGCGGGGCAGGTGCCGCACTGGACGGCATGCCGGTAGCGGAGGTACTCACCGAGGCGCGGAAATCCGCGGCCCGGCAAGGGCTCTCGGAAACCGACCGGGTGCTGTCGACCGGCAGCTGGGATACCGCCGAGGAGCTGATCGACCGGTACCTCGCGGTGCTCGTAGCGGGCGCCTCGCTGGTGCAGGTGGCCGATCCGGATCCGGCGCAGCGGGATCATCGAATCGAAACCGAACGGGTCACCCGCGTCCTCTGAACGCCCGGAGTCCTACCACGGTAGGTGCCGGAATCCGACTCCGGCAGGTACCGCCGGGACTGTGTTCTGCGTAACGTCGAGAGGGGATGCGACGGAGCAGCGACGGAGGGGTTCGGATGAGACCGCAGTACCTGTATCGGTGGGTCAACCATCACGGACTGGTCCGGGCGGCCGAGAAAGTGAAGCTCCGGCAAGGTGATCTGTTCGCCCGGCTCAGCGGTGGCCCGGAAGGTATCGAGAACCCGTATGCGCTGATCGAGGAGATGCGCGGCGCGGGCGGATTGCATCGGGTCACTTCGGCGTGGATCACCTTCGACCACGATCTGTGCCGGGAGATACTGCGGGACAACCGTTTCGGTACCGGAATGCCCGAACTGGTCCCCCTTTCGGGCCGGGCGCGGGCACTACTGCAGCGCCGGCCGATTCCGCCCAACCCCGTAGACCCGCCGTCCATGCTGATGATCGACCAGCCCGAACACACCCGGATGCGCAAACCTGTCGCCGCCGCATTCACCCCGCGCGCGGTCGCTCGGCTACGCGACCGGATCGCCGGCGTGACCGACGAACTGCTCACCGCCCTGCCCGACGACGGGCCCGTCGATCTGGTGACCCGATTCGCCTCCCAGGTGCCGATCGCCATCATCTCCGAAATGCTGGGATTCCCCGATTCGGATCGCGAGATGTTCCTGCAGTGGGGCGACGAGATCAGCCCGCTGCTCGACCTCGGTATCTCCTGGCAGGCGCACAGCAGGGCGATGAAGGCCTCCGAACGGATACACGCCTATCTGCTCGACCATATCGAACGGTTACGCGCCGAACCCGGCGACGATATCCTCAGCAGCCTGGTCACCGCCGCAGACCTGACCGATCACGAACTGTGCACCTCTGCCACCCTGCTCATGGGTGCGGGGTTCGAGACCACGGTCAACCTCATCGGCAAAGGTATCGTCTGGCTGCTCGAGCATCCGGACCAGCTGGACCGGCTCCGCGCCGAACCGGAACTCTGGTCCAACGCGGTCGAAGAGGTGCTGCGGATCGACGCACCTGTGCAGACCACCGCTCGTGTCGCCCTCACCGACCTCGAAATCGCCGGCCGCCGATTGCGCCCGGGATCGACAGTGGTGCTGTCGCTGGCCGGCGCCAACCGCGATCCTGCCGTCTTCCCCGACCCCGCCAGATTCGATATCACCCGGGAAAACGCCAAGAACCACCTGGGCTTCAGCAGCGGAATCCATGTCTGCCTCGGCGCCGGACTGGCCCGGATGGAAGCCACCCACGCTCTGCGCGCCCTCACCGAAACCTTCCCCGACCTGCGACTCACCGATCCGCCCACTCGCCGGCCCCTGTTCACCCTGCACGGCTACTCCCACCTGCCTGCCCACACCGGCGCGCGAGCTCGTACCCGCGTCTGAACCGGGCGGTCCGCCGGACATGACACCGCGTACGCCGACCACGGGCATCGCGGCGAGTTCGGCCAGGCCCCTCGAGCTCCGGACCCGCAACGGAGGTCGCCGCTCCGCCGGGCACCACCACGCCGGCTCAGACAACCACCACCACTCTGCCGGCCGGCGCCGCAGCCGACCGGACGATCGGACCCGGCTGTTCACGGTCGCCGATCGCAGACCGAATCCGACGCGCTCGGTGGACCGATTCGGCGAGACATCACATGGGCGCCCGCGTCGGCGGCCGGTGAACATAGACTCGGGTCATGGCTGATGTCGTCGTAGTGGGGTCCGGACCCAACGGGCTTGCGGCGGCGGTGATCCTGGCCGGCGCCGGGCTCGACGTCGAGGTGCACGAGGCGGGGGAGACCGTCGGGGGTGGTTGCCGGACCGCCGAGGTCACCCTGCCCGGCTTCCGGCACGATATCTGCGCCGGCGCGCACCCCATGGCGTATGCGTCGCCGTTCTTCCGGGCCTTCGACCTGGCCGCGCACGGGGTGGAACTGCTCACCCCGGCCGCCTCGTATGCGCATCCGCTCGATTCCGGGGCCGCCGGGGTGGCATGGCGGGATCTGGATCGCACAGTGGACGAGCTGGGCCGCGATGGGAAAGCCTGGCGGGGCCTGTTCGGGCCGTTGGTCGAGGACTGGCCGGCTGTGGTTGATACCGCGATGTCGAATATGCGGCGGGTGCCGCTGTCTCCGGCGGCGGTCCGGTTCGGTCTGCGGATGTTCGAACAGGGGTCGCCGTTCTGGAATACCCGATTCGCCGGAGAGATCGCTCCGGCACTGTTCACCGGGGTCGCCGCGCATGCGGTCCGGCCGCCGCGGGCACTACCGGCCGTCGGCGCCGGGCTGCTCCTGGCGACCCTCGCACATGCCGGTGGCTGGCCCGTGCCGCGCGGCGGCAGCCAGGCGATCGTGGACGCGCTCGCTGCGGAACTACGCCGCCGCGGCGGCCGGGTGATCACCGGCCATCGGGTGGATTCGCTGGCGGAATTCGGTTCGGCCCGGGCAGTCCTGTGCGATACCTCGCCGGCCGAACTCCTGCGAATCGGCGGTGACCGGCTGCCCGCCGGGTACCGCCGGCTGCTCGGCAATGTGCGCTACGGCCCGGGCTCCTGCAAGGTCGATTTCGCCCTGTCCGGTCCGGTGCCGTGGCAGGCGCCGGACTGTACCGAAGCGGGCACTCTGCATCTGGTGGGCAGCCGGGCCGAGGCCATGGCCGCCGAACACGCGGTCGCTGCGGGGATGCACACCGACCGGCCGTACACGCTGGTCATCCAGCCCGGTGTCGTGGATCCCGGCCGGGCCCCGGCGGGGCAGCACACCCTGTATGCGTATGCCCACGTCCCGAACGGATCGGATCGTGATATCAGCGAACAGATCATCGGCCAGGTCGAACGGTTCGCCCCCGGTTTCCGGGACCTGATCCTGGCGAAACATGTCTACACGGCCGCCGAACTACCCGCATACAACGCCAACTATGTGGGCGGTGATATCGGTGCCGGGGCGATGACTCTCATGCAGACAGTGTTCCGTCCGGTACCCCGCTGGAATCCGCACACCACCGGCCTGCCCGGTGTCTACCTCTGCTCGTCGGCCACACCACCGGGCGGCGGGGTGCACGGAATGGCCGGTACCCACGCCGCCGCGCATGCGTTGCGCACCGTTTTCGGTATTCGCACCGACCCGCTCGAGCTGGCCGGTGCGAACGCGGAAACCGCTTCTGGTAGCTAGGCCTTACCGGCGGGTTCCCGATACAGATCGGGCTCCAGGTAGATGATCCGCGCCGTCGGGACCGCGGCCCGGATCCGGCTCTCGGCCTCGTCGATACCGGCCGCGATCTGCGCGATATCCAGTCCGGGCGCCACTGCCACCTTGGCCGCCACCAGCAACTCTTCCGGGCCGATGTACTGGGTCTTCATATGGATGAGCCGATCGATCGTCGTACTGTCGGCGATGCTGTCGCGGATCGCGCGATCCTCGGCCGCCGTCGCACCCTCACCGATCAGCAGGCTGTGCATCTCGATGATAAGGATGATCGCGATGATGCCGAGCAGCGCGCCGATGCACAGGGTCCCGATTCCGTCCCAGACCGGATCGCCCGTCAGCATGGTCAGCCCGACACCGCCCAGCGCCAGCACCAGGCCGATCAGCGCACCCGTATCCTCCAGCAGCACCACCGGCAGTTCCGGGCTGCGCGAATTGCGGATGAAATGCCACCAGCTCGCCCGCCCTTTGAGCGGTTTGGATTCCCGGACGGCGGTCGTGAAGCTGTAGATCTCCAGCCCGATGGCGACCACCAGGATCACCACGGCCACCATGGGTGAGCTGAGCTCCTCGGGATGCTGGATCTTGTGAACACCCTCGTACAGGGCGTACACCGAGCCCAGCGTGAACAGGACCAGGGCCACCACGAACGAATAGAAGTAACGGCTGCGCCCGTACCCGAATGGATGCAGCTCGTCGGCTTCCTGCTGAGCCCGGTTCTGCCCGAAGAGAAGCAGCCCCTGATTAGCGGTATCGGCTACAGAGTGCACCCCCTCGGCCAGCATCGACGCCGATCCGGTGATCCCCGCACCCACGAACTTCGCCACAGCGATCCCGGCATTCGCCGTCAACGCGGCGAGAATCGCCTTCTTACTTCCACCAGCCGACATCTGCCACCCTCTGTATTCATTTGCGGCGCTGCGGGGTCGAGGCCCTCAGGCGTCGTATTTCCGACGCGGCCACAACCCTATAAGGGTCTCGCTGGACTCGGTGTCGGGGCGGTGAGCATTCCCGGGAAGTCCGGGCCGGCCGGTATGGGCACGAGCGCGCGGCATCGCCGACCGATTTCGGTGGAGGTGTAGGTCGATGACCCTGGGATCGGAGCCCAGCGTCTCATCCCACGCAGGCGCAGAAAAGGGTGGCCGGACCGCCGGCCGCTCGGGCGCGGATATCGGTGTCGGCGGCCGAGATCCACGCCGCGGTACCACGGTCGAGCCGGACCTCGGAGATACCGTCGAGCAGATGGGCGGAACCGGCGGTGCACAAGACTATGCCGGGGCCGGCGTCGGTGAGCGGAATCAGCGCCGAGCCCTCGGTGATATCGAAGCGGCGCAAGGCGAATTCGGGGGCGGGGGTGCGGTAGCGCAC
The DNA here is from genome assembly GCF_001613245.1 of Nocardia speluncae NBRC 108251. Classification (GTDB taxonomy): domain Bacteria; phylum Actinomycetota; class Actinomycetes; order Mycobacteriales; family Mycobacteriaceae; genus Nocardia; species Nocardia speluncae. Next base: position 34,550 of record NZ_BDBZ01000041.1, on the reverse strand, counting down.
CGAACCGTCACCGGCGGGTTCCGGTAGTACCAGAGGCAGGTCGATAGGTTCGAAATCCAGGACTTTCAGCAGTTCCGGCACATCGACGTGTTTCGGGGTGAGTCCACCGCGCAGCACATTGTCCGAGTTCGCCATGATCTCGACCGCGACGCCGCGCAGGTAGGCATGCATATTGCCGGCGGCGAGGAACAAGCCCTGCCCGGGTAGCAAGGTGATCCGGTTCAGCAACAGCGAGGCCAGCACACCCGCGTCACCCGGATAGCTTTCGGCGAGTTCGAGGGTCGTCCGGGCCACCGGCGCGAATTCGCGTCTCGCGTTGGTCAGATAGCGCACGCAGCCGTCCAGGACGGCGGGCAGGAGCGTGTCCAGCACCGCGTTCGGCAGCGTTATCCAGCTGGTGAACAGGGTTCGCAGGCCGTCGGAATCGGGTTGCGCGGCGAGCAGATCGGCGTATTGCCCGAGTTCGGGTACGTCCAGGGCGCGGAACAGTTCCACCGTGCGCATCGGATCCCGGAAACCGGCCAAGGCCTCGAAACGTTCCAGTGCGACGACGAGTTCGGGCTTGTGGCTGTCATCGCGGTAGTTGCGCATGGGCGAATCCAGCGGCACCCCGGTGCGGTTCTCCCGGGCGAATCCGGCCGCCGCCTGCTGCGCGCTCGGATGTGCCTGTAGCGACAGCGGTTCCTCGGCGGCCAGGATCTTGAGCAGGAACGGCAGCCGGCCGTCGAAACGGGTCGCGGCGGCACCGAGTTCCCGGCCGGGTTCGGCCGAGACCACTTCGAGTAGCGAGCGTTTACCGCGTTCGGTACGGATATAGGCGGGGTCGGCGGGGTGGGCACCGAACCACAGTTCGGCTTCCGGATGTGCGGAAGGGACAGGACGGCCGCAGAGTTCGGCGAGCGCGGTGCGTGAACCCCAGGCGTACAAACGCAACGCACCAACGAGTTCGTGCACTAGTAGGGTCCCCCGTCGTACCTGTCCGGATCACCGGCCGAGACCGCCCGGCCGCCGATGAGCCGCAGGTAGGCGGCTGTCATTTCCCAGCGCAGTGCCAGTACCGCGAGGCGTTCCAGCTCCGCGCCGGCATGCGTGGGCGGTTCCGGGGCCGGTTCGCCCGATTCGGCGCGAGACGGGTCCGCCGGGACCGTCTCGATATCGGCTGTGATCAGGTCGGCGTCGACCGTTCCGCCGCCGGCACCCCCGAACAGCGCGAGTTTGCGCCGCGCGGCCGGAGTATCGGTATCGGCGCTGCACAGGAAGATCCGCTTCTTCTCGACAGGCGGCGGGCCGTCGAGCTGCTCGTCGTGGAACAGCGGATCGTAATCCGGCGCGGCGGCGGTGGTCGCATCCACCAGTTGGGGGAGCGCGGCCACGGCGACGGACAGGTCCACGGCGGTGGCAGTGCGGCCCGCGGACTGCAGCAGGACCTCCGCGGCATGGATCGCGAGTTCGGTGGTTGCGGGGCTGTCTCCGGCCAGGATCAGGCCGCGCTGCTGAGTGCGGGCGGCGAGGTTCTTGGCGGGATTGTGGAACACCTCGTGCTGGGGCCCGTCGCGCAACGCCTCGGTATCGAGTACATCGGCGAGATCGGTGAGGTCGGGCAGGTCACCGGCCGACCGGGCGGGAGCGATCATCCGCAGAACCGCGATGCCGGTCGAGAGGTAGCGCAGGAGCCGGTTGGCGTCGAGCACCGGGACCCGCGGTTCCAGCACGGCGGCACGGCCGGCCGCCGCAGCCCGCAGCGGCCCCTCGTTCGGTGCCGCCACGACGACTTCGGCGCCCCGGCGTACCGCCCGGTCCACGGCATCGATCAGCCGGGGATCCCCGGCGTCGTCACCGCTGACCAGTACGACGTCCAGGGGACCGGCCCAGGAGGGCACGGTATTGACCGGAACCAGCGGCAATCCGGCACGGTCGCCGAGTGCGGCCACCAGCAGGCCCGCCGCGCGGCCGGCCCGGCCGGCGCCGGAGACCAGCAGCAGACTGCGTGGCCGCAGACCTGCCAGCCCCGCGAGCGCATTCTCGCCCACGGCCGCGGCGGTGGCCCGTACCTGGGCGCCACCGGATGCGGCAGAACGGAGGGCGCCGCCGGTATCGGCGGCCTCGAGCATTGCGGCATCGTCCAGATCGAGTACCGGGGTGTCAGCGATCATCGGGCGTGGCACCTCCCCTCATCGCGCTGTTTTCGGTCTCGGCCGCCGCCACCGCCCGGATCGTGGATACCGGGCCTGGAACGGGCGAATCCACGGTGTGTATTTCCACTATTCCAGTCAGGCGCGGACGATGCGCAGAATCTCGGTCACGAGTGCGTCTACTTCCTCCGGACAGCGCGCTTCGACGTTGAGCCGCAGTAGCGGTTCGGTATTGGAGGCGCGCAGGTTGAACCAGGCGTCATCGGGAAGTTGCACCGTCACACCGTCGAGGCGGTCCACCGCCACCGCTCGGCCGGCGAAAGCGTCGAGCACCGCACCGGTGCGCCCGGCCGCGTCGGCGACGGTCGAATTGATCTCCCCCGAGGCGGCATACCCGGTATAGGCGGCCATCAGTTCCGAAACAGGCCGTTTATCCTCACCGAGGGCGGACAGCACATGCAATGCGGCCAGCATGCCGGAATCGGCTCCCCAGAAATCGCGGAAGTAGTAGTGCGCGGAATGCTCTCCGCCGAAAACCGCCCCGGTATCCGCCATGAGCTGTTTGATGAACGAATGCCCGACCCGCGACCGCACCGGGGTGCCGCCCAGTTCGGTCACCAACTCCGGTACCGACCGCGAGGTGATCAGATTATGGATGATCGTGGCACCGGGCTCCTCGGCGAGCTCGCGCTCGGCTACCAGCGCAGTGATCGCGGAGGGCGATACCGGATCACCCTGCTCGTCGACGACAAAACAGCGGTCGGCGTCACCGTCGAATGCCAGCCCGATGTCGGCCCCCGAGTCTCGGACCAGTTTCTGCAGGTCCACCAGGTTCGCCGGGTCCAGCGGGTTGGCCTCGTGGTTGGGGAACGATCCGTCCAGCTCGAAGTACAGCGGCACGATCGTCACCTGCGACAGGGCCCCGAGTACGGCGGGAACGGTATGTCCGCCCATCCCGTTACCGGCGTCCACCGCGACGGTCAGCGGCCGGATACCGTCGAGCTCCACCAGATCGCGCAGGAACACCGCATAATCACCGAGCAGGTCGGTTTCCGTCGTGGTTCCCGGTGCGCCGTCGTAGCCCGGCACGCCGGTGACGAGTTCCTCGGCGATGGTGGCGAGACCGGTGTCCTGACCGACCGGCAGCGCCCGCGCCCGGCACAGTTTGATCCCGTTGTAGCGGGCCGGGTTGTGGCTGGCGGTGAACATGGCGCCCGGGCAGTCGAGTGTGCCGGAGGCGAAATACAGCTGGTCGGTGGACGCCAGGCCGATCCGCACCACGTCCAGCCCCTGGGCCACCACGCCCGCGGCGAACGCATCCACCAGCTCCGGTGACGAGGCGCGCATATCGTGACCGATCACGATGCGCCGTGCGCCTTCGGCCCGCATGAGCCGAGCGAACGCGGAACCGGTATCCCGGACGAAATCGGCATCGAGTTGTTCCCCGACGACGCCGCGGATGTCGTAGGCCTTGATCACCGCGTTCACGGACTCGGCAGGGCGGGCGACTGTCATGGTGACCACCCTAGTAGGTGGCTCTTCGGCGCCGTATTCATGGCAGTGCCTCCGGCCCGGCCGGCTCCCGGCCCGAGGGCTGGCCCTGTCCAGCGGCCTGCGGGCCGGCCCGAGCTGAGCAGTCTCTCAGCGGGAACGGTGGATCCGTTCCCGAAGGTGCCGCGTGCCCGGGGCTTCGCAGTACTCGGCGCGGCCGCCGGTCGCATCGAGCCGCTTGCAGTTCTCGACAGCCGGGCGTTGCTGCTGGTCAGCGCCGCCGCCGGTTGCGCCGGGTGCCGTGACGGGCGAATTCCGCAGGCGTGCTGTCGAACACGGCGCCGCCGCTGGGTATGTATGTTGATTCATGGGTCCGCCGAACGGATCCTCGGTAATTCGGTGCGATCGTGGGGGACATCGATGTGGATCCGCGGGGTGAACGGGCGCAGCCAGGCCGGTGGCCGAGGTGCGACACGAGTCCGGCGCGCCGGAAATCAGCTCGGTGGGTCGGGGAGGACCCGGAGATGTCCGCGGCGTCCCGTGCGGGTGGGGCGTGGGGGAGGCGTGTGCTCGCGGTAGCCGCGCTGCTCCGGTTCGGGCGGGCGACGGCGTAGCCCGGCTTCGCGGACGGCCTCGGCCAGTGCCGTGAGGTCGTCGTCGTCGGGACTGGTGGCGAAACCGCCTTCGTGCCGGACCATATCCCAGCCTTTGGGGGCGGTGATCCGGGAGGCATGTGTTCCGCACAGGTCCCAGGAATGGGGTTCGGCTACCGTCGCCAGCGGACCCACCACCGCGGTGGAATCCGAGTAAACATAGGTCAGCGTCGCGACGGCCGGATTCTTGCAGCCGGGTCGGCAGCAGCGACGCATGGAGATCACGTCGATGAGAGTAACCCCCAACATGGGCACAGGTGGGGCAGACACGCTGTGATTTCGGCGGCGCATGCCAACTATTCCGGTTCGGGGTCGATGACGTCCGGGTCGACGCCGAGGTAGGTGGCGATCTGCTGGACCAGTACTTCGCGCAGCAGGTCCACCAGATCCTCCGGGTCGCCCGCGCGTAATTCGAGGGGTTTGCGGAACAGTACGACGCGTGCGCGGATGGGGGTGCCGTGCCGGTCCACCCCGGCCGGGATGAGCCGCGATAACGGGACCGGGCCGTCGGCGACCACCTCGTCCGGCCAGGTGACCGAATCCGGGTGTAGCGGACGGATTTTCGGGACATCATCGACAGCGATATCCAGTTTGGTGAGGCGGTCGTGCCAGCGGGTGTCCAGTGGTGCGAACGCTTCGAGCACGAGGCGATCGAATTTCTGGCCGCGGGTGCGCCAGGCCGGCACCGTGGGGGGAAGCATGGGCCCGCGCACGCCGCGACCGCGGCGGCTCACCGACCGGGCGGTCGGGGGTCTGCGATTGCGGGAACGTGCCATGACTCGAACGTTAGTCATCGATCGCCGACCGCGACGGCCCGCCCCGGCTACCTGCTCCGGGGCGCACCGACGCGAGCGGTGTCGTCAGCCGATACCGCGCTTGAGGCGCCGGCGCTCCCGCTCCGACAGGCCGCCCCAGATTCCGAATCGTTCATCGTGTGCGAGCGCGTATTCCAGGCATTCGTCGCGAACTTCGCATCCCAAGCAGATGCGTTTGGCCTCGCGTGTGGATCCGCCCTTCTCCGGGAAGAACGCTTCTGGATCGGTTTCCGCGCATAATGCGCGTTCTTGCCACTGTTCCTCGATGGAGTCGAACATCTCGTCGAAACCGGTCACGATAAGGCTGAGCCGGGGCGTTGATTCTCGTTCATTCCGATCGCGATCGGCCCAGCCGTTGTCAGCAGCGACGCTTCGTGCTGCGCCTGCTGTGGAATCCGTTCGCGATACACCCACCGGAATGCCGGCCGGGGCCAGTTCTTCGGCCATCGCTCCGCCTCCTCACTGTGTGTTAGCGCAGAATGATTTCTTTCCGTCGATCCACACGCATATCGACGGCCTAACTCCGCGATGTTGTCTCGCGGACTTCCCCGAGCCCGTCATTCCAATTCGAACATCTGTTCGAGTTTCCGTTCGCGCCTTGAACTTCCAGCACCGTCCGGAATGACATGTCTGTGATTAGACACGCCGCCGGGTGTGATGGTCAAGCCACCGTCACTATTCCGTTACTATCCCGCGCGGCATTCCGAGTCGATCTTGTGACCCGAATAGCAAATGACCGGCAAATATAGCGAAAGACGCACTATTTCCGGCGCCGCATAGGGTGTACAGATGTGACTTCACAACAAGCGGACATCGGGCCCGCCAATGGCCCCCGTATCGTCGTCCTGGTCGGCGGAGTCGGTGGCGCGCGGTTCCTGTCGGGTGTACGGGAGCTGCTGCCCGAAGCGAAGGTTTCGGCCATCGTCAATGTGGGCGATGACGTCTGGATGCACGGGTTGAGAATTTGCCCCGACCTCGATACCTGCATGTATACGCTCGGCGGCGGAATAGACCCCGAGCGAGGCTGGGGCCGGCTGGGGGAAACCTGGCACGCGAAGGAGGAGTTGGCGAAATATCACGCTCAGCCGGACTGGTTCGGGCTGGGGGATCGGGATATCGCCACGCATCTGGTTCGCACCGAAATGTTGCGCGCCGGCTATCCGCTCTCGGCGGTTACCGAGGCGCTGTGCAATCGGTGGCAACCAGGCGTCGAACTCATCCCGGCAACCGACGATCGCTGTGAAACGCATGTTGTTATCAGCGACCCGGAGACTCCCAGCGAACGCCGCGCGATCCATTTCCAGGAGTGGTGGGTTCGGTATCGCGCCGACGTTCGAACTCACGGATTCGCCACAATCGGGGCCGACGAAGCCAAGCCGGCACCAAATGTGATCGAACTCATAGCCGATGCGGATATCGTATTGCTGGCCCCCTCGAACCCTGTTGTGAGCGTGGGCTCCATCCTCTCGGTGCCCGGAATTCGGGGCGCATTGCGAACCACCGCGGCCCCGGTGATCGGCGTCTCGCCGGTGATCGATGGGAAGCCGCTGCGCGGTATGGCCGACGAATGCCTGTCGGTGATCGGTGTGGAGACCTCCGCGGAGGCGGTCGGCAGGCACTACGGAGCGCGTTCGGCCACCGGCATTCTCGACGGCTGGCTGATCCACACCACCGATACCGCCGATGTCCCCGGGGTGCAGGTGCGCAGCGTTCCGCTGTTGATGACCGATCCGCCGGCCACCGCCGAAATGGTGCGCGCGGCCTTTGATCTGGCAGGAGTGAAATCGTGACCGGTATGGAATCGTTCGCCGAGGTAATTGCCGATCATGCCGCCGCGGAAGTACGTATTCTCCCGATCGCCGGATTGCCGGAATTCCGGCCCGGCGACGACCTCGCCGAACATATCGCCGCCTGCGCTCCGTGGCTGGTCGACGGCGATATCCTGGTGGTCACCAGCAAGATCGTCGCCAAGGCGGAGGGGCGGATCGTTGCCGCGCCAACCGATCCGGAGGAGCGTGACGCGGCGCGGCGGCGGCTGGTGGAGCAGGAATCGGTGCGGATCGTGGCCCGCCGCGGCCGTACCCTGATCACCGAGAACCGGCTCGGCATCGTGCAGGCGGCCTCCGGGGTGGACGGGTCCAATGTCGAACGCGGTGAACTCGTCCTACTTCCCACCGATCCCGACGGCAGCGCGAAAGGGTTGCGTTCGGCACTGGCGACCCGGCTCGGTGTGAACGTGGCGGTGGTGGTCACCGACACTATGGGGCGCGCCTGGCGTAACGGCCAGACCGATGTCGCGATCGGCTCGGCGGGACTACGTGTACTGCACGACTATTCGGGCACCGTCGACGGTCAGGGCAACGAACTGCAGGTCACCCAGGTCGCGATCGCCGACGAACTCGCAGCGGCCGCCGATCTTGTGAAGGGCAAACTGGGTGCGGTGCCGGTGGCGGTGGTACGCGGTCTGACGCTCACCGACGACGGTTCTACCGCGACAGACCTCGTGCGTGCGGGAACCGACGATCTGTTCTGGCTCGGTACGGCCGAGGCCCTGCAGCGCGGCCGGGAAGAGGCGGTGCTACTGCGGCGCTCGGTGCGTGATTTCACCGCCGACCCGGTGGACCCGGAACGTATCCGGGCTGCGACCGCGGTTGCGTTGACGGCTCCCGCACCTCATCACACCCGTCCGGTGCGGTTCGTCTGGCTACGCGACCGGGTCCGGCGCGAACGGCTGCTCACCGCGATGGCGGAGAAGTGGCGTGCCGATCTCCTGGCCGACGGCCTGGACGCCGAACGGGTGGAGCGCCGCGTGAACCGCGGGCGCCTACTCTTCGACGCCCCGGAGGTGATTATCCCGTTCTGTGTGCCGGACGGCGCTCACGACTATCCCGATGACCGCCGCCGAGCTGCGGAACAGACCATGTTCACCGTCGCCGTGGGCGCCGCGGTGCAGGGGTTGTTGGTTGCGCTGGCCGCCGAGGGGCTGGGGAGCTGCTGGATCGGTTCGACCATCTTCGCGCCGGAGGTCGCCCGTGCCGTCCTGGACCTGGACGACGACTGGAACCCGTTGGGCGCCATAGCCGTCGGGCACCCACGCGAGGAACTGGGACCCCGTCCCCCGTGCGACCCGGCGGTGGGGCTGGTGGAACGGTGAGCGTGGAATCTCTGCATGCCTCGGCCACCGAATTGCTGACCACCTGGCAGCCGGGCAGCGGTCCCGAGACCTCGCTGCGCGAGGCGATACTGGCATTCCTCGGATCGGCGCCACGCGGATGCCTGCGCGAACACGTGCCCGGTCACATCACCGCGTCGGCCGTGGTTTTCTCGCACGACGGCCGGGAGGTTCTGCTGACTCTGCATCCGCGGGTCGGGCGCTGGATCCAGCTCGGCGGGCACTGCGAGGAGAGCGACGAGACAGTGGCGGGGGCTGCGCTGCGCGAGGCCACCGAGGAATCGGGGATCGACGGGTTGCTCATCGAACCGGAACTCTATGCGGCCCAGGCTCATCCGATCACCTGTTCCCTCGGTGTGCCGACGCGGCATCTGGATCTGCTGTTCCGGATCACCGCCCCACCCGGTGCGGTGCCGGTGCGCAGCGCGGAATCCACCGATCTGCGGTGGTGGCCGGTGGCCGCCCTGCCGCCGGACGCCGACGTCGTGCTCATGCCGTGATCCCGGTGATCTGCCCGGTGGCCGGGCGGCAGCCGATCGAACGAACTTGAAACTTTGACTCGAACAGGTCGTTCGTGCCAGTGTCGCTGCCATGCCGAGCACCGGATCCCGGAATTTCATCCAGGGGTCTGCGCGTGAGTTGCTGCGCACAGCCATCCTGGACACGATGCGTGACCTTCTCGGGCAACGGGACTGGTCCAAGATCACCCTCACCGAGGTGGCGGCCGGTACCGGGGTCAGCCGCCAGACCCTCTACAACGAATTCGGTTCGCGTCAGGGTCTGGCGGAGGCTTACGCCGTCCGCTTGGCCGACGATCTCGTCGATCATGTGGAGACAGCGCTGGCCGCCAATATCGGTGACGCCGATGCCTCCATCCGCGACGGCATCGCAAGCTATTTCCGCGATGCCGCCCAGGACCCACTGGTGCAATCGCTCGTGCTCGGCGAGGTCAAACTGGACCTGCTCCGCCTCATCACCCTCGACGCCGGTCCGCTGATCGAGCACGCCACCGAGCGGCTCATCAGCGTCATGCAGCGCAGTTGGGTGGCCTTCACCCGAGGCCAGGCCGAGACCTTCGCTCACGCCCTGGTCCGGCTGGCGATCAGCTATATCCCCACCCCACCCGGGCCGGAACACGACGTACCGGCCGAACTCGGCCGCGTCTTCGGACCCTATGTGGCCGCAGCGCTCGCCGGGCGGCCCGCGACGGAAATCCCCGCGCGGTGAGCCGGGCCGTAAGACACCAACAGAAGGCGCCGCGACCTGCGGTTTCAACTGCTCCGGGGCGGGCTCGCGGACGTCCGTCCATAGGACGGCGCACCGGGGCGCGGTTCCGGCGTGTAACGGTCACCACGTTTGGGTCGAACAACGGCGCAATGAAGACACCGGGTCTGCGAATATATAGGCCGCTGCAAGTTCGGTTTTTCAATAGCGGGGCAAAAGTGCATTTGGTTGGCAAGTCGGCCGGGTCGGCCGATCCCAAACGCCATCTATGGATCCTCGGTCTGATCGCTCCGGCCACCGCGCTGCTGCCCTCCCAGCTTGTGCTGCACACCGGTCTCGAGGTGTTCTGGTGGACCGGGCCGATCATGGTCCTGGTACTCATCCCGCTACTCGACCTGCTGGTCGGCGACGATGGTTCCAACCCTCGCGACGAGGACTACGAAACCCTCTCCAACGACCGCTACTACCGCTGGTGCACGTATCTCTTCCTACCCATCCAGCTGGTCGGTCTCGCCCTGGCCGGGTACCTGTGGTCCGGTAGCGAACTCGATATCGTCGACAAGGTAGGTCTCGCCGTCACCCTCGGCCTGATCTCCGGGATCGGCATCAATGCCGCCCATGAACTCGGTCACCGGGTCGAACGCCTGGAACGGTGGCTGGCCAAGATCGCCCTGGCGCAATCCGGGTACGGACACTTCTTCGTCGAACACAACCGCGGCCACCACGCCCGGGTCGCGACCCCCGAGGATCCCGCCAGCGCCCGGTTCGGTGAGAGTTTGTGGGTATTCATGCCGCGCAGTGTGGCCGGGGGATTCCGTTCTGCGCTGCGGCTGGAGCGAGACCGGTTGCGCCGAAGGGGGACCGGCTGGTGGAGTCCGGCCAACCACATCTTGCAGGCGTGGGCGATGACGGTGGTGCTCTTCGGGGGGCTGATGCTGGTTTTCGGCTGGCAGATCCTGCCTTACCTGCTGCTGCAAGCGGTGCTGGGCGCCGGCCTGCTCGAAACCGTCAACTACATCGAGCACTACGGGTTGCTCCGGGAACGCCGCCCCAACGGGCGGTATCGGCGCTGCACAGCGCGCGACAGCTGGAACAGCGATCGACTCGTCACCAATATCTTCCTGTTCCATCTCCAGCGGCACAGTGATCACCATGCCAACCCCGGCCGGCGCTATCAGACGCTGCGCAGTACCGACGAAGCCCCGCAACTACCCGCCGGGTACGCGGCCATGGTGGTCCTCGCGATGATCCCGCCGCTGTGGCGCCGGGTAATGGACAAGCGGGTGCTCGCGCACTACGACGGCGACCTCACCCGGATCAATCTCGCACCCCGCAAACGGCAGGCCGTGGACGCGGTATCGCCCGGCCCCGGCATGGTCACCGGCTGAAACCAACGGGTGCGCCGCGCGCCGCGCGCCCGGTACCGGCGCCAACCGATACAGCCGGACCGCGGCCGCGCCGAACCGGCTAGCCTTGCGATCGAGACCGTGTTTATCGGGCCTGAGCGAGGCCTGGCCGATCGGTCCACCTCCTGACGCGGAGGCCGGAGCGAAGGCGGAGGTAGCGCACGACCGCTTCCGGGCCCGACTCGCTCATGCCGTAACCGAGAGAAGGCTGATCCACGCTGATGACGACCTCCGAAATGCCTCGCACATCGCTGAGCACCGACAGCCGTAACGGCGTCGAATACAAGGTCGCGGATCTGGCGCTGGCCGATTTCGGCCGCAAGGAGATCCGGCTGGCCGAACACGAGATGCCCGGGCTCATGGCCCTGCGTCGCGAATACGCCGACGTCGCGCCGCTGAAAGGCGCCCGCATCTCCGGCTCGTTGCATATGACCGTGCAGACCGCCGTGCTGATCGAAACCCTCACCGCACTGGGCGCTGAGGTCCGGTGGGCCTCCTGCAATATCTTCTCCACCCAGGATCATGCCGCGGCGGCCGTGGTGGTCGGCCCGCACGGCACCGTCGAGGAGCCGCAGGGCACCCCGGTGTTCGCCTGGAAAGGCGAAACCCTGGAGGAGTACTGGTGGGCGGCCGAACAGATGCTCACCTGGCCGGGTGAGCCGACCAATATGATCCTCGACGACGGCGGCGACGCCACCATGCTGGTGCTGCGCGGGGCGCAGTTCGAGAAGGCGGGTGTGGTGCCGTCGGTCGATGAGGAGCATTCCGCGGAATACAAGGTCTTCCTGAACCTGCTGCGCGACCGGTTCGAGACCGACAAAGGCAAGTGGTCCGCCATCGCCGAAAGCATCAAGGGTGTCACCGAGGAAACCACCACCGGTGTGCTGCGCCTGTACCAGTTCGCCGCCGCGGGTGAACTGTCCTTCCCGGCGATCAATGTCAACGACTCGGTCACCAAGTCCAAGTTCGACAACAAATACGGCACCCGGCATTCGCTGATCGACGGCATCAACCGCGGCACCGATGTCCTCATCGGCGGTAAGAAGGTGCTGATCTGCGGCTACGGCGACGTCGGCAAGGGATGCGCGGAATCGCTGGCCGGACAGGGCGCCCGGGTCCAGGTCACCGAGATCGACCCCATCAACGCCCTGCAGGCGCTGATGGACGGCTACGACGTGGTGACCGTGGAACGGGCCATCGGCGAGGCCGATATCGTCATCACCTCGACAGGTAACAAGGACATCATCACCCTGGACCATATGCGGGCGATGAAGGACCAGGCCATTCTCGGGAATATCGGCCATTTCGACAACGAAATCGATATGGCGGGCCTGGAACGATCCGGCGCGACGAGGTTGAATATCAAACCTCAGGTCGACCTGTGGACGTTCGGTGATTCCGGTAAGTCGATCATCGTGCTGTCCGAGGGGCGGTTGCTGAATCTGGGCAACGCCACCGGCCACCCGTCGTTCGTGATGAGCAACAGCTTCTCCAACCAGGTGATCGCGCAGATCGAACTGTGGACCAAACCGGAGGAGTACGACAACGAGGTCTACCGCCTGCCGAAGGTGCTCGACGAGAAGGTCGCCCGTATCCACGTGGAAGCGCTGGGCGGCACGCTGACCAAGCTCACCAAGGACCAGGCCGAATACATCAATGTCGATGTCGAAGGCCCGTACAAGCCGGAGCACTACCGCTACTGATCCGGCACCCTTTCCCGGTCTCCACCTGTGCCCGCCTGCCTCGGTAGGCGGGCACAGGTGTCCGAGTAGGCTGCCCACATGGGTGTGCTGGTCTCGGTGGAGGGCCTCGACGGTGCGGGTAAACGGACGCTGATCACCGATCTGGTGGCGGCGCTCGAGCAGCGCGGACTACGGGTGCAGACGCTGGCCTTCCCGCGCTACGGCCGTTCCGTCCACGCGGATCTGGCCGCCGAAGCGCTGCGCGGCGCGCACGGGGATCTGGCCGCCTCGGTGAACGCCATGGCCACTCTGTTCGCGCTGGACCGTGCCGGAGCCGCCGACGATCTGGCGAAATTGCTGGCCGACAACGATTTGGTTGTGCTGGACCGCTACGTGGCCTCCAACGCCGCCTACAACGCCGCTCGGCTCGGCCAATCCGCCGACGGGGAAATCGTGCGGTGGGTGGGGGAATTGGAATTCGGCCGGTTCGCGCTGCCGGTGCCGCAGGTGCAGCTGCTGCTGGACGTACCGGTCGAAGTTGCGGCCGAACGCGCCCGCCGGCGCGGTGAACTCGACGCGACGCGGGAGTTGGACGCCTACGAACGTGACGGTGGATTACAGGAACGGACCGCCGCGGTGTACCGTGATCTCGCTCGGCGCGATTGGTACGGAACCTGGTGGGTTTTCCGGCCCGGCGAACAAGGTCCCGGCCCACGCTCCGGCGAAATGAATGCATTGGCTGCGCGGCTCGCCGCATTGCTAGCGAATTAGTGTTGGATATCCGGCGGGAACGCGCCATGTATGGCGTGGCGACCCGTTACGAGCCCGGGAGATGACAACATAGTAACTATGAAGCCGAAGATTCTGGTCGTCGACGACGATATGGCCCTCGCGGAGATGCTCACCATCGTCCTGCGAGGTGAGGGTTTCGACCCGCACGTGGTCGGCGACGGCACCCAGGCACTGTCGGCGGTCCGGGAGATCCGGCCCGACCTGGTCCTGCTGGACCTGATGCTGCCGGGGATGAACGGTATCGATGTATGCCGGGTGCTGCGCGCCGACTCGGGTGTGCCGATCGTGATGCTCACCGCCAAGACCGATACCGTCGATGTGGTGCTCGGCCTGGAGTCCGGTGCCGATGACTACATCGTCAAACCCTTCAAGCCGAAGGAGCTGGTGGCGCGGGTGCGCGCGCGGTTGCGCCGCACCGAGGAAGAGCCGGCCGAGCTGCTCAATATCGCCGATATCGTGATCGATGTGCCCGCTCACAAGGTCACCCGCGAAGGCGCGCAGATCTCGCTGACCCCGCTGGAATTCGATCTGCTGGTGGCGCTCGCGCGCAAACCGCGGCAGGTCTTCACTCGCGAGGTACTACTGGAACAGGTGTGGGGTTACCGGCATGCCGCCGATACGCGGCTGGTGAACGTCCACGTTCAGCGACTACGCGCCAAGGTCGAGAAGGATCCGGAGAATCCGGAGATCGTGCTGACCGTTCGTGGTGTGGGGTACAAGGCCGGTCCGCCGTGATCGGTTACCGTCGGCTCCGGGCCCGGAGGCGGTAACTTGCGCGACCACGAAGGGTCCCGCACAGATCGCGATCCGGGCGGGAGTGGGCGTCGGGACCGGCTGCGGGAGGTGCTGGCTCCGGTGAACGAATGGTTTCAGCACGTCGGTAGGTCCCTGGGGCTGCTCTGGCGGCGTTCGTTGCAGCTGCGGGTCATCGTTTCGACCCTGACGCTGTCGTTGATCGTCATCACCGTCCTCGGTGTGGTGCTGACCAGCCAGATCACCGACCGGCTGCTGGATGCCAAGATCAACGCCGGTGTCGAGGAGATGGACCGGGTCCGGAATACGGTGGAGGGGCAGCTCGCCGGGGTGCACGATGTCACCACACAGGAACAGCGGTTGACCGATGCCCGGGAATCGCTGTCGAGCCGCCGTGAATCGAGCCGGTCCGGCGGTGCCGCGGGCAGTTTCGATTCGGCACTGAGCGTGATCGGCGGTACGCCGCAGCAGCTCATCGCGGTCGGGCCCATCAAAGAAGTGCCCGATTCGCTGCGCCGATTCGTGCAGCGCAATCAGGTCAGCTACCAGTTCGCCAATGTCAACGATCCGGACGGCTATCACGGCCGGGCGTTGATCCTGGGTAGCCCCAGCGCCGAGGTTCCCACGCTGGAGATCTACCTGATCTTCCCGCTGGCCAACGAGGAACGCAGCCTGTCGCTGATGCGTGGCACCATGATGGTCGGCGGTGCGGTGCTGCTGATCCTGCTGGCCGCGATCACCGCCCTGGTGACCCGCCAGGTCGTCCTGCCCATCCGGTCCGCCGCGCGGATCGCCGGACGGTTCGCCGACGGCAGACTCAAGGAACGCATGCTGGTACGCGGCGATGACGATATCGCCCGGCTCGCCAAGGCGTTCAACGAAATGGCCGAAAGCCTGTCCAACCAGATCAACCAACTCGAGGAATTCGGTAATCTCCAGCGCCGCTTCACCTCGGATGTGAGCCACGAACTACGGACACCGCTGACCACGGTGCGCATGGCCGCCGATCTGATCCACGGCAGCAGCGACGATCTGGATCCCGCGCTGGCGCGCAGCGCCGAACTGCTGGTGACCGAACTGGACCGGTTCGAAGGACTGCTCAACGATCTGCTCGAGATCTCGCGCCACGATGCCGGTGTCGCCGAACTCCAGGTGGAATCGCTGGACGTCCGGATGTGTGTGCGGGCCGCGATCTCCACCGTGCGGCATCTGGCCCGCGACGCCGGGGTGGAGGTGGTGATCGACCTACCGGAGGAACCGGTGGTCGCCGAGGTCGACCCACGCCGGGTGGAGCGGGTGTTGCGCAATCTGCTGGCCAACGCCATCGACCACAGCGAGGGCAAACCGGTGTTGATCCGGATGCGCGGGGACACCGAGGCCAATGCGCTGGCAGTGGTGGTCCGGGATCAGGGGATCGGGTT
This sequence comes from Nocardia speluncae NBRC 108251, assembly GCF_001613245.1. GTDB lineage: Bacteria > Actinomycetota > Actinomycetes > Mycobacteriales > Mycobacteriaceae > Nocardia > Nocardia speluncae. The sequence goes on along the minus strand of NZ_BDBZ01000041.1, from coordinate 19,009 downwards.
GCGGCCAGGTGAGGAGAAACTGGTCTTCAGCAGGTTCTGGCGTTCCGATCCGTCGCGTATGCGCCGCTCCGGTGGCACGGGGCTCGGGCTGTCGATCAGCGTGGAGGACGCGAATCTGCACGACGGAAAACTCGAGGCCTGGGGACGTCCCAATATCGGTGCAAGTTTCCGGCTGACCCTGCCACTCGTGCGCGGTCAGAAAATGGGCAAGAGCCCGCTGCCACTGGAACCGGGTATGCGTAAAGTGCCTCGCCGCCCGCAGGCCGAAGGCGACCGGAACGAGGCCGAACGGGTAGAGCTGGGCCCTCCGGTGACCGAGACGGAGCCGTGGGCGCCCCGGCCCGCGGGTGCCACCGAAGCAGGCCGGGCGGCCGCTGAGGGCATTTCCACTGCGGATCCTGCCGGATCCGGTGCCGACAGGCTTGATGAGGCCAACGGCCCCGGTGCCGACGAAGCCGGAGAGGACCCCGGTGCGAACGGTCCGGGGGGCGAGGCCTCCGGTGCGGCTGAAGCCGCTGAGGGCAGCGCAGGTGCGGCAGCTCCTGGTGGAGACGGTCCAGGGGATGGGACCGGTCCCCGGGCGCCCGGTGTGAGTGACCAGGGCGCGGCGGGATCCGGTGACAACCGGGCAGCGAACGCCCGGGGCGAGGGAAGTCCCGACGCCGCGGAAATCGACCGCCCTGCACATGGGCCCGCTTCGTCCGCAACAGATTCCACGGGTGATTCCGCCGAACCCGTGCCCCCGACCGTGATCACCGACAGCGGAGACCAGAAATCATGACCGTGCGCCATCGAAGCCCACGCTGGTCTCGGCTGCTGACCGCAGTCGTCGCCGTGGCGGGGATGGTGGTTGTCGCCGGTTGCGCGAACCTGCCGGACTCCTCGCAGCCGCAGGCGCTGGGCACCATCAATCAGGAGCCGACGGCGGTGGGACCGCCGCCGCCGACGCACGGCCGCGACCCGGATCTGCTGCTGCGCGATTTCCTGCAGGCCACTGCCGACCCCGCCGACGGGCATCTCGCGGCCCGGCAGTACATGACACCCGCCGCGTCCACTCAGTGGAACGACGAGGAGTCGAATGTCATCGTCGAGCGTGCGGATACGTTGCGTGAGTCCCGCTCCGAGAACGAGGCGACGTATGTGCTGCGCGCCCGGAAGGTGGGTGAGCTCGCCGAGGACGGTTCCTACCATGTGGTCGACGGGATCATCGAGCACAAGATCGAGATGATCCGGGTCGACGGTGAATGGCGGATCGACGAACTGCCCGACGGCGTGGTCATGGAGTACACCGCTTTCACCCAGTCCTACCGTCGGCAGGCCCTGTATTTCGTCACCGCCGACGGCCGGCATGTGGCGCCGGACCTGCGCTGGATCTCGGTGCGGCCGGACGATCTGACCCGGCGCCTGATCGATATGCTGATCGCCGGCCCGCAGCCGTACATCGCACCCGTGGTGCGTAATTATCTGAGTCCGCCCGCGGCTGTGCGCGGCACGATCACCAAGGCCAACGGTGACCCTGTGGGGGTAGGGGTCGGTCTGGGCGGGGTGCGGATCGATTTCTCCGGTATCGACGAATTGTCTCCGCGCGACCGTGAACTCTTCGCGGCGCAGGTGGTGCTGACCCTGTCCGCGGCGGACGTTCTCGGTCCCTACATTCTGCTGGCCGACGGCCGCCCCTTCGATGAACGCTTTGCCGAAGGGGGCTGGTCGATCACCGATCTGGGCCCGGTGGCCGATTCTGTGGGGCCGGAGATCCAGGTGGGTCTGCGTGCCCTCCGTGACGGAACACTGGTCGAGGTCGAACCGGACGGCGGTCCGCGTCCTGCTCCCGGATATTTCGGCACGGTGCAGAATTTGCAGTCGGTGGGCCTGTCGCCGGACGGTAAACGTGTCGCTGCGGTGGCCGATGCGGGCCGGGAACCGCCGGAGCCGCAGCGCACCCTGATGATGGGCAGTTACGGCGGCGACGCCTTCCCGGTAGAAGAGGGCGGTACTATCACGCGTCCTTCCTGGACCGCGGACGGTAGCGCGGCCTGGGCGGTTGTCGACGGTAATCGGGTGATCCGGGCCGTCACCAATGGGGAAACCGGCACGGTGCTGCCGCAGGGCGTCGACACCACCGAGTTGTTCGCCGGGGCTTCCGGCATCCCGGTGCAGGCGCCGATCACCGAACTACGGATTTCGCGTAACGGGGTGAGTGCGGCCCTGATCGCCGACGGCAATGTGTACCTCGCCATGGTCGTGGTCCGTCCGGATGGCACGTATGCGCTCACCTCGCCACGGCAGATTGCGATCGAACTTCCCACTACCGCCACCGCTCTGGACTGGTACAGCGACGATACGATCATCATCGCCAGTAGCGGTACGGTGGATCCGGTGCGCACGGTCAAGATCGACGGTTCGGGTATGTCCTCGCTCGGGGGCCGGAATCTGACCCCGCCGGTCCGGCAGGTCACCGCATCCATCGAGCGCCAGTACGTGGCGGATTCGCGGGCGGTCCTCGAGCTGACCCGCACCCCGGAGGGCGGGGATCCGTACTGGCGTGAGGTTCCCGGGCTCGGCGCGGACGCGGTGCCTATCCTCCCGGGCTGACAGGGCCGGTCGTCGGGCCCGGTCTGTCGGTGCCCGGCGGCACACTCGCCGCTATGCGGACACTCCTGGATCTGGTTCTGCCGGCCGAATGCGGTGGTTGCCGCAGCCCCGGAACTCTGTGGTGCGGCCGATGCGCGCGCAGCGTGGCGGGCCCACCGGCGCGTATTCACCCTCGCCGGGATCCAGGAGCGCGGTGCTGGGCGCTGAGCCCGTATCGCGGACCTGCGCGGCAGGCAGTGCTGGCGGTGAAGGAACGCGGTCGGCGCGACCTGGCGGCGCCGCTCGGACTGGCGTGGGCCGCCGGGCTCGCCGAGTTGCGAACCCCGGGCCGGCCGCTGATACTTGTACCCTCGCCGAGCCGGCGGGTCTCGGCCCGGCGCCGCGGGGGTGATCCGGTGTTGCGGTGCGCCCGATCGGCGGCTCGGTCGCTGGATGGTTGCCAGGTGTTGCCGTGTCTGCGAGTCTGGTGGGGAGTCCGCGATTCGGCCGGCCTGTCGGCGCGCGACCGCGACCGCAATCTACGCGGTCGGATCCGTGCGGTACCACTACCCGCCGAAGCGGCGAAGGCGCAGGTCGTCTTGGTCGACGATGTGCTGACAACAGGCTCCACGGCGCAGGAGTGTGCCCGAGCTCTGGCAGCCGTCGGGACATACGTCGACGACATCTTGGTGACCTGCGCCGCGTGAATCCCCCGAAATTTGCGTGAACAGTGGCGAACCTGGGATCGGCGTACTACCGTCGCGTTCACACACCGGAGTTCCGGGAGTTTGGAGGTGGGCCTGCGATTCGAGTGCCGGCCGACTGATGGGACGCGGCCGGCAACGTTCATCCCGCCGCGCGCGTCGGAAGTGTGCGGCCAGATCCGGGAGGTACGCGTGACGACATCTTCACGACCTTCAGTTCAGGACACAGCCCAGCCGCAGCTGGAAGACCAGCTCGAGAGCCCTCGGGAGACCCGCGCGGATATTGTGGTCAAGGGGCGTAATGTCGAGGTCCCCGACCATTACCGAGTCTATGTGTCGGACAAGCTGTCCCGGCTGGAACGCTTCGATCCATCGATCTTTCTGTTCGACGTGGAACTCTTCCACGAGCGCAATCGTCGTCAACGCAAGAGCTGCCAGCGGGTGGAGATCACTGCGCGCGGTAAGGGCCCGATCGTGCGGGCCGAGGCCTGCGCGGACAGTTTCTACGCCGCCTTCGAGGCGGTAACCGCCAAGCTCGAGAGCCGGCTGCGTCGCACGAAGGATCGGCGGCGTGTGCACTACGGTGAGAAAACCCCCGTCTCGGTGCACGACGCCACCGCGGATCTGGTCGAGGAGAGGCTGTCCGGCGAGCTCTCCGGTTCCCCTCACGATCATTCACCGCACAGTACGAAGCGGGCGGATTTTGCCGCCGATTATCCCGAGTACGAGGGTCCCGGCCATATAGTGCGCACCAAGGTGCACCCGGCCGTGCCGATGACTGTCGACGACGCGCTCTACCAGATGGAACTGGTAGGTCACGATTTCTTCCTCTTCCAGGACAAGGAATCCGATCGGCCGTCGGTGGTGTACCGCCGGCACGCATTCGACTACGGCCTGATCAGGCTCGCGTAGGCCGGGAGCACAACCGGCCGGTCCAGCGCGGGCCGGCCGGTTGGTTCATTGTCCGCGCCCTGCCTCGTAGCCCTCGTAGTGCACGGCGTCGGCAAGCTCCCGCCTGCCCCGCCAGCCGAAACGTTCGAGGTCGGGGATGCGCTGGAATTCGGTGACCGGGCCGATACAGAGCCAAGCCACCGGCCGGATCCCGGCAGGTAGATCGATGAGCTCGGTGAGGAACGGCGCATCGTAGAACGAGACCCAGCCGACACCGATCTGTTCCGCAGTCGCGGCCAGCCACAGATTCTGGATTGCGAGAATCGTCGAATATACGCCGGTCTCGGGAACGGACGCACGGCCGAGGATATGTGGCCCACCACGGGTGTCGTCGTGGACGACGACTATGCCGGTACCGCTCTCCTCGATCCCCTCGATTTTGATCGGGTCGAAGGTCGCTGCGCGCTCGGCCGGTAGCGACCGGGCGAATGCGAGCCGCTTCTCCGCGACATGGGCCGCGAACTTCCGCAGTGTGGCGCGATTGCGTACGAGCACGAAGTCCCACGGCTGAGAGTTTCCGACGCTCGGTGCGCAATGCGCCGCCTCGAGGATCCGCCACAGTACGGCATCGTCGACGGATTCCCCGGTGAACTCGGCGCGGACATCGCGCCGAGTCCGGATCGCCTCGTACAAACTCATATCCACAGCACCCACCACGTCAGTATCGCTGGTGTGCCCTGCTCGCCGGGGACGTTCGCGTTCTTCGCGTCCTACCGCAAGATACGGAGGTCGGCGGCCACGGCGAGGCGAGACCGGATGCGGAAACCCTGTCGGCCGGGTATCGCCGGTTGCTACCGGGGACGGCAGCTCTCGGGGTCGGGACCGGGGCAGGGCAATCTCTGCGTTCCGATATGGCCACTGCGATGGCCCGCACGCCGTGTGCGGGCCCTCGGCGAGCCCGGTCCTGGAGATAGGGGCGTCTACGTCGCGGCACCGACCCGAGCGGGGGAGCGCCGTGAAAGCCGGCGGCGCCCCTCGGCGATCGCGGTACGCAGGCCACGTCGTTTCCCGGTCACCGGGTCGATCGTGGCGACGGCCCGGCCGTTGAACCGCCGTTCGGACGCTGTTTCCGGGGCATCGTCTGCGGTGTGCCGCAGGTATTTGTTCGGCAGCGACAGCTTCGCAATGGTCCGCCACGCCTTGAAGTACTGGACGGGCAGTGAACCGGTGGTATACGGCAGGTCGTATTTATCGCACAGTTCCCGTACGCGAACGGCGACCGCAGCGTACCGGTTGCTGGGCAGGTCCGGGAAAAGGTGGTGTTCGATCTGGTGGCTCAGATTGCCGGTCATGAAATGCATGAGCTTGCCGCCGGAGATGTTGGCGCTGCCCAGCATCTGCCGTAGATACCACTGCGCTTGGGTCTCGTTGTCGATGTCGGCCTTGGTGAACTTCTCGGCGCCATCGGGGAAATGGCCACAGAAGATCACGGCATTGGTCCAGATATTGCGGACGACGTTCGCCGCCAGGTTCGCGGTGAGTGTGTGGAAGAAGAAGGGGCCCGTCAGCAGCGGGAAGACGACGTAATCCTTCAACGCCTGCTTTTTGATCTTGGCCAGTACCTCGTCGACCTTCCGGTCGAATTCGGCCCGCTCCGGCGTTCCGGGCTGCACCTTCCCGGCCGCGACCTTGCCGAGTTCCAGGTGCTGGATCGCGACACCGTATTCGAACAGGGATTGCAGGACCAGGTTGTACAGCGGGTTACCGATATTGAAGGGTTTCCAGCGCTGATCGCGCGTGACCCGCAGCAGGCCGTAGCCGATATCGTCGTCCATGCCCAGGACATTGGTGTACTTGTGGTGCAGGTAGTTGTGGGTGTGTTTCCAGTGCTTGGACGGACCGGCGTTATCCCATTCCCAGCGGCTGGAGTGGATCTCCGGATCGTTCATCCAGTCCCACTGCCCGTGCATCACATTATGCCCGATCTCCATGTTCTCGATGATCTTGGACGTGCTCAGCAGGGCTACGCCGGCGAGCCAGGCAGGGGGTAGGAAACCGGCGAAAAGTACGGTACGGCCGCTGATTTCGAGTGCACGCTGCAAACGGATGACATTGCGGATATAGCGGGCGTCGCGCTCACCGCGGGTGGATTCGATGTCGCGGCGAATCGCGTCGAACTCTGCTCCGAGTGCTTCCACATCCGCGTCGGTGAGATGCGCGTATTCCTTGACATCCGATATAGCCATGCGGGCTACCCTACCGTAAGTTACGGCACCGTAGGTTTGGGGATATCAGTAGATAATGTGGCGTGCGCCCTATTGCAGGTCCCAATACGCCGGTGCTATGTCGCGACGGGAGGCCGATGGCGTGGATCACCGTGGCGGCTCGATCGAATAATCGATGGATTCCGCCGGGACGTTACACCCGAATCCACGCGGCCGCACGGCGAAATTTCCGGCCAGGCCGGCGAGCTATCCGGCCCGGTGGGCGGTATTCGTATTGCGCAGTGGCCGGACCCGCCGCAGCAGATCCCGCTCCTGCCGGGCCTTGGACCGCATCGAACGGCGGGCCGCGCGAAGAACCTCTTTTTCGTGCTCGGCCTTGGCCCGCAAGGCGAACTTCGCCTCCGATAGCGCCGATTTCAAACCACGCCGCGTGCCGGTGGCCGGGTCGATACTCCACGGCCGGTGTTCGGTGCCGGAGTGTGCGGTGAGGCCGGCGAATTTACGTTCCGAAGACGTTTCCGGCGCATCGTCGGCAGTGCGCTGGAGGAATCGGTCCGGCAAAGCCAGTTTGTGGATGGTGCGGAAAGCCAGCAGGTACTGCTTGCCCAGCGATCCGGTCGTATACGGCAGATCGTATTTATCGCACAGCTCGCGCACCGCCACCGCGACCTGTGGGTACCGGTTGCTCGGCAGATCCGGGAAGAGGTGGTGTTCGATCTGGTAGCTGAGATTACCGCTCATGAACCCCATCACCGGCCCGGCCGAGAAATTGGCGCTGCCCAGCATCTGCCGCAGATACCATTCGCCACGTGTCTCGCCCTCGAGCTGCTCCTCGGTGAACTTCTCCGCACCGTCCGGGAAATGTCCGCAGAAGATCACCGCGTAGGCCCACAGATTGCGGATCAGGTTCGCGGTGGCGTTGGCCTTCAGCGTGGCAGTAAAGGCGGGGCCGGTGAGCGCCGGGTGGATGAGAAAGTCCTTCGCGACCTGCCGGGCGACCTTGCCGCCGAACTGTTTGTTCGGTTCGGAACCGAGCTGGAAGCGCGGCACCCCGGACAGTTGTTTCTCGATCTTCCAGTCGTGTAGCGCGATCCCCCATTCGAACGCCGCCGCCAGGACGATATTGGCGATCGGCTGGATCAGGTGTATGGGCCGCCACTGCTCGTCGCGGGTCATTCGCAGGATGCCGAAGCCGAGGTCTTCGTCGCGTCCCAGCACATTGGTGTAGGTGTGGTGCGAATAGTTGTGCGCGCGGCGCCACTGGGCCGACGGCCCGGTCATATCCCACTCCCAATTCGTGGAGTGGATCTCGGGATCGTTCATCCAATCCCACTGGCCGTGGCTGATGTTGTGTGCCAGCTCCATGTTCTCGATGATCTTGGCAACGGACAGCATCGCCGTCCCGGCCAGCCAGGCCCAGCGGTTACGGCTGCCGAACAGGACGGCCCGGGCCGTGAACTCCAGGCCGCGCTGGGCAGCGATGGTGCGCCGGATGTAGCGGGCATCGCGTTCACCCAAGGACTGCTCGACCGACCGCCGGATACCGTCGAGTTCCTGACCCAGCATCTCGACATCCGCGGCCGTGAGGTGGGCAAAGGCTCTGATGTCGGTGATGGCCACCGGCGTCCCTTCTGTCAGCGCGATATGCGTAGCCGAACGCGGCATGGTCGAAACGATTATGTGATCGCGTGATCTTCCCGGCCCCGGGAAGTGCCCCTGCGGTACACCCCGAGCGTACCTGTGCGGGGTGATCGCCGGGTGTGTCCGGTTCGGTCAGACGTCGAGGGTGCAGTCCCCGGCCGCCGCCGAAATACACGTCTGAACCTTTTCGCCTTCGAAACGTTCGGTGCCGTTGCGCAGATCGCGGGCATGCCCCGAGGTCAAGGTGACCACACAGGTCTGGCAGATACCCATCCGGCAGCCGAACGGCAACTGAACACCCGCGGATTCACCGGCCTCCAGCAGCGTGGTAGCGCCGTCGACAGTTGTCGTACGACCCGTTTTCCCGAAGGTGACAGTGCCGCCCTCGGTGGTCGCCGACCGTTCCACCTCGAACCGCTCCACATGGAGCGCGTCGTCGAGTCCGGCCGTGCGCCAATACTTCTCGATACCGTCGAGCATGCCCAGGGGGCCGCATGCCCACGTCTGCCGTTCCCGCCAGTCCGGGTACAGGTCGTCGAGCGCGTCGGGCGAGAATTTGCCGTTGTCCGCGGTGAGATGGATATGCGAGACGAATCCCGGATGCCGCCGGTGCAGATCGGCCAGCTCGTCCGCGAACATGACCTCGTCGGTGGACCGGGCCGAATGGATATGCACCACGTCGGTCACCGAGTCGCGGCGATCCAGGGCGCGCAGCATGGACATGACCGGTGTGATGCCGGAGCCCGCGGTGAGGAAAAGCACCTTCGGGGGCGCCGGGGACGGCAGGACGAACGCGCCCTGCGGGGCGGCGAGCCGGACGACGGTACCGGGGGTGACTCCGTTGACCAGATGGCTGGACAGGAAACCCTCCGGCATCGCCTTCACAGCGATGGCGATGACTTTGTTGCCGTAGCGCGGATCGTTCCAGTCGGGCGGGCTGGTCAGCGAATAGGAGCGCCAGTGCCAGCGACCGTCGACCAGGATGCCGATACCGATGTACTGGCCGGGCTCGTAGCGGAAATCGAAACCCCAGCCCGGTTTGATCACCAAGGTCGCCGAATCGGCGGTTTCCTTGCGAACGTCGACCACACGACCGCGTAGTTCCCGGGCCGACCACAGCGGATTGGCCAGATGCAGATAGTCGTCGGGCAGCAGCGGGGTGGTCGCCCGGGCCACCGCCCCGCGCAGGACGTTGAGCCGTCCGCCGCGTTCGGCGACATCGGCCGCCGGAGATTCCAGCCATTCCCGGACATTCTCTAGAAACATCGGTGCCGTTTCGTCCTTCTGTCGTCGTGGCCACCCGTGGCGACCGCCTGCCCCACAGGTTACGGCATCGTAGGTTGTCCGGGGTTCGTGCGCCGTCACAACTATCGGGCACTCATTCCAGCCGTGGTCCGCCGGCGGCGGATCGGCCGATCGTCACAGCAAATCGAGCAGGAAAGGCAGTTCCTGGGTGGCGTACCAGGCCAGCTGGTGGTCCTCAGCGTCACCGAGGACGAATTCCGCGTCCTCGTCGCCGAGATCGGCGGCGTCGACGATGTCGGTGGCCTTGGCCACGGCGGATTCGGCCTCGGCCAGATCCATATGGACCGAGCCGACCCGTGTGTACTCGATCGGGCCGTCCAGCTTCACCACGGCATCGTCGAGGTCGGGTCGCAGGGTCGCGCCCGTGACATCGACCGCGATCACCGCGCGCCGGTACATGGGTGCTGTCGAACTGTGTGCCTCGTCGGCCAGCAGCCGCAGCGACGCCCGCGCCGCCTCCGCCATGGCGACCTCCGAGAGTTCCTCGTCGTCGCCCGACGCGTAGGCCTCGCGTAGGGCGGGAGTGAGGGCGAAAGCCGTCCCACCCACCGCATGCAGTTCGCGTTTGTCCACGAGGTCCCGCAGCATCGACACCGTGGCCGGTACGTACACGCGCATGGTCTTGCGGTCAGAGGCAGGCACCGAGTAACTCCTCCATCGATTCGGGCACCGACGCGGCCAGCACACCGATATCGGCCATTGCCTCGCGGTCGGCGTTGAGTCCGTAGCAGACCCGTCCGTTGTAGGACGTGATCCCGATACTCGTCGCCTGGTTGCGCAGCAACGGCGAAACCGGGTACATCTCCAGCATCCGCGCACCGCCGACGAACATGGGCGTCTGCGGGCCCGGCGCGTTGGTGATCACCACATTGAACGTATGGTCTGCGAACGTACTCGCCGCCCGCACACTCATCGCGTGCAGGCTGGCCGGAGCGAAGCCCGCGAGGTGCACCAGCGTGCGGGCGCGCACCGCATGGCGCTGCCGGCCGTCCGCCGAGGTCGCATGCGCGATATGCGACAGCCGCATCACCGGACTCGGTTCGCCCACCGGCAGCGAGATCAGCAGTGGCGTTATCGCGCTGGGCAGGCTGCGCCCGGCATGGGGTTCGCCGTCGTTTCCCGACATCGGCACCGCCGCGCGCAGCACGGTCGATTCGGTCAGTCCCTTGTTCCGGGACAGCAGCCAGTTGCGCAACGCACCGGTTACCACGGCCAGCACCACATCGTTGATGGTGCAGCCTGCCTGCTGATGGATCCGTTTGTAATCGGCCAGGTCGGTCACCGCGGTGGCGAACCGGCGTTGCCGGCACGTGCGGGCGTTCAAGGGGCTGTCCGGGGTGCCGCTGGTCGCCGAACGCACCGCCGCCGCCACCGTGTCCAGCGTCCGGCCCGCGGTACCGATCACGCCCGCCGCGTTCGCCCCCGCTTCACGCAATACCTCGACTGCCGAGGTCGGCTGCGCCACGAGGTGGCCCAGTGCGCCCACCAGCAGATCGGTGTCGCTGGGTTCGCGGCCGGGTTGCCACTGATCGTCGGCTATCTCGCGCGGCGATTCGGCGGCGTCGGCGACAACATGCCCGATCTCCAGCGCGGCGACACCATCCACCAAGGCAGCATGGGACTTGGTATAGATGGCGCAACGCCCGCCGGACAGTCCCTCGATCAGGTACATCTCCCACAGCGGCCGGGCCGGGTCGAGCGGCCTCGAGGCCAGCCGGGCCGCCAGTTCGTGCAGCTGATCGTCGCTGCCCGGCGAGGGTAGTGCCGAGCGGCGGATGTGATAGGTGATATCGAACCGGCTGTCCTCGACCCAGACCGGCCGGCCCAGCGACAGCGGGACCTGCCGGACCTTGCGCCGGTACCGGGGAGCCAGGGGCAGGCGGGCTTCGACCAGGTCGACCAATGCCGGGTAGTCGAGCGGCCGACCGTCGCCGGTGGTGTTGTCCAGGACGATCAGTGATCCGATATGTACCGGGTGCGTGGTCGATTCCAGCCGGAAGAAGTCGGCGTCCTGCGGTGTCAGCCTGGCTATCACGCTGGTATCTGCCCTTCGGAGTCCGGAATCCGCACTCCATTGTGACCAGTCCGCAGTAGTTCGCGCACCATTGTGTGGATTTTCCGATACTCGATTCGCCGGCTTGCGGGGGAGTACCGGGTGGTATAGCCGGTGCGACCGCTGTCGGCGTAAATGTGACGAAGGCGCGGTGGCCGGGTCCGCGGCGACGCCTACCATGGGAGCCGCATTACCATGAAGCAAGCTGCGGCTACTCTACGCCTACGCACGCCGGTTAGAACGGTAACAATCGCCGGGCGGGGTGCAGCCGTGAACATCGGAGCCGAAACCGACCCAGAGGACTGACGAGACTCGTGCCTGCGCTGACACTGACGAGGTTGCTACGTTTTGGCGAGGGCCGCATGGTCAAGCGTCTCTCCCATCTCGCCGACGAGGTGATCCGGCTCGAGGACGATTACTCCTCGGTCACCGACGCCGAGCTACAGGCCAAAACCGACGAGTTCCGGGAGCGCTACGCCGACGGCGAAACCCTCGACGACCTGCTACTGGAGGCATTCGCGGTAGCTCGCGAAGCCTCGTGGCGGGTACTGCAGCAGAAGCATTACAAGGTGCAGATGATGGGCGGGGCGGCGCTGCACCTGGGCAATATCGCGGAAATGAAGACCGGTGAGGGTAAAACCCTCACCTCGGTGCTGCCCGCGTATCTGAACGCGATCAGCGGTGACGGCGTGCATATCGTCACCACTAACGACTACCTGGCCAAACGTGACTCCGAGTGGATGGGCCGGGTACACCGTTTCCTCGGACTCGAGGTGGGCGCGATCCTGGCCGGGATGACACCGGCGCAGCGGCGCGACGCCTACAACGCCGATATCACCTACGGCACCAACAACGAATTCGGGTTCGACTACCTGCGCGACAATATGACCCATTCGCTGGACGATCTCGTCCAGCGCGGTCACAATTTCGCCGTGGTCGACGAGGTCGACTCGATTCTGATCGACGAGGCCCGCACCCCGTTGATCATCTCGGGCCCGGCCGATGCTTCCAGTAAGTGGTATGGGGAATTCGCCCGAATTGCGCCGTTGCTGAAAAAGGATCTGCACTACGAGGTCGATATCAAGAAACGCACCATCGGCGTGCACGAGGCCGGGGTGGAGTTCGTCGAGGACCAGCTGGGTATCGACAATCTCTACGAGGCGGCGAACTCACCGCTGGTGAGCTATCTGAACAACTCCATCAAGGCCAAGGAGCTCTACACCCGCGACAAGGACTACATCGTCCGCGACGGTGAGGTGATCATCGTCGACGAGTTCACCGGACGTATCCTGGTCGGCCGCCGCTACAACGAGGGTATGCACCAGGCGATCGAGGCCAAGGAAGAGGTCGAGATCCAGCCGGAGAACCAGACCCTGGCCACGATCACCCTGCAGAACTACTTCCGCCTCTACGACAAGCTGTCGGGTATGACCGGCACCGCCGAGACCGAGGCGGCCGAGCTGCACCAGATCTACGAACTCGGGGTCATCCCTATCCCGACCAACCGGCCGATGGTGCGTGTCGACCAGGCCGACCTCATCTACAAGACCGAAGAGGCGAAGTTCAACGCCGTGGTCGATGATCTGGTCGAACGGTACGAGGCCGGGCAGCCGGTGCTGATCGGTACCACGAGCGTGGACCGTTCCGAGTATCTGTCCAAACAGCTCACCAAACGCGGCGTACCGCACAACGTGCTCAATGCGAAGTTCCACGAGAAGGAAGCGCAGATCATCGCCGAGGCCGGCCGCCCCGGTCAGGTGACCGTCGCGACGAATATGGCCGGTCGCGGTACCGACGTCGTGCTCGGCGGCAACCCGGACATCATCACCGACACTCTGCTGCGCCAGCAGGGGCTGGATCCGGTGAACACGCCCGAGGAGTACCAGGCCAACTGGTTCCATGCCCTGGAGAAGGTCAAGAAGCAGGTCGGCGAGGACGCCGCGGCGGTGAGGGAGGCCGGCGGTCTCTACGTGCTCGGCACCGAGCGCCACGACTCCCGGCGTATCGACAACCAGCTGCGCGGCCGGTCCGGGCGTCAGGGCGACCCGGGCGAATCCCGGTTCTACCTGTCGCTCGGTGACGAACTGATGCGCCGGTTCAACGGCGCGGCGCTGGAGTCGATCATGACCCGGCTCAACCTGCCCGACGATGTGCCGATCGAGGCGAAGATGGTCTCCAAGGCCATCAAGAGCGCGCAGACACAGGTCGAACAGCAGAACTTCGAGATCCGCAAGAACGTGCTCAAGTACGACGAGGTGATGAACCAGCAGCGCACCATCATCTACAGCGAGCGCAACCGTATCCTGCGCGGCGAGGATATGGAGGGCCAGGTCCAGAGCATGATCACCGATGTGATCACCGCCTACGTCAACGGCGCCACTGCCGAGGGCTATGTGGAGGACTGGGATCTGGACAAGCTGTGGGGAGCGCTGAAATCCCTGTACCCGGTGAGCCTGAAGCATCAGGATCTCACCGGCGATACCGAGGTCGGCGAGGCCGGGGAACTCACTCGCGAGGACCTGCTCGAAACCCTGCTGGACGACGCACACGCCGCCTACGCGGAGCGTGAGGCCGAGATCGACGGAATGGCCGGCGAAGGCAGCATGCGCACGCTGGAACGTCAGGTGATGCTGTCGGTGCTGGACCGCAAATGGCGCGAACATCTCTACGAGATGGATTATTTGAAAGAGGGCATCGGCCTGCGCGCCATGGCGCAGCGCGATCCGCTGGTGGAATACCAGCGCGAGGGCTTCGATATGTTCGCGAACATGCTGGAAGGGTTGAAGGAGGACGCCGTCGGCATCCTGTTCAACGTCCAGGTCGAGGTTCAGCAGCCGCAGCCCGAAGGTGTGCAGGTCGACGGTGGTCTGCGGTCACCGGTGGGCGGGCTGTCCGGAGCGCAACCGCTGCCGCCGGAAAGCCAGTACCCCACCGAGAAGCTCCCGATCATCAACGGTGCGCCGCCCGCGCTGCGGGCTCGCGGTATCGACCAGTCGGGACCGCGTGGTTTGAGCTATTCGGGGCCGGCCGAAGGTGGCGCCACGGCGGTGCACAGCGACGCCGAGGAATACGGTTCCGAGTCCGAGGACCGGACGCAGGGTACGCGTCGTGAGCGTCGCGAAGCGGCTCGCGCGCAGACCAAGCAGGGCAAGGGGCCGAAGTCACGCCGTAGGAACTGAGTCCGGCAACGGCGGCGCCCCCACCACCATGGTGGGGGCGCCGCCGTTTTCCGGCGCGGGCCCGGCTGCGATGGTGCCACAACGAAATCCGCTCAGTGACCGGCGGAATGCCGTGGGCAGTAGGAACCGACGGCGGCCTGTAGGAAGAGATAGGGATATTCCACGAACGGACGGGACTCCTCGGCGAGATAGGTGCGATTCGCCGCGGTGTTACCGGATTTGTCGAGGTATTCACATTGTGCGCGGGCCAGGGCGATGGCCGCGTCCTGTAGCGGGCGCGGCTCGTCGTCGAAGGCACTGGCCCGGAGGAATTCTCGATCGGTGAAGGGTAGCTGGGCGACGGAGTCGTCCTTGCCGGCCGGGTGGTGCAGGCCGGTAGTACCCGGGGCGCCGGGCCGGGCGGTGCCGGAGTGGGGGTGCGCCCCGGCGGCAGGGGCGCCGCCGAACAGGAGTGCGGACGCTGCCGCGCTGATGATCAATATTCTGAACATCGTTCCTTCTGTGCTCGATGACATGCGGGAGGGGAACAGCTGTCGTACACAGATATCCGGATCGCCTGCCTCCGGACGATCGCGCCGATGCCTCGCGATTCGAGCGGTGGAACTGCATCGATGCGCGCGCATCGTATCGGGAAACGATGGCTGTCGGCAGCTCTTCGGAAAAGATCCGCCGAGGACCGCCGAAACATGTCGGCCTCTATGGTTTCGGGGCGTCACCTGCGAGTTCATTCCTCGTGCTCGAGATTGCGGTCCAACCGCAGCAGCACCTCGGCCACCTGTTCCTGGACCCATTCGACCATCCCCTTGGTCCCCATCCCGGTTGCTACGGGCACCTCCGCGGAAAGTGAAGTGACATAACGTCCGTCGCCGGGCAGATCCCGCCAGCGCAACCCCATATCGACCCGGCCGCGTGGGCCGAACATCGACCGGCCCTGCAAAACCCGCACCGATCCGGTCGCGGCGGCGGGTGTATTCAGGTAGCTCGCGCTGCGATACGCCTCGTCGTCCTCGGGTTCGTCATCGTCGCTGATCAGTGGGATGAATGGTCGTGCGTCCGATGGCGTCTCGGGATCGATCAGGGTGATCTGGCGCATGCGGCCGGCCTCAGCGGCCGGTAGCAAATCGAGGACAACGTCGGCGAGTGCATGCGGATCACAGGCAATCACATCGAAACCTCCGCTGTGCCAAATCGTTTCGCCGGGACGCTCGGTGATCACGAAACCGCGCGCCCGCTGCCGGACGGCATGGACCCGCGTCCATCCTTGCGGGTTCTCCGGCTCCTGTTCATCCCAGGCTTGGGCGACGACAGTGATATCCGGCCGGGTGAGGGCTTCGCCCAATACCGGTAGGTCGGCGTCGTCGCGTTCGCGCAGCTCCCGCAAGGTTTTGTCCCGCTCCGCCCGGAAATCCGCGGCCAGCCGGGTCCGGCTGGTGAAGGTGAACGGGATCGGTAGTTCGGTGCAACCGTGTTCCTCGCACAGCAGGACGAATTCGAGATCGGTCAGTGCCCATGCAGGGTTCACTGTTCGATCACCGGCCGCACCTTGGCCGGAGACTCGTCGAACACCTCGTCCAAGTTCTCCCGCGACACCAGGAACTCGGCCGGAGCGTGACCGTTGTTCTGCCCGGGATTGCCCGTGGAACCCGCGCCCGCGGCGGGTGCACCCATCATCGGCATACCGGGTGAACCGCCCGGTGCCCCGGCGGCAGCCGGGATACCCGAGTAGCCGGCGAGATCAAGGCCCGGACCGGCGACCGAGGCCCGAGGGAACGGACTGGGTTTCGTGCCCGGATACGGTGCCAGCGGTTCGGCTTCCGCTACCGGGGCGCCCACCCCGCCACCGCCGAGTCCGGCGGTCGGTTCGAGAGATCTCGCGGGATCCAGGAGATGCTGTATGTGCTGCTGCAACGCACTCGGGTCGAGCAGGTGCTGTAGCCGATCCAGTCCGGGCAGCGTGGCGTCCGTCTCGGCGAATGCCTGGATTCCCCGGGTCAGCATATTCGTGAGCCGGTCGAGGACGTTCTGCTCCGAGTCCGTCCTGCCTTCGGGACCGCCGGCCGGCGAGAGGTCCGCACCGAATGCGCCGAACAGGCTCTCGGCAGCGCCGTACGGCGAATCCTGCGCGTACAGCGCTTCCAGCGCAGTGTCGTGCAGTTCGGGTGGCATCTGGTCGGCGGGGATACCGGTGATCTTCGACAACGCGTCGGCGAGGGTGGGAGGTTTGCCGTTCTTGCCGGTGATAGGGATATTCTTCAGCGCGTCGGGCAGCTGCGACTTCGGTATGCCGGTGAGCCTCGCGAGAATATCGGCTGCGGTGGGATTCTCAAGCATGGTGGTGGCGGTTACCGGGGTTGTCTCGCCGGGGGTGTCCGCGGCCGGTACGGAAGGGACGGCCGGTGTGGTCTCCCCACCGGTTTCGCCGGTACCGCCGGTGGATCCCGGGACGGGAGACGTTGCGCCGGAACCGTATTCGGCCTGATCGTAGCTGGGCACGTCGGGGGTTTGCCCACCGCTGCTGCCCCCACCCCGGCCGCCGCTCTGATCATCGGAGCCTCGGCTTTCCTCTTGCCCTTCGCCCTGCTCTCGTACCTGCCCTTGCCCGTCGCCTCGACCGCTGCTCGAGCCGCCGCCCTGTCCTTCTCCCTGGCCGGAGCCCTGCCCGCTCTGATCATCGTCCCGGTTTCGACCGTCCTCGAGCCCTTGCTCGTACCCCTCGTCGTGGCCTTCCCGGTACGCCTTCTCCGCCGAGCCTTGGTTCCCCCCGTTTCCATTGGTGTTCTGGTTGTTGTCTTCGTTCGTGGGTGGCGGTTTCGGTTCGGCGATCGGGCCTTCGAGTACCGGCATCTCCCGGAGGGTATTCCGCATACCTTCGGCGTAATGCTTCTCCCACTCTTCGCGGTACCGCTGGAGTACGGCGTGTTCGACCGACGAGCCGCGGAGGTCGAAATCCTGCTGTGGCATCGAGATCTGAGTGCGGCGTAACCACTCGGCGGTATAGAACATGTTCTCACTCATCGAGAACATGGAGTTCCACAGTGGGGCGATGGAGTCCACATAATTGCGGGTGGCGGTCCGGGCGCGGTCCGCGGCGCGGCCCTGCCATTTGTCCTGGATCCCCTCGATAGCGGCCTCGAACTTCTCCAATTCGGATCTCGTATGTGAGGCCAGCTGCCACCAGCGCTGCCGCATCGCGGCAAGCACGAAGATGCCCCAGGGCAGGTTGTCCGCCAAGCCACGGAAATGTTCGAAACCGAGCGCCGAACTGTTCTCCAGTTGGACGATATCCGGCGATATCGACTCCTGGCGGCCGATATAACGCTGTAGTTCGTCGGGGACCGCCGAGGCGGGCAGGCGACGATAGTCGTCCTGGTTGCCATCCCGGCCGGCATCGGTCGGTGTTCCCTCGGGATGGTCGGCGGCGTCGTAGGTGGGGCCGTCGGAGTACAGCATCGGAATTTCGGCGCTCGGCTCGACCGGTACCCGAAAATCCGCGAGTCTGTCGAGGTCGGCCGAGTTCTGCTCCTCGGTCCGCCGATAGTAGAGCCCGGCCTGCACGAACGCGTTTGCCATCTCGGTGCCGATGTTCACGTGGTCCTGCGCAACGGTGGACAGCCGGTCGGCGCGTTTGTTGTAGATCTCCGCGAGCTTCTGCCCAGAGGTCAGGGTGCCCCCGGTGAAGTTGCTCAGCTCGTCCATGTAGAAATCGTCGATGGCGGCCCGCATCGCCAGCATCTGATCGACCATCCGGCCGGCGGCTTCCGCGCCGGTCACCGCGGCGGCGGGTTCGAAATACAGGAGGTCCTGGGAGGCGTCCTGCTTCAACCCGGCCCAGGTACCCGGCTCTCGAGTCATCGGATCCGCTTCCTTTCATTACCCGGACCGGCCCTTCGATCGCTGCGGAACACGCCGGTACACGCCAGCAGGATTACACCGCATCACATTGAATACGCCATGGCGCACAGGGAAATTCGATGCGATTCCCGCATTGACTCCTTGCTTCGGAGAGGCGACGACCGTCCGGGAACGCGAGCCCTCGAGTTGGACTCGCGCTGACGCTAACGGTTCAGAGTTCGGATCCGCCGCCGCACCATGGCAGGCAGCCGAATCACTTCCTAAGGAATGCAGCCATGCCAGGACGTCTGAAACCACGAGTGCACCGACAGCTGCGCGGATCGGCGGCAACCGCACTGGCCGCCGCCGTGTTGCTGCTGCTGTGCGCCTGCGGTGCCGGCGGCGAGGCAGCCAGGAGCGTCGACGGAAAAACCGTCCTGCGATATCAGGGCTGGTCGGGAAAGGTGGGCTTCCACGAACTCGCCGCGGACCTCGGCTACTACGAGAACGTGCAGCTGGAGTGGGTCGGGGATACCACCAGCGGTCCGCAGGACATCCAGTCCGTCGCCACGGGGCAGATCGAGTTCGGGTCCGCGTTCAACGGTGCGG
>NZ_BDBZ01000040.1 GCF_001613245.1 Nocardia speluncae NBRC 108251 | reverse complement strand
GGTGCGCCGATCACCTCGATTCTCAGCTCCTACGGTGCGGATGCCGCCGAATACACCGGGTACTACGTACTCCAGGACAGCCCGATCCGGTCGGCGCGCGACCTCATCGGCAAGAAGGTCGGGATGAATACGCTGGGCGCCCATCATGAATTCCTCACCCGGGAATGGCTTGCGCAGCAGGGGCTGACGCCCGCGGAGATCGACACCGTTCAGCTGACCGTGGTGCCCCCGGTGAACACCGAACAGGCACTACGCGGGGGACAGATCGATGTCGCGACTCTCAACTCTGTCTACCGGGAGACCGCGCTCGAACGGGGCGGTCTGCGCGCGCTGTTCACCGACCGCGACCTGTTCGGTGCCTTCAGCTACGGCACCTACGTCATGCGCGACGATTTCATCGCCGCAAACTCCGAGGTAGTGCGCGATTTCGTCCAGGGCACTGCCCGTGCGGTCCGCTGGACGCAGACGCGGCCGCAGCAGGAAGTGATCGCGCGGTTCGCCGATATCATCGCCGCCCGCGGCCGCGCGGAAAACGCGGAGACCGTGCAGTTCTGGCGTAGTCCCGGTATCCCGGCGCCGGGCGCGGTCATCGCCGAACGCGAACTGCAGGTCTGGATCGACTGGCTGGTACGCAACGGCGAGCTCGACGACAGTGCGCCGGCCGCCCGCGACCTCTACACCAACGAGTACAACCCGTACGCCAACGGCACCTACCCCGCCGACGGCGGTCCCGACGGACAAGTATCGGCCGGTGAAAAATGACCAGCACACCCAAACTCCGCCTGACCCAGGTGAGCAAGACCTTCCCGATCCAGGGCCGTAAGGCCGAGCTGACCGCGGTACAGGACATCACCCTGGACCTGGCCGCCGGTGAGTTCCTGGTCCTCGTCGGGCCCAGCGGTTGCGGGAAATCTACGCTGCTCGATCTACTCGGTGGGCTGAGCGCCCCGACCTCGGGGCAGATCCTGCTCGACGGCACGCCGATCACCGGCCCCGGACTCGATCGCGGAATCGTCTTCCAGCAGTACGCATTACTGCCGTGGCGTTCGGCACGCCGCAATATCGAATTCGGGCTGGAAGCCAAGGGGGTACCGCGCGCCGACCGCCGGGAACGTGCCGAACACTATCTCGAGCTGGTCGGGCTGGCCGGATTCGCCGACCGGTATCCGCACGAACTGTCCGGCGGGATGAAGCAGCGGGTCGCGATCGCGCGCAGCCTGGCCTACGACCCCGAGGTGCTGCTGATGGACGAACCGTTCGCTGCGCTCGACGCGCAGACCCGCGAATCGCTCCAGGACGAACTGCTGCGCATCTGGGAACGTACGGGTAAGACGATCCTGTTCATCACCCACGGCATCGACGAGGCGATCTACCTGGGGCAGCGGGTCGCCGTACTCACGTCCCGGCCCGGTCGGGTGAAGACGGTGGTCGATATCGATATCGACCGTACGGCCGACGACATCCGGTCCGGCGCGGAATTCCGGGAGTTGCGCCACCAGATCTGGTCTCTGCTCCACGACGAGGTCGAACGCGCCCGCTCGCTCGAACTGGCCGCTATCTCGACCACGGAAGAAGCTCAGCATGTCTAGCGCACTCGCCACCGGCACTGTGGACAACGCACCACGGACCGAATCCGAACGTGCCGGAACCCGGCCCGAGGCGTCCGCCCGGCCCGGTGTACCGCGGTGGGGGCGGCGCACGGCGGCCATGGTGTGGCGTCTGATGAAACCGTCGGTGGCGATCGTGACTTTTATCGCGCTGTGGGAGGTCGCGCCCCGCGCCGGCCTTGTCGACAAGGTGTTCCTGCCACCGTTCACCGCGGTCGCCCAGACTTTCTTCGAGCTGATCGGGAACGGCCAGCTGTGGGAGCACATATCGACGAGCCTGACCCGGGCGCTCACCGGTTTCGTGATCGCGGTCGCGTTCGCGGTGCCGCTGGGGGTGGCGATCGCCTGGTATCGGCCGGTCGCCGATTTCCTCAACCCGGTTCTGGAGTTGTTCCGCAATACCGCGGCGCTGGCGCTGCTGCCGGTATTCGTCCTCATCCTCGGTATCGGAGAAACATCCAAGGTCGCGCTGGTGATCTATGCCTGCGCCTTCCCTGTTCTGCTGAACACCATCTCCGGGGTCCGCACGGTGGAGCCGCTGCTCGTGAAATCGGCTCGTTCGCTCGGCTTCTCCCAATTCGCGATCGTGTACAAGGTGGTGCTACCCGCCGCGGTTCCGACCATCTTCACCGGCCTGCGGATGGCTGCCGCCTCCTCGATTCTTGTGTTGATCGCGGCGGAGATGGTCGGTGCCAAAGCCGGGCTGGGCTATCTGATCACGGCGGCCCAGCTCAATTTCCAGATCCCCGACATGTATGCGGGGATCATCGCCATCGCGCTGGTCGGGCTGGTTTTCAACGCGGTTCTCGTATTCACCGAACGCCGGCTCTCGCGCTGGCGTGTGGCTCTGTAGGCGGCGCCGATGTCCTCGCAGCTTCATCTCAACGCGTTTCTCATGGGGGTCGGCCATCACGAGGCGGCCTGGCGACATCCGCGCACCGATGCCCGTAATGTGCTGCGAGCCGGATATTTTCAGGAGCTGGCGCGAATCGCCGAACGCGGCAAACTCGATTCGGTGTTTTTCGCCGATCTCCTCTCGGTAGGTTCCCGCATCGAACGCAACACTCAGACGACCTTCGAACCGATCACCCTGCTGTCGGCGATGGCGGTGGCCACCGAACATATCGGCCTGATCGCGACGGCCTCCACCGGCTACAACGAGCCGTACAACCTGGCCCGATCCCTCGCCTCGCTGGACCGGATCAGCGGCGGCCGGGCGGGCTGGAACATCGTCACCTCCGTGGGTGCCGACGAGGCCGCGAACTTCGGCTACGCCGAGCTCCCCGATCACGCCGGACGCTATCGCCGGGCCGGCGAATTCGTCGAGGTGGCCACGGCCCTGTGGGATTCGTGGGAGCCCGACGCCGTCGTTCTCGACGCTGCCACCGGCATCTTCGCCGACCCGGACAAGGTGCACACCGTCGACCATGTGGGGGAGCGGTTCACCGTACGCGGCCCACTCAATGTGCCTTCTTCCGCGCAGGGCCGCCCGCTGCTCGTCCAGGCCGGATCGTCGGAGAGCGGTAAGGATTTCGCCGGTCGCTGGGCCGAGGCGGTTTTCACCGCGCAGCGTTCGATTCCGGAGGGACAAGATTTCTATCGTGATGTGAAGGCCCGCGCGGTCGCGGCCGGGCGCGACCAGGACGAGGTGAAGATCCTGCCGGGGATCGTGCCCTTCATCGCCGAGTCCGAAGCGGCCGGTCGGCGGCTGGAACGGGAATTCACCGAATTGATCTCACCGGAGTACGCGCTGCGTCAACTCTCCCAGATGGTCGGGGTGGACCTCACCGGCTATCCCCTGGATGCGCCGCTGCCCCCGCTACCTCCGCTCGAAAAGATCCAAGGCAACAAAAGCCGCTACCAGCTGGTGAAGGATCTGGCGTCCCGTGAATCGCTGACCATCGGCGACCTCATCGCCGAACTCGGTGGCGGTCGCGGCCACCGCACCGTGGCGGGTACGCCGGAACAGATCGCCGACGACCTGCAGCGCTGGTTCGAAGCGGGCGCAGCCGACGGATTCAACGTGATGCCGCCGTACCTGCCCGGCGGCCTGACCGATTTCGTCGACCAGGTGGTCCCGATCCTGCAGGCCCGCGGTCTGTTCCGCACCGACTATACGGAGACCACCTTGCGCGGCCACTACGGACTTCGCCCACATATCGGCCGGTACGCGCGGGTGGTTGCGGGAGTCGGCGGGTAGCCGCCGCGCACGGATCCGGCCGGTGAGGCGGCTTACTCGGGCTGTCGTGATGCCTGGGTGTGCTGAGCGGCGGGTCGCCGTGGAACCGGCGGAAGAGGGCGATCCGCCCTGTTCCGGGGTCAGCGGGCGGCCGCGGCGCGGACGATGTCGAGGAGTTCTTCCTCGTCCAGGCCGATATGCCGGGCAGCGGCGACGAGCTGCCCGGCGAGATCCAGCATTGCGGCCCGGCCCGCCGGGGCTCCGGCGCGGACGGTGGCCCCCCGCCCGCGCCGGAGTTCGATCAGTCCTTCGTCCCGTAGTTGCTGGTATCCGGCCAATACGGTGTGAATGCTCACGCTCAGCGAGGCGGCCAGTTCCCGGGCGCCGGGCAGGCGCCCGCCCGCAGATACTTCGCCGTCGGCTATCGCCCGGCGCACGCACGCGGCGATCTGATCGGCCAGCGGTTCGTGCCGGGTCGGATCGACTCGGATCAACACCGCTCAGGCCGCCCGGTCGACGATGCCCGCGAGCACTCCCGCCCCGGTCTCGGCGTCGTCGACGGATACCGCGAATCGCCGCCCCGACCGCCGGGTCACCACGATGCCGGGTCCACCGCGCAGCAGGACGGCCGTGGATCCCGGAATCATCCGTATTCCATAGCCCCCGTACTGGACCGGTGAGAGATCCTCGGCGGCCACTTCGGTGATTTCCGTGGGAGCCAGTTGCCACCGCGGCCATCCGAACGGTCCGGTTCCCACGGTGAGTCCACGCTGATCGACGACAACTCGCACCAGTGCAAGCTGGATCAAGAGCAGGCTCGTCAGGGCGAGTAGCACCCCGGCCCATGGTTGAGCGACGAAACCTGTTACCACGCCCATCGCCAACATCACGATTCCCGCCAGCACCATCCACGGGGAGGAGACCCGCCGGGACCAGCTGACTCGTTCGGTGGGGCTCAACGGCAGGGGCCGGACCCGGTACGGCGTGCCCGCCGAGACGGGTGTCCGGGGTGCGGTGAGCCACCCCACGGCCGCGAGCAGGAGGCCGATAGCTGCCGCAGCCACGAAGGCCAGGACGGGCAAACCCACCTGCCGGGCATCCGCCGCATCGAGATTCGCGACGGTACCGGCGAACATGAGGACGCCGAGGAATGCGCCGACGCCCCATGCGGTAGCGACCATGAACCGGATGGGATCGTGCGCCGATTCGTCCGGCCGGACCAGTTTTCCGCTGCGGGCGCCCAGGACCAGTACCAATGCGAACAGCAGCCCGAGGCCGAGGCCCAATCCGGCGGAGATGAACATGGTCGGGACCCGGCCGGTGAACCCGTCGGCGCCGTCGGTCCCGAAATGTGTCGCGATGGGGTCGGGGAGCCGGTCCGCTGCGGCATTCAGCAACACGATGTTGGGCAGGGCGAACAGTAGCGGCGGCAACCCGGCGAGAAGGCCGAGGCGGATCGTATTGGGGGTTGTCACGGTGCACCTCCTTGTTATGTTTGAAGCATAACAAACGATTTATTGCTGGTGCGTCGGGGTCCTCGTTCCCGGTGCCGGAGCGCAGACTTGGTCCCACGGCATACGACGAAGAACTGGCGGAGCGGATTCGGGAGGTGGTGGGTGCCGCGGCCGATATCGCCGAACGCAAGATGTTCGGTGGGCTCGCCTTCCTGTTCGGCGGGCATAGGGGGGCGTGGTGCTGGCGGCGGCGGTCTGATGTCCGAAACCCGCAAAGCAGAAACACCGACCTGCCCACCGCCCGAAGCGTCGCGGCGGCCGGAGTTCACCAGGATTCGTTCGAATTCAGCGCGACCAGCAGCAGGCGGATCGCGGCCACCCGCCGCGCCTTGTCCGGAAGTTCGTCGAGGGCGCATTCCGGATCGGCGGGCGGCCCGAGATGGGTGCACCCACGTGGGCAGTCCTCGATCGCCGCGGCGAGATCGGTGAACGCGGCCAGCACATCGTCGGGGGTGATGTGGGCGAGACCGAACGAGCGCACACCCGGGGTGTCGATCACCCAGCCGCCGTCCGGCAGCGCCAGCGCGACCGACTGCGTGGATGTGTGCTTGCCTTTACCGACGCCGGAAACCTCCCCGACCGCCCGCGCCGCATCCGGAACCAGCCGGTTCACGAGCGTGGATTTACCGACTCCCGAATGCCCGAGAAAACAGGTCAGGCGGCCGGTGAGCAATTCCAAGGTGGTGTCGAGGGCGTCGTCGACCCCGGCGTACACGATGCTCAGATCGAGATCGGCGAAATCGCCGGCGAACTGTGAATCCGCGGCCAGATCGTGTTTGGTCAGGCACAGCACCGGAGTGAGGCCGCCGGCGAAAGCGGCGACCATCGCCCGTTCCACGAAACCGGTTCGCGGCGGCGGATCGGCCAGCGCCACCACGATGAACAACTGTTCGGCATTACCGACGACCACCCGTTCGAACGGGTCGGTATCGTCGGCCGTCCGGCGTAATACGGTGCGCCGCTCGGCGACCCGCACGATCCGCGCGAGAGTGTCCGGCCGGCCGGAGAGATCGCCGACCACCTCCACCTCATCACCCACCACGATCGGTGTCCGGCCCAGCTCCCGGGCGCGCATTGCCACCACCGGCCGCGCCGGATCGCCGTCCAGCACACAACCCCAGCGCCCCCGGTCCACCGATACCACCATCGCCGGCCGCGCGTCGCGATGTTCCGGACGGGTTTTGGTGCGCGGCCGGGAACTGCGCCCCGGACGCACCCGCACATCGGATTCGTCGTACGAGGCGCTGCTGCGGCCGCGGCGGCTCAGTGGGCCGCCCCCGGTGCGGCCGATTCCGGGTCGAGCATGGACTCCCACAGGCTGACGAAATCGGGCAGGGTTTTGGCGGTCGTGCCGATATCCTCGATTTCCACGCCGGGCACGGCGAGGCCGAGAATCGCGCCGGCCGTGGCCATCCGGTGATCGGCGTAGGAATGCCAGCGGCCGCCGCGCAGCGGGGCCGGGGCGATCGCCAGCCCGTCCTCGGTTTCGGTTACCTGACCGCCGAGCCGGTTGATCTCGGTGGACAGGGCGGCGAGCCGATCGGTTTCGTGGCCGCGTAGATGCGCGATCCCGCGCAGCCGTGATTCCGAATCTGCGAGCGCGGCCAGCGCGGCGACGGTGGGTGTCAATTCGCCCACATCGTGCAGGTCGATATCGATACCGGCGAGCCGGTCGGGGCCTGTCACGGTGAGAGCGCCGTCGGCGAAACCGGCTTCGGCGCCCATCCGCACCAGGATCTCCCGGATCACATCGCCGGCCTGGGTGGTCAGCCGCGGCCAGTGCGGGATGCTCACCTGCCCGCCGGTGATCGCCGCTGCCGCCAGGAACGGGGTGGCGTTGGACAGGTCGGGTTCCACCTTCCAATCGACCGCGCGGATCTCGCCCGGTGCCACTGTCCAGACCTGCTCGGCACGGTTGTCGGCGGGTGCCTCGACCGTCACATCGGCGCGGCGCAGCATCTCCACCGTCATCTCGATATGAGGCATGGAAGGCAGGGCGCCACCGGTATGCCGGACCGTTACACCCTCCTCGAACCGGGCAGCCGAGAGCAACAGACCTGAGATGAATTGCGAGGAACCGGAGGCATCGATGGTGATGGTGCCGCCGCGCAGCGCACCGGTACTACGCACGATGAACGGCAGCGCATCGCCCTCGACGGCCGCGCCGAGCCCACGCAGGGCATCGAGAACGGTGCGTAGCGGCCGGACGCGGGCGGCGATATCGCCGTCGAAGGAACTGTCCCCGGCCGCCAGTGTGGCCACCGGCGGTACGAAGCGCATCACCGTACCGGCCAGCCCGCAATCGACCCGGCCGCCGCGTAGCGGGCCGGGGGTGACGGCGAGGGTATCGGCGTCGCCGATTATCTGGGCGCCGAGCGTGCGCAGAGCATCGATCATCAGGCCGGTATCGCGGCTGCGCAGCGCACCGGTGATGGTGGACGGGCCGTCGGCGAGCGCGGCCAGGACCAGCGCTCTGTTCGTGATCGATTTCGATCCGGGCAGGGTGACGGTCGCCTGCACGGGGGCGTCGACATGGGGCGCTGGCCAGAAACTCACTGCACCATCTTGTCGCATCGGGCCGACATGCGTGCCGGTGGTGCTCCCGAGTGTGTCGCCGGGCACCACCGGCGGTGTGTTCATCCGGGCGGGGCTATCACTTGTTGCGGCCGTGCAGTAGCGGCACCATCTTGCGCAGCATCTTCATATTCGCCTGGGTGCGGCTGTAGCTCATCAGCGCCATACCCGGGATCGCGAAGCGCTGGACCGCGATCGAATGCGGCCGGACGAACTCGCGCAGGCCCGGCTCGCCGTGGATGCGGCCGATACCGGAGTCGGCGCTGCCGCCGAAGGGCAGGCCGGGGATTGCGGCGAACCCGAGTACCGAGTTCACCGAGGTCGCACCGACTTTCAGGCGACGGGCGATCTCCAGGCCGTTGTTCTTGGAGTACACGGCTGAGGCCAGGCCGAAGGTGGTGTTGTTCGCCAGCTCGATCGCCTGGTCGATATTCTCCACCGTGGTGACGGTGACGGTCGGCCCGAAGGTTTCCTCCTTGACCGCGGCGGAGTTCTCGTCCACGTCGACCAGTACGACCGGTTCGATGAACGGGCCCTTCACCGATTCCGGGCCACCCAGCAGTGCCTTGCCGCCGCTGGCCAGCGCCGCCTCGATATGCCGCTTGACGATATCGATCTGGCTCGGCATCGTCATCGGGCCGTAGGCGGCACCGTCTTCGGAGCCGGGCTTGACGTCTTTCAGAATGCGGGTCAGTTCGGTGAGGAACTGCTCCTTCACCGATTTGTCCACGTAGACGCGTTCCACGCCCGCGCAGGTCTGGCCGCTGTTGGAGGTGGCGCCCCAGGCCACGGCATCGGCGGCGGCCTTCACATCGGCGTCGGCGGCGACGATGACCGGGTCTTTACCGCCGCATTCGAGCAGCACCGGGGTGAGGTTCTCGGCGGCCGAGGCCATGATCTTGCGGCCGGTGGCGGCCGAACCGGTGAACGCGACCTTGTCGACACCCGATTTCACCAGCGCGGCGCCGGTGGCCCCGAAACCGTTGATCGCGACGAATACGCCCTCGGGCAGTTCCGGGTTGGCCTCGGAAAAGGTCTCGGCTACGAAATTACCTATACCCGTGGAGAATTCGGACGGCTTGAACACCACGGTATTACCCGCTGCGAGGGCATAGGCGATGGACCCGTTCGGGGTGTACACGGGATAATTCCACGGGCCGATCACACCGACGACGCCCAGCGGCCGGTATTCGATCCGGGCGGCGAAATTGGCCATCATCGGGCCCGAGGAGACCTTCTGCGGTGACAGCGTCTTCTTGGCGTGTTTGGCCGCCCAGGAGATGTGCTCGAGCGCCAGCATGAGTTCCAGGAAGGCGTCGTCGACCGGTTTGCCGTTCTCGGCATGGATGAGGGCACAGAACTCGTCGGATTTGGCGACCAGCCGGCTGGACCAGCGCAACAGCGCCTTCTTGCGGCCGTCGAATCCGAGATCGGCCCAGACGCCGGTGGCCGCGCGGGCCTTGGCGACGGCATCGGCGACCGCCACGTCATCCGCGATCGGATACGTGGCCAGCGTCGCGCCGGTGGCCGGATCGACCGAGGTGAGCACCGATTCTTTCTCGGCGGCTTTTTCTGTGGTTGTCACAGGGTCTCCTCTGCGGGAAGTAGGGCGGTAGCTGCGCGCGCGGACGGTGCAGCCTGTGACCGCCACGTCCCCGTTGAGAGAATGCTAAGACATAACTCTCAACACGTCATCCAGTACTAGCCCCATTGTCGTCCTCCGGGTCGCAATTGTCTCGATCTGTCGGCATTCAGTGCGACGATCGGAGTATGTGCGGACGCTATGCGACGACTACGAACCCCGGGCGCCTGGCCGCGGAGCTGGACGCCATCGACGAAACCGGACCCGCCCCGGCGGATATCCGGGCGGCGAGCACCGCTGAATCGGGCGCGGGCGAATCCGCTGCCGACCAGGACCGGCGGCAGTGGGCGAACTACAACGTCGCCCCCACCACGCAAGTCCTCACCGTGGTCGACCGGCACGGTCACGACGACCGCGGCGACGATCTACACCGCCGCATCCGCCGGATGCGCTGGGGGCTTATCCCGCACTGGACCAAAGCCGCTGAACCGGGCGTACCCGTCAAAGGAAAGCCCCTGTTCAATGCCCGTGCCGATAAGGCAGCGAGCCTGCCGTCGTTCCGGGACGCGGTGAAATACCGCCGCTGCCTGGTCCCCATGGACGGCTGGTACGAATGGCTGGTCGAACCCGACCCGGCCGGCCCGGGGCGCGGTAAGAAACCGAAGGTGATCAAACACCCGTACTTCATGTCGCGGGCCGACGGTTCGCGCCTCTACATGGCGGGTCTGTGGTCGGTCTGGCGGGATCGCTCCCTCGACGATCCCCGGCCGCTGCTGTCGTGCACCATACTCACCACCGACGCGATCGGGGATCTCACGCGTATCCACGACCGCATGCCGCTCCCCATGCCGCAAGCGCATTGGGATGCCTGGCTGGACCCCGACCACCCCGCCCCCACCGAACTCCTGGAAGCCCCCGGCGAAGAACTGGTCGC
This sequence comes from Nocardia speluncae NBRC 108251, assembly GCF_001613245.1. Classification (GTDB taxonomy): domain Bacteria; phylum Actinomycetota; class Actinomycetes; order Mycobacteriales; family Mycobacteriaceae; genus Nocardia; species Nocardia speluncae. The sequence continues at coordinate 94,462 of NZ_BDBZ01000040.1, read as the reverse complement.
CCAGATCACGGCGCGCCCGGTGCCACCCCTGGTGAACAGTGTGAAGAACAACGGCCCGGAACTACTGGCTCCGGCCGACGGTGCCGCCGAACAGCCGACGTTGCTGTGAAACCGGATGCTTCCGGGGCAGGCGAACCGCGCCCCGGAAGCATCCGCACGGTCAGCTACCCAGCGGGCAGCTGACCGCCGGGGTCGCGATACTCAGACCGCATTTGAGCAGGTCGGCGCTGAGATCGATGGTTTCGGAGAGAATCCCACCGCCCGCCTTTTCTGCGCGTTCGGCCGGCCCGTTCTCCGATCCGCCATCCTTGGTGGAACCCTCCTCACCGCCGAGCGGGTACTCGCTCGGCGCCGCATACGCGGCCGGTGCCGTGAGCGAGGTCGTCAGCAGGGCGGGCGCAACGGTCAGCGCCGCGGCCGCGGATACGGCGACGAGCACGGTGCGCAGGGGTTTGCGCGGGGACATATCGCATCACATCCTCGGGTCGGTCCAACTCCTCGCCCACAAGTAACGCATACCAGGGCGCGCTACCAGCGCATTCCCGCACGGCGCGCGGGTGAGTTGCCCTGTACCGGGGGCGGCCGCGTTCGCGAGGCCGCGTGGCGCAACCGGACGGTGCCCGACACCGCGCAGGCGATGGCCCCGCGCTGCCCCGAAGCCGGTGGATCTGTCGCCGCGGATCAGATCCCCGGGATACCGGCCAGTTCGCGATCCTCCGTCGCCGGGCGGGCGGCGAACGGGCACTGCCAGTCGGCGGGTTTGGGGCGGCCGGAGTAACGGCGCGCTTCGGAGAGCTGTTCGTACTCGAGCAGGTTGGGATTGATATCGCCCTGCAGCGTGATGTCCTGTTTGCGGATCTTCTCCGCCAGGCGGTCCCACATACCGGCCGCTTTGATCAGCCCGAACTGTTCATGGGAATTGAATGCCAGCATCGGAAACGGGGGCCGGCGGCCCAGCCGTCGATGCGTCTCGTGCAGCCCGATAACAAAGAACGGGTGGCCCCCCACGCTGTATCCGAACTCGCCGGACTGCGGATCGGACGAATACCCGGGCGCCCACGCGTAGCTGTCCGCTTCCGCCTCGTGCAGCAGTTGCAGGTGCTGCCACAGCAACTCCTCGAACCGTAACTCGTCCACCCCGCGGGGCTGCTCGAAGGTGGCGATGAAGCTGGTGAACTTCCGCGGGTTCCAGTCCGCGGCGCCGACGTATTCGGCAAGATCGAGTGCCATCAGCCGGGCCGAATCCTTGCCACCCATCACGTCGTAGTGGCGGTGCGTGATACCGCCTCGACGCCAGGCGGAACGGCCCGCCAGACAGGCGAACCAATCTCCCAGGAGGAACTTCTCCAGTTCAGCTCGCGCGTCCGTCGTCAATCCCGGTGTTCCTTTCAACCACGTATCTTCGTTCGAAGGGCAGGTCGGCGATCCACCTGGTGAACGCACCCCGCCTCGACCGCACTGCGCTGCCGATCCTGTCAGTCGATCGGCACTGCGCGCGAATCGGGGGAAAACTGCGAATCGGCACCCGAGGGCGGCCGCCCTGCTACGGGGCAGCAAACAGTCGAACGGACATGTCGCGGATCACAGCGCCGGCGGCTCGCGTCCCGCCGGTGAGTGATCGGTTCGGTTGTGGCGTCCTGCTCGGTTGACCTGCTGCATCGTGGCCGAGACCAGGCCTGCCGGACTACGCACGCATCCGGACTGTCCGGTCGCGGCCCGGCCTGCCGGCGGGCGTATCCGGCCCGGCAACGGCACCATTTTCCGGCCTCGAGCGTTCAGGCAGTGACCGGTGCGGTGACCGCGCCGGCCAACCGGATCAGATCCGCGGGAGCGACTTCGATCTCCACTCCGCGTCTACCCGCGCTGCAGAACACGGTCTCCCAGTGCGACGCCGAAGCATCGACCACGGTCGGGTGGCGCCGGCGCTGCCCCAGCGGCGAGATCCCGCCGAGCACATAGCCTGTGGCGCGTTCGGCCTTCGCCCGGTCCGCCATCGTCGCCTTCGGAGCCCCGAGCGCAGCGGCCGCCGCTTTCAACGACAACGTTTCGGGGACCGGAATTACCGCCACAGCCAGCGATCCGGTGGACAACTCCAGAATCAGTGTCTTGAAGATCCGCCGGTCCGCTACCCCGAGCCGCGCGCGCAGCACACCGACCGCCTCGGTGCCGAAGGATTCGCTCCGCGGGTCGTGGTCGTAACTGTGCACGGTATGCACCGCCGCGTCCGCGAGCAGTGCGCGGATCGCCGGTGTGGCGCCTGCTGCCATGGACAGCACCTTAACCCGGGAACACTTCGCGACCGGTGCGGGTTGTACGCGGCAGATAAAGCGCATCGGGCGGGCCGTTCCCCGGCCACCGATGCCCGACCCCACGTACAGCGAAGGAGCGACGGTGCCCGTTCTGACCGAACAACGCCCGATCACCGCGGATCCGGCCCTGGCGCACACGCGGTTCTTCTCCGACTTCACACTCCCGGTAGATTTGGCTGGTGAACCTATCGAAGGGACACGTGTGACGAGCGAGGACGACGTGGCGACCGGAACCGGCGCCGACGAGCGGCCTGCCGAACAGCCGGAAACCGGCGCCGAACTGGACCGGCGGTTCGAGCGGGACGCGCTACCCATGCTGGACCAGCTCTACGGCGCCGCGCTGCGGATGACGCGTAACCCCGCCGATGCCGAGGACTTGGTCCAGGAGACCTATGTCAAGGCCTATGCCGGTTTCAAATCCTTCAAAGAAGGCACCAACCTGCGGGCCTGGCTGTACCGGATCCTCACCAACACCTACATCAACTCGTACCGGAAGAAACAGCGCCAGCCCGCGCAGTATCCGACGGAAGAGATCACCGATTGGCAGCTCGCGGCCACCGCCGAGCACAGTTCGACCGGTCTGCGCTCGGCGGAGGTCGAGGCCCTCGACGCACTCCCGGACGACGACATCAAGGCCGCCCTCATCCAGTTGCCGGAGGAATTCCGGATGGCGGTGTACTACGCCGATGTCGAAGGTTTCCCGTACAAGGAAATCGCCGACATCATGGGCACACCTATCGGTACGGTGATGTCCCGGCTGCACCGCGGCCGGAAACAGCTGAAGGGTCTACTCGGCGACGTCGCGCGCGAACGAGGGTTCAACCGCAGCGCCGAGTCCACAGAGGTGCGCCAGGAGGTCAAGCAGTGAGCACCGAGCACGATCCCGATATGGAGCTCGACTGCACGGCGGTACTGGCAGATGTCTGGCTGATGCTCGACGGCGAGTGCGACGACCGCACCCGCGAACGGTTGCAGCACCATATGGACCACTGCTCGCCTTGTATCGAGGCCTACGGCATCGAAGAGAAGATCAAGAGCCTGCTCAGCCGCAAATGCGGCGGCGACAAGGCCCCGGATTCCCTCAGGGAACGCCTCATGGTGGAGATCCGCAGCCGCTCGGTGACGCTCACCACCGAGGACAGCACCGCCGAGTAGCGGCCGCCGCGCCGGACTCGACCGATACGCGGTACCGATGCGGGCGGAACGCGCGGCACCGCCGCCGAAAGTGCCCCCGATGAACACAACCCGCACTCCTCAGGAGTGCGGGTTGTCTGTTTCCGTGCCTGCGCCGGCGGCTCAGGCGTTGGGACGTTTGCCGTGATTGGCGGCGTTGCCCTTACGGCTGCGCTTCTTGCGGCCACGCTTACCCATGGGTAGCTCCCTCCTGGGGACGTTTCCCGCGACTGCGGGGAGTAGATATCGATCTCGGCCATTGTTTCACGTGTGATTGGCTGTACCGACGGCGGTACATCGGGTCGCGTCACCCGATACCGCAACGAAGCAGACGAACGAGGTGTCATGGCCGAAGAAGTGCGGGCGGAAATGGTCTCCACAGTGCTCACCGTCGAGGTTGCGGTGGGCGACCAGGTCGCCACGGACCAGACCCTGGTGCTGCTGGAATCCATGAAGATGGAGATCCCGGTGCTCGCCGAGGCCGGCGGTTCGGTGTCCGCCGTAGCCGTCGAACCCGGCCAAGTCCTCCAAGCGGGTGACCTCATCGCCGTGATCGATTGATTCCTGCGCCCGTCGCGCTCGGTCGCGGCAGGGTGGTCTTCGCTGCCGAGTGCGGGACCACCGCACTGATATTGCCGTCCGGCACCCGGTGCCGAGACTATGTGCGGCGGTAGTGCTCGGCGACCGCGGTAAAGGCCGCCTTGGGTTCCCAGGGCATATCCGGGTAGGTATCGCCGCGGCCGTCCGGTAGGACCTTGACTATGCCCAGACCGGCGAGGTCGAGGTCGTCGCGTGGGTCGCCGGTCGTGCGGTGGGGGTAGTTGTACAGCGCGAAGAGGAAGACGAAGGTGCTGTCGACGCCTTCCGAATCGAAGATCTCCAACAGCTCGCGCAAATAAGCGGCTTGGCCCGCTTCGTCTCGTTCGTATTCCCCGGTGAGGCGCAGTGGCTCGCCGTGCGCGTCGTATTCGACGATCTCCATACTTCGTGGCGCCACAGCACCGGCGCCGCGCCAGGTGGCTGTACCGAAGCCGGTGATGGCCACGGGTTTCCCCTGCGCCACGAGGCTGTGTACACCCGCCCGGAACTGGTCGGCCACCTCGGCGGAGCGAATGAGTTCGATGGCGAGAAAGTCGAACGGCGTCCAGTCGATGCGCTCGAACGGTATGCAGGCGTAGGTGACCTTGCCGTGGAAGTGTTCGCGGATCGCCGGCAGTGCACTACCGAAGAAATCGTCGAGCCGGGCGCTCACCTCGGCGAATCGTTCGGCGTGGCGGTCCGGATCGCGCAACAGCAGGTCCAGCCGTTGCTCGACACTGTCGCCGGGGACGAAGCCACGGTTCATGATGCTCAACTCGACTCCGGCGACGAATACCACCTCGGCGCCGGTCCGGCGCAGCCCCTCCGCGCGCTGTGCGCAGTCGGTGAACAGTGTCGATATCTCGTCGCGGGGCAGTTCCAACGGGTAGGGCGAGAACCAGACCTCGAGCCCCAGTTCGGCGGCGCAGCGGCCTGCGAGTTCGAGCCTGTCGGGGTCGCCACCGATGATCTGGACGGCGTTGCAGTGCAGGTCGTCGCGGATGATCGCGAGTTCACGCTCGACCACCGCCGGGTCGAAGTCCGGGCGCGATATTCGGCCGTTCCGGACGAGCCCGGTGTCGTATGTCATTCCTTTGCCGCGCATTCGCACGCTCCGTTTCGTTGATCTGGTCTCGCGACGAACTTAATCAAAAACATGCGTACACGCAATATTACGTGTACGCATGTTTGGTCGAGGCATCGGTGGCGGCGACTGTCGCGGCGCAACCGGCCGGAGTGCGCCTTGCCGAGGCCGTTGTCGAGTCGATGGGCGGGCGGAACCGGCAGGGCCGTGTCCGATCACAAACCGGGCGGCGGTCCCGATCGAACGATGGTCCACCGCCGCATGGTCTCTCGAAGGGGCAGATCAGCGGGGGCCGCAACGCCGTATACGGAGGGCACGCCAGAATTAGCTCATGTCCACACTGAGCGATCTGCTGGCCGAACACACTGATCTCCCCGGGGTGGCGGTGGATCATCTGCAGCGCGTCGTCGGGGACTGGCAATTGCTCGCCGATCTATCGTTCGCCGATCTGCTGCTGTGGGTCGGAGCGGGGCCGATTCGGGATGGTGCCGATGTCGTGTGTGTCGCGCAGTGCCGGCCCACCACCGCGCCGACCGTTCACCTGGGGGACTTGGTGGGCTCGGTTGCTCGGCGGGCGGATCACTCGCAGGTTTTCGACGCTCTGACCAGTGGGGAGATCGTGCGCACGGATACCGAGGGGGAGGCGACGGGGGTATATCACCCGTACCCGGTGCAGGCCATCCGGGAGGCGATCCCGGTACGGTGCGGCGACGATGTGATCGCGGTGCTGAGCCGCGATACCGACCGGCAGCGTTCCCGGGTGCGCAGCGGCCTGGAGATCGCCTATGTCGCGTGCGCCGATGATCTGTGCCAGATGATGGCCGACGGGACCTTTCCGACCACCGAGGACCGTGCCGCCACCCATTCCAGCCCGCGGGCCGGTGACGGGTTCATCCGGCTCGACACCGACGGCATCGTCACCTACGCAAGCCCGAACGCCCTGTCGGCGTATCACCGCATGGGTTTGCAGGCCGATCTGGAAGGGCAGGATCTGGCGACCACCACACGATCGCTGATCACCGACCCGTTCGACGCGCAGGAGGTGGTGGGCGATATCCAGGCAGCGCTCGCCGGGCGCACCGGCCGGCGGATGGAGGTGGAGGCGCGCGGGGCGACCGTACTGTTGCGCACCCTCGTGCTGCGGCCGCACGCTGAGCTGGCCGGGGCCGCGGTGCTCGTGCGTGACGTCACCGAAGTCAAACGTCGCGACCGCGCGTTGCTCAGTAAGGACGCCACCATCCGGGAAATCCATCACCGGGTGAAGAACAACCTGCAGACTGTGGCGGCGCTGCTGCGGTTGCAGGCGCGGCGCACCGAGAACGACGAAGCGCGCGTGGCGCTCACCGAATCGGTGCGCCGGGTCACCTCGATCGCCTCGGTGCACGAGATGCTGTCCATGTCGGTGGACGAGGAGGTCGATCTGGACGAGGTCGTGGACCGGTTGCTGCCGATCATGGCCGATGTCGCGACCGTGCACACCGCCCGGATCACCGTACGCCGGGCGGGTTCGCTGGGAGTTTTCTCGGCCGAGCGCGCCACACCGCTGGTGATGGTGCTGACCGAACTCGTGCAGAACGCTATCGAGCATGCCTTCGACGGCGGCCAGAACGGCACGGTGACCATTCGCGCGGAGCGTTCGGCCCGCTGGCTGGACGTGATCATCAGCGATGACGGGCGCGGACTGCCGGCCGATTTCAGCCTGGAATCGTCGGACAGTCTGGGACTGCAGATCGTGCGCACGCTGGTGACGGCGGAACTGGGTGGGTCGATCGGGTTACACCCTGGCACCGATATCGGGACGGACGCGGTGCTGCGCGTGCCGTTGGGGCGTAGGGCGGCACGCTGATACCCGGCGGAAACTCGCCGGTTTCAATTATGCATACCGCCGATCGGCCGTGGTCGGAAACCCCACTTATTAATCGGGCGACTTTCCGGCAAATTGCCGATTCCCTGCCGATCGGTGGCCCTTTATAAACTACAGCCCGGCACCAGATTCACTGGTGCCGGGCATTCCGCGACTCCCCGGGCCGGGCTGGAAATGGTCCGGTAGTCGCTTCCCCGCGTTCTCAGACAGCCGTACGAGTGCGGGTGCGCGCATTACGACGCTTGAGCGCGCGCCGCTCGTCTTCGCTCATTCCGCCCCATACACCGGCGTCCTGCCCGGAACCCAGAGCCCAGGACAGGCATTCGGCGGTAACGGGGCAGCGGGCGCAGACCAGCTTGGCATCGGCAATCTGCGCGAGCGCAGGACCACTGTTGCCCACCGGGAAAAACAGCTCAGGGTCCTCATCGCGACAGATGGCCTTATGGCGCCAGTCCATTCCTTCTGCTCCTTTGTAGGGCGCCACAGGGCGCCGATCGGTTGCTGGATCGTTCACTTGTGCGAACTGAATGTTTCCGCACGGTTGCTTGTGAATGCTTTCACGAACACCGTAGATGTCAATAGGTATCCGACGCACCGTGGGGAAGCTCACGCACTGAAGGCCCCACGAGGAGACCCGCCGCAGTCCTTTTTACTCGCCTACGGCGGTTTCCGCAGCACAAACGGGATTTACTTCCCGGATGCGCCGGTTCATACCGGCCGTGGAGCGACCACATCTAGGACGTCCGGCACAGCGGTGAAATCCACCACGTCGCGCCTGCCGATGAAGTCGCCGTCGATTTGCAGGCCGATCGGCTCGGCACTCGATATGCGCACAGACGGGACGTCGTCGTCACGAAATAGCTTCCGCGACTTCGGCTCGGAGTGTGGCGACAACAGTTGCGTCGCCAGCCGAAGTGTAGGCAGTAATGCCATGGTTCGCACGGCGAACACACCGAGACCGGATTCGAACCTGGTATCGGGATTGGTACATACCGGTGTCGCATTCAGATAGGTCCACGGACTGGTGTTGGTGACGAATGCGTAATGCACACCCGAAACGGGCTCGCGGCCCGGAACGTGCACAGTGACTTCCGGTTGCGCCCGTTTCGCGCGGAAGAACTGCGCCACGGTGGTACGCACATAGCGCGCCGGTGTCGCCGATCGTCCTTTGGCGCGTGCCGAATCGATGGCGGCGCACACCTCCGCATCGAGACCGACCCCGGCGCTGAAACAGAACCACCGGTCATCGGTGATGCCGAGACCGATACGGCGATCCCCGTCACCGGCTTTGAGAAGGTCGATCAATTGATTGGTCGCCGCCACCGGATCGGGTTTGATATCCAGTGCGCGCGCGAACACATTGGCCGAACCACCGGGAATGATGCCGAGCCGGGGCCGCCACGCCTGGCCGTCGTCGACCTGCGGCAGCGGTACGAAACCGTTGATCGTCTCGTTGACCGTCCCGTCGCCTCCGTGCACCACGATGAGATCCATCTCATTGGTTGCCGCCCACTGCGCCAACTCGGCGGCATGACCGCGATGCTGGGTATGCGCGACCGTCAACTGCGTTCGGCTCTCCAGGGCGTGCGCGAGCAGGTCACGGGTCGCCACCGTGGTAGAGGTCGCATTGGGGTTGACGATCAACAACGTCCGCATGGGGTAATTCTGGCCCGACCGCGGCACACGGGTCCAAATGCCTCGGACTCGGCGTCACCGCCGGGCGCGTCGAGGGCGGGTCTGCGCACGGCCGTCCTGGCCGGCCGGTGCCCTCGGGTCCGGCCGCAGCGGCGGGAGCCCGCCCAACATGCGCCCGCGGGCATCGGGAAAACACAACTTAAGCTGGCGGGGTGGTCGAGCGAAAAGACGTTGGTGTGCCCGGGACCGTACGTGGCGCCGGTGGACTGGTGACGCTGGAAGGCGCCGTCGCGGTGACCGTCGCGGTGGTGCTCGTGGTGCGGGCGCTGCTGGGGCACGAAGAGGACGCGATCAGCGGTTACGGCACGGCCATGTGGTTCGGGATCCTCGGTGGCGCGGTGCTCGCCTCCGGTATCGGCTTGCTGCTCGGACAGCGCTGGGGCCGGGCCATCGCGGTGATAACCCAGCTGTTGCTGCTGCCGGTGGTGTGGTCGTTGCTGTTCGGATCGGGGCAGCCGATGTACGGAACCCTGCTCGGCGTGGTGGCGCTGGGCGCGCTGGGCCTGCTGTTCGCTCCGCCCACCTCGCGCTGGGCCGCCCAGGAGTACGGGGTCACGGACGAGGAATGAGCGCTGCGGTCCGGGTACCGCCGGGCGTGGGCCGTTACCGGCGCGAGCCTGTGGTCGCGGCCAGCGCGGTCAGGGCCGGACCGCTGAGCCGGTAGCCCACCCAGTCGTCCTGGACCTGGGCGCCCAGGGATTCGTAGAAGCCGATCGACGGCGTGTTCCAGGTCAGTACCGACCAGCTGACCCGGCTGTAGCCGTGGGAGTGCGCCTCGTGCGCGAGAACAGCCAGCAATGCCCGGCCGAGTCCGGTACCGCGCGCCGCCGGAGTGACGTACAGGTCCTCGAGGTAGATCCCGTGAACGCCGTCCCAGGTGGAGAAGTTCAGGAACCAGATGGCGCATCCGGCGACCGTGCCGTCCACGAGGGCCACATGGGCGAAGACGGCCGGGTTCGGGCCGAACAGCGCGGTGTGCAGCTGCTCGGTGGTGAGCGTGCACTCGTGTCGCGCTTTCTCGTATTCGGCCAGGCCGTAGACGAGGTCGACGACCGCGGGTACGTCGCCGGGTTCGGCGCGGCGGATCACCGGGTCGGTGGTAGGGGGCACGAAATCTCCTTCGGTTGCGTCACGGGCAGGTGCGGCCGGATCCGCGACGGTACGGTGCGCTCGGGCCGGCGTCGGTGGTGGCTACGAAACACCGCGATCATCGGCATCCGGTCCCGTGGCCGGCCGCAGATTGTGCGCCCACAGCGTGGGTTCGTCACGCTCGTAGCCCAGGACACTGACTGCGGCCGTCGCCAGCGCGAACCGGCGGCCCTCCCGGACCGGGAAACCGAGCCAGCGGGCGATCAGGGCGCGGGAGAAATGCCCGTGTCCCACGAGGATCACGTCGCGCTCGCCGAGCGCGGCCGTCACGGCGCCGAGCACCCGATCGACTCGTGCACTGACCTCGGCCGCGGATTCACCGCCGGGTACCGCGCCGGTCCAGATGGTCCAGCCGGGATCACCGGTGCGGATCTGCGGGGTGGTGCGGCCCTCGTAATCGCCGTAATCCCATTCGGCGAGGTCCGGCTCGATTCGTGTGCCGGTCAGCCCTGCCAGTTCGGCGGTTCGCTGCGCGCGGGCGCGCGGACTGACCAGAACCATCGGGTCCCGCAGCCCCAGGCCGGCCACGACCGCACCGGCCGCCGTGGCCTGGTTTTCACCGGCCGGGGTGAGCGGTAGATCGGTGCGGCCGGTGTGTCGATGCTGTACCGACCAGCTGGTCTCGCCGTGGCGCAGCAGGGCTACACGGGCGTTCTCGGAGCCGGGCATAGGCACCATGATGCCGGGCGCCCGATTCGTAGCGTTGCCACAGGTCCTCAGGAACGGGTGAGCAGCGGACTTCTGTCAGCGGGAACCGGCCAAGGTGAGGATCACCAGCGGGATGGGGCGCTCGGTACTTGTCTGGAAATCGGCGAGCAGTGGATTGTTCGCTAGTACCCAGGCGGCGAACTCGTCGTAGACGGCACCGGAGAGGACCCGGGCCGTGGCATGGTGGACGTAATCGCCCAATTCCACGATCACCGCTGGATCCGCCCGCACATTGTGATACCAAGCCGGACCCCCGTTATCGACGAGCGAACTGACGTAGAGGGTTTCGCCGCGATACAGCGCGGTGAGCGGAACTACGTGCCGCCTACCGGTTTTCGCGCCGGTCGTGGTGAGTAGCAGCAGCGTCGCATCGGCATAGGCGCCGCCGACGCGTCCTCCGTTCGCCCGGAATTCACGGATCACGTCGGTGTCCCAGACCGCCGGATCGTCTGCACTGTCCCGGTTCCACGGCGCGCCGGGATCGTCGTAGCGGGCGGTCTCGGCCGAGGGGGTTGTGCCGGTGGGCCGGGCAGCTTCTGTCATACCCGCCAGTGTGCCTGCGGGTACCGACAAAAACGTTTCACCGCAGTGGTTTTGCCGGTCGGTCCGCCTCGGCGTCGCCGGTTTCGGGGGCATCCGGATCGGCCAGTGCGACGAGTACGCCGTCGCGATGTTCCAGAACCGTGTTGCCGAGCACCCCGAGCGAAATCGGGCCGCCGCGATAATCCGGCCGGTCCACCGGGATCCGGGCGATCTCGGTGCCGTCGGCGGGATCGAGAGCCGCGACCGCACCGGGTACCGGAATCAGCAGCCGGTCGGCCATGAGTACGGGGGCGCCGAGTGCGTCGGCCGCGGTCCACATCGGCTCGAAGGTACTGGCCTGCAGCGCGATCACGCTGTTACCGGTGAATACGAGGAATGCAGAACCGGCCCGGACGGTGGTAGTGGTTTCGTCGAGAGGTGCCGAGAGTTCCTGCACCACCAGCGGATTACCCTTGGCGTCCAATATCGTCAGGCGTGGCGCGGCTACCTCGGGACCGCCGGCTCCCGGCTGATAGACCGCGATCCGGTTGTCGGAGACAGCGATAACACGGGCGTCCGGCGAATCGGCACCGGGACCCTCCAAGATCCGCGAACCGTACTCCTCCGGCACATTGTCGTCCTTGGGCGCGGGCGCCAGCACCGTGAGCCGGTCGGCCGGATCACCCGGGCAGCGTTCCAGCACCACCAGTCGCGACGAACTCGACGCTGCCGATCGCAGCTCGCAATCGTGCCGCGGCTGGGTTTTCCAGTTCTCCTTGGCATCCACATAGCCGTACTCGAGGGTGCGCACGAGATCGGAACGCCACACCTCCAGCCGCTGCGGCCCCTGCGCCACCACGTAGGTGCCGTCGACCGAAAGCCGGACCTGATCGTCCATATAGCTGCTGCGGGCGGTGCGCCGACGGCCGTCGGCACCGGAGAGCATGGTGGTCTCGCTGCAGCCGCGCTCACTGCGGTATACGGCGATCACCATGCCGAACTGCGCTTCGACTCCGCACAGCGGTAGATCGCGGTGATAACGCCACACCTGTGCACCGGTCCGCCGATCGTGACCGGTCACCGTACCGCCGTCCGCGGTGACCGCCACCCCCTCGGAAGAGAGCGCCCGGCCGGTCGCGGTATCGGGCGCCCGCCACAGTTCACGCAATTGGTCGGGAAGTTCACGGGCCGCCGCGGGTGGGCGAGCGGGCTTGTCGGCGACCACCGATTCGGTCCCGGCCACATCACTGCTCACCCACGCCACGATCGCCGCGATCAGCACGACGACGGCGATCGCGGCAGCGGCGATGACATCGGCGCGCGTTCGCCGCTCAGGTGCGAGCACGTACGTGAGCCTAACGGATGCGGACCGGACGCCCGGACGGTGCTCGCGGCCCCGGCCGGCCGGCGCCGCGTACGAAATGACTCGGGCCGGTGGTTCGGTAACCGCCGGCCCGAGTCTTCGTCCTGCTGAGCGTCACTCCGGTGCCGATACGCCGTTCGACATGCTGGGCGTGGCGTCCGCGGATGCCGGCCCGTCCGAATCCTGCGCCGCCCCGGTATCGCCGCCGGCACTCTTGTCGGCCGGCTTCCGGCGCCGCCGGCGCCGCGCGGGCTTCTCGGCATCGCCGGTCTCGCCGGCACCGGACTGCTCGGCGGCGTCGCCGGCGTTCGTGTCCGTCGGCTCCGTGGCCTGGTCGGCATCGTCCGCGGCACCCTCGCCGGTGGCGGGACGCCGGCGTCGCCGCTTGCGGCGCGCCGGGCTCGGTTCCCGGTCTGCGTCCGCGTCCGCGCCGGTGGGGCCGGCGCTCGCCTCGGAAGTGGCCTCGGCATCTGTCGAATCGACTGTGCCCGTGCCATTTTCGAGAGTTTTGCCGCCGCGTGTGCGCCTCCGGTTGCGTTTACGCGGGGCGCGCTCCGGGCGTTCGACCACCACGGCGTCCGGATCGCGTTCCGGTTTCCGCGCGCCGACCGTGCCGGTCACCCCCTCCGGGATGCCCAGTTCGGAGAACAGATGCGGCGACCGCGAATATGTTTCCACCGGTTCCGGGATGCCCAGCCCGAGCGCGGCATCGATCGCCGCCCAGCGGGTGAGCTCATCCCAGTCGATCAGCGTGATCGCCACACCGGTGCGACCGGCCCGGCCGGTACGGCCGATGCGGTGCACATAGGTTTTCTCGTCCTCGGGGCACTGATAGTTGACGACATGGGTGACATCGTCGATATCGATACCACGCGCTGCGACATCGGTGGCGACCAGCACATCGATCGTGCCCTTACGGAATTTCGACAGTGCTTTTTCGCGGGCGATCTGCCCCAGATCACCGTGCACCGCGCCGACCGCGAAACCGCGTTCGCCCAGTTCGTCGGCGACTTTCTGCGCGGTCCGCTTGGTGCGGGTGAAAATCATCGTGGCGCCGCGGCTCTCGGCCTGCAGAATCCGGGCGATCAATTCACCCTTGTCCAGCGCATGGGCCCGGTACACGAATTGTGCCGTGCGATCGTGGACCGCCGAATCGTGTGGTTCCTCGGCCCGGATATGCGTCGGCCGGGTGAGGAAAGTGCGGGCCAGTGTGATGATCGGGCCCGGCATGGTCGCCGAGAACAGCATGGTCTGACGTTTATCGGGCACCATGCCGAGAATGCGTTCGATATCGGGTAGGAAGCCCAGATCGAGCATTTCATCGGCTTCGTCCAGCACCAGGACGCCCACTTTTCCGAGAATCAGATGCTGCTGATCCGCGAGGTCCAGCAATCGGCCGGGAGTTCCGACGACGACATCCACGCCCTCGCGCAGGGCCGCGATCTGGGAATCGTAGGGACGACCGCCGTAAATGGAGGTCACCCGCAGCGGTCCACGTTCGCTGCTGACGTACTTCGCCGCGTTCTCCAGGTCCTTGGTCACCTGCAGGCACAATTCGCGCGTCGGCACGATGACCAGGGCGCGCGGGGTGCCGTCCAGTGGGGTGGTTCCGGATTCCACGGTGCTGATCCGATGCAGCAGCGGAACCCCGAACCCGAAGGTCTTACCCATCCCTGTGCGGGCTTGGCCGATGAGGTCCTCGCCGCCCAGTGCCAGCGGCAGGGTGAGTTCCTGGATTGCGAAAGTACGTTCGATACCCATCTCGCTCAGGGCGCGCACGATTTCTTCGCGCACCCCCAATTCGGCGAAAGACGGTGCGGTATGTCCGGCGTCCAGCTCGGCTGTCAGCAGCGTTTCCGCCAGACCCGGTTCCGGTTCTACAGTGATCTTGCTCAGGTTCGTGCCTTCCCTCGTTATCGCGCCACACGCGCACGAGGCGTGGGGCGGACCGGTCGGCCCACGACAACCACGGATCCGCCCTGCGATATTCACCCGGGCCGCCGCCGGATGTCGGCAGGTGCCCGGATGACGGACAGCGAAGCTCGGACATCGGCGCAGCGCATCGGTGACGCGGATCTGGTGCGCGCACATTTTCCGTGGACCCCGTAGAATTCTTCGCTACCGCTCCGCCCACCCGCGGTGCGCGATTTTCGGCGCTGCCGATTCCAACGGATCGACCGAAATTCTTCGGATGTCCGTTCGCGATTGTAGCTGTATATTTTTCCGGCACCTGCGGCGGCGCGGGTTTCGGCCCCCTCGGTCCCTGCTGTCGGCACTCGATGCTCGCGGCTGCGGCGGATCGCATCGAGCGCTGACAGCAGGGACGGGCCAAAACCTTTCAGGGCCTCGCTGAACTCGGCACCGCCGTTGGTTACGTTTCGCCGGTGACGCCGAACGCCCGCTGGCGAGGTGGATCGTGATTCGCAACACATCTGCGCGGGGCGTGCATCATGAACCGGCGAACCGTTATCGACGGAAACGAGCACAGGCCGGAGCGGAAATCACTGCCACCCGCGCCGAGCCCGGCGAGGCCCTCGCCCCCCGCGCTCCGCAGGCGCGCCAAAATAACACTGTGAGTATCGCTGATCGAGGTATTGCCCTGGCCGATCGTGCCGTGCGCACGGTCGATCCCGAGGGGGAGGTGACGCGGGCCGTAGAACGGGCCGCGCGTAATGCATGGGCGCTGACGTTCGGTGACGGCGTGGAGGGGCGGCGTCCCACGCCGGCGACCGTGCTGTGGGACGAACCGCATCGGCAGTTGCGGCGTTTCGAACCGGCGCCGGTGGCCGGTCGTGGCCGGGCGCGGCCGCCGGTTCTGCTGGTGCCGCCGCTGGCCGCACCGGCCAGTTGTTTCGATCTGCGGCCGGGGCAGAGTGTGGCGGAGTTCCTGCTCGAGACCGGCCGGGCGCCCTATGTGATCGACTACGGCGAGATCTCCTACGCCGACCGGCGGATGGGGTTCGAGGACTGGGTGCACGACATCATTCCCGAGGCGATCCGGCGTACGGTCGCCGACCAGGTAAGTGCAGGCGAGGATCCGCGGGTGGATCTCGTCGGCTGGTCGCTGGGCGGCACGATGGCTCTGCTGGCGGCCGCCGCCGATACCGGGTTGCCGATCCGGTCCATCACCGCGATCGGGTCACCGCTGGACTACAACGCGATGCCCGGCACCCCGCAGTTGGCCGCGCTGGCCCGGCGTACCGGCACCGGCGCCGCGGTGGGTGCGGCGCTGGGCGCGATGGGTGGTGTTCCGGCGCCCCTGACCCGGCTTGCCTACCGCGTCACCGCATGGGACCGGGAGGTCAAGCGGCCTTGGTTCGTGGCCGGGAATCTGGCCCGCACCGAATCTCTGGCCCGGATGGAGGCCGTCGACCGGTTCATGGCGGAGATGCCGGGCTACCCGGGCCGGGTGTATCAGCAGCTGTGGAACCGGCTCGTGCTGCGCAACGAAATCGGCCGCGGGGTAGTGGATTTCGGTACCGGTCCGATCCGGTTGGCCGATGTCACCGCGCCGGTGCTGCTGGTGGGTGGGCCCTCGGACGTGATCACCCCGGCGCGTGCGGTGCAACGCGGGTTGCGCACCCTCACCGGCGCCGAGACCGTGCGCTACGAGACGGCACCCGGCGGGCACCTGGCGATCCTGGCCGGTGCCACCGCCCGTGACACCACGTGGACCTACCTCGACAAGTTCCTCACAACACCGGCGTGACCGTGATCGCCCGGCGCCGGCAGGTACTACGCTGGAGTTCCATGGGAGCACAGTCACCCGCCGCGCTGGGTGTTACGCCTGGCGAGCCGGTCGCATCACCGATTCCCGCCGAACACCCCGGTGTCACCGATCTGTTCGCGGTCCTGGCCTACGGTGAGATATCCGCCTTCTACCGGCTCACCGAGGAGGCCACGCTGTCGCCGAGTCTGCCCGGCAAGGTTGCGGTGGCCCGGATGGCGGCAGCCGAACTCGCGCATTTCGAACGTCTCGAGGCCGCGCTCACCGGACGCGGTGCCGAGGTGTACGCGGCCATGGCGCCGTTCACCCGGGCGCTGGACGATTACCACCGTTCCACCGACCCTTCGACCTGGCTGGAATCGATGGTGAAGTTTCATGTCGGCGACGGTATCGCCGCGGATTTCTACCGGGAGATCGCCGGTGCGCTGAGCCCCGATGTGGCGGCCGTGGTGCGCGATGTGCTGGCCGATACCGGGCATTCGGAATTCGTGATCGACGAGGTCCGCCGTGCGGTGGCGGCCAGCCGGTCGGAACGCGACCGGCTCACCCTGTGGGGCCGCCGCCTGCTCGGTGAGGCGATCACCCAGGCCCAGTACGTGATGGCCCAGCGCGACGAGTTGACCGAACTGGTCCTCGCGGCCACCGGCGATCTCAACGGCATCGCCACCCTCTTCGACCGTATGCAGATCGCCCATTCCGAACGCATGGCGGTTCTCGGGTTGTAGGAACAGCTGTTCGCTGAGGGCGCAGCCGGGCGTCTACCGCCCTGCTGAGACGCTCAACTAACCTTGCCGGGACAGCACAGGACTACAGGTTCGGAGGTTGGCCGTGGAGGTCAAGATCGGTATTTCGGATAGCCCGCGCGAGCTCGTCATCTCCAGCGCACAGACCCCGGACGAGGTCGAGGCACTGGTGTCCGAAGCGCTGGGCGCCTCGGGCGGGATCCTCACGCTGGCCGACGAGAAGGGCCGGAAGTACCTGATCCAGGCCGGCAAGGTCGCCTATGTGGAGATCGGTGCGGCCACCGGTGGCCGGGTGGGTTTCGCCGCGGTCTGAAGTCGGCATCCGGTAGCACGCCGAAGCCCCCGCCCGATCCGGGCGGGGGCTTCGGCTGTATATCAGACCAGTGGATGCAGCGGAACGTGTTTGAGACCGCCCCACGCCAGCGCGACCGTGGTGTCCACGGCCTCGTCCTTGGGGATCGGCCGATCGGCTTCGAGCCAGTACCGGGCGGTGAACTGGCTGGCACCCACCAGGCCCACGGCGAGGATCCGTGCACGGTAGGGATCCAGACCCGAATCGTGGGCCACCAGGTCGTACACCGCATCGACGCACGCTTCGGTGGCCTGCTCCACCCGGCGCTGTACCTGCGGTTCGTTGGTGAGGTCGGACTCGAAGACGAGGCGGAACCCCTGCATCTCGTTGTCGACGAAATCGAAATAGGCGGCGACGGCCGCCCGGACCCGCTGCTTGTTGTCGGTGGTGGAGCGCAGCGCTTGGCGCACACTCGACACCAGCATGTCGACGTAGTTCTGCAGGACCGCCAGGTACAGCTCCAGCTTGCTGGTGAAGTGCTGGTAGAGCACCGGCTTGCTGACTCCCGCGCACTGGGAGATCTCGTCCATTCCGGCGGCGTGATAGCCGCGGAGGACGAAAACCTCGCTGGCTGCGGCCAGGAGCTGCTGGCGTCGTTCGTCACGTGGAAGCCGGGTGCCACGTTTGGGGGCGGTGCGGGAAGAGGAGCGCGACGTCATCCGGTCCACGAGGTCGGTCATATTTCGGATCTCCCAGTCGATTCCCCGGCAAAGGGGTGTGTACCGGGTCTTTTGAGCACCATACTCGCTTACAGTGCTGTTGCCGACCCGGGTGGGCGAACCCGCTACCTCGGCCACCGCCGTTGCCACCGGCACCGACCCCCTGTGAGAGTGTGGACGCTGTGACCGACCGACCGGGCAGCTCTTCCGGCGGCGGGCGCAGCGCGCACCGCCCCCACGACCCAGATCTCGCCGCCGACGGCGACGCGACGAACCCGGGGGCCGGATCCGCGGTCGAGCGGGTGGACGAATCCCGGCAGCCGCTGGTCGCACGCTGGGATCCCACCGCGACCCCGCCGCCTGCCGATTCCGGGCCGGCCGGTGGGAAAAGGGCATGGTTGCGCCGTTTTGCTGCCCGCTACGGCTGGCGTGCCTACGCACTCCCCGCGTTGGTGGCCCTCACCGCTTTAGTCGCGGTCGATGCCCTCCGCTCCGGGCCGGGAATTATTGCCGAACCGGCCGATCCGGCGCCCGGCGTACTCGGAACGCCACCGGCCAGTGCGGGAATCATCGGGGCACCGCCGGGCGACGGGCGATTCCCGGAGGATTTGCCCGTCGGAGCGCTGCCGGCCGGTGGGCAGTTCACCGAGAACGGTAAAGGCACCTGGCGGGTCGTGCCGGGGACATCCGAACGGGAAGGGGCGGGGGAGCAGTACACCTTCAGCTACACCGTGGAGATCGAGAACGGCGTCGATACCCGGGCGTTCGGTGGGGACGATTCGGTGGCCCGGATGGTCGAATCGACCCTGGGTAATCCGAAGAGCTGGGTGCAGGACCGGAAGTTCGCCTTCCAGCGGATAGACAGCGGCGACCCGGATTTCCGTATCTCGCTCACCGCCCGTAACACCACCCGCGAGGCGTGCGGGTTCGAGATCCCGATCGACTCGTCCTGCTACAACTCCGACCAGGGGCGGGTGGTGCTGTCGGAGGCGCGCTGGGTCCGCGGTGCGCCGGCGTTCGACGGGGATATCGGTTCCTACCGGCAGTACCTGGTCAACCACGAGGTGGGTCATGCCATCGGTTATCACGCGCACCAGCCGTGTGAAAGCGAGGGCGGGCTGGCGCCGGTGATGATGCAGCAGACCTTCGGCACGGCGAACAACGAGATCGCCGCCCTCGACCCGTCCGGTGTGGTGCCGATGGACGGGAAAACCTGCCGTTTCAACCCGTGGCCTTATCCGCGCGGCTGATCGGGAAGAATGCTCGGTGGGCCCGTGTTGTAACCGGAACCCGGCTATTCGATACGAGGAGTTCGCAGACGTGTCATCACCGAAGTCCCTGCCCCCACTCGTGGAGCCAGCGGCGGAGCTGACCAGGGACGAGGTCGCCCGCTACAGCCGCCACCTGATCATTCCCGATTTGGGGATGGACGGGCAGAAACGGCTGAAGAACGCGAAAGTGCTCGTGATCGGTGCGGGCGGCTTGGGCTCGCCGGCTCTGCTGTATCTGGCCGCCGCCGGGGTGGGGACGATGGGCATCGTCGAGTTCGACGAGGTGGATGCTTCGAACCTGCAGCGGCAGGTCATCCATGGGGAATCCGATATCGGCCGGCCGAAGGCCGACAGTGCCCGCGATTCGATTCTGGAGATCAACTCCAATATCGACGTGCGCCTGCACAAGATCCGGCTGGAGCCGGAGAACGCGGTGGAACTGTTCTCCGAATACGACCTGATCCTCGACGGCACCGATAATTTCGCCACCCGTTATCTCGTCAACGACGCCGCTGTCCTGGCCGGTAAGCCCTATGTCTGGGGTTCGATCTACCGGTTCGAGGGCCAGGTATCGGTGTTCTGGGAGGACGCACCCGACGGCCGCGGGATCAACTACCGCGACCTCTACCCGGAGGCGCCGCCGCCCGGGATGGTGCCGTCCTGCGCCGAGGGCGGTGTGCTCGGGGTGCTGTGCGCATCCATCGGTTCGATCATGGTGACCGAGGCGATCAAGCTCATCACCGGTATCGGCGAACCGCTGCTGGGCCGGCTGATGGTGTACGACGCCCTCGATATGAACTACCGGACGATCAAACTGCGCCGCGATCCCGCGCGTGAGCCGATCACCGAACTGATCGACTACGACGCGTTCTGCGGTGTGGTATCGGAGGAGGGCCAGGCCGCGGCGGCCGGGTCCACCGTGACCGCGCGCGAGCTCAAGGACATGCTCGACACCGGCGATGTGGAACTGATCGATGTCCGCGAACCCGTGGAGTGGGACATCGTGCATATCGAGGGGGCCACGCTGATCCCGAAGGATCGCATCCTCTCCGGTGAGGCGCTGTCGGAACTGCCGCAGAACCGGAAGATCGTGCTGCACTGCAAGACCGGGGTGCGGTCGGCCGAGGCGCTTGCCGCGCTCAAACGCGCCGGTTTCGCCGATGCGACCCATCTCCAGGGCGGCGTGATCGCGTGGGCGCATCAGGTGGATCCCTCGCTCCCGGTGTACTGACAGCCGGAGCCCGATGCGCCGGGCGACCGATCCAGCGGCTACCGCCCGGTGAGTGCGGTTGTCGCCGGTCCCCGGCGCCCGGCAGCCGCCAACGGTGGAATCAGTTGGCGATATCGGCCGCGACCGGGGGTTCCGGGGTTGTGACCGGCGTGTCGCGGCACGGCTACGGATCGGTGTGGCGCACTCCACGTGCTGGGCGCCGGGAGTACGGTACGGCCCGTGACCACCACAGTCGAACCCCCCGAACATGTGCGGGCCACATTCGGTCTGCGTGAACTGGACCCGGTCGCTCTGGGCGATTGGGAGGGCGGCTGGCGCCTCGGTGATGTGGTGCTCAGCCCGGTAGCCGATCATGCCCGGGCCGCGTGGTCGGCCAAAACGCGGGAAAGCCTGCGGGTGGACGGTTTACGGGTGGCCCGCCCGGTACGGGCCACCGATGGGCGGTACGTGGTGTCGGGGTGGCGATGCGATACCTATATGCCCGGATCCCCGGAGCCGCGGCACGACGAGGTGGTCTCGGTATCGCTGCGGCTGCACAAGGTGACCGCCACCCTGGACCGGCCCCGGTTCCTGTCCCAGCCGCCGGTGACACCGTGGCTGGAGGTGGATGTTTTCGTGGCCGCGGATCGCGCGGCGTGGGAGACGGTGCCGTTGCGTACATTGCGGGCGGCGGGCGCGGTGATCGAGAATTCGCCGGACGGCCGGCACAGTCTGGACCTCATCGGCCAGCTGTCCACGCTGCGCAAACCGATTCGCACCCCGGCTCAGCTGGTGCACGGCGACCTGTTCGGCACTGTGCTGTTCGCCGGTGCGCAGATTCCCGCGCTCACCGATATCACCCCCTACTGGCGGCCGGCTGCGTGGGCGGCAGGGGTGATCGTGGTGGATGCGTTGTCGTGGGGCGGTGCCGACGAGGGATTGCTCGAACGGTGGTCGGATCTGCCCGAATGGCCGCAGATGTTGTTGCGCGCGGTGATGTTCCGGCTGGCGGTGCATGTGTTGCATCCGCGGTCGACGCCGGAGGCGCTACCGGGGTTGGTGCGTACCGCCGATATGGTCCGTTTCCTGTTGTAACCGAGCCGCCGACCGCCGCGCTGGACGCCCGGTCAGCGCTCGGGGTAATCGGCGAGCAGGGTGTTCAGGAAGCAGCGGGTGGTCTTGGCCGCGCG
This sequence comes from Nocardia speluncae NBRC 108251, assembly GCF_001613245.1. GTDB lineage: Bacteria > Actinomycetota > Actinomycetes > Mycobacteriales > Mycobacteriaceae > Nocardia > Nocardia speluncae. The sequence goes on along the minus strand of NZ_BDBZ01000040.1, from coordinate 72,864 downwards.
TTCGGCATCGCCGTCGGTGATGGCCTGCACCAGTTCGCTGTGTTCGTCGTTGTACCAGCCGTCGATCCGGTCGGTGCGCGAGCGGGTGGAGGATTCGATCCGGCCGAGCAGGGAATCGTAGAACTCCAGATACACCGCGTTGTGGCTGGCTGCCACGATCGCGCGATGTAGTTGCACATCGGCGGCAATTGCGGCGGACCGGTTGGCCGGCCAGAGCCGGTTGCGTTCCTCGAGCAGGCGCTGCATTTTGGCGATATCGGATTCGTCGCGGCGGTGGGCGGCGAGGGCGGCGGCGGTGGCTTCCAGTCCGCGGCGTAGTTCCAGGACATCGCGTTCGGCGGCCTCGGCGAAGTATTTCTCGAGGGTGCTGCCGACCTCGGAGGTCGCGATGACGTAGGTACCCGAGCCCTGCCGCCGTTCCAGCATGCCGGCGTGGACCAGCGCCTGGACGGCCTCGCGTAGCGTATTGCGGCCGGTTCCGGTCAGTTCGGCGAGTTCGGGTTCGGTGGGGATCCGCGCCCCGACCGGCCAGCGTCCCGAGCGGATATCCTCTTTGAGTTGCTCGGTGACCTGGGCGATGAGGCTGGTGCGGCGAACGCTTTGCACGCTGACAGAGTACCGCCCGTCACACCCGCCTTGTCCTGGTCATACGGTCATCCTATGATTTCTCGGTGACTGCAGCGTTGCCCGAGACCTCACGTCCGGCCGACCCGACCACCGCGGGCCGGCGACGCTCACTCATCGAAGGCCGCTTGCTGGTCCTGGCGGCAATCGTGATGTCTGCGCTCACCCTGCGGGTCGCGGTCACCGCCTTCACCCCGCTCGCCGAGGAGATCGGCGAACATATCGGCTATTCCACGGCCGTTGTCGGCGTCTTCGGAATGATCCCGACCCTGATGTTCTCGGTGACCGGCCTGCTGACTCCGCTGCTGGCGCGGCGGATCGGACTGGAGTGGACCGTCCTGGCAGCCATGGCCGCCGCCGGCATCGGCATGATCGCCCGCGTGCTCGTCTCCGAAACGGTGGGACTGCTGCTGTTCTCCGCGCTGGCGCTCGGCGGTATGGGGGTCGGCAATATCGTGGTTCCGCCGCTGGTGAAACGCTACTTTCCTGATCGCCTCGCCACGGTGAGCGCGCTCTACATAGCCATGGTGCAGATCGGTACGGTCATTCCCGCCCTGGTGGCGGTGCCGCTCGCCGAAGCGCACGGCTGGCGGGTCTCGCTGGGGGTGTGGGCGCTGCTCGGGCTCGCCGCGGCCGTGCCCTGGATCGGTGTGCTGTGGAATCGGCGCGGCCGGGCTGTGGCGGATAGGACCGGATTACCGGGCGCGCCGGGCCCTGCCCTGAAAGTATGGCGCTCGCCACTGGCCTGGGGTATGTCGGCCATGTTCGGGATGACTTCGCTGACCACCTATTCCGTATTCACCTGGTTGCCCACAATCCTGTCCGACGCCGGTGCGGATGCGGCGTTCGGCGGCTCGATGGTCGCCCTGTTCGCCCTCATGGGCCTGATCGCGGCCTTGACGGCGCCGACGGTGGCGGCCCGTATGACCAATCCCTTCCCGGTCGCTGTCGGGTGCGCGCTCTGTTTCCTGGTGGCGTTCGCCGGGCTGCTCATCGCGCCGATGAGCGCGCCGGTGCTGTGGGTGGTCATCCTCGGCCTCGGCCCCAGTACCTTCCCGATGGCGCTCACCCTGATCAACCTGCGGACGCGCACCCCGGCAGGATCGGCGGCGCTTTCCGGGTTCACCCAGGGCGTCGGTTACGCGCTGGCCTGTATCGGCCCCTTGGTGTTCGGGATGCTGCATACCGTGACCGGCGGCTGGGCGGCGCCGTTCGCGCTGCTCGGGGTCTCGGTGGTGGTACTGCTGATCGGCGCCTGGCAAGCCTGTAAACCGCGGCTGCTCGAAGACGGGCCCGTCGGAGGTTGACCGCTGCGCCCCGTACAGAGGTGTGCCCCGGGAACCGACCTGGAACGCCACGTCGACAACCGCCGGTTTCTCACCCCGGCGACGCGTTCCGCGTGAGAAACCGTTGATTCGGTGGTCATTCTGGGCAGCATCACGGCAACACCCGTTTCCTAACGTGGGGGTCGAACCACGTTGGGAGACCCCTTGAACACGCAGACAGAAAGCCGCCGCGGCGCCGGGCAGGCGTTGTTCCGGCGGCCCGCGCTGGAGCACTGGGACGCAGAGGACACTGCGGCTTGGGAGGCCGGCGGTAAGAAGATCGCCACGCGCAACCTGATCTGGTCGGTCGCCGCCGAGCACATCGGATTCTCCATCTGGTCCATCTGGTCGGTCATGGTGCTGTTCATGCCGGCCGAGACCTACGGTATCGACGCGGCCGGTAAGTTCTTCCTGGTCGCGGTACCGACCCTGGTGGGCGCGATCCTGCGAATCCCGTACACGGTGGCGACGGCCCGTTTCGGCGGCCGTAACTGGACGGTGTTCAGCGCCGTGGCGCTGCTGATTCCGACCCTGCTCACGCTGTACTTCGTGAACCAGCCGGGAACGTCCTATACGACCTTCCTGATCGTGGCGGCGTTCGCCGGCCTGGGCGGTGGCAACTTCGCCTCGTCGATGACCAATATCAACGCCTTCTACCCGCAGCGTCTCAAGGGCTGGGCGCTGGGCTTGAACGCGGGTGGCGGCAATATCGGTGTTCCGGTGATCCAGCTGCTCGGCCTGCTGGTGATCGCGACCTTCGGCAACGAATACGCCTCGGTGATCTGCGCGGCATACCTGGTGCTGATCGTGCTGGCCGGGCTCGGCGCAGCATTGTTCATGGACAATCTGCCGAATCAGAAGGCCGATTTGTCCTATATGTTCACTGCGCTGAAAGTGCCGCAGTCGTGGGCGGTTTCGTTCCTCTACATCGGCACTTTCGGCTCGTTCATCGGTTACAGCTTCGCTTTCGGGCAAGTCCTGCAGATCAGTTTCGTGGCCGGTGGTGAAACCGCGGCTCAGGCCACCCTGCACGCCGCGCAGATCGCCTTCGTCGGGCCGCTGCTCGGCTCGCTGGCCCGGCCCTACGGTGGCAAGCTGGCCGACCGGGTCGGCGGCGGCAAGGTCACCGCGGTCACCTTCGTGGCGATGATGGTCGCCGCCGTGGTGGTGGCCGTGGCCTCGACGATCGCGGATGGTTCGGCGAACGGTTTTTCCGGCCCGGTGCTGGCGGTGCTGATCGCCGGTTTCGTGGCGCTGTTCGTACTGTCCGGTCTCGGCAACGGCTCGGTCACCAAGATCATCCCGTCGGTTTTCGACGCCAAATCGCGCAGTCTCGACGGGAGTTCCGCCGAACGCGCCGCCTGGGCGCAGAACACCTCCGGTGCGCTCATCGGTTTCGTCGGCGCCATCGGCGCGCTCGGCGGCGTAGGGATCAACCTGGTACTGCGTTCGTCCTACGCCTCGACGCAGTCGGCGACCACCGCCTTCTGGGTGTTCACGGCGTTCTATATCGCCTGCGCCCTGGTTACCTGGGCGGTGTTCCTGCGCCGGCCCGCCGCCCCGGCGGCCGGCCGGGAAATCGTCGCCGGCGCCGAGGCCCTGGTCCGCCGGGCCGAATCCGGCACCTCGCCCACTCCGCCCACCGAAACCCGGTCCGCCCGGTCGTCGGCCTGATACCGGATTCCCACGGAGGACACCATGAACGCACAGCGCAAGACAGTCGTCGTCGCCGGTCACGGCATGGTCGGGCACCGCTTCGTCGAGGCGCTCCGCTCCCGGGACTCCGCCGGGCAGTGGCAGGTCGTCGTCCTCGGCGAGGAACAGTTGCCTGCCTACGACCGGGTCGGGCTGTCCTCTTACGTCGGCAACTGGGATCCGGCCGCGTTGGCGTTGGCGGGTAACGAGTACCGCGGCGACGACCTGGTGGACCTGCGCCTCGGGCAGCGCGCCGAGGCCATCGACAAAGACGCGCGAAAGGTGACCACCGCCGCGGGTGCGGTACTCGACTACGACGCGCTCGTCCTGGCCACCGGTTCCTACCCGTTCGTGCCGCCCGTGCCGGGGCACGAACACCCGGAATGCTTCGTCTACCGCACCCTCGCCGACCTCGACGGCATCAAGGCCACGGCCGAGGCGGCGGGGCCGGGGGCACACGGCGTGGTCGTCGGCGGCGGTCTGCTCGGTCTGGAGGCCGCCAACGCGCTGCGGATGCTGGGTATGACCCCGCATGTGATCGAGTACAACGACCGGCTGATGCCCGCGCAGGTCGACGAGGGCGGCGGCGCGATCCTGGAGAAACTGGTCTCCGATCTGGGACTGCGGGTGCACACCGGTGTCGGCACCCAGCGGATCGAACGGGACGAGGCGGCCGCCCCGGCCGCGCGGTTGCGGATCGGTCTGTCCGACGACACCGCGATCGATGCCGCGCTGGTGGTGTTCTCCGCCGGTATCCGTCCCCGCGACCAGATCGCCCGCGACGCCGGCCTGGAGGTGGGCTCGCGTGGCGGTATCGTCACGGATCTGGGCCTGGCCACCTCCGACCCGAATATCTACGCCATCGGAGAATGCGCCGCGGTCGAAGGTGTCTGCTACGGCCTGGTCGCGCCGGGCTACACCACCGCCGAAATCGTGGCCGACCGGTTGCTCGGGGGCGCCGGCGAGTTCCCCGGCGCCGATATGTCCACCAAGCTCAAATTGCTGGGCGTGGATGTGGCCAGCTTCGGTGACGCGCACGGCCGCACCGAAGGCGCGCTCTCGGTGGTGCTGCACGATGCGGCGCGCGGCACCTACGCGAAACTGGTGATCTCCGACAATGCGCAGACGCTGCTCGGCGGCATCCTGGTGGGCGACGCCACCCAGTATGCGGCGCTGCGGCCGCTGGTCGGGCGCCCGCTACCGGCCGAACCGGCCGCGCTGATCTCACCGGCCGGCGCGGAACTCGGCGCCGACGCGTTGCCCGACGAAGCCCAGATCTGCTCCTGCAACGATGTGAGCAAGGGTGCCATCTGCGGTGCCATCGCCGACGGTGCCTGCGATATTCCCGCGATCAAGGGCTGCACCAAGGCCGGCACTTCCTGCGGCGGCTGCGTACCGATGATCAAGAAGGTGCTCGAACAGTCCGGCGTCGAAATGTCGAAGGCGCTCTGCGAGCATTTCGAACAGTCGCGTGCCGAACTGTTCCAGATCGTGCAGGCCACCGGTATCCGCGCCTTCTCCGATCTGATCGCCCGGCACGGTAAAGGTATCGGCTGCGATATCTGCAAACCGACGGTCGCCTCGATCCTGGCCTCCACCTCCAGCGAGCACATTCTGGAGGGTGAGCAGGCCGCGCTACAGGACACCAACGATCACTTCCTGGCCAATATGCAGAAGAACGGCACGTACTCGGTGGTTCCGCGGATGCCGGGTGGGGAGGTCACGCCCGAGCAGCTGATCGTGATCGGTGAGGTCGCGAAGGAGTTCGGTCTGTACACCAAGATCACCGGGGGGCAGCGGATCGACCTGTTCGGTGCCCGCGTCGAACAGTTGCCGCTCATCTGGAAGCGGCTCGTGGACGCCGGGATGGAGTCCGGCCACGCCTACGGTAAATCGCTGCGGACCGTCAAGAGCTGCGTCGGGTCCACCTGGTGCCGGTACGGCCAGCAGGATTCGGTCGGGATGGCAGTCCTGCTGGAGAAGCGCTACCGCGGGCTACGGTCACCGCACAAACTGAAGCTGGCCGTCTCGGGCTGTGCCCGGGAATGCGCCGAGGCCCGCGGCAAGGACGTCGGCGTGATCGCCACCGACACCGGCTGGAACCTCTATGTCGGCGGTAACGGTGGTCTCACCCCGAAGCACGCGGTGCTGCTGGCAGGCGATCTGGACGACGAAACCCTGATCTCGTATATCGACCGCTATCTGATGTTCTACATCCGCACCGCGGACCGGTTGCAGCGCACTGCGCCGTGGCAGGCGGACCTGGGTATCGACTATGTGCGCGAGGTGGTATGCGCGGACAGCCTCGGTATCGCGGGCGATCTGGAAGCGGCGATGCAATCGCATGTGGCCGGCTATCGCGACGAATGGGCCGCGGTCCTCGAGGACGAACAGAAGCTTTCGCGGTTCGTCTCCTTCGTCAACGCCCCGGCCGAAGCCGATCCGACGATCTCGTTCGACGACAGCGGCGAGCGTAAAGTCCCGGTGTTGCTCGGCCTGCCCGCGATGCCCGGAGGCGGCAGTGGAATGTAACCACGGAGGGCAGCGGGGGCGGGCCGGATGGAAACAGCCTGCCCGCGATGCCGGAACCAGTCGCTACGAGTGGGAAATGACGGCTTAACCGAGTGGAAACAGTGCGCCGGTACCAATGGGTTGAGGCGTGTGGAGGAGAACACCATGACCGTGATCGATGCCCTTGGCGTTGCCCCGGCTACCACCGGATGGACGCCGGCCTGCCGACTCGACTATCTGATTCCCGGCCGCGGCGTGGCGGTGCTGTTGCCGGGCGGGGCCCAGGCCGCGCTGTTCCTGCTGCCCGAGGGCACGCTGTACGCGGTCGGCAATATCGACCCCTTCGGGCGGGCGGCAGTGATGTCGCGCGGGATCGTCGGTGATCGTGGCGGCGAGCCCGTCGTCGCGTCGCCGCTGCTGAAGCAGGCATTCTCGCTGCTCGACGGGCGGTGCCTGGACGCCGCGACCGAATCGCTGCCGGTATACGCCGTGCGCGTGGACGACGGGCTGGTCTCGATTTCCGACGAACCCCTCGTCATGGCCGTGAACGGCATTGCCGCATGACGGTTCCGGATGCGTCCGCCTCGCTGGCCGGATTCACCATCGGTATCACCGCGGCCCGGCGCGCCGAGGAATTCGCCACCCTGCTCACTCGGCGGGGCGCGGCGGTTGTGTCCGCGCCGGCCATCCGGATCATTCCGCTGGCCGACGACACCGAACTCGAACGGGTGACTCGCGACCTCGTCGCCGCCCCACCGCAGATCGCCGTCGCCACCACGGGTATCGGTTTCCGCGGCTGGATGGAGGCGGCGGAGGGCTGGGGGCTGGCCGAGCAGTTGCGTGCCACGTTCGGCGGCACTCGGATGCTGGCCCGCGGCCCCAAGGCAAAGGGGGCGATCCGGGCGGCCGAACTCCGGGAGGAATGGTCGCCCGCCTCCGAATCGTCGGCGGAGGTGCTCGACCATCTGCTCGCGGAAGGGGTCGAGGGGGTGCGGATCGCGGTGCAATTGCACGGCGCTACCACCGAATGGGAACCGATCCCCGATTTCTGTGAGGTGCTGCGCTGCGCCGGTGCCGATGTGGTGCCGGTGCCGGTGTACCGGTGGGAGCCACCCGCCGATCGCGGTCCGATGGACAACCTCATCGAGGCCATCATGACTTCGACCATCGACTGCGTGACGTTCACCAGTGCACCCGCGGTGGCGTCGATGCTGATGCGCGCCGACGAAACCGGCGTTCTCGAAGGTGTCCTGCATGCGCTGCGTAGCCGGGTTCCGGCGGCCTGCGTCGGGCCCATCACCGCGGCGCCGCTGGAGGAACTGGGTGTTCCGGTCACGATGCCTGCCCGCGCGCGGCTGGGCGCCCTGGCTCGCCATGTGGCCGAGGAACTACCGCGCCGCGCCGGCCGGATCAACGCCGCCGGGCACACCATCAGCGTGCGCGGCGCATGCGTGGTGGTGGACGGCACGGTGAAACAACTCGCTCCCGCGCCGATGGCCCTGATGCGTTCACTGGCCCGGTATCCCGGGCGCGTGGTGTCGCGCGAGGATCTGCTGGCCGCCCTGCCCGGCGGGGGCGAGGACACCCATGCGGTGGAGACTGCCATCGCCCGGCTGCGGGCGGGCCTGGGGACGCCGAAGGCGATCCAGACCGTGGTCAAACGCGGTTACCGGCTGGCCATGGACCCGGCCGAATGCACAGACAACAACAACGTCGACGCCGCGCTGCCCGCGGCTCCGGCAGGCAACACCCGCTATGTGCGCACGGTGGTTCCCGGGTGAATGCGCCGGAACTGCCCGCACCTGTTCCCTCGCCACCGCCCGCGCTGGTCTTGGTGGCGCACGGAACACGTAGCGGTAAGGGTGTGGAGATGATCGCTGCGCTGGCCGAGGCAGTGGGTCGCGAACTGGGACACCGGACGGCGATTCTTCCCGCTACGCACGTAACCGCGGTGTGCGGTTGCGTCGACGGCCCCCTCGCCGAACTCGGCGCCGGCGGGTCCACGACGAGTACATCGGTGCGCACCGCATTTGTCGATGTTCTCGGTCCGTCGCCATCGGAAGTGCTGCGCGATCTCGCCGCACAGTCTCCGAATATTGCTGATCCGGCTCCGGCTGTGCTGGTTCCGGCCTTCCTCGCTTCCGGGTACCACGTCTATCAGGATGTGCCGCGGGAAGTGGACGAGAGTGCTCATCCTGCCGTGACGGTAACGTCCGCGATGGGCCCGGATCCCGCACTGGCCCGGATCATGTCCGTTCGGTTGCGGGCCGCCGGTTGGCGCCCGGGTGACGCGGTGGTATTCGCGGCCGCCGGCTCGTCCGATCCGCGGGCCCGCACAGATGTGCGCCGCGCCGCCGCCATGCTCACCGCGCAACTCGCGACACCGGTGCGCACGGCATATGTCGCCACGGGCGCACCACGTGTTCCAGAGGTCGTGGCGAAACTGCGTTCGGAGGGGAAGCAACGGGTGTTCATCGCCTCCTATCTCCTGGCGCACGGACTGTTCCACGAACGCCTGCACCAGGCCGGCGCGACCGGAGTCGCGGACCCGATCGGCGTGCACCCCGCCGCGGTCCGCCTGCTCGCCGACCGCTACCGCACCGCGCTACGCGAACGGTTCGGCCTTCCCGCCCTGCCTCCGCTGGGGACCGCTGACCTGCGATCGTGACAACCCGAATCGAGGGATACCGGGCCGCGAGTTCCCGATCGAGTGTTGCCGACTCCGCACCGCTGGTCCGGGCGAATGCGGCGAGACAGTCGTAGGCCATGCCTGGGCCTACTGGCAGGACTGTCTGCACCGGTCGTGGCCGGTTGTCGCGGGTGCGCTGGACTCTGAACCGGGTCAGACCCGGTACCAGACGAACGGGTTGTCGCGGGTGGGGCCGTACTTGTCGATCTGATCGAAGAGCCAATCGGCGGGCTCCACCACCGCGCTGTGGCCCGCGTCCTGGTCGAAGGCCACCAGGATGCCGACGAAGGCGGCCTGCCCGTCGGAGGTCTGCCGGTACACGACCGCACCGGAATCGCCGCCCTCCGCGCCCAGCGTGTGGGTCGCATAGAGGTAGCGCTTCGTGATTTCGGTGAGCGTTCCGCAGCTCCAGCCGGTGGTCGCGCCGAGTTTGCAGACCTCCTGGTCCATCTGCGGCTTCATATCCACCGAAGACAGCCCGAAGCTGCCCATACTGGCCGCGACCCCCACGCCGTCGTACAGCCGGATCAGCGAAAACCCGAAGGTGAGGCCCTCGTCCGGCCGGTGGAATTCATACCAGCCGATCGGGTTGCTTTTCTTGTCGGTGACAACTCCGTTGCGGTAGCAGTGTCCCGCGGTGACCGCGTACCGTGCCGTGCCGATCATGCCTGTGAGCCCCACCGTGCAGCGGCTGATCTCGACCTTGCCACCCACGATCTCGCTACGCCTGACCTCCATACCGGGATACACGGTCACCCCCGGTGCACTGGCCGCCGGGGCTGCGGCCGCCCCTCCAGGGGTGGCGACCGCGACGGCGGCTACCGCACCGGCGGCCAGCATTATCACCGCGACAGCGGCCAGAAGACGAGTAGTAGCACTTCGCTCCCGCGACACCGGCACAAGCCTGACCATGGCGCACCTCGATGCTGATCGGGCGACCGCCGGCGGCAGTCGGATCGGGGAAAGATCGTAGGCGAACTGCGCCCGAGCAGGAAACAGGTAGCTTCCCGCTGGGTGGAAGTGCCCTGTCCGGGGCCGCGTATCCGGGCTCGATCCGGCAGGCGCGATAGGTGAAAAAGTAAACCACTGGCGAAGCGGCGGCGTCCGCACAGTCGAGGCGTCCGCCCGGTGTCGCCGCGTGCACCTGCAACGCCGGCGCTGACCGATCAGTCCTGCTCAGCGGCCGCGAGTGAGCGGTTCACGCGCAGGAGAACGTCGAACTGGGCCTCGTTGTAGAGGTCCTTCAGGGCCAGTGCGAGGGCCTGGGCCGCGCGCTGGGGGCCGACCGGGGAATCGTGCACTGTGTTGAGGTTCGGGTAGGTGACCTGGAGTTTGCGGGCATACGGAGTGACCTGTTCGGCAACTTTCTCCCGGGTCTGTTCGTCGGCGTCGGCGGGAAGGTTGTCGAAGTCGGCCATGGCGGGATCGGCAGCGTCGCTGGTGGTGAGCATTTCGCGCAGTGAATCCAGCGCTGTCGGTCCGAGGACCCGGTTGAGGATGACGGTGTAGGCGCGATCGGCCTCGGTGAATTCCGCGGTGATCGGCGCCAGGTCGGGTGGTAGGTCGGTGTGGGTGCCCTGGCGGAGGATGAGGGCGAGTTCCATGCGGATGCGCTGCAGGCGCTCGATGGTCGCGGCCAGTTCGGCGTCCAGCGTGTGCAGCGATTCGCGTGGGTACTCGTCCTCACCCCTCTCGGCGATCTGAGAAAGGGGGATTCCGAGGTCGGACAGGCGTTTGATGCGCAGCACGCGCAACAGATGCGCGACGCCGTAGCGCTTGTAGCCGTTGCTGCCGCGTTCGGGCTGTTCGAGGAGGCCGACATCGTGATAGTGCCGAACCGTCCGCACGTTGGTGCCGGCGAGTTCGGCAAGTTCACGAGTACTCCAGGTCATGATCGGCTCCCTAGGGTCGGATCGGGTCGGATCTGCCGGCGCGTGCCCGCCGACCTGTACTCCAGGGTGAACCCTGCCGTAACGGCATAGTCAAGGGGTGCGCAGCGTCGGTGGGTTCCGGTGCCGGTCGGCGTTCAGTGAGGGACCGGGATGAACTCCACCGGGGTGCCGTCGGAAGCGTCGGCCGGCACGACGACCACACCGTCGCGGTCGACGAGGCCGCCGAGGTGGGCGGTTCGTACCGTGGTGTCGCCGATCCAGGCGCCGGCGGGGTCGGTCGCGATGCGGGCGGGGACGATGCGAGTGACCGGGCCGGCGATTTCGGTGGCGTTGTGCAGCGGTCCGATCAACGGCCGGGGCGGATGGGCGCCGGTGCGGCCCGCGACGACGGCAGGGATCAGGGCGAGCAGGGTGACGACTGCGGCGAACGGGTTGCCGGGGAGTCCGAGGACCGTGGTGGCCGAGGGTAGTTCGGCTGCCACGGTGGAACCGCCGGGGCGGAGCGCGAGGCGGGGGACCAGGATTCGGGCGCGGGCGCGGTCGAGGGCGCCACGGAGTTGATCGGCGGCGCCGCCGCCGGTCGCGCCGACTACAACGAGGAGATCGCAGTCGGTGGCGGTGGCCAATACCTGGTCGAAACCGTGGGAGGTATCGCGGAGATGCACCTGGTCGAGGGTCTGAACCCCGTGCGCGGCCAGTAGGACGGGCAGGATGGGGCCGATGGAATCCCGGGTCTGCCCGGATTGCAAGGGGCCGGTACTGCGGATCTCGTCCCCGGTCATGACGATGCGGGCGCGCACGGGCCCGCGGACGGTCGCAGTGGTGACCTCGACCGCGGCGGCGGCGGAAACAAGCGCGGCGGTCACTGCCGAACCGGCCGGTGCGATGGTGTCACCGGGTGTGCGGTCCTCGCCGCGCCGGCGGATATCGGAACGCTCCGGAGTGTCGGGAAGCCGGTGCAGCCGGCCGTCGTACCGGGCGAACTCGTCGCGCAGGACACCTGTGGTGCCCTCGGGAACCTGTGCGCCGGTAGCGATCCGGACCGCTTCACCCGGGTGCAACCCATCCGGCCGTTGCCCGCCCGCGAAACCGATATCGGCACGAAGTTGCCACGGGCCGGCACCGCGGACCGCATACCCGTCCATCGCCGAGACATCGAACCGGGGGAGAGCGCCGAGTGCGTTGATCGAGGTGGCGAGCGCCGCGCCGCGGGCCGCATTCAGCTCGCAATGGCGCTCTGGAAGCCGAGTCAGGGTCTCGCCCAGGACTCGGCGCGCCTGATCCAGCGGTAGCGGCGGGCCGGCGGCGGCCGCCCGGACATCGGCGCCATGGAGGTTTCGGGTGTCGGTGACCGACGGCGCGATGACCACGGGAACCGGTGCGCCGGCAGCGGTCGCCGCCGGTTCGTCGGCGGCGCCGGTGTCATCGGCAGCGAGCACTCCGGGAACGCCGATGCCGGCTGTCCCGGAACCGGCCGTGCGCCCATCCGCACCCCGATTGCTGTCGAAACCCCTTTCGGGGCGCCTGCCGCCGGCTGCGTTGTCGTAGGGCCTGCGTGCTCCAACATCGGCAGTGCGGTGGGGCTTGTCCGGGTCGATATTGCGCGCCGGGCCCGGTCCCAGCGCCGAGCGGGCGGCGTCGATATCTCCTGGTGTATCGCAGTCGTCGACCCCGGCCAGTGCCACCATTTTCGTATGCCGGGGTACCAGGGCTTTCATCGGCTGATTGATCACAGTGCCGAGCTCGCGCAGCCGGGCGGCCAGGGTCTCGTACCGCCACACGCCGATCAGGTACTGCGGACGGCCATTGCTGTCGGCCGCGAAAACGGCGTCGAAATCGGCCAGCTGCCAGAGTAATTCGTTGATCACCGCCGGGGTCAGAAACGGCATATCGGCGGCGAGGACGACCACCTGGGCGGTGACCCCGGCACCGAGCGCGGCCACACCGGCGGCGATGGCCGCTACCGGGCCGGACCCGGGCTGAGGTTCGCGAGTTTGCAGGATGGACGCGGCGAGTTCCGGTCGCGGTGGGCCGACGACCACGGTGCGACCCGATCCCGCGGCGGCCAGCGCGGTTTCCAGCATGGACCGCCCGCCCACCACGAGACCCGGTTTGTCGATGCCACCCATACGACTGGCCCGGCCCCCGGCGAGCACGATCACGTCCGGGGCGGGCACGGAGTTCGGCATACCGCTCATGCTATGCGCCGTCTGGGACGATATCCCGGCTCGAGGACCACTTCACCGGCTCAGCCGAATCGGTGGCGCGCGGTCCGGAGGTCGACCCGGCCGTCGGAAATGGGGACGCCCTCGGCGGCGAGCAGTCGCAGCTGCCGTTCGGCCAGATGACCGGCGGGTTTTCCGGAGACGCCGAGCACCCGGTGCCAGGGCAGGTCGCCGGAATCGGTGCGCATGATCCAGCCGACAGTGCGCGGTGTCGACAAACCCACCGCGGCGGCGATATCGCCGTAGGTGGCGACCCGGCCCGGCGGTATAGCAGCGACCAATTCCCGGACGTGTTCGACCTGTGCGTCACTGGTGACCATCGCGGCCCTCCAGTGCCGCGCGGACCAACGCCGCGGTCCGCTCCGGCAGGATCTGGGCGACCATATGTTCGCAGTCCCACTCCTCGACGGTCAGGTGTGTGCCCAGCCGCTCGGCGAGCACCGCCTGCACCGGCGCGGAGAGAAAAGGTGGGTCCACTCTGATGGCGCGTACCAGGACTGTCGGCATATCGGTCGGCGGTAGCGCGGGCTCGCGGGCGAGCTGACTCCAGTATGCGATCAACGCCGGCAGGCTCACCCGCCAGCCGACCCGGCCGTCGCGCATCGGAACCAGATGGTCGTCGAGTTCTGCCTGGAGCAGGCTCGGCTCGGCCGCGCCCCATCCGGTGGCGAGCTTGTCCATCCGGGCTTCCTCCGTATCGGTGTAATCGGGGGAGTCGAGGGTGGCCAGGGCGATATCGTGCAGCCAGGTGGGGTCGAGCGCGACCGCCGGATCGAGCAGTACCAGGCCGCGGACCAGGTCGGGCCGGCGTTCGGCCAGCTGCAGCGCGCATGCACCACCGAAGGAATGCGCGACCACCACCACCGGTTCGTCGGTTTCCGCGGTGAGCAGCGCCACCAGATCCGCCACGATCGTTTCGAGATCCCAGGGCGGCAGTGCGGTGGAATGTCCGTGTCCACGCAGGTCGGGTGCGATGACCCGGATATCGGGCAGCAACCGGGCGGCCAGGTCGGCCCAGCGTCTGCCGTGGCCGGTGAGACCGTGCAGGGCCAGCAGCGGCGGGCCGGTGACCGGGCCGAATCGGTGAACATGAAGTGTGGACACGGTGACATTCTTATCGCCGTCCAGCGGACCCGCAGCGCCCGCGGGTGCGACGGGGTATCGGCGGTGTCGGCCCCGTCTGTTGCAATAGCGGTTGTGGTGCGTTCGGATAGGCCGGTGCGGCTGGTGCGCCGGAGAACATCGGCTCCCCGGGCTCGGACCTGGGGCGCCGGTATTCGCGCGCTCTTCGCCGCCGCCCCGGCAACCCCAGCGCAATCCGGTTCCGGCCGGTTGTGGCGTGTGCTCGGCGGGCCCGGCACCGGAAAATCGGCGCTACTGGTCGATGTGGCGGCGGCGCGGATCGCCGGCGGCGCCGATCCGGAATCGGTGTTGCTGCTCACCCACTCGAAACAGGCGGCGGCCGCCGCCCGGGATGCCCTCACCGAACGTCTGACCCACTGGGACGTCTGCGCCCCCGTCTTCGACTGCGGTCCGGACGCGCACGGTCGCGCCGACCTCGCCCTGTTCCCGCTCGACGATCCGCAATCGACCACTGCGGCAGGGTCCGGCTCCGGCGCTCCGGCCGGCGCCGATCCCGTCTCGCTCGCCGGAATCGGCCGGTCCGCGCACCTCGATACCGGCCCGGGAACTTCGGTAGCCGGCGCGACGCGTGAACCGCTGGCCCGCACGATCCACTCCTACGCTTTCGGGATTCTGCGCCGCCAGGCCGCACGGCACGGGAACCCGCCGCCGCGGCTGCTCACCGGCGCCGAACAGGACGCCGTCCTGCGTGAAATGCTGCGCGGCGACCTCACCGATATCGCTGCCGGCGCCCGCGACCTGTGGCCGCGGCGGCTGCAACCCGCCCTGAGCCTGGACGGCTTCGCCGACGAACTCCGCGACCTGATGCTGCGCACCACCGAACGCGGGCTCGGCCCGGAGGATCTGGTGGAGCTGGGCCGGCAGCAGGACCGGCCGGATTGGGAGGCGGCGGGCCGGTTCGCGCTGCGCTACGAACAGGCGATGTTGCTGCGCTGGTCGGTCGGGGTGGCGGCGCCGGAGGCTTCGGCGCCGGCATTGAACGCGGCGGAGCTGGTGGGGGCCGCGCTCGATGCGCTGGCCGGTGACGCCGAGCTGCTCGCCGCCGAACGCGCCCGGTTGCGCTGCCTGCTGGTCGACGACGCACAGCACCTGGACCCGCAGGCCGCGCTGCTGGTGCGGATCCTCGCCGAGGGCGCCGGAACCACGGTGATCGCTGGCGACCCCGACCAGGCCGTCTACACCTTCCGCGGTGCCGACGCCCGATCCCTGACCGATCTCGAGGTGCCGGCGGCGCGGCGGATCGTCCTGCACACCAACCACCGTGCGGGCCCGGCCATCCACGCCGCGACCGCGCGTATCGCCTCGCGCCTGCCGGGCCGGGCCGCGCATCGCACCACCTTCACCGACCTGGGTCCCGCGGAACGCGGCGAATCGGATTCGGGGGATACCGCGCCCGCCGCGCAGGTCCGGGTCCGGGTGCTCGGCAGCCCGGCCAAGGAGGCCTCGCTCATCGCGGACCAGTTGCGCCGCGCCCACCTCACAGACGGGGTCCCGTGGTCGCAGATGGCGGTGATCGTGCGATCGGTTCCGCTGCTGCTACCGCCCTTGCGCCGAGCGCTGCTGGCTGCCGGAGTCCCGGTCCGGCAGCCAGCGACCGATACCCCCCTGGCGCGCCGCCGCGGGGCCGCCTGGATGCTGCTCTCGCTGCGCGCCGTGATCGCCGGGGAAGCCGCCCGCCGGGGTACGGGATCCACGGAATCACTGTTCGGACCGGACGACGCGCTCGACCTGCTGGGCGGCCCGCTCGGCGGCGCCGATCAGATCGCCATGCGCCGTCTGCGCCGCGGAATCCGGCGCACCACCCTCGAACTCACCCGATCGACGCCGGCAGCCGCCGATGCTGCGGTCGAACCGCCCGAACCCGAGGATGCGCTACCCGCACCGGGAACCGGCCCGTCCGAACCCGGACACGTTCTACCCGAACCCGAACCCGAACCCGGACACGCGCCGGCCGAACCGGAGTACGAGCCGCCGATCCCCGACCCGGAATCGCCGCAGGCGCAGCGCCCGCACGACTTCCCGCGCCCCGAATTCTTCCGTGACGCGGACCGCCGCGCCGACGACACGGTGCGCTACGCCGAGGACGCGGACTGGTTCGGTCTCGAGGGGGACCACGCCTACCGCGACCCGTGGGACGGGCTCCCACCGGAGCGCCCGGACGAAGACGACGAGTTCGGCTCTCCGCCGGATGTGCCCGACGCAGGTACGGCATCCACAGCGGCCAGCCACTGGGCGCCGGCGGGCCGGGAGCGCGACGAGTTCGGACCGCAGCCGGCGCCCGCCGATACAGACGACGGAGTCGAGCCGTCACGAGAGCACTCGGGCGCCGGAGAGGGCTGCGGATCGCCACCGGAGGGCCCGGACAGCGACAACAGCTCCGGCTGCCTGGCAAGTGCCTACGACATACAGCGGGCTCCGGTGGACGAGAGCGGGGTCTCGGCCCGGTTCGGCAGGTTCGGACCGGGCCATAGCGGCGCCCTCGAGGACGACCTGACCGGTCACCTCGGTCCGGAACGTCGGCGGCCGGCCGAGCACCCGGTCGCGGGCAGCGCCGAGACGATGGCTCGCCGTGCCACCCCAGGAGGCCGCGACTATGGCGGTACCAGCGAGTCACCTCGGGGTACCCGCCGGGCGGCCCGCAGCGAAGACGGAGACGGAAATACCTGCACCGGTTCAACTTCGGAGGACGGCCGCCCTGTCGTCGGCGACCCCGGCGTCACCGGCGATCGCGGACAGATTTCCGATCGCCCGTCGGTGGATATCCTGCGCGACCTGCTCCTGGGTTCGGGGGACGAGCGGATCCTCGCCGGTCTCACCGAAGTCGAACTCGCACCGCTGAACCGGGCGTTGCGCGCGCTCGGCCGTGCCCGCCGGGTCCGGCATGAGGGTGGCAGCCTCGAGGATGTGCTCTGGGCGCTGTGGACCGGGTCGCGGCTGGAGAAGCGCTGGCTGGCGCAGTCGGAGCGCGGCGGGGCAGCGGGAATGCAGGCCGATCGCGATCTCGATGCGGCGGTCGCGCTGTTCGATGCGGCGGCCGCCTACACCGACCGGTTACCGGGCGCGACCCTCGAGGGGTTCGTGGAATACCTCACCCAGCAGCAGATCGCGCAGGATCGGGCGGCGCGGTCGCGGCAGGACGAGGCCGTCGATCTGCTGAGTGCGCATGCCGCGGCCGGGCGGGAATGGGAGGTCGTCGCGGTCGCCGGGGTTCAGGAGGGAATCTGGCCGGATCCACGTCCCCGCGGCACCTTGTTGCACACCGAGGACCTGGTGGATCAGATCGCCGGTATCACCGAGCGGGTGAGCCGGTCCGCGCCGATTCTGGCCGAGGAACGGCGGCTGTTGTTCCTCGCCTGCAGCCGGGCTCGCCGCTCACTGCTGGTGACGGCCGTGGAATCGGTTACCGGTGAGCGCGATCTGGTGCCGTCCCGGTTTCTGGCCGAACTGGTCGGCGGCGAATCCGACGGTGAGCCCGGCGCACTCCCGATCGCGGAGCCGGGCCGCGTGCTGGCGCTGCACGCGTTGGTGGCCGAACTGCGCGCGGTTGTCTGCGATCCGGATTCCGGTGCCGAACGGCGCCGCCGCGCCGCCGCCCAGCTGGCCCGGCTGGCGCTGGCCGGGATACCGGGTACCGCGCCCGGCGACTGGTACGGCGTGCCCGGCCTCAGCTCCACCGAAACCCTGTGGGATGACGACGGGCCGATCGCGCTGTCCCCGTCGACCGTCGAGTTGCTGCGCACCTGCCCGCTGCGCTGGGCGCTGGAGCGGCACGGCGGGTCGGACGGGGAGAACCCGCACGCGGTGAAGGGAACCTTGGTGCACACCCTGGTGCAGGCGCTGGCGGGCCGGGTACCGCTCGACCGGGTGCGCGCCGAACTCGCCCGCAGCTGGACGAGTATCGATCCCGGAACCAGTTGGCATTCCCGGCAGGAACTGCGCCGCACCGAGGCGATGCTGGACGCGTTCGTGGCCTGGGTGCGCAGTACCCGAGCCGAACTGACCCAGGCCGGTGTCGAGGTACCGGTCGACTGCGAACTGCCCGGCCGCGGCGAGGAGGAACCTGCGGTCCGGATCCGCGGCCGGATCGACCGTCTCGAACGCGACGACCGCGGCCGTTTCGTGATCGTGGACGTGAAAACGGGGAAAAACCTTGTCAGCGAGGCCGATGCCGCCCAGCACGCCCAGCTGGCGACTTACCAGGTCGCGGCGGCAGCGGGCGCACTCGACGAGACCACAGCCGACCCCGGGCCCGGCGGTGCGCGGCTCGTGTATGTCGGACTGCCGGCTTCCAGCGGTATCGCGAAGGAAAGGGTCCAACCGGCATTCGACGCCGAAGCTCTCGACACCTGGCGGGATACGATCCACACGGCCGCAGCCACCACGGCGGGCCCCGGTTTCCTGGCGATCCGCAACGACGGCTGCCGCCACTGCGCCGTGAAGAACAGCTGCCCGGTTCAGGACGCCGGACGTCAGGTGACCGACGAGTGAGCGCCCGGGTCACACCGGGGCAGCTGGCCGATGCGCTCGGCCTGCCTCCGCCGACCGCGGAACAGGCCGCGGTGATCGCCGCTGCACCGGGTCCGGCGCTGGTGGTGGCGGGTGCCGGCGCCGGTAAAACCGAGACCATGGCGGCGCGGGTCGTCTGGATGGTGGCCAACCGCCTCGTCACCCCGGAGGAAGTGCTGGGCCTGACCTTCACCCGGAAGGCCGCCCAGCAGCTCACCGCCCGGATCCGGACCCGGCTGGCCCGGCTGGCCGGATCCCGCCTGCTCCGCGACCTCGATCCGACCGGGGAGCTGCGCACCACCCTGACCGCCGCAGAACCGGAGATCAGTACCTATCACTCCTACGCCGGCCGGTTGCTGCGCGAACACGGGTTGCTGCTGCCAGTGGAACCGTCGGCGGCGCTGCTCACCGAAACCCAGTTGTGGCAGGTCGCGCATCAGGTGGTGCGCAGCTGGGACGGCGATCTGGAGACCGACCGTGCACCGCTGACCGTCACCGAGGCAGTTCTCGCGCTGTCCGGGCAGCTCGCCGAACATCTCGTAGAACCCGAACAGCTGTCCGAAGCGCATACCGAGCTGGAGAAACTGGTCCACACGCTGCCCCCCGGGCCCCGCCAGCGAGGTGGGCCGAACAAGGAGCTGCTGTCGATTCTGCGGGCGCAGCGGGAGCGGGTCGCGCTCTTGCCACTGGTCCGGCAGCTACGCGAAACCCTGTATCAGCGCGGCGCGCTCGACTTCGGGGCCCAGATGTCGCTGGCGGCGCGGCTCGCAGCCGAACATCGCGAGGTCGCCGATGCCGAGCGGGCGCGGTTCCGGCTGGTTCTGCTCGACGAATACCAGGACACCGGTCACGCGCAGCGCATCCTGCTCTCGGCGCTGTTCGGCGCCGGGTACGCGGCCGAACGCAGCGGCCCCCGGCGCAGCGCACCGCAGGCACCGGCGGTGACCGCGGTCGGTGACCCTATGCAGTCGATCTACGGGTGGCGTGGCGCGTCGGCGGCCAACCTGCCCAGGTTCACCACCGATTTCCCGTGCGGACCCGGCGATCCGGCGCCGGTCCTGCCGCTGCTCACCAGCTGGCGCAACCCGCCGGAGGCGCTGAACCTGGCGAATATGGTCGCCGAGCCGCTGCGTGCCGCGGCCCGTGCGAGCGGCGGGGTCACGGTGGATCCGCTGCGGGCCAAACCCGAGGCCGCATCCGGTGATCTCGCTCTCGCCCTGTGCGCCACCGTGACCGACGAACGCCGCTGGATCGCCGAGCGGATCGCCGCCGAATGGGCGCGTGCCCGCGCAGCGCAGCGGCCACCTCCCACCTCGGCGGTACTGATCCGCCGTAATGCCGATGCCGCCGAACTCGCCGAACAGCTACGCGCGCAGGGACTGCCGGTGGAGATCGTCGGTCTCGGCGGGCTGCTGGCGACGCCGGAGGTCGCCGATATCGTCGCGACCCTGCGCCTCATCGCCGACCCCGCCGCCGGCAGCGCGGCGGTGCGGATCCTCACCGGGGCCCGCTGGCGGCTCGGCGTGGCCGATCTGGCCGCGCTGGCACGGCGGGCCCGGGAACTGTCGATCGGGCACGACCCCGGTGGCGAAATCACCGATGCGACCACGCTGGCCGCAGCGCTGCGGGAGGTGGCGCCGGAACCCGCCGAACGTGCCGGCCCGGCCGATGCGATCGCCGACCCCGGCCCGCCGCAACGCTATTCGACCGCCGGGTATCGGCGGATCACCACGCTGGGCCGGGAACTGGCAACGCTGCGGGAACGGGCCGGGCAGCCGCTGACAGAGCTGGTCGCCGACGTGGAGCGCACTATCGGGGTCGGTGTGGAGGCACAGGCGCGTCGTGCCCTGACCGGAGCCGGCGCCGGACGCGAGCATCTGGATGCGTTCGCCGAAGTCGTGGCCGGTTACGCCGCGGATTCCGGGGCGAGCCTCGGCGGGTTGCTCGCGTTTCTCGCGGCCGCGGAATCGGTGGAGAACGGACTGGAGCCCGGGGAGGTGGAGGTCGCCCCGGACCGCGTCCAGGTGCTCACCGTGCATGCGGCCAAGGGCCTGGAATGGGAGGTGGTGGCGGTACCCCATGTGTGCAAGGAGGTGTTCCCGTCCACCCGCGGGGTGAACACCTGGCTGGGCGCGCTGGCCGAGCTGCCCACCTCGCTGCGTGGCGATCGCGCCGGCGCGGATTCGCCGGATGGGGTACCGGTATTGGATCTCGCCGACTGCGCCGACCGTGGCGACCTGCAACGTTGCCTGGCCGCGCACAAGAAGGCGTTGCAGCGCCGCCGGCTGGACGAGGATCGCCGGCTCTTCTATGTAGCGCTGACCAGAACCGAACGGGTGCTGCTGGTCTCCGCCCATCACTGGCCCGAATCCGGTGACAAACCGAAAGGTCCCTCGGAGTTCCTGCTCGAGGTGAAGGCGGCCGCCGAGTTACCGGACAGCGGTATGGAGATCGCGAATTGGGCGCCCGAACCCGGAGAAGGCGAAGCGAACCCGCTGGCCACGACCCCCGACACCGCGCCCTGGCCCGGCGACCCGCTGGGCGCCCGTCGCGCCGATATCGAGGACGGTGCCGCCCTCGTCGATGCCGCGCTGGCCGAACTCGTCTCCGGAACATCGGAACCGGAACCGGATGACGATCCGGACGGCTGGATCGCCGACGTCGATGCCCTGCTCGCCGAATTCCGGTCGACGGCTGCCACGGTCACCGATGTGGAACTGCCCAGCCAGCTCCCCGCTACCGCGCTGGTCGAAATGCGCGCCGACCCGGGGAAGCTCGCTGCCCGGCTGCGCCGCCCGCTGCCGTACCCGCCGAATGCGCTGGCCCGCCGCGGCACCGCTTTTCACGCGTGGGTTCAGCGCTGGTTCGCGACCGACCAGCTACCCGGCCTCGACGATCTGCCCGGCTCTGTGGATGCCGGGGCCGCGGCAGATGTGGAATTGGCCCGGATGCAGGAAGCCTTCTTGTCCTCGCACTGGTCGGCACGCCGTCCGGTGGAAATCGAAGTGCCGTTCGAAACCACCATCGCCGGGATCGTGATCCGCGGCCGGATGGACGCCGTTTTCGCCGAACCGGGCGACGGCTGGACCGTCGTCGACTGGAAAACCGGCGCCGAACCCGGTCCCGCCGACGAACCTGCCGTCGCCATGCAGCTGGCCGTCTACCGCCTGGCCTGGGGGCGCCTGCTGGCTGCGCGGACCGGGGAATCCGAAGAGCAGGTGCTGAAACGGGTCGGTGCGGCCTTCCATTATGTGCACACGGGCCGGACCGTTTCTCCTGACCGGTTGCCCGGGCCCGCGGAACTCACCGAACTACTCACGAACACACCGGGACCGGAACGCGCCGGCTATCCGGACGAGAAATCCCGGCAGTGACGACCCGGATGCCCGGTGTCGTGCCGGGCAGTGCGCGCCCGTGCCCACGTCCCGGCGAGCGAATCGAGGCCCCGGGCCGACCGAGCGCGGTCGCAGTCAGGATGCAGGCCGGGACCGCGGCGTCGCTCTGCCTCCGGTCCCGGTGGCGGAGCCTGCCCCGGTTGCGCACCTGCGTCGCGCGCGTGTCCGTTCAGGGACGCGGTGTCCGCCGACCCACCGCCAAAGCCTGGGTGATCAACGGCACCTGTAAGGGCAGGCGCAGCAGCGAGATCGCCTTGAGCGCGAACGGTGCTTTCGGGTTGCCCACCGAATCCGCTGTGAACTGGATATTGGCGGGGAACACAGCGATGAACAGCAGGGCCGCGAGTCGCCCGCCCAGCCGCCGGGTCCGCGGGACCAACAGTGCGGTCCCGACACCGATTTCGGCCACCCCGGACCAATACGTATAGGAGCGCGCCTTCCCCGGCAACTGTTTCGGCACGATGGAATCGAACGGTTCGGGAGTCACGAAATGCATGGCCCCGGCACCCAGGAGGATCGCGGCCAGGCGCAGCGCGGGAGCACGGCCGGGATCGGGGGTGGTACCCGAAGGTGTGTCGTCTGCCATGAGATCCACCGTAATCCGTGGATCCGGGCGAAGGCGGCCCATCGACCACCGAGCGTGCACGGCGGCCCGACGCGCTGCGAGCGGGTAGGCTCCCGAGCTGTGTCGGAGGGACTGAGGGTGTCTAATCCCCGGGGTAGCGGATGGTAGCCCCGGTCAGTGCCCGGTTCGCCCAGCTGGGTGGGCGGGGGCGGCTCGGCGGCGAGCGTCCGGATTTCGCGCTGGTCGGGTTGCTGCGCATCCCGGAGGCACAGAGCAGTCCGTGGATTTCGCTGACCCGCCGGGTGTTGTTCGCGGTCGGCCTGCTGTGCACCGCCGCGATCGTCGTCTACCTCGGCCGTGACGGCTACAACGACAGTTCCGACGGCTCGGTGGACCTGCTCGACGCGTTCTATTATGCGACCGTATCGCTGTCCACCACCGGATACGGCGATATCTCACCGGTCACCGATTCAGCGCGGTTGGTGAATATCTTCGTCATCACACCGCTGCGGGTGCTGTTTCTCATCGTCCTGGTCGGCACCACTCTGGCGGTGCTCACCGAACGTTCCCGCCAGGCCTTGAAGATCCAGCGTTGGAGGCGCACCGTGCGTAATCACACCGTCGTCGTCGGGTACGGCACCAAAGGCCGTACCGCAATCGACGCCATGATCGGGGACGGGGTGCAGCCCGCCGAAATCGTTGTCGTCGATACCGACGCGGTGGCTCTCGAAGCCGCCGCCACCGCGGGCCTGGTCACCGTGCACGGGACGGCCACGCAATCCGATGTCCTGCGGTTGGCGGGGGTACAGAACGCGGCGTCGGTCATCGTGGCCGCCAACCGCGACGACACCGCGGTGCTGGTCACTCTGAGCGCCCGGGAGATCACCAAGAAAGCGAAGATCGTCGCCTCGATCCGGGAATCGGAGAACACCCATCTGCTGCGCCAGTCCGGGGCCGATTCGGTGGTGGTGTCCTCGGAGACCACCGGCCGGCTGCTCGGTATCGCGACCACTACACCCAGCGTCGTGGAGATGATGGAGGATCTGCTCACTCCGGAACACGGTTTCGCGGTCGCCGAACGCGAGGTCGAGCCGGGTGAGGTCGGCGGATCGCCGCGCCACCTCAGCGATATCGTGCTCGGTGTGGTGCGCGACGGCGAGCTGATCCGGGTGGGGGAACCGGCTGTCGACGCCCTGGAAACCGGGGACAAACTGCTCTATATCCGTCGCGCACGCTGACCCGGATATCCCGCGGTTCGCGCCGCGATACTCTCGGGACGTGGCGGTATTCGAGCTCAACCAGATCCCCCTGTTGTCCCGTTCGGCGCTCGACCGCGCCGACCATCTGCGCGGCGACGCACAGGTGCTGGAGGAAGGCTGGGCCACCGCCCGGCTGTTACGGATAGGGCGGCGCGGTACGGTTCGCTATGAATCCGGGGCTCTGGTCTGGGAAGCCGCCACCGAACTGTCGGCCGGGCCGAGCCCGGACGCGGTGTTTCTCGGTGTCCGCGAAGGTGTGCACCTGTGGGCTGTCCGTGATCGCGAACTCGCCGGCGAACTGCGTGACCTGCGTCAGCTTGCCGACAGCCGGATCGACGATTTCACCGCCGGAGTGCTTTCCGCCGCGCTCGCCCTGATCAACTGGCATGCCGGCGCGGCTTTCCACGGCGCCGACGGTAGTCCGATGATTCCCGCCAAGGCCGGGTGGTCCCGGGTGACCGAGGACGGCCGGGAGGATTTCCCGCGCACCGATCCGGCGGTGATCTGCCTGATCCACGACGGCGGCGACCGGGTCCTGCTGGCTCGCCAGCACAGTTGGCCGGCGACGATGTTCTCGCTGCTGGCGGGGTTTGTCGAGGCCGGGGAATCGCTCGAACGCTGCGTCGAACGGGAGATGTGCGAGGAGGTCGGGCTCGAGGTCCGCGATATCCGCTATCTCGGCAGCCAGCCGTGGCCGTTCCCGCGGTCGCTGATGCTCGGCTTCTCCGCGCTCGCCGATCCGGAGCAGCCGCTGGTCTTCACCGACGGTGAGATCGCCGAGGCCCGCTGGTTCACCCGTGACGAGGTGCGCGCGGCACTGGCGTCCGGGGGCTGGCCGGCCCGGCCGGGTGCTGGAATCGACCCCGCTCCGGCCGCGGGTCCGAAGCTGCTGCTGCCGGGCTCGGTATCCATCGCCCGCACCATCGTGGAATCGTGGGTCGCCGCCGACGGTGCCGATTCGCCCGCGGAATAAGCGGTCACCCGGCGGACCGGGGGCCGCACAGCGACGGCATCGCCCGGCCGCACGGCGAACGTCTGCGGGCCGGGCGGGTGTTCACCGAGCGCGAAGCCGCCCCGTCGTGGCGGACCGGCCGGTTCGTCGCGCCTACTATGGAGAACATGCAGCTTCACGAAGCGCCGGCCGGTTCGCTCGGTGCGCGCGCGCTCCCCGGACACCACCCGGACGTCGTACCGGCGGGTGAGGCGTAATGAGCGATTTCGGATTCGGGTTCTCCCAGGGCGGCGATGACGACGACCGCGGCCGCGGTGACAAGCCGGGTGGCGGTAACGACCCGTTCGGCCTCGGTGGCGGTGCGGCAGGTTTCGATCCGGCGGCCCTGGGCCAGATGCTCACCTCGCTCGGACAGATGCTCAGCGGTATGGGACAGGGTGTGGCCGGTGGTGGCGGCTCCGGTCCGGTGAACTACGACGTAGCCAAACGGCTTGCCCGCCAGCAGCTCGGTCAGACCGTTCCTCCGGTATCGAGCGGTACGGTCACCGCCGTCACCGATGCCGCGCACCTCGCCGAACTGTGGCTCGACGATGCGACGACCTTCCCGGCCGGTGCGACGAGCGCCGTGGCCTGGACCGCCAACGACTGGATCGAAAAAACGCTGCCCACCTGGCAGCGGCTCTGTGATCCGGTAGCGCAGCAGATCTCCGGTATGTGGACCGCCGGGCTGCCCGAGGAAGCCCGCGAGATGGCCGGGCCCATGATGGGGATGCTCGGCCAGATGGGTGGGCTCGCCTTCGGTTCGCAGCTCGGGCAGGCACTCGGCCAGCTCGCCAAGGAAGTACTGACCGGAACCGATATCGGTTTGCCGCTGGGCCCGGCCGGCACCGCCGCGCTGCTGCCCACCGCGATCTCGGAGTTCAGTGAGGGGCTCGAACAGCCGGAGAGCGAGATCATGGTGTTCCTCGCCGCCCGCGAGGTCGCCCATCAGCGCCTGTTCGTCCACGTCCCGTGGTTGCGCCAGCAGCTCCTAGGCGCCGTCGAGGACTACGCACGCGGGATCACCATGGATTTCTCCGCACTCGAAGAGGCGGCCCGTGATCTCGACCCCTCGGCACTGACCGATCCGAGCAAACTCGAGGAGATCCTGTCCCAGGGCAGTTTCGAACCGCAGACGACCCCCGAGCAGAAACAGGCCCTGGACCGGCTGGAGACCTTGCTGGCCCTGATCGAGGGCTGGGTGCAGGTTGTGGTCGGCGCGGCGGTAGGTGAGCGTCTGCCCGGTGCGGGCGCACTGGCCGAGACACTGCGGCGCCGCCGCGCCACCGGTGGTCCGGCCGAACAAACCTTCGCCACCCTCGTCGGTCTCGAGCTGCGACCCCGCAAGCTGCGGGAGGCCGCCACGCTGTGGCAGCGCTTGACCGACGACGCCGGTATCGCGGCCCGCGACGGTGTCTGGGCTCATCCCGATCTGCTACCCGACGCCGCGGATCTCGATGCGCCCGCCGGTTTCATCGATTCGGTGATCGGCGGCGGTGCCGGCGCATTCGACGATCCGATGGCTCAGCTGGCCGCCACCGAGGCCGCGGAGCGGGAACAGGCCGGTAGAAGCGAAAAAGACGAGACGCAGGATCCGCCCGCCGAGCGAGGTGGAGAAGAATCCGGCCCGGAGAATCCCGAATCCGGTAAGGGCAAGGGCTGATCCGGTCGCCGGGCGGTCGCTGTCGTTCGGGACCCGGGAGCGCAGTGAAATGCCGCGGCGGACCCGGGTGTGTGCTCGTTTCGCACCGATTTCCTACGCACCTTCGAGTGGTGTCGCGAACCGCTCGCCAGCTGGCAAGATCGTAGTTATCCACAGGCCATTTGCCTGTGGATAACTCCCTTTCGGGAACCTGTTGCGCCGCAACGGCCGTCGCATACTTCGGGCATGACGACGCTTCGGCCGCGCGGGCCTCTCCTGCATCCTCGGATACCGATCCTGGTGCGCTCGACCGGCCAGGTCCAACTGGGCTGGGATCCCGAGACCGCTGTACTGTGCGAAGCCCCGGGCCTGGATACCCAGCAGGTCCTCGGATTTCTCCGCCTACTCGACGGGCTGAACAGCCGGCCGGCGATCGTCTGGCGGGCACGTTCGCTCGGTCTCGATCCCGGGCGTGCGACCGGGTTGTTCGAGGTGATCGATGCGGCGGGCCTGGTGATACATCCCTCCTGTCCCGCAGGTTGTGTCCGAACCATCCGTGTCCACGGGACAGGCCCGCTCGCCGACGCGATCAGTTCCGGGCTGTGTGC
This sequence comes from Nocardia speluncae NBRC 108251, assembly GCF_001613245.1. Lineage (GTDB taxonomy): Bacteria > Actinomycetota > Actinomycetes > Mycobacteriales > Mycobacteriaceae > Nocardia > Nocardia speluncae. The sequence continues at coordinate 45,794 of NZ_BDBZ01000040.1, read as the reverse complement.
GCTCGGTATCCGGCCGTCCCGCTCCCGCGACCGGAGCGGCCGGCAGCCCGGCCCGGTCGCTCCGGCGGACCTGGTCGTGCTTGCCGATGCGTTGATTCCCGATCCGTGCCTGGTCCGGGAGCTGTTCAGGGCTCGGATCGCGCATCTGGTGGTCCGGCTGCGCGATGGTAAAGGACTCGTCGGCCCGCTGGTTCTGCCTGGATTCACCAGCTGCCTGCGCTGCGCCGATTTCGCCAGAGTCGATCGCGATGCCGATTGGCCGCGATTGGCCGCTCAGCTGCTCGGCCGGACGGGGCATGCGAGTCCTGCCGGTATCGCCGCTGTGGCCGCCCTGGCACTCGGCGAACTCGAGACGATTCTCGCCTGTGACCCGGTTTCGCCACCGGAGACGCTGAACCGCACGTTGGAGTTCGACCTCGGCACCCGGCAGCTGCGCCGCCGTTCGTGGACCCCGCACGAGCGGTGTGGTTGCCTGGCATCGCAAAACCCCGGTGTTCTGTGATGACACTCACACTTGTGGTAGCTGTGGTAATTCTCTTCGGTTTTCCGTGGCAGATCCGCCGGTCTGTCGGCCATGATGGTGGAGTGTCTGAGATCGTGCGCCGGCCTATGTCCCGCAATGCGAAGTTAGCCAAGATTCCGCTCGGTGTGGCGGGTCGTGCCGCGGTCGGTTTCGGGCGCAAGCTCGCGGGGGGCGATCGCGAAGAGATCAACACCGAGATGAATCAGAAGGCGGCCGAGCAGCTGTTCTCCGTGCTCGGTGAGCTCAAGGGCGGCGCGATGAAGTTCGGTCAGGCGCTGAGTGTGATGGAGGCCGCGGTTCCCGAAGAATTCGGCGAGCACTACCGCGAGGCCCTCACCAAACTACAGGCTGCGGCCCCGCCGATGCCCGCGGCCACAGTGCATCGAGTTCTCGATCAGCAGCTGGGCACCGACTGGCGAAAACGTTTCGAATCGTTCGACGACACCCCGGCCGCCTCGGCCAGTATCGGTCAGGTGCACAAGGCGGTGTGGTCGGACGGCCGCCAGGTCGCGGTGAAGGTCCAGTACCCCGGCGCGGACGAGGCGTTGCGTGCGGATCTGCGGACGCTGAACCGGATGACGGGCCTGTTCGCGAAGGTCATCCCCGGTGCCGATGTGAAACCGCTGCTGGCCGAGATCAACGAACGTACCGAAGAAGAGTTGGACTACCGGAACGAGGCCGCGAATCAGCGCGCCTTCAGCAAGGCATACGACGGGCACCCGGAATTCGTGGTGCCGAAGGTGGTCGCCAGCGCGCCGAAAGTCATTGTCAGCGAATGGCTCGACGGTACATCGGTTTCCGCCATCATCGCCGCAGGCGCCGCGGATCCCGAGGGCACCCGCGTCCTGCGTAACCGGGTCGCCGGTTTGATGGGGCGCTTCCACTTCTCCTCGCCCGAAATCGTCGGACTGCTGCACGCGGACCCGCATCCGGGCAATTTCATGATCACTCCCGAGGGTAAGCTCGCGGTGATCGACTACGGCGCCTGCGCCCCGATGCCGGGTGGTTTCCCCGAGCTCCTGGGACGGATACTCGCGCTGGCAGTGGCCGAGGAATACGGGGAGCTCACCGAACTACTGCACGCCAACGGCTGGGTGCTGCCCGGTAAAACCCTCACCGAGCAGGAGATCGAGGACTATCTGCGCCCGTTCACCGACCCGATCCGCTCCGAATCGTTCCATTTCACCCGCCGCTGGATGCAGCGGGTGGCGGGTAAGGCCACCGATTACTCCTCGCCGGAGATGAAAACCGCGCGAGCCATGATGCTGCCCGGTGAATATGTGATGATCTTCCGCGTGCTGGGCGGTTCGATCGGCATCTGTGCCCAGCTCGATGCCGAGGTGCCCTTCATGCAGCTGGCCTCCCGCTGGCTTCCGGGGTTCCGCCAGGAACGCGACACCGCCTGAAATCTCTTGTGGCCCAACGCCGATCAGCACACCTTCGGAAAACTTCACCCCTGAAAGCGAACGAGCCGCTCATCGGCGAAGCGATGAGCGGCTCGTTTCTTGTGTCGGCGCGAATCCGCGGGCGGATGACCGCCGCCGCGGTCAGACACAGCTGGCGACCTTACGCGGCCGGCCCCGCGGGCGCTTGCGGGCGATGACGACCCCCTGATCGAAGATCTCGCCGCCCCAGACACCCCACGGCTCGCGCCGATCGATGGCAGCGTTCAGGCAGCCCTTACGGATCGGGCAGGACGCGCACAGCGTCTTGGCCTGCTCCAACTGGACGGGGCTCTCGGCGAACCACAGATCCGGATCACCCGCCCGGCAGGGCAGAGTGCTCAGCGGCTGAGTTTCGGGATCGGTTGCCAGGGTGCGACACGCCACATCAGTAGCGGCCTGCGGCCAACTCTGGGTGGTGGTGACCACGTCGTTCTCCTTCAGCTTGTTGTGCAGCGATTCGGTGTTCGGTGCTGCGAAACCGCTGCCTTGTGAGCTGAAGGCCAAAAAAATGGCCACGGTTTCGCATATGCGACCCGTGGCCAGGAGATTCGGGGTGTTACCCCGGACCTGGTCGGCGGTGGGGCCGCCTGTTCACGGTCGCGTGATGTCCTTTGCGGAGGCTTTCTGCTCCCTTATCGGCCACTGCGGGTGCTGCTGCGGTGAGATCGATAGCGAGCGAGCCGGCGGCTGCGAATGCAGCTGCCGGGTGCCAGATCGCGACGGACCGGTCCTGCTGTTCGACGAAGTTCGGCTCATGCGAATAGCGCAGGCGCGGCTGCGCACCGAAACGATCGATGCAGGACGGACCGGTCCCCTGCAGAGCGAGGACCCCCCGGGAAGCAGCTGACAACCGCGTATTCGGGATTACGGTGGCGATTCCGTAATTCGACATGCTGTTCATCCTTCTGCCTCCCTCCTGTACTCGTGATCCGAAAATTCCGATGATGCGCGTGGATGTACCCTCCCGAGCGCGATTCCCACCTTAAGGCAATCTCACCGGACTCGACAACCTATTTTCTACCTGCGGTTTTGTGCTCGACCGCGCTACGGCTGCGAGAGAGAACGCCGCCGGGACCTGATGATCGCCAGAACCTCGGCGCCGTACCGGCGCACCTTCGCCGCGCCGACCCCGAGCGCTGCCAGCCCCGCCTCGTCCTCGGGGAGCTGTTCGGCAATTGCGGTGAGCGTGTTCACCCCGAGGATCCCGCGCGGGTCCACCGCGAGTTCCGCCGCCTTCTCCCGGCGCCAATCCTGCAGTGCCCCTAACAGTTCCAGATCCGGTTCGCCCACACACCCTTTGCATCGGCGCAGCAACACGGTCTCCGAATCGATCAGCACTCGTCCGCAGACCCGGCAGACCGGACGGGCCGCTTCTGTTCCCGGCCGCGCCGGTGTAGCGACGCGGGACGCCGGTGATTCCTCGGGGATCAGGCCGGTGAGAAACCGGGAGCGCCGGCGACTGCGGCGATCCCCGTCACCCCGCGATAGTGCCCAGGACAAGCGCAGATGGCTCCGCGCCCGGGTGACCCCGACGTAGAGGAGTCGACGCTCTTCCTCGAGCGCGGCAGGGTCGGCGACCGAACCGTCGCCGTTGAGGACATAACTGATCGGCAGTGTCCCGTCGGTCAGGCCGACGAGGAATACCGCGTCCCATTCCAGCCCCTTGGCCGCGTGCAGGGAAGCGAGGGTCACGCCCTGCACAGTCGGTGGGTGGCGTGCCTCGGCGCGCGCGGCGAGTTCGCGTAGCAGTCCGGCCGGATCCAGTTCGGGATGCTGTTCGGTGAGCTCTTCGGTGAGGCGCACCAGCGCGATCAGCGACTCCCAGCGTTGCCGGGCCTGCGCCCCGGCCGGCGCCGCGGCGGTGAGTCCGATCGGGGCCAGCGTCGCCCGGACCAGGGTGACCAGATTCTCACCGGTACGTGATGCGGCGGGCAGATCGTCGCGGACCGCGGTTCTGCGTAGTTCCTCGACCGCTTGGCGGACCTCCGGCCGCTGGAAGAAGCCCTCGCCGCCGCGAACCTGATAGGCGATGCTCTGTTCGGTCAGTGCCTGTTCGTAGGCCTCGGATTGGGCGTTGATCCGGTACAGCACGGCGATCTCCGCGGCGGGGGTACCGCCGGCCAGCAGATCGGTGATGCGGTGTGCCACCGCGGCGGCCTCTTCGCGCAGGTCGGGGTATTCGGCGAATGCGGGCTCCGGCCCGTCGTCGCGCTGGCCGATCAGTTGCAGCCGGGTTCCGGCTATCCGGCCCTTCGCCATCCCGATCACCCGGTTGGCCAGATCGACCACCTGTGGTGTGGAGCGGTAGTCACGTTCCAGCCGCACGACCGTCGCGTCCGGGTAGCGGCGGGAGAAATCCAGCAGGTATGTGGGGCGGGCGCCGGTGAATGAATAGATGGTCTGGTTGGCGTCGCCGACCACGGTGAGGTCGTCCCGGTCGCCGAGCCAGGCATCCAGTACGCGCTGCTGAAGGGGAGTGACATCCTGGTATTCGTCGACGACGAAGCAGCGGTAGCGTTCCCGGAACACGTCGGCGACCGCCGGATAGCCCTCGAGCGCCGCGGCGGTGTGCAGCAGCAGATCGTCGAAATCGAGCAGCATGCCTTCCGGTGTGGTCTTCAGCGTTTCGTAGGCCGCGTACACCTCGCCGATACGCGCCGCCGGGAAGGGGATATCACGCTGCCGGGCTGCGGCCGCGGCCGCGTAGTCCTCGGGTGCCACCAGTGCGGATTTCGCCCATTCGATCTCGCTCAGCAAATCCTTCACGCTGTCGGTGCCCGACGCGACTCCCACCCGGTTCGCGGCCTGGGCGACCACCGGGAACTTGCGGTCGAGCAGGCGCCACGGGACCTCACCCACCACCTGCGGCCAGAAATAGCGCAGCTGACGCAGCGCCGCCGCGTGAAAAGTCCGAGCCTGGACCGTATTCGCCGCCGCACCCAAGCCCAGGTCGCGCAAACGCCCACGGAGTTCGCCCGCGGCGCGCGCGGTGAAGGTGACCGCCAGCACCTGGTCGGCGCGGACCTGCCCGGCCGCCACGAGGTGTGCGATGCGATAGATGATGGTGCGCGTCTTGCCTGTCCCGGCCCCGGCGAGCACACAGACCGGCCCCCGCGGTGCGCGGACAGCGGCGGCCTGATCCGGATCCAGTGCGGAAAGATCGACTGCGGCCACGCGTCCATTGTGCACAGGCGGTCCGGTGGCCTCGGAATCGCACGCCCCGTCGTTCATCCCGGCCTGGTCCACGTATCTCTGTTCGGCGCCTGGACAGGATCCGGTGGTCGGCGCTGCAGAGGTGAGCGTCCTGCCGTGGTCGGCTGGTGGTAACCGGTATCGCCGGTCTGCGTCACCGAGCCGGGGGGGTACCGACTCCCCACACGGTGGCCGTACAGGGTCGAACGGTGACCCGCTGCGTACCGCTGCGCAGCGGTCGTTCGATGGAGGACGAGAAATCGAAGGGCACCGTGCGGAACACCGGCGACCGGGGCGGCGTTGCTCTCTGCGTGAGTGATTCGACACCTGACCTGACCATGTACTCCACCACCTGGTGCGGTTACTGCCGCCGGTTGAAGACCCAGCTGAAAGAGGCCGGGATCAGCTATGTAGAGATCGATATCGAGCAGGATCCGGCCTCGGCGGATTTCGTGGGCAGTGTGAACAACGGCAACCATGTGGTGCCGACCGTGAAGTTCGCCGACGGCTCCACGGCCACGAACCCGTCGCTGGCCGATGTGAAGCAGGCACTCGCCCGTCAGGCGTGACCGGCCGGCTGCCGCTCACCTGAGACAGATAGGTGAGCGCGGTCTGCTCGCGCGTGCCTGCGGGCCTCGGGCGGGTTCGGATCGCTAGTGTTGACCGGGTGAATCGTCGGATCATCACGCTCCTCGTCGCCCTGGTCCCCGTCCTGTTGCTCGGTGTGATCGGCAGCGTCTACACCGTGCCGTTCGTCGCTCTCGGACCCGGGCCGACCCATGACACGCTGGGGAAATTCGAGGGCCGCGAGGTCGTGGAGGTGACCGGTGCCGAGGTGGACCGGACCGCCGGCCAGCTGAATATGACCACGATCGCCATGCGTGACGGCCTCACCCTGTTCGAGGCTCTCGGGTTCTGGGTCAGCGGCCGGCACGGCATCGTGCCGCGGGCCGAGGTGTACCCGCCGGGGGTGTCGCGCGAGGAAGTGGACAAGTCCAACGAGCAGGAGTTCACGAACTCGGAGAGCAACGCCGAAGTCGCGGCGATGCGTCAGTTGAACCTGCCCACCGCGGTGCTGGTGCACCGGGTGTCCGAAGGTGGCCCATCCCAGGATGCGCTGCGTCCGGGCGACCAGATCGTCAGCGTGAACGGCACCCCGATATCCACTCCGCAGGATGTCGTCACCGCGGTCTCCGACAGCGCGCCGGGGACGGTACTGTCGCTGGTCATCCGCCGCGACGGTGCCGAGCAGACGGCGAACGTCACCCTCGGTGCGCGCCCCGACGACGAGACCAAGGGGTATCTGGGCCTCACTCCCACCGAGGCCGCGGCACCGCCGATGCAGGTCGATTTCTACCTGCCCGATATCGGCGGGCCGTCCGCCGGATTGATGTTCAGTCTGGCGCTGGTCGAGAAGTTGAGCCCGGGTGATCTGGACGGCGGTGCGTTCATCGCCGGCACCGGCACTATCGACGGGGACGGCAACGTCGGTCCGATCGGCGGAATCCAGTACAAGATGATGGCCGCCCAGGAAGCCGGCGCCGAAACCTTCCTGGTGCCGTCGGACAACTGCAGCGAGGCCATCCAGCGGGTGCCGGACGGTCTGCGGCTGGTCCGGGTGGAGACGCTGGCGGGTGCGGTACAGGCGCTGCAAGACCTCTCGGCGGGCGAGCAGGCCCCGAGCTGCGGCTGATCCCGGGGCCCCACGGCGGTCAGTCTCCGGAGTCCTCCAGCGTATGGCGCAGCGCCTCGACCAGATTCGGCGCGAGGTCCGGATAGGTCCGCAGATCCAGGTCGCCGTCCTCGTCGGATTCGTCCTCGGGCCGTAGCTGCAGCAGGCACAAACTGTTTCCGGTCCGTAGCGCGGCGGCGAACAGGCGGGCGTCGCGTCGCCCCGGATGTGCGTGGGCGGCGGCCCGGCCGGCCGCGTCCGCGGCGTCGGCATCGGCCAGCAGCGGAGTGAGCGCGTCGTCGAGATCTTCTTCGGCGTCCGGGGGCAGGACGACGATCTCCTGCACCAGGACACACCCGGCGACCGCGGGCGGCCAACTCGTGGTGGCCAGGAATTCGTCCAGCGGCATCGTTCCGACGGTGACTTCGTCGGGGAGTGGGTCCTGCGCCACCGGAGTCAGTTCGTTCGCGGTGTCGATCTGGTCTATGAGGGTAGGTTCGGCGACCACCAGATCCGCGGTCCGCACCAAGGCGAACATCTGCGGCGCGGCGCCCCAGCCCTCGGCGTCCACGAACTCGGCGACCTCGTGGACGGAACGGGCAAGGACTATTTCGGCATGCAGGTCGTCGCTCACCGGACCATCCTCGCATCCTGCGCGGCGACACCGGTCGAACCCTGCGTTCGCCAAGATGTCCGTTTTCCGTAGAGTGGGCGCTGAAGGTCCGTACGGACCCGACCGCAACAATTCGGACTGCGGTGCAGCGGCCGGTGGCGCTACCGGTTCGCCCGCCGCCGGACCCTGGAGAGTGGCATCGTGGGCATGCGCCCCCAAGCCGGTTTACCCTCGCTGTCCCGGCGCAGCCGTCTGCTGCTCGTGGCTGCGGTGGTGCTGGCCGCACTGCTGTTGGTAGGGCCACGGCTCGTCGACACATACACGAACTGGTTGTGGTTCGGGGAGGTCGATTTCCGTGGCGTCTACCTAACCGTTCTGCTGACCAGGGTCGCGATCTTCCTGGCGGTCGCGGTCGTCGTGGGCGCGATAGTCTGGCTGGCATTGCTGCTGGCCTACCGATCCCGGCCGGTATTCGTGCCGACCTCGGGGGCCGGTGATCCGATCGCGCGCTACCGCACGACGGTGCTGAGCAAACTGAAGGTGTTCGGTCTCGGTATCCCGGCGCTGCTGGGTATTCTCTCGGGGCTGGTGGCCCAGTCGAGCTGGGTGACCGTCCAATTGTTTCTGCACGGCGGTTCATTCGGCAAAACCGATCCCCAGTTCGGTTTGGACGTCGGTTTCTACGCCTTCGATCTGCCGTTCTACCAGATGGTGCTGAACTGGCTGTTCGTCGCCGTGGTGATCGCTTTCTTCGCGAATCTGGTGACGCACTACATTTTCGGCGGACTGCGCTTGACCGGTCGCGAGGGCGTGCTCACCACTCCGGCACGGATCCAGCTGGCGGCGCTGGCCGGGACCTTCGTGTTGCTCAAGGCCGTCGCATACTGGTTCGACCGTTATCAGCTGTTGATGAGCAGCCGTAAGGAACCCACCTTCAACGGTGGTTCGTTCACCGATATCAACGCGGTACTGCCGGCCAAGCTGATCTTGCTGTCCATCGCGGTCATCTGCGCGATCGCGTTCTTCGCCGGGATCGTGCTGCGTGACCTGCGAGTGCCCGCGATGGCGGCGGCGTTGCTGGTGCTCTCGTCGGTGCTGGTCGGTGCGGTGTGGCCGCTGATGGTCGAGCAGTTCTCGGTGCGCCCGAACGCGGCGGAGAAGGAACGCGAGTACATCGAACGCAATATCGACGCCACCCGGAACGCGTACGGCATCACCGACGACCAGATCGAATATGTCCCCTACAAGGGGGAGAGCAGCAAGAACCCGGCGGACGTACCGGTCGACCACGCCACCATCGCCAACGCCAGGCTGCTCGACCCGAACATCCTGTCGCCGACGTTCACCCAGCTGCGGCAGCTGAAGAACTTCTATGGGTTCCCCGAGGCCCTGGATATCGACCGGTACGAGCTCAACGGTCAGATCCAGGATTACATTGTGGCCGCGCGTGAACTGTCACCGGCCAGCCTGACCGGGAACCAGACCGACTGGATCAACAAGCACACCGTCTATACCCATGGGAACGGTTTCGTCGCGGCGCCCGCGAACCGGGTGAACCGTCCGCAGTCCGAGGATGCCAACGCTGCCAGCACCAGCAGTGACTCCGGTTATCCGATCTTCATGGTGAGCGATCTGTTCACTCCGAAGGATCAGCAGCAGATTCCGGTCGACCAGCCTCGCATCTATTACGGCGAACTCATCTCCCAGTCCGACCCCGACTACGCCATCGTCGGTGCAGAGGGGGACCAGGCTCCCCGCGAGTACGACTCCGATGAGGCCCGGTTCACCTACGACGGTGCCGGTGGGGTGCCGATCGGTAACTGGTTCAACCGGCTGGCGTTCGCCTCCAAGTACGCCGAACGCAATATCTTGTTCTCCTCGGCGATCGGCAGCGATTCGAAGATCCTCTACAACCGTTCGCCGAGGGAGCGGGTAGAGAAGGTCGCGCCGTGGCTCACTCCGGACGGCAACGCCTACCCCGCGGTCGTGGACGGCCGGATCAAATGGATCGTGGACGCCTACACCACGCTCGACAGCTACCCTTACGCGCAGACCACGTCGTTGGAGGGTGCGCTCGAGGACAGTATCGACCAGCGCACCGGCCGGTTGCTGCCTCGTAAGGAGGTCAGCTACATCCGCAACTCGGTGAAGGCCACCGTCGATGCCTACGACGGCACCGTCGAACTCTACGAGACCGACCCCTCCGATCCGGTCCTGCAGGCCTGGCGCGGGGTGTTCCCCGATGCGGTGAACCCGGAGAGCGAGATCAGCCCCGAGCTGCGCGCGCACTTCCGCTATCCGGAGGATCTGTTCAAGGTCCAGCGCGAGATGCTCACCAAGTACCACGTGGACGATCCGCGCGAGTTCTTCACCAACAACGCGTTCTGGTCGGTGCCCGCAGATCCGACGGTGGAGGGTGTATCGGCGAGCCAGCCGCCCTACTACGTGCTGCTGGGCGATCCGGAGACCGGTAAGCCGACGTTCAATCTGACCAGTGCGATGGTCGGCTACAACCGGCAGTTCCTGTCGTCCTATATCTCGGTGCGCTCCGATCCGGAGGGCTACGGCAAGTTCAGGATCCTGCAATTGCCGACCGATACCCAGACGCAGGGTCCGCAGCAGACGCAGAACACGATGACGACAGCGCCGCAGGTCTCGCAGGAGAAGACGCTGCTGTCCAACTCGAACAAGATCAGATACGGCAATCTGCTCACGCTGCCGGTCGCCGACGGCGGGATCCTGTACGTCGAGCCGTTCTACAACGAGCGCAATACCGGTCAGAACACGGCGACCTTCCCGCAGCTCCTGCGCGTTCTGGTGAGCTACCGCGACCAGGCCGGAAGTGTGAAGGTCGGGTACGGGTCGACCCTCGCCGACGCGCTGAATCAGGTGCTGCCCGGTGCCGGTGCGCTGGCGACACCATCGGGTGGCGATCCGGCCACGCGGCCCAGTCCCGGTGCCGCGCCGCCCCCGGCCGAATCGGATCAGCAACCCCAGGACCAGGGTGCCGGTGCCACCGGGGAGACCGCTCCGCCGCCGCCGGCCACGGGTTCGGCGGCCCAGAGCGCGGCCGCGGCCGAGCTGGACCGCAAGATCGAAGCGGTCCGCACCGCGATGCGTACCGGGAACTTCGAGGACTTCGGCCGGGCGCTGGACGAGCTGGATGCCGCGGTCAAGGCATACCAGGACGCCGGTAGGTAACAACTGGGCCGGTAGCAGGGCCCTGGATAACAGAAGAGGCGCTGCCATCCTTCGGGATGGCAGCGCCTCTTCGTTTACGCGGTGATCGGCGCCCGGTCAGGCGCCGTGCGGTGTCACAGGTTCGAACCGCACACCGGCCAGGCGCCGGGGCCCTGAGTATCGAGCACGTTCTCGGCGACGCGGATCTGCTCCTCGCGGCTGGCATTGTGCGCCGAGCCGCTACCACCGTGGGCCTCCCAGGTGCTCTGAGAGAACTGCAGGCCGCCGTAGTAGCCGTTGCCGGTGTTGGTGGACCAGTCGCCGCCGCTCTCGCACTGGGCGACAGCGTCCCAGTTGCCCGAGGAAGCCGAGGCGGTGGCTGTGGAAAGACCGAACGGTACGGCAACGAGAGCCCCGGCGATAGCGGTCATGCCGAGGGCGCGGGTGCTGAACTTTCGAGTCTTGGTCATATGCGAATCCCTCCCTGTGCCCACCGGCAGCGCGTTGGAAGCTGCGTGCCCCTGTCCCCAGGTTGTTGTGTCGGGGTTTGTTCCGAACCGTGGGACAGGGTTGCCGGTGTTCTCCGGTTCGGCCGGCCCGTCCCGGTCTGGTCGGGGCCTGGGAACGACCGTAACGAAGAAATCTCCGCAGATCACGTATCGATAACTATCAATATGTGTATTGGTGATATCCGGGAATATATGGAAAACTGCTGGTCATAATCCGAATTTCCGCTACCCATCTCGCTCTGTGATCACACGGAAATGTGATGGGGATCACTCAAAAATCGTAACCCGTGTCACGTGTTTCGCGTTCGAGATCCAGGGCAATCGATCCGCTAACACTTATCGCGCCGATGCTGACGAGGTCGGGGGCCGTCTGGCCGATGCATTCCTGCACTCGGGTGTGCCCGAGGTGTCGTTCGCGTTGTCCCCCGGAGTATCAAAATGTGTTTGACCTGGCGATTTGGCAGACCATAGAGGTCGTGTGTAATGTTGTGTTCACCCAACGCGGGGTGGAGCAGCTCGGTAGCTCGCTGGGCTCATAACCCAGAGGTCGCAGGTTCAAATCCTGTCCCCGCTACTACCGGAAGGGCCCGGAGAGGATTTCCTCTCCGGGCCCTTCTCTTGTTCCTGGAGCGTGTTCGCCCCGCTGCCCTGGTCGTATCCGGTGCCGCTACGGCGGTTGTGGCGTGGGCAATGCTGTGCTTTCTCGGGTTCTGTGGACGGTCGTGGGCGGTCCGCCGCCGGGCTGGATCGCAGGGTTCTGCGGCGTGCGCCGATGCGGGGGCGACCGCATTTCGGGGGGCTTCGGTCGGCTGTGGCTGTTTCTGTCGCTACCCGAGGGCTCTGTCCGATGGTCCGCGCTATCCGGTGATGCGATGTGGCAAATCATCAGCTAACTGAAGGGGTGCGGTCTTCGTAGTGTCGTTGCGGGTTCGCCTATTCCGAACAGAAGGCGTCGAGAACTTGGTGAGATAAGACATTTTCGGGGCCTCGGAAAGTTATTCGGGCGAATCGCATTCGTGTAATTCATTGTGTCGGTTCACGGGAGGTCACGCAGCGGCAACGAAGAATGTACGAGGTGGTCGCGAACATTGCGCGGACGCAACGGATTCGAGGCGATAACGACGGCGACCGGTGGGCGGTGATCCCTGGGAACGCTGCGCGAGTGCGTCGAACCCGCCGTGGGCGTTGCCGGACCGAGACCCGAACTGGTTTGCTGGTACCCGCTGCCCGAACTGGAGGATGACCTGCCATGCCGTCGAATTTCACGCTCAGGGCCGTCAATACGGCGCACCGCGCACTGTTGCGGCTCAGCTTCGGCAAGCTGGGGACCGAGTACTTCGGGATGCCGGCTCTCGAACTGATCACCATCGGCCGGAAATCCGGTCACCCTCGTTCGGTCATGCTGACGGCACCGATCGTGGCCGGCGACGACTACATAGTCGTCGCCTCCCGGGCGGGCGACCCGGCGAATCCCGCGTGGTATCTCAACCTCCGGGACAACCCGGCGGTTGAGGTGGCGTTCCGCAACGGGCCCCGTAAGCCGATGATCGCGCACGTTCTGCCTCCGGAGGAGCGAGCGCCGTTGTGGCCCAAAATCGTTGCCGACTACCCGGTCTATGGCGACTACCAGAAAAGGACCACACGTGAGATCCCCTTGGTGCGGCTCACACCCCGCGCGGCGGAGGGACGGCCGACAACGCCAGGGGAGTAACGGCCCCCGAACAATGAATCGCGCCGCGCCCTGCCGATCGGCTCTGCGATGTCCCCACGTGGCGGCAGGTGGAATCGGTATGGAGTGACGCTCGAGCGCGGCCGACTGCTTACCGGCTCATATGCGGTGGCGCGACTGACCGGGGGGCGTTTATCGGGCGCATCCGATCCTCGAGCGGGGGTGACGCGCGAGAATCCCGCCTACCCCGCCGTGTCGCGGCGGATCCGGGAGTCCGCTTTTGCTCCTTCCGGATGGTGATCAACGGTCGGGTATGGGTAGGAGTCGTGCGGATCAGGCATTGCGGGTGAGGGACGGCGGGAACGGTTCGGATTCGCCGGCCGGGCCCGGCGAATCCGGGTCGGCCATGATGTCGCGCCACCAGGCGTCCAGACGGCTGGGCTCGGGCCAGATCACAGGGGTGTGGTCGGCGGTCGTTTCCACGTCGTTCTCCTCGGGGCCGGTGTTGTCGGGCATCCTTGCCTCCTGTACACGTGGTGCGCCGGCGGGTTGTCACGCGTGGGTACGCTGCTTCGATTTTCGCCGCCCCCGAAACCGGTTCGCCGGAAATTCCCGCGACCGAGCAACGTTGTGACAGCAGATCGCCGGACCCGCCCGGTACCAATGTGCCGCAATTCTAGCCTTTTTCGACGGAGACGCGCTCAGATTTGTCGCGCCCCGATTTTCCGGATTCGAAGCGTGGCCATGGTTCTCGATGTACCGGTAATGTGGATAAGTCTGTGCGGGAACGAGTTCGGGGTATCTGCAGGTCGTGGACAAGATCATGATCGACAAAACGACCGGTTCGTAGAATATGGCGGGAGTATTACGCGATCCGCGTGGGAAATATCGCATTACTGCATGTGTAAATGTTCTTTCATTTGCGGGTGCAGGATGCGGGCGCAGATGAAATCGTGGTGAAGAACCGGACCGCACGCGTGTGCCTGCCCACGGTGACGCTGGGTACACTGCCAGACATGTCGGTGGCTTCACCGCAGTCGCGGATCCCGGGGGCGGTCAATGGGTACGAGGCGCGCTGGCAACAGCACAACACCGAACGGCAGCGCCTGATTCTGCAGGCCGCGGTGGAACTGCTCGAGGAGAAGCCGGCCGGGGCGGAGGTCCCGGTAGTCCAGATCGCCACACGGGCCGGTGTGGCCAAATCGGTCGTATACCGGCAGTTCAGCGGTCGCGAAGATCTGGACCGGCGGATCCGGTCGTATCTGATCGACGACCTGGGCGCTGTTCTGGACGCGCAGCTGGATGTGTCCACCGGTTCGGTGCGCGAGATCATCACCCGCACTGTGCGCGCGGTGGCCGACTGGATGGGCGACCATCCCAACCTCACCGCGTTCGCGCGGTCCGGTCCACCAGCGGGCGGGCCGGACGGTATCGACGCGATCAGTAGCCTGAAAACTCGCATCTCGGCGCGTTCACGTGAACTCATCGAGGTGATCGGCAGGATCGTGGGGGTCGATTCGGCGGCCCTGGAGCCGGTGCCGTTCGCCGTGGTGACGATGGTCGAAGGAGTGCTCGCCGCCTGGGTCGCCGATCCGCGGCCGGTGCGGACTCGCGCCGAGGTGGTCACCGATCTGGCCGACTACGCGTGGTTCGTTCTCGACGGCGCCGCTCGGGCGGTCGGCATGGTAGTGGACCCGGACCGGGAACTGGCCGAGGTGATCGCCGGGCTCAGCCTCACCCAGTGAGTTTCCGGCTCCGGACCGGGGAGTCCCGGTCCGGAGCCGAAGTGCCGGGTCAGGCGACCGCGGGCCGGATCCGGCGTTCCGGTTCGCTGCGATAGCGGGAGCGGTCGCCGTCTATCCCCAGTGCCCGCCACAGCCGGGTGGTGACCGGGTTCATCAGCCCCAGCTCGTCGGCGAGGGTGCGCATATCCCCGAAGTAACCGGACAGGATCCCGCGGGAGTGCGGACTGCGCCAGAATGCCTCTTTGATCACCGAGCGCGGTATATCGAATCGGCGGGCGAATTCGGGCGCCGGGGCCATGATCTCGCCGGCCAGCCAGCGCAGCGCCAGCGGGAAGGTGATGCCGCACAGCGCGGTCGAGACCGGGCCGAGTTTTTCGATGTGTGCGCGCAGGAACTCACCCGCGAACGAGATGTGCCGGGCTTCCTCGGCGATATGGATCTCCATCGTCCGCACCACCAGCGGCGGCAGATTAGCGCCGTTGCGGATCATCGCCTTCTGGTAGTGGTCGATCGGTTCCTCGCCACCCAGAATTCCGAGGAAGAGAACGACATGGGCGTAACCGCCGGCCACTCCGATGAGCGGGGACAGGGCCCGGAAGATAGGCCGCATCCCGGGAACATCGTCGCCGATCCGGTTCACCAGCTCCTGGAACATCTGGATGTGATTGCACTCTTCGGTCATCTCGTGCAGGCAGTAGCGGAACTCCGGCGATCCGTTGGGCAGTTTCGCGATGTACTGCATCATGCCGCGGATCAGGACGGTTTCGAAGGCTGCGCCCACCTTGATGGCGTTGGCGATACGCCACCGGCCGATCTCGATCTGCTTCTCGACCGGCAACTGCCGATACCAGCTGGTGGCGCCGAGTGGATCGTAATCGGGGGAGAGGATCCAGCGCGGATCGTCGCGGTCGAGAGCTAGTTCGGGCGCGTCCCAATCGATATCGAGATAAGGGTCGAAGCGGCGGTGCACCGAGCCTTCCGACAGCGTTTCCAGCATCTCGCGGTAACGGGCGTCGAGCTTCGGGGTCCGGGGCAGAGTCGACGGCGTCATCGATGCCTCCTCATGCGTTGATGGCGTACATCTCTCCATCAAAATTTACCGGGACTTGGAGTCTCAGTAAATAGCCGGGAGGTTCTCGCAACGGAATCGTGCCCCGACCTGCGGCTGCGGCCGTGAGCACGCCAGGCCGGGGCGGCGGAGGGACTGCTCTGCGTCAGCCGACTGTGCTCGTGTGGACGCGGAGGGTTTCCAGACGTGGAGCCGCCGGATGGAAGTCGAAGATCAAGAGCACCGGACCGTCCGGTGTTTCGCCGCTGACGGTCACCGAGCGCCCCGCGGCGAGGGTTTTTCCGCAGCGCAGGCCACGGGCTCGCGCCACCAGTTCCGGAACGGAAACGGACTCGCCCGACCACAATCGCACCGTTTCGCGACCACCCGCCAGTTCGGTGACGGTCGCCGCATCTCCCGCGGCCGCGGCCGCGCACAGCCGGTGTGCGATCTCTTTCCCGGTCCGCCCGATGCCTGTACATGCCTGGGCCATGCCCACCAGCCCGGACATGCCCTGATTGCGCAGCAGCAGCCCGCCGAGGCGAGTGCCCGCCCGCAGGCCGGCGATCCCGGTTCCCATGAGCTGCCCGATCATCGGCAGTAGTTCCCAGTAGGCCGCGAGATGGGAGATGCGCAGGTCGCCGTCTTCGGTGGCGATCTCGTAACGCAGATGCATCGGTACTCGCACCTGGGCGCCGGTCGACATGGTGATCGTGATGGCGAGGTCGCGTACGACGGTCGCCGGGCCCGCGAAATCGTGGGCCACGTCGAAAACGATGTCGTTGGGGGCGATGAAGGTGTCGTAGAAGCGGGCGATCGCATCGGGCCCGCGGTGCGGGGCGGCGCCGACGGGATCGTTTACCACCGCGTCGCGGGCGAACAGGCCCACCCAGGCGGCCCGATCGTGTGCGGCCACCGCGCGCGGTGAAGCCAGCACGGCGTTCCGCAGCTCGGTGGCGGTCGGGTCGAGCGGCACGATGCCTCCTTCGGTGTCCGGATCGCGGCCATAGTAGAACACGTTCTAGCGTGGTCGGAAGGTCTTGCCATGCCTGCGTGTGAAGATGTCGGTGCGGTGCGGCATCATCTGTGCACGCAGCTATTCGACGAAACAGTGAGATTGCCGGAGTGCCCATGCCGTCGCGAACACCATCGAGCGCGAAGCCGAAACCCCTGTCCGACAACGACCTCGAGCAGATCTCCACGGAGATCGCAGCGGGCCGCCCACCGATGGTGTGGTTCACCGCCGCGGCGGTGGGGGTCACCGAGGGGCGTTCGGGCAAGGTCGTCTCACTCGGCGACCCGTCCGACGGTGATTTTCTGCAGGTCCGCCCCACCGGGTCGAAGGACGTACTGTCCTTCGGGCCCATCGAGGTGACACTCACCAAACCACCGCGTGACAAGCCCGCGCCCACGGCGCCGAAAACAGCGCCCGAGCCGAAAACCACCCCCGAGCCGAAGGAAGTACCCGTGCCCACCGCCGCGTCCCAGACCACCTCCGAGAAACGGGCCGCCGAATCCGCTGCCGGCACCGCGAACAAGCCCGCGGCCGAAGCCAAACCGGCTGCCGCGTCGCGCACCCCGGCGCCGGCCAAGGCGGCCAAAGCGCCCGCCGCGCGCAAGGCCAAGGCGGCGGAGGTCGTGGTCACCATCAACGGCACCGCAGACGGTGAGTGGACCGTCGATGTGACCAGCGGTAAGAAACGCACCGCGCGCGCCGTGCCGGTCGCCGGTACGGCGATCGCCCAGGCAGCGAAACTGCTGAACCCCGAGGTCGCCGAGGTGGTCGAAGGCTTGCTCGAAACAGTGCGTGGTGCGCAGGAAGCCAAAGTCCAGCAACTGCAGGCCGAATTGGAGCAGGCCCGCAAACTGCTCGAGGAACTGTCGGACTGAGCCGGTTCGCGCACGAATCGGATTCGGACTGTGACTTCCCGATGCGGTCCGAATCCGGTTATCAGACCGCTGTCTCCCGGTGCCAGCCGTGCTGAACGGGCTCGGCCGGAGTGTGCCGCATGGCGTCGTGGAACATGTAGCCGAACCCCCGGCGCTTCGCCAGATACATGGCCGCGTCGGCGTCGCGGATGAGGTCGTAGACGGTGGCGTCGATAGTGCGTGGTCCGCCGCACGCCAGCCCGATACTGGCGGTGAGTGGTACCTCGCCGATACTGAGCCCGAACGGTTTCATGAAAGTGCCCAGTAGGCGTTCGGCCATTTTGGTCGCCTCGTCGCGATCCAGCGGTGCCAGCACAACGAATTCGTCGCCGCCGTACCGGGCCACGACATCGTCGCGGCGTACAGCTGTGCGAATCCGGTTCGCGGCCTCGGCGATCAATTCGTCGCCGACCGTATGCCCGTAACTGTCGTTGATCGCCTTGAACTCGTCCAGATCGACGAACAGCAGGCACAGTGACCGCTCGGCCCAGTCCGCATGTTCACGGTGCAGAACGCGCAGCAGCGCCGAACGGTTCAGCAGTCCGGTGAGCGGATCGTGATCGGCCTGGTACTTCGCCTGGCGTTCACTGCGGGCACTGCGCCCGATGGCGCGTTCACTGCGGATCAGCAACCCGATCAGCAGCAGTGCCAGCACTACCGACACGATGATCTGATCGAGCGGGCTGAGTGGGGCCCGGGCCACCGGAACGAGTGAGGAAACCACCAGGGCCACCGCGATAACGCTGGCGCGCTGCCGGGAATGGTGCAGCCGGATCGACCGCGGTGCGCTCAATGCCGTCATCGTCGGGTGCAGCGCCGCGGCGCCAACCGCCACGTAGGTAACCAGGAGTGGGAGAAGCAGCACGTCCGGATCCACCGTCAGCGCGCCCGCCGCCGCCAACCGGTAGCCGATATCGGTGAGCAAGGCGCCCGCCACGCCGAGATGCAGTAGCCGTAGTGAGGTTTCCGTTCGGCTCGAGGTGGCCAGGGAATGCGCGAGCAGGGTGAGCAGCAGCGCATCGAAGACGGGAAAGACCACCGCGGTCAGCGTATTCATCGCCACTTCGTCGGAGTGCCGGACGGGGGCGATGAGAAAGATCCAGGACGCCAGCAGGGCACCGAGCCCGATCAGTCCCGAGTCCAGCAGCACATCGGGATGCGCGCGGGCGCGGCGCGGCCGCAGCCACAGCAGCCCTGCCAGCGCGGTTCCGATATATCCGGTGAGGGTGCAGATCTCGTCGAGAGGGGTGGACGCCGCCGGGGTCAGTTCACGGACGACGGTACCGATGGCGAAGGGGGCGGCCGAGATCGCCAGCAGATACCAGGGCAGAGCCGGAACCGGCCGGTGCCGGCGCACCCCGATCACGATCGCCGCCGCGGCGCCCAGTGCGGCCGATACCGCCACCAGCAAGGACAGCACGCGGGAGTCGACAACCAGGTGAACCGCTACCGCGGCAGCCGCGATCGCAGAAACTACCGCCCAGCAACATAACCCGTGGAAACCGTATCTTCCTGCACGCTCTGGATCGCTGATGATCATCAGCCCCCCTTGTTGTCGCTCCATTCCCGGTGAAATCGAGCCGCGTCTCAGGTCGGAAATCCTTGTCTGTCCTGCTCTACCTGCCCAGCGAGCGGCGGCTGACGAAACCGAGTCTTCCTGTACGAGGGGATGTCCGAGCCGGGCGCTGCGCGTCCGGCACCAAAACTGGACTATTGGTCCGATGATGACATGCAGTGCCGAATTTGTCGCTGTCTTGGCGCAACAACGTCGTAACGGGTGTTCCGAGCACCGGCGACGTACCGGCCGGCCGCCGGTCGCAGCTCGTACGGTGGTCCGGTGACCGAAAGCGAGGAGAGGTCCGGCGCGCGCCGCGTTTGGTCGGCGCCCGGCCGGGTCAACCTGATCGGTGAGCACACCGACTACAACGACGGGTTCGTCCTGCCGATCGCGATACCGCTGGCAGTCACCTGCCGCGGCGTCCGGCATGCCGACGAGCTGGTACGGGTGCGATCCCGGCAGCGCCCAGGTGAACCGGTGCGCCTACCCGCCGCGGACCTGGCCGCCGAACGGGACCGGGTACCCGGCTGGGCACGGTATCCCCTCGGGGTGCTTACCGAGTTCGGGCGGCGCGGGCATCGGATCGAGGGACTGGACCTCGAATTCGACGGCGACGTACCGGCCGGCGCCGGATTGTCGTCCTCGGCCGCATTGTGCTGTGCCGCCGCGGTGGCTCTGCGAGATCTCTGCGCGCCGGCGACCGGAGACCGGGAACTGATCGATATCGCCCGTGCCGCCGAGAACGACTACGTGGGCGCGCCCACCGGGATCCTCGATCACGCCGCCTCGATCCTGTGCACCGCCGGACATGCGCTGTTCCTGGATGTGCGCGCCTTCCAGAGCGCGGAAACCGGGGGTTTCGAACAGCTCCCGTTCGACCTGGCGGCGACCGGACTGCGACTACTGGTCATCGATACCGGTCAGACACACGAGCACGCCGGTGGCGAATACGCCGCCCGCCGGGCCGAATGCGCCGAAGCGGCGGCCGCGCTAGGTGTGGGTTCGCTGCGCGATATCGGCGGTGTAGATCAGCTCACCGGCCTCGACGACCCCGTGCTGTACCGGCGCGCACACCATGTGGTGAGCGAGAACGAGCGGGTGCGCCGGGTGGCCGAACTGCTCCGCGAGGGGGCCGACCCCCGGGCGATCGGCCCCCTGCTGAGCGAAGGGCACACCTCGCTGCGCGACGATTTCGCCGTATCCACCGAGGTCCTGGATACCGCTGTCGACACGGCACAGGAGGCCGGGGCGCACGGGTCGCGGATGGTGGGCGGTGGATTCGGGGGCAGCATCATCGCCCTGGTCGACACTGCCGACGCCGAGCGGGTCGGGTCGGCGGTGCGGCAGCGCCTGGCCGAGATGGGGTACGACCGGTCGAGAACTTTCGAAGCCGTCGCCGGGCCGGGAGCCGGACCGGTCGTATGAACTCTGCGCCCCGAAACCCACCCGCGAGCCCCGGGGCGCCGGCTGCCCGATCCAGGACCGTACCTTGCCTCCAGGCGTAGCAGTGTTCCGGTCGGCGTGGTATTCCGGATGCGCGAAGTAGGGCGGCGATTCGCTGAGCCCGGCCTGCGCCCTGCCCGACCGGTTCCCCGACCCTGCCGCGGCAGGATCTGCCCCTGCCATAGCCCGAGACCTGGCCCTACTGCGGCCCGAGACCTGGCCGCGTTGCGGCGGGATCCGACCCTGCTGCGGCGGGAGACGCCGGCTTCATGCGGTTGGGCCCGACCCGCTGCGGCCCGGCGGGGCCCGGCACCGCTGCGGTAGCCCGCGCGCTCCGGAAGTCGCCGGGCCGGCACGGTGCTCACGAGGTCGGGGGCCCGGTCGGGGTCACCGCCGCAGTCTGCGTTCGGATGCAATATCAGGCCGGTTGCCTCCGTACCCGTCCGACGATGATGTCGACCACCAGAAAGGCCAATAGGCTCAGGCCGAAAACCGGTGCGAACCAGCCGATCACCGCCGCTACCACCAGGAGCGGGCCCGCGAGGAGCAGAGAGCGGCGCAGCATACCGCGCCGTGGTGGTTTACCCACGGCGCGCCAGGTGCCGGCGGTTGCGGGGCGACGGTGCCACCACATGAGGTACCCGCGCACGATCACGGTGACCAGGCCGGCCATCGCCGCCAACAGCAATAGCTGGTTGAGCAGGCCGAACATCAGGCCCATATGGAGCTGGATGCCCCAGTTGGCCAGTTTGGCCATGAGATTCCACTCGGAATAGGGCAGCCGGTCGGTGATCGCACCCGTGGTGCCGTCGACCGCGACCGCGTCCACCGTGAGGGTGCCCGACCGGCGCAGTTCCTTGACGGCGAAGGCGCCGGCGTCATCGCCGGGAACACTGATTTCGGCAGCCTGGGTCACTCCGGCGTTGCGGGCGGCGGCCAGTACGGTGTCCAACTGTTCGATCCGCTCGGCGGGAACGGTGTGTGTCATCGCGGGCCCGCCGTGATGGCCGGCGTGACCGGAGTGCTCCGCCGGCTCTGTATCCGGTAGTGCGGTGTCGACCGCCGGTGTGGTCCAGCTGAGGTTCTCCCGCAGCTGTTCGATATTGGCGCCCGCATATGTCGACCAGGTGAGTCCTGTTGCCGACAGCAGGAGCAGAACCGGCAGGGTCCACATGCCGGCCGCGCCGTGCCAGTTCAGCCGCCGTCCGCGCGTATTCGGTGTCAGATCGGGGGCGAACAGCCAGGTTGCGGAGTTGCGCCGCCGTCGCGCTCGCACTCGCCGCACCCACAAGACCAGCCCGGCCAGGGCGATCAGCCACAACCACGAGGCTGCCAGTTCGGAATACAGCCGGCCCGGCTCGCCCAGGTGCAGGTGACGGTGCGCCTGAGATACCCAGGCCCGGACCGGCAGCGCGCCGGAACTGCCGTATACCACGGATTCGCCCACCGGCTGTGCAGTGACAGGATCGACGAAGACCGCGCGCCGATCGGACTCCCCGAGGCCGGGATCGCTGAACAGCACACGGGTCGTCTCGCCCGGTTCAGGGGCTGGAGCCACCGCGACCAGGGTGAGGTCCGGTCTGGTCGCGACACCTGCGGTGACCTGCTCGGACAGTGGTCGTTGCGGACCCTCGGAATCCGCGTACAGCACATCCCGGTCGACAAAGGATTCGAGGGTCGGGGAGATCGCATAGAGGGCTCCGGTCACCGCCGCGATCAAGAGGAACGGCCCCACGAAGAGGCCGGCGTAGAAGTGCAGCCGGAGTGCGAGCGCACGGAATGCGCCTCTGCCCGGCCCGTTCGTATTCGTCGCGGTAGCGGCGTTCTCGCGCGCTGCGGCGACCTCGGTGGTACTCAAGGTTCTACCTGCCTGTGCTGGTTCGGACGCACCACCGGACGGTGCCGGGCGTGCGCACAGACCCCGGCGGCCGGCTACGGCTCGCCCGGGGTGGGGAATCCGGCGCGGGCGAAGGCACGACCGTGCGGCACGGCGCGGCCCGCGGGCCGGAACGAGAGATCAGACCAGGGCGGTTGCGGGCGGGGCGCGCGTGCCCCCGGTTCCGGTGACGAGGATGCGTGGAACCAGACGACCACGGTGCGTCGTACGTAGTGGTGCCGGTCCGCAGATCGCGGAGGCTCGCGGAAAGAACGGGATGATCCGGGCGAGCGCCGCGACACCCGTCCGATAAGCGGCCTCTACGCCCCGGACGAGCAGCGCGGCGGCCCACGCGGCCAGTACGTGCGCCGCGATCATCGCGGGCGTCAGTTGGAGGTCACCGTGGTGCAGGTGCCCGCTGCCCCAGCCGAGACAGAAATGACCCAGCAGCTGGCCGGCCGCCAGAGCGGCGGTGAGTCCGGCTGCCCCGGTCCGCAACCCGGATACCAGCGCACCCAGTACCGCGGTGGTGGCACCGAGCAACATGAGCGCCGTGCTGTCCGGGACAGCGCTCGGGGCGGCCCAGCCGTGAGCAGCTACCGCTACGCTGCCCGAGATCAGTCCGGCCACCGCGCCGCGGACGTGGGCGGCACCACGACCGTCCACGGGATGGGTGGCGCCGAACCTGATCTGCACCGGCCGATGATAACTGTGTTTCCGGGGTGCCGGCGCGCGCGGGTTTCGGCCCCTGGTCGTCTACGGCGGCGGTTCCTTCGGTATCACAACCACGGCCGATCCCCTGGGCTCGCTACCGGCGTCTGCGCTGCGGCTGGGCCCGAGCCGCTCCTCGATACGTTCGGGGTGGAGTGTCCGGTGTGCCGGCCGCGACCGGTGGTGAACCGCGCGGTACGACTCGGGCCGCGCGGTCCGTCCGGGTCACTGGCCGGAATCCAGCTCCGTCAGGGGTTTGCGGAGCAGTTTGCCGGTGGCATTGCGGGGGAGTTCGTCGAGGAAGACGACTTCGCGGGGGACCTTGTAGCGGGCGAGGTTCGTCTTGACGTAGTCCTTGATCTCCTGCGGGTCGCGTGCCGAACCCGGTCCGGGGACCACTACGGCCCGCAGGCGTTTGCCGAATTCGTGATCGTCCACACCGACCACCGCGGCCTCCAGGACGTCGGGGCGGTTGGCGATGAGATGTTCGACTTCCTGGGGGAAGACGTTCTCGCCGCCGGAGACGATCATGTCGTCGTCGCGGCCGTCGATGAACAGTAGGCCGTTACGGTTCAGGTGCCCGACATCGCCGGACGACATCATCCCGTCCACCTGCTCCTTTGTGCGGCCGTCGGTATAGGCCTCGAACGCGTGCGGATTGTCGATGAAGATGGTGCCGGTCACCTCGGGTTCGGTGATGCGCTTGCGATTCTCGTCGTACAGCGCGATCCGCACCCCGACCGGCGGGCGGCCTGCCGTGGTCGGCTCGGCCCGCAGTTCCTCCGGGGTGGCCACGGTGATCACCGCGCATTCGGTGGAGCCGTACAGGTTGTACAGCACATCGCCGAAGTATTCGCCGGTGCGCACCACCACATCCTGCGGGATGGCCGAACCGGCGGCGAAGATCACCCGCAGCGAGGACACGTCGTAGCGGTCCAGAATCTCGCGCGGCTGGTCGAGGAGGCGCTGCAGCATGGTCGGCACCACGACGAGCGAATCCGCCCGGTAACGCTCGATATTGGCGAGGGTGAGTGCAGGGTCGAAACGGCGCTGCTGGAAGATCACCCGGTTACCGAGGCCCAGACCGAGGCTGAACTGAGACAGTCCCGTGCCGTGGAAGATCGGGGCCGCCATCACCATGGTGCCGTTGCTGGGCAGCGGCACCCGGTCGATGAACTGTGCGGAGATGAAGGGGCTGACCTTGTCGCGCGGGGCGCCTTTCGGGGTGCCGGTGGTACCACTGGTCAGGATGACCGTGCCGCCGGGTTTACTGGGTGCGGCCAGCGGTGCGGTGGACCGGCCGGCGGAAACCGATTCGACCGTGGGGATCTCGGGATCCGCGTGATCGGATTCGTCGACCCAGGTCAGGATGCGCGGGATCGATGCCGGGATCGCGCTCATCAGTTCGAAGAATTCGCTGTCGTGCAGCACGGCTTTGACCTGTTCGCGTTCGGCCACATCGGCGAACTGCGGTTTGGCGAAGCCGGTGTTCATCAGTACCGCGCGCAGACCGAGTTTGCCGGAGGTCAGCATGCTCAGCACCATGCCGCGGTGATCGCGGGCCAGGATTGCCACCACATCACCGGCACGCAGGCCGCGTTCGACGAGTCCGCGCGCGAAGGCGTTCGACTGCTCGTCCAGATCGCGGAAGGTGAGTTCGCCTTTTTCGTCGGCGATCGCGGGGGAATCGGGCCGGTCCTGCACGGCATGCATGACGACAGCGGCGAACGGGCCGTACTTGCCCGCATTGACCATCGACTTGACAGCATGGTCGAGCCGCAGCGGATCGAACAGGCCGCGTTTACGCATCACGTTCACAGCCAGCGCGATATCGCCGGCCTTGCGAACGGGGCCGGGCAGCGACAATGTCATCGGCGACAACCTTCCGCGGCACAGCCGCCGGACCGGCGGCCTACCTGTTCGAGCTCCAGTGGGCCAACCCTAGCAACCCGGTCCACTGCTGCGGCGAGATTGTCTCGGACAGTAAAGAAACCGGGACATTTCTGTGGAATGTCCCGGTTTCGTCGCTCGAGAGGCGGTGTCAGACCTCGTATTCCACGAGGACCCGGCGCAGAAGTTTCCCGGTGGGGTTGCGCGGCAGATCTTCGAGGAAGACGACCTCACGCGGAACCTTGTACCGGGCGAGGCTCTCCTTCACGTGGGCCTTGATCTCATCCTCGGTCGGAGTGTGGCCGGGTTCGGGCACCACGAACGCACGCAACCGCTTACCGAACTCCACATCGTCGACGCCCACCACGGCGGCATCGAAGATGTCCTCGCGTTCGAGTAGCAGGTTCTCCACCTCCTGTGGGAAGACGTTCTCGCCGCCGGAGACGATCATGTCGTCGTCGCGGCCGTCGACCATCAGCAGGCCGTCCTCGGTGAAATGGCCGACGTCCCCGCTGGACATGTAGCCGTCGATGATCTGCTTGTGCCGGCCGTCGGTGTAGCCCTCGAAGGGTGCACCGCTGCGGACGAAGATCCGGCCGGTGACGTTCTTGGCTGTGACCTGCTTGTCGTTGTCGTCGTACAACCGCACATCACAGGTCAGCGGGGGACGGCCCACGGTGCCGGGGGCCTTGGCGAGTTCGGCCGGCTGGGCCACCGTCGCGATGGCGACCTCGGTGGACCCGTAGAGGTTGTACACCACGGGCCCGAAGACCTCCGCCGCGCGGATGCTCAGCTCCGGCGAGAGGGCCGATCCCGCCAGCACGATGCCCTTCAGAGACGAGGTGTCGTACTTCGCCCGGACCTCTTCCGGCAGTTCCACCATCCGGTGCAGCATGGTCGGCACCGCGACGAGCATGTGGGCCTTGTGATCGGAGATCATCTTCAGTGTTGCCTCGGCGTCGAAACGGCGCCGCATGACGATCTTGTTCGTCAGGCCGGTGGCCACCAGCCAGGTACCCAGGCCCGTGCTGTGGAAGATCGGTGACACGATGACCATCGTGCCGCGTTTGCGGAACGGCATCCTGTCCAGGAACTGAGCGGTGGCCACCGGGGAGGCCTTCTCGCGCGGGGCGCCCTTCGGCAAGCCGGTGGTGCCGCTGGTCAGAATGATGAAACCGCCCGGCTTACTCGGAACGGGCAGTTCGTCGAGGCCGTTCTCGGCGATCAGATCGTCGAGACTCTTCGCACCTTCGGGGAGTTCGGCGCCCTCGTCCACCCAGGTGAGGAAGCGCGGCATATCGGCCGGCAGGGCGTCGAGCAGGCCCAGGAACTCGCTGTCGTGCAGGACCGCCTTGACCTTCTCGCGTTCACACACCTCGGCGAACTGCGGTTTGGCGAAACCGGTGTTCATCAGGGCGATCTTCACACCCAATTTGCCGGCGGCGGCCATCGACAGGATCAGGCCGCGATGATCGCGGGCCAGGATGCCGATCACGGTGCCCTCGGTGAGACCGGCCTTGCGCAGGCCGTGCGCGATCTTCGTGGACTGCTCGTCGAGTTCGCGGTAGGTCAGCTCGCCGCGCTCGTCGACCAGGCCCGGCGCATCCGGGGCGATGCGGGCCGAATGCATGATCAGCGTCGCCTGCGGGATGTAGGTTTTGGAATCCTTGAGCGTCCGCAGGGTTTCCCCCGGATTCTTCAGATCGATGAATCCACTGGACTGCAGTAGCCCATATGCCTTGACAGTCTCCAGCGTATGCGCCAGGTTCACCCTCGAACACCTCCACAGATCCTCGCGTCGGCACTCGACCTAGCGATTCCGAACGGCATATCGGGGCTCACGGTAGCAGTGAAAGTGCGTCGGCTCACAACATACGCACCGGACAAATGCGACACCGCCGCTGTGGGCGGAACATCCCGTGAAAATGGGCACGCGCCGGATGCCCGGCGCGTGCCCAGCTGTGCTTATCTGCCGGAAAGTCAGTTGTAGATCGAGCCCAGCGACGGGAAGGTGATCTCCCCGCGCGCGTACTGGAACCCGTCCGGGTGCTCCGCGCTCACCGGGACCGGCCACCGATGCCACAGACTGCCGTAGACGGCGGCCACGACCAGGCCGGGTCCCGGATCGATCACCCGGGTGCGGATGGTGGTGTCGGCGATGATGTCGATGTGCTCGGTCAGCGGTTCCATCCCGCTGCGGCCGTTCGACAGGTTGAGCCAGACCACCTCCAGTCGTGCACCGTCCTGGTTAGGGGCGATGGTGCCGGGGCCACCGAAGAAGGCGAACCGGGACCCGTCGATATTCAGCGCCACACCCGACCCGTACATACCCGGCCCCCCACCGCGGCCGATATTCGATTCGGCCGGGATCTGGAACGGCTGGGCCGGCAGCGCGGCCTCGCGAGCGGCATTGGTGACCCGCGGATCGCCGATGAGCCGATCGACGGCACGTTCGGCGCCGAGGTTGCCCGCGGCGGCCGTCCGTAGCTGCTGGGTCGCCGAAGCCCAATCGACCTGGGCCGGCTCGGCGGTGGCGTGGCCGCTGAAAAGCATGGTGGCCGCGGCCGTAGCGGTGAGCGAGGTGACGAGCCGACGGGCGAAGCCCTTTGTGCGCATAACCAGTCTCCTTGCAGATACGTTGTCCGGGAACTGCACCCGGTGGTGGGTTCAGCAGGGTGGAGAGGGGCAATACGTACCGGCGGATCCGGGCGTCGAGCGGATCCGAACCAGCCGGGTCGAACCAATCGCAAAACGTTGTCACCAACATGTCACCCGGTCGGCGCACTGTCCAGAACGCCGCGCGGACGTCGTGGGCGCAATATCGGGTTCCGGCGCACCTCCGATCGGTGCGGGGCGCGGGTGAAGGAGAACGGCGTACCCGTTCGGCCTGTGCAGAACGGGTACGCCGTTGGACACGTAGAACGCGGGTCCGGGCCGCTGTGGCGACCCGGACCCGTTCGTTTTCGCTGCCTACTTCAGTTCGGCGCTGGTCTTGTTCAGGACCCGTCGGGCGACGATGAGCTGCTGGATCTGCTGGGTGCCCTCGAAGATGTCCAGGATCTTTCGGCCGGTTCTGGCTGAGCTGGCGAAATCCCCGATTTTTCACTCCTGAGCTGCGCGAATGCATCTCAGGAGTTCTCGTGTGTTCTGGTGCTTTTCCGCCGTCCGACGGCCTGGATACGGCCTGGCGTCGAGTCGGGTGACTTCCCTTCCCCTGCTTCCTCATACTGGCCATCCCTGAACTGAGGGAGGTCGTGTCAAGGGCGCTCTTTCCCTTGACTCGGCCGAGTGAGGTCAGACAATCGGGCCATGAGGAGGCAGGGACCACACAACCAGCCCAGTTCGCCATGAGATTCATTCGGCAATCCATTCGCGCAGGTCAGTAGGTGTCGAACTTCCTGCGACCGGACCACAGCCGGTTGACCGGGCAGAGTGCCGGCCGATTCGTGTGCGACTGCGGGAGGTGAGTCGGGTACGGCTCTCGTCGTGCCCACACTTCTCGGTTATCGAAAATCAGCCATCTCGGGTCAGGTGGTGACGGTGCAGCGTGTCGCCGACGCACCGGTCGTCCGGGTGAGCGAGGCACGAGCGAGGCCGGTGCGGCCGTGGTGCGGCGGCGGCGCGCAGCGCCGTCGCCCTTGAACCTATATAGCGAAATTCGGCAACCACTCGCGGAACGTGCTGTGCGCAGGAAGAATCGAGAGCATGACTGGTCTCGTGCTGACGCCTGAACGCCGAACCGAACTGGCCGCATTGCTCGATGATGGGCCACGGTTGACGGCGGAGTATCCGAAGGTCGCCGAGTATCTGGATACCGCGCCGATGCTGTCGGGCACCGCGAATCCGGAGGCTGACGGGGCATTCGATCTACGGTTCGTGCACTTCATGACCGGAGGTTCCGCAGCGTTCGGCAATCCGTACTGGGAGATCGTCGGCCCAGCCGTCGGGTCTGATGCCGAGCGGCGGGTGGTCAACGGTGGAAGCGCGAATGGCAGTGTTCGGCTGGGGTTCGTGCAGACGATTCTCCAAGCTGCTTACGCCTACGCGATCCCGTCTCCTGAGACACTGGACTGGGTGAAGACGTTCGCGGGTGGGCGCGCAGTAGTCGAGCTGGGGGCCGGTCGTGGGTACTGGGCGCGGCTTCTCGCGGACCAGGGCGTGACGCTGAAGGCGTTCGATTCCGAGCCGCCGGACGCCACTGCGAACCCGTCCTTTCCGGATACGGCTGGGCAGCCTGCCGTGTGGTTCCCGGTGGGTGGGCTCGATGAGTTTGCTGCCGCGCTGGATGAGGATTCGGTGTTGTTCCTGTGCTGGCCGCCGGGCTGGGGCAACACGATGGCGTCCGAGGCCCTGTCGCTGTTCGAGTCACGTGGTGGTCGACGGTTGGTGTTCATGGGTGAGCCCAAAGGCGGCAAGACCGGTGACGATGCGTTCTTCGATCGGCTGTCGTCGGCCTGGTCGCTGGAGAGTGTCGACGAGCAGTACGTGTCCTGGTGGAACCTTGCCGACGTGGCGCAAGCCTGGGTTCGGCAACCGTAGCCCGAGACGAAACATGGCCCGGTCCTCAATGGATCGGGCCATGCTTGTGTTTGTGGAGGGTCAGGGTTGCGGCTCGAGGTTCATGCGGAACACGAACGAGTCGTAGCGATCCTTCGGATAGGACACGTCGGAGACCATCAGCACTCGACCATCGTTCTTGAGGAACCGCTGACGGACGTTCTTCACGAGCTCGCCGGATGAGACTTCGAGCCAGACTGCATGTGTCGGTGATGGCGGCCGGTCGGCCAGTATCTCTTCCAGCTGCTCGGCTTCGGCAACGTTGGTGCCGGGCAGCTGGTAGCTGTCGGAGATCGAGGTCGGTTTCCCGTACTCGGAGGCGGACACGGTGATGTGTTCGATGTCGTCACCGGGGCTGATGCCGAAGATGTCGGCCAGTTCTTCGTCTGCCTGCTTGATGGTCGACTCGCGCTCGATGCGGACTTCGTCGTCTCCGCCGGCCGCTTCGTTCCCGAAAGTCACTTCGGGGTCCTCCATCTGCCGTTCGGGTGAGATCCGAACCAACGTCGGCCGGGCGGCGACGAACAAGCCACGGCGTTCGATCGCGTAGACCAGGCCCTGGCTCAGCAGTAGGTCCCTGACCCTGCGGATGACGATTTCCGAGACGTTGTGCTGTTTCGCCAGCTCCGCGTAGCTCGGTAGTTGAGTCCGGGCGGGCAGAGCGCCACTGCGGATGTCGCGCGCGATCTCTCCTGCGATCCGGACGTACGCGGGCTCAGTCATGGATTCCCCTATCGCTCGTATCGGCCGTTCTGTCGATACACAACTGCGTATACGCACAGTCAGCGTACGCGCCTTCCGGCAATCGGGCGTCAACCCGCCTTGCGTCTGCGTATACGCAAACCTCTTGTGCGTATACGCAACTGCGTATACAGTGTTGTGTATGCACAGAAAGTGCAGAGTTCAGACACTAAATACACAAGGAGTTTGAGATGGCGATGAAGAATCTGTGGTTCACCCCGGCGTTCACCGACGCGTTCCCGCTGGGCCTGTTCCTGCTCGGCGAGGTCGAGCCGATGTTGGAGTTCAACGCCGACCGCAACGCCCCGAAGCGGCAGCGTCAGGACCTCGACGCGGAGGGCAACGGTTCCGGTAAGCGGCTGTGGAAGGCCACGGTCACCGATCCGGCGGCCCCGAACGCGAAGCAGGCGAGTTTCGATCTGGTGTTCGTCGCCGATCAGATTCCGGTTCCTTCGACTTCCGAACTCGCGCCGGGTATGCGGCCGATCGTGTTGGAGGGGTTGCAGGTCAAGCCGAAGATCGCCGGTCAGGGGGAGTTCAAGTCCATCGGCTGGAACATCCGGGCGACCGGGTTCGCTGGGGACAACTCCGGTTCGAAGCAGGCTCCGGCTGATCAGGGTGCGGCTCGTCCGTCCGGAAAGGCCGCGTGATGGCTGCCCTGGGTTTGCATGTCGCGACCGATGAGCCGATCACGGTGCGGTACATCCCGACTATCCCCCTCGTCGCGGCCGCCGATTACCCGGCGCACATGGTGATGCGGTTCTCGGAGGGTTCGGGTACTGCCTGGTTGACCCCGGATGAGGCTCGCGATCTGGTGTCCGAGTTGTCGACTGCACTGGCTGAACACGACGCGGCCACCACCTCGTCTGCTGGTTCTGCTCAGGTTGGGGTGTCGTGATGCGGGCGGCGGATCAGTCGGCGGGCATGCGTCTTGCACGTTGGTCCGCCGCGCTCATCATCCTGGGCGTGGGGGCGGCAGCGTTCCGGTTGTCGTTCTCCACCCTGGAAGACCTCGCCCGGCTGGCTCGGATGCCTGCCGATGATGCGTGGTTGTTCCCGCTGATCGTCGACGGAACCATTTTGTTGGCCACTTTCGGGCTGCTGGTCTGCTCGCAGCACAAGTCCGAACGGAACTTCTTCCTCGGGGTGCTGGTGGTCGGTTCACTGGTCTCGGTGGCTGGTAACTCGGTGCACGCTGTCGCTGCTGGTCAACCACTACCCGGTTGGGCTGCCGCTCTGGTCGCGGCGGTGGCTCCGATATCGCTGCTGGTGGACACGCACGGCCTGGCCTTGCTGTTCCGTGTCGCTGCCCGCCAGCGTGCCGAAGCTCGAACCGAACCTGTCCAGGTGGCCGAGCCTGAGCCTGCCTCGGTGATTGTGCCGGCCGAATCTGCTCCCGAACCGGTGACCGATCCGGTTCCCGAACCTGAACCCGAACCGGTTGCGCCGCCTGTGCCTGTGCTGGCCCCGGTTCCCGATCCGACCCCGGCCCCGACTGTTCCGGCTCCGGTCGCGCCGACTCGTCCTGTCCGTTCTCCGCGTCCGGTGCAAACGATGCTGCCGCTCGCTGTTCCCGTTGGGAGTGCCTGATGATCTCGCCTGACCTGTTGCTCATGGGCGGTTCTGCTGCCGTGTCCGCGTTTACCCTGTGGCGTTGGCGTCGCCTCGACGGTGGCACCACTCCTGCTGTGGCCGAGGAAACCGCTGGTGTTCCGGTGGAACTGGGTCCGGCGGTCTCGATCGTCACCGATTCCGCTCAGCTGGCCGTGATGTGGCCCGCCCTCGGCCTCGGCTCGTGGGAGACCGGGTTCCCGACCATCACCGCCGCGACGTTGACCGAGGCCGGGATGCTCGTCGAAGTCCAGATTCTGGGCGGACAGTCGTTGCAGCACTGGGCCAATGACGCCACCCGCGAAGTCCTGGCCGCCTACTTCGCGGTCCCGGAAGTCCGGGTGACCAGCCCGCACCCGGGGTTTGTGCACCTGGAACTACGCACTGTGGACACCCTCGCCGAATCAGTACCGGTGACGAGCTTGCTGGCTTACGGGGTGGATCTGGAAGCGGTCCCGGTCGGGGTGACCGAAGACCACGATGTGTGGCGGTTGCGGGTCATGTACTCCCACATCCTCATCGCCGGTGCGACCAACTCGGGCAAGGGCTCGGTGTTGTGGTCGATCGTGAACGGTCTCGGCCCCGCGATCAAAGCCGGACTCGTGGACATCCTGCTGGGTGACCCGAAAGGCGGCATGGAATTCGGGGCCGGTGAAGACCGGTTGTGGACCGACTTCCAGTGGACCGCCACCGGCATTATCACCATGTTGACCAGTGCGGAAGCTGAGATGCAGGAACGTGCGGCCCGGTTCAAAGCCGCCGGTATCCGCAAGTTCACGCCCAGTGCCGACGAACCGCTCAAGGTCGTCATCATCGACGAATACGCGGCCCTGTCGGCGTTCGCCACCCGCGAGCAAGTGACCGAGGGGTTGCGGCTGATCGGCCTGCTCCTGACTCAAGGCCGGGCGGTCGGCTACAGCGTGATCGTCGCGATCCAGGACCCGTCCAAGGACAACATGCCCAACCGGCAACTGTTCTCGACCCGGATCGGCCTGCGCTTCGACGAATCCGGCCAAACCAGCATGGTCCACGGCAAAGAAGCCGCCGACCGTGGTTCGCGCTGTCACATGATCTCCGAGGCCACTCCGGGTGTCGCCTATGTCGGTCAGGACGGCACCAAGGACTTCCGGCGGGTCCGCGCCTTCTGGGTCTCCGACACCGATATCGACCGCATCGTCGACACCTACTCCCCGGCCCTGCCGGACCTGTCTCCGCAGGCCGATTACAGCGGGTTCGACCCCGACGACCTCGGCGACGAACCGACCCCGGTCGCGGCATAGACCCCGGAACCCATTCATCCCTCGAACGGAGATATCACCATGACTCGCAAGCCGATTCCTGCCCCGGCCACCGCTGATGTGATCGACCTGGCCGCTCGTCGCCGCTGCGCCCTCGAACGTGCCGGACACGACCCCGTCTCGGTCGCGGTGGGCATGCTCGCCGACACCGGACAGGTACCGGGCTGGGACTTCACCACTGACCCTGATGACGGTTCGGGGTGGGCGGCATGACACAGCCGGCCGAAAGTACTCGGCGGGAACCGAACCGGATCGTCGTAGAGGCTGCCGACCAGGTTCACCGCAGCAGCAAACGCCTTCGTCAGGTCCGTAAGAACCTGCACGAACCCTGCACCGATCAACTCGCCCTGTTCGACCCGGAGAAGCAGTCATGAGCCTGACACTGTCGACCACCAACCATGGCAACAGCTCCACCGCCACCGTCTCCACCACCGGCACCCGCCGGGACCCGTTCGACCTGCTCGGGCTCGCGGTCCTGAACTCGGGCTGGTACCTCATCAAGGGTCTGGCTACTGCGATCCACTGGGCGGTCCTGTTCCCGCCGATCTCGGTCCCCATCGGCTTCGCGATCACGGCGGGTGTGGTGTTCGGGTGGCCCTCGGGGATCGCGCTCGGTGTGGCGTTCGCTGCGGTGATCATGCTGTGGCGACGCAGGAGTCCGGAAATGTTCGAGCGGTGGATCACTCACCGGGCCCGGACCCGGTTCCTGACTTGGTGGCGATATCGCCGGAACTGGTCCCGCCTGATGAATGCCTGCCACCTCACCGTGGCCAACCAAACCCGCACAGTCACACCGAGCTTCGTCGGGGTCGCGATCGGTAAGGGCACGGATCGGGTGCGGTTGCGGATGTTGGAAGGCCAGTGCCCGGCCGACTACGAAAACCGCGCCGAGACCATCGCCCACGCCTTCAAAGCCGAGCAGTGCCACGCCACGATTGTCGGACCGGCCACCGTTGAGCTGCGGTTCCGCTTCGGAGACGCCCTCGCCGACACCGTGCTCCTGCCCCGTGTCGATCACTGGACCAAGCCGGAAGGACACACCGCCTGATGAGTAGTGCTACCTCGGTTCTGCACGAGGGGCCCGGTGCCCGGCAGACTGCGGCCCAGCGTCGTAGCCTGCCGGATTTCCGGGATATCGCCGCGGACCTCGCCGAACAGGAACACATCTGTGCGCGGCCGATTCCGATGCGTGGGTTCGATTCCGACGCCGGGAAAATGGCCTACGTCGGTGCCCCGTGCAAATCCACGCTCGCTTCTGTCTGCCCGGCCTGTGCGGAGAAAGCCCGGTTCCTGCGGATCACCCAGTCCCGCGAGGGCTGGTACCTGACCAGTGAACCCGAACCCGTCAAGACCAAACCCACCGAGCATCAAACCGCGCTGCTGGCGGCCCGCTCGGACCTGTTCGAGACCTATCAGCAGGCCAAAACCGACGGTGATCAGGACATGATGTCCGGCATCCGCGAAGTCGTGGCCGATCTCGATTCCGAGATGCGTGACTCCGGGTTTCGTGGCCGGTTGCCTGATTTCGACAGCGAACCCAAGGCCCGGCGTGCCCGGTCGACTCGTCGTCGCCAGGATGCCCCGAATCTGCCTCGGCTCAAGGTCGAAAAGAACACCCTGGGCCGTGAATACGCGGGGCATCGGCCATCGATGATGATCACACTCACGATGCCTTCGTATGGCGGGATCAACCGTGATGGCGCGGTCAATGACAAGGGCGAAACGGTCGGTGATGGCTCGCCGCGTGATCCGGAATCGTATGACTACGAGCGTGCCGCCCGTGATGTCGTGCACTTCTCCGCGCTGTTCGACCGGTGGATACAGAACCTGCGTCGGGCGGTGGGCTGGAATGTCCAGTACTTCGCGACCGTGGAACCGCAGAAGCGCGGTGCCCCGCACCTGCACATCTTGATCCGGGGCACGGTGTCCCGTGAGATCATCCGGCAGGTTACGGCGGCGACGTATCACCAGGTGTGGTGGCCTCTGCACGACCGGGCCAGCGAGGTATTCCCCGGGGATGTTCTCCCGGTGTGGGATCCGGCCCGGATGACGTTCGTTGATCCTGATACCGGTTCGTCGCTGCTGGGATTCGATGATGTGCAAGACCTCCTGGATGATGTGGAGGAATTGGAACCGGCGCATGTGGTGCGGTTCGGTGACCAGATCGACCGTGCCGATATCCACGGCTACGTCCCTGGTAACAAGGCTGATCGCGCTGTCGGCTACGTCACGAAGTACCTGACCAAGTCCATCGCTGAAGTCTTGGAAACCGATTCCGACCGGACGCGGCGCCACTATGACCGGCTGCACGAGGAGTTGAAGCACACCCCGTGCTCGCCTCGGTGCGCGGTCTGGCTGCGCTACGGCGTCGTCCCGCAAGGTGTGAACGAGAAGACCATCCCCGGCCGGTGCAAGAGCAAAGCCCACCGGCGGGACACCCTCGGCCTGCCCGGTCGCCGCGTGTTGGTGTCGCGGCAGTGGTCGAACAAGACCCTCCCGGACCACAAGGCCGATCGCGCGGAATTCGTTCGGCAACTGCTGGCCTCGGTCGGGATCGTCAGACCCGATGCCCCGAACCTGAAGCTGTCGGTGGTCAAACCGGGAGACCAGTCTGCCCCGCCGATCGCACATCTGGTCATGGCCAACATCGCCCAGCGCAAAGTCTGGCGCGCGGAATACACCCGTGCCCTGCTGGAGGCCGGTCCACCAGCACTCCAAGAACATTCGGCAATACAGGAAGCGGCGTAGGAAGGAAACACGATGGAGCTGCCAGAGAATCGGTTGTGGACGGTCGAGGAAGCGGCGTATTTCCTGAACGTGCCGGTGAAGACGTTGTACCAGTGGAAGTGGCTGGGGGACGGTCCGCCGGTCCGGAAGATGGGTCGGCACCTGCGGTACAACCCGGCGAAGCTTCGGGCCTGGGCTGAACCGGAAGCACAGGCAGCCTGATGGGCCATGTTGAAGATCGTTGGCAGCGGCCGAAACGGGATGAGAACGACGACCTTGTCCTGAACGGCCGGGGTAAGCCGGTGATGGAGCGGACCGAGCTGTACGGCCGTGGGATGCGGTACCGGGTGCGCTATATCGATCCGGCTGGGGCTGAGCGATCCAAGTCGTTTCCAGATCGGCAGCGCAAGCGCGCGGATGACTTCCTGATCGAGGTCGAGTCGGACAAGCGTGAGGGCAAGTACATCGATCCTCGGTCGTCCAAGAAGACCTTCCGGCAACAGGCCGAGAGTTGGGTTCGTGCTCAGTCGGCCGACCCGGCTACACGAGAGACGTTGCGTAGTCGGCTCGAGTCGCGGATCTATCCGGTATTCGGTGATCTCCCGGTTGGCCGTATCGCGGCATCGACCATTCGTGATTGGGTTAGCGCTCTCGAAGAACGGAAGTATGCGGACAACTACAAGGCGGTGCTGTTCGACATCGTGGCCGGTGTGCTGGAGACGGCCGTGGACGATCGGTTGATCCGGGAGAATCCATGCCGCGCGAAAACAGTTCGCCGGCCGATTCGTCGTAGCCCCAAGGTCGAGATCTGGCCCGATGAACGTGTCGCGCTGGTTCGGCGTGGTCTGTCCGTGGTCGGTGATCGGTATTCGGTGGTGGTGCCGATCGGTGTCGGTCTGGGCCTTCGGCAGGGTGAGTTGCTCGGGTTGTCGCCGGACGATATCGACCGTGAGGCGATGACGGTACACGTTCAACGGCAGGTGAAGTACGTCAAGGGCACGCTGATGTTTGCTCTACCGAAGCGCGAGAAGACCAGGTACGCCCCCTTGTCGCGGACACTGCTCGACGTGATTGATAGCCACGCGGAGCAGTTCCCGGCTCAGCCGGTCACTCTGCCCTGGGCCTCGGCAACTGGCGAGCTAGTGACCGTTCGCCTGCTGATCGTAAAGGCCGATGGTATGGCGTTGAGCGGCGACCTGTTCAACAAGATCGTCTGGAAACCAGCCTTCGGCAAAGCGGATCTGGCCTACCGGAATCGGGCCGATGGAATGCACGCAATGCGGCATCTCTACGCGTCCAAGTTGCTCGGGCGTGGGGTGAGCGTCAAGGAGTTGGCCGACTACTTGGGGCACGACGATCCGGGATTCACGCTCCGGGTCTACACCCACCTGCTCCCGTCCAGTCACGAGCGGGCACGCCAGGCCGTCGACGATGCTGCTGGCATGTGGGAGCTTCCTGCCGACGACGGCCTACAGGCGGCCTGAGCGCCGATGCAGGCAACGAACGCTCTCGCTGAAAACACGAAACCGGTCCGGGCCACTGCGGCGACTCGGACCGGTTTTACGTGTCTGACCTGCCTACTTCAGTTCGGCGCTGGTCTTGTTCAGGACCCGGCGGGCGACGATCAGCTGCTGGATCTGCTGGGTGCCCTCGAAGATGTCCAGGATTTTGGAATCGCGGCCCCACTTCTCCAGCAGCAGGCGCTGCGAATAGCCCACGGAACCGGCCAGTTCCACCGATTTCAGCGTTACATCGGTGCCGGTGCGGCCCGCTTTCGCCTTCGACATCGAGGCCTGGAGCGAGTTGGGCTGCTTGTTGTCGGCCATCCAGGCTGCCCGCATCGCCAGCAGGTAGGCGGATTCGTAGTCGGCCTCCATCCGCAGGAATTCGGCCGCCGCGGCGTGCTGGTTGTTCGCCGGGCTGTCGTAGGAGATCTCGATTCCCGCGTCGGTGAGGATGGTGCGCAGTTCCTCGAGCGCGGCCCGGGTGACGCCGACGGCCATCGCCGCGACCATGGGGCGGGTGTTGTCGAAGGTCTGCATGACCCCCGCGAAACCCTTCTCCACGTTCACTTCCGGGCTACCGAGGATGTTGTCCTTCGGGATCCGGCAGTCCTGTAGCAGCAGTACCGCGGTATCGGAGGCCTTGATGCCGAGTTTGTGTTCGAGCCGGGCCACCGACAAGCCGGGGGCGTCGCGCGGGACCACGAACGATTTGATGGCGGCGCGGCCGAGACTGCGGTCCACCGAGGCCCACACCACGATATGAGTGGAGCGCTCACCGGCGGTCACGAAGATCTTCTCGCCGTTGAGCACCCATTCGTCGCCGTCGAGGACGGCGGTGGTGGTGACGGCGGCCGAGTCGGAGCCGAAGCTCGGCTCGGTGATGGCCATGGAAGCCCATACCTTGCCGAACCGTTCCAGCTGCTCATCGGTGGCGACCGCGGCGATCGCGGCATTACCCAGACCCTGATACGGGATCGACAGCATCAGCCCGACATCGCCCCACGAGGTTTCCAGCGCGTTGAGCAGCGCCGACATATTGCCGCCGTTGGCGTTGACGGGCATCGTGGCGGGAGCTGTGTCCTCGGCGGACTCGTCGGACCGGCCGCCGGCGGCGCCGCTGATCTTCTGGGTGCCCGAATCGCTGAGCCCGTCGACCATGGCGGCCATCGTGTCGAGCTCCACCGGGTACTCGTGTTCGGCGAGGTCGTATTTGCGTGAGATCGGCCGGAAGATCTGCGCAGCCACCTGGTGCGCCTGATTCGCGCTGGCCCGCAGCTTCTTCGGCAATTCGAGATTGATCATCAAAGTCTCCTGGAAAAAATCGTGAATCCGCTGCCCAGCGCATCGGCCGACCGGTGAGGCAACGACGTCATCGGGTTCACATCCATGGTTCGGGGCCCGTCTCGTTCTGGAGCGACAGAGCGGGGGAGCGAAGCGGAGGAGCGGCGGAGTGAAGAACGAGACCCAGGGGGCCCCGAACCCGCGCCGCCGGAGGCGGCGCCATCAACACAGCACGATTCCTTCGGCGATACCGATACCGCGCAGATCGCGGTACCAGCGTTCGACCGGGTGCTCCTTGGTGAAACCGTGCCCGCCGAGCAGCTGCACACCATCGAGACCGAACCGCATCCCCTTGTCGGTCGCCAGCTTCTTCGCCAGCGCGGCCTCGCGGGCAAAGGTGAGGCCCTGCTCGGCGCGGGCGGCGCCGCGCAGAGTCACCAGTCGCAGGCCGTCGAGTTCGATGGCCATATCGGCGACCATGAAAGCCACGGCCTGCCGGTGGCTGATCGGTTCGCCGAATGCCTCACGCTCGTTGACGTAGGGGATGACGTAGTCGAGTACGGCCTGGCCGGTGCCGGCGGCCAGTGACGCCCAGCCCAGACGGGCCAGCTGTACTGCGTCCCGGTAGTCGGCCGCGTGCTGTTTGGCATCGCCCTCACCGAGGATCGCGTCGGCAGTGACGGCGACGTTGTCCAGGACGAGCCGGCCCAGGCCGGCCGCGCGCAGCCCCATGCTGGGATCGGCCTCCACCGACAGGCCCTGGGCGTCGGATTCCACGATGAACAGGGCCGGTCGGCCGTCGAGTTCCGCACCGACCACGAAGATCTCGGCGTCGGCAGCGGCCGGGACGAGGCTTTTCACGCCGTTGAGCCGGTAACCGCTGGGGGAACGCACGGCCTTGGTTTGCAGAGCGAACGGATCGAACAGAGCGCGTGGTTCACTGATGACGACCGACGCCTGGGGAACGTTCTCGCCGGTGAACGCGGGCAGGTAGGTCTGCTGCTGGGCGTCGGTACCCCACTGGGACAGTGCGACGGCGACGCCGCTGGGCGCCAGCAGTGGCAGGGCCAGACCCATATCCCCGTGTGCGAGCGCCTCGGCCACCATCGTGTTGGTGACGGCGCCGCGTTCGGTGGCCGCGCCCTCGAGTTCTTCGGGCACATTGATCAGGGTGATGCCGAGTTCCGCGGCACGACCCAGGAGGTCTTTCGGCGCGGTGGCGGCCTCGTCGGCGTCGTGTGCGGCCGGGCGCAGGATCTCGGCCGCGAACTCACGGACCGTCTCGACGATCATCTGCTGTTCGTCGGTGGGGGTGAGATCGAAGTAGTCCTTGGTCTTCGACTCGTTGTCCGGGAGGCGCTTGGGCGCGCCACCGCCCGCGACCTTGTTGAATGCGCGGGTCGCGGCACCCAGAGTCCGGAAGCCGGTTCTGGTGCTTTCGTAGGTGACCCGGTCGATCGGTTTGCGAAGGTTGTATTTCTCGGCGAGTTCCGATCCGGTGATCGTCGACATGACCCGCATGGCGGCGCCCATCCAATCCCGTTTGGGTTGGTGTAGGCCCACTCCGTTCTCCTGGCGGCCGCCGTTGTCCGGACGCCGCTTGGTAGCGCTGTCTCGAATGCTCATCATCACCTGTTTTCTCGCGCGGGGTGAGGGTCTGGCCCCAGCTATCTTACTGCGGAGTAAGGCTATCTTACTGAAGAGTAAGAACGGCGTCGAGTTGTGCACTCGTCCTGGTGAGCGGACATATGGGGTATACCCAACTTCCGCACAGCGGTACCGCCCGTCCGGAAGGGGACGGGCGGTACGGGCAACGTGCGAAGACCCCGGATACGGCCGGGGCCGCAGGGGCCGCTGTGATCGAGCCGGCGGCAGCGAATTCGACCCGGCCGCGCGCTACTCGCGTACGTACCAGCGCAAGGTGGCGTACGCGGTGAGCCCGGCGAACATCACGCCGACCGGTACGACCATCAGCGCCGTGGTGAAAATATCGTCGAAGGTGATCGCCGGGAAGACATTGCTCGCGAACAGATCGCCCAATGCCCGGTCGATCACCAGCGGGCGGGCCGCGAACAGGCCCGCTGTCGCGAGCAGACCACCCGCCAGCGCGGCGACGACGGCCTCCAGCAGGAACGGCAACTGGGTGTACCAGCGGGTGGCACCGACCAGACGCATGATGTGCACCTCGGTGCGCCGGGTGAACGCCGCGATCTGCACCATGTTCGCGATCAGCAACAGCGCGGCCACTGCCTGCAACACGGCCATTCCGAATGCCGCATTACGCAACCCGTCGAACAAGCTCACCAGCCGGTCCACGATGTCCTTGTCGTTGCGCACCATGCCCACCCCGGGGCTTTCGGAGAATTGCTCGTAGATCGTCGGGTAGAGCGATGCGTCGCTCATCTTGACCCGCAGCGAGGCCGGCAGCGGCGTCTCGCTCACATACTCGGCGAGTTCCGGCTGGTCCTTGAAGGTTTTCTCCTTGGCCTCACGGACCGCGGCGTCGCGGTTCAGGTATTGCACCGTCTCCACGCCGTCGACGGACTTCAGATCGGCCATCAGAGTGTGGCAGAGATCGTTCGCGCAGTCCGGATCGTTCGCGGAGATGTCTTCGGTCAGATACAGCCGCACTTCGAGCCGGTCCAGGAAGTACTGCTCGGTCTTGTCGGCGATCCGGATCGCCAGAATGCCGCCACCCAGCATGGTCAGCGAAACCGCGGTCGTCAGGATCATCGCGATCGTCATGGTGACGTTGCGGCGCAGGCCCTCGGAGACCTCGCCGAACAGGAAGCCTGCGCGCATTACCGGC
Source organism: Nocardia speluncae NBRC 108251 (assembly GCF_001613245.1). Taxonomy (GTDB): domain Bacteria; phylum Actinomycetota; class Actinomycetes; order Mycobacteriales; family Mycobacteriaceae; genus Nocardia; species Nocardia speluncae. The sequence goes on along the minus strand of NZ_BDBZ01000040.1, from coordinate 4,262 downwards.
TCACCTCGTAACCACCGGTCGCCTGATCGCGAACCAGGCGGCCCTCGTAGAGCTCCACGACCCGGCGCTGCATACCGTCCACGATCAAGGGGTCGTGCGTAGCCATGAGCACGGTGGTGCCCATCCGGTTGATGTGCTCGAGCAGCAGCATGATCTCGTAACTCGTCTCGGGGTCGAGGTTGCCGGTGGGTTCGTCGGCCAGCATCACCAGCGGCCGATTCACGAACGCTCGCGCGATCGCGACCCGCTGCTGTTCGCCGCCGGACAGTTCGCTGGGCAGCCGGTCGGCTTTACCGCCCAACCCCACCAACTCCAGGACCTCGGGCACGGTCCGATCGATGAACTGGCGGCGTTTACCGATCACTTCCAGCGCGAACGCCACGTTCTGGGCGACGGTCCGCTGTTGCAGCAGCCGGAAGTCCTGGAACACACAGCCCACCCGCTGGCGCAGCCGGGGGACCCGCCGTCCGGGCAGCCGGTCCACCCGGAAGTCCGCGACGTGGACCTCGCCGCCGGTCGGGATCTCCTCTTTGATGAGCATCCGCATGAAGGTCGATTTGCCGGAGCCGGAGGGGCCGATGAGGAAGACGAACTCACCCTTGCCGATATGGACGGTAACGTTCTCCAGTGCGGCTCGCGTCGCGGTCGGATACGACTTGCTGACGTCGCGCAGGGTGATCACGAGGAGTCAGTGTAACCATTCGATAACGAACCCGTCGGCGGGCGGTGCGAGGGCCGCTACCGAGCGGGAACCACCAGCGCCGGAACCTGCTGCACCGGGGCCGCGGGGGCGGGCGCGGGCTTGTGCTGAGCGATATCGTCCGGTTTGACGAACAGGTACAGCACGAAGATCGCGATCCAGCTCCCGGCCAGCACCAGCGTCGATCTACGCGCGCGCATTCAAACCCTCCCGGCGCATCGCCGCGGCCACCCGTACCCGCAACTCCCGGCTGACCTCGAACTGTTTGCCCGGCAGTGTCCGGGCCACCATCCGGATGTTCATCTGGTCCACGGTCAGGTCCTCCACGCCCATCACTGTCGGCTCGTCGAGCAGCAGTGGTTCGAGGCGGGGATCGGCGTAGGCCTGCCCGCCCACCGCATGCAGCACCTCGTTGATCCGCAGGATATCGGCGCTCGCCGCGACCGGCACATCGATCGCGGCCCGCGCCCAATCCTTCGACAGGTTCGTTACTTTCACGATCTGGCCGTTCGGGACGGTGATCACCTCCCCGTCCGGGTTGCGCAACTTGGTGACTCGCAATGTCACATCCTCGACCGTGCCCTCGGCCGGGTCCGCAACACCGGTCACCGCGATCCGCACCACATCACCGAAACCGTATTGGCGTTCGGTGATGAGGAAGAACCCGGCCAGGATGTCCTGCACAATGCGCTGCGCGCCGAAACCGAGGGCGGCGCCGAGGACCGCGGCGGGCGCGACCAGCCCCGACATGGAGAAGCCGAGCCGCTGCAGCACCTCCATGGCCACCAGTACGTAGGCGACGGTCAGAACAACCCAGGTCAGCACCTGGGCCAGGGCGTGCCGGTGCTTGGCCTCCTCGGACCGCACGAGCGCATCGCCCCCGCGGAAACCCGAATCGATGCGCTGGGTCACCCGGTCGCGCACATAGGTGGCGAAGCGGGCGAACAGCATGGACCCGAGGATCAGTAGCACGATCTCGAGTCCGGACGAACGCAGCCAGGACGTTACATCGGAAGACAATGCCAGGGACAGGGCCAGGGTGTCGGTCCCTTCCACCCTCATCAGACCACCTGTTCCCGCATCCATTCCGGATCTCGTGTGCTTCCCCGGAATCGGGGAGTGCTAGCTCTCCTGCAGAACTGTACTCATCCGCCAGCGGATTCCGGATTCGATGAAACCGTCGATATCGCCGTCGAGGACGGCCGAAGGGTTGTTCACCTCGTAGTTGGTGCGCAGATCCTTGACCATCTGATACGGGTGCAACACGTAGGACCGCATCTGATTACCCCAGGACGCGCCCTCGTTGGTCTTGAGCGCATCCATCTGCGCGCGCTCTTCCTGCCTTTTGCGTTCCAGCAGTTTGGCCTGCAGCACCCGCATGGCCGAAACCTTGTTCTGCAGCTGCGATTTCTCGTTCTGGCAGGTGACCACGATCCCGGTGGGAATATGGGTGATCCGGACGGCCGAGTCGGTGGTGTTGACGCTCTGCCCGCCCGGGCCCGACGACCGGTACACATCGACCCGGATATCGGTTTCCGGGACGTCGATGTGGTCGGTGGTCTCGACCACCGGAAGCACCTCGACCTCGGCGAACGAAGTCTGGCGGCGACCCTGGTTGTCGAACGGGCTGATCCGCACCAGCCGGTGGGTGCCCATCTCCACCGAAAGGGTGCCGTAGGCGTACGGAGTCTTCACCACGAACGTGGCGCTCTTGATACCGGCTTCTTCGGCGTAGGAGGTGTCGTACACCTCGACCGAGTACTTGTGCCGATCGGCCCAGCGGATGTACATGCGCATCAGCATCTCGGCCCAGTCGGCCGCGTCCACACCGCCGGCGCCCGAGCGGATATTGACCAGCGCGTCGCGTTTGTCGTACTCGCCGGACAGCAGGGTGCGCACCTCGAGGGCTTCGACATCGGTATGCAATGCGGCGCGTTCGGCATCGGCATCGGCCAGCGCTGCGGTTCGCGCCTCGCCCTCTTCCTCTTCTGCCAGCTCGTAGAGCACCGGCGCATCTTCCAGGCGCTGCCGTAATTCTTCGACCCGGCGCAGCTCACCCTGCGCGTGGGAGAGCTCACTGGTCACCCGCTGCGCATGATCCTGGTCGTTCCACAACTCGGGATCGGCCGCCTGATGCTCCAGCTCGTCGATGCGACGGCGCAGCTCCTCGATATCGAGGACCGACTCGATAGTCTTCAGGGTCGCGTCGAGTTCGGCGAGGTCGGCGGTAACGTCAGGGTGCACGGTCCCCAAGGCTACTAGCAGCATCGGGCGCGATGAAACCGCACAGGCGCGGAGACTGTCCGCCGCTTCCTCGCCTGCGCGGCGCAGCGTCCACCGCCCCCGGTGCTCGGCGGCTCCGCCGGGAACCGGCGACGAGGGCACCATGGCGCTGGTGACGCGGCTACGTCGATCCGGTGTCGTGCACCGTGCGAATCAGCGGAATCAGCCCGATACTGCGCGGAGGCCGCCGTGATGCCGGCCGGCCAGACCGTCCAGGGCATCGGCGGTCGCCGGATCGGCCGGTAGCTGGACGATCAGCTGCTGATCGTCGTCGGCGGACAGGGCCAGGGTTTCGAAGGCGAGGCGAAGCGGGCCGGCCTCCGGATGCTCCAGCCGGGTGATCCCGGTGGGAGCGGGCAGGTTGGGGACCGTGGCCAGGCGTTCGGTGAAGGACGCACCTGCGGCGATCGTGAGCTGATCGGCCAGCGCCGCGATACGAGGGTCGGCGCGGAAGGGGCCCTGTTTGAGGGTGGCGACGATATGGTCGGCCTGATGATCCCAATCGGGGTACACGGTGCGGGCCCGGGGATCGGTGAAGGTGAAGCGGGCGAGATTGGCGCCGTGGTCGGAGTCGAGCGCGCCGGTCGGTGCCATCAACCGCCGATAGCCGGCGGTGCAGGCCAGCATTTCGGTCCGGCTGTCGATCACTGCGGCCGCGGCGGGTTCGAGCTGGTCGAGCAACGCCTGCACCGTCGGGCGGATCCCCCGGACCGCTGGTCCCGGGCCGGTGCAGCTGAAACCGGTATCGGCCTTGGTCAGCCGGTACAGATGGACCCGCTCGTTGGTGGACAGGCCGAGAGCATCCGCCAGCGCGGACAGTACCTGCGGTGACGGATTGCGATCACGCCCCTGTTCGAGCCGGATGATGTACTCCACGCTCACCCCGATCAGCATCTATTTAGCTGATACTAGTTGCCCGTCGCGGACGCGACGATTTTGGGCGTGTGCCAGTGCAGTCTGCTTTCGGTGTGAGATGACACAGGACTGTCAGTGGTTTGACCTGGTGATGCGACAGTTGTGTCCGGGGCCGGCGACAGTACATGTCAGCAGGCCTCTTCGCGGGAGTGTCTGCGCCGAGAACTGGTTCAGCTGTCGAACCTCCGGAAATGTATGTCCTTTGTTCATGGGCAGAGCTCGGTTCGTAGATCTGTGGGGACATCCGGCGGCCATGGCGCGGATTCGAAGTCCTGTCCGCCCCAGCGGCACAGGGAACCGGCGACGTCGTCTGCGGAGCCGATGTTCCACAGTCGCACAGTGTCGTCGCTGCCGCCGGTGGTCA
>NZ_BDBZ01000039.1 GCF_001613245.1 Nocardia speluncae NBRC 108251 | reverse complement strand
TTAGAGCGTGTTTCATAAGCCGCGGCCTGATAACCACAGGTTGATCGCGGCGACACGGACGGTGGCCAGGTAGCGGACGGCGAGTTTGTCATACCGGGTGGCCACTGCCCGGTGCTGTTTGAGGCGGTTGATCGTGCATTCCACGGCGTGCCGCAGGACGTAGAGACCGCGCTCGAACGCGGGCGGTCGCCCACCGGCATGGCCTCTGGCCGCGCGATTCGCGGCCTGATCTGCCTTGATCGGGATAGTTGCCTTGATCCCGCGTCGCCGCAGGTAAGCACGGTTGGCCGCCAAAGAATAGGCTTTGTCGGCCAGCACCCGATCCGGCCGCGACCGGGTACCACCGACCCCGAGCCGCGGCACCCGGATCTCGCCGAGCACGGTCGTGAACTGCGGGAAATCGGCCCACTGACCAGGCGTGACGAGCAGCGCCAACGGCCGCTGCTCCTGGTCGGCGGCCAAGTGCAGCTTCGTGGCGAACCCGCCCCGCGACCGTCCGAGGCCATGGTCGGCGGGTTCGTCATCGAATCCGCCCGCCGGCTCGGCCTGGCGGTGCGGGTCGCGGCGGGCACCGGCCGCGTGCTGGTGCGCTCGGGCGACGGTGGAGTCCACGCTCACCGTCCACTCGATCTCGCCTGCAGCGTCGGCGTGGGCTTGCAGCGCGGTCAGCATCGATTCCCACGTTCCATCGCGCTGCCAGCGGCGGAACAACCCGTACACCGTTTGCCACGGCCCGTAAACCGTTGGGATGTCACGCCACGGGGTGCCGGTACGGATCCGCCAGCGGATTCCGTCGATCAACCGCCGTTTCGACCACCGAGGCGGCCGGCCCGGTTTCATACCGGCAGGTAGTAGCGGTTTCAGTTTCGACCACTGGGCATCGGTCAGATCCGCACGGCACGTTGCCGTTACGCTGTTCAAGAGGTCTCCGGTTGGTCTCCGGTTGTGCTTGGTCGTTCAACCAACTACCGGAGACCTCGTCATATCACCAACTTCTCAACCCGGACAACGGGTTCGACCCCCACCATTGGGCTTATGAAACACGCTCTAATCTCCATCGTGGTCGGCGAGTTGTCTCCGGTCTACTCGGGTGATTTTTCTTTATAGGACACAACGTAATTGGTTGTCCGGGATGGTCAGGTCCACGAGGTAGTGTTCGACGATCTCGTTGATGCACGCATTGGCTGCGGTGGTGGCGCCGTGTTGTTCGCCGTCGACGGTGAGCAGTCGTGCGCCGAGCATCTCTGATAGTGCCACACCGCCTTCGTGCGGGGTCAGCCCGTCACCGGTGACGGACACCACGAGTGTTTCGGGCAAGCCGGTGATGTTGTCGCCGTAGGGGTAGTCCAGTACCTGTTCGTCGGGCCACCCCTCGCATCCGTAATGGGTGTCCACATCGAACCCGGGGTCCATGTACGGGGCAAGAGAATTGACCTCTGCGACGACGGCTGTTGTCTGTTCGGGTGTCGGCCTGATCTCATCGAGGCAGTTGATGGCGAGGGTCGCTTCCGATGAATTCGTGTACGTCCCGTCGGGTCCGCGCTGCGCCCCGACATCTCGCAGTGCGAGCATCACATCGGCGCGCCCGGCTCGTAGCTCGGCCAGGCCTGCGATGACGCTGTCCCACGCTTGGCTGGAGTACAGACCGAGTGTGACAGCTTCGATCGCAGCAAAATAGGTCAGTCGACGCCCACCCGCGGTCGGGGCGGGGGTGTCGAGGAGCGGTCGAAGCAGGCTCTGGATAGCACCCACCGTTCCCGCAAGATCACTTCCAAGAGGGCAGTTCCCTCGGTCTACGCAGTACCGGGACAGTTCGTCGAACGAGCGCTGTACGCCTGCGAACAGTTGTGTCTGGCGTTCGAGGACATTCTTGCGGGGATCGACCGCCCCGTCGAGGACCATCGCACGGACCCGGCTCGGAAACTGTTGGGCGTAGATCGTCCCCAGGCGCGTTCCGTAGCTGGCACCGAGGAACGTCAACTGCTCGTCGCCGAGCGCCGCGCGCAGGACATCGAGATCACGTGCCGCGTTCTCGGTGCTCATCTGTCCCAGGACGTCCATTCCGCCGCTTCGTCGAGCGCACTGCTCCAACACCGACCGGGCCGAGTCGGCGGTCCAGGCCAGCGCACCAGCGGGGATCCCGGAAACGATCGCGTCGTCGTCACGCTCCTGGTCGGTGTAGCAGTCGATGGCCGGTCGAGAGGTGCCGACTCCGCGGGGATCCATCGACACGATGTCGAACTGTTGGCGAGCTGGGCCGTCCGCCCAGGAGTCGGCGACCGCGGTCACGAAACCCACACTGGGTGCTCCTGGTCCGCCGGGGTTGACCACGACCGATCCGACTCTGTCGGTGCCGGTGGCTCGGATGCGGGAGATTCCGAGTTCGATGGCGGGCCCGTCGGGGCTGGAGTAGTCGAGCGGCACCTCGAGTGTTGCGCATTCGACCCGGTCATCGTCAATGCCTGTGGCGGTCTGGTCGCATGGGGCGAAGTCGAGTGTCTGTGACTCGTAGTGCGCCAGTGTGGGATACGAGGAGTTCAGCTCCTCCGATGAGAGTGTGCTGCAAGAGGTGACGGTCCACAGGGCGGCTGTACTCACTGCGGCGGCTTTCAACAGTGCAGTGCGGCGACGCTGATGACGCCCGTGTCGGTGGAAATAGCTGTCTGTCACGAGAAATTCCTATCGACGGGTCGGCGTGGAATGGGCGAGCAAGAGTCCGGGGCGGGAATGCGTGAGCGCTGCGTGGAATCGTCACGGTGGGCAGCTCTCGGGTTCACGTGTGAGCTCCCCCGCAGGCCGGTGACTAGTTCGCGAAATTGTCCAGCCAGCTTGTGCGGATGCGCAGAGCGCGTTCGATGCTGCCGAGGAAGGCAGCTACACCGACCGCGATGTTTGCCGCGAGCGGCAGCCGCAGCGGAGACTGCACCCCGCCGACGAGCTCGCGTACCTGCGGAATGCTGGTGATCGGCTCGACCAGCTGTAGTAGCGCGACCAACATCCCGACCAGAACGGCGAGCGTGGCGAGTACGCCGAGGATGCGGCTCAGCTGTGGCCGGTTCTCCTCGAGCCTGGCCCGACGACCTTCGGCGGACGCGGGATCGGGCACCAACATCGTCTCGTTGTCGTCGGTGTCGACGAAGTGGCAACGCTTGAGCCCGAACCCGCCCATGGCGACTTCGATGGTTCCGTTCTCGACGGAGAATCGGGCGGGCATACGGGAGACAGCATGTTGCAGTCCGTTGCGGTACAACCGGGCACGTACTTCCCCGTCTTTGCCGTCGCCGAGCTGTCGGACGTCGACCGTGTACTGGGTGGTGGTGCCGGATCCGGCCGACACGTCCAGAGCGAGCTGGGACCTGCTGAGGACCTGCCACCACCGAAAACGTGTGAGGGCCCGGCCGTCGCCGGGTCGAACTCGTCGCTCGGCTCGTCGTTCACGCCAGCTTGTCGCCATGACTACACCCCAAAATTCATTAGTACAGCGTGATAGTGCGTTTTCGACGTTAGCACGCTGTACTAGTATTGTCAGGGTCGGAGGTGACGATAGTGCCACAAAGTGAGCCCAGCACCAGGGACCGCATTTTGATTGCTGCCGCGACGATGGTGTCCGAAGACCCGGGTGCCAGGCTCAGTGTCCGCGCCGTCGCCGCGCGCGCTGGCGTCAGTACCGGTTCGCTGCGGCACTTCTTTCCCACGCAGCGGGCGTTGATAGACGAAGTCGCAGCAGGCATCACCGGTCTCTTCGCGAGTGCGGACGTCATCGAGGACACCACGGTGCCCGCCGAGGATCGGCTGCTGGCGTGTATGCAGCAGGTGCTGGCTGCCACGGGCGCCGGGGAACAAGCGCGACATGCGTGGCGGCATACGCTCGAGACCTACGTCGGCTCGGAGCCCAGTGCCGATGCCATCGCTACCTACCTTGCCTTCAGCGCGGCTGGGCTGCGGCGTACCGAGCACTGGCTGGACGTGCTCGAAAAAGAAGGGGTCCTCCCGCCAGGAGACAATGCCCAACGGGCTGCCTACCTCAACGTCGTACTGGACGGTTTGGCCATAGCTCGAGCGCTACCGACCGACGCCGCGCGAATCCGCTCGGAGACAGACACACTGCGATACGCCATTTCGATGCTTTTCACACCGCACCCACACCGCAGGGCGGCTTCGACGCACAAAGCTGATCTGTAGTCATCGCCGTGAGCACCGAGTTGGTCTGTACTTGCCGACGCGTTCCGTCCTGTCCAGCAGCACGCCCTACCGACCAGGAAGTAGGTGTCGATCTGCGTCAGGCCGGTTAGAGCGAAGCCGTAGCCCTCGTATACAGCCTCGACCTGCGCGAGGTTCGCTTCCAAATGCTCGACATCGGCCCCCTAGTTGTTCTTGCCGTCGGCTATCAGGCGTGTAGCGAGGTATCGACGAGCCTGCTCGGTGTACTCCGCAGCGCCTTCGGTTCTCCCCAGAACCATCTCAAGCTTGATCCCCAGCTCGGCAAGCTCGGACCGGCCCGTTCCTGCGGTGAGATCACGATGGTGGCGGCGGATTTCGCCCATCCCAAAACTACACCAAACATTCACGGATATTTCTGGTGATCATCCGTGAACGAGCGTGCATCACCTAACGGCATCGCCGCAGGTAGATCACCTATCGTGACCTAACGTGATCCGACGTGAACGCTGACCAGACCTCGAAACCCTAACAGCGGGTTCTGGGTTCCAAATCCTGCTGTCGCCCACCGCCGGGCAGGAATGTGGACGGCAGGCGACCAGCGAGGCGAGGTGAACTTGAACTGAGGGGTCACCGACGATGGCCACCCGGTTTTCTTGTGAAGGCGGATTTGGCGGCGCGTTGCGCCGCGCCCAGTGTCAGGCCGGAGAGGGTGATGCGGTAGAGCTGATCGCCGGCACGCCGAGGAGGCTCCGTGCCCGTGCCCTGGTTCGGCGGCTGCGTTCCCATCGCTGCCGAGAGCGCCTGTAGCGACAACCGTCCGTTTTGGACCGTTGACCAGCCCGGTTTGGTCGTCACTGAGAGGTGCAGGGTTGATGCCGTGTTCGTGCTGCAGTCGTCCTCGACCCTGTGGCCGCGACAAGTCGGCATGCGATCGTCGTCCGGAGTCCAGGACCGTGCAAGCCCTGCGCCCTAGCCTGTGAACGGGTTGCGGCGCTGGGTCAGTCGCTTGTACAGCGTCTGCTGGATGGTTTCGCGGATATGGTCGGTGACCTCGAACATGGTCATCGGATCGTCAGCGGCGTCGGGACCGTAGTGTCCGGTGTAGATGGGTTCACCGAATTCGATGTACCACTTCGATGGTAGTGGGATAGCGCCCAGTGCGCCCAGGTGCGGAAACAGCGGTGTCACCGGGAAATACGATAGGCCGAGTAGCCGGGCCAGCGGTGTGATGTCGGCCAGTTTCGGATAGATCTCTTCGGAGCCGACGATCGAGCATGGAACAAGCGGCACACCGGTCTGGACGGCGGTGGAGACGAAGCCGCCGCGCCCGAAACGCTGTAGCTTGTACCGTGCTTTGTAGGGCTTGCCGACGCCTTTGAAGCCTTCGGGGAACAGCCCTGTCAGCTCACCGGCGCGTAACAGTCGTTCGGCGTCGGCGCGGCAGGCCAGGGTGTGTCCGGCCCTGCGGGCCAGTGGGCCCACGACCGGTAGGTCGAAGACGAGGTCGGCGGCCAACAGGCGTACCGCGCGCTGTTTGGGATGATGGTCGTGCACGGCGACCTGCAGCATCAGCCCATCCAGGGCCACCACGCCGGCATGGTTGGCCACGATCAGCGCGCCCTCGGATTCGGGGAGGTGCTCGATACCATCGACCTGTACCCGAAACCACCGCTGTGACAGCGGCCGCAGGACGGGCAGGATCAGTGACTCCAGCAGGTCCTCGTCGAGGCCGAACGCGTCGAGTCGGTAGTCTCCGGCGACGCGACGACGGGCGAAATCGGCCGTGCCGCGGACACCCGCGGTGGCCGCGTCTCGTATCAGATCGCCGAAGGTCACGACCGGGTCTCGACGACGACCTGGAAAGGGACGTCCGGTCTGTGCCGCGGCATCCCCTCGTGGACCGACGAGCACCGCATCGCTACATCTCTCGAGTCGCGGTATGGCCGCCCTATTGCCGGTTGCAGCCGAAACCTGAGTTCGGCCCCTACCGGCCCGAACTGCGGTAGCGAGCGCACGACAATCACGGCGACGGAGCTGGCCGGTTTCCTGATCGGCATGATGTGACCACCGTTCGATCCGCTCGGGGAACTGCAATCGTGAGTGCGGGCACAGAAGCGGCGTGGGTGGTTCGATTCTATCCTGGTCCGTGACACCCGATGCGGGTGCCTGCTTCGACGGTCTCGACCGGTCGGCCCGGGTGATGGCGAGAGCTTTCGTTGTCTGGGGTCGCTTCCGAGCGAGAGCCTGAGGGTGGGCCGTCAGGCTGGTGTGGGTGTGCTGGGCCGCCGAATGCGAGCGGCGACGGCCGCCGAGACCACCAGCAGGGCCGCGGCCGCCGCGGCGACGGCGACTGCCGTCGACTGCGGAGCGTCCAGGCGGGCGATCGCGATCCACGCCAGGCCCCACACGATCGCGGCGGGAGCCGCGAACCTGCCCCGGCCGATCACCGAAAGCGCGGCGCCGACGACGGCGGCGCCGACCACCACGATCACCGCCCACGGTTGAGCACCCAACCCGAAATCTGCGGTGGCCTGTTTCAGGGCCGCGGCGGTGTTGGCGACGGTAGCGACGACGATCCATCCCAGATACAGACCCATAACACCGTCGAGAACCACCGCTTCGGTCGCGTCGGTCGGCCGTGATTGCAGACACCGGATAAACACCGCCGCCAGCGTCACCAGCAGTGCCACGATCACCGCGACACTTACCGTGACCCACCCAACCTGGACCGTCGCGATCCATGCCGCGTTCAACAGCAGCGACAGCGCGATCAACCAGCCGGTCGCCCGCAACCGCGGGTTTTCGCGCTGCGCCGGAAGGATCTGCCATACCGCGAGCGCGAGGAACCCGGCATATAACAGCGACCAGATCACGAACGCGGTGCCGCCCGGAGCGACATAGGTGGCATCAGCAGCCAGCGCACCACCAGCGGCTTCCGAGATCGGGGTCCCGCCCCACGCGCCGGAGCCGATGACCGCGGCGGCGACCGCCACCACAGCGCTCACTCCCACACTGATCTGCCTGCTGTAATCCGTGCTCCGGGCCGTCATATCGACGGGATGCCCACCCCGGGCGCATTCAATCCCGGCGCGGGGGCCCGCTCGACTCGCTGCGGGCGCCGTCTACGCGGTGCACAGCGGGCGGATGTCGGTGGCACCGCCCGGGGTGGGGGAGGTCAGCAGCAGGCAGGGGTCGTAGCCGCGGTCGGCCACGACTGCGCGGATCTCGCCCCAGCGGGCCGGATCGACCGCCGGTGAGCGCGACAGCACGAATCCGGAAAACCGTAAGGGGTCACCGACAATAGCCCAGGAATAGTCCTCGGCGATAAAGGTCACGATGTAATTGGTGGGTCCGTCCAAAGAATTCTGGAACGGCACGCCCGGGAAGCTGACGTGCAGTTGTGCTCGGGTGACCGGGTCGTTGACCCGGGCATTTCCGATGATGCGGTTGGTGGCGCCGCTCCAGGAGATGCAGGTGTTCTCGACGCGGATATTGTTCGCGTCGATCAGTTGATAGTCGGCGGTCGTGTTGCGGGCGCAGTCGAGGTTGTAGGGCTGCGGCAGGGCGGCGACCTGGTTCCATACGCCGAGGTAACGACCCACGTCCAGGGCCTCGACCGGCGCCAGCGGCTGCCGGCCACCGGGCGCGGTGGACCCGGTCGCGGTACTCGATCCGAGGGCCGCGCTGAGCGCGGCGATCACCCCTACGGTTCTCCATATCATTTTCACAGCGGCCCCGGCCGATGGTCTCATTCGTAGTTCCTCGATAATCGATTCGGTTGATGGCCGCGAAAACCTGCTCCGACCGTTCGAGAAAAATCGCAAGAGAACTCGACAGATATTACCCCGGCATTGCTTTTCACAAATCAGGACGGTGATCGGATATGCGGTGCGTAGTCTTCGGTGCCACCGGCTACATCGGCGGGCGGCTGGTCCCCGAACTGCTCCGCGCCGGGCACCGGGTGCGGGTGGTGGCCCGGACCCCGGCGAAGTTGGCCGAGGTCCCGTGGCGCGAACGCGTGGAGGTCGTGCGCGCAGACCTCACCATCGACGACGACGTGCGTGCGGCGGTCGCCGACCAGGAGGTCCTCTACTACCTGGTGCATTCGCTGACCCGCCACGACTTCACCGATATCGACCAGCGCGCCGCACGTACCGTCGCCGCCGCCGCGCAGACGGCCGGGGTCGGGCGCATCATCTACCTGGGCGGAATCATCCCCGAGCAACGGCCGCTGTCGCGGCACCTGGCCTCCCGCGCCGAGGTAGGTGAAATCCTGCGGGGGCAGCGGGGTGCCGACAGTGGAGTTGCGGGCGGCGGTCATCATCGGTTCCGGCTCGGCCAGTTTCGAAATGCTGCGTTATCTGGCCGAACGCCTGCCCGCGATGGTGACCCCGCGCTGGGTGCACAACCGCATCCAACCGATCGCCGTGCGCGACGTCCTTCACTACCTGGTCCGGTCTGCCGAACTACCCACGAAAGTCAACCAGGCCTTCGATATCGGCGGCCCCGACATCGTGACCTACCTGTCGATGATGCGGAAATACGCGACCGTATCCGGACTCCCGCACCGGCTGGTCGTGCCGGTGCCTGTGCTGACCCCATGGCTGTCGGCGCAATGGGTCAATGTCGTCACCCCGGTCCCACGCGCCTTGGCGGTCCCGCTGATCGAATCGCTCATCCACGAAGTCGTCTGCGGTGATCATGACATCGCCACCTACATCCCTGACCCCGAGGGCGGGCTCACCCACTACGAGCAGGCCGTCGAACTGGCCACCGCCCACATCCGCAACGCCGAAACCGCGACCCGCTGGCCGGACCCCGACGCAGCTGCCGTACCTGCGGCGCCCCTGCCGAGTGACCCCGAATGGTCCGGCGGATCAGTATACGAAGACCTACGCGAACACCACACCCACACCGACGCGGAAACCCTGTGGGCGGTCATCGAATCCATCGGCGGAGAAAACGGCTGGTACTCGCTACCACTGGTGTGGTCACTGCGCGGCTGGATCGACCGAGCCACCGGCGGGATCGGCTATCGCCGCGGCCGCGAACACCCCTACCATCTACACATTGGTGAAGCGCTCGACTGGTGGCGTGTCGAACACATCGACCGTGGGCGGCTGCTACGCCTGCGCGCCGAAATGAACCTGCCGGGCATGGCATGGCTCGAACTCGGCGTCGAACCCGCACCCGGCCGGAGCGCACGGTACCGACAACGGGTCGTTTTCCAGCCCCGCGGACTAGCCGGGCACCTCTACTGGACAGCGATCACACCGCTGCACGACGTCGTCTTCGGCGGCATGGCCCGCAACATCACCGCCACCGCCGAACACCACAGAAAGCCCGACGCCACCACAGCGAGCGCGAGCGACGGCGAGCATCGCCCACCCTGGCGGCCACACCGGAATTGACAAGCCGACAGTCCCGCACTTGCTCATATCATGGCCAGGCCATCCGGGCGATCTCGCACTCGACCAGGGGCATGTCAGCGACGCCGGGGGCCACGGGCGGGGCTCGATACCGACCGGCCTGCGCTCGGAATCGGGCCCGTCGAACGACGGTGGCCCAGCAGAAACAGGCGGTCCTGCGGTTGGTCGAGCAGTTCGCACTGTTGCTCGCGGACTCGGGCACACCGCGGTGACCCGGGCCGTCGTCTACGTCCTGGCAGACGACGCTCTGGGTGCGGTGCGACCGGATTGCCGCGGCCCGTGCGTAGGGTCGTGGGATGAGCATCGAGTGTTCGGCCGTTGTCGCGGTTCCTCGATCCGAAGTGTTCGCGTGGTTCGCACGTCCGGGGGCATTCGCGCGGCTCGCACCGCCGTGGCAGCCGGTGTCGTTGCTCGAGGAAGCCGATTCGCTCGCCGATGGGCGTGCGGTGCTCGGTTTGCCGGCGCGCTTGCGCTGGGTGGCCCGGCACGAGGGCGGTGAATACGACCCGCCGCACCGGTTCGTCGACCGGATCACCACCCGAGGCCTGGCGTCCGTGCCCGCGTCCGCTGTGCTGTCGTGGCGGCATATTCATGAATTCGAGGAGGTGGACTCCGCTCACACTCGGATAGTGGACCGGGTTCAGACCTGGGTGCCTGCCGCAATGCTGCGTCCGATGTGTTCACCTATCGGCACCGGCAACTTACAGCGGATCTGGCGGCTCACGCACGAGCCGCCGACCACGCCCTCGGCGCGATAACGGTCGCGGTGACAGGGTCCTCCGGCTTGATCGGGTCGGCGTTGACGGCCTTTCTCAGTTCGGGTGGGCATACCGTGATCCGGCTGGTGCGCCGCGAGCCACGTGAGCGCGGGGAGCGGCGCTGGGATCCCTACAGTCCCGCCGGTGGTCTGCTCGACGGCGTGGACGCGGTGGTGCACCTGGCCGGGGCACCGATCGCGGGCCGGTTCACCGACGAGCACAAGAGGGCGGTCGCGGAGAGCCGGATTACGCCGACCCGCAAACTGGCCGAACTCTGCGCGCGGTCCGGCGTAGGGGTATTCGTCAGCGCCTCGGCCATCGGCTACTACGGATACGACCGCGACGACGAAACACTCACGGAGCGGTCATCGCGGGGGACCGGGTTCCTGGCGGACGTCGTCTCCGACTGGGAGGAGGCAGCAGCTGCCGCCACCTCGGGCACCACCCGGGTGGTGTCGGTCCGCACCGGGATCGTGCAATCGCCGCGAGGCGTGACACTGCGGTTACTGCGCCCACTGGTCGGTGCCGGAATCGGTGGCCGCATCGGTTCCGGGCACCAGTGGATGTCCTGGATAGGCATCGACGATCTCGTCGATACTTATCATCGTGCGCTGTGGGACGACGGGTTGCGTGGTCCGATCAACGCGGTGGCACCGCATCCGGTGCGCAACATCGAGTACACGCACACATTGGGGCACGTCATGCGTCGGCCCACCGTCGTTGCGGTACCAGAGCTCGGCCCCGCCGTGCTGCTCGGTCGCTCGGGTGCCCGCGAACTCGCCACCGCCAGTCAGCGGGTGGTGCCGGATCGGCTCGTCGGCGCCGGCCACAAATTCCGCCACCCTGAGCTGGAATCCGCGCTGCGCCATGTCCTGGGCCGCACCGCGGAATCGTAACGACTGCGAAGAGTGCTGGTCGATGTCGATAGCGGCATCGCGGCAAGCCCGTGGCTGTCGAAGCGACCGATCTCGTGGTGTCCGACTTCGCCGTGGAACCTCGAGTTCGTGGGACGGCTGCACCCCGATCCGCATCCACCGCTAGTGCATCATTATTGCGTCGCTTACCTGGACGGATTCCGACCGCTCTCGGTGGAGTCTGTCCTCGTCAGTGGTGGCCTGGTAATTCGATCGATAGCTTCGCCGAGCCCGTCGAGGCGGTGCGCGAACTCCGGCAGGATCACCGCATCCCAGCCCGGCCCGCCGACCAGGACTCGGGACCCGGCGGCGTGACATGCACGTATTGCAGACGTCAGCGCGGTGGACTCCTGCTGCGACCAGAGCACGGCATCGGGCCGCCGATCGTCGCGGGTGAGTGCGGCCGCGAGGGCGTCGGTGGGTACGTCGGCGCCGAGCATCAACGCGCCGACACCGCGCTCGGCGAGGCCGGCGCGCAGGGCTTCCAGCGGTAGGGCGTGGGTTTCGCCGCTGGTGCATGCCAGTACGACCGCCTGGTTGGTCGCGGGTGCAGGTACCGGCGTATGGCGGTGCAGCACAACGGTGATCGACCAGGACAGCAAGTGTTCCACATCGATGCAACTTTCGCCGCCCAGTTGCCGGGTGACGACCGCCGCGAAGGCAGGGCGGCACAGGAGATCCCACGTATCGACCACCCCGTATGCCTGCAGATGCGCGGTCAGCAGCGCGGAGGTCGTTCGCATGTCTAGCGCGAACGCGGCGTTCAGCAGCGGCTCCCACTCCCCGAGTACGGGAGTCGGAGATGTGGCGGTCACCGCGGCAGCCGCACCGGCCGGGCTCGCGCCCGCGTGGATCATCGTGAGCATCCGCTCGAGCACCGCAATATCGGATGCACTGTAGAGGCGGTGCTGTCCCGGTCGGTGCTGGGTCGGGCCGATGGCGTAGCGGCGATTCCAGCTGCGCAACGTCGCGGTCGGAATGCCGAGCCGGTCAGCTACCGCGCGCACCGTGTATCCGGCTGCGTCGGGAAGGGGGGCTGGACCGGCGGGCATGAGCCTATTGTGCCCCCTGAAGGCGCCGACATCCCAAGCGCCCGGGCCTCCGCCGGTTTGTTGTCGGTCGGTCCGTGTGTGAGGCGACAAAGACACATCTCGGGGCACTGGCGCGAATGTGGGTCAGCCTTCCCGTCACGCGACCACGAGAATTTATGCGTCGATTGTGCATCGTTTTTCTGTTAGGGTGACTTCCCGACAGAGGTAGCCGAGATTCGAGGAGCGCCGGATGTTCTCGCGTACAAGATCTGCCGTCGACACCCCGAGCCGCCGATGGGGGCTGCGGTTGGCCGCGTTCGGTGCGGCCTCGGCCGCTGTCGCGGTCACTGTCGGGACAGCTGGGAATGCGGGCGCGGTACCCGATCGTGTTTCCGTCGCCAGTCCGGCCCCGGTGGAAAAAGTGGAGCTGACCCGCTATCTGGGTACGTGGCATCAACTCGCCGCCGTCCCACAGCCGTTCAATCTGGCTTGTGCCCGCGACACCCGAGCGGATTACCAACTCGACGAGCAAGGTGATATCGCAGTGCGAAACACATGCGTCACCTGGACCGGATCGCTGAACCAGATCGAGGGAACAGCGACCGTCAACGACCCTGTCACCGGCGCGCAGCTGCACGTCAGCTTCCCCAGCGTGCCCGGCCAGGACCAGCGCACCGGGCCGACCAATTACATCGTCACCGCACTCGGACCCGACTACTCCTGGGCCCTGGTGACCGACCCCAGCCGCTTGTCCGGGTTCGTCCTGTCCCGAACACCAGCACTGGATGCCCCGACCTGGGATCGAGTGAAGGCGGCGATCGAGGGCACGGGCCAGAGCCCGTGCATGTATCTGACATCGCCCACAACGGGCGGAATGGCCGATATCGCACCCCTGTGCACCCGTTGAGCATGACAAACCATGTCCGGCTCCTTCCGGCATCGTCCGGTCCCGCTGCTGTGATCCGGTGGGCGCCGCGGTGACGGCGAGCATCGCTCTGTTCACGCGCGATCTGCGGGTACACGACAATCCGGTGTTGACTGCCGCACATCAGGCGGGCGAACCGGTCATCCCGCTCTTCGTGCTCGACGACGACATCCTGGCCCGGTTCGCTACACCGAACCGCGTTCGGTTCCTGCTCGCGGCACTCACCGAACTGGATGCCGAACTACGCGCCCTCGGAAGTCAGCTCGTTGTCCGGCGCGGCGACACGGTGACCGAGACCGCTCGTATCGCCGAGGAGACCGGCGCCGGCAGCGTCCATATAGCCGCTGACGTCAGCGGCTACAGCGTCCGCCGCGCTGATCGGCTGCACGCGAGGCTTTCCGAACTCGATTGCGCGCTGCATGTCCACGGCAGCTCGGTGACCGCCATCGATCCGGGTGCGCTGCGGCCATCCGGCGGTGGCGATCATTTCGCCGTTTTCACCCCCTATTTCCGCCGGTGGGTCGAGGCGAACCAGCGCACGCCGCTCAGTGCCCCGCGGCGACTGACGCCGCCGCCGGTAACCGGTGTCCCGCTGCCCGAACCGGCCGATCTGTGCCCTGGGTCGAGCTCGCCGCAGCTGGTTGTCGGGGGCTCGGCCACCGGCCGGAAGGTGCTGCGCGAGTGGGTCTCCGGGCCGATCGCCGATTATGCCGAACGCGCCGACCGGCTGGATTTCGACGCCACCTCGCACCTGTCGCCGTACCTGCATTTCGGTTGCCTTTCCACCGTGCAGATACTCGCGGCTGTCGACTCCGCAAGCGAAGGTGGCCAGGCATTCGTGCGCCAGCTGGCGTGGCGCGATTTCCATCACCAAGTGCTGGCCGCACGACCGAATGCGGCCTGGTCGGACTACCGCAGCCGGCCGAACAACACCTGGCGTGACGACCCGCAGGCCGTGCGGGCCTGGCAAGCGGGCGAAACCGGATTCCCGGTGGTCGACGCCGGGATGCGGCAACTGCGTGCGCAAGGCTGGATGGCCGGACGTGCCCGGATGATCGTTGCCGGCTTTCTCACCAAATCCCTGGGTGTGGATTGGCGTATCGGTGCGCGGTACTTCCTGGATTGGCTGGTCGACGCCGACCTGGCCAACAATCAGCTCAACTGGCAGTGGGCGGCGGGCACCGGCACCGACACCCGGCCGAACCGGAAACTGAACCCCCTACGACAAGCCGACCGCTTCGACCCGGACGGCACCTACGTGCGCCGGTGGCTACCCGAACTGGCCGATCTTCCGGGCAACGGTATTCACCGGCCGTGGCGCGAAAACATCGACCCCGCCACATACCCGGCACCGATTGTCGAGTGCGCGGGCATGTGACGGTGGCCGACAGCGTTCGCTAGCTGGTGGGCGGCGTCAGAACGCCGTCGATCAGGTAAACGGTGGCATTCGCGGTTTCGACACCGCCACAGACCACAGCCGCCTCGTTGACGGTGATCTGGTCACCGGATCCGGTCACCATAACCTCGGATCCCTCGACGGTCGGGTGTGTGCCGACGACGGCGTCAGGCGCCATCCGACCCTCCACGACGTGGTAGGTGAGGATACTGGTCAGCAGCGCCGAATCCGTTTTCAACGTTTCGAGTGTGGCGGGGTCGAGCGCGGCGAAAGCATCGTCCACCGGAGCGAAAACGGTGAATTCACCACTGTTGAGGGTATCGACGAGATTGACCTGCGGATTGAGCTGACCGGATACCGCGGAGGTGAGTGTGGTCAGCAGCGGATTGTTCGACGCGGCTGTCGCCACGGGTTCCTGCGCCATCGAATCGATCGAGCCGGGCCCACTCGGTACTTGCTCGGCGTAGGCTGCGCACCCAGCGCCGACCGGCCCGGCCATAGCGCCGTCATCCTGCGCCGGCATCGTGGGCGCGGACGTAGTCATCGCGGGTGAGGGCTCGGCATTGTCCGATTCTCCGGTGTCGGTACATGCCGATCCGGCGATCGCAATCGCCGACAGTGCGGCGATCAGTGCCGCGGGGTGCTTCCGGATCTTCATGTCGTGCCTTTCTGTCAAGGGGCGAGATGCCCGTACTTGCCGTCGGCGCATGATCTGGTGCTGCAGGAATGCGGTCAGAGCCCGTAGCTCCGCCATACGTCGTGGCCACGCCAGAAATTTTCCTGATGCGTCGATTCTGCATCATTTGGCGCGTAGTGTGAAGCCTCACAGAGAGATATTTCAATCGGCCGACGGCGCTGCAGGCGTCACAATGGCCATGGACAAGATCGGGAACGAGGAGGAGATCGTCATGTTTCATTTCACTGCTGCGCGCTCGCTCGGGTTGCTCGTGAGTGTGGGAACGGCGTCACTGTTTGCGCTGGCCGCCGGCCCGACTGCCAACGCTGCGCCGACTGCGTCATGTCCGGCGCCCGGTGCTGCGTCCGTGCAGGCCGGGACCGGTGAGGCGTCTTGCTCGGCGACCAGTACCTCCGGCGGTGCGGGGGCCGCCTATGGGGTCGATGGCACCGCGGCTGCTGATGCGGCCGCGACGAGCCTGTCGCTGGCCATCGCGCAGAACGGCGGCACGGCGACGTCGAGCTCGGAGTTCTTGTCGGGTCCGGCCGCTATCGCGCTGGGGCCGGGCGCGCAAGCAACTACGGTCGGGGTGCGCCCCGGGCTGTCCATCGGCATTGCCGGCCCCGGAGCCGTGGTGACCGTCACCGGGGTATCGACCCCCACCTGCACCGGCGGTCCCGGATTCGCCGGGGACTTCCAAACTTTGCAGGGCTGCGTGTCGCTGCGCTGAGAATCATGCTCGGGTAGGAAGCCGACTGCTTGTCGACACCAGGACGGCGAGCGATAGGCACATCGTCCTCTTTGCCAGGGATTTGCGGCCGTTCGCAGTGGTGCGGCTTCAGCGGGTTCGTTGAAAGGTGGTCGAGCGTGGTCGAGGGTGGTGCAGGAGGTGACTCGGTACCCGGGTACACGGTCGGAGCCGTCGCGGCAATGTTGAATATTCCCGTCGCGACACTACGCAGCTGGAACCAGCGCTACGGCCTGGGACCCGCCCGCCACCGCCCCGGCAGGCACCGGCACTACACGGCCGGTGACGTGGCGATACTGAGTCGGATGGCCGATCTGGTCCGCACCGGGGCGAGCCCGGCTGAAGCGGCCGAAGCCGCCCGCCTCCGGGCAGATTCGCCACCCACGCTGGGAGATGTGGCGCCGGTATTGGCCGCGGCCGAGCAGCTTCGAGTCGCCGAGCTCTTGACCGAGATCACCGCACATCTCACGCATTTCGGTGTGATAACAACATGGCAGCGGTTGTGCAGGCCTGCCTTCGCCGACATCGTGGGCCGCCAGGATCGAGGCATCGACTTGATCGACGTGGAGCATGTTCTGTCCTGGGCGATCACCATCGGCTTGCACCGCGCGGTACCGCCGGTACGCAACGTGGCGGGGCTTGCTCCAATACTGCTGGCTTGCACCGAGGACGAGGGGCACGTACTTCCCCTGGAGGTCCTGCGCGCCGCGCTGGCCGAAGCCGGGATACCGGCCTTGCTACTCGGCGCCGTACCCGATAATGCACTCGCCGATGCGGTAGCCAAACAGCCGCGCGGCCCCGTGGTCGTGCTGTGGTCCCAAACGGATCGGACAGCGATCGCGGACGCAGTTGATCCCGGACGCGTACGTGCCCGGTTACTTCTGGCCGGGCCTGGTTGGTCCGCATCCCATACGCTGCCCACCGGCGGGCAGCGTATCGGCACGCTCGAGGAGGCGGTCACCGAGATCGGCCGGCTGGCGCGGACCGGTGAGTAGCCATCTCTTCATATAACGATGCGTAAACGATGCAATTTCGGCGAAAAAGTGCCACAATCGGTGAGGTGAACGCACAACAAGCGGCACCCCTATTCCGCACGTCGGACATCGACGGTGACGGTTCCGCATGGATCGAGTCGTGGACTGCGCGAGTCCGGGCGGCGGTGCGCTCCCACATCGAGGATTTCGTCCGCGCGCGGTGTGCAGAAGAGTTGCAGGCGAACGGGTTCGAATTTCCGAGCCGGGTACTTCTCGATTTCTTATCGGGTGGCAAGTCTGTGCGTCCGACATTCATGTACCTCGGCTGGTTGTGCGGTGCCGACGAATCCGAAGCCGCATTGCGAGCCGCGGCCAGCATCGAACTGCTCCACGGGTTCGCCTTGCTGCAGGACGACGTGATGGACGAATCCGGCGCGCGCCGGGGACGTCCGACCGCGCACGTGCGGCTGGCACGCTGGCACGAGGAACAGGGTCTGTCCGGATCGCCGGCCCGATTCGGTGAATCCGCGGCAGTGCTGCTGGGTGATCTGTGCCTGGTATGGGCTGAACGCATGCTGCGTGAAAGCGGTGTCGATGCGGCTGCATTGAGCCGGGTATGGCCACGTTACGACGCGATGCGCGCCGAACTGGCCGTGGGTCAACTCGCCGATCTGGTCAACGATGCCGCGGGGATGCCGACGCTGGAACAGGTTCTCGATATCGCGCGACGCAAATCCGGCAACTATACGGTGCGCAGACCACTGGAGCTCGGCGCCGCGATGGCGGGCTGCGCGGAACCGACCATAGAAGTACTGGGTGAATACGGCGTGCTGATCGGCGAGGCATTCCAGCTGCGCGATGATCTGCTGGGTATCTTCGGTGAGCCCTCGGTCACCGGCAAGCCGGCGAACGCGGACCTGCGGGAACGCAAAGCCACCACGGTCGTCGCTTTGGCCGAACATCTGGCCGGGCCACCCGGCCGCACTCGGCTGCACGACCTGTGGCGGCGCGACACCTTCGATAACAATGCGGTGCAGACGGCCCGGGAGTTGATCGTGGACAGCGGTGCACCTCAGCGCGCCGAGCAGATGATCGCCGAGCGTGTCGAGGGCGCCCGAACACTGCTTTCGGACAGCGTTCTCGACCCGACGGTGACCACTGCGTTGCAGCAGATGGCGATGCTGTGCACCCGACGTAGCACCTGAGTCCGCACCATCACGCGAAACAGTCAGACGGCCGAACACAGGGAAAGAAGGATCCATGCGGACCGTAACCGGGAGCACCGACCATGTCGTCGTGGTAGGCGCCGGTCTTGCCGGGCTCGCCACCGCGCTGCACCTGGCCGGCCGAGGTCGCGCTGTCACGGTGATCGAACGCGAGCATGTTCCGGGTGGACGGGCAGGGCGCCTCGATATCGGCGGGTATCGCCTGGATACCGGCCCGTCGGTGCTCACCATGCCCGGGATCGTTGCCGATACGCTCGCGGCGGTAGGCGAGGACATCGAAGCCAGGCTCGATCTGCAACCCGTGGTACCGGCCTACCGGGCATGCTTCGCCGACGGCAGCGCACTGGACGTACACAGCGACCGCGACGCGATGGAACACTCGATCGCCGAATTCGCCGGACCGGGTGAGGTCGCCGGCTATCGAAAACTGCGGGATTGGCTGAGCGCGCTATATCACGTCGAGTTCGACCGGTTCATCGCCGCCAATTTCGACTCACCGTTGTCACTGGTCACCCCAGCGCTCGCCCGGCTGATCGCGTTGGGCGGTTTCCGCCGTCTGGACCGGGCCATCGGCGGGTTTCTTACCGATGCGCGATTGCGCCGGGTATTCACTTTTCAATCCCTGTACGCGGGCGTCTCACCGCAACGGGCCCTGGCCCTGTACGCGGTGATCGCCTACATGGACACCATCGGCGGCGTGTACTTCCCGCGCGGCGGGATGCGCGCCCTGCCCACCGCGCTGGCAGCAGCCGCCACCGACGCCGGCGTGCAGTTCCACTACAGCGAAGCGGTGACCGCCCTGGAACGACGCGGCACCCGCATCAGCGCCGTACACACCGACAAACAGAAGCGCATCACCTGCGACGCGGTGGTGCTGGCCACCGAACTGCACACCGCCTACCAGCTGCTACACCGATCACCGCGGCGGCCCGTGCGGGCGCGGCCCGCGCCATCGGCGGTCGTCGCGCATATCGGTGTACCGGCCGGTGCGACGACCGCGCATCACACACTACTTTTCGGTGACGCCTGGGAACAGACGTTCGACGAACTGATCAACCAGGGCGTGCCGATGAGTGACCCCTCGCTACTGGTCACCCGCCCCACCGCGACCGATTCGACCCTCGCACCGCCAGGTCACGACCTGTTCTCGGTGCTGGCGCCGGTGCCGAACCTCGACCGCGGCGCACACCTGAAGTGGGAGCGCCGCGCCCCTGGTTACGGTGCGGAACTGGCCGAGGTTGTCGAACGGCGACTGATGCCGGGATTCGCCGCGCGCGCCGAAATCGTGCATCTGGACAGCCCCGAGGACTGGGCTCGCCGAGGCATGCTGGCGGGAACGCCGTTCTCGCTGGCGCACACCTTCAGCCAGACCGGGCCGTTCCGGCCGGCGAACCTCCCGCGCGGCGTACCGAATGCGGTGCTCGCCGGCTGCGGCACGGTACCCGGCGTCGGAGTACCGACAGCGCTGTTATCGGGACGGCTCGCGGCCGACCGCATCACCGGTGCCGCGGCGGGCCGCGACCACGGGGCGCCGATCGCCGATATCAGTGGGGTGCGGCCGTGATTCGTTCCGAACTCGACGCCGCCGGCATCGGTGAACCGCGACTACGCGACGCCTACCGGCAATGCCGCGACCTCAACGCAACCCATGGGCGCACATTCTTCCTCGCCACCCAGCTGCTCGCGCCGGCGCAACGCCCGCCGATCCATGCCTTGTACGGATTCGCCCGGTGGGCCGACGATATCGTCGACCTCGCCGACGGGCACACCACCACACCCGCGGCCCGCTTGGACGCTCTGGCGCAGCGCCTGTTCGACGGTATCGACAACAGTGTGAGCGCGGACCCGATCGTGGCCGCGGTCGGTGACACCGTCGCACGCTTCGATATCGACCGCGCCTTGTTCGAGGACTTCCTGGCATCGATGCGGATGGATCTGACAGTGACCGACTACCCGGACCGGGCCGCGCTGGATCGCTATATGCGCGGATCCGCCGAAGTGATCGGCCTGCAGGTGCTACCGGTGCTCGGCACCATCGGCCCCACCGAGAACGCGGCACCCTACGCAGCCGCGCTCGGCAAGGCATTCCAGCTCACCAACTTCCTACGGGACATCGCCGAAGATCTCGACCGCGGCCGGGTCTACCTTCCCGCCGACGAATTGGCCGCTTTCGGCGTGGACCGCGACCGGCTGCAATGGTGCCGCGACCAACGGCGCACCGACACCCGGGTGCGCACGGCACTGGCGGCCCAACACGCGATCACCCGCAACTGGTACCGAACCGCCCGCACCGGAATCGACCTACTGCATCCGGTGTCACGGCCCTGCGTCACGACAGCGGCCATGTTGTACGGAGAGATTCTGGACCGCATCGAGGCAACCGATTTCGCGGTGTTCTCCCAGCGAGCAACCGTCAGCCGCACCCGCCGCGCCGCCGTCGCAGGGCCCGCGCTGGCCCGCGCCTTGTGGGCCCGCCGTGGCGGCCGGGCCGATACTCTCACCACGACGATGCCGTCATGAACGGGCGACGCGAGGAGCACGTGGTGCTGCTCGACGACGGCGGCAAACCCGCCGGATCGATGCCGAAAACACTGGTGCACCACACGAAGACGCCACTACATCTCGGGTTCTCCTGCTACCTGTTCGACGGACGCGGTCGACTTCTCGTCACGCGCCGGGCAATGAGCAAACGGACGTGGCCGGGAGTGTGGACGAACTCATGCTGCGGGCATCCGGCACCCGACGAATCAGCAGGCGACGCCGTACGGCGCCGGGTACGCGAAGAACTGGCGCTGGGCATCGACACACCGACATGCCTATTGCCGCGGTTCCGGTATTCGGCCACCGCACCTGACGGGACCATGGAGAACGAACTCTGCCCGGTATTCTGCGCCCGCGCCGATGGACCGGTGCAGGCCGACGCCGCCGAGGTCATGGACTGGCGCTGGGTGCCGTGGTCCGACTTCGTCGCCGCCGCCGCATTGCGCTGGCCGATCAGCCCGTGGGCAGCCGACCAGGTGCCGCAGCTCGCCGCGGCGCCCGGGTTCAGCCGGTGGACGGAAGGGGGCTGAGTGTGGATCGCTGGCAGTACTTGATCGTGATGGGGTTGTGTCTCGCGGTGACCGCACCGCTGGAATTCTTCGGAGACGGGGTCTACCGGCGCCCGGCGCGTGTTGCCCGCAGTGTGCTGCCGGTCGCAGGCATACTGCTGGTGTGGGATGCGATCGCGATCGCCGCCGATGTGTGGAGCTACAGTCCGCGTTATCTCACCGGATGGCTTCTGCCGGGGAATATACCGGTCGAGGAGCTGGTGTTCTTTCTGGTTATCCCGCTGTGCGCATTGCTCACCTACGGCGCGGTCGAGGCGATCCTGGACCGTGTGCGGCGCCGCCGCGTGAGCCCGAACGCCCAGCAGGAGTCGACATGATAACCGGTATCGGATACACCCTCCCCGCGGTCGTCGCCGCTGCGGCGGTATGCGGGTGGGAACTGGCAGTTCTGCACACCGGCCTGTTCCGGCGGCTCGAATACTGGCTGACCCTGACGATCGTGCTGGGCTTCCAGATCCCGGTCGACGGCTGGCTCACCAAACTCAGTGCACCGCTCGTGCTCTACAACGAAGAACACATCACCGGGATCCGTTTTCCGTGGGATATCCCGGTCGAAGACTTCCTGTTCGGTTTCGCGATGGTGACCGCGGTGCTGCTGTGGTGGGAGCGCCGCCGCCGAATAGAACACCGCACCGGCCGGAAGGTAGCGCCGTGAGCGGCGGACGACTCGGCCCGAACGGGCTCCCACGCGACCAGGTGCCGACCACGTTCGATCACGGCGCCGCCGAATACGACCGGCTCGTCGGATTCAACCCCGGCTATCACAAGCATCTACGTCTGTCGGCACAGCGTATGCAGCTACCCGCCGGCGGCGCGGGGCTGCGGCTGCTCGACGCGGGCTGCGGTACCGGCGCTTCGACCGCGGCACTGCTGTCGGTCGCCCCGGACGCCGAGATCGTCGCGGTCGATGCATCGGAACAGATGCTTGCCCGCGCCCGCGCGAAGTCCTGGCCCTCGACAGTGCGGTTCCACCACACCCGCATCGAAGACCTGGACACGACGGGCTCCGGCGGCCGTTTCGACGGGATCTTCGCCGCGTATCTGCTGCGCAACCTCGCCGACCCCGACGCCCAGCTGCGCGCGTTCGCGGCGCTGCTGCGTCCCGGTGCCCCGCTCGCATTGCACGAGTATTCGGTGCGCGGATCACTGCCGGCCCGCCTGGTCTGGAATATCGTATGCGGCGCAGTGATCATTCCATTGGGCGCGCTGCTCACCGGCGACACCACCCTGTATCGGCACCTGCGTCGCAGCGTAACCGCGTTCGACAGTGTGCCCCAGCTCCGGGCACGGCTGCATGTAAACGGCTTCACCGGGATCCGGGCGGCCACCGTGCCCGGGTGGCAGCACGGCATCGTGCACACCCTCACCGCGACCGTGCCGCGGCCCGGCTCCGAATCAGGAAGGACACCGTAATGCGTGCCGACTTCGGCCGCGACCGCCGCGTCGTACACCATCGCGCCCCACAGGCCCGCAACAGCAGACGCCTCGACCACCGCCCACGCGTCGTGATCGCCGGCGCCGGTATCGCCGGGCTCACCGCGGCAACAGGACTCGCCGAACGAGGCATCGCGGTGGAAATCATCGAACGCCGAGCGCACCTCGGCGGCCGGGTCGGCGGCTGGACCGACAACCTGCCCGACGGCACACCCATCACGGTCAACCGTGGATTCCACGCCTTCTTCCGCCAGTACTACAACCTACGCGCACTGCTACGCCGCACCGACCCACAACTGCACCGGCTGCGGGCGATCGACGACTACCCCCTCGTCGACGGGCACGGACGGCACGACACCTTCCGACGCCTGCCCCGCACCCCACCATGGAACGCCCTCGCCTTCGCCGCCCGCAGCCCCACCTTCCCACTACACGACCTGCGCCGCATCGACGCGCGCGCCGCGGCGCCGCTGGCGGCGGTGTCCGTGCCGGGCATCTACGACCAGCTCGACCACCTCGATGCCGAAACCTTTCTGCAGCGAATCAACTTCCCCGCGACCGCGCGCCATCTCGCCTTCGATGTGTTCTCCCGCAGCTTCTTCGCCCCACCCACCCAGCTCTCGGCTGCCGAGCTGGCGACCATGTTCCACATCTACTTCCTCGGCTCCAGCGAAGGCCTGCTGTTCGACGTCCCCACCTCGAACTACGACACCGCACTGTGGTCGCCGCTGCGCGACTACCTCAGCTCACACGACGTCCGGATCCGCACCGGCGCCACGGTCACCACCGTAGAAACCGGTGGCGACCGCGCCTTCCGGGTGCGCGAGCAAGACGGCCGCGACAGCGCCGCCGACGCCGTCGTACTCGCCACCGACGTCACCGGACTCCGGGCCATCGTCGAACAATCACCGCGACTCGGCGACCGCGCATGGCGGGAATCGATCGGGCAGCTACGCAGCGCGCCATCGTTTCTGGTGTACCGGATCTGGCTGAACAAGCCGGTCGCACCGCATCGCCCAGCCTTCCTGGCCACCGGCGGCCTCACCCCGCTCGACAACGTCAGCGTGGTCAACCACTACGAGCAACAAGCGCGCACATGGGCTGAGAGCCACAACGGCGCCGTGCTGGAACTCCACGCCTATGCGCTGCCTGAGCGGCGCACACCGAACCAAGAACACGATATCCGCGCTCGGTTGCGCGCCCGGTTGCACGACCTGTACCCGGAAACCGCCGACGCCCAAATCCTCGGCGAACACCTGCAATGGAACCAGGACTGCCCCCTGTTCGGCGTCGGCGACCACGCACACCGTCCCACCGTCCGCACACCACACGACGGGCTCGTGCTGGCCGGCGACGGCATCCGCATCGACCTGCCCGTCGCGTTGATGGAACGCGCCGCGACCACCGGATGGGCAGCGGCGAACGCCTTGCTCACTCAATGGGGGTTACCCGGCCACGACCTGTACACCGTGCCGACCAGCGGTCGCAACGCCCTGCTGCGCCGACTCGCTACCCGCTACGCAGCGGCAACCAGCCCTGCCGAGGACCTGCGATGAACAACCTCCTGTTTCGACGATGGCCCGATCGATGGCCCCTGCAACCCCTCGACGTCGGGCACTGGATAGACCAGCCACCCACCTATCACGCCGCGAAACCCGCCCTCATCGCCGCCATACTCCGACGCGCACAGCAACGCCCGTCCGGGAACTGGTACGTCTTCGCCGCCAGCCGAGACATTCGTACCGACCGCCCGTTCGGATTCACCATCGCCGGGGTCGAACTCGTGGCATGGCGCGACCGACGCCAACGACTCGCCGTAGGTCCGGGAGCGTGCCCGCACATGGGCGCACCGATGGCGCAGGCACACATCGACTGCGGTGCCCTTGTGTGCCAATGGCACGGGCTGCGGCTGGACAACAGCGGGGTGCCCGGCTGGACACCACTACCGTGCCACGATGATGGCGTCCTGGTGTGGGTCCGCCTCGACCATATCGGCGGTGGTAGCCCGCTCGAGACACCTGTTCTCGGCGCCCGCCCGCCTGCGCATCGCGCCATCGCGGCAGTCGCGACCCTCAGCGGAGTGTGCGAACCGGACGATGTCGTTGCCAACCGACTCGACCCCTGGCACGGCGCCTGGTTCCATCCGTACTCGTTTGCTCACCTCGAAGTACTCGCATCTCCGCCGCTTCACCGCGAGTCAACCGATTTCGACGACCGGTTTCTGGTGGCGGTCACTTTCCGGGTCGGCCGCCGGCTCGGCGTTCCCGTCACCGCCGAGTTCACCAGTCCGGAACCCCGGACCGTCACGATGCGCATCATCGACGGCGAAGGAGTGGGCAGCGTTGTCGAAACCCACGCCACACCACTCGGTCCCGGTCCCGACGGACTGCCACGCACTGCTGTGATCGAAGCCGTCATCGCCGACTCCACCCGCCCCGGCTTCGCCCGCGCCCGCCACCTCACCCGCCTTCTACGTCCGATGATGGCGCACACCGCGACCCGGCTCTGGGACGACGACCTCGCCTACGCCGAACGCCGCTACCACCAGCGCACACAAGAACCGCGACCGCTCGACCGCACCAAACGGCCAACCGCAGCGCTCAGCAAGGACCGGTCGCACAAGGCCGAATAGTAATGCCCTGAAGTTCTGCGGTGACGCCCCACACGGGGCCGGAAACTGAGACGAGCGCTCAGTGTGGCGATTTTGCTGTTCACCGATACGTAGACCCACCTGCACCGATGTCGTGACCTCTCAGCTGGTGCGACGTTGCTGCGTGCCCCGGTGATCGGCACTGTCGATTGGCCGACCACCTGTGGAGGCGTGACCGAAACAAAAAATTGAAGCGTTTTTGCATCATTGTGTGTGGATTGATGGAGGCGTGGTATGCGAGGCGGCGTAACCGTCACGCGGAAGGAGAGCCAACTATGAGCACCGTGATCGAAACCGTGGACGTGGATGTTCCTGTCGACGTCGCCTACAACCAGTGGACCCAGTTCGAATCGTTCCCCGAGTTCATGACCGGAGTGGACCGAATCGAGCAGCTGGACGCCACCCATACCCGCTGGACCATCACCGTCGCCGGGGCGACGCGGGCCTTCGACGCCACCATTACCGAACAGCATCCCGAGGAGCGGATTGCCTGGAAGTCCGACGAGGGGCCGCAGCACGCCGGAGTCATCACCTTCCACCGGCTCGGCAATACCACCAGCCGGGTCACCGCACAGATGGACATCGACCCCGAGGGGTTCGTCGAGAACGTGGCGGACAAGCTGGGCATTCTCGACCGCCGCATCAAGAGCGACATGGAACGCTTAAAGCACTTCATCGAAGCCCGCGGCACCGAAACCGGGCACTGGCGCGGTGAGATCGATCGGCCCAACCCTTAGATCACAGTCGCCGCCGAGCGCAGTAACGGAGAACCGATGAGTAAGCGCAGTTTCCAACCGGGTGACAAGGTCGAGTGGAACAGTCACGGTAGCACTGCAGAGGGCACCGTCGAGGAGAAGATCACCTCCGACACCGAGGCAGCTTCTCGCACAGTCCGCGCGTCGGAGGACGAACCGCAGTACCGGGTGCGTAGCGACAAGAGCGGAGGCGACGCGGTTCACCGACCAGAAGTACTACGGCCGACAGACGACGAGGAGGGGACGTTGCGTGAGCGCTGAGACAGCCGGACCCATCGACTACGAGCTCGTAGTGAACTCCGGCGGAGGAACGTCGGTCTCGTCGTTCACGATGGCCGCGACGATGCGTTCGGCGACCTGATCGGGTGTCAGGCCGGTGGGTAGATGCGGTGCGTTCCCGGCGATCGCATGTGTGGCCAATCCGGTTTCGGTATGGGGCGGGCGAACGTCGATGACACGTATTGTCGATCGGCGTGCCTCGATGCGGACGCTGGCGACGAACGCGCTGATCGCGGCTTTGCTGGCCGAGTAGGCGGACATGCCCGCGACCGGCTGGTCGGCGACGACGGCGCTGATGTTGAGGACGAACCCCGCAGGTTCGAGGACGGTCAATGCTTCACGGATGATGCGCAGTGGCGCAAGGTAGTTGACGATCAAGAGGTCGTCGACCACATCGTCGTCGAGTTCGGCGGCGGGTCCGAAGGCTACTACCCCTGCGGCGATGACGATCCCGTCGAGCCCACCGAGTTTGTCTGCTGCTTCGGCCAGCACAGTTCGCGCCGAATCGACGTGCCGCAGGTCAGCGGCGATGATGTGCGCGCCAGTGGCTGTGAGTGCGTCGGTGTTGCGGCCGCTGACAGCCAGGCGTGCGCCGGCGCGGGCGAGTTTGGTGGTGATAGGCGCTCCGAGCCCACCACTGGCCCCGAAGACGAGAATTCGTGCGTTGTTCAGCTCGCTCACGGGTTCACGATCCATTCACCAAATTGTGCGGCAGCCCCGCGTCGAATTTGTCTATGGCCACGGTGGGAGTCCTTGTTATTCGGCATCGGCCAGTGGGATGGGGTTGGCGGTGAGGTCAGCGAGTGCCTCGGCGATTGTGTCCAGTGGTGTTGCGGCGACGAGGTCGCGGCGTAGCCGGTGCGCTGCGGTGCGATAACTCGGGTCGGCCAGGATCCGATCGACCGCGCAGTGGATGGCGGCGGGTGTCGGATAGGTTGTGCCGAGGTCGATCCCGGTGTGGGTGTAGGCGACCCGAGCTGCGACTTCGGCCTTATCCGCGGTCTCTCCGGCGACGATGAGAGGAATGCCGTAGCGCAGGGCGTGTTGCACGCCGCCGTATCCACCGTTGGTGATCATGAGGTCCACGGTGGGTAGCAGTTGCTCGTAGGGCACATAGTCGGTGAGGTACACGTTGTCCGGGATCGGGAGGCTCAGTGTGTGGGTCGGGCCGCCGCCGGTGGTGGCGATGACAAGACAGTCGTTGCGATCGGACAGCGCGCGCAGGGTGGGGCCGATCAGCTGGCCGAGATCGGTATTGTCCCAGGTTCCTTGGGTGACATGGATGATCGTTCGAGCGCTGCTCAGCTGATCCGACCAGGGTGCGGCAACGGGTTCGTCGGGTGCGTCCGGGAAGACCGGGCCGGTGAATGTGACGGTCTCGGGCAGGTCGCCGCGGGGGTATTCGAAGGCGGGCACGGTCAGCTGTAGCACTCGGTCGGCCAGTCGCGGCCAGTCGGTGAGGAACACCGGCGATCGGCGGACGCCGATCTGGCGCAGGGCGCGGTTGAGTCGCCGTTGTGTGCCGGCGAACAGAATGTGATGCACGACCCAGGTCATGGTGGTGTGGTTCCTCGATGGCCGCGGTGGCCATCCCATTCCGAACGGTGGGGTCTCGGTGCTCGATAATGTCAGTGGGCCGACGCCACAGACCAGGATCGGCGGGCGGGAGGGCCCTGCGAGCAGGTGTGCGAGTGCGCCGGTCAAGGCGATATCGACCAGGACAGCGTCTGCCTGCTCGTGGCGCAGGGCTGCGTGTAGTGCCTCGGTTTGCGCCGCCAGTGGTGCGATGAATATCGACCGCAGTTCGGCGCGTCCACGCAGGTAGCGGCGGATGAGGGGCGGAAGCCTGCTCGGTTGCGCCGAGGGTGGCGGTTGGATGTGCGCGTCGGGTGGCAGCATCGCGAACCGCATTCCGGCTCGGCGGACCTGCTCGCGGTAGCCGGGGCCGGTCATTATGCATACATCGTGGCCACGGCGATTTAGGTCGGTGCCGACACGGAGAATCGGCATGACGTGTCCGGCGATCGTGCTGGCGGCCAGCAGATAGCGAGCCAAGGTTCCTCCAGGTAGTTGAACGTTCAACTAGGCGAAGCCGAAGTGTCGGAAAGGCCGCGTTCGGCAGCTCCGGTGATGTTGCGGACCATGCCGCCGAACACCACATTGTGAAACGGTGTGATCGCCTTCCAGTAGAGGTGCCCGGCAAGCCCGTGCGGTTGAAAGATGGCGCGTTGGCGGTAGTAGGAGCCCCCGTCGGGGCCGGGTTCGACGCCGAGTTCCAGCCATGCCAGTCCGGGAAGCTGCATTTCGGCGCGAAGCCGCAGCAACCGAGGCCGGTCGATGTGTTCGACGCGCCACCAGTCCAAGGCTTCGCCCGCGTGTAGACGATGCGGATGTTTGCGGCCACGACGCAACCCGACCCCGCCGGCGACCCGGTCGACCCACCCACGTGCTGACCAGGCGAGCGGAAACGAGTACCAGCCGTTCTCGCCGCCGATGGATTCGACTACCGCCCACAAAGTGTCGGGATCGGCGTCGGTGTGGAGTTCGCGCAGGTCCTCGTAGAGGGAACCGCCCGACCAGGCCGGATCGGTGGGCAGCGGATCAGAAGGCGCGCCGTATGTACTCGCGTCGGACCAGCGGGTCGGTACCTCGGCGTGCCGAATCCGGGTCAACGCCAGTTCCACGGCACGCTCGTAACGGGTCAGGCCCTCGGCGGGTTCGGGGATGTGAGAGGAGATGTCGTGTTCGCCGCAGACGACTTCGTGGACGAGCGATTCGATGAGTGGCACGGCCAAGGCGCGCGGAACCGGGGTCACCAGGTTGACCCATTGCGCCGATAGCCATGGGGTGAGGACCGGGACCGGCAGGACCACGCGACGAGTCAACCCGGCGACAGCGGCGTATTTGCGCATCATGGTCAAGTAGGTCAGGACGTCGGGACCGCCGATATCGAACGCGCGATTGACCTCCGCGGGTAACGCGGCAGCACGCACCAGGTAGTACAGGACATCTCGGATGGCGATCGGCTGGATCCGGTTGTGCACCCATCGGGGGGTGACCATGGCGGGAAGACGTTCGGACAGGTAGCGCAGCATCTCGAAACTGGCCGAGCCGGATCCGATGATCACCGCCGCCCGCAACTCCACCGTGGGGACACCGGATTGTCTAAGGATCTCTCCTACCTCGGCGCGAGAGGCGAGGTGCCGCGAGAGGGTGGTGTGTTGCGGGACGATGCCGCCGAGATAGACGATGCGCCGAACTCCGGCTGAGCTCGCCGCGGCGGCCACGACGCGCGCGGCTTCCCGGTCGACATCGGAAAAGTCGCGACGAGTCAGCGAATGCACCAGGTAGTAGACGACCTCTTGATCGGCAACCGACGCACGGACCTCGTCGTCCACGGTGACATCACCGCGGACCACCTCGACCCGACCCCGCCAGGGGACCTCCGCCAATTTAGCCGGCGTCCGGGCCACCACCCGAACCTGATGACCTGCCTCGATCAGCTCGGGCACCACACGGCCACCGATATAGCCGGTCGCCCCGAAAACCACACAACGCATCCGCAATCAGCCCCTTCTCCTCGCGTGGACGCCGAGATCGGTCAGCACCGCAGTCGCCGCCCGACGCCCTGACACCAGCGCGCCCTGAATCGAGCTGGTATCGCGGTGATCGCCACACACATAGCGCCCGGAACCCAGCCGGACAGCTCGACACAGTCGATGACCTGGGCGCATCACCGGCAATGCCCGAGTAATCGGATAGCTGGCAAGCAATCGCCAACCAGCTGTGTCGGTGCCGTAGAGCTGGGCGAGCCGATGCCGCACAGCCGGTTCGAGTGCGTCGTCGGCGCGCCCGGGAACCGATGCGGCGATCAGGCTCTGTCCGGGCGGCGCGTACTGTTCGGCGACAATGCTGAGGTCGACGGTGTTCAGTAAGAGGTCGCTGTGCCCATCGACAAGCAGCGTGGTCGAGCGCAGAGGTGAGCGCGGCGCGGCGTAGTAGAAGGTGGTGACAGCGTGCCAGCTCGGTGGGTCGACCTCGGGCAACAGCCGCGCGGCCGTGCTGCCGTCGGTGGCGACGACCACCGCGCGTGCGGAGATCGTTTCGCCGCCGAGCAGACGAACCCGGGTGCCATCGATTGCGCACGCCTCAGCGGCCGTACGGATCGTTGCATCGGCGAGGTTGCCCGCCAGCTGTAACGGCAGAGCCGACATCCCCTCGGCAGGCACCGCCCCACCACCACGTAAGAAGCATCGCCAGATCAGATGGAACACTCGCGCATCGGTACTCAACAGCGGGTCGAGAAACACGCCCGCCAAGAAGGGGCGCAGCACCTCGTCAACGGTTCGTGTCGACAGACGCCAATGCTGCAATTCCTCGGCAACAGAGCGCGTGGTGCGTCTACGTGCCAGGCTGACCGGGCCCAGTCCGTCCCGCAGCGCCAGCGTTGCCAGCGCGGCGACGTCGACAGGTCGGTGCCGGAGCAGGTCCAATGCTCCGGCGAGGGCGACCCGGCCATGCCGGGGACCGGTCAGCCACCGCCGCCGGTCCACACCCATAGCGATCACCCCGCTAGTGAACGGTCGCAGTCTGAGTTGCTGCGGGTCAACCTGCCGCCGAAGCTCAGGGTAGGCAGGCAGCAATACCTGGAAACCGCGGTCGAGCTGAAACCCTTCGACCCGGTCCGTTCGTACCCGTCCACCCACCTCGTCGCCGGCCTCGCACACGACCACATCCACACCGTGACGTTGCAGATGATTCGCAGCGGCAAGACCCGCCAGCCCCGCACCCACCACCACATCGATCGGCATCTCCGCAATCCCCTGACTCGTTGCGCTCGCACGCGTACCGTGCCCGGCCATGCTCGATGCATAAATGATTCACGATTTCGGCCGATTGTGCATCCCTTCGCACCGAACCGCGCGTCGGGGCGACGTTTGTACGGATCGGTTGCTCGGCAGGAAGGAACTTGCCGTAGCAACCACCGTGGACAACTGGTCCCGGCACGATCACGTGAGCCTAAACTGGGAATCGAGGGTCAAGCCCATCTGCGCAGTTCAGATCGATGCAAGTAGAGATCGGATATCCAGCCTACGCAAGAAACCCCAGGTCACGCGTCGCAGGTTCGCGCCCTACGTACGAGCAACACACCGACCAAATGCCCCGACACGCCGATCAGCCAGACCGCCCGCCTAGGCCAACACCGGACGGATTCAGCTGGCACCGCCGGCGTCTCCATGAGCGCGCAGCCAGATCACAACTCAGCAAGCTTCACTGCTTCTATGGGCAACCCTTTTCATCAACGTGACCGGCCCGCTGATACTGGGGTTCATCACCGGCGTGACGCTGTTCCACGACGCATTCCGCGATCTCGCAATGATTGTCGGGCGTCAGCTTCTGCGGCGGATACGCCACCTTCAGCGCCGCCGGCTTCGAAACCGTGCGCCTGATCCAGACCCAGCACTACACCGCCGCCGCCGCGTCGCTTCGCGGCGATGCGGCCAACCGCCGCGCCTCCCTCCCTGAACCTTTTGCTCCAGGCCGGTCGAGCGGGCGGTGGGCTGACACCGGAACGTTCGACGTGCTGCACCGAGAGATACTCGACCGGCTCGGAGCAGCCGGCGAGCTCGACTGGAGTGCGGCGATCCTGGACGCAGCGTCCATACGGGCGAAAAAAGGGGCTCGCTGACCGGCCGCAGCCCGGTCGACCGCGAAAAGAAAGGGGCGAAGCTCCACGTCGTCTCCGACGCGAACAGAATCTCACTGTGTACTGGTGTTTCTGCCGCCAACACGCGCCGCTCACAGCCCCAGCCAACCAGTCTGAATCATCTTAGCGCCGGATCCCGGCCGGTCACACCACTATCCCCGCACATGACTCCGAACTCGCAGCTGGTTCATGAGTTCGAGAATCGCGCCGAACCCACCTCTCTTACGAGACCAGTGCCGTATCCCTGCCGCCGACCAGCATCGGACGTTACACACCTGCCGAGCCTCGGCCACACGGCGCCCCGCGGTGGGCATGACACACTGATCACATCACCAGGCCGCCCACAACCACCCCGGACAAGCCATGGAACCCGACCAACCGGCACAGATTCCGACGGATGGTTCTGGTCGCGAATCTCGGCATCACTCTGGTCGCCAATTCCAGCACCGCTCGATTTGGTGTTTGTGAATCTCGACAGCACCCCCAGCCAGGCGACCGGTACGGAACCTCAGCGCACGACCGGCTGTCGTTCGGTACTCGTCATGAGACCGCCACGCTGCCGAATATGGACCGCCGGACCGCGGTAGTCCTCGAGTGAACATGTTCCAGATCCGTGATGCGCGAACGGCCTTGGGGCGTCCCGCCGACCAGACCCTCATGCGGAATATCGTGCGTCGTTATGGGTTCATCGCACTCCTGCTGCATAACCCGCTCTACCGCTGGGCTGCCGGGATCAGGCCGGGAGCGGTTTTGAACGAAATCGCCTCCATTATCGGCTTGCGTTTCGTGTTCTGAAATGCCGCGACGCGCCACTGCCCGGACGGCTCGCGGACCAGGGTGTAGGTCTGAACCTTGGTCAGCTTCTTGGGGTGGTCTCCCTTGTATGATTCGCCGCGCCCGGTGACCACGGCTATGTCAGGCCCGAGGAATCGGACGTCGAGGATTTCGTCGGCCAACTGGGTGCCCTTCAGGTATTTGGCGAACAGCGTGCGGTGGCTTTCGATGATGTCGCCCCGCCCGCGGTAGTAAGTGCCGACGAAGGTGATGTAGGTGGCGTCCTCAGTGAATGCTGCCCCGTAGGCATCGGCATCGTGACGACGCCAGGCATCTACGAGTCCGGCGATCACTTCGACAACCGCCTGCTGATCGTCCCGGGTAGTCATGGACATGATTTCCTCCTGTGGGTAAGGTGCATTATCTGCACAGATTCAGTATCTGCATGCGTGCAGTAATCAGAGTAGGAGGCTTCGAGCATCATGGCAACTACTGCGCAGCAGAATGCCGAAGAGGAGGTCTTCCGCGCCTATCTCGACGCCGTGGGGTTGCACGGCATGGCCGGCGCGGCAGCGGCAGGACTGCAAGCCTCGGAGTGGTACGCGCTCAGCCAGCTCGCATTGGCAGGCGCACTGACCTCGGGACAGTTGTCAGAGCGAACAGGCCTGACGACCGGCGCGACCACCCGTCTCATCGACCGGCTGGAACGGGCCGGTTACGCCCGTCGGATAAGCGACCCGACCGACCGCCGCAAGGTCGTCGTCGAGCCCGTGACCGACGCCCTCGCGGGCATCAGCGAGCTGGTAACACCGGCGCGCCGCAGAATCGCCCACATCCTCGACCGCTACACACCGGAACAGCGCGCGGTGCTCTTCGACTACTTCGCCCACGCCGCGCCCGCCTTCCGTGCGGCAACCGAAGAGATCCGGGCAGCGCAGCGATGACCAGGCGGATATCCAGCTCAGTCGCGTTGTCAGGCCCGGCGGATACTCGTGAGCCGACCCATAACGTTGGGACGCGAGGGGGTTCGGCCTGCTGACCCTCCGAACGCTAAAGCGCTGCCCGCCACCCGGTCATCCGGTAATGCCGTCTACCGGTCACACAGGGGACGGGACTTCGCCACTCAGCAAAGGGATAACCCGTTTCAAGGTTGCCTTCGGTGGTCCTACGAGTGGCGACGTGATTATCCGTCACGATGGCAACCGGCAACCCAGCTGCGGGAGGTCAGTCGGTACCGCTGTACCGCAACCAGGATGGCGCAGTGGTGTCGAGATCCGCGACCAGCCGCGAACGAGACGGTGCCCGAATTCGCGACCAGACGGTGCCCGAATTCGCGATCGAACCCAGACGGACTACATCACCCGCCAGTCGACCCAAATCATCGCCAACGGACACTCCGATTACCGGGCCGACAGCATCAACACACCCGACAACACCTTCCCTTACCCATTCCCGCATCCGGACAACCAGATGCTGCAGTACCTGATCCACAAGGCCCAGGAGATGGAACCCGAGGAAAGACAACCGCCCTATCTCTGGCTGGCTGTACACGCCTGGTACGAAGGCGCGCTACAGACACTGGCGGACCTACCCGACCTGCCACAATGACTCCCGATCCCGGGCATACACCCGGATCAGGTCACACTGTTTCACCGGCAGAACAACGGCAGAACCATCATCAACACCATTTCGGGACCAAACCGGGGGTAAACGGGGGGTTGGCCAAAATAAAGCAGGTCAGGCCCGGTACTAGACCGGGCCTGACCTGGGATTTTGAGTGGAACTAAGGGGACTCGAACCCCTGACCCCCACTCAGCAGTTCCAGTTATCTCATGATCACCGCTCCCCTGTCACGCCGCTGCTAGTTGCCGATGAACAGCATATTTCGGCGTTGCAGGAGGTTGGCGTAATGGTCGATTCCCCCTCCGGACACAACCAGTATATTTTCTCACGCTCCCTACCTGGGGTTATTCTTCCGAGTGGAGCAAAGCCTCAACACAAAGCAACGCAAAACTGCAGGTAGAGGCTTGTGGGGGTTCAGTTCGGGCTAAGCTGAGAGAACACTGAGAAACCGGGCGGTCCCGCGACTGGAGTCGTCGCCACGGCTTCCCCAACGGTGAGCAGTCAGCCATAGGCCGCTATCGGGTACGCCCCCGCGTTTCGCCTAGCAAAAGGTGGCCTCATGCAGAACATCGACCCGCGAGAGATCGCGCACTCGCCTACCACCCGACTGCCCCATGGCAGCGCAAGCTCGAGGAAAATCGAAGTCATCGTCCCGACCGACCCACCTGAGCTCACACCGGACACCGCACGCGCTTTGTTGTGGCTCATCCAGGAAGTCGCGGCAAGGACAACCCGAGAATGATCCAGCATCCGGCCGGACACTATGACGCCAGCAGTCTTTCAGCGCGCACCCGCTGGGTGTCACCGCACAGCGCCTCCCCCGAAGAGCCAATCGCCGACGAAACCGCCGCGCTACCACGGCCCCGAATAGCTCCGCCTATGACCGTGGGGACTCACACGCGAGCGTGATTGTCCACGACGGATCCGGCAACTGCCCACCCCGACGCCCCGTGCCCCGTGCCCCGTGCCCCGACCAGCACAAGTTTCCTCGCTCGGAGTCCGCGCTTCCTCCGACGCACCGTCACAGTACGAGCAGGGCCTCGTCGGGTTCGGCGTCCACTGTGGGCTCCTTCCATTGTTCAACTCCTTCGAGGGAATGCTCGTATACCGGCCGAGCTGGATGTGCGGGCAGGGTTCGACGTGTCACTCACCAACAGGCCTCCTTTCTCGTTCTCGAGTCGCAATGGTCGAGGGCGCGTTCCGCACCGCCCGAGGGGTCCGAGGTATGCACCGCGCGATCCCAGTGTCCGTCCGGGCGGGATCCGGTCGACACAGCGTGTTCGAAGGTCATTGCGCCGGTTGCTCCTGTATCCACCGGAAGCCGGTGCTACGCAAGGTGAACTGGTCCGGATCCAGGCGGTGCAGAGTCATACTCACCGAGTGTCCGCCGAGTTCGCCGTTCAGCGTAACTCGGTCCGGGGTGGGCTGGTCGAAGGTCAGCGCGGCCGCGGGGGTACCGCCCGCGGTATCGGCGGGAACTTCGATGCGGTGGGTGGCAGGGTCGATGGTGCCCGGCGCCGTAACGAGTGTGCCATCGGTCAGCTGATACGACAATTGGCCGATGTGTTCGAATACGACGGTGCGCCACTGGGTTTCGTCGGTGAGCAGCGGCGGCGCCGGCTCGCCGTCGCGGGTGAATTCCGATACCGACCATATGCCGTACAGGGGTGGCTTCGGCCGGTCCGGTCCGACCGCCTGCCAGATACCCCAGGTGAAGTACGTGATCGATACTGTCACCCAGACCGCGAGTGCGACCTGGCACCAGGTAGCGATTCGTCGTGCACGGAAAGTCCGGAAGGGGTAGGGCGCGGTGGACGGCCCGGTCGTGCGGTTCAGCACGAGGACCGCGGTGAGCCTGCGCGCCTCCGGGGCCAGCAGCACCAGGCCAATGAGCAGCAGGTGGCCGGACAGGATCTTCACTGGTACCCCGAAGGTCATGTTCAGGATGAACACCTGCGCCATGGAGACCACGGCCAGAATCGACCCCACCACCGCGGTTCGCGGGATGAACAGCAGGAGTCCCGCCGTCAATTCCGCTGCGCCGAGCAGAATCTGGTAGGTGGGTGAGGCACCGACCTGGTTCCAGAGCAGCGTGAAAGGGGTGAGGTCGCCGACCGGCGTGAGCAAGGTCGTGAGGGCGGGTTCGGGCATCTGCGCCGGAAGTACTTTGGCCAGACCGTAATGCACCAACTGGGCGGCCACGCACAGTCGCAGCACCAGCAGCAACCACCCGGCCGAACGCCGATATTCCACGCGTCGGCCGAATAGCGTCCACACCAGGGTTCCGACCAGTGCAATCACCAGCACACAGAACAGCTGGACCCAGTAAATACTCTGATCGCCGCTACCGTTCAGGTAAAGGGCCGCATCGATGCCGAAGAGGGTGTGCCCGACCCACGACAACGCCGGCTCCATCAAGCGGACCTGCCAGAACACCGCGTCGTCGGGTAACCATATGCCGAACAGTCCGGTGAACTCGAACAGCATGACCGGTGAGGCCACACAGAACAGCCCGAAATACAGGAAACTGAATCGGAACAGAATTCGGATGAACGGCTTCCATTCGCGCGGTTCGGGAGTAACCGATTCCTGCAACGCCGGCGCGGGCTTACGGGCGGATACGGAGATCGGGACGGTCCGGTCCGGGCTCATGCTCCCGCCGCCGTAACGACCCGGCTCTACTGCTGTCACGATCTTCCTTCCGTCAGTGGAAGCAGGATGGTCGCCAGCAACCGCGGCGTTCGTCCACCTCCTGGTTCATTTGCGAGTATGGGTTGCACCAACTCGGCGAAGTCCTGGGCGAAACGCTCGAATTCCGCATCGTCCAGGTGAAGCGCCACTTGCTGGTAGCCGACACCGTCCGCCACCAGGTCGATGGATTCCCTTGCGAGATAGCGGGTGAACTCCGCCAGCAGGCTGCTGACGAATGCCGTGAAGTATCGCGCGTGCTCTTCCGGAGTGGCCGAGGCCAAACCCTCCACTGTCGGTTTCACGCCACCTTCCGGCACCGAATACACCCGCTCGGTCGCGCCGCCGACCTTGTGCTCGGCGACCACCTCCAGCATTCCCGCCGCGGTGAGAGTAGAGATATGCCGGTAGAGCGTGGCCTGCGGCACATCCGGCAACAGTTCAGCCAGGTCGGAGGCTGTTCGGCGGCTGCCGGATACAGCGGTCAGGATCCGGATACGTACCGGATGCAGCGCAAGGTCTGCCCAACGTTCCGAAGATGCACCCATGCTGCTACATTATCATTATCATTATCGATAATGAGAATGAGCGACTGTCGCCGAACCGACCGCAACCCCGGTACGAAACGACAGTGCAACGAAAGAGAGAAACTCGGTGTCCATACCCAAGAGAAGTACCCGGCGGCTGTCGATCGCGGGGGCGATGATATCCGGCCTCACGGCTGTGGCGGTTTCGACGACCGTCGGCGCGGGGGCCGCTCCGGCGCTGCCACCCCGTGACGCGTTCTGCTCATCGGTTCCGGTCGACAGCCGTGTCGATTTCGAATGCACGAATACCGACGTGGGACCGGCCACCGCCGGAGCATTTGTGATGTGCAACGACCTCCGCCCGCTGGCCCAGGAGGTTCGGATTCGCCCCGAATCGACAATCCGGTTCAGCCAGGACTGCGGCCCCGGCGCACACCCGATCTCGTGGAACGTGAACGCCGAAACCGACTATCAGCGCGACCGTGAACGCGACGACAAGATCGACCGCGATCACATGTGACACCGACGTTCGGCCGGCGAGCACGGCATCACCGATGAGCGGGCTGTTTGCGCGAGAGTCCCGGCGGTCGAGCACGGCTTGCCCGCTTACCCCGTTCGAGATGCGTTCGGGTACTTGCCGATCGAATCGGGCGTTTCCCGCGCCACCTGGCGCGCCGGTTCCCCGCACCGGTCGGCCGCCTGCCGATGGCGTATCTCCTGTGGTGGCGACTGATCGTGACCGCCGGGCTGCTCCGCGACACCTCGGGCACGTCGGTCACCATCGCCGGCCGAGTCGGGTACGGCAGTCCGTACGCGCTATCGCGCGCCTTCGAGCGAACGTTCGGCACCACACCGCGGCGGTACCGGGCGCAGGCCGCGGAACGGGGTCCGGTCAAAGCCTCACTAGTTCGAATCGGTTGAGTGCGGGCGGCGCAGCCCGTCCAGCACGAGGGTGATGACATCGTCGGCCTCGGCCCGCCAACCGGGACGGTTACGGGCCGCACCGATGCCATGCAACGCCATCATCACGGCACCGGCGTCAACGTCGTCGCGGATGGCGCCGGCCCGCACGGCGGCGGCCACCAGGTCGGTAACGACCTGCTCCAGCGCCCGACTGCCCTCGGCGAGGGCGCCCGAGCGATCGGCCCATAGCGTGGCCAGTGTCCGGGCCAGACCCTCGTGGGCATCGATGTGGTCGACCATGCCGCGCAGGAAGGTCGCCAAAGCCTCCGACGCGGGCAGCGTGGCCTGTAGCCTGCGGGCGCGATCGCGCAGCGCGGCGACTTTCCCGTGGTAGACCGCCTCGGCCAGCGCCTCTCGGGTGGGGAAGTGGCGGTACAGCTTACCGGTGCCCACCCCGGCCAGGCGGGCGAAGTCGTCGAAGCGCAGGTCGAAGAAACCGCCGGCGTCGAAGATCTCCCGGGCGGTGGCGAGCAGGGCATCGGCATCCTGTGGACGCCCGGATCCTCCTCCACACCGATGCCGCTGATCCTGCTCGGTCCCCCACCCCTCGGGCTGCGCGCGGCG
Organism: Nocardia speluncae NBRC 108251; assembly: GCF_001613245.1. GTDB lineage: Bacteria > Actinomycetota > Actinomycetes > Mycobacteriales > Mycobacteriaceae > Nocardia > Nocardia speluncae. Next base: position 127,847 of record NZ_BDBZ01000039.1, on the reverse strand, counting down.
TACCCGCGGCTATTGGCCAGGGCCCGGCACACCGTTGCGGAGGGCTCGCGGTGGCCACCATCGAGCTCCCCTGGAGCGGCGGACGGCCCCGCGCGACCGCTGCCGACCGAGCCGTCGCCGACCTGCACCGAGCGCTCGCGGCCGGCGGGCCGGTCGACGACGAAATCGTCGACCGGCTCATCCTCCCGCTGGTCGACAAGGCGGTCCCGGAATGGCGGGCTACGCTGGATGCCCTCCTCGCCCTGCCCGAGATCGGCGGCCCGGTCGGCTACTCGGGCGGGTGATCTCCATCGGTACCCGGCTGGCGGTGGTCGAACCGCGCATCGCGGCCGCCGCCCTGTTCGCCGGTGGTTTCGTGCCCCGCGCCATACTCGACGAGGCCCGGCAGGTCACTATTCCGCTGCATGTCCTGCTGCAGTGGGACGACGAAGGAAACGACCGGCAGATGGCCCTGGACCTGTTCGACGCCTTCGGCTCCGAAGAGAAGACGCTGAACGCCAATATGGGCGGCCACACCGGCGTGCCGCAGCACGCCAGGGAGGAAGCGAACCGGTTCTTCACCAGGCACCTGAAGTGAGACCGCCCCGTTGCCGGCGTTCTCGATCGGGACCCCGTCGTCCAACCGCGGTTTCGGTCCGGTGCTCGTGCGGGTAGCCGGGATCGTGGCTCACTGTTACGGTTCGGCGGTGGCACGGGGGCAACCATGGGCGATGTGAGCAGAGGCGAGGACGGGGTACTCGCACCGCGTCTGCGGTTGGGCGGGGTGCTGGCCCGCGGGGCGGCGTACGGCATGGGGGCAGCAGTCTGCGTGATCGTCGCCGTGTTCATCATCGACGAACACGACGACCGTAGCGACTTGCTGGAAGCGACTACCTTTCTCGGGCTGCTGACCGGCACGGTCCTCCTGTTGACCGGGCTGTTCCTCTGGGCCTGCAGCTCCAGGGAGATCCTGCGCTGGCGTGACTTCTCCACAACGCGCGCCCCCAATGAGGTGGTCTCACTCGCCGCGCCGGCCCTGGTCCGCGTCGGCGTGTTCCTGCTGGCGCCCGTCCCGGTCGCATTCGGCCTGGGTGAACTCGTCGCATCGGCCGGCGAGGGCTCATGGCTGTGGGGCGCCTGACTCGAACCCGAAACCGGCGATTACCGGTTCGGGGCCGGCCGGTGTTCACAACCGGATCACGCACGGTCGCTATAGACGCTACCGGGATGTCGTGCAGGTCAGCCGGAACCCGGAGATCTTCTCCTCGGAAGACGGCACGACCCTGGGGTATATGCCACCCGATGCCGAATACAGCACCAAATTCTTCATCGCCCTGGACCCGCCCCGGCACACCCGTTACCGGAAATTGATCAGCTCGGCGTTCACTCCGCGCCAGATCCAGCGGGCGGAAGAGCAGGTCCGCGCCAACGCCACCCGGATCGTCGACGATTTCGTCGCCGATCTACAGACCGGCGAGACACTCGATTTCGTCGACGCGGTATCCCGGAAACTGCCCATGCAAACGATTTCGCAGATGATCGGCATCCCCGAGGCCGACCGCGAGGCGGTCGCGTACGCGACCGAAGCCCTGTTCGGCACCACCGACCTCGAGTACACCAGCCTCGAGGAGCGCGCCGAGTTCTTCTACACCCAGATCGGCATCCTCCACTCCGCCGGCAACGACACCACCAAACAGACCACCTCCCATGCCTTCAAAGCGCTCGTGGAGCATCCGAGCCAAATCGAGTGGCTGCGCGAGGATCTCGACGGACGCATGAGCACCGCGATCGAGGAATTTATCCGCTGGGGCAGCGTCGTGGTGCACTTCGCCCGCCGAGCGACCCGCGACACCGAGATTGCCGGAACCCCGATCGCGGCAGGTGAGAAGGTCGTGATGTTCTACAGTTCCGCCAACCGCGACGAGTCGGTGTTCGATAATCCGCACGCTTTCGACGTCACCCGCGACCCGAACCACCACGCTGGATTCGGTGGCGGCGGCCCCCACCACTGCCTCGGCGCCTGGCTGGCCCGCACGGAACTGAAGCATCTGTTCCGCGAGTTGATCGCCAAGGTTCCGCCGGTCGAACTCGGTGAACCTGAATACGGGCACAGCGCACTCATCCACGGCATCAAACGCATGACGGTCCGGCTGGCCACCTCTTGACCCCGGCCGGTTACCCGAGGCCTTCCGTGCAGGGGCTCCGGTAACCGGCTTCGGGCTAACCGGCACGTTTGCGAAGGCTGAACGCCGCGCTCGGTCCGGGGCGCTGCGGTGGGTCGGATTGTCGATTTCGGGCAATGCGTCGTGCATCGCTGCTGCGGTGCATAGCTCCTCTGATACACGCTCGATCGGTCCTCTGAGCAGTGGCGGATACCTGTGCCGGGTTTCGGCTGGGCGGTGGGGCAACTCGGGCACGGTCTCTCCAGTTCGGTGGTGTGTCCAGGCGATATACGTCGGACGCATAGTCGACCGGCCGCCGCATGGATCGCGCCGGCCCCGGTCGTCGGCAGGCGGGCTTGACCATGCCGCGACGGCATGGTGTTGATTGGAGCTGCACCGAGAGGATGTTCCCGAGGAGACGATGCATGGACACCGGCACTGCAACACCCGACGACACGGCTTCGGCCGCCACCGGGCCCGGCAGCGGCTGCCCGGTCGCGGAGTTCGGGCGACTCCGCGAGCAGGGGCCGGTCGTGGCCTTCCCGGGTTTCGGCGGCGACTCCGGCGTGCTGATCACCCGGCACGACAACGTTCGCGCCGTCCTGACCGATCCTCGACTGCGGGCCGACGCATCTACTGTGGACGGGGCGCAGAACGCCTTGTCCGACCTGTTGGGCAAGCTCGGCATCCCGCCGGAGCTGGACTGGATGAAGCGGAGCCTGCTGAGTCTGGACGGGACCGAGCACACCCGGCTGCGCAAGCTCGTCTCCCCGGCCTTAACCGTCCGGCGGGTGAACGCGCTGCGTCCGCGGGTCGAGACGCTGACCGAAGACCTGCTCGACGACATCGCCGCGGCGGGTGCGGGCGGGCACCCGGTCGACCTGGTGCAGGCCTTCGCCTACCCGCTGCCGATCGCGGTGATCTGCGAGCTGGTCGGAGTGCCCGAGCCCGACCGGGCGCGCTGGCGCGAGCTGGCCGAGCTGCTCACCTCCCCGGACCCGGACCGGATGCCACCGGTGATCCACGCCGTGGTCGAGCAGATCCGCGTCCTCGTCGAGGCCCGCCGCAACACCCCGGCCGACGACCTGATGACCGTTCTGGTCGAGGCCCACGACGACGGCGACCGGCTCACCGAGAACGAGATGATCACCATGGTGTTCGAACTCGTCACCGCCGGGTTCGAGACGACCGCCCACCTGATCTCGAAGTCCGTGCAGGTGCTGCTGACCCGGCCCGACCAGCTCACGGCACTGCGTTCTGAGCCAGGGCTGTGGCCGAGGGCCGTGCACGAACTGGTGCGCACCTGCGGCCCGATCCCGACTAGCCTGCCCCGCTACGCCGCGACCGATATCGAGTTCGGCGGAGTCACCGTGCCGGCCGGTTCGACGGTGACAGCCGCGATCCTGTCCGCGAACTTCGATCCGGAGTTCACCGAGAATCCCGACGAGCTCGACGTCCGGCGCGAGACCGGCCGCGGTGAGCGACATCTCGGGTTCGGGCAGGGAGCGCACTACTGCCTCGGAGCGGCACTCGCCCGGCAAGAAGCCGAGGTCGCCCTGCGTGGGCTGATCGGCCGATTCCCGGACCTGCGACTCACCCACCCCGTCGCCGGGCCGGCACCCCTGGGGTTCGCGCGCCTGCCGGAACTGCCCGTACTGGTGGCGTCCGAGTGAGTCGACCGAACGTGCTTTTCTGTCGCGGGACGGGTGCGGTGCCGGGGTGTTGAATGACGTCCATGCACCATAACCGGTCAGGGCAGTCGGCTGCGAACTGCCGGTCGACCAGGTCCGGGTGCGGATGGGCCAGCGGACGGTGACTGTGCACCCGAGGTCGCCGCCGGAACACGCCCTGCAATCCGGCGCAGAACGCGACCGGGCCACGGTGATCACCGCCGCGGCGGTCTCCGGCGGTGCGGGCGGGGGCAGCGGTACCGACGAGGAGGGCTAGGAAGGCTCCGGCGGTGGGTTCGGTGTCGGCGCCAAGCCCGTCGGTGCTTATGTGCTCGCCGACGGCCGGGTGCGCCGGCAACCGGCCGCGGACGTCAACCGGCTCATAGTGGTCGCCGGATTCGTGGCGGTAGCGGTGACCTTCGCCGGACTCCGCCTGGCAGGACTACGCGCACGCCACCGTACAGATGTGTGAGTACCCGCCAGGGCTGAGGCGGTGAGCGCGGCGGCCGTCGCGCAGGCGCCACCCCCTGGCGAGACCGGAAGGACCCAGCCGCACAGCGGCACTCGCGCCAACAGTTGAAGCTGCCGGTGCAGCCCCTGAGTAGCGCACTCCCCTACTCGTGCTCGCCTGCACCGTCACCGTGTGGGGGCCCCGCGCGGACGATGATCAGCGGAGTATCCACCGAATGCAGCAAGGCGTCACTGGTGGAGCCGAGAAGCAGCCTGCGGAAACCACCGCGTCCCCGACTACCGACGACGACGAGTTGCGCGTCGGCCGAGGCGTCGTGCAACGAACGTGCAGGCCGGTCCATGCGGACAATCCGCTGCACCGCGACATCGGGATACTGTTCGTGGTAGCCGGCCAAGGTCTCGGCGCGCGTCCTGTCGGCCGAGTTCCTGACGTCGTCCCAGTCGAGGATCGGGAAATCGAGTCCGCTGGTGTCGCTCCACGAGTGCATGGCGATCAGTCCGACGTTTCGCCGGGCCGCTTCGTCGAACGCCAGCGCCACCGCCGGCGCGCTGTTGTCACTGCCGTCCACTCCCACTAGCACCGGCCGCCCGGCCGCAGCCGAGTCCAGCGGTGCGTCGGCATGGATGACCGCGACCGGGCAGCATGCGTGGCGGGCGACAGCTGTGCTCACCGATCCGAGTAAGCCGCGCTGGAACGCGCCCAGGCCGCGACTGCCGACTACCACCATTCGCGCCGAACGTGATCGCTTGATGAGCGCCGTGGTGATGAGCAACGAGGTTACCTCGGTGCTGATGATCGGCTCCTTGCCCGGCGACGCGGTCCGGGCCACGTGCTCGGCCTCGTCGACGACTCGCTGGCCCTGGTCGTACAACCAGCGCAGGTCGCTCTCGGTCATCGTGTCCTCGGGACCGAATCCCGACGGGATGGCCCACGAGTTGATCAAATGCAGCCCACAGCCGTGCATTCTCGCCTCGATCGCCGCCCAGGCCACCGCTCGATACGAACTGGGTGAGCCATCTACCGCGGTAACAACATCTGGCACGGTGGGTTTCCCGTGCACCGGGTCGGTGAGTCGGTTCATACTCTGCCTTCCTCGTTGACGGCCCCGAGTACGCGATTCGCTCAGGGCGGGCATCGACGAGTCCGCCGGCGAGAAACGGCCTCCGATGGCGCGACGGTTGCAGTATGCTCCGGCGGGCTTCTTCGTATCCGGTCCGTCCTTGAACCGAGCATCCCTGAACTGGGCTGCGTGGATCAGGGAACAAGGTCCCCGAGTCCGTGGGCGCAAGACCCCGGGTGCATCGGCAGACCGGCGGAAGCCCGTCGCTGACCGGAGCGACCGTGCCGATGCGCGAACGGTATCGGCGGACGAGCCGAAACCCGGGCAGCGATCCACTGAACCGGCGGGTGTCAATTCTCGCCGGTGCCGAAGGAACCGATCGCAGCCTTCGATTTCGTCGTTGCTCCTCGGCGATCGGGGCGAGCGCCGGTTGCCCGGCGATCTGGACCATGACGTTCGGGTTCATGGCTTCGACGAGTACGTCGGTGTCGTTGGCTGGATCGCGGCAGACGCATGATGTTGCAGGACAGCAAGAGCCCGATCTGGCGGTCTATGCCGACGGCACAGTGAGCCGAGGGCGACGAGAACCACCAGCCACACCCCGACCCCCCAACTGCCGCCCGGCCATCGTCGCGCCGAGTCGCGCCGGCGGACCGCCGATCGCCGTCTCGGCGCCTGCCTTTTCGGGCATCGTTTCCGTCAGCTCCGTACCTCCACCTCTTCGAAAACCCCCACCCCCACTCTTTTCATATTCGAGTTCCCCAATATACCCCAGGGGGTATATTGGGCAAGTGGAGGGCACCCGCCCGCGCACCGGCCGGAACCCCGCGAAGGAGGACCGTGATGGCCGAGATCGACTTGTATGTAGACCCGGTATGCCCGTTCGCCTGGGTCACAGCCCGCTGGCTGCTCGACGCCGCACACGGCGAGCACACGGTGGCCGTGAAACAGATGAGTCTGGCGGTACTCAACGATGCTCAGACCATCGACGCCGGCCAGGAACCGATGATCATCTGTTCACGCCGGTTCGGGCGCATGTTCGCCGCCGCCGAACAGCGCCATGGTCCCGCGGGGTTCGTTCCGCTCTACCTGGCGTTGGGGCCTCGGCTGCATCCTCGAGGACCGGATCCCGACGACGATGCCGCCGCCGCGGCGGCGCTTGCTGAAGCCGGCCTGGATTCGGGCTTTCTCGCCGCCCTCGACGACGCCTCGTTCGACTCCCTGGTCGCCGAAGCCCACCGGGCCTCCCAGCAGGCTCTCGGCGCTCGCGGCGGCAGCCCCATCATTTCGATCGACGGGCAAGGATTCGGTGGGCCAGTGCTCACCGCGCCCCCGCCCCCTCACCGCGCCACCGCACTGCTGCGCGCGGTGATCGACGCCGCGAGCACACCCGAATTCGCCGCTCTGCAACGCCCCTACCACGGCCCGCCGGCATTCACCACCAGCGAGCGCGATAGCCGCTGAGGGTGCCGCGCCGCAGCGCCCTGTCCTCCCGACGTCCGCGAGCGCACACAAACCCTGGGCCAGGCCTGGCGAGGGCAGTCTCGGCCGGGCTACGTGGCCGGGGTTGCTCAGTGGTCGTGCCGGGGTGCAGGCGACCGAAGTCCCGGGTATGGGTGACGAATGACAACCGCGGCGGTTGTACCTACCGGCCTAGTCTCGAAGGATCGCCGCTTCGGAGCCCGAAGGACCGCCGTCATGGACAGTTCCGCACAGTCGCCCGAGTCGCCCCCATCGATCGTCGTCGGTGTCGACAGCTCCGAGCCGTCCGAGCTTGCCGCGCGTTGGGCCGGCCGAACCGCCTCCCAACGCGGCTGGCGGCTGCGCATCGTGCACGGATACAACCTGGCTGCCGCGCGCACCCTCACCGGCGTCTACTACCAGATGGAGCGGCCAGTGCTCGAGGCAGCGTATCGACGCGGAAACGACTGCGTGGAGCACGCCCGTTCTCTAGCGCTGCAGATTGCCCCTTCTCTGAAGGTGGAGACCGAACTGTCCGATGCGGAACCTGCGCGGCTACTGGTGGAAGAGTCCGCCTCCGCCGAACTGACCGTGATCGGCGCCTCCGGAGAAGGATCCACGCTGGCTCATCTCGGATCGACTCTGCTCGCGGTCACCAGCCACGGTCACGGGAAAGTCGTCGTGGTGCGCGGGCACGGGCCCGAATCGGGCATGGGCCGTGAGCGGCCCGTCGTCGTGGGCCTCGACGGAACGTCGGCCAGTCACGCTGCCGCGGCCGCCGCGTTCGCCGAAGCAGACCTGATGCGAGCCCCCCTAGTTGCCCTCCACGCCTGGCACGATCTGCGTTTCCACTGGTTCGCCGGCATGCCGGAGATCGTCGACGATCCCGACATCGCCGCTGCGGCGGAGGCACAACTGAGCGAGTGGCTCGCCGAGTGGACGGAGAAATACCCTGACGTCGAGGTTATCAACAAGATCTACCTGGCCGGCCCGGACCTGCACCTGATCGACTGGTCCAAGTCGGCGCAGCTCGTCGTGGTCGGTAGCCGTGGCCGCGGCGGGTTCCACGGTCTGCTCATGGGCTCCACCAGCAACATCATCGTGCAACGAGCCCACTGCCCGGTCCTGGTTGCCCACCAAACCTGACCGCCGGCCGCCGAGACCGGTTACCGCTGACGAGACCCTGATCGTGGGGGAGGCATGCATTGACGGTGACGAGGCACCTATGCGCCCGACCCGATCAGAATCACACACCGGCGATGTCGCGTCGATCGAAGATCGGTAGTCCCGCCAGCAGCACCAGGGCTCCGGCGAGCAGCAGCCAGCCATAGGCGGCGGGAAGCCCGGCCCCCAGCGGCCCACCTTCTATGGCTTGGTGAAACGGTGACAGCGGCCCCCAGGGACGCACAGCCTCCACGAGCTTGCTCGCCACATACAGGACATAGGCCGCGACCGCGAAGACCGCCGTGACAGTCGCTGCGAGCACTCGATGGCCGGTCGCGGCACCGATGGCCAGTGCGAGCAGACCGAATTCGATACCGATGAGCACCATCGACAGTGCTCCGGTCACCGCCGAACCGATGGTGACCTCGAGACCGAACACCGCCGAGAACACCACCACCGCGACACACAACACCACACCCAGCGCGAAGACAGCGGTGACCAGCACTGCCGCTTGCTCGAGCATGAGCCGCACCGGCGATATCCTGGTCACCATCAGCACTTCCAGTGTTCCGCGTTCCTCTTCGCCCGCGATCGCCTTGGCGCCGCGCCCGATTGCGAAGACCAGGAACAGGATCGGTAGCAGCATGCTGAACAGTTCGACGTTGAGAAACCCGGTGCCCGTCCCGAATGCGTCCAGGTCGAACAGTTCGCGCAGCGCTTCGGGGTAGTTCTCCACGATGTCCTGCATTCCCCCGGTTTCCGAGATCGACGGCCACAAGGCACTCTCCAAGAGCACCAGCGCAACCATACCGATACTCCAGCCGAGAAGCCCGCGCCGTTGATCACGCAGGGATTTCAGATACACGCTGCGCAGCATGGTGTTTCAGTCCTGTCCGTAGTGGCTGAGAAAGATCTCTTCTAGATCGGGTTCATGGCTCGCGATGTCGACCACGTCATAGGGTGCGATTGCTTTGAGCAATTCGGCGGTGGACCCCTGCACTTCGATCTGTATGTGCTGCGAGTCCTGCTGCACGTTCCGGACCTCTGCCAGACCACGTAGCCGGGCCGTATCCGGCGGCCGGGCGCCGAAAGTCACATCGAGGCGCCGCAGTGTCCGGCCGGTGAATTCGGCGACGGCCCCGACGTCGATGAGCCGGCCCTTGCGTAGCATTCCGACGCTGTCGGCGACCGCTTCCACCTCCGACAGCACGTGCGACGAGAGGAAAACGGTGCACCCGTTGTCGCGAGACTCACGCACCATGGCCAGGAATTCCCGCTGAACCAGGGGGTCGAGGCCGGTGGTCGGTTCGTCGAGCACCAGCGCGTCCGGTTCGGTCATGAACGCCTGCACGATGCCGACCTTCTGCCGATTGCCGTGTGACATCGCACCGATGCGAGTGGCGAGGTCGAGGTCGAGGCGTTCAGCGATACCGCGGCGTCGTTTCGGGTCGACACCTCCGTGCAGGTGTGCCAGATAGTCCAGGTATTGCGCGCCGGTCAGGTCGGGGTAGGCGACGAATTGGCCCGGCAGATAGCCGATGTGGTCTTGCGCCTTTTCCCGTTCCCGCACCGTATCGGCGCCGCAGATTCGCGCCGAACCGCGTGTGGGCCGCATCAGCCCGGCCAGGATGCGGATGGTGGTGGTTTTGCCTGCCCCGTTGGGTCCGACGTATCCGAAGACCACACCCGCAGGTATCTGCACGGTCACATCGTCGAGTGCCACCGTGTGCCGGTAAGTTTTGGTCAGCCCGGCGAGCTCGATCATTGCCGCCACCTCCATATCATTCTCGGGAGCATCGTGGCTGTCCCCGCGCAGTAGGCGCGGCTGCACTCATAGCCCGGTGGGGTAGCTTTCCGGTATGGCGCCCGCGTCGTGGCGGCTGTCCGGTTCCAGTGGTTGCACAGCGGTGGTGCGGTCGATATGGATCAATGCGTCGAACTGCTGGGTAGTGCGGGCATGGAAATAGTGGCTCTGCCGTTCGGTCCCAGGGCTGTAGACCACACCGATCGCGCGCTGTATCCGTGGTGTGTTCAACAGTTCGGCGGCGGGGCCGGGGATGTCGAGCCGGAGCAGGAATTCCGGGTTGCCGGTGTCGTGCAGCAGCCCTTCGAGACTGGACGGCAACGGTTCTCGCACGGTTTCCCGCAGGGCCGTACCACCCCACTGGCGGGCGGCGGTGACCGTGCCGGAGCTGGTGGTGAACCCGATACTGTGGCAGCCGGTCGGGTGGCGTTGCCGGATCAGCTGGCCCAGGGTCACCTGCCCTTCGGCACCCAATTCTGTGGCGCGCGCGTCACCCACATGGGAGTTGTGTGCCCACACCACGATGCGCGGTTCGCCATGGACACGGCCGTAACGGCCCGGCCGGGACATGTGGGTTGCCAGCGCGTCCAGGGTTTGGGCCATGTGCCGGTCACGCAGATTCCACGAGTGGACTCGGCCGGAAAACATTGCGCGGTAGTAGGCCTCGGCGTTGCGGACCGACCAGGCGTTGCGGAGCGCGTCGAATTGTTCCTCGGAGCCCTGACCGTGTGACATGGTGGCGGTGAGCAGTCCCCGCTGCAGTTCGACGAGTTGGTCGACCACCTCCTTTTCGCACGACGCACCGGCGCCGAACGCCGCGGAGAAACCGTAGGCCTCCCCGTCGTCCCCGCTGACCTGATCGAAGCAGGCGTAGCGGACTCGGGCCCGCTGCGCGGCGCGCGGGTCGACATGTTCGAGATAACGCAGCACCTGCTGCATCGACCGGTGCAGGCTGTAGAGATCGAGCCCGTAAAACCCGGTCTCGGGGGCGCCGGCGGTACGGCAGCGCGCGTTGTGGGTGTGCAGCCAGTCAACGAAGTCGCGGACCGCGGTGTTGCGCCACATCCAGGCCGGGAAACGTTCGAAACTTGCCAGTGCTTGCTCTGCGTCGCGGTCGTCGCCGCGGCCGCGCAGGAACCGGTTGACACGGTAGGCGTCGGGCCAATCGGCTTCGACAGCGACTGCGGTGAACCCGTGGCGTTCGATGAGCCGTTTGGTGATCTCGGCGCGGGCCGAATAGAACTCGTGGGTGCCGTGCGAGCTCTCGCCGATGAGCACGAAGCGGGCATCGCCGACCAGATCGTCGACGACCTTTCCCGGCGGGATCCCGGCCGGGGCGTCGACGGCCGCATCGCGCAGGACCGCTGAGTCGGGAACCGCGACCGGGGGTGCGCCGACGGTGGGGGTGGCGATCAGTTGTCTGACCTGTTCGTCGGTGACCTGGGTGAAATCCCAGTAGGATTCGCCGACCGCCCGAAACGGCGACGGCATCGTTGCGCAGACGAAATCATCGACCGCGGCGCCGAGTTCGCGACAGGTGGATTCCGGTGCCGCGGCGACAGCGACGACGATCTGTTTCGGTTCCGCCCGGCGGATCGCGTCGATGGCGGCGAACATGGTCGCGCCCGTAGCGAGCCCGTCGTCGACGAGGATCACGGTCCGGCCGGCGACATCCAGTGGTCCGCGCCCGGGCCGGTAGGCGGCTTCGCGCCGCGCGAGCTCCACTGCTTGCTCCCGGGCGATGGCACGAATTTGCTCGGCAGACAGCTGTAATGCGCGTACGACGTCGTCGTTGAGCACCATCCGGCCATCGGAGGCCAGCGCCCCGATGGCGAATTCGGGATTGCCGGGTGCTCCGAGTTTGCGCACGATCATCGTGTCCATCGGCGCATGAAGAGCGGCAGCGATCTCCCAGGCGACCGGTAGGCCGCCACGCGCCAGTCCCAGCACCACAACGTCGGGGTCGCCACGGTAGTGCTCGAGCAGCCGGGCGAGAGCTTGCCCGGCTTCGCGGCGGTCCGCGAAGACACCTCGCGGCGCGTCACCGTCCTGCGGTTCTGACATCGTGTCCTCCTGACGGGTTCCTCGAGGGGGCGGGACCGGCGCGACGGTCGGTCGGCGGGGCTGCGCGCCCCAGCGCGGCCGACCACAGCGCCGGCGCAGATCTCGACCCGTCGGACAGCACGGAGGCCGGCAATACTGTGAACACCACCACCGCGACCAGCGCCGACCAGTGTGCACCGATCCGGATTCCGGTCAGATGGCCCAGGGGCACCGTCGGCCGCAGCATGCTCACCTCACTCCGTCACGTGCTGATCCACCAGCCCCTCGGCCAGCAGAATCCGGTGCGCCGACTGCGCTGCCTCGGCGACCTGTTGTTCGTCGGCGGGACGCGACGGCAACTGTTCGAGCCCACGGGCCAGCACCGCAACCGCTTCTCCCAGCACCCGAACCTGCTGTGCGAGGGAATGCCTGCGCTGCGCACGCAGGGCACGGACCGGCGACACGGTCCTGGCCGCAGTGGTCTCGCCGAGGAAATCGCCCCACAGAGCGATATCCAGCGGAGCAGGCAGAACGGCGAATATCCTGTCCAGCTGGCCGGGGGCGAACAGCTGATCCAACGACCGCGTCACTTTTCCCGCGACCATGACAACATCGTCGCGGTCGATCCGTGCCTCCTCGGCCAACTGGTCGATGAACGAGGCCACACCGTGGCGGACCGGGACTTTGGCAGGTATCCAGCCCTCGTACCACACCCCGCGAAGGAACTCGGGAAGTTGTGCGGTCATATGGGCAGAGTTGGACACCCCGACCCGGTCACGGACCGCATGCATCCATGCGCGCAGGGCGCGGAGGGCGAAATGGCGGTCCTCGGTGCCCAGGCCGTCGGCGATGGTGTTCAGCCAGGCGTGCGCGGTGTGAACTTCCGCGGCCAGAGGATCGGTGTGATGCGCCATACCATTGCCTTCCTCACGGGGGCCGAGATACCGGCTGGGGTGCTTCTCCAGCATCGATTCCGGCCGCCCGCCTCGGAGAGGGCCGGAAGTCGCCGATGCGCGGGGAAATGGTCCCGACCGCCGCGCCGGGCACACGGTCGAATCCGTCCGGAGGTGACCGCTGGACAGGCATCACCGGGGGTCGGATACCACCTGTCGCGGGGCGGCTACCCCGATGAGGCGGCGGCCGTTCGGTCATCGAGGGACCCGAGTTCGTGTCTTTCCACGCGCGACGGGTGACTTTGTGCCCTGACAGGAGAGCACCGGGGTCGGTGATGCTGAATCGGCAGCGCCCGGACGTTGGGAGATCTCGCGATGAGACCGATTCGATCCATCACGCACCGCGACGTCACCTGCCGTGGGCAGAGCGACACGATGACCACAGCGGCCCGGCAGATACGGCAGCACGGCATCGTGACCGACCGGGAAAACGTGGTGAAATGCCTTGCCGTAGAACCCGATCCTGATAGCTGGACCAGCGGTAGTCTGCTCCAGGGGACGATGCTGCGCAGCGTCGATATCGACAGCGACGTCTCCGACGCGCTGACAGTGTCGCAGGGCTGCCGGATTCGCCGGCTTCCGGTAACCGAACAGGACCGGCTCGTCGGCATACTCACCGAGGCCGGTTTCGCCCGGGCGCTGCCGGACGAAACCGTCGGCCGGTTCATCGAGGCGATCTCCGAAGCCCGACCGCTGTCCGGGCGAGAGCCCGCGGTGCCGGAGCACGACAGCCGATGAGCCGCCTGCGCCCCCTCGATTCGGCATTCTTGTACATCGAAGATGCCGACGCGACCGCCGATGTCGGTATCGGCATCGTCGCGGTGCTGGCCGGGCAAGCACCTTCGCAGCCAGAACTCATCGAACGTCTTCAACAGCGCGCCGACAGCGATCCCCGCCTGCGGCAGCGAGTCGAGCGGGCACCCCTGGGGCTGCAGGCGCCCCGATGGGTCGACGACCCCGGCTTGGACCTGGCACGACACGTGCGGTGGCGCGCCCTGCCGCAACCACGCGGCAGGCAGCAGCTGTGCGACCTGATCGCCGCGGAGTCGACCGAGAAATTCGACAGAAACCACCCGCTGTGGCGATGCCTGGTCATCGAGGAATACGACATCGATCGATGGGCGCTGCTGTTCGCGGCCCATCACGCGATGATCGACGGTATGGCCGGTATGCGGTTGTTCGAACAACTCTGCGACGATACCGACGAACACCCCGGCCACCCACCACCCGGGCCGCCGCCCGCGATTCCCACCGTGACAAGCCTCGCCTCCGCCGGCACACGCGCGGCGGCCGTCGCGGCCCGCGGCACGGGGAATCTGGTCTGCAACGCCGTAACCCTGACCCGCGCACTGCTACCGGCAGGGAACGGCTCACTGGGCGCCGGCAGGCTCGGGCCCAGGCGCCGCTACGGGGTCGCCGAGGCGAATCTGGTCGATATCCGCGCCCTCTGTGCCGCGTTCGGGGTCACCGTCAACGATGTCGCGGTCGCCGCGGTCACCGGCGCGGTGCGGTCGGTACTGATCGCACAGGGCAGGGACCCGGCCACCGAACACTTGCGCATCCTCGTTCCGGTCTCCACCCGGCCCGCCGAGGCCGAGGACGGACGCGGCAACGTCGTCGCCGCCCTCACCCCGCAACTGCCGCTGGATGCCGCAACCGTTCGCCAGCGCCTCACCCGAGTGCATCAGCGAGTGGCCCGGCAGCGGGCGACGGGCGAAGTGGAAGCCGAAGGCTTGGCGCTCGGCGTGGCGGCACTGTTACCGACAGCCTCTGCGGCCGCCGTGCTCCGGTTCGCGGTGCGCTACCGGCAGCAGGCAGTCGGAGCACTGGTCACCAACGTAATCGGGCCACAGGACACACTGACATTCCTCGGTCGTGCCGTGCTGGACGTGTTCGCACTGCCGCCACTGGCCATGCGCATCGGCCTGGCCGTCGCGGTCACCAGCTACCACGGCCTCCTAAGGTTCGGCGTGCTCGGCGACTACGACAGCATGCTGTCCGCTGAACGGATCGCCGCTGCCATCGAGGCAGACCTCGCAGAGATGTCGCGCTGCGCCGGACAGTCCGACCCGCCGTTCGGGCCACCCTGACCTGTGCACACACCCGGTCGGCGAGAACGGTCTTGCCACCGGCCGGCGTGCGGGCCTGCAGTAAGCCCCTGTCTCCGATACAGGTGCGGACCGCCGGGCACCGGTCGACGACTTCTTGCCCTATCTCCTGCCATCGCCGGTGGTGCAGGCTGAAAGGGTGAACAACGGTGCAGACACCGCGACCGTGATCGACACGCGCCGCTACGACGCGGTCGTGTTCGACCTCGACGGCGTCGTCACCGATACCGCGTCGGTGCATGCGGCGGCCTGGACCGAACTGTTCGACACCTACCTCGACCGGCGCGGCGCGACCGCGGGCCAGGACCGGTCGCCGTTCACCCCCGACGACTATCTCCGCCACATCGACGGCAAACCACGCTATCGCGGTGTCGCCGACTTCCTGGCCTCCCGCGGCATCGGCCTCTCGTGGGGCGAACCCACCGACCCCGAGACCGCGGAGACAGTGTGCGGACTGGGCAATCGCAAGGATCGCCTGTTCCGCGAGCGAGTCGTCCGCGACGGAGTGCGAGTGTTCGAGTCCACGGTCTCGCTGATCCGGCGGGTACGTTCGCTGGGCATGCCGACCGGTGTCTTCTCCGCCAGCCGCAACCTCGGCTACATCCTCACCGCCGCCGGGCTCACCGAGGCATTCGACGCCCGCATCGATGGAATCGACGCCGAACACCTCGGACTCGAAGGTAAACCGGACCCGGCGACCCTGCTCGAGGCCACCCGTCGCCTGGGTAGCACACCGCAACGCACCGTGGTCGTCGAAGATGCGGAAGCGGGTGTCGCGGCCGGCCGCGACGGCAGATTCGGGCTCGTCATCGGCGTCGACCGCGGCGGGCATACCGACAGGCTGCGGAGGTGCGGCGCCGACATCGTTGTCGACGATCTGTCCCGGATCGAGGTACGCGGCGGATTCCGGCGCGTATCCGATGTTCCCGATGCGCTCGCGTTCTGGTCGCGCATCACCGACCTGCTCAGCGGCGAAACCCCCGCGGTCCTGCTCGATTTCGACGGCACACTGTCCGATATCGTGCCTGACCCGTCCGCGGCGCACCTCGTCCCGGAGATGAAAGAAGTCCTCGAAGAACTGGCGGTGCACTGTCCCGTAGCCGTCATCAGTGGGCGCGAGCTCGACGATCTCCGCGGGCGAGTCGGCGGTACCGGGCTCTGGTACGCCGGCAGCCACGGATTCGAACTACTCGCCCCCGATGGCATCCCCCATACCGCGGCGATCCCCGCGGGTACCGAGCAGGCGCTGGCGGAAGCGGCGGACAAGCTGCACCGCGATCTGTGCGATGTGCCGGGTGTACTGGTCGAGCGCAAGCGGTTCGCGGTCGCCACCCACTACCGCAACGTCGCACCCGGCGATATCGGCCCCGTCGTGGCCGCGGTACACGCCGCCGGACGCGCGCACGGACTGCGGGTGACCGGCGGCCGTAGCGTGGTGGAATTGCGGCCGGACACCGACTGGGACAAAGGCGCCGCGCTGCGCTGGATCGTCGAACGCCTACCCGGCACCGCGTTCCCGGTCTATATCGGCGACGACCTGACCGACGAGGACGCCTTCGATGTGGTGGAAGCCGACGGACTGGGCGTGGTGGTGCGCAGTAATGAAAGCGTCACGCGCGCAACAGCGGCCGGTTTCTCCCTGGCCGAACCCACGCGCGTCCGCGATTTCCTGCACCGGCTCGCCCGGCTGCTGGCTGCCGGTGCTGATGCTCCGGTGCCCCCGTCCTGGGCGGTCACCTTCGATGGCTACGACCCGGTGAAAGAGAAACTGCGCGAGGCATTGTGCACCGTAGGTAACGGCTACTTCGCCACCCGCGGCGCGTTCCCGGGATCGGTGGCCGGTGACCTCCACTATCCGGGCACCTACCTCGCCGGGCTGTACAACCGGCTCCACGACCGCGTCGCCGGCCGGGAGATCGACAACGAAAGCCTGGTCAACGTCCCGAATTGGCTACCGGTGACCTGGCGCATCGGCGACGGAGACTGGTTCGATATCGACCGCGCCGACCTGCTGACCTACCGGCAACAGCTGGACCTGCGCCGAGCAGAACTCGTGCGCTGCTACCGGTTCCGCGACACACAAGGCCGTGTCACCGCAGTCACCGAGCGCCGCTTCGCCGCCATGCACCGCCCGCACCTGGGCGCGCTGCAAACCACGATCGTCGCCGAGAACTGGTCGGGGCCGATGGAGATCCGCGCAACCATCGACACTACAGTCGCCAACACACTCGTGGCCCGCTACCGCGGACTGTCGAGTAAACACCTGACCGCACCCCGCGGTCGGCAACTGTCCACCGATTCGGTCCTGGTCCGGACCCGGACGAACGGGGCCGGGCTGCCGCTGGCGATGGCCCTGCGCACCGTGGTACGCAAACGTGGCAATGCCCTCGCCGAGCGACACTACCTGCATCACGACGGCGCGTTCGGACACCAGTTCCGCCTCGATATGGTCGCGAGAGAACCGATCTCGGTAGAGAAAACAATGGCGGTATCCACCGGCCGCGACCCCGCAACCGGTGATCCCGGTGAGGCCGCGGCCGGCCTGCTCGACGAGTTCGCCGGCTACACCGAACTCCGCGACGGGCATATCCTGGCGTGGGACCGGATCTGGGCACGGCTGCGCATCGACCTCGACGGCGCGACCCGCCCGGTGCAGATCGTGCGCCTGCACCTGCTGCACCTGATCCAGACACTGTCCCCCGATACCGTCGACCTCGATGTCGGCGTCCCGGCACGTGGCCTGCACGGCGAAGCCTATCGAGGGCACGTGTTCTGGGACGAGCTGTTCGTTTTCCCGGTACTCAACCCCCGCTTCCCCGCATTGACCCGGGCCCTACTGCGCTATCGCTACCGGCGCCTCCCGCAGGCTCGTCGCGCCGCCACGCAAGAAGGGTATTCGGGGGCCATGTTCCCGTGGCAGTCCGGCAGCGACGGGCGGGAAGAAAGCCAGCGCATGCACCTCAATCCGCTGTCGGGACACTGGAATCCCGATCCCAGCCATCGCGCCCACCATATCGGCAGCGCAGTCGCCTACACTGTCTGGCAGTACTACCAAGTCACCGGCGATATCGATTTCCTCGCCGAATGCGGCGCCGAAATGCTCGCCGAAATCGCCCGCTTCTGGGCCAGCCGCGCCGAACTCGACCGCGGCCGCGGCCGCGGCCGCTACAGCATCCGGGGCGTGATCGGCCCCGACGAATTCCACTCCGGATATCCACATGCCCCGCAGGACGGCATCGATAACAACGCCTACACCAACATCATGGCCGCCTGGACGATTCTGCGGGCCCTCGACGCCCTCGACGTGCTGCCCCCGCCTGCCCGGGCCGAACTGCTCGACGTCCTGTCGTTGACCCCCGGCGAACTACAGCACTGGCAGGATGTCGCGCGCCGGATATCTGTACCGTTCCACGACGGTGTCATCAGCCAGTTCGACGGCTACGAACAGCTACGCGAACTGGACTGGGACCATTATCGGCGCCGCTACGGCAATATCGGGCGGCTCGATCGGATCCTGGACGCCGAAGGCGACGATATCAACGCCTACCGCGCCGGAAAACAAGCCGACGTATTGATGCTTTTCTATGTGTTCTCCGCCGACGAACTGCGCACGCTGCTCGAGCATCTCGGTTATGCGCTGCCCCCGGCGATGATCCCCCGCACGATCGACTACTACCTGGCCCGCACCGCACACGGCTCGACGCTGAGCGCCCTGGTGCACTCCTGGGTCCTGGCGCGCGCGCATCGCGAACATGCCGTGGAGTACTTCGAATCGGTACTGGAATCCGATATCGCCGATATCCAAGGCGGCACCACCGCCGAAGGGATCCACCTCGCCGCCATGGCCGGCAGCGCCGATCTGCTGCAACGCTGCTTCACCGGCCTCGAAGTGCGCGAGGATCAACTCGTCTTCTGTCCCGCATGGCCCCGTTCGCTGGGGACCCTGTCATTTCCCATGGTGTACCGCGGCCACCGGCTGAACGTGCACGTCAGTGGGCACGGTGTAGAAATCGGTTCCCATCCCGGTCCCGCCGCGCCGATCACGGTGTCGTGCCGGGACGAGACCGTCGAACTCGCTGCCGGAGACACGATCCGCTTCCCGGGTACGGCGGAGGTATTTCACTGAAGGATCGCCTGCACCGCGCCGCGGGAGCAAGGACCGACCCCGGCAGCGAAGCGGCAGTATGCTCGGACGTCAAGACGACAGCCGAAGTATGGCCAGTGCGATGACCAGACCCGTCGTTATCAATGCGCCCGCCACGATCGCCGACACCAATGAACGTGAAATATCGGCTACGCCGACGCCGAGAAGCACACACGTGAGCACAGCCAGCATCACGGTTACCCGATCCATACCGGCGACCCCGCCGCTGGGCTCCGCCATACCGGCACCTCCTCTGGACACGCGGCCACAGGTCCGAGCCTCTCGCGAATCGGCCGCGCCGGACCAGAGAAGAAAGTCACCCGGGCGGGGCCGAGGGACCCGGGTCGCAGCTCGCACAGCCGGGCCGAAGGTCACCACTGCCGATGACCTCGTCATCTCACCGGAAGGCTCGCGGCGCGCGAGAATCGTGGCTCGGAAGGGGTAGTTCCCGCCACAGGCAGCAGCGGCGCCTGCTGCCGGGGAGGTTCGCGATGACGGACTCGCGCCTGTTGGAGACGGGCTTCATGGATATCGAGGACACCGATCGCCAGGTCAGCCTGGGTATCGGCACCGTGGCCATCGTGGACGGACCGCCACCGTCCCCGGATGATCTACACGAATGGCTGGATCGCGGGCTACGACGGCAACCGCGGCTGCGGCAGCGGATCCGGCGCCGCGTCTTCGATCTGCGGGCACCGGTCTGGGAGACCGACACACACTTCGACCTGGGACATCACATTCGATGGGCCGCTCTCCCTGGTCCCGGCCGAGATACGGAACTCGAGCAACTGATCGCGAACGAACTGACCGAACGGCTGGACCGCGACCATCCGTTGTGGACTGTGGTGGTGGTCGAGCGGCTGGCCGGCGACCGCTGGGCGCTGATACTCGAGGCTCACCACACCATGCTCGACGGGATCTCAGAGATCACGCTGCTGGAGAGTTTCTGCGACCCCGTTGCCCCGGATCACCGGGAAGGCCCGACGGTTACTCGTTCCCGCCTCGGTTATGCGGGACGGATGAAGAAGGCCGCGCAGGCATCGGTGGCGCTCCCCGGATCGGCGGTACGTGCCATCCGCGTCCTCGCACCGGTGTTGTATGCGGTGATCGCACCGGCGAGTGACTCCTCGCTCAACGGCCCGCTGGGGCGGCGTCGGCGCTACACCATCGCGCGCACGCATCTTCCGCAGGTGCGGGAGGTCGCGGCAACCTTCGACGTCACCGTGAACGATGTCGCTGTTGCCGCGGTCGCCGCCGCCTACCGGCGGCTGTTGTCCGGCCGGGGCGAACAACCAGTCCCGGCCGACCTGCGCATCGTGATACCGATCTCGACGCGGGAGGAAAACAGGAAGCAGGTTCTCGATAACCGGGTATCCGCGATGATCGCCCACTTGCCGGTCGAGATCGACCACCCGGTGCGGCGGCTGATGACCGTCCATGAGCAGATCCGGCACCATCGGGCACGGAGGGAGGCCGACTACGAGAAATCTTTGCTCTCCTGGGCGCGGCGGCTGCCGTTCGGTCTAATGGCGAGGGTCGTCCGACTGGCGGTTGCGTTCCCACAGCGTGGTGTCGTCACCCTCGCCACCGATATCCCAGGTCCCCAGCGACTACTGACACTGGGCGGCCGAACCGTACACGAGCTGTGGCCCTGTATTCCGATCGCTATGCGAATCCGGACCAGCGTCGCCGTACTGAGCTACCGGGACCAACTGACATTCGGCATCACCGGCGATTACGACACCACGCCCGATATCCACACGCTCTCCTCGGGCATCACCGCCGAGATCGCCGTGCTGGCAGCACACGCGCGACGTCAGCGCGAAACACAGGCCGCCGGAAACACTCTCCGTTAGCGCCACCGGATGCCTCGCAGGCGATTGCCTCCGGCAGCCGCGTCGCCCGGCGCCGAATCGGTCGTGAAACGCTGGACCGGCGACCATCGAGGAACCACCGTGCGATTCCGGTGGCGGACCGCGGGCTGGCTGGCGGCGACCGTCGTGGCGACCTATGTCCTGCTGCCGCAGATCGGTCGTCTCGGTCGGACCGGCGCGGCTCTGCGGGACGCGCAGTGGCCGTGGCTGGGGGCAGCGCTGGCCATGTCGGCGGCGACCTACGCGGCTGCCGCACTGGCGCTGATGGGCGCTTGCCCCTGTCGTCTCGCATTCGGCCGCACGGTGAGAGTCCAATTGGCGACCTCCTTCGCGAACCTGATGTTGCCTTACGGGCTCGGCGCGACTGCCGTCGACGAACGGTATCTGGAGCGGTCCGGGCTGACACCGGCGACAGCGGTCGCCACCGTCGCGGTGACGGTGAGCACCGGGATTCTGCTGCACATCCTCGAGCTGGCCGGAGTCGGAGTGTTACTCGGAACGACCGGCCGACTGTTCTCGGCGGGACTACCCGGTTTCCGCGGTGTACTGATCGGGGCGGGCGCTGCCATCGCGATCACCGGGCTGATCGTGGTGGTCGTGCGGCGACGCCCGGATCTGTTCCACGAGGTGGGCAGCGCCCTGCGCTCGACCCTCGAACTCCTCCGCAGGCCGCGGCGGGCCGCGATAGTGGTGGGTGGCCAGCTGGGTGTCAATCTCGCGTATGTCGCCGCACTGGGCTGCGCACTCCAGGCATTCGGCCAGAATGTGTCCCCGCTGCCGCTCGCGGCCGCATACCTGGCAGGTTCGGCGCTCGGCGCGGCCGGGCCGACGCCGGCAGGATTGGGGGTGGTCGAAGCTTCCCTCGTCGCAGGGCTCGCGGTCGTCGGCGTTCCGGCCGCCCCGGCGGTGGCCGGGGTTCTGGCCTTCCGGCTCGTTACGTTCTGGCTGCCGGCGGGCATCGGGTTCGTCTACTTCCGATCGCTGAAACGCAACGACATCCTCTGACCCGCCTCTGGGAACCGCACGAAGCGCGGCGCCGCCGACCTGGTTCACCCGCCGACGCCTCGGGACGCCGCAGCGCCTTCTCCGGTCCGAGCGATAATGATAGGGATGTCCACAGCATGTAACAGCGCGTTACTGGTGGAACCGAGCAACATGGTCGAGAAACCGCCGCGACCGCGGCTGCCTACGATGATCAGCTGCGCGTCCACGGACGTATCGAGCAACGACCGCACCGGCCGGTCCGCCGTGACGATGCGCTCGACCGCAACATCCGGGTACCTCTCCGCGTAACCGGCGAGATTCTCGGCGAGCAGTGCCCGCGCCGAATCCTGCGCACCGTCCCATTTTTGGCGCGGGATTGCGGAACCGCTCGTATCGCTCCATGCATGCAGGGCGATAAGCCCCACCTGTCGGCGCGCCGCCTCGTCGAACGCCAGTCGCACCGCGGGCACACTGTGGGCGCTGCCGTCTACTCCCACCAGTACCGGTTCCTCGGCTGTGGGCCCGTCCAATGAGGCGTCCGCGTGGATCACCGCGACCGGACATCTCGCATGCCGGGCCACCGCGGTACTCACCGACCCGAGCAATCCCCGAGGTAACGCACCGAGTCCACGGCTGCCCACCACGATCATCCGGGCCGTGCGTGAGCGCGCAACGAGGGCGGGCACGATGAGCTCGTCCACCGCTTCGGTGGTAACCGTGAGTTCAGCTTCCCCCACCGCGGCCCGGGCGGACTGCGTGGCCTCGGCAAGCCGGTGATCGGCTTCGTCCTGCAATACCTGCAGGTCGTATTCGCTCAACGTGGCCTCGGGGCCGAACCCGACCGGTAGCACCCACGAATTGACCAGATGTAGTCCGCATCGGTGCATACTCGCGTCGACGGCAGCCCAGGCCACCGCCGAGTAGGAACTCGGCGAACCGTCCACAGCAGCCATCACCGGTGGGACGAGATGCCGGCCGGGACCGGAGACGATATCGGTCATGATTGCCTCTTTACTGTGCCTGCGCGCACGCTCTGGGTCACCGTCCGGACGAGCACCGGTTCATTTCTGCTTGTCAGGGCGGTAGAGCTCGGATCTGCCTCATCGGGAACGAACTCCTCGATCATCCCGCCCGGAGCCGCGGCAGATCAGAGCAGAAGGTCACCGCGGATGTGGGCCTCGATACCTGGTTGTCCCCACGGGATTGCAGAATCAGGTCGGCTTTCAACAGATCCTGGGCAGCTGCTCGCTCGTGGGAAGGTCGACTATTCGAGTCCCGCCGAGGCCGGTCCGGGCTGCGACGATGCCCGGGTGCTCGGCCACGCATTCACCGACGGCGACCGCCTGCGTACCGAGCGGATGCGACCGCAGCGCTGCGAGGGCACGATCGGCGTCCCCGGGCGCAATGAAGGCCACGAGCTTTCCTTCGTTGGCGACGTAGAGCGGGTCCAGTCCGAGCAGACCGCAGGCGTCGGCTACGGCCGAGGGGACGGGTAGCGCGTTCTCGTCGAGCCGTATACCCACATTCGCGGCGCGAGCCACCTCGTTCAACGTCGCGGCCACCCCGCCACGTGTCGGATCCCGCATCATATGGACATCGCAGGCGGCGAGCAGGGCAGCGGCCACTTCGTGGAGCGGTGCGGTATCGCTGTGCACCGTGGTTCCGAATTCCAGACCCTCGCGGCAGCTCAGCACAGCGATCCCGTGGACGCCGATCTCGCCGCTGATCAGCACGACGTCACCGTGGCGGACCCGTTGCGGCCGGATATCCACACCGGGCGAGAGCACCCCGAGGCCGGTGGTGTTGACGAAGATCCCATCGCCGTGCCCTGCATCGACCACTTTCGTGTCCCCGGTGACCAATTCCACCCCGGCAGCGCGGGCTGCGGCGCCCATGGCCTCCGCTACGCGGGCGATCTCCGCGAGCGGGGTGCCTTCTTCCAGGATGAACGCCGTGGACAGCACCTGGGGATGCGCGCCCGCCACGGCGAGGTCGTTGACGGTTCCGTTCACCGCGAGATCACCGATGGTGCCGCCCGGAAAAACAGTCGGCTTCACGACGAACGAATCCGTAGTGAATGCCAGTCTGCCGCCATCGATATCGACCACTGCGGAATCGCCCAGCCCGTTCGCCGCGGCGGCGCCGAATGCAGGCAGGAACAGATGCTCGATCAACTCACCGGACATGGCACCGCCACTACCGTGACCCATCACGATGTTGGGTGCGTCCCGCAACGGAACCGGGCATACCCAGCCGTCACCGTCGATAGCGACAGGGGCCGGCTGCCCGGTGTGGTCAGGCATCGCCCGACCCCACACGTTCCAGCCGCCGGTACCGGTAGTAGGCCGCGCAGGCGCCTTCCGCGGACACCATCGTGGCGCCGAGCGGATGACGGGGTGTGCACCGGGTACCGAACGCGGCGCATTCGGTCGGCGCGATCAGGCCCTGTAACACCTCGCCCGATCGGCAGGCCGGCGATTCCCGGGTTTCGGCTGCGCCGACGGCGAACCGGTCTTCCGCGTCGAAATCGCGATACCGTTCGGACAGCCGCCATCCGCTGTCCGGGATGACCCCGATTCCACGCCAAGCCCGGTCGGTCACCTCGAAGACATCCGACAGCATCTCTTTCGCTGCCGGATTTCCCACCGCCGACACCGCTCGCGGATAGGCGTTCTCCATTTCGTGGCGCCCCTCTTCCAGCTGCACGATGGTGCGCCGGATGCCCTCGAGCAGGTCGAGGGGTTCGAATCCGGTGACGACCATGGGAACCCGGTACCGTTGTGCCAGCGGTGGGTACTCCACGGTTCCCATCACCGTGCAGACATGTCCGGCCAGCAGGAAGCCTTGTACGCGGCAGCGCGGGGATTCCATGATCGCGGCGATCGCCGGTGGTACGAGCACGTGGGAGATCAGCACCGAGAAATTGCCGATACCGAGCCGCTTCGCCTGGTGAACGGTCATCGCGTTGGCCGGGGCGGTGGTCTCGAACCCGATTCCGAAGAAGACGACCTGCCGGCCGGGGTTGGTCCGGGCGAGTTCGAGAGCGTCCAGCGGTGAGTACACCACACGCACATCGCCGCCTTCGCTCTTGACCCGGAACAGATCCCCGTTGCTCCCCGGGACGCGCAGCATGTCGCCGAACGAGCAGAAGATCACTTCGGGCCGGGCCGCGATCTCGAGCGCCTTGTCGACAATTCCCATCGGCGTGACGCATACCGGGCAGCCGGGCCCGTGGATCATCTCGATCTGGTCGGGCAGCAGCTGATCGATACCGTGCCGGATGATCGAATGGGTCTGTCCGCCGCAGACTTCCATGAGCGCCCACCGCCGGGTCGCGGCGGCGCGGATGCGGTCGAGTAGGTGCCGTGCGAGTACGGGATCGCTGAACTCGTCCAGATATTTCACGATGCGGTCTCCGGTTCCTCCTGGTGCGCCGCCGGCTCGGGATTCGGCATGCCTGCCTGCCGAGCGGCCCCGGCGAAACCGTCCCCGAATTCCTCGTCCAGCATTCCGAGATGCTCGAATTCGGCCAGTGTCCGGCGCGCCGATTCCTCGTCCAGCAGCTGGATGGCGAACCCGACGTGCACGATCACGTAGTCGCCGGGTGCCGCCTCGGGCGTGTACATCAGGCATACGTCCTTGCGTACGCCGCCGAAATCGACGTCCGCCATCGGCGTCCCGGCACGCTCGTGCAGGCCGATGACCTTTCCCGGAACTGCCAGGCACATATGTCGCTCCGTTCATTCAGTCCACGCCGGCCGCCAGCACCTGTCCGAGGGCCAGGCCGCCGTCGTTGGGTGGTAGCCGGTGCGGGCACCGGACGGTGAACCCGTGGTCGCGCAGCAGTGCCCGGGTCGTGGACAACAAAAGCGAATTCTGGAAAACCCCGCCCGCGAGGACCACGGTTCGTGTGATCTCCGCATGGCCGAGCGCCAGTTCCAGGACTAGACGCGCCACGGCGACGTGGAACCGGGCGCCGACAACCCCCGCGGGTACTGCATCGGAGGTGTCCCTGGCTATCGCGGCGATCACGGGAGCGGGATCGATCACGGCAGGATCCGTGGCCGGCAGGACCGCGAAGCGGTAGACCGCCCGGCCCGTGGGCACATCACGGGCCGCGGCTTCGAGTTCGATCGCCGCCTGCGCTTCGTAGTCCACGGTGTGCCGGACGCCCGCCAGCGAAGCCACCGCGTCGAACAACCGGCCCATGCTGGAGGTCGGTACACAGCCCAGGCCGGTGCGCAGCTGATGCGCCATTACCGCGCGTTCCGCGGGCGGGCAGGCACGCACCGGGGCGAGGTCTTGCGTCCAGCCTGTCCCAGCGGTCCACAGGTGGGCCAGGGCCATCCGGTACGGCCGGTGGACGGCGACTTCGCCACCGGCGAGTGGCACATACTTCAGGTGCGCCAACCGGTGGAAGCCGCGATATCCGGCCGCGAGCAGTTCCCCACCCCAGATCGCGCCGTCCGGCCCCCATCCGGTGCCATCGAACGCGAAACCCAGAACCGTCTCGGCGGAATCGAGTCCATGTTCACCCATGACGGCAGCGATATGGGCATGATGATGCTGCACGATGCGCACCTCCCGCTGCCCGGCATGCCGGCGGGCCCACCCGGTGGACCGGTAGCCGGGGTGGGCATCGGTGACCAGGCGGCCGGGCGTCACCCGGGTCAGTAGTTCGAGGTGCCGTTCTGCGGTCTCGAAGGCAGCCAGAGTGGCCGGCCGGTCCATATCACCCAGATGCTGGCTCGGCCAGGCAGCCCGGCCGCAGGCGACGGCACAGGTGTTCTTCACATCGCCGCCCACAGCCAGAGTCGGCGGTACCGCCATCGGGAGCGCGATCGGCGCCGGAACGTAACCGCGGGAGCGGCGTACCGGCAGCTCGATATCGTCGACAACCCGGAGCACCGAGTCGTCGCATGGTACGAGGATGCGCCGATTGTGTGACAATCGCGCGTCGGCCAGCCCGGCGAGGCGGGTGCGGGCGTCCTCGTCGTCGTAGCAGATCGGCTCTCCGCCAGTGTTTCCCGAGGTCATCACCAGCACACGCGGGCCGGGCGGATCCCCCGGGAGCCCGAACAGCAGCAGATGCAGCGCGGTATACGGCAGCATGACACCGATATCCGGGCTTCCGGGTGCCACCGCGTCGGCGAGGTCGACATGCGCCGGCCCGTCGCCGGCGCGGTCGGATCCGGGGCACCCGCGCCGGGGCAGCAGCACGATGGGGTGGGCTGCGCTCGTGAGCAGCTGGGCGGATGCCGCGTTCACCCGCGCGATACGCCGGGCCGTCTCGAGATCCGGGACCATCACCGCAAAAGGTTTGTCCCCACGCCCCTTACGCCGCCGCAACTCGGAGACGGCCGCCGGATCCGCCGCGTCGCAGGCGAGGTGGTAGCCGCCGATCCCCTTCACCGCCAGGATTCCGTCCGCGCGCAGCAGTGCACGGGCAT
This sequence comes from Nocardia speluncae NBRC 108251, assembly GCF_001613245.1. Classification (GTDB taxonomy): domain Bacteria; phylum Actinomycetota; class Actinomycetes; order Mycobacteriales; family Mycobacteriaceae; genus Nocardia; species Nocardia speluncae. Next base: position 100,519 of record NZ_BDBZ01000039.1, on the reverse strand, counting down.
CCGACAGCGCATCGCCGGTGCCGGCTCCGGAGTAGGTGAGAACCGGACCGCAGCCGGGACAACAGATCGACTGGGCGTGGAAACGCCGGTCGGCCGGGTCGGCGTATTCGCCTGCGCAACTGTCACACAGTGCGAAATCCGCCATCGAGGTCCGGGCCCGGTCGAACGGCAGGCCCGCCGTGATGGTGAAACGCGGTCCGCAGCCGGTGCAGTTGATGAACGGATGCCGGTACCGGCGGTTTCCGGGGTCCCGCAATTCGCCGGCACACTCGTCGCACAGGGCGGCATCCGGGGGCACCGCAGTCCGCCCGCCGGCCCGGATGCTGTCCACAATGCGGAATCCGGTGTCGTCACGAGTCACGAGATCGGTAGATTCCACCGAGTCGACCGTCGCTGTGGGCGGCGGCCGCCGTCGCAGCCGGTCAGCGAACTCGTCCAGTGCCGCCGCAGTGCCCTCGATCTCCACCAGTACACCGGCTTCGTCGTTGCCGACCTCGCCGGCGAGCGCGAGTTCGGTGGCGATGGTGTAGACGAATGGCCGGAAACCCACGCCCTGCACCATGCCTCGGACCCGAAGGCGACGGCGGCGGCGCTCGGCGGTTACGCCGGACTCCCGCGCCACCGCGGTGTGCCCGCGCGGGGCGGCGGAGTCACGCCGCCGAGGCATCTCGCCCGGACAGCCAGTCGTACCATCGGTCCATACCCTGGCCGGTGGTCGCGGATATCGGCAGGATCTCCGGTCCGCCGCCGACCGACCGGGCAGCCGCGGCGAACATTGCGGAATCGAAATCGACGAACGGTAACAAGTCGATCTTGTTCACCAGCACCAGTTCCGCCGCGGCGAACATATGCGGGTACTTCAGCGGTTTGTCGGCCCCCTCGGTCACCGAGACGATCACCACCATGCCGTTTTCGCCGAGATCGAACATCGCGGGGCACACCAGGTTTCCCACGTTCTCGATGAGAACCATCGATCCGGGTTCAGGGTCGAGCGCCGCGAGCGCACTACCGGTCATCCGCGCGTCGAGATGGCACCCGGCGCCGGTGTTCACCTGCACCGCCCGGGCCCCGGTCGCGCGGATCCGTTCGGCGTCGAGTGCCGTTTCCTGGTCCCCCTCGATCACCGCGATCGGGACCTCACCCAGGTCACCGATCGTCCGTTCCAGCAGGCTCGTCTTCCCGGCTCCCGGCGAACTCGTCAGGTTCACCGCCAGTATCCCGCGCTCGCGCAGCCACTGCCTGTTGTGGTCGGCGATATGGTCGTTCGCGGCAAGAACCCTGTGTTCCAGGGTCACTGTTTCGCTCCCGGGTGGTTCGCGCCCGTCGCTGCCGTGGTCATGGCCCGCGTGGTAGAGCCCGGCACCCAGGCCCGGCGCATCGCGCGGGGCGGTCGTGCTCACGCCGGCTGTATCGTTGCCGCATCCGCAGGTCGCGCACATTCGCGGCTCACCTCCATCGAACGTATCCGTATTTCCCGCCCGGACAACAGGTCGGCGTCGACGCTTCCGCACACGCACAGCAACACCGGATCAGCGACGGCGAATTCGGCACCACACACACGACAGCGGGCCACACCGGGGACACCCACGAGTTCCAGGCTCGCGTCCTGCGCGACAGTCCCAACGGTGGCAGGCCCGAAACAGAACCGCACCGCCTCGGGGACCACGGCCGTGAGTTCACCGATCTCCACCGTGACATGACATACCTGCCGTCCCGCCGCGTGGTCACACACGGTATCGACGATGTCCTGAGTTATCGCGAGTTCGTGCATCACACCTTGCTCTCCTCGGCCGCCAGAGCCCGCCATCGGCAAGTTCCTTCACTGTGCTCCCCTGCTCGGGGGGCCGGCAGAGGCCAAAGTCACCGATCCGGTACCGGGAAATCGGCACGCCCCGACCTGCGTGCCCTGGTACCCGCCATCTGGACAACCGCTCCTGAGCCGACCCAGGAGCGGGCCTCGCGACTGCGCGACACGGACCACCGCCCGGGCATCAGGGCGTCGTACGACCGCGCAGGGTATCGAGCCGGTTCAGGAATTCGTCCCGGTCGATCTCGCCGCGGGCGAATCGCTCGGCGAGGATATGCTCCGCGGTTTCCGGAGGCGGTTGCGGCCTGCCACGGCCGGAATCGATGCCGTATCGGATGAGCAGGACGACGGCCACGGTCAGCGCCGCCCAGAACACCAGCACCCCGATGCCCATCCAGGCATACCCCCATCCGCTCATACCGTGGTCGTACCAGAACATCACCGCACTCATCTCCTCTGCACCAGGCGAGTAGCCCCGCCCAGGTCTCGGGTCGAGATTCCGGGTGCCGCTGCTCTCCGGGCAGTGGCCGCGCCGCGGTTGCCCGAAATAACAGACTCGCGCCCACCGGATCCACATCGGCCCGTTCCATGAGGTCTTCCCGGTCGGGCCGACCACGGAAACGGATCGGCGCGGTCTCGGCGCACCGATGTCGCCGGTCTCTCCGGACCCCAGTGAACGACGCTGCGGGACGGCACGGCAGGGCGTAAAGACCACAGCCTGGACGACCTAGGTCACACCCGCCGCCCGGCAGCACCCCGCGACGGGTCCCGGAACCGGCCAACCGGTGACCTTTTCCCCTGTCCTGGTGTATCCACCGAAAACGAGACTGACACGTGAAGCGCCCCCACGATGATCGGCAGTATCTCTGCCGGCCCGAACACAGGGAGGTCCGCAATGGCCGGAATCGACAGCGCACCCTGGAACAACGACTCGGCGGATCCGGCCGGTCGGGGGGTGGTCGGCGCCGGCGGGCCCGCTGTGCGGCGGACGGGTGAAATCGGCGACCGGTGTTGGTGCGCTCTGCGGATCGTGCGCGGGCCGGCGGGCACGGTCGCCCTGGTTTCCACGAGTTGGCACGAAGATCCACGAGTAATGTCGTGGTCCGGCACGCACACGGCCCGGTCCTGGTAACCCATACGAGACCGGCACGATGCACCTCATCGGCTCAACACGCCCACCGCCCGGCCAGAGAGAACCCGACCCTGTCGTCAACCCGCGCGAACCGATTGCCGCGCTGCTGCGGGATCTGCGGACCGGGTACGACGGGCTCAGCGCGCGTGAAGCCGCGCGCCGCCTCGACCTGTACGGTCCCAACGAGCTCCCGCTCCGCCGCGGGACGCCCTGGTGGGCCGCGCTGGGCCGGCAGTTCATCCATCCCCTGGCACTTCTGCTGTGGGTCGCCGCGGCGCTGGCACTCGGCAGTGGGGCGGCCGCTCTGGGAAATGCGATCCTCGTGGTGATCGTGCTCAACGCCGTTCTTGCGTTCTGGCAGGAGAACCAGGCCGAACACGCCGTCCGAGCGCTGAGCCGTTTCCTGCCCGACCAGGTGTGCGTTGTGCGAGACGGAGAGCGGATACCGGTTCCGGCGAGCCGGCTGGTCCGCGGCGATGTCCTTCTCATCGAGGAAGGCGAGCGTATACCGGCCGACGCGCGCCTCATCGCCGGCATTGCCGAGGTCGATATGTCCGCGCTCACCGGCGAATCCGCCCTTGTGGTTCGTACCGCCGACGATCCCGATACGGCAGATCGTTCATTGGATTCACCGGTTCTGCTGTTCAGTGGGACCGCCTGCGTCGGAGGTTCCGGGCGGGCGGTCGTGCACAGCACCGGTGTGCACACCGAACTCGGGCGCATCGCGGCGTTGTCCCAGCATGTCCACCGGGAGGAGAGCCCGCTGGAGCATCAGGTACGCCGGGTGGCGTGGCTGATCGCCGCGGTCGCGGTGGGTGCCGGCGCCGCGTTCCTGCCGCTCGGACTGCTGGCCGGGCTTTCACTCAGCGCGGCGTTCCTGTTCGCGATCGGGCTGCTCGTTGCCAATGTTCCGGAGGGATTGCTACCGACCATCACCCTCGCGCTCGCCGCCGGTGTCCGGTCGATGGCCGGCCGCGGTGCCGTGGTGAAAAGGCTGTCCGCCGTAGAAACGCTGGGATCCACCACCGTCATCTGCACCGATAAGACCGGCACCCTCACCATGAATTCGATGCGGGTCATCGAGACCACCGGAAACCCCGGGGATACGGCCGATATCGTCGCTCGGTGCGCCACCGCGGAAACGGGTGAGCACACAGGTGGCGATCCGATGGAGATCGCTCTGCTCCGATACGCCGCCGACCGAGACCGCGCGGTGCCGGTTGCGCGCCGGGACCGCGAACGCCTGGCGCTCAACGATTTCGATTCGCAGCGCAAGATGATGTCCACCGTGGACCGGGTGGGCAATACGGCATGGGTCCATGTAAAGGGCGCACCCGAGACGGTACTCCCCCGGTGCACCGGGTGGCCTCGGGACGAGGCGGCCGATCAGGTCCGGGCACAGGTCGACGAGCTGGCGGGCCGTGGCCTGCGGGTCCTGGCGGTGGCCCGGCGCCGAGCGGACGGCAACCCACCGCAGGATGCGGAATCCGCCGAACAGGACCTGACGTTCGTGGGGCTGGTGGGCCTGCTGGACCCACCCCGTCCGGAGGTTCCCGCCGCAGTGCGGGCCGTGCATACCGCGGGGATCCGGGTTCATGTCATCACCGGGGACAATGGCCGGACGGCGGCCGAGATCGCCCGGCAGGTGGGGTTGGGCGCCGATCGGGTGGTCGACGGCAATGCGGTCGACGAGATGTCCGACGAACAGCTCGATGCCCTGCTCGCTGAGCCGGGTGAAATCGTTTTCGCCCGCACCACACCGGAAATGAAGCTCCGGATCGCGGACGCACTGCGTCAGAACGGCGAAGTGGTCGCCATGACGGGCGACGGTGTGAACGATGCCCCGGCGTTACGCCGGGCGGATATCGGTGTGGCGATGGGCCGGGGCGGCACAGATGTTGCGCGGGAGGCGGCCACCCTGATCCTGACCGACGACAATTTCGCCACGATCGCGGTCGGTATCGAAGAGGGACGCCGTGTCTTCGACAACGTCCGCAAGTTCGTGCTCTATATTTTCGCCCACGCGGTGCCCGAAGTGGTGCCGTTCCTGCTGTTCGCACTGTCCGGTGGCGCGATCCCGCTGCCGTTGACGGTACTGCAGATCCTGGCGATCGATCTCGGTACCGAAACACTGCCGGCGCTCGCGCTGGGCCGGGAACCGGCCGAACCCGGCCTGATGGACCGGCCGCCCCGGCCACGCCGGGAAGGGGTCATCACCCGATGGCTGCTGCTGCGGGCGTGGGCGCTGCTCGGTGTGGTCTCGGCGGTGCTGGTGACTACCGGGTTCTTCGTCGTACTGTTTGCCGCCGGTTGGCATCCCGGCGATCCGGTGGGGCCCGACGCCCCACTACACCACGCCTATATGCAGGCCACCACCATGACTTTCGCCGGTATCGTCACCTGTCAGCTGGGTACCGCTTTCGCCGCGCGCACCGAGTGGGCGTCACTGCGTTCTGTCGGCCTGACGAGTAATCGGCTCCTCCTCGCCGGTTGCCTGTTCGAAATCGTCTTCGCCGCAGCCCTGATCTATGCCCCGCCGCTTCAGGCCGTGTTCGGCACCGCGGCTTTGGCGCCGTGGATGGTGGCGATAACACTGCCCTTCCCGGTCGTGGTCTGGGCGGCGGACGAGCTGCTGCGCCGGCACCGTCGGCGCAGAACACCGCAGCCCGGTACGCGCGGGCCTTCCCTGCCGACCGGGAGTGCCGCCTTGCCGGTCACCTAGGGAACAGTCGCGGTCCGCGCGGTTGGGCCCGGCAGGTCCGCACACGGAGAGCGGATACGCGCACCACTGACCGGAACAGTGAAGTCCGCGATCTCCGGAACGAAAGCCGGGCCTAGCCCGAGATCTTATTTTTCGGCCGAGATGCGCGAGCGCTCCAGCTCCGCCACCACTGCTGCCACCGCCTGCGGTACCGCGGACGCCACCGCGGTGGACAATCCGAAACCGAGGTCCAGCCGAGCGGCGTCGACGGCGAACACCACCAACCTGCCCGGTAACCGGTCGAGCGACCGGGCCAATCGCACGGCCTCGGCCACCCCGAGGGAGTGCGAACTGGCCGCCGCGGCCGCCGCGGCCGTTCTCTCCGCGTCGATCCGCTCGATCCGGCCCGGGTGAGAGGGAGTGCGAGCCACCGCGTCCACCAGGACAGCGAGATCCGCTCCCCGCCACAGATCCAGCAGCTCAGTGAGGTCACCCCCGGAGGTCTCGACGTCCACTCCCGGTAGGTGCAGGTCCGCGACCGATTCGGCCACCGCGGGCCCCAGTTCGTCATCGTGGCGGCAGCCGGTGCCGACGCCCACGACCACTGCCCGCCACCCGGTCAACGGCCGGTCACTTCGAGCGCGAGGAAATGCGCCGAGCACGAGATGCAGGGGTCGTAGTTCCGGATGGTGGTTTCGCACAGCGTGGTCAGCTCCGCGTCGGACAGATGCAGGTTGGCACCCACCACTCGGCGCAGGTCTTCCTCCATCATCGACTGGTTCTGCGATGTGGGCGGCACGATAGTGGCGGTACGCACGATGCCCTCGGTATCGAGCTCGTAACGGTGATACAGCAGGCCGCGAGGAGCCTCGCTCACCCCGTGCCCTGTCCCGGGCCGCGAACGGACCGGGACCGCGGCACGCGGTGGTCGCCGATAGTCCGCGATGAGGCGCAGTGCCTCGTCTAGGGCGTAGACGACCTCGACCAGGCGTACCAGGATGCTGCGGAAGGGGTTACGACAACTGCTGTCCAGTCCGATATCGGCGGCCAGCTCCCGCGCGATCGGGGACAGCTGCGCCGAGTTCAGCGTGTACCTGGCCAGCGGGCCGGTCAGATACTGCCGGCCGTCGAGAGTCGCATGCAGCGCCGTGGAGTGTCGCACCTGCTGTTCTGTGATGTGCTCGGCGAATCCGGCCGCGGGAAATGTCTGGCCACCGCTTGTCCGCACCTCGCCGGTCTCGATGGCATAGTGCGGGGCGTCGGTGACCGCGACGAAATCGCAACCGAGTTCGGCCGAGGGGAAGTCGAATCGCGCCATCCGCCGCGCGATCTGCACGGCATCGTCGAGACCGCGACGTAATTGCTCAGCCAGTTCGGTGAGGGCGCGCGGTTCGGGTGTCGAGTAGAAGCCGCCGAGTTTCACATTCACGGGATGGATTGCCCGCCCTCCGATCAGCTCCAGCAGGGCGTTGCCCGCTTTCTTCAGTGCCAGGCCCTGCTCGACGAGGGCCCGCTCGGCCTGTGCGAGCGCCACCGCGTCCGGAAACCCGAGGATATCGGGCAGATGCAGCAGGAAGATATGCAGACAGTGGCTGGCAATCCATTCGCCGCAGTAGAGCAGCCGGCGCAGCGCGCGCAGCGGCGGGTCCAGCTCGGCCTCGCAGACCTGTTCGAGCGCGTTGCAGGCGCTGACCTGGTAGGCCACGGGGCAGATCCCACAGATGCGCGAGGTGATGTCGGGCGGTTCGGTGAAGGCCCGGCCGCGCAGCAGCGCCTCGAAGAACCGGGGCGGTTCATAGATTCGGAGCTCGGCGGATTCCACGGCACCCTCGTGCACGACGATATGCAGGGCGCCTTCGCCTTCCACGCGCGCCAGGGAATCGACGGTCAGAGTTCTACGTTCCGCCGGCACGGTCTCGTCCCGAGAATTCGGGTGCGGCGGCGGCGAAGGTGTGGAAGGCACGGTCGACCTCCTCGACGGACATACCGTTGATCCGAAGTATCGGCAGCAGCGCGCCGATATTCGGCTGGGCCATCGGGCCGAAACAACCGAAACAGCCGCGATGGTAGGCGGGACACAGCGCACCGCAGCCCGCCTGCGTCACGGGCCCGAGGCACGGGATTCCCTCCGCGACGGTGATACACGTGGTGCCCCGGCGTTTGCACTCGGTGCACACACTGGTGTTCGGGATATCGGGAGCGCGCCCGGCGAGGAACGCGCACAGCGTATCGAGCAGCTGCCTGCGGTCGATCGGGCAGCCGCGCAGCTCGAAATCGACGGGCACATGATCCGATATCGGCGTCGATGTGGACAGTGTCTCGATGTACTCGGGACTGGCGTACACGATCGAGGTGAACTCCTCGATATCGGCGAAATTGCGCAGCGCCTGGATACCCCCGTGGGTGGCGCAGGCCCCGATCGTCACCAGAATCCGGGACTGCTCCCGGATTTCGGCGACTCGCCGCAACTCGTCGGGCGTGGTCACCGAGCCTTCCACGAGTGAAACGTCGTAGGGTCCGGGTTCCACGGTGCTCGATGCCTCGGTGAAGTGCACGATCCGCACCCGTCCGGCGAGGGCGAGTAGTTCGTCCTCACAGTCCAGCAAGGTCAGCTGACATCCGTCGCAGGAGGTGAATTTCCAGACGGCCAGGGTCGGTGGCGTGGTCATAGTTCGCGCACCGCCAGCAGGGGTTCGGCTGTGGCGTAGTCGACGATCGGCCCGTCCCGGCACAGCAGCAACGGGCCGAGCTGGCAGTGCCCGCAGCGCGCGACCCCGCATTCCATGGTCCGCTCCAGCGACACTCGAATATGTTCTGCCGGAACTTTCTTGCGCAGCAGCACCTGCGCACAGAAACGCATCATGGGCTCCGGACCGCACAGGAAGCCGCTCGTCCGGCCGGGGTCGAGATCCACTTGCGCCAACGGCTCGGTGACGAAACCGATCTGCCCCGTCCAGCCGGGAGCCGGGTGATCGACACTGGACACCAGTGCCACGGAATCGTCTTGCGCCCAACGCTGCTGGTCGCGCCGGAACAGCACATCCGCGGGTGTCCGGGCACCGGTGATCACGGTGACGCGCCGATAGCGCGCGCGGGCGGCGAGCACGGAGAGGATCAGCGGCCGCAGCGGCGCCAATCCGACACCGCCGCCGACGATCACGACATCACCTCCGGCTGCCGCCTCGATATCCCAGCCGGTGCCGAACGGCCCGCGTACCCCGATCCGATCGCCGACCCCGGCTCCGCTCAGGGCGCCGCTCACCGCGCCGACCGCGCGGATCGTGTGTTCGAGCAACCCGTCCGGCGCGGCCGGGTCCCCGCTGAGCGAGATCGCGATCTCGCCCACGCCGAAGCTGTAGAGCATCATGAACTGCCCGGCCCGGAAACGTCGCGGCGCGCGGTGAACCGGCTGCAATTGCAGGGTGACGGTATCGCGGGTCTGACAGGTACGCCGCACGACCCGGAACGGCAACATCACATCGCCCGCGGCCGCGGGCTCGGACCGGACCGCGCTGGTCACGACCCGCCCCGCACGCTCCGGCGGCCCGGGTCCTCGGCCGGGTTGCGGTAGAGATCCACCAGCCGGGCCCGCGTGGCCTGTAGCCGGTCGACCAAGACCGCGGCCAGCGCGAGCAGCAGCAGGCGCCCGAACCGGGGATCGTCGTCGGACAACCGGTTCAGCGCGGCCGTATCGAATTCGACGGCCGTGACGTGTTCGGTGGCCACCGCGCCGAAATGCCAGCGGTACGGCGGTATCAGCCATGACCAGCCGAGCAGGTCGCCGCCGTGCAGGGTTTGCACAGTGATATCGGCATGCCCGTCGACCCGGGCGTCCAGCCGTATCCGCCCGCTGCGGATCAACCAGCATCGATCCGCTCGCTGACCTTCCTGGATCAGGCGGTGACCGGGCGGGAACGCCACCTCCCTGCCCACCCGGGCCAGGGCGCGCAACGCGTCCTGGTCGAGAGTGGCCAGACTCGCGAACTCCGACAGATCCTCAGCTGCCGGCACCGGAGGCCTCCTCGGCCAGCCGGGTCAGTTCCGCAGTCAGGTCGATACCGGCCGGGCACCAATCGATGCACCGCCCACAACCGACACATCCCGAGCTGCCGAACTGGTCGTGCCAGGTGCCGAGCTTATGACTCAGCCATTGCCGATAGCGGCTCTCACCGGTGCGTCGCACACTCCCGCCGTGCATATAGGAGAAGTCCAGCTCGAAGCACGACGCCCAGCGTTCCCAGCGTTCGGCGTGGTCACCGGTCAGATCGGTGACATCCTCGGTGGTCGTGCAAAAGCAAGTGGGGCACACCATCGTGCAGTTCCCGCAGGTGAGGCAGCGAGCGGCCACATCCTCCCAATGCGCGAAATCCCGCGAATCACGGACCAGTCCCGGGATATCGACCTCCGGCATCGACCGCCCCATCCGCCCGGCAGCCGCCGATACCGACTCCCGGGCCTGTACCACCTCGGACTCCGCAGGCGGGCACGATCCGATCTCTGCGAGCACCGCCGCACCTTCCTCCGTGCCCACATCGACGACGAACCGGTGCTCGGCACCCGTGTGCTCGGTGAGCGCGAGGTCGTAGCCGTCCGTCACCCCCGGCCCGGTCCCCATCGATGCGCAGAAACACACGCCACCCGGTTCCGTGCAGTTCGCGGCGACCACGAACAGGCCGCCGCTACGTGCGGTGAATCCGGTATCCGGATACGCGCCGCCACCCAGCACACGACGGAGAATGGCGATGGCCGCCAGGTCACAGCCGCGCACGCCGAGGAAAGCGGAACGGACCGGAGCCTCCACCGCCGGGTCCGGTTCCGGTTCGAGATCGGGCCCCACCGCGAGCACTCTGCGCCGGGGCGGATGCAGAAACTGTTTCCAGGAACCCGGCCCGGCCGAATGTGCGAAAACAGCTCGGTCCTCGCGGCGGCGCAGCCGGTAGTACCCGGGCGCCGTCTCCACTCCCCAGCCATCGGGCAACTCGGCACCCGAGGCGAGCTCGTCGAGCACCACGGCGTTCTCGCGCACTCGCGGTCCGATCACCCGGTAGCCCCGCGCCCGCAACACATCCACCAGCCGATCCAGCCCCGCGCGGTCGATCACGGCAGTATCGCCCGGTTCCATAACCGCCTCCGATCGGTCGAAACAGCCCACCCCACCTAAGTGTGCCCCGGTGACGCGACCGCAGCGAGGGAAGAAAGTCACCGATCGCGAGTACAAGGGTTCAGCAAGGCTGTCCGTCGACCAGCAGGGACCGGCCCCGGGAGCCTTCACTCTCGGTTACCTCCGGCCACCGGCACGGTGAGGTGTTCGGCCGTCTCGGTTCACCGGGCCGGGGAGCCCTCGGTGGACAGGATTTCGTGCAGCGGCAGCCGCGGTGTCGATGCCGGCAGCTGGTCGCGGTGCGGTGTGGCACCGGCGCGGACCAGAACCTGGGGTCTGCCCCGGCCACCGATCAGCTGACGGACCACGTCGCGGCTGCGCGCCACTTCGGTGAGATTCGTCAGCGTGCAGGTGGCGTACCCGGCCAGCGTGGATTCGAGCAGCACGGTGGACAGCACCTCGCCGCAGCGCAGGATCTCCTCGGGTGTATCTCCCAGGGTTGACAAGACCAGTATTTCGGCATGGTCTTCGGCCTCTTCGACGCTCCGGTCGGCTTCCCCGGAGGCGGCCGGGAATTGCCGCCCGACCGCAACCTGTTCCTGCTCGCCCAGGGACACGAGCGCACTTTTCGGGACACCCGTGGCACTGATGACATGGCCGGTCCACCAATGCAGTTCGGCGTGGTATCCCGAGTCGTATCGCCGCAGGGACGTGGTCATCTGCGCGGCGTGCGCCAGGACGGGACGGACGCCCTCCGGTAGCACGTCCACCACGGCGTCGTCGGGGTCGAACGTGGATCGCAGGATCGTCTCGAAATCGGTCCAGCCCGCCGGCTCCCCGAATGGCAGGCGGTCGGTGTAGCGGCGGCCGATTGCCTCTGCGCGCGCACGGTCCCCCTCGGTGACGATCGCTGCCCGGCGGAAACCGATCTCGGCCAGATGATCACGGTTGTTCGGGTTCGGGAAGCGGGCCACCGACAGCCGCCATCCCACAGCGGCCATAGCCACCCGCAGATGGTCGAGAACGGCGCCGCAGCTGATCAGCATCTGCCGACCGCCGGTATCGGTGGTCGGCAGCATCCGCTCCGGCACCGCGTACAGACTCAGTGTCGTGCCGTCGAATGTCCAACGCCACGGCTGGCTGTTGTGCAGTGACGGAGCCCGTCCCGCCAGACGCACCGCTCGCTCGACCACCGCTCCTGCCGGTCCATCGTTCATACTCCTGACGGTAGGAAATCCGCTGCGCCGAGACAGGGGCCTTTGGTCCCTGCCCCGCATGGCCGGGTCCCCCGGGCCGAGGTCCGATGACCCTGCGCGCAGTCACCGGTGAAGCACCACACTCACCGGTATGACATCGACCATGCGCAGGGTGGCGGTCATCTACGCGACCGAACAGGGCAGTACCCGCGATATCGCCGAGTTCATTGCCGCTGAGCTGGCCGAACGCGGTGCTCGCGTCGAGTTGCACGATATCGACCACGCACCCGCTCCCGGGCAGGTCGACACGGTGGTCCTCGGCAGCGCCGTCCACAATATGGATCTCTTACCGACGGCTGCGGCCTATCTCGAGCACAACCGGACCGAACTGGCGTCCACCGATGTCCGCCTGTTCACCGTCGGCCTCGGGCCGGCGTTGCGTGGCCCTGTCGGCCGCCGGGTCGGTCGCATGGTGCCCAAAAAGGTCGCCGCGCATCGAGACGCGGTGCATGCCCGCGACTACCAGGCCTTCGCCGGCACCTACGAGCGTCAGGGCGTGTCGCTGAAGGCGCGCATCCTCTACCGGCTCATGGGCGGTGGTCGTTACGGCGACCTGCGGGACTGGGCCGCGATCCAAACATGGTCGGCTGGTATCGCCGATTCACTTGGGCTCCCCGCGGCACGAACCCACACCATCCACCCATGATCGCCTGCCCGGCGAGCATCGACCGCCTGGTCGGCCGGCCCGAAGGGTGCGGTTCCTCGCGGTAGGAGCGTAAAGGAGAGCCGGCGATGATCGAGGACCACGGCGATCAGGACACCGCAGCGCCGATCGTGGCTGCCGTCGACGGCTCCCCGACGTCCTATCGGGCGGCGGCGTGGGCGGGGTTGGAAGCACACTTGCGGGGCCGCCCGCTGCACCTGCTGGTGTCCACCGCGCGTATCCCGGCGTTGGTTCGGACCGGCCAGGGGGCCGAATGCCTGCAGTCGATCGCGGAGGACACCGTCGCCGAAGCCGCCCGCATCGCGCAGGCCGCCGCTGGTCACGACTCCGTGGCGGTGAGCACCGAGGTGACATCCGAGCTGATCACCCTGGCCCTGCTGGACCGGTCGTGGTCAGCGTGGATGGTCGTGGTCGGCAGTAGCGGCCGTGGTGGCGTGGCACCTACTGTGATCGGATCGCTGAGCGCGGCGGTAGCCGGGCATGCACGCTGCCCGGTCGCGGTGATTCGTGATCTTTCCGCCACCGACGCGGTGTCACAATGCCGGCCGGTACTAGTCGGGGTGGACGGATCTCCGGACAGCGCGACAGCGTTGAAGCTCGCCTTCGAGGAGGCCGCGTGCCGTCGAGTAGCCCTTGTCGCGGTCCACGCATGGAGCGATACCAGCGGGATCGACGTGCGAACGCAATGGGAACGCGCCTGCGCGGCCGAGGAGAACCGCTTCGCCCAGCAGCTCGCCGGCTTCGCGCAGCAATTTCCCACTGTCCCCGTCGAGCGGGTCGTCACTTCTGATGCGCCCGCGCGCAGCCTGCTCACCGAATGCGAGCGTGCGCAACTGGTGGTGATCGGCAGCCGCGGGCGCGGCGGCTTTGCCTCCATGGTGCTCGGTTCCACGAGCGTGGCCCTGCTACACGCAGCCGAGTGCCCGCTGATCATCGCACGACACCACCGACCCGATCCCGTACCGCCTCAGTGACACAGGAGCAGAACATGTCCGAATCGGAGCGCGAACCGCTCCCGCAGGTTGCGTCTCGGATCGTGGTCGGCGCCGACGGGTCCCCCACCTCTTTGCGGGCAGTCGCTTGGGCCGCCACCGAAGCGGGATTGCACCACTGCGATCTGCATATCGTCAACGCTGTCGGAGTACCGAGCGGGTTCGGGCCCGGAGTTGTGCTCAGTGACGCCGAACGACAGTCTCTGCGACGGGAAGGGGAACACGTCACCAGCGAGGCCGCGCGAGTGGCGCGCACAGCGGGCGCGGAACACTCACCGGTGCCCATCACCACCGTGGTGACCGAAGAGTTGCCCCCGCACGCGTTGCTGAGTCGCTCCGCGCCGGCGCGAATGCTCGTGGTCGGCAGCCACGGAATGGGAGCGTTCTCCCGCGGTCTGCTGGGGTCGGTCAGTACCACCGTGGCCCGCCACGCACGCTGCCCGGTCGCTGTCCTACGCTCCCCCGCCGGTGTCGATGCCGTGACGGCCCGCCAGCCGATTCTGGTCGGCGTCGACGGCACCGACAACAGTGCCCCCGCCGTCGCGGCGGCCTTCGACGAAGCATCCCGTCGCAGGACAGGGCTGATCGCATTGCACGCGTGGAGCGATACCAGCGGCCTGGAACTACCGGTCCGCGGCTGGGATTCGGCCCGCGCAGAGACCGACGCCGTCCTCGCCGAAAACCTCGCCGGGTACGCCGAGCAGTACCCCGACGTCGAGGTCGAGCGGATCATCACCACCGACCGGCCGGTGCGCTCGCTGCTGGACGCTGCGGCCGGCGCTCAGCTGGTCGTGGTCGGCAGCCACGGTCGCGGCGGCTTCACCGGCATGCTGCTCGGCTCCACCAGCAACGCACTGCTGCACGCCGTGGACACCCCGCTGCTTATCGTGCGCTCCCGCACCGACGGATGAACCCACACGGGGAGACGGGCCGATGTCACTACACAAGAGCACCGCCGCACCGAGCGTCACGGGGCTGACCGCTGCGCAGGCAGCGCAACGCCTGGCTGCCGACGGACCCAATGTCTTGCCGCAACGCCCGCCGACACGATGGTGGCAGCGTGTGCTCACCCAGCTGCGGGATCCGCTCATCGTCGTCCTGCTGGTCGCCGCGGTCTTGACGGTCTTCACCGGCGACTGGGCCGACATGACCATCATCCTGACCGTCGTCGTGATCAACACGGTGGTCGGTGTCGCCCAGGAGATCCGGGCAGACCGTGCGATTTCGGCGCTGTCGGAGTTGACCGCGCCCACCGCACGCGTGCTGCGTGACGGGGTGCAACGCGAGATTCCGGCGGCGGAGGTGGTCGTCGGGGATCTGCTGGTGCTCGGTGAGGGCGACATCCTGGCCGCCGATGCCACCGCGTGTACCGCCGAATCGCTGGCCGTCGACGAATCGGCAGTTACCGGCGAATCCGTGCCGGTGGAAAAGAATCTCACTACAGCATCCGGGCTCTCGGCCGGTACGGTCGTGGTCCGCGGCCGGGGCGCCGCCGTGGTCACCGCGACCGGGACCGCCAGCGCCACCGGGCAGATCGCCCACCTCCTCGACCGCGGCCATGCCGCCACGCCGCTGCAGCGCCGGCTCGCCGGGTTCGGGCGGCTGCTGGCCGCCGTGGTCATCGTCTTGTGCGTACTCGTCCTGATCCTGGGTCTGCTCCGTGGGCAGCCGGTCGAACTGATGGTGGTCACCGCGATCAGTTTGGCGGTGGCCGCCGTCCCGGAATCACTGCCGGCCGTGGTGACCCTGAGCCTGGCACTGGGGGCCCGGCGCATGGCACAACGCGCAGCACTCATCCGCCACCTACCCGCGGTGGAAACCCTGGGGTCGGTGACGGTACTGGCGACCGACAAAACGGGCACCCTGACCGAAGGGCGTATGGCGGCCCGCCGGATCTGGACTCCGCACGCGCAGGCCTCGGTCACCGGCACCGACTACAGCCCGACCGGTGCCGTGCTCGCCGGTGACCGGCAGCTGCGTCCCGGCGACCAACCAGTTCTCACCGAGCTCCTGGCGGCAGCCGCCCTGTGTAACGACGCACGTCTGACGCCGGCGGCCGACGGCGAGACGGGCGAGTGGGTGGCGCTGGGCGATCCCACCGAGCTGGCATTGCTGTCGGCGGCGTTGAAGCTCGGTCTCGACACCGACGAACTGCACGCCCGGGTTCCGCGAGTCGCCGAACGGCCGTTCGACAGCGACCGCAAACGCATGTCGACAGCCCACCGCGCCCCGGCCGGCGGCTACCGGGTCATCTGCAAGGGCGCACCCGAAGCGATCCTCACCGCACCGATCCTCGACGACGAACCGCTGCAGCTGGCCCAGGCCGCCGAGCAAGCCGAGCGCTGGGCTCGAGACGGTTTCCGGGTACTCGCCGTGGCCGACGCGCACCGGACCGACGCACCGTCCTCGGGTGAGGAAACCATGGAACAGCACCTGCGGCTGCTCGGTTTGATCGCCATCTTCGACCCACCCCGGACCGCGGCGGCAGCTACCATCGCGGCCTGCCGCACGGCCGGGATCCGGCCCGTGCTCATCACCGGCGATCACGCCGGCACAGCGCAGGCAATCGCGACCCGTCTCGGGATCCGCGGCCCAGGCGAACCGGTGATCGACTGCCGCGCAACCGTTCGAGACGACGACCTGAAAACCAGCACCGTGTTCGCGCGGGCGACACCCGGCGAGAAGCTGAGGATCATCGACGCCCTGCATCACGCCGGTCACGTCGTGGCCATGACCGGCGACGGAGTCAACGACGGTCCCGCGCTCCAGGACGCCGATATCGGGGTGGCGATGGGCAGCCGCGGCACCGAAGTCGCCCGCCAAGCCGCCGATCTCGTGCTCGCCGACGACAACCTCGACACCGTCATCGTCGCGGTGGAAGAAGGCCGCCGGGTATACGACAACATCCGCCGATTCCTGGTCTACGGTCTCTCCGGTGGAGCGGCCGAGATCGCGGTGATGCTGCTCGGACCCTTCTTCGGGCTAGCTCTGCCGCTTCTGCCTGCCCAGATCCTGTGGATCAACCTGCTCACCCATGGGCTGCCCGGGGTCGCGCTCGGCGGCGAACCCGCCGAACCCGAAGCGATGAACCGGCCGCCGCGCCCACCCACCGAAACCATCCTCGGTGCCGGGCTGTGGCTGCGGGTGATCCGGATCGGGATCGCGCTGACCGTGGTGACGCTGGGGGTGGCCATCTGGGCCGACCAGACCGGGAGACCGTGGCAGAGCATGGCGTTCCTGGCTCTCGGGATGACCCAGCTCGGGGTGGCCCTCGGCTCACGCACCCGGGTGCGTTCTCTGGCCAATCCCATTCTCCTGGTGGCCGTGGCCGGTGCGCTCCTGCTGCAACTCGCCGGTCTGTACCTGCCATTGCTGCGTGAGCTTCTCGGCACCGAACCCTTGACGCCCGGTGATCTACTGATCGTGAGCGCGGTATCGGTTCTCGGCTACGTGGCCGCGCGCCTGGACCGAATCCTGCACCCACCGAAGCGCCGCACCGTCCCGGTCGCCGCGGACACATAAGCCGACACCCGGGCAACGAATCCACCGGGCCCCCGAGCCCGGCCGGGTGTCATTGATCTGATGGGATCGCCGCGGTATCCACCACACGGACCTCGCCGACACCCGGGATCGTCCGTGTGATCGCCGCCAGCACCCGCTGCTCGGCCTCGTCCGCACAGATCCCGCGGATAGTGACATTCGAGTCGACCACCTCGACATCCCACTGCCGGTGACTGCCCGAATAATCCTCGAGCAACGAATACACCCGCGCCTCGAGCGCCTGCTCGTCCCGTGCCAGCGCCCGCAACAGGTCCCGGCGAGCCACGATGCCGACCAGCACACCGGCCTCCACGACCGGCACCGACCGCCGGTGGTGATCGAGCATGACCTTCACCATCTCGGGCACCTCCGTGGTCGGCTCGACCACGGACACCGGAGTCGACATCGCGACCTCGACGATACCGGCCTCCCGCCCGGATTCGATCGCGGCCATCGCATCGGACTCCGACAATATGCCCACCACACGCTCTCGCTCGTCGACGACGGGCAGCGCGGCGAAACCATGGCCGGTCAGCAACGCCACAGCGTCGGTCAATGCCGTGTCTCGCCGCACCGTAACCACCGGTCGGCTCAGGATATCGCGTGCACGCATTCGAGATCACCTCATTGCAGGCTGATCAGTTCAAGGGCCGGCCGATGCCGTCGAAGCCCTCGCTACCGCTCGACACCACGGGGCACCGGTCTGTCTCCAGGCTCGTTGCCGGTCAGTGCCACCGCCAGTGCGCAAGTACCTCATCACAGGGACCTAAGTCAGTCCGGAGCCACATGCGGCGCCGCAGCCGCCGGCAACAAGGAGCGCCGTGCGGAATCACGCTCACGTGATCGCGGGCCGTGGGCGGGGACCTTCGCCCCTGTCGACCGGCCGGCCACCGGGGCACAGTGAAAGCATCGAGCCGACTCCCCTGCGGCCCAGGAAGTAGCTGACCATGGGTTCTCGCTCATCGCATATGACTCAATCGGACCTGTTCACCTGGAGCATGGAACAGGACCCGATGCTGCGCTCGACGATCGTGACCGTGTTGCTGCTGGACACCGAACCCGACTGGGCGAAACTGGTCCGGACAATCGACCGTGGAACCCGGGTCGTACCCCGCTTCCGCCACACCCTCTGCCCCGTACCACTGAGCCTGGCACCTCCGCGCTGGAAGCCGGACGAGGACTTCGACCTGTTCTGGCATATTCGCCGGGCCACCCTGGCGCGCCCGGCAGATATTGCGGCCGTCCTCGAATTCGCCCGCACCGAAGCCATGACCGCGTTCGATCCCGCCCGGCCATTGTGGAAATTCACCCTGTTGACCGGCATGCCCGGAGGTAAATGCGCCGCCGTACTCACCGTGCACCACAGCCTCACCGACGGCATCGGCGGTATCCAGATCGCTGGAGAAATTCTCGATTTCAGCCGTGAGGGAACAGAACGCGACCCGATAAAGGTCAGCAACGAACCCGGCATGGGAACCCTCGCCGATATCGTGGCCTGGAACTGGGCCACCGGAAGCAGTCTTCTCACCGGAAGCCTCACCCGCACACCGAAGCTGATGCGATCCCTGGCCGACCCGATCGGCACCGTCCGCGGCAGCGCCACGCTGGCAACCTCGATTCTGCGGCTCGCCAGACCCGTCACCACCACCCTGTCACCGGTCATGACCGACCGCAGCCTCGGCCGGCAACTGACAGTCCTACAGTTCCCCTTGAAACAGTTGTCCGACTCCGCACTCGGAGTGGAATGCACCCTCAACGACGCCTTCCTCACCGCGCTCGTACTGGGACTACGGCAATACCACGCCCGCTACGACGCACCGGTCGACCGGCTGCGCCTGACGATGCCGATCAGCCTGCGCACACCTGACGATCCGATCGGCGGCAACCGCATCACCCTCGCCAGATTCGCAATCCCCGCCGACACCGACAATGCGCTCAAACAGATGTGGCAGGTGCATACCCTGGTCGAACGGTGGCGGCGCGAACCAGCGATCCCGTTGTCCAACACGGTGGCCGCGGTGTTCAACCGCATGCCGAGCGGAGTACTCGCGGAGATGCTGAAACACGTCGACTTCGTCGCCTCCGACGTACCCGGATCACCGATCCCGCTCTACCTCGCCGGCGCCGAAGTCGAGCACGTCCACGCCTTCGGCCCCACACTCGGCACCGCCTTCAACGCCACACTGCTGTCCCATCTCGGCACCTGCCATATCGGGTTGACCATCGACACCGCAGCCGTACCCGACATCGCGGATTTCGTCGCGTGTATCGACTCCGGCTTCCGGAAGGTCCTCGCGATCGGCTCTCGGTCCGACGACCGGGTAAGTCCACCGTGACTGCCCCCACCGGTCCAGGAGGAATACCGTGCCGGTGCCGATCAGTGACCATCGCCCCCGCGGCGCAGGCGAATGGGCCATATTGCTGCCGCGAGCCGCCCGGAAGACTCGGGTACAAAGCTGACAGCAACCATATGAGCCGGGCCCGCAATTGTGACGCTCGGTTCGTGCGGTCGATGACTTCATCGAGGGAAAGGAACCGACATGGACTGGCCTACCGCCGCCGTGGTAATCGCGGTCGTGCTCTCGGTCACCATTGTGGTGACCACCATGCTGTCGATCAGGAAGCCCTGACCATCGACCGCACGGCGGGTATAGGCGGGCCTTGGACCGTGACGTCGCCCGTTCACGATGACTGGGCGGGGTCCTCGGCTGCACGGCCTCCGAACAGGAAGTGACGTGCTGCCCGCCGTTGGCTCGCGTGCAGGTCCTCGCTGGTGACCACGTGCGCATCCGGTCCGGGGAAGATCAGCGCCCGTCCTCCGGTTTCGATCCAATGGACCAGGTAGGGCGGACCGCCGTCGTGCCCATGGACCTCTTCGATGAGTCCGCGCTGGATGCTGCCGCCCACTGATCCGCATTCGATGACCAGCCAATCCCCGACCTGCGCTCGCATCGGATCGGTCCCCTCTCGTGTCCATCGAAAAAGCTGCTACGGAATCCACGATCCCCTGGGCATGGGCTGTTCCCTAGTGCCGGCAGTCCACATTCCCGGCGACTTTCGCCCTGAGCTCATGGTCGAGGTGGTGCAACCGTACGGGCCGAGCGAATCGGATATCAGCTGTCTGCAGCGGGCGCATCGGAGTTCGGCCACAGCCGAGAATTGCCGGGTACGTGGCGCAGAGCGAGGGCCTGGACAGAGGCCTGCAGCGCACGTCGTGCGGGATACCGATCCGCCGCCCCGACAAGCCGGCCTGCCGCGGAACCTGCGTGCAGGTAACCGCTGCGTGACGGCGCACCGGCGGGGCTGGAGACACCGGGACGAAGGTGGGCCTCGGAAAGAATGGGGAGTAGGTACACCCCGGTGATCGCAGCAACCACCGCGCCCCGCAGCAGCGCTCCCACCACCGCGGTGATCGTTGCCGCCGTGACGGTCATCGCGGTGGTGGCCCGCACCGGCTGCACGACGGCGGCGACGAAGACAGCTGTACCCATGATCCAGGCAACGGCGTTGGCCCAGATCCACAGCACAGCCTCATCCGACCACCGCCGCAGGACAAACCATTGGCCGACACCCAGCGCGAACGTCACCGACACCATCCCCGCGACTACGAGCGGAACCTGACCGACGGCAGACATGGCTCCCACCTTTTCCCCGTAGACGACGACCAGCGCGATCACCGACCACTCCACAACGCCGGCCGCTACCGAGGCCCCGGTCCACCGGCGGACAGGGAACGCACTCAGCCATCGGCGCAGAGCCACAGCCTGCGCGACGGCCAGTACCGCTGCGCCCGCGGCACCGGCAGGCACCATCATCGCCGCCGGACTCCACGGGTCCGCGGGGTCGACCATCATCGATAAGGTGAGCACCGGAATCGCCCACGCGGCGGCAGCCCCCACCGTCACCATTGCCGACCACCCTCGGCGCAACTCGGCTGCCGAGCCACCGAATCCCAGGTCGGCTCGAACACGAGATGGTGCCTCGCCTGCGGGGGATAGCCGGTCACGAGTGTGTGGCGGATCGTCGCGCCGCTCGTCTGCTTCCATATCGTCGTTCCCTCAGTTGTGGTGAAGGGTGATGAACCCGATACTTCGCCCGCCGGTGTTGTCGGCACAGAAACCAACGTCACCGATACGACTGCCGAAGGGAATCGCGAACACCCTTCACGATCGGGACTTCGGGCCTCGCCGGCTGCGGTACGTGCCTGTCCCGCCTTGCGTGCACAGGGATATCAGTGGGCTCGGTCGCGGCTCTACCTCGGGCCTCGGTAGCCGCCGGCGCAGTCGGCTGCTACCCGGGGGTGATGAGGAATTCGGTGCAGCTTTCGATGGTCGCCAAACGTGGGTAGTCGTCCTCGTCGATGCGGCGGCCGCTGCCTGCAGCGAGTCGTTCGACGAAGGTGAGGAAATCGATCGAGTCGAGTTCGAGGGTGCTGCGCAATGGCTGGTGTTCGTCGAGTCCGGTGATCTCGTCGTAGGTGGCGAAGCCCTGCAGTGATCGGCGTACCAGGGCGGCCGCGTCGGCACGCGAGGTGATTCCAGCGGTCATGATCTACAACTCCTCCGGGTGCTGTAAGTAGTCGGTGAGGCGGTGCAGGAACCGCGCACCCACGGCTCCGTCGCTGGCCCGGTGGTCAGCGGACACAGTCACGGTCACCTGCGGGCGGACTCCCACCAGGCCGGCCACCGCGCAGGGGCGTTCGGTCACCGCACCGAAACCGACGATCGCGACCTGCGGAACCGGGATCACCCCGAACACCGCGTCCGCACCGAGATCGCCGAGATTGGTCACGGTGATGGTGGCCTGGGTGGTGTCGTGAGAGCGTAGGCGGCCGGTCCGGGTCCGGCCGACCACCTCACGCATGGCGTGCATCATCTGCGCGGGCGAGAGCCGGTCGGCGTCGGGGATGGTCGGCACCAGGATGCCGCCCTCGCGCAGCGACACCACTGTGCCCAGATGGACATCCGACGCGGTCTGGAACTGTTCGTCGATCCAGAATCCGTTGAGTTCGGGAACGGCGCGCGCGGCGCGGGCCACCGCGCACAGCAGGAACGCCGAGACCACGATACGGTCCGGCACCGGTGCCTGTTCGTTGATCGCGTGCAGCGCTCGGGTGGCTTTTTCCATGTCGACGGTGCTCGACAAATAGTAGTGGGGCACAGTGCGTTTCGAGCGTGTCATCGCCGCAGCGATCAGCTGCCGAGCGGCGGCCGGGTCGTGCGGCGGCCGCTCTCCGGTTTTCTCGGTTTCCTCGGTTTCGACCGGAATGGTCTGCGACGCCGGTGAGTCACCGGGATCGAGTGCCGCGTGCGCAAGGGGAGGAAGGTCGCGTGCGCGTACCGCGCCGTCGGGTCCGGTGCCGGTGAGCCCGGCCGGCTCGATCCCCGCTGTGTGTGCCAGGCGGCGCGCGTATCCCGATGCGGGCCCGGTATACGGTTTCGGCGCGGTGGCCCCGGCAGCGCCTGAGTGGTCGGCAACGCGGGCCGGGGGCGCGGGATGGTCGGCGGGTGGACGGCTCGGCGGGGGCGGTGCAGTTGCGGCGGCTTTGACACGATCGATATCGGCGCGCATGACCCGCCCGCCGGGGCCGGTGCCGGCGACAGCAGCGATGTCGATACCGGCCTCGGCGGCGAATTTCCTGATCAGAGGTGTGGCGCGATGGTCGTGTTCGGCCCCGTCGCTGCGCGGCGGGGTGGCGCTGTGGCCGGGTGACGCGTAGGCGGTCGACGGCAGCCGACGGGGCGCTCCGGGACCGGTGTCGGATGCCGGCTCGGCATCACCACGTGCCGGTGCCGTGGCCGGGGTGGGTTCTGCGGTGGGATCGATGGTTGCCAGCGGTGTTCCGACAGCCACGGTGGCGCCCTCGGGCACGAGGATTTCGGTGAGGATACCGTCGTCGAAGCTTTCCACCTCGATGGCTGCTTTCGTGGTGTCGATCTCGGCGACGATGTCTCCGGTGTGCACCCTCTGGCCGGGGCGCACGAACCAGTGCAGCACTGTTCCCTCGACCATGTCCGCACCCAGGGACGGCATCCGGAACTCGGGCATCTCAGCTCACCACCGCGTGCACGGCCTCGACCACCGCCGCCGATGAGGGCAGGGCAGCCTCCTCCAGCCGGCGGGCGTAGGGGATCGGCACATCGGCGGTGCATACCCGGCGGATCGGTGCGTCCAGCTCGTAGTAGGCGTGTTCGATGGTCGTCGCGGCGACTTCGGCGGCGATCCCGACCCGGCCCCAGCCCTCGTCCACGATCACCAGCCGGTGGGTGCGGCCCACCGAGCCCACGATCGTGTCGGTGTCGAGCGGTCGTAGTGTCCGCAGATCGACCACTTCGGCGGCAATATCGGTTTCGGCGAGCCGGTCGGCGGCGGCCAGCGCGGTATGCAAGGTGCCGCCGTAGGCGACGACGGTGACATCGCTACCCGGGCGGGAGATCGCGGCAGCATCGATACCGATATCGGTGACGGTGTCCGGGGCGGGAAGTTCACCGCTGCTGTTGTACAGCGCGATCGGTTCGAAGATCACCACCGGGTCCGGGTCCTGCAGTGCCGGCCACAGCATGGCTCGGGCATCGGTCACCGTCGCCGGTGACAGGACGCGCAATCCGGGAAGGTGGGCGTAGAAGGCTTCGAGGCTGTGGGAATGCTGGGCCGCGAGCTGGCGTCCGGCGCCGGTGGCCATGCGGATGACCAGCGGCACACCGATCTGCCCGCCCGACATATGCCGCAGCGTGGCGGCGTTGTTGAGGATCTGGTCCAGGGCGAGCAGGCTGAAGTTGCCGGTCATGATCTCCACGATCGGGCGCATCCCGGCGATCGCCGCGCCGATACCCGCGCCGACGAAGGCGGATTCGCTCAACGGGGTGTCGCGGATGCGGCGCGGCCCGTAGGCGTCGAGCAGGCCGCGGCTGACGCCGAAGCAGCCGCCGTAGGCGCCCACGTCCTCGCCCATCAGGAATACCCGCTCATCGCGGTCCAGCGCCTCACGCAGGGCTTCGGTCAACGCCTGCCGGTAGGTGGTCATATCCGCTCCGCGTACACGTGGCGGGTCAGGTCGGTGACGGGTTCTTCGGGAGCGTTTTCGGCGGCGGTGATCGCCGCGTCGATTTCGGCGTCGATCGATGCCTGCAACTCCGCATACCGGTGGTCGTCGATGAGTTCGGCAGCACGTAGTTGTGCGGCCAGGCGCGGGATGGGGTCGCGGGCTTTCCACTGGTCGATCTCGGTCTTGTCGCGGTAGCGGTCGGCGTCGTAGAGCGAATGCGCCCGGAACCGATAGGTGCGGAATTCCAGGAAGCAGGGTCCTGCCCCGCCGCGGATCATCTGTATCGCGCGTTGCGACGCCGTGGCCACGGCGTCGGCATCCATCCCGTCCACCGGCCACGCCGCCATACCGTAACCGGCGGCGCGCAGGGCGAGATCGGTGTTGGCGTGTTCGCGGCGCAGCGCGGTGCCCATCGCATATCGATTGTTCTCGCACGCGAAGAGCAGCGGCAAGTGCCACAGTGCAGCCAGGTTCGCGCATTCGTGGAATTCGCCTTCGGCGAAGGCGCCGTCACCGAACAGGCATACGGTGACTCGGGGTGTGCCGGCCATAGCGTCGGCCAGCGCGATCCCGACCGCCAGAGGCAACCCGCCGGCGACGATAGCGTTGCCGCCGTAGAACCGTCGCCCGGCGTCGAACAGGTGCATGGAGCCACCGCGGCCGCCGCTGCAGCCGGTGGTGCGGCCGAACATCTCCGCCATCACCGCCGCCATCGGTATGCCACGTGCCAGTGCGTGTCCGTGCTCGCGGTAGGTCGATACCACTGCGTCGTCGGCGCCGAGTTCGCCGAGCAGGCCCGCGGCGACGGCCTCCTCACCGATGTAGAGATGTAGGAACCCCCGGATCTTCTCGGCGCTGTAGAGCTGGACACAGCGTTCTTCGAAACTGCGGATGCGCAGCATCTGCTGCAGCAATCCGAGCCCGTCCCCGGGGTCGGTGTGGTCGAGTTCGGCCGGGTGTTCGGTGATCGTCACGGCAGCGCCTCCAGGGTCGATACATCGCCTTCGGGAAGTCCGAGTTCGCGGGCGCGCAGCAACCGCCGCATCACTTTGCCGCTGCGGGTGTGCGGGAGGCTGTCGACGAATTCGATGTCTTTGGCGGCGACCGCGCCGAGCGCGCGTCGACCGAACGCGATCAGCTCGTCGCGTAGGGCCTCGGTCGGTGTGTGGCCGGGGCGCAACAGCACGAACGCCTTCACCAGTTGCCCGGCCAGGGAGTCCGGGACGCCGATGACGCCGGCTTCAGCGACGGCCGGGTGCGCCATCAACGCGCTTTCCACTTCGAACGGCCCGACCAGATGTCCCGCGGATTTGATGACGTCGTCGGCGCGGCCGACGAACCAGTAGTAGCCGTCGGCGTCGCGGCGAGCCAGGTCACCGGACAGATACCAGGGCCCGGCGAAGGCTTTCTCGTAGCGTCGCGGCTGCTGCCAGTACTCGCGGAACATCGACGGCCAGCCGGTGTGCAGCGCCAGCTCGCCGATCTCGTCGATATCGGCGTGGACGATGTCTCCGTCGACCATTGTGGGGCCGTCGGGGCCGCGGCGCGCGATCGTGGCGTGCACACCCGGTAGCGGTCGGCCCATGGAGCCCGGACGGACCTGTTCGGCCGCGAGATTGGCGATCATGATGGCACCGGTCTCGGTCTGCCACCAGTTGTCGTGCACAGGCCGGCCGAATGCGCGCTGTCCCCACACGACGACTTCGGGATTCAGTGGCTCACCGACGCTGGCGATGAAACGCAGGCGTGACAGGTCGGTGCCCGGTGGCATGTCCTGGCCGTGGCGCATCAGCATGCGCAACGCGGTGGGCGCGGTGTACCAGACCGTGACCTGCTCGGCTGTCAGGACGTCATACCAGCGGCGGGTGTCGAATTCGGCCTCGTCGCTGATCAGTGTGGCGCCCAGGCTCAACGGCGCGATCACACCGTAGGACATCCCGGTGACCCAGCCGGGATCGGCGGTGCACCAGAACACGTCGCCGCCCCGTAGGTCCAGGGCATAGCGTGCGGTCACCCGATGCGCCAGAACCGCATTGTGCACGTGCACGGCGCCTTTCGGTGTTCCTGTGGTCCCGCTCGTGAAGTGCAGCAGCGCCGCGTCCTGGGGATCGGTGCGGACGATGGTGTAGTCGGGTGCGGCCGCGGCCATGGCCGCGTGGAGGTCGACGACTCCACCATCGAGGTCTCCCCCGGGCTCCGAATCGGTGATCAGAACATGGCGCAGCTCGGGCAGTTCCCGTCGGATCGGCGCGACTTTGCGCCGATAATGGGCGCGGGTAGTGACAAGCACCTCGGCACCGGCGAGGGCCATGCGCTGGCGCACGGGTTCGGGGCCGAAGGCAGAGAACAACGGCGAGACGATACAACCGGCCTTCCAGGTCCCGAGAGCAGCGATGTACAGCTCCGGGCTGCGTCCGAGCAAGGTGCACACACGCGTGCCACGGCCGACGCCGAGCGTGTCCAGGACACCGGCGAACCGATTGCTCGACGTCGCCAGATCCGCATAGGACAGGGTCACCCGCCCGCCGGTGGCGCGGAGCCAATGCAGGGCCGGCGCGGCGGCCCGCGGAGTGTCCAGGTGGCGGTCGACAGCTTCGTGGGCGATATTGACCGCGCCGCCGGGCAGCGTGGCGAGTTCGCCGGCGGCGGTGTCCCAGTCGAATTCCGTGCAGGCATGGCGGTAGTCGGTGAGATTGGCCTGCGCACGCAGGGCGGGCGGCTTGTCGATGGGCGGCCAGCAGGTGGGCGCAGTCGCTGCGCTGCCGTGATGTACCGAGTTCATACCATCCTCCGTGACCGGTCGGGCAGGGTCCGGGTTATCGGTGGCTGCGATCTGCCGGCCGGGTGCTGTACCGGTGTTTCACCAAGGCCCCGGTCGCAGCGCGCGGTAGACGACGGGCGATATCGGCTTCGGTAACGATCCCGACCGGGCGCCCGTGGGCAAGGATCGGTACCCGGCGGAGCCGGTGTCCTCGCATGGTGGCCACCACGTCGTCGACATGTTGATCTGCCTGTGCCGTGACCACGGCGTGGGTTGCGAAGGCCTCGACGGGGGTACGCTGTGCGTCGAATCCGTCGGCCACACAACGCAGCACCAGATCGCGATCGGTGACGATTCCGGTGACTGTCCCCGTGGTGTCGACCACCAGCAGTGTCCCGACGTTGTCGGCGCGCATCCGGTGTGCGGCCGCCGCCACCGATTCCCCGGCGCCGATGCTGTGCACACCGGCGTGCATCAACGCGCGAGCCGTATCGGCGATCAGCCGATTGCGCACCTCGACGACACCGTCCACCGCGGCGACCAGAGAACCGATCAGACCGATCATGGCC
This sequence comes from Nocardia speluncae NBRC 108251, assembly GCF_001613245.1. Classification (GTDB taxonomy): domain Bacteria; phylum Actinomycetota; class Actinomycetes; order Mycobacteriales; family Mycobacteriaceae; genus Nocardia; species Nocardia speluncae. The sequence continues at coordinate 72,951 of NZ_BDBZ01000039.1, read as the reverse complement.
GCCTCGACCGCACCCCTCAGCGTGACGACACCAGCGTGTACTTCGACCGAGACCGCGGTCGGTGGCAGCCACAACGCGCGGTGCACAACGTCGTCCTGGATCAGCTCGGCCAGCTCTTCGTCCGGGCGTAGGTACACGGCGAGGACATCTCTGCGGCCGACGATCCCGACCATAGCGCCCTCGGGGTCGATGACCGGTGCGCAGCGAAGGTCGTGGCGTGCCAGGATGGCCGCGGCCGCCGATACCCGAGCATCGGACATGACCGTGATCACCGGGGCGGTCATCAACTGTGCGGCAGTGAGCGCTTCGCTCTTGCGCGCGAACGTCTTCTTCCACAGCACCGCCCATACGGTGCCCGTGATCGGGCCACCGAGGCGGGACTGCCTGGCGAGCAGGTCGGCTTCGGTCACCATTCCGATGCACTGGTGGCGGGCGTCGAGGACGGGTACGCCGCTGATTCCGTGCTGGGTCAAAAGTTGCACGATGTGATGGAACGGTGTGTCCACATCGACGCTGACGACATCTCGGGTCATCACGTCGGCCACAGTTGTGTGCCTCATCGCGCGGCTCCTCTCTGGCGTCCGGGCGCTCCGGTGCGGTTCGTTCCGGGTGGTGTCACAGCGGCTTCACCATGTGAGTGAGGGGCCGGCGGGGGGTGACCGGCACCGAGGGGGCGCGGGTCGAGGCCCAGCCGACGCGGAGGACGATCTGCGGGTAGCTGCAGTCGTGCAACACTTCTGTGCGCACCTGCTCGCGGGTGTCGCCGATCTCGAATGGTTCGGACAATGGGCAGGTTGCCAGACCCAACTCGGTGGCGGAAAGCAGTACGGCGCTGGTGGTCTCGCCCGCCTGTAGCCGCGCCAACCGGTCATCGGAACGCGTGTGCACCAGCAACAGGTGCGCACCGTCGATCGTGTCGTCGACCACCTGCTGCATGGTGGGCCCGCGGAATTCGCGGGTGAGCGGGTCGGTGGCCGCGACCGCGTTGCGGGCGGGGACACCGTCGGCGGTGGCGTAATGGCCGCTCCACCGCGACAGTTCAGCGCGGTAGCCGTCATCGTGATGGTGCCGGTCGGCCGCGCGAGTGAACGCCTCACGCAATACGCGGCGCTGCCGCTCCTCGGTCACGTCCAGCGCGTCGGCCCCCTCGTCGGTGGCAGCGGCGAGCAACGTGGCGATATGGCCTGAGGACACCTGCCATGAGGTGACCCGCCGGCGGTCGGTGTGTCGCCGGTTGATGGCGCCCGCCAATTGCAGGACCTCCGAATCCGGTGCGGCTCGGACGAACTCGATCGACGCCAGATGCTGCGGATCGTCCGGATTGGGCAACCTGTGCACAATCGTGCGCCAACCGAGCGAATGCGCGGCGATCCGAAAATGATGCAGTACCGCGCCGCAGCTGAGCAGCAGGTCCCGGGAGTCCGGGTCGGTGAACGGCAGGTGCCGGCTGGGGTCGGCATACAGGTGGGCCGTGCTGCCGCCCAGGCGCCACAGCCAGGGCTGGCTGTTGTGCACCGACGGCGCCCGGCTGGCCAATGCCAGCGCCGAGTGGACGGTTTCGGGGCCCGGTACGCTGCTGCCGGTCATCGTGGAAGTTCCTTCCGGTCGGGTCGAAGTTCGTACCGCAGCCCGCGGCTCGGGTGGGGGTCGAGTTCAGGAGACGTCGGCCAGATCCAGGGTCCGACCGGCCGTGGCGCCGCCGTCGCAGACGAATTCCGAGCCGGTGGAAAACGTTGCCTCGGTGACCAGGAACCGCACCATGGCCGCGACCTCGTCGGGTTCGCCGAACCGGGGCAGCGGTTGATAGGCGGCGGTGGACTCGGACAGCACGGCGGTCATCGGGGTGTGGATCGGTCCGGGGTGCACCGAGCACACCCGCACATTGTCGGGTCCGAGCTCGAGCGCCGCGGCTTTGGTGACCCCGCGCAGCCCCCACTTGCTGGCCACGTAGCCGCCGACTCCCGCGTATCCGATGAGGCCGGCGGTCGAGGACATATTGACGATCACCCCGCCCCCGGCGGCGCGTATCGCGGGCGCGCACACGTGCATACCCAGCCACGAACCGTAGAGGTTGACATCCACGACATGGCGGAACATGGCGGGCGATTCTGCCTCCACACCGGCGAAATCGACGATGCCGGCGTTGTTGATCAGCACTGCCGGCGGCCCGTAGGTGGCCTCGGCGTCACGGAGCGTCTGCCGCCATTGCGTCTCGTCGGTGACATCCAGTACGTGGAAGATCGCGGCGTCACCCAGGCGGTCGGCGAGCTCACGGCCTTCCCGCTCGAGGATATCGGCGACCACGACACCGAAATCCTCCTCGGTGAGCGACCGGACGACGGCCGCACCGATACCGCGTGCGCCGCCGGTGACGATCGCACTGCGACCCGAGAGCGAATCCATGTCGGCAACCTCCCTCGCAGGGGCCATTGGAGTTCCAAGCTTCGTCCCGCCCACTACGGTGCGGACACGGGCGAAAGTCACTTCTTCAGCTCTCCTACGACCCCGCCGCTTTCCGCTGTTCTGCGCGGTCCTCGCTGCGTACCGCGCCGACAATGCCGTGGCGGCGCAATCCGGGATCTCGCTGAGGATTACCTGAGGTCAGTGCGGGACAGGTGTGGCTCGATCCGCGATCTGCTCGGGCCGGGTTGTCACGGCCGTGGCAGCCGCTGCGGGCTCGGCGCTGTCTGCGGTGGATCGGACCCGCTGCGCCAGGTTGTGGAACTGGCGTGCCTGCATGATCAGGTGAGCGGGTTCCCCGAACAACCGGTCGAACACCGCGGTGACCGCGCGGGGCCCGTCACGGCCGACGGTGCGCACCACCAGCCGAGTCTTGTTTCCGGGCAATTCGCGCAGGTGAAAGCCCCATAATCCGCGGGCGAACGCGCGTGGGTCGGGTTCGGCCGGGTCGAGGGGCCGACCGCTGGGCAGCGCGTAATCACTGCGCAGCACCAACGTCGACGGATACCCGGCCACAGCGACGGTGAAATAGACGCTGCCGTCAGCGGTTGCACAGATCCGATCACCGGCGCGCAGATTCTGCCATTGCTCGACGATCTCGGTAGCGCTGGCCCGGCCATCGTTGTCCAGCTGGTCCCAGCTGTACCAGCCGGCTCGGTCCGCACCCATCTGCACCAGCCACGGCCACACCGCGGTCGGCGGGCCGGGCAGGGTCGTCGCCATGGTCGACCGCGAACACGGCCGACTGATCAGCTCGTCGCCGGGATAGGTTGCCGCCACTTCCTCGTCGGTCGCACCCCAGCGCAACATATGCTGCCGCAGCAGCAGCGCTACCGCGGCAGCGGCGGCCGCGGCGGTAATCGATAAGACGGATGAACGCATCGATGATTCCTTCTTGCTGGAAAGAGCTGTCCTTGTCTGTCCCGGGCGCGGGACCGTAGCTGTACACGGCCTGGCCGAGGCACCGGCGGCGGCCGGTTGTCAATCCGTACTGTGCGACAGCGGTGCCGGTGTCGTAGTGCGCACGTCGAGCAGGTTCGCGATGACATCGGGGTGGCCGGGATTGGTGCCATGGGTCACCAGAGAAGCCGATGCCGCGGCGATCCCCAGTTCCATCGCGTCCATCGTGTCGAGCCCGCGCGTGAATCCCACAGTCAGGCCCGCGACCATCGCATCGCCGGCACCGGTGGCGTTGGCGACCGCAACCGGTGTCGCCGACACGGTCTCCCACCAGTCCCGGCCGACGACGAGTGCCCCGTCGGCACCGAGCGATACCACCACGAGCTCGCTGACGCCACCGGTGATCAGTTCCCGTGCCGCAGTGATCCGGCTGTCACTGTCAGGTAAGGGGTGGCCGACATAATGGGCGAGTTCGCGTGCGCTCGGCTTCACCAGATATGCGCCGTGGCGCATCTGTCGAAGCGCCTCCCCGGAGGTGTCGAGTATGAACCGGCTGCCTGCCCGAGCCACCCGCGTGGCCAGCGCTTGGTAGAAGTTGCTGGGCACCCCGGGTGGCAGACTTCCGCTTGCCACCACGTACTGGGCGGGGCGTGCCGCGTCGTTCGCGGTGTCCAGGCAGCGGCTCCACTCGGACGGGGTCAACGTCGGGCCGGGGAAGACGAACCGGAACTGCCGGCCGGATTCGTTGTCGGTGACCGAGAAGCTTTCCCGCGTCGACCCGTCGATCGAGATGATCCGGCACGGTACTGCGGCATGTCCGAGCAGCTCTTCCAGCACTGTTCCGGTGGGGCCCCCGACGGGCAGCACCGCCAGCACCGGTTCACCGAGTGCGAGCACTGTCCGGGCGACATTGATACCGCCGCCGCCTGGATCCGTCCGCGGCTGTGCGCAGCGCATCTTCTCCGTCGCTACCACCCGGTCGGTAGAGGTCGACAGGTCGATTGTCGGGTTCATTGTCACCGTGACAATGGGCGCCACCATCGCGCCTCCTGCACACGTAGGCCTGCGTCGGAGATGCCGGACTCACGCCGGGTTTCCCGGCGGTTCGGTCGAGCGGCGGGCTCGCTTACTCGCCCTTCTTCACCTGGACCTTCTTCGCTTCGCTGGTCGGTTCGGCGACGGGCACCAATACAGTCAAGATGCCTTTCGCGTAGTTGGCTTCGATCGCGTCCTCGTCTGCGCCCTGAGGCAGGGTGACGGTGCGGACAAAGGAGCCGTAGCTGAATTCCGACCGGCCCTTCTCCTCGTGTTTTTCCGAGCGTTCGGCCTTGATGGTCAGTTGGCCGTCCTGTACGGAGATCTCTACGTCGTTGTCCGGGTCCACGCCCGGGATCTCGGCGCGGACGACGTAGTGGCCGTCGTCGACGGTGTCCTCGACCCGCAGCAGGTGGGTGCCGAACATCGATGCCAGGCCCGCGGCCGGAGCCAGTGAGTTCCAGACGTCGGTGAAGTCGGGCAGCAGCGAATGCTGTTGGCGGTGTGCAGGGATGAGGCTCATTACTCCTCCTGATCAATGGGTTGTCGGGTGACACTGTTCGATTCCACGCCGCCGCGACACGTGCGGTATAGGGACAGCGGTCACCTCTGGCAGAGACTCAGGTCGCCGCCGCCGAGGACCGGCCATACCCGGGGCCGGGGCTTTCGGGGTCGAGGTCGAATACCGACTCAAGCGGCAGACGCGGGGTACGCGGAGGCGACGGCGCGGTGGCCTGCCCGATACGAACCAGGACCTGGGGGTAGTCGAGACCCAGCAGGTCGCTCACCATTGCCCGCACCGACGGGGCTTCGGTGACGTGGGTCAGCGTGCAGGTCGCCAGCCCTTCGACCGTGCACTCGAGCAGGAGCTGCGATAACGCCCGTCCGCATTCGAGGAGGGATTCCACGGTGTCGTTATCGCTGGAGAGCACGACGATCGCGGCACGGTCCTCGATCGAGAGGTGCGTGGCCGCGTCGGCGGCACCGACCGGGAACATCCGGCCTGTCGCTACCTTCTCCGCCGCCTGGGCTGTCGCCCGGGCAGACGCAGGGATACCGGCATAGGGCCGCCAGGTGTCGCCGGCCCATCCATGCAGTTCGTCCTGATATCGGGGATCGGCGCGGCGCAACGCGGCCGCCGTGTCCGAGATCCGGTTCAGATCGCGGTGCTGAGACCGGTCGAGCACCCGCAGATGGGTGCCGAAGTTGCGGCACAGTGTCCGCAGGACCACCTCCAGACCGATCCATTGGAAGGGCGCAGTGAACGGCAGCCGATCGGTACAGCGGGTTTCGATCGCCGCGCCGAGCAGCTCATCGGCCTCCAAGGGTGCATGACGGCCACGAAACGACAGCGACGCCAGATGCGACCGGTCCAGGGGGCCGGGGAACACCGACACCTGCATTTCCCACCCCAATGCGGCGCCTGCTACCTGAGCGTGATCGAGTGCGGCGCCGCAGGCGATGATCCCTTGCCGGTTGAACGCATCGGTGTAGGGCAGCAGACGCCGATCATCGATATACAGCCGCAGAGACGCCCCGTTCCATGTCCACCGCCACGGCTGACTGTTGTGCAGCGACGGCGCACGGCACGCCCTGGCTACAATCTTGCGCACTGTCTGCACATCGGGTTTCGCGGCGACCATATTCCTCTCCTCGTCGCAACCGGGCGACTTTTCCCCTCCCAGAGTGGCCGTCTACAGGCGAATCCGGCCAGAGCCCACCGGCCTGTGTCGTCGGCCGAGCAACGCAATCGCGTCCTGAGAACCTGTGACCTTCGGACATGCCGTTCGTCCCGCCGAGTCCCCAGGCCGGTGACCCGGCTGTGTAGCTGACCACCTCGGTCTCATGTCGAGGGCCGCCACGGCGCTGACGCGGGTGGCCGGGATGCCGGTGCCGGCCGTGGCCTTCCCGGTGGTGGTGTCCTGGCTCCCGGCACCGCCGACCCCGGATACAGGGGGCTACGGCCCACGCCACGCCGGAAAGGTCCTAGGTCCCAGCGGCTCAGGCACGACGACACTGACCCGGAGGCCGGCGTATCGACCACGCTGGACCCATGCCCAGGCAGACTCCGCAGTGCCCGCCGACCTCGGCGAGGGTTGCCGCCGAGCCCGAGAGGACCGGTCATGCCGCTACCTCATGATCCGCTGGCCCCCGCGATCAACACGGCACACAAATGGCTGCGTGCGGTCACCGACGATCTGGGCACCTACGACCGCAATTTCGCACACCGCGCGCTGCGCGCCTGGCTGCACACCGTGCGCGACAGTGTCGGTGCCGGCACCGCGGCGCGACTTGCGGCCCAATTGCCGGAACTGTTCCGGGGTGCCTTCTACGAGGGCTGGGTCCCCGACGAGGTGCCCCACCCGCACACCGTGGAGTCGTTCCTGACGCAGTTCGCCGGCGAGGCCGGCGTCTCCGCCGACGAGGCCGCTGCCCTGCTCGGTGCGGTCACCGAAGCACTGAGCCGGCTGTTCTCCACCGGGCAACTGGACCGGCTCCTGGCCGAACTACCCGCCCCCTTACGGCGGCTGCTCACCGCCGAGTTGCTCAGCAGCACAGTCGCCACCGGCACCGACAAGCAAGGGAGTCGATGATGGGCGCCTATGTCGCCGCGTTCGATCAACTGTGCCTGGCCGACGCCGACGAGGCCGGCGGCAAGGGCGCCAACCTCGGTGAACTCGTCGCCGCCGGCCTCCCGGTCCCGCCGGGATTCGTTGTCCTGCGTTCCTGCTACGAGCAGATCGTCGCGCAGGGAGCACGCGGCGCCGAACTCGCGGCGCTGCACGCCGAAGCACTCGCCGCCGCGGCGGCGGCCGATTCCGTCCGGGTGGACGAGCTGTGTCAGCGCATGCGCGAAATCGTGCGCGCCTGCACTCTCGATACCGAAGCGCGCTCGGCGATCGCGGCCGCCTACCGTTCACTCGGCAACCGCGCCGACGTGGCAGTGCGTTCCTCCGCGGTCGGCGAGGACAGCGCGACCTCCTCGTTCGCGGGCATGAACCTCACCCGTACCAACGTGCGTGGCCAGAAAGAGCTCGTCGAGGCGATCGTCGACTGCTGGGCCTCGCTGTTCAGTCCGCGGGTACTGACCTATCGCGCCCGCCGCGACATGCAGGCCACACCGGCCATGGCAGTGGTCGTGCAGACGATGGTGCAGGCCCGCCGTGCGGGTGTCGCGTTTACTGCCGACCCGGCCACCGGCCGCCGGGACCGCATCGTCGTCGACGCAGCCCGCGGCCAAGGCGAGGTCGTGGTCTCCGGGACCATCCAACCCGACACCTACCTCCTCGATACCGAAGGGCCCCGCCTGCTCGAACGCCGGCCCGGCCACCAGGATTTCGCCATTATCGCCGGCCCTGGCGGCGACCGCCGCATCGAACTCAGCGAGGAAGACAAGACAGCACCGGCACTGACGGAACACGAAGCCGTCGAGGTCGCCCGGCTTGCCCTGGCCGTACACCACCATCACGGCAACCGGCCACAAGATGTCGAATGGGTCTACGACGAGGACGGACTCTGGCTGGTCCAAGCCCGGCCCATCACCACCCTGCCCGAACCCCACCCTGTTCCGGACGCTCCCCCGTCGGCAACAGTGCTCGTCCGCGGACTTGCCGCCGCACCCGGCACCGCAGACGGGACCGTACGCGTACTGTCCGCACCGGAACAAGGGACCGCGCTTGCGCACGGCGAGATCTTGGTCGCGCCCATGACCAACCCGGACTGGCTGCCCACCATCAGCCGCGCCGCCGCCGTGGTGACCGATAGCGGGGGAATGACCTGCCACGCCGCGATCGTCGCCCGGGAACTCGGTGTGCCCTGCATCGTCGGCGCCCGCACGGCCACCACCACGCTCACCGACGGCGACACCGTCACCGTCGACGGCTCCACAGGAGAAGTCCGCGCCGGCGCACAACCCCACACCACGGTGGTCACCGAACCCCACACCGCTGGCACCGCCCCGGCAGCAAGCCCGGCTACGGCCACCAAACTGTATGTCAACCTCGCGCTGCCCGAAGCCGCGCAACGCGCAGCCGCCGCCGACACCGACGGCGTCGGGCTCCTGCGCGCCGAGATGCTGCTGACCCGTGCCCTCGACAACCGCCATCCCCGTGAAGTGATCGCCCGCGGCGAACAACATGTGTTCCTCGACCGCATGGTCGATGCGCTCACCCACATCGCCACTGCATTCGCCCCGCGCCCGGTGATCTACCGGGCCACCGACTTCCGCAGCAACGAATTCCGCGACCTCGAAGGCGGGGCCGGCTACGAGCCGCGGGAACACAACCCGATGATCGGCTACCGCGGATGCTATCGCTACACCCGGGAGCCGGAAGTGTTCGAGCTCGAGATGAGCGCCTTGGCCGAGGTCCGGCAACGAACCCCGAACCTGCACCTGATGCTCCCGTTCGTACGCACCCGCTGGGAACTGGAAGCATGCCTGGACCTCATCGATTCCGGCTCGCTGCGCAATCAGCGCGGAATGCACCGCTGGGTTATGGCCGAAGTGCCGTCGATTGCCTACTGGCTGCCCGAATACGTCGGCCTGGGCATCGACGGGGTTTCGATCGGCAGCAACGACCTCACCCAACTGACCCTGGGAGTCGACCGCGACTCCACCGAGTGCGCACCGCTGTTCGACGAATCCGACCCCGCAGTGCTGGACGCGATCTCCACCATCGTCGCCGCCGCGCGCACGTCGGGGATCACCTCCTCGTTGTGCGGGCAGGCGCCGTCGAGAAACCCCGACTTCGTCGAACACCTGATCCGGATGGGCATCACGTCGGTCTCGGTCACCACTGATGCCGTCCTCGCGACACGACGCGCCATCGAGGCCGCCGAACGGCGGCTACTGCTCGATCACGTCCGTGCGACCGGCCGATGACGGGTAACCTCCGGCGCCGCGCCGGGCATACGCGCAACAGACAGGACCTGGACATGGATCCAGCGGTCGAACTGCGGGAGACACACACCGGGATCGTTATGCTCTGCGGGGACCGGGTATACAAGGTCAAAAAATCGATCACCACCGACTTTCTCGACTTCGCCACGACGCAGCAGCGGCAACGCGCCTGTACTCGCGAGATCGAACTGAACCGTCGGCTCGCCCCCGACATCTATCTCGGGCTGGGCCATTTCACTCAGCCCGGCAAAGCACCGGACGAGCCGGTGATCGTCATGCGCCGCCTCCCCGAACACACCCGGTTATCGCGTCGGCTCAGTGACCCGGGGGGCGAGCCCGTCGACCTCACGGCCCTGGTCGATGTGCTGGTGGACTTCCACACCACCGCGCGACGAGGACCCGAGATCGACCGGGCCGGCACCGCCGATGCGCTCTGGGGCCGGTGGACCGTCCTGCTGACAAGCATGCGCCACCGGCCACCCGAAATCCTCGACCCCGCACTGCTCCACACCATCGACACACTGGTCCGGCACTACCTGACCGGCCGGCAGCGCCTGTTCGAGGACCGTATCGCCGCGGGGCGCATGGTCGACGGGCACGGCGACCTGCTCGCCGAGGACATCTTCGAACTCCGCGACGGGTTCCGCATCCTCGACTGCCTCGACTTCGACGACGATCTGCGGTTCGTTGACTGCCTCGACGATATCGCCTTCCTCGCCATGGACCTCCAGTTCCTCGGCCACCCCGAATACGCGGCCGATCTGATCCAGACCTATCAGCGCCGCGCCGCAGACACCGCCCCGGCCTCGCTGGCCGATCACTACATCGCCTACCGTGCGCTGGTCCGCGCGAAAGTCGACGCCATCCGCGCCGGCCAAGGGGACACAGGAGGCGGTGACCGCGCACACCGGCACCTGCAGATCGCGGTCGAGCACCTGCAGGCATCGGCGGTGCGGCTGGTCCTCGTCGGCGGACTACCCGGCACCGGTAAATCCAGCCTGGCCGCCGGACTGGCGGAACACACCGGTGCCGTGGTCCTCTCCAGCGACACGGTGCGTGCCGAATTGCGGGCGGCCGGCGATATCGCCGGGGATAGCGGCGCCTACGGTCGCGGGGCCTACTCACCCGAGAACAAGCAGCGTGTCTACACCGAACTGTTGAACCGCGCACGAACACTGCTGGACTCGGGTCGATCGGTGATCCTCGATGCGAGCTGGGGCGACGCCACCGAACGGCGCCGCGCTCGAGCCCTCGCGCACCGGACCTGGGCTCGTTTCGCGGCGCTACGCTGCGTCTGTCCGGCACCTGTGGCCGCCGACCGCATCCGCCGCCGCAGGCACGACCCCTCCGAGGCCACGCCCCGCATTGCCGCCGCCCTGGCCGCCGCGGCGGACCCGTGGCCGGAAGCAACCGATATCGACACCGGCAACCGACTGGATACTGCGGTGTCGACTGCCTGCCCGGTATGGGACGCTCTCGCCGACGACACCGACCATTCGGAGCCTGCACAGCCTCCTGGATCCCCGCCTGCACAGCCTCCCCGCTCGTCCGATGCCGCCGTCACCGGGCCGGTCGCCGAGAGGTGGGCACAGCGTCTGCTCTCGAAAACCGGGCGAGGGCCGGCTTGATTCTCCCCGCCCGATTCCGACGTCCGCCTCGATCGAGTCCGCCACCGTTGAGGACCCGGAGATTCCGGAGACACGGCGACTGGACGTGGCCTGCTGTCACACCCGGCGGTGGCAGCTGCGCCGTTACCCTGGGGAGGTCTCGGCCTGCGCGGGTAGTTTCTGTTCACAGATCGCTTCGACGAATTCGCCGACAGATTGTTCGGGCAGGTTCCGGGCCAGATCGGCCTCGGTGATGATGCCCACCAACCGGCCGTGCTCGGTGACCGGCAGCCGGCGCACCTGGTACTGCTCCATCACTGCCAGAGCGGCGCCGATATCGGCGTCGGATTCCACTGTGTGCAGCTCGTCGCCCTGAGCGTATTCACCGGCAGTGGCGGTGGCGGGATGGTGGCCCTGCGCGATGCATTTCACGACGATGTCGCGGTCGGTGACGATACCGACGGCGTGGCCTTCTCCGTCGCAGATCGGCAAGGCGCCGACGCCGTGTTGACGCATCTGCTGTGCCGCGGTGTCGAGCGTGTCGCGTACCCCGATATGGGCCACATCGTCGTGCATCACGGCCCCTGCAGTGGTCATTGTTGCCTCCTGACATCGCATTTTCTTCGGTGGTGGGTCCATCCTCGCCACCCGGAGCCCGCCACGGCAGGGACCTAGGTACTCCGTGGAGGGTCTTCGGTAATCCGTCAGGGAATCAGGACCGCCGCACCGTCGTAGGCGCCGGCGGCGAGATCGCTCAACGCCCAGTCGGCGTGGTCGAGCGGGTAGTGGTGCGTGGTGACCTGCAGCCGCTGCCGGCCCGCCAGTTCCAGGAACTCCCGCGCCGAGGCCCGGGTGTTGGAGGTGACACTGCGTAGCTGGCGTTCCCGGAACAAATGTCGTTGATAGTTCAGCGGCGGTACATCACTGAGATGTATTCCCGCGACCGCCAGCGTCCCGCCGGCGTCCAGCGCTTCCAGCGCCGGCAACACCAATTCACCCGCCGGGGCGAACAAAATCGCCGAATCCAGCGGCTCCGGCGGCGGCGCGGCAGCATCGGAGGCCGACGCGGCGCCGAGCGACAGCGCCAGGGCGCGTGCGGCCGCGCCTCTGGTCATCACGTGCACGCGTGCGCCGCGAGCCACCGCGATCTGGGCGGTGATATGGGCGCTGCCACCGAACCCGTATATCCCCAGCACTCCGCCGTCGGGCAGCTCGGCGCGCTGCAGCGCGTGGTAACCGATCACCCCCGCACACAGCAGTGGTGCGAGATGTTCGTCGTCGTAGCCCGCGGGCAGTGGTAGCGCGAACTCCGCGGGCACAGTGGTGAACTCCGCGTAGCCACCGTCGGCGTCCCAGCCGGTGTATCTCGAACGCGGGCACAGGTTCTCTGCGCCGCGGCGGCAGTAGCGGCACTCGCCGCAGGTGTAGCGCAGCCACGGCACGCCGATCTTCTGCCCGGACACGAAAGCGTGCCCGGGACTGGTATCCGCGGAAACGACTTCCGCGACGACCTCGTGGCCGGGCACCACATGCTGGTGGTGGACGGGCAGATCACCCTCCACTACGTGCAGATCGGTCCGGCACACTCCGCAGGCCAGCACCCGAACCAGCAATTCCCCTTCGGCCGGTACCGGCATCGGCTCAACGTTCATGCGCAGCGGCTGCTGCCGGATATCGGCCGGTGAGTCCAGTCGCCATGCTCGCATCGACACGCGCGATCCTTTCTTCGCCTCTCCGTCTGCACCTCGGCCTATATGAACCGGACTCCGTTCAGTGGACTCCGACGGTTCTTTGTCCTTCCACGATGAACTACCGATCGACCCCCGCGCCTGTTCTTGGGCACCCGAGCAACTTTCGCCCCTCGGATTCGCGACGAACGGCAGCAGCACAGTGCCACTACTCCTGCGGTGAGGGTAATCGACCGAAACCCCGTATCCAGGGCGACGCGTCCGAGCGTTAGGCGCCGGCGAAGCCATGCTGCGCACCGCCGAGAAGACCGCCCGGGAGACCGTGACCCGTCCCGACGAACTCGACGTCGAGACCGTGGTCACCGACCCGCCGCCGATCCTGGTATTGATCGACCGGTCCAAACTTGATGGTGATCACACGACTACGCGCCACAGCATCCCGCTGTGACCCCTGCGGGCCGCCACCGGAGGTCGAGCCGTCCCGGCCCACCGCGCCCCGCGGCGCCGATCTACCCAGGTACCGGATGTCGCGTTCACCTGGCTGTCGGCTCCGGCGGCCGCTCTACCAACCTGACTCCGGTCACCATCGTGGGTTCGATGACGATCACCCGGTTGTTTCCGCTGGCGACGAAGGCATCGAGGCTGTGTTCGTAGTCGGCCAGCACATCCGGTGCGGTCACCGTACGCGCGGGACCGGTGACCACCACAGACCAGCCCAGCCACTGCAACGGGTCGATCGCGTCGGCCTGGTAGGCCACGATCACCGAACCGGTGGATCGCAGCCCCGGCAACAGGCTGGTGCGCACGATCACCGAACCATCTGGTTCGACGAGATGGTTCACCGGACGCACCGCCGGTAAGGCGTTGCTGGTGAACACGATCCGGCCGAACGGTGCAGTCGCCAGAAGTCCCATAGCTTCCCCGCGTGACAACTCGACCATGTGCCGCCCGGTGTCTGGACGATCGCGGCGAGGCACGAGCTTGCCCACCTCTTCCACGCTGCCTCCTACCCGAGTACTCCCCCAGCAGAAATCGAAACACGGCCACCTGCCGCGCCCACAGGGCATCAAGCCCCGCGCTCGACGGACCTTCGGCCTTCGCTTTCCATTGTTGCCCGTTCAGCAGATGAACCAGCCATCGCTCCGCGCAAGCCGCCGTTCCGGTCGTGCCGGCGGCGGTGACACGGAGGTGCCGACCGGTCTGCGCGAAGCGTGCATGCGCAGTCATCGCTGCTCCCACATCAATCGGGGCGCGGGGCCCGCACGATGATCATCGGGATGTCCACAGCATGCAGCAAAGCGGTACTGGTCGATCCGAGCATCATGGTAAAGATGTGCAGAGCACCGCAGTGCCGCTTCCGCTCCCGCCCTGCAACGGCGTGGTAGGCACTGGCCGAACCGTCGACCGCTGCCGGAATCGTCGGGTTTGCAGGGCCTTTCGTGCTGTTCGAACCACCACGACGTGCCATGCGTGGATTCCTTCCTGTGACTGCCCGCCACGATGAGGTGCGGCCGCGCGGGCCAGTTGCCGTTTCAGGGCAGGTTTTCGGTGGTGCCGGTGAGGGTGCGCCATTCTCGGTCCCACTGGCTGTTCCGCCGCCGCGACAGCAGCCATGACGCCGATCCGATGGTGCCCCAGGCGGCGAAACCCGCCATGACGACGACGGCGACTGCCACGGTGACGCCGCTCGTCGCTGCGGCACTGGAGTGGCGCGGTGGCCCGGTGCGCCGGCCCGCCTCATCGACCCACAGTGTGATCCGGTCGCCGGGCACTGCCGTGAGAGGTACCGCGACGTCGGCCTCACTGCGGTGGCCCCTGCGCTCCCAGCTCACCTTCGCTTCGGCGGCATTCAGACCGCTGTGGCTCGGTTCGCCGATGATGACGGCGTCGACGGGGACTCTGCTGCGTTGCTCGACCTCGACCTGCGCGGCGACGGTGGTGTAGACGCTGGTCCCCAGCGCTGCCGAGATCGGGATCAACGCTGCCACCGCCAGCACCGCGAGGACCCGGATGGTGGCTTCGAGGCGATCGCACGGGCGCATCAGCACGCTGGGGTTGGTCGGCCGCAGCGCCCAACTGCGGGTGAATACAGCCCACCGTATGTGGGCGTTCGGCCCGGGCTCGCTCATCACCAACACCTCTTCCGATACCTTGCTCTGGGTAGAGCGTCGCGCCTGGAGACGGTAGGGGGTCAGAGAAAAAGGTCATCTTCCCGGCAGGCCGAGTGGCCCCTGACCGTCGGCCTCGAACGCGGCGCCCGCAGTGGGCAAGGTGGTATAGAGTGCCCGGCGCCGATCCGTTCGGTCAGTCCACCCGCATCCAGATCGTCGCGAAGATCTTGTTTCACCCGTGCCAGCGCGATCACGATGCCCCGGCAAGTGCGGTAGTCACGGAGTTGCTCGACGGCGTCCATCGCCATCAGATCGACTTCGACATCGGCGCCGTGCCAGTACGACCGACGTGTCCATACGGCAGCGGCGAGCAAGACGGTGAGCCAATGCCAATCGCCGAGGTGTGCTGCCAGGACCGAACTTGCGCTGCGACATCGTTGCCCGATTTCGGGACACCGGTGACCGCGCCGAGCCGGCCCACGATCATCGGGCCCGCAGCCATGCCTTGCGGTAGGCATGGAGCCGCATGAGCCCCGGAAGCAGCCGCCAGCACGGCTCCAGGGCCACACTGCGCAGCCAATAGCCGGGCCCACCCGGGGGGCCTTTGTGTAGTGGCCGAAGGTCACCACGCAGCTCCACCGTTCGGCACTGCCGAAACGGCTGTCTGCACCAGTAACTTCGGTAGAAGCGAGACAGTATCGCCGCTGTTCACAAGCAGGCAGGAGATCCGCAGATGCGCGTACGCGTCGTATACGAGTCCATATTCGGCAACACCCAGGCCGCGACCACCGCCATCGCACGAGGGCTGCAAGAGTTTGCCGAGGTGGACGTGGTGAATGTGGCGGATGCGACGCCTGACAGCCACTCACCGGTCGATCTGCTGGTCGTGGGAGGGCCGACCCACGCCTTCGGAATGAGCCGTCGCCAAACCCGGCAGGATGCCGCGGACCGTGTCGGGGGCCCGTTCGGGCCGGACGAGAACACAACGGGTATCCGCGAGTGGCTCGAGGCCGAACATGGGGCGCTCCGCGGTACTCGGGCCGCGGCATTCGCCACCAAACTTCAGCGCCCGAGTTGGCTGCCCGGTTCGGCAGCTCGGGGGATCGGCAGACAATTACGGCGGCAGGGTTTCGTCCTCGTGCGTCGTCCGATCGACTTCTATGTCGTCGGTATGACCGGGCCGCTGGCCGCCGGAGAATTCGACCGCGCGAAGCTGTGGGCCCAGCGCATGGCCTCCGCGGAAAACGATCGCCGCGCCCGGCAGGGCCGATAGGCGGTGAGTTCGGTGTCCTATCACGTCACTGTCGACCGCACGGAACCGCAGACCGTCCTCGGACTGCGGCGCATCGTGCGACCCGACCACGCCGGCGACGACATCGGGTCGGGCATGCAGGCATTGTTCGAAATCGCTGACGCAGCCAACCTCATCACCGTGGGCCCACCGTCGACGACCTACCTCGGTGATTTCGGTTCCGGCGAGGCGACCGCAGTCGACTTCGGGATCGCGGTCACCTTCGGTGCCGGTGAGGGCCGCACCGGGGAGTGCACCCTGCGCCGCACCGAACCGACCCGCACCGCCCGCACCGTGCACCTCGGTGACTACAGCCGTCTCGGACATGCCTACGACACACTCCAGCGGTGGCTCAGCGACTCGGGATACCAGCCGGTCGGGCCACCCACCGAGCTGTATCTGGTAGGCCCGGAGGCCGCGGTCACCCCGGGCGACCTGGTCACCGAGATCCGCATCCCTGTGGTGGCCGAGGAGCTGGCGGTCCGGGTCACCGACTCCTTCGACGATACGGTAGCGCGTACGCGGCAAGCCTTGTCCGACAATGGTTTCACGGTGCTCACCGATATCGATATGCAGGCCGCGCTGTCGGCGGAATCAGGCGAGGAGACCGAGCCGTTTCGCCTCCTCGGCGCCTGCAATCCGCAGCTCGCCCACCGTGTACTCGCTATCGGCTCCCACCTCGGGCCGTTGTTGGCCTGCCATGTCGGTGTGCGTGCCGAGGGCGGTCACACGGTGATCGAAGCTATCGACCCCGAACTGCTCACCGGCGCTCAGCAGTCCGCGAGGGAGCTGGAACCGATCGCTCGGCTGGCACGCGGAGCACTGGCCACGGCACTGCACGCCATCGAGCACCACGCAACCGCGGCGGAACAGTAGGACAAGCCGGCCTACCTCGTCTCTCGTACCGTTTGCGCACGCCCTGCCCGCCGGTACCGGGGCCCTGTCAGGAGACCGGTGTCTGCAGGGGCTCCACTGTCTCGTCGACCGATCTCCGGGGCGTGGCCGGAAGCGGCGCATCGCTGGTCGGTGCCCAGCCGATCCTGATGATGACCTGCGGGTATGCGACGTTGTTGAGCACTCCGACGCGCACGTCGCGGCGCAGTTTCGGGATCTCGAGGGGTTCGGTCAGCGGGCAGGTCGCGAGTCCGACATTGGTGGCGGTGAGCAAGACCGAGCTCAGCGCTTCCCCGGCCCGCAGCCGGGACAGGCGATCATCGCCGGAGGTACCCACGACGAGTAGTTCGGCGTGATCGGGCTCGTAGGCAGGATCGGCGAGCGACGCGGCGGCGAAAGCCCGCGCCGGCAGCTCGTCGCCGGGCCGCGGTTGTGGGGCGCTACGCGCCGGCACACCTTCGGTGCTGCCGTGCCGGCCGGTCCAGATCGCCAGTTCCGACAGATACTCCGGATCGGCGGCATGCCAGGCCGCAGCCTTGCGGATGGCGTCGGTGAGCCGGTCGCGCGAGCCGTCGGACACCAATTTGATCGTCGCACCCAGCGCCCCGGCCCGCTCTGTCACCAGCCCCAGGTAGCCCGCAGGAATCGGCCATGAACTGTAGCGTCTGCGATCGGATCGCCGACGCGAAATAGCCGAGGCCAGCGCAATATCGAGCGGGGTCGAACGATGCGGCACCAGCTCGACCGCGGCCAGATGCGCGGGATCGTCCGGATTCGGTAGCCGGTGCACCACCGCCGACCATTCCAACGCGGCGAAAGCAACACAGAGATGATGTAACGCTGCACCGCAGCTGATCACCAGATCACGCTGGTCGGGGTCGGTTGCGATGAGCGCCCGGCTCGGATCGAGGTCCAAATGCACCGACCGGTCACCGACACGCCACCGCCACGGCTGAGTGTTGTGGATCGACGGTGCCTGCTCAGCCTGCGCCAGCGCAGTCGCGACCGTACGGTCGTCGGGCAATCCCTGCTCCATGGCGTCCTCCGGATGGGCTTCCCACTGCACTCCAGCCTCGCGCAGCCACCCCGACACCCGTAGGGCATGAGGACCTCGGTCGTGGTGACCTCCGTTATCTCCGCCCAGCGGGCCGACGGCTCGACACCTGCCACACCGGGCCTGTGAGGTGCACTCCTTGCGCACCGCGCGGTCGTAGGCTGAAGACATCGCTGCAGGAGGTGACGCCATGATCAAGCTCTTCCTGGTCGACGACCACGAAATCGTCCGGCGCGGAATCGCAGGACTGCTGACCCTCGAACCCGATATGGATGTGATCGGGGAAGCAGACAGCGTGTCGCATGCCTTGGCTCGGATACCGGCCCTGCAACCCGATGTCGCCGTCCTCGACATCCGGCTACCCGACGGCAACGGCATCGAACTGTGCCGCGAACTGCTCTCGACCGTTCCCGGCCTGCGCTGCCTGATACTGACCTCGTTCACCGACGAACAGGCCATGCTCGACGCCATCCTCGCCGGAGCCAGCGGCTACGTCATCAAGGACGTCACCGGCCTCAACCTCATCGACGCCATCCGTGATGTCGGTGCCGGACGCTCACTGCTCGACAACCGTGCCGCCGCCGCACTGATGGCCAAACTCCGCAGCGACGCCGAGAAGAAGACCGGCCCCCTGGCCGACCTGACCGAACAAGAACGCACCCTGCTGGCGTTGCTCGGCGAAGGGCTGACCAACCGGCAGATCGCCGAACAGATGTATCTCGCCGAGAAGACGGTCAAGAACTACGTGTCACGGCTGCTGACCAAACTCGGCGTAGAACGCCGCACGCAAGCCGCTGTTATGGCCTCCCAGCTCGGCCAGCAGCGTAAACGGTATTGAAGCGTTGACGTCTCACAGTTGACCTTCGTCGGCAGGCCGGTGCAACAATAGTGTTATGGGCGCACAGGGCGCGCAACCAGGCGATGCCCGGGGCCGAGCTCCGGTGATGGAAGCACTATCGCAGCTCAAGCTCCGCGAGCTGCTCAACGAACTCCGCGACCGCATCACCCAGATCGTCGACGTCCGCGACCGCATGGACCGGCTCATGGAAGCCATGCTGGCCATCACCGCAGGCTTGGATCTGGACAACACACTGCACTCGATCATCCACACCGCCATCCAGCTCGTCGACGCCCGGTACGGGGCGCTCGGCGTCCGTGACACCAGCACCACCAAACAGCTCGCCGCCTTCATTTACGAGGGCATCGACGACCACACCCGCATCCTGATCGGCGATCTCCCCGAAGGCCACGGAGTCCTGGGTCTGCTGTTCGAACATCCCACCCCCATCCGGCTCGCCGATCTGTCCGAACACTCCTCCTCGGTGGGCTTCCCACCCCACCACCCGCCGATGCGCACCTTCCTCGGTGTTCCGGTGAAAGTCCGCGACGAAGTCTTCGGAAACCTCTACCTCACCGAGAAAGCCGGCGGCCAAGAATTCACCGAAGACGACGAGGTCGTGGTCCAAGCCTTGGCCGCCGCCGCCGGAATCGCCATCGAAAACGCCCGCCTCTACGAACACTCCCGAGTACGCCAGCAATGGCTGGAAGCCACCAAAGACGTCGCTACCGAGCTGCTCACCGGCGGCGAACCCCACGAAGTACTCGACCTCGTCGCCGAGCGGGCACGGACCCTCACCAGCTCCGCCGCCACCTTCGTTGCCCTACCCGAAGACACCGACCTACCGGTGGAAGAAGTCCCGGAACTGGTCGTAGTCGCCGCAGCCGGCGCCGAGGCCGACCGGCTGGCCGGGCAACGGCTGCCCATGCCCAGCTCCCCCACCGAAGCATTCCTCCAAGGTGAAACAGTCACCCTCGACTACAGCCGCCACCAGGAACTGCCAGAACTCGAGGCCGACGTCGGCGCCACCTTGATCCTGCCCTTGCGCGCCGAGCACGCCATCATCGGCATTCTCGGCGTCGTCCAACCCGCCGACGCCGGACCGTTGGAGACCGAACAGCAAGCAATGATGACCGCGATCGCCGATCAAGCGGCACTGGCCCTGCAACTGGCCAACAGCCAACGCCGAATGCGGGAACTCGGTATCGTCGCCGACCGCGACCGCATCGCCCGTGACCTGCACGACCACGTTATCCAGCGGCTCTTCGCTGTAGGGCTGTCACTACAGAGCACAGTCCAGCGTGCACGCTCACCAGAGGTCAAAGCACGCCTGGGCTACGCGATCGAGGACATCCAAGCGATCATTCAAGATATCCGCCACTCCATCTTCGACCTGCACAACGGCCCCGAGTCCGGCTCGGTCGATTTCCGCAAACACCTGCACTCGGTGATCGCAGAACTGACTAGAGACACCGGACTGCGCACCACCGTACGAGTCAGTGGCCCGGCCACCGTCTTGATGGATCCAATGACCGACGACGTCGAAGCCGTCGTGCGGGAAGCAGTGAGCAACGTCGTCCACCACGCGAACGCGACGGCCGTCTCGGTCGACCTCGATATCGGCAACAACGTCACCATCGAGATCACCGACAACGGCATCGGCATCCCCGAAAGCCCGGAACGCTGCAGCGGCCTGGCCAATATGGCAGCCCGGGCAGAGCAGGGCGGTGGCGAGTTCACCATTACCGCACGACCGGACCGAGGCACCACGCTGCGCTGGAGCGTCCCGCTACCGTAAAGCCGCGCCCGCAGTTTGTCCCATGGCCTGCTGCCGCTTCGTGTTCCGCGTAGGTGAGCGCACGATCGGTATCGGCCGGCTCTACCGCGACACCGACACAGCTGCATCCGCGCGCTGCAGGTCGAGCACCTGCGATGTGCAGCGACGAGGCCACCGGGCAGCTCATTGGAACGCGGCCGACATCGAGCAGTCCTGCACGACGATCACCTTCGGCATCGAGCGGCGGCTCTCGCTGAGGCCCTCACCGCGTCGACCGCCTCAGCAGCCGACCCGGCACCGCTGATGCACATCCACGGTGGTCTGGCGTGACCTCCCGCGATGGCATCGGACACGCCGTCATCCCGGCTCGGGTGGCGACGCAGTGCCCGGAACCCAGCGGGTATCTCGCCTGTTCGCCGGGCCTAGAGATCATCGGGCAACAGGCGGAACGCGGCATCACCGGTGAGCGGGCTGATTGCGCGGAAATCACGTCGGTCGAGTGTCAACACCGCCACGGTCTCGTATCGTTCCGCCAAGGAAACATTGGTGGCGTCTGTGAGATCCAGACGCAAGGCCAAGTATCTGTCCTGCACCCTGCGTGCGATCCGCAACAAATCCGCCGACACCGTGGGCACTTCGATGCGTCCGGTGCGCTCCTGCGCCAACAACCAATCATTCACCGCATATGCGGCTCTACGATTGAGATTTCGGGTGGTGATGTGTTCGACTTCGAGCAACACGAGCGGAGAGACGATGGTCAGCGCCGCCTGCTGCAGCGCTACGCGTGCACGGACGTGCTCGGGATCTGCTGAGTTGAAAGCGGCGACCAGACCCGAGGTGTCGCCGATGACGATCATCCGGCATCGGATTCGGTGTTGATGATCGCTTCTCGCACAGTGCTATCGATTTCATCCGCCGACACCGCGTGCCCGTAGTCGAGAACGGGGATATCCCACTCCTCGTCCCATCGACGAGTGCGTATCGCGGCCAGATGAAAAGCTTCGCGAAAATACTCGGACTCCGGCCGCCCTTCACGTGCTGCAGCCATCTTCACCAACTCGAGGTCGGCCTCGTCGACCATGACCGTCGTCTTCTTCAAACCCATAAGGTTATGGTACCCGCACCATAACCATATGGCGAGCGCCGGACACCACCCGCGCTCCTCAGATCCCCTACAATAACCGGGCGTTTTCCAATTGTGAGGTTCCACCACATTGCTGGCGGGCAAATAATCAGGTTCCAGCCGGAACCGGGAAGTGGGTAGCTCGCCTCGAACTCATCGGTGACCGCCAACCCAGCTTCTTCTGGATGCGCTGAGTGTTGTACCGACCAGCGATGCAGGAGAACAGGGCGTGCTCGGCCCCACCCCGAGTCCGCCGGCTCGGCGACAGACCAACTCGGTCTTCGGGATGGAGAAGAAGTTCTCCATCGCGTCCCTCGTTTCCCACAACCAGACACTCCGATTCGACCAAACAGCCTCGAGCCATGGACCTGACTGCCGGCCACCGGCTTCCGGCGCACCACCTTCAGATACGGCCCCCTGGAACGCCTCGTCGAACTCGGCAACCAGCGATGGACGCAACGGTCACCGCACTACTCGGCCCGCGACCACCGACGGCGATCGAGGCATTCTGCGGTGGACAGATCAACCGGCGAAGCCCCCCGCTCGGCCGCTCTGCCCAGCATGGCCGTACCGGGCACCGTTCTGGCTTGCCGGCACCTGGAAGTTCTGCTCATGTGCACCTCGCAAAAGTGCTGCCTTTCACGCGTCGTAGTATCGAGGTTCATGGACACGACCGGTGACGTGTCTAGGCGCGTGACCTCAACGCGGGTTCGTTCGGCGGTGGCGCTTCTCGGTCCGGCGTTCGTCGCCGCGGTCGCCTATGCCGACCCTGGCAATGTCGCCGCCAATATCAGCGCGGGCGCACGATTCGGTTACCTACTGGTGTGGGTCATCGTGGCGGCCGACGTCATGGCGGGTCTGGTGCAGTACCTCTCCGCGAAGCTGGGCCTGGTTACAGGCCGGACCCTGCCGGAGATGGTCCGCGACCATACGAGCGGGCCCGTGCGACTGGCCTACTGGGCCCAAGCCGAAACCGTCGCGATGGCCACCGACCTCGCGGAGGTGGTGGGCGGCGCAATCGCGCTCAACATCTTGTTCGGCCTTCCACTCATCATGGGGGGCGTCCTGACCGGGTTCGCGTCGTTGATGTTGCTGGTGGTGCAGAGCAGGTGGGGACAGCGACCGTTCGAACGGCTCGCAATAGGCCTGCTGATCGTCGTCGCACTGGGATTTCTCGCCGCCGCCGTAATAGCGCAACCATCGATATCCGACACGCTCGGCGGTGCGGTGCCGCGGTTCCAAGGGACGGAGAGCATGCTGTTGGCCGCGGCGATCACGGGGGCGACCGTGATGCCGCACGCTGTGTATCTGCACTCCGGATTGGTCCGTGACCGGCACGGCCATCCCACGACCACCTCCCACCGCACCCGGCTACTGCGGGTGACCCGCGGTGACGTCGCCGCGGCCATGCTGCTGGCGGGTGCGGTCAATCTGGCGATGCTGCTGCTGGCTGCGCGCACTCTGCACGGCCAGGTGGACGGTATCTCGCTCGAAACCGCTCACGCGGGAATTCGTGATGCACTGGGGCCGGCGGCAGGATTGCTGCTCGCCGTCGGCCTGCTCGCCTCGGGTATCGCCTCGACCTCGGTAGGTGCCTACGCCGGCGCCATGATCATGCAGGGCTTGCTCCACCGGCATATCGCGCTGGTCACGCGCCGGTTGATCACACTCGTTCCCGCATTCGTGGTTCTCACTATCGGCATCGAACCGACCCGGGCACTCATCGTCTCGCAGGTGATCCTGTCATTCGGCATTCCGTTCGCGTTGATACCACTGGTGCGTTTCACCGGCAGCCGGAGGCTGATGGGTACCGACGCGAATCATCGGCTCACTACCCTGGCCGCTTGGGCGGTGGCCGCCGTTGTCACTGCCCTCAACGTAGTACTGCTCGTGCTCACCGTGACCGGGAGCTGAATTACTCGGGTTCGATCGCCCGGCCGGCGTCATCGCCGCAGAGCAGGGGTGGTGGTGCGGAATCGTGTTGGCGAGAGCGAAGTAGTCCACTTCTTCTTACCGGAAATGCAACTCGCAGCAGACCGTGCAGCCCGTGTGGACGCTTGACCCGGCGCCGCTTTCGGGGCCGAAAGTCGTATCCCCACTATTCATTTCGGCAGCGGAAGGGATCGACGATCTGATCGCGGATCTGCTGTTCGGTGGCATGTACAGCGGCGGGCGGATCGGCACGTCACTGATGTGTGGTCGTCGGCATGGATGTCGAGAGGATGCGCGTCGTCCCAATGCCGCGTTCGAACCCCTGCCCGACTCAGAAGTTCGAATTCTCTCACGGTCAACGTTCGGTCCACTTACAGGTGACAATCGGACCCGGTCACCAATCGCCCCCGAGCGCTGCGGGATCGTCTCCGTCCCCATGCTCGACAGGCCCTGCCGGAAACACGAACCTGCGGCGACCGGACCAGAACCGTCACTCCGCCACTATTTGCCGATGACCAGTGCTTTTCGGTGCTGCAGGAGGTTGGCGTAGTGGTCGATTCCCTCTCCGGACACCAGTGCTAACCGCAGCAACCCCCGATGCTCATCTGAGCGCGGCGCTGTATC
The DNA here is from genome assembly GCF_001613245.1 of Nocardia speluncae NBRC 108251. Classification (GTDB taxonomy): domain Bacteria; phylum Actinomycetota; class Actinomycetes; order Mycobacteriales; family Mycobacteriaceae; genus Nocardia; species Nocardia speluncae. The sequence goes on along the minus strand of NZ_BDBZ01000039.1, from coordinate 48,717 downwards.
GGTTGGTATCGAATCTGTATTTCCAGCGCTTTGTACAGCTTGATCTTGTCCATGGGGTCGCCCGCATCGAGTCGGGTTCGGATTTCGCCATGTGAATTGATGATCGGCTGCGTTCGCGCACTGTGCCTGCACTGGTCTCGGTATCGTGTCCAACTCGACCTGAGCGGCAGCTCTCTCCGCCTGTGCTGTGTTCATCGCGCCGACCAAGTTGCTGGGATCGATGCTGGCCTCGATTGCTCGGGTGTACCGCTCCAGCGCGGTGGCAGGCCATGGCCTGTTTGATTTCATACGGTTTCGGCATCCGGAACTCGCAGTGCTCCACCTGCGCCGCTCGGCCAACCCGTGATGTGTCCCCGTCGCCGCGACCGTATCCAGCGGGTCGGTGCTGGTCTTGGCGGTGTTGTGGTTGCGTAGCGGGATCATCATTGCCCAGCGGTCCCGCGTGGTGGCCGTGCCGTGCGGATCATGGGTGCTGCGTGTTCGCTACAGATCGAGATATCCGGCTTGCGGCACGACTTGTAACGTCTGGATCGCCGAACTCGAATTGATGCGGTGTAGCGACCGGATGGAGTCGACCCCGCGACAGCCAGGGAAGTGAATGTCGAGTACGGCAATGCGTAAGGGCGAGAACATCGCCATCAGCGGTAGGCGTGTGTCCTTCTCCCTCACAACAGTTCAGACGCCCATCGATGTGTCGGCGCTGTTGCTCGGTCCCGGTGGGAAAGTACGCGACGACAGTGATCTCGTGTTCTACAACAACCCGGCTCGTCACGGCGTCGAGGTAGCCGGCACCGTAGTGACTGTCGATTTCACTCACATACCTCGCGACGTGGCGACCGTGGTCGTTGTCGCGAGTATTGATCCTTCGAGTCCAGGGGCAGTATTCAGCCGCGCGCCGCGGCTTGTCGTCACTCAGGACGTAGGACCGACAATCGAGTACATTGCGCCAGACTTCGCCAACCGGGAAACCGTCGTGGTCGTTGCCGAGGCATACCGCCGAAATGATACCTGGAAGGTCCGGGCAGTCGGCCAAGGCTATTCCTCAGGGCTGGGTGGCTTGGCAACCGACTACGGAGTCGATGTCGACACCGACGAGACATCCGCACCTGTCGATGTCAGTACCACCTCGGGGTTGAGAACACCGACCGCACTCTCGAAGGTCAGCGATATCGCACCTGGATTGCTGCCGGTGGCCAGCGAGGCTAACCGGGCACTGGCGAACACGGGCATGGATGGCCGACGCGCTGCGGTGTACTTGATTCTCGACCATAGCTATGACATGCGGGAACTGTACGAGTCGTTCACCGTTCAAGCGTTTGCCGAACGTATTCTGGCATTGGCGGTGAACCTAGACGACGACGGCACTGTCCCCGTGGTGTTTTCGGGTCGGCACGAGCCCTTCGTCGAGGACCTCAGTCTGCAGAACTACCGGGGCAGAATCGGTCAGTTGCACACTCAAGTCGACTGGGGCTGGTCGCAAGTCGACGAGGCAATGCGCTGCGTTGTCAACCACTACCAGGAATCAGGGGCATCCGATCCGGCACTGGTCATTGTCCAGGTGGGCGACGAACCCGACGACAAAGCGGCCGTTCGAACGCTGCTGCAGAACACCGCGATGCTGGGAGTTTTCTGGATATTCATCGGATTCGGTCGAGGGAAGATGGCGTTCTACAAGAACCTCAACTCGTCGACCTCGGCTACCTTTCGCAATGTCGCGTTCTACAACATCGGCAAGAATCCAGGCGCAGTCCCGGGCGAGCAGTTCTACGCGGAGTTGGTCCGTGGTTTCAGCGCGTGGTCTCGTGCCCAGGGCTGAGGGTTGCCGGAGTCGATGAGAGGGATCTGCAGAGCGGGTGGTGAGCGCGCACCCTCTCTGGAAAATTTGCGGCACGACGCAACGAGCCCTGCTGTTTTCAGCAACAAGGGTGGCTGACTTCGAGACATCGCACGAAGTGGGTTTTCGGACCTGACCGATCGTCACGATCGCTATATCAGTCCATTGGCAGTATCTCAGGCCGCCGGAGAGCGTGGGCGCTGTTACGAGGGTGCGCTGCGTTGGGTCGGGTTGCCGACTTCGGGCCACGCGTCGTGCATCGCTGCTGCGGTGCGTTGCAGTAGCTCCTCCGATACACGCTCGATCGGTCCTCTGAGCGGCGGCGGATATCGGTGCCGGGTTTCGGATGGGCGGTGGGGCAATTCCTGCACGGTCTCTCCGGTTCGGTGGTGTGTCCGGGCGATATACGTCGGACGCATAGGCGGCCGGCCACGGTGGGCCTACGGTGTTGAACGCATCGCCCAGATCGGGTGCGTGTGTGCGATAGATCGGGGTCGACAATGGCGGTTGCCGGTACAGAACGACACAAGCTGATCGGGGATGTACATCTCCTGCTCATCGATCAACAAGGACGCGTGCTTTTCGGCAGGCGCGTGAATACCGGCTACGAAGACGGCGCCTACCACCTACCGTCCGGCCACCTGGAGGCCGGCGAGTCGATGGTTGCTGCGCTGGTGCGGGAGGCGAAAGAGGAGATCGGAGTCACGATCAGCGCCGAGGCTGTCCGCTTCGCGCACGTCATGCACAATTCGTCCTCCGGTGGACGGGTGGCGTTCTTCTTCCTGGTGCAGGACTGGGGTGGCGACCCGGAGAATATGGAGCCCGGCAAATGCGATGATCTGGACTGGTTTTACCTCGACGCTTTGCCGGACCGGATGATCCCCTACTGCCGCGAGGCGATGCAGCATATCGCCGCCGAGCGGCAGTTCTCTTTGTACGGCTGGTAGGCGAGTTCACCGTGGGGCGCCATCCCCTCTCGATAGCGCCCTGCGGCGTCGGCCTGACTCAGATGACATTCCACTCGGTGAGTGAGGTAACCAATTCGTCGAAGCGCTGCCCGGTCATGCGCTTGCGGCAAGCATCTTCGGGGGTTTCCTTTGCCGCGCCGTACTGCCACCACGCCTCCTCGGTCTTGTTGTCCATGACCAGGAATCGCTCCGTCATCGCCGGGCCGCGCACGACTATCGACACCGTGCCCGGTTCGGCGACGACCGCGTGGATCGCGCTGTGGTGCAGGGTGTAGCTGGAGCCGGCCTGTTCCTGCCGGACCATCATGGTGTCGAGGGTGGCCGGATTAAGGTCACTGTGCAGGGCCACTGGGCTGTAGATCCGATGACAATAATCGCCGCGCAGGATATGGCTGGCGTAGGTCCAGCGGTGGTTGTGTGGCCGATCGTGGTAGCCGGGCCCGAACACGTGGAGTCGCACACGGACTCCGGTGTCGGGGTCATCGAACAGGACGAGTTTGTCGAGGATGTCGTAGTGCTCGCACAGCGCCATCAGCCGGGGCTCCTCCCGGATCGCGGTCAATCCGCGCCGCAACAGATACCGGCCGCCGGCGAACTGGCCGAAGACTTTCCGGGCTGCCGCATCGACGGCTTCCACATCGTCCCAATCGACGGCGCGCAGGGGTTCGAGCAGAGTCTCGAACGTGAGCATGGGTCTCTCCTATTCAGGTTTGGCGCTGGACTTCCAGAGACGGCAGACAGGAACGATGTCGGGGTACTCCGCGCAGGAGCTGGCGCCCATCACGATCTCCTCAGCGGGGCAGCCGCCGAAGCATGCCGAGGACTTGCAGCCGCCGCAGGCGTTGTCGGCCAGGGGGAGGGTGAACAAGTCGAACTCGTTGTGCTCGGTTTCGCGGTTGAGTACGACCTGGTTTCCCTTCATCCGGGCGAGGTACATATCGGTGTCGAACAGGTAAGAGCAGACGTAAGCGCGGCCGTCAGGGAAGATGCTGATCCGATCCAGGGTGCGGCCGATGCAGCCCTGGTAGCCCTCGGCGGCGTAGCGATCCATCTGGTCGCGGCGAGCGTAGGTCGGCTGGAACCACACCCGGGTGTTGTGTGCGGGCGCGACGCCCTCCAGACGGTTGCAGAAGTCGACCCACTCCGGGGGCGTCATCGCCATACCCGGGTTCCCGTGCCCGGTTCCGATGGTGCTGAACACATGGAACTTCACCAGCGACGCGCCGATCTCATCGGCGATGGTGAGCAGGTTGAGCACGTCGCCTTCGTTGGCTTTGTTCACCGTGCAGATGATGCGGGTGTCGAACCCGCGGGCACACAGCTCTTCGCTGGTCTCCATAGCGATATCGAAAGTCCCCGGACCGCGCACTGCGTCATGGGTCGCCGCGCTACCCCCGTCGAGGCTGACCTGCACGTAGGCGAAGTCCGACGGTTCGAGTTGGGCGAACTTCCTGCGGGCGGGCTGCTGGGCATTGGTCGTTGTGATGACGTGGCTGTAACCGATCTTGCTAGCGATCTTGATGGAGTCGACATAGAACGGGTGCAGCGTGGGCTCACCTCCGAGGACGGTGAGCTTGTCACCGCCCATCTTCCGCCACACCGTGAGCGTGTCGATGATTTGTTGCGGGTTCATTTTCAGCGCCCGCTCGAGGCGTTCGCCCATGTAGCAGTGCTCGCAGCGAAGCTGGCATGCCTCGGTGATGTACAGGTAGACGTTGCGGTACCGGCCGTAGGCCACCCGGTCCACGCGGTCGGGTTCGGGCGCGGTAAAGCCCCGCGGCATGCGCGCGTGACCGTAACTGTCGGTCTCGGCCTTCGGCATCGGCAGTGGAACAGTGGTCATGCGGTTCGTCTCCTGCTGATCAGCATCGGTTCGACGTAGCCGGCCATCGTGTCGGGTGTCGGGTTGGCGTCGAGGGTGGTGACGGGATATCCGGCGCTGATGAACGCCGCACGGATTGCGTCGGTAGCGCTCTGGTGGCGACGGCTTCGCGCGGCGAACAACGATGGCGCGTCTCCGCGCCTCGGGTGCAGTTGGCCCCCGCACCGACCACACGTCCACGCGCTTTGCGCAGCCGCGGTGGCGGGCAGGCGCGGATCGGCGATCGGGTCCTTCTCGCAGTGATAACAAACCCTCCGATTCTTTGCCCTGCTCCTACGGGTTCGCTCGTCGACGGCCAGCTCGAGCGGTTCGACCACGCACTGCGGGGCGACCGCGCCGACGCTGTCGATCAACATCGACACCTGTTCCGCTGTCCCTGGGAAGTTGTCCAGGAGAACGGTGTCGACGAGGTCGTCGGCACACACCTGCTCAAGGTAGTTGTGGACCGCCGGCCTGACGATGCTGTCGTCGATCCAGCCGACTCGGCTGGCCGCCGAGGCCGCTGCCGCAAGGGCATCGGCGGGGACGTGCTCGCGCAGCCGGAAGATCCGACGGCGCAGATCGGTCTCGAGCGCGAGGGTGAGGGTTGTTTTACCGGCGGCGGGTGGCCCGAGGATGGGAACCACGATTGATAACGTCATATTGCCCCTTTCCAGATTCGATTTCCGGACAAGACGACAATCGCGTGAGGGGGCCGGGAATGACTACACACGAATTGCATTCCGGGTATACGTCGGGCGCATATCCGCTGCGCCGCTTGGTGATAACGTCGGCGGAAACAGTGTGGGGCGACGTTGTGGAGTGGGGATGAAGACGCGGAAAATCGAAGACCGCTACTGCGTTCACTGCGGCGGACACCTCAGCCGCTACAATCCGGCAGAATGGTGCGGGTCCTGTACACCTTCGATCGCAGACGAGCCGCTGGATATGCCGGCGCACTTCTGGTGGAGCGAGCACATGCTCGCCGCGCTCTCCAGCTGGCACATGGGCAGGGTCATCTACGCATATCGCACCCACCCGATCCATGGAGGGCAACCGATCGCGCAGAAACGGGTGGCGTATTGGCTCGACCTCACGCAGGCGCAATTGTCTCGAATCGAAACAGGTCCCGCTCCCGAACTGCTGACCAAGCTGATCCGCTGGGCACGGGTGCTTCGTATCCCCGCTGAGCTGTTGTGGTTCAAAATGCCCGCCGGGTCTACGCTCGACGAAGTGAACCGCAACGATTTCCTGCGGGCCGCGGCAGCCGTGACGGCGACAGCTGCGGCATCGCCTCACAGCCTCCTCCAGATGCTCAACGACACCCGACTCACCGAAATACCTGCCCGTGTCGGGACAGCCGAGATCGAGCAGTTGCGCGCCGCCTCCGACCTGTTCGCCGGCTGGGACGCCCTCTACGGCGGCGGGCTCGTACGCGAAGTAGTCGCCGCCCAGCTCCGCGTCGCCGTGTCCTACCTGCGAGCCGGTTGCGCTCCCAAGCATCGCAACGGCCTGTATTCCGCGGTCGGCGCCCTCAGCCACACAGCAGGGTTCATGGCTTTCGACGCCTGCGCACACAGCGACGCCGCCGACATGTTCGACTTGGCGCTGAAATGCGCCGAAGAAGCCGACGCCTGGCAGCTGCGCGCGAAAATCCTCTCCTCGATGGCCCGGCACCGCATCTGGACCGGCAAACCGAAGGACGGACTACGCTTGACCCAGAAGGCATTCCTGTACTCCGACCGCCTCACCGCCACCGAGCGCGCGATGCTCTACACCACACAGGCCCGCGCCCACGGCAAACTCGGACACGTGCAAGCCGTCACCACCGCGGTAGGACGTGCCGACGACCAGTTCAGCCACTCGCGGCCAACCGAGGACCCGACATGGATGAACTACTACGACACCGCCCAGCATGCAGGTGACACCGGACATGCGCTGTTCGATATAGCCGTCCACGGGAAATTCGGCAGCGAAGCCCGCCGGCGTCTCGGAACCGCTGTAGCCGACCACACCGCAGACGCCGAACGCTCCCGCACGATCTCAATGATCAAACTCGCCTCCCTCACGATGTCCACGGGTGACCCCGACGAAGCAGCCGAGATCGGATCCATCGCGATCGCCCGCGCCGCGGGCCTGAAATCCATGCGCGCAGCCGAGGACGTCCACGAGCTACGTTCATACGCTCGGCACGCGGGACGGGCCTTCGACCAGGTTCCCGCCGAGTGAACGGTCACCGCCTCGAGGAGATCGCCCGCGCCGCCTGCGAGGCCGTAGGGCTGGATCCGACCGGCCTCACCCCGATCAAAGTGGCGGAAAACGGCATCTACCGAGTGCCGGCGCACCAGATCGTCGCTCGCATCGCCAAGCCCGGCCAGCGATCAGCCGCCGAACGCGAGCTGCGGATCGCCGAATGGCTGCGCGCCAGCAACGTGCCAGCAGTCGAACCGGCTGACATACCCACCACTTTCGTCATGGTCGACGACCATCCGGTGAGTTTCTGGGCAGAACTACCCGAACACCGCGGCGGTACCGCGACAGAAATCGCGGGCGCCCTGCGCGCACTCCACAAACTCGAAGCCCCACCCATCCTGACGCAAGTGGACCCGTTCGTCCGGCTCGACCAGCGTATCGACGCCGCGCACACCCTGAGCGTCAACGACCGCGAATGGATGCGCCACCACCTCACCGAACTCCGCGACCGTTGGACGCACCGCCCAGAAGGACTGGCGTGGGCCCCTATCCACGGGGACGCCTGGGAAGGCAATGTCGTCACGACGAACACCGGCACCACCCTCTTCCTCGACCTGGAACGCGCATCCATCGGACCACCCGAATGGGACCTGACCTCAACCGCGATCAAACACAGTTCATTCGGCTGGATCGACCGCGATCTGAACGATGAGTTCGCCCGGGCCTATGGTTACGACGTCACCACCTGGGTGGGATTTACGCTGCTGCGAGACATTCGAGAGATGCGCATGACCTGTATGGCTGCCCAGGCTGCAGGTCAACAACCCGAACTCACCGAGCAGGCGCAACACAGACTGGAGTGCCTCCGCGGACATTGTGGATCCCGGCCGTGGACAGGATGGGAAGCTATCCCGTAATGGCGTCAGCTATTCGCGTGTACGTGGTAGTCCGGGAGTCCCGGTGACGGGAAGCCGTACCCCAGCAAATCCCCGATGCCGTTCGATACCACCCAACCGAATTCGCCACACTTCGGCCCACCAACCCAGCTCGGTTGCCAACTCTCCCCGCGCCGATCTCCCTGGCCTCGTCCCCTCGTACTTGTTAGCCCCATGACCAGACCTACCAACCACCTGTCTGCCCGCCGACATCTCGCGGACACTAAACGCGCCCGCAGGGTGTGTTTAGTGTCCGTGAGATGAGGCGGGCAGGCAGGTGGGCAAAACCGCTGTTCGGATGGGGAAACAGGTGCGGACAGGTCCCTGCGGACTGCAGTCCGCAGGGACCTGTCCGCACCTTCCCGCCATGCTGAACGGATCAGACCGGTGGTAAGCCCATACTTTCGGGACGTAGACACCCGGGTTGGAGGGCATACTGATATCCATGAGTGTGGGGGACGACCAATCCACCATCGCCGGAGGACGGTTCGCGGTCTGGCGTCCGCGGTTCTGGTGGATAGCCCGCCGAACGGACCTCATGAATCTTGCGGATCCGGATGCCACAGATCAACGCATCCGCTGGTCCGACAAAGACAAAGTCGATTGGTCCGCGGTCGCGGACACCGCCGACGAGATTGCCGCGCAACTCGAACGAGACGACGTGGTGGCCGATCACCGCAATTACAGCGACGAAGGAACGCTGCTCTGGGTCGACTGCACCACCCGGCAGCTCGGCGAGGCGGAACAGATCATCCTCAAGTCCTGGTTCCAGACCGGGATCCCGCCATCCATGGATCCATGGCACCGCCATCTTACAGACGGCCGGCATCGCTTGTGGAATTCATGGCAAGCGCGACCCGCTGCGCGCCTCCCGATCTCGTCGCTCCTGCTGCGATGGGCAAGCAACGGCCACACGACGAGAGAGAACGATAACTATGCCAAGCGCCTGCGAGATGTTCCATGGTTCGATCCCTCGGTCGGCGCGAACCGTCGTTACGCGGTGCATGTGCACTGGGTGATGCAGGGTAATCACAATTTTTTCTACACTGACCACCGGGAAGGCCCCAGCGTAGGAGTACAGGTCGAGGACCTACCCGTACCTGACGACTTGGTAACCTACTTTGGCGACGGTCCTCGCATGCTCCCACCACAATCGCCACGTTTGCGAGATCGACTACCTCAAGTGCTGAGACGAATGCGCACCAAGTCTCCACAAGGCGTCGACCAGATCAGAGATGGGAGGAAGGGTCGACCGTGTTGACAGACCCGAATCGGGGAGTCATAATGTGCACCGTCACAGGTGACGACCCAATTTTCGGGTAGTCCGACCGTGTACAGCAGTCCGCAATCCGCATGTCCAGCTGGCATGCCTTGTACCGTATTGCCATGCAAGACAGGGAAATAAAGACACGTGCACGAGGCCGAAGGCCTACCGTTTCCTTGCCTCGGATACCGTCGGTCACAATAGGTGGTGCTCTGGGCATCCGTCTGGGTATCGGGATCGCCGGACTGGCTGCAGGGTTCGGTGTCGCAGTGGTGCTTGGACACTCTGCCAGTCTCACACAGCCAGTCGCAACGCTCGCTGCCGGGCTTGGCGCGGTCACCGCTGGCGTCCTAGCCTATCTAAACGGACAGAGGAGCCGAGATCAGGCTGAAGTTCATCACAAGGCCGATATGGCCCGAGAACGAGAACGACACGACGGAGACATCCGCCGCGAGCACGAATCAACATTACGTGAGCGCTACACGACGATTTCGGAGCAAATCGCTCATCATTCCGCAGCGATTCGGCAAGCGGGGGTGTACGCACTGGCGGCTTTGGCTGATGACTGGCACGAGTTCGGTGAGGATGAGGAGCGCCAGGTCTGTATCAATCTGTTGCGCTGGTACCTCAGAGTTCCACTTTCGGGCGGCAACGACTTAGCGGAGTCTGAAGTACGACAAACGATCGTGACCCTGCTTGCTGAACGCCAACGCCGAGAACAAGGGCATCGGAAATCCTGGGCCTCAACGGAGGTTAGCTTGCACCAAGCCTCCCTGCCCAACTGCCGTATCCGGGGGGACCTTTCCGGTATGGACTTTACTGAGGCCAAGCTGCCAAAAGCGGACCTCACAGGCGCAAACCTGACCAACGCGAACTTAACCGAGGCGGACCTAACCGGCGCGGACCTCTCTCACACGAATCTGGGCCATGCGGACCTCTGCGGTGCGGACCTCACCGGCGCCAAGCTGATCAATGCGGGACTCGCCAGCGCGCACCTGAGTATGGCAACACTGATAAAGACAGTCCTCTCCGGCGCCGACTTGACTGCCGCAGATCTCACCGCCGCAAATCTCGCCGGCGCGAGACTGAACAGTACAAGATTGACCAACGCGAACCTGACGGGCGCGGACTTGACCGATGCAACGCTGACCCACGCAAACCTCGCTGGAGCCGACTTGACCCGTGCGTGCTTGGACGGCGCTGACTTGACTGGGGCCGACTTGAGCGGCGCCCAGCTAAACGCTGCCGAACTGGACGCCGCCGAACTCACCGGGACTATCGGATTAGAGTGAGCACCGGGCAAAGGTCTGCCCGCCTGGTTTATCAGAGTTTCCGCAGGTCGATCTCTGTGGATAGCCGCTGTATCCCCCTCCGGACACAACCACTTTACGCCGAGGCGCCGGTATACCTCCTGCTTCTCGCCTAGTTCTGCTGTACGGAGTACCGGGGTGAGTCCGCCGTAGGCTTCGGCAAGTCGTTCGATTTCCTTCTTGCTCAGCTGTCGCTGGGTGCCTCGTGTCGCTTCGAGTGCTGCCACCTGTGCGGTGACGATTTCTCGCTGCTTTTGTATCTCTTTGATCCAGGTGGCGACTACGGCCGGGTCGGTTCCGGCTTCCAGCGCTGCACGGTACTTGCTCAGCTTCCGATCGAGTTCGCCGAGGGAGTTGCGTGCGGTGACCAGGGCGGGTGCGGGGACCCACAACTCGACGCCGTGGACGAACACGGGTGTTCGGCATGGTTTGGTTGAGCATTGCCGGTCGACTGCGTGGTGGGCGGGGTGGTTCGCGGCGAGTTTTGGTGCGGGTGAGTCGGCGTATGTGTTGGGGTTGTTTCACGATGCGGGGAAGGCGTCGTGTGGGTGGCAGCAGCGGTTGCTGTGGTGGAGGGTACGGGGGTCGTGTGGGGGTGCCGCACAAGGAGTTGGGTACGCGGTTGGCGTTCGGCTCGGTCGAGTTGGCGACGTCGGGGCATCACGGGGGATGAAGGATCCGGGTGCTCTACAGGGTGTGTTGGGTGAGGTGGACGAGGCCGAGTGGGAGACGGTGGCCCGTCGAAGCCCTCAGCGAACTGCCGTAATCACTGCGACGGACAGCACTGAACACCGCACCTTGCCGTCCGCCAAGCGCGAGATCTGCTGCGATTACCAACTGGCCGGAGGCGGATCCTCGACCTGCGGCTGTGCCGGGTGTGGTGGGGGGCGTATCAGGCCTCGATGGCGATGCGTCGAATCCTGTCACCGTCGAGCTCGAACCGGTAGTGCACGGCGGCGGCGCCGGGGGAAATTGCCGTCCAGGCGGATGAGTACGGTCGGCTTTCGGCTGCCGGCGCTGCACTGCCCGATTCGTGTAGCTCCACTCGATGGAAGAATTCTGGAGCCATGTGGTGATCGCGGCGATGGCTGGCCTCTCACCTCGAGCGTGGCAACATCGACGACAAACCAGCCCCGGAAAGCCTGCGCACGCGTCAACCGGAGCCGACATTGCAGGACGGCTGGGCGCACCCGGAAACCGCGCTGATCGGGGCAGGCGCTACGACAGAAGGCCGTTCACCCGTCGGGGAAGACCCCACGGGTTCGCGTCGACGAGTCCGGGAGGAAGATGCTCTTGGCGCACCGACTGGTATGCGACCGGCCGCAGGAACCGACGAATCGCGGTAGGCCCGACCGACGTGTGAACGGAGTTGGTGGCCGGGTAGGGGCCACCGTGTTGCTGAGCCCAACTGACGGCCACACCGGTGGGCCATCCATTCCAGATGACACGCCCCGCACAGCGTGCAAGTGCATTGAGCAGTGCTGCGGCATGGGGATCGTCGTCGGTGCCGTGGACGGTCGCAGTCAGCGTGCCAGGCAGGACAGTCATCGTCGCGTGCAGTTCCGCGATCGATGTGTACGTCACGATCAGTCCAAACGGGCCGAAACACTCTTTGATCAGGGCTCGAGAGTTCTGCTGCAACGCCCGAGCGTCGGTCACCCCGATCACCGGGCGGACCGACAGATCGTCCAGATCGGCCTGCGCCGACGCAGTCACCGGCCGGACATCGGGGTGCTCGAGGATCTCCCGGGAGACATCGAAATACGATTGTCGGATTCCCTTATGCAGCAGACGGAACGGATCGTCCGTGACCGCGGTTCCGACGAGCAACTCGATCGAACTTTGTTCGGGGACGAACAGCAGCCCCGGCTTGGTGCAGAACTGACCGGCGCCGAGTAGCAATGATTCGAGGAATTCACCTGCAATCGTTCCCGACCGCTCCTCAGCCGCAGCAGGTGTCACGAACACCGGGTTGATGCTACCGAACTCGCCGTAGAACGGGATAGGAACCGGCCGAGCGGCTGCCAGATCTGCAAGAGCCCGACCACCCGCTGTCGAACCGGTGAACCCGACAGCCGTAATGCGGAGATCCTGAACGAGCCGACGTCCGATGTCGGTGCCCTGCACTACCCCGAACGTGCCGTCCGGGGCGCCGCCCGCGCGAAGCCCTTCGTCGATCGCCCGCGCGTAGGCGGTAGTCAATCGTGGCTGAGCGGGATGCGCTTTGGCGACGACAGGACAGCCGGCGGCCAATGCGGAAGCTGTGTCTCCGCCGCCGAGTCCGAACGCGAACGGAAAGTTACTCGCACCGAACACCGCGACGGGTCCGGTGGGTACGAGCATCCGCCGCAGATCGGGGCGTGGAGCGGGTTGCGCGTCTGGATCTGCTGTGTCGATGACCGCTTCCAGCCAGGAGCCCTCCTCGACGACGTCGGCGAACATTCGAAGCTGCATCGTGGTCCGCGTGACTTCGCCGCGGAGGCGTCCCTCGGGGAGCGAACTGTCGGCGGCCGCCAGTGGCACCAATTCCGAGGCTCTTGCGTCGACTGCGTCGGCCACCGACCGCAGAACGTGCGATCTCTTGCTCGGCTCCGCTCGGGCAAGTGACGTCGCTGCAGTCGCCGCGGCCGAGAGAACGCGCTCGTATTCCTCCGTAGTGGTATCTGGGAGTGGTACTCCCGCAATATGTTCCATTCAATTCCTCCTGAGATCGGAGCGTCCCGTGTCTAGGTCGTGGACCTCAGTGTGCGGGAGAACGGGCGTGATTCCATACCTCCACTTGGAGATGGTGTGAGTGCAGTCACGACGCCAGGATTGGTCTCACATGAGGTACCGAATGACTTTGGAGGGCGACGATGACTGCAACGACGGGACCACTTGCGGGGGTGCGGGTGCTGGATATGACACGTCTGGCACCTGGACCGTACGCGAGCATGCTGCTCGCCGACCTCGGTGCAGACGTGATCGTAATCGGTGGCGGTCGTTCCGGGCTTCCGGTTCCGGCGGTATCCAGAGGCAAAGAGTTCATATCGCTGGATCTCAAGACTGCGGACGGCCGCCAGGCCCTGCGCACGCTCGTCTCGGAAGTCGACGTTTTCATGGAGGGATTCCGACCCCGTGTCGCGGACAGGTTGGGCGCGGGCTATGCAGAACTGTCGGCCCTCAATCCGGGACTCGTCTACTGCAGCGTGACGGGCTACGGCCAGAGCGGCCCGATGGCGCAACGTGCCGGTCACGACATCAACTACCTCGCGATCGGGGGTGCCCTCGGAACCTTCGGGCCATCAGATCAGCCGCCGGTCCCGCCTTTGAACCTGGTCGCCGACTTCGCGGGCGGTGGATTGCTGTCGGCTTTCGGCATTGTGGCCGCACTGTACGACAGGACTCGAACAGGTAAGGGCCGGTATATCGATTCCGCTATGGTCGACGGCGTCCTGTCGATGATGGGGATGAACTTCGCCGATTGGCAGACCCCGACATTGCCCGGCCGCGGACGTGGCGTCCTGGCCGGGTCGATGCCGTTCTATCGATGCTATTGCTGTTCCGATGGTCGATACGTCGCGGTGGGTGCCCTGGAGGTGGCATTCTTCGAGCGTTTGTGGACCACCCTCGACCTCGGCGTCGTCCCTGATCATTTCGATCAGTCCACCTGGGACCTCATCGAGAAGTCGCTGACCGCCGCGTTCGAGAAGAAGACGATGGCGGAGTGGACCGCTGTGTTCGCCGACGTGGATGCGTGTGTGACACCGGTGCTCGAACCGCACGAGCTGTCCACGTTCGACCAGATCGCGACCAGGGATCCGGAATTCTCACTGGATTCGGTCCCCGTGGTCCCCGTGTTCTCCGACGGACCGAAACGGCGGGTCACCGACACCCGCGTCAAGACCGAAGAAGTCCTGCGCCGCGCCGGACTTCCCGAAGATTCCGCCCACCGTGCCGCCGCGGGCGGCACCCCGCCCTCGGTAACGGGTCTGAGCTGGCCACCGCTGTGACCAGCGACTCCCGAAGCATCACCTTCCCCACAGACACCAGGAGCAATTCATGAGTATCGAACACCGCGAGTTCCGCGAGAGCGTCCGCAAACTCGCGCAGACCAAGATCGCACCGCATGCCGCCGAAGTGGATGACAAGGAACGCTTCCCGTCGGAATCCTGGGCGGCCCTGTCCAGCAACGACCTGCCCGGACTCGCGTATCCCGAGAGCCTCGGTGGCAGTGGAGCCGATCTCCTCGTCCAGGTCATCGCAGTGGAGGAAGTGGCAGCATCCTGCGCGAGCTCGGCGCTGGTGATGCTGGTCAACTGGGCGGGCACGTCCACTGTGCTGAGTCAAGGCTCCGACGAGTTGAAGCAACTGGTGATACCGGATGTCGCGTCGGGCTCTGTCGGCGCCGCGTGGTGCATGACCGAGCCGCGCGTGGGTTCGGACCTGTCGGCGATCGCGACGACCGCGACGCAGGATGGATCCGATTGGGTTCTCAATGGGCAGAAGCGATTTATCAGTAACGCGCCGTGGGCCGACTGGTACGCGGTCCTGGCAAAGACCGGCGACAACTCGCTCGGTGTCTTCATTGTGCACAAGGACGATGACGGCGTCAGTTTCGGTGCGCCCGAGAAGAAGATGGGAATGCGCGGCAGTCCTACGACCGACGTCATCCTCGACGGCTGCCGACTGCCCGCCGTCCGTGTCGTCGATGATCCCTATAAAGGGTTCCAGTACATCTCCGCGGAACTGAACGTCAGCCGTGCGCTCATCGCGGCGCAGGCCCTCGGAATCGCACAGGGCGCATTCGACGCTGCCATCTCCTACACGACGAACCGCGACCAGTTCGGCCAGTCCATTTCGCACTTTCAGCTGCTGCGGGGCATGGTCGCCGATATGGCCGTCAAGATCGAGTCGGCTCGCTCGCTGCTCTACGACGCGGTCCGTCTCATCGAGGACGGGGATCCGGCGGGTCGCGCGAAGGTGGCCATGGCGAAACTGCTGTGCAGTGACACCGCCATGTCGGTGACCACCGATGCGCTCCAACTGCACGGCGGTTACGGCTATGTACGTGATTACCCGGTAGAGCGGATGATGCGCGACGCCAAGATCACCCAGATCTATGAGGGCACCAATCAGATTCAGCGACTCATCGTCGCCAAATCGGTTTACGGAAAGTAGGCGTCAGTGCGACACGTTCAACAGCAAGCGCTGAGCGGCATCCGGGTCCTCGATCTCGGCGAGATCATGCAGGCCCCCGTTGCGGCGCAGGTTCTCGGCGACCTCGGCGCCGAAGTGATCAAGGTCGAGCGAGGCGGCAATGGAGACATGCTGCGGGGCCTGGATCGCGAGTCACTCGAGGCAGGTCGCCCCGGTGCTTACTTCGCCGCGGTAAACCGCAACAAGCGCAGCATCGCCCTCGATCTGAAGACCGCTGAGGGGCAGGATATTCTGCATCAGCTCCTCGCCGAGTCGGATGTTTTCATCCACAGCTACCGGACCGCGGCGGTCGAACGACTTGGGTTGACCTACGACGATCTGCAGGAGCGTTATCCCCGGCTTGTCTACGGTACCGCGACCGGATTCGGGGAAACCGGGCCGTATGCCCACAAGGCGGGCCAGGACATGCTTGCGCAAGCGCTCAGCGGGATGGCGCGCTCGTGCGGTCACCCGTCGATCTCAGCGTACGTGCATCCGGTTCCGACGGTCGACTATGCATCGGGTATGGCCTTGGCCCAAGGGATTTTGGCCGCACTGTTCGAACGCGAGCGGTCCGGCCGCGGTCAGAAGGTCAGTGTCAACCTCTTCGATACGGCACTGTCGCTGCAGACCCTCGAAAGTGCCTCGCTGTTGATGGACCAGCGCGAGACCAATTGGGTGAGGGATTGGTACAGCGGCATCTTCGAGACGACGGACGGTCTGCTGCTGGTGCTCGGCCTGTTCCGCGAGAACCCCCTGCGGCTGGCGTGCAAAGCACTCGGCATCGACGATCTGTCCGTCCAGCCGTCCTTCGCGACGCCACAGCTCCAGGCCGAGAACAAGGAGGCCGCCAACGCGGTCCTGCGTCCATTGATCGCACGGTTGAGCACCACCGAGGCGGCGGAACTGTTCGATGGGGTCGACCTGCTGTGCGCACCGCTGCTCACCCTCCAGCAAGCGCTCGATCATCCCCAGACGCGCCACAACGGCACACTCGTCGACGTCGAAGTCGAGGGTGTGCGGACGGCCCGCCTGATGGGCAGCCCCGTCACCTTGTCCCGTACCCCCGCACAGGTGCGCCGAGGGGTGCCCGCGGTGAGTGAACATGCCGACGAAATCCTTCGCGAACTCGGAATACCCGAGTCGCGTGTCCAGACATTGCGCAGCAAGGAAGTGATCCGATGAGTAATGCGACGCAGACGGACTCGACGAGCCCGACCACCGGCACAGCCACAGCAATGGTGCTCGAAGGGTTCGGGCAGCCCGTGACCTCGAGAACATTTTCGCGCGTGGATCCCGACGTCGGCGCGGTCGTGGTCGACGTGACGCACGCGGGAATCTGTGGAACGGACATCCACCTGCAGCAGGGTCGCTTGCCCATTCCGGTACCGGTCATCCTGGGGCATGAGGCGGTCGGTCGAGTGCACGCCCTCGGCGAGGGGATCACGACGGACGCACGCGGCGTGGAGCTTCGCGTCGGAGATGCTGTGTCGTGGGCGTCCAACATCCCGTGCGGGCATTGCTACTACTGCCAGGACCGACAATCGCCGTCACTGTGCGAGACCCGCAGAGTTTACGGCATCAATCAGTCGTCGGCCGACTGGCCCCACCTGTCGGGTGGGTGGTCCGAGCAGATCTACCTCCAGCCCGGCTCGACAATCGTCCGCATTTCGTCGTCGGTGACACCGCAGCAGGTGATCGCTCTCGGCTGTGCCGGACCGACTGCTGTCCATGCTGTGAACGATATCGCCAAGCCTGACGCAGGCGATATCGTCGTGGTCCAGGGCAGCGGGCCGGTCGGACTGGCCTGCGCCATGTACGCCACGCTCGCCGGGGCGGCGAAGGTGATCATCGTCGGTGGACCGGCCAACCGTCTGGAGGTCGCACGGGCGGCCGGCATCGGCGACCTCCACATCGACATCTTCGCCGAGACGGATCGAGCGGCCCGCCTGGACCGAATTCTCGCGGAAACAACGGGTGGGCGGGGCGCCGACGTCGTCATCGAGGCCACCGGCGTACCGACGGCGGTGGCCGAGGGAATCGACATCGCCCGGCGCGGCGGCAAGTACCTTGTCGTCGGTCAGTACACGGACCACGGCACGACTCCGATCAACCCCCACTACATTACGAAGAAGCAGCTGCAAGTGCTGGGAAGCTGGGCGTTCTCCCCGCACAACCACCTCGAGTACGTCGAATCGCTACCTCGGCTGGCAGCGCGGTTCGATCTCGCGTCGATGATCACCGAGTACCCCCTCGGGAAGGCGGAAGAGGCGATGGCTGACATGCGGGACGGGCGCACGCTCAAGCCGGTTCTCACCACCGGAGGTCAGTTGTGACCGACTCCCGGTACGCCGCCGCCATAGACGCGCTGCTCGAGCGTATCGACTCGACCGCCGAGCAGACCAGCGGCAAGTTCCCGCACTACGGTGACACCGAATCCGGCGAATGGACCACCACCGCCGACGGCAACTGGACGGGAGGGTTCTGGGGAGGCCTGGCCGCACTCGGCTTCGCCGGCTCCGGTGAGGAGTGCCTGTCACGACTCTCCGGCGAGATCACCGAGCAGATCCTGCCCCGGCAGAACTCCGATACCGCCTTCCGCGGTTTTCTCTTCTGGTATGGCGCGGCGGTCAACCACCTCGTCACCGGAAGCGAAGAGGCGGCGCAGACTGCTCTGGCCGGTGCCCGCGGCCTGCTCACCAGCTTCAACGATCGGGCCGGCATCATCCCGCTCGGCGCCGACGCGGAAGAAGCGGAAGCGGTTGGAGAAGGCGCGGCGAACATCGACGCCGTCCCGGGCACCGTCGCCCTGCTGTCGTGGGCGTCGGAGCAGACCGGCGACCCGCGATTCCGCCACGCCGCCGTCCGCCATGCGCAGCGGCACATCGAGCTCTGTGTCCGGGCGGATGGTTCGGTCTGCCAGTCGGCACTGTTCGACACGTCCAACGGTGCGCTCCTGGACCGCTACACCCACAAGGGCCTGAACGCCGACAGCACCTGGGGTCGGGCACAGGCGTGGGCGATGGTGGCGTACGCCCAGGCTGCGCAGTGGGCGTCGCCGTCCTTCCTGCCGACCGCTGTCCGGTTGGCCGACTGGTGGCTGGACCGCACGCCGAACGCCGGAATCGTGTCATGGGACTTCGCCGCCGGCGCCGGGCCCGACGTTCCGATCGACACGTCCGCCACTGCCATCGCCGCCGCCGCGCTGCTCAAGCTCGACCGGCTGGTTCCCGAGCGGACCGACTTCCGGGCCAGGGCCATCGCCCACGTGGATGCGCTCCTCGACCACCTCACTCCGACCGGGTCGCATGATAGCAGACCAGCAGGGATCCTCACGGACGGTTGTTTCGACAAGCGCCGGGACTTCGCTACCCGAAACGAGCTGATCTGGGGCGATTACTTCGTGCTCGAGTGCCTGATCAGCCTGGACAACCGGTTCGATACTGTAAGGCTGTGACCCAGCCGACATGAACGGGTTACCCGAGGCCCCGGGGGAAGAAGATTAAGGAAAGCCGGTGTCGAAAAATACGCATACCGAAGCTTACGAATTCACGCACGCGGATTTCAGGACGTCGATCCTCGACGACTTCGCACTCTCGCGCGCCGAACTGCTTGTCCTGACCGACGAAGCGTCGGCCATGACCACGGCAGGTCAGCGCGTCCGGGAGATCGGCGACTTCGACATGTCTCTCATCGGGCGCATCGAGGTCAACGGCGCGATGGTTCACCGCAGTTGGCAGGGAACGAAGAGCAACGCTCTGCACCGCCTGGTGGTGCCGGAAGGCATCGGGCTCGGCGGCAAGAGCATCATGCTGCAGAAGCCCGTCTGGGTCCGAGACTACTTGTCCGACCCCGGAATCACTCACGATTTCGACGCGCTCGTTG
Source organism: Nocardia speluncae NBRC 108251 (assembly GCF_001613245.1). Taxonomy (GTDB): domain Bacteria; phylum Actinomycetota; class Actinomycetes; order Mycobacteriales; family Mycobacteriaceae; genus Nocardia; species Nocardia speluncae. The sequence continues at coordinate 29,289 of NZ_BDBZ01000039.1, read as the reverse complement.
CGCAGGAGTCACTGCGAGGAATGCTCGCAGTGCCCATGGCGTACGAAGGTCGTGTTCTCGGTGCCATGTACGTCGGCACCCGCGAATACTTGTCCTTCGGTGATCGAGTCATCGCGGAGATCCAATCGATCGCCGAGACGGCCGCCGTCACTCTCGTCAGTGCACAGAGGGCCGCAACCCAGACAGAGCTCGCGCTCGAGGCCGAACGGAAACGGCTTGCCGAATCCCTGCACGATTCCGTGAGCCCGGTCCTTTTCCGGATCGGTGCCGAGCTGCAGAGTTTGCGTGCACTGGGTGACGCTCAGGCGATCCACGATCGGCTGCAGGAGATCACCGATCAGGTACACGCCGTCAATGCGTCTATTCGCAGGTCGCTCACCGGCCTCACCGCGCGCCCCCCCGAACGGGACCTTCCAGTCGGCATCGAGGAGGACTGCCAGGCGTTCACGCTCAGGACCGGTGTCCCGGCCCGTTTCGTACCGCTGACCGAATCTCCGGATCTCGACGTGAGCCGCGTCGAGGCCCTCCAGCGACTGGTTCGGGAGACACTCGTCAACGTCGAAAAGCACGCTGACGCATCCACTGTGGTGGTCAGCTTGTCGGTTCGGTCGGGCAGAGTGACAGTCGTCATCAGCGACGACGGCCGGGGCGTGGACGGGGTCGAAGCCCCGGCGCGAGGAAGCCAATTGGGGCTCGGGTTTGCCGCAGGACGGCTCGAGCGACTCGGTGGCGGCATGTCCGTCGTCAGCGACGACGAAAACGGCACCACCGTGCGCGGCTGGGTGGACGCCATCGACGGGTCGAGTACATAACCGTGCCGTCGAAGACGATCCGCATCCTCGTCGTCGACGATCATCCGATCGTGCGCGGCGGGGTGGAACTTCTCGCGCGGGAGGACGTGAACCTCGAAGTCGTAGGAGGTGCACTGACCGGTGCCGCGGCGGTTGACTTGGCCCGTACCCTCTCCGTCGACGTCATCCTCCTCGATCTTCGACTCCCCGACATCCCTGCGCCCGAACTTATTCCGCGACTTCGGCGGGTCGCGCCGCACGCGCGGATACTGCTGTTCACCGCGTTCGCCGATCACGGCGCCATCGATCTGTTGATGGAGGCGGGCGCGGACGGATGTCTCGTCAAGGACATCAGCGGGCAGGACTTCGCCACGGCAATTCACCGCGTGTTCGGCGGAATCCGGGTTGTCGACCCGAGACTGGCCGGACCACGAAAAGTCGTGACATCCGAAGCTCTGTACCGGGCGGGCCTGACTCGACGCGAGTACGAAGTGCTGCGTTTCGCGGCAATGGGTCACAGCAACCCGGAAATCGCTCAGGAACTGTCCCTTGCACGGAATACCGTAAAAACCTATCTGCAGAGCGCGATGCAGAAACTGAACGCACGCAATCGCGTCGAAGCCATTGCACGCGCCCACGAACTTCGCTTGCTCTGACCATAATTCACCTCCCCGGGAGACCAATTCACCTCTCCATCTGGAGATGTTCTGTGTCCTGGGTCACCCATATATTCGAGCGCAGAAATCATTCCGCGCTCGTGGCAACGGAGGCCATACATGCCCAAAATATCCCAAACATCGAAGGCCGGCCTTGCCAGCGGTGTCGGTACGACAGTCGAATGGTACGACTTCTTCATCTACGGCACCGCAGCCGGACTCGTGTTCAACAAGATCTTCTTCCCCGAGTTCGACTCCCTGATCGGCACTCTGCTCGCCTTCGCCACATTCTCGGCAGCCTTCGTGGCGCGCCCACTCGGCGGAGTGGTGTTCGGCCATTTCGGAGACCGGATCGGACGCAAGTCGATGCTCGTCATCACCCTGACCATCATGGGCTTCACCACCCTCGGAGTCGGGCTGCTCCCGAGCTACGAATCCATCGGCGTCGCCGCACCGATCATTCTCGTCACCCTGCGCTTCGTGCAGGGCCTCGCGCTCGGTGGCGAAATCGGCGGGGCGATTCTCATGGCCGTCGAACACGCACCTGCCGGCAAACGCGGCTACTACGGCAGCTGGGTGCAGATGGGGGTGCCGGCGGGATTGATATTGGGTAACACGGTATTCCTGCTGACATTCGGGCTTTCGGCCGAAGCCTTCGAATCCTGGGGATGGCGAATTCCCTTCCTGATCGGTGGCGCGTTCGTCGCGATCGGCCTCCTCGTTCGACTGCATGTCGGCGAAAGCCCGAACTTCCACCGCGTCAAGGAGAACGCAAAGTTGGAGAAGCTGCCCATCGGAGTGGTCCTGCGGCACTATCCCAAACAGGTCCTTCTGACCTGCGGTGCCTACTTCGCCATCGGGGTCACCTTCTACGGCACCACGGTATTCGGTCTCAGCTACGGCGTCACCCAGGTCGGCTACACCCGAAACCAGATGCTGGCACTCGTCCTCGTCGCCATGGCGGTCACGTTCGTCGCGCTCCCGTTGTTCGGCAAACTATCGGACTCCTACGGCAGGAAGCCGGTGTTCCTGGCCGGAGTCGTTGCAATGCTACTCTTCACCTTTCCATGGTTCTGGCTCGTGAATACCGGGTCTTTCCTGCTGGCGATGGTCGGGTTCGTGGTGTTCTGTCTCGCCTTCGCGACCTCCTACGGCCCGCTCGCAGCCTTCTTCGCCGAAGCTTTCGACACTCGCATCCGCTACACGGGGATCTCCTTCGGATACACGATCGGCACTCTTGCCTCGAGTGCTCCCGCGCCGATCGTCGCCACGTACCTGCTGGATCGCACCGGCTCGTACGTTGCCGTGGCGCTATTCATGGTCGCAATGTGTGCCGTCTCCGTGGTCTGTGTGATCGCCATGCGGGAGACCTACCGGCAAAATCTGTCCGGCAATGACGAAACCTCGGGGCAGGAGCGGTTGTCACCGACCGAGTTCACCCCGAGTGGTAGACAGGAAATCAAGCAGCAGTAGCAGCTGCGGAGAGTGATTGTTCATCAGCGATCGGACCGATCATCCGGATCGACAAATAACGGCGCCGAGTATTGGGCGGATTCAACTGGTCGTCGCAATACTTCAGCTGTCGCAGCGATTGTAGATGTTGTTCCATCGCTTCGGCGGGAGTGCGCCATTCGAGAACCTTGCGCGGTCGTGTGTTGAGGGTATGCGCGACGGCCGCGAGATCCTTCGCGGTCCACCGCGAGATATCGGTGCCCTTCGGGAAGTACTGGCGTAGAGGGCCATTGGTGTTCTTGTTGGTTCCGCGCTGCCAACGACTGCGTGGGTCGGCGAAGAAGACCTGGACGCCGGTCTTCGATGCCAGCTCCGCATTGGCCGACAACTCCTTTCCCGGTCCCAGGTCAGGGACTTCAGCATCGGCTCGGGGGGCTTCCGCAATGCTGTAAGCCGGAACCTCAGTGCGAGCCGAAACATGGCGTGCCTGGGCATGACACGGGGCAGCATTCAGTCCCTGGGAAGTTGTCCAGGAGAATGGTGTCGACGAGGTCGCCGGCGACCGAGCCCCGCGACGGGCCCACGGCCGACCGGGCGAGCGGCGAGACGGCCACCTGCCGGAGGCCGAACGGCCGGATCTCCCTCATATCGAGATCCGGCCGTTCGCTGTGCTCAGAGATTCTTGGCCCGGACCGTCCAGGTGGGTTTCGTGCACAACCCGCAGTCCGGACCGGCGAATTGCGCTTCCGCCTCGGCACTGGCGTGCAGGGTGTAGTCGAACCAGTCGGTGACCATGGTGTAGCCGGCGATCATCATGGGACCGCTGGTATCGCCGGCGTCCAGACCGTATGTCAGACCGCTGTGGCCCGCGGTTTCCTGGGTTACGAGAACAGCCGGGGCGTCGAGCAGTTCGAAATTGTCGATACTGTTCTGTTTCGCCTGGTCCTTGTCACCGCCGTTGAACAGCAGCGTCGGTACCTCGATCTTGTCCAGTTCGGTGCGCTCGTAGCCGAAGCGCTTACGCGGGAAGAAACCGGTGTTCAGGCCCACCACCGAATCGACCCGCGGATCGGACGCGGCCAGGAGCGCCTCCACCCCGCCGCACGAGGTGCCCATGACACCGATCTTCTCGGTATCGGCCTTCCCGCCGAACTGCTCGCTGCCGGCGCCGAGCGCCCAGTCGATCGCGTCGGTCAGCCGGTCCGGGCGGGCGAGGGTGTCGTCGGGCAATTGTTCGATCGGATGTTCGTCGGGTGCCCCGTTCGCGATCACGATATAACCCTGGGCGGCAATCCCGCTCAGGAAGCTGGTGGTCGAGATATTGCTGGTGCGGCAACCGCCGTTGGCCCAGGCCAGGACCGGGACGCTGCTGTCGGGGAAGGTGTCCAGGTCCGCGGGGCGGAAAACCGTGTGCCCGTCCAGCCCGGTGGTCGCGTCCCGCACGGTCGGGTGGTAGTCGTCGCGGGCATCGGCGACCGAGGTCGGTGCGGGCTCCTTCTGTTCGGTTCCGCAGGCGGTGAGACCACCGGCCACGGCGAGCGCGCACACCAGTGCGGCGGTTCGGGAAAATCTCATGGGTTCGCCTCCTACCGATTCGGGCAGATGTCAGGGCTCCACAACGGGCAACCGGACCAGCGAGGGTTGCGCCGGATCGGAGACGACCTCGATCGCCGACCCGTGGGCGTCGGGCAGCGGGATGCTCTCGCGGTGGTCGTAGCCGGTCACCGTGATCTGCATGCGGTGGCCTTCGCGGAACACATAGGACAGCGGCAGGATGTCGAATCGCAGGCGCACGGATTCACCGGGTGTCAGCGGTTGCGCGTCCTCGCGGAACGAGCGGTGGTACGGAACACCGTCCGGAAGTGTGTACGGCGCTTCGCTTTCTGCGCGCAGGGAAGCGGTGAGCCGGCCCTCGGTGACCACCGAGACGGTGCCGTCCGGTGCCACGTCCTCGATATAGGCGAAGATATGGGCGTCGGTGCGGTCGACCCGTACGGTCAGATCCGCGAGCGGGGTTCCGGTCACCTCGGTATCCGTGGACAGCGGTGCGCTCGTATACGAGGTGCCCTCGCCGGCCGTATGGCACGGCTGGACGGTCGATCCCGAACCGGCGTCCGGACATTCGACAGCCGTGTTCACGGTGAACTTCCGGTGGCCGGGTGCGAACGAGCCGAGCACCCCGTCACCGCCGAGCACGAAATCGGTATGTCCCGAATCGGTGGGCGGCCAGGCCTGGGCCTCGCGCCAGTCGATGGGGCCGGTGGGGTTGTCGATATCGGAGACGGTGGCGTAGCGGATCGGGGGTGCGTCGTCGAGACCGGTATCGATCCCCTTCAGGTTCTCGTCGAAGAAACGGTGCGCCCCCTGCACCAGGGCCAGGCCCGGGTTCTCACAGTGCAGCCACGGTCCGATCAGCAGTTTCGACCCGGAGGTGTTGAGAGCGGTCACGATCCCCTGATCCCGGAACTCGTCGCGCCAGCCGCCCACGATGTACAGCGGCACGTCCGATTCCCGGATCTGGTCGGCATAGGTGCTCAGGCTGCCTTCGGCCCAGAACCGGGAGCCGACGAGCGGCGAGAAGTCGTCCCGATACGGCATACCGGCCCACATCTTCGCCAGCGGGGTGGATTGCTGGTGTTCCTCGGCTGCCTGCCGCAGCAGGACTTTGTCCTCGTCACCGGTGACCGGGGTGACTTTCATATCGTCGGCCACGGTGCGCGTGGGACCGTAGCCCCATTGCGCCGCGATCCCGCCCCGCCGCATGGCATCGAACTTGTTCCACGAGAAGCATCCGGCGAAGGCCGCTTTCAGATGCGGGGGCCGCATCGAGACCGCGTGCATTGCGGCGTCACCGGTATTCGAACAGCCGTAGACACCGACCTGCCCGTCCGACCAGGGCGCAGTGGCGAGCCATTCCGTGACGTCGTAGGCATCCTGCGCCTCGACCCGGTCGTGATAGCCGCGCCGGACTCCGAACGATTGACCGTTGCCGCGGCGGGCCACCTGCGCGATGACGTAACCGTGCTCGGTCATGGCGGTGAGGTTCGAGTAGCCTGCTTCGCGCGGGCCCACACCGTCCTTGGGGCTGGGGTAGATATCCAGCTTGTGGTGCCAGATCACCGGGAACTTCCCCTCGACCGCCTGCCCGTTCACGGCGGGACGGTGCAGGAGGACCGCCAGCCTGGTGCCGTCGCTCATGGGTAGGTAGAAGGTCTCGGTAGTCGCGTCGGTGAACTGCTTCTCGGGGGCGTATTCAGCAAAACCTCTTCGCGCGGAGTCGGTTCCGGTCGTTCGCGTGATCGCGAACACCGCGCCCGCCACGACCAGCAGGCCGACGAGACCCGCCACCAGCCAGCGAGATCTGGACATACTAATCTCCTTGCAATTGTCACGGCGAGAACAGATCTCGCCTGTACGCACCGGTCCGCTACGGAACAGCCGGAGCGTGTTCGGGCGCCGGATGGGGTGTCCGGCCGCCTTTCGCCAATACGGCGCCGCAGACGAGACAGGTGACGGTCCCGACGAGCAGTGCGATACGCGCCGAGGAATTGTCGATGATGGAGCCGGCGATCAACGCGCCCACGGGTGCGACACCGACACTGCTCATGGTGAGCAGACCCGCGGAACGCCCTAGCAGACGGGGCGGGCTCAGCTGCTGCACCGTGCTGTTGAGCGAACTCTGGAACGCCCCCAGACCGAGCCCGATCAGCGGCGAGATCGCGAGGAACACCAGCGGATTCGGAGCCAGGGCCGCCGAGCCGAGCGAAATCCCGAGGACGGCCGTGGCCAGCGCCACCACCCGGGTTCCCCGGTGGGTGATCGTCGAGATGATCAGCCCACCGATCACGGCGCCCACCGCATTGAGCGTATGCGCTGCACCCAGTTGCGCCGGGTCACCGTCGAGCGTGATGGTGACCATGGCGGTGACGACGACCATGAAATTCATGGCGAGGACGGTCACGGCAATATTTGCGCCGAAAAGCCGCAGCAGGGTCGTGTCGGCGAGCAGCGTCCGCGCTGCACCTTTGTCGGTGGCAGCGGTTCGAGCTCGTTTCTCCGCAAAGGCTTTCGGATTCATCACGCACAGGGCGAGCAGAACCCCGGAGTAGGTGAGCGCATTGACCGTGAAGCAGGTCGCGGCGCCCGCCGCGGCATAGGTCACCCCGGCCAGGCCGGGCCCCAGCGACCGGGCCGCGGACAGAGCGACCGTATTGAGCGAGACCGCCGCGCCCAGTTCTCGAGCGCCGACGAGTTCGTACAGGAATGCCTGGCCGGCAGTACGGTCGAAGGCCTGCACGATTCCGCTGAGCGCAACGATGCCCAGCAGGGTGGTGAGTTCGTCGTGACCCGAGGCCGCGGTGACTGCGAGTGCCGCCGCGGACAGTGCCATGAGTGGCGCGGTCACGAAGAGTATTGTGCGCGGCCGGAACCGGTCGGCCACTGCACCGGCCGGTGCCGACAGGAGCAGCATCGGCGTGAACTGGAAGACCGCCACCAGCGAGAGCGCGAGTGCGCTCTCGGTCGTCTCGACGATCCACAGGCTCAAAGCCAGATTCTGGAACCAGACCCCGGTATTGGCGCAGATCTGGCCGCAGAAGTACAGGAGGAAGTTCCGCCGGCGCAGCGGGGGCGGAAGCAAGGTCGGCATGGCGGTCAGCCGAGTACTCGCCGCTCCAGGAAATCGCCGATGGCGGCTTCCAGCGCCGCCGCGGCCCCACCACGCGAATCGGCATTGTCGGCGTTGATCTCCAGTACCGGGATTCCGGCGATTTCCAGGGCCTCGGTGGTGAACGCCGAGCCGGGGACATCGTCGGCCACCAGGTGGACGACCGCGTCCACCCCGTGACTACGCGCCTCCTTGACATACCACTGCGACGACAGCGGTGGGGTGTACAACTGGTCGGTGAATCCGGTGAACCGGGCCGCGAGGGCGCGCATCGGGTCGTCGCCGTAGCGGGCGTAGCCGTCCGCGGCGATCGCCAGGTACATGGACCAGACGAACACCGCCCCGTACTTCTCCTGAAACCGCTGGTACAGACCGAGATCGAACCACAGACCACGCCCGATCCACATCAACCGCACCCGTTCTCCGGGGCAGACGGCGCGGCTGTCGCGCACCGCTTGCTCGACCTCCTGGAACAACGCGCGCGCCGCGTCCCGTCCCCATACACTGCCGCGATGCCACTGCGGGATCATCACCGCGGGAATGCTGTCGTTGACAGAGACCGGGGTGGGCCTGGTGGCGGCGAGCAGATCCCTTGTCCGCCTGTTCCACTCGGCCTGCTCGTTCACCAGTGCCATGACCTCGGCGAGCCGATCGATATCGAAGGACCGGCCCGTGCGCTCGGTGAGGAAGTCGACGAGTTGCCAGTTCTCGCTGGTCATCAAGTCGAGCCGATCCTCGGCGTAGGCGCGCTCCCATTCGCGCGGGACGATTTCCCACCAGTTGTCCGGGGCCGTGGTGGCCGAGGACCTCTCGAATGGGAAGAATTCGGTTCCCGGATGTTCGGCCCACAGATCGAAGACTTTGCGGGTGGCGTCAGCGCCGCATTCGGCGATCACGAAATCGGGTCTGGGCAGGCCACCCCAGGGTACGTCGGCGGCCGGCAGGTCCATGGAGCCCAGGCCGATCGCGTCGTATTGCAGCGAATCGTCCGGATAGCCTCGGGCGGCGACACTGTCCAACGCGGCGGGGCCCATCCGTTTGGCCGATACCACCGATGCCCACCACTGGTTCACCACGTACGGGATGCCCATGGCCCGCAAGATTTCCTGCGGCGCGTCGGCGTTGACCAGGGCCAGTGGCGCGCCGGCGGCGACCTCTTCGCGCATCCGGGCGAACCATCGCTTCTGGTGTGCGATCGCGGCGGTCGCCGCGGCCAGCCGTGCTACCGGGGCGGCGGTGTGGGGTGTGTTCATCGTGCCGTGGCCTCGCAATCTTGCCGGGTGAGCAGCTGGGCGGCGGTGGCGAGTTCGCCCGCCGACCAGAGGTGGCCGGCGACGGACAACGTCACCACCTGCACATCGGGACCGAGCTCCCGGATCAGTCCTGGGCGATCCCAGCCGGGCGCCGAGTCGTTGCGCCGGCCGACCGAGAGCACCCTCTGCGCGCCACAGCGGCGGACGCAGGACGCGCTGAAGCGGGCGCGATCGGACAGTCCGGAGGTCTGTGCCATCGGTCCGAGTCGCAGCCGGTGCCCGGCGATATCGGTAAAGGCGGTGCGTAGGTCACTCACCTCGGTGGGTGTCTCCCAGAGGTCGGCGACCGGGTCGCCCCAGTTGTGATCCTCGCCGGCGATCAGTACACCGGCCGATTCGAGACCGGCGTAGACCGAACCCTGGTCGACGGTGCTGCCGGTGAGGAAGACCCTGGGCTCCTCCGATGCTTCCGGCGCGGTTTCGAGCGCTGCGCCGATCCGGGCGAGGCAGTCGACCGGGGTGTGTGTCTGTGCGCGGGCGTACAGACACAGCGCGGTCGCACCGGGGACGGCACCCAGGGCCCGGCGCGCGCGGAGCTCACGCAGCGCCGAGCCCAGCCGCCCCCGGAGGGCCCGGGCCTCGTACAAGGCGCCCGGGGTGACAGCAGTTCCGGTCCATTCGGCAATAACGTCCGCCAGTTTCGCAACCTGGACGGCGTTGTAGTCGCGCGTTGATTCACGCGGGAGATGCAGCAGGTCGACCAGGTGCACTTCCGGCACCGCGCGACCCTGTTCCGCCAGCATCCGCAGTACATAGAACAGTCGCAGAGATCCCTGACAGTCGCGGGAGACGACCAGACCGCGCAGGAACCCGAACTCGCCGGTGAGGATGCGATCCAGTAGTGAATGGAAAACGGAATCCACTGCGGCACCGAGTAATTCGACCGCATCGGCGCCCGGTGTCCGCGCTGCGGCGGAAAGCCGGAAAGCATGCGCACCGCAGGCCTCGATGATCTCTACCGGCACATCGCCACCGATCACACCGATCACCGGCCGGCCGGACTCGGCAGCGAGTGTGCTCACAGCACTTCACCTTCGGTCAGCGCGGCGATCCGTGCCGCATCGTATCCCAGCAGCTCGCCCAGCACATTGCGGTTGTGTTCGCCCAGCGCCGGCGCGGGCCGGTCGAGGCTGGTGTCGCTGCCGGACATGGTGATCGGCAGACCGCTGCCGAACAGCTCGACCACCTCGCCGTAGCTGGGATGGCTCAGCGGAACGACCTCCCCGCGCTGCCGCACGATCGGATCCCGGACCGCGTCCCGCGGTGACCGGACCTCCGCGCAGGGCGCCCCGTGACTCTCCAGCTCGGCGATCACCTCGGCAACCGGCTGATCGACCGCCCATTTCGTGATCATCGCGTGTAACTCGTCGGCGTGGTGGACCCGGCCGTCCCGCTTCGCGAAACGCGGATCGGTGATCAGGTCGGCACGGCCGATAGCGGTGAGTACCCCGTGCGCGAACGGGTCCGTGGGACCACAGATCGCAAAATAGCCGTCGGCGGCCGGGAAGACCCCGAACGGCGCCAATCGCGGCACCATATCGCCGGTGCGAGTGGGCAACCCGATCATCTCGAAGGCATCGAAGGGTTCGGCGGCGACCAGCGAGGTGAGCGCACCCAGCATGGAGACATCGACGTGCTGGCCGTGGCCGGTCTGCCCGGCCTGGATCACCGCCGACAGGGTGCCGATCACCGCGAACAGCGGGGCGAGCAGATCACCGATGGGCAGGCCGAACCGGATGGGACCGTCCCCGGGACTGCCGGCGGTCATCATGACCCCGCTCAGGGCCTGGATGATGGTGTCCATCGCTTTGCCGGTCCCCGGGCCGCCCTGGCTACCGAATCCGCTGATCGAGGTGTAGACGATGCGCGGGTTCACCTCGGCGACGGCACCGTGGTCGATACCCAGCCGCGCGGTTACCCCGGCGCTGTAGTTCTCGACGACGATATCGGCCTGCGCGACCAGATCGAAGAACACCTCCCGTCCCGCGGGCTTCTTGAGATCGAGGGTGATCGACTCCTTGTTCCGGCCCCGCGAGAGCATCGATACCGACATGTCCTCGTCGGTGGTGCGCCGCACCGACAACCCGTCGCGTGTGATGTACGGGGAGTTGTTGCGGGAGGCGTCACCACCGCGCTCCGGGTTCTCGATCTTGATCACTCGGGCGCCGAGCCCAGCGAGCAACAGGGTCGCGTACGGACCGGCGAGCGCCGTCGTCAGGTCGAGTACGATCTTGCCTTCCAGCGGCCGTCGATCCATCAGGGTTTCCTTTGCTGTTGCCCGGACTCGGCCACCGTGACGAGGTCGGTGTCGTGGCGGAACAGGGTGCCGAACCCCGCTGCCCGGGTGATCTTTTCGATGTAGTCGGCGACCTCGATACCGCGCGGATCACCCGGGGCGAGCGGCACGGGGCGTGCGTCGTCGTCGATCCAGCACGGTACGAATCCGGCGCGGAGGGTTCCGTCCGGACCGAAGGTGCACGAGGCGATCGCGGTGTTCCGGCTCTCCGGATGGAAGGGATAGGACGGCATCTCCGGGTCCGGGGCGAATCCGAACATCTGCTGTCGGCGTGCGGCCCACGCCCGGCGTTCCGCGGAATCGCCACCGACCGGGGTCAGCGCACGAGTCACGGTGACGAAATTGCCGAGCCCGTGGAATATCGGTTTACCGCGGTACATCTCGATCCCGCGCATGATGTGCGCGTGATGCCCGATCACCATATCGGCACCGGCGTCGACCGCGGACTGCGCGAGAGGTGATTCGTAATCGGCCAGTACCGCTGGGGTATGACCGATCCCTTTGTGCAGGGCGACGACCACGATATCCACTTCCGCCCGCAATGCCCGGATATCGGCCTTCATCTGCGCAAGGCTGTCCGGGGCCACGAAGGTGTAGACGGTGGGCGGTCCGCCGGGTGTCGCCGATTCCAGCTCGTAGTGGGTGAGCACATTGACGTAGGCCGCGCCCGCCTTCTGCGAGGCCGCCCACGAAACCCGCGGGCCCACACAGTTGTAGCTGAGCACGCCCACCCGCCACCCGGCCGCCTCGTGGACGGCGGGTTCGCGGGCCGCGGCGAGATTCGCTCCCCCGCCGACGGTTTTCAGTCCCGCCGCTCGCGAGTAGCGGATCGTATCCAGGACCCCCTCGGTGCCCACATCGTAGAGATGGTTTCCGGCGAGGGTGACGATATCGAAACCGGCGTCGGCGACGGCCTCGAGTGCTTTCGGATCGGCCGGCGGGGCAGGGACATCGGTGCTGGACTGGACGGTGCTGGTCGAATGCGGGACCTCGATATGACCGATCGCGATATCGGCGCCCCGCAGCAACCGCGCGCTCGGCGCGAAATACAGCTCGGGTCCGGGTTCGTCGAGAACGAGATCCCCGACGGCGAGGATGCTGCAGGTGCCGCTCATCGGATCTCCTCCACGAGTTCGGCCGCCCGGCCGCGGGATTCGTTGAAACGGCTCAGAAACCGTTGCAGCCGCTCGGTCCGCGGTTGTTCGAAGAATTCCTCGGTGGTGTTCTGTTCGACGACCTTTCCGTCGACCATGAACACACAACGATCGGCGACCTGGCGGGCGAATTCCATTTCGTGGGTGACCACGACCATGGTCAAGCCCGAACGGGCGAGATCCTTGATCACGGTCAGCACCTCCTCGACCAGCTCGGGGTCCAAGGCACTGGTCGGCTCGTCGAACAACAGCACCCGCGGCCGGGTTGCCACCGAACGGGCTATCGCGACGCGCTGCTGCTGGCCGCCGGACAATTGCCGCGGATAGGCGTTCGCCTTGTCGGGTAGGCCGACCTTCTCCAGCAAGGTTTCGGCCCGCTCCCGTGCCGCGCCCTTCGACATCCCGTGCACCGCCACCGCGGCCTCGGTGATATTGCGCAGCACGGTCCAGTGCGGGAACAAGTTGAACTGCTGGAAAACCATGCCCATCCGGCGCCGCTGGGCGGCGATATCGTCCTCGGACAGCGGCCGCAGGGCACCGTGTCTGTGTGCGAACCCCAGGAGTTCGCCGTCGAGATATATCGCCCCGCCGTCGATCTTCTCCAGCTGGTCGATACAGCGCACCAGTGTGGACTTGCCCGATCCGGAGGGACCGAGAACGACGACCACCTCCCCTTCGGCGACGGTGAGATCCACACCGTCCAGCGCCGGACGGCCGTGATAGACCTTGCGCAGGTTCGATACCTGCACCACGGGCGTGGCGGTCTTATCGCTCATCGAACGTTCCTTCCACGATTCAGCGCGCTGCGCCACAGACTCGGCCGGTTTCCCGCACGCCGTTCGCCGCGGCCGTAGCGGCGTTCGAGCCGGCGCTGGAATACCGTGAGCAGCGAGACCACAGCCAGGTACCAGATACAGGCGACGATCAGCAGCGGCACCACCTGGTAGGTGCGGTTGTAGATGAGCTGGACGGAGAACAGGAGATCGGTCATCGCGATCACCGAGACCAGCGAAGTGCCCTTGAGTAGCGAGATGAACTGGTTGCCGGTGGGTGGGACGATCACCCGCATCGCCTGCGGCAGGATGATGCGAGTGAACGTCCGCCGGCGGCTGAAACCCATGGCCATTGCCGCGTCCCGCTGACCGGCGTCGACTGCGCCGATACCGGAGCGGATGATCTCCGACATATACGCGGCCTCGTGCAGGCTCAACCCGATCAACGCGGCGGTGAGCGGACTGATCAACTCGGTGGACGACCACGAGGCGAAAGTCGGGCCGAACGGGATGCCGATCGACAGCTGCGGCAGCAGATAGGCCAGATTGAACCAGAAGATCAACTGAACCAGCGGCGGGATACCGCGGAAGATCGCCACGTACCCCTGGCACACCAGGCGCACCGGCCAGAAGTCGCTGTTCTGGCCCGCGGCCAGCGCCACGCCCAGCAGCGAACCGACCACCATGCCGATCACGGTGATGAACACCGACATGGCCAGCCCCTTCAGGACTGTCGGATAGAAAAGGTAGCCCCAGACGATATCCCAGCCGAACCGCTCGTTCGTCACGAGGAAATTCACCAGCTGTGCGGCGAGCACGACCAGGACCACCGAGACGATCCATCGCAGCGGTCGCAAGCGGGGCCGGGCCGCGGAAACATCGTCGTCGACGGGTACGGTCGCCGGGGGCCGCTCGGTCAGGGATGCGGTCATCGCGTTTCCTTGTTCGTCGGGCATGGGATGGCTCGAAGTTCCCGGCTCATGCCGGCGCGGTGGGGTTCAGCACCGGCTCGGCGACGGCGATATCCTCGAGCTTCCATTTCGCGACCAGCTCGGCGTATTGCCCACCGGAGAACAGCAGTTCGAACGCCTGGTAGAAAACCGGCCCGAGACCGTTGGTCTTGGGTGAGAGCAACACCAGCTGGTCGGCGCGGGCACCTTGGTCCTCGGTCTGGGCGACGGCACGCCAGGTGTTGGGCTGCGCGGCGGCGGTATCGATGGCACCGCTCTGCGTCAGCGCGGCCGAATCGGCACGGCCGGACTGCACGGCCAGCAGGGTCGCATTGGTATCGGCCAGGCCGACGAACTCGAGCGGCTGCCTACCGCTGCTCTCGCACCAGCCCGACAGCTTGGCGGCCTGTTCCTCGGTGATCGAGCCGATCACCCCCGCGGTCCGGGTCCCGCACAACTCGTCGGTGCTCTGCGCGGCGATACCTCCGTTGATCGGCAGCAGATAGGAGGTGCGGCTGGTCAGCCACTGCACCCCGTCGAATTCGGCCAGACGTTGTGGTGTGGCCTTGACCGGTCCGTTGAACGCGTCGTAGCGACCGGACAGCATCCCCGACAGCATCGCCGGAAGACCACTGGATACCTCCATGCGGATCGGGACCCCGAGCACGCCGGACAGCGCCTGCTGGATATCGGGATCCATGCCGGTGATCGTCTTCCCGTCGGCGGCGACCGTGCGGTACGGCGGATGCGAATCACCGACGAAGACGATTTCGCCCTTGTCCTTGATCGCCTGCGGTAGCCGGTCGTACAGCGCGCCGGCGTTCTCTCCCGGGCCGGACAGCTGCTCGGTCTCGGCCGTTTTCTCGTCGATCGACGTACATCCGGCCAGTGCCAGGGCCAACAGCGCGACGATGGCGACGAACGCCTGTGTTCGAGTCGGTCTCATCGAATCCCTCACGTGATGAGTATCGAGTGGGTCTGTGCACGCTTCGGGCCTGTGACGGAAACCGCCTTCGGCAGCCGATGTGACCTGGCGAACATTAGACGTATTCTCGACCCCCGTCAACAAAATGACTAATATCAGTGCTCGGCAAACGGTTCCAGCGAACGCAACTCCAGCCGATCCACGGCCTCCGCCCTGGCGACAGCGTCCAACTGGTCGTGCAGTTCGTGGAACGCGCGCTGCGCCGCCGCGGCCGGCCAGTCCGCGGGCAGATGCTCGACGGGCAGGCGAGGATCCTGCCGTATGACATCCAGCCACTCCGTCACCAGCAGGAGCTGCACCGCCAGCGCATCATGGGATCGGGAGCGCTCCGCGTCCCCCCAGCGTCCGAGGAAATCGCGGTACAGCGCTGCGATACCTGCGACATCCCAGGCATCGAGCAGCATGGCGGGAATATCGGTCTCGGCATCGGCACGACTACGGAAGACGCGGATCCGGTCGGCGCCCTCCACACCGTCCAGGACCTCCCGGACATTCGTTGTCGACGGCGCGATCCACAGACCGCCCTGCAACGATCCGAATCCCGCCCACTGCAGCCGGGCACGCAGATCATGCCGCTGCCGCTGCCAGGACTCGGGAAAACTGAAGGTCAGCATGGTCCACGAACCGTCCCAGTTCGCCTCGACCGCGCCGGTACGCCAGATCCGCACGTGCCCGTCCCGCAGAATTTCGGTCAACCGGGGAGTCAGCACCATATAGGTCTGACGGCCTACACGATGCCGGTTCAGCAGGCCGCGTTTGACCATCCGGTTGAGTGTGGACCGGGTAGCGTGCTCACCGATACCCAGCGAGGCCAGCACATCGATCAGGCCGGTCGTGCTGACCATCACGTCACGGTCGAGGACATAACGCCCGAGAACGGTCAGCAGAACACTCTGCGGTTTCACCGACGGCGCGATATCATGAGTCATAATTTCTGCATGCGTCACAGATATGACGATATACATGGCTGAGCATCGGCGGTAGTCGACATTCCCACCACATCGAGTCGATAGGTGAGATGCGCCTCGCGCGCGCCGAGGCACTCCAGGCCGGCACCGCCTCGCCGAAGCGTCGGCCGATCTTCGACCGCTTCGCGCTCCACCGGGGCGCCTACTGAGAACTCGTGTGCGCAGCACGGGCGGGCCGCGCGCAATGAACGTACCGCGGCCGCCGGGCAACCCCGGGTCCTCGTGCTCGACACCGGCGGCCGGCCGCTGCACCGGATCGCCGCGACAGACCTCGCCGCATTCCCGGCCCGGACCTGGTCCTGCTGCGAGACGACCGTTCCTTCTTCCCCAAGTACAATGCTGCGCTGGTGATGCGCGCGGATTTCGCCCGGGCGCATCCGCGGGTCGCCGAGATCATGGCACCGATCTCGCGGTTGCCGGCCAACGAGTCGATCACCGAACCGAACCGGCAGCTAGACGTCGAGGACCGCGAACCCGCGGACGTCGCCCGCGACCGGATGGTGACGCAACGGTTCGTCACCGAGGAGTAAACGGCCGGACAAGGAGATGGTGAATGGTAGCGCCGGACGGTCCGAAGCTTCCCTCACCCGCTCCGGCTCGATCGGCGCTGTTCGGTCTGCCGCCGGCCGGACGGCGGCTACCCGGCGCGGCGCGCGCGGCCCTGGCCTTCGGTGCGCCGGCCCTGATCGCGGTATCCCTCGGCCACGAACAGCAGGGCCTGATGGCCGCCACCGGTGCGCTGGCGGTGATCTTCGGGGAAGGCCAGGTCTACCGCCGCCGGTGGCGCGTCATCGGCGCCGCCGCGATATCGCTGACGATTTCGGCGTTGGCCGGCGGGCTGGCCGGGGAACTGATCCAGCAGCGGCTCGGCGCGGGCGGCTCGCACTGGTGGCAGTTGCTGATCGTGCTCTTGATGTCGGCGGTCGCGGTGACCGGGACATTCGTGAACTCGGCGCTGCGCATGGGTCCCCCGGGCGGGTTCTTCTTCGTGCTGGCCGCCGGTGTCGGCGCGCTGATCGTGGGGCACGGCGTGCCACCCGGCCAGGTGGCGCTGTGGACTGCGCTGGGCGGGGTCAGCGCACTGTTGATGGGGATGTCGGGGGCGCTGACCGGAGCGCACGCACCGGAAGAGCGCGCGGTGCACGCCGCGGTCGGCGCGGTGCGCGACTACGCCGCGCTCGACACCCTGGCCGGGGACCGGGTGGACGCACGCTACTCGACCGCGATGAAGGTACAGACGGCGTGGGCGCTGCTCGACGACGCCCGGCACTCCGGAGACGGCCACCTCGCCGCCACGCTGACCGACGCCCAGCGGCTCTTCGCCGAGGTCCTGCACCGCAACGGGTCCGGTAACGACGAATCCGACCTGTTGTTCGATACCGGCCGCCCCGCGCCGACACCGCGACCGTCCGTGCGCTATCGGATCCTGCGGTCGCTGTCACCGGACAGTCATGCGGTGGTCTCGGCGAATCGGATCGGCCTCGCCGCGGTCCTCGCCGGGTGTTCGACGGTGGCACTGGATCTCGGCCGGCCGGACTGGGCGGTCCTCACCGTCACCGTCCTGCTGCATCAGGGGCCGGACCGGGTGCGCGGCACGTACCGCGGAGTGCACCGGATCGGCGGCACCGCGCTGGGGCTGGTGCTGTTCGCGGCGCTGTACGCGCTGGAGCCCCGGAGCTGGGCTCTGGTGCTGATCCTGATGACCCTGCAGTTCGCGATCGAGATGTTCGTCGCCCGCAACTACGGTCTCGCGGTCGTCTTCATCACGCCGCTGGCGCTGCTGATCGGTGGCGGCGGACAGTACGGCGATATGTTCCCGGTGCTGCGCGACCGGCTGCTCGAGAGCGTTATCGGAGTGGTGATCGGATTGACCGCGCTGTGGGCGGTCGACCGCCGTGCCCATCGGCGGGTGCTACTGCGCAACGATCAGCGGGTCCTCGAGGTCCTCGGACACCTCCTGCGCCGAATTTCGCCGAGCCGGGTGCAGCACGATTCCCCGCCGACTCCTCGGCGCGAGGCGCCGGATCCGCACACCGCGACACCGGGCCCGCCATCGGATCCACTGCACGAAGCGCTACCCGAGGTGCGGGTGCTGCGACGGGAACTGGAGTTCGAACTGATGGGTTCCACCCTCGGTGCGATCGATGCCGCCCACAACGAACCCGAATGGGCAGGTGCGCATTGGACCCGGCACCAGCGCATCCGCCGGCTCGGCCACGAGGTGCTCGCCGCGACCCGGCAGGTCCCGGAACAGGCACCCGGCGATACCGCACAACTGGGTCGCTGGTCCCGCAGCCTCGCGGAACTGGCCTAGGCAGTGACCTCGAAGCCGGCGGAGCCGGATGACCGATCGAGTATCCCCCGGTAAGACGTGACGGTCGCAGGCCGACGGCCACCGATCTCCGCCGACCGTTGCGGACGCTCTGTAGTGTCCGGGGCCGGCGGAGGGAGGACCGATGCACACGGTGCGCGACGCCGTATGGAATCTCGTGGACCGTTCGGTCGAGTCGACCGAAGGCAGGGGCGACACCCAACTCCGCACTGTCGTTATCAGTGCAGGACCTGCCATCGTGCAATGGCCGGCCGCATTGACGATATCGCTCACGCAGCCGCTCATACCGGCGCGGAGGACACCGTGCTCGCGGGTATCCGCCAAGGTGACCATTCGTGACGACGTCAGGTCCTGGTGCAGGGCAAGGCCCTGCCGGTAAGGAGTGCGGGTGTCGCCGGTCGCCTGCAGGATGAGGGCCGGTGCCGAGTTGTGCACGGTGGTGGGCAGCTCGACGGCTCCGGCCAGAACGCGCAGGCGGTGATGTTGTCGGCGAACGCGCCGAACACCGGTTGGGTCGCCCGCACACTTTCGATATTGCGGTAGTACCAGGCCGGATCGCGCGGTGCGGCCTGGTCGCCGCACAGGACGGCGGCCATACCCGAGGCGTTCAGCGAGCTTTCGATCGGCCAGAGCGACTGCAATCGTTATGTTATCGTGTTGCGAGTCGTTACACTATCGTGATCTTTACCCAGGAATGGTGGAGCCGGTCGATGCGGGCCCGGAGTGCTTGCGCGTCGGAAATCCGAATGTGGGAGATGTGATGGAATCCGGGCTGGCATTGGCGAGAAATTCGAGAAATTCGTACCGAACGAGGTATTCGGCCACCGACGCATCCGGCCTGCCGGCCGACGGCACCCGCCGGCCCCCGGCGATACCCCGGCGGATCGGCCGACTGTGGCTCGCGCTCGTCGCCCTCGCCGCGATCGCCCTACCGGCGATAATGTCCACGCCCATCGCGCGGGCCACGGTGCCGCCGCCGGCCGAGGACCCCTTCTACGCCGCGCCCGCCGATCTCGCCGCACATCCGAACGGCGCGATGCTCGGGGCCCGGACGATCACGCCACTCGGCCTGCCGATGCCGGTGCAGGCATGGCAATTACGTTATCGCACAACCGATTCCGACAACAATCCGCAACTGAATATGACGACGGTGCTGGTCCCGCCGGTACCCTCGAACGGGCCGCGGCCGTTATTGTCCTATCAGGTACCCGAGAACAGTCTCGACACCAGATGTGCGCCGTCGTTCACGCTGCGCGGCGGACGCAACACCGATATCGCGGCCGTCGCGCAGGATGTGCCGTTCATCGCCGACGCTCTGATGCGCGGCTGGGCCGTCGTGGTCAGCGATTACGAAGGCCCACAATCACGGCTCTTCGACGGCGTGACCTCCGGGCGTGGAGTCCTGGACGGAATTCGCGCCGCGCGATCCTTCGCCGCAGCCGGGATCGACGCCGCGAGCCCGATCGGGGCCTGGGGCTACTCGGCCGGAGCCTTCGCCACCCTGTGGGCCACACAGCTGCGTCAGGAATACGCACCGGACGTGCGGTTCGCCGGTACCAGCGCCGGCGGGGTCCCCACCGATATCCCGACCATGGCCGAACGTGCCGACGGCGAAGCGGGAGCGATGCTGATCCTGCTCGGGCTGGCCCGCAACGAACCCGATTCCCGGCTGGCCGACCTCCTGAACGAACAGGGACGCAATGCGTTGCGCGCCGCGGATACCTCCTCCTGCGGTGCGGATCTGGCGCAGAAGTTCCCGGACCCCCATATCGACAACTTCGCCGCGGTCCCGAACCTGCCGGCGCAGCCCGCCTTCCGCAGCGCGGCCGCGCCCAACGAGCTCGGCGGCGCCACCCCCGACACGCCGCTGTACCTGTACCACAGTGTCTCCGACGAGAAGATCCCCGTCGCCGGCTACACCGCCCTCGTCGATACCTACTGCGCGCAGGGCGCGACCCTCACCGCGACCCACTCGCTGTTCCCGGGCCATGTGGGAGCCGCCGCGGGTGAGGCCATCGGCGGTATGAACTTCCTCGCCGACCGCTTCGCCGGGGCCCCGCCGGCTCCGGGCTGCCAGGTGTCCTGATCGGGTCCGGGCCCCACCGCCGGACCGGAATCCAGGAGGAACGGCAGCAGGAAATCGCGCAGCAGGGCGCGCTCCTCGTCCTCGGTCGCCGGTGGCAGCGTCAGCAGCGAGATCATCACCCACACCGCCCACCGGCCCAGCCGGTGGGCCGCCGCGGCGGGCAGATCGGGACGTCACCGCGCCACGAATACCGCGACCAGTTCATCGATCACCTCCGACGAATCCGACAGCCGCGCCACGATTCCCACGTTGGCCGGATCGAACCACACGGCCAGATGCGGAGCTTGCGGGCTTCGGCCAGGGTCGCGGTCATTCCGTCGAGCAGAAGCTCCCGAAACGACTCACGGCCGAAGCAGCGACCGGCCTGCTGAGGTCGGTGCGCCCCCGGGAACACTATGGCCGAACTCTGCGGCGGGTCGCCATCGACCTGACCGGCGCGCTTCGCCGACCCTCGCCAGCGTCCACATATCGGCGGCGAGCCGTTGGCCTTGGGCCCCTTGACCGATGCTGTCTCGACCGAGCCGAGATCGGAATCACTCAGCCGAGGCCGGCGAGCCGCCCGGCCGGCACCAGAGAGCCCGTGTTCAGGACAACGGTTCGCTGTCGCTCGACGAACAGGTTCAACCGCTGTGCACTGCTATACCGTGCGCCGTATCGATGTACTCCCTGGCCTTGCGAACTGTGCCGTCCTCGATCTCGAAGAGGAAGTGGTAGAACTGATTGAGAATTCTGCCGTTTGGCAATGTGGCGGTCGATTCCGCTTCCACGGCCACCCTGGCGGCCTCGGCGGTCACCCCGGTGACGGTAATTCGAATTCCACTCGGTATCGCCTGCCGAAAACGTTTGATGTGCTCGACGAACTCCGCCTTGGACATGCTGCCTGAGACAGGGAACGAATCAGCGTGTGCCATCACAGTCCACAAGGCGCTCTCATGGAGAAGATCGAAAGCTGCGTCGCCATGGTCGGAGTCGAGGCCCTGCACCAACTCACAGGCAATCCTCTTGTTTTCTTCCACACTCATCAGTGCACCCTAATCGCTCAACCACTGAATATGCACCTGGACGGCCGCGACCTCGATCCACCGAATGGGTCCATCGGTTGTGAGAGTTCTGATGCACCGGAATGGATGAGAAGAAGACGATCACACCATGTCACGACGTCGGCACGCGCCCGAGCAGATCATCCGCACGCTCCGCGAGGGTGAGCGACTGCGACGGCTTGCCCGGTCGCCCGGCAAGCCCAGCACCCACGACACCGATCCGCCGCCGGGTGCGAACCGCCGTGAGCGAAATCGGTGTTTCGTGGCGGGCCCGAATTCGTGGGATTCGACTATACGGCAACCCTCCACAGCAGAGGTAGTTTACGAAACTCCCGCTCCAAGAGGAGAATACAATGGGGAGAATGGATGGAAAAGTTGCTCTGGTGACTGGAGCGGCACACGGAACGGGACGGCGCTACCGGGAGTTGAAACGTCCGCTCAGGTATTTTTCGAGGTTCCCGCGTATTCGAGGCCGAACACTGTTCTCAGCCACACGGTCGTCACCGTCTCGACCATATCTTCCATGCGGATCGCGTTCGCGCTGCGCATGGACATGAGACCGAGGTTTCTCTCACCCATCCACATGAGAGCTGCCGCCAGGGAGCGGGCGGGCGGCCCGTCGATAGCCACACCCGCGGCTCTGTCGCGCTCGATAGCGGCGGCGGCGGCATCGATGAATCCACCCAAGATTTTGTCCCACTGCGCCTGCAAGGCAGGTTCAGCCGCCGCAGCATCACCGACCTCGCGAAGAATGTGACCGTGCCGCTTCCATACATCTATCACTTCGGAGACGGCGTGCTCTATCGCAACCTCTGGTGGAACTCCGGCCGGCCGATCGAAAATCATTGCGGATGCTTTGAAAACATCGTCGGTAACGCTCGACAGAAGCGCCGAAAGCACCTGCCACTTGGATTCGAAATAGAAATAGAAGGAGGATCGCGACAATCCTGCGCTCTTGGTGAGATCATCGATCGAGACCGTACGCATCGACTCGGTGCGCAGTGTTTCATAGGCCCCCTCGAGGATCGCTTGCTCTCGCATGTCGCCCTTGAGGTTCCGCCGACCGGCCCGGGGCTCGGTACCGTTGAGACCCTTTGAGAACGAAGCCGCCATGCCCCTATCGTAGTGACAGGTCCCCGGTAACGTGACAACGCACCTTCAGAGTCGGATCGTTGTCATCGGAGCGCGGCTGGACCCGAGGATGGTCGTGGGTTCGTGAAGGACAGCCGGCACTCGGGCCAGCCCCTTGCGGGGCACCGCTACGCCAACTAACCAAGTTCGATCTCCGGTGGCGGCACCAGTGCCTTAACTTCGTTAAGGTGTCAACTGTGCCAAAAGGAATTACGCGGGAGCAGATCGTGACGACAGCACTCGATCTACTCAACGAGCAGGGCATGGACGCCCTCACTGTCCGTGCGCTCGCATCCCGGCTCGACGTGAAGGCCCCCGCCCTGTACTGGCACGTCCGCAACAAACAGGAACTGCTCGACGAAATGGCCACCTTCGTCATGCGACGCATCACCGATGCCCTCGCGGCGATCCCGCGCGGCGGCGACTGGCGTGACGATGTATCCGCCTACGCCCACGTCTCGAGGTCGGAGTATCTGATGCACCGGGATGGGGCGCGCATCTTCAGCGGCACGCGTTTCGCCGACCCCGAAGTGGTGAAGGCGAAAGAGTCGTGGCTCGAACGCTTGACTGCGGCCGGGTTCTCACTGCCCGAGGCCGACGACACCCTGGACCTGGTCACCGCCTTCGTAGTCGGCTTCGTCATCGAAGAGCAGGAGCGCAGCCCGTCCGCCGGCGCCGACCCTGCTCGATACTCGCTCACCGAACGTGACGCATGGCTCGGCGAAGGCGCCGAACTGGTCAAGGCCGCCGGACATCTCCGCGACGACGGCGACCCGAGATTCGAACGGCAACTCGGCATTCTCCTCGACGGCCTCGCCGCCCGGCTGCCCTGACGACCGGTCAGCCGTTCCGGCCCTCACAACAGGCGGATACACCGGGGTCGGAGAACTCCGCGCGCACCGGCGCGACATCGGACGTGGTGACGGCCGCCGCCCGCACCACATCCTCCTTATCAAAGTTCAGTCGATCGATTGCTCCCGTTCCTTAACGTTGTTAAGGTGCTGACGGCGGGGAAGGGGATCACCCGGGAACGGACCGTGGCGGCAGCGCTGAAACTGCTCGGCCATCGCAAAGGAGCTTTCGTGAACACCACGCCGGACAACGGCCTGCCACCGGGTACGACACGGCACAGACGGTGGAACAAGCGCCTCGCCGCGCAGATCGCCGCACTCCTCATCGGAAATCTGATGGCGGATACCGTGCTCGTGGCGCCGCTGCTGTTCCTCTCGCAGATGCTCGAGCACTTCCAGACCGATCAGGCGGCCTGGATCAGCTCCAGCACAGTACTCGCCGGTGCGCTGTGGGCCCCGTTACTGGGCCGGAGCGCCGACCTGCGCGGAAAACGCCGGATGCTCGTCATCACGCTGCTCATCGGCTGCACCGGCTCCATCATCGCCGTGGTGGCTCCCAACATGCTGATTTTCACCCTCGGACGTCTCGCCCAAGGCGCCGTCATCGCGTCGGTCTTCCTCTCCGCCACGATCATCCGCGAACTCTGCGAACCACGGATCGCGATGCCCGCAGTCGGGATCGTCACCACCGGCACAGCAGTGCTCAACCTCGGCGCCGCCTTCCTCTACGAGAATCTGGTCGCCGAGTTCGGCTTCCGCATCATCTTCGTGACGGCAGCCGCACTCGGCGCCACCGCCGCCGTGGCCGTGCGCGTCGTCATCCCCGAATCCACAACCACGACGCCGGGCCGGCTCGACGTGGGCGGTGCCCTCCTACTGGGCGCCGGCCTGGTCACGGTACTCGGCTACATCAGCCTGGGGCCGGAGATCGGCTGGTTCGGCGTGATCCCGTTCGCCCTCCTCGGCACCGGTGTGACCACGCTGGCGTACTGGGTACGGCACTCCCGGCGGGCCACCGATCCGGTGATCGACATCAGCAACCTCGGGCGTCCCCTCCTGCTCACGCTGCTCGTCATCGTCCTCGCCACGGGTGCGACACAGAGCATGGACCAGCTCCTCAGTCTGATCGCCCAGGTCTCGCACGAGCAGCGGCTCGGTTACGGGCTCGACGCCCAGGGCATGCTGGGACTATTGTTCGGGATTCCCGCCGTCGGGGTTGTCGTGGGTGGAGTACTCTCGGGCTGGCTCGCGACCCGGATCGGACCGGCCGCCACGCTGGCCGCCGCCACGACGGTCGGCACCGCCGGCGCCGCCGGGATGCTCACCGGGGCGTCCTGGCTGCCCGCCGCGATTGCCTGCTCCTTTCTGCTGCAGTGCACGATGGGTGCGCTCTTGACCACCGGATTCAACCTGGCCGGGTCGCTCGTGCCGGCCGATCGTCAAGCTGCGGTCTCGAGCATGGTCTCGGTCGTGGGCGCGTTCGGCTCGGTGGTCATGACGTTCGTGGGTGCAGCCGTGCTCTCGTCCACCCAGACGATCATCGACGGGACGGCGGTGAACTCCGCGACGGGCGTGTACAGCTACATCACGATCGCGACCGCCACACTGGCGACCGCCACCGTGCTCGCCGTCGGCCTGACCCGCCGACGACCGTCCCGGTTCACCGCCCCACCGACGGACAGCCGTGCTCATGAGATCGGCCAGCCTCACTGACACTGCCTCGCCACCCACGATGACCAGGCATTTCCAGTTGCCCCAGTGCGTAGCCGTAGCCGAGTTCGTCGGTCGGCGGTGGCTCCAGCGACAGGAACGGCCCGGCCTGCGAGAGATACCCGGCCTCCTTCACCAGTGACGCGCCTTCGCCGAGCCAGGCGTCGCGCTCGGTAGCCGAGTAGCGCGTCGGATCGGTCGCGGAGGACTGGCGCCGCTCCTACTCCTCCCCCTCCTCCTGCTCCCGCTCCTCGATGGCGAAGCCCACGGCGAAGAGAAGATTGACAACTTAACGTTGTTAAGTAATGCTGACTACAGCGTTTAACTTAGTTAAGGAGAACCTGATGCGTGCTGCGATCGTCACCGCCCCCGATACGTCACCTGTCTGCGGCGACTTCCCCGAGCCGACGGCCCCACCCGGTCACGAGCCGCTGCACCTCGTCGGTGCCGGCCTGCACAACATCGTTCGCGGGCTGGCCACCGGGCGGCACTACGGCCGAGGGCAGATGACCTATCCACTGGTGCCGGGCATCGACGCGGTCGCTCGCACCGGCGACGGGCGCCTGGTTTACACCGGATACGCGCATCCACCCTTCGGCACGATGGCCGAGCGGCTGGTCACGTCCTTCCAGGCGGAGGTCCCGGCGGGAGTGGATCCACTCGCGATCGCCGCAGGTATGAATCCCGGCCTCTCGGGCTGGATGGTCCTCACCGCGCGACGCAAGGAAATGGGGGCGTTGGGCACCGTACTGGTGCTGGGCGCCACGGGGATGTCGGGCAGCCTTGCCGTGCAGGGGGCGTTGGCGCTCGGGGCCGAGCGGGTCATCGCCGCCGGGCGCGATCCGGAGGCGCTGGAGCGGCTGCGTGGTGCGGGAGCGACGACCGTGTCGCTGGCCCACGACGGACCCGACGGCATGGAGAAGGCCCTGGCTGATGCGGTATCCGAGACCTCGCCCGGTCTCGTGCTGGATTACCTGTGGGGGCCCGTCGCCGAGGCCGCCTTCGCCGTGCTGGGTCGCAGCGGCGAGGACACCGAGGCGAACACGGCCTACGTGCAGATCGGCTCGCTCGCGGGCCTGGAGGCATCGCTGCCCGCGGACCTGCTGCGCAGCAGGCGGATCCGGATCACCGGGAGCGGCGTCGGATCGCGGTCCGCCGAGGAGATGCTCGCCGAGGCGCCCGAGGTCATGGCCCGCTTCGCCGACGGGTCCCTGCAGCTGCCCTACACCGTGTTCCCGCTGAGCCGGATCGGCGAGGCGTGGGCACACACCGGCCGCAGCCGCGCCGTCGTCGTGCCGGATTGAGCCGTCCATCCATCAGAACGTGACCGGAGAGAAGAAAAGCCATGCAGAAGAAGGCACTGGTGGTGGGGCTCGGGATCGCAGGGATGTCCGCGGCCATCGGGCTGCGCCGGGCCGGTTGGACGCCGGTGATCGTCGAACGAGCAGCCGAGCGTCGGACGGGGGGCTACTTCATCTTCATGTTCCCGGAGGGTGTACAGGCCGCGGCCGACCTGGGGATCGCCGACCACCTGCACACCCGCAACCCGGAATGGCGACCGGGCGGGAACTCGTGGTCGGTGGATAGCCGGGGCAGGCGGAAGCCGGCTCTGGGATTACTGGACGCGCCCAGCGGGCTGGCAGCGGTGCTGCGCGGCGATATCGAGGCCGCGCTGTGGCAAGGCGTCACCGGCAACAAGACCGAGGACCCGATCGAGGTGCGGTTCGCGACCACTCCGGTCGACATCACCGAAGGAGCCGGCGGGGTGCAGGTCCTGCTCGAGGACGCCCGCACCGGGAAGCAGTATCGCGAGGACTTCGATCTCGTGGTCGGCGCGGACGGGATGCGCTCGAGCGTGCGCCGGTTGGTGTTCGGTCCGGACGAGGACTACCTGGCGAACTGGAAGGCGATGATCTGTGCGTTCCAGATGAAGGAGCAAGTGCCCTCCTACGAGGCGAGCGACAGCATCATCGTCTCACGTCCCAAGCGTGCGATGTGGGTGTTCGGACTCGCCGACCACGCACCCTGCGCATGGCTGACCTACCGCACCGGCGATATTCCGGACCGGTTCGCCGGGCCGCCGATCGAGCAGGTGCGCGCGGCCTTCTCCGGGATGGACGAAGACCCCGTGGTGCGCCACGTCCTGGACTCGCTGGACCAGGCCCCTGACCACGTGTTCGACTCGATCCACCAGGTGAGGATGCCCCGGTGGAGCACGGGGCGGGTCGTGCTCGTGGGGGATGCGGCCTGGTGCATGAACACCTACTCGGCCATGGGCTCCTCGTCCTCGCTTCGCGGCGGCGCCGCGCTGGGCGTGGCCCTGCGGGAGCACCCCGACGACCTCGCTGCCGCGCTGGACGCGTGGGAAACCGGCCTGCGTCCCTACATCACCAGCCAGCGGCGCTCCGCACGGATCAAGCAACAGCGGTTCGTCCCGTCCAGCCGCCCGGTCCAGGTGCTGGTTTCGGGCGTTCTCGATCTGATCCGCAGGGTCGTGCACCGCCGGCTGGCAGCGGAGTTCACCGCGGCGGCGACCGCTGCCGCGTCCGGCGCGACGCGGTGACGGCCATGCGGAAGAGGGCGTTGGTGGTCGGGCTCGGAATCGCGGGGATGTCCGCAGCCATCGGGCTGCGCCGGGCCGGTTGGACACCGGTGATCGTCGAACGTGCGCCCAAGCGGCGTACCGGAGGCTATTTCGTCGGGCTGTTCCCGGAGGGCCGGCAGGCCGCGGTCGACCTGGGCATCGCCGACCACCTGCACGCCCGCAACCCGCAACGGGCGGCCCGCGCGAATTCGTGGTCGGTGGATCGCCGGGGCAGGCGCAGGCCGGCGCTGGGATTCCTGGATCAGCCCGGGGAGCCGGCAGCGGTGCTGCGCGGCGACATCGAGGCCGCGCTGTGGCAGAACATCACCGGCGTCGAGGTGCGGTTCGGGACCACTCCGGTCGCGATCACCGAGGGTCCTGCCGAGGTGCAGGTTCTGCTCGGGACGACCGGCACCGGTGCGCAGTACCGCGAGAGCTTCGACATGGTCGTCGGCGCGGACGGGATGCGCTCGAGCGTGCGCCGGATCGTGTTCGGTCCGGACGAGGACTACCTGACCACGTGGAACGCGATGATCTGCGCCTTCCAATTGAAGCAGCAGGTGCCGTCGTACGAGGCGAGTGACAGCATCATCATTGCGCACGCGAAGCGGGCGGTGTGGGTGTTCGGGCTCGCCGACCACTCGCCCACCGCGCTGCTGACGTACCGGACGACAGACATCCAGGAGCAGTTCAGCGGGTCACGGGTCCAGCGGCTGCGCTCGGTCTTCTCCGGAATGGACGATCCCGTGGCGCGGCATGTCCTGGACTCCCTGGAAGAGGCCCCTGACCACCTGTTCGACTCGGTGCACCAGGTGCGGATGCCACGGTGGAGCAACGGTCGGGCCGTGCTGGTGGGGGATGCGGCGTGGTGCATGAACCTCTACTCGGGCATGGGTGCCACGTCCTCGCTTCGCGGGGGCGCCGCGCTGGGCGCGGCCCTGCTGGAACACCCCGACGACCTCACCGCCGCGCTGGCCGCCTGGGAGACCGGCCTGCGTCCGTTCATCACCAAGCACCAACGCACCGCGCGGCTCAAGCAGCAGATGTTCGTCCCGTCCAGCCGTCGGGCCGAGGCGCTGCGGTCGGTTCTCCTCGGTCTGGTCCGCAGAATCCGCGGTCGCCGGCCGGCGACGGAGGCGGGCGGTCCGCGGACCCGGGCGCTGTCCGGCACGCCGCGGTGAGAACGACGGGGACCTTTCAGCCACCCAGGACTTCCGCCTGCGGACGCCGCGGGTCGTACGCGGCCCAGCCTGGGTCGCCGTGGGTCGCGAAGGCGACCCAGGCGCCGTGCACGCGGGCCGCGAGCCCGGCGGGCGCCGGGCCGGGACCGAGCAGACCGGCGTCGCCGTGCAGCCACGGTGCATCGGCGATATCGAACACGAAGGGCAGCTCGACCGTATGGGTGGCGCCCAGCCGACCGTCCAAAGCCGTCGAGCGGTGGCCGAACGAGTACACGTGGGTGTGGCCGGCGGACAGCCGGGCGTGGGCCTCGATCATCCGAGCGGTGCCGGCCCCGAAGAGGCCTTCGCCCAGCACCGCGGAGCGCAGCTC
>NZ_BDBZ01000038.1 GCF_001613245.1 Nocardia speluncae NBRC 108251 | reverse complement strand
CCGGCCGGGCCGCCCGATGGGCCGCGACGACGGCGGCGGGGTCCGCGCCGACCTTCGCCGCGACTGCGAGCACATCGTCATCCGTGGACGACTCCAGCTTGCCCTGCGGTACCAGGTAGAGATGGCCCTCCTCGGTGTTCGTGCCGATGAGCAGGCCGACCTCGCCGGCCGGCCCCTCCGCCAGGGCTTCGGCCGGCTGCACGGGCAGGACCAGGGAGAACGGGCTCAGCTCGACGAGTGGGTCCGTGGCCGTCGCGGTCCGCAGGTCGATCCCCGCGAGCGCCGGCAGGATCTCGAGAAACCCCTCGTCCGGGATCTCGGCGAATGCCTCCGCGGTGGGCGGCACGCCCAGCGCCCGGGCAGCCGCCGCGGTGACCCGCCGCGCCTGTTCGGGAGTGAAGGCGCCGGTGCCGCTGCCGCTCTGGATGATCGCGCGCCGGAACAGCCCCTTGGCTTCCGGCGTCGCCAGCAGGGCTCCGGTAATGGTGGCACCCGCGGACTGGCCGAACAGCGTGACGTTCGCGGGATCGCCACCGAACGCAGCGATCGTGTCCCGCACCCAGCCGAGCGCGGCGAGGACGTCGAGCAGCCCGCGGTTGG
This sequence comes from Nocardia speluncae NBRC 108251, assembly GCF_001613245.1. Classification (GTDB taxonomy): domain Bacteria; phylum Actinomycetota; class Actinomycetes; order Mycobacteriales; family Mycobacteriaceae; genus Nocardia; species Nocardia speluncae. The sequence goes on along the minus strand of NZ_BDBZ01000038.1, from coordinate 48,685 downwards.
CGGGGGCGCCGTCCAGGTCGAGGAAGCCGGGGATGCCGACGCGGTAGTTCACCGTCACCAGCACCACGCCGTCGCGGGCGAATGCCCGGCCATCGTAGAGCGCGGCGCGGGTGGAACCGGTGACGAACCCGCCGCCGTGCACGAAGACCATGACCGGCCGCTTCCCGTCGTCCGCGCCGGGCGTGCGGACGTCGACAGTCAGGTATTCCTCGCCACGCACCCAGCCCGGACCGAAATAGGGGATCATGTCGAGCCGCCCGAAGTCCCGGGCCGGCTGCGGCGCAGTCGGCGACGGTGCGGTGGCGTCCCGGACACCGGACCAGCCCGGGTGGGACGCCGGTGGCGCGAACCGGCCGGCACCCCGGGGTGCCGCCGCGTACGGGACGGCGCGGTAGAACTCGCCGAAGCGGTCACGAACACCGCGCACGGCGCCCGCCGGGGTCTCTACGATCGGATTTGCCTGCTGGGGCACAGGAAACGCTTCCTCTCTCGGGTTACTGCGGGGCAGGGGCCGGCCCCACCGGGCTCAGGCGATGCGGGAGAAGCCCGCCCACTCCTTGATGGCGAACTTCGACCCGTCGCGCTCGACCTCGGCGCCACCCTGGCCGCCGAGGTGCGCGGGGAAGACCAGCGCGTTGTCCTCGGCCGCGCGGCCGAGGAGCTTGTGGCGGGTCACCCGGGCCTCGGCCGGGTCCTCGCAGAAGCAGGAGTTGGTCTCCGGCTCCACGAGCTGTAACGGGGTGTGCACCAGATCGCCGACGAACAGTGCGCGGTCGCCGCCCGATTCCAAGGTCAGCACGGACGACCCGGGGGTGTGGCCGGGCGCGAGATCCAGCCGGAGGTTCCGGTCGATCCGGTACGAGCCGTCCCACAGGTGGACCAGCCCGGCCTCGTGCACCGGAGCGACGCTGTCCTCGAAGACGTTCTGGTTGCCGCGACCCAGCACCGGTTCGTGGTTGTCGGCCGGGTTCCAGAAGTCGAAGTCCTGCTGCGTGATCAGGTACGTCGCGTTCGGGAAGGTCGGCACCCAGGTCCGGCCGTCGAGGTAGGTGTTCCAGCCCACGTGGTCGATGTGCAGGTGGGTGTTGATGACGACATCGACGTCTTCGGGCCGGACACCGGCGGCGGCGAGGTTGTCCAGGAAGTTCGTGTCCAGGCGGTTCCAGACGGGCGCGTAGGGGCGGTCCTTGTGGTTGCCGACCCCGGTGTCGACGAGGATGGTGCGGCCTTCGCTGCGCAGCAGCCAGGTCTGGATGGCCGAGAGGCATTCGCCGGTGCCGGTGTCCAGGAAGTCCGGGGCGAGCCAGCTCCGGTGCTCGTCCCAGGCACCGTCGGGGCTGTCGGGGAAGAAGTCCGCGGGGCCCATCTCGACGGAGCCGTAGTACTCCTTGACTCGGGTGACTGTCACGTCACCCAGCTCGATCTGATCCATGATCACTCCTCGTGAATCGGGGGCAGCTGCCCTGACCAGGTCGAGCCTGATCGTGTCCGTGCGCGGCAACCAGCCCCGCCTTGTCCTACCCCCGGCAGGGTGTGGCTGGGCGGTGCCGTCGGCGTGGATAGTGGAGTAATGGACGGACCAAGCCCGCTCGGCGACTTCCTGCAGGCACGGCGGGCCAGGCTGCGCCCGGAAGACGTGGGGCTGCACGACCTCGGGCCACGCCGACGGGTGGCGGGGCTGCGCCGGGAGGAGCTCGCGCAGCTGGCAGGGGTCAGCGTGTCCTACTACACCCGGCTCGAACAGGGCCTGTCCCGTGGCGCGTCGGCGGAGGTGCTCGCGGCGATCGCCGGCGCCCTGCTACTCGACGACCATGAGCGGGACCACCTGGAACGCCTCGCCGGGGCCTCCCGCCGGGTACCGCAGGCGCGAAGGCCCCGCCCCGAGAAGCTCGCCGACGAGACGCGGGACCTGCTGCGCTCCTTCGACGGCGTCCCGGCGCTCGTCCTCGGCCGGCGCACGGACGTGCTGGCGTGGAACCCACTCGGCCACGCCCTGCTCGCCGGCCACGTCGACCCGCTGAGCCCGGAGGACCCCGCGCGCCGGCCGAACATGAGCCGGATGCTGTTTCTGGACCCGCACTGCCGAGAGCTATACGGGGACTGGCGGCGCAAGGTGCGCGCGGTCGTGGGCAATCTACGGATCGCCGTCGGCCGTCATCCGGAGGACCGGCTGCTCGCCGAGCTGATCGGCGAGCTGACGATGAAGAGCCCGGAATTCGTGGCGTTGTGGGGTGACCACCGGGTGACGCCGTGCGACGCCGCCACCTACGAGCTGCGCCATCCTGTCGTCGGCACGGTGACGGTCACCCAGCAGACCCTCGCCCTCGCGCGTTCGCCGGGGCAATCCGTCGTGGTGTGCACGACGCCCGCCGGGTCACCGTCGGAGGCGGCCATGGCCCTGCTGCGTCAGGCGAGTGCGGCAGAGCGGTCCGGCCGGAGCGGTGGACCGGCCCTGCCCGACCGCTCCCCCGCCGCCCGATGACCACCTCGTAGCCGGGCCCCGACGCCCACCCCATCCGGATCAGCGCTACGTCTCCGGGTTTCGGCTCGGGTCCGGCCGCGAGGTCCGCCACCCCCCACGGCGCCGTGCTCGGGTGGGGGGATGGTTCCCGGAACTGGTCCGCCACTACTGGCGTGCGCACCGCTGGAAGTGTTCCCTTCGTGATCTCTCGGGCCTTCCGCCCTTTCGGCTGTGCACAGCATTCGAATGCTATCTGCCCTAGTGTGACGGAATATCCTTCCGGCAGCGCTCATAGCAGCGGTATCGGTACGCCTGACCGCCGTTACACCGCGAGTGATCCGGGAGCGGGTGTTCCGTCGTTGTTTCGGCCGCTTCCTGCGCGTCGTTATCGCTGTTCCGCGGCCTCGATTGCGAGGCTCGTGGCAGTGTCGATCGCCTCGACGATCTTCGGCGGGGTGTGAATCGCACCGTTGTCGACCAACTCCACCAGAATCGATTTGGCCTGCCGCAGATACACGGCGCGTTCGGGCGATGAGGCGGCGCCCTCGGCGTGACGGAGCAGTTTGGCTGCCTGCTCGAGCTTGCGCCGGTCCCTCGGATCAAGGTAGGTCGTGCCTTCGCGTTTCGCGGTGCGTTCGGCGGTCGCCCAAGCGACTGCGAGGCGGCGCACCGAGTCCCGGTATGCGGCCGCGAACTTCGAATCGGAGGGCATCGTCTCGGTGCGCAGCGCATTCGCCTCTTCCATGGCGTCATGGAAGCCTGCCGTCGCCGGTTGCGTGATATCGGTGAGCGCGGGATAGCGCATGAGTATCAACGGTTCGGTCTCGTAGGGCAAGTAGGCGAGTAGAACCTCGTCGTGTTTGCGCGTCGCTGCCGCCCAGAGCTTCTCGCCGGAAGAGGGTGACGCAAGGCCGGTCGGCGATTCGGGCGCAGCCGCCGGGGCTTCCAGCGGCCGCTTCGGTGGTCTCGCTGCTTGCGGTTCGAGCGCGGCGGGGCCGGCTGTCCGCCGCAGTTCACGGACTATCCGGTCATTGACCGGGTTGTTGTGGGGATCGGCGGCGACGCAGAAGATATCGTTGCTACGCAACGTGATCTGGATGTAGTGGTGCATCCGCCGCCGGAAATCGTGGCTGGGAGCCGCCGCCGTCGAGCTACCGGTCCACGGGCCGTTGCTCATCGTAACCTTCGTGACGGCGGCCCGTGGGAATCGGAAGGTGCGTTCCGGCCAGTTACCCAGCATGACCTCGGTGGGGCTGAGCTGGATCCCGAGTCGCGGCGGACGGCGCCTGGCTGCGAGGAGGACCGCCCCCAGGGCGATCACCATCGGGATCATCAGGGCGACCGTGGCGAGGACGCTGTCGCGGCCGAACTCCGTCCATGCCCAGCCGCTCACCATGAGCGTCGTCAGGGAGCCGACCCCGAACGCAACCGGGAACACCGGATCGCGGTCGGCAGCGACATACATGCCGTACTGGAGATTGTCGAGATTGTCCGTGCCGACACTTGCGACCGGAGTGCGCTCCGGAGCACCCCGCTCACCGGCGGATCGCGATTCCTCGCGAGAGGTCCGTAGAGGCACGTCGGGGTTTACCACACTTCGATATAACTACACGAACAGCCGGTTGCACAGCGTGTTAGCCTCGGGCCATGCCAGAGGTCACCCGCCGGTTCTCCTTACGGGCGACCGTTATCGGCGCTGCTACCGGCGCCGTATCGTTCACCGGTCTCGCAATCGCGGCCGATAATTCCTCGGTGTTGCTGTACGGTGCCGGCGCCGGAATCGCTGCTCTCGCGCTGCTGGCCGGGTCGCTGCGCTTACGCGGATCCGCCGACGACCTCATCGTGCGCCCGGACCTCGCTGCGGGCGGTCCGCGGCAGGCTGCTGCCGTGGACTCACCACATGCCAAGATCGCAGCAATCCATTCGGTGGAAACAGACCTCACCGGCGACACCCGGACCGCTGAGTTCGGCCTCACCGTGGTCGATCGGCAGTCCCAGGAGGGCTCCTACGCTACGACCACCCGCGCGATCGCTCCGCCCAAGGTGCTCGAATCGGCCGTCGGTGAGCGCCGGATGGCCACCGTCGAAGAAGTGCACCGGCTACCCGGCGCGGTCGTGATGCCGTGGAAGGACGCCGAACTCCAACAGTACGGTCAGGCGCTGGCTGCGGAGATACCCGAGGAGATTCCCCCTGAGCGCGTGTACACCGTGCCGCGCGACGGGGTCGTCTCACCGGCGCGGGTCATCCTCTGCTTCTGTACCGCCTTCGCGGTCTCCGGCGCGGCGACCGGACTACTGCTACCGGATACCGCGGGCCTGAGCTCCGCTATTCCCACCGCAATTCCTGCGGTCACCGATCTCGGCACCGGCACACACGAAATCGACAGCGCGATCGGCCGGTTCGGCCTCGATGCGCTCGCCGCGTTGACGGCAATGGCCGAAAAGAATATTCAGGGCAGCACCGCACATGTCCTCGAGCTGACCTTCTACGGTTTCTGGGCCGAGCTCGTCGTCCTCGACGAGGCGAATGCGCAGCGCGTCACCTATCACGCCAGCCAGGACTCGTACGGCAACTATGACGCCGAGCGGGTGGACGTTTCCCGTGGGTCGGGCAACGATGCCTCGGCCCGGGTCCGGAATACATTCCCGCTTTCGGCCGTCGATCCATCGGTTGTGGTCGCGGCCTACGACACCATCACCGCGACACTCGGAATCGACCAGACAGGTGATGATCGAGTCGAGATCAGCAAGGAGTCGCCGGACGCCGAGCCGCGAATCGAAGTACGCGTCGAAGTGAACGAGAACAGCGGCACCTACCTGGCCGAGCTCGACGGGACCATCGCGCCGATCTTCGACGTCCGCGATCCCGAGGCCGCCCTCGCGCAGGTCGCCGCCGCACTCCCCCTGGCCGGTATCGGCGCGACCGCACCGGGAATCGAGCGTCTCTGTCTCGGCTGCAATTCTCGAAAGATCGAGCTGGTTGTCCATCCGGCTACCACGCCGGGCGACCGGATCAGCATTTCGCTGGCATCGGGAGTCTTTCCAACGACGGAGACCGAGGCAGACACCCCACCGGATCCGGCCGGACTATTCGGCCTATCAGAGATCACCGCCAGCCGACTCGCCGCCATCGCCATGGCCAATGCCGCCCGGGTCGGCGCAGAACCAGCCGACACCGCCTCGGCGAGGTTCGAGATCACCACGCAGCAACTTCCTGACGCCGAGGACGACGCCCCGCCGGTCCATCAGGTACGTATCGAGTTCGCGACGATGAACGGAAGCGGGGCGATCTACCTCCCCGACGCGACCTTCGTCACCACCGATTAGCTTCGCCGAACTGATATTTCACGGATTATCGTCGGGGCGTGGTTCCAGAGCATCGCCGGAGGTGATTCCACCGCGAATCTGTGCGTTATCAGACCGGTGGTTCAACGCTCCTGCGCAGAATCTTGCCTGTAGGGCCTTTCGGCAAGCTGGGCACGAACCAGATTCGGCGGGGATACTTGTAGTCCGCCAGCCGTTCCCGCACGAAGTCCATTATTTCGGCGGGCTCGGCGTGGGCACCTGGCTTGAGTGCCACGGCAGCGCCGATTTGTTCGCCGAGATATCCGTCTTCGATCCCGACTACTGCCGCCTCGGCTACGGCGGAGTGCTCGTACAGCACCTCCTCCACTTCGCGTGGATACACGTTGTATCCACCCCTGATGATGATGTCCTTCTTCCGGTCCACAATGCTGTAATAGCCTTCGCGGTCTCGGGTTGCGATGTCCCCGGTACTGAACCAGCCGTCCACTATGGCTTCCTCGGTCGCCGCTGGGCGGCCCCAGTACCCCTTCATGACGTTCTCACCTTTGATCTGAATCTCCCCTGGCTCATCGAATCCGAGCAGTTCGTTGCCGTGGTCATCGACCAGGCGAAGCAGGCAGCCGCGGACCGGAATTCCGATCGTTCCAGCTCTACGCGGCGTTCCCTGCTGATTGAAACAAGCGATGGGAGCGGTTTCCGAGAGACCATATCCTTCGTATATCTCGCACGCGAATTTTTCCTCGAATGCCTTCAACACTTCGACGGGCATCGGTGCGCCTCCTACGATGCAGCAGCGAAGATGCGATAGATCCACGGAATCGGCATCAGCGGAATTCAGCAGCGCGGAGTACATGGTGGGAACGCCCTCGAGAACCGTGACGTTGTCCCGCACGAGAACACGAAGAGCTGTTTCGGCGTCGAACCTGGGAATCAGGGTGAGCAGAGCACCCGACTTCACGGCGGCGTTCAAACCGCACGTGAGACCGAATACGTGAAAGAGTGGCAAGCACCCCAGAATAATGTCATCGGGGGTTGTCTGGATGAGCGTATCGACGGTGGTGGACGCGTTTGTCGACATGTTGTCATGTGTGAGTTCAGCGCCTTTGGGGCTGCCCGTGGTACCGGAGGTGTAGAGCAGCACAGCAGTGTCGTCCCGACCGCGCCACACAGGTTCCTCGACCGGAAAACCGAGCAGATCCGCTCCGGTCGGCCCCAACTCCGTAATGAGAAATGCCGGAATGCCCGCCGCGCGTGCTGCTTCCGACACCACGTCCCCCGCTGTCAGCGAGCCGTAGACGAGCGACATCCCGGAGTCTTCCACGTAATACGTAACCTCCCGTGCCTTCAGCAGGGGATTCATCGGGACCGCGACGGCACCCGCCATCAGGATCCCGTAGAAGAGGATCGGAAACGCCGGCACGTTCGGCAGCACGATACCGACGCGGTCGCCGGCGCGGATTCCCCTGGCTTGCAGATCACCCGCCACGGCCGCTGCCGCGCGCCCGAGTTGGGAATAGTTCAGCGTGGTGGTTTCAAGTCTGATCGCCGGCCGATCCCCCAGGTAACGAGCAGTGTCGATGAGATTGTTCGCGAGATTTGACGATAGGGAAAGCGTCGAAGACATGGTAGAAGACATAAAGGAGTACTCCTGTTTGATCCGAGCGGCGTCACGAGGCAACTCGACCTCGTCGACAGCGGCTCGAGCCAGCGACAGTGGGAACCACGGCCGCATGGAAGCGTGGGCCGCACATCGTCACTGTGTACGAATGCGCGGCCCACTTGTCGTGCCCGGTCGGTGCTATTGAAGGGCTACCCGAAAGACCTGGAACTCGATCACCGGCCCCGGTGTGACGCGCCCCTGCCCCACGAAAATTGTCTGGTTGACCCAGCTGTACCTGGGATCGCCGGACTCGAGCCGCGGAGTGGTGACGAAGTAGTGATCGCCGAACTCTGTGCCCGAATCCCCTCCTGCCAAAGCGGCTGCCGCCACGTCCGTGACCTCGACCAGCCCCTGGTAGTTCATGTAGATGACGGCACCGTCGTCGGTATCGAACTGCGCGCGCACATCCAACCGCCCGAAGCCGTCCTCGCCGGCGAGGAGCCAGTCGCCGCCGCCGATGGCCGCCTGACCGCTGAGCCGGTCGCCCGTCACCGTACCGCCGGTGACCGGGAGCACTTGCCGTAAACCGTACGGCCCGGGGCCGACAATTTGCGGGGCACCCAACTCCGCGGTGTACGAGAACTCCGGAATGAGCTTCACTTGGAAACCTCCAGGCCCGCGGCAGCCATTACTGTGGCCATACCTTCACCGATCAGTTCGACTCCGAAAGCTCCGACAACGACGTTCGGATCGAAGTACTCGCGAATCAGAGTTACCTTGCCGTCCCTGGCACGCATATGCGTGCAATAGGTATTCGCATAGATATTCCCGTTCTGCGCCACGGTCGCCCGGCCATGAAGTTCGAGAACAAAGAGCTCAGGGTCTGTCGTGTCGTGGACGACCAGCGAATCGATCACCAGATCCGGCACGGATCCGAAGAACCAGTCGACGAAGTGGCCGATGAGCGCGCGGCCGGGGACTGCCTTCGCGAGCGGCTCTGGGGCGAACGGCATTTCCCAGACAGCCTCTTCCGCGAACCAGTCCTTCCACTCCTCCAGCTTCGCTCCGGACGGCGGCCCGCCATCGAGATCGCTCCAAAAATGGTCCACTACCTTGCGATTTTCCGCTTGGGTACTCACAATCGCCTCCTCGTTGCGGCCTGGCGACGGCTGATGTTCCAGTCGTCGTAACGTGAGAGAATGCCCGACCTGTCGGCGATAGTCAACAGTGTGTCGACAATTGGGATCGAGCGTCGTGGCGCTCACTGAGGTCGAATAGACATGGTGTTGACGATAATCCACTCCAAGTCTATTCTCAGGGTCTGGTTTGACCCGTGAGGCGCCCGAAATCATCTACGGACATGGGTTCCGGCGGTGTCGTCAGTCCGCGCATCAACCCTTACCTGCCCTTTCAGGAGACGTCATGAGCACACTTACCAACAGGCTCTATCGATTGCGGAGTCGACCGGAGGGGGAAGTAACGGACGCGAATCTAGAATGGACCGAAGAGCCAGTTCCCGAGATTTCCGAAGGACAGGCACTTATCCGCACACACTATTTGTCTGTGGACCCGACGAATCGGGTATGGATGAGCGCGATGCGTTCCTACATACCCCCGGTCGAACTGAACGCGGTCATGCGGGGGGCAGGTGCAGGCCAGGTGGTGGCCAGCAAGCGCGAGGATCTTCCCGTCGGCGCACATGTCGTGGGGTTGACGGGTTGGCAGGATTACTGCGTGGCCGATGCAGCGCGTGCGGATATGCCGTTCACGGTCCTGCCCGATCCATTGCCGGCGCCGCTCCCCGCGTTCGTCGGCGTGCTCGGCCACACCGGAATATCGGCGTACCTGGGCGTTGAGTTCGGGGATCCCCGGCCGGGCGAGACGTTCTTCGTCTCGGGCGCGGCCGGAGCAGTGGGGGCGGTTGCGGGCCAACTCGCGAAGCGGCGGGGAGCCCGAGTGGTCGGGATCGCCGGCGGTGCCGAGAAATGCCGGTACCTCGTCGAGGAGGTCGGCTTCGACGCCTGCGTCGATCGACATGCCGACGACTGGAAGGCGCAACTCGACCGGGCAACACCGGACGGAATCGACGTCGATTTCGAGAACGTCGGCGGCGAGATCATGGATCATGTACTCGATCGACTCAATATCGGTGCGCGCATCACGCTGTGCGGTCTCATTTCTGAATACAACGATTACAGCACCGCCGGCACCCAGCGCGGGCTACGTAATCTCAGCCAGCTATTGATGCAGCGGGCCACTCTGCGGGGTTTCATCGTTTTCGATCACGTGGATCGGTACGGCGAGATCATCGAGCAGCTGTCCCGGGACCTCAGCGCAGGCGCGCTGCAGGCCGAGGAAACGGTGGTCGATGGCCTGGAAAATGCGCGACACACTCTCAATCGTAGTATCGCAGGTGAGAACAGAGGGAAAGTCGTCGTTAAAGTCATCTAATCCTCGCGACCAGGCGCTGCGGCCGAATTCACGCATTACGGGCCGCAGCGCGTCTGCTCGAAATCGGCGGACATCTGCGGCACTCCGGCTTCCGAGTCGATCCCCCCACAGTCGTGACGTCGATGATGTCTCGGGCCAACGGAAGCCCGGCCGGTCACGTGCCGGACCGGCCGGGCGACCGGGAGCTGACGTAGCCTGAACGATTCGACGTATCTACTGCTCCACGGACGTACTGTCCACTAGCGCAGCAACCTGGATAGCTTCTCCGCGAAATCGGCGATGCAACGCTCGCCCTCGTCCAGCACACCGGCCAGCAGAAAGAAGCTATGCGGCATGCCCGCATACTCGTGGAACTCGGCCCCGACGCCCGAAGCCTCTAATTCTGCCGAGTAGCGCCGAGCGTCATCCGAGGCCGGATCGATTTCCGAGCTGAAGATGAGCGCAGGAGGAGACGCCGTCAGGGTTTCCCTCATCAATGGCGATACGGCCGGTGACCGTCGAGTCAGTACATTCGGAAAATACTGATCAATACACCATTCGAGAACGGGCCGCGACAAAATGGGCGCCGCGCTGTACCGCTCGGCGGACGTTCCGGTCATGGTCGCATCGAGGACAGGGCACAGCAGTCCCTGCGCCTTCACCGTCGCACCACGGGCGCGTGCCCGAACGTCTACGGCGGTCGCCGCCGCGAGCATCGCTCCTGCGGAGTCACCGGCGACTGCCAGTGCGTCGCTGTCGATATTCAGCTCATCGGAGTGCTCCGATACCCAGAGGAACGAGTCCATCGCATCGTCGTGCGCGCTCGGATAGGTATTTTCGGGAGCCAGTCGATACTCGACGGCGATGACGCTGAGCCCAGCCTGGACGCTCAACTCCCGGCACAGCCTGTCATGCGAATCGAGACTGCCCCTGACGAATCCGCCACCGTGGAAATAGATGACGCCGGGTACGCGACCTATCGCGCCTTTCGGGCGATAACCGCGCGCACCGACAGTCCTTCCGGGAAGTCGTATGTGAAAGTTCCGAACCTCGCAGCCGCGATTGGGTTCGCCCGCCAACGTGATCAGCTTCTCGCCGGCCGATCTATATGAGGAAATCGGCACGTCCCAGGGCTGCGCAGGTGGATTCCTGGACAGTGACTCGAGTAATTCGATTACCTGATCATTCAGAGTTCCCATTATCGAACCGCACAATCGGATGCGCGGAGATGATTCGTTTCCTGAAGCAATGTCATTGGTCCTCCTGGAGTCGGGCGCCAAAGTCTCGCGTGCGAACTCTGATGCCTGAGCGCATACGAGCGAGGAGCATTGTGCACATGATGTCGTGGATTGTCAACGATCTGTCTAGTTGAGCTACAGAGCCAGCTTGCGACGGGGTGGCATTCACTGCGATACCACCTCTCAACAGCTAGTTCATGAATACTAGACACACTGTTGACTCGAGCCAACAGTGAGTCTAGTCTCAATCCTGTTCAAGGTAGAACGCAGCTACTCGCCCCGGCGAGTGAACGAAAGGGACCCCCATGGTGACCCAGCCAGGTGTCGATCAGATCCAGCCGTCGACAACCCGAGACGGGGAGAGTTACGTCTCCCACCGCGATGACGTGCATTTCAAAATGACCGGCGATTTCATGACCGGTGTGGATTTCTGGATTCATGCGACCGGAGAGACCACTCAGGGCCAGCTAGTTGTCATCGAGACGAACTGGGTTCGCGGAACCGAGCCGGTCTGGCATATCCATCACCGCGAAGAAGAGGGCTTCTTCGTAATGAGCGGGGAAATTACGATTCACACCGAAGCGGGGTCGTACAATGCGGGCGCCGGCCAATTCGTGTGGGGGCGTAAGGACCAGCGGCATACCTATGAGGTCGTCGGAGAAGAGGCGAGGATCCTCGTCGTGTTCGTACCGGGACCAGCCGGTACTTTCGCACCCGGCAGTGGCATCGACAAGTACTTCTACGAGGCTCGCGATCGCGAACTGCGTACGCCCGAGCAGCTCGCGGCAGAGGTCGAGAATCTCAAGACGAATTACGGATTGGAAATGTTCCCGGAGCTGCCCCACCCTCGGGAGAAAAAATCCTGAACCTTCGAGAAATAATTCGCCAATTCGCTAATTTGGAGTAACTGTGACTACAAACGGTGTCCATCTCGAAACCGTTCCGCACTGGATCGCCGGCGCTCCCGTCAGCTCGACAAGCGCGACAAAGTCCGAAATCGTAGACCCGGCGACAGGCCACCCGATACGGGCCGTCGAGCTGGGGGGCGCTGACGTCGTCGACAAGGCTGTCGCCAGCGCACGAAGCGCAGCGGAAGCGTGGGCGTCGACTCCCACCCCCGCTCGGGCCACGATTCTTCTGGCATTTCGCACACTCTTGCTGGAACACGGCGAGGAGCTCGCATCGATCATCACCGCGGAACAAGGAAAGACCCTGGCTGACGCGAGGGGCGAGGTGGCCCGTTCTGTCGAAGCCGTAGAGGTGGCAACATCCGCGGTTCAACAGCTCAAAGGCGAGTTCGCGGAACAAGTCTCCCGAGGCGTCGACACATACTCCTTCCGCCAACCGCTAGGAGTATGTGTCGGCATCACGCCGTTCAACTTCCCCATTATGGTGCCGGTGTCGATGTTCGCGGCAGCGCTCGCGTGCGGCAACTCGTTTGTGCTCAAGCCCAGTGAGAAGGTCCCGTCGGCGTCTGTGCGCCTAGCGCAACTTCTGGCCGAAGCCGGTCTGCCCAGCGGTGTCTTCAACGTCCTGCACGGAGGCGTCGACGCGGTCAACGCGCTGATCGACCATCCCGATGTCGCCGCCATCTCTTTCGTCGGCTCCACTCCGGTCGCGCGGGAGATCTACCGCCGCTCGGCCGATGTCGGCAAGAAGGTGCAAGCGCTCGGCGGAGCGAACAATCACCTGGTCGTGATGCCCGACGCCGATCTGGATGCGGCGGCGGACGCGTTGGTGTCGGCCGCGTACGGCGCCGCGGGCCAAAGATGCATGGCTGTGCCCGTGGCGGTGGTGGTCGGAGACATCGCCGACCGGCTCGTTGCCAAGACAGTGCAACGAGCCGAGGCATTCCGCACAGGCCCGGGAGACGCGGCGAGTTCCGATATGGGGCCGCTCATCTCGGAGTCGGCGGTCGATCGAGTTCGCAGCGCCCTCGATACAGCTACCGGCCAAGGCGCAACGGTCGTCCTGGACGGTCGAAAGGACGACACCCATGACGCGGGGTACTTCATCGGCCCGAGTCTGGTCGACCACGTCCAGACCGACAGTGACCTCTACAAAGACGAGATCTTCGGCCCGATCCTCAGTGTGGTCCGCGTCGACGATCTCGACGAGGCCCTTCGCGTCGTCAACGCGAGCCCGTACGGAAACGGCGCGTCGATCTTCACCACAAGTGGAGTAGCCGGTCGTCGATTCGCCCACACTGTGCGGGCGGGAAGCGTCGGGATCAACGTCCCGATCCCGGTGCCGATTTCCTGGTTCGGGTTCGGCGGATGGGGCGACTCACGGTTCGGTGACGACGGATTGAATTACGACGCGTATCGCTTCTATACCAAGGCCAAGGTGATCACCCAGCGTTGGACCGAAACCCGCCAAGGTGTCGCGCCGCACTTTGTCGCCGCCGGAAGTCAATGACGATGCCGAAGCTGTCACCGGACGTCGCTGACGGGACCGAGGAACAATTTCCGCGTCTCGACCACGTCGGCGTATTGGTTCGCGACCTGGAGCAGGCTTCGGCCCAATGGCAGAGCAGGTTCGCAGTTCCCATCACGTCCACGTTCGAAGCGCCCGCACTCAATATTCGGGCAACGTTCTTCAACCTTGGGTCGGCAAAAATCGAGTTGTACACCATTGATGAGCCGAAGACCCTCGAGTACGCACTGGGCAGTGCACCGGCCAAAATAGATCATATCGCTCTCGCGTTCGGCGCGAGCCTGAGCGACGCCGATCTGAACGGATGCACCATTCGAGGTCCCGGCCGGCCCGATCCGATCAGTTCGCCATTTCGGATCGGCAGTTCTGACCATATCTGGACCGAGCCGCCCGGAATCGACATTCTGCTACAGCTGATCACGCCGTCCGACACCGCGTGATAGTTCTCCTGATTATCATAAATACCCGGTCTTGATCGTTGGATATGCCATTGATCCACGTCGCTGCGCGTCTGACGCGGAGATCGTCAACGCGCTTTACTGCCTTGGGTTCCGAGCCCCCGATGCGCAGTAATTGATTCACGAAAACCCCGCTCAAAGAGGAGATAACAATGGGACGAATGGATGGAAAAGTCGCTCTGGTGACCGGAGCAGCACGTGGAATGGGGCGAGCTCATGCGATTCGCCTCGCAGAAGAGGGTGCCGACATCCTTGCCCTCGACTGCCCCACCGACACCGGACTCCCCTACGCGACCGGATCGCCGGAAGATCTCCAGACCACCGTCGAAGAGGTCGAGGTATTGGGACGGCGCATCATCGCACACGAGGGCGACGTTCGAAAGCAGTCCTCGATCGATAAATTGGTCGCCGACGGCGTAAAGGCATTCGGCGGCCTGGACGTTGCCGTCGCCAATGCCGGAATTTGGACCGTTCGCCCGTTCGACGAAATCCCCGAAGAGGAGTTCGCGGCCGTCCTCGACGTCAACATCACCGGAGTATGGCGAACGTTGAAAGCTGTCACACCCGCGATCAAGGCGCGGGGCGGCGGGTCGATCGTGGTGACGTCCTCCGGAAACGGCGTTGAGGGATCGCCACACTATGTGCACTACGTCGCCTCGAAGCACGGCGTGATCGGGCTCGCGAAGAGTGCCGCGCTCGAGTTCGGGCAGTACGGAATCAGAGTCAACATTCTTCTTCCTGGGCCGACTGACACCCCTGCGCTGGATTGGCAGGGCGGATACGACCTCTGTTCGGGCAAGGGCCCGGGGCAAGGAGTCAAGGAGGATCTCCAAGGCGCGAAGTATTGGTCCGCCCTTCGCGACGTCGGGTTGCTCCCACCGCGCGCCATGAGCGAAGCCGTACTCTGGCTGGCATCCGATGAGTCGCGTTGGACCACCGGGCTGGAAATGCTCGTCGACGGCGGACACATGCTGATGCCTGGATTGAACATGGCAAAGATGGCTGCGGATCAACAGCAGTAGCGAGATCTCGACACCGAATTGCACCGTACAACATCGGCGAAAACGTACGTTGCGTACAACTATGACCAACTGAACAGACATCCGATCGCAGCGAACCGCTTCCTACGGAGTCCGGTTTGCTGCGATCGTACTATTCGACTCAGGCGTGGTTCGTCGTTCCCGCATATTCGAGGCCGAATACAGTTCTGAGCCACACGGTAGTCACCGTCTCCACCATATGTTCAGTCGGGATGGCATTCGCGCTGCGCATGCTCATCAGACCAAGATTTCTCTCACCCATCCATATAAGTGCTACCGCCAGCGCGCGGGCCGGGGGCCCGTCGATCGCCACGCCCGTGGAACGATCGCGCTCGATAGCGACAGAAGCGGCCTTGATGAATCGGCCCAATATTTTGTCCCACTGCGCCTGCAAGGCAGGTTCCGCCGCCGCGGCGTCACCAACTTCGCGAAGAATGTGACCGTGCCTCTCCCAGACAGCCGTGACTTCGGAAACCGCGTGCTCTATCGCGGCCTCCGGCGGGATTCCGGCCGGCCGTTCGAAAATCATCGACGACGCGACGAAAACATCGTCGGTCACACTCGACAGCAGCGCGGAAAGAACCTGCCATTTCGATTCGAAATAGAAGTAGAAGGATGACCGCGACAATCCTGCGCTCTTGGCGAGGTCATCGATCGAGACCGTACGCATCGACTCGGTGCGCAGCGTTTCATAAGCACCCTGAAGGATCGCTTGCTCTCGCATATCGCCCTTGAGGTTCCGCCGACCGGCCCGGGGTTCGGTGCCGTTGAGTCCGTTTGAGAACGAAGCCGCCATGGCCTCTATCGTAGTGACCGGCCTCGGGCATGGCGGCAGCCCGGTCTCAGAGTTGTTCGTTGTCAGGGGTATTCGATTGAGGGTCCACGCGGGACACGGAGCCTTCCGCGGCCTGCACCCGGTATCGCCCCGGTGTAGTGATGAAGGGTCTTCTACCTGGCTCTGTTCCGGACGTTGCCCGGACCAGGTTCAGTTGTCACGGCTCAGGTGTCGGCCAGTAGGTTGCGGACCGCGCGGGTGTGGACGGCGACAGTCGTAGCCCGCAGGCGTCCCGGCCCTTTGCCGGGGTGGTCGAACCAGGGCCTCGTTTACGAAGTCGGCTCCGGCAGCGGTGGCGAGGTCCGGGCCGAGGACGCCGGCCGGGGTGTGAGCGCCGGGCCGGCCCTTACCCGCAGCGAGCTGGAGCGCGGTCTGCGTGGCGACGGCAGAGGTGAACTCCATCGCGTCACCGGCCCGCAGCCAGCCTTCGCGGACGGTGCCGTCGGGCCAGGTGATGACGGCGTGGCCCCAGGTGTACGGGTGTGGGCGTGGGGCAGCCTTGGTCTTGATTCCGGCCATCCAGCCGATCGCGAAGGTCCGCACCGCTCGAACTCGCAGGATCGCCGAGAGCAGCGGTAGGGCCGCCCGAACGGCGAGCGAGGCGGGAATGAGCCCGGAGGTCGCTGACACCGAGGGAGCCCCACTGACCCGGTGTGCAGCGATGAGTTCGCCGGAGGGCACACCGACCGAGGACATGCGCTGCCCGTCGGGCAGGGTCAGGTGATGGACTTCCTCGCCGAGGCGGGTCTTGACCAGTCGGCCGCCCTCGTAGCGGCGGCCGCCCATCGCGAAGCTGTCCACGATGCCGGTGGCAAGGGCGGTGCCCAGCACGCCTTCCTCGACGGCGACCGAGGCGAAGGTGTCCACCCGGACCCGGCTCGGAACGGGATGGTTCGCACACAGGCGTGCCACGATCGCCTCGGTCCCGACGACGCCGAATCCCGCACCCGCCACCAGGGTGCTTCCCGCGGCGATGGCCTCGTCGTCGAGGGCGAACAGGCGACGGAAGGCGGCCGGGTCGTTGGCCTGGTCGAGGTAATGGCCGCCCGGCATGCAGGCACGGGCGAGCCGGACGGCGGTCTCGGCGTAGCCGCCGATGGTGTTGACGACCACGGCAGGCCGCTGCCGGGTGATCTCGGCCGCCATGGCCTCCGCCCCGGACGCGACGACAATCTTCGAGTCGGCGTCGAGCCCGAGGTCGGCGGCCGCGGTGCGCAGCCGACCGGCATCGCGCCCGACCAGCACGGGGCCAGCCCCGGACGCCACGATCTGCGCCGCGACGGCCCGCCCGACCCGTCCGGTGGCTCCGAGAATCCAGATCTCACCCTGCGCCATGATTCCTCCATCCGTGATGTCTCACTGTGTCATCACACGTTAGCATCGATGTCACAGTGAGTCACCGCGATAGGTAGGATGCGGGCATGGCACGGTGGGACCCCGGAGCACCGGAACGCCTGCGACAGGCTGCGTTGGACCTGTTCGGCGAGCACGGCTACGACGCCGTGACGGTGACGCACATCGCGGAGCGGGCAGGGCTGACCCGGCGGACTTTCCACAGGCACTTCCCGGACAAGCGCGAGATTCTCTTCGCCGGCTCCGAGCGGCTTCCAGCCGCCGTGTCCGAAGCGGTGCTCGCTGCGGACCCCGGGCTTGCGCCACTGCCGGCGGCACTGTCGGCCCTTCGCGAGGTCGGTGCGGCGGTCAGCGGAACGGTCGCCGACTCCGGACGACGCCGAGCGATCATCGAGTCCAGTACGGAACTGCTGGAACGCGAGCGCAGCAAGTCGGCAGCGATCACCGCCGCGCTCCGGGACGCCCTGCAACAGCGCGGGGCCGGGCCCAGCGAGGCGCGCCTCACCGCGCGGGTGGCCTCGATCATTTCCGAGGAGGCGTTCGGTCGCTGGGCCGACGGCGGGGGCGCATTTCCCGAGTGTTTCGACGCCGCCGAGGCCGCGCTCCATGCGGTACTGGCCGGGGACGCCTGAGCCGACGTCGTACCGCTCGCGGGAACGGGTCGATGCCGCCTGGCCGAGTGAATCCGCTCCACCGGGTGGACCGCGCCCGCGGACCGGGTCCGTTCCTAGTACTCCAGCCGTAGGCCGTGATCTTGCCGGGCCCGCCGCCGACAGAACGACGAAGTAGCCGCCTTTCGGCGTTCCGGAGCCCGTTCGACGATCACCGGCTGCCAGGCGGGCCCGCTGGGCGTTACGGTGTCAGCCGAGGCGTTCGATGATGGTCGCGTTGGCCATTCCACCGCCCTCACACATGGTCTGGAGGCCGTAGCGACCGCCGGCGTCCTCGAGGTAGTTGACCATTGTCGCCATCAACCGTGTCCCGGAGCCGCCGAGAGGGTGGCCGAGGGCAATCGCGCCGCCACGGGGGTTGAGCTTGGTCGGGTCCGCATCGAACTCTGCCGCCCACGCGAGCGGTACCGGCGCGAACGCCTCGTTGACCTCGTACGCGTCGATATCGCCGATAGCAAGTCCGGCCTTCTCGAGGATCTTGTGCGTCGCTGGGATCGGGCCGGTCAGCATGATTTCAGGGTCTGATCCCACGACAGCGAAGCTGTGGAACCGGGCACGCGGAGTCAGCCCGAGCTGTCCGGCCTTCTCCTCGCTCATGATCAGTGCCGCGCTTGCGCCATCGGTCAACGGCGAGGAGTTTCCCGCAGTGATGTGCCATCCGATCTCCGGGTACCGACCGGCCGTCTCGTCGTCGTGAAATGACGGTTTCAAACCGGCCAGCCCTGCCACGGACGTCGTCCCCCGGATGGTCTCGTCCTCGCTGTGAAGGCTGCCGCCCGGAAGCGCGATGGGGACTATCTCCTGGCCGAAGTCTCCGCCGGTGGCCGCCGTCGCGGCGCGGCGATGCGACTCGGCGGCGAACGTGTCGAGAGCCTCGCGGTCGAGCTTCCATCGGGCGGCGATCCGTTCGGCGCCGATGCCCTGGTCGGGCAGGGACGGGAATCGCTGCTCGAGGGGCGCCCGGGGATGCCCGCCGCGAACCGAGGAGAACATCGGGGCGCGGCTCATCGATTCGACGCCGCCGGCGATCACGACGTCGTACGCGCCGGCGATAACGCCCTGGGCGGCAAAGTGTGCCGCCTGCTGGGAGGAACCGCATTGTCGGTCGAGGCTCGTGCCGGGCACCTCGATCGGGAAACCTGCGGCCAGGACAGCATTGCGGGCGATGTTGAGGGCCTGGTCGCCTGCCTGGGTGACACAGCCGGCGATCACGTCGTCGACAACGGCCGGATCGAGGTCGTTGCGCTCGGCGAGCGAGGTGAGCAGGGTGGCGAACAGGTCGACCGGGTGGACCCCGGAGAGGACACCGCCTGGTTTGCCCTTCCCGGAGGCGGTTCGGACGATATCGACGATGACAGCTGAGTTCATGGTGGTGGCTTCCTTCCGGCCCGGTGTCGATGATCAGCGAGGTGCCAATCGCAAGGCCCCGTCCATGCGGATGGTCTCGCCGTTGAGGTAGTCGTGCTCGACGATGAACGCAACGAGGTCGGCGTACTCGGATGGCCGCGCGAGGCGCTTGGGGAACGGCACACCCGCGGCGAGGCTCTTCCGGACTTCCTCGCCGAGAGTGGCGAGCATAGGAGTGTCGACGATTCCCGGGGCCACGGTGTTCACGCGTATGCCGTGCTGGGCGAGGTCGCGGGCTGCCGGGAGGGTCAGGCCGACCACGCCGCCCTTCGAGGACGAGTAGGCCGCCTGGCCGATCTGTCCTTCGAACGCCGCGACCGATGCGGTGTTGACGATGACACCGCGTTGGGCGTGGTCGAGTGGTTCGGTTCTCGCGATCGCCTCGGCGGCGAGTGCGAGCACGGTGAAAGTGCCGATCAGGTTGACCTGGACAACCTTGGCGTAGTGGGCCAGGTCATGGACGCCGGCCTTGCCCAGGATGCGGGCGGGTGTTCCGATGCCGGCGCAGTTGACGACGATTCGCAGCGGACCTTGCTCGGCGGCGTGCGCGACTGCGGCCCGTACCTGGTCTTCACTGGTGACGTCGGCCTCGAGGTAGGTGACGCCGTCGATTTGAGGGGCGGTGGCGATATCGAGGTCGAGCCCGAAGACGCGGGCGCCCTTGGCCGCGAGTGCCGCGGCGGTCGCGTTGCCCAGCCCGGATGTGGCGCCGGTGACGACGGCCGCGACATTGTCGATCTGCATGATTCTCATTCCGTGGTGTCGGTCGATGGGTGGTGATCAGCTGGTACGAGGTCTCCGGTCAGGTGGGCCAGTCCACGCTGAGGTACTGCGTTTCCTGGTATTCGCGCAGGCCCTCGCGCGACCCCTCGCGCCCCAGGCCGCTCTGCTTCACGCCGCCGAACGGTGCCGACGGGTCGGAGACCATGCCGCGGTTGACCCCCACCATGCCGACCTCGAGCCGCTCGGCGATGCGGATGGCGCGGGCCAGGTCACCGGCGAACACGTAGGCCGCCAGACCGAGCTCGGAGTCGTTGAGGTGGTCGAGGAGGTCGTCTTCGTCGGTCCATTCGAGGATCGGGGCAACGGGTCCGAAGATTTCTTCGCTCACGATTGCGGAGTCGCGTGCGACGTCGACGAGGACGGTCGGTGGGTAGAAGTGGCCGGGTGCCGCGGGTAGCTCGGCCGCGTAGGCCACCCGCGCTCCGTTGCGGACGGCGAGCTGCACCGCGTCGCTGACGCGTTGCCACTCGTTCGCACTCACCAGTGGGCCGATCACGGCGCCGTCGAGCGCCGGGCCGACCGTCAGCTTGTCGACTGCGGCAACGAACGCGTCCAGGAACGGCCGGGCGATATCGGCGTGGACGTAGACGCGGTTGGCTGCCGTGCACGCTTGTCCGCCGTTGCGGAACTTGGCCACCAGTGCGCCCTCGACGGCCGCTGCCAGGTCCGCGTCCTCGGTCACGATCACGGGTGCATTGCCGCCCAGCTCCATCGACGCGTTGACGATCCGGTCCGCGGCCTGACGCAGCAGCGTGCGCCCGACCTCGGTGGAGCCGGTGAACGAGATCTTGCGGACGCGGTCGTCCTCCATCCAGGCCGAGACCACCGCGCCGGAGCTCCGTGTCGTCACCACCTCCAGAACTCCCTCGGGGAGACCGGCCTCGCCGAGGATCCCGGCAATCGCGAGCATGGTGAGCGGAGTGAGCGCTGCCGGTTTGACGACCGCCGTGCATCCCGCGGCCAGCGCGGGTCCGATCTTGCGGGTGGCCATCGCCGCGGGGAAGTTCCACGGAGTGACCAGCGCTGCGACCCCGACGGGTCTGCGCGTCACGATCGTGCGGGCCTCCCCCGCCGGTGAGTTGCCGTACTCACCGTCGGCGCGCACCGCCTCCTCGGAATACCAGCGGAAGAACTCGGCGGCGTACACCACCTCGTCGGTCGCGTCCTGGACGGATTTCCCGTTCTCGCGCGAGATCAGCGTGGCCAGCTCATCTCGGTCGCGCAGCATCAGCTCGTACGCGCGGCGCAGGACGTCGGCGCGGCGGCGCGGGGCGGCGCGGGACCAGCTAGAGAACGCGGCCGCAGCACGGTCGACCGCGGCTCTGGCATAGGCCGGACCGAGGTCGCGGACGTGCCCGACGACCTCGAGGGTGGCCGGATCCTCCACTGCGAAGGTCGGCGTGGTGATCTGATCGATCATGGTGGCTGCTCTCGGTAGGAGTGGGACCACTCAGAACAGGCTGAGCAGGTTGAGGTTGGTGCGCGCATCGCGCAGGCGCGCTCGATATTCGGCGCGAGCGACCAGTGCGTCGTCGACCGAGACCGGCTCGAAACGTATGGTGTCGGGCGCTCGTGCCTGAGCCAGCAGATCGAGGTCGGCACTGATCACCGTGCCGAGCGTCGCGTAACCACCGCCGGTGACGGCGTCGCGGAGCAGGCAGATCGGCTCGGCGCCGTTGGGGACCTGGACCGACCCGACGGGGTAGCCGAGATCGACGACGTTGCTCGGGTTGTCGCCGGCGCCGAAGGGCTGCTCCCGCTCCACGAATGTCAGCCTCGGGCCGTCGAGGCGGCAACCGATACGGTCGGAGCGGGGGGTCATGGTGTAGGTGCTGGTGAAGAACTGCTCCAGCGACTCGGCGGTGAAGCGGTAGTTACACAGTCCCGGGACGACCCGGACCGTCACCTGGTTCCCGGGGCGGCCGTGCAGGCGGTAATCGAGGTGTGCCCCCGGCCGCGGTGGTGCCACGGTCTCGGAACCGACTTGCAGAGTGTCCCCTGCGGCGAGGCATGTGCCGGCGAGGCCGCCGATTCCGGCAGCGGTGTAGGTCGAGCGGCTGCCGAGGAACGGCGGGCAGTCGATGCCGCCGCGCACCGCCAGGTACGACCTGGCGCCGGCTCGGGCCGTACCGATCGCCAGCTGCTGACCGGCGTGGATCGTATGCGCCGCCCAGGTCTGCACGTGACGGCCGTCGACGGTGACGGCTACATCCGCGCCGGTGATCGCGACGAGGGAGTCCTCTTCGAACTCGAGGGTGGGCCCGGCCATGGTCGATTCGAGGGTCGCGGCCGACTCGACGTTCCCGACCAGCAGGTTGGCGCACCGGTGCGCGTACTGGTCCAGTGCACCGGAGGGTGGCAGTCCCATGGCGTAGTGGCCGGGGCGGCCGACGTCCTGGATCGTCGTGTGCGGACCGGGGACGAGGATCGAGATCATGACAGGAGCGCCGCGAGCTCGAGCGCGTATTCCACCGGGTCCGCATCGAATTCGGCGAGTGAGAACTCGGCGGGCGCGCGGCGAACGACGTGCTGGTCGACGGCAACGAGACGGCGTATCTCGTCGTACTCCGCCCGATCGACCGGGCGGAACCGCAGCAGGGTCGAGATCGGGGTCAGCACCGGCGAGCGGCGGAACTCACGGGTGGCCTGGCCGAGGTCGACGACCGGGATCGCGCTGCGTCCGAGCAGCTGGTAACCGCCTACCCCGCTCGAGGGGTAGATGACCGTGAAGGCGCCACCGTGGGCGACGGCCCGGGCGGGCGTCTCGGTGCGCGGCGTGAGGTACTTGGGCGCCTGGAGTTGCCGCTCGTGCGGCACCAGCTGATAGGACTCGGCATTGCCGGGCTTGAAGCAGGGAAAGGTCACGATGAACGGCGCGCTCGAATGAGCCCGGACCAGCTCGTCGACGGAGGCGAAGCCGTTGATCCGTGCGGTGTACTCGATATCGCTCTCGGTGGCGGACTGATGCCCGCCGCGGAATCGCATGCAGATCTCGGCCGACCACGGATCGTCGTAGAGGACGGGCACGTCGAGGATTTCGGTGGAGATCGTCGTCGCGGTGGCCTGCCCGGCCTCGTGGACGTCGGCGAGGGCGCCGAGTGCCCGGCGCGGGTCGAGGGTGTCGGGGTCGACGCGGATCAGGTAGCTGCTGTTGGCGGGCGCGATATCGAGAACCCCCGGCAGCTCCAGATCGGCAATGCGTGCCGTAATCGACTGGACCCGGAGCGCGGTGCCGAGACTCATCGCCTCGTCGAGCTCGACGAAGACGTACTCGTCGCCTCCGAAACTGGCGCAGCTCCCATCGGAGAGCATTGTGTACATGGTCGAGTCCCGCACGGCGTCACACCCACGGCTCGGCCGGGCGGATGGCGAAGCCGGCGGCGGTGAGGGCACGGTTGACCGCCGCGGCGATGGGTACGGCATTGGGCCGGTCGCCGTGGACACACACCGAGCGCACCGGCATCTCGATACTGCGACCCGATACGGTGACCGCCCGGCCGCGTGCCACCGTCACGGCGGTCTCGGCGATTCGATCGGGGTCCTTGGCCATGGGCCGCGGCTCGATGACGTTGATGCCGTCGTCGGTGAAGTCGAGGTCGACGGCGTTCTCGGGGATGACCGGGTGGCCCGCCGTCCGTACCGCGGTGAGGGCAGTGGTGGGCGCCATCATCAGGGGCAGTTCGAATCCGGCGCTGCGCAGACCTGCCGCGACCTCGACAGCGAGCTCGGGGTCGCCACAGATCGCCCCCATCAGCGCCCCGTGCGGTTTGACGTGCCGGAGCCGGACGTCCTCGCTCTCGGCGATCGCGGCCAGTGCTCCGACCTGGTACACAACAGAGTCGACGGTCTCGGAGATCGACATCGCGAGGGCACGACGCCCGAATCCGGCCTTGTCGTCGTATCCGGGGTGCGCACCGACCGCGATACCGGCGTCTCGCGCGTTCCGGACGGCCGCCCGGAGGGTGGAGGGGTCGCCGGCATGGTGGCCGCAGGCGATATTGGCGCTGGAGACGAACGCGAACAGGCCGGCCTCGTCGCCCAGCCGCCAGCGGCCGAAGCTCTCGCCGGCGTCGGCGTTGACGTCTATCGATGTGGGCACCATGGCTCATACCTTCCGTGCGGTGCGGTCGACCGATCGGAGGGCCGCGGCGAGGGTCTCGGCCAGACGGTCGACATGGGTCTGGTCGAAGGTGAGCGGCGGGCGGATCTTCAGCACATTGCCCTGAGGTCCGGAGGCCGAGATCAGCACCCCGGCCCGGCGCATTCGGTTGACGACCTCGCGGGCGATCCGGGCGTTGTCGCCGCTGCTGCCGCCGGCGGACAGTTCGACGCCGTAGAACATCCCGACGCCGCGGACCGCGCCGATGAGGTCGGTCCCGTCGGCCAGGTCCCGCAGGGCGTCCCCGAGCGACGCGCCGACCTGCCGGGCGCGGGCGACCAGGTCCTCTTCCTCGATGACCGTCACGACGGCCTGTGCCGCCACGGCGGCGGTCGTACTGCCGCCGAAGGTGTTGAAGTAGCGGACCGCCGTCTCGAAGGCGCGGCCGATCTCGGCACGGAGCACGACCGCGGCGACCGGGTAGCCGTTGCCCATCGGCTTGCCCATCGTGACGATGTCCGGGACGAATCCATGGCGGGCGAAACCCCACCAATCGTCGCCGGTACGGCCGAAGCCGGCCTGGACCTCGTCGGCGATCAGCACCGCGCCGTAGGAGCGGACTTCGTCCGCGAGCGCCCGCAGGACACCTGGCGGGTGGGTGAAGACTCCGTCGGAGGAGAAGACAGTGTCGAGGAGACAGGCACTCACCCCGTACCCGGCACGGGTCAGATCGTCGGCGGCACGGCGTACATCGTCTCGCACCGCGGCAATCAGTGCGACCTCGTCGGGGTAGGCCGCCGGGTCCGGCGCGGCGATGGTGCGCACATGCGGACCCAGGGGTGCGCCGGGACCGAGAGAGGGCGAGTAGGCCGCCACGCTGCTCGTGACCCCGTGGTAGGCATTGGCGGTGACGATGATGCCGCCGGCGCCGGTGTGGTGCCGGGCGATCCTGGTCGCCAGATCGTTCGCCTCCGAGCCGGTGCAGGTCAGCGTCACCCGATCGAGCGGCGCCGGGAAATGCGCGAGAAGGTGCTCGGCCAGGTCCAGCAGTGGCTTCTGGAGGTAGCGGGTATTGGTGTTCAGGGTCGCCAGTTGGCGGGAGACCGCCTCGACCACACGCGGGTGGCAGTGCCCGATCTGCGCCACATTGTTGTAGGCGTCGAGGTACTCGGTCCCGTCGCGACCGTAGAGGTACACCCCCCGGGCGGCGGTGACCTCGATCGGATCGGCGTAGAAGAGCTGGTATCCGGGCCCCAGGAGCCCGTTACGTCGCTCGATCATCGAGGCGATATCCGCGGGCTGGGACGCGAGGTCGGCGACGTCGAAGCCGTTGACCATGCCGACGGGGCCGACGGCTGCGCGAAGTGGCGGTGATGACACGGACGTGATCCCTTGACTCGTGAGGGGCGGGTGGTCAGGTGGCTGCGAGGAAGTGTTCGGTTCCGGTGTCGAGGGTCTGGATCGCCGCCTCGGCGCGAACCCAGTCGTGGCGCGAGTGCTGCTCGGCATAGGCCGCGCGGGTGGGATCGACGGTGGCGCGCCACTGCGAGATCAAGGCCCGTTGCACACAGCGGGCGGCGGCGGCCGCGGCGAGGGTGCGGAGCTGGGCAGGTGCGACGTCGTATACGCCGAGGAAACCTCGCACATGCGCGGACGCCGACGTCCACGGGTCTGTGAGACGGTGGTCGAGGAGGTTGGCCACCGCGACCGCGAGGTCGTAGAGCACCGGCGCGATATGCACGTCACCGAAGTCGATGACGCCGGTGACGAAGCCTGGGGCGGCCGGGTTCGCCAGTACGTTGTGCACGCTGTAGTCGCCGTGCACGACCTGTCGCGCTCCGCCCTCGGCGACGGGACGAACGACGCTCGTGAAATGGCCGACCACCTGAGTGGCCAGCTGTGCCTGTGACCGCGGGGGCGTGATGCTGTCGGCAAGCTCGGGCAGCCCGGACAGATCCCAGAGGAGCCGGCGGGCAGCGGCGGGGTGCCGGAAGTCGGCGAGCGCCGCGGTGACCTCGCCGTGGACGGTGCCCACTCGCTCCGTCTGCTCAGGGCTGAGCCGCTGCTCGGCGAGGCCGGCGCCCGGCAGACAGGAGATGACGTAGACCAGCCGGTCGGGCCCGCCGCCCGGCCGTTCCCACCGGGTGATCGTCTCGCCCGCAGGGGTCGGCACGGCGACCGGCACCGGGACCGTCGTGGCTCGGGTGAGGTAATCGGTCACCGCGAGCTGGAGCTCGACGATCGCACGCGGCTCGCCGGGAGCGCAGACCTTGACGATCAGGTCTGCGGCCGATGTGCCGGACGCACGGTAGGTCTCGTCGCGCTCGGAGCCGAGGCGGGTGAGCGCGACATCGATGGCGTAGCGCACACGCAGGTATTCTGCGAGCTCGTGCTCGGGCACTCCCGGTAGCTCGGTCAACTGGCGATCCATCCGCCGTCGATCAGCAGGGACGACCCGTGGATGTAGGACGCGGCCGGTGAGGCGAGGAAGACGACCGCGGGTGCGATATCGCCGACCTCTCCGATGCGCCCGGCGGGGGTGGCCGCGAGCATCTGCCTCTCGTAGTCCGGGTCGGCGAGCAGATGCTCGTTGATGCTGGTCCGGATATTGCCGGGTGCGACCGCATTGACGCGGATGCCCCGCGGAGCGAGTTCGGCAGTAAGCGCCTTGACCAGGAGCTCGACCGCGCCCTTGATGGCGCAGTAGGCCGTCGAATTGGGGAATCCGGCGTAGCCGCAGATCGAGGAGACGAAGATGATCGACGAGCCTTCGCCGAGGTGGCCGGTGGCAGCGCGGGCGAGCCGGAACGGCGCCCGCACGTTGGCGTCCCACTGATCGTCGAGGTTCTGGTCGGTTGTCTCGAGGAACGGTGCCGGGGTGAAAACACCGGCGGCGTTGACGAGGATGTCGACCCGGCCGAACCGGTCCAGCGCACGTTGTACGACGGCGTCCGGTGCGGCCTTGTCGGTGAGGTCCACGCTGAGGGTCTCGGCCCGGCCCCCGTCCGCCTCCAGGCGCGCAGCGCTGGCGGCCAGCCGCTCCTCGTGCCGGCCCACCAGGAGGACCTCGGCGCCGGCTCGGTGCATCTCGCGGGCGATCTCGGCGCCGATTCCGGAGCTGGCGCCGGTGACGACGGCAACCTTGCCGGACAGGGGGTCAGGATTGACAGGACTCATGGACAGTACTTCCTCTCGGATATGTGGTCGGTCGTGACACGAGGCGGTGGCGTGCGGCGCAGGTCAGTCCGGGACGAGCACGACCTTGCCGAAGGCGCGCCCCGATTCGGCCCGGGTATGGGCCTGCGCTGCCGCGCTCATCGGAAAGACTCGGTCGAGCTTGGGCCGCAGCACGCCCCGCCGCACCATGTCCGACACTGCCTGCATGCCGGCACGATCGGCGTCCGCGAGCATGCCGATCACCCGGACTCCGTGCCGGCGGGCCTCGTCCACCACAACCTCGCGTCCGGTGGGCATGAGAGTGACCAGCGTGCCGCCCGGCCGGAGCACCGTGAGCGACCGGTTCGTGACCTCGCCACCGACCGTGTCGAGTACGACGTCCACGTCCGAGAGCTCGGCCTCGAAAGCGGTCGTCCGGTAGTCGAGAAGCTCATGGGCACCGATCTCGCGGAGGTAGTCGTGCTTCGAGGCGCTCGCGGTGCCGATCACCACTGCGCCCCGGTCGCGGGCGATTTGCACGGCGAGGTGACCGACACCGCCCGCGGCGCCGTGGACGAGCACCCGCTGCCCGGCCCGGATCCGCGCGCGTTCGACCAATGCCTGCCACGCGGTGAGCGAGGCGAGTGGGAGAGCTCCGGCCTGCGTGTGATCGAGTCCGGTGGGCTTGTGCACGAGTGCCCGAGCAGGGGCGAGCACGAGTTCGGCGTGTGCGCCGTGCCCGCGGGGGTAAGGCAACATTCCGAAAACCTCGTCGCCGGGGCGGAAATCGGCGACTCCGTAGCCGATCTCCGCCACGACACCGGATACGTCCCACCCGAGCACGAAAGGCGGGGGACCGAGAAAGACCCGCCGCGATCTGTGCTTGAGGTCCGTCGGGTTGAGACCGGCAGCTCCCACCCGTACCAAAACCTGGTTGGGTGTGACCCGTGGACGCGGGACCTCGGCCTGATGAAGGACCTCGGGACCACCCAGGACATCCTGGCGGACAGCCAGCATCGTCTCTTTCGTCCCTGTCACGACGAGGCTCCCTCATCGGTGCGTACCCGGCCGCGAAGGACGTGCTTCAAGATCTTTCCCGACGGGTTGCGCGGAATCTCCCCGAGAACAAGGCGGTGCGGGGCCTTGTAGTCGGCAATGAGCGTCGATACATGGGCCCGCACGTCCTCGAGCGTGATCGCGAAGCCCTCGCGAGGCGTCACGACGGCCACCACGCTCTCGCCGTAGACCGGGTGGGGCGCCCCGACTACCGCACAGTCCGCCACGCCGGGGTGGGCGGCCAGCGCGTTCTCGACCTCGACCGAGTACACGTTCATGCCGCCGGTGATGATCATGTCCTTCATGCGGTCGACGAGTGTGATGCAGCCGTCGTTGTCGATGCGCGCCACGTCGCCGGTGTGCAACCAGCCTTCGCGCAGGGCCTGCGCCGTGGCTTCCGGGTTGTTCCAGTAGCCCTTCATCACGGATTCGCCCCGCAGGACCACCTCGCCGGTGCTGCCGGCGGCGACGTCGCGTCCCTCGCTGTCCACGACCCTCGCCTCGGTGTTGAGGATGGCCCAGCCGTTGGCGCCCGGGCGCTGTGCGATGTGGTCGGGCCCGAGCCCGACGCCGCCCGGGCCGGCCTCGGTCGGTCCGCAGAGGTTGAAGAGCCGCACCCGCGGTGCCGCCTTCCGGAGTGCTTCTATCGTGGTCGGTGGCATGGGAGCCGCACCGAACAATCCGATACGCCAGCTCGACAGGTCCCGTCCGGCGAAGTCCGGGCTGTCCAGGAGCATCCGGTACATCGTGGGGACGCCGAAGAAGGTCGTGATCCGCTCGGACTCCATGAGTTCCAGGACGACGGCCGGGTCGAACGTATCGAGGAGCACATGGGTGGCTCCCACCGCTGTACCCCCGTGCAGGAAGAGGTTGAGTCCCGCGGAATGGTAGAGCGGAGCGACCTGCAGGATCCGTTCACCGTCCGCCAGCCCGGCGGTCAGGCTCACGTTGAGCCCCGCCCAGATCACCCGGTGATGGTCGAGCAGGACACCTTTGGGCCGGCCCGTGGTGCCCGAGGTGTAGAGGATTTCGGCGTCGTCGGACTCCGAGAGCGATATCGACGGCTCATGGTCCGCAGCGTCGGCCATGAGGCTTTCGAGGTCGTCGGGGCAGTCCGGCAGCGGGCCGAGCGCGAGGTGGGTCCGCGGTGGTGTGGACGCCGCGGCTCGTGCCGTGTCCGCGACGGTCGCGAGACTCGGGTGGAAGACGAAGCCGGTGGCGCCGCTGTCGTCGAGCAGCCAGGTGACCTCCGGCGCCGCCATCCGGGGATTGACCGGGACGACGAGAAGCCCGAGCTTTGCCGCGGCATACAGGACGACGACGAAGTTGTCGGAGTTCGTGCTCATCACCGCGAGCCGCTCGCCCTTGACCATGCCGCGGCGGTGGAGCACCGCGGCGGCACGGTTGACCGCACTGTCGAGCGCCGCCCAGGTGATCCGCCTTCCGTTGTAGACGAGCGCGTCGCGGGTCGGGGCTCGGTGGGCTTGTCGGGCCACCAACTGGCCGAGCGTAGGCATGGATATCTCCTGACAAAAGGGGAGGGCGGGGGCGGAACTCGTTCGGACCGGCTCGTCGTACCTGCTCAGAGCCAGGACGGGTCGAGGTCGACGGTGGTGCGGTCGAGAGAGGCGAGCAGATCGAGCCGAGGTGCGACCCCCGGGAGCTCATACGATCGGAAGTAGCGCGCTGCCGCGCGTTTACCGCGGGCGAACGCGTCGTCTCGGTCACCGAGCGCTATGAGCTGCTCCAGCCAGATCCAAGCGAGGACGATGTGTCCGGCGGCCTCCAAGTAGATCGAGGCATTACCCAGCCGGGTGACCGGCTCGGGGTGTGCATGGAGCAGCTTCGTCACCTCCAGGAGGCGCGCTCGGGCGAGGTCCAGATCGGCAGCGTGGGCCGAGGTCTCGGGCCCCAGCCGCGAGCCGGCCGCGACGGCTCGGCGTATCTCCTCGTCCAGCACTTGCAGACCCGCCCCGTCGTGTATGGACGTCTTGCGGCCCAGCAGATCGATCGCCTGAATACCGTGTGTGCCCTCGTGGATCGGGTTGAGGCGGCTGTCACGGTAGTGCTGCTCGACGTCATAGTCGCGCGTGTAGCCGTATCCGCCGTGCACCTGTATGGCCAGTGAGGTTCCGTGCAGGCACCACTGCGCGGGCCAGCTCTTCGCGATGGGTGTGAGGATGTCGAGCAGCAGCGCCGCGCGATCACGCTCGGCATGTTCTGGTGCAGTCTCACGGTCGTCCAGCAGCCGGGCACAGTACAGCGTCAGCCCGAGCGCCCCCTCGGCGTAGGACTTCTGGGCCAGCAGCATCCGGCGGATATCCGCATGCTCCACGAGCGGGACCTGCGGCAGATGCGCGGCTTTCGCATCCGGCCTGCGTCCTTGCGGACGTGTCCGCGCGTAGGCCAGCGATTTGAGGTAGGCGGTGTAGCCGAGGGCTGCGGCGCACACGCCTACCTCGAGACGGACCGCGTTCATCATGTGGAACATCTGGGCGAGCCCCTCCCCCGGCGCCCCGACCAAATAGCCGACGGCACCTGCGGACCCGCCGGGCCGATGGGTTCCATCGCCGAAGCTCAACACGGTATTGACCGTGCCCCGGAATCCCATCTTGTGGTTGAGCCCGACCAGTGACACGTCGTTGCGCTCGCCGATGCTGCCGTCGTCCCCGACCAGGAACTTGGGGACGATGAACAGCGACAGACCCCGGACGCCGGATTCGCCGGCACCGGTGCGGGCCAGCACGAGGTGCACGATATTCTCGCCCAGTTCGTGGTCTCCCCCGGAGATCCAC
Organism: Nocardia speluncae NBRC 108251; assembly: GCF_001613245.1. Classification (GTDB taxonomy): domain Bacteria; phylum Actinomycetota; class Actinomycetes; order Mycobacteriales; family Mycobacteriaceae; genus Nocardia; species Nocardia speluncae. The sequence goes on along the minus strand of NZ_BDBZ01000038.1, from coordinate 17,561 downwards.
ATCTTGGTGCCGGTGATGCGGTAGGTCCCGTCGTCGGCCGGGTGCGCTCGGGTCATGGTGTCGGCGAGCGAGGAACCTGCCTGAGGTTCGGACAGGCACATCGTGCCGTGGAAGCGGCCCTCGAACATAGGCGTCACGAATCGGGCGATCTGCTCCGGAGAACCGTGTGCGCAGAGGAGATGAGCATTGGCCACGGTGAGCATGGCATATCCGTATGTGCTCACATTGGCCGCCGCGAACCATGCGGCGCATGCCAGGTGAACGACGCGCGGCAGCGCAAGCCCGCCCACGCGGTGATCCGCGGTCACGCCGAGGAAGCCCGTCTCCGCCAGCGCGTCGAGAGCCGGACGGATCTCCGGGTGCAGGCGGACCCGGCCCTGGACGAGCCGCGGCTCGTCCGCGTCACTGTGCCGGTTGTGCGGGGCGAAGCGGTCCTGGGCCAGATCGGCACAGAGGTCCAGGATCTCGTCGAAGGTCGACCTGGAGTGCTCCGCGAAACGCGGCCGTTCGGTGAGATCCCCGACCCGGAGCCAGTCGTGGAGCAGGAAGTCGAGGTCGGCACGGGAAAGCAGATCGGTGGAGGCTGGCACGGCTCATTTCTCCGGGGTCGTCGTCATCGCCGGGCGTAGTGGGTGACGCCGGAGGAACTCTGCGAACGAGGTGGCGTTCCGGCCCGCGAGCTGGGCGACCTCTCTGGTCACGCGGTCCTCCGCGCCGCTCGCGGTCAGCACGTCCGCGCCGACGAGCGCGTCGGCGAACGTCTGCGGGACCCCGGCATCGACGAGTTGGACGGTGCGCTCGGCGGGTGTGACCGGCCGGTAACGGACGGGGAGATCCCATTCGGCGGCAATGGTGGCCGCCACATCGTTATAAGCCAGGGCCTGCGGCCCGGTGAGCACGTGTTCACGACTGTCGTGATCGACGCGCGTCAGCAGTTCGGCCGCGACCGCGGCCACGTCCGCCGCATCGATCCACCCCATCCGACCGTCGTCGGCGGCCGCGACGATCTCATGGCGTTCGCGGACCGCGACGGCGGTGGGGTGGCTACCGAGGAAATTCTGCATGAACCCCGAGGCCAGCAGGACCGACCACTCCGGCATCTGCCCGACGGTGAGCCGTACTGCGTGCAGCCCGGCGGCTCGCAGCGGGAAGGCAGAAGAGTTGAGCAGCACCGCCCGCCCGACTCCCGCGTCCCGGGCCCTGCGCAGGAAGCTCCCGACGACGTCCGCCGGGTCGGCGTCGAGCGGCGGCGGCAGCAGGTAGATGCTGTCGACGTCGCGCAGCGCCTCGTCGTACGTCGCCGCATCGGCCCAGTCGAACCGGACCTGCCGCACCCCGGGAGCCGGCCGCTCCTGGGGGTAGTGCCGGCTCGCGACGACCACGTCCACACCACGCCGGTGCAGGAGGTCGGTGACGACCCGCCCGGTCTGCCCTGTACCGCCCGTGACGAGCACGGTTGCGATCGAGCTCATGATGCGACCTCTCCGGCGGCAGGCCCGGTTGTCGCCGAGGTCTGCGTGGGATTCCAGTAGTCGCGGAAGCGGACGATCCGGCCGTCTCGCTCCTCGAGGATCCAGACGTAGCGAACATCGTAGGGCGCACCGGACCCCACGACGGTGCCGTGCAGCGCGACCTCGGCCACGATCGTGTGCGGGTCGGTCAGATGGTGAACGACGAGACTCGGGAACGATTCGATCCTGACCGCGGCGCCGATCGCCATCACGTAGTCCCGCACGGACGACGGATCGTCCAGCCGACCGGGTCGACCGGGTGGTGCGAAGGGGAATTCGATGACGGCGTCCTCGGCGAAGAGGTCGACGTAGCCGTCGAGATCCATGGCGGCAAGAAGCTCGATCGACTGCAGCAGAACCGCATGCGCGGGGCTGCGGACCGGGGTCTGCTGGGATGTCACTGCTGTCCTCCTTGCTCGAGTGCAGAGATGGGGTGCGCGGGCTGCTCGGCTCGCGCGGGGTCCGCCGGGCCGGCGGCTAAGGTTTCGGCGAGCCAGTCGAGCATGCGGCCCGAAGCCAGCCGCTGGGCACCGACGTGGCAATGGGCGTCGGCTCCTTCGTCGCTGGTGAAGGTCATCAGCGTGGCGGGGGCCGACAGGTGCGCCATCAGCTGTCGAGGCTGCGATAGCGAGGTCTCGTCGCCCGCGAAGAACAGGTCGTCGGCCGCCTCACAGACCAGGACCGGGCAGCTGATCCGTTCGGCCACGCCGTCGAGCAGGTTGTACTGCGCGTAGGTCCGCACGAACTCGGCCGGGTCGGCGGCACCCATGACCCAGAGCCCGTGATCGAGCGCCCAGCGCAGCGTGGGCTGCTTCGCGGCCGCCGCCTCGACCTCGTCGCCGAACGCGGGATCATGCCAGCGCGCCTCCATCTCGGCGCGGGTCAGACCGAGAAGTGCCTCGACCGCGCCCAGGGCGTCGTATACCCCGTCGTTGCAGACGACCGCCGCGATACGTGGCTCGAACGCGGCAGCGCGGGGAGCCAGCACACCGCCCAAGCTCACGCCGAAGAGCGCGATGCGATCGGCGTCGACGATATCGCCGTGCTCGGCGAGGAGGAAGTCGAGAACGGGCCCCACGACGTTCTCCCAATCCGGACGGAATGTCAGACCGTGGTCGTGCACGGCGGCCGGCTGTCCCGGCCCGTCGAAGGTGAGCACGTGGAAGCCGCGCTCCACGGCGGCCTCGGCACCGAAGAAGTGCATCTCCTCCGCGCTGCCGTCGAATCCGTTGTGCATGACGATTACCGGACGCTTCTCCCCGCGGCCGGTCGCCGCCCGGTAGAAATAGCCGCGGAGCGTCCGGCCTTCGTAGGGGATCTGGACCGGGGTGATATTCGGCGCCTTCGCGTCCTCGAAGGGCCGGGGGATGGCAATCGCCGCCTCGAAACAGTGCACGCCGAGGCGGTAGGAGTACGCCACCCGGCGATCGCGCGGGTCGGCGTGCAGGAAGAAGTCGGCGTTGCGGTAGTAGTTCGCGGCCCGGAGAAGACCTTCGCGCGCGCTCACCGACCGGCCTCGAGCAGCGTCCGCACGGGCAGTTTCCGCGACGCGATCGGCCCTCTGCAGCCATGCCTCGTACCAGCTGTCGTGGTCGCCCGCGGTGATACTCGCCGATGTGGCGAGCACTTCACCGATTTCCGAGCCACCGTAGGCCGAGTGGCCGAGCACGCGCGCGGTCTCGAACCAGTACTGGGGATGGTCTGCGAAGAGCAACGGGGCGGAAGAAGTCACGTCGGTACGGTACCGTACCGTCGCGACGGTCGCAACCCGTGCTCCACTGGCACGCCCAGGGTGGAACCAGCCGTAGACCGCGACCAGAAAAGGCACCAGGGGCATCCACGCCACCACCCAGTGCTCACTGCCGGTGACGGTCGCGTAGTTGCCCGCGATTGCCCCCAGCACGACGACAAACCCCACACCGGCGAGAGCAGGCGCGACGATGGTCCGCCAAGGCCCCTCGGTCACCTGGCCACGCAGCCGCGCGACGATCACACTGACGCAGCAGCCGAGCATGAGCGTCACCAACGAGAGAGATGTGATCCCGGAGACCGCCGGAAAGAGGTTGGTGAGCGGATCCGCTCCCGCTGCCGTGAACGCGATCAGAATGCCGGCCGTGAGCGCGATCAGAACCGCCGTGCCGATCGCCGGGGTGCCGTGCCGGGGGTGCACCCGCGCGAGGACATCGGGCAGGCGCCCGGCGCGTCCCATAGCGAACAGGTAGCGGCTGCCCATGTTGTGCAGCGCGATGGCCGCCCCGAGAAAGCCGAAGGCCACCATCACACTCAGGACCGGGCCGGCCCATCCACCGAGGTAGGTCTCCGCAGTCGCCGGAACCAGCGCTCCGGCGTCCGCGGCCGCCGGTCCGACAACATCATCGTGGGCGGCCTGCAAAGTCCAGGTCCCGATCGCGAAGACGACCAGCAGCAGCCCCAGCGCACCGAACGTCGCCCGGCGAATACTCTGCCGCGGGGCCTGCGCCTCCTCGCCGTACACGGCGGTGGCCTCGTAGCCACCGAAACAGACCAAGCAGAACACCAGCGTCAGGGAGGCGGCACCAGAGAAGGGATCGGTCGGGAGCAGCCCGGCGGGCGACCACGCGGATGCCGGTCGCTGGACCAGTACGGCCACGAAAAGCACGACGATGATGACGAATTGCGCCGTGCAGAGCAGAGCCGTCACCCACTGGGCGATATCGAGCCCGCGCACGCCGAGGACCGCGACGACAACCAGCGCCACCGCCGACAGGACGAACCAGGGGGGCGAGGAGCCGAGGTACGAGGCCAGCGCCAGCTCGGCGAAGTATCCCGTGGCCGCGACCATCGCCGTCGACGCGAGGCCGTACGCAAGCGCCGCGACGAAGGCGGCAGCGGAGCCGAGCCGCCTACCGAGACCGAATGTCACGAATGCCGCGAACGCGCTCGGGTCGACGACGTACCGGGCCAGCACCAGGTAACCGACGGCGAAGAGTGCCAGCAGCGCGCCCACGACGACCAGATAGCCCACGGTCTCGGTGCCCGCGCCGAGACCGATGCTGATGGAGATATTGGAGCTCAGCGCGGTGAGCGGCGCCGTGGCCGCCACCACCAGGAAGATCATCCCCGCCGTGGTGACCGTTCCACGCCGGAGGCGTGGCGTATCGGCGTCGACGGGACTCTGATCGGAAAGGGCATCAGCGGCCATGACGGACCCCGGTGTCGTGGACGGGACGTGCGGAAGCGGCCGGCCCGATCGGATCGTCGGCCACGCGAGTGGATACGCCCGAAAAGTCGGCCGAGTACCAACGCTGCGGTCGGATAACGAACAACACCTGGTCGTCGGGGTCGTACCGGTCGACCGCCGCATCCGCACCTTCCGCACTGAGGTAACGCCGAGCGATATCCCGCCGAACCGCTATCGGAGCTGGATGGATGTCGTCGACGACCCCGCCCTCGACGACGACGTACCGGTACGGCGGAGCCCCGTGCTGCACCGTGAGCGTGGCGGCGCCCGCAGTGCGGAGGAGTCGAGCCTTCCGACTCGAGACCGAGGTGTTGACCACGATGTCACCGCCCGGCTCGTAGGCGTACCAGAGCGGGACGCTCATCGGAGGCCGGGCCGGGCCGGCGTCGACGGACAGTACGGCGATATGCGCCTCGGCCAGAAACCGCTCCTGGTCGGTACGGGAGAGCGAACGGGGCGGGTGGATCCCGTCCGACCGGGCCAGGCGGGCCGCGAGTGACCCCTCGCCCGCAACTCGGGGGGATTCTGGGGAGCTGAACGTCATGAGCTTCTCCAATGGAACGGACGAGACGGTTGCGTCCCGTCCATGCACCATAGAGCGGCCGGTACCGTCCCGTCCATAGGTTAGGGTGATCAATATGACCCAGCGCGCACCGTCCGGAGCGGCCGTTCTCAAGCCAGACGTCACCGCGGCGATCATCCGAGCCGTCCTCGCCGAGCTCGTCGAGCGCAGCTACGCCCGGCTGTCGATGGAAGGCGTCGCCAAAAGAGCGGGCACCAGCAAAAGTGCCCTGTACCGCCGCTGGCCCACCAAACAGGACATGGTGCTGGCAGTGCTCGCCGACATCAGCGTCCCCATGGCAGACGTCACCGAGACCGGCGACCTCCGCCGAGACATGCGCGCAGCCGCGGAGTCGATGGCAGCCTGGCTCGCCTCGGAGCCCTACGCCAAGATCATCCCGGATCTGATTGCCGAAGCACATCGGACACCCGCACTCGCCGAGGCGATCTCCGTGTCGCTGGCGAAGCCTCGGCGCGCCCAACTGCGTTCACTCCTGACGCGAGCAATCGACCGGGGTGATCTCCCAGCGGACACCGATATGGAAATGGCACAGGACCTCGTGGCCGCCCTCATCTACTGGCGCATGGTCGTACGGCAGGCACCGGCCGAGCCACGCTACCTCGACCATGTGACCGACACCGCCCTGCGCGCCCTGCGCGCCACCGGCACGGGAATGCGAGAAGCCTGACCGGCACCCGCGGAGAGTCCCCCGCTCCCGGCCGGTCGTATTCGCCGGAAGCGGGTCGGCAGGCTCAGGCGGGGGTCGAGGCAGGCGGGACCCGGTGCGCCGTGGCCTGTTCGTATGCGTACGCCAGCGACACGATTTTCTGGTCGCTGTAGGGACGTCCGAGGAAGGTGATACCCACCGGCAGCTCGTCTTCGGTGAAGCCCGCCGGCACCGTCATCGACGGTACGTCGTACAGGAACGTATTGATGTGGGGCGCGCCCTTCATGTTCACATACGGTGCGTTCACGCCGTCGGTGATCAGTGTCGGCGTATGTTCCACGGTGATGTGAACGATCGCGTCGAGTTCGTGTTCGGCCATCGCCACCAGCATGTTGGTCCGGAGATCGTCACGCGCCGCGAGATACTCCTCGTAGGTCGCCTGCCACGGAGAAGGCCGGCCGCCACCGCGCAACCACATCGCTTTCCGGTACTGCTCTTCGGCGACGAAATCCTCGTGCGCGCGGTACGGAGGATTGGCGTTGCGCCCCATCCAGCTCTCGAATGCTTCTTTGCCCGAATCGAAGGCGCGCTTGGCCAACAGCGGCAGGAGGTTCTCGATCGTCAGGGGATCGACGATCTGCGCTCCGGCGCTCGCCAGTTCACCGATGGCCGTATCGAAGACCGTCCGGCTCCGCGCGAAATCGGCAGCGGCGGGATCGCTTCCCAGGCCGATGATCTCCCGGATGATACCGATACGCGCACCTGCCAGGGCATTCGCATCCAGATGCGATACGAAGGTGCCTTCGATCTGCCCGACACCCCATGCCGTCGACGGATCCTCCGGATCGAACCCGGCCAGCGTGTCCAGGATCGCCGCGGCGTCGGTCACGGTTCGCGTTATCGGCCCCAGTGAACCCGATTTGCTCGGCCAGCATCCGTAGGCGCCCGTCCGGCTCACCAGACCCAGCGACGGCCGCATGCCGACACAGCTGTTCCAGGCCGCCGGGCGGCGGATCGATGCCAGCCCCTCCTGCGCCACCGACACCGCACCGAAATTGGCCGCTACGGCCGCACCCGATCCACCCGAGGAGCCCCCCGGCGTGCGTTCGAGGTCGTACGGGTTGCGGGTGGAGCCGAACAACGACCCGTGGGCATCGCCACCGGCCAGCTCGCCCAGCGTCGTCTTCGCCAGGATCAGTGCGCCTGCCTCCTTGAGTTTCCGGACGACGACTCCGTCGCTGTCGGGGTAGTGGTCCCGGAGCAGCACCGAACCGAGCGTGGTCGGCATGCCGGCCACGTCGACCTGATCCTTGACCAGCACGGGCACTCCGTGCAGGGGACCCACGGGACCGGTCTCCGCGTAGATTCGATCGAGTTCGGCAGCGTCTTCCAGGACGGTCGGTGAGATCGTGATGATGGAGTTGATCTCGGGACCGTTGCGATCGAACTTCGCGATCCGGTCCAGGTAGTACCCGGCCAGTTCGACGCAGGTGGTCGTACCGGCCGCGTAGGCCGCGCCGATGGACTCGATGGTCGCTTCGAACGGATCAAATTTCTCCGGCATGCGTTACTCCTCGGTACTGATTGTCGGTGCCACCGCGGTTGTCGCGCGGCGTGGATCGAGTGAGAATCGTGAAGACGGCGGCCGCAGCGCCGCTGATCAGGCTCAGCAAGCAGATCGCCACAGTGGTGTGGCCCTGTTCGATGAGCGTGCCGAGGGCGAGCGGACCGATGAGGATCGCCACATCGCCGGCGGTGCGGTAGATCCCGACCGCGGTGCCGCGCTTGCGCGGCGGTACCGAAGAGGCCAGGAAGGCGCCGGTCGACGGCCCGGTGAGGACCATGGCTGCGGAGGTGGCGACCAATGCCGCGATGAACAGGACCGCAGTCGTCGAGGCCAGGAACCCGAGTGTCGTGACGCCGACGGCCACCGACGAGATGATCACCATGGGACGTGGCCCCCACCGGTCGGTGACCTTGCCGGCCCGGCGGACCAGCAGCAGGCTGAATACCGTGGCCCCGGTGATGGCGCTGCCCAGAAGTTCCGGCGACATGTTCGCACGGTCATAGGCCAGGACCGGGAACATGAACTGCTGGCCCCCGAACCGCACCAGGAATACCGTGAATCCGACCAGCGAGACGGCTACCAGCCCACGAGTCCACACCGACGCCCCCGGCTCGGTCACCGCGGCGGCCTGCGTTCGTTGCCGGCGCCACTGCGGCAGCGGCAGGAAGATCCCCGCGACCGCCAGTAGGCCGAGAAATACACCACAGGCGATGAACGGTGTTCCGGTTCCCGCACCCACGAGGAGCCCACCGATAGCGGGACCGAGCGCGCCGCCGGCCATCTGAAAGGTCTGCAGCGTACTCATCGTGGCACCCAGCCGAGCCGGTTCGGTGGAGCTGAGCATCGTCATCCCCGTGGTGATCACGATCCCGCCGCCCAGCCCGGTGGCGAAGCGCAGGGCGAGCAGCTGTTCGACCGAGTCGACGAACCCCGTCACGCCTGTCGACACGGCCACCAGCAGGGTTCCGGTCACGAGCATCGCTCGTTGGTTCAAGAGATTCGTGGCCGCACCCGCCGGGATGTTGATCACCAGCCGGCCGAGCCCGAACGCGGCGACCGCCGCTCCCATGGCCGTAGTCCCGGCGCTCAGGCTGTCGACCAGCATCGGCAGGACAGGGATGACCAGCCCCCAGGTCGCCTGTGCTCCGGCGACGACACAGCAGATCAGCACGATTCCGGGCTGTCTGTCCGGGCGACGAGTGCGCGATCGGAACGAGAGTCGCCGGGGCGGGCGGGCGATTTCGCTGCTGTCCGCCCCGGGCGCTCTCCCGCTCATTCGTTCGTCACTTCTTCCCAGAGACCGATATCCACGACATCGTCGAATCCGACCGGATCCGCGGAGTCCTCCAGGATCCCGGCGGCCCGGACGACCGACAGATTCGTCTCCACCGAATCGGGTGTGATGGCGCCGGTCCACTCCCACAGTTCGTCGGCGATGGCACGCTCGACGGTCTCCACGAGGACGGTCTTGTCCATTGTCGGGAACTCCGCCTCGGCGATCCGGATGGCGGCCTCGGGGTCGCGCTGGATCAGCTCCAACCCTTTGCGGAGTGCCCGGATGAACGATTTCGCCGCTTCGGGATCCTCGGTGAGGGATTGCTCGCGGACATTGATGGTGGAGTACGCGTACGGACCGAGTTCGAGCGGGACATTGTAGAACGGTTCACCCCAGATACCCTGGGTGATGCCCTGTCCCAGAACAGGTTCGGATGTCACGGCGATATCGGCCTGGTCCCGCTGGATCGCTGCCAGCGCGGCGCTGGGGTCGGCCGACTCGATCAGAGTCACATCCTTGCCGTTCTCCAGACCGTGCTGGGCCAGCAGATACATCGTTATCGAATGCGGCGTACCCCCGGCCGCCCCCGTCGCGATCTTCTTACCCCGGAGGAAGGACGCCAGGTCACCGGTGTAGTCCTGGCCCTCATCGGCCACGAGATACACGTTGCCGCGGTTGACCACGTTGACGATGGATTTCAGGGCTGTTCCGCCACCTCGGGCCGCAGCGAAGGCGTTGTGCTCCGGGCCACCGATGAAGCCCCACGCCTGCCCGGTGAGCACCGCGTTGGTGTGCGCGCCGCCGCCCTGCAAGGTGATGATCTCCACCCCAGGACCTGCCTCGTCGAAGAATCCTTCGTGCCGCGCGACGTACAACGGCAGGTACCCCAGGCTGTGGGCCGGCTCGGCGATCACCAGTGTGCCGCCGCTTCCGCCTGTTCCGGAACCAGGTCCGGAACAGGCGGCCAGGGCAGCGACCATCATGGCCGCCACGGCGCCGACGGTCAGCGACCGGGTTCGGCGGCGAAGGGTGGAGAACTTCATGTCTTGCTCTTTCTCATGGGAGGACGTGGCCGGAAGCCGGTCACCGCGTGGCGTGCAGGGAAGCAAGCCAGCGTCGTTCGATAAAGCCGACCAGCGCGTACAGCACCATCGACAGGGCGGCGAGCACGAATATGCCGACCCAGATCAGCGAGATCTCGTAGGTCGAGCCCGCGTACTGGATCAGGCGTCCGACGCCTTGGGTCGATCCGATGTACTCCCCGACGATCGCGCCCGCGAGGGCCAGCCCGATCGTGACCCGCAGGCCGGAAACGATCCACGGCAGCGTGGTGGGCACGACCACCTTGCTGAAGATCTGCCATCGGGTCGCGCCCAGCGACATGATCATCCGGGTCAGGTCCTTGTCGACCGACTTCACACCCGAGTAGGTGTTCAATGCCTGGATCACGATCACCAAGGCGCATGCCATCGCGATCTTCGAGGACATACCGAGGCCCAGTATCAAGACGACCACCGGAGCCAATGCCAGCTTCGGCATGGCCTCGAAGGCAACCACGAAAGGTTCTGCCACCAGCGCGTATCGACGCGACCACCAGAACGACAGGCCGATCGCCACCCCACCCACGGTCCCCAGGACGAAGCCCATGATCGTAGAGGTGAAGGTGAAGATCGTGTCGGAGACAATGGTGCCTTCGGTGAAGGCGGTCACCCCGGTTTGCCAGATCTGCGAGGGCATCGAGTAGAAGAACGGATCGATGATCCCGGTCCGCGCCGCGACCTCCCACCCACCGACCAGGGCCACCAGCACCAGCAGCCGGATCGCCATGATCAATCTGGAGTCGATCTTGTGTTCGGGCCGATAGGTGCGGACGGAATCGGTTCGTCCCTCGATCGCGGCGAGCTCCGCGACCGCCTCGCGCACCTCCGGGCGAGTGTCGGTGATCTTTCCCGGCCCGAGAGCGGTTGCTGTCATGACGCCAACTCCTCATGGCGATCGTGTGCCCGGTCCAGATGGCCGAGCGCCACTCGCTTGATCTCGCCGAACTCCGGCGAGGTGACGATCGCCGGCTTACGCGGACGGTCCAGGGTGACTTCGAGCCGAGCGACGACCCGGCCCGGGCGCGGCGACATGACGTAGACGGTGTCGGACAGATAGATCGCCTCGTCGATATCGTGTGTCACGAATACGACGGTCTTGCCGAGGTCGTCCCACAGGTCCAGCAGCCATTCCTGCATCTGCGCCCGGGTCAATGCGTCGAGCGCCCCGAAGGGTTCGTCCAGCAGGATCACATCACGGTTGAACAGGATCGTGCGCAATAGCGCCGCCCGCTGCCGCATACCGCCGGACAGTTCACCGGGGTACCGATCCTCGAAGCCGCCGAGGCCGTAGAGGCGCAGGAACGTACGAGCGAGCTTCTCCCGCCGGGACTTACCGACCCCGGCGACCTCCAGTCCCAGCGCGACGTTCTGCACGATCGTGCGCCACGGCAGCATCAGGTCCTTCTGCAGCATGTAACCGACATGGCCCTGCTGCCCGGTCAGGTCCTTCCCGGCCAGCATCACCCGGCCTTCGGTCGGCAGGTCGAGCCCGGCGATCAGGTTGAACAGGGTGCTCTTGCCACACCCCGACGGACCGATGATCGAGGTGAACGAGCCGGCCGGAATGCTGATATCGGTGTCGTGCAGAGCGATGACCTCGGCTCCAGACGGCGTCACAAAGCTCCGCGACAACCCCTCGACGGATAACGCGGTCATGCCACGTCCTGAACCGCGGGCATGATCTGGCCCGGGAATACTTCGGCGGGCAACTTGTCGAAGTAGGCCAAGGTCTCTTCGAGGCCGACGACATCGGCGTACTTCGCGTTCATATCGAAAAGGTTCAGGGCGTGCGAGACCTCGCCGCGATCGAAACAGCCTTCTTCGACCACCGAGACATTGAAGTTGTGATTGAAGGCGTCCAGCACACTGGCCCGCACGCAACCCGAGGTCGTCGTACCGGTCACGATCAGGTTGTCGACACCGAGTTCGAGCAGGTAGTGCAGCAGCCCCGTGCCGAAGAAGGCGCTGGGCTTGCTCTTGCGGAACACCATGTCGCGTTCCTGCGGCGCGATCTCGGCGACGATATCGCTACCGGTGTATCCGGGCACTTCCGGCTTTTCGCCCTGCCGGCTGTTGCGCCACATCCCTCTGCCGAGCCTATCGGCCCGAGGAACCTCGGACGTGCAGTAGAAGATCGGTAGAGAGTGGGCCCGTGCGCCGGCGAGTAACCGGCGGATCGCCTCGACGCCGTCCCAGCCTTCTTCACCACAGCTGTGGCTCCAGGTCTTCGCCGATTCGAGAATCGGCCGCCGCTCGTGGCCGACGAAGTCGTAGTTGACGTCGATGACCAGCACTGCCGGTTTCGTGCCGAAGCCGCGATTCGCGCCGAAGCCACTGAGTGCGTAGACCTCACGGTCGCGCTCGGTGATGTAGGGATCCCAGATTGCCATGCGATGCCTCCGGTGGGGATGAGATGACTGGGTCGACGCCCATGTCGACCGGGTGTCCCGAACCTAGAAACGGCTTGTTTCCTCGAGGAAACGCTGCCGACCTTCAGCAGTTACGCCGTGTTTCGCCGCCTGTTCATGGCCTTGACTTGCATCGATTCGCCACAACGCGGCGGCACGGCCGATTCCTTTACATCGCCGCAACACGCCTTGGCGAAAATAACGCAATGAACAGCTCGGGTAGGGGAACGCGGTCGCAAGTACCCCGGGCGGCCGAGGGCCGACCACCCGGACCCGACAATGTGATGATCGTGCGCGATGCGCTTCGTACGGCTCTCGTCCGAGGTGACTACGCCGACCGGCCGCTCCCCGGCGAGCACGAACTGCAACGAGTCTTCGGTGCCAGCCGTGCGACTGTGCGCCGAGCACTGGATATTCTTCGCGACGAAGGCATGATCAAACGGCTCCGGGGCAGCGGGACACTCGTCGGCATCGAGAAGATCCCGCATCGAGACATCGGTTTCAAAGGACTCGGTGGCCCGGGTTCCTCGATTGTGCATATCGTTGCCGAACGCCGGGTGATCAAGGTTCCCGACATGGTCGCCGACCTGCTCGGCGTCGGGATCGACGAGCCGATTCTGTATCTGAGACGCAAAACGATCACAGGTACCGGGCAGATCGTGTCGATGTTCACCAGTTACCTCACGCTGCCCCTGGCAGAACCACTCGCTGACCCGGCGGCTGATCTCAGCGGCGAGTACTACGGAACCCTCGAGTCCCTCATCGGCCGGAGACTGCGCGAGAACACCATGGTCCTGGAGGCAGTGCAAGCCGATGACATCACCGCACACGAGATGGAAATCGAATCCGGGGCGCCGGTCTTCCGTTATGAGCGGGTGCTGCTGCTCGATGTCGATGAACCGCTCGAGTTCGGTGTGGGTTTCCAACGCGGCGACCGCATCCGCCTCCTCCTCGACGGCACGCGACCCTAGGGTTCAGTTCAGGTCTTGAGCTACTGACCTGAACTGCTATTTCTGCCGGTTGCAGAAGATCACCACAACGAGTCGGCAGCCGATCAGTGCACGTCGCACGATTGTGGTGATGGCCTCGGTCCAGCATCGACCGGTGCGGCTACGTAACAGCGGGCGGCTTCGCACAGCGGCGTGTGGGAGACTGTAAAGGCAGGTGGTTGCCGGTCGGTGGTCGACAGAACTCGGTATCGGGTGTCCGAATCCTCGGTGCGGTATCCCGCCGGCAGCGATATCCGGGCGTGATCGTCCACGGATGTTCACGTCGACCGTGGCGGGCGCGTGCCTCGCTGCCCGCAGTGGTTTCGTCGGGGGCATATCAGAACACGGCTCGGATGAGGGCTCGATCATGCGCATCGTCGTCGATCTGAATCGGTGTCAGGGGTACGCGCAGTGTGTTCCGCTGGCGCCGGAGGTACTCGAACTGCTGGGCGAAGAGGGGCTGGCCTACGATCCCAACCCCGCTGACGCGCAGCGCCGGCGCGTGTTGCGGGCGGCCGCGGCGTGCCCGGTCCAGGCAATCCTGGTGGAAAACTACATTCCCGAAGGGCAGGGGCCGGCGAGGTGAGCGCCGCGTCGCTGGTGACCGACCTGGTCCGGGCGTTCCGCGCCGAAGGACGCATTGTGATCGTGGGGGCCTCACTGGCCGGACTCCGCGCCGCGGAGGCGCTGCGGGAGCGAGGTTTTCGCGGGCCGCTGACCCTCATCGGTGCCGAACCGCACCTGCCCTACGACCGGCCACCGTTGTCCAAACAGGTCCTCGTGGGCCGGGTCCGCGCCGACCACACCGAGCTACCCCGGATGCGCGCCGTCGATGCCGACTGGCGGCTGGGTGTGGCCGCCACCGGCCTGGACCGGGTGAACCGGCAGGTCCGGCTGGCCACCGGGGATACGGTGCCCTACGACCGGCTGCTGATCGCCACCGGTGTCCGGGCACGGCCGTGGCCCGATCCGGCCGAGGGCGCCCTGCAGGGAGTGTTCACCCTGCGCACCCGCGATGACGCCGCCCGGCTCCAGGCGGCGTTGCGCAAAGGCCCGAAGCGGGTGCTCGTCGTCGGCTCGGGATTCGTCGGCTCGGAGATCGCCTCGGTGTGCTGTGCGCTGGGGCTCCCGGTCACCGTCACCGAACGCGGCGGCGGGCCGCTGACCGGGCCGCTGGGTGGGGTCATCGCCGATATCACCGCACGGATGCAGCGCGACGCCGGTGTCGACCTGCGTACCGGAGTATCGGTGCACGCGCTCGACGGCGACGCCGACGGGCGGGTGCGCGGGGCCCGGCTGTCGGACGGGACCACGGTGGAAGCCGATGTGGTGGTGGCATCGCTGGGGTCGATCCGCAATGTCGAGTGGCTGGCGGGCGCCCGTCTGGCCACCGGTTTCTGGGGAGTCGGCTGCGACGCGGGCTGTCGCGCATTCGATATCAACGGGGTGGTGACCGACAACATCTTCGTGGCCGGGGACGTCGTGCGTCAGCCACATGTGCTGTACGAGTACCAGTTCATCTCGATGGAACACTGGGACAACGCGGTGTGCGGGGCCCGGGTCGCGGCGAACAATATGCTGAGCCTGGAGACCGAGCGGCGACCGCATCTGCCGCTGCCCTCGTACTGGTCGGCCCAATTCGGAGTCAACATCAAAGGGGTCGGGGTGTGCTCCTTCGCCGACGAGATCGTGTTCACCCAGGGTTCGCCCGGCGACTATCGTTTCGCCGCGGCCTACGGCCACCGCGGCCGGACCGTCGGGGCGGTGACGTTCGATCACGGTAAGTGGCTGCCGTACTACGCGGCGATGATCGAACGCTCGGCGCCCTTCCCGCCACCGCCGCCGGGCTACGACCGCGCCGCCGACTCGGTCCCGGTGCCCGCCCGCTTCCCCGATCCGCGGGTGCCGACCGAAATTCCCGATGTAGTGCTGACCGGCCACGACCCCACTTCCCGGTGCGCCGAGTTCCATTGAACGCCGAATTCCGTCGAACAAGGGAGCAGGCATGACTGCCGCAACCGTCTGGGCAGAGGCGATGAAATACGAACATCGCGCCGACCCGTATCCGTTCTTCGACCAACTGCGCCGGACCCCGGTCGCGCGAGTGGCCGACGATCAGTACGTGGTGACCGGCTACTGGGAAGTGCTGGCCCTGACACACGATCCGAGGATCAGCTCCGATATCGGCCGCAGCCCCCTCGGCGCTGCTCTCGCGGCGGGCCCCGTCCCGGACGCCGGTGCCCGGGACGGGCCGGTCTACGAACAGGTCCCGAGCATCATCGTGACCGATCCGCCCGAGCACGATCGGGCGCGACAGCAGGTGATGCGCCACTTCGGCCCGCCGCACGCGCCCGATGTCATCCCGGGCACCGAACCGGGCATCGTCCGGCTGTGCAACGAACTGCTCGACAATATCGCCGCGGACGGCCGGACCCGGTTGGACGTGGTCGACGATTATGCCTATCCGGTGCCGGTGACGGTGATCTGCGAGATCCTGGGGATTCCGGTCGCCGACGAGCCGACCTTCCATGTCTGGATCCACGACATGCTGACCGGTACGGATCTGGGGCCGGACGCATCCACCGCGGAGGGGAAGGTCCGGGCCGAGAAGGCCCGCGCCGGCCGTATCGCGCTCACCCGATATCTGACCGACCTGATCGAGCGCGTGCGGCGGGAGCCCCGGCCGGGTCTGTTGTCCGCGATGATCCACGACGACGGTCCCGCCGGTCCCATGCCCCTCGAGCGGGTGTTGTCCAACGCGAGGTTGCTGCTCGTCGCCGGCCACGACTCGACGGTCAACACGATCTCCAACTGCGTGCTGACGCTGCTGCGCAATCCGGGCACCTACGAGCGCGTACGTAGCCTGCCGGAGCTGATTCCGCGGGCGATCGAAGAGGTCCAGCGGTTACAAGCGGCCGTGCAGTTCTTTCCCAGCCGCAGCGCCACCGCCGATATCGATATCGCCGGCATCACCATCCCGAAAGGGGCCGCGGTGCACCTGGTCTACGCCGCCGCCAACCGCGACCCTAAGCGGTTCGCCGATCCGGACCGCTTCGATATCGGGCGCCCCGACAACGAGCACTTCGGCTGGGGCAGCGGCATCCACACCTGCATCGGCGGCCCGCTGGCCCGACTGGAGGTCAACCTCGCGCTGGAAACCTTCGTGCAGCGAGTCGCCGCGCCCGGCCTGGTCGTCGATCCGCCGCCCTACCGGCGCAGCCAGATCTTCCGCGGGCCGCGGCACCTGCTCGTCCAGTTCGACCACCTCGCCGAGCGAGACGACTCGGGATCACGGCAGACGGCGGAAACGACTCGCGGCTGAGCGGTGATCCGCGCGCCCTGTGCGCGGTTGGTTCCGATACCGCAACGTGCGGCGCGCGCATCCCGGATTGCCCTTTCCCACGCCTACACTCGCCCGAATGCATCGACCGATCACTCGGGAAGCCTGAGCGCATGCGGGGTATCGAATTCGGTGGGTTCGCGCGGCTCGCGGCCGGCGCGATGGCATCGACCGTCCGTATCGGATCCGCGACCGCGCTGGTCGCGCCGGCGCTCGTGGGGCCGGCGGTCGGACCGGTTCGCGACTGGGCCCGTGTTGTACTCGGCGGTCCGCCGCGCGAGCGCACGGCCGCGGCGGGTGTCTCGCCGGCGTGGGAGTCCGGCCGCAGGCTGCACATCGATCTCGACCGGACCGCGCTGGGGACGGACGGCGCCGTGGGTCGCGCGGAGCTGGAACGGCTGGTCGCTGCCGGGCCCGGTGTCGTCTCCGCGCATATCGAGGACATACTCGGGCGATTGGTGATCGAGCTGGCGGAGGAAGCGGATCCGGAGGAGATCCGCCGGATGATCCGTTCCGCCGCCGACCTACCGAGTGACGGGGCGGAGCCGGGAACACACCACCGCGGGCTGATCACCGATCCTGGGGACCCACTGGCGGTCGCGGTTCCGGTGGCGGCTGCCGTGGCCGATGCCCTGGCGATCGGTACCTCGGTGATCGGCCTGCTGGGCCGGTTTCCCCGGGTACCACGGGCCGCCCGGGCCGCCGCAGCGGTGATCAACCATCAGCCACGGATCATCGCGCTGCTGGAGTCGAAGCTCGGCCGGGCGGGCACCGATCTGCTGACGACCGTGTTCTCCGCCACCGCGCACGGGCTCGGCCTGGCGCCCGCCGCGCCGCTACTGGATCTCGTCGCGCGAACCGCCCAGATCTCCGAGGCACTGGCGCGCCGGCAGGTCTGGTGTGCGCGGGAACCCGGGCTCG
>NZ_BDBZ01000037.1 GCF_001613245.1 Nocardia speluncae NBRC 108251 | reverse complement strand
TAGGAGCACGATGCGGACACCCTGGCCACCGGAGTCGGCGGCGCTACCACCTATCGATCCCCTAAAGGGGTAGCCGTAGCATCCGCCGAAAATCAGGCGGATATGGCGTAGCCGCCTGGTAGGCATCGGGTTTCGGGTTCGGCATGCGCTGTCGGCTGGTTGGTGCTTGGCTGCCGGTGTTGGTGTTGGTCGGCGCTGGTGGAGGCTGGGGTTCGTGGCGACGCGGATGTTCGCGGACGAGGAGTTGGAACGTCTGCGGGGATTCCCGGAGATCAGCCGCGAGGAGCTGTTTCGATACTTCACGCTCACGTCGGCGGATCTGGCGTTCGTGGATCCGGGCCGCGGCAGGGGACCGGCCGAACGGCTGGGCTTGGCGATCGCGTTGTGTACGCTGCCGTGGCTGGGATTCGTGCCGGATCGGCTGGTCACGGCCCCACCGGGGGCGGTGGCCCGCCTCGCCGAGCAGCTGCGGGTCGACCCGGTGGTGATCGGTGCCTATGGCAGGCGAGCCAAGACCCGCACCGAGCATGTGCGCCTGGCCGCGCGGTACCTGGGATGGCGTGCGGCCGGTGCGCTGGAGTTCAAGGAGCTCGACGAGTTCCTGCTCGCGCGGGCGATGGAGCACGATTCCCCGACTCTGTTGTTCCGGCTGGCGTGTGAGTATCTGATCTCGGCGAAGGTGATCCGGCCGGGCCCTGTCACCGTGGTGGAGCGGGTCGCCCACGCCCGGCACCAGGCCCAGACCGAAACCTATGACCGGCTCGCTCACGAGTTCACTGCGGCGCGGTGTGCGGAGTTGGACGGCTTGCTGGTCACGGACGCGTCGCTGGGGATCTCGCGGTTGCGGTGGCTGTCGACCGGGCCGGTGGAGGCGTCGGCGGCTGCGGTCCGCGCCGAGGTCGACAAGCTGGGGTTTCTGCGGGGTTTGGGTGCTGATCGGCTGGATCTGTCGGTGCTGCCCGCCGAGCGGCGCCGGTTCTTGGCCACGATGGGCCGGCGTCTGAGTCCGCAAGCCCTGGAGCGTCGGGATCCGCAGCGCCGGTATCCGATCCTGCTCACGGTGCTGGCCCAGTCGGGCACCGATGTGCTCGATGAGGTCGTGGTGTTGTTCGATCAGGCGATCTCGGCGAAGTTCGGTGCCGCCGAACGGAAGATGCAGCAGCAGCTGGCCGAGCGCGGCAAGACCGGCGAGGACCGCCAGGCGCTGCTGGACGATCTCTTGGAAATCGTCACCGACCCGACGGTGGCTGATGAGGAGATCGGCGCGCTGATCCGCGGCGAGAAGATCGGGTGGGAGCGCCTGCGCGCGGCGATCGCCCAGGCCAAACCCAGGTTGCCGCGTGATCACGGGCATCTGGCAGCGCTGGATTCCTCCTACAACTACCTGCGCCAGTTCACCCCCGCAGTGCTTGAAGCGGTGCGCTTCGCCGGCGGCACCGCCGCTACCGAGCTGCTGATCGCGGTGAACATGCTGCGCGAGCTGAACGCGACCGGGCGGCGCAAGGTCTTCGACGACGCCCCGACCGGGTTCGTGCCGACGAAATGGCGCGGCTACCTCGACGAGGCCCGAAAGACCGGTAGCGCCACCGCGTACCGGCACTACTGGGAATTGTGCGTACTGCTCGGACTGCGCGACGGGCTGCGCAGCGGGGATGTGTTCGTGCCCGGCTCGCGCCGCTACGCCGACCCGGCCGCCTACCTGATCACCACTGGGCAGTGGGAACCGCAACGCGGCGAGTTCTGCCGCCTGGTCGGGCGATCCGCCGATCCGGGCGTCGCGCTGGCGGCCGTGGTCGCCGAACTGCACGATGCGGTCGGTGAGCTGGAGGCGGTGCTGGCCGGCGGGGACGGCCCGGTCAGGGTGGACGAGGGCGGGGATCTGGTGATCTCGCCGCTGAGCGCGGAAGATGTTCCCGCCGAGGCGATCGCGCTCAAGGCCGAGCTGACCGAGATGCTGCCGTTCGCGCCGATCGTTTCCTTGTTGATCGAGTTGGACAAGCGCACCGGCTACCTGGACTGCTTCACCCACGCCGGCGGCCAGGCCACCCGGACGCCGGAGCTCAAACGCAATCTGATCGCGGTACTGCTGGCGCACTCGACGAACCTGGGGTTGACCCGGATGGCGCAGGCGTGCGGGATCACCTACGACATCCTGGCCTGGACCGATGAGTGGTATGTGCGCGAGGAGACCCTGCGCGCGGCCAACCTCGTGTTGATCGGCTACCATCAGCGGCTGCCGCTGACCGCGGTGTTCGGTGCCGGAACGCTGTCGTCGAGCGATGGGCAGCGGTTCCCGACGCGTGGGAAATCAACCACGGCCAGGCCGTTGAGCCGGTATTTCGCCAGCGAGGGCCTGTCGACCTACACCCATGTCACCGATCAGCATGCCACCTACGGCACCAAGGTGATCGTGGCGACCAAACGTGAAGCCCATTACGTGCTCGATGAGATCCTGGGCAATGCAGCGGATCTGCCGATCACCGAGCACGCCACCGACACCCACGGGGTCACCCTGGTCAACTTCGGGTTGTTCGACCTGCTCGGGATGCAGCTCTCGCCGCGGATCCGGGATCTGGGCCGGATCACCCTGTACCGGCCGGGCCCGCGCGCGCAGGCCGAGGCCCGGTTCCCGCACGCGGGCCCGCTGATGACCCGCAAAGCGAATCTCGGGTTTGATCGCCGAGCACTGGGACGATCTGCTCAGGTTGGCCGGATCGTTGAAGTTCGGGCACGCCACCGCGTCGCTGCTGGTCGGCAAGCTCTCGGCGTCGGGGCGGCAGAACACTCTGGCCGCGGCGCTCAAGGAGTACGGGGCGCTGCGGCGCACCATCTACGCCGCGAGGTACCTCTCCGATCCGGACTATCGGCGCAAGATCTCGCGGCAGCTCAACAAGGGCGAGTCGCTGCACGCGCTGCGGCGCGACCTGCTCTATGCCCATAAGGGGATGATTCGGGCACGCCATCTCGAGGACCAGACCGAGCAAGCCTGGTGCCTGACCTTGGCGACCAACGCTGTGATCGCTTGGACCACGGAGTATTACGGGCTCGCTGTCGATCAGATGCGTCGGGCCGGGCAGCGTATCGATGACGAGGTCCTGGCCCACATCAGCCCGGCCCACAGTGCCAACATCAATTTCTTCGGCGCGATCGAGGTCGACATCGACGCCGAGCTGGCCCAGCTGGGCCCGACCGGGTACCGGCCGCTGCGGGTGCGTGACACCTTGTTCTGACTGCGCGGCCGATCTGTGGTTACGGCCTGCCGGTGCCGGTCGGGCTGGTTGATGCGGTGGCTGTTGAGTGAGCGGTGAGGAAGTTGTCGACGAGCCGGGCGCAGTCGTCGTGGTCGATGGTGCGTAGTCCGGTGAGGCGGGCGAACACGATCGGGCCGAGGAGTTCGATGATGGCGAAGGTGGTGTCGAGTTCGCCGAGTGTGGCGCGGGCGTCGGGGCTGGTGAGGATCTGGTCGAACGGTCGGCGGTATTGCTCGATGACGCGGGCGCGTAGTGAGGTGAGCGCGGCCGGGTCGGTGTGGTTGTCGTCGATGGATCCCATGGCCAGCCAGGCCAGGGTGGTCATCTGTACCGGGGCCTGTTCGATGAGGTCGGCTTGGGTGGTGAGCAGCGTGAGGAGCTGCTCGCGTACCGGGGTGGTGCCGGTGAGGGCGTCGACGTGGGGGAGCAGCCGTTCGAAGGTCGCCGCGAGCAGATGGGTGGTGCTGCCGAAGTGCCGGTAGAGGGTGGCGCGCGCGACTTTCGATACGCGGGTGACCGCTTCGACGGTGACCGCCTCGACACCGCCGGTGGACAGCAGATGGGTGGCCGCGTCGAGCAACCGGTTGCGTGAGCGTGCCAGCCGCGGATCGGCCTGCTCGTCGTCCGCGGGGTGCGGGTCGGTCATGGACGCGTGTTCCTCCGGATTCGTGCCGTGCGGCTGTGGGTGTGAGTGGACTCTATCCCACACCCCGACCCCTATGATACGAATGGTCTCGCACAGAGACTATCGGTCTCTAAAGTCGGGAGGTGCCGGTGGACACGCCTGGGACGGACACTGTCGAGATCGCCCGGTGGACCCGGGCCGAGTGGTGGATGCTGACGGTGTCGTGCCTGGCGGTGGCGCTGGTGGTCGCGGCGATGGCGGCGTTGTATTCGGCGTTGCCGCAGATCGCGGTCGCGACCGGGGCCACCCAAGCTCAGCTGACCTGGATCGTCGACGGCTACACACTGGTGCTGGCGTGTCTGGTGCTGCCCGCCGGCGCCGTCGGTGACCGTTACGGGCGACGTGTGGTGCTGGTGGCGGGATTGGTGGTGTTCGCCGCCGCCTCGGCGCTGCCGCTGCTGCTGGACGAGCCGGTGTGGCTGATCGCGACGCGCGCCCTGGCCGGGGCGGGCGCGGCGCTGGTGATGCCCTCGACGCTGTCGATCCTGACCGCGGGGTTCGCCCCTGTTCATCGCGGCCGGGCGGTCGGGATATGGGCCGGGGTCGCCGGATCCGGGGCGGTGCTGGGGATCCTCGGTGCCGGGGTGCTGCTCGAACGATGGTCGTGGCCCTCGGTGTTCGTCGGGTTGACCGTGGCCGGGACGGTGCTGGCGGTGCTGGCGTGCACCATCGCCGAATCCCGCCACCGTGAGCATCCGCCGGTGGACTGGGTCGGCGCGGGCACGGTGGCGGTCGCGGTCGCCGCGATCGTGTTCGCCGCGATCGAGGTCCCCGCACGCGGCTGGGCCGACCCGCTCGTCGCCGCCGCGGCCGGGATCGGTGTGGCCGCGGCGGTGGCGTTCGTGGTCGTCGAACTGCGCAGCGCGGCGCCGCTGCTGGACGTGCGGTTGTTCACCCGCCGCGGTTTCGGTGCCGGGTCGCTGTCGGTGACCATCCAGTTCCTGGTCACCTTCGGAGTGTTCCTGCTGCTGGTGCAGTACCTGCAGCTGATCTTCGGTTACGGGCCGCTGGCCTCGGCGCTGGCACTGGCACCGATGGTGGTGCCGCTGGTCGCGATCTCGGTGATCGCGCCGTGGCTGTCGAGCCTGGTCGGATTACGGGTGATGACCGTGACCGGCCTGCTCACCATCGCCGCCGGGCTGGTGCTGGTGAGCCGGTTGACCCTGGCCGCAAACTATCCCGACCTGCTGTGGCCGCTGCTGATCATGAGCGCGGGCCTGGGATTGTGCACCGCCCCGGCGACCTATGCCATCGTCGCCGACACCCCAGAGGCCAAACACGGGGTCGCCGCCGCGGTCAACGACGCCGCCCGCGAGATCGGCGCCGCGATCGGGATCGCCGTGGCCGGCAGCGTCCTCGCCGCCGGCTACACCCACCGCATCCAGCCCGCCTTGGCCCGGCTACCCGAGCCCGCCCGCGGCCCGGTCGCCGATTCCCTGGCCGCCGCCCTGCAAGTCGCCGACCAGGCAGGACCGGTAGCCGCGCCGCTGGCCGAGTTCGCCCAAGCCGCGTTCGTGCACGGCAGCGGCCAGGCCGCGCTCGCACTGGCCGCCCTCACCACCGCCACAGCGATCGTGCTGGCCGTCCTGGCCCCCGGCCGCACGCCACGCCCGCACATGAGAACCTCTCCCCCCTCCTCACACGCCTCTCCTCGTGAAAGACGCCCGTCATGACGGCCTACCACACGATCATCGTCGACACCGACGGATCCGACCGCTCCTACCGTGTGGTCGAGCACGCCGCAGAACTCGCCCACGCCACCCACGCCCGGCTACTGATCGTCTGCGCTCGCCACCGCATCGACGAACACACACCCAAGGCCCACCTCGACCGGCCCGGACCCGAGACCTCCCCGCTGCACGGCAGCACCCCCGCCGACACCGTCCTGCGCATCGCCCACCAGCACGCCCTCGCCCACGGCGCCACCGACGTCGACACCCACATCCTGGACGAACCCGCCCTACCCGCGCTGCTGCACCTGGCCGCGGCCACCGCCGCCGACCTCATCGTCACCGCCAACCCCCACCGGTCACCACTGCTGGCCCAGCTGCTGTCCACCCCACCGATCGAGCTCGCCCGCAAAACCCACTGCGACATCCTCATCACCGCCTAAACACACTCACAGAAAGCACCCATGACCGAGAACACACCCAGCACCCACACACCCGAGCCCCGCCAGGTCCCGGACTGGATCCCCGCCTTCCCCGTACACGCACCCGACTCCGCCGACCTGCCGCCCCACCACGACCACTGCCTCGGCTGCGGACCGGCCAACCCCCACGGCCACCAGCTACGCGCCCGACGCGACACACACGGCGTCTACGCCCACCACCGCTTCGACTCCCGCCACGTCGGCGCCCCAGCGATCGCCCACGGCGGCGCGGTCGCCACCGTCCTCGACGAACTGTTCGGACTCCTGCTCTACACCGTCGGGGAACCCGCCGTCACCCGCCACCTCGCCATCGACTACCTCGCCCCGATCCTGCTCGACACCCCCTACACCCTCCGCGCCCACATCCACTCCCGCGACGGCCGCAAACTCCACCTGAAAGCCACCATCGAAAACGACCACGCCCACGTGGTCACCACCGCCACCGCACTGTTCCTCATCGTCGACGTCAACCACTTCCTCACCCCACAACAAACCCCCACACACCGATAACACCCCCTGACCTGTTCCGTAACCCGATCGTCCACCGGAACACCACGCAGAACGAACATCGGCCCAGCACACCGGTGTTCCGTAGAGGTGTTCCGCAAACTGTGCCGGTCAACCCCCGCCATCTGGAACACTTTCGGCATGGGTGAGCCGTTCCGCATCGGATACTGCCGCTGCTCCACCGACGAACAAGACGTCGAGATCCAAACCGAACAACTACTGGCGCTCGGAGCGCCGCGCGAGCGGATCTTCATCGACAAAGGGTTCTCCGGGACCACCCGCAAGAACCGGGCCGGCCTGGACAACGCACTCGCCGCCGCCACCTCCGCCGCAGCGGCCATCGACGAGCGACAGGTAGTGCTCATGCTGGCAGGTAGTTCCGTATGCGCGCCCGCATTCGCCGAGCGCAACCTTGCGGCGCTCGAAATGGCCCAGGAATTCCTCCCACTCGGCATCGGTAGGGGTGCGGTATTCCTCGCTCGGCCGCGTTCCTCGGCGCCGCGTGATGAACGCGCGGTGGCCGTTGATTGCTTCTTGTGGGTAGACGGCCTTGTAACCCATGGTGGTGGATATGTCGTTGTGACCCAGCAGCATGCGCAATGTGCGGGGGCATCCCGTTCAGAATTGCGTCCGTGGCAAATATTCTGCGCAGGTCGTGGGGCACGAAGTAGAGCGGTTGGCCGCCGGCGTCTTTTATGTCCGTCGACTCGAGTATTTCCCTGATGCATTTGCGGATCGTCGACGCCGCTATGGCTCGCGTATGGCTGCCGTTGTTCCACTGGAACAGCAGCGGAGCCGGCGTGGCCCAGCATCGTTCGGAGAGGTCATAGAAGGGGACCAATGGAATGGCTCCGTCCTTCTGCCGAACTCGGGCGATGATCGCGGATATGACATCGGCCAGCTCCGGACTGACGACGAGGAGGCGTTCCTCGTCGGTCTTGGACGGCGCGACGTGCAGCAGCGGGATGATCTGCCCTGCTTGGGGGTGTCGATACTGGATGATGCTGTGATGGCTCGTTTCGAGCATCTCCTCGACCCTGACGCCGGTGTGCCGAAGAAACTCGACTGCTGCCCAACCCCAGAAGGCACGATGGTCCTCGGCACGAAGGTGGCGGCGGCGGCCGGTCGAGTCGAAGACGCCCGTAACCATACTGAGCCGCTGATTTTCGTTTCTGCGTGCGGAGACTCTGGTGAAGGTCTCGCCGAAGACGGTGAACGGCTTGCCGGGTTCAGAATTCAACGCTGCGTCCAGTCGGAGGCGGGCCTCCTCGGTGCGGCGTTCGGCGGTCCGCACCAGAACTGGCAGCAAGGGCAGGCGTTCGCGGGTCCGCTGGTCCATGCGCGCCTTTCGGCGCGAATTGACCTTCCTGGTCGAGTGCGCGGTTTCCGACGCGCGGATGGGGCACGGAACGGCCCATCGCGGCCATCGCGCAGAATCCTCGGTAGCCCATTGCGCGATGTCCAGGTAGAACGCCCGGACTGTGGTCAGGAGTTGGAGGTAGTTCACCCGTGGGACGGTGACCTCGACGGTGGTCCCGTCCGGCAGGCGCTTATTCTGGATCTTGACGCGGAGGCGTTCTTTCCACGCATGCGCCACTTTCGGGTCGAGGTCGAGCGAGTCGATGCCTGGATGGTGTGCTTCCAGATCCGTCCAGAAATTCATAACCAGCACCCGCGACAACGAGTCGAGTGTGGTGTAGTCCAGGGCGACTTGCCGTTCCGCCAGGTAGCTGACCAGCAGGTTGCGGACCTCGGGATCAGCGACGTGATACCGATCCACGAGTCGCTCGATGCTGGATCGTCCGCCATAGTTCATGATTGCGCGCAGGGTCACCGGCGCACCCTGCGGAAGGAATCCCGCAGCCTCGAGCAGGGTGTAGAACAGATAGCGCCCCTTTCCGGGCAAACCGATGGCTATCTCCTGCTTGCGTAACTCGACACAGTCTCCGACGGTGATGTCGCGAACGCCGCCGCCCTTGGTCAGCAGCAGGACACAGAGCTGCCATCGGATGACGGGGAGGCAGGTGCTCGACCGGATTTCGGGCGTCATCGCCGTCTTGAGTAGCCCGAAACCCGACGGATCGCGATACTCGGCGATCCTAGTCGTCCAGGTTCCGGTTCGGTTGATAGTAAGCAGGAATGTCGGGCTGGGACAGATGATCCTTGCAATGGACAGCAGCATCAGCGCGGTCAGCAGCTGGGACTTGTCGCCTACCCGGCCGTGTGCCCGGTGCCATTCCGCGGCGGCCGCAGTCCAGTGCGGCTCAGCGGTTTCGGCACCGCTGGCCTGCCATCGCTGCTGCCAGGTCTCGCCAGGGAAGATCTCCAGCCTGCCGAGCAGCCTCTTGACACACAGTCTGCGACGAAAGCGCATATCGTCCGACACCGGAGGAAGCCGTAACCCCTCGAGCCGTTCAATGGTTTTCTCGACGGTCAGGGCCTGACGCGAAGCGGAAAGCACTGGTCGAGCGGGAAATTGATCCAGGATGGTCTCGGCGAGCACTCCACGCGCTTCGCGCGTCAGTTCCTGCTTTCGGCTGGTCGAACCGACCTCAGCCGTCGCTGTGGTTGTCGATGATTTCACTGCGTCCTGCCGAATATGACGTCGAGAGAACGTGGGTCGTAACCCGACGCTGGCGGCTCCGGTGGGGCTGCCGCGCGCTCGTTCTGGCGCGCGTGGTGGGCGAGCGCAGCCGTGATCACCTCACCGTGGGTAGGGGTGGTGTAGAGCTGCGTGGTCGTCAGATCGGCGTGGTCAAGGATCCACTGGACGTCGGTGATGTCCATGTCCGGGTCATCGGCCATGCGGTAGGCCGCGGTGTGCCGAAGGGCGTGGAGCGGATAGTTGGAGCCGAGCGCTTCCTGGGCGCGGGTGAACATTGCTCGGGCCGCGTGATAGGACAGCGGCCGCCAAGGTCGGCGTAGCGTGAACCAGAGTGGATGGCGGTGACCGCGGGAAGCGCCCTTGCGCCAGAGTTATTCCTGGTAGAGCCGCAGCCAGACGAACGCATCAGGCGAAGCCGGCAACTGCTGAGCTTTGCGAGAACCCTTTCGTGTAACCGTGATCAGTTGCTGGCCGGGATCCTCATCGCCCTGGCAGGCGGACAGTAGTTCTTCGGCGCGGGCGCCGGTGGACACCCAGAGCGCCAGCAGGGCGCGGTCCCGGTTCGACTTCAGTGCCGCGAACACCGTGTTGAATTGCTCGTCGGGGATCTTCTTCGGGATCCGCTTGGGAACCTTCGGCCGATAGCGGCCGACCCGCTCCTTCCGATGCGGATCCATCGGGTTGTGGTGCGCGTGAGCCCGCCTTGAGCGTCGTGAGCGGTCCAGCGGGAATGGGTTGATCAATGGGCCTTTGCCGAGTTCCAGCTGGAAGTCGTAGAACGCCCGCCAGACGGTCTCGGCGTGCGCCCGCGACGCTGGCGAGTACTTCGGTCCCGGGCTCGGCCTGCCAGTGACGGCATTGACGACCTGGCTGGGGCGGCCGCGGGGCAAACCGGGCAACTGGCCGTCGGTCCGGTGCCGCCAATGAACTCTCATCGGCTTGTCCGCCAACAACCTCCATCGTCCGAAGTCGCGCCCCTCCATTGGCGTTACTTTGTCCCACGACATGCCGATCGCGGCGAGGAACCGCCACCAGCGAAGCAGATCGCTGCCATATGACCGGATCGTCGACGGCTGCTTGTCGGTGGCCTGTAGCTCGGCGAAGTACCTCGCCGCGGGTTCGATGACCGCGCCGTTCGCGTCGAGAAGCTGGTATGGCTCCCACACGTCACCGGTCCTTTGGAGCCGACCGACGTCCGGCACAACGAGTCTCGACAGATATCGCTCGCCGCCCTCTTCGCACATGGCGAGGAAAGCTAGCAGAAACCTAAGCTGACCTGCAAGGATTACGAAGTTAGTTCAGTCAATACGTCATCGAGGCTTGCGGCGGGGTCTTGGAGGGGGTCGAGCTTTGGGCCGACGGCAGCACGATGCGACGGTACTGGATCGACTAGAGGCGCCATTGCTCGATCGTGGTCCCACCGCCGTCCCGCACCTTGGCGGTGAAGCCATTCCGTTGGCCGAACCCGCAGATCTCGGGTGTGAAATGGGCGTGCGCCTGCGTGGGCATCTCGGCAGGATGCGAGCATGGTTGCCCCGTTGGATATCCCGCGTTTGACTGCAAACGACAGATTTGTGCTCCGCTCCTGGGAGATCAGCGACCTGCCTCTGGTTCGAGAGGCGTCGAGCGACGATCACATCCCGTTGATCACGACCGTTCCGGCGGTGTACTCGCGAGAAGCAGGCGAAGCCTTCGTGCGTCGGCAGTGGGAGCGTGTATCGACCGGCAGTGGGTATCCGTTCGTCATCGTGCGGGTTGAGGACGGTCGGCCGCTCGGGTCGGTCGGTCTGTGGTTGCGGGACCTGGACGAGGGGCGTGCGATGCTGGGCTACTGGGTGGTCAAGTCCGCTCGTGGTCAGCGGGTCGCTGCGGAAGCGCTTCGAGCGGTCACTGCCTGGGCCCTTACTGACCTGGAGATCCGCCGCCTTCACCTATATGTCGAGCCCTGGAATGCCGCATCCCAGCGGACGGCTGAGCGTGTGGGTTTCCAGTGTGAGGGCCTGCTCCGCAGTTGGCAGCTGGTCGGCGAGGAGCGTCGGGACATGATCATGTATTCGATGTTGGGTTCTGATCTGTCCTGATCGGCCGCCTGTTGGCTGACCTCGGTGGGCACCTCCAGATTCGGTACCGTCGCTTACGACCATGACGGCCTCCTACTCGGTCAGGGCTACTATGACCCGCTATCGCCCGGGACGACGATCATCCCGGACGGGCTGCCGAGCGGGAAATTAGCTGGTGAAGGCCGCTGTTCGCGCGGCACTATTGTCCGATGACCGAGATCGAAATCCCGGTGTCCCGGATCGCGTGGAGCGAGCTGCCCATCTCGGTGCGAGGCGAGATCGAGAGTCGCTTGGGCGCGGGAGTGCGTTCGGGATCGACCCAACCGGGCGGATTCAGCCGCGGAATGGCATCCCGGCTAGCGATGGTGGACGGTCGCACGGTGTTTGCCAAAGCAATCCCCATCAGAGACCGTTTCGCCCACCGGTACCGGATCGAAGGCGACACCGCGACTCAGCTCCCAGCAGAGATCCCGGCACCAGCGGTGAGGTTCATGCTGGAAATCGACGGGTGGCGAGTCCTGGTATTCGACGACGTCACCGGTCGCCATCCCCGTTTCGACCAGCCTACGGAATTGGCGGCGGTGCTCGCCGTGGTCGAGGACATGGCACGGATGCTGACACCGAACCCACTACCGGACGTACCGACCCTGGCCGATGATCTCGGATCGGACTTATCAGGTTGGCGGAAGCTGGCCGGCGGCGAGCTGGCCGGTAACTTGGACGAGTGGTCGGCCCGGAACGTGGATCGGCTCGCTGTTCTCGAATCCGGGTGGGAGCGTGCCACGGTCGGGCAGACGTTGCTGCATACCGATCTTCGCGCCGACAACATGCTGGTGCGCCCCGATGGCACGGTGATGATCGTGGACTGGTCCTGGCCATCCGTGGGTGCGGCGTGGGTGGATCTGGTGTTCCTGGCGACCGCCTTCGCCCTGCATGGGGTCGATCCCGAACCGATCCTGGGCTCGCACGCCCTCACCCGGGGCGTCGATCCTGATGCGATCTCTGCGCTGGTGTGCGCGCTGGCGGGGTACTGGATCCGAGAGAGCCGTCGGCCTGGAGGGTCGCAGTCGGTGGCTCTGCGTCGGCACCGCGCCGAGTCAGGTCGCGCAACGGTTGCGTGGTTGCAGCGGCGGGTCGGGTGGAAGTGAGCGCAGCGCGGTCCGCTATGACCGGTGGTGTGAACACGAGGTACGAAGTCGAACATGCGCAGCGGATCGCCGCCGCGCATGACGACCTGGAGCGGCACGGTGCCGCGGTGGTGTCCTGGCTCTTTCCCGCGTCAGTTCGGTATGCGATTGCGGCTGAGGCCATCTGGTTGGCGGAGCAGTTGGGCGTCCGTCGGGACTTGGCTTTCGCCGAGACAGGTTTCACGCCTCGCCGGATGAGGAACGTGAGGCGGGCGCAGATCGCGGAGAGCGGAGTTGTGATCCGGGAGACGTATGCATCACCCGAGGTCGCCGAGGTTGTGGCTGCCGTGGCCGGTCAAGCTGTGTATTCATGCCCGTATGAGCCCGAACAGTTCGTGGTTACCCAGCTGGACCGGGTGGGTGACACGCATGGATGGCATTGGGACGATTACAGTTTCGCGCTGGTGTGGGTGGCCGAATGCCCGGACACCGTTGACGGCGGATTCGTCGAGTGTGTCCCGGGCACGGTGTGGGATAAGCAGCAGCCGGGCATCGAGCAGGTACTTCGTGATCGCGCGATCCACCGGCTGGAGGCCGGTCCGGGACAGGTGTATCTCATGCGGGCGAGTACGACGCTGCATCGGGTGCACCCGATTCGGCGGGGCCGCCGCACGATTGTGAACATGGCGTTCGCGGCGGAGGATGAATTGTCGCGGCCCGTATCGCACGAGACGATGGACGCACTGTGGTCCGAGCCTGGGGATTGAGCGGAGGAAACCTTGCCGGTTGAGAGCGTCACATTGGGATCAGTGGACGGTGTGCGGCTCGACGCAGCGGTCCATATGGCATCCGTTCCGGCCAAGGGGGTCGTGCTGCTGGTGCACGGGATCACTGTGGATATGGACGAGGGCGGTGGGATGTTCGTCCGCTTGGCCGAGCGACTGACCGCTGTGGGATTTGATGTCGTGCGGTTCTCGTTCCGGGGGCATGGAAACAGCGGTGGGACGCAACGCGGAGTGACCATTGCTGGCGAGTGCCTGGATCTGGAGGCTGCGGTGCAGTTCCTCCAGGGGCGGTTTCCGGGCCGGTTTTCGATTGTGGCGGCTAGTTTCGGGGCCGTGTCCACGGTGCTGTCGCTGCCGTGGCTTGCTGATGGGCTTGATCGGTTGGTGCTGTGGAATCCTGTCCTCGACCTGCGGCATACGTTCCTGGAGCCGGATTTGGCGTGGGGTGAAGAGAACTTCGGCGCGTCGCAGCGCAAACTATTGCACGACACCGGAGTCCTGGTGGTCGACGGGGAATTCGAACTCGGCCGCGTGTTGTTCAGCGAGTTCGCCCACTACGACCCACTGGCACGATTCCTCGACAGCACCGTGCCGTCGCTGATCGTCCATGGAGACCGTGACACCGCGGTCTCCTACGAGATTTCCGCTCGGGCCGCGATGTCGAGGCCGAATACGGCGCTGCGTACCATCGCTGGTTCGGATCACGGCTTCGACTCGCGGGAGCGCGAAGATCAGGCGATCTCGGAGACGGTTGACTGGCTGGTCGGCCAGGTCGCGCCCGCCTCGTGACTCCCAGGGACCTGCACGGGCCGATTCGGCTCGGTGATGATGTGATCATCGGCGAGCACTGCGTTCTGGGATGCCCGAAGGAAACGCGTCTGCGGGAAGCTCAACGTGGGCGATGGTCGGCGGGTACTCCTGTCGTGATCGGAGATCGGAGTCTGCTGTTCAACCAGGTCATCATCCAGGAAGGCACAGCTCTTGGCATGGAGTGCGTGGTAGAAGACCGGGCACGGATCGGGTACGGGTGTGTGATCGGCGACCGGACCCGGGTCGTCCACGGCGCCTACATCTGTGATCGCGTCACGATCGGCGCGGACGCGTGTGTCGCTGGGTTCGTTTGCGATGCGACGGTGATCGGTGACCGCGCGACCGTGATGGGCGAGCTGGTCCACGAGTACACGAGTCCGCATCTGGGTTGGTGGGGAGTGGATGAAGAACCGCCCGTGGTCGAGGCGGATTCGGTGGTCGGGTTTGGTGCACGAGTGGTCGGCGGCGTCCGGATCGGGCCTCGCAGCTACGTCGCGGCCGGCGCGGTCGTGACCAAGAACGTGCCGAGTGAGCACGTCGTCACCGGCGTCAATGTTCACACGCCGATCGGCGAGTGGCCCGGTAAACGTCTTTCGGCGCTGATCGAACACTGGACGGCACCGCGACCGATGCGGTGATCGAAGCCGCGCATCACCACCGAATGAAGTCGGAATTCTCGGTGTCGCTGCCGGCGTCGTCCTTCGGTCGTTGTGTGACCAGCGGCGGATCGAACGCTAGCGCGGTGAGTCGCGGTGCGAACCGTGCCCGCACATCGGGTCGTGGATGTGGTGTGTAGAGGGCGGGAAGGAACTCGTCGACCGGCACGATGGCCTCGGTGAGTTCGGTGGACAGTGCGGTACGCAGGCCACTGCGAGTGAGCAGATAGGCGTAGCTGCAGTGGCTGTAGCCGGGGTGGACGATCCCGGGAACCGGCGTAGGGGTGTCCGGCCGGAGCAGGTCGCGCCCGAGGTACAGCATGTCGAATGCGATATCGACTTCGTCGATCAGGTTCAGGGTCTGGAGAAGGCGTGGTGCGAATTCCGGTGGGAGGGTCGCGTCGTCTTCGAGGATCAGAGTGTACGGGGCTGCGCTGTGCTTCTCGGCGTGGTTCCAGCATGCGAGATGAGCGAGAGTGCAGCCTATTTCGCCGTATTTGAGCGGTCGATTCCACCACGGGTTGTCGGAGTCGATTTGCCAGTCGAACAGCTTGATTCCAAGCGCCTGGAGGTCGCTGGTGGCGAGTTGCCGGCCGTCGATGACCACGTCGAGGTCCGAGGTGTAGGTGACCGTCATTGCCGAAGGTAGCCGGGCGCTGATCCATGCTCGGCGGTCTTTCCGCCGTGGCAGATTCACGACATAGGTGGCGATGTCGTCCAGATTCGTCACGCCGTTTGCCCGGGGGAGCAGCGGTGATGGCAGGTGAAGCGTTTGGTGTTGTCGATCACGACTCCCCAGTTCGCGCCGTGGGGGCGGGACATGAGCAGCAGGGGCTCCATGACGGTGAGGTCGGCGACGTCGGTGATGCCGCCGACGCGACGGGCTTCGGTGACCACGACGAAGTCATCCTGACCGACGTGGTCGGAGAGGTATTCGACATTGGTGGGTCCTCGTCGTGGATCGAGTAGTGCGCGGGCCGCGCCGAGGACCCCGAGGGTGAGGCACCCGCCCAGCAGTAGCGCGGTGGTTCCCTGCACGGTGAGCCGGGTGAGCACGGCGAGGTCTTCGATCAGCTCGCCACCGGGTGTCCACCGTGGAGCCATACAGAGGTTGTCCAGTTCGGGTACGACGAGCGGGTCGTCCTCACCGAGCGGATTCGCATCAAAGTAGAAGGGTAACTGAGGGAGGAACTCCCGGTATTTGGCGTTCCACGGTGGGCCGCCGATCACCACGAGAACCTCGACCTGGGTATCGAAGTACTCCGAGGGCGCGAAGTCGCGCACAACCGCGGTGGGAGCGAGTTGCGCCAGTTGGGTGCGGACGAAGATCAATGTGTCCAAGTCAGCGAACTTGGCATACCGCAGGTAGTTCCGATCCTGTGGTGACGCATACTCTGGACGTTCGTCCACGGGGATTTCGGAGCAGACAATGTCGACGCCACCGCTAGGACGCAGGCCCCAGAACCGGCGCACAGCATCGTAGGGATCCTGTTTGCTGGCCCGGCCGTGGTGGCTCGGGCTGCGGTCGATGGCCTGCGTCTGTGCCCCGTCAGGAGCCGACGAGATCGTTACCAGGAGATAAGCCAGGGTGTCGAGGGCTTGGTCGGAACGGCGGCGCACGGTCTTGACCGCGCACTTGAGGTGCTGGGCCAGGGACTCTTGCCTGTCGGTGAGCGTCGGGTAACTGTGGTCAGGTCGAACGTTGAAATCCACTTCGGCGTAGACCCGCTCGCTCTCGGTGAGCTGACCGATCGCCTGACGCAGGATTGCGGCGAGATGTTCGATGTGTTCGGCAGAGCCAGGCTCGGTGTCGGAGTCGCGGCACAGATATGCCTGCACAGGTTCGTCGATGATGGTGAGCAGTGCTGTGGGCCGCGCCAATCCGAGTCCGCGGCGCACCCGTCTCAAGCTGTCCTTCACCTGGTCGATAGAGGGCGGCGCCAGCATCTGTCCACCTTATGTCCAGCGAAGGCGAATGCGACATCGGGTTTCCCGAGCGGCCGTACTACCTGTGTCCAGAAAATGTCCACTCCAGTCCAGGGTGTCCAGAAACTCGGGATGCAGCAGGGATAGCACATACAGCGCAGTGGACAGACACTCGAATCGTGGCTGATCGAAAATCTGTTCGGAAGTAGCAGGATTCGTGCACTCCAGCCACCGTCCAGGAGACCGACGGAAGGGAAAAGTCATGTCGGAGCACGCCACCACCACGGCCGAGCGTGGGGAG
Organism: Nocardia speluncae NBRC 108251; assembly: GCF_001613245.1. Taxonomy (GTDB): domain Bacteria; phylum Actinomycetota; class Actinomycetes; order Mycobacteriales; family Mycobacteriaceae; genus Nocardia; species Nocardia speluncae. The sequence continues at coordinate 200,804 of NZ_BDBZ01000037.1, read as the reverse complement.
TACGAAGCCCCCAAGGTGGAGACGAAATCGATGATCAGCCGCCAGTGCGACTGAGATGACAACCCTGGTCGGCCGCGGTGTGGTCGGCCAGGGACCGGCGGCAACAACAAGGGGTGGTCGAATGCTGACCTTGTACGTGGGTGATCTCCACTTTTCGGGATGGTCGATGCGCGGTCGAGTCGCGGTGGCCGAGAAGGGCCTTCCAGTGGCCGAAAGGATCGTGGAGCTGGATTGGCCGATCCGGGAAAGTCCGGACGGGGTGCTGTTCGCCGGCGACGGGACCGACGAACGCGAGGCCGGTATCGGCTGCGCGTGTGATGCCGACGAACTCGCGGAAGCCGATGTCGAAGGCATTCTGGAGGACTCCGCGATGTCGCTGCTGCCTCGGGTCCCGATTCTGGCCGACACCGAGACCGGAGCCGTTGCCGGAGATGTGGTCTCGATCGCCGAATACCTCGATGAAATCGCACCGGACTCCGGTCCCAGCCTCATGGGCACCACGCGACGCCAACGGGCCTTGGTCCGCTCTATCTCCGCCTGGGCGAGTCACGACCTGCCGTACCTGCGCGAGGGCGCGTCCTACGCACGCTCGCTCCGTACCGCCCCCGGCATTCCTGGGCCCGGCGCGGTGGAGCAGGCACGGTGGCTGTGCGATGTAGTGTCCGGATTGTTGCGCCGTTCGGGCGGTCCGTTCCTCGTCGGAGACTTCGGGCTCGCGGATGTGATGGTGTCGACCTACTTCCAGCAGCTCCGCGGCTGGCATATCGGCATCGACGACCCCACCGTGCGCGACTACGCGGGTCGACTGCTGGAACGACCGTCGGTCGCTGACCACATCGACCAGGCCCGCGCGATCTACCGGGCCATCGACGAAGCCCCGACCGGGTCGCCGCAGTGGATCCTGCGCCACTACCGCTATCACCCGGGCAAGCAATTGCTGCACGACTGGCAACGCGACCGCTGCGAACAACTGGTCAACACCACCGCCGCGGAGGCAGTACAGCTGGCCTATCAGGGTCTCGACCTCGAGCAGATCACGCAGACGCTCGCCCAAACCTATGAGGTGCCGCCGGAGCGCGTTGCCGACGACGTCACCACGTTGTTCGCGCGGCTATCACCCGCCTGACCGCTCGACGCGAGGAGCATCGCTATGCCCGCCACCCTGTCCCGGGCCCTGACCCAGCAGCTGAGATACCGTGCCGACCTCGGCCTGCTGTTCGACCCACACACCGGCACCTTCCATCGACTCCGCAACGCGGTCGCCGAATCGATGGTGTCCCTGATGTTCTCCGGCGCCGATGACGACACCGTCATCGGCGATATCGCGCAGCGCTACAACGCCGCCCCCTCACGCGTCGCCGCCGACGCCGCCGACCTGGTCGCCACCCTGACCTCCCCGCAGCCAGCAGCCGTCCAGGACGACGGCCGCGGATCGTTGCTGGGCGTCGACAAGCGGTTCGACACGAAGCTGGACTTCCCGCTGCGGCTGGAAATCGAGCTCACCGCCGTATGCAACTGGGCGTGCGGATTCTGCTACAACGTGTGGAAGATCGACCCGGACATGAGCGACGCCGAGGTCCGGCGCGCGGTAAAAGCATTGCCGGAAAAGCATATTCCGACCGAGCTGGCATGCTCGATCCTCGACGAATGCGCAGACCGGGGCTGTTTCGTCATCCGCTACAGCGGCGGTGAGACACTGCTGCACCCCGATGCGATGGAGATCTTCGAACACGGTGGACGCCGCGGCCTGTACCAGGTGGTGTTCACCAACGGCCACTTCCTCACCGCCGAACGGGCGAAGCGGCTGGCAGCAGCGAACGTGCGCTGTGTCCTCGTCTCGATCCACGGCGACCGCGACACCCACAACGAACTGACCGGCCATCCCCGCGCCTATGACCGCGCGATCGACGCGATGCGACTGCTGATCGACGCCGGCATCACCGTGGTCGCGGAGATGACACTGGTCAAAAGCAACATCGACGGTGCGCTGGACGTCATCCGCGATGTGCATGCGCTCGGGGTGCGCGAGTTCGGCGTCATGCGCTACGTCCCGACCGGCCGCCACGACGACCGCTACGGCATTCCGGTGTCGGTCACCATGCCGCTGATCACCCGCATCGACCACCTCCTTGCCACCGAATGCCCCGGGATGACGGTGGCGTGGCCCTGCGCGCAGAAGGTGTGCACCTCCGATACCGACACCCCGTTACGGTCCGACGACCCAACCCTCGGATTGCGGCTGTCGCAGATATCCGGGCACTGCGAATCGGGAATGGTGTGGGGCAGCGTCTCCTACGACGGCCGATTGCGGAACTGTCCGCACTCCAACGTCTACTTCGGTTCCCTGCACACCGAACCCCTCGCCGGAGCATGGCCCGCCTTGACCGACGCCGTGCACGCAGCGGTCGCCACCAGGCCAACCTGCACCGGTTGCGCAGTCGCCGACGCCTGCCGCGGCGGCTGCCACCTGCCCAGCTTCTTCGCTCCAGCGACCGGAGTAGCGCTCGGAATGCCCGCTCTCGCCACCGATAGGATTTCCGGATGACCACGGCAACTGCCCACAACGACAACCCCTCCGTCCCCGTATCGATGCAGGAAGCGATCCTTCGTCTGCAGGCGTACTGGTCGCAGCGAGGTTGCCTGCTGGGTCAGCCGTTCAACACCGAGGTCGGTGCCGGCACGATGAACCCCGCCACGCTGCTGAGTGTGCTGGGTCCGGAAATCTGGAACGTCGCCTACGTCGAACCATCCGTACGTCCCGACGACTCTCGATACGGTAAGAACCCGAACCGCTTGCAGACCCACACCCAGTTCCAGGTGATACTCAAACCTGAACCGGGTGATCCGCAGGAGTTGTACCTGGGTTCGCTGGCCGCGCTCGGTATCGACCTCGATGCCCACGATGTGCGGTTCGTGGAGGACAACTGGGCTCAGCCGGCGATCGGGGCGTGGGGTCTGGGCTGGGAAGTCTGGCTCGACGGTATGGAGATCACCCAGTTCACCTACTTCCAACAGGTCGCGGGACAGAACCTCGACCCGATCCCGGTCGAGATCACCTACGGCCTCGAGCGGATCCTGATGGCGATCCAGGGCGTCACACACTTCGAGCACATCGCCTACGCGCCCGGCGTCAGCTACGGCGAAGTGTTCGGCCAGTCTGAGTACGAGATGTCGCGCTACTACCTCGACGACGCCGACATCGACACCACCCGTGGCCTGCTCGCCGCGTACTCGGCCGAAGCCGACCGGATGATCACCACCCGGCTGCCGGTCCCTGCGCATGTACATGTCCTGAAATCCAGCCACGCATTCAACATTCTGGATTCGCGCGGTGCGGTGAGTACAGCCGAGCGCGCGAAGTGGTTCGCGGTGATGCGCAAGCAATCCCGCGAGATCGCCGCCCTGTGGACCGACTTACGTGCGGAGGCCGGGTATCCGCGCGGAGTACACGCCCCGCCGCCGCTGGCCACTTCTCCCGTCGATCCCGCCACGATCACTTCAGCACCCGGATCGGTGCTGCTGTTCGAGATCGGCACCGAGGAACTACCGCCGCATGTCGTGACCGCGAGCATTTCCAGCGTGCGCGCCACACTCATCGAACTCCTTGATTCCACTGCCCTGCCGCATGGTGAGATCACCGTGCAGGCGACCCCACGCCGGATCGGCGTGCGAGTCGAGGGCATCGCCGATAGGGAACCCGACAGCGTGAACGTGCGCCGGGGCCCGAAGGTCGCCGCAGCCTACGATGCCGACGGTAAATCCACTCCGGCTCTCGCCGGTTTCCTTCGTGCGCAGGGTGTTTCGGCCGATGATCTGCAACGGATCGAAGTCGGCGGTGCCGAGCACGTCGCGGTCGAGAGCACTCGCGCCGGCCGTTCGGCGGCAGTGGTACTCACCGATGTCCTGTCCCGGCTCACCCTGTCGTTGCGGGCGGACAAGAACATGCGCTGGCGTGATCCGGAATTGAGTTTCTCCCGCCCTATCCGATGGCTCACCGCGCTACTCGGCGACCAGATCCTCCCGATCACCGCCGGCACATTGGTAGCGGGCCGCAGCACCCGAGGCCACCGCCAGTCCGCTACACCGACGTTCGATCTCCCTGCCGCCGACCACTATCTCCCAGTACTCGAGGCCGCGGGAATCGTCGTCGACCCGGTCGAGCGCCGCGCACGCGTCGTGTCCTCGGCCGCCGCTCTGGCTGAGGCCGCGAACGGCCGGATCGACGTCGACGGCGACGCCGACCTGATCGATGAGATCACCAACCTCGTCGAATCCCCGACCGGTATCCTGGGCCATTTCGACCCGAAATACCTCGACCTGCCAGAACAAATCCTCATCACTGTGATGCGCAAGCATCAGCGTTACCTCCCGGTCCGCTCCGGCGCGGGTGACCTGCTGCCGGTCTTCGTGACGATGGCCAACGGCGACTGCGACGCCGACGTCGTCCGCGGCGGCAACGAAAACGTGCTCCGCGCCCGCTTCGAGGATGCCGCGTTCTTCTGGAATGTCGACCTGACCATCGCCCCTGACCAGTTCCGGGCCCGGCTCGGGGCACTCATGTTCCACGAGAAGGTCGGCACCATGGCTGACCGCGCCGACCGCATTGCCACAGCGGCCTCCATACTTGGCACCCGCAGTGGCCTCCCTGCTGCTGACGCGGCCACCTTGACCCGCGCTGGTGCCCTCGCGAAGTTCGACCTCGCCACCCAAATGGTGATCGAAATGACCTCCCTCGCCGGCACTATGGCGCGCGAATACGCGACCAAGTCCCGCGAATCCGAACCAGTGGCCACGGCACTGTGGGAAATGGAGCTGCCCCGCTCGTCCGGAGACGACCTCCCCACCACCACACCCGGCGCGCTCCTTGCATTGGCAGACCGCTTCGACCTCCTGGTCGCGATGCTCGCCGTCGGCGCCAAACTCACCGGCAACGCCGACCCCTACGGCCTGCGCCGCGCGGCAGCCGGAATCCTGGCAATCCTGCGCGACCACCCCGAACTCGCCGACGTCACCATCCCAATCGGCCTCAGGACCGCCGCCGACCAACTCCGCGGCCAGGGCCTCACCATCGACCCCGCGGTCCTGTCCACTGCTGAGGAACTGATCACCACCCGCTACGAGCAGCGACTCCGCGACGAAGCAGTCGGTCCAGGACTCATCGCCGCAGTCCGTCCCTCCGCCGAGGCCCCGCATCGCGCGGACATGTTGATCGACCAGATCAGCGAAGCCAGCGAGGACAACCGATTCGCCGACCTTGTGGAAGGACTGCAACGGATCATGCGGATCCTGCCTCCCGCCGCGCCCACCACCTACGACCCCGCTAGGCTCATCGGCCCCGCCGAGCAGCAGCTCCTGACCGTGATGGGTTCGGTGCCTGTTGCCGATGGCAAGCCGTTGACCGAATGGATCCCCCACGGCCACACCCTGATCGAGCCACTGACCACGTTTTTCGACGATGTCCTGGTCATGGCCGACGACCCCGCCGACCGCACCGCACGGCTGGGTCTACTGGCCGCGATCCTGGCGAAAGCTCCAGCCGGAATCGACTGGCGAGAAGTCCACCAAATGCTGCAGAAGCGGGATGGATGACACTCGTCGACCCGGCACCGCGCAGGCGGCTGGAGCCATGGCGGATCGCGACGTCATTGTCAGACGGTCAGAGCTTCCGTCATGAGTTACCGCTGCCGCCGCGCGGGCCGCCGCCGTCAATTCGTGTTCGGCAGGAAATCGAATTCGCCGTCGCGGGCTCCGGCAACGAAGGCGGTCCATTCGCCATCGTCGAAGCGGAGCCTGATCGCGCCATCCGCAGTCTGGACGAGGGTGTCCGCTCCGTCCTTGCGGACATTGACGATGCCGTTGGCGCTGCGCGAGCCGCTGCGCGATTCGTCGATAAACGCGGTCCATGCGTGGAGATCGAAGGTGATCGTGCCGTGCGAGGGGTGCTTGCTGTGCCGCAGGTAGACGCGACTATCGCGGGGGGCGACGTCCACGCAGTTCTCACCGGCCCCGCTGTGGCTGGATGTCCGCCAGCCGGCGGAGGGGGCGACCTCGACGCAGTTCTCGCCGTTGCTGCTGTAGCTGGATGTCCGCCATTCGAGGCGGGTGCCGGTGTTCACCGTCACTCCTTGTCTGTCAGGGTGCTGATTCGGGCTCTGATGACTTCAGCGGAGTCGGACTCCGACAGCGCTGCCTCACAGAGCCGGTCAGCTGCCATTTTATACAACTGCACCTGGTCCTGTTCCTGCATGTACAGGGCGCCAGCCGGGTATTCGACATATCCGATCGATTGGGCATTGTCGAAGTTCAGCAGCATGAAGTCGCCGTCGAGTCCGTCGTGGACGGTGACGCTGAGCGGCATGATGTGCAGCTCGACGTTGTCGAGTTCCTGCAGTTCGAGTAGGCGCTCGAGTTGCGGCCGCATCACCGTAGAACCGCCGACCAGGCGATCGAGTACGACTTCCTCCAGGACGGCGCGATACCGCAGCGGGTTGTTTGCTGCGGTGAGGCGTTGTCGTGCCATCCGCGCCTCCACAACCTGAGGTGCATCGATCGGCGGAACTCTCAGGTTCCCCTGAAGAAGCGCCATTGCGTACTCGGGTGTCTGGAGCTGTCCTGGGAGCAGTGTCTGTTCGTAGGTGAATACCGAGGTCGCGAGCCCTTCGAGTCCGACGAAGGTGCGGAACCAGTTCGGGAAGGCGTCGCCGAACGGCGCCCACCAGATTGTCTGGTCGGCCTGGGACGCGAGCGCGGCGAGGCGTGTGATGTGGACGTCGTCGGCGCCATAGAGCTTGAGTAGGTGAGTTACCTCGTCAGGTTGTTGCTGATTACGGCCCGATTCGAGGTAGTTGATCTTTGTCTGGGTGCAGCCGAGGTGTTCGCTGGCCTGGCGCTGTGACATGCGGGCTCGTTCCCGAGCGTCGCGTAACTCCCGGCCGATGAGGAACCGCAGGGCATTCGGATCTGACCGGTCCCATCCTGGCGTCGTCATCGCGGCCTCCATTCATCGATCGTGCGTTAGCACCCTATCCCGCCTCTCAGGGTGGATCGCCCCATCCCTTGCGGCTGGTATATATACCAGCTACATTACTCTCAATGTCGTGGCATGAGTAACACATCAATACCGCGCACTCAGCGAGTGTTCGAGTGATCTCAGGAGTGATCAGCCATGCAACTTGTAACTGGAGCCGATACTGACCGGCTGTCCGCGTGGTATGTCGGGCAACAGTCGTGGACGTTGCCGTGGATGCAGGGCAGGACGGTGGACACCCTGGCCGCGAATGCGGCTGTTCATGCGGGTGAGGCACTACAGGCTGCGCCTCCACCCGGCGATCCCCGCTGGAGAGATATCCGCTTCGGTGCTGACGCGCTGGGGCTGACCGTCCATGAACTCGCGGTTGTACTGGGTGTCACCTGCACCATTCCTGATCTCCCACCGCGTCGTGCGCGGATCTGGCTACCGGGCGAGCGGAGGTGAGCGCGGGTGTTGTCGAACGCGGACCGAGAACCGTCGTTGATGTACGGGTACCTGCGCAAGGAACTGCTCGGTGACCACCAGAGCGATGTCGAACATCGACTGCGGGATCTGGCTGGGCTGAACGGGTTCAATATCGCGGCCCTCTTCTGCGAGACGGGCGCGGGGACCGGTGCGTTGTGGCAGTTGATGCGGGCCATCGAATCGACCGGTGCCCGCGATGTCGCCGTTCCGTCCGAAGCGCATTTGACTGCGGGCCGTAGTCAGCAGCGGACGAAGTTCCTCCACGATCTCGATGCCGTCGACGGCTTGCGTGTGTGGTGTTTGGACCTGAGCAACCGGTCGGTTGTGCTGAGCGGATTTCGCCGCAGCGTCGTCCTGCCGCGTGAGCGCACGTTGGCTCGACTCCTGCTGCGGACCGGTTCGGTGACTGTAGTGGAGGAGGCCCGCATGGACATCCTCAATACCCTGTCGAGAGCCAGGCTGCGGCACATGGTCGACGACGTCGAACACTTCGTGCTATCTGCTCTGTCCGACTTCATACCCGCAGACAGCGGCGGCAATCCGCCGATCTTCGCCGATCTCACAGCCACGCTGCCGAATCTGACCGAGTCGATCGTTCTGACGGTGTGGCTGTTGCTTCGGGGCCCGGCGTTGGAGGTGCAGGTTCTTCGGTCGCCGATGCTTTCTCTCGAACCGATCGGTCCCGACGTACTTGGCCCGGCAGCGGCTGGCCGACGCTCGCTACGCGGGGGCGCCCGAATCTCTTGGATCCGGCTGCCGATCGAGCCTGGTCAGTCACCGCTGGCGGCGGGGCGAGCATCATGAGGCGGGCATTGGGGATCGTCCGTCGCGATATCGCGGGGGTGGCGGCCGAAACGGTGGCTGCGGGGATCAGGGCGCTGGCGCGCGTGCACCGCATCCAGCTGGACGAGATCGTGTTTCGCGACTCCAGCGAAGGCTTGGTCCGGCTGCTCGCGAATCTGCCCGACTCGGTCGATTTGGTGATGATTCCGTCGGAAGCCCACTTGGGCGCGTGGATTCCCGCCGCCCGGCGCACAGCTGAGGTGTGGTCGGTCGATCGGGGCGTGTGCTGGCCCCAGGGTGAAGGCAGGACGCGGTTGATATCGCGCCCCGATCGCCTGCGGGAGATCCGATGACATCTCTCGCGGGCCACACGGAGTATCCGCTATCGGTCGACTTGGTCCGCCTCGTTCGCGAGGCCGGTTGCGACACATCGGAATCCGGTGTCGTCGTCGAGCATCGAATGCGCGGCGTCGTTGAATGCCGACGGTTCGCCTCGGTCGAAGGGGCTGGTGAAGGCACTGCCTTTGAGTTCGTACCGGCCGCTGGTGGTTTCGGTGGCGGTCCATTCCCAGGTGTTGTCGACGAGGTCGTATACACCGAATGGACTGACACCGCTGGCGTAGGTCGCGACAGGGGTTGTCGTGCCAGGGCCGGAACCGCGAATATTGCATTTGGCTGGGGTCGGTTGGTTTCCCCAGGGCCAGACGTTGCCGCGGGTACCTCGAGCAGCTTTCTCCCACTGCTGGCTGGTCGGCAGGGACTTCTGGGCCCATCGGGCATAGGTGGCGGCGTCGTCCCGGCTCACCCAGACCACCGGGTGATCGGCGATCTCACGGGCCGGAGCCGGACCGCCCCAGTGGTGGGGTGCGGAATACCCTTGGGCCGCCACAAATCTCGCGTAATCCGCGTTGGTGGTCGGGAAGACATCGATCCAGTACCCAGCCACCCATACGGGTTGGTCCTGTGGCCCCGCGAGGTAGATCCCTTCGGGAATCCAGGTCATGAGCTTGCCGTCAGCGGGATGGCGGGTGTCGGTGCGTTGCTCAGGTACGTCGGTATCGCGGGCGTCGCTGAGGACGGCCGGGGATATCGCTTCGACGAACCGGGTCAGTTCGTCGCTGCCCAGCCGCGCCAGGATGGTGTCGAGTGCTGCTTGGTTGACCGGGCGGGGGCGGATGTTCTTGCCGCCGGCCTCCCAGCGGGAGATCAGCCGAGGATTGACGCCGATGTGTGCGGCGAATTCGGTGATACTCATTCGCCGTGCGTCTCGCAGTGCGCGCGCTTCGGCGCCGGTCCAGCTGCGGACCACGATGCCCATCGCCTGTGTGCTCCCTTCCCCGAGCGGTGGGTTCCGAGCCTAGTCACAATAGTGGCGCAAAGCAGGTCAGATGCGTTGCGGGGGAATGGATTCGTACTCTGTCCGGAGCCTGGCGATCATCTCATGGTCGACGGGCAGGTCGACGTTGTCGATGCGGGCGATGGCGCGAACGCCGACCGCTGCGTTGGTCGCGACCGCGCCGTCGACATGCGGCAGTTCGGCCAGCGTGATGGGTTTGACGACGACGTCCTCATCGAGGGTCTGGCTGAGCAGGCGCATCGTGATGCCGGGAAGTACCTCGGCCTGCGGCCAGATCAGCTGGCCATCGGAGATCACACCGATATTGGAGGTCGCGATCTCGGTGATGGTCCCATCGGCCAGGGTGAACAGGACGTCATCAGCGCCATCGCGTTGCGCGAGGCGACGCTGGTAGAGACTGCCGAACAACCCGACATGCTTGGTTTTGGGCAGGTCGCGGGTGTAGACGGCCGACCGCAAAGTCAGCGGGGCCTGCGGGACGGCGGGAGCCTCCCGCGAGGTGACGAGGATCTGCGGGTCGGCGTCGGCTCCAGGTTTGCCGAGCCCGAGGTGCGGGTCGAACACAGTGACGCGAACAACCACCGGAGACGCCGTGTCCGGCAGCGCGTGACGGATGAGTTCGCGTACCCGGTCGGGGTCGAGCTCGGTGTCGAACACGGTGCGGCAGTCGCGGATGAGTCGGTCCATGTGCTGGCTGAGTCCGCGAACAGCGTGGTTCTCGACCCGCATGGACGTGAAGTGCCCGTACCCGACCAAACCCAATGCAGCGAGATCGGACTCGGTGATCGGCGACCCGTTGAGTTCCATGGGGCCAGTCTGTCATCGACCGGCCTGCCTGGAAGCAGCGCTGGGTGCTCAACGTCAGCGAAACGTCAGTGCAACGCCGTGAAGCGACAGTTCCGGCCAAGCGCCCGCACACCGATTCTGAGGTTCATGGAAACCACCGAGGGCAGGGCCGGGTTCGGTGCCCGGCCAGGCCGCTCGATACATGCGCAAGGGGTTCAGTGATGACCGACGATCTGCCGCAGCGTAATCCAGGAGCGACGTTGCCCACGCATTTCGAGCGGCTGGGCGAGGCGCTGGCAACGGTCATCGTCGCCCGAGACGAGTCCGGCGGCCCGCTAGCGCGGTCGTTCTCGTGCGACGAGGCGACGATGCGACGGGTCGCTGAGCAATTACCGCTATGGACCGGCGACCCTGCGGCCGATTGATCCGCCATGGAGCGCCGCCTGGTCGTTGACTTCGACATCCCGGGAGTGCCGGTACAGCACTACCGAGCAGAGCGGTGTGCCGCAGAGGCATTCGCCGCCGAAGCAACACGACAGGGACTGGCGCGTGTGACGGTCGACGATCTGGCGACCGACGAGATGAAACAACTTCCGTACCAGCGGCTTTTCCTACCCAGCAGAAGGGACGACCACACTGATGGACTCGATACGAGCACCGATGCGGCCTGGCATGCGGCCGATGGACCGCATGCCCGCCATTATCTGCACTGATGTCGGGCACGACCCGGACGATTTGCTGGCGCTCATCCTCGCTGCGGCGGCGCTGCCGCTGCGGCTGGTGGTGACCAGTGACGAATTCGGCGGCGGTCAACGCGCAAGGCTGGCGCGGTTCCTGCTGAACTTGTGCGGGCGAACCGGGGTCGTGGTGGTCGCCGGCGCGGAAATCGAGGGCGCGCAAGCGCGATGGGTGTGCGACGGTCTGGTGCCCGCCGGATTCCCGCCAGTCTCGGCGCCGGTGACCGGGTCGGTAATCGACGCCGTGCGCGCGGTGCTGGGCGAGACCGGGCGTGCGGCGTGGATCGGTCAGGGACCGATGAGCAACCTGGCCCACCTCTACGCCGACGCACCGGGGTTGGCGCGGCGGCTGACGATCATGCAGATGGGCGGCGGCTTCGCCCATCTGTACAGACGGCCCGATCGTGCCTCGCACAACCTGCGCATGGACCCCGCAAGCGCCCGGACGGTGCTGACCGCGCCCGATCTGGACGTAGCCTTGGTGACCTCCGATGTCACCTTCACCCCCGAGACCGCGATCGACGCGGACAGCGAGGTGTATCAGCTGCTCGCGGCGGCCAACGCGCCGAAGTGGGCGAAACTCGTCGCTGCGGGCTACGACCGATGGTTCGCCGGGGAACGTTCCGCGTCGATGGCGGCCGACCCGCTGACCGTGACCGCTGCGGCCGGGATGGGCTTCGTCGAGTTCGCCACCCATCACGTGACGGTGGCGCCGGACGCGCGCATGTACGACAACCCCGACGGTGTGGCCCTGTCCATGTCGGTGGCGGCGGACTATGCGGCGTTTCGGGCGTGGGTCACCACGGTGGTGCAGCATGCTCTCGAGGTCGGGATGCGATACGACCCCGCCTTGATCGGGCATAAGCCGGGGAACACCCGACCCGTGGCCACCGGGCACGCCATGCCGATCGGTACCCGGTAATGGCCGACAGCCTGGTGCGAGGGCACCTGAACCCGGCCACCTTGACACACACCCAATCCAATATCGGCGACTGCTTCGCCGACCCCGGCGCACTGACCTACGGCCAGGCCCTGCATGCCCAGACGCTGCACCAGTACTGCTCACCGAGCTGCGGTGTCCGCAACCGAATCGATGAACAGCTCGGGACTGCGGCCAGTGAAATCGGAGAGGCGAGCTCAGATGACTAGTCCCCGTCGCGCAGACAATGAGGCGATCGTGCTCGATCCGTCTCAGGCACACAGCGGACGCATTCACGACGTCCTGTTGGGTGCGGGCAAAGACGCCTATCTGGTGGACCTCGAGGCCGGTCACAAGCTGATCACCCACTCCCGCGCCTTTCTGGTCGCGGCCCGCGCGACACGTTTGTGGCTGCTGCGGGCCGTGCGGTACCTGGCAAGTGAACAGCTGGTACGGCAGTTCGTCGAACTCGGCAGCGGCTACCCATGCTCGCCGAACCTGCACGAGGTAGCCCGCAACTGCGCGCCGACCGCACGCATGGTCTACGTCGATCACGACCCGGTGGTCGCCGCCCACGGCCGAGTATTTCTCGCCGACGAACAAACTGAATTCGTCCACGCCGATCTGAGCGACACCGACGCCCTCGTCACCGAGATCACCGCTGCCATGGATCCGAGCGAGCCGATCGCGGTGTGTCTGTCGTTCGTCGCCGAATTCCTGCCCGACCCGGGCATGGTCGTGGACGCGGTCACGACCATGCTGCCGAGCGGCTCGTTCCTGGCACTCAGCCATATCACACGTGACGCTGATCCCGGCCCCGTCGACCGCGCGGCCGATATCTACACCGGATTCGGCATCGAATTCCGTTCTCGCAGTCGCGACGAGGTCGCGGCACTGCTGGCCGGCTATGACCTCGTCGAACCTGGGCTGGTTGCGCCACACCGTTGGTGGTCACCCCACGACGTCGACCAGCGTCGTGCCCGCAACCTCGGCTGGGAGCCGCCGCAGGCCGACGACCTGTGTTGCCGCGCCGCCGTCGGGCGACTGCGATGACGAGGTGAGCCCCGGCGAACGCCAACCCAAATGAGCATCAAATGTGCTGATGGACAAGGAGATCCGTAACCATGATCGAGGCGGGGAGACAGATGAACGAATCCGGCGCGGATCGCGTCGCGAAGTTGTCCGAAGCCCTGGAACGCACCGATCTGGACAAGGTCCGGTCGTGGGGCCAGATGGTAGCCAGCCGACTACGGCGCGGCGGGCGAGTGCTAGCCGTCGGAAATGGTGGAAGCGCCGCGCAGGCGCAGCACCTGGTTGCTGAGTTGGTGGGCCGGTTCGAGACGGAGCGCAACCCACTCGCTGCGCTCGCGCTCACCACTGACTCCGCGGTGGTGACTGCGATCGGCAACGACTACGGCTTCGACCAGTTGTATGCCCGGCAGGTCCGTGCACACGGTCGGGAGGGCGATGTGTTGATCGCGATTTCCACTTCCGGGTGCAGCACGAACGTGATCGCTGCCGCCACAGAGGCGAACGAGCTAGGGATGCTCACCTTCGCCTTGACCGGTCCCGCTGACAGCGTATTGGCGCGAGTATGCGACGAGGTGGTGTCAGTCGATTCGTCGGCGACCTCAACCATTCAAGAATGCCACCTTCTGATCGCGCACGAACTGTGTGCGGCGGTCGATGCGGCTTTGGCATCCGCCCCGTCGACGTCGCAGCCGACCGAAGCAGAGACCGCCGAGTCCGTCCCGCCGCCGACGGTTGAGCACGCTCGGCGCCTGGTGATTGTCGGTGACGTGCTGGCCGACTGTGACTGGTGCGGTGAGGTCACGCGGGTATCGCCGGAAGCGCCAGTGCCGGTGCTCAGCGCGGTGTCACGGCAGTGGCGACCAGGCGGGGCAGGCTTGGCCGCGATCCTTGCCGCCCACGATGGCTGCGAGGTCACGCTGGTGACCGCGATCGGCGCCGACGAGCCCGGCCTGCGGATTCTCAGCGACCTCACCGAGGCGGGGGTGTCGGTGATCGATCTGGGCATCGAGGCGCCGACCCCGGTGAAGATCCGGATGCGGGCACGCGGACAGACCCTGGTCATGGTCGACGACTCCGATCCGGCGGTGCCGGTGGGCGATCCGCCCCCAGAGGTCGCGCACGCCCTTGTCGAGGCACAAGGCGTACTCGTCGCCGACTACGGGCGCGGGGTAGCCGCCCAACCACGACTGCGAGTACTGCTGGCCACCGTGGCGCGGCGTGTGCCGGTGGTGTGGGATCCCCATCGTCACGGCCCGGCACCGACCGACGGGGTGAGCGTCATCGTCCCGAATGCGGAGGAAGCCGATCTGCTCACCGCCGAGGACGGAGCGGCCGGCGACCTCGACAGCGATGTCCGCCGGGCGCGCAGCCTTCGATCACGATGGCGATGCCAGTACGCGGTGGTCACCCGAGGCGCCGATGGCGCTGTCCTGGTCGGCGCCGACACCGATCCCGCGCACGTATTCCCGGCCCCACGCCGGGAGCAAGGCGATACCTGCGGGGCGGGTGATCGGTTCGCCGTGAGGCTGCTCGGTGAACTGATCGGTAATCGCACAATGTCGACAGCTGTGCAACGCGCCGTCACAGCGGCGGCCGACTACGTCGCCGGGCAACGCGCTACGGCGGGCAACCACCCGCGACCGGATGGCGCGGGTGACGGGTTCGCTGTGGCCGATCGGGTGCACGCAGCCGGTGGCCGGGTGGTGGCCACCGGCGGCTGTTTCGATGTGCTGCACGACGGGCACCGACAGCTGCTGGAGGCCGCTCGCGCCATGGGCGACTGCTTGATCGTGCTGCTCAACAGCGACGCGTCGGTGGCCAATTTGAAGGGACCGAACCGGCCGCTGGTACCGCAAGCGCAGCGGGCGGCGATGCTGACAGCATTCTCCTTCGTCGACGCGGTGCTGGTGTTCGACGAGGACACCCCGGCTGCGCTGTTGGAAAGGTTGCGTCCGCATGTGTGGGTCAAAGGCGGCGACTACGGAGCGACCGAACTACCCGAAACGGCCGTGGTGCAACGTCATGGCGGCCAAGTTGTCGTCGGCCCGTACCTGGAAGGGGTGTCGACGAGCGAGCTGATCGAACGCGCTGTCGCCGGGCGGGTGATGCAGCCATGACCCGCTCCGTGCTGGTCACCGGGACGGCCGGGTTCATCGGCGGGCATGTTGCCACCGGTCTGCATGCGGCCGGGTGGACGGTGACCGGAGTCGACCAGAATCCCGCGGCTACGGCGTGGCCGTGGGAATCGATCACCGTGGACGCTGCCGACCCAGCTGTGCTGGCTCGGATCGCTGGAGGGGAGTTCGCGGTGGTCGTGCACCAGGCAGCGGTCAGCGACACCCTCGCCGCAGATGACGAGCGGTTGCGGTGGGCCAACGCCACGGTGCCGCTGCGGCTGGCTCGCGCATGCACCGACTCCGGGACACGACTGGTGTATGCCTCCTCGGGCAGCGTGTACGGCGTGGTGCCGCACGGGGCGTCGTCCCGCGAATCCGACACCGAGGATCGTGGGCGCTGCTCGGGCCCCCTGAATTGTTACGCGAAATCCAAACTCGTCCTGGATCAGTCGATGCTGCGCCGCGCGGCGGTGTTCGGCCTGGATTGCGTGGGGTTGCGCTACACGAACGTCTTCGGTCCCGGCGAGGAATCCAAAAGCTCGATGGCCTCGATTCTGTGGCAGATCGTCACGGCCGTGGCGGCGCGGCGGCCGGTCCGGTTGTTCGACGACACCTTGACCGCCGCGCGGGACTACCTGCCGGTGCAGGTGCTGGTGTCGACGCTGGTGCGGCTGCTCGATACCCCGCAGGTCGCAGGCGTCTACAACCTCGGTTCCGGGACCGCGATCCGGTTCGAGACCTTGCTGGGCTGGTGTACGGAGTGGGCGGGCGCACCGGTGCCGCTGGTGGGGGTGCCGAACCCGATCCGTGACCGCTACCAGTACTGGACGTGCGCCGATATGCGGCGACTGCGCGCCGCGTTGCCTGGCCTGGAGCCGGTGGACACCGAGGTGATCCACCGGTACGCCCGCGACCTGTTCGACCACGCCCGCGCCGAAACCTTCGGCGTCGGCGAGCTTGTGAAGTCCCTGTGATCGGAGGAAACGCAATGTCTACCAGCACAACCGGCGTGCTCGCTGGCGAGAAGGCGCTACGCCACCGGCTCACGGCCTTGTCGCGGTCGCTGCGCGAGGTGACCGCGGTCGAGCACCTCCAAGAGCCGCGGTACATCAGCTACGACACCGTCCGCGATGCCGACGGCACCACCTACGGCCGCAAGAAGGCGATCCTGATGTCGGGCGGCTGTTCGGTGCCGACCTGCACCATGTGTCCGTTCACCAACTACAACAACTTCGGCCTGCACGGCGCGAACCCCCGGGGCTTGCGCGAGCAGGTCGCCACGCTGCTGGCACGCACCGATGACGAGCCGGACTACGACATGCTCGCCCTCTACAACGACGGGTCGTTCTTCGCCCGCCGCGAGGTACCGGCCGAGGTCCAGCTCGATATCGCCCGCCGCGTCGCGGTCACTGGTGTGCGCCGCCTGGTCGTCGAAAGCCTGCCCCAATTCCTCACGCCCGAGACCCTGGCACCTTTCGTCGAGGCCCTCGGCGATGTCGAGCTCGAGGTGGGAATCGGGTTGCAATCGGCCGACCGGCTGGTCCGCGAAACCCTGGTCAACACCCGAATCACCCGTGAGTCGTTCGAAGACGCGGTGGCGTTGATGCAGGCACACCACGTAATTCCCAAGGTGTACCTGATGATCAAGCCCCCGTTCCTCACCGACGGCGAGGCCATCACCGACGTGATCTCCTCCACCGAGTACGTGGCCTCGCTCGGCATCGGCGGAGTCACCGTGTGCCCGACGAGGCTGGCACCGAACACCGTGGCGTGGTGGCTCTACCAACGCGGGCACTACCAGGCGCCGAACCTGTGGACCGTCGTCGACGCCGTGCGCGGCGCGCACGCCAAAGCGGCGGTGCGGGTGGCCTGTATCAACATGCGCGGCACAGACTTCGACTCGGTGTACCCGGACTCCTGCGAGCGCTGCGCGAACGGCATCGTCGACGGGCTGGTGTCCTACAGCGTCACCGGTGACCTCGCCGATTTGCCCGTCACCTGCGACTGCCGGCCTGACATACGAGCGGTCGACCTCGACCATGACGCGATCCTTGCCCGCACCGCGGCATCCCTCGACGTCGGCGAGGCCACCCCGTGAAACCGCCACCTACCATCGCCGAACCACCACCAGGGTCGCACCTGCCGCAGATTCTGGCTGCTGCGCACGCTCGGCATGGCCCCGTCTTTGGTGTCGGCTCAACGACGGGGCCGCCGACGGTGTTCTGCATCGGGCCGGACTCGGTGCGGGAGATGTTCGACCAGGAACGCGCAGGCACGCTGAGGGTGTACAACACTGCGGCGGTGCAGGCGCTGTTCCGCAGAGCGGTGTTCACCCTCCACGGTGCCGAACACCTGCGGGCGCGCAGTTTCCTGTCGACCGGGTTGCGCCACGGTGCGGTCACCGCCTACCTGCCGACAATCGGCGCTATTGCGCACCGCCATGTCGCCCAATGGGCCACCCTGCCGACCATCGAGCTCTATCAGGCGGCGCGCGACTACACGATGGCAGTGTGCCTGGCCGCGATCATCGGCCTGGCCGTCGACGACCCCATCGCACAGCGGGTGCCGGACCTGTTCGACCGATTCGTCGCCGGAACCGAACTCCCACCGACCCGCACGACCGGCAGCGACCCGGCATACGCCGCCGCACTCGCCGCCGCCGAGGAACTGCGCGCCCTGCTCGAATCGCCCGCAGTGCGCATAGAGGGCAGGGCCGAGTCGGTGACCTCGAAGCTGGTCGCCGCCGGTCACGCCCCGGGCGGAAGCTTGGCTGATCATCTGCTGGCCCTGCTGATCGCCGCGCGAGAAACCACCGCCAGCCTGGTTACCTGGTTGCTGGTCGAGTGCGCGCTCGACGACCAGCTCGCCACCGCGCTCACCGCTGAAGCCCGCAGTCTGGTCGAGAACCCGTTGCAGGTGCTCCAGCACGGCGCTATCCCGCAGTTGCGGCACGTGCTGACCGAGTGCACCCGAGTCCATACACCCAACACGATCGCGACCCGGCGGGCCACTACGCCGGTGACGCTCGGCGGCTATCTGGTCCCAGCAGGCTGGCACGTCGCCTACAGCGCTCCCGTCACCCACCTTCTACCGCAGGAATATCCGGACCCGGAAGCGTTTTGCCCGCAACGCTTTCGCAGTGCCGAGGGCAGGCGCCGCGCCGCGGGGCTGCTCGCGTTCGGACGCGGCCCGCACGCCTGTGCAGGTCGCGGGTTCGCCGAGGCCACGACACTGTTGCTGGCGGCGGCTGTGCTGGCCGAACACTGGATCGACCTGCCGGCCCGACGACCAGAGGTCGGCCGATTCCAGCCGGTCCGGGCGCCAGCGGGGCCGGTCGAAGCCCGCATACGCACAAGGGAGGTGGCTGGCCGGTGAACATCGACGACATCGTCGACCGGCTCGCCCGGTTCGAAACCGCGACAGCAGCCCGGCTTCATCTGATCGCCAGCGAGAACCAGATGCCCGCCGACGCCCGGCTGCCGTATGTGAGCGCTGCCGCCGTCCGCTACTGCTTCGGCAGCGCCGAGGACACGCACTGGGCGTGGCCTGGACGCGACGAACTCGCCGAGCTGGAATCGGTAGCGGCCCACGCCATCGGAGAACTCCTCGGCGCCCAGCATGTGAACACCAAACCCGTCTCGGGATTGTCGGCGATGACGGTGGCGCTCTCGGCGCTGGCCGGGCCGGCACACACCGTGCTCAGCCTCGCCGAAGCCGATGGCGGTCACGGCTCGACACAGTTCGTCGCACACAGGTTCGGGTTGAACTGGCAGCCCCTGCCCGTCGACCCAGCCACTATGGGCGTCGACCTCGAGCTGCTGGCCTCCCAGGCCCGCCGGACCAGCGGGCCCGTGCTGGTGTACCTCGACTCGTTCATGGCGTTGTTCCCCCATGACATCGCCGGCATCCGGGCCGCGGTCGGCGAGGACGCGGTGATCCATTACGACGGCTCGCACACCCTCGGCCTGATCGCGGGCGGCGCGTTCCAGAACCCCCTAACCGAAGGCGCCGACAGCCTCGGTGGCAGCGTCCACAAGACCTGGCCCGGTCCGGTCGGCAAGGGCATCGTGGCCACCAACGATCCGAACCTCGCCCACCAGATCGACACCCACGCCGCCGGATGGATATCGCACCATCACCCCGCCGACGTCGCCGCGCTGGCGATCTCGACGGCATGGATGACCGCCCATGCCACCCACTACGCGACCGCGACCGTCACCCACGCCCGCCGCCTGGCTTACGCCCTCGCTGCAGAGGGGTTCACCGTGTGCGCGGCCGACCACGGATACACCCGATCACACCAGGTGTGGATCGACATCGCTCCCACGTGCCCGGCTGATACTGCCTCACGGCTGCTGTATGAGGCCAGGATCGTCGTCAACGCCATCCCGTTGCCCTACCTGCCCGAGCCCGGCCTGCGGCTGGGAGCACAGGAACTGACCTTCGCCGGTCTCGACGCCGCGGGTTTCGACGAACTCGCCGCGCTCATGGCGCGCGTACTCATCCACCGCGATCACCCTGAACAGGTCGCCCGCAACGTCGCAGACCTGCGCATCCGCTACGGCATCGGCGACGCCGCTGCGGCCGACCATACGGCGCAGGAGGTGCTGCGCCGAGCGTGGCGGCAGGAAGAGAGGACTTCATGAACGCCACTGATCTGCCACTGACCACCAGCGACTTCTTCTGGCGACCCGACTGTCGTCATTTCATCGGCGGCCTGCCGTGCAAGCACTGGCGTCCTTGCCCAGGGTGCACACTGTATGACCCGGTGACCCACCGCATCCTGATCGTGATGCTCAAACGGATGGGCGACATGCTCATCGCCTCCCCACTACCGGCCCGCATCAAAGCCGAACACCCCGGCGCACACATCACCTGGCTCGTCGGCGCCGAATCCGCCCCCATCGTGGAGATGATCCCGCACGTCGACCGCGTCCTGACCTGGGAGACCGAGACCGCCCACACAGTGCTCGCCGAACACTACGACGCCGTCTACAGCTTCGAACGCCACCCCGCCGTGGCCGGGCTCGTGCCCCGGATCAGCGCCGAGCACCACGCCGGCCTCGCCTACGGCGGCGAGAACAACAGCCTCTATCCGATCGGCACAGCGGCCCGGCACTTCTTCGCCATGAACACCTGGAACGACTTCCGCACCAGCGGAAACAGTAAGACGTGGACCGAGCTGTACTTCGAGGTCGCCGGCTACATCTACACCGGCGAGCCCTACCAGCTGTCGGTGCCGGACGCGGCCAAAGCCCGCGTCGCCGCGCGGCTAGGTACCAGCGGCGGCTGGGTCTGCCTTAACGTCGGCGGCTCCAAGACGACCAAGCTGTGGCCCACCGGTCACTGGGCCGACCTCGGGCGGCGACTGCTCGGCGACGGGCACCGGCTGGTCATCACCGGCGGCCCCGCCGACGCCCGCACCTGCCACCAGCTGTTACGAGAACTGGACACCGGAGTGGGCCGAGTGCGTCACGACGCCATGACCCTGCAGGAATTCGCCGCGGTCCCGGACTTCTGCGACGCGATGGTGACCGGCGACAGCCTCGGATTCCACCTCGCCCTCGCCTACGACCTGCCGGTGGTGCTGCTCCTGGGCCCGAGCAACGGCGCCGAAGTCATCCCCAAACACGCCGACAATGTCACCGCGCTGCGGTCGACTCTGCCGTGCTCCCCGTGCGCACACCGGGTCACCTGCGGCGGGATCGGCGGCTGCATGGACACCATCACGGTCGCCGACGTCCATGGCGCGGTCCGCAACTCACTGTCCACAGCCGCCGTGCGGGAGGGCTGACCGCGTGGGATACGTGCTCGGGCTCGGCGGCCCCTACCATCACGACGCCTCCGCCTGCCTCGTCGCCGACGGCCAACCCGTCGCGTTCGCCGAAGAGGAACGGTTCTCCCGAATCAAGCATCACCGCGATTCCCGCTCGGCCGCCTCCTCGGCCGCATGGTGCCTGGCCCAGGCCGGAATCCGGTGCGGTGATATCGACGAGATCGCGGTGGCCTGGAACCCGTACTGGCCGAACCCCGCCGATGAGATCACCGACCCAGACCTAATCGCTGAACTCCTCGGACCGCTCGGCACCGGCCCGGAAAGACCACGTCGACTGACCATCGTCGGCCACCACCTCGCCCATGCCGCCAGCGCCTTCTACCCCGCAGGTGTCGCCGACGCCGCGGTCATCGTGGTCGACGGCTCCGGCGACGGTGTCTCCACCAGCATCCATCACGGAACCCGAGCCGGTCTGCGATGCCTGCGAACCTTCCCGTTCACACAATCACTGGGCTGGTTCTACCAATTCGCCACCGAACACGCCGGGCTCGGCGACTGGACCCACGCAGGCAAACTGATGGGCCTGGCCGCCTACGGAAAACCGACCATCGACCTGAACTTCCTGCACCCCACCCGCGACGGCTACCACCTCGACCTCACCCCCTACGGCCTCGCACCCGAGGCCGACCACACCGCCGGCTACACCGACCTCACCTACTACCGAGCCCTGCGCCACGCCTACCGCAAGGCATTCACCGACGCCGGAATCCCGCGCCAAGCACCAAGATCGGACGACGCCCACCAAAGCCTCGCCGCCGACCTCGCAGCATCGGCCCAATTCCTGCTGCAACGCTGCCTGATCAGCGTCGTCTCCACCGCTCTGGAGGAAACCGGCGCGACCGCGCTGTGTCTGGCCGGCGGTGTTGGGCTCAACTGCACCACCAACGGCATCCTCGCCCGCACCCCCGACACCGACACCTTGTTCGTGCAACCGGCCGCCGGTGATGCCGGATGCGCTCTCGGCGCAGCCCTGGAAGTCGCGCACCGCCGCGGTGACCACACAGTGCCCGGTCCTCGCCAAGCACACGCCTTCTTGGGTCCGGCCTACGACAACCACGCCATCGAGACCGCCCTGCACGATGCCGGCGCGAACTTCACCACCCCACCCGATATCGCCGCGACCGCCGCCCGCCTGATAGCCGAGGGCAAGGTCATCGGCTGGCACCAGGGCCGCGCCGAAGCCGGTCCACGGGCACTCGGTGCCCGCAGCATCCTCGCCGACCCCCGCACCACCAGACTGCGCGACCGCATCAACCGCGACATCAAACACCGCGAACTCTGGCGGCCCCTCGCACCGAGCATGCTCGACCCGACCGGCTGGACCACCACACCCGACGGCCCGGCAGAATTCATGATCGTCGCCCACGAGGCCACACCCCGAGCACGCCAACAGATCCCCGGCGTCGTCCACGCCGACGGCACACTGCGCCCACAACACGTCGACCCCGCACACCAACCGGAATACGCCCGACTCCTGCACGCCCTCGAAGCCGAGACCGGGATCGGCGTCGTATTGAACACCAGCTACAACGGCCCCGGCGAACCGATCGTCGACACCCCAGCCGACGCACTCGCCAGCGGCGCCCGACTCGGCCTGGACGCCCTCGTGATCGGCGACTACCTCGTCACCACACCACCATCGGCACCCACCCATCAACAGCACCGACCACCGAGAAAAGGATCATGACCAGCGTGACCGACACCGACTCGATTGCCCTCACAGACCGAGTCCGCGCCCGCTACGGCGACGCGGTACACATCGGCGCCGACTGCGACATCGCCGACGACGTCGACTTCGTCGTCGACACCGACGCCACCATCACCATCGGTGACCGTGTCAGCATTCGCCGCGGCACGACCCTGCAAGCCAACACCGGCGGACACATCACCATCGGCGACGACACCGCCCTCGGCGAGAACGTCGTCCTGTCCGCCATGACCCGCATCCACATCGGACGCGGCGCAGGAATCTCCAACATGGTCGACATCCACGACCACAACCACCGCGCCCGCACCCCCGACACCCTCACCCCGGGTGAGCCCATCACCCCGTGGGCCAGCGGATTCGACACCGCTCCAGTCACCATCGAGCCCGGCGCGATCGTCGCGAACAAAGTCTCGATCACCGCCGGCGTCACCATCGGCCAAAACGCCCGCATCGGCGCCAACGCCGTCGTCACCGCATCCGTGCCGCCGAACACCACCGCCGTCGGCGCGCCCGCCCGCGTCACCGCCCGCCACCCCGGACCCCTCGACCCCGAACACCCCCGACCCCAACTGCGGATCGGCTGGTTCGGAACATCCCTGATGGAACACTACGAAGCCCACAACCCCCGCCTCGCAGTCCAAGCCGATCTCCCCGAGATCGGCGAACAGATCACGGTCACCGAATGGCGCAAACGCGGCTACGTCCATGTCCTGACCACCGGATGGTCCACCCGCTACCCATGGATCACCTTCACCACCGACAACCACGGCGAAGGAGGAGCAACCAGCCGCGACGTCCTGACCAACCTCCGAGCCGCAGTCGACGCCGGCGGCCGATGGGACCTCGCCGTCCTCGGAGTCGGCCTCAACGACGTCTGGCGACACCACCAAGGCCGGATGAGCGAAGCAGTCGGCATCGGCGAATACGACACCAACATCCGCACCGCCCTCGGGCTCCTCAGCGCCTGCGCCCGCCGGATCGTCGTGATCGGTGAACCCCCGATCGGCTGGGACCCCACCATCGACGTCGCCGCCGCCAACGGCGATCTGACCGAATACAACCAGCGCGCCCGCCGCGCCGCCGCCGACCACGACGCGGTCTTCGTCGACATCTGGGACGACATCACCTATGTCGCCACCTGCTTCGGATGGTCACCCGCCACCCCCACGGCCCCAGCCGCCGAAGCACCCAGCGTGTGGGCCGACGGAGTGCACCTCTCCGAACAAGGCGACGAAACCGTTCGACACATCACCGACCAAGCCATCACCGCCCACCGAGTCCTCGATGGCCTGCTCACCCTCGACAGGCTCGACCGCGCGACCGCGGCTCGGGAATACGCCCAGTGACCCTCGCCCACCCGGCGATCAAGACCATCGCAGACGTTATGCGAAGTGCGGACCCTCCTCGCGTCGTCTTCTGCGATTGGCACGGAGTGCTGTGCCGGAAACCGTTCTGGCACAGCATTACCGACGATCCGGATCACTCCCTTTACGCTGTTCTGAATCGAGAACTGGACCGGCTGTTCACGACAGGCAATCGGGAGGGCCGCGAATGGATGTGCGGAAAGCGCAGCTCCCGCGACATCCTCACCAACCTCGCTGCCACGCACTCGGGCCTCGATGTTGACCAGCTCCTGACGCAACTCGCACACGACATCGCCCACATGCCCGTAAACCAGTCGCTTCTCCGAGCACTGCGTGACGCCCGGTACCACTCGACCGTTGTCCTGGCGACCGACAATATCGACGCGTTCACCAGCACCTTTCACGCCGTCACGTCCAGTCATAACGAACAACCATCAGGCACGGAGACGCTGAAAGAGGCTGCCGCCGTATTCGACGACATCATCAGCTCGAGCGACACCGGCGTACTGAAATCCGAAGACCCTGAAGCCTTCTTCGGCTCCTGGCTGACCACCGCAGGGCTCTCCTTCGGCGAGGCGCTTCTGATCGACGACCGCGCCGACAACTGCGCGGCATTCGAACGATGCGGCGGTGCCGCCATCGAATGGACCCGATATCGGCTGGAAGAGCTGTCCGCCTGAACGAGCCACCGTAGACCTGCTGCCAAATGCAAACCGGAGCGTTCAACCGAGCAGCAGCAAGAACACGAAGCATCAGAAGAGAGCCGACGACCGATGGCCGGTGGATTGATCGGCCACCGGTCGAAGCCCTCTGATTTCTGTGTGGCAGGCCAGCCCCTACTTCAGCGCTTGCAGGGCGGTATGTACCTCAGCGACCTCGTCGAGCAGCATGTCGAGACGGTCGAGCAGGTCCGCCCGCCGTTGATGGGTGCTCACAACAGGCAGTTCCGAAGCCTCGCTGGTGCCGACTTCGGAGCGGTCGAGCGGCTGGTCCGTCGCCGGGGTCGTGCCCTGGTCTTCTCCGAAGATTGTGCTGCATAGTTGGCGGACACGTTCTTCGTCGTTGCGGGAGAAGCGCCACGCTTCACCATCCGAGGTGGGTGTGCCACCGAGTTCGTCCGCCGCGTCGTGGAAACGGCGGTCGTATGGTGCCTCGACTTCGACCTCGGACCCGACCGAGATGATTACACTTTGCATTGCGGAGCCCTTTCTCCGTACCTGCCCCGGTCTGGTGTTGGCCCACCAGCCGGGGCGTCTCAATTCTGGCGGATACGACGCTATATGTGCGCCCGGAGACCATCAATAGGTAATTCAGCGAAAAGATTTCCACAGCAATATTTTTCGCGAGTCCATCGGAAAACAATTTAGGGATTGGTCCTACACTTGGCGGTTACTCAGCTACCTGCGGATATGAATTCTTCGACGCATGGTGGTTCAGTTCGTGCCGTCGGCAGCCAAGGCGGCGCGGATGAGGCCGGCGAGTTCGACTGCCTGCTCCAGAGACCAGGACAGTATTCCGTTTTCCGCCATCAGGGCATGGAATTGCTGTTCGCGGTAGGGCACTCCAGGTGGTAGGGCGGCAACGTGCCAGTGGAGGTGAGCGTTGCCCTGTTGGCTGCCGAGACTGGCGATATATAGCCGTTCGGTGGGGACCACCGTTTGCAGTGCTCTCCCAACGCGGCGAACCATTCTCATCAGTCGCAGATATTCGTCTTCGTCCAGGTCGTCAACCACATGCTCATGGTGATGTTTCGGCGAAACGAGCACGTAGCCGGGCAGGGTCGGATACCGGGACAGGAACGCGATGTTCTCATCGTCCTCAGCAACGATCTGCTCAAGCTTCGAGTCGTGCTGTCCCGCGACGATGGCGCAGATGAAGCACGGTTTCGAGCGAACCCGCCGTTCATAGTCGTCGATGTCGAACGAGATGCGTTCCATGACAACGATTCTGCGCCGATCCTGCTCACGAAGGCGCCGGAACGGCACGATAATTACGCGGCGCGGTGCCGCCTGATCGGGGTGGTCGCGGTGAGCAGAAGGAGCTGAATCAATGATGTTCGACGACAAGTTGGGCGAGTTCCAGCAATGGCAGGCCAGCCCATGGGGCAGGCTGCGGTACACGGTGGCGATGGCGAACCTTGTCCGGCACCTGCCCGCCGAGCGAGGACTGGAGATCCTCGATGTCGGTGGTGGCAATGGTGTGGAAGCGGTTGAACTCGCTCGACGCGGACACCACGTCACCATCGCCGACCCCTCACCCCAGTCCCTCGCCGAAGCGAACACGATCGCCTCCGAGCGTGGCGTCCGCGACCACATCACCACATACCCGGCCGATATCGACTCCCTCGGCGCCACGCTGGGCACCGACGGCTTCGATGTCGTGCTACTGCATAACGTGCTTCAGTACCTTCCGGAGAGGGAACGCACCGCAACCATGCTGGCGGACCAGCTTCGGCCGGCTGGGGTGCTGTCGCTGATAGCACCCAACGCTGACACCGACCCACTGCTGAGTGCGGTGCGTGGCCTGGATCTGGACGAAGCACTGTGGCTGCTGGATAGCCCCACCCGGTACAGCGGCGCGTACGACACCAGAACTCACGCCTGCTATGCCGACCGGGTCGCGGCGGACCTGCGCACGGCGGAGCTGAGCGTTATCGGGAGGTACGGCATCCGCTGTGTCTGCGACCTCATCGTCGACGACTCCCGCAAGTCCGACCCGGATTTCTACAGCAAGCTCGAGCGGCTGGAACTCACCTTGTCCCACCGCGCTCCGTACACCCATACCGCACGGTTCTTCCACCTCATCGCAGCCCGCGCACAGTAGATGCTCCGCACGGCGTACGTCCCGAGGCGTTCGCCGAGCCTCTCGTCCGCACGATGCGCTGCGGAGAGCGTGGGAGGCTGGGGGCCGTGACCGAATCCTTCTCCTGTCCGATTGTCGCTACGGTAACGCCGTACCAACGTGGCGGTCACCTGGATCTTTCGGCGTTGAGCGACTATCTGGATCTGATTGGGGCTGCGGGTGTCGAGACGGTCCTGGTCAACGGAACCACCGGGGAATTCGCCAGTCTGACGGTGCGCGAGCGGATCCAGGTCGCCGAGCACTGCCGAAGCAGGTGGAGCGGTGTCCTGGTCGTGCACGTGGGTGCATGCGCGGTCGGTGATGCCGTGGAATTGGCGCGCCACGCCAGCGACTTCGCCGATGCGCTGGCGGTGATGAACCCGTTCTTCTTCGCCGAGGCTGCCGAAACCGGGATCGGGGCCTACTTCCGCGCAGTGTTGCCGCACTGCCTGCGCCCGACACTGCTGTACAACTTCCCACGCCACACCCAGGCACCAATCCCACCGCGGCTCGCCGCGCAGCTGGCCGGAGAGTTTCCGCAGCTGACCGGGATCAAAGACTCCGGGAAGGACCGCTCATTGACCTACGAGTATCAGCAGATCGGCCCCGACTTCCGGGTGTATCTCGGTGACGACCGGATCGGGGCCCGGATCGCGGAGATCGGGGCGGCCGGGGTGGTCACCGGCGCCGGAGGGCCGGTCGCGGAGCTGCCGGTAGCGGTCGCAGCGGCGGTGGCGGCCGGTGACATCGAGCGTGCCCAGGCCCGGCAACACGAATTCGACCGCTACACCGACGCCCGTAAACGACTACCCATCAGCGATGTCGCCTTCGCCAAAGCCGCGGTGTCGACCCGGCTGCCCGGGTTCCCGACCCTAGTCCGGCCACCGCTGACCTCAGCATCACCCGAACATGCGCGAGAGATCCACACGGTCATGAGATCGATACTTCCGCTACTCCACCGTGACAACCCGGCGTACTGATCAGAATCCGGTTCAGTTTTCGATCACGAGATCGCACACTGTGCGGGCCAGTTCCCGAACTCCGGAATCGAGAACACCGGACCGATACCCAGTCCAGTCCGCCAACTTGGGTGCGTCGCGGGCAGAACCCCGTGCGATCATCCGCTGTCGAACCTGTTCGGTGGGCGAGTCTATCCACACGGTCACGACCGGCAGGTCCGCCTCAGCTTCGGTGTGCTGTCGCATGAAAACTCCCAACGGAAGTCCTGCGGCGCCTGCCGCACGCATGGTCGACAGGAACGGTGCGTCCAGCACCACCGGGTGGTGGGTGGCCACGGTCAGGCCGGTACGGATGAGGCTGTCGTAGATGCCCGGCGCAACGACCTCGCGGTAGGTGTCGGAATCGCGATCGAACGGATCGCCGGTCAGCCGCGTCATTACCGACTCCTCCAACGCCGGTGCGAGTGTGTCCTTGTCCAACACGACCGCGCCCATCCCCGCGGCGAGCCACCGCGCGGCCGAGGACTTGCCTGATGCGGGGAATCCGCAAATCACCATCGCACCAGTGCTCCGGATCGGTGCCGCCGCCTGGTCGAGCTGCTCGCAGACCAGGGCGGCCAGGGACGTCGACTGCTGTTCTTTCATCACCGATGGACTCCATCACACTTGCTTGCGCTGGCGAATTCAAGCCGCGTGCTGGTCACGTTGCGGGAACCGGTGTGCGTGCGCGGTGGGCGCGAACACGGCATTTGCCGGAGCAGTACAGTGCTGGTCTGCCACCGCGGCGCTGTTTCAGTGGCGCCGCGCACCCCGGTGCGGCGCAGATCCCAAGACGGTTCGGGCGACCTTCGGCAAGGCCGGGCCGTTCGGCCGGCGTCGGCGGTAGGGTGTGGCAGCCGTCCCGGTGTACTGGCCACTGGCTTTCGGTGCGCCACAGCTGGCGGTGGGTGCCGTGGTCGTCGACCTCGTAGGGTTGATAGCCGAGCCGAGCCAGTTCGGCGGCGTCGAGTCCGCGTTCGCGATGGAAGGTGTTGATGGTCGAGGCGCCGATGGCGCTGCGAATCTGGAAGCAGGGGCGTCCAGGGTGCGCGCCGCAGCGTAGGCACGGCTGGTCCATTTCGCCGTAGAACCCGCGCCAAAGCTCGCCGGTCACAGGCATGCTTGTGGCGAGGGACGCGTGTGGTTCGGCTTCATCAGGATGAAGTGGAGTCACGCTCGCGGTGACGGGATCGACCCATTCCGCGCGAACCAGGAACGGGAACCGCCTGCGTAGCTGCTTCCATGCCCCGGATGGCCGAAAGGCGTCTGTCAGCGTTGCGTGCACGTAGTCCAGCGACCGCGTGGCGGCCGTGAGCTCGGTGAGGGTGCCTTCGACCCGGACCAGTCCAGACGGCATGAGTAGAGGGACTTCGGTGGTCGAGGTCAGCCCGTCTGCGCCGAGGTCGATCATGCAGACCGATTTCGGCGGGTCGAAATCGATGGGCCGCGGGCCGAAGTCGTAGACATAGGGCAGAGGCGAGCCCGAGTAGCGGACCGCGCGGGAGACCGCGTGCGGCCAGTGTAGGTCACCGAGCGCGACATAGTCGATTCCGGCGAACACCTCGACCGGGACCGTGTGACGGCTACCGACCCGCAACCGTTCCGGACCGCGTTCGGTGGGGTCGGCCACTGGAACATGACCGACCACCACCGAACGCGCTTCCGGACGGCCCGCCAGGTCCGCACGCACTCGCGTCATCGCGGTAAGCCAGCGATCGGCGTGCGACCGGCCCGCACCACAACCGAGCGCGGATCCAGTGAACTGCAGACATGGAACCCCGTACACCGCGACAGACCCGTGCTCGTCGTCGAACAACACCGGCCTGCCGATGCCGGCCACGCTGGTCACCAAGTGCAACCCGCCTGCGGCAGAGAACACTGCTCCGGCTCCCAGACGGATCGGTGAGTCATGGTTACCTGCTATTATCAGCAGCTGCGCGCCAGCAGCTCGGATCGCGGCGAACGCGTCCTGACACACAGCAACCTCGGCCTCAGATGGATCGGTTCTGTCGTATATATCGCCAGCGACGACCACGAGATCGACTTCCCACTCCTCTACGAGTGCTGGGATCTCCCCGACGAGTATGACCCGCTGAGCGGCCAGCAAGGGCATGCCACGCATCCGGAACCCGATATGCCAGTCGGACGTGTGCAGGATCCGCATGCGCGACAGGATATTCCGCGCCACTGACAACTCTCGCGGACCGGGGTCACAGTGCCCAGGGGTACCCGCAAGGAGTTCCAGCGGTGGGCCTTCGTGCGGCAGGCGCCGGCCGTTTCGCTGCTCCGATTACCAGCCGAAGTAGCTGCGGATGAGCAATTCGTCCGGGCGTGGCTCGGGTATATGGAGGTCTTTTGGCGCGCATCCGAGGAGTGGGTGGGCGTCTGCGGTGGGGTCGGTGGGGTGGTGGAACAGGATCAATTCGATCACTGTGTCGACGTAGGCGAGCGCCGTGGTCATCAAGGTGACCGCGAAGGTGGCCAAGTCGCCGACGGTCGTCGGTTCGGCCGACAGGACCGTGGTGCTGGCCTTCCAGACGCCGAGTTTGGCGACCTGTTGCTGGGTGAGTTTCACGTCGTCGAGCAGGTCGAGGTTTACGGCGATGGTGGTAGCGCTGCCGTATCCACGGCTCGGTACCGGCCCAGTCGGCAGTACGGCCTCATGGATGTAGTTGCGCAGTGTCGAGGTGATGTAGGCGTAGGTTCTGTATTCGACGATCCGGTCCACGATCTCACCGGCGGCGTATTTCTCGACGATGTGGCTGGTGATTAGGGGCAGAGAGTGCAGGCTCTTGGGTTCGTTCCTCTTCGGTCCCCGGCCGTCGTGCAGCCGTCTGAACAGTCGGCCGAATGTGTCGAATACTGCGGTCAGGTAGAGCAGTTCGCGGTCGAATGCCTCGCTGACCCGCTCGGTGGTATCGGCGGTAGGTGTGTGCGGCCCGTTGTGGGTCGACAGTGCGGCCAGCAACTCGTCGAGCGCGCGCAGCGCGCGCTGGGCCCGTGCCGAGATCGAGCCGAGGTCGGAGACGACATCGGTGTGCCTGCCCATCAGGGCGGCCACCATCAGGTGGCGAAGATGCGGGATGTGGCTCTCGATCCCGATGTGGTAGACCCCGCTGACCGATCCGGCGCGCAGATCGTCGTAGACGATGACGCCCGTTCGGTTGTACCGCAGGCTCAGGTTTCCCGTCATGCGCAGATAGTGACCGAATATCGGTAGCAGGTCGGGAGGGGTGATCATGGCGGCGATATCGTTGTCGGCGACTTCGGGTCGGCCCGCGGTCGGCGCCTCGGTCACCACAACGTCTAGCCCGAGTTTGAGGGCCACGGCCGCCAGCGCTGCGGCGCGGTAGCGGTCTTCCTCGGTGAGGTCGGATTCTGCCGACTGTAGGGCGTCGAGGTTGGCGTAGACGCCGAAGAACGGGCACCAGCCGCCGAAGGTCTGCTCGCCTGCGGTGTAGGTGGTCACCCAGACCTGCGACGCGTCGGCGATCTTTTCCAGTTCGCCGAAGCTGTGATAGTCCACGACATGCACGATCGCGCAATCGAGGCGCTGCCTCCACGGTTCGGTCAGATCGTCGTGTTGCTCGCCGAATACGAGGAACGCGGGCTCGATTTCCGGGCGCCGTCGCAGCACCGATACGAAGTCGGCGATATCGGGCGGCTCGGCCCCCAGGGTCGACAGATCCAGGCCGACTCGCAGCGGGCCGCGTCGCCGGGACGAGTGGATACAACGGCCGATGCTCGCCATGTGGTGCACGGACATACCTCATGAAGCGATGCTCCGGCGCGTCGTGGGGCAGTACCAGCCCCTCAGTGCCGGTCACGCCGAAAGTCTCTCCCGCCACGGCAGTCCGGCGCTACATCTGTTTCGATGACAGCGCCCGGTGTAGCGGGTCGGCCTGGTGGTGGTTCGGCCAGCCGCCTGTTCTGGTTTCTCGTCGGCGGTCGCCGTGCTCCGGCGGGGCCCGGCGGCCGTCGAACCAGCCGCGGACGGCGATGAATCGGAGCTGGCCGGGCCGTCCGCGTCTCATTCGATAAAGCCCGGCTCCATCGGCCGATGGCATCTCTACCCCAGGGGCTCATCGCCACGATCCGCCACCGACCGGTCATCCGGGCCGCAGTCTCGGAACACCTCTCCTTACGAGGCGATAGCGTAGCCACCGATTACACTCGCGCTCTCCCATGAGGATCCCGCGTGGGTATTCCGCGCCGACGAAGTGCCGTCAGGACGGTGGTGTGGTTGACGTCGAGATGGTTGCCGACCCGGGCGAGTGACCAGCCGAGCTTGTAGAGATGGATGGCGGTGTCGACCTGGTCGGGGGACAGCCCGCGGCGGCGCATCGGTACCTCGTGTCGGTGGAGGATATTGCTGACTGTGCGCCGTTCGATACCGAATCGGGCAGCCAGTTCATACACGGTTGCTCCGGCCTGGTAGCCGGTGATCAGCTCCGCGACTTCATCGGCGTCGAGTTGCCGTGCCCGCCGGGGTCTGATTCTCACCACAGGCGGTGGGGCCGATGTTGTGGGGTCGGGTAGCTTCTGGATCAGGTTTTCCAGGGCTTCCGCCTGCGTTTCAGGGCTTCTACCTGCGCTTTTAGGGTTGTAGTAAGGTCCCCCAAGGTCCACCAGGGGTATGTCTTTTTGGTATGCCCGATTTGCCGGGTCTTACGACAGTTTTCTACGACAATGACCCTCACACCAAAGAAGCCGGTGTGAGGGTCATTTTCTGTCGGTGTGGTGGTCACCGGACCGGGGCCCAGCTGCTCCTCTCGACGGACGCATTCTCCTACGGCATGTGACCGAAGCAACACCGACGTCGTAAGGCGGGTTGCACCGCGCGGTCCGTTCGGCGGCCACGAAGACGCCGGGACCCTGGGCATGAGGGGCCGGTGGTAGCCGTGCTGTTCGAAGTTGCCGACCGGCAGAATCGTGACCGAGGCGCCGCGGGCGGCCGACCGGCCGCTCGTCGCCGCTCACCCGGTGCCGCCCGCGTCCACGATGGTTTCGCCGTTCAGGCGGCGTTTCGGTAGGTGGTGAGAGTCTGTTTGACGGCGTCGGTTACGGGCGGTTCTTCGGTGAGTGGGGTCCAGGTGTAAGCATCGTGTTCGGTGAGCCGGACGGGTTCGGGGGAGGCGCATTGGACGGTGAAGTTGAATTGGCGGCTGTGTTTTCCGCTGCCGGAGCGGTAGTCGAAGCTGTCGATGTAGCGACCGATGCCGGTGACCTGGAGGCCGGTTTCCTCTTCGACTTCGCGGGCGAGGGCTTGGTCGAGGTTTTCGCCGGGTTCGACTTTGCCGCTGGGCAGTTCCCAGATGCCGCCCATGAAGTCGTCGCCCGGTCGGCGCAGCAGCAGGACACGCCCGTCGTGTTCGACGACCGCGCCGACGACGAGTTGCTGGACACCGTCGCGTTCGGCTTCGGTGGTGAGGTCTTCGAGATGGGTCGTCATGGTGTTCATCCTTTCAGGTGGTCGGCGTGGTGGATGACTTTCTCGATGGCGTCGAGGTAGCGGTCGGAGAGGGGGAGGTCGTGTTCGCGGTGCCAAACGGGGAGTTTGAGGGAGTGGTGGTGCAGGTGTTCGGCGTGCGGGAATTCGCCAGGGCGATAAGCGAATTCGCCTGCGTGTTCAGGGAAGGGGGTACTGGGTGCCTGGAAGAGTTCGAGCTGGTTGAGGGGACAGGTGGAGCCCGGTCGGTCGATTTCGCGGCATCCCTCGGCCAGTAGCGCCTGGTGGACCCATGCCGGTCACCGCGTAGCGGTGCAGCGAGTGGTGTTCGGGGATCTCGGTGCGGCATCGCTTGTTGTATTGGCCGTGCAGGAGCAGCCGGTAGTAGAGGTTGTCATCGTCGGTGAGGATGAACCCGGCCTTCGCCGGCCGAGAGTGGTTTGGGGCCGTTCATGCTGAAGGCTGCGGCGCGGCCGAAGGTGCCGACCTTGAGGTCGCCGATGGTGGCGCCGGGCCCATGTCGATCACGCAGCCGCCGCCGGCGGTAGCGATGTCGCCGCGCCACTCGTCGGAGGGGTTGGCGGTGTGCAGGGTATAGCGGGCGTCGATGACGAACGGCGTTCCGATCTGATCGGCGAGCTGCGGGAAGCTCGTGTAGATCGGGTTGAAGCGGCGTTGCAGGGTGACCATGGGCTCGATCCCGGCGTCCTCGCACAGCCGTGCCAGCTCCCGGGCCTCGGTCAGCGATGTGGCGAACGGTTTCTCCTTCAGTACGTGGACGCGGTGCTCGGCGGCGGCTTCGATCACCCGGCGGCCGACGCAGTGCGGAACGCACACCACGACCAGATCCAGGTGTTCCTAGCCCAGCATGGCGGTGAAGTCGGTGTATCCGGGGACCCGGCACCGGTACTGGTCGGCGCCTCCGGGAGCGTCTCGTCTCGTCCCGGCATGCGTCGCGGCGTTGGCGGTGGCTCCAGGTGCCGAGGCCCGCAGAAACTAGCCCGATGGCAACATTTGTCCCCTTGAATAGGTACATTTGTTGTCGTGGCGGATGTGACACTGGCGCGGCTCGGCGTCATCGCGGAACAGCGGTGGGGCCTGTTCACGACCGCTCAGGCGGCCACTGTCGGTATCGCTCGCAAACAACTCTCACGGATGGCCGCCGCCGGCGCGATCGAGCGCGTCGCGCATGGGGTTTACCGGATGGCCGGCGCGCCCTCGGTCGGACACGAGACGATCTATGCGACATGGCTCGCGCTCGGCGGCGCGACTGCCCCTCGCGCCGATACCGGGGTGCCCGCGCTCGTGGCCGCCGGTACCACGGCGGCCACTGTCCACGGTATCGGAGACTTCCTCCTCGACGAACTCGACTACATCGTCCCCGCGCGTAAGGGCACTCGCCTGCCCGGTGTGCGCCTGCGGATCCGGCGCCTGGCCCCGGACGATGTGCTACCGGTCGACGGTCTGCCGACACTCACCGTCGAGCGGACGATCGCCGACCTCGTCGACCTCGGCACGGACATGTCACTGGTCGCCGGTACCGTACGCGATGCTGTGCGCGCCGGAAAGTTACTGTCTGCCGATCGGCTCGCCGAGCATCTCGACGTGATCGGCCGTCGCACCGGCTGCGAGGTCGCAGCGGATCTGTTCGAACTGTCCGGTATTCGTCCGGAAGGATTCCGCGGTGACTGACCGATCCGGCTACGCGGACTGGCGATCTCTGGAACTGGCGATCAAGGATGGGGCCAAGCAGGCTGCCCGCGACGCCGGTCCCGGTATCAGTGCCGCAACCATCGACGCTCAGATCCGGCAGGCACGGTTCGGTGCCGGCGATCTGGCCGGGACCGGCAGCACCAGGAGGTGGCTGCCGGTCCCGGAATGTCTCGGCTAGGTGAACAAGCGTGCGTGTTCGGTGGCCCATTGTGCGAATGTGCGGGCCGATCGGCCGGTCACTGTCGCTACGGTGTCGAGGACCTTGTCCGCGGCGGCAGGTGGGTGAGTTGCCAAGCGGAGACCGAATTCGACGTATTCGTCGCCGAATCCGTGGCCGGCCAAGCGGTCCCGTTCCTGGGCTTCGCTGAGTTGGCGGTGGGTGAGTGGAACTCCTGTCGCCTCGGCGAGTATCCGGGTGCGTTGCGCCGGGGTGAGGGCCTCGGGGCCGGTGAGGCGGTAGGTTTTGCCGTCGTGGCCGCCTCGGGTCAGGGCGGTCAGTGCGACCGCCGCGATATCGGCTTCGTGGACCATGGCACTGGGCCATTCGATGAAAGCGGAGACGGTGCGGTGTTCCCGGATTTCGTCGAGCCAGTCGAGGGTGTTGAGCATGATCTCGACGGGTTCGAGGCGGGTCCAGGCGATACCGCTGCCCGACAGCGCGTCTTCGACGCTTGTCCGGGACCAGCCACCCAGGACGGTGGCGCGGTCGATTCCGCATCGCCGGGCGAGGTCGATGATCTCGGGGCCGGTGGTGAGATCTGCGCCGTCGTCTCCGCCGAAGGTGATGAGGTGGACGGCGTCGACACCGGTGAACGCCTCGTGCAGGGTCGAGGCGTCGGTCAGGTCGCCCCGCACACGCCGCGCGGCCGGGGGCAGGTCCGCGGAATGCGGGGTGCGGGTCAGCGCCCGGACCTGGTGGCCGTCGGCGAGTAGCTGGTCGACGAGGTGGCGGCCTATATGCCCTGTGGCGCCGCATACGAGGATTTCCATGGTGGTCCTTTCCTGGTCAGCTGGTGCTCTTGCGCAGTGCGCGCAGGCCCACCGCGATGCCGATGGCTGTGGTGAGGATCGCGGCCAGCCAGCCCCAGCCGACGTCGGCCGTTGTGAGGTGGCCGGCGAACAGATCGCGTTCGGCGTTCACGACGTGGGTCAGCGGGTTCACCACCGAGAGCGCGCGCATCCAGCCCGGAGCTTGTTCGAGGGGCAGCAGCATGCCGGACAGGATCATCGAGGGAAATAACAAAGTCTGGTGCACGGTCCAGAAAACCCAGTCCTGCTCCCGGACGACGATGGCCAGTGCGTAACTGAACGAGCCGATGCCCAGTCCGAGGACACCCAGCAGTAGCAGGCCCTGCACCGCGCCGAGTGGATCCGGCCGCAGCCCCAAAGGGATGGTCACCAGGATGATCAGGGTCGCCTGTGCGATCAGGGGGAGGAATTCCTTGACCGCGCGGCCCAGGAAGAGGGCCGGCCGGGACAGCGGCGTGACCAACAGGCGCTCGTGAGTGCCGTTCTGGAGGTCGAACTGGAGGTTGGAGCCGGTGCCGGCGGTACCGAACAACGCCGTCATGACCAGGAGTCCGGGAACGAACCAAGCCCAGGGCGACTCACCGTCGCGGGCCAGCAGCGGCCCGAACAGCAACAGGAAGAACAGGGGTTGGACCAGGCCGAACACGACCGAGAACGGATCGCCGAGCACAGGGCGCAGTTCCCGGACCGTGACGAGCAGGGTGTCGGCGACGATATTTCGGCGCGGTTCGGTGGCGGTCATCGGGACTCCTCCGGATCGTGGTTGCCGCTCTCGGCCGTGCCGGGGTCGCGCAGGCTGCGTCCGGTGAGCTCGAGGAAGACGTCGTCGAGGGTGGGCACCCGAGTGGCGGCGGAAACGACGTCGATGCCGCGCGCCTGGGCTGCGGTGACCAGTGCGGGTACGGCTTTCGGGCCGTTCGCCGCGTGGGCGACGACGGTCGTGCCGGTGTGAGTCACGCGGTTCACGCACTCGGTCCGGCGCGCCAGCGCGGCCAGTTCGCCCGCCCGGGCCGGGTCGCCTGCTTCGAGCGTGACCCGGTCTCCCGCGTGCTCGCTCTTCAGCGCCTCGGGCGAACCGTCGGCGATGATGCGGCCGTGATCCACGATCACGACCCGGTCGGCGATCTGGTCGGCCTCGTCGAGGTAATGGGTGGTGACCACGATCGTCATGCCGGATTCCGCCCGGAGGCGGGCGATGTGGTCCCACAGGTTGGCCCGATTGTGTGGGTCCAGGCCGGTCGTCGGCTCGTCGAGGAACAACAGCGCGGGCTGGTGGACCAACCCCATCGCCAGATCCAGGCGCCGGCGCTGGCCGCCGGACATGGCCTGGGACTTCCGCTTTCCGAGTCCGTCGAGACCCAGGGCCGTGAACAGCTCACCCGCCCGGATCCGCGCCGATTTCCGGTCCAGTCCGTGGATACGGGCCTGGGTCACCACCTCGTCCATCGCACGCTGGGTATGCCCCGCGCTGTTGCCTTGACCGACGTATCCGATCACCCGCCGCACCTGGCCCGGTTCGCGCTGTACGTCGTGGCCACCGATCTGCGCGGATCCGCCGGTCGGGGGCAGCAGCGTCGTGAGCATGCGCATCAAGGTCGTTTTGCCGGCCCCGTTGGGGCCGAGGATCGCCAAGACTTCTTCCCGCGCGACGGTCAGATCGATGCCGTCGACCGCGCGGACTTCTGATTCGCCGGGACCGTGGAAGGTCCTGGTCAAATTCCGGGTGTTGATCACGTCCTGCCTCTCGATGGGGAACAGGACGATCAAAACCTCCGTTACGGACGGTATACGGCCACAAGCCGAAAGGGTGGCCCGGAAGTCCTTGCCCCGGAAATGCCGAATGCCCTGCGGCACATACGAGGCCGCAGGGCATAGCCGATAGGTCAGCGGGTGCGCGGATCCCGCAGTGACGCCATCGCTTCCATGAGCGAGGAATGAACGGCGGTCAACTCCGGTGTCGCGAACGACTCCCAGGACTGCTCGCCCGCACCGGCCTCGGCGGAATCGGCCTGCCCCCAGTCGCCTCCGCCGGTTCCGTCCGCCGATCCTTCCTCCCAGGATGCGTTATCCGGATTGTGCTTGTACACCCACCACAGGTGGCCGAACGGATCGGCGAAGCGCGACAGTACGTCGCCCCAGAAATCTGTCGGCTCGGTGACGATCCGCGCACCACGCGCGGCGGCTCTTTTCAGCGTGGCGGCCGGATCGTCGACGTATACACGGACGAAGGACGGCATATACGGCCAGTCCGGTTTGCGGTCGGCGATCGTCAGCGTCGAATCGCCTATCCGCAGTTCGGAATGCAGAATCAGGCCGTCGGTATCGGCGGTCCGCGCTTCGGGGACCTCGATCGCCCCGAACACATCGACCAGGAAGTCGAGCAGACCTGCCGCGTCGTCGGTCCAGATGAAGGGGTCGACCGTCGCGGATCCGGCGGGCGCCGGGGGGACGGCGGGAGTGGTGGACATACTGTCTCCTTTCGGTTGGTGCCCCCCAGATTCGCCGCAGTTGCGGACAGGATATGGCCACAAGGGCGCCTAGCCTCGGGGGTGTGTCCACCAGCACTCGCACTCTCGAGCTTCTCGGTCTCCTGCAAAGCCGTCGCCACTGGTCCGGTGCCGACCTCGCGCGCCGGCTCGATGTCAGTGAGCGGACCGTCCGGCGTGACGTGCTCGGTCTCCAGGAGATCGGTTATCCGATCGTCACGACGCGCGGGACCGGCGGCGGCTATCAGCTCAGTGCGGGTGCCTGCCTGCCGCCACTGGTCCTGGGGGAGGAGGAGGCCGCCGCGACGGTGCTGGGGCTGAAGGAGATCGCCACCGGCGTCCATCCCGCCTCCGCGGAAGCCGCTATGAGTGCCATGGCCAAGATCGTCCAGGTCCTTCCCGCTCGTATCCGTCGCCGGATCGACAGTCTGCGGGCCGTCGCGACACCCACCGGTGATGGATACCATCGGGCCGGGATCGACGATGTCACCGCGTTGACCACCCTCGCGCTTGCCTGCCGGGACGCCGATACCGTCTCGTTCTCCTACCGCGGCAGCGACGCGGCCACTTCGCAGCGCACCGTCCAACCGCATCAGATCGTCAATGTCGAAAGCCGCCTCTACCTGGTGGCCTGGGATGTCGATCGCACCGACTGGCGCACCTTCCGGATCGACCGGATCGCGCAACCACGCCGCACCGGCGCACGATTCGCACCGCGCCGCCTGCCCGGCGGCGATCCGGTGGAATATGTCCGCGACCGGATCGGGTCGATGCCATCGCAGTACCGGGTGCACGCCACCATCCAGGCTCGCGCCGAACGCGTCAGAGCCGAAATCGTCCACTACGGCACCGTCACCGCCATCGACTCCGGCTCGTGCGAGGTCCATATCGCCGCCGAATCCCTGGACTGGGCGGCCTTCTGCCTCGTCTCGATCGGTGCACCGTTCATCGTGCACGGACCACCCGAAGCCATCGACCTCATGAAGGACTGGGGATCCGGGCTCCTCGCCGCCACACGAGCGACCGGAAACGGACTCGTCTGCGACAGGTCGATCGGCGACCGAGCGTAGGACGGGTGATCTTCGCTACCGGCGTTACCCCCGGTGCTCCTCGCGCGGGAGACCGGGCGGGGTGCGCATGCGGCGGTGACCTCGATGGGCAGCGGTGTCATTTGACCTGCCACGACCCCGGGGCCGGGTGCTGTGCCCGGCCCCGCCGTCTGTTAGGCGGCCGTCCCGCCGGAGTTGCGGATCAGCTGCTGGAGCACCTTCAGAGTGGTGACGTAGTCGGCGTCGTCGATGCCCTCGTGGAGGGCGGCGCGGATCGCGGGGGCGTTGCGCGCGAGGTCGACGCGGGCCTGTTCCCCCTCCTTGGTCAGCCACAGCCGGTCCTCGGCATCCCGGGTCAGCCAGCCGCGCTCCACGAGCACCTCGGCCTCCGCCGCGAGGTCATCCTCGGGCCGTATGTAGGAGGTCATGGCCACCTGCAGCTCGGGAAGGGTCATTCCCTCGCCGTCTGGTGAGATGTCGTTCTCCGAGAGATTGCGCAGCAGCCAGAACTGGGGCTGGGTGTAGCCCTTTTCGGCTTGCTGGGTCCGGGTGTACGCAATGAGCGCTTCGTAGGCGACACCGGTCCAATATGCAGCGGGCTGTCCGGCGAGTTCGGCGTCGGAGATCTGCTGGGTCGTCATGTGGTGTCCCCTTCTGGTACTTCGGTGCGGAGCCTGCACGTCGTGCAGGTCGTGAAGAGACCGTATGACCTCGAGTGTGGTTGAGGTCAAAGGGGGATCTTCCGGATGCGACCGGAGCCAACACCTGAAAGCCCCCTGAGCATGGGGCGTTGATCAGACGCGTGAAACCGATCACGGGATGGCTTGTGGAGATCTGACGACGAACACCGGTTGCGTTTGGAGGCGGTGTTGCCCGCACAGGCGAGGACTCTGCCCGGCCGGTCATCGCGAGCTCTCGTCTCGTGTCTGGCGTGGCCACAGTTCAGGTCGTAGACCGGTATCCCGGCGGGGTCGTACCAGCCCCGTCGGCGTGACTCCCGACTCGCGGTAGGCCGGGACTGGTTCGGCCTCCAGGGCGCGCGTCCACATCGACCGTTCGCGCGGGCTGGAAACCTCCCGGCATCGCCTACGGCAGCCCAGCAATTGATTGCACTAGTGTATAAATACACTAGTGCAATCAATGATGTAAGGGTGTCATGAGCGACCACAGGAAACGCACCTACGTAGTTACCGGCGCCGATAGCGGTATCGGCGCCGAAGCCGCGCGAACCCTGGAGGAAGCGGGAGGGCTGGTGATCCGTTGCGGTGTCGGCGAGGATATGGACGTCCGGGCCGACATCGGCACAGCGAACGGCCGGCAAGCCCTCGTCGAGAGCGTGACCCGGCTCGCCTCCACCGGCATCGACGGGCTGGCACTGGTCGCCGGCATTGCCGCCCCGACACCGGCGACGGTCAGCGTCAACTACTTCGGAACCCTCGCGGTACTGCAGGGCCTTCGGCCATCGCTGCTCGAATCCGCCGCGCCCCGGGTCGTGCTGGTCTCGTCGGCCTCTTCGCTGTCATCGGGAGACTCGGATCTGGTGGCAGCGGCACTCGGTGGCGACGAGGCTGCCGCGGTTGCAGCGGCCCAGCGGGCCGTAGCACGCAAGCGGGGCGCGGTGATCTACCGGTCTACCAAGATCGCGCTCAATCGTTGGGTGAGGCGGCATGCCGCAGGCGAAGATTGGGCAGGTAGCGGTATACCGGTCAACGTAATCGCTCCGGGAATCGTCGATACCGACACCGCTCGTCGAACCATGCTGACCGATTCCGCTCGAGTCAAAGTACTCGCCGAGGCACTTCCTCAACCACTCGGTTTTCCCGGCCCTGTCCAACCCATAGCCGATGCGATCGCTTGGGCAGTCAGTGCGGAAAACTCCTTCATGGCGGGCCAGATCATTTTCATCGACGGCGGAGCGGACGCCACCCTCCGCAGCGACGAACCCTACTCGGACGGTGTCTCCTATGGCGTGGTCGCCACCACCAAGATGATCACCTGGTCCCTTCTCGGTCGACTGCGCGCTCGGCGGAAACGATCTTCGTAACGGCATCACGCCCGGTCTCCCTCCACTGCCTGCGGTCGGCGGACCGGCATACTCACCACGCGAAAGCGCAACCTTTTGCCGTGCGAATCTGACCGATGCCCAGTGGGCGATCCCGAAACCACTGCTACCTGCCGGTGTGAAAGCCGGCCGGCATCGGCGGGCGGGCGCCCATCGACAACCCGGCGGGCTGGATGACCCCCCTGGCCGGCCGAACTCGCCTCGATCCACCCACTGGACCCGGCCTGAGCCGGTGCCGCCGACATCGGCCTGCTGCGGGGGCGCGGCTGCCGGGCAGGGCGATCGGCTACGCCGCCAGTATGCGGGCCAGCCGGTTTGCCTCGGCAGCCAGGCCGGGTGGGTTGGTGGCGATGAACATGGAGTCGGCGGCCAGGTTGCCGAGTACGTGCCAGGTCGGGTCCGGGTGGCCGTGTATCGATGTGGCGCGGGTATCTCGGTCGACGGTCAGTCCACCCGTCGGATGGAGTTCGGCGGCACCGGCCGCGAGTAGCGCGTTGATCAGCGGTTCGGTGTCGGCAGGTGTTGTATACGCGGTCGGGTTGACGGCATTGACGACCACATCGGCGGTCCACCGGCGTCCGTCGACGATCGTGAAGCCGCCGCTCGGCCGCGCCTCGATCTCGGTCACCCCGGGCCGCAGGCGTAGCTGTCCCGAATCCAGGAGGCGCAGGATGATCTTCGCGTTGTGCGGCACCATCGGTGAACTCAGGCCGTTGATGGTGCGGAAATGCCGATCTCGCAACATGCTTCGATCGGACTCCGGCAGCAGTTGCCAGGCCAGTGGTCCGGCCACGCGAATGGCCATCGTGAGTAGTCGCGACCCATGGTGCGGGGACTCGACCTCCGCCAATTGCCGGCGCAGCCGGTCGACGGGCGGTTCGGATTCGGTGGCCAGGATCTCGGCGGCGAAGGTGTCGAAATCCTGGCCCAGGCCGGCAAGTTCGGCGCGCATGAGGCCGGCGAGATGGTCGAAGGTGAGAGCTCCGCTGGTGGCTGCGGCAAGGACCGCAGCGGGGGTGAGATGCCGCAACTCCAGTCGGGCCGGGCGCTTCTGCACGGACGGCAGTGTCCCGCTGCGGGATACGAAACTGATCGGGCCGGTGTGCCCCTTCGCCGCCAAGGTGGCTGCGCTGTCGACGGCAGTCAACCCGCTGCCGATCACCGCCACATGCGCTCCGGGCTCGATATCGGCGAGCGTGCGG
This sequence comes from Nocardia speluncae NBRC 108251, assembly GCF_001613245.1. Lineage (GTDB taxonomy): Bacteria > Actinomycetota > Actinomycetes > Mycobacteriales > Mycobacteriaceae > Nocardia > Nocardia speluncae. The sequence continues at coordinate 157,841 of NZ_BDBZ01000037.1, read as the reverse complement.
GCCATGGGGTAGGGCTCGTTCACATACCCGGGTGCGCCGGTCAGGCCGTAGTGGTCGTGGGGGCGGCCGTTTCCGACCGCCAGCACCGCGCGGTCGACAGGCACCCGGGCGCCGCCCTCGGTGTGCAACAGCGCGCCACCATCCTCGGCGCGCCGCGTGAATCCGGTGACGCGGGAGTTGACGACACTCACCTGCCAGTCAGCGCTGCGTAGTGCGTCGATCGCCGCTCGGGCCGTGTCCTCGAGGTATTCGCCGTAGCGTGCGCGCGGCACCAGAATCTGCCCCAGCGCTTCGTCGCGGTAGCCCGCCGCGTCGGTATGTGACTCCAGCCACCGCTGGTAGTGCGTCGGGTCTGCGGCCCGAATCGACATGATCACGGGTGGCGCGTTCACCCGCACCGCCTCGACATCCGGCTGATATGGGCGTCCTCGCCACACCGCCGGTGAGCCATCGAATACCATGATGCTGTCCGGCCTTCCTTCCGTCGCTGCGAGTGCGTCGAGCAGCCCGACTCCGGCAGCTCCGGCCCCAACCAATCCGATACGCATGGCACAACTCCTTGTCCGGCACCGTCCGATGCCTCGACCAGCGTCCGTGCTGCCGGCTTCCGATCCCATCCCCCGAATGAGGGGAATGCGCGGGACGAAATGCCGGTTCCCCCTCATATGAGGGAGGGCGGACAAGCGGTGAACCCAGCAGGATGGCAGGCATGACCACACCGGCCCGCCATGCGAAAGTGGCAATGCTGAGCGACATCGCGGCCGCACCGGACCCGCACACGCTGTTCGCCGACACCTCCACACGCCTGCGCCGCATCGTGCCCTTCGACGCCGCGGTGTGGGTGGCCACCGATCCGATCAATGGCTTGACCACTGCCCCGGTACGGGTGGAGAACCTGCACGAGGGCGGCTGCGGCACCTACTGGGAATCGGAACTGTTCGCCGAACACGTCAATCGCTTCCGCGACCTGGCGCACGCAACGGTCCCGGTTGTGGGCTTACAGGCTGCGACTGGGCGCAACCCAGCCCGTAGCCCGCTCTACCGTAATTTCATGTGCCCCCGTGGTCTCGAGGATGAACTACGCGCGGTCTTCCGAATCGACGGCCAACCCTGGGGTCAGCTCAGCTTGTTCCGGGAGCGCGGACGCGCCGAATTCGACGCCACCGATATCGCGTTCATCCAATCCCTTTCCGCCCCACTGGCACAGCGGCTACGTTCTTACCTCCAACCCTCGACCGCGGCGACGCCGGAAGACACTGCCCGAGCGCCCGGCATGTTGCTCTTCGACGCCGACGGCAATCTGGTGTCGCTCAACGACGAAGCCCGGGAACTCATGGACCGGATGCCGCCTGGCCCGTCCACCACCACACCGCTCGGCATCGAGATCCCGCTGCCGGTATGGATTCTCAGTACGGCCGGTCGAGCCCGGCTCACCGGCGGCAGCGCCCGCATCCGGATCCGCGCCAGTACCGGCCACTGGCTGGTCTGCCATGCGTCGTGCTTGCGCGCCGCCGACGGCAGCGGCAGTTCGACCGCGCTGGTCATCGAACCCGCCAAACCCTCCGAGATCGCCGCATTGGTGACGGCCGCCTTCGAATTGACCCGCCGCGAACTCGACGTCATCGAACTCGTCGCGCGCGGTGTGTCGACCCGCGAAATAGCCGCCCAGCTGCACCTGTCACCGCACACGGTCCGTGATCACTTGAAGGCCATCTTCGACAAAGTCGACGTCAGCAGCCGCGGCGAGCTGGTAGCGCTTCTTTTCACCGAGTTCCGGCAACCCCTCAATGCCCGCGACACCCTTCGTGTCGAAAGGAACTAGGTGTTCCCTCGACTGACTTCGAGACTTCTTCTGCTGGTTGTCACAGATTCGGTACCACCCTCAGCGTCCGCCACCATCCCGGCGACGCCGCGTTGCGCAGCATCGGAAACGCTGAGTTCGGATGTCAGGTACCCGGCTCGTCCGGCCCGGTGGCGGTCCGTGGGGGCGGACGGCGCGCGAAATCCGGCGCGTGTTCGGGCAACACCCCGCGGCCGAGTAGATACGGAGGAATGCTGCGCACCACCGGTGTCCGGCGCAGTAATCGCAGGCTCCGGGGAGCGCTCGGGGCGCCCGCGATCTCGACCCGGCCGGTGAGAGCCGGCATGATCAGGCGGGCGTGCAGCACCCGCTGTACGGCCTGGATCGCCGCAGTCGGGATCAGGCGGCGGCGCTGTACCCGGGCCAGATCGCGGGTCGTCGTGGTGCCCGCGAGCAACGGTGCGGCCAGTATCCGGGCGGCGGCGACGGCATCCTGGATCGCGAGATTGATGCCGACGCCTCCGACCGGGGACATCGCGTGCGCCGCGTCGCCGAGGCAGAGCAGGCCGTCGACGTACCAGGTACTCAGCCGATCCAGCCGGACATCGAGTAGCTTCACCTCGTCCCAGCCGGTCAGGGCGTCGCGGCGGTCGGCGAGCCAGGGTGCGGCATCGGCCATGCTGTGCATGATGTCCTGGACCGAGCCACGCCGGGCTTCCGCGTCGGCACCCTTGGCGATGAGTGTGGCGCATTGCCAGTAGCCGCCGCGGTCGAGCATGACGGCGGCGCGGCGCGCGGTGACGACGGGGAGCGCTCCGGCGGGGTCGGTAGCGGTGCGCGGGAGACGGAACCACCACACGTCCATCGGTGTCGGCCAGCTCCGCGCGGGTAGTCCGGTCGAAGCCCGGAGCACCGAGGCGCGGCCGTCGCATGCCACCGTGAGGTCGGCGTGGATCGTGCCGGTCGCGCCGTCGGCCGTCCGGTAGGCGCAGCCGGTGACCTTGCCCTGGACCCGGATCAGTTCGGTCGCTTCGGTACTCATCCGTAGATGAAAGGTCGGTTCCGGTACGGCGGTGCGGGCCAGCAGGTCCAGCAGGTCCCACTGCGGCACCATCGCGATGTACTTGTGCGGGCCGGGCAGGTGCTCGAACGTCGCGAGCGGCTGTGTACCGCCCGCGATCGGTAACACGATCTGCCGTAACTCGCGGGCGCCCAGTTTCGCGAACTCGGCACCGAGGCCCAGCTCGTCGAGCAGGTCGAGGGTGGTGGGGTGCACAGTATCGCCACGGAAATCGCGCAGGAAGTCCTTGTGCTTCTCCAGCACGGTGACCTCGACACCGGCTCGGGCGAGTAGGAGACCCAGCATCAGTCCCGCCGGCCCGCCGCCGGCCACCAAGCAGGTTGTCCGTTCCACGAGACGCCTCCTTCGATCGCCGCGGGCCGGGAGGTCTCCCTGAAATGCTACTCGGTCACGTAACGACCCCGGCCGGCTTTTTCGGGCCGAATCATGGTCCGACCGCCATCCAGGGGTCGGCGATATGGCTCGGCTGTCCGGTGGTGGCTGCTGCTCATCCAGGGCGTTGGATACCCGGTCGTCGCCGCGAGTGGCGAGCCCCTACGTAAGCAAGCTTGCAGCCGTTGTCGGCGACCACGGCGCAGGCGGTGTGGCTCTCGCCGGGTGCTCCGGAAGCGGGTTACGGCGCCTGATCGCCAGCGGACGGGATCGCGGGGCGACACTGGAGTTGTTCCACCGCTGGGGTCAGACCGACAAAGAGAAGCGGTCCGCGTCAGCGATGGACACGGGATGGGATTCAGTGGGTGCGGACAGTCGAACCGGCAGGCTGGTCAAGCCATGGATCAGGAGGCTTTTTCGCCACGTCAGATCACTGAATTCCCCGTCGAGCGATATCTCCGGGAACTTGGCCAGCAGTCGTGAGATCGCGGTGGTGGCCTCCACGCGGGCCAGGGCGGCGCCGAGACAGTGATGGATGCCGTGCCCGAAGGCGATATGCCGGCTCTCGGTTCTTTCGAGGTCGATCCGGTCCGGGTCGGCGAAGCGCGCCGGGTCGCGGTTGGCGGCGGCGAGCGAGATCAGGATGAATTCGCCCGCGTCGATGTCCTGACCGCCCAATGTGATCGGAGCGGTGGTGTAGCGAGCCGTCGCCACGTGCAACGACCCGTGACAGCGCAGGATCTCCTCGAGGTAGGCGGGTATCGCCTCGGGATCGGTGCGCAACCGCCCGGCCAGTGCCGGATCGCGGAGCAGCTCCAGTACCGAGTTACCGATGAGGTTGACGGTGGTCTCGTGCCCGGCTATCAGCAGCAGGAGCAGCATGGCGATCAGTTCGTGATCGTCCAGGCGGTCTTCGTGGTCTTTCGCGATGATCAGTTGGGAGAGCAGGTCGTCGCGGGGGTCGTCGGTGCGGGTGGCGATCAAATTCGTCAGGTAGGTGAAGAAGCTGACCCCGGCGGTGGCGCGTTCCTCGAGCGTGGCCGAGTCGCTGACGACGACGGCGGTCCACGAACGGAAATCTTCCTTGTCCTCATCGGGGACTCCGAGCAGTTCACAGATCACCGCGGTCGGTAGCTGGAACGCGTAGCTGTCGATGAGGTCCACGGTCGTTCGCGCGCTGATATCGTCGAGCAGGGTGTCGGCGATCGAGGTGATTCTCGGCTGGAGATCGCGGATGGCAGGACCGGCGAATGCTTTGGCCACGAGACGGCGCAGCCGGGTGTGCTGTGGCGGATCGGCGAACAACATGTTGTCGCTGATGGCGGTGTTGAACATCTCGGCTGCACCGTTTTTGGCCAGCACAGCCTGCCCCTCGGGCGACCCGATGCGTTTGCTGATGGTCGGCTCCGCGAAGGCCTGTTTGGCTACGTCGTGATCGACGATCAGCCAGCCGAGTACACCGTCCAATCGAATTCGGTGCAGGGGACCGCGCTCACGCAGCGCCCGGTAGGTGGCATGCGGATCTTGGTAGAAGTCGTCGGTCAGCTCGAGGATTTCCATTGCGCCGGTCACCGCCGGCCATCGGGCGAAACGGTGGCCGAGCTCGAATCCATGTAGTGCACAGTCCCTCAGTCCTTTCGGCGAACGATCTGACTTGCGAGCGATGCCGTCCGGAACGAGTTATCAATCAGGAGTGCATCAGCGAGCGGTCGAGCAGTTTCGATCGGGTGAACCAGGAAGCCCGCTCACGGACTAGCCTTGGTCGCTGTCTACTAAACCTCCAACCGCGTGACGCAGACAGGTGCAAATCCGCGGTGTGAGCCGGTGAATGAGCGTGGACGGGGCGGGACAACGCCGCTGAACAGGTCGGCAGCGTTCGTCTCGCGGCTGCGGAGACGGACTGGATATGGCCCCGGGGCCGGGCGCGTCGCGTCGGCATCGGCCCCCGCCCTCGGCGAGCGCGAGACCGGCTGTGGTGCGGCCGATCCCGCCTCGACTTCGGGCAGGCCGAGGCAATCACCACCCAGACCGGGCCGCCGATAGCTTGTTCGGTGCGTGGCCGCGGCCGGGCAGCACGTAGCCCGCGTTCGTACCGTTCGGGTAGTTGAATTGCCGCGGGGCCCCATTGTGGCGCCCCTCTGGAACGCCTGTCCATCGATGCCGATCTCGGAGTGCGCGGCGCGGCGTGGCGGCGACGGTCACAGCCGTATACAGCACAATGCGCACAACTGCGCGGTGCCGCCGGTGAACCACGGTGTCGGTGGACCTCGGTAGCGTCTGATGCCGTGGACATTGGGGAACGTATTCAGCAGCTCGCGGACCGCGTCATGATGCTGCGTGATGCCTACTACCAGGGCTCGCCGCACGTGGCCGACGCCGAGTACGACGACGTCGAAGACGAACTGCGGGCCCTGATATCGGCACATCCCGACCTGACGCCCGACCCGAATCCGCTGGAGCAGGTCGGGGCGCCCACCGTGCTGCACGCCCCGGTCCGGCATTCGCGCCCGATGCTGTCACTGGAGAAGGCGACCACGCCGGAGCAGGTGGCGGCGTTCTTCGAGCGCTTTCCCGGACAGCCGGTGGTGGTGATGCCGAAACTCGACGGCCTGTCGCTGGCCCTGGTCTACGAGAACGGGCGGCTGATGCGTGCGGTGACCCGTGGGGACGGCACCACCGGCGACGATGTCACCGCGCTGGTGCGGGCGCTGGTCGACGGTGTGCCGGGCCGGATCGATGTTGCGGGGCGGGTGGAGGTGCGTGGCGAGGCTGTGATGCTGCGTTCGACGTTCCTTGCCTACAACACCGCTCACCCGGACAAACCCTTGATCAACCCGCGCAACGCCGCCGCCGGGACGCTGCGGGCGAAGGACCCCGCCACCGTCGCTCAGCGGCGACTGCAGTTCTTCGGCTTCGACCTGGACGAGGCCGAAGGGCAGGCTGCGCCCGACCTCGAGGCGGGTCTGCAGGCGTTGGGAATCGAGGGCGCGCAGATGCGGGTGTGTACCGACGCCGGGCAGGCACAGGCGGCGATCACCGTGATCGAACAGCGCCGCAACGATCTCGACTACGACATCGACGGTGCGGTGCTACGGCTGGCGGACCGGGACGCATATGCCGCCGCCGGGACCCGGTCGAGTTCTCCGCGCGGCGCGCTGGCCTTCAAGTTCGCCGCCGAGGAGAAGACCACCCTGCTCAACGAGGTGGTCTGGGATGTCGGCAAGACAGGGAAGATCGTCCCGGTCGCCTGGCTCGAACCGGTGTTCGTGGGCGGCACCACGGTCACCAAGGCGACGCTGGCCAACCAGGAAGTGATCCGTGCCCGCGATATCAAGGTGGGCGATTCCGTGCTGGTGCGCCGGGCGGGTGATGTGATCCCGTTCGTCGCCGGCGTGCTCGACGCCTCGAAACGCACGGGAGAGGAACGCGAGATCGTTGCGCCCTCGGCCTGTCCCTCGTGCTCGCAGCCGGTGATCGAACAGGGCAACAGCCGGGAACTGTTCTGTACCAACGTCTCCTGTCCCGCGCAGACCGTGCGCCGGCTCATCCACTGGGCCTCGCGACCGGCGGCCGATATCGACGCTGTCGGACAGGTGTGGATCGAACGCCTCGCCGACGCCGGGATCCTGGAACATCCCTCGGACTTCTACACGCTGACCAAGGAACGTCTGCTCGAATTCGACCGGATCGGCGAAGTGTCGGCTGCACGCATGATCGATTCGATCGATGCGAGCCGCACGGTCGGGCTGCGCCGTGCGCTGATCGGGCTGGCTGTTCCGATGGCTTCGGAGGGAACGGCCGCCCGCCTCGCCCGCGCGGGTTTCGCTTCCCTGGAAGACGTGGCCGACGCGGGCACGGAACGGCTCGTGGCGGTGGAGGACATCGGCCCGAAGGTCGCTGCCTCCCTGAACGAGCACCTCACCCGCCTGCGTCCGGAACTACAGCGACTGCGGGCTGCGGGCGTGAGCCTGGACGTCCGCGCGGAGGACCTGCCGCCGGTCGTCGCGTCCGGTGCGCCGCTGGCAGACAAAACGGTGGTTATCACCGGCGCGATCAGCGATCCGCGTTCCGGGGAAAAGGTTGCGCGCCCGATATTTCAACGGCTGTGCGAGAAGGCGGGCGCCACGGCAGTGTCCTCGGTGTCGGCGAGCACCGACCTGCTGATCACCGGTGCGGGTGTCGGCGACAGCAAGCTGGCCAAGGCAGAGAAACTCGGCGTCGAGGTCGTGGACCAGGGCGAGATCTGGACGCTGCTGATCGCTGCCGGAGTCGTTTGACCCCGGTGCGTGGGCGTTAGCTGCCGGCTCGCCACTCTCTTGTGAGCCGGCGCGGACCGTCGAAGCGAGTCGCCCGCTGATCGGGTTTCTACGAGCAGGGCGTCGCGGTGCACTCCAACGGTCGATGACCTGCCCACGGTTGGGTACCAATTCTGTGTGTTGTGCGGTGGTGGTTTCGCGGGCCATGGTGTGGTTGCACAGCTCCTTCCTATGCAGCCGTCTATTCGGACATCACGGATCGCTGGGTCGACCGGCGGCGATATGTCACGGGGCCGTTGATGGAGACGGTGCCCACTGCTGGGGCCTTGCCGGGCCACCGAGTCCTATGAATCTCTTGGTGGGGGCCGGAGATCTCACCCTGTGGTGGTGTGTTCCCGGACGGCGTCCGTAATCGGTGTCGAGCCCTCGGTGAGCTCGAGGATCTTGTGGCGGATTCCGGGCGTGTGAACCAGTCCGGCGAGGGTGGCGGCCACATCGTCACGGGTGATCTCGGTGTGGATCAGTGCGGAGGCGAGGCTGATCCGGCCGGTGCCGGGCTCGTCGGTCAGCGCGGCGGGGCGCAGGATCACCCAGTCCAGGTCGGTGGCTGCCAGCTCGGCTTCGGCCTTCTTCTTCACGGCGATGTAGTGCTCGAAGGTGGCGGACACTTCACGCCCACGCCAGGCTTCGGGGAAAACCGAGACGAGTACGAGCCGGCGGGTGCCGGCCAGGCGGGCCGCCTCGATGGCGGTGGTCAGTCCCGCGCCGTCGATGGCCGTGGTGGCGCCGGCGCCACCTTCGCCGCCGGCGCCGGCGGCGAAGACCACGACATCCGTGCCGTGCAGCAGGTCGGCCAGGGCGGGCACGTCGAGGCGGGTCAGGTCGCCCAGGGTGGCGTGGATGTTGTCCGCGGCGAGGCGTTCGCCCTGTTCGGGGCGTCGGTAGAGTCCGTCTACCTGGTCACCGGCGAGGACCAGCAGCCGCGCCAGGCGTGAACCGACGGCACCGGCGATTCCGACGATGAAGACCTTCACTTCGTCACTCACTTTTCCAGCGCTGCGCGAGCGGCATCACGACGTAGCCGCTCATGCGCGCGCCCTGTTGACCTCGTCGACCAGTTCGAGCAGCCGGTCGGCCGCCGGCCCGGAGGAAGCGGGGTTCTGCCCGGTGATCAGCAGGCCGTCCTGGAGGACGTAGGGCTCCCAGTCGCCGACTTTGGAGTAGATGCCGCCGAGCCTGGTGAGCTCGTCCTCGACCAGGAACGGGACCACCTCGGTCAGTCCCACGGCGGCCTCCTCCGAGTTGGTGAACCCGGTGACCTTTTTACCCTCGACCAGCGGGGTGCCGTCGGGATTGGTGGTGTGGCGCAGTACACCGGGCGCGTGGCAGACCAGAGCGAGCGGCTTGCCCGCACGCAGGATGGTCTCGATGAGCCGGGCGGAGTGCTCGTCCTCTGCCAGATCCCACAACGGGCCGTGCCCGCCCGCGTAGAAGACCGTGTCGAAGTCGTCGGCCGAGATCGAGTCGAGGCGCACTGTGTTCGCCAGCGCGGCCATGGCCTCGGCATCGGTCTCGAAACGCCGGGTCAGGTCGGTCTGGAAGCCGGGCTCGTTGCTCTTGGGATCCAGCGGCGCTTGCCCGCCTTTGGGAGAGACGAGTACGACGTCGACGCCGGCGTTCTTGAACAGGTAGTACGGGGCGGCCAGCTCCTCCAGCCAGAAGCCGGTCTTGCGGCCGGTGGTGCCGAGTTCGTCGTGCGAGGTCAGAATGAGGGCAACTTTCACGGTATGGCTCCTTCTATCGGGTCGGTCGACTCGGATGAGACGACGAGGGTGAGTACGCGGTCGGGTGGCGCAAGAAAAAGCGATTCATGGCCGAACTCGATGGTCAGCGGTGCGTCGTCGGGGATCTGTGCGCCCAAGGTACGGCCTCGAGCAGGTGTTCGAGCCGAACTTCGCCGTCACGGGTTTGCCCGCCGTGGGTCATCACCACCCGGAGCCGGTCGACGACGTCGTCAGGGGACGGGTACACCTTCGCATGGGCGGCCGCCTCCTCCGTGAGATTCGGGACAGGTCCGCTCGCTTCGGCCGCGTCCAGTGCCTCTTTCGCCGCGGCGGCCACTCCGGGCGGCAACGCTGCGATGCGCCGTGCAAGCGAGTCGACGAAGGCGTCGAGGTGCTCATCGGGCACTGCGCGGTTGAGCCATCCGTAGCGTTCGGCGAGCGAGGTCTCGAACAGTTCCGCGCCGAGCACGATCTCCAGCGCGCGGGCCCGTCCGACCAGGCGGTTGAGGTACTGGGTGCCGCCACCGCCGGGGAAGATGCCCATCAGCGACTCCGGCTGCGACAGCCACGTCCGGTCGGCTGCGGCGAATCGCATGTCCGCGGCCATCGCCAGCTCGATGCCGCCGGCGCGGGCGTAGCCGCGCAGCTTCGCGATCGTCACCTGGGGAAGTGCACGGATCCGCTCGTTGAGCTGCTGTAACGGGTTGAGCGATGAGTCGGAATCGGGGTCGGCGAGTGCCGTGAGCATGCTCGGGTCGAACGACCACTCGAAGTCCGCGTGGGCGCAGAAGAACTCAGGGTTCGCCGATTGGAAGATGATTACGGCGATATCGTCGTCGGAACGCGCCTCGGTGGCGAATGCCCCGAGGTCGCGGGCCAGCGCGCCGTCGAGAGTGTTGACGGGCGGGTTGTCGATGGTCACCCGGGCGACCCGGTCTTCCACACGGACGACGAGGGTCTGATAGCCGCTGTATGTCATCGGTGTTTTCCTAGGCCGTCAGTGCGTTCTTCAGTGTGGCGATGGCCTGTCCGATCGCGGCTTCGGCCGCGTGGGTATCGCGCAGGGCGTTGAGCATGACGAAGTCGTGGATGACGCCCTGGTAGCGGGTGGCGACTACGGGCACCCCGGCGCGGCGCAGCTTGTTGGCATAGGCTTCGCCCTCGTCGCGCAGCACGTCGGCCTCGGCGGTGATGATCAGTGCGGGCGGCAGCCCGGCGAGCTCGTCGACACTCGCGCGCAGCGGACTCGCGGTGATCTCCGCGCGCTCTGCGGGGTCGGTGGTGTACTGGTCCCAGAACCAAGGCATGGCGTCGCGGCGCAGAAAGTAGCCCTCGGCGAACTCGTGGTACGAGGGGGTGTCGAAGGCGGCGTCGGTCACCGGGTAGAACAGCACCTGCTGGCGGAACTCGATATCGCCGCGTTGTTTGGCGAGCAGGGTGACCGCGGCGGACATGTTGCCGCCCACCGAGTCACCCGCGATCGCGATGCGCGTGCTGTCCAGCCCGCGTTCGGCGCCTTGCCGCGCCACCCATGCCGCCGCCGCGTAGCTCTGCTCGATGGCGACGGGGTATCGGGCCTCCGGCGACAGGTCGTACTCGGGGAAGACCACTGCGGCGCCAGTGCCGACAGCGAGCTCACGGACCAGGCGATCATGGGTGCCGGCATTGCCGAACACCCAGCCGGCGCCATGGATGTAGATGATCACGGGAAGCGGGCCGGTGGCTCCGGCGGGCTTGACTATGCGCACATCCACGGAGCCGGTGGGCCCACCGCTGACCGAGACCCACTCGTCATCGACTGCGGGCTTGGCAATATCGCCGGACTGGACCTCGTCGACAGTCTTGCGGCCCTCGACCGGGCCCAGATCGAACAGGAACGGTGGCTTCGCGGTCGCCGCCGCGAACTCGGCGGCTGCGGGCTCGAGTACTGGAGGCGTCGGAACGTATTCGGGCACGATTGCGGCTCCCTTTGGTGACGGATGATCGCTGTCGTGGCAAGCGTGGCACAAGCCGTGGATACCCGGATGTGCTGATCGTGCACGACCCGGGTCCAAGCGTGCACAGATCCGAATCAGCTGATCCGCCAAGTGGTTTGATCTGGTTGAGCCGCCGCCCTATTCGCGCCGGCGCCCGGGAGGATCATCGCGATGCCGGGCGCGCCAGTCCGTCGGCGTGCAGCCCAGAACACTGCGAAAGCGGCGAGAGAAGTGCGATGCGTCGATGAACCCGCACGCGCGGGCCACGGCGGCGATGGTGAGGTTCGGCTGTGAAATCAGGCGTCGCTGAGCGGACTCCATACGCAGCTGCATGATCGTTTCGCTGAGCGAAAGCGGTTGCGACTGCCACAGTTGGAACAATTTCCGTGTGGAGATGGCATGAGCCGCAGCGATTTCGGTGACGCTGAGGTCGGGATCCGTGGCGTGCATGCGGAGGTAGAGCAGGATCCGGTCCATGAGATGGTCCTGGACCGCGGGGTGATACCGGGGATCGTCCTGTGACGCGCTGGTCACAAGTCCTTTCAGCAGGGCGACGGTCGCTTCGGCAGCAGCCGCACGGGCCTGGTCGGTGATCAGCAGCGCGGCCTGGTTGGACAGCGAGGCCAGGTGGTCGCGGACCAGGCCGTACAAGGGGCTGTGCGCCAGACGCCGATCGGCCCGGCGGATTGTCTCGGCGCTGACCTCCAGACGGGAGCGTTCGATCTGGATGATATTGGCCTCGCCCGTGTTCCGGCGGTAGTAGCTGTAGGTGGCGTTCAGATCCGTGACGTAGAGGTCGCCGCGACGCAACGGGCGGCTGACACCGTCATGTTCGTAGTAGCCGTGGCCGGCGTCGGGGAGGACGAAAGCGATCCGCTCGGGTCCGGTCCGGCGTAGGTGCTTTGTGGTGCGTTCATGCACGATGCCGGTGCTGACTTCGTGCATGAAGAGGACGTCACGGTCCAGTTGGTTCCCGGACATGCGGGCTCGATGGCACGGCGGCTCCTCGGTGAGGAAGCGGATTCGGTGTACTAATCCCGAAGCCTCCGACATCACAGTCTGGAATGCTTCGGTGCGATCCGCCGGGGCGAACTGTCCGGAATCGAAGAGGGTCTGCATGCGCCTGCTCTCGGTACGACACAGGGAAACGGCTACTGCGGAATGTCTCCCAGTGTCGGCAGAAACCCGGCGGCAGGCAAACGCCGCGACGGCGCCGCCGCCTTCGATGCCGGCCTGGGCCATGATCTCGGCTGAAGCACGGCCGACATGGTTGAACGGCTCAACCTCAGCCATACTCACCTCGTGAGCCAACTGTCTACGCTCTCCCTCCCCGAAATCGCCACCGAGCGCCTTCTACTGCGCAAGGCACTCGACAGCGATCGCAACGGATTCATCGAGTTGCAGACCGATCCCCAAGTACGGACATACCTCGGCGGTCCGCGGCCTCGCAACGCTGTCGAGCAATACCTCGATGCGGCCGGCATCGTCAATGTGACGGCCGCACCCGGCGTCTTCGTCATTGCGGACAAGAAGACGAACCTTCTCATCGGTACGTTGATGCTCAATCGCAGGTCCGCCGAAGAACCCGGCCACCTCACCGAAGACGGCGAAGAGCTGGAGCTGACCTATCTCCTTCTGCGCAGTGCCTGGGGCGCGGGCCTCGCCTTCGAAGCGTCGGCAGCAGCGCTTCGTGCCGCCGCCGACGAACTACCGGACCAACCGGTCCTGGTCATAACCCAGACCGCGAACCGACGCTCGCTGAAGCTCGCCACTCGCCTCGGGTTCCAACCCGTCACTACATTCGAGGCGCACGGCGCGCAGCAGACCCTCGCCTCTGCCCACCTGCGCACCTTCAAAGCTTGATCCAATTCCGCCACCATCGGCAGCCGCTCGATGAGCTGCTTCATAATCAGCGAGACACTCGAGTGGATGTCCCGCCGATCCGGATCCGCCTGCGCGGCAGGCCGGCGTCGCCGAGGAGGTACGCCGGGCCCGGCCGGGTCGTGATGTGATCCGGCCGGACCCAGGTGTTCATCCCGCTACCGGGCTGGGCTCGGTCGAGTCGGGCTCGGGTGCGCCACTTCGGGTGCGGAATGTGATGAGCGTGAGGACCGCGCCGACCAGGGCGATGACGCCTGCACCGATGAATGCTGCGGAGAACCCGTTGGTGAGTGCCTCGGGGTTACCGAGCCGGCCGGCGCCATAGCTCGCAGCAACGGCGGTGACGACGGCGAGGCCGAGCGCGGAGCCGACCTGGTAGCTGGTGTTGACGATGCCGGAGGCCAGCCCGCCTTCTTCGGCCGGTGCCGCGGAAATGGCGGTCTCCAGCGACGGGATGAAGGCCAGCACCTGCCCGAACGCTACGAGTAGCGATGGTCCGAAGGCATCGACCCAGTAGTTCCCGTCGGGCCGGATGAAGGACATCCAGCCCAGGCCGACGGCGAACACGAGCAGGCCGAGGACGATGGGCACCTTCGGGCCCAGGGCTGCGATGATCCGCGGAGCCAATGCGATTATGCCGATCATGATCAGGATCGTCATGGGCAGCAGTGCCGCGCCGGCGGGGAAGGCGGTGAAGCCGAGTACCTGTTGCAGGTAGAGGTTCAGGAAGAACCACATCGGAATCCACGCCGCCCCCAGCAGTAATTGAGCCACGTTGGCCGACGCCAGGTTGGGGCTGCGGAAGATCGACAACCGCATCAGCGGCTCGGCCTTCACCTTCTGCGAGACGAAGAAGATGACCAGCAGCACCACGCCGATCCCGATCGCGATCCAGGGCTCACTCGAGCTCCAGCCTGCGACCTCGGCGCGGACGATGCCGAATACGACAGCGGCCAGGCCGAGCGTGACGGTCAGCGCGCCGAACACGTCGACCGAACCGTGCGCGCCCGGCTTGCCACCCGGCATCAGCGGGCCGGTGGCGATCAGCGCGATGACCGCGACGGGAATGTTGATGAAGAACACCCACTGCCAGGAGATGAACTCCGTGATCACGCCACCGAGGAACACTCCGGCGGTGCCACCGGCCGGAGCAGCCGCGCCGTAGAATGCCATTGCCTTGGTGAGCTCCTTCGGGTTCGACCCGAACAGCATCATCAGCATTGTCAGTGCCGCCGGCGCGATGAGTGCCGATCCCACTCCTTGCAGGACGCGCCCGGTCAGCTCGACTCCGACATCGGTGGCGAATCCGGCCACCAGCGAGCCGATGGCGAGGACCACCCATCCGGTGGTGAATATCCGCCGTGGCCCGAACAGGTCGGAGAGCCGTCCGCCGAGCAGTAGCATGCCGCCCAGCGCGATGACGTAGGCGTTGAACACCCAGGACAGGCCGGATTGGGTGAAGCCGAGGTCGGCCTGCATATGCGGCAGCGCGACTCCGATGATCGAGGAATCCATGATCACTATGAACTGCGCCAGGGCTATCAGGGCGAGCGCCCACCATCTGGCATTGCTTCGTTGGGGTGTGTTTGCCGTTGACATGGTTCGTACTCCGTACTCGTAAGGGGTATATGACGTGGCGCCGAAGCCGGTCGTTCCGGTTCTCGGTGAGGGGTCAGACCTTCTCGTCCGGCTCAGGTGCGGGAGCGCGTTCGGTGGCGACGAAATTCGCTTTCGCATGGGCGCCGTCGCAGAAAGGTTTCGTGTCGGATCGCCCGCAGCGACACAGAAAGGCGGTCCGCCTGCGGCCCAGGTCGTAGCTGGTGCCGTCGTGGTCGACGATCCGGATCGGCCCCTTCACCTGTAGCGGCCCGTTGTCGACGGTCTTGATGGTCGTCGGCGGTGGCTGCTCGGGTGTGGGCGAGGGGGGAGTGGGGTCGTTTGTCATGGGCGGTCCTTCTCACTCGCTCGAGCTCGCCGTCGGTGTGGTGCCCGGCGTACATCTTGCATACCATAGGGGGGTATGGTGTACTGTGCGAGATAAATACCCAACAGGGGTATAGTATTTCTGCACAGTGGCAGTCGGGGGTCTCCGGCGCCATCGCCCGCTTCGTCCGAGCCTGACCCCGAGACCGATCGAGAAGGAGAACAACCGACCATGAGCACCGCGAAGGACTACACCGTCGTCGGGATGACCTGCAGTCACTGCGCGCTGTCGGTGACCGAGGAAGTAGGCGAGGTCCCCGGCGTCACCGATGTCGACGTCGACCTGGCTTCCGGCCGACTCACCGTGACCAGCGAGAAATCGGTCCGCGATGAGCACATCCGCGAGGCAGTCGCCGCCGCCGGCTACGGCGTCGCCGACGAGCACTGAGCAGTCGGGAGGTATATCCATGAACACACCGATGAAGCTCGGCGGCTATGGGATCGCTTTGGTCGCTGCGGCCGGTCTCGCGTTCGGTGCGGGCAATGCAGTCGGCCCGATCGGGCAGGACAGCGACAACTCACACCATTCGGCCGGACAGGACATGACGAACGAAGTAAGCGGCGGCGACCAGGGCGGACACGAGGGACACGACGGCCCCGGCGGCCTGCTGGTCTCCGAACACGGTTACACCCTGAACCCGGCCTCCACGATCTTCGAGGCGGGCACTCGGAAGGTGACCTTCCAGGTGACCGGCCCCGACGGGAAGCCCGTGACCGAGTTCGAACCGACCCATGAGAAGAAGCTGCATCTGATCGCCGTGCGGCGTGACACCACCGGCTTCCAGCATGTGCATCCAGTCATGGACAAGACGGGAACGTGGCGCGCCGAGCTCGAACTGACCCCTGGAGACTGGCGGTTCTTCGCCGATTTCCACCCCACCGGCCACGACGAGACGATGACGCTCGGGATCGACACCGCCGTCGCCGGCGGCTACGACCCGAAACCGCTCCCGAAGCCGAACCGGACCGCGCAGACCGGCGACTACACGGTCACCCTCGACGGCGATATGGTGCCCGGCGAAGCCGGTGAGCTCACCCTCACGGTGAGCCGGGACGGCAAACCGGTCACCGATCTTCAGCCGTATCTGGCGGCCTACGGCCACCTCGTCGCCCTCCGTGTCGGCGACCTGGGCTATCTGCACGTCCACCCGGAGGGGGAACCGGGTGACGGCACCACCGAGCCCGGCCCGGACGTCACTTTCGTCGCCACCGCTCCCTCGGCGGGTGCGTACCGGCTGTTCCTCGACTTCCAGCACGAAGGCACCGTGCACACCGTGGATTTCACGGTGCATGCCACAGGCTCCGGACCCGGCGAAAGTGCCCCGGGCAGCGAAGACTCCGACAGCCACGGCAATCACGGCTGACGATCGCCACCGGCGAATTGTTCTACGAGAAAGGATGAGCGATGGGTGCGCCCAATGACGTGACGTCGGCCCCAAGCGCCGCTAACCAGGTCGAACTCGCGATCGGCGGGATGACCTGCGCCTCGTGCGCCAACCGCATCGAGCGCAGGCTGAACAAGCTCGACGGGGTCACTGCGACGGTCAACTACGCGACCGAGAAAGCCAAGATCGTCTATGACGGGGGTGTCCAGCAAGACGACCTGATCGAGGCGGTCGCGCAGGCCGGCTACACCGCGCAGGCCCCCGAACCCGCGGCCTCCGCGACCGGCTCCGGCGGCTCGGATGCCTCGGCGCCCGACGACGAGGACGCGCCGGTACGCGCACTTCGTAACCGAGTGATCGTCTCCGCAGTGCTGGCGGTGCCGGTGATCGCGATGGCGATGATCCCCGCTCTGCAGTTCACCTACTGGCAGTGGCTCTCGCTGACGCTGGCCGCACCGGTCATCGTGTGGGCCGGGCTGCCGTTCCACCGGGCAGCCTGGACCAACCTCAAGCACGCCACCGCCACGATGGACACGCTCATCTCGATGGGCACCGGCGCCGCGCTGCTGTGGTCGCTGTACGCCCTGTTCTTCGGCACGGCCGGCGAACCGGGAATGACCCACCCGTTCGAGTTCACCATCGCCCGCGGCGACGGCGCGGGCAACATCTATCTGGAGGTCGGCGCAGGAGTTATCACGTTCATCCTGCTCGGCCGCTATTTCGAGGCCCGCTCCAAACGCCGCGCGGGAGCCGCGCTGCGCGCGCTGATGGAGCTCGGCGCCAAGGAGGTCTCCGTCCTGCGCGACGGCCGCGAGGAGCGCATCGGTATCGACCAGCTCACCGTGGGCGACCGGTTCATCGTCCGCCCCGGCGAGAAGATCGCCACCGACGGCCGGATCGTGGAGGGCTCCTCCGCGGTCGATGCCTCGATGATCACCGGCGAGTCCGTGCCCGTGGAGGTCGGCGCAGGCGACACCGTGGTCGGCGCCACTGTGAACGCCGGTGGCCGGCTCGTGGTCGAGGCCACCCGTGTCGGGTCCGACACCCAGCTCGCCCAGATGGCGAGGATGGTCGAGGATGCTCAGAACGGCAAGGCCCAGGCTCAGCGGCTCGCCGACCGCCTCTCCGGCATCTTCGTGCCCATCGTGATTCTGCTGGCCTTTGCCACGTTCGGGTTCTGGGCCGGCACGGGCGGCGCCCTCTCCTCGGCATTCACTGCCGCCGTCGCCGTGCTGATCATCGCCTGCCCGTGTGCGCTCGGCCTTGCCACGCCGATGGCACTGATGATCGGCACCGGCCGCGGCGCCCAGCTCGGCATCCTGATCAAGGGACCGGAGGTGCTGGAGACGACCCGGCGGGTGGACACCGTTGTGCTGGACAAGACCGGCACCGTCACCACCGGGCAGATGACCCTCATCGACGCGATCGTCGCGGATGGCGAGGACACCGACGAGCTCCTGCGTCTGGCCGGAGCGCTGGAGAACGCTTCCGAACACCCGATCGCCCAGGCCATCGCCAAGGGCGCGGCCGAGCGAGTCGGCGATCTGCCTACCGTGGAGGATTTCGCCAATCTGGAAGGGCTGGGCGTGCAGGGTGTCGTCGCCGATGGCGATACGACACGAGCCGTGCTGGTGGGCCGGCCGCGGCTGCTGGCCGAATGGTCGCAGTACCTACCCGCTGAGCTGGAAGCCGCGATGACCACGGCCTCGCAGAAGGGACAGACCGCCGTGGCCGTCGGCTGGGACGGTAAGGCACGCGGCGTCCTCATCGTCGCCGACGCGATCAAACCCACCTCGGCCGAGGCCATCCGGCAACTGCGCGAGCTCGGGCTCACCCCGGTACTGCTCACCGGCGACAACGCCACGGTCGCGGCAGCAGTTGCGGAGCAGGTCGGCATCGACTCCGGACCTGACACCGTGATCGCCGAGGTCATGCCCGCCGACAAGGTCGAGGTCGTCAAACGGCTCCAGGCCGAGGGCAAGTCCGTGGCGATGGTGGGCGACGGTGTGAACGACGCCGCCGCACTGGCTCAGGCCGATCTCGGCTTGGCGATGGGCACCGGAACCGACGTGGCGATCGAGGCATCGGACCTGACCCTGGTGCGTGGCGACCTGCGCGCCGCCGCCGACGCCATCCGCCTGTCGCGCAAGACGCTGCGCACGATCAAGGCAAACCTGTTCTGGGCGTTCGCCTACAACGTCGGGGCGCTCCCGCTGGCCGCGGCCGGGCTGCTCAACCCGATGCTGGCCGGCGCGGCGATGGCGTTCTCCTCGGTGTTCGTCGTCTCCAACAGCCAGCGGCTGCGCCGTTTCCAGGCAGCAAATGACAGCACGTCCGAGGTACCCACCGCCGGCGATCCCCAGCCGCAGCGCCGCACACCCGTCGAGGTCTGATCCTCCGCGTCGTCCCCGGCGTCGAGCCGGACGCCCTCCGCTCCTCTGTGCAGGTCACCCGGCCCGGACAGGACACTGAAGAAAGAAGGTTCGCCCATGCCCACCAACCGCACCTACCTCGTCGCCGGAATGACATGCGGCAGTTGTGCCGGGAAGGTCACCGGACAGGTCGAGCAGATTCCCGGCGTCATCGACGTCGATGTCGACCTCGCCACCGGCGGGATCACCCTCACCACCGAGAGCCCGGTCAGCGACGAGGACGTGCAGCGCGCGGTCCGGCAAGCCGGGTACCAGCTCGCCACCAACTGATCACGCTCCGCGAACTCTGTGCCCCCGGCGCTCGCCCCGCCGCCCCTGTGGCGGCGGGTGTCCGGGGGCACAGCCGGTTCGGTGCGACATCACCCTGACAAGGAGGATCAACGTGTCACGACTCGCCCCGCTCACCCCCGAAACCGCCGTCGGCGTATCCCGCGACCTGCTCACCGACCTGACCACCCGGCACGGCCGGATCGGCGAGATGGTTTCGACGATGGCCCACTCGCCGGCACTGCTGACCGGCTACCTCCAGCTCAGCCGCGCTATGAAACGCGCCAAGCTCAGCCGAAAGGCCGGCGAGCGGGTCTCGATCGCCGTTCAGGCCCAGCAGGGCTGCGGGCTGTGCATGGACGCCCACGTCGCCGCCGCACGAGCCCACGGTATCCCCGAGGATGAGATCCAACGCGCGAAGGCGGGCACCTCGGCCGATCCTGCTACGGCGGCGATCATCGATCTGGGACTACGGGTCTACCGTAATCCCACCGCGGTCACCGACGAGCACATCGCCGCCCTGCGCGACCACGGGTACAGCAACCGCGAGATCGCCGATGTAGTCGGCATTGTCGCGCTCAACCTTCTCACCGGCGCATTCAACCTCGTCGCCGGGCTCACACCCGAGGACGATCCGGAGCAGTAGACCCTCCCAGGGCCCGACTTCCTCGTGTCAGCAGTCCTTGTTTCGGTCGGCATCTGATCATTCGCTGTCCTCGAGGCAAGGCGTCTCACTCGAGCGAGAGCGAGCCGTCCGAAGATTTGAGTCAGAGCTGACGCCGTTGTCGCTCTTCCTCGGCTCGAGGCTGTTATCTGCGACTTCTACACGTTGTGGGCCGGCCGCAGGATAGTCACCCGCAAGAACAGCTGTACCAGGGGGCCCATCGTGATCGCGATCAATAAGGTGCCGAAGCCAACCACTCCACCCAGTAGAAAGCCGATAGCAACGACAAAGAGTTCGATAATGGTACGAACGATCCAGATGGGCTTACCTGTCACTCGAACGAGTCCGGTCATGAGACCATCGCGGGGGCCGGCGCCGAACTGTGCTCCGAGATAGAGCGCGCAAGAGAAGGACAGCATCACCAGGCCGACGCTGTAATACAGCAATTGATGCTGGAAAGAATGGGCGTAGGGTATCAGTTCGGCTGTCGCGTCCGCGGCAATGCCTACGAGAAAGACATTCAAGAATGTCCCCAGTCCCGGCCTCTCCTTCAATGGAATCCAGAGGAGCAGGACGGCGACAGCAATAATGTTGGTGGACCACCCGAAAGTCAGGCCGGTGAGAAGTGAAATACCTTCCGCAAGTACATTCCAGCTCGCCGCCCCCAGTGAAGATTTCACCAGAAATTCCGTGGCTACACCGAATGTAATTGTCCCGATGACGAGCATGGAAAGTCTGAGAGGTATTTGCCCGGCCCGGAGCCGGTCCGGCGTGGTCATCCGGGCCGGCGTGAAGCCGGATGGTTTGTTCAATTCAATTACGGAAGTCATTCGTCATCTTTCCGCTCACGAGGCGAGGTACCTCCAGGCCGATTCCCGGCCTTTCCGGCGCTCGCCGGCGTCAACTCTCGGGCCTCGGCAATCGTTGGCATCGGCTCAGCTATGCCGGTTGCTGGAGCGCGCCGGACCCGGGCGCCGGGCAATCGGCGATATGCGACAGCGCGTTGGCTCACGGTGCTTCCTCTCCTGTCGGTCGATCGAGTGATGTCCGCAGTACTTGGACCTGCGCAACTGTACCGTCACCAACTGTACCGTCATCTAACGGCACATGGAAGAGGTAGGTGTGTGACCGGGGGTGGGGCTAGAAAATGCCTGTTCAGTAATGGTCCACCTGCTCGGGCACCGCAACCGGATGTGATCTTGCCGATAGTCAGCGGGTCAATGAACTACGGATCGCGATCCGAGTGCTCGTATCAACGGTTGTGCCGAGCGCCCGCCAGGTCATATGTCCACGACACAAAGAGGGGCCCTCGGCCAACGTCCCCGCGTGGGTCGCCGAAGTAATCCTGCTGGTGGAAGCCGTGGGTGGTCGCGGAGTCGGGCTCGTCGGGTCCGGCTACTGCGTTCTTCCGCTGAGGCTTCGTGATCGAAGTGTCAGGATCTCGAGTAGGGATCTACTTGCCGTAGCCGTTGCCGGTGGATCTGTTGCAGTTCGCCCGCGCGGGTGAGGAAATCGGCGATTATGTCGAGTTCGGCGGAGTTGTACGAGCTCAGCAGCATCTTGTAGCTCTCGACGATCATGGGTACGACGAGTTCCTGTACGCGATGGGCCGCAAGTTCGGTGGCCATCACAATTACGCGACGACGGTCGGTCGGGTGTAGTGATCGGGCGATGTAGCCTTGTTTCTCCAGCCGGTTGAGCATGATCGTGACGCCGCCGGCGGTGAGGCCGAGCCGCTCGGCCAGTACTCCTGGCGTCGTGGCCTTTTCATCTTCCAGCAGAACGATCTCCAGCGCCCGCCGATCGGTCTCGTTCACACCCAGTACTCTGATCAATTCGCGGATCAGATCCTCGACGGTTCCGTGATAGAACTCCAGGGCCCTTTTGAGCTCGACCGAGATTCGGGCGGGTTCGGTGGTTCTCGCGCACATAGGCCTTCCCCTCGATCACTTGAAACATGGAATGCTCAGCAGAATTCAGCGATCGGGGCGTGCCGATACCCGGCCGCCCGATTCCGTCCGGGGAAGTCAGGGAGATCGGTGGACTCGATCAATGCCGCAGGGTGTGGTGGCGCTGCCCGGATCGAGGGCGGCCGGGTGATCGCGAGCGGATGCCTTCGTTTTCCCTGCGTGCGATAGGAATCGCCGCCGAGCGTCTGTAGCGGGCATGTGGGCTCCTGTCGATCGATCGACCGGCAGCCCGAACCGCAGCTGGCGATCAGCACGAAAGTGGGCACCGCTGCGGCCGTCGAAGCGACCGTGGCTGTGTCGGATATGCACTGTACGACACGGCAGCCGATGCGATACTGTGCTTCTCATTATCCGGACGAAGTGGTCGCCATCACACCAAAATCGAAGCGGGGCAATCACTATCAGGAACGTGTCCCGCCCGCTCCGGCCAGGGTGAGATCCGGGCCGGGCTGCTGGCGCAACCCGGCCCGGACATGTTCACCACAGGTTGCCGGCGGGGGAACCGGTCATTACGTCGTGGCGCCTGTTCCCAGGCTCAGCTGACGGTTGTGGTGGTGAGGGTGGGGGATGGGTCCGGGAAGCACGAGGTCGCGACATTGCCGACCAAGGCGACGTTGGTTGTCATGGTCATGCCGGGGCTGGTGTAGCTGGTCCCCGCGTATTTGCTGGTGATCGGTGTTCCGGCGGCGCCGGCGGTGACATTGACGGTCACCGCGGGCGGGGTGAAGCTGGTGCCGCCGGCAATCGGACCCGGCACGGTCAGGACGACATTCCCGCCCGACGTGGTGACGGTGCCGGCCACGGTACCCCCGGAGGCGGTAGCCGAGACCAATGTCGAATTCACCGGAGTCGGAATGGTCATCTTGAGATTGCTGATATTGTTCACGGTGAAGCCGGAAGCCGAACTGGGAACCGACGAGGCGCCCGGTGTGATTGTGATGGCCACCGCGGAACCCGATGCTGCCGAGCTCGGCGCCTCGCCGGTGACCGATGTGGTCATGGTCGAGGTTTGGCCGACACCGAGGATCGTGCCCCGGCAGCTCCAGTTCACGCTGACGGGGTCGGCGCTCGCCGGTGCGGCCAAACAAAAGGTGGTAGCGACGGCGATCGGAGCAATAATGCCGGCACGAAGCAGGGATGAGGTCGATCTCATGGCTGTCTCCAGGAAATGTTGAGCAACGGTACGACTGGATGTCGGACACCCGAAATGGGTGTTTAAAATATAGCCTGTTCTAATCATTCCGTGGTCGAAACCATCGAACCGGGTGCCGAAAAATATCATTATCTGCGATTAAATATTCGATCTGGATAGTTAAGTTCGGCAAGATTTCCGATACGGCCCGATATCCTCTTTCGTATATCGGCGGACTCGCCACGCGATCGACAGGCCTGCAATTCGCTGGAATATGGGCCCGACCTGACAATATTTGCATTCTGCCGATCGCCAGCTTTCATATGGTTACCGTGCGCGGCATTCTCTCTCGACTACATCGTCCCCGCGTGAAGGGGTCTCGGCTGTCCGGTGTGCGGCTCCGGATCAGGCACCCGACCCCCGGAGATGTGCTGCCGGTCGAGGGTCTTCCGGCACTCACCGTCGAGCGGGCGATCGTCGACCTCGGCACGGACGTGTCATCGGCCGCCGGCCAGATACCGTCCGGGTGGGGGTTCACCCCGGAGGTAGGTGTGGTGACCGGCCGATCGGGTGGCATGGCCGGCGATCTCTGAGCGCCCGACGAACGAGGCGGCGAAGAAAGCTGCCCCGGCCGGCGGCCGAGGTTCCGCACGTCCGCGGCCGGTGCCCCGCGACCGCTACCGGAAAACACTGATCCTGCGTCCGCTACGGCGGCGCGGGATCAGTGAGAAAGATCGAGGCTAAAGGCCATCCCCCGCAGGCGGCTTGTCTGCAACCGCAACGATATAGTCCAGCCAAGGGGCCCAAAGCGAGACTCCCTTTCTGCCGAAAAACATCCGAGTCAACGGATTGACTCTCCTCATTTCCGGCTGTCCGAGTTCGCGACTGATACATTCCGCGTATTGGGGGAAGACGTGATGGCGTATCGAGTAGACTCTCGCACCTTCGAATCCGGCTGCTGTGAGCGCTTCGCGGTACTCTTCCGCATTGGTATGGTTCTGGCGGGCAGTCGTGAATATGCCGTGTACCACACGGCCCAGTAACCGGCTGGTCCTGTTCGGAACATACTCACGTGCGAGCGGCACAACGTCGGCGGTGACCAATCGGCCGCCAGGTGCCAGAACTCGGAACGCTTCATCGAAAAATCGCGAACGCGACGGAAAGTGAAGCGCGGATTCGAGCGCGGTCACTTTCGTTGCGGACGCATCGGATTGAGGCAGATCGCTTGCGGACCCGTGCACATAATCGATGACATCGCCGAGTCCCGATTCTGCGGCCCGTGCCGTCGCGATCGCTATCTGTTTCGCGGAGATATTCACGCCTGTTATTCGTTTCGTGCCGAATTCATCCGCCCAGAGAAAATCTTGATCGCCGAATCCGCAGCCTACGTCGACGACCACATCATCGGATCCGAGGCGCGCTTCGGTTGCTACCAGCCGAGCCAACGCCGCGCACGCTTGATCGATGGTCTGGGGACTGTCCTTCCAGTAGCCCAGGTTCAGAAACAGCGATTCCGCACCCAACGTGTTGGATGCAGTGAGAATATCGTCGTACAGCCGACCGAATCGATCGGGAATCGCGGGCACGAAGGCCAACGAGGCAAACCGCCCCCATTCGCGAGCCCACCGTAAAATGCGCCGGGCCGAGCTCTCGGAGTCACGAAATTCCATAACTGTCATGGTTTGCCCCCTCAGGCGATGGAACCCAGCTGAACTGCGGGGCCGCTTGCCGATGCTAGCAGTGTGTCTGCACCGTCGTCGGAACGTGTTCAGTCGCATGCGGTCGACAATCCGGCGAGGGAATCTCCGGCCTGGAGACGGCGGCCAACCGATCTCTTTCGGGAGGCGAGTCGTCGACGAGTTCACGAATTGCTGCTGTCTACCAGCAATCGTCGTGGCAAACGAAGACATGGTAACGGCTTGCATGTGGGCGTTCGTAGCGAGTGCTTGCACCGGACAGGAACGTGTTCTAACTTGGTGGAGTGGTTCTGACGGGCCCGACGATCCTGCCGGGTACGGGCAAAACGGCTTCGGGGGGATCGACCGTCCCTGCGAGCGCACCCGTTCTGACTTTCGGGTTCTGCTTGCCGATTCGGCCAGGTCTGAGGGGTGGGAAATCAGGTATGAGGAGTCGGATATCGGCGATCGCGGCGTTTCGGATATCGAATGCCTGCGCCGATCATGGCGAATGCATTGCCGACCTTGTGGTGACCACCGCTCGGCACGAAACGTGGATGGTTCCTCGGCCGAAGCCGATTTCGGCGGCTTATGCCTGGGCCGACACCCAGAAATTCTGGGCCTAGTCCGGTCTCGGGCCGGTGCCGCCCGCGACGCGCCGGATCTTCGATATGGCCGATCCCGTGCACGACCATTTCGTGGTTCATCCCGACGGACACCTACGACAACACATCGCAACCCAACTTCACTCGACTTGGATAGGGGATTGGTATGACTCGGCTGTATCCAGGGTGCGCAGACCTTCTCGACGATCAACCTCAGCGGACGCAGCCGATCGCGATAGTGGGTATGGGCTGCCGGTTTCCGGGTGGCGTGGAGTCATCGGAAGACCTGTGGCAGTTGGTAATCGACGGTCGCAATGGTCTATCGGATTTTCCGGCAGACCGCGGCTGGGACCTGGAACAGCTGTACGACCCCGAGCTGGGTGTACCGGGCAAGTCCTATGTGCGCTCGGGCGGATTCCTCCATCGATCATCGGAGTTCGACGCCGAGTTCTTCGGGATCAGTCCGCGCGAGGCATTGGCGATGGACCCCCAGCAGCGAGTACTGCTGGAAACCGCCTGGGAGTCACTGGAATCGGCGGGCATCGACCCATCGGCACTACGCGGAAGCGACACCGGAGTGTTCTGCGGGGTGATGCACAACGACTATGCGGCCGGTGGCGGTGAGCAGGTTCCGGTCGACGTCGAGGGCTATCGATTGACCGGCGGTACATCCAGCGTGGTGTCGGGCCGGGTCTCGTACGTGCTGGGGTTGGAGGGCCCGGCGGTCTCGGTGGATACTTCGGCCTCGTCATCGCTGGTGGCGCTGCATCTGGCAGTCCAGGCGTTGCGGTCGGGGGAGTGTTCGCTGGCGCTGGTCGGTGGAGTGACGGTCATGTCCACACCGGCGACGTTCGTCGAATTCTCCCGGCAGCGGGGGCTGGCTGTCGATGGCCGGTGTAAACCGTTCGCGGAGGCTGCGGATGGTACTGGGTGGGCCGAGGGTTCGGGTGTGCTGGTGGTGGAGCGGTTGTCGGATGCCGTGCGTAATAAACGTCAGGTGTTGGCGGTGGTGCGGGGTAGTGCGGTTAATCAGGATGGTGCGTCGAATGGTTTGACTGCGCCGAATGGTCCGTCGCAGCAGCGGGTGATTCGGCGTGCGCTGGCGAATGCGGGTGTGGGGGCGGGTGAGGTCGATGTGGTCGAGGCTCACGGCACGGGGACTAGGTTGGGTGATCCGATCGAGGCGCAGGCGTTGCTGGCGACGTATGGGCAGCGTGGTCGGGGTGTGGATCCGGTGTGGTTGGGTTCGGTCAAGTCCAATATCGGTCATACGCAGGCGGCTGCTGGTGTGGCGGGTGTGATCAAGATGGTGCAGGCCATGCGTTACGGGGTGTTGCCCAAAACTTTGCATGTGGATACCCCGTCCTCGCAGGTGGATTGGGCTGCGGGTCGGGTGGAGTTGCTTACCGAGCAGCGTGATTGGCCGGTGGTCGATCGGCCGCGTCGGGCGGCGGTGTCGGCGTTCGGTATCAGTGGCACCAATGCTCACGTCATCCTCGAACAGGCACCCGTATACGAAGAACAGGTTCCGGCGGCCGCGGAAACGATGCCGTCGACCGCATCCGAAGCCGATCTTGCGCCGGAATGTACACCGTTGGTGTGGGTTGTGTCGGCACGCACCCGCGACGGACTGCACCGCCAGGCACGACGGCTCCTGGAGTATGTCGAACAACGTCCCGGCCTGTCGCCGGCGGATGTGGGCTATTCGCTGTTGACGACTCGGTCGTTGTTCGACCATCGCGCGGTAATGGTGGGATTCGATCGTACGGAGCTGCTCGGTGAGCTGCGCGAACTAGCGGAATCACGGCCCGGGTATATGCCTGTGCACACAACGGCGACGAGGTCTGGGAAGACGGCGTTCGTTCTGCCGGGACAGGGTTCCCAGTGGGTTGGTCTGGGCAGGGAGCTGTATGAGAGCTTCCCGGCATTCGCCAGAGCGCTGGATACGGTCCTCGCCGCGCTGGACCCTCATCTGGGGGTCGACTTGCGCGCAGTGCTGTGGGGGTCGGAGAACGAGAAGCTTGCACAAACCAAATTTGCCCAAGCAGGCTTGTTCGCCGTCGAGATTTCATTGTTCCGGCTATTCGAACATTGGGGTGTTGGACCGGACTTTCTGCTCGGGCACTCCGTCGGAGAAATAGCCGCCGCACACCTGGCCGGTGTGTTGTCCCTCGAGGATGCCGCGATGCTGGTCGCGACGCGTGGACGGTTGATGCAAGCGCTACCGGCGGGTGGCGCGATGGTCGCAGTGCAAGCCGGCGAGGACTACGTCCGGGCGGTGCTCGATGACTTGGCGGTCGACGAAGTCGATATCGCTGCAGTCAATGGACCGGAGGCCGTCGTCGTTGCGGGGGCCGAACGCGCGATCGATGATCTTGCCGACCATCTTCGAAGGCACTCCATCCGTGTGAGCCGTCTGAATGTCTCACACGCGTTTCATTCTTCGATGATGGAGCCGGTGTTGGACGAGCTCGCGGTATCGGCGGCGACTATCACCGTGACCGAACCGACGATTGCGCTGGTGTCCAATGTAGATGGCCGGTTGACGGGGCCGGGCTACGGGTCGGCAGAATATTGGGTGCGCCATGTTCGAGAGCCGGTGCGTTTCGGATCCGGATTGGAACTGCTGCGTGAGCTCGGCGTGACGAAATTCGTCGAGCTCGGCCCTGCCGCGGGCCTGACGGGGTCGGTCGGTCAGCTGGAACCGGCAAATGATGTGATGACAGTAGTCACGCTGCGGAAAGAGCGATCTGAAGCGCGGGCCGTCCTGCGGGCGCTGGCCGGCCTCTTCGTAGCGGGCACTGCGGTCGAGTGGGTGAAACTTTTCCCGGGCGGCCGGCGGGTAGCGTTGCCGAGCTACGCCTTCAGGCGAGATCGGTTCTGGCTGGACAACGGATACAAAGCGGCCGGGGGGTCGGCGAACGTCGGTCGCCTGGACCCGAAGCCGTCGGATATCGAGGACGCGGTGGTAGACCGGCGGCGGCTGGCCCAGCTTCCGGCGGACGAAGCCCGGATGCTCCTGACCGGAATCATCCGGGATGAAAGTGCGCTGGTTCTGGGGCGTGACAATGCCTCGGCAATCGATCCCGACCGTACTTTCCGGGATCTGGGGTTCGATTCATTGACCGCGGTCGAGCTCTGCAATCGGTTGAATCTGATCACTGGGTTGAGATTGCCCGTGACCCTGGTCTTCGACTTCCCGACACCGGATTCTGTCGCCACCTACATTTTCACCCGACTCACCGATGCCGGGGATGCCGGGGATGCCGCGGGGTCGGATTCGAGGCCGGTGTCGCTGTCGGAGCCGGTGGCGATCGTGGGGGTGGGCTGTCGCTTCCCTGGTGGGGTGTCCTCGCCGGAGGAGTTGTGGCGGTTGGTGGTCGACGGTCGCGACGTGATCTCGAAGTTCCCGGCCGATCGTGGTTGGGACGCGATATTCGATCCCGCGCCGGGTGTGGCGGGCAAGTCGTATACGGATGAGGGCGGATTCCTATACGACGCGGCAGAGTTCGACGCGGAGTTTTTCGGGATCAGTCCGCGTGAGGCGATGGCGATGGATCCGCAGCAGCGGATCTTGCTGGAAACGGTGTGGGAGGCACTCGAACACGCCGGGATACGGCCGGCCACGCTGCGCGGCAGCGATACCGGTGTCTTCGTCGGCGTAACCGATCAATCGTACGACCTCGGTTCGGCTCTCGGCGACTCGACGGGGTCCGATGGCTATGGATTGACCGGCGGTACGGCGAGTGTGGTGTCGGGGCGGGTGTCGTATGTGCTGGGGTTGGAGGGGCCGGCCGTGTCGGTGGATACTGCTTGTTCGTCGGGGTTGGTGGCGTTGCATCAGGCAGTGGGGGCGTTGCGTGCGGGGGAGTGTTCGCTGGCCTTGGCCGGCGGGGTAACGGTGATGTCCACGCCTTCGATGTTTGTGGAGTTTTCTCGGCAGCAGGGGCTGGCTGTGGACGGTCGGTGTAAACCGTTCGCGGAGGCTGCGGATGGTACTGGGTGGGCCGAGGGTTCGGGTGTGCTGGTGGTGGAGCGGTTGTCGGATGCCGTGCGTAATAAACGTCAGGTGTTGGCGGTGGTGCGGGGTAGTGCGGTTAATCAGGATGGTGCGTCGAATGGTTTGACTGCGCCGAATGGTCCGTCGCAGCAGCGGGTGATTCGGCGTGCGCTGGTGAATGCCGGTGTGGAGGCGGGTGAGGTCGATGTCGTCGAGGCTCACGGCACGGGGACTAGGTTGGGTGATCCGATCGAGGCGCAGGCGTTGCTGGCGACGTATGGGCAGCGTGGTCGGGGTGTGGATCCGGTGTGGTTGGGTTCGGTCAAGTCCAATATCGGTCATACGCAGGCTGCGGCGGGGTTGGCTGGTGTGATCAAGATGGTGCAGGCGTTGCGTTATGGGGTGTTGCCCAGGACTTTGCATGTGGATACGCCGTCTTCGCAGGTGGATTGGGATTCTGGGCGGGTGGAGTTGCTTACCGAGCAGCGTGATTGGCCGGTGGTCGATCGGCCGCGTCGGGCGGCGGTGTCGGCGTTCGGTATCAGTGGCACCAACGCGCACGTCATCCTCGAACAAGCACCGGCGAGCGAGCCGGCACCGCAACGGCAGACCCCGACGGCCAGGCCGGTACCGGTAGTGTGGGTGGTGTCGGCGCGGACCCAGGATGGGTTGGCGGGGCAGGCGGCTCGGTTGTCGACCTATCTGGGGCAACGTCCGGAAGTGGATGCGGCGGATGTGGCCGCGACGTTGTCGGGACGTTCGCGGTTCGATCATCGTGCGGCAATCGTGGGCGGGGACCGGGCGCAGTTGCTGGGCGGGCTCGACGCGGTGGCACGGGGGCTACCAGCCGGTGCTGGTGCCGGTGCGGTGGTGTCGGGGTGTGCCGGTACACACGGCAAGACGGTGTTGGTGTTCCCGGGGCAGGGTGCGCAGTGGCTGGGGATGGGGCGAGAGTTGCTGGTTTCTTCGCCGGTGTTCGCGCAGGCCATGACCGAGTGTGATCATGTGTTCTCCACGTTGGTGGACTGGTCGCTGCTCGAGGTGCTCGCCGGAGGTGAAGGCGCGCCCTCGCTGGAGCGTGTCGAGGTTGTGCAGCCGGTGTTGTTCGCAGTGATGGTGTCGCTGGCGCAGCTGTGGCGTTCGGTCGGTATCGAACCCGACGCCGTGGTGGGTCATTCCCAAGGCGAAATCGCCGCAGCCTATGTGGCCGGTGCGTTAGCGCTCGAGGATGCCGCCCGGATCGTGATCCTGCGCTCGGCGGCATTGACGGCGTTGGCCGGACGGGGCGCGATGGTGTCGGTCGGGCTCGCGGTCGAGCAGGTCGAGCGACTGCTCGCGAGTTTCGATCGGTTGGCGGTGGCTGTGATCAACGGCCCTGGATCGACAGTGGTGTCCGGTGACATCGGGCAGGCGGAGTTGTTCCTGGACGAATGTGCGCGACGCGATGTTCGCGCCCGTCGGATCGCGGTGGATTATGCCTCGCATTCTCCCCAGGTCGAACTACTCCGCGATCACCTGCTCGATGCACTCACCGAAATCCGGCCGCGTGCGAAAGGTTCCACCGGTTCGAAGACTTCGTCGGGGGTGGTGTTCTATTCCACCGTTACCGGCACGATTCTGGATCCGACCGAATTGGATGCCCAGTACTGGTTCCGCAATTTGCGGGAAACGGTACGTTTCGAGCAGGCCGTGCAGGCATTGCACCGCGACGGACACAGCGTGTTCGTCGAGGCGAGCCCACACCCGCTCCTTACCGTCGACATCGAACAAATCTGTGCGGCCGCCGATCCCGACAGCGGCAGTCCCTCGATCCGCCATGACCCGGTGATCGTGGGTTCGCTGCTGCGTGGCGAGGATTGCGCGGTCTCGATCACGCGTTCGATGGCCCGGTTGGAAGTGTCGGGTGTGGGTGTGGTGTGGGAGGCGCTACGTCCGGATCGTGGTCGCCGGGTCGAGTTGCCCACGTATGCGTTCCAGCGTCGCCGCTACTGGCGGACCTCGACCGCGACCGGTGACGCGGTGTCGTTGGGGTTGGCCGGGGCCGGGCATCCGCTGCTGGGTGCGGTGATGGTGTCCGCGGACACGGGTGCGGTGGTGTTGACGGGCCGGTTGTCGTCGGCGTCGCAGCCGTGGCTGGCCGATCACGCGGTCGGTGCAGTGGTGTTGTTCCCCGGTACCGGGTTCGTGGAGTTGGCGATGCGGGCCGGGGAGGAAGTCGGATGCCCGGTGGTGCGGGACCTGACGTTGATGACCCCGTTGGTATTGACCGGTCACACCGCGGTACAGCTCCAGGTCGTGGTCGATGCTGCCGGGGAACGCGATACGCGCCGGCTGGTGGTGTACTCCCGCGACGCCGAAGACCCGCGAGCAGAGTGGATGATCCACGCCGAGGCCGTCCTGACCGGGCAAGCCGGACACGGCACCGATTCCCCGGACACGCTGCCCGGCGGCTCGGTATCGGAGGGGATGGGGGTGTGGCCCCCACACGACACGGTCGAGATCCCGGTCCACGACATGTACGCGGCGCTGGCCGACATCGGATACGGATACGGCCCGGCATTCCGAGGACTGCACTCGATCCGCCGCCGCGGCAAGGAACTGTTCGTCGAAGCAGCGCTGCCCGACACAGTCACCGACGCGCCACGATACGGACTACACCCGGCCTTGCTGGACTCCGTACTGCATGCGATCGCCATCACCGATGCCGACACCGGTGTGATGCTGCCGTTCGCGTGGTCGGAGGTGACCCTGTACGCAGTCGGCGCATCCACGGTGCGGGCCAGGATCTCACCGACCGGTACGGGCGCAGTCGCGATACATGTCACCGATACCACCGGACGGCCCGTGCTGACCGCCGCATCGATGACATCACGGCCCCTGTCTCCCGGACAGCTGGGCACCCGCACGTCACGCGAGCGGCTGTGCGCGGTGCAATGGACCCCGACCCGGGTCGATACCCCGGTGTCGGTGCCGGAATCGCGGATGTTCACCACGGTGGAGGACTTCCTGACCTGGACCAAGGACGAGGCCACGCCGGTACCACCGGTCGTGGTGTTCGATCGACGCGACAGCGACCACGGTGACGCTGCTGCCGGCGATGTCGATGTGCCGGGGCGGGTGCATCGGGCGGTCGCCGACACACTGGCCGTGTTACAGGGCTGGCTGAGCGAGTCGCGATTCGCCCGAAGCATGTTGGTGGTGTCGACCTGTGGGGCGGTCGCGCGGACCGGCGAGCAGGTCGACGATCTGGCAGGTGCCGCGGTGTGGGGTTTGGTGCGTTCGGCGCAATCGGAAGACCCGGGCCGGATCCTGCTCGTCGACACCGACCTACCCAACGGCCTGACCGCGGGCATTGCGTCCGGGATCGGTACTGCCACACCGTCAGTGGGCCTCGCCGAAGTCGTGGGGTGTGGTGAACCCCAGGTCATGATCCGTTCCGGGGTGTTGCACACCGCTCGACTGATCCGGCTCCCGGCCGGGGAGACCGGTGTGGATTCGGGTGTGGTGGCGGCGGGCACGGTATTGATCACCGGTGGCACCGGCGGGCTGGGATCGATGCTGGCCCGGCATCTGGTGACCGATTACGGGGTGCGGTCGTTGGTACTGGCCAGTCGCCGTGGCCCGGCCGCGGCGGGGGCAGAGGATCTGGCCACGGAGCTGACCGGGTTGGGTGCCCGGGTGCGGATCGTGGCGTGTGATGTGTCCGATCGCGGTGCGGTCGTGGAGTTGCTGGCCGCAGTCCCCCAGGACGCGCCGTTGACCGGGGTGGTCCATACCGCGGGTGTGCTCGACGACGGTGTAGTGGTGTCGTTGTCCCCGGAGCGGGTGCACACGGTGTTGGCGGCCAAGGCCGACGCGGCATGGCATCTTCACGAGCTGACCCGCGAGCTGGATCCGGAACTGTTCGTGATGTATTCCTCGGTCGCCGGTGTGCTGGGCAACCCTGGGCAAGGCAACTATGCGGCGGCGAACGCATTCCTGGACGGGCTTGCCGAACACCGCCGGGCGGGCGGACAGGCCGCGGTGTCGATCGCATGGGGATTGTGGTCTACCGGCACCGCGATGACCGGACACCTCGGTGATTCAGATACCGCACGGATGGGTCGTGACGGGGTACCGGCGATGTCGGACGAACAGGGAATGGCGTTCTTCGACGCCGCGCTCGACCAGCGACGTGCGAGCGTGGTGGCTGCCCGCATCGATTCGGCCGCAATGGCGGCGCGTTCCCGCGCCGGTGTCCTTGCTCCGTTACTGGAGGGGATGCTCTCCACGGGCCGACGCAGCACCCTGGATGCGGCAGGTGCAGTGGGTCTGCGGCAGCGGGTGGTGGGGCTGCCACCGACCGAACAACATTCGTTGGTCCTGGATGCGATTCGTGGTCAGGTCGCAGCAGTGCTGGGACACGACGGCGGCACGGGTATCGATCCCGGCCGCAACTTCCGGGACCTGGGATTCGACTCCCTGACCGCGGTCGAGGCACGTAATCGGTTGAACACGATCACCGGGTTGCGGTTGCCCGCGACTCTGGTCTTCGACTATCCGACACCCGACGCGGTGACCGCATATATCCTCACTCAGCTCACTGACACCGATATCCCCGCCGCATCGAAATCGGGGCCGGTGGTGCCGCCGTCGTCGTCGGAGCCGGTGGCGATTGTGGGGGTCGGATGCCGGTTCCCGGGTGGGGTGACTTCCGCGGAACAGTTGTGGCGGACGGTGGTCGACGGTCGCGACGTGATCTCGAAGTTCCCGACCGATCGTGGTTGGGACGCGATATTCGATCCCGCGCCGGGTGTGGCGGGCAAGTCGTATACGGATGAGGGCGGATTCCTGTACGACGCGGCAGAGTTCGACGCGGAGTTTTTCGGGATCAGTCCGCGTGAGGCGATGGCGATGGATCCGCAGCAGCGGATCCTGCTGGAAACGGTGTGGGAGGCACTCGAACACGCCGGGATACGGCCGGCCACCCTGCGCGGCAGCGATACCGGTGTGTACGTCGGTGCGATGTATCACGACTACCCGCACAGCGAAACAGCCGGCGCTGTGGTGTCGGGGCGGGTGTCGTATGTGCTGGGGTTGGAGGGGCCGGCGGTGTCGGTGGATACGGCCTGTTCGTCGGGTCTGGTGGCGTTGCATCAGGCGGTGGCGGCGTTGCGTGCGGGGGAGTGTTCGCTGGCATTGGCCGGCGGGGTCACCGTGATGACAAAGCCGGGAACGTTTGTGGAGTTCTCCCGCCAGCGGGCGTTGGCGCCGGATGGCCGGTGCAAACCCTTCGCAGAGGCTGCCGACGGGACCGCATTCGGTGAGGGTTCGGGTGTGCTGGTGTTGGAGCGGTTGTCGGATGCCGTGCGTAATAAACGTCAGGTGTTGGCGGTGGTGCGGGGTAGTGCGGTTAATCAGGATGGTGCGTCGAATGGTTTGACTGCGCCGAATGGTCCGTCGCAGCAGCGGGTGATTCGGCGTGCGCTGGCGAATGCGGGTGTGGGGGCGGGTGAGGTCGATGTGGTCGAGGCTCACGGGACCGGCACTAGGTTGGGTGATCCGATCGAGGCGCAGGCGTTGCTGGCGACTTATGGGCAGGGTCGGTCGGTGGATCGGCCGGTGTGGTTGGGTTCGGTCAAGTCCAATATCGGTCATACGCAGGCTGCGGCGGGGTTGGCTGGTGTGATCAAGATGGTGCAGGCCATGCGTTATGGGGTGTTGCCCAAAACTTTGCATGTGGATACCCCGTCCTCGCAGGTGGATTGGGATGCTGGGCGGGTGGAGTTGCTTACCGAGCAGCGTGATTGGCCGGTGGTCGATCGGCCGCGTCGGGCGGCGGTGTCGGCGTTCGGTATCAGTGGCACCAACGCGCACGTCATCCTCGAACAGGCGCCGCAATCGGTGACTGGTGCTGGTGCTGGTGCTGGTGGGGATGGGCCGGTGGTGTGGGTGGTATCGGGTCGGTCTCCGGAGGCGTTGACGGGGCAGGTGCGGCGTCTCCGGGATTTCGTGGCCGGTGACCCGTCGATGAATGTGCAAGCGGTGGCGCGGGCGTTGGTGTCGCAGCGGTCGCGGTTCGACCACCGTGCGGTGGTTGTAGGCGCGGATCGTGACCAGTTGCTTGCGGGGCTGACTGCGCTGTCTGAGCAGACTCCAGGGCCCGGTGTGGTTACCGGTGTGACTGGAGTGCCGCGCAAAACTGTGCTGGTATTCCCCGGTCAGGGGTCTCAATGGCGGGGCATGGGAAGACAGTTACTGGACTGCTCGCCGGTGTTCGCTCGGAAGATGGCCGAGTGTGATGCGGCGTTTTCGCCGCTGGTGGACTGGTCGTTGTCCGCCGTGCTCGCGGGTGCGGAAGGAACGCCGTCCCTGGAGCGCGTCGACGTGGTTCAACCGGTGCTTTTCGCGGTGATGGTGTCGTTGGCCGAGCTGTGGCGCTCGGTCGGTGTTGTTCCGGACGCGGTGGTGGGTCATTCCCAAGGCGAGATTGCTGCGGCATATGTGGCGGGGGCCCTGTCGCTCGAGGATGCCGCGCGGGTAGTGGCCCTGCGGTCGGCTGCCTTGATCGACTTGACTGAGCAGGGCGGGATGGTGGCGGTGTCCATGCCGGTCGACCAGGTCACCACGCTGCTGGCCGGATACGACGACTTGTCGGTGGCTGCGGTGAACGGCCCGCAGGCAACGGTGGTGTCCGGTGTGGCAGTGCAGCTCGAGGATTTCCTGGAAGCCTGCGCACGAGACAACGTTCACGCGCGCCGGATCTCGGTAGACTACGGCTCACATTCGCCGCAGGTCGACGTGCTCCGCGAACCGCTGCTGAAGGTGCTGGCCGGCCTTCGGCCCGGATCGTCACAAGTGGCGTTCTGGTCCAGCGTGACCGGTGGTGTACTGGACGGCACCGAGTTGGATGCGGACTACTGGTTCCGGAATCTGCGGGAGCCGGTGTGTTTCCACCAAGCAGCTCGAGCCCTCCTGGAGGACGGGTACAACGCCTTCGTCGAGGTCAGTCCGCATCCGCTGCTCACGGTCGATATCGAGCAGATCTGTGACCTTCGGGTGGGTGCCGATCCCGTGACCGTCGTGGGTTCGCTGCGACGTGACGAAGGGGACATGGGCGCTTTCCTGCTGTCGGCGGCGCAGTTGGAGGTGTCGGGTGCGGGGGTGGATTGGGCGGCTTTGCTGGGCCCTGTTCATGGGGGCGGGGTGTCTTTGCCGACGTATGCGTTTCAGCGACGCAGGTATTGGTTGGATGGAGTATCGAATGGTGGGGATGCAGCGTCGTTGGGGCTATCGGCTGCCGGACATCCCTTGTTGGGGGCGGTGGTGGTGTCCCCGGACGGGGACGGTGTAGTACTGACCGGCCGAGTCGGCCTGGCGACCCATCCATGGCTGGCCGATCGCACTGTGGGTGGGTTCGTGCTGTTACCGGGGGCCGCCTTCCTCGAGTTGGTGTTGCGTGCGGCAGCGGAAGTGGGTTGTGCACTGCTGCACGAGCTGACGGTGATCAAGCCTCTTGTGTTGCCCGGCGCGGCCGGGATGCAGTTGCAGGTAGTGGTGGACGGTGCCGACGAGCTCGGCTGCCGGTCGGTGTCGGTCTATTCCCGTGCCGAGGCCGCCGACGGTATCTGGGTTCTGCACGCACGAGGTGTGTTGGGCATCGAGGGTGTGCCGGAACAGGATGCGGCGCCGGCAGTGTGGCCGCCCGGTGGTGCGGTCGCCGTACCTGTGGAAGGTCTGTATGACCGGTTTGCGGTAGCCGGTGACGGGTATGGCCCGGCGTTCCGGGGGTTGCGAGCGGTATGGCGCCGTGGTGCGGAACTGTTCGTGGAGGTCGAGCCGCCCGAGTCGATGACCGATGTCTCGCGGTTCGGTGTGCATCCGGCGTTGCTGGAGTCGATGCTGCACGGACAGCTGGTCGATGCCGATCCGGATCCAGGGCGAGTGAAGGTGCCCTTCTGCTGGAAGGGGGTGACTTTGTATGCCACCGGACAGTCGCTGCTGCGGGCGCGTATCACTCCGGTACCCGGCGATGTCGATGCAGTATCGATCCAGGTCGTCGATGCGTTCGGCCGGTTGGTGCTCACCACGCGGTCCTTGACCGTGCAGGAGGTTTCCCCCGCACAGCTGGACACCTTCTCGGTGCAGGACGGGCTGCACGTTGTGCAGTGGACGCCCCGAGCGGTGCAGATCACCTCGCCGGTCGATGCCGAAACCTTCGCCGATGGTGAGGGTTTCGGTAGCTGGGTGCAGAACAAGGACGTGACAGTACCTGCGGTAGTCGTATTCGACCGTGCCGGTGCCGGTGCTGATGTGCCGAGCCGTGTCCGTGATGCGACGCACGAGATGTTGAGCGTCTTGCAGGCATGGCTGGGTGGGTTGCGGTTCGCGGCGAGCACCCTGGTTGTCGTCACTCGTGGCGCGGTGGGCCGAACTGGGCACGATGTCACCGATCTGGCCGGATCAGCGGTCTGGGGGCTGGTGCGTTCGGCTCGATCGGAGGCTCCGGGCCGCATCGTCCTGGTCGACATCGACACCGAAGAGCTGACCGCCGAGGGACTGGCGATGGTGATCGATTCGGGCGAGCCCGAGGTGGTGATCCGTACCGGTGTCCTGCACGTAGCCCGATTGGCCCGGCTACCTGTTCGAGCCCGGGATACCGGGAAGAGCGTCCGCACGGTGCCCGCCGATTTGCCACGGCCGGAATCGGGCACGGGTGGCGTGGTGTCGGCCGGGACGGTGCTGGTAACCGGAGGTACGGGCGGTTTGGGTGCGCTGTCGGCGCGGCATCTGGTGACCAACCATGGGGTGCGGTCGCTGGTGCTGGCGAGTCGTCGTGGTGCGGCTGCGCCGGGAGCGTCGCTGTTGGCGGCAGAGTTGGGCCGGCTGGGTGCTCGGGTGCGGATCGTGGCTTGTGATGCCGGGACTCGCGATGGGGTGGCCGAGTTGGTGGCGGCGGTGCCGGAACAGTTCCCGTTGACAGGTGTGGTGCATGCGGCCGGTGTGCTCGATGACGGTGTGATCGCGTCACTGACACCGGACCGGATAGATGCGGTGCTGGCAGCAAAGGCCGATGCGGCCTGGTATCTGCACGAGGCCACGAGCCGGACGGATGTGGAGATGTTCGTGCTCTACTCGTCGGCGGCCGGTGTATTCGGCGCAGCGGGGCAGGGCAACTACGCGGCTGCGAATGTGTTCCTGGATGCATTGGCCGAGCATCGGCGGGCGAGTGGGCTGGTCGCGACTTCGATCGCCTGGGGATTGTGGGCTTCCGATACCGGGATGACCGGGCATCTCGGCGATAGCGGCACCGCTCGGTTGGCGCGTGCTGGGTTGTCACCCATCTCGACCGGGCAAGGTCTGGCAATGTTGGACTCCGCGATCGTTGCGGACCGTGCCGCGCTTCTTGCGGCACCTCTGGATCATGTGGTCCTGGATGCTCAGGTCCGGGCCGGTACATTGATCCCGCTGCTGCGGGGATCGGTATCGAGTGCACGACGTCGTTCGGTGCCGGAGCCGTCGCGGGAGCAGCGCACGGGTTTGCGAGAGCGGATTTCAGTGCTGGCGGAAGCCGAGCAACTGCCGATGCTGCTGCGGGTGGTGCGAGACCAGATGGCGGCGGTGCTCGGCCACGATGGTCCCGACGCGATCGATCCGGCCGGCCACTTCCGGGAGTTGGGCTTCGATTCGCTGGCCGCGATCGAGGCCCGTAACCGGCTCAACACGGTCACGGGACTGCGACTGCCCGCCACCCTGATCTTCGACCACCCCACGCCGGCCACGGTCGCCCGGCACATTTTGCACGAACTACGCGGAGCCCACGGGGAAAGCGTGGCAGCGCCGGTGCAGTTGCCGGACGCAGCTTGCGATTCTGCCGATACTCCGGCGGCAGACCCCGATGCTTCCGCAGAGACTTTGGTCGGTGTCATCCGGCAGGTGATCGCAGACAATAGGTTCGGACACGGTGTGGCGCTGTTGCGAGCAGCAGCGAAGCTCCGCCCGGCGTACAACCACTTCACTGTGGGAATGCCGGCCGGCATCGGAATCAGCGGCGGTTCGCCCGGCGACAGTGGTGGGGATGTCTCGCCACATATGGTGTTCGTCAATGCCCCGGAATTCCTCGGCGGATCCATTCAGTACACCCAGCTTGCCGCCCATTTGGGCAGTCACCGCCGTGTCTCGGCTATCCCGCTGTCGGGATACGATCCGGACGAGCCGCTCCCTGCCTCGCTCGATGCCGCCATCGACGGCATTGTCGAGACGATCCTCCATACCGTGGGCCAGGACGACTTCGTCCTGGGCGGTTACTCGGTAGGCGGAAACATCGCCCACGCAGCGGCGGCTCGGCTATCGGAACAAGGAAATACCCAGTTGCAAGGCCTGGTCATCCTCGATGGATGTCTCGCCCGCGAGGCGAATAAAGGCCGG
The DNA here is from genome assembly GCF_001613245.1 of Nocardia speluncae NBRC 108251. Taxonomy (GTDB): domain Bacteria; phylum Actinomycetota; class Actinomycetes; order Mycobacteriales; family Mycobacteriaceae; genus Nocardia; species Nocardia speluncae. The sequence continues at coordinate 118,169 of NZ_BDBZ01000037.1, read as the reverse complement.
CTCAACGGCCGTGGGAAGCAGATGCTCGAGATGCACACGACCATCCCCGACCTCGCCGGCTTCACCACCGCACGGTTGACCGCATTCGGCTGGTGGTTCGACCTGGCCATGCAGATCGAACACCGGCCTCTCGAAACCACAACGCTTTCGGTCGAGTTCACCGGATCGTCGTCTCGGCATCAGCGCCTCGATGAGCAGCCCGCAGAAGCGTGGTCGACCACGCAAACGGTCCAGAGCGTGGATGCGGATCACGGTGCGCTGCAGGGATCCGAGGTCGGAGCCACGGCACAGCTGGTAGACCGATGGCTCACGCAGCTGAGTGCCGGGGCACGACCCATTCGGTGAGGGAGACTCAACTTCAGTGAAGGAGACGCAATGAGCACCAGGACAACCCGCCCCGATCACGAGATCGTGGTGATCGGGGCGGGTCCCGGCGGCATCGCGGCAGGTGTGCTACTCAAACGCGCGGGGATCGAAGAGTTCACCATCCTGGAACGCGCGGGCGAGGTCGGTGGCAGTTGGCGCGACAATACCTACCCGGGGATCAGTGTGGACGTACCGGCGCTCGTCTACCAGTACTCGTTCGCTCGCAAGTCCGATTGGCCGACGGCGTTCCCGGCGGGTGGCGAGGTTCAGGCGTATCACCAGGATGTCGCCCGCCGCTTCGGTCTCTATCGGCATCTACGGTTCCACACCGAGATCGTTCGCGAAGTTTGGGACGAGACACACCGCCGATGGGCATTGCACACCGCTGACGACGAGATCATCACGGCCAGGTTCGTGATCAGCGCGGTCGGCGCCTTTCTGCGCCCCAAGGTCGATGGCATAAAGGGTCTCGGTGATTTTGCCGGTCCGGTGCAGCGCCCGGACGCCTGGGACCATGCTCACGATATGTCGGGTAAGCGCGTGGCTGTGGTCGGGACCGGCGCGAGTTCCGTGCAGATCACGCCCGCGCTCGCGCCCGAGGTAGGTCAGCTCGACGTCTACCAGCGCACACCTGTGTGGTGCATACCCAAACCCAACTTCCCGGTCCCACGCTGGTTCCAAGCCGCCTTGCGGGTGCCGGGCGTGGCAGCGGCCCAGTGCGGGATGTTACTGCTGGGGTTGGAACCTATTGCCAGACTGGCCACGATTATGCCCTTGACAGTGGCGAAACCGTTGATGGCCGCATTCGATGCCTTCGCCAAGCGGGTTTACCGAGCGTATCTCCGGCGGATCATCGACGACCCCGAAACGGCCGCCGCACTGACACCCGGCTATGGCCCCATGGCGAAGCGACCCACCTTGTCGACCGGATATCCGGCGGTGTTCAATCGCGACAACGTTCGCCTGGTCACCGACGATATCGAGCGGTTCACCGAGCAGGGCATCCGGGCCGGCGACGGCACCGAGCATCACTATGACGTCATCGTGCTGGCAACCGGCTACGAGATGTACACCGATCCGGAAAGTTACGCCGAAGGCACCGTCGTCGGGCGGGACGGATTCGACCTCGGTCGGTTCTTCGGCGCCCATGGGTTACAGGCCTACGAAGGTGTCGCCGTAGCCGGCCTGCCGAACCGCTGGATGCTGGTCGGACCGTACGCGATGGCCGATATCGGATGGCACGGCATGGTGGAAACAACTGCATCACACGCTATTCGAGCGATAGTGGAGGCCCGGCGCCGGCAGGCGTCGACTGTCGAGGTGAGCGAGAAGGCGCACGCCGCCTACCATGCCGAGATCTGCCGGCGCGGTCAGGTCCTTCGGCACTACGTCGGCACGCAAAACAAGGGCATTCGAACCTATTACCGCAACTCCCAGGGGGACATGCCCTATTTCCGTCCTGCCGGTGCTCTCGAAACACGCTGGCGTGGCAGACATTTTCCGTTCAGCGACTATCACTTCGATGCGGAATTGAGGTTCCCTCCCACAGTCGGGGGGTGATGTACCCCCGGCTCCACTCGAGGTGCAACGCAGAGTGCAACGGCGCGGGGCAACTCCGATCGATACGCACAGGGGTCCGCCCGGCTCCGCGTCACGTTTGCTGCGCAGGGGTTATGCGGCTGCTCTGAGCCGTGTGTGGAGCAGATTCTCCTCCGGCGCGGCCGGCACTTGATCCCTGATGAAGTCCGGGTTGTCCGCTCGATCCGGGCGCGGGTTTGCCTGTGGGTCCGGGATGCGGTGTGATCATCGCACCGGCGTATATGGGAGGTATCGGACGTTGGCTGCGTTGGCGCCCGGATCGGTGTTCGCCGGTTACATCATCGAACGGCTGCTCGGCGCCGGTGGTATGGGGGAGGTCTATGCGGCCCGGCATCCTCGGCTGCCCCGGTCGGATGCGGTGAAAGTGCTTGCCGCGCCGCTCACGTATGACGATTCGTACCGGCGTCGTTTCGAGCGGGAGGCCGATCTTGCGGCGTCGTTATCGCATCCCGGTATCGTCAGCGTGCACGATCGTGGCGAATTCGACGGGCGACTATGGATCGCGTTGCAGCTGATCGACGGTGTCGACGCGTCGGCGTTGCTGCGGGCCGCGCCGGCCGGGATAGCCGTTACCGATGTGGTGCGCGCTGTCGCCGAGGTGGCGGATGCGCTCGATTATGCGGGTGCGCGCGGGCTGGTTCACCGGGATGTGAAACCCGCCAATATCTTGCTTGCGGGTACGGGGCACTACCTGCTGACCGATTTCGGGATCGCCCGGATGGGGCCGGAGACTTCGGATCTCACCGGGACCGGCCTGACCGTCGGCACCGTCGCCTACGCGTCTCCGGAGCAGATGCAGGGACTACCGGTCGGTCCGCGATCGGACCAGTATGCACTGGCTGCCACCGCGTTTCATCTGCTGACCGGGGTGCAGCCGTTCACCGGAACGAATCCGGTCGCAGTGATCATGGCTCATGCGCAGCAGCCGGTACCGAGTGTGCGGGAGCGGCGGCCCGATCTTTCGCCGTACGTGGATCGGGTGCTGACGCGGGCGATGGCGAAAACTCCGGAAGAGCGTTTTCCCAGCAGTAAGGATTTCGCGGCCGCCCTCGCCAATACACTCGCGCTGCGGCCGCCGCAATCGCCGGCCGGCCGCTATGTGGCAACGGTTGTCAACCAGTCGACGACCGTCCGCGCACCGCACCACCGAAACCCGCCGCCGGGCTCGGCTCTCCCGGAACCCGGTGCGACTCGGCGCCGGACCGGGGTGCTCATCGCAGCGCTTGCTGCCGTGTCGGTGCTGGTCGTTGCCGGTGTGCTCGGGGTGTGGGCATTTCAACAGGACGCCGTCGCGGGGGAAGCCGCACAGTTGCCCCGCCGTCCTGTGACGCCGATCCTGCCGGCGCTGGATACGCGACCGGGCACCCCTGTCTGGACCTTGCAAGAAACCCCCGGACCACCCGGTGCCGAGACTCAGGATACGGAAGTGCTCGGCGGCGACTCCGAGATCGTTCTCGTCAACCGTGAGGTACGCCTGGCCGAGGGAACCACCATCGACTACCTCGATATCGTCGATGCGAACACCGGTCGGCTCCGGGACGGTACCGCGCCGATTCCGGTGGACACAGCGCAGCGAAACCTGGGCCGCTGCGTCGTCGTCGAAAGCCGTGCGGCTGCTGCTTGCTCTCTGCAAGGTGCGTCGGTACCGGATGATGCGGTCGTGGTCATCGATCTCGTCGCCGGGCGGATCATCACCACCATTGCTTCGAGAGAACATGTTTTCGATCTGACTGCCGCTGGTGATCGGTTCGTCTTCGTGGACAGCACCGACGACGGTTGGCCGCCGACGTTGCGGTCGATCGGCGCGGACGGCGGGGAACTTCCGGCGATCAGCTGGCCCGATTCCCGGCCCTCGCTCGAACCTCACCATTGGATCGACGTTTTCGGCGCGGCCCGGCTGGCGGTGATCAAGTCCGCACCGGCTCCGGCTCGACCGCTGTCGAAATGGGAATTCCGGGTGATCCGGCTCGAAGACGGGAAAGAGGTGTTCCGGCGCGATTCGGTCGAGGAGATCGGTGCCGATCACTGGAATGTCTTCGTCGACGGATTCGTCCTCGCCGAGCGCGGTTCCACGCCCGAGATCTACGACCGCAACGGCGCCGAGACCGGCGAGATCGCCGGCGGGTGGCTGCCGAGCCGGCATCTGCCGACCGCGTTCGAGAAAACCGCAGCCGAGACATCGGTACCGACCGTCATGAAAATGGATGGGAACAAGACGACCTATGCGGGAATCGCCCCGCGTACCGGGACGGTGCTGTGGGAGAACGAATCCTACGGCGCCGAGGACAGTTCCGAGCTGCTGTTGCGCGGTATCGGCACGTTGATCATCACCTCTGATTCGGGGCGGGTGATAGACGCCTACACCGGCGAACACGTGATTCCCGGCTACGTACCGGAAGCAACGCCACTCGGCACCGACGGCAACAACATCGCCGTCGCCACCGAAACCTCCGGTGCGGGCCACTCACTGGAGGTGTGGAACGCTTCCGGTCAGGCATGGGAGATCACCAGCGAATACATGCCGGTTTCGGTAGGCGGGAAGGTCTATGTCGGGAACCTGCGAATCTTCTGACCGTCCACGCCTGCGGCACCGGCGTCCGTTCAGTGGCCCACGCCGATCGAGCTCGAGAATGTCGACAGGTTGCACGGGATGTTGCCGGGATAGTTGACGCAAGGTGGGGGTGCATCGACTGCGGTTGCCGAATCGGTCACGGCGGGAGTCAGTGGCAAACCCTGCGCGGCGGCCGGTGCGGACATTATCAGTGGTAGCGCAACGAATCCGAGAGCGGAGATCAAGAATTTCGAGCCGGGTTTCGTCATCGAATACCTTTCAGCTGAGCTGGAGTTCGATATGAGGGCTTCATCCTAGATGTGTGGAGCGGGCCGAGTACGCCCTTCCGGTCGACAAGCTGTGCGCAGCCGTCGGCGGGCCGCGCACAGGCACAAGGCTCCATCCGCCGGGGTTCCGGGCGGTAACCCGCTGCCCCGGGCAGCGACTTGCACTGCGTTGTGTCGTTCATCGGATCGAGTACGGCCGGATCCGCCGCCGGCTGCCCCTGCCTGTGATACGCAGGCAGCCGTTCGTTGCCTACCGGTGCGCTCAGGTGGCGGCCGGGTGGACTTCCAGGCGTTCCCGGTCCCAACCGCCGCCATCGGCCGCGGCGGTATAGGTGGATCGGAGGAACTCCAGCACGGTGGCTTCGGGATCGTCGGCGGTGCGCACGACTTCGTAGGGAAGCAGGAACTCGTGGATCGCGGAATCGTAGTAGCCCGCCTCCGGCCGGATCGGTGTCTGCGCGTAATCGGCGGGCTCAGGGTAGGCATAGGCATAGAAACTGCCTTCGGCCGAGCCGCCGGGCCAGAATCCGGTACTGGCCAGTTCGTGGGAGTAGCCCTCGACCATGACCCAGTCTGCGCAGTTCGGGGCACCGCCGGGGTGGACCGGGGCGGGCCGCCCGGAGAAGCGGGTATAGGCCAGGTCCATCGCACCCCAGAAGAAATGTACGGGGCTGGCTTTGCCGATGAACGACTCGCGGAACCGGTTCAGGACGCGGTCGGCAGCCAGGAGTTGACGCCAGAAGGCGTATGCGTGGTCCCGGTCGTAGGTGGCGTGCGTGGTGTCCTCGGCGAACGGGATCGCGGGTTCGACCTCGACCGGCCGGCCCAGAATCGGGATCGTGATACCCAGTGCATTCAGGGCGGCCATGACTTCGGCGTAGAACGCGGCCACGGACTTGGGTTCCAGATTGATCCGGTGCCGGGCGCCGGTGCTGATGCGGATGTGCAGCTCGTGGTCGATGAAGTCGAATTCGATATCGAACACCCCGTGCTCGTAAGGGACGGCCGAAGTGGTCAGACCGCGTGCAGAGACATACAGGGGAACGTTCCACCAGTGATTGACCATCGGGGCACGCGCCAGACGGAGCTTGCCGATGATCTGGGTCCACATATGCAATGTGTCGCGGGTATCGGTCCACTCGTCCACCCGCAGGACCGGCCAGAGCTGGTTCGGCGATGTGCTGCGCATACCGCTCCCTTCGACTGTGGTAACCGGCCGGGGACGACTGCCCGGACAGCACCCAGAGTTGGTGGGCTCGAACTATGCCTGTATCGGTCGCCGCCGCATATCAGGCTCCGGCGAACGACTCCGCGCCGCGGAGCACATTGGACAAGCGGTCCGGGAACACGGCGAATATATGGTTCATCTGGCCCGGCGACATCATCCGGTCCAGTGCGGAGGTCACACAGCCTGCCGTGAACGGAACATCGCCCACGGAGATACCGGCCCGCTCCGCGAAATCGTCCACGAAGTCCGCAGTACCGTGAGCTCCCGGCACCCGGCTCGGTACCCACCCCTCGTACCAGATCCCGCGCAGGAAATCCGGTAGCTGAGCAGTGAGATGTGCGGAATTGGCCACGCTGATCCGATCACGGACAGTGTGCATCCAGGCGCGCAGTGCACGCAGCGCGAACGTGAGATCTTCGGTGCCCATATCGTCGGCGACGGCACGCAGCCAGATATGGGCGGTGTGCGTGCCGGCGGCGAGGGGGTCATGATGATGCGTCATTGGTTTGCCTGCCTTCCAGGTGGCCGGTCCGATGCGCTGGTCTATGCGGTAATTCTACGGCGTGAGCCGGGGCCGCCACCATGGCGCGAACACTCGAGCCGGGCGCTCGGGCCCAGGCCGCAACCGGTATCTCCTTCGCGCGCCGCGGGAATCGCGCCGGATGAACCCTGAAATCGCTCGCGGATTCGATTCCTGCCTCCATGGCCGCTCAGAAGTCGAATCCGCCCCAGTCGCCGCCGCCGGCGTCGCCGCCCCAGTCGCCGCCGGCGGGGTCCGCGCCCTGGTCACCGGCCGAGAGCCCGTCCTGGAATCCCTCGCCGTAGCCGTTCTCGAAGCCTTGGGCGCCGTAGCCGACGCCCGCCATACCGGTGAACAAAGATGTGAACAGCAGCGTCGAGCCGATACCCCAGGCGCCGGCGATCATGGCGGGTCGCCACCACGGTTCGGAGTACCAGCCGGCCGGTACCGGGCGGCCGGCTACGCGTCCGCCGGGGTAGTAGTTCGGTGTCGCGGACGAGGGGCGGGGTGAGGCGGCGATCCGGCGGTTCTCGAAGTCGATTTCCCGGTCTTCGCTGACCTCGCCCGCGCTTACCCGGCCTTCGAGTTCGGGCACCGAAGGGCCGGGGTCCATATCCATGGCGATACGGGCGGCGCGGATGTAGTACAGGCCCTCGACGGCGGTTTGTTTCGCCAGGTGCGCCTGGACAGCGGATGCGGCCTGGTCGAGCTGGCCGCCGGCGGCGGTATGGCGTTCCGCGGCATCGGCGAGCGCCTGTTTCGCGGCGGTGTTCGTGCCGGTCAGGTTGTAGATCTGCCCACCCAGCCGTTCGTTGGTGCGGCGGGCGTCGGCGAGTGCGTCTGTCAGCTCGGTCGCGCGTTGTTCGCGCTGCCGGGACCGCCACACCAGGGTCAGTGCTACCGCGGCGACCACCGCGGCGATCAGGAACCACTCCATCGTTTCGCACTCCTTCGGTCGACGGAGCACAGTGCCGACCAGCGTACTCGTGCCCGCGGCGGCCCGTTGGCCCCGGAATCCCATGGCGGCGCCGTCTCGGTGTCTGCCAGAAGGCCGGAAATCGGTCGACCTCGGAGGGCGCCGATGGCAGGCTCGTGCCATATGAACCGGACTTTTCAGGACCTCGTGGGGGAGGCTGCGTCGGTATCCGTCACGGGCTGGGATTTCTCATGGCTCGACGGGCGGGCCACCGAGGTGCGCCCGTCGTGGGGCTACCAGCGGCTGATGAGTGCCCGGCTGAAGACCGCCACCGCGGCGTTGGACATCCAGACCGGTGGCGGTGAAGTCCTCGCCGAGGCGGAAAACTTCCCGCCGGCCATGGCGGCCACCGAATCGTGGCCGCCGAACATCGCGAAGGCCACCGCCCGCTTGCACCCGCGGGGCGCGGTCGTCGTCGCTACCCCCGACGAGGCTGCGCTGCCGTTCGCCGACGCGGCGTTCGATCTGGTCACCTGCCGGCATCCGGCGGCCATCCGGTGGGACGAGATCGCCCGGGTGCTGCAATCCGGCGGGACCTACTTCGCTCAGCATGTCGGGCCGGCGAGCGTGTTCGAACTGGTCGAATATTTCCTCGGCCCACAGCCGGAAGCTCGGCGGGCTCGGGAACCGGGCGACGAGGCCGCCGCTGCCGGGGCGGCCGGTCTGGAAATCACCGACCTGCGCACCGAGCGGTTGCGGATGGAATTCCACGATATCGGCGCCGTGGTGTATTTCCTGCGGAAGGTGGTCTGGATGGTTCCCGGGTTCACCGTCGACACCTATCGCGACAGGCTGCGTGGGCTACACGACCGGATCCAGCGGCAGGGGCCTTTCGTCGCGTATTCGGCCCGCACCCTCGTCGAGGCCATCAAACCCTGACCGCGCCGACCGGCTCGGAAGTCGTTACCCATGGAGCGGCCCGATTGCGGAGGCGTGCGGCTCAGCTCGACGCGGTTCCGGGTTCGAGGGCGAGCCGGACCTGCGCCTCTATGGCCGCGACGACCGGGCGCGGGAGGTGAACCCGGCCGCGGGCCTCGAGATCGACGATGATCTGCTGCGCTTTACGTAGATAGGACGCCTTCTCGCCGGTGTGATCGGTGGCCTGCGCGTGGTTGTAGAGCTTGGCGGCGGTGTCGAGATCGGAGCGGTCGTTCTCGTGCAGATAGCCTGTTCCGGCGGCCTTTCCGTCGCGTTCGCAACGAATCCAGGTGCGCCGCAGCGTATCGGCCGCGGTACGGTATCGGCCCGCGTAACCGGCATCGTCGGGATAGTCGTCGGTGGCGAGCGCCTGCGCCTCCGCCAGGGCGGTGTGGAAGTCCATCACCGGATCCCGGGTGATATCGGTGACGCCGGGGTAGCGGAGGAACAGAGTGGGGTCGAGTTCATAGGCGCCGTACTCGGACAGCACCCGGCGGTGGGTGGCGCGCGCGGCCTCCCACAGCCGGATATCGGCGGCGGGTGATGAGCTGGGCTCGGTATGCCATTGGTCGTCGGCAGGTTTTCCGGTATCGGGGCGGCCGGTGCCCGCAACGCTTGCCGGTTGTTGTTTCGCCGGCTCGGTGTGAGGTGCGCCGGAATCCACGGTCACCGCGGAAGGTTTCGTCGCCGGTTTCGCTGCTGCGCCTTCCTCGGCTGGGGTGCCCGGCAATGCCTTCCGGAGCCGGCGGATGATCTCCGCGGCCACGGGATCGGATTCGGGCACCGCAACCAGGTACACCGTCTTGTCGCTGAACGCCAACCGGAGGTATCGGCTGCCTTCTATGCGCAGGTCTTTGCGCGCGGGATCGATATGGGTTTCCGAGGCGGGCGTGCGGGGCAGCTCGAGGCCGGTGAGCTCGGAAAGCGGGCGGACGGTATCGGCGGAATCCGCTGTCCCGGCGTTATCGGTGCCGATGAGGATCTGTTCGTCGACGAGTCCGAGACGGACGGCCGCGCGGCGCGTGGCGGGCGGGCCGGTGACGGCCAGCGCGAGTGAGCCGGTTACCGCGGCGCCGACGACAGCGGCGATGATTCCCGGCGCCAGGCCTGCCAGGGAGAGCACGATAAGCAGCGGTGCCGCGCCGAGGAGCAACGTTGTGCCGAGCTTCGTACGGACCCGGGCGGGGGCGGTGCCGAATTCTGTCCGGGTGATCAGCGCCGCGGCCGAGCCCTTCGCGGAGGTGCTCATGGTCGCGGAATCGTCGAGCGCATGCGGCAAACGTTACCGCGACACCGCGGCCGGTGGCGGTGCGCAGCGAGTATGGTTGGTCCATGTTCGATGCTCTGCCGCAGTTCCGGCGGGCCGTATTCTCGGCTTATCTGTAGGGGCGCCGGTGAATTCCTTGGTTCGCGGCGCGGTGGGCGGCGCCTGTGTGGGCGGCGGGATCGCGATCGGCGCCTACTCCGGTGGCTGGTTCCTGCTGGTGGCGGTGATTGTCTCCGCCGTCGGGATCGGACTGGTCGTCAGCGATTTCGTCCGGTCGGCCATCGCCGTTTCGGAGGGCGACCCCGTACCGGTGCAAGTGGATCTGATCGACCGGACCACCACGCTCGTCGGAAACTCGCCGACCCTCGTTGCCGGTGAGGCCCGGCCGCCGGGCGATACGCCCTTCCGCTTCCAGGCCAGTGCGAACCTGTCCGCCAACCAGTTGGCCGAGGTTGTCAGGACCGGGCGCGGTGTACTTCCGGCGGAAGCCGTCGGTACGCCGGGCGCCGAGCCGGTGACCGAACACGGCGGTGTCCGCAGACATGTCCCGGCGGCACTGGCGGCGGCTGCCGCGATGTGGGCGACGATGCTGCTGCCGCCCGGCGACTTCTGGGATCTGAGTGAGGTGTCGGTGACGCCGCCGGCCGTGCTGTCCGTGGCCGGACCCGATGAACGCCCACTGTGGCAGTGGTACGACGACGCGGTGGCTCACGTGAGCGCCGAAGCACCCGAGCTGCTGGATTCGATACTGGATATCACTGTCAACGAGTCCTACGTCGAGGTGTGGGTATATCTCGGCGGGGACAGGGCACGGGTTTTCGAAGGCCGCGCCGATGGCTGGGAGGCAAGCGACGCCCAGACTCCGCAACGGGCCCGGGATACCTTCACACTGGCCGAATTGCAGGACTTCTCGGCGCGGGATGTGCTGTCCCGGACGGCGGCCATGCTGCCGCCGGACAAACGGGAACCGAACCGGATGGAGATATCGCGTGATACCGAGGACATCTTCGGTATCACCTATCCGCTCCGGGTGGAGACCTGGTTCGGCGACGGCTCCGAATATTGGATGGACGCACTACCGGACGGGACGGTCGCGCCGTGGTGGCCGGCCGACGATTTTGCCGTGGCGCTGGAGCAGGTGGATGCCGCTTTGACGGCTCGTGGGGTTCCGGCCGAAGCCCCACGGCTGGACTCGATCACTCTCGGACGCGACGGGACCGGGGACCGCCGCTCCGGTTCCTTCGAGGTCGAGTTCGCCCGGGACGGCATCATCTACCGCACGGGTGCCGGTGCCGGCGAGTTCACCGCTCCCGACGATGCCGGCAGCGATGCCACGCTTCCCGGTTTCCGGTTCGCCGATATCGACCCGGGCATGCTCACCCGCGTTCGTGACGACGCCATGACCCGCTACCGTATCGATCCTGTGGATCGGGTGATGGCGACGACATCCATCGGTTCCTGGAACGGATTCGATTCGGATCGCGGAGAAGAATTCGTGATCGAGGTCGACTACACCCAGGCACACGGTGGCACGGCCTACTACACGCTGGACGGGCAGTATCTGTCCGGCTGATCCGGCCGCGGACCCGGAAACCGGGTGCCGTTGGCTGTCGGTACAGCCGGCCGTGGCGAGTAGTGTCCCCGGCTGCTTAGTAGATGCCGAGTCACGAGGAGCCGCGGGCGGGTATGGCAACAGAACGTGAGATCACCGAACCTGTCGACCTGTGCCGCCCGGACGGCCGGCTCGACCCCGCCGCTGTCGGGTGGACGCGCCGTCCCCTGCACCGGGCGAATCTCCGCGGGTGGGGTCGCCGGAAACGCTGGGAGTACTGGGGCATCGTCACCCCGGAACATATCGTGGGGATTGTGGCGTCCACGCTCGATTACGCCGGCGTACACGGGATCTATGTGCTCGACCGGGTAACGGGTGAAGAGACCACACGGGACGCGGTGGTGCCGTTCGGGCGGGGAGCGGTGATGGGGGAGCGTAGCGGAGAAGGAGTGAACTCGGTGCGCGGCGGCGGCGTCGATATCGAACTGGCCGACGATGCGTCCGCAACGGTGATCGAGGCCCGTGCGAACGGTGTGCGGCTGTCGGCCCGGGCGGAACTGCCGCCCGGCCACGAATCCCTGGGCGTGGTCGTGCCGTGGAGTTCCCGGCGCTTCCAGTACACGGTCAAGGATGTGGGCCGGCCGGCCTCCGGGTCGCTGACGCTGGGGTCGCGGGAGTACATATTCGACGACGCTTTCGCGGTGCTGGACCACGGCCGCGGAAAGTGGCCGTACGCCATCAACTGGAACTGGGCCGCGGGCTACAAACCCGGGCTCGGGGTCCAGTTCGGTGGCACATGGACAGAAGGCACCGGCAGTACCGAGAACGCGCTCATGGTGGACGGCCGGGTTCACAAGATCAGTGACGAATTGCGGTGGGACTACGACCGCGAGAATTGGTTGCGGCCCTGGCATATCACCGGCAAACGGGTCGACGCCGAATTCCGGCCTTTCCATACGCGCACGGCGAAAACCGATCTGCTGGTGCTGGCCAATGACGTCCACCAGTGTTTCGGGCATTTCCACGGCCGCGTCCGCACCGACGAGGACCGCTGGCTGGACCTCGATGGTGCGGTCGGCTGGGCGGAGGAGACACGTAACCGCTGGTGACTTCCGGCTCGGGTCATACGGCCGGGGCGTGCTGCCGGGCCGGCCAGCGCGGATGTTCGGCGTCGATGACGTAAGCGTGTGTGTGCTGGTATAGGCGGTCGGTCAGGCGAACGGCATCGGTCAGGCGGGCGGGGTCGATGGTCCCGGCTTCGTGGAGGTGGGTCAGTTCCGCGGGATCGTGGCGGGGCCACAGGCGGGTCGCGGCGGCGGCCGCGCCGGTCGCGAGGACGGCGAGAACTATCCAGGCCGGGGTGAGTCCGGCGGTGGTGGTGAGCCAACCGGTGAGCGGATAGGTGGCCAGCCAGGCAACGTGGGACAGCGAGAACTGGGCGGCGAAGAGAGCGGGACGATCCGCAGGATGCGACGAGCGCCGCAGAACCTGTCCTGTCGGGGTGAGGACGGCCGCGGTGCCCGCCCCGATGGTCGCCCAGACGGCGGCCGCCGCCATCCGGCGCCAGTCGCCGGTATCGGCCGCGGAGAGGGCGCCGGCGGCGGTGAGGCCGGTGACCAGGGTTGCCGCGCCGGTGAGCATCACCGGGCGGGCGCCGACTCGGTCGAGGACCCGGGGCAGTAGCAGTGCGATTACCATTGTTCCGAAACCGTTGGCCGCCAGCAGTTTCGCCACATCGGCCTGATCACCACCGAGCGTATCGCGGGCGTAGTTGACGGTGTTGACCATAACGATCGAACCCGCGGCCGCGATGACGAGATTCAGGGCGAGGAGCCCTCGTAGCCGGGGGGTGGCCGTGAAGATCCGCATTCCTACCGCGATGCGTTGAATGAAGGAGCCGTCCGCGGTGGCATCGGCATCGGGGATACGGGTACTCACCACGAGCGTGGCCGAGACGACGAAACCGATCGCGGTGCCCACGAACAGCCAGTGGAAACTGATTACGGCCAGCGCGGCCGCGGCCAGCATCGGACTGAGCAGGGTCTCCATGGTCGCGGCCAGTTGCGCGGCCGACAGTGCCCTGGTGTAGTCGCGTTCGTCGGGGAGGATATCGGGGATAACTGCCTGGTAGGTGGGGGTGAAGGCGGCCGAGGCAGTTTGCAGCACCGCGATCAGCACGTAGATATGCCAGACCTGGTCGACAAAAGGTAGCGCCGAAACCACCCCCGCCCGAGCGATATTGAGGGCGACCAGAAAAGTCCGGCGCGGAATACGATCCGCGAAGGCGCCCACGACGGGCGCCACCGTGACGTAGGTGACCATTTTGATGGTGAGCGCGATACTCAGAACGACCGCCGCGTCGGCGCCGGCGAGTTCGTAGGCGAGTAGTCCCAGGGCCACGGTGGTCAATCCGGTGCCGAACAACGCCGAGATCTGGGCGATGAAGAGTCGTAGGTAATCGCGGTGGGCGAACAGTGAGGTGATCATCGAATCCTCCGGCGCCGGGCGCGCTGAATGTGGTGTTTCGGGTCAGTGGCCGGCGGGTGTTGCGGTCAGGGTGAAGGCGGCGGTCCGCACGACCCCGAGGTGCTGGAAATCGAGGAACAGCCGGTATGTTCCGGGGCCGGGCACCACGGTGTGGAAGTCGATTCCGGGCCCGGCCGGGGTGACGCCGTCCCCGGGCTCGCCGCTGGGATGGACGTGAACGTAGGCGAGGTCACCGGCGCGCAAGACGACCAGATGCCCGTACGCGCCGAGGTAGGGGTCGAGGTCGGTGACAGGTTCACCGTCCTTGTGGACCGTGAAGGTGAGGGTACGGCCCACACCGGGCACCGGGTCGCCCTCGACGGTGACGTGGTAATCGTCGACCGCTGCGGTGCGGTCCGGGGCGGGGACCGGGCGAGGGACGTAGTCGCCCGCGACGGCGAGATCGGCGCCGAGGGTGAGGGTGCGCCCGAGCGCCCGGGGTGCGATATCGGTGAAGACGCGGTAGGCGCCGGGCTCGGTCACGTCGAGGCGGATCGACCAGGTGCCGTGGTCGTCGCGGACCGGGTGCACGTGCTGGAAGCCGGTCAGCTCCCGGCGCGCCACGATCAGGTGTAGCTCGCGCTCGTGGACAGGGGCGAAGTCGGTGACCACCGCGCCGTCCGGGCCGAGGATCCGGAACCGGAAGTCGATCTCACCGGCGGCCGTGATCGGGGTCTCGAGCGCCAGGGTGTAGCCCGCCTCGGTGATCTGCAATCCGCCCGCGGCTGTGCCGGTGTGTCCGCCGGGAGCGTGCGGTGAGTGGTGTGCGTGGGGGGCCGGGGCGTGGTGCGCGTGCTCGCCGTGAGTTTCTGGTGAGTGGTGTGCGTGGGCGTTGGTGTTCATGTGGGCCTCCTGGGTCCTTGGTTCGACATGGGAAACATTAATACCCCCAGGGGGTATGTGCAAGTGCTGATTTTTCCTTGTTCGATGCGAGCGCCGAAGGGCCGTCCTCCGCCGGGAACGGGGTGGCGCGAACACCACCCCGACTATGTGCCGGACCGGCCGCCGGCATGGGCGCGGTGGTGGAAGGCCGGGACAGCGGCCCGACACCGCGGCCGTTCCGGGTTCCGCGGCGGGCCGGCCATCTCACACCGGAGTGCTACTCCGTTCCGATACCGCAGGATTACCCGCAACGAGAATCCGGCCGATAAGTTCGGGGTATCGAATTCGTCACCCGTCCCGCTGCACCGAGCAGTACCCATGGTTGCGAACCCCGCTCGAATGCGGCCGTTCGTCGCCGAACCGGGCGGAGGTGGGTTCGGTGTCCCGACTCTCAGGAAGATCTATGACGACACCTGCCCTGGTTCAAAAGCCCCCTCCCCGGTCGACGCGGCGCGGCGCCGACAATGATTACGGCCGTTTGCTACGCCGGATCTCCGCCGCCGGACTGATGGAGCGGCGACCCGGCTACTACGTCGTCCGGCTCGGCGCGGTCGGGCTCACCTTCGTGGCCGGTTGGGTGGCGTTCGTCCTCGTCGGCGATTCGTGGTGGACGCTGCTCATCGCGGCATTCATGGCCGTGACCTTCGCCCAGGTCGCGCTCGTCATGCACGATGTCGCGCACCGTCAGGTCTTCCGGTTGCGGCGGCCGACGGAGATCATGGGCCGGGTCGTCGGCAACGCCGGTATCGGTTTGGGCTACGGCTGGTGGCAGGACAAGCACACCCGCCATCACGCGAATCCCAACCACGAGGAACTCGATCCCGATGTCGCGCCCGACATTCTCGTGTGGTCGCAGCAGCAGGCCCGAAGCAGCCGCGGGCCGGCCCGGCTCATCGGACGGGCGCAGGCGTTCCTGTTCTTCCCGCTGCTCATGCTGGAAGGATTGAACCTCCATCTGGCGGGCGTGCGTGCGCTCAGGAATCGGTCGATCAAGAACCGCGTGCTCGAGGGTGCGCTGCTGTTCGCCCATTTCGCTGTCTACCTGGCCGCGTTGTTCGCGGTCCTGCCCGTGGATAAGGCCCTCGTATTCTTCGCCGTCCACCAGGCGCTGTTCGGGGTGTACATGGGTTGCATATTCGCCCCGAACCACAAGGGCATGCCGACCCTGACCGGTGACGAACGCCCCGACTACCTGCGCCGCCAGGTGCTGACCTCCCGCAATGTCCGAGGCGGAGTGCTGACCGATATCGCTCTGGGCGGGCTCAACTATCAGATCGAGCACCACCTGTTCCCGAGCATGCCGACACCGAACCTGCGGCACGCGCGGTTGATCGTCCGCGACTACTGCGCCGAAATCGGTGTGCCGTACCACGAGACGGGGCTGATCTCCTCGTATCGGGAGGCGCTCACGCACCTGCATCGCGTCGGTGCGCCGCTGCGGGGCGCCGACAGCTCGCCGGCCGCATAGCAGTAGCGGCGTTTCGACAGCGGTAGGCACCAGTGCTGCGGCGCCGAAATACTCGGCGCCGCAGCCGAACAGCCGGGCACCGGCCGTCGATGCCCGGCGACAGCCCAGCACCCGGGCGGCGGCCCGGAGGCCGGTATCGGCGCCTGCCGGGCGGGCCCGGCCCCCGCCGAAGTGCGCGGATATCGACCAGCGCCGGGCCTATGCCATACGCGAATTCCCGGCGAAGCCCCCGCGATCGCGTCGAGGAGTCCCGCGCCGAAATTCCGGCATCCGGAGGTAGTCCGCGAGGATCACCCGGACGCTGCAGCTACCGGGATCACAGAGGAAGCAGATGATGCTTACGCGGGTAGCGGATGACCTTCTTGTCACGGAGTAGGTGCAGCGCCCGCCGCAGCTCCAGCCGGGTGGCCGACGGCTCGATCACGGCGTCGATATAGCCACGCTCGGCCGCGATCCACGGGGTCGCGACGGTGGCGTTGTAGAAGTCGATCATCTGCTGCCGGAGCGTGGCACGCTGATCCTCCGGGGTGGCGTCGAGGACTTTGCGCTGAGTCAGGCCGACGGCGCTTTCCGCGCCCATGACCGCGATCCGTGCGGTGGGCCACGCCAGATACACATCGCAACCGAGTGCCTTGGCCCCCATCACGGCCCACCCGCCGCCGTAGGCCTTCCGCACCACCACCGTCACCTTGGGCACCGTGGCCTCGACGTAGGCGAACAGGAATCGGCCGCCGCGTTTGATGACGCCCTGCTTTTCCTGTTCCACCCCGGGCAGGAATCCGGGGGTGTCGACGACCAGCACCAGCGGGATCTCGAAGGCATTGCAGATGTGGATGAAATGCGCGGCCTTATCGCTTGCTTTGGCATCGAGCGCACCCGCCAGCACCGTCGGCTGATTGGCGACCACACCCACCGGCCGGCCGTCGACACGAGCGAAACCGGTGATCAGATTCGTCGTGGCGGCCGAACCGATCTCGTGGAATTCACCGTCGTCGAAGATCCGCAACAGCACGTCGTGCATATCGTAGACAGCATTGTCCGAGTCGGGGACCAGGGCGTTCAGCGCCAGATCCGACTCGGTGACAGCCGGCTCCAGCCCGGGATTCACGACCGGCGGTAGCTCGGAGAAGCTCGACGGCAGATAGCTCAGATAGTTGCGGACCCAGGCGAACGCTGCGGCCTCGTCCTCGGCGACGTGGTGGATATTGCCGTAGGCGGCCTGGTTGTAGGCGCCGCCCAGCTCCTCCATATCCACCTTTTCGCCGATGGCGTCCTCGAGGATCTTGGGGCCGGTGACGAACATATGCGCGCTCTTCGTGGCGACCACGACATCGGTGCATATCGGCTGATACACCGCACCTGCCGCGCAGTTGCCCAGAATCAGCGAAACCATCGGCACCGCACCGGACAGCGGTTCCATCATGGTCGCCAATTCGCCGTACCAGCGCAGCGAGGTCACGGCCTCTTGCACGCGCGCGCCACCGGAATCGTTGATACCGATCAGCGGGCAGCCCATCTTGCCCGCCAGATCCATGATCGCGGCGACCTTGCGGCCGAACATTTCACCGATGGTGCCGCCGTACACGGTCTGATCATGGGAGAACACGGCGACGGGCCGGCCGTCCACCAGGCCGCGGCCGGTGACCACACCGTCACCGTAGAGCGCGTCGGGATCGGCGGGATTGCGTACGAGAGCGCCGATTTCGACGAAGGTACCCGGATCCAGCAGCATCTCGATGCGGTCGCGGGCGGACGGTAAGCCCTTACGTGCTCGTTTGGCGGCCCCCGCCTCGCCGGCCGGCTCCTGCGCGATCTCGAGCCTTTTACGCAGGTCGGCAAGTTTTTCGGCGGTTGAATTCATCGATGACATCCAGATTTTCTCAGCAGGAGAACCACACCGTGATCGGGGGCGATAGCCACCGTACCCGGCCTCGCGGGGATGCGGGGTTGTGAGCTTTCACCGACTGCCGTTCGCACAGTGGGTTGCTGCGAATGCGCATGGTGGGCGGCGGCAGCGACGATGACGGTGCGGTCGCGATTTGCGGGGCCGGACGCAGGACCTTGACCCTGCCCCGGGGGCACGGTGTGCAGTGGTGGTCGGCAAGGCAGTTCTTGTCACACACGCCGGGGAGGTTCGGAAATGGTTCGGAAACGGAAGGTCGGCCGCGGGGCGACCCTGATGGTTGTGCTCGGCCTCACCGGGGCACTGGTAGGTGTGCCCCCGGTCGCCGCCGAACCCGCGGCGCCGATGCAGTGGGGTGCCTGCCCCGCGGACGTGGCGGCCGCCCCACCACAGTTGCAGTGCGCCACCGTGCCGGTGCCCCTGAACTACGGCGACCCCGAGGGCGCGCAGATCGAGATAATGATCTCCCGGCTGGCGAGTACGAAACCGGAGAAGCGCCGCGGTGTGCTGCTGCTGAACCCGGGTGGTCCGGGCGGGACCGGCCTGGACCAGCCCGGTTTTCTGGCTGCTCAGGGGCTGCCGGCCGGCGTCCTGGACAGCTACGACCTGATCGGAATGGACACTCGCGGGGTAGGGCATTCGGCTCCGGTGAGCTGTGGTTTCACCGATGACCAGGCGTACTTCGGCAATATCCCGCCGTATGCGGTGGACGATGCGGCGGTCACCGAGCGGGCCGCGACAGCCCAGGGGGTTGCCGAACAGTGCGCGGCCAACGGCCACGAGGGCCTGCTGCGGCAGCTGTCGACGGCGAATATGGCCCGTGACCTGGACCGGATCCGCGCCGCACTGAGTGAGGAGAAGGCGAGCTTCCTCGGCTACTCCTACGGCACCGCACTGGGGGCCGCATACGCGTCCATGTTTCCCGAGCGTGCCGATCGGATCGTGCTCGACAGCAATATCGGCGACACCTTCCTCGACCACGACGGGATGCGCCGGTACGGCCGGGGAATGGAGGAGACTTTCCCCGATTTCGCGAAATGGGCTGCCGCGCGGCACGATACCTACGGTCTGGGCCGCACACCCGAGGAGGTGCGCGAGACCTACTTCACTCTTGCCGAGCGCCTCGACAGGAATCCGGTGGATGGAATGGACGGCGGCCTCTTCCGGTTCGGCACCTTCTTCACGCTCTATCGAGAGGCGCTGTACGAGCCTGCGGCGGAGAGCTGGCGCACGCTGCTCGACACCGGGAGTGCGGGGCCCGCGGCCGGTCGGCCGCCGGGTACGGGCGCACCTTCACCGAGCGATAACGCCTGGTCGGTCTTTCTCGCGGTGACCTGCAACGACGTCGAATGGCCGGAGGACGTCCAGACCTACCGCCGCGCCGTCGCCGAGGACCGCGAGCGGTATCCCCTCTACGGGGCGGCCGCGGCGAACATCACGCCCTGCGCCTACTGGCAGCTCGGACCGTCGGAACCGCCGGTGCGGCTCGATGCCGAGGGCCCGGCCGATGTCCTCATCCTGCAGAACCGGCGCGACCCGGTCACACCGCTGCGCGGGGGCGAGTTGCTCGACGAGAAGTTCGGTGAACGGTCCCGGCTGGTGACCGTCGACGGGAGTGGGCACGGGGTCTACGTCCTCGGTACCAACCCTTGCGCGGCGGAGGTGGCCACCGGTTACCTGGTGGACGGCACCCTCCCCGAGCAGGACGTAACCTGCGATAAGGCGGACTGAGCACTGCGGGAAGGGTTCGGGCCGGGGGAGAACGTAGGACCGCGGCAGACGAGGAGGTAGCAGTGGCGTGGAGTACCCGGCGACTCGCCGAACTGGCGGGTTCGACCGTGAAAGCCATCCGCTATTACCACGAGATCGGGTTGCTCGACGAGCCGGAGCGCCGGTCGAACGGATACAAACAGTACGAAATCCCGCACCTGATCCGGCTGTTGCAGATCAAACGATTGACCGAGCTAGGTGTGCCGTTATCGCAGGTACCGGCGCCGGGGCAGGCAGAGGACGAGTCGGACCAGGCGCTTCGGGTGCTGGACGGGGAACTGGAAGCAACGGTCGATCGGCTGAACCGCATCCGAGCGGAACTGGCCGTGCTCATGCGTCATCGCACGCCTGCCCATATGCCGCCGGCTTTCGCGCCGACGATCGCGCAGGGCGTCCCCGAGGCGCACCAATCGATGCTCATGGTCTATTCGACCGTCCTCAGTGACCGCGCCCTCGAGGTGCTCCAGGAGATGCTCGCCGACCGGGATTCGGTCGACGTCGAATTCGAGAACCTGCCCGCCGGCGCCGAGGCCGCCGTGATCGAATCCCTCGCCGAGCGGATGGTGTCCGCGGTCCTGCGGAGCAGGGAGAAGTACCCGGAGTGGAAGGACTTGGCGGCGGACGCGCCGGGTGGTGCGAAAAACGCCGAGGACACGATCGCGCAAGCGATGTTCTCGCTGTACAACATGGCGCAGCTGCGGGTTCTGCACGAGTTGAATATCCGGCTGGTGCGGTTGCGATCCGGCTGACCTACCGAGCATGCCTCGGCGCGCTTGCCGGACCCGCTGCGCAGGCGGATCCGGCACCGGCACGAGGAACCCGCAAGGCCCCGGCCGCCCTCATCCGGCCGGGGCCCGTCCGAGTGCCGCGGGGGTACCGGACGGTGGTGATGTGCAGGAGGTGCCGAGTGTGCGGTCAGTCCGCCCGGACAGCCACTGTGGCATCGAGTTCCACGAGCGCGCCCTGGGGCAGCACCTGGGTCGGCAGCGCCGTGCGTGCATGCCGGCCGGCGTCGCCCAGAACGTTTCGCAGAAGCCGGGAGGCCCCGTCGGCCACCGTCGGTTGGTCCACGAACTCCGGCGAGCTCGCGATATAAATATCGAGTTTCAGGATCTGCCGGATATTCGCCGACCCGACGGCGTCGTTCATCCGTGCCAGCAGGTTCAGGGCGGCGGTTTCTGCCGCGGCGATACCGTCCTCGACGGTTGCGGTATCACCGACGCGGCCGCGCAGGATTTCTCCCGTGGCGGTTCGTGAGATCTGTCCCGAGATCCACAACATTTCGCCCCAGCGCGTGGTCGCCTCGTATGCGTAACGCGGCGGGCCCAGGACGGGAAGCTCGAGCGAGAGCGCATCGAGCCGTTCTTTCATATCGGTCATGGTGTTTCCGATTCGACGTGCGCGCGCGTGATGCCACGCGAGAGCGGGGAGAGGTGGAACCCGTTGTGTATGAGCGGATCCGGCACTGTCATCGCTTGCTCACGATGTAGGTGCGATCGTGCCCGATATACCACAGATCCTCGGTACCGATGGCCGCATCCTCGTAGCGCCAAGGGATTTCGGCAGCGCCGTAGGAGCCGATATCGAGCACATGCTTATAACCGGGCCGCAGTTCGTTCGCGAACGACTCCTGCTTGCCCATGAGATGTCCGACATTGCGTTTGCGGTATTCGGTATCGAAGTCGATATCCGTTCCCAGCATGCCGATCTCCACCATCCGGTCGAGGTGGGGGGCCAGATAACGCAGGGTTCCCTCGTGGACGTCCTCGCAGATCACGCCCGGCGCCAGTTGCCCGATGATGCCTTCCCGGACCACATCGAAGAAAAAGGCGTATGCCTCCCTGGCGGCGGGCGTACGCGGTAGCGAACGGGCCATATCCGAGGTGGCCACCGTGACCCCGTCGCAGACGATGCGCACCCCGGCATCGAGCTGGATGCAGGTCGTCTCCGCGTTGATCGGGTAATCGACCGGCGGCCCGGGGAAGAGCATCCGGTTGGACGAGTGCAGATTGGTGAAATACGGTTCCACACCGACTGCGACCCCGTTCACCGTGCGGAATTCGGCGATCTTGTCCAGGTAGACGGAGTAGATATCGAGTTCGGAGAACGAACGCCCGGCGTCCAGGCCCGCTTCCGCCCAGGCCAGTGCCTCCTCGATCGCGAAGACGCTCACCCGCGCGGCGATGACCTGGAACGCGAGGTCTTCGTGATCGCGGATATCGCGCCAATGCCCGAGGTCACGCGATACCGGTACGAGTTCCGCATGCGCGCGCTCCAGTTCGCGTGCCAGACCGATACCGATCCACTCGTCTTCCACACCGGTGCGCGGGCCGCGGGCGAGTTCCCGCACCGCCGCACCGGCGGACGGGAATCGCCCGACCGGTGCACCGGGCACGGCGGCACCGCCTTCGGGGATCAGCACCAGCAGCTTCTCGGAGCCCGCCAGCCACACGGCAACAGCGCCGTCCGGTTGGGCGAAACCGGTCGCCTCGGTGAAGTTCGGGGGCGCGGCGAGCAGTAGTGCGTCCAGCGAGCGGTCGTCGGCCAGGGAGCGTAGCCCCGAGTACCTGCTGTCCTCGGTGGTGGTGAACTCCTTGTCCAGGCCCGCGAGATGTTCGACACCGTCGATGAGCCGCCGAGCGGTCTCTACCCCGGTCGCGCGCCACGCCGCGAACCGGCCGAGTACTTCGTCGGTATCGATCTCGTAGGCGGTGACCGGGGTGGGGGCCCGGTCGGAAACGGTCAGGTCCACCGACCCGGACAGTGCGAGGTAATGGCTGTAGGCGACATCCGCTGCCAGGCGTACACCCGAATTCCCGGCGAGTTCGCGAACCAGGTCGGTGAGTGAAGCTGCGGCGGGTGTATCGGCGACGATCCGGGGATCGATGGTCACCCAGGGGGCGTAGAACTTGATCCGGTCTTTCGGGACCCCGGCCGACAAGGCATTGCCCTGCTCCTGCTGCCGGACGAGCAGAAATTCCTCCTCGTCCGTTCGCGCGATCAATGGGGCCACAAGCGGATAGGAATCGAGGCGGATCGCGGAGAAGAGCAGGCTCTTGCGCGCATCGAGCCCGTAGGTTTGCGCGACCTGTGCGGCGTCGGCGGTGATACTCAGCATTGCTTCCCTCATTCTCTCGGGCTTCGGTGTGGGAACGGGTTTCGGTACCGGGGCGGTCAGCTGATTCCGGTGGTGACCCCGATATGGGCCTCGATCTCCGTGACGTAATCGGAGAAAACCGTGGAGAACCGGTGCTCTTTGCCCCGCGGCCGCGGCAGGTCGATCGTGATATCGGCGACGATCCGGCCGGGTCGTCCGCCGACGACGACCACCCGGTCACCGAGCCAGACCGCCTCGGAGATGCTGTGCGTCACGAAGAGGACACTGCATCCGGCCGCCTGCCAGATGCGCTGGATCTCGAAGTTCATCGAATCGCGGGTCATGGCGTCGAGCGCGCCGAACGGCTCGTCCATCAGCAGCAGTTCGGGGCGGGAGACCAGCGCGCGGCAGATGGCGACCCTTTGCTGCATTCCGCCGCTGAGTTCGTAGGAGTACCGGGTGGCGCGGTCGCCGAGCCCGACCATCTCGAGGAGTTCCTGGGCGTATCGGCGCGATTCGTCGGTGCGAGTGCCGCGGAACTCCAAGGGCAGCAGCACATTGTCGATGTTGTTGCGCCACGGCAGCAGAACCGGGCTCTGGAACACCATCGCGATATCCTCGAGGCCGTCGCTGATCGACCGTCCCTTGACCAGGATTTCGCCGGCGGTGGGCCGCTGTAGCCCGGAGATCGTTTTCAGCAGTGTGGTCTTGCCGCTGCCCGACTGTCCGACGATCGAGACGAATTGTCCCGGCTCGACATGGAAATCCAGTCCTTCGAGGACGGTGTTGTCGTGTCCGTCCCGGGACCGGTAGGTCATACCGATGTTGTTGACCGAGATGGCGTATTCGTTGTTCATAAGGCCCTCTGTCCGGCTGTTACGGCGCTTGGACGGTCTCGTCGCGGTGTAGCGGCGCGAGAAAGTCGTTGGTGTAGATATCGGCTGGGGTGAGGTCGCTATCGGCCGGCAGGCCGAGGAACTCCCGGGATATATCGATCATTTTCCCGACGCCCGCGTCGTCCATGACCCCGAAGTTGTTCGCGGCCTCGCCGCTACCCCAGTTCAGTGAGCATTGTTCGCGGATCGCGAGGGTGACGGTCTCGGATTCGAACCCGCTGACCTCGTTCCGGAAATCCTGTGCGGCCTCGTCCGGGTGCTCACACGACCACAGAAAGCCCTTCTGCATGGCCCGGTTGAATTTGCGCACCTGATCGGGTTTGTGGGCGAGTTTCTCGTCGGATACGACGATCCCGTTGCCGTAGAGGTCGATGCCGAGGTCGGCCCATTTCAGCACGACCGCCTCGCGGCCGAGCGCATCGATAGCCGGTTCGTCGGAGACGTACAGGGCGAGGTTGGCGTCCCATTGCCCGGCCAGCAGTCCGGGGATCTTCGACCCACTGGAGGCGTGCACTACGTTCACATCGCCTTCGGTGAATCCCAGCTTGCTCATCGCGTACGGCCACATCGCGGTCATCGCGCCCGCGCCTTCGGTGGCGAGGGTTTTGCCCCGCAGGTCGTCCCACCCCTCGATTCCGGTATCACCCAGGGCGACGACCGCGTAGGCCGATCTGGCCTGCAGCAGGTTGACGTGCTTCACCGATGCTCCCCGGCCCTGACTGATGATGGTGCTGCCGAAATCGGCGAAGCCCGCATCCACCTTCCCGGTCTCGACGGAGGTAACCGTATTCGTCGAACCCGACCCCGGCATGATG
Organism: Nocardia speluncae NBRC 108251; assembly: GCF_001613245.1. Lineage (GTDB taxonomy): Bacteria > Actinomycetota > Actinomycetes > Mycobacteriales > Mycobacteriaceae > Nocardia > Nocardia speluncae. The sequence continues at coordinate 93,548 of NZ_BDBZ01000037.1, read as the reverse complement.
GTGATGTCGAGCCCTTCCGCCGCGAAGAACCCACGTTCGACCGCCGCGAAGAACGGCGCGTGCTTCGGCAGGTAGCCGACGTCCATCATGAGGGTCATCGAGTTCTCCCCACCGCCGCTCGTGCAGGCGGGCAGAGTGGCGACCATGATCGCCCCGGCGATCGCGGCAAGTATTCGCCTCGAGTTCCGCATCCGAATCTCCGATCCCCTGGTCACTTAGCGTGGTTCTTCCACGGGACGAGCTTTCGTCCCGCGAAATCGACGATGAAGAACAGTGCCAGTGCGATGGCGGCCAGAACGATGAACGCCGCGAACATCGAGGGCAGATCGACCTGGCTGTTGGCCAGCAGAATCACATAGCCCAGACCTTTCGATCCGGCGATGAACTCGCCGACCACCGCGCCGCCGACCGCGAGCGAGATGGAGATCTTGGCCCCGGAGAAAATCGAGGGCAGCGCATAGATCAATTCGATCTTCGTCATTTTCTTCCACGACGACGCCTTGTTGATCCGTGCCAGTTCCTGCAGCTCGTTGGGTACCGAACCGAGGCCGTCGTAGGTATTGATCACCAGGGGAAAGAACGCGATCGCCATCGCGACGAAGGCCTTCGATTCGAAACCGAATCCGAACCACACGATGAACAGCGGTGCGAGCGCCACCTTGGGGATCGTGTCGATCGCGACGAGCGCTGGATAGAGGAAGCTGCGGATTGTCGCGGAGTAGTGCAGCGCCGCACCGCACAGCACACCCAGCGCCGTCCCGAGCGCGAAACCGGCCAGTGCCTCCTGCAAGGTGACAAAGGTATTCGTCGCGAAGTACTCGGGACGTTCGATCAGTTCGGCGAACGCCGAGACCGGCCCGACCAGGAGGAACTCCGGCGGATCGAAAATGACCACCAGTAGCTCCCACACGACGAACAACCCGGCGATACCCGCGACCGCCTTCGCCGCAGTCACCAGCGAATCGCGTCCGAATATTCTTGTTTTCGGCCGGGACATCGGCACCGTGCGGATCGCCGGCTCGGCGGCCGGCCGGCGCGCGGCATCCGTACCGATCTCAGGAACGGTCATCGCGGTAATTCCCCTCGGGAGATGTGCAGAGTGTGGAGATTGCCGTGGGCCGGGTACCGGCCGGTCTGAGCAGGGGCAGCGACCGCGGCCATGATGCCGAGGTGGGGCGGGACGAACCGGCCGGCAACCGGGGGCGGCGTGGTGCCGGTGACAACAATCGAGCTTTCATCGGGTCCTCACAGCATTGGAAGGGTGGCCACTGTTCCGGCCGATCGGTAGCGGTCAGCCGGGAGACAGCGTGTCCCGGTCGACTTCGCCGTCGACGCGGCGCCATACGCCCAGCGGATTGTCGTCACACACCTCGGCCGGCAACAGCGCCGCCGGCACGTCCTGATACGCGACCGGACGCAGGAAACGTTCGATCGCCAGCGTCCCGACCGATGTGCTGCGCGCATCGGTCGTGGCGGGGAAGGGGCCGCCGTGCACCATCGCGTGCCCGACCTGGACTCCGGTGGGCCAGCCGTCGAACAGGATACGGCCCGCCCGCTGCTCCAGGAGCGGCAGCAAGGTCGCGGCCAGGGGATGGTCGGCGGTATCGGCGTGCACGGTGGCGGTGAGCTGACCTTCCAGCGCCCGCACAGCCGTGATCAGCTCGCTGGTGTCGGTGCAGCGGACCACCAGCGATGTCGCGCCGAAGACCTCGGTTTGCAGCTGTGGATCCGCGATGAATCGGGCCCCGTCGACCAGCAGTAACCGGGCGCCCGCGGCCGCGGCGTAGTCGGGTCGTGCACCACGCGCCAGCTCCGCGACACCGTCACGGGCGGCGAGTGCGGTCCCTGCGTCGGCGTAGTGACTCGCGATGCCGTCGCTGAGCATGACAGCTCCGGCGTTCGCGGCGACGGCATCGGCCGCCGCCGCGGTGAACGCGCCCAGGCCCGGGCCGTCGACGGCGAAGACCAACCCGGGGTTGGTGCAGAACTGGCCGGCGCCGAGTGTCAGCGATTCGACGAACGCGGCGCCCAGGGCGGCACCACGCGCGGCGAGGGCCGCGGGCAGCAAAAGAACCGGATTGACACTGCTCATCTCGGCATACACCGGGATCGGTACGGGGCGAGCCGCTGCCGTGGCCGCGATCGCGAGCCCGCCGGCGCGGGACCCGGTGAACCCGACGGCCCGGATCCGTGGATCGCTCACCAGCCGGGCGCCGATCTCGTTTCCGCTGCCGACGAGCTGGGAGAAGACCCCCTCCGGCATTTCCGTGGCGGCGGCCGCGTCGGCAATCGCGCGGGCCACCAGTTCCGCGGTTCCCAGATGAGCGGGATGCGCTTTGACCACGACAGGGCAGCCTGCCGCCAGGGCGGATGCCGTATCACCGCCGGCGGTGGAGAAGGCCAGGGGAAAGTTGCTCGCGCCGAACACCACGACGGGGCCCAGCGCGATCCGGCGTTGGCGGATATCGGCACGGGGATTGTCGCCGGTCCGCCCGGGATCGATCCGTGCACCCTGCCAGGTGCCCGCTCGCAGTTCGGACGCGAACAACCGCAACTGACCGCTGGTGCGACCGACCTCGCCGGTGAGCCGTGGCAGGGGCAGCGCGGTCTCGGTATGCGCACGCTCGACCAGCGCGTCGCGGCGCTCGTCGAGCAGGTCGGCGATGCGTTCCAGGAACCGGGCCCGCCGTTCGGCGGACAGCGCCCGGAACTGCGGGAACGCCCGGTCCGCTAGGGCGCAGGCCCGGTCGATCTGCTCGTCCGAGGCCGCACGGAAGACCGGCTCGAGAACCGCGCCACTGCGCGGATCGCTGACGTGCACCCGGGCTCCGGCGCCCAGGGCGGGCTCGGTGCCGATGACCATGGCGCCGGTCGGGTGGGGTTGGGGGCGGTCGGGCACGGGTGCCTCCTTCGGCTTCATCACTTATCGCTGGCGGGATATCGGACGGTGCTCAGGCGGTGCGGGAGCGCGAAGCCTCGACGACCTCGTTCAACAGCGCCATCTCGGTATCGTCCAGATCGGTCAGCGGCGGACGCACCGGACCCGCGTCGTGCCCGGTGAGTTTCATTCCGGCTTTGACAACGCTGACCGCGTATCCCGCCTTCCGGTCCCGGATCGCGGTGTAGGGGAGCACGACCTCGTCGAGCAGGCGGCGCACGATACCCCGATCTCCTGCGCGTACCGCACCGTAGAAGCTCAGCGCGAATTCGGGCAGGAAGTTGAAGATGGCCGAACTGTAGGTGGTCACCCCCAGTTCCAGGTAGGGCAGCGCGAACGTCTCCGCTGTGGGCAGGCCCCCGATATAGACCAGCCGGTCGCCGAGGCGGGAGTGGATGCGGGTGATCGCCTCCAGGTCACCGATGCCGTCCTTGTATCCGATCAGGTTCGAATGGGCGTCGGCGAGTTCGGCGAGTGTTTCGGGTGTGTAGACCGCATTCGCCCGGCCGTAGACCACCACGCTGAGCGAGGTGGCTTCGCAGACCGCGCGCACATGGTCACGCAGGCCGTGCGCGGAGGATTCGGTGAGATAGGGCGGGAACAACAGCAGTCCGTCGGCGCCGGCGGCTTCCGCGTCCCGGGCCATTTCGATGGCCTGGGCGGTGCCGTATCCGGCCGGAGCGAGTATCGGGGTGGATTCCGGAGCGCTCTCGGTGGCCGCTCGTACTACCTGCGCGACCTCCTTCGGCGTCAGGGAGAAGAATTCCCCGGTGCCGCCCGCGGCGAATAGGCCGGCCACCTCGTACTTGCCGAGGCGAACGATGTTCTCCCGGTAGGCGGGCTCGTCGAACGCCAGGTCCCCGGTGAAATGGGTGACCGGGAACGACAACAGACCGGAGCCGAGCTGTTCGGCCAGTTCGGTCGGTGTGAAGGCGGACATCAGGGGTTCCTCCTGCGCATAACGGCTGTTCGCTAGTGAATGCGACCACAGTAAGAAACCGGAGTGATGCATGTCCAACACTCTTTTGGCATGCATCAATACCTATTATGGATCGGTGTTTACGCTGAACCAGCTGGAAAGCTTTGTCGCGGTGGCCGAAACCCTGCACTACGGACGTGCGGCGGAACGACTCTCGATCAGCCAGCCACCGTTATCGCGCCGGATCCAGCTGCTCGAGCGTGAGCTCGGGGTCGAGTTGTTCGACCGGGCCGGCCGCGCCATCCAGCTCACCACCGCGGGCCGGTCCTTTCTCGGCGACGCCCGGCGCATCCTCGGACTCTCGGAACAGGCGACCCTGACGGTGCGGCGGGTCCCCACCGGCGAGACCGGAACAGTGGCGATGGGGTTCACCGCCTCCTCGGCGCATTCGGTGCTGGACGCCTTCGTGGCGGCTGCCCGCACCCGGTTGCCCGGCGTCGACCTGGTACTTCGAGAACGGGTCTCCGGAACCCAGTTGGAGGAGTTGCGCTCGGGCGAACTCGACCTGGTACTGGTGCGGCCTCCGGTCCGTGGTGGCGAACTGGTGCACCGCCCGCTCTACCGGGAACCCCTGCTGGCCGCGATACCGGCCGAGCACCCACTCGCCGTGCCCGACCGGACATTGCATGTGCACGACCTCGACGGCGAGCCCTTCGTCATGTACTCCCCGGCGGAGGCCCGCTACTTTTACGAGGTCCTCGTCGGTGTTTTCCGCAGCACCGGAATCGCGCCACGGTATGTCCAGCACCTCAGTCAGGTGCACACCATCCTGGCCCTGGTGCGCGCCGGGCTGGGGCTGGCGCTCGTTCCCCGCGCCGCCGAAGCATTCGGGCTGGACGGTGTCGTCCTGCGACCGGTGGAAGGGATCGACGGCGAACCGGTCGAACTCGTCACCGCCTGGCGAGCCGACGACCACAACCCGGCGTTGCGTGCGATCCGGGAACTGCTGCTGGAGGTGGCCGAGCACGGATTCTCGCGCAGTTGAATCCGCCGCGATCGTTGATGTGGTGGCGAATGTGGTCTCGGTGAACTGTTCGGAGATCGGGTGTGGCCCAGGACCGCCCCGCCCATCGGTCCGGGGCGGTTATCGCCGGACTGGCTTTTTATTTTTTCTGACGTATGGTCGGAGTCAGTCGGATGGAACTTCGGAAACAGGAGCGACAGTGGCTGACAAATCGCGTGGAAAATCGCTGAAGAAACCTTCGTCGACCATGAAGGAACGGCGGGCCGAGAAGCGCGAGCGGCAGGACAACTCGACGGTCATCGCGCGAAAGAGGAAGAGCTGATCGGTATCCCGGGTGGTCGGAATGCCCGAGTGCGACGCCGGTACCGGGCGGTTTCGGGACGGAACGGTGAAGCGTCCCTCGTGCGGTGAACGGCCGGACCGAATATTCTTTGCCGCTTATTCCAGGTAGCGGAATTTCTTTGCAGGTCACGTCTGCTGATACGTGACGGTTCACAGTCGGCAGGGATGGCCCGTGCAATTTTTTTCAGGAGTAGTGCATGAACGCATCAGGAATTGCAGACAGAAGAAACGTCCGGGAATCCGGATTCACTACGGCCGAGATCAAGTCTCGAATCGAGGCGATGTTCGATGACCGGGTCTACCCCCTACCGGCAGGCAGGCGCGACAGTCGTGATCGCGACGAAAAAGAACCCTGAGGTACGGACTGCCCCGCGGCCGTGGCGCCGCACGTTCCATGCATCGGTGGCGCCGGAAACCGGCCGCTCGCCGGTCGTCTGCGGCCGGTCCACCGGTCTGGCCGAGGCGATCGTCACCGAGATAAACCGTTTCGGCATCCCGGCAAGTTATGCAGTGCCCCCGCATATTTCGCGTTCCTGGCTGGGGGTGCCGGTCGCGCCGTATCCGATCACTGTCGGGCGGCGGTCCGGCGCCGAAGCGATCGTCGTGGTGATCGACCGATCGCTTGTGGAGTTCCTGTTCGGCCGGCCCGGGGATGGCCGGCCGAACAGGTGGTTCCTCGGTCCGGCGCGAGCGCGGGCGTGCGAGAACCGGTTGTGTGACCGGGTGACCGAGACCGCGACCGCTGCCGAGGCCCGCCGCCTCCTCATCGTGTGCGACGCCGAGCATGCCTCCGTGCCCGAGCGGGCGCGCGCGATTCGCTGGATTCGCGAACTGGCACACCGTATCGGCTATGAATGTGCGATCAACGGTCTGCCCAACCTCGGCACCTCCTACCTCGTGCTGGCCGCCGATGTCGAGGCCGGCGCCGTCGCGCGGTCGGTCGTCGATTGGTATCGGAGCGGAGAGGTGCGATGCGCCCAGGAAGGCGGTGGCAGGGAGATCGGCGCCGGTATCGCCCCGTCGGCGAGGTCGATACCGGCCGATGCGCCACCGTCGAGCGGATGAGCGGTATGTAGACTGCCGCACATGCTTTTGTTCTTCGTGCGCCTGCGCCCCGAGTAGTCGGCGCGCTCCGTCGGCCTGAGCGGCCGGACTCTATTCCCAACCGCCGAGAGTTGCGGGTAGACGTGTCGCCGACGGGTAGTGAACTTCTCTGCGAAGGACGTCACCATGTCTGCGTATCCCTCTGTGAACTCCGCTATGAGCCCGACCTTCGTGCTCGTACACGGATCCGGCAGTAGTTCGTTCATGGGGCGCCCCTGCAACGCGAATTGGCGTTGCTCGGGCACCGCTCCTACGCCGTGGACCTCCCGGGCCACGGTCTCGAAGCCCAATACCCGGTGTCGTATCAATCGCCGCAGGACCTGGTGGCACTCGCCGATACGGCATCGACCCTGGCCGGGGTGACCCTCGACGACAACGTGGACCGTGTTGCCGAGGTGGTGACCCGGTTGCGTGAGCACGGGCCGGTGATCCTGGTGGGCGCCAGCCTGGGCGGGGTCACGATCACCGGCACGGCCGACCGCCTGCCGGAACTCGTGGACGGGCTGGTGTACATCTCGGCGTGGGCATGTACCACCCGGCCGAGCCCGGTGGCCTACATGTCCGAACCCGAGTTCGCGGACAGCCTGCTGCCCGGACTGGCTCCGCTGAATATCGGCGACCCCGCCGTTCTCGGCGCCGGTCGCGCGAACTACCGGACCGCGGACCCGGAAATGCTGCGGGCGTTGAAGGAAGCCACCATGGCCGACCGGTCGGACGCGGAATTCATGGCCTTCCTGAATATCCTGCAACCCGACGAGTCGATCCAAGTAATGGTTGCGCACGCCACCGCGAACCCCGATAGCTGGGGCCGGATCCCGCGGATGTTCGTGCGGCTCACCGAGGATCGCTCCCTGCCGATCGCGATGCAGGACCGGATCATCGCCGACGCTGACGCCCTGACCCCCGGTAACAAGTTCTCGGTGCATACGCTGGACACCAGCCATGCCGGGTTCATCCATCACAGCGCGGAGGTCGCGCGGTTGCTGACCCGGGCAGACTGATCGGGCTCGGTGTGCGGTGCGGCTTCTTGCCGCACCGCACACCGGGGTTCGGCGGGTCAACTGAGGAGCCACCAGCCGAAGCCCACCGTCCAGATGATTCCCAGTGCGGCACCGGCGATGGCGAATCCCTTGTCCTCTCGCTCGGTGTTCATGGTCAAGGCGACGACGCCGAGGACCACCGCCGGTATCGCCGTCAAGCCGCAGAGGACTCCGCAGACACCGAGTACCAAGGCGATGATCCCCAGTTCGCGTTGTTGCCGGACGGGCGGCGCGGGGTAACTCCCGTAGCCGGGGATATTCGGATGTACCGGTGTCCCGGTCCGGGCCCACGGCAGTCCGGTCATCGTGCGATCGAGATCGGCTGCGGTCCGCGCACTCAACGCATGCCCGATGCGATCCGACAGCTCGTCGGCGGTGATCCGCCCGGCCTGAAAACTCTGTTTCAGCGCCTCGACCGCATGTTCCCGCTCGGCATCACCCACCAGGAAATGACCGCCGGCCCACTGTGGTTCCATCCCCGTGCCTCCCCGTGGAACCGAAGTCCCGTCGATGTTCGCTGTGGATTACGCACCTGTGCAAGCGCACCTCGGGTTTCGGCTGTTTCCCGGACGGCGTTAACAGGACCGGGCGAACATACTCACGCAGTCGGGTATTGCTACCCATGTGGTCAGCGGACCCGTGCGCCAGCCTGGAAAGATGTTCACCTCTTCAGTTCACAGATGCACCGCCCTTTTCGCCGGCGCGGCCGTCACCGCGGCCGTGCTGACCGGATGTGCGGACTCCGGTACCGCCCGCACCTCGGCGGAACCGTCCACACCGGCAACCACGACCGAATCGGTGGAGACGTCGAGATCTACCGAAACCCCGAAGCCGACCGGCGCACCCGTCGGTACCGCGACGATGGAGGTGAGAGGTGGCACCGGTCCGGTGACGATCCGCTATTCGATCAACGGCGGGGCCGAGCAGGTCGAAACGGCGGAGACGCTGCCGTGGACGAAGGACTATCCGGTCTACGACCGGCTGACGTCCTATGTCATCGTCGAGGGCACACCGGTATGCGCGATCATCATGGACGGCAACAGATTGGTGGATCTCGGGACCGACGTCAATGCGACCTGCAGCTTCGCCTATTGGGGCTGACCGCGCCGGTGCGCCCGGTCGCAACGACCGGGTACTCGAGGACTCCGGGCCGTCGGAACGGCCAGCCCGGATGCCGGGCGTAGAAGGGCCCATGGCCGGGGCGGAACGCGATGTACTAAACCAGCGTCTGCTGGTGTTCCTGCCGGTAGGCGATATGTTCGTCGCTTCGCCCTTCGCGCAGTTTCCGGACCCATTCAGGGTCGGCGAGCAGGGCACGGCCGACGGCGACGAGATCGAATTCCCCGCTTGCGTGCTGTTCCAGTAGCCGATCGATGCCGGCAACGTTCGAATCGCCCTTACCGGAGAAGGTTGTGGTGAACACCTTGTCGAGACCGACGGAACCGACGGTGATCGTGGGCAGTCCGGTGACCTTCTTGGTCCAGCCGGCCAGGCCCAGTTCGCCATCGGCGCCGGGCAATTCGGGGAACGCCGGCTCCCAGTACCTGCGTGTGGACGAGTGCAGAACATCGACACCTGCGTCGACGAGCGGGGTCAGTACGCGGGCGAGTTCGCCGGGATCCGCCGCGATCCGCGCGTTGTAGTCGCTGGATTTCCACTGCGAATACCGGTACACGATCGCCAGATCCGGTCCGACGGCCTCGCGGATCGCCGCGACGACCTCGGCGGGAAAACGAACCCGGGCCTCGAGCGAGCCACCGTAGGTGTCGGACCGGAGATTCGTGCGCTCCCAGAAGAATTGGTCGAGCAGATAGCCGTGTGCGCCATGCAGTTCGATACCGTCGAATCCGGTGGCCTTCGCGTTGAGGGCGGCGGTGACCCAGGCGTCGCGCAACGCCTCGAGGTCGGCCGCGGTCAATGCGCGACCGGCCGGGGTGCCGTCGAGTCCGAGCCCGGACGGGCTGACGGACTCGACCTCGGGATTCAGCTCGGGTGCGTCACCGCGACCGATACCGAGATGCCACAGCTGCGGGATGATCTGCCCGCCCTCGCTGTGCACCGCGTCGACCACCGATTTCCAGCCGGCGAGGCTCTGGTCCCCGTAATGGCGCGGCACCGCGGTATCGGGCCCGGCGGCGGGATCGGGGATGTAGGTGCCCTCGGTGATGATCAGCCCCACACCGCCCGCGGCGCGCCGCCGGTAGTACTCGGCGACCTCCGCGGTGGGGATCCCGTCCGGCGAGAACATCCGGGTCATCGGCGCCATCGCGAAGCGATTGCGCAGGTGCAGCGATTTCACCTCGAAGGGTTCGAACAGGGCGTCCACAGCTGGCGATGTATCGGTCACGGGTGGGTTCAACGCCCTCCGATCGGGCGGCTATTCCGTGGTGTGACGCATTCTCCTCGGCGGCGGCAGGAGTGGGCGTCGTCAGGCTGGTAGCCGCGCCTTCGATCGGAGCGGTGTGGGCTACCTCGATCACTACCCACCCACGCGCTCGCGATGTACCATTTGGTACATGAGTGCGAGGGGCGATCGGCAGCCCCCACCCGGAGCGGTCATGACCCGAATCCGGCGCCGATCCGGGCCGCCGGGGCGAACCGCGCCGCCGGCTCATGCCTGTGGTCATCGCAGGAGCTACGAGACAGGAAGTGCCACAAATGAGTGTTCTCATTGCCGGAGCCGGCCCGACAGGGATGGTCGCCGCGCTCGTCCTCGCCGCGAACGGGGTCGAGTGCCGCGTACTGGAGCGCCGCGCGCAGCCCAGCGGCAGTTCACGGGCGCTCGGATTGCAGGCGCGTTCGATGGAGTTGCTGGCGGGAATGGGGGTGGCCGAGGATATCGAACGCGTCGCCTACCGCCTCTCGGGTGCCTCGATGATGCGCGGCGATACCGAACTCTCACGGTTCACCTGGGTTCCCCCGCAGAGCCCGTACCCCTACACCTACGTGCTTCCCCAGTCGGGCCTGGAGGATATTCTGCGCGACCGGCTGCGTGCGGCGGGTGTCGAGATCGAGACCGGGGCGCAGGTGCAGACGGTGACCCAGGGGGAAAACACCGTGGAGGTCACGCTCGCCGACGGTCGCGAAATATCGGCCGAGTGGCTGATCGGCGCGGACGGGTCGCGCAGCCGGGTGCGCGAGGAACTCGGCATCGAACTGGCCGGCCGCGAAACCGGCGAAACCTATTACCTGGCCGATATCGTCCTCGACCAGCGGCCGCCGTTCCAGGACAGTGCCATGTGGCTGGGACCGGCCGGCCCCTTCATGCTCATGCGTCTTCCAGGCGCTGACGAGCTCTGGCGGATATTCGCCGATATGACCGATACCCGGCCCCTGGCCGAACGGCCCGGACCGGGCACCGCCGAGCTGCAAGCACTTCTCGGCGAACGCGGTCCGAGCCGGACGCGGATCACCGAGGTGCAGTGGACCTCGATCTATCGCACCCGGGTGGGTCTCGCTGCCCGATACCGCCGGGGCAGGGTCTTTCTGGCAGGCGATGCCGCCCATGTATTCCCACCCTTCGGAGGCCAAGGGATGAATCTCGGTATCCAGGACGCCGTCGGCCTGGCGTGGCGGCTGGCGCGTGTCGAACACGGTGCGCCGGTGGATCTGCTCGCCGCCTACGAAACCGAACGGCGTCCGGTCGCGGCGGCAATCATCCGCGATGTCGAGAGCCGCCGGCGGTTGTATGCGCTGCGCAATCCGGTCGCCCGAGCTCTTCGTGATGCGCTGCTCCGGTACGGCTCCCGCGTGCCGGGCGCCGCTCGGCAAGCAAGCCGCCAGAATTCGCAGCTGGACATCGGCTATGGCCGCGGCCGGGGGTGGCCACGCGCGCAGGGCCCGCGGATCGGTGATCGAGCGCCCGATGCCCCCCTCGCCGGTGGAACGGTGTACGACCGGCTCGGTGTCGACCATTTCACCCTGCTCGTCTTCGGTGCGGCCGACGTGACCGAAACGGGGAACGAAGGCGGGGGCGCGCCGTATTCGGTGAGCGGAGCGGTCGAGGTGCGGATCGACGACGAGACGGACCCGACAGGCGCGGCCGGCGAGAGGTACGGTCTGCGCCGCGGGGGATATGTGCTGATCCGGCCCGACGGATACGTGGCGTATCGGGGCAGTGACGGCGCCGAGGCTCGCCGTGTGGCCGCTGCGTTCACCGGTGCCGGACAGCCGGTATGACAACCGCGCGAGAGGCACTGCTGGAACGGGTGGTCGTCTGGTTCGCGGCCAACGGTGTCGGGGATACGAGTATGCGCACGGTAGCCGAGGGGGTGGGTACGAGTCATCGAATGTTGCACTACCACTTCGGGTCTCGTGACGGGCTGCTGGAAGCCGTTGTCACCGCCACGTGGGGCCGGCAGAATCTTGTGCTGGCCGAACTGCTCGAATCCAGCGCCGATCCCTACCGTGCCGCGTACGCGTTCTGGGACCGGATCGCCGGTGAGGCGACATTGGTGGCGCCGTTGTTCTTTGAGGTGGCGGCGGCCGCCATGCAGGGAAAATCGTGGGCGGTGCCACTGCGGCAGTGGATCGGGCAGTGGCGGGAGGTGTTGACCACCTTGTTCATCCGGGCAGGTCACGAACCGGATGTAGCGGCCCTTCGGGCGCAGATGGCACTGGCGATGGCCCGCGGATTGTTGTTCGAGCTCGCGATCACCGGCGAGAAGGGCCGCGCGGCGGCCGATACCGCTATCCGGGCCTTCCTCGAGTCGACCAAAGTCTCTGCCTCGTCGAGTGATCTACGCCACACTGCGATTCGATCGCATTGACCTGAACAATTATTGAGGTTTCACGATGGTCTCACTCGAACTTCATGCTTCAGGAGGTCATCATGAGCACCGCGACCAACACCGCCCGCACCGCTGCCCGCATCCCCGCACTGAACCGGCCCGTCGCTCTCGCCGGTGCGATCGGTGCTGCTCTCTTGGCCAACCTCGTCGTCTGGCTGATCGGCGCGGCAGCCGGTGGCACCTTCGAAATGGTCGACGCGGGCCAGGTGCAGAGTGTTGCCCCCGGCGGGATCGTCATGATGACCGTGGTTCCGATGTTGATCGGTCTCGGCGCGGCCGTGCTGCTGTCCTACAAGTGGGTCGGCGTGTTGCGCCTCGCCGCGGTGATCGGCTCGGTGATCGCCGTTGCCACCATCGCCATGACCGTGAGCGCCGGCTTCGACACCGCATCCACGATCGCGCTTTCGATCACGCACCTGACACTGGTCCCCGCCCTCGTCATCGCTACCGAAGGTGTGCGCCGCAAGCTGCTCGAAGGGTGAAATGAATGAATGAGCAGGGCCCGCATCCACGAGATGCGGGCCCTGCTCGCCGTCGAACCTGCACTTCGCGGGCCTGCGATGGTCCTGCCGGCTGCCCAAGGGACCGAGGCCACATCGGCAAATCCCGATCTCTCTCCCCCGAGATTGGGGGCTGTCCGCGAATGCTCCGGTCGGTAAGGTCGGAGCCACTGAGCCGGAACAGGTTCGGTGCCGGGGTGCCGGCTCGTTCGGGGCAATGGCCTGTTGCCGCAAACGAACCGGCCGGAATCGGGGGAGATATGACCGTTTCGATAGTTCGTGCCGCATCGCATTCGATGATCGCTGCCGTGGGGATCGTTGTGCTCGCGGGCTGTGGCTCGGAAGGCCAGGTGGATGCCGTCGCCGGACCATCGACCTCGGCAGCCGTTGAACCGAGTGGAACAGCGACCTCGACGACGGCCGTCCCCGAAGGCTGTCCCGCGCCGGATGTCTGGGATGTCGGTGCCCCGGGTTTCGAGGAGTTGAAGACCGCCGTGACAACCGCGGTCCTTCCCGACGGCGCCTGCGTGACGGTGGTGAGTCCGGTGACGAGCCACGGACAGCCGGAGGGCTGGCGGGCCTTCTACATCGGCGTCGACGCCCCCGCAGCGGCACATCCGGACGATCTGCGACCTGTCGCCACCCGCATCGCACAATTGTGGAAGCACAGCGAGCTCGGGCAGCTTACGGACGAGTTGCGGGTCGTCAATTCATATCCCGTGCCGTACCTGGAATACCTCCGCGATCAGAATTTCCGGAACCATCCGTGGGACGGGACGCCGTCTCGTGAAGCCGAGCTGGCCGGCTGGACCGTCACGTCCGTGGGCTGACAGTCCTCGCCTGCCCCGGTGTAATGACTCCGCTGTGGCTCACGATCATCCGGGCATGACCATCGCACGGAAATTGGCCACGACAGCAGCCGCCGGACTCTTCGGTGCGGCGATGGCCGTTGCCGCGCCGGGTGTCGCCGCTGCCGCCGATCCCTGCCAGCTCGGGGCGTCGAACGTGGGACCCAGGACCTGCGCGACGACGGAGTTCCGGACGGCTCCGGCGTGGACACTGGGCAACGGTGTCTGCGTCGGCATGCTGAGCGCCGCCGGAGTCGCCTACGACGGTCCGTTGTCTGAGTACCATGTCTTCCCGGGGACCGCGCATTCCATAGAACTGCGGGTCACCCAGGGTTTCTCCCCACTGGGTAATTTCGCCCCGACCCTCCTGGCTTGTGATGTCACGGCGATTCTCGACTGGCGCAATCTCGACACCGGCCGCAGCGGTTCGGTGAGCCATTTCATCCCGGCGGGCAATACGAGTTCGCGCCCGTTCTTCATGCACGTGGACTCGGGCCCGGGACGGGTCGCGCTCACCCTGCGCACCGACCGTCCGAGTGTTCCGGCAACGACCGAGGTATTCGTTCCCTGATCGCGCCGGGGCGGCGTCACGTTCCGGTGGGGACAGAGGACGTCGGACCCGGTCCCGAGGGATCCGTGTGTTCCGGCTTGAACCCGACGTAAGGTCAGGTTTTACCGTCGACGACACCGGCGCACGGTGCGCTGGTGGAAGTGAGATGAAACGGATGGGCCTGCACGAAACCGAGCGTGTGTGGAAAGTCGGTGAACTCGCAGCCGAGGCCGGGCTGACGGTGCGCACGCTGCACCACTACGACCGCATCGGGTTGGTATGCCCGGCGGAGCGCACCGGCACCGGCCACCGGCTCTACACCGCCGGCGACGTAGAACGCCTCTACCAGGTGCTGGCCCTGCGTCAACTGGGCCTGGGACTGGACCAGATCGGCGATCTGCTCGAGGGCACCGTCGCGATGAGCCGGGTACTGTCTGCTCATCGCGACTTTCTGGCCGCGCAGCTGGCCGCGACCCGGGACCTGCATGCCCTGGTCGAGGCCCTGGCCGCCACGGCGGAGAGTAGGCCGGACGCATCCGCGGAACGCTTCCTGGAATTGATCAGGAGGACCGTGATGGTCGACGACACCTTCAAACAATATTTCACCGAGGCACAGCTGACCCAGCTCGCGCAGCGCCGGGAGGACCTCGGCGATCAGCGCATCCGGCAGACCGAAGCGCAATGGGGCGAACTCATCCCGCAGGTCGACGCGGCGATCGCCGCGGGTATGGACCCGGCCTCAACCCGGGCGCAGCAGTTGGCCGCGCAGTGGATGGAGCTTGTGGAAGGGTTCCACGGTGGTGACGCGGGCCTGCGCGACAGCCTGTATCAGATGCAGGCCGGCGAAGCCGACCGGATCGAAAGCGAGTTCTGCGGACCGTCACCCGCTCAGATCGAGTTCATCACGGCCGCGAACGACGCACGCCGATAGCGGCTCGGGCATCCTTCAGGAGCAGGACTCCGCACCGCCACGGAAACGGGCCCGCGGCAGCCTTTGAGGCCGCGGGCTGTGCAATCTGCAAGCCGGTGTCGGCGAACCCGTCTATGGCGCTGCGGATCCGGCGCTGTCATACGGGTACGTCGTCACCGGCTGGCCACGTGTAGCGAGTCTGGCTGGAGACCGGTAGCTTGCCGAATGCGAAGCCGACAGCCGGCGCGACCCGGTACAGCCTGACGTCGCCGGAGACGACCGCCTCACCCAGCCGATACCAGGTGCCCTCGGGATCGGTCAGATGCCTGCCGTACTTGCGCTCGAGGTCTGTGGCGGCCTGTGTTCGCGCGGAGCGCTCACCCATGAGGGATGCCGTGCCCTCGATGACGACGTCCATACCGGTCAAGGTGTTCGTGCCGGTCGTCAGCACGCAGTACGGGTTGTGCTCGAGATTGAGCGCTTTACGCTCTTGACCACCTGTGGTGAAGCACATGCCCCCCAGACTCCACGCCGCCAGCAACGGCGTCACATGCGGCTGCCCGCTCGGGCGCACCGTGGACAGCCAGAACACCTCCGCCGCTTCGAGGACGGCGAAGGCCGACGCCCACGGCGTCGCCTGCGCGTCCGGCGACGAGAAAGGTCCCAGCACAACATTCGGTTCACTGTCCGTCATGTCACATCCTGAAGGTCGAGGGGGCGTGCTCGGCTGGTCGTACAGGTTCGAACAGTACGGCCTACCGAGCTGCACGCCCTCCAATCGGCTTTTACGTGGCTTCCTTGTCGAAGACGTGAGCGCGCCGGGAAAATCATCGGTCGGTGCCCGGCGAGCCAGGTGCTCGATCAGATCTTCGCGCGGCGATCGAGGTCTGCCTCCTGGCCCGATCAATTTCGAGAATGCCGGCACCGCACGGATAGTGTTGTGGTCATGTTGCTCTGGATCAACGGTCCGTTCGGTGGGGGAAAGACGCAGACCGCATTCGAGCTGCACCGCAGGCTTCCCGGCAGTGTGGTGTGCGACCCGGAGATGGTGGGATACGGGCTGCATCGCATGATGCCGCCGAAGCTCCGGACCGATTTCCAGCATTTTCCGAGTTGGCGGCAAGGCGTGTTCGAGGTACTCGACCATGTGCTGCGCGAGCACGAGGGCGTGGTGATCGCCCCGATGACCGTCGCCGACCCGCGGTACTTCGGCGAAACGGTCGGCCGGCTACGCGAATCCGGCCACGATGTGCGGCATTTCGCGTTGCTGGCGCGCCGGGAGACAGTTCTGGACCGGCTAGGTGATCGTGGGCTCGGCTTCGCTCCGCTCCTGCGCGCGGTCGGACAGGGTGATCTGCTGCTGCGCCGCGAAAAGTTCGCGGTGGACAGGCTGGATCTCTGCCTCGACAACTTGAGCAAACCCGAGTTCGCCGAACATATCTGGACCGACGCGACCCCGGTGGCGGCGGTCGTCGATCGAATCGCCGACACCGCCGGCCTGAGACCGACGCCCGACACCGACAGCCCGATGCGAGGCAGGCTGCGCCGGATGGCCGTCACCGTCCGCAGTGTCCGGTTGTGAACTGTTGACCAGGTATCGAGGATCGCCCCGGCTCTGTGTCACGGAGCCGATCTGATCGTTCTAGTAGGGCAGGAGCAGCGCCGCCGCGCCGCTGATCAGAAACAGTAGAACGAAGACGATCAGTGCCGCGTACCAACCGATCCCGAAATCACGGTCCACGGTCGAGACGCCGCGCGCGACCGGGGTGCCGCACTCCGGCGCGGGTACCGTCGCGGGTGTGCCTGCGCTCCCGGTGTGCCGGCCACCGAGTACGTCGAGAGCCGCGGTGATGAACTCGGCGCACGTAGCGAATCGGCCGTCGCGTTGTTTGGCCATGGCCTGCTCGAAGACCTCGTCGAGGGCCGCGGGCAGGTCTGCTCGTGCCGCGGTGATCCGGGGGACGGGCTGCGCGATATGGCCCATCACCACGTGCCCCGGATTCGTCCCAGGATACGGTTGTTCCCCGGCCAGCAGCGTAAACAGGGTGCAGGCCAGGGAATACTGGTCGGAGCGGTGATCCACCACCTCGCCGGACAACTGCTCGGGGGATGCGTAGGCCAATGTCGCGGTGAACGTTCCGGTGGCCGTGATCTTGGTATTGATGGAGTCGGTGAGGCCGGCGATACCGAAATCGGTGAGCACCGCATATGTGTCGCGAAAATCGTCTCCGGGGACGATCACGATATTGGCCGGCTTCACATCACGATGCAGGATGCCGCGGCTGTGCGCGTAGTCCAGTGCCGATGCTGTCCCGCCGAGGAGACGGGTCACGGTCGTCGGCGAGTGCGCGGCAGCGTCCCAGTGTGCGGCGTCGGTGCCGCGAAGGTACTGCATCGCGATCCACAGGTGGCCGTCGTTCGCGCCACGGTCCAGGACGCCGACGATCCCTGCATGGTCGAGCCGAGCCACCACGTCGGCCTCTCGTTCGAACCGGCGCACGACTTCGAGGTCGGTGGACACTTCGCGATTCAGCAACTTCAACGCGACGGTGCGGGGGAGGCGGGGGTGCCGAGCCCGGTACACCGTACCCATGCCGCCCTGACCCAGGACTCCTTCGATCCGGTATCCGGCGAAGGTGGCGCCTGCCCCCAGCAATACCGCTCCTTCTCGTTCCGGCCGCTCGCTGCCGACTCTCCGAGTATGTATTGCATGTACATCATTGACCCGCAGTGCTTCTCAACACCCTAGCGGGTCTGCCGCGCGGCGGCATTCATCCACGACACTCCACTTCGCGGCACATCCTGACCGTGTTATCGCCGGCGCCGACCGGGGTCGACGATCGTCACTGCCGCCCGCGGGGCACAACCCGAGCGCTCGATCAGGAGATCAGGCCGCGCGGAGGCAGAAGGGGTGGCCGGCGGGGCTGGCATAAATCCTGGAGCCCTGCGACGGTGCGGCGGCGATATCGACCGTCGGTCGCAGCCGCCGGCCTCCGGCGTCGAGCACCCGTTCGTCGGCGGCCCGCGGGTCGTCTGTGGCGAGGTCGAAGTGCATCTGCTGGGAGTTTCCGTCAGGCCACTCCGGTGGCCGATGACCGGGAGCGTGCTGGATCACCAGTGTGGGGAATTCGTCGTTCTGGAGGAAATGGTGCGTCGGTGTCTTGGTGAGGGCGCCGCCGAGTAGCCGGTGCCAGAACACGCTTTCCTGCTCCAGATCCGCGGCGTCGACGATCAGTGATGTCAGGCTGATTTTCAAGGACTGTCTCCTCGGTTCGTGCTCGATATGTCAGACAGTGGGAATGATTCCGCCATCGACGCGGAACTGTGCGCCGGTGACCCATTCGGCGCGGCGTGAGGCGAGGAACGCGATCATCTCCGCGACGTCCTCGGGTCTGCCGGAACGCCCCATGGGCACGTTCAGGTGGTCCACGACCTGCTGCTCGACCTCGTCGATGCCGATTCCCTGACGGTCGGCCAGCTGCCGGAGATGTTCGGCAGCGCCCTCGGTGACTACGAAGCCCGGCAGCACGCACACCACGCGCACCCCGTGTTCACCCACCGCCGTTGCCAGTTCGCGGCTGTAGGCGTTGAGGGCCGCTTTTGCCGCGGCGTACGACGCTTCCGCGGGTTGGGGGAGGTGACTGGCGATAGAGGAGACGTGCACCACGACGCCGGAACCTCGCTCGACCATTCCGGGGACCAGGGCGCGGTCGAGACGGACCGCGCTGAGCAGGTTCATCTCGAGATCGGCGAGCCAGGAAGCGTCGGACCGTTCCAGAGTCGGCGTCGGCCCGGTTGCGGCTCCGGCGTTGTCGACCAGTACATCGATGCCTCCGACGCTGTCCAGGACGCGCCGCCCCAGTTCGGCGACCTCCTCCGCCGAACGCAGGTCGGCGGGAATGTAGGTAGCGGGCAAGTCGTGCGGTGGTGGTGTTCGCGAGGCGGTCACCACGGTGGCACCGGCCGCGGCGAAGCGCCGGGCTGTCGCCTCGCCCAGTCCTCGGCTACCCCCGGTTATCAGCACTCGCAGACCGGCGAGTTCTTCGTTTTCGAATGTCACGGGCGTACTCCTTCAGTAAGGTGAACCCGACTCCGGAAACTGTACACGCAAACGGAGCCTGACTCACCTTATGGAGGAATTGTTGCCGTCATCACGCCCACTGCGTGCCGATGCCCGCCGCAACCGTGCCGCGCTGCTGGCCGCGGCCCGCGAAGTGCTGCTCACCGCCGGCGACGCCCATGTGGAGGAGATCGCACGCCGGGCCGGCGTATCGGTCGGCACGCTGTACCGCCATTTCGACACGCGTGAGGCACTCGTCGCGGAGGTGTACCGGCACGAGGTGGCCGAACTCTGCGCAGCTCCTGGTCGCCTGCTCGCGCAATATGCCCCCGGCGAAGCCCTACACAGATTTCTGTTGCTGCTTGTGGAACATGCGGCAGTGGGCAGGGGGATGGGCGAAGTGCTGGAGAGCATCGCGGCCACCGACTCGCCGATCTACGCCGACACCCGCAACGAGATGGCCCGCGCACTCGACGAGTTGCTCGCCGCAGGTGTCGCCGCCGGTCAGTTGCGCACCGGGGTCAGCGGTCGGATCGTGCTGCGTGCTCTGGGCGGCATCTGCGGAATACGCACCCCCGGTTGGCAAGACGACGCGGTGCGCATCGCCACTCTCCTGTATGACGGATTGCGTTACGGGGCCGAGGGGCACGGATAGTGCTACACGCCCACATGCGGGCGTGACCGGCCGCCGGGTGCCGAGATCGCGACGCGACCGCCGCGCTCCTCCTCCCCGGCCGGCACACACCGGAACCGTTCCGGTATGCCCCGGCCGGGGAGGAGGGGGCAGCTCCGGATTCTCGTGCCAGGGTGGGAATCCGGAGTCGCCCGCGAGTTGGGTCTCGAGTGTCGGCGCATGGGCCACAACCTCTTTCTCTCGTAGCGGATCGTCAGGTGACGATCAGGCGCGAACCCGGCCGAGGAACGCGGTCACGTTCTGCCGGATCTGGTGGATGCGGTCGGCGGGGTCGTAGTCGTCGCGGTAAGCGCGACCCAGGGCCGGCGTCATCAGCCGCCGGGCGTACAGCGAACAGCAGAGGTCGCCGCACATATAGGTGCCGGTGGAGTTGCCGCGCCGACCGGACTCACCGGCCTTGCGGGCGGTCATCAAGACGACTCCGCCGTTGTCATGGGTGGTCGAACAGACGGTGCACATCTGGGAACGCCGCGGGCCGCCCGTCTCATAACGCAGCGCGATACCGGCGAGACCGTCTGCCTCGGGCAGCACCAGATACCCGCGACCCGGTAGTCCTGGATCGGTCCAGCCCAGGAAGTCCAGGTCGTCCCAGGGGCGGGTCTCGAGGTCGGGCGGTAGCGTCAGGCGTTTGGCATCTCCTTTCGAACAATTGATGAACGACGCTCTGATCTCTCGTTCGGTGACAGGTTCCATCGGTAGTCCGGCTCCTTCGTATCGGATGGGCAAACCGCGACACCCTATCGGCCATTCCGGGACACCGGCAACGACATTTCCGCATGTGGTATGCCCTGCGCGTATGGTCGTCGACCGCGGCGCCGCGCTCAGGTCAGGACGCTATCGGTCACCCGCGCCGCGTTACGGAACTGTCCCGGAGCCTGCGAGCGTGCCCGGCGGAACGCTCGACTGAATGCGTAGACCGAGGTGTAGCCGACCGAGCGGGCGATGGTATCGAGAGTGTCATCGGTGTCCCGCAACCGGATTGCGGCCAGATCCATCCGCCAGCGCGTCAGGTAGTCGGCCGGCGCGGCACCGGTGACGGCGCGGAACCGTCGCGTCAGCGTGCTGCGGGAGATCGTCAGCTCCGCGGCGAGTGACTCGATGGTCCACCCCCGAGCCGGCTCCTCGTGGAGCCTGGTGAGCGCGTCGCTGACCACCGGGTCGGCCAGCACGCCGAGCCAGGATCCGCGCGCTTCGTCCGGATGTTTCGCCAACCAGAACCGCAGCAACTGCACCAACAGGATGTCGACCAAACGGTTGAGTATGAATGCGGTCGCAATCTGCGGGTAGGCCAATTCCCGCGACAGCAGCCGGACGGTGTCGTCGAGACAGTTGCCCCCGTGGTCGGCCCTGATGTGCAGGACATGCGGCAACGTGGTCATCACCTGAGTCGATACCGTGGGGTCGTATTCGTAACCCGCCCCGAGGATATGTGTCTGCACCTCGCCGGCGCCCAACCGCAACACGCTGCCGTCCGCCATGGCCGCATCGCCGCCGCACTCGCCGCACGGGGCCAGCGGCACGCCGGGAGCACTGCTCAACCCGTGCTCGACCCCGCTCGGTAGCAGCACCACATCGCCGGGCATGAGCTGCTGCGCCTCCCGGCCGGGCAGGCACAGCCACGCTGTGCCCGAGGTGACGGCATAGAACGCCGCGGTGCAGCGCGCGCTCCAGGAGATTCCCCATGTGCCGCCCGCCTCGATGCGTGCGCCGGCGCTGCCACGGACACCGCCGACCGTGAGTATGTCCGCAAGAATGTCCATACGATCGATGGTAGTGCGACAAATGGATATGTTTCTGGCTGATTCGGCTATCGATCAATTCAATGGGTACCGCATATGGTCGAGATATGGCAGACGCGAACGATATCATCGAGATGAACAGCCAGGTCATCACCGAGTTCCGGGAGAAGGGCGGCACTGTCGGCGGCACCTTCGAAGGCTTCCCGCTGATCCTTGTGCATCACAAGGGTGCCCGATCCGGCATCGAACGCATCGCGCCGCTGGTCCCCTACGTCGAGGGAGACCGGATCTTCGTCTTCGCGAGCCTGGGGGGTAGCCCGAAGCACCCGGCTTGGTACCACAATCTGGTGGCCGGCCCGAATACCACCGTCGAGTACGGCGCGGAGACGTTCTCGGTCGTCGCCCGTGTGCTGCCCCGGGCCGAGCGCGACGAGATCTACGCCAAGCAGGTCGCCGTGCAGCCTCAGTTCGGTGAGTACCAGCGCAAGACCGACCGGGTCATCCCTGTCGTCGAGTTGCAGCGGACCGGACACTGACGCGAAGCTGCGTCGATTCACCGGGCGGGCGGATCCGGGCGGGGCCGATCGGCTCTTGTCGCCCGGACCTACGACCGGGATGACCCGGTCGGCAAGTCGTCCGGACTGTCGGCCTTGTTGCGGAGGTAGCGCTGTTCGACCTGGTTGTCGGTCAGTTCGGCGGCTCGGCGGAAGAGTTCGGCCGCGGCGGTGTCGTCGCCGGTTTGCTGGAGGAGGTGGGCGCGGACAGCATGTTCGCGTTGCCGGGTGAGGGGGTTGCGGTCGAGGTGCTGGTTGCGGTTGAGGTCGTCGAGCAGGGCCAGGCCGCGGGCAGGGCCGTAGGCGTGGGCGACGGCCACTACGCGGGCGAGCTGGACAGGTGGTGTGGGAGTGAGGCGTTCGAGCCACAGGTAGAGCACGGCGATCTGGGGCCAGTCCGTCCGGTCCGGCTCGGCGGCGGCGTGCACGGCGGCGATCGCGGCCTGGAGCTGGTAGGGGCCGGCCGGGGCGCGATTCCAGACGCTGTCGATGAGTGTGGTTCCCTCGTCGATCATCTCGTGATTCCACTGCGCGGTGTCCTGCTGGGCCAGCGGGATCAGTTCGCCGGCGTCGGTGCGTGCCCCGCGGCGGGATTCGGTGAGCAGCATCAGTGCGAGCAGTCCTGTTGTCTCCGCGTCGCCGGGGGCGGTGGCGTGCAGCATTCTGGTCAGCCGAATGGCCTCGGCGGTGAGGTCGACGCGAGTGAGGTCGGCTCCGGCGGTGGCGGTGTAGCCCTCGTTGAAAATGAGGTACAGCACCTGGCGGACCGCGGTCATCCGGCTGTCGCGGTCGACGCCCGTGGGGAGAGTGAAACGGGCACCCACCTTGGCGAGTTGTTGTTTGGCGCGGCTGATCCGGGTGCCCGTGGTGGCCTCGGTCGTGCCGTAGGCGTGGGCGATCTCGGCGGTGGTGAGACCACCGACCGCACGCAGGGTGAGCGCTACCCGGGAGGTGTGGCCGAGTGCGGGATGGCAGCACAGCAGGAGCACGGTGAGACTGTCGTCGGTTCCGGCGGCCCGGGCTGCCCGTGCGGGTCCGGTCATGGCCAGCTCGGCGGCACCGGTTTCCAGCTCGCGGCGGCGGCGGGCCTGTTCGGAACGCAGCAGGTCGACCATTCGCCGGTAGGCGATGCGGATGAGCCAGCTGCGCGGGTTGTCCGGGATGCCCTCGGCGGGCCACGTGCGCGCGGCGGCCAGCAGTGCCTCCTGCACCGCGTCCTCGGCGGTGTCGAAGCGGCCGAACCGGCGGACCAGCGCGCCGAGGACCTGCGGTGTTTCGGCGCGCAGCAGGTCCTCGAGCTCGCGGGTCACGCCGTGAAGTCCTCGCCCATGATCGGGCGGATCTCGATCGGTTCGCCGAGCGCTTCGACGATGCGGGCGCTGATCTGCACGGCTCGTTCGTGTCCGGCGACGTCGATCACCGCGAAGCTGGCCAGGACCTCTTTCAGTTCGGCGAACGGCCCGTCGGTGGCGACGACGCCGTCGCCGGTTTTACGGACGGTGGTGCTGACGGCCGGGTGGCCCAGCCCCTCGGTGCTGACCAGCTCACCGGAGTCGATCAGTTCTTTTTCCAGCTGCTGGTAGGTGGCGAACGCGGCCAGCGCCTCCTCCGAGGGGGAATCGGCGGTCGCGGCGTCCCATGCCGTGGTCGGGGTGTAGCCGAGAAGCAGGTATTTCACGGGATCCTCCGAGATGGTGGGGTTGTCGTCACGGTAGCCGGTGTGCTGGTGTTCTCCGCTCAGGCGACGTGGTGTCGCCGGGACAGAGCCAGCACGGTCGTCCAGGTGAAGGCGACCGCGCCGTTGATCGCGATCTGGATGCTCATGTATTCCGGTGACATCGGCACCAGCAGGATCAGTCCGGCCACGGCGCTCGCCACGGCGGGCAGCGCCCTGCGCTTGCGAGCGCACCGCACGCACAGCACCAGGGCCGCGATCGCGAGTGCGGTGAAGGCCCCCGCGGCCGCGGCCGAATGCGCGATGCTGTGCCAGGACATCTGCGTGATCGGTTCGTCGGGGGTGCCGCCGGGGAAGCCGTTTTCCGGGTCCATGGTGAACACACCGGCCGCGACCATCCCGATTCCGAAAATGCCCACCAGGATCGGTAATGCCCGCCGCCCGGTTCCTTCGGTGAGCGTGCGGCCCACTCCGGCGGCCAGGGCCAGCGCGCCCGCCCCCGCGGTGATGAAGGTGACGATCTGGATCCAGCCGAGGTCGCCGGTCGCGAGCTGACTGATCGGATGCCGGGTGATATCGAAACCGTCGCGGGTGATCATCTGGGTGATCGCCGAGACGAAGAACAGCGGGCCGGCGGCAGCACCCGCGAGCAACAAGCCCTCGGATGCCCGGCTCCGGGCACGGACAGTCGCGGAGGCGGGCGAGGTAGTGGCGGTGAAGGTCATCGGATTTCCCTTCCTCAGGAATGGGGTTGTCGCTGATACCTCGGAACCGCTGGACGGATCTCGACACCACAAATAGGTGGCGCAGATCACAATCGATTGGTGTCGAAGACCGCGTGCCGGCGCCGAGGTAGCAGCGAACACCCCACACAAGGAGGACGAAAATGACCGAGACCCAGCAGCAGCCCACCCCCGAACTCCAGGCATTGAATCGCCTCGTCGGCACCTGGAAGGTCGGCGGGGGCGCGGAAGGAACGGTGCGCTATGAATGGATGCCGGGCCGGTTCTTCCTGCTCCAGCACGTCGAGCTCACCCAGTTCGGTGAACCCGTCACCGGCATGGAAGTGATCGGCAACCTCCGCCCGTTCGGCGAGCCGACCGGCCCAGACGTTGCCTCGCGGTATTACGACTCGGTCGGCAACACCTTCGACTACGTGTACGAACTGGCCGGTGACACACTCACCATATGGGCCGGCGCCAAAGGCAGCCCTGCCTACTACCGCGGCACCTTCGACGCCGCCGGAACCACCGTCACCGGCGAATGGGTCTACCCCGGTGGGGGCGGATACGCCTCGACCATGACCCGGATCTGACCCAGCTGCGGACCTGATCAGGTGCTGCACGCGATGATCCGGCCGGCCGGTCCCCGATCGCTTTCGCTGAATCCTGGGGCCAGGTCGTAGGCCCTCCGCTCCGGATGCTGTATCGGTACAGTGAGTTCGCATGACCGGTACCGAGCTGGAGATCACCGCAGACCTGGTCTGCGAGCTGCTGCGGGAGCAACATCCCGACCTCGCGGGCCTGGCGGTCCGCGAGGTGGCGGGTGGCTGGGGCAATCAGATGTGGCGTCTCGGTGACGAGTTGTCTGTCCGTGTGCAGCGGATGGATCCCACTCCGGATCTGCAGTTGAAGGAGCGGCGGTGGCTACCGGTGCTGGCCCCGCGACTGCCGCTGCCGGTGCCGACCCCGGTGCGATTCGGTGAACCGTCCGAACGTTTTCCGAAGCACTGGACCGTGATGACGTGGGTTCCCGGTGAGCCGCTCGATCACGCCACGATCAGCCGCGGCGTGCATGCGGCCGATACGCTTGCGGGCTTCCTCCGGGCGCTCCATGTCGTGGCACCCGCCGAGGCACCGATCGCTGCCGACCGTGGCGCCCATCCCAGGGACTGCACGGACGGTTTCGAGGCCTTCTTACAAGCCGTTGCTCCTGCCGACCTCGCTGCCGACGTCCGGGCGGTCTGGGACGACGCTGTCGCGGCCGGTGCGTGGGAGGGCTCGCCGGTGTGGGTGCACGGCGATCTCCATCCCGCGAACGTCGTGGTCTCGGACGGGACCCTTTCGGGCATCGTCGATTTCGGTGACCTGTTCGCCGGCGACCCGGCGTGGGACCTGGCTGCGGCCTGGGTGCTGCTGCCTGCGGGTATGGCCGCACGGTTCTTCGAGGTGTATGCGCAGGCGGACGAGGCGGCTATCCGGCGGGCTCGGGGGCTGGCGGCTATGAAGTGCCTGTTTCTGATGCTGATGGGGCAGAACGGAGATCGGGGTCTCCCGGGCGGTAAGCCGCACTGGGGGCCGATAGGCCGGGCGGCACTCGAGAGCGTTCTGAAGGGCACGTGACACACGGGGAGAATCAGCTCGTGCGCATGGATTCGCACAGCCGGCCCGGCAACGGTACCTGTGGTCGGCGCCGGGCCGGGCTGCTCGGTTCCGCGGTCAGCGTGTCGGATTCGGATCGTTCACCCGGGTCGGCTTGGCGGGGTTGGTCACCGAGTAGACCCCGATGACGGTGTCGTCGGGGGGCTGTGGCCGGTGGCGGCCATGCGCACGTCCGGATCGAGTCCGTGCGGTCGTAACCTGGAGTGCGGTTCCAGGGGACAAGCCGTCAGGTGCGACCTCCGGACCGATCTTCCGCCTGCTCCGGAGGTCGCCGGTGCGACCGCGTGGCCACGTCTGAATCGAGGTCGGCGCCCACATGGAGGCCGCAGCGAACTTCCCCGACGCAATGGCGTCCCGCTCACCTGAAGCGAAGACGACCCGCGACATGTCGCGCCCGGCGCGCCTGCACTCCCACAGCGCCGTCTCCACAGCCCTGACCCTGCACAGCGATCACGCGCTGCGTGAGCTCGTTGATTCGGCCACGCCGATCGGCGCCGGTATCGGCGGGAAGTCGGCGCTGCTGGAAGTCGCCGGAATCCCGGTTTTCGTGAAGCGGGCACCTCTCACCGACCTGGAACGGCAGCCGCAGCACATCCGGTCCACGGCGAACCTGTTCGACCTGCCGCTCTTCTGCCAGTACGGCGTCGGTCTCATCGGCGCGCCGGGTTTCGGGGCCTGGCGCGAGCTCGCCGTACACACCATGACCACGAACTGGGTGCTCGCCGCCGAATACGACGGTTTCCCACTGATGTACCACTGGCGAGTGTTGCCGGATACGACGCCGCTGCCGCAGGAGCTCGCCGATATCGACAGCGCTGTCGCCTACTGGGACGGCCGACCGCAGGTGCGCCACCGGATCGAGGCCCTCCGGGACTCGTCGGCGAGCGTCGCGCTGTTCCTGGAGTACATCCCGCAGAACCTGCACGAGTGGCTGAACGACCGGATCGAGGCGGGCGGCGTGGCCACCGACCGGGCCTGCCGCATGGTGGAGCAGGAATTGGCCGCCGGCGTCGCGTTCATGAACAGCCGTGGGCTGCTACACCTGGACGCGCACTTCGGGAACATCCTGACCGACGGCAACCGCCTCTACTTCGGCGATTACGGTCTCGCGCTCTGTTCCGGTTTCGACCTCTCGCCGGAGGAGGCGGTGTTCTTCGACCGGAACCAGAGCTACGACCGCGGCTACATCGCTGCCTACCTGGTGAACTGGCTGGTCACTGGCCTGTTCGGGCTTCGACAGGAGGACCGTGCCACGATGGTGCGGGTCTTGGCCGAGGGCAGGTCGCCGCAGGGCATTACCGAGGAGGTCGCCGCGGTCCTCACCCGGCACGCGCCTACCGCCGCGGCGATGTCGGCGTTCATACGTGCGTTCCAGCAAACGAGCCGGAGCACCCCGTATCCGGACCAGGAGATCCGCCGTCTGCTGCCCGGCCCGGACGGTGAATTCGTTCACCCCTGTGGCGGGCCTGGTAGATAATCATCCGACGGTTCTATTCGCGGTAGAGTGATCATTGCGGAGTAGCTGAGAAGGTGACCGAATTTCCCGGTTCGTAGGCTTGATCATCTGCGATTGTGAAAGGTCCAGGCGGCTTATGTGCACTCGCGTAATTTGGCCCGACGCAAACGGTTCCGTTCTGGTAGGGCGGAATATGGACTTCCACAAGGACCTGATGACCAACCTGTGGAAGCAACCCCGTGGGATCACCCGTGACGACGGAGTCGAAGGTGAGCTGACGTGGACTTCTCGTTACGGAAGTATTATCGCCACCGCATTCGATATGATCTCGGTGGACGGCCTCAACGAGGCAGGGCTGGGCGGACATGTGCTGTGGCTCGCCGAATCGACCTATGGTGAACTCGACAAATCACGCCCTGCGTTGAGTCAGGCCATCTGGTTGCAATATTTCCTGGACAATTTCGCTACCGTCGCAGCGGCCGTGGACTGGATCGAGAAGACAAACGTCCAGGTAATCCAGATGCCGGACCCGACAGGCGGGACACCGCCCGCAATCCATCTCGCTCTCGACGACGCGAACGGTGACTCGGCGATAATCGAGTACATCGATGGTCATCCGAACGTTTACCACAGTCGAGACCATCGAGTGATGACGAACTCTCCCACCTATGACCGGCAAATCGAACTGCTCACGCGCTGGGAAGGTCTCGGGGGAGGAGATCCGCTACCCGGCGATACGATGGCCGAGCACCGCTTCGCCCGGGCGGCCTATTACGCGACGCGATTGCCCAGGCCGGACAGCCAACTGGAAGCCATCGCGAGCATGTTCAGCATCATCCGCAATGTGGCGCAGCCGTTCCGCATCCCGGACCCCGGAAAACCGGATGCGTCACAGACGATTTGGCAGGTGGTTCTGGACCTGACGAACAAACGTTACGTATTCGAATCCACTACGCGGCCCAATATCGTGTGGGCCGATCTGGCGGATCTCGATTTCGGCGAGGGCTCCCCGCAACTCAAATTGGACCTGATCGGGAAGCTTTCACTCGAGGACGGTATCACCGGAAATGTCGGCAGCCAGTTCGCGGACGCCGGTCCTCTGGTGTTCTTGTCGTTTCAGGCACTGGAACAGCTCGGAGTGGGGCAGTCTGATCTCCATGGGTAGACTCATTTATGGCTTCAACGTGTCGGTGGACGGGTATATCGCTGATGCGCAAGGCAACATCGACTGGTCGGATCCGAGCGAAGAACTGCACCAGTACTGGAACGACTTCGAGCGGGAGACCGCCCTGTCGTTCTACGGGCGTCGGCTCTACGAACTGATGTCCGCGTACTGGCCGACCGCTGACAAGGCCCCGGACGCCACCCCGATGATCATCGACTACGCCCGTGTCTGGCGCGATATGCCCAAGGTCGTGTTCTCGCGCACCCTGGAGTCGGTCGACTGGAACTCCCGCCTGGAACGTGGCGACCCGGTCGAGGTGGTGCGGAAGCTGAAAGCCGAAACCGACGGCAGGCTGGAGGTGGCCGGGGCGACACTGGCCGCGCCGATCGTGGCGGCCGGTCTGGTGGACGAGTACCGGCTCGTGGTCGCGCCCACCGCTGTGGGTGGCGGCACCCCGTTCTTCCCGGCACTGCCGTCATGGATATCGCTGCGACTGCTGGAGAACCGCACCTTCCCGTGTGGCACGGTCCTGCTGCGCTACGAGGCGAAACGCGACTGACACGGCCGGCCGCGCATTGCGCACCGATGGCAGTTCGTGGTGGTACTCGGGGAGGCGATGAGTATCTCGTTACCCGACGGCGCGGCCGATGATTTTGTGGCTCCCGGCCGGTCAAAGCTCGAGACACCGTTGGAAAGGACACCCGTTATGTCGGAGCTTCTCGTCGACTTCATCACCTCTCTGGACGGCTACGCATCAGGAGAGGGGTGGTCCGGTTTCTGGGGCCTCGAGGGCCCGGAGTACCTCGCGTGGCTCGGCGAGCAGCCCGAGTCCACCCAGCTGATGGGTGCGAACACCTACCGCCTGATGTCGGGCTTCGCCGCCGGTGAGGTCCCGGACGGCCAGGACGAGTTCAGGCCCGAAGAAGAGGCGTCCGTCGATGAGCTCACGCGGGCGTCCAAGGTGGTGTTCTCCTCCTCACTCGAGGCGCCACTGACGTGGGCCAACTGCACGCTGGTCCGCGAAGACGCCGTCGAGGCGGTTCGCGCCATGAAGTCGAGTGGGGTGGGGCTCCTCAGCACGATCGGCAGCCTCAGCCTGTGCCGGTCCCTGCTGCGAGCCGGACTCGTCGACCGCTTCCGGGTCGTGATGTTCCCGGTGATCACCGGGGCCACGGGCGCAGAACGTATCTACGACGGCTATCCGGACGTCGCCCTCGAGATGGTCGATCACCGAACCTTCGACGGCCGTATCCAGCTGGTCGAGTACAAGCCTCGCGTGCTCGAGCACCCGCCGCTCGGCGTCCCTGCGTGACATCGCCCCATCCGCCGGTCCGGACCCTGCCACCGAGGTTGTGAGCACGGAGCAAGCTATAGAAACAGCTGTGCTGAGAGATCGCCCGGTGGGTGCGTGCCGGTGAGGCGGAACAGGCACGAGTTCGCGGCCGCTCGGACTTCCACTGTTCTGGGTGCACTATCGGCCCCCGCAACGGTTCGGGTTGCCGGGGCCGAGCGCGTCCGTCGGACCGCACCGCCGGGCGTTCAGCCGTCGAGGAAACGCAGTAGTTCCGTCGTGACGAACCGGGGGTTCTCCTCGATGAGCCAGTGCCCGGCGTTCGGTACGTCCACTGCCCGGACGATTTCGGCTATCCGCGGGGCCACGGTGGCGCGAACCGGTTCGAGCTGCCCGTGGGCGGTCAGCAGCAGAGTCGGGACCCGGACAGGTGCCGCCTCGACGGTAGCGCGGACATCCACGTCGAGGCTGCGGTACAGCTCGAAGCCGCCGGTCAGTGCTTCGGGGCGGGCGTATGTCCGGGCATACTCGTCGATCTCGGCATCGGTGAACGGTGATCGGGCCGATCTACCGCCGAAAGCTGTTCCGCCGAAGGCGACCTGGGGGTAGAACAGGGCAAGGTATTCCCGGACGTCGTCGCCCACCACTGCCTCGGGAACCCACCGCTGGGAATGGAAGGCGATATGCCAGCTCATTGTCCGGTAGGTGCCGGCATCGATCGCGGGGCCGGGTAGCGGGAGATCGAAGTAGCCGAGTCGTGCAGTGTCGTCCGGGAACTGGGCGGCGTACTGGAACGCCACCGCGGCACCGAAATCGTGTCCCACGACGCGCGCGTTGCGCACCCCGAGCCGCTCGGCGATCAAGGTGTGGATGTAGCGGGCGAGAGTGGCTTTGTCATAGCCGCTCGGCGATCCGGTGCTGTCACCCAGCCCGGGAAGGTCGACAGCGTAGACGGTGTGGTGTTCGGCGAGTTCGGGCATGATCGGCCACCAGCCGTACCAGGTCTGCGGCCAACCGTGGATCAGTACCACCGGTGTACCGGTGCCGCCGGTCACGTAGTGCATGCGGACGCCGTCGATATCGGCGAATTCGTGGCGGAAGGCGCCTTCGAAGTCGGGGTCTTCGTGGGTGGCCGCGGCGTACGGGGGAATCTCGGCGGCGTTCGGCGGGCCGCATGCCGCGGCACAGAGCGTGAGCAGGCAGGCGAGCGTGGCGGCCGCCGCCGTGCGCAGAGCTCGACGCGCCGGTGGCCTGGTTGCGGTGGTCATCGCGATCCGTTCTGTGGAGGTGAAGCCATCGAAGTCCCTGGTAACAGGGCCGGTTCAGTCTCACCGACCGTGCCGCCACCTGGCACGAAGTCTTGCGGTTCCGGCAAGATGCCCGGATGGACCGAGAAACGGAAGAAGTGCTCGATGTGGTGGGCCCGCGGTTACGCGCGCTGCGCCGTGACCGCGGAATCACCCTCGCCGACCTGGCGGAAAAGACCGGAGTCTCCGAGAGCACGTTGTCCCGGCTGGAGAGCGGGCAACGCCGGGCCAGTCTGGAATTGCTGCTACCGCTGGCGCGTACCTACGATGTTCCACTCGACGATCTCGTGGGCGCCCCGCGGACCGGTGATCCCCGGATCCACCTGAAGCCGATCCAGCGAGCCGGAATGGTGTACATCCCGCTCACCCGGCGTCCAGGTGGGGTGCAGGCGTTCAAGATGATGATTCCGGCCCGGTCGCAACCGCCGGAACCCACACCGCAGACACACGACGGCTTCGAATGGCTGTACGTCCTCAACGGCCGGCTGCGGCTGATCCTGGGCAACCGTGACCTGACGTTACCGGCCGGTGAGGCCGCCGAATTCGATACATCCCTGCCGCATTGGCTGGGCAGCGCAGACGGGGCTGCGGTCGAGTTGCTGATCCTGTTCGGCCCGCACGGAACACGCGCACATGTGCGCCCCGGCACGCAGCGGCCCCCGGTCGATGCGCAATAGGACCGTCCATCGACGACATGTCCGTGATGATGGTTGAGCGTCATTACCGAGCTGACCGGCTGTGTCCGCGGGAACTATTCGACCTTTCTGCCCAGCGCACCGGTGGCGAAATCGACCAAGGGCCGCTGTTCCAGCAGCCGGGCGACCGCCGATCCGAGCCGCCCGGTGCTGGTGTGGGCCGGTTGTGCTGCGGCGAATTCGTCGAGGATGTCGGCGAAGTGGGTGTCGTCGTAGTCCAGGTCCGAGAATTGCACCCATTGCCGTTGTCCGTCGCGGAGGACCGGGGCGCCTTGGGTTATCGCGGTCGCCGTGCCGGCGCGAACCTCCGCGAGGTGCAGGCTGGTGCAGTTGTTGGTGCCGATCAGCAGCACTCGTGCGTGGTGGTCGTACAAGCGTGCCAGTGGTGAGCCCTCCCCGAGTGACATGCTGAGCTCGTGGTCGTCGACGATGGCCGCCGCGTCGGCGCCCCACGCGGCGAACGAGACGTGGGGGTGGTGGCTGCGCTGCACATCGGGCCAGGTGCGCAGAGTCTCGGCAACCGCTCCCATCCACTCGCTGGGGGTCCGTTCGGGATCGAAGGCCGGCAAACTGGCCTGCACCTGCGGTACCCATTCCGGGGGGACGGGAGGGTTCTGCCATCTCGTGGGATCGGTCAAGCCTGATGTATGAGTCGGAACGACGAGTGTGCCCCAGGGCGTGAGTACGTCTTGTAGTGCCTGGATGACGGCGACGGCTCCACCGGACGTCCACCCCAGTGACTTCAGGCTTGCGTGTACCAACACCAGGTCGCCGCTGCGCAGCCCCAGTGTCCTCATGTCCTTCGCGAGGGAGTCCCGGGTGTGGGGGTGGTTCTGGTCGGCCGGTGCTTGTGGTGGCCGCGATGCGGACACGGTGAAATCGCTGTGGACCATGGCCGGGAAATTACCCGGGATCCCGGACTTCCGCACTGCAGCGTCGAGACGGCCGGGTTCTGCGTCGCACCACGATACTGAGTAGCGCGAGCAGAACGATGATCCATCCCGAATACCAGGTCAGGTAAACCCATCCGGTGGTTTCGGCCGAACCATCCCGCAAAGCGTCCGACGGCCCGATCGTACCGATGAAACCGGGGTAGGCCGTGTGTGTGCGAGGTACATCCTGCGACTGAGCAACGTGGCGAGTCCGATGCCCATGGCGACCATGATGAACAACCCGAGGAAGCTGAGCTGACCACCGTTTCCGGTCGTACTGTCCGAACTCGAGGTATCGGAGACCCACCAGGGGCTGTTGAAACTCGCCAGATAGACGATCCCGGCGACGATTACACCGAAGGTGAGCGCCGTGTAGGCAGAGTGGAGTGGCTGCCGGTAGGCCGGAGGAATGTAGGCCGGAGCAAGCGTTATCGACCGACGCAGGTCGTCCCAGGGGCGGCAGTGATAGGAAACCGTTGCCTTCTCGCCAGGTATGCGGGACCAAGCGCCGACGGGTCGGCTGCCACCCCCCGTTGTCGCCGAGGTATCCAAGGGCGCAATTCGTTTCACGCGATCGTGTCCTACGTGGAAACGTGGTCGGCAGTGGTATTGCGCGCGACAGCGATGCCGATTCGTGCGGCGTGAATCGACCAGGGGCAGGCGACGACCGGATAGTACGACTGGAAGGCGAGTCTCCGGTCGGCGTCCACGGCGATCCGATCGAGCTCATCGTCGAATGCCACGAACTCCTGCCACGGTTGCCGACCGCCGGCACGGCGAGGTGCTGCACAATCAGTTGTCGAGTTCGGGAACGCGCCTTTGGTGTCCAGATTCTATCGGCGAGGCCGACCAGAATATCCTCCTTGCGGTCCACGCTCTGTGGGGTCGTGCGAATCGAGCCGATTCGTGGTCGAAGCCCGGTCGGCGCTGCCGGCAGCGTGGTGAAGCTTTCGCGAGAGCGTGGGGTGGATGTGGTGTGGCCCGAAGAGGTCGCGCGAGCTCGACTGGGGGTGTGATCACGAACGGTCCCTGTTCGGGCCGGATGGGTTCATGCTGCGCATGATCGGAGGATGCAGGAAGGTTGCCGGGCCACTTCGGAAAAGCGCAGCAGGACGGCCACCGTGGCGGGTTGTCTGCTCTCCGGTGGGGATCAGCGCTCCTTTCGTTCCGGTGATCTTGCGGTGGAAATTTCTCTGGTCAAGGGTCTCGTCCCAGACGATCTCATATACCCTGCGTAACTCCGCTACGGTGAATTCGGTAGGGCAGAAGCGGGTGGCGAGAGTCGTATATTCCAGTTTGCTTCTGGCTCGCTCGACCGCGTCATCGACGATCTGTCCGTGGTCGAAAGCCAGCTCGGTGCGAGTTTCCAGTAGAGGTTCGACGGGAGCCCATGCTGCTGCTTGTGCATCACCACCCGCTTCCGGTGCTGGCAGGTCAGGCACGAACGCTACGTAGCAAACGCTCACTACGCGCCTACGAGGGTCCCTGTCCGGAGAACCGTAGGTGCGTAGCTGCTCGAGGTGTGCGCGGCCTAGGTCCAGGCCGGTCTCTTCGATCAATTCGCGTTTTGCTGCGGCATCCAAGTCCTCACTGCTGTCGTCGAGAAACCCGCCGGGTAGGGCCAGGGAGCCCTGCCACGGCGGGGTCCCGCGCTCTACTAACAAGATCTGCAGGGTGTCGTCCCGCACGGTCAGTACCGCGAGGTCTACAGCGATGGCGACCTCGATGATCCGCCGGGTGGGCTCGGTCATAGTGTCCTCTCCTCTCCCGGAGGAGTTTACGTCATCTTGACGTAAAATGCGAAGCGGGTTACGGTCACTGCACGGATGCGTTGACTGGCGCTCCATTCCGAACACGTTGGGGAGAAACAATGTTCGTGATTCTCACTGCTCTCGGTGTAGAGCAGGATGCTGTACTGGAACACCTGGTCGATATCCGATTGCATGAGCACGACAAGGGCACATTGTTCGATGTGGGCACTATCGCCGGGCATCCCGGCCACCGGGTTGCTGTCGGTGTAACCGGCGCGGGTACCACGACCGCAGCTACGCTCACCGAACGTGCCCGCGCCGAGTTCTCGCCCGAAGTAATGATGTTCGTGGGAGTAGCGGGTGGACGCCGAGACAGTCTTGCGATCGGTGATGTAGTCGTGGCCACTAAAATCCATTCGTACCAGGGTGGGCGAAGCGAGGATGAAGAGTTCTTGGTGCGGCCACGGTCGTGGGAGATTTCGCACCGGTTGGATCAATTGGCCCGGCGACAGTGCAGGGAAAACCGCTGGGCTCGATTTCTTACCGACGGTACATCCGTGCCGGCGGTGCATTTCGATCCGATCGCAGTGGGGGATGTAGTGCTTAATTCCACCAGGTCGGAACTCGCTCGACGGATACACACTTCGTACAACGACGCCGTTGCCGTGGAGATGGAGGGATCCGGCTTCGCTCATGCCGCGGCCCTCGGCGATCAAATGCCTGCCGTGGTTATTCGCGGCATCAGTGACCACGCGGACGGGATGAAGGCACGCGCGGACCGTGCGGGTGGCCAGGCTATCGCGGCGCGGAACGCTGCTGCATTTGCCATTGCGCTGGCCGTTTCCCTCGAGCCGGGTTCCGACCGGTCGCCGGCGAAACCGGTACCGCCGACTCCGGCTTTGCCGCCGATCAACAACAAGGTTGTCGCACGCGATCACGCGAAGGTTGACAGGCAGATCGGGATGCAGTTCAACTGGGGGCAGGCATGAGTGCGGGCTTCGGTGGCGCACCGACCGGGATGTCGGTGGAC
Organism: Nocardia speluncae NBRC 108251; assembly: GCF_001613245.1. Lineage (GTDB taxonomy): Bacteria > Actinomycetota > Actinomycetes > Mycobacteriales > Mycobacteriaceae > Nocardia > Nocardia speluncae. The sequence goes on along the minus strand of NZ_BDBZ01000037.1, from coordinate 57,853 downwards.
AGCCAGGTTACGGCGTCCGGCGAAGCGCAGGTTGAGCAGCAGGTCGGTGTGCAGTTCATCGACTCTGTCCTGCACGATGCGAAGATCTACACCACGCAGCTCGGTGATCCCCCTGCTCGTCTGCATGAGGTTGCCAGGGCCCACCTGGACGGTGGTAACCCGCGCCGAGCCGAGGAAATACTGTACGGCCTTTTCGTCGACAACCACTTCACCACTGAACGCGCCTACCTCTACGTGCTCGCCGTGCTCAGCGACCGGCCCTTCACCGAGGTCACTGCTGAACTGTCCGATGACATCCGCAACGCCATGGCCTTTTCCGCGAGGTCCCCGCGAGACGAATGGCGGGATGCGCTCGATATCGTCGATATGCTGCTGCGATACGCGCACGCTGAGTTCGGGGAGGGGGCCATTTCACAGGAGCTCGCAGCAGCGCTGGATGGGTTCCACTCATTGCCCCCGGATCGGCAAGACGAGATCGACCGGCACTTGAAACTGATACTAAGCGGTGCCGTGCAGGAGAAGCTCACCGAGGAGCGTAAGCACCAGGTTGCCGGCGCCCGGATGAGTGGCGACCGGGTACGGCGGGCGTGGAAGTTCTTCGAATCCAATCCTCGACCGCCGGCGAAGTGGCTGATATCTCCGGTCCACGCTGCCGGGACAGACTGGCGTGACGCTGTTCTCGGCTCTATAGCGTTTGCTTTGTCGATCGTCAGTGTGTTTGTGGCCGGTATCTCGGCAGGCGCGGCGGTCGGTCTGGCGTCCATCGCGTTCGGTGCCTGGCTGGTGCTGAAATTCAGCATCGATCAGGAGGTTCCTCTACTTCGTGCCAGAAGCCTTGCGGCGAACCACCAAGTATGGCCTTATCCGCAAGAAAATCGCTTCGACAGCCTGGTTGACAAGTGTTTTCGGGAGAGACTTCCGAGGAGCTTCTGGGAGGTGACTGTGGGCTACCGGAGTTATCTCAAGCGTAGGCTGCAATTCCAATACTACGGCGCGGACTTCTACCCTGGTGAGTTGAAATGGCTGATCATGTGGCACGTCGTGCGGGCGGGCCAGCAGTTCTCCTACCCGCCGGCGCAACTGCCCAAATCGGCTCGCGCTTCGAACTTGTGGGCTGTCGGAGTGGTGAGTTGGGCTGTTGGCCTGGTTGTGATGGTATCGGCGGGCCACTTCTTCGCGGCTATTCTTTCCGCAGGCGGTTGGTGGGGGATTCACGGTATCGCCCGAATATGTTCAGTACCGCGAGTGCGGTCGCTACTCGACCAGGAGGCCGACGCATTGTTCGCTGAAGAATGGGCATCATATATTCGGTGGATCGAAGTCCTGGCCGACCGCCCGTCGGATGCGGAAATGGGACGCTGGCTGGCCCTGGACAAAGCATTCCTCAAGGACGACGCGCTACGCCGAGCCAATCTGCGCGAACGGGACCTGGTGACGTATGTGGTCTTGACCGAGCGGGCTCCATTCGCGCGTAAGGGACGGGTGACCGCCGGGCCGATTCGATACGAGACGTATATGGTCCATGTCTTTCTGCTGACTCACTATGGAATGCGTACCACACGGACACGTCTGGATCTCTCCACAGGAGAGATAAGAAATGAACAACGTCAGATGTGCAAATACGATGCCGTGGCATCGGCTTCTGTCGCGGAGAAGGGAGTTCGCACCTTTCTCGCCGACGGTCGGCCCTTTGTCGACAGCCGCAACGAGCGGGTATTTCAGTTAACTTTGCTCAACGGTGAGTGCATAGCCGAAGTCAGGGAGAACGGCCGGGTTTCGGGAGACAGCTGGTCCATGAAGGACGAAGATTCGGCAGCCGAGGCGTACACGCAGACTTCGGGGTTCGACAGTGCTTTACAGATCTTCGAGGCGGTCGCCACAGAAGGAAGAGATTGGATCTCCCGTGACCGGGAGCGTAAACAGCGATGGGCGCGGAATTGGTGCACACAGTCTTCGTCCGGGGGTGATGTGGAATCGGGGGTGAACTCTTCCCGAAGAATTGCTGGGTAGTGGAATTGTAGAGCAAGGCGCAGGCCGAATAGAAGCACGGTGCCCTCGGACCGGCAATACCCTCGAAGTCGTCTACGAACAGGTTGGTGACACACTCCCTATCGGGACCGGCGCCAAAGGCAGCCCCGAGTATTACCCGTGTCACCTTCCACGTCGACGGCACCACGGCCACCGGTGAATGTGTTTACCCTCGTAGATACGCGTCGATTATGACCCGATTCTGAATCACTGGCTCGATCCGATCACTACCCGTCACGGCCTGGCCCGGCTAGGCCGGGTAGCGGTCGACTGATGCGATCATTTGTTGGTCTTCGCCACCTCGCGGATGTGGGTTACCAACCGGTCGAATGAGGACGAGGGGTTGTCGTCCGGGAAGTCTGTGTTCTCCTCATGGTGCTTCTTGCGCAGGGATTGTGCGCGGCGGATGGCGTTGTCGATCAGCTTCAGATAGAGCACGCCATCGAGGTGTTTGCCGTCGGATCCGTCGAGTTGACGCCGTAGGCGGATGGCCTCGTCGGTCGTCAGAGGTCCTGTGTGGTGTCGCTGATGGATGATGAGCCAGAATTCGAAGCAGGGGTTACTGACGGCCAACTGCACGCCGTTGTCGCTTGCCATCTGTCTGGCGCGGTGGAGATACGGATGGGGTTGCGGGAATTCGACGTCGAATACGCACCAATAGAAGTCGATGTCCAGGTCGGCGCGTCGCTTGTCGGCGCAGGCCGTCTCCACGAGATGCATCGGCGTGGCTCCGGCCTCTTCGATCGAGATGTCCACTGAAACCATGTCGGCGAACTCCGGCAGCCGTTTGAGTGCGTCTATGTACTCGGGCTCGGTCGATATTCCTTCCGTGTACACGCGGAAGGTTGTCCGAACCGGCGTGGTTTCCGTTCTGCGCTTCAGGCTCTTAGCTCGTCGGCCTCTTTCTCTGGCGCTCATCCGATCAACCCGAGTTCTTTCAGTACCTCCGGACGTGACACATCGGGCAGCGCACCGAAACGGCCGCTGAGATAGCCGCTCTCGAGGTTCGCCGACCGGCGCACGCGTTCGCCGGCGAAGTCGGAGAGGGCGGCGAAGCGTGTCGATCCGTTCGTAACCTTCTCGGTCAGCCAGACCTCATCTCGGTTCAGGTGGTTCAAGAGGTTCGTGTCGTGCGAGGTGAACAGGAGTTGGGCGCCATGCGGGTTGGACTTTCGTAGTTTGAAGAGTTTGACGAGCTGTGTGGTGAGTGTGGGGTGCAGGCTCGCGTCGAGTTCGTCGAAGAGGATGAGGGTGCCGTCTTGTAGGGCGTTGAGCACCGGTCCGATCAGTTCGAACCAGGCCCGGGTGCCGGCCGACTCGTGGCGGTAGTCGAACGGTAGTCGTTCGGTGTCGGCGAGGTGGACGAGCTGAGGGGTCCGGCGGATGATGGGCTCGCCACGGCTGGATTCGATCCGTGTTTCCTGGATCTGTACGTCGGTCACGCCGAGGTCGGCGAGCTGTAGCAGGGCCATGGCTTGCCGGCGAGTCGATTGCCATTCCGGCTCGTCGAAGGCGGTGTCGTCTTCTGGTAGGTCGAGTTCGTCCTCCCGGGGTACATCGAAGAGCCGCAGAGTCGGCCGTCCGTTACCCACCGAGTGACGCCGATCCCCACGCAACGGCTGTCCCAATATCGTGAAGCGAACGACGGCTCGGGCGAACCCGGAAGTGATCGGTTCGTCGAAGCGCCGCATAATGGACAGTGCCAGCGATCGATCGGTCAAGAGCTTCCGAATGCCGGAGAGGTCCCCGAGACCGCGCTGCAAGGTGAGTTCATTTCCATCGCGTTCGAAAACGCGTCGCCGCCGTCCTTCTGGGTAGTGGAAAAGTGCCTCGTAGCTCACCCTGTGCCGTCCGACATCGAGTAGGTACTCGAAGCGGACCCCATCGACCTCCAGCTCCAGCGTGAACGACGAATCGCGGGTCTTTGCGTCGCCGAAAGCGAATGGTTCGACCGGGATCTCCTCGTCCCACACACGCAATGAGGTCCGGACGGCCTCACGAAGCCAGGCCAGCGCCGCCAGCACGTTCGATTTTCCCGAGGCGTTGGGGCCGAAGATGCCCGCAACCGGCACGAGGGCGGCGCCGAACTTCGGAAACTCCCGTACCTCCGGCCGGTCGTCGACCGCGACCATCGACAGCTCCGCGGGAGCGAGAATCGAGCGGAAGTTCTCCACCTCGAACCGAATGAGCATCGGATACCTCACTGCAATTGGATGGAAGTTTTCGTCGAAAGGTTACCAAATCAGGTATCTGTACGCGTATAAGCGACCGTTTGCAGCTCTGGCTCTGGTCTACGAATCCCGGAAGGCCGACACTTCACCTGAGATCGGGGGAGGGTGGGTCTGGAGTTGCGGCGGGGCGGTTTGGTCGTCGTGGTAGTCGTTCAGTTCTGCGAGGTGTAGCGATGAACGGGGCCGCTCAGCCAAGGCGAATGCGGTCGGGACCGAGCCGTACCGATGCTGCTCACGATTGCGCGGGTGGGATTGCCGTAGCCACCCGCGGCGCCGGACCGGGCGCGACTCTTTCGCGCGCCGAACGTGACCACTCATGCCGCACGAGGTGATGACCACTCGTTTGCGTCGCGATCCGAGGTACAGTCATCTTGTCCGTTAGTTCGTAATTCCGGAATAAGAAAGAAAGCTGATGCGGGTTCGGATGGTGCTGGCCGCGATGTTGATTCCACTGGCCGCGGGATGTTCAGGAACAGAGCCGGCGGCGCAGGCATGCGGGCCGCCGCCGGAACCGGGCGTCACCTCGGCCGACGGTTGGTTGGGGCGGATCGACGCGGAACCGGAAACCGTCTCCGTGTACATGGACGACGGGCGGGGGCAGGTCGTGCAGCGGCGGGCCGATGAGCAGCAACCAACGGCGTCGGCGAACAAGGTGGTGCCGCTGGCCGCTTATGCGCGCGCGGTCGCGGCCGGGGAACTCGACCCGCAGGAGCGGGTACCGGTCGCCGAATGGGAACGGTGGTATCTGCCGGGAACCGATGGGGGAGCCCACGAGCAGGCACTGGCCCGGCTCGGCGGCGAAACCGTGACATTGGACCAGCTGGTCAGTGCGATGATCCGGGAAAGTGACAACGCCGCACCCGACTACCTGCGCGAACGTCTCGGCGACCAGGCATTGATCGATGCAGCGGCCGTGGGCGGATGGGACGGGTTCCGGCCCTCCAGCAAGCTCGGCGAGATCATCCGGCTGCTCGAGCCCGGCGGCGACGAATGGGACACCGCCCGCCGCTACGCGGGCGACCCCGCATACCGTGCAGATATTCGGTCACGGCCGCTACCTGCACCGGAAGCGCAATCCCGATGGGCCGAAACCACGGCCACCGCGTCCGCCCGCCAGCTCGCGTCCATGCACCGCGCCATCGCCGACGGTAGTTTCGGCGCCGGCGCCGACGTCGCCCGGGCACAACTGGAATGGCAGCAACCGCCACCCGGGTACGAGGCGATCGGCTTCAAAGGCGGAACCTACCCGGGTGTACTGGCCGACGCGATGTATGTACGTGCCGCCGACGGGACGGTGGCCACCGCCGTATTACTCGACCATCCCATGCCCCTCGACGTATGGGCGGAAGCGATGCCCACACTGAGCCAGCAGGCAGTGCTGGTCGGGGCCATGACGGACCCGGAGATAGCGCGCCGGTTAGCATGCGCGGTATGAGCGATACCCCCGCCGGCCCGGCCGAATCCGCGGCGGGCCCCAGGACGGCGCTGTGACTGATGTCGACGCCAAACTCGCCGAGCTGGAGGCGCGGATCGCGGCCCTCGAAGGACCGGCACCTGCCGACCGCGGCGAGCGGGGCTTCGTGGAATACGGCGGCAGCGTCGATTTCGGCGGCCCAGTGGACTGGACGATCCGCTACAGCGCCACCGCGATACGCACGCTGCCCGCGCACGACCGTGTCGAGGTCCTGGCCGCCCTGGGCCATCCGGTTCGGCAGGCATTGGTCGAGGCTCTGCTGGACGGCCCACGTACCGGTTCGGAACTCGCGGAGGCGGCGGGCCTCACCTCGCAAGGACAGCTGTATCACCATGTCCGCGCGCTGATATCGGCGAAAGTGATCGAACAGCACGGCCGTGGCTCCTACCGGATACCGGCCCCGAAACTCGTCCCGACCCTGATCATCATGACCGCCGCCGCCGATATCGCCGACGTCCTGCGCTGAGCCGGCTGCCGATATTCGGGTTGCGGCCGGATCCGCTCCTTTTCCGCCGGGTGGCGCTGGCGCGGCAGTCCCACCCCTAAACCCGTTGACTTGTCGCGCTGCACCCGTGAAGCTTCGACGTCGTGAACGAACCCCAGCACTCTGTCTCGCTCGACGAGCTCGACGAGGACGGCCTATGCCTCCTACTGGAGGCAGCAGTCGCCGGCGCCGATCCGCTGGAGGTGATGCCCCCCGTCGACGGGCCGCCCGGGTGGACACCGGAGCGTAGGCGGTCGTTCGTCGAATTCCATCGTCGTCGTGCACTGCATCCGACGCGGCCGACGGAACGAACCTTCACCATCACACTCGATGGCACGGTGGTCGGTGCTGCCCGGCTCGAACCCCACGGCGACGATGTCGAAGCAGGGATATGGATCACCCGCTCGTACCGCAATCACGGAATCGGCCGCATCGTCACCACCGAGCTGCGCAGACTCGCCGCCGAGAACGGCGCCCACCACCTCACCGCATCCACGACGCTCGGCAATATCGCGGCGCGCCGACTCATCGACACAACGTTGCGTGCACGAGTGCATATCGACAACGACTGCGTTACCGGGGTTTCCGACCTCGATTGAGGTATCACCGACAGAACCACATCCGGCGGTGCCGGTCGACGGCGACGTCTAGGAGCTGAGCTGCCGGCGGAACCACTGCGTCAGGATGTCGTCGACCGTCTTCGCTTCAGAGCTCTGTGGCGCCGGTTCGAGACCTGGTTCGTCGGCCAGCGGGTGCGCGAGATTCGGTACGGAGACCAGTTCGGCGTTGTCCGGCTGCGCAGAGCGGTGCCGCAGGGTGTCGACCAGCGCAGCCGCGTCGGCGCGAAGGTCCGGGTGATCCTCTTCCCCGCTGACGACCAACAGCGGCGGCGCAACGGTGAGTTCGGCGGCGCGGGCCACGAAGTCCAATCTGTCTGCGACACGCTCGGCTTCGGCCGTCCATTCGTACGGATGACCGGTGATGCCCTCGGTCAGGGGGACCACCGAGCGGATACGGACGGCCGGGTTCACGAGCGCAATATGCCGGACCGGGATCGACTCTGTGCACAGCACCTGGAGCGCGACGATGCCGCCGAGCGAGGCGCCGAGAATGCCGACCGGCTCCTCGTCGATCGGAAGCTGATCGCGAAGTGCCGCCAGGGCCGCCGGGAACTCGTCGGCTGCCTGCTGCGCGAACGGTGCGAGGTACGAAAGTAAGGGGTCCTGGCGGGCGAGTTCGAGCACGGCGTCGAGACGGCCGTCGACCATCCGGGCGCCACACATCGGCATGCCCAAGTGGACCCGCCAGGCCGGCACCCCGGCCATCGGCAGAGCTGCGGCGAACGCTGCATCGGTGCGCGGCGCATCCAGCATGTGCCAGGTCACGATCAGTGGCGCAGGAGCGTCGACCTTGCCGTCGGGTGGCAGCGCCGTATAGGGGACGCCGGCGGCGGTTCCAGTGATCGTCTCCATTAGGCTCCTTGTTTCGCGTAGCGATCGAACTGCACCCCGATCGGCCGGTGCGGCCGGACCCTTCGCAATCCCAACGCCCGCCGTCGGTCGCAGTCTGCGATCCACGGCAGTTTCTTCCCGTGACCCTACCCTGAGTCGAGGCACGGGCCAGGTGGGCATAAACGACAGACAAAGACAGTGTCCGACACGTTTACCTGGGACGGCAAGGGTGCCTGGACGGCGAAAAACGTCTGTAGCAAAGCTGTTTCACAGGGCATTCCGGGCCGGCCGTTCGAGGTGCCGGAACTTTCTCGGACATGGCCTCCTTTTCGCAGTGTGGGCCAGACTGGTCGACAGCCCGATGCAGTCCTCGATCGGGAACGAGATCACGAAAACAGCAGACGATGTGAAACGCACTGCGGAAACCTGCCGGAACGCCATCACCACCCTCACCGGCCGTATTGCCCATGCCCTGAATTACCGCCCCGGCCAACCCGCCCCGAGCTACAACGCCGGCGATTTCGACACACCCGGCAAAGTGGTCGTCGACATGGGCACATATCGCTATGGCTACGCCGGGAACACCCCGAGATCCTCGCAGAGGTCGACGTAACGATCCAGGTAGTCGGGTGTCGACCGGTGTCCACTCAATCCGACGGTGTCGAACTCGTCCGAGCCCTGCGCTGCGACAACCCCCAGAACCCGCAGTGCGCTATTGATATTGTCGACGGGAGATATGGGTCCACCGTCGACGGATACGACGGCCGCCTGCCCTCCTGCTCCTGCGAAGTATTCGGTAACCACCACCGCGAAGGTCGGCGCCGGTCGCGCAGTGATCTCCGCCGCCACCACGCCGATAATCTTCTCGGTCGGGAACAGTAGTTCGGATGCATTCGCGGGACGTTCGAAATAACCTCCGATCCCGAGCTTTGCCTGCCAGTACGCCGTGTAGGAGTGGGTGAGATGGAACAGCGTCAGGTCGCCTCGCAGTGGCACCGGGACCAGATCCCACCTATCCACCGCATCGGCCTGGCACGGCCCGGCGAGAATCAATGCGGTGATCGCGTGTGGCACCACTGCACCCTATCGTCGACTCTGTCCCGAAGCCGGATAGCGGCGCTGCCGGCGGAAGGAATCGGACGGTCCACGATCCCAGAGCGACTACCTCGTCACCGGAGACAAGCGGGGAGGTCGCTCTTCACGAGCTGTGCGCATGGATTGACGACTGTGTGCGACAGTCCAACTGAGCGAAGCCGGCGATCCCGGCGCACCCGCCGGCAGCGCGCGAGGTCACAAGTAAGTCGGTCGGCAACTCCTTCGAGCCGACGATATGGGAGGAAGGAAACCAGGGTCTACCTGCGCAGGAGGGTAGGCGGGGTAGGACGGATCATCGGCGAGCACGGTTTCCGGCTTGCGCCGAGCGAGATGCCGAAAGCGAGCATTACACCGGCCGATACGACATTATGGTCGCAGATCTGACTACTCAGGTCGCACACTGCGTTTTCGACTGATCAGGGATCTACCGTGCATAGTTCAAAGATATTGACCCGCACCGTGCTCGGCAGCGTCATTGCCCCGCTGCTCATTGTCGGTTCAGGGGGCGTCGCCGCGGCCGAGCCCGCCCCGGCGCCTGCTCCGGCGCCTGGGGCGGTGGCGCCCGTCGCGGCGTGCATGGCGCCCGGCGATACCATCGAACTCCGGGCCGGCCTGGGCGCCCTGCTCGGGACAGGGAGCGGCGCGATCGCGGGTCTGCCCGTCTTCTTTTTCGGGGCCATCCCGTTCGGGATTATCGGCGGCGTGATCGGCGCCATGGTCGGCTCGACCACCTACGCGCAGGACGCCTGGCGGGCTCCGCAGGGCTGCTGATCGGACGGGGCCGCGGGGTCGAGCCAATCGGTGAACGAAGGTCCGCCGAGTCGGGCGTGCGGCCGGCCACCGACCCGCGGTCCCGGCGACCTTGGCTACTCGCTTCAGCTGATTCCGTTCCGCTGTGCTGTCCAACCGAGCGCGAGGGCGGTGCGTGCGACATCCTCGTTCCCCTCGGCCTATCACTCGGGAATCCGCCCGTCCCGAGCGCACTGTCCGCCCGACTCGAACATCGGTACCCGGCGTGTAGTAGGTGTCGACTTCGGTCAGCGAACTGATTTCACGGTAGCCGAGTTCGGCGAAGCGACGGTTTCGCGGACAGGGCCGTCACAGGATCCTCCTTCAGAGCTCGGCGTGAGCATCGGCTGCGGGCTCGCCGGGCTGCCGGCTGGGTGCGACCGCGCCGACGACGACGGTGATCGCCAAGACGAATGCGACGAGCGCCAACCCGGTCCGGGTGAAATGGAACAGCTCCCAGCGCCGCAGAATCTCGGCGTAATCGCTGGGTGGCGTCCCCACCGCCCAGCGTTTGATCTGCTGATTGATCGGCACGTTCCCTAAACGGGTCACCACGAACGACGCGAACACCAGCACCGAGGCGCTCGCCGCGACCCACCGCCGCACCGACGTCGACCGCACGGTCAACAGCAGCGTGCTCAGTACGGCCAAGCCCATCAGCGCCTGCATGACCGGGCCGTTGACACGCATCAAGGCGGTATGGAAAGTGAACCGAACATCTAGGGGCACTTCACGAAACGCGTACAGCACGTTCGCCGCGCCGTACCCGAACGCCCCGGCCAGCAGACCCGGAAACACGAGCGCCGCTGCCCGGACGGTCTTCGACAGCATCGGAACTCCCATCGCTCATCGCAACATTATGTTGCGATATTGTCAGCGTGCCGGATCGCCGCCAATATCGCAACAAGGAGTTGCAATGAACCCTGCCGTACCGCCCGGCCGCGGGCCGAAGGTCCGCGCTGCCGTTCTCGCCGCCGCCATCCACGAGCTGAGCGAACGGGGCTACGCCGCGTTCACCGTCGAGAACGTGGCCCACCGGGCCGGCGTGCACAAGACCACCGTCTACCGCCGGTGGCCCGACCGCGACGCCCTGATCGTCGACGCGCTCGACGACAGCGTCGCCACGGAACTCCCCATCCCCGATACCGGTTCGCTCGACGAGGACCTGCGGACACTGGCACGCAGCCTGGTCGCCTGGATCAACAGCCCGTCGGGCCGCGCGGTCCTCGCCGTCATGGTGCCCGCCGCCGGTTCGGCGTCCCCACCGGACACCACCCGGCACGCCTTCCGCGACCGCATCCGCCAGGCTCTGCCGATCGTGCCCCGCGCGATCGCCCGCGGCGAGATCCCCGCCGGCACCGACGCTGCGGAGATGATCAAAACCCTTGTCGCACCAATCTATTTCCGCGTCCTCATCCCCCGCGAACCGGTAACCGACACCACCGCCGCCGCGGCCGCCGCCGTCGCCCTGACCGCCGCGCGCGCGGGCCTGTTCGGCTGATCTGCGAGACTCACTCAGTGGTGTTGTCACGCAACAGGAATCCCACACGACACGCCCGCGACGGTCGGCAACTTCGACGGCACACAGGTGGAGATCGACGCCGCGTGTGCGCGCACCACCAGCTCCCTCGTACAGGAGGCACATGAGCGGGTAAGTGGCAACACTGATCGCCTCTGGATCGATAGCGGCGTAAGCACTACTCGTGCCGAGCCGTAACCGGTCCGAGACGTCTTCCGCGGTGATGACCGGCATCGCGGTGGGCTGCCGTCAGATCGGCCAGTTCGATTTTCCGGGTGGTGGTGACCTGGGCCGGAAGTACGTCGGTGGCCGTCGTCGAGGCGACCATCAACGTGGCTGAAGGCTAATCCGACATACCGGGGCATACGACGCCGGGCTTCGGTCGAGGCTCTCGCCACGTATGTTTCCGCGTTGGGCGGGAAACTGGAACTGCCGGCGGACATCGGTCACCGGGTTGCGGTTTCCCGGGAGGTGGTTTGTGCTCAGTGGCCGTCGGGTTGTATCCAGCGGCGTAGGGAATCGATGGTGGTTTCGGGTGAGATGTTGAAGCAGAACCGGATTCCTGGAGCGATGTCGGTGACGGTGTTGATCAGGCGTTCGAACAGCAGCGTGTGTTCGGGGGCCATGCGGATGCCCGCTCCTATCATGGCGACCCGGAAAGTCCTGTCCGTGACGCATTCGCGCAGTTTCTCTTCCGCCGCATCGGGTTCGGCGGGAAGCCGGCAGGAGACGATGTCGAATCCGGCCTCGTGCAGTGCGGCTTCGCCCGCCTGGATACGCGCAGTGAGGGTGGACTCGTCGAGGTGCGGGTACCGGCTGTAGTCCAAGGCACTGGGATGCAACCCGATCGACAGCACGGTCGACGTGCCCACGTTCTGCTGTTTCATCGCGTCCTCCGATTCGGTGGTGATCATGAACAAGACCAGGATGACGACCACTGCCGCCGCTGCGATCGCTCCGGTCTTCACCACGGGATCCTTCCCTTGCGGTCGAAGAACCCGCCCGTGGGCCCGTCTGCGACGGTGGAGGCCAGCTGCACTATCGCGTCGGTGCCCTCGGCGATGTTTTGGAAGCCGGTATGGCTGGTGAGGTCTGTCGCGGTGTAACCCGGATCCACCGCGTTGACCCGGATGTCCGGCAGCGAGCTCGCGTACACGGCGGTGAGCATGTTCAGCGCGGCTTTGCTGGCAGGGTAGCCCAGTGTCGGGGGTACGAGGTCTTTCCAGCGGGGATCGGTGAGGGTGGCGACCGATCCCATGCCACTGGAGACCATGACGATGCGTGGATGCTCGGCTGCTCGCAGCAGCGGCAAAAAGGCGCGAGTGACACGAGCCGCTCCGAAAACGTTGGTGTCGAATACGTCTCGCAGCTCGTCGGGAGAGGTCTCGGCTGGATGGGTCCCCTGGTCCGCTATGCCGGCGTTGTTGATCAGTACGTCGAGTCGCCCTGCCCGCGCTCGGACCAGGTCGGCGGCCGCGGTGACGGACTTGTCCGAGGTCACGTCCAGCGGGACGAACCACGCCTGCCGGCCTTCGGCGGCCAGCTCGGCGACCGCGTCGGTGCCGCGCGCGGTGTCGCGCGCCGCAAGGAACACCTGCCATCCCAGGTCGGTCAGGCGTCGCACGGTCTCGCGTCCCAGGCCTTTGTTCGCCCCGGTCACCAGGGCGATCGTCGATGTTGTCACATCTCGTAGCGTCACCCCCGGCCGCCGCCGTCTCCAGGGCCGGTCAGGCGTAGGACTGCCGGTCCCACCCGGCGCCGCCGAGATTGCGGCAGGATGAGATGGTGGACAGAGCCGAATTGGCCATGGTGTTGAGGACCGCGCGCTCCCGTATCCGGCCCGCCGACGTGGGTTTGACGGCCGGGCTCCGGCGGCAGGTACCTGGTCTGCGGCGCGAGGAAGTTGCGCAATTGGCCGGGCTCAGCGTCGACTACATAGTCCGGCTCGAGCAAGGGCGTGGCCCCAAACCCTCCGATCAGGTACTGGGTGCACTGGTGCGGGCGTTGCGGCTGTCCGACGCCGACCGTGATCTCGTCTTCCGGCTCGCTGGATCAGAACCGCCGCATGCCGGATGTATTCCCATGCTGGTGCGCCCGAGCGTGCTGCGGCTGCTGGACCGTGTATCGGATCTGCCGGCTATCGTGCTGTCCGCCAAATCCGATGTGCTGGCCTGGAATCTGCTCGCGGCGGCCCTTTTCGGTGACTTCTCCCAGTTGCCGCCCGCGCAACGCAACTTGCTGCGGCAACGATTCCTCGGCGCCGGAGCAGATCGCACCATCATGACAGCGCAGCAGTCCACGGTTCACGCCGCTGACTGCGTCGGCTGCCTGCGAACCGCACACGCCAAGTACCCGCAGGACGCGAACCTCACCCAGCTCATCACCGAACTACGCTCTGGCAGTGCAAAATTTGAAGAACTATGGCAAACCGGCCGCTCCGGCAGACTACGCAGCCGCACCACTACTGTCACACACCCCGAACTAGGGACCCTTACCCTCGACTGCGACGTGCTGCACGAACCCGAAGCCGACCAGACCGTCATCGTCTACTCCGCCACACCCGCCACACCCACCGCCTCGGCCCTCGAACTACTCCGCGTCACCGGGCTGGAACAATTCCGCCCCACCGAGCATCGACCCGACACGGCGAAACAGTGAGCACCCATACCGCACACCGCACGGTTAGCAGCAGCACTGTCCGACAAGTTCGGTTGCCACAGACAACACGCTGTTATCTGTGACAGCATGAGAACCGGCCTGCGGCGACACCGCTGCGGCAATGCGAGAGCGGGTGGCGTCCCGCCCGGTTGGCGCTCGTGCGTTTCGCCGGGGGCCGGACGGGTTCGCCGCCTGCCCCGGTTGTCTTGGCTCCGCAGATAGCCACACACTATGTGTGGCAACTCGATTGCCGAGCTGGCACAACAGGCGCCTACCCCATGGTCGAATGGCGAAATTATGCGCGGTAGCAGAGCAATCCGGTGTGGCTCACGGCCTCCGTGGTTGCTTGCCTGGTCCGGGCTCGGGAGGGCAAGTTATGCAGTTGGGTGACGCAAGTGACATCGCGAGCTCCGGACAGCAGTCGGGCCGTGGACGTTCGGTGCGTTCCCGGTTGTCCCGTCGGCCGCTGAATCATCACGTTGACATCGGCCGACAGTATTGTATTCCTTCAGGGCAAGGAGGTACCGATGGATCGATCACTGCTCGCTCGAGCAGCTCGCTCGAGCCTGCTCGGCATGTTGCTGCCCTTGCTGCTGGGTGTCGCGGCCGTGATCTGGCTGCTGACGTTCACGAGGTTCGTGATCAACGAGCTCGGCTGGGGGGTGCTGAGCCCACTGGAATGGATCGCAGAGGTCAGTAGGGCTGTACCCGACGACAACCAGTGGACGGGTGTGCTGTTCGGTGTCATGATCTGGCTGTTGATGTCCATGTTCCTGGTGGTGGTCCCGGCCGTGGCCCTGGTCGTGGCAACGCCGCGGATCTTCCGCCGGGCGCGGCGCGCGAACGCGCTGCGCCGATTCGACCCGGACGCCGCACCTGATCTGGTCTTTGTCCGGCCGGATGGGAGTTGGATGGCTTCACGCGTCGCCGGGAGCCCACTGCGGGTCGCGGTGTTCGGCGTGCTCGAGCAGCTCGCCTCCGACACTGCTCTGGCTGCCGCGCTCGCCGGCGAGACCCACGTCGTCCTCCTCGGCGACCGCGCCACGGTGCCGACTCTCATCTCCGCTCGCCTGGACGGGTATCTCCTGGATCGCGGTTCGCGGTCCAGCGCGGTCATCGTGGTCGACCGGGCGAACAACCACTGCTGGCTCATGGGTCGCATCGTGCCGCAGTTCGTGCTCGTTGCTGACCCGTCCGGGCCGCAGGACTTCCGTTCCCGCGCCGCGGGAGCGGCCTCGCTCGCAACGGGCGGCGGGATCGCCCTGGTCTGGGCCGCCGACGCCGGAGGCTGGGAGGGATCCGACGGCGGCTGGGGGGACGGTGGCTCCGACGGTGGGTCGGCCGGTGGAGGTGACGGCGGAGGGGGCGGTGGTGGCGACGGAGGTGACGGCGGGGGTGGCGGCGGCGGAGGCGGTGGAGAATGAGCGTGGTCGTTCTCAATGCCGCGCCGGCACTGCAGGAGCGTGCGCTGCTGCCGCAGCGGGCAGTGGAGGAAAGGCCATGAGTAGCTTCTCCGAATGGGATCGTGAAGGCTATCGCCGCCGCGTGGGTGAGGAAGAAGCTGCGCGTCGTCGTCGGTCGATCATGGCCGAGCAGTGGGGTTACCAGCTTGCCGAGGTTGGGCGGGAAGCCGGAGTTGTCTGCCGTCGACAAGCGTATGTGCCGGTTTTCTTCGACCAGCTGCTCACCGGGAATTCGGTGCCGGGAAGGCCGGCAGTGTGGGCCGGCCGCTGCCGGGTGAGGTCGGCTATGCCGACGGATCGCATCTGCACCGTCGAGCCAACACGATGACCGATCCGACTCCGGTCGCCGCCACGCAAGCGCCGTGGCCGGCGATCGGCGACGTCGCGTGACCGGCAGCCCGAACCCGCGAATCCAGAACGCGCGCTCGGTGTTTCAGCCCCAGGTGGCCTGGTCGGGCACGGTCGAGGTGACCACCTCATAGAAGAAGTGGCCGGGACTCAGTTCGTTCATTCTGTGCCAGCCGCCCCATGGATCGCGCTGATAGAAGCCAACCCCTCCCATGTCGGCGTCGAAGCAGACGATGTCGGCGGCGCCGAACGGGCTCCAATAGACGTCGGTGCCGGTGCGCGGCGCCTCGAGTGGTGTGCGGAACAGGTGATTGCACGGCGTGATCACCGGGTTGTACATGGAGGGCTGGGCGGCGGCGGACGGGGTGAGCGCGGTGAGTCCCGCGGCAGTGATTGCGGCGACGGCAAGCCCGTTGCGGACCGTGGAACGCATCTATTCTGCTCCATCTACTGGGTGAAAAGGGTTCGCTCTGCTGTATTGGTAAATGCTCAGTTACTTGTTACGTGCTGGCGGTCGACGTGTAGGTAGCATCCTGCCGCGTCGCCGCTGGAACCCACAGCGCAATTGAATTCACCCGGCACGGCGGCACCCTCCAGGCCGCCGCGAATCTCTCGCCGTACAGCACGACAGCCTGATATCGACCGGCGGACCCGTACAAGTTCGACCATTCCGACCGCAGCGAGCAGCGCGTTCGCCGCGGTCGCTTGGCCGGTACCGACGAGCTGAACATTGGTTTCCCGCTTCGCGATCACGTCACGGTCCAAGTGGGTTGTTGCGGTGGACGGTGGTTTTTAGGTGATCTCGGCAGATCCGTCGCGCTGCCGTACCCGCAGGCATTCGACGGTTTCCATGTAGTCGACGTCGGGTCGGCTGTAGTAGGTGTGATCGTCGAACGGTTCACTCACCGCGAGGACGTTCGCCCAGTTATGGCTTACTCTCCCCCTGCTCGAATGCCCTATTCGGACATCTCGAGCAGCGCAGGGTATCCATCGGCGGTGATTCGAACGCTGCTGGAGTACTCACCAGGCTGAAGGAGATCGGGGATGATGTAGGTTGCCCGAGCGACCTCGCCGTTCTCGAGGAAGACGAGGATATTTCCCTGTTGCATGAACGTCTCGTCCATGTCGATCTTCCCTCCGACCTGGCGCTCGACGTAGTCGCGGGAGACCGGCTGGTGCGACACATAAACGGAGTCCCAGTCGCCGCCGGTCAGCTCGTGCAGGCTGACCGACCCACCATTCTGGCGTAGTTCGGCCAGTTGGGTCGACAGTGTTCGGTCTTCTTCCAAGGCAACCCCTTCATCATCGGAACAGGCCGTCAGCGTCAGCGCAGCGCATACGAACAACGTGAGCAGTACCGTCTTAGCTGTCATACGTGCCGTAACTTTCGCCGTCGCTTCCCGGGTTGTATCCGCCCGAGGTGAACTCCGTGTCGGTGGGGGGAGGTTTGGTGCCACCTGTCGCCGGCGGCCCTTCGGCGCGGCCCGTCTCACCGAGGGCGACCTGGTCGCTCGGCGTCAGCATACCGTCCGGTCCGACGACCACCATGTCCCCACGGAGTACCGCTTCTTTGACGAATGTGGCCAGTTCCTCGGGGCTGGCGTCGGGGTGTTCGGCGGCGATTCTGCGCCTCACCGCATTGTTGTGGAGGTCCATCGCTTCGGCGGACGCCGCATTGGTGTCCACCCCCTCGTGGGCGTTGGTGTACTCCTGTGCGAACTCGGGTCCGAACCGGTTGGCCAGCATCGCGTTCCAGTACGCGTGCCGGAACGATCATTCCGACGGCAGTGAGTAGTGTGTTCGCCGCGCCCGCCTGGTCGGGAGCGGCGAGCTAACGTTGGTTTCCTGCTTCGCGATGACGCCATAGTAGACCTCGTGCATCAGGGCGGATGCGCTGATCACGTCGACCGGCTCACGCAACAGTCGCCCGATGTCCTGAGCCCATCCGTGCACCAGCACGCACGGACGCGACCGCGTTGAACCGCGCGATCGCGTCCGTGAGCGAGGCCGAGGAGACCCCGGGTGCCTCCACCAGTGTGAGTCGTACAGGGCGTGGATCCTCCGCTGCCCGCGGAGCGAGGTAGTCGACGCCAGCGCCACCACCTGGGCCGATTTCGGCGATATGCGGCTCGGTTGATTCGATGCGTCGTAATGCCCGGTGTACGGGTAGCCCTTTCTCGTCGCCGTCGCCGTCGCCGTCGCCGTCGCCGTCGCCGTCGCCGTCGCCGTCGCCGTCGCCGTCGCCGTCGCCGTCGCCGTCGCCGTTGGCGTGGTCGTTGGCGGCGACGTCGAGGTAGGTCGCGGCCGACTTGTGCTCGTGCGCGAAGTGGTTCGGTGCTCCGATCATTACGGCCACCAGATCGTCGCCGCGATCACCAGCAGCGGTAGTCCGATCGCGATGGCGAAGCCAACTGCCACCGGGGCGCTCATGGGCCCACCTTCGCGAAAGCCCAGCGGGCGAAGCTGAACTGCTACGCCGCATCATTTTCGGAGGTTGTCCAGGATCTTCCCGATCTGATACCGGCAGATCCGGTCGGCCTCGGCCTGGTCGAAAGCCTTGTCCGAGATGACTGCCACGTCGACGTCGACCAGGACATTGCTGTCCTTGATCGCCATTGTGTAGCCCAGATACCGGTCCGAGTCCGGAGGATTCCGGACTCCGTAGTACCCGCCCTCCCCAAGCCCGGTCACCGAACCGAACACGTAGTCATCGGGCAGTATTTCGGTATCCGACCTCTTGGCGCGATCGAGCTCCAACCCGTACAGATCGGTCTCGAACGCCACATCGATCTTGAAGGTGACGTAGGCACTGTTCGGTCCGGAGTTCGTTGTACGACAGTCGATCGACGGACCGCCGTATTGCCCGGCGATATCTTCGTGGTGCACGAGTTCCGTCTGGTCCGGCGCCCATGGATCGAAGACCGTGGTATCGACCAGATGACAAGTATTCGTGACCCCTTCCGGCGAGTAGTCCCCGGCCCACGGGTCGGCTTCGTCATCGCCACCCGATCTCGATGCGACGACCCCGATGCCGACCACCGTGAGCACCAGAACCACCACCATGGCCACCACGAGCCCGATGATCAGGCCGACATTGCTACGGGAGCCCGGCGGACCGGGCATACCCGGATAGGGCGCAGGCGCGAATCCCATTGGCGACGACGGTCCTCCGTGTTGCCACAGCTGCGGCGGCGCTCCTCCCATCGGGTGTGGCTGTGGTTGCCCCGTCATGCCTGGACCGGGCGCCTGCATGTTCGGGTGGAACTGCGGACCGCCGGGAAACGGCTGCTGCCCACCGGGATACTGCTGCTGGACAGCGGGGCCATTCGGAGGTGTGGCCGCTCCGTGCGCTCCCCATGCGAACCCCTCGGCGCGGTTCTGCCCCCGCTGTCTTTCGTCGACCATCAGTACATCCTCTTTTACAGCGCCGGGCTCCCCCGACCAGGATGGATAGTACCCATGCCGACCGGCGTTCGTGCTCGTTGTTTCCGGAGGCCGACGTGCGGAATCACCGATATTCGGCAGGCTCGGCCGAGCGAGTCGACCGTTCACCGCCGACCACGAGGGCTTCAGTGCGCTGGGGTAGGCCCTCGCTTCGAGTAGCCACCGGCGCCGGGCCGCAGCAGGGCGCGAGCGACCGACGACCCCGCGTGCGGCCGAGAAATGATCAAGACCTGTGGATGACGGGAAGGACGCACCTTCCCGGATGATCTATCAGTCCGAAGTCTTGATCATGCCGGCGCGCCAACGCCGGTCGGGAAGGTACGTCCGTGCTCACGGTAGTTCAGAACGTCGCCACTGGCGGCGATGAGTCACCAGGCGACCTACGTGGGTCGGCCCGGCGATGCGGTGGACCTCGCACGCGCAGCGCAGATCGCGGCGCGCTCGGCCGGCCTTCCCGCGCTGGAAGCCGGATGCCACATGGTAGAAGCCCACGGCCACGCCGCTCGCTCCGATGCACGATCCTGCGGGGGCTCGTTGAACGCGGCCGAGCGCGCATTCGACCGCGACAGTCCTGTTCGTCCTACATGGCTGGCGTATCTCGACTCGGCGTATATGTCCGCTAAAGCCGGCCAGTGCTTCCGGGACCTGGGTGAGAACGATCGTGCCGCCGTGCTGGCACGGCGATCTCTCGATATGAGTGACGGGTTCCAGCGGGGAAAGGTGTTCAACCTGTGCCTGCTCGCGTCGAGCCTCATACCCGAGGATCCGCACGAAGCTGTTCGGATTGGTACCCAGGCGCTCGAACTGTCCGGAACTGTGGAGTCCCGCCGAACCCGCGCCTACCTCCGAGACGTGCGGGCACGACTCGCTCCCTACCGCGATATTCCGGTGGTCGAGGAGTTCCGTGATCGAGTGGCGAATGTCAGATCAGTGTGAGTGCCCGATACACACCGACCACGGTCGCTGCGCCGACGATCTCGCCGCGAGAGATCATCTCGACCGCCTCATCGAGTGGTATCCATCCGATCGTCTCGGCCTCGTTGACGTCCGGCAGGGTCTCGGTGAGCTCCGCCCCGCGGCCAAGTAGATCTCCTGGGGATGGTCCAAGGTTCCGACCGCAGGCTGATAGGTCACGAGGTGTTCCATGGTGAGCGGACGCCAGCCGGTCTCCTCTTCGACCTCACGGGCCGCCGCGGCGGCAACGTCTTCGGCGTGATCGACGTACCTCCGGCAGCTCCCATACCCACTGGTCGATGATCCACCGGTGCCGGTACATCAGCAGAACGTCGCGGTTGGCGTTGAGCACTAGTGTCATTGCACACCGAGGCATACGGGCGACGTAATTGGGTGAACTCCACTCCGTCCGGGAGACGGATGTCTGCTGTCGACAGCCGAATGTGCCGGTTTTCGTCGACCAGCCGTTCACCGAGGATCGTCCACTGGGTATCACTCACCTCCTCGACGGCGGACATCTCGAGCAGTGCGGGGTAGCCGTCTGCGGTGACCCCGACACTGCTGGAGTATTCACCGGGCTGGAGCACATCCACGACAGCCTCTACCGGGTGGCGGGCAAGCAACACACCGCCCTGCCGGCGTCGAGTCCGCATTCGGAATCAGGGTTGTTGCCGGTCCTGGCCTGACCGCGAACCAAGGACGGTGGTCAACCGATGCGCCGCCCTTGTTCGCAGAGCACCGTCGTGCCTTCGCGCACCGCGTCGAATGCCGCTGCCAAACGATCTGCCAGCAGCGGCTTCACCTTCTCGGCTGCTTCATCGAGCGTGTAGAACCCCGCAGAGCGGATCTCGCCCGGATGCAGAACCATCTCCGCTACGTCACTCTCGGACAGCACACCACCGTCGAAGAGGAACACCACGCCCTCGGGGCGGCTGTCCTGCGGGCACACGTAGTCCGCCAGCAGCAACCGGCCCACAGTTCGGTCCCAGCCGATCTCCTCGCACAGTTCGCGGCGAACCGTCTCCCACGGCGCCTCGTCTTCTTCGACGGCGCCGCCCGGTATTTCCCAGTTGGGTTTGTAGGTCGGCTCCACCAAAAGCACGCGGTCCCGCTCGTCGCGAAACAACACCCCCGCAGCCATCCGCTTGCGCGCCAGCCCGGCCACGTACTGTTCCACCGGCAACACCCCAGTAGCCGACTCCGAACTCGATGGTGTGCTCACCCGCGTCACCCTATCCGCGGGCCTGCATCTCTGCGGTTTCCGCCTTGGTGAACATTGCCCGCGCCATCGAGTCGATCGATATCTTCGCCGCGGCTACCGATGGCTCGCTCACCCGCGGACTCGTCGGGATACTGACCAGGCTCCCGGCAGTCCGCGCCAAGGCGTGCGAAGCGTGTGCCGAGCGTGCCGAGACTGACCTCTGATCCGGATGTGGCGCGGGGGATCGACCGTCAGGGCCACCAGATCGTCGCCGCGATCACCAGCAGCGGTAGTCCGATCGCGATGACGTAACCGACCACCTTCAGGGCGCTCATGGTGTGTCCTGCGTGGAGGTCCAGCGTGGGAAGCTGAGACGCGGTAGCACGGTTTCCACATCGCAGACGTCCCGTCGCGAAACAACACCCTCGCAGCCATCCGTTTGCGTGCCAGCCCGGCCACATACTGCTCCACGGGCAGCACCCCGGTTGCCGGCTCCGAACTCGATGGTGTGCTCACCCGCGCCACCCTAATTAAACGGCCTCCAGAACGAAGAACAGGAAGCTCAGGAACGCCCCGGAGGAGGCTTGCCCCAGCGCGTCGGGGAAGAGTTCGCGGGCACCTGATGCCGGAGGTGGTTCGCTGATGACGGCTGTGCGGAAGCCTGCCGAGGTGAAAGCATCGGTCATCGCGTGCAGGGGCCGATGCCAGTAGGTGAGTACGGCCCTCTGACCGTCGAAGGTGTATTCCTCGGAGTGCTTGACGGTCGCGAAATAGTCGGCATCGCGATAGCGCCACTTGAAGACGAATGGGTGATTGACGGATACGATCAGTCGCCCACCGGGTTTCAGCACGCGCCGCAACTCGGCGAGCGGCGCGGTCCAGTCTTGCAGGTAGTGCAGTACTAGGGACGCGACGACATCGTCGAACGCACCGTCGGAAAATGGCAGCGGACTGCCGATATCGGCTACCTGCAGGGCAGCGTCGTCGCCCAATCGCCGCCGGGCCAGCGCCACCATCTTGGCACTGGAGTCGAAGCCGGTCACGATGGCACCCCGGTCACGCAGCGCTGCGAATATGGGGCCGGAGCCACAACCGGCGTCGAGGACCCGCCTACCGGTCACATCCCCGGCCAGATCCACGATCGCGGGCCGCGCGTAATAGCCGTTGATGAGGTTGGTTTCGGTTTCGGCTGTATACCCCTCGGCGAAGTTGTCGTAGTTGTTTTCGGCAGCCCCGTCTTCGGCATCCACATCTTCCGCGGCGACGTCAGCGGCCCCGACAGAACTCTCGGGAATAGCATGCATGCGACCCATCCTGCCGACCAGCCGACCAGAACGCCAGGAGATCAGCTCGTCAACCAATTCCGGCGGAATGCGTAAGGCGAGAGCGAGGGCACACGCAGCACACAATCGCCACTTGCCGCATCCTTCATACTGCTGTTTGTGCGTGTATTACCAGGTCCCGGTAAGGAAGGCGCACGATCGGGTTAGCGGAAATGCCGATCGCCTGCTCGATCTCCTCGAGATGTGCAGCTGCGCCGGCGCTGTCGGAAGCGAGAATCTCCGTTTCGACGAAGGCACCGACACCGGCGACCACATCAATGCTCACGGCCGTGCTATCACAGTCTGGCTGGCGGTAGGTGGTGCGTGCCTTCTCGACTCGTACAAGTTCGACCATTCCGACCGCCGCGAGCAGAGCGTTCGCCGCGCCCGCTTGGTCTGTATCGGCGAGCTGAACGTTGGTCTCCTGCTTCGAGATGACGCCGCGATCCGAATGGGTTTCTGTGCTGGACGGCGGTTTGTAGGTGATCTCGGCCGAGTCGCCGCGCTGCCGTACCCGTAGGCATTCGACGGTTTCCATGTAGTCGACGTCGGGGCGGCTGTAGTAGGTGTCGATTTCGGTCAGCGAGCTGATTTCGCGGTAGCCGAGTTCGGTGAGGCTGCGGCGCAGGGTTTCGCTTTCGGCGAGTTCGCGCTTGCGTTCGACCTCGATCAGGTCCATGCGGGGGTCATCCTTTCCAGTGAATTGCCGTGTGTAGTCGAGCAAGTGTCGGTTTCGAGCAGATCGTTTGCAGGGTGCCGAGAGCGCGTTGCAGGGTTTCGGTGTCGCTGAGCGGGATGTTCTGGAACAGCACCATCTGCTTCGCGTCGACGAGCGGGTTCGATAGGCGGTGGGTAAGGAACCGGTTGTAGTAGCGCCGGTCGCGGGTGAACACATCATCGGCCGAGACCGGCATCAGGACCAGGCCTCGGCCGGGATGGGCGTTGATCGAGTGCACCGCGAACGCGGAAAGCAGCTCGTCGATGGTGAGGTAGGCGTAGGTTTCGCGGCCTTCCCGGGTCAGCCACGAATCCCAGGTTCGCACATAGTCGTCGCCGCCCTGTTCGGCCGCGGACATGAAGGCCATCAGGGCTACGTCGCTGACGGCATCGAAGATATCTCCGTCGATCACATGATGGTCGTCGAACGGTTCACTCACCGCGAGGACGTTCGCCCGTTGCATTGCCGGCATCCGATCCGATTCCGTCAGGGTGTAGTGCACTCGCTTGTGGCCGGTCCGGAAGTCGATCCAATCTCCGGACAGTGGTCCGTCGAGAACCGGCCGGAACCCGAGGATCCCGGAACGCCAGACATGGTCTCGGCAGGTGATGTAGTGCCGTTGCACCTCGCGGAACAGCCCGACCGGCGCTTCGATCACCGCGCACACCCGCGTATCAAGTTCACCCACGGGCACAATGCGCGAGTTCTGCCGGGCGACGACCTCGTCGTCGTGATGGTGATAAGGATGGGTGCCTTCCCTCAGGTAGTGCGGGACGAACATGCGCCAGAACTGCAACCAGGATTGCGAGCTGTAGGACTGCACGACCCGCTCGTGCAGGCTCGGCGCGGCGACGGCGTAGACGTCGCGGTAGACGAAGTAGCCGTAGGGATGGAGCACGGTCGGCAGTGTCCGCATCAAGGTGTGCAGTCCGGAGTAGGCGCCACCGTAGGAGTAGACCTCGTGCATCAGGGCGGATGCGCTGATCACGTCGACCGGCTCACCCAACAGTCGCCCGATGTCCTGAGCCCATCCGTGCACCAGCACGCACGACCCGACCGCGTTGAACCGCGCGATCGCGTCCGTGAGCGAGGTCGAGGAGACGCCGGGTGCTTCCACCAGGGTGAGTCGTACAGGGCGTGGATCCTCCGCTGCCCGCGTCGCGAGGTAGTCGACGGCAGCGCCACCACCCGGGCCGATCTCGACGAGATGCGGTTCAGGCGATTCGACGCGTTGCAACGCCCGGTATACGAGTACTCCCTTCTCGTCACCGTGGTCGTTGGCGGCGACGTCGAGATAGGTCGCGGCCGACTTGTGCACATGCGCGAAGCGGTGCGGTGCTCCGATCATCACGGCCACCAGATCGTCGCCGCGATCACCAGCAGCGGTAGCCCGATCGCGATGGCGAAACCGATCGCCACCGGGGCGCTCATGGACCCACCTTTGCGAATGCCCAGCGGGCGAAGCTGAGTCGCGGTGCCACGGTTTCTATATCGGTCACGTCCATGACCGCGTTGAGTTCGAGCGGGCTCAGGTGGTCGGGCGCGGGCAGGATCACCAGGTCGGCCCGGGCGTTGCGTGCCTGGTCGGCCACGCGGAGTACTGACCGTTCGTCCGGCCACACAAGGCGGTACCCGAGGTGGCGGCCGAGTCGGTGTATCTGGGCGCGATCCCATTCGGGCGCGCGGCTGATGTCATAGTCGATCCAGCCGAACGCGATCGAGTAGTTCATGGCGCCGCCTGTTCAGGGTGCGCGCAGTTGCGGATTGGAAAGTCGGTCTGGAAAGAATCTATTGGGTCGGTGTCGCGTAGCGCGCGGAGCCCTGTAACTATCCGCTCCAGAAGGACGCGGTGATTGTGACAGCAGGTCTGCAGTGTCGTGGACCGGCTGCTCTCAGCGGGTCTGCAGGCCGCAGTAACTGAAGACACTTCGTCCGGAGAAAATCCGGTCGCTGTGCGGGTATCGGTGGTTCTCATCGCTGTTCCCCTCGAGATCGATTCGGTGGGCTGTCAGTCCCAGAACAGCGGTGGACCCGCATGGCAAGAAAGGTGGCAAAACCGGTGAAATAGACTTGCCGTTGCTAACTTTCCACCAGAATCGAGTCATGCAGGAGGGGAACGTCGAACGGGTAGCGGTGCCCGACCACAATCGTCAGCGCGCGCAGGTGGCCGATGAACTTGCGCGCGAAATCAAACGTCGGCGACTGGCAGCGGGGTTGAGCCAGCGCGAACTCGCAACGCGAATCGGGTACACGCGTCAGTACGTGTCCATGACCGAATGGGAGGACGCGAATCTACCTTCCCGAGATCTCGTTGCGGCCATAGATGCGGGGCTTGATGCTGATGGTGAGCTTATGGCGATACACGACCGGAGCAAGCAAGAGCGGAAAGTCGCCCGTCGAGAGGTTAGCCGAGTAGGCACAGCGGGTTGCGCGGATGAACGAAGTGAGTGTGGGCCCATTGGCGTCTTCGGCCCATGCACTCATCCAGGGGCGCTATCGGATGCCATAGATTTTGACATGCCATTGGATCGCGAACAGATCGGTGCATACCTTCGGTCGCAGCGAATGTCCGAACATGCGCTCACGGGTCTCGGCGAGGTAACCCGCTTGCTGGCCGGTCAACGCCAAAGTGTGGCACCGGGTGCACTCCTGGGCCCCATTGAAGCACATCGGGACACTGTTTCAGCCCTGTTCCGGAATACGAGCGACAGCCGGCTGAAAGAACGACTCGGATCACTGCTGGGTGAGACCTCCATTGTCGCAAGTCGAGTATGGAGTGCTGTCGGCGATCGTGCGATGGCGCTTTCGCACTGCGCATTCGCTCGCAAGCTGGCAGACAGCATGCGTGATCCGGTCATCGGAGGGATGGCTCGGATATTCGAAAGCAACTTGCGGTCGGATGCGGCGACGCTGATCGGCTCGGACGGCGACGTAATCATTGGTCTGCGGATACTCAGAGACGCTGCGACGATGACGGATAGCTTGCCGCCTGCCGCCAGGGCAAGGATAGGCGCTGAGCTTGCCCAGGCATATGCGGTGCTCGAGCTCGATCGGGAGTGCCAGGACGCGCTGTCTCGCGCACAGCGCGCAGTTGACGACATCGATGAAGTTGACCGTACTGGGCTTTTCAGCGACTGGGATGCGAGTCGGCTTCTAGTTTACGAAGGCACTTGCTGGCTCTTCCTGAACAAGCCCCGGAAAGCCATCGTTGCTCTCGACGCGGCACTGAGCACAACTGGAGACGGGAACCGGAATGTGGGGCTCGCCGCACAGGTCGACCTGGCGAGCGCATACAACCAGATCGGAGAACTCGAAGAGGGGTGTCGGATTCTCGGAGAAACCCACAGCAGTCTCGTTGCCATGGGTAACCAACGTGGTATCGAACGTGCACATCGGGCAATCGAGAGAACCACACCGTGGCGCAACGAGCAGCCTGTCCAGGCGCTCTTGGAACGGATCCGAAGTACCGAGATTCAGTGAGCAGCACCGGTCAGTGATTGGACCGCGGAAACAACCGAGTCCGGATCCAAGGCATCGAGGATCTCATCGGGAGAATGCTCCAGTAATTCGCTGCGCTTCATCCGGTGCGTTACGACGATGATCCGAAAGCCGGCATGCCGAGCACAATAGATATCATTTGGAGCGTCTCCGACAACCACAGTCTGCGAACTGGGAAGCGGGCTTCCGAACTGGCTGAGATATCGGTCAGCGACAACAGCAGGCAGTTCCAGCCTGTCCCGGGAATCCGAGCCGTAAGCACCGAGGTCGAGTCGCAGGAGCGAATCCAGGCCGGCCACTCTCAGCTTGGTTTCTGCCGCATATCGCAAATTGCCGGTCAAGACGGTTTGAACGAACCCATGTTTGTCCAGTTCAGCGATCGACTCAGCCGCACCGGCATAGGCCGGTTGGTCTCGCGCCAGCTCTGCTTCGCCTTCAGACATCACCTTCGCCAGCTCGTCATGGAAGCGAGGGACGCTGCCCTCTGCCAGTTCTCGCGAGATGCCCGACGTAAGAGCGGTTTCGACAACGATCGACTCGTCAGTGAACCCATGCACTCGTGCTGCTGGGAAAACCACATCTGGCTCCGGTAGGGCGTAAGTACGCGCGATAGCCCTTCTGAGCCATCTCAGGTCGGCAGGGATCAGGGTGCCGTCGATATCCCAAATGACGAGTCCCGGGCGCGCCGCAGTCATGAGGGGATTCTGACAGACCCGATCAGAACCTACGAGGTCGCGTTGGCCAAACCGTCATGGTCCATGCCGTTATGCGCACGTAGGTTCCTGAGATAACTCAGTCTTACTCGCCGTAGTTTTCGGCGAAAGCCAGCACTCGCGGTGCGAGACGTGAGTGGGGCGGCGCCAGCCTGCGGCGCGTGAGCCCAGGACCCGTCTGGAGGCAGCAGACACCTTCCTTGCCCTCGAATCTACTGATCAGTTCACGCACTGTCGCAGCGTCGTGGGCGATGTCCGGGTACAAGATCTTGTCGAGCTTCTCCTGCAACGAGCCGATCACCGGCTGTACCGATGCGATCATGTGGAGCACACTCGGATCAGAAGTCAGGTTCTCCAGCTCGCGCTGATTGAGCCACGGCTTCTTTCGGTTCTCCTTGAAGAACTCCAACAGAAACGCGCGGTTTACAGTGATCGTCACCTCCGGCTCAGATCGAACGCTGACCTTGAAATTCCAGTTGAAGGCATTGATATCACCGTGCTGCAATGCATCCCGCAGTGCCTCGAGCCAGCGGTACTCGAACGACTTCTTCTTGAATTCCTCGAATAACTCCTTGATCTTATCGACCTCAGAACGTTCCAGCCCGAGAATCTGCCGCGCGCCACGGACTGTCTGATACTCGTGAATCTGCAGCGCGGCAGTGAACGAGATGAGTGCCGAACGGATTCGACGGCGACGTTCGTCCACGGCATCGAAGTCGTTGAGGGAGAGTTGCCGATCGCGGAGTTCGGTCAACACGCCGATCAACACATCGCACAATCGTTCACCCTCGTCGGAGATATGTTGCGACAGTTCGCTGTCGATCATTCGCCGCAGTCTGTCGTGCGCCTCGGCGTATCGGGTGTTGTCCTCTTCTGTGAACGAGCAGATCTTCGTGAAAACGGCGGCGATGTCGGGTCTTTCGGGGACGTTGTGAATTAGTATTGCGCCATACGGGTCCACATCCGCTCGCGCATCCTGGGCATCCATTTCCGCTGACCGCTCACTCATCGCGCACATCGACTCCTGGACCTCTGCCGCCGCCTCAGCGAACCGCCGACGCACATCCTCCGACGACGGGAGTCCAGTGGACAACCATCGCTTACAAGCGCGCAGAACACCTTCCAAGCCGTCCTTCACGAGCCGCTGGGCGGAGTCCGGCGTATGCCGGTCGCGAGCGTCGGGTGTCTCGACCCAATCCACAGCGACGATCACCGCCACCTTCGCTAGCACGTTCAGCGCCTCGAAGATGAGGAGAGCCGATGGGCTCTGCTCGGTCAAACTCGACCGGGCAAGGTTCTGCCAAGCCTCGAAAGCATCGTGGGCGAGATCGACCGCGTCGTCGCCCTCGACGCCGTCCAGCGACGCCACGAACGCCTCGAGTCGCTCGATCCATTCCTGTACCCGCGCGGCTTCCTCTCGGTCGAAATCTGACATCGGGGTCTCCCAGCCTGCCGGTTCTGTCTAGCCCAGCGGCCCTCGTTGGTGGGCAGCCGTCCAGCATTACACAGGCGACACCCCGGACAACGAGCGACACGCCTAATGCCGAGGGCGCGGGCGAACAAATCTGACGACCAGAGCTTCAGAGCGCGGTGATCACCGTCTACCTCGACACGACCCGCCGAACGGCACAACGCGGCAGACATATCCCACACCGGCCGGTTCCTGGCTCGTCCACATGTTGCTCCACCAACCTCCACCTCTTTCCGATCCGCGGACGTTCCCAAGTGGGTTCCTCTGGCCGGGTACCGCCAGCCAACCCATCTGTGGGCTTCGACGCCGGGCGGGGCCGCGGTGCTCGGCCCACGTAGCCCCGCCGGCGGGGCCAGGCAGGTCTGCCTCTGAGCAGGTCATGTACAGGTGGAGGTCTCGGCAGCTAACTGATACGCGTGTGTTGAGGCGGGTACTCGATAGCCTGAATTCGCGCGAGAGCGCGGCGGCCTCGAGTGGTTGCACTTGCAATGCGGCCCCCTCGTCGTCCTCGGTGTATCCACACGAGGTCGAGATCGACTAGTTCGTCGAGATAGCGTTCGTAACGTTGGAGGGTGGCGGGGGCCTCGGAGGGCGCTGAACCGCGTATCAGCCGTGGCACTTCTATTTGATCGCTTGCTGCGATGATCGACAGAAGCCAGTGAAGCCGCTCGCGGCGCCGAAGTTTTGTGGTGAGGCCCTGCCCGCGACGCACTCCCGACTCCATCAGCGGCTCCGTCGCAGAAGGATTCGAAGGACTTCCAATGCGGTTTTTCGGTGTTCGCGGTTGCGATGGAACACAGCACCGACAGTGGCTACCAATACGGCGACGGAGGCAGGTACACCAACCAGGAGAGACAGCAGGCCAGCTGCAATCGCGCTACTCATGGATTCGACACTGAATTTATCCCTTCCGACAGGCAAGCCACTGCCCGATCGGGCCGAATGAGTGGGGGTGCAATGATGCGGAAGGCCTGGCCAGGCTATATAAATATTCATATTGTGATTCCGATCACTGTTGTAGCTTTTCGTGTCGGAACGGGCCGACTGAGTTCGATGTTCATGACCGCTGCCGCGGCCGCCGAGATCGGCATCGTCGCCGGGAATCTCCCGCTCGTGCCGATGCGGACAGGGGTCCTGCGACTCAGCTGGGAGGGCGCGCTCATGGATCGACGTGTTACTCCGCAATTGCCCCCTGCCAACGAGGGAGCACGCCAGGAGCACGATGTAAGACCTGACCGTGTAGCTACCTACTCGATGGGGCTGCCGAATTTCGCCATACAGGATCAAGAGGCGCCGGCGCTTACGCGCCGCCGCCGGGCCGCCACGCAACGGCTCAGCTTCGCAGGCTGCGCTCCGCAGGCGCGTCGGCCCGACGGCAGCGCGCCTACGTCAGCACCCACCGATCCCAGTTCGAGTTGCCGAATTTTCCATAACCGAGAAGTGTGGGCACGACGAGAGCCGTACCCGACTTACCTCCCGCGGCCGAGGATGAACCAACCGCCAGCTGCCTGGTGCGCCGGTCGTGGTCCAGACGCCTACTTGCCTCTCCTCGGACTATTTATCGACGGCTGAAACGGCTGCGGATGGGCTCCGCACCTATGGACTTCGCTCGTATCTACTGTGTCAGAGCTAAACTCGCCCGGTGACACTCATCATCAGCGCATACGCTTACGAGCACATTCTGCACGCCAGCGATCGACTAACGGTGGTTCGTCGAGGCCATGCGATTGGCGATCACGACATCATGGCAAACAAGACGGTGATTGTCATTGGAACGGACTGCTGGTTGGTCTTCGGATTTGCTGGGCTTGCTTACCTTGACGGTAAGCCAACGGATCAGTTTATTGCTGAGGCAATTAGCGGTACGCCCGAACTTTCTGGTGCTGCTATCCGTATGCTTTCGGACCGCCTTGCGCTGCACTACCAGGAGATCTGCGAAAGACTGGTAAAAGCTGTCGTCGATGCTTACAAGCGTTAACCTTCAAATGCTCGTAAGGTGGCCTTGACCGTAACTGGAGCGGGAATTCAGTTCACCCGGCCTCGTAGAAAGAATCTGCTGTTCCAGATTGATTTCTCAGATGGCGATTACTTTTTCAACGATGGATCTCCCGACTATGCGAAGTCTTCCGAGTATGGCGTCTTGCCGGCGGGAACGCTTGACCAAGCGATCATGGATGAGACCAGGGCGCGTCTTCGGGCTGAAGGTATCAACTCGGCTAATGCATTCCGGTCGATACTCGCGGATGCGGTGCGGGATACGGGAAAGTCCACCCCTCTGGTGGGTGAAAGCGTTTTGTCTGCGGTGCTGGTTCCGGATCAGAAAACGATCGAAGTCCATTTCGATCTGGAGGACTCAATCACGGCAAGCATCTGGAAGCCGAGCGACTCTCCGGAAATCCTTCACAGGCTAGAAGTCTATACGCCCTTCGTGATATTGCCGAGCCAAATATTCCTTCCGTCAGTTGCTAGCGTCGGCGGATGGAACGTTGACGGAATCTCGCTTCAATTTCATGGAAATATCCCCGATATCGGAGGTGGGTTCATGGGTGCTCATCCAAGAAAACCTCCTCCGAAAAGGTAATGCATACGTGTCGCGAGCGATAGCCAAGGACGCCGCTCACAGCCTCGAACACGGTTACCAAACCAGGCAAAAGGCCGTGGCTGAAGATTCAGTGTTCGGGATGTCAGATTAGGCCGACGCTATTTAGCCTTTGTCCGCCGAGGAAGCACAGATGTAAACAGATTGTCGGCGGTTACATTGTCGTCGTCTATGAATCCCGGAAGAGCATCCGGAGTCAGAATAGGGATCTATCAGTCTCAGGCGTCGGTGTGTTGATCACGCAGCGCTCGTCTGCGAATCTTGCCGGTCTGTGTTTTCGGCAGGTCGGTAACGATCTTCACCACCCTGGGGCGCTTGTAGGGTGCGAGGCGCTCTCGGGCGAACGAGATCAGTTCGTCGGCTTGGGCGTTGTGTGCCTCCTTGAGCGAGACATAGGCGGCAACCGACTCACCGCGATACTCATCGGGGATGCCCACCACGGCTGCTTCGAACACTGCCGGATGCTCGTAGAGAACGTCTTCGACCTCGCGCGGCCACACCTTGTAACCCGACACGTTTATCTGGTCTTTGATCCGGTCGACCAGATATACCCACCTCTGCTCGTCCACGATCGCGCTGTCCCCGGTTCGGAGGCGACCTTCGGGTAGGGCGGCCTCGGATTCTTTAGATTTGCGCCAGTATCCGCGGATGACCTGTGGGCCGGTGACGACGAGTTCGCCTTGGTTGCCGGGGAGGAGGGGATGGCCTTCGGGGTCGACCACCTCGACCTTCACTCCCGGGAGCGGTAGTCCGATGGACAGCGTGCCGCTGTCCGGATCGACCGGCGCGATCGTTCCGGGCGGGACTGCCGTGACTGCTGACGACGTTTCGGTCATCCCGTAAGCGTTGTGGATGTAGTGGCCGAACCGTTCTTGGAAGCGGGCGACCGTGCTCGGTGGAACCGGCGCACCCCCGCTGTACAGCGTTTTGATGCTGGAGAAGTGTTCGGCCGTGGCGTATTCCGAGTTCATCATCGCGTTGAAGGCGGTGATGGAGCCGATGGTGTAGGTGACGCCGTGTTCGCGGAGGGCGTCGACGGCTACGTCGGTGGTGAAGCGGCCGGTGAAGACCAGGGAGGTGCGTTCGGTGAGGGCGAGGGCGCCGATGACGACCGCTCCGGTGATGTGGAACAGCGGGGCCAGGGCGTAGACGACGTCGCCGGGGGTGATGCCGGCGAGTGCGGCGAAGCTGGTGGTTACCGCGCGGACGTTGGCGTGCGAGTTCATGGCGCCCTTGGGCGGGCCGGTGGTGCCGGAGGTGTAGGCGAGGAAAGCGAGGTCGTCGCCGTGTACCTGGACCGATGGGGGCTTCCGGCCCGCGTACTCGTGGGCCAACGCGAGTAGGTCGGGTGAGTCTGCAGACCTCTCGGTGGCAGCGGCGGTTTCGGGTTTGAAGACGCGGGGGTCGTTGCGGGACTGGAGGTCCGACTCCGCGGTGCCGAGTACCCAGCCGACTGTGGTGCCCTCGACGTCCTCCCGGACCTGCCGCAGATCCCGGTCGGTGGTGATGATCCCGACCGGTTCGGCGTCGGTGACCAGTTCGCGGAGTTCGCGGCCGCGATACATCGGGTTGAGAAGGAGGGCGGTCGCGCCGAGTTTCCAGAGGGCGAGCAGGGCGAGTGCGTAGTGCGGGATGTTCTGGAGGTGGATGCCCACCCGTTCACCGTGGCCTACGCCGCGGTCGGCGAAGGCGGCCGCGAGGGCGGTGGCGAGGTCGTCGGCCTCGCGGACGGTGAGGGTGGTGTCGAAGTAGACGAGGGCGGGGGCGTCGGGTTCGTGCCGGACCCGGTCGTGCCAGGCCGCCACGAGGGTGCCGAGCTCTTCTTGGGGGCGGGACGCCCCGCCCGCCGCACCCTCATCAAGTGCGGCGGACGGGGCATTCCCGGTGTTACCGGTGGTCATGCAGGCAGTTCCTTGCGGCTGGTTTCGCGGATGGTGGCGACGGTGAGGAGGCCGATGGCGCAGACGCCCATCACCCAGTAGGCGGGCGACATCGCGTTGCCGGTCGATTCGACGAGCTGGGCGGCGACGTAGGGGGCGGTGCCGCCGGCGGCGATGGTGCCGATATTGAAGCCCAGGGAGACGCCGGTGTAGCGGACCGTGCGGGGGAAGAGTTCGGTGAACAGCGGGAAGGCGGGGACCTGGACTACGCCGTTCAGCACCATGTAGAGGAAGTAGACGATGCCGATGACGACGATGCTGCTCGTCGCGCCCATGATCATGAAGGCAGGGAGGGCGATGACGACGTAGGCGAGGTAGCCGGCGATGAGGACGGGTTTGCGGCCCCATCTGTCGGTGGCCATGCCGCTGAGGGGGAAGGTGGCGCAGGCCAGGGCGATGGCTATGGCGGAGGTCCAGTAGACGGAGTCTTTGGAGAAGCCGAGGTCGTTGATCAGGTAGACGCTGAAGTAGGTGAGGCCGATATAGCCGGAGCCGTTCATGGCGATGGCGACGCCGACGACGCGGAGTACGGACCACGGGTTCTTCTTGACGACATCCGACAGCGGGCTCTTGGTGACCTGCTGTTTCTCGGCCATCTCCTCGAATTCGGGGGTGTCCTCGAGCTTCATCCGGACGCGGAGGCAGAGGTAGGCCAGCGGCAGGGCGAGCAGGAACGGGATACGCCAGCCCCACGATTCCATCTGCTCGTCGGTGGTGAGCAGGGCTACCAGGCCGACGACGGCGGCGGCTACAGCGAAACCGAGGGTGGAGCCGACGGGGGTGAAGGAGCCGAAGAAACCGCGGCGCTTCGGTGGTGCGGATTCTGCGATATAGGTTGCGGCGCCGCCTACTTCGCCGCCGGCGGAGAAGCCTTGGGCGAGGCGGACGAGCACCAGCAGGATGGGGGCGAGGACGCCGACGGCCGAATGGGTGGGGAGTAGGCCGAGGATGCCGCAGGCGATACCCATGCTGACGACGGTGATGACGAGGGAGTGGCGGCGGCCGCGGCGGTCGCCGAGGCGGCCGAAGAAGATTCCGCCGAGGGGGCGGGCCACGTAGGCGACGCCGAAGACGGCGAGGGTCGACAGGATCGACACCGCGGAATTATCGGAGGGGAAGAACAGGGGGGCGATGATGACGGCGAGGAAGCCGTAGACGGCGAAATCGTAGTACTCGATGAGGGTGCCGACGCCGCCGGCGATGGCGGCGCGGCGGGCCACGGAGTTCGACTTCTTCGCTGCGGTCGCCGGCAGCGGTCCGGAGGGGTGGAGGTCACTGGACCCGACGCGAGGTTCGAGGTTCGTCATTGAGCTTCTTGTCTTTCGCGTGCGTGCTCGGCGAGCAGGAGTTGATATGAGCCACCGGCTTCGATGACCTTGACGGTCCGCGGGCTCGGTGGATTGCCGACCAGGTCGGTTCCCTCGGGCCGGCGCAGGGTGGCGGTGCGCCAGTCGAGGGCCACGGGGTCGTCGACCTTTACCGAGGTCGAGACGCCGGGGATCGTGATCAACGGCATACCGTTGAAGGTCTCGCCGCGCCAGAAACCGGGCGAGAAGGATTCCGCGACGATGGCCGCGATGCCCGCGTTGCGCAGGGCGACCATGGGCGGATAGTGCGGATGGCCGTAGCCGAAGTTACGGCCGCCGACGATGATATCGCCGGGGCGGACGCGTTCGGTGAAGGTGGGGTCGTAGGCCTGCATACACACCGAGCGCAGGTGGTCGGGGTCGTAGGACTTGATGTTGGAGACGCCGACGACGAGGTCGATATCGAAATCGTCGCCGAAGATCCAGGCGACCTTGCCTTCGATGAGGTCGGGTGGTGGGGGATAGGCGCTCACTGGACCGACTCCTGGATCGTGCCGGTGAGGGCGCTGGCGGCGACGGTGTAGGGGGAGCCCATATAGATGTTGGCGTCGGGACTGCCCATGCGGCCGGAGATGTTCAGGACGCCGGTGGAGATGCAGTTCTCGCCGGGTTGCAGGGGTTTCTGGTAGCCGAAGCAGAAATCACAGCTCGATATGTTGATATGTGCACCTGCGGCGCGGAGCACGTCGAGGATGCCTTCTCGCTCGGCCTGCTCGTAGACCTTCTGTGAGGTGGGGACGACATTGAGTTCGACGCCGGGGGCGACTTTGCGACCGTCCAGGACCAGGGCGGCGGCGCGCAGATCCTCGATACGGCCGCTGGCGCAGGAGCCGATAAAAGCTTTTGTGATCGGGGTGCCGGCGAGCTCCTGCGCTGTTTTGGTGTTGACGGCGCGGGCCGAGCCGGGCAGCACCACCCGCGGGGTCAGGGTCGCGAGGTCGATCTCGTAGCGGGCGGCGTAGGTGGCGTCGGTGTCGGGATACACCGGGTCGAAATCGCGGCGGGCGACCTCGTTGGCGTAGGCGAGCGATATCTCGTCGGGTTCGAAGATGGCGGAGACGGCGCCGGTGAACATGGCCATACCGCACAGGCCCTGACGGTGGTCGATGGCCATGGAGCGGGCGCCGGGGCCGCCGAACTCCATCACCTGATGGGCGCAACCGTCGGCGCCGACCATATCGATGATGGTGTGCACGAGATCGCGGCTGTCGACGCCGGGCGGGAACTCGCCGACCAGGTCGAAGCGGGTGGTGGCGGGGATATCGACGAAGACCTGCCCGGTGACCCAGGCTTCGATGAGGTCGCGCCGGATACCCCAGCCGAGGGCGCCGAAGGCGCCGATACCGCTGATATGGCCGTCGAAGTGGACGAGGAATTCGCCGGGGATGGCGAGGCCGAGTTCGGCGGTGAGCTGGTGGCCGATACCGCGGCCCTCGTGCAGTTCGATGCCGTAGAAGTCGCACCAGTCGCGGGTGACCTGGTGGACCTCGGCTTCCTTCTCGTTGTGCTTCGTCAGCATGTGATCGATGAAGACGATGTAGCGGCTCGGGTCCTTCAGTTCGGTGATCCCGAAGTCTTCGCGCATCTGCCGGAACATCACGTCGGTGTAGCCGGGGAAGTCGTAGGCGATCATGCGCGCCGGCTGTACTGCGTGGTTCTCCCGGGCACGGACCGTTTCCTGCTCCGAGGCGCGGCCCAGGATCTTCTCCGTCATCGTGTAACCCACGACGGTCACTGCTCCTTCGCAGGTAGGTACTTGTTCTGCATGGCCTCCACCTCGGGGAAGCCGATCAGTTCCACGAATTCGTGGTGCTGGAGCGCATCAGCGCTGACCTGGGCGGGTGCTTCGCCCGCGGCCAGTCGCTTCAGTGTCTCCTGTGCGGCTCCGGCCACCGCCATCAGGACCTGGGTGGGCAGCAGGGCCAGCCGGACGCCGATCCGGTCCAGGATCTCGGGAGTGAAATCGCGTTCGGTCCAGGTCGAGGCCGTGAGCGTAGCCATCAACGGTACGCCGGCCTCTTCGTGGCAGCGCTGCCACTGTTCGACGGTTTCGAAGGTTTTGGTGACCGGCATGATCATGTCGGCGCCGGCCTCGACGTAGGCCCGAGCGCGGCGGAGGGCGTCGTCGCCGCGGGCGTCGGTGCGGGCGATGAGCAGGACGTCGTCGGGGATGGAATCGCGGACGGCGCGGATCTTGCCGGTGGCCTCGCCGACGCTGATCAGGTCGACCGGGTCGCCTACGCAGATGGGGCAGGACTTGGGCGAGACCTGATCCTCCATGAACATGCCGCCGACAC
Organism: Nocardia speluncae NBRC 108251; assembly: GCF_001613245.1. Taxonomy (GTDB): domain Bacteria; phylum Actinomycetota; class Actinomycetes; order Mycobacteriales; family Mycobacteriaceae; genus Nocardia; species Nocardia speluncae. The sequence continues at coordinate 20,789 of NZ_BDBZ01000037.1, read as the reverse complement.
CCGCGTCCGCGAACTTCGTGGCGGTGCGGGCGGCGTTGACGGCGTTGCCGTAACCGGTGTCGATATCGGCGACCAGCGGCAGTTTGGAGGATTCCCGGATCGTGCGGACGGCTTGCAGGTTCTCGGTCTGGGTGTAGAGCTCGGCATCGGGGAGGCCGAGGGCCGCGGAGACGGCGAACCCGGAGGCGCACAGCGCGCTGAAACCGGCCTGCTCGGCGAGGCGGGCGGTCAGGCCGTCCCATACGCCGGGCGCGTAGACCAGGCCGCGTGACGTGAGGTCTTTCAGGGTCGGGCTGCGCACAATGCACCTCTCGTTTCGCAATGCGGAATGCGTTTCAAAATCTCGATACGAGACGGTAAGGTGGTTCAGGTCACAAAGTCAACCCCGCGCGGTGAATGTGTTCGTATGGTGGCGACACCGACCGCACGACCGATGGAAGCGAGTGAGAAGCAGTGGCTGTGCCCACCGAGCCGAAGGCGGCCGCGTCTACCGAGACGAAGACGGCTGTGCCTACCGGGCCCGACGCGTCGGGGGGGCGCGATGTCGTGGGCGCTGTCCTCAAGGCGTGCACGCTGCTCGGCCATTTCAGTGCGGACAGGCCCGCCTGGACACTCAACGAGCTCACCACCGCGAGCGGGATGAACAAGACCACCGTGTTCCGCCTGATGGCCACCCTGATCCAGGCGGGCTGGGTGGATCGCACCGACGAGGGCGCCTACCGGGTGGCGATGCCGGTATTCGAAATCGGCTCCGCGGCACTGTCGAAACTCGATATCCGTTCCGCGGCAAAACCGTTCATGTCAGAGCTGGCCGCCGCCTTCGGTAACACGGCCTACCTGATGGTGCCCGCCGATCAGGGAGCGGTCTGCATCGACCTGCTCGAAGGCCGTAACTCGTTGGTCGTCGCAGGGATCAACATCGGATCCGTGATGCCCTATCACGCCGCGGCCGGACCGATCGTCATGCTCGCGCACTCGAAAGCACTGCGGGACAAATGGGTCACGAAGGGCCTGCCGGCGATCACCGAGCAGACCATCACCGATATCGACCGGCTCACCGAACATCTGGACGAGATCACCGAGGCCGGATATTCGCTGAGCGTCGCCGACTATCTGCCCGGGGTCGCGGCGGTGGCGGCACCGATCCTCGGGCGCAACGGCTCGGTGGTCGCATCGATCAGCGTGGGTGGCCGTGCCGAGGAATTCGAAGGTGCCGCGCTGGCCGCGATGATCGAGAAGGTATGCGACGCCGGAGTCCGGATCACGCGGATAGTCCAAGCGCTACCGCGAGCGTGACCGGGAACCCCGGGCCGCGATGAATTCAGCGGGCCGGGCGATCCAGCCTGCCGAGGACCTCCACGACGACCGGCGCCGCGAGTTCCACGCCGAGGAGAAGATCGTGGAAGCGGTGTGGCCGCCCCAAGGTGGCTCGGGTGACCAGACGGCTTGCTCCGCCGAGGGCCATCAGGCCGGAAAGCACCCGCATCCGCGGCAAGTTCGGAGTCGGTGAAGCCGCGGCCTCGACCCAGCCCAGGCCGTAACCGATGAAGGCGGAACCCATGAAACGGACGTGGGAATCGACCGTCGCCTCTCCGCTCATCCCAGGTTCCGCACGCGTCCCGCCCAGAAGCTGAACCGCCCCGATCGCGACACACGTCCATCCGGCAACACGTCCCATCACTCCGAGCTTCGACATACCGCCATTCTGGCATCAGGGGCCGGATACGACGCCGATATCTCCGCCGCGACACTCCCCGGCTGCGGGATGGCGCCGGACTGTCGCTACGGAACTCGCGGACGTGACCAGCGGGCATCGGCCGGCCATCGACCTCGACCAGAGGTTTGATGCCGAACTGGATGGGCGATTTCGAAACATCCAGCACAATTCCGTTCGGGCCCGGCTCGCTCGTGACCGCGGCCGGAGTCTCCAGGTAAATGCCGGTGTTCATTGTTCATCGGTCGACCCCCTGTCGGCCTCGGTGCAGTCCGATCCCAGCCGCCGATCGGTGAATCGGAGAGAGCGGCGAGCATCGGTTCCTGCCGGCCCGCACGGATGAAACACCTGACAATGGACAAGTGAGCAAACGAAAACCGATCCGGGGCACGGGGGATCCCGGCACTCTGATCGTGATGTGGTTGGTGTGTCTGCCGCTCGCCTGGTTCTTCGGGCACCTGATCAACGACATACCGGTCCGTAGCGCCGAAGTGGTGATGGCAGGTCTGGATTGGGCCGGCGAGCGGGGGACTGTGACGATCACCCGGTCCGCACAGGTGTATGAAGGGGGCGGCCGGGGCGGCAGTCACTGGACCACCCATTGCTTCGCGGATTTCTCGCCGGCGCACGGGTCCGGCCGGCTCCTGGATATCCGTGTTCACGCGGACGGTGACTGCGATGCGGGGCGTGTGCTCCCGGCGCGGCTGGTACGTGCGGACCCGGCGAACTGGATCGACGGTAACGACGAAGACCATGCCTACGCCGGAGCCGGGTGGGGCTCGGCACTGTTCGTCGGATTGTTCATGGGTGCTTTCCTTCTGCTTGCCGGCGGAATCCCGATCGTCTGCGCGGTCGTGTTTCCGCTGATGCTCGTGCAGCGCCTCTGGACCGGCCGTGGCCGAACCTCCTGACCACGGTTGATTTCACGGCCGCCACACGACCTTCCGTGCTGGGGGCACCGGATGCCGCGTCGTCGATGCTGCGGCCCTACTCGCTGTTGCCGCCGCTCGATACCAGTAGGTACGCCTGAGCCCCTGTCCAGGATCCGAGGGTGCCGGGCACCGTGAACAACGCCGGCTATCTGCCCGGTCGCGGCAGCAGCCCACGGCCGATCACTGATCTGCTCCCACCCGCAACCACGGCCGGAGCAGGTTCTCCTCGGTGGACGGACCCGGTTGCCATTCGGCGATCCACGGGCCGGTGCCTTCGCTCTGATCGAGCACTCCCTCCTCCAGCCACCGGTAGCGGCCGGCGAACACATTGTGCGCCGCGCGCACATCCTCGTCGTCGGTGTTGTCCCAGAGCGAATCGAACAGCTCCCGCACCCGGATTCGCGCCTGCCGGCAGAAGATATCGGCCAGTTCTCCGGCGGCTTCCCGTTGCAGCGTGCCGTCGCCGCGATCACCCTGCGCCCGGACACAGACCGCCGACATCGCGAACAGTTCCGCGCCGATATCCACGAGGCGACCCAGGAACATCTGCCGGTATTCGAGCTTCGCCTGCCAGCGCGCCATGCCGTACACCAGGGCGCGGGCCTGTTTGCGGGCCATGCGCTCGACGAAACGCATATGTTGCGCCAGCGGTCCGAAATCGGTGAACGCGCCCGGCGTCGTGCCGGGGCCGACGGCCAGTTGCGGGAACCATTTGGCGTAGAAACCGCCGGCGCCCACCGCTGCCTTGGCCTTGTCCTTGAATTCCGCATGCCGGTCGACGAGTGCTCCGGCGGCGGCCATATGCGCGTCGGCCATCTCCCGGGCGATGAGCAGCCGCATGATCTCGCTGGACCCTTCGAAGATCCGGTTGATCCGCAGATCGCGTACCAGCTGCTCGGCGCCGACCGCACGTTCTCCTCGCGCTCGCAGCGATTCCGCTGTCTCGTATCCGCGGCCGCCGCGGATCTGCAGGAGTTCGTCGGCTATCCGGCAGCTCATCTCCGAGGACCACAGCTTGGCGAGCGCTGCCTCGATGCGGATATCGTTGCGGTTCTCGTCGCACATGGTGGCCGAGAGGTCGAGCACGGCCTCCAGGGCGTAGGTCGTCGCCGCGATATAGGACACTTTGGCCGCCACCGCGGCGTGCTCGCCGACCGGGCGTCCCCACTGCACTCGAGCGGTACTCCATTCGCGGGCGATCTTCAGTGACCATTTGGCTGCCGCGGTGCACAGTGCCGGAATCGCGAGCCGGCCGGCATTGAGCGTGGTCAGGGCGATTTTCAACCCGTCGCCTTCACGGCCGATCAAGTTCTCGCGGGGAACCCGGACGTTGTGCATGCGGGTGACGCCGTTCTCGAGACCGCGCAGCCCCATGAACGAATTGCGCCGCTCCACTGTGACGCCCGCGCTGCCGGCTTCGACGACGAACGCGGAGATACCGCCGCGGTGTCCGTCGCTCTTCGGTACCCGAGCCATTACCACCAGCAGTTCCGCGACCACGCCGTTGGTGGTCCACAGCTTCACCCCGTTCAGCTCGTAGGCCGCACCGTCGGCCGTGGGGGTCGCGGTGCTCGCCATCCGGGCCGGGTCGGAGCCGACATCGGGTTCGGTGAGCAGGAAAGCGCTTATCGCGCCCTTCGCGCACCTCGGTAGGAAGCGTTGTTTCTGCTCCGGAGTGCCCGCCAACTTCAGTGGCTCGGGGACGCCGATCGACTGGTGTGCGGACAGCAGCGCACCCAGGCTGGGGTGCACCGAACCGGCGAGCATCAGCGCCTTGTTGTAGCCGACCTGGGAAAGCCCCTGTCCACCGTATTCGCGGGGAATCTTCAGGCCGAAGCAGCCGAGCTGGGCGAGGCCCTGTACGTACTGCTCCGGAATGCGGCTCTGCTCCTCGATCACGCTGCCGTCGAGGGTCTCGCAATAGGCCCGGAGCCGGGCCAGATACGCGTTGCTCGTGGCGGTGTCCTCCGCGCTGGGGCGCGGGAACGGGTGGATCAGGTCCACCCGGTAGCGGCCGAGGAACAGCTCCTTGGCAAAGGATGGTTTGGTCCAGCCGGCCTCGCGGGATTCCTCGACCAGCTCTCGGGCCTGTTCCTCGGTGGCGTCGACTTTCGCGGCAGTGCTCATGCTGCCCTCCTCGGAGGTGATGGCGGTCATATCCGAGTGTAAGAGTGTTTGTTACCGGCCGGTAGATCCAGACTCCGCCGAACGCTCAGGATCTGCCGGAGAGCCGGGCGGATTCGAGTCGGCCCAGCCGGTGGTTGTCGGCGTCGCCGGCGACCACGAGCGTGGGAGTGGTCATCTGCGAGAAGTTCTGGCCCGACAGCCACGCCGCGTGGTGGGTTGCAGTACTACGAAGCCGTGGGCGGCCCAATAGTCGGCGAGCGGGCCGTAGCCGTCCAGCGATGAGCTGTAGCCGTGGGAGAGCAGGGTGATCGGCAGGTTTTGCCCCGTCACCGGTGCGGAGACGCGGACGCGCAGGTCCTCGCCGCGGGCCGGTGCGGGCAGCATGATCGGTTTGACCGAGACGACCGGAGTGGGGGCGGGGCCGGAACGCCGGAGTTCGAACTTGTCATGCGGGGCCGATGTCCTCTTGCTTCGACGAAGTCGCCGGAATGCTTCGACGAAGTCGCCGGATGAGCAGGTGGGTTACCGGTTCTCGACCGTCCGGGCGAGGATGCCGAGGGTGGCCCGGAGTCCCGATTCGGGGATTATCGGGAAGATTCCCGCTTCTCGGTAGGGGGGTGCGATTCGACTCCAGTCGTAGTAGGACGTCACCAGGGTGCCGGTGTCGCGGGGTGCGAGACGGTAGCCGTAGAGGTGTTCGATCGGGGGCTGGATCGTGCCGGAGATCGTCCATTCGATCTGTGCGTCCTGCTCGAATGCTGTGATGATCACCGTGACGTCGTATTTGCCCATGGGGAAGTCGTTGAGTGCTTCCCGGTCCATGTGCACCAGGAACTCGTCCCCTACCGCGGTGACGGGCTTACCCTCCGCGGATTGCAGCATGCCCGAGCTGTCGATCGCTACATGCCCGGCGGGTGTGCACAGCAGGGCGAAAATCTCGGCCGGTCCCGCCGCGATCTCGCGTTGGACCTCGAACCGTTCGTCACTCATGGCATCAACAATCGCACAATCATTGCGCGGGGGACGACCGTGCACGAGCCGGAACCGGCGGCGGTGCCGTGGATCGATGACGATCGCCGTCGACACCCGCGCCGACGAACCCGGTGGCGGGGCGGGCCGGGGCGACGGCGATGGGACATCGAGCACTACGGGCCCCGCGGACGGAAGGGGACATCGCAAGTGATGTCCCCTTCGTGTGGTCACACAGGTCTACCGGCGCTCACGGACGTTGCGCGGCGGCGGACCGGCCCGCGATTCGGCCGAGACCGACAGCGGTGAGCAGACCGTTGCCGGAGCAGTAGCCCCGCGCCCCCTGAGCCCCCGAGACCCCGGTCGCGACACCGCCTCCGGCGTACAGGCCGGGCACGGTGCTGCCGTCCGCGCGCAGGACCCGGGCTTCGTCGTCGATGGTGACACCGCCCTGGGTGTGGAACAGCGCCGGAACCGAGCGCACCACACAGTACGGCGCCTCCAGCGGGGCAAGGCCGAAGTCGGTGCGGCCGAACGGATCCGCCTGTTCACCGGCGACGGCTGCCGCGTACCCGGCCAATGCTTCACGCACTGCCTCGGCGTCGCAACCGATCGCCTCGGCGACAGCCTCCGGGGTGGCGGCTTCGGTGACGCCGCCGATATCGGCCAGCTCGGCGAATTCGGGTTCGTTCCCGCGGACGTAATCGCGGATCTTCGCATCGAAGACGACGTAGCTTTCCGGTGCGTGCGCGCTGACCACCGTGGCGAAACCGGAGTAGCCGAGGCTTTCGTCGCCCATCCGGTGGCCTTCGGGGGAGAGCAGGATCCCGCCCTTTTCCACCGTGGTCCAGGAGACGATCGAACCGTGCGGGTAGGCGACGGCGGCGTAGCCCTGGTAGGCGCCCATGTTGCCGGTTCCCGCGCCCAGTTCGAGGGCCCAGGAGAGGGCTTCGCCGGTGGATCCTTCGGCACCGAAATACTGGGCGCCCAGGATTTCCGGTGCCCAGCGTTCCAGCATTTCCCGGCTGTTGCCGAAACCGTTGGCCGCGAGGACCACTGCGTGCGCGCGGATATCGTAGGCACCCGAGCGGGGGCCGTCGACGTGCACACCGGCTACGCGACCGTCTTCGACCAGCAGACGGCCCACGGGATTACCGGTGACGATATCGACGCCGAGTCGTTTCGCTTCCGCGAGCAGATCGCGCATCAGTGACGCCCCGCGCCGGTCCGGCGGTGCGTGCAGGCGCTCGACCGAATGGCCGACATGTTTGTAATCGGTGATCAACCGGAGATCGATATTGTGTTCCTCGACAAGCCATTCCACCAGCGCGGCCGATTCCGCGGCCATCTGGCGGACCAGATCCTCGGCCTGGTGCGGGCCGCTCTGCCGGAGCAGATCCGCGGCCATCCGCTCCGGGCTGTCATCGATACCGGCTTCCCGCTGGTAGCGGGTGCCGGCACCGGGAATCGAACCGGTGCTCACACCGGTATTGCCGATCGGCCGGTCCAGTTTCTCCAGAACGACCACACGGGCGCCCTGCTCGGCAGCGGAGATCGCCGCGGCGAGCCCGCAACCGCCGGCCCCGACGACCACAACATCGACGTCGACCTCGCTCATCGGGACACCGCCTCGGCGCTGCCCAGCGCGCGGAGCCGGTCGACCAGTTCGGGGGTGGTGGTGACGTCGGCGTACTTCTGGGCCATATCGAACAGGTTGACCTCGTGCACCAGTGGGCTGCGATCGTAGACGGCGTCGGCCGGGACGGTCACCTTGAAGTTGTAGGCGAACGCGTCGACAACACTCGACCGCACGCATCCGGAGGTGCTGCACCCGGTGATCACCAGCGAATCGACCGCACGATCGATGAGGTAGCTGGTCAGTGGGGTGCCGAAGAAGGCGCTCGGATGCCGCTTGGGCAGCAGCACATCGCCTTGCGCCGGGGCGATCGGTTCGGCGAAATCGTAGCCGCGGGCGGGGATCGACATGATCGCCGGCACCTTGGCGCCGAGGGTGCCGGTGTCGTAGCTCTGCTTGGGCGCCACATACGGGTAGAGCACCGGCCAGTTGTTGGCCCGGAACACCGCGAGCAGCTCGGCGATCCTGTCCACCGCGTCCCACGCGACCTCACCCACCGCGGTGGGGAACTCCGTCACGGCCTGCTCGAACGGCACGCGTTCGGTGCCGACGGTGCGGTACTGCACGTCGATGATGAGCAGTGCGGGACGTTCGCCGAGGCCGACCGGTTTACCGAAGCCGGCCAGCTCGTAGCGTTTCAGGGTTTCCGCGTCGACGGCGCCGGCGCCGCCCGCGGACCAGGGCTGATCGGTCACAGCCGGTCCTCCTTCTTCGACGGGTTCGAGGTGTCGGCGAGGGCAGCCAGGGCGGCGGCGCCACTCTTCGGCCGGGACAGGTAGCGGCCGGTGGGAGCCTCGGCGAGGACACCGTCGCGTACCGCGAAATGGCCGCCGACGATGGTGTGCCGCACCGAGAGCGGGACCTCGCGACCCTCCCACGGCGTGTATTCGGCGGCCGAGTGCTGGGTGGCCGCGGTGATGGTGGCGGGGGCTCCGGTATCGATGACCACCAGGTCGGCGTCGGAACCGACGGCGATGGTGCCCTTGCGGGGATACATGCCGAACAGCTTCGCCGAGCGGGTGCTGGTGGCATCGACCAGGCGTTCCAGCGCAACGCCGCGGGCCAGACCCTCGGACAGGGTGAGCGGCAGCATCGCGCCGAGACCCGGGAATCCGGCCGACGCCGACCAGATGTCCTTCTCCTTGTTGGTGCGGTGACGCGCATTGTGATCCGAGCCGACGGTATCGACCTCGCCGCTGGCGAGCCCGGCCCACAGGGCCTCGACATCGGTGGGCGGCCGTAGCGGCGGGTTGACCTTGCCGTAGGTTCCGCAGCTCGACTCGGTACTCAATGTCAGGTACTGCGTGCAGGTTTCCACGAACAGGTTCGGGTAACCGGCGCGGTGCATGCGGGTGGCGGCCAGGGCGGCCTCGCTGCTGGTGTGCACGGCATACATCGAGGCGCCGGTGACACTGGCCAGGTACGAAACCCGCTGCTGGGCTTCGGCTTCGACATAGGCAGGGCGCGAATTGTGCCACGCCCACAGGGGGCCCTTGCTCTCGTCGCGTGGCTGTTCGCGCAACCGCCACACCAGTTCGACGTTCTCGGGGTGCGGGTTCACCATCGCGCCGTGATCCGCGGTGAGACCGAGGATGTCGTACATGAACGCGTCGTCGTTGCCCGGCATGCCGAGGTATTTGCCCTCGTCGCCGCGGAAGTTCATGAAGAACTTGAAACTGGAGACGCCCAGCTCCGTGACATAGCTCGGCAGCGCCTTCAGGTGTTCGGGAGTGCCGAGCACGAAATGGAATCCGAAATCGGTGCGCGCGTGGGCCGCCATCACGTCGCGGGCAGCGGTGAACACGTCCTCGTACGGTTGCGAGCTCATCAGATAGGCAAGCATCGTGGTGACACCGCCGGCGACGGCCGAGGCCGTTTCGAGGTCGGCGTCGTCGGGGTCGCGGGGGACGCGGATATCCTTGCCCAGGTGCACATGCGGGTCGATCGCGCCGGGCAGCACCATCGCGCCGCGCAGCTCGATCACCTCGCGAGCCTGCTCCGGGGCGTCCGGGGCGACGATCCCGGCGACCCGTCCGTCACGGACCAGGACATCGACATCGCTGAGACCTTCACCGTGCAGGTAGACCCGGCCACCGTGCAGTCGCAGATCGTATTCGCCGGTCATCGCTTCTCCTCCTCGGGTACGGCGTAGCGAGCGTCGAGCTCGTCGAACAGCGGTTTGGAAACCAGGTTCTGGCGGTCCTGCCAGCTGATCATCTTGTCGGCGGCGTCGATGGTGTCGCCGTGTTCGCGCAGATGCTCCAGCACCGCGCGCATCCCCAGGACGGCGCCGCGCATGGCGGCATTGGCGTAGAGGGCCACGGAGAAGCCCAGCTCACCGAGTTCGGCGCGGCTGAGAATCGGGGTCAGGCCGCCTTCGACCATATTGGCCACGTGGATCGCGGGGACGTTCGCGGTGATCTTGCGCATCTCCTCGGCACTGCGCGGGGCCTCGACGAACAAGACATCGGCACCGGCCTCGAGGTATCGGCCGGCCCGGTCGCACGCCTCGTCCAGGCCGGCGGTCGCCCGCGCATCGGTCCGGGCGATGATCACCGTGTCGTCGTCGGCACGGGCATCGACCGCGGCATGGATCTTGCCGACCATCTCCGTGGCCGAGATGACGTCCTTACCCGCGAAGTGGCCGCACTTCTTGGGCGCGACCTGGTCTTCCAGCTGAATCGCCGCCGCGCCCGCCCGCTCCAGCCGGCGGACGGTGCGCTGCACGTTGAGCGCGTTTCCGAAACCGGTATCGGCATCCACCACCAGGGGCAGCGATACCGCGTCGGCCATCGCGGCCACATGGTCGGCCACTTCGGTCATGGTGAGTAATCCCAGGTCAGGCATCCCGAGGTAGGAGTTGGTCACGCCGGCTCCGGAGACGTATACCGCGCCGAAGCCGGTCTCCTCGACCACCCGGGCCGCGAGCGCGTTCGGCGCTCCGGCCAATAGCAGGGGGCCGTCGGCCTGATCGGCCAGGCGTTCCCTCAGGATTTTTGCCGGGGTCATTCGTCGTTGTCCCTTTCATCGTCGGGCAGCCCCAGGGCCGCGAGTGCGCTCTCCATCGAATGGCGCAGGTGGTCCTCCATGCACCGGACCGCACGTTCTGGGTCGCGCTTTTTGAGCGCCGTGACCAGGTCTTCGTGTTCTGCAACGGCTTCGCGGGCCCGCGTCGGCCGGTTCGCCGACATGGTGCGGGCCAGCGAGACCAGCCGTTGCGTTTCCAGCGCCGCCGAGAGCAGCGCCTGGTTGTTCGTGAGCACCACGATCTGCAGGTGGAAGTCGAGTTCGGCCGGGTAGGCGGTATCGGCCGTTGTGGCGACATGCTCCTGCGCGGCCTTCAGCAGCGCTTCGAGATCTGCCAGATCGTCGTCGCCGGCGGTACGGCACAGCAGCCGCACCGCGTGCAGTTCCAGAGCGGCGCGCAGTTCGTAGAGGTCGACGACTTCCTGCCGGGTGAAGGTGCGGACGAACGCGCCACGGTGGCTGATCACCGTCAGCAAACCCTCGCTGACCAACCGCTGGATGGCCTCACGCAGTGGCCCGCGGCTGATCCCGAGCTCCGCGGCGAGCGCCACCTCGTTGAGCCGTTCGCCCGGTTTCAAGGTGCCGTCGAGCACCATATCGCGCAGTACGGATTCGGTGCGGTGCGCGAAAGTGGCGGTGCGGTCGAGGCGGCGATCGGCGGTAGGTCGTGACATCGTCATGGCTCAAGCATCCTTCAGCGTGCTGCCGACCGTTTCCCGCATCGGTACAGCCGCCGCCAAGGTGATCAGTGCGGTGGCCATGAGGAAGTACGCCGGTGTCAGCGAATTGTCGGTCTGCTGCACCAGCCAGGTGCAGATCAGCGGCGAGAAACCACCGGCCAGCGCGGCGCCGAGATTGAATCCCAGCGCGATACCGCTGTAACGCACTCGGGTCGGGAACATTTCGGTGAATGCCGAGAAGGCGACACCCATCAGCGCGGAATCGATGAGCCCGAGTACGACCATCGACACCAGCGTGATCACGCCGCCCTGCTCGAACAGGACGAAGGCGGGGATCGGAAGGACGAGCGCGGCGACGGTGGCGCCGAGGAAAACCGGTTTGCGGCCGATGCGGTCCGAGAGCATGCCGAAGAAAGGCATACATACCGTGGCCACCGCCAGGGTGATCGAGTTGAACCAGAACGTGGTGGTCGACGACATACCCACCACCGTCTGCAAATGCAGCGGCACGTAGACGTAGGCGACGTAGTAGGCCGAGAACAGCAGGATCGACAAGCCGAGGCAGATCGCAAGTGCGTGGCGGTGGCTGCGGAACAGCTCCTTCATCGGGTTGGCGACGGTCTCTTCCTCCGGCGCCACGAACCGCGGGGTTTCCTGCAGCTGGGAACGTATCCAGAGTCCGAACAGGCCCAGCGGGATGGCGGCCAGGAACGGGATACGCCAGCCCCAGTCCTGCATGGCCTGCTCGCCGAGGACGGTGTTGAGGAAGGTGATGAAAAGCGACGCCATCAGCGCGCCACCGAGGGCGCCGGTCTGGACCGTCGAGCACATGAAGCCACGACGGTTGTCCGGCGAGAACTCCGCGACGAAGGCCGCGGCCCCGCTCACCTCGCCACTGGCCGCCAGGCCCTGCGCGCAGCGGGCCAGGACGAGTAGCGCCGTGGCGCCGACACCGATCGCGGCATAGGTGGGCAGTACGCCGATCATGCCGCTGGCGATCGCCATCAGGAAGATGGTGAACGCCAGGACCTTCTTTCGGCCGTACTTGTCGCCGAAATGACCGAATATCACGCCGCCGATCGGGCGCAGCAGGAACGCCGCGGCGAAGGTGAGCAGTGTGGCGAGCAGGGCCGAGGTGGGGTCCTCGGAGACGAAGAAGTGGCCGGCGATGATAACCGCCAGGTAGCCGTACGCACCGAAATCGAAGTACTCGAGTAGCGAACCGATGAAACCGGCGGCAACGATCCGCGGCTTGATCTCGGTGTGCTGTTCCGGGGGAGCGGTATCGGCGGAAGGCGCCGAAGCAGCGAACTCGGTCATGGGTTCCTCAGTGTCTTGCGCCGGGGCGCTGAGACGTACGTCTCGCGAGTGGACTCGACGTGAACCATGCACCGTCAATCAGTCAACTGTCAACAGTTTGCAATGTTAAAGCTACGTGTCGGCAACCCGGCAGGCGGGGGGGCAACCACCCCGAGGCGCCCCGCCCGGTGCCCTTCGATGGCTGCGTCGAACAGGACACGCGGACGGGAGATCACCTCATCGTTCGCTCAATTTCCGGAATCCGCACCGAGACGCGGTGGTGTGGTGCGGTAGGCCGCCGGTGTAGCACTGAGCCGGATCGGGTTCGCGATCTGCGCAACCGTGCCGGAATCAGGATCGTCGATACCGACCACCGGGGACAGGCCGAGATTCTGCGCGTAGGCGATCGCGCCGGCGATATCGTTGAGTGGTCCGCACGGCACCCGCGCCGCGGTGAGCGCCGTATACCAGGCGTCGGCCCCATCCGCGGCCAGCAGGTCTTCGAGCATGGCGCAGAGTTCGTCGCGGTGGGCGACCCGGGCGGTGTTGCCGGCGAAACGTTCATCGGCCGCCATTTCGGCGGCCCCGAGAACCTTTACCAGCGCGGCGAACTGGCGGTCGTTGCCGACCGCCAGCACCAATGGCTTGTCCGCCGTGGCGAACACCTCGTACGGGGCGATGCTGGGATGCCGGTTGCCCATCGCCTGCGGGACCACCCCTGCTCCGATATAGCCGGAGGTCTGGTTGGTCAGGGCGGAGAGCAGCGACGACAGCAGGTTGACCTCCACTCGCTGGCCTTCGCCCGTCCGGTCCCGGTGCCGGAGCGCGGTCAGGATGCCGAGGGCCGCGTGCAGACCCGTGATCACATCGACCACGGCGACACCGACTTTGGTGGGAGTGGCGGGGTCGGGGCCGGTGATGCTCATCAAACCGCCGACCGCCTGGATCAGCAGGTCGTACCCCGGCATCGTGTTGTCGCGGCCGAAACCGGTCACCGAGCAGTAGACGATATCGGGATTGATGGCGGTGACCTGATCGTATCCGAGGCCCAGCCGTTCCATTGTGCCGGGCAGGAAATTCTCGACGACGACATCGGCGCGAGCCACCAGCTCCCGCGCCGCGGCGAGATCTGCGGGATCCGCCAGGTCGAGCGCGACCGATTTCTTGTTGCGGTTCACGCTCAGGAAATAGGTGGATTCCGTGCCCGCCCAGGGCGGGCCCCAGCGGCGCGTATCGTCGCCGGTTTCCGGCCGTTCGACCTTGATCACTTCCGCACCGAAATCCGCAAGCAGCATCGTTGCGTACGGGCCGGCCAGGACGCGACCGAAATCGGCGATGACCAGGCCGTCGAGTGCGCCCGTCACCGGAAGGCTGCCGAACCGGTGAGCGCCTTGCCGATGGTGAGCTGGTGGACCTCGGAGGTGCCTTCGTAGGTGAGTACGGATTCGAGGTTGTTCGCGTGCCGGATCACCGGGTATTCGAGGGTGATCCCGTTGGCGGCGAGGATGGTCCGGCATTCGCGGGCGATGGCGATGGCCTCGCGCACATTGTTGAGCTTGCCCGTGCTCACCTGTTCGGGCGTGATATCGCCGCGGTCCTTGATCCGGCCCAGGTGGTAGGCGAGCAGATGCCCCTTTCCCACTTCCAGTGCCATATCCGCGATCTTGGCCTGGGTCAGCTGATAACCGGCCAGTGGTTTGCCGAAGACCTCGCGGGTCTGCGCGTAGTCGATCGCGGTTTCCAGGCAGTCGCGGGCGGCGCCGATCGCGCCGAAGACGATGCCGAACCGGGCCTCGCCGAGGCTGGTGAGGGGGCCGCGCAGACCCTGGGCGTGCGGCAGTATCGCCGCGGCGGGCAGCCGGACATCTTCCAGGACGAGTTCGGAGGTCACCGAGGCGCGCAGCGACATCTTCGCCCCGATCTCGGGAGCGGAGAAACCGGGGGTATCGGTGGGGATCACGAAACCGCGGATGCCTTCCTCGGTCTGGGCCCAGACCACCGCGACATCGGCGATCGAGCCGTTGGTGATCCACATTTTCGTCCCGTTGAGCAGCCAATCGTCGCCCTCGCGCACGGCTCGGGTGCGCATCCCGGCCGGGTCGGAGCCGTGATCGGGTTCGGTGAGGCCGAAGCAGCCGATGGCCCGGCCGGCGGCCATCGACGGCAGCCACTGCTGTTTCTGTTCCTCGCTGCCCCAATGGTGGATCGAGAACATCGCCAGCGAACCCTGCACCGACACCAGGCTGCGGATACCGGAGTCGACGGCCTCGAGCTCGAGGCAGGCCAGGCCGTAGGCGGTGGCGCTCGTCCCGGCGCAGTCGTATCCGTCCAGATGCATGCCGAGCACACCCAGTGAGCCGAGTTCGACGGCCAGTTCACGTGCCGGGATCCGGCCTTCCTCGAACCATTCGGCGATATGCGGACGGATCCGTTCGGCGGCGAACTTACGCACAGTAGAACGGATTTCGATTTCCTCCGGCGTGAGGAGCGAATCGAGATCGAACAGCTGGGTCAGCGACTGGGACATGCGGCCTCCGGCAGGGTGTGCGCTCCGGACAAACGCTGGGAAACGTTTGCAGGAACGATTGCGAGAACGTTTGCATGCCTACGCTAGACTTGCCTCGCAAGACAGTCAAACCTGGAAGGACCCCACGCCGCGATGCATCGACCGACCCGCGCTCCGACGCTGAAGGAGATCGCCGAGCGCACCGGGGTGCATATCTCCACGGTCTCCCGAGTACTGCGGCAGGAAGAACCAGCGGACGGCTGGACGCCCTCGGCCCGCCGCGTCCGCGAAGTAGCCGCCGAAATCGGTTACCAACCCAACCTGTGGGCGGCCAGCCTGCGGACGCGCAAAACCACCACCCTCGGCGTCGTGATGCCGCGATTGACCGACGGCGTGGTCGCCACGACCTACCAGGGCATCGAGGAAGCCGCCACCCACGCGGGTTACTCGGTGCTGCTGTCGAGCCCACCCGACGACCTCGACGCGCAACGGCGCGCGGTGGAACTACTGCTCGGCCGGCAGGTCGACGGGCTGCTGCTCAGCAGCCTCCACATCCCCGGCGGCCCCTTCCTGGATTCGCTGCCGATCGGACCGCTCCCGATCCTCACCCTCACCCGGCACGCCGACGCCGGGCTTCCTTTCGTCGTCGGCGACGACCGCCTCGGCGGTTACCTCGCCGGGCGGCACCTCCTCGACCGCGGATACTCCGACCTCGCCGTCATCAACGGACCCGAACACGCGACCACCGCGCGTGACCGGATGCTCGGATTCTTCGACGCCCTGACGGAAGCCGGGATCACGCTGCCGCCGCATCGGATCGCCGGATCGACCTTCGAAGTCGCCGGAGGTGTCGCCGCGGGCCGGGAACTGCTCGACCGCCCCGACCGCCCACGGGCCGTCTTCGCTGTCACCGACACCATCGCCATCGGCGTTCTCGGAGTGGCCCGGGACCTCGGGCTGACGGTTCCGGACGATCTCGCGCTGGTCGGCTACAACGATATCCCGGTGGCCGCCCAACTGCCCGTCCCGCTGACCACGGTCCGCTCACCAGCGCAGCGGATCGGCGCCACCGCGGTCGGCAAACTACTCGAAATCATCGGCGGGCAGGACGTCGAATCGGCGCGATTGCCCGTGGAGCTCGTGGCGCGCAAGACCAGCTGAACCCGAGGAATTCGCCGGCTCGGACAGCGATTTACGCTGCGAAGGGCTCTACTTTGTTGTCCACAGCGGGTGTCGTCGTTACCGCCGCCTGTTCACCGGTGGCGGTAGCGGCGCATCCACTTGGTGACAATCCACTTTTCGCCGGCTGTCACCGGTAGTCCGGCATGACGGGTCATCGGATCGAGTTGGCCGATGTTGTTGAAATATCGGAAGTACAGTGCCTGACCCTTGCGCGGGGTGAACGATAGCCCTGCCTCGGTGAATGCGGTTTCCCCACCTGCCTCGACATCGTTCAGATAGACGATGAGGGTCGCTGTTCGCTGGCCTCCGGATATGAAATGAGCTGCGCTACCAGGGTCCTGTGGGGGGTAGAA
This sequence comes from Nocardia speluncae NBRC 108251, assembly GCF_001613245.1. Taxonomy (GTDB): domain Bacteria; phylum Actinomycetota; class Actinomycetes; order Mycobacteriales; family Mycobacteriaceae; genus Nocardia; species Nocardia speluncae. The sequence continues at coordinate 4,364 of NZ_BDBZ01000037.1, read as the reverse complement.
ATCGAAATGTGGCAGAAATTCTCCGCCGGGACCGTAATGCACGACTTGGAGACCTTCGCCGCATTCCAGTGGCCAGTTCATGAGCGCCGAGATCCGCCGGTCTATACGGTCGATGAACGGATCCTCCGACACCTCGAAGTCCCAACTCTCACTTGCACGACTATCGGCGGGTACCAAATGTCCGGTAGCGGCATCAATGATCCTGGAGGGCTGCATTCTGGGCCGCGACAGTTCGATCAGCTGATCGCATTCATCGGGCGAGAGTACATCGTCGAACAGAATCGTTTGTGGATTGTTCGTCCGAAGTAGTGTGTGGACCATGCGGTCGTGGGCGTAAAAGGATCGGTCGGCCGGTACGGGCCCGGAATCGTATTCGTAGAATGATTCCTCGGGAATCTCGCCTGCGAGTAATCTGTGGACGGCCGCTGTGGCAGTTTCTTTGTCGAAACCGTCGCTGGTCATGGATTGCGCAATCGATTCGGCATCATGGCCCTGTTCGAGATTTTCGCTGATCCAACTATTGATACAGCGTTGCCACGAAATATCAAGCGCTCCGGTCATTCTCGGAGAGTATCACCGGATTCTGGGCACACCACCAGTGGCAAATTGTTGCAAATCGGGCAGCTATCGCACCTCGGGCGTGTCGGAAGGTCGATGCCATCTGCCCGGTGAACCGGATCGATCTGCGGCTGGTGATCACTGGCTCTACTGCTGTCCGGATCGGCTGGGGCGGTGTTCCGATGGGGCCCGTGGGACCGAATTGTTCCCAGTTTTGGTGATATCTGGCCGCCCTGAGGTGTGCCGCACCTTGCTGCCGTGGTGACTGTCGAAGCCCGGCCGCGGTCGATGCTGTTCGGGCCCGCGGCCGGGGCCGGTAGCTCGGGAACGTGCCACGTAGGCAGGCGCAACGATCCGCGCGCTGCCGGGAACACGCATCCTGAACTGGTCATTGCTGCCAGTGTGGGACAGGCTCGGTTGTGAGTCGCACAGAAGGTCTGCGAGCTGTGGTGGAAGGCCCTTCTTGGTGTCTCCGGTTGCATGGTCACGGTGGGGCGAGGTTGACTCTTGGGACTGTGTGAGCGACCCGGTCGGAAATCTGCATTGGGTAGTCTGTTCGGGCGCCGAAGCTTCCAGCGTCGGTGCGCCGGGGGAGGTCGAACGCTGAACGAGATGAGGTGTGGGAAGACGAATGTTGCCGCAACTTCACCTGCATCTCGGGCCGCGCCGAGTCTCGGGTCCCCCATGTTCCCGTCCCGCTGATACCGGTGGCAGGTATAACGCCTTGCGCGACCGGGGTTCGGTCCGGCTCGGCCCGATACACCTCGTGGTCCGGCTGCCCGGATTCTCCGGCTCGACCCGCGCAGTGAGAAGGGGCGAGATTTGAGTATCCACATACCCAGCGAAATCGTGCTGTTTCTCAACGTCGCGGGCATTCCATATCCCGATGTCGATGTGGATCAGGTCCGGGCCCTGAGTCGGGACGTACATGATTTCGCTACAGATATCCGTGAATCCTTCGATGCGGCGACCAACACGCTCGGAGATATGGGATCGGCAATGTCCGGGAACTCATACCAGGCGATTTTGGTGGTGTGGTCCCACCGCGGGGAAATGATGGCGGAACTGGATTCCGCACTCGAATTCACGGCCACGGCACTCGATATTGCGGCCGACGTCATCGAAGCGATACAGATCGCCGTGCTCATCGAACTGGCCGCGCTCGCCGCAAGTTTCGTGGCAGGCATGTTCACACCTGCGGGCCCGGCAACCGGTCCGATGATCGCAGCCGCGGCACGGTGGCTACTCAAGAAGACGGCGGAGACCATCATGTGGTACGTCGTGAACGAGGTGACAGCGAAGGCGCTCGAACCACTGCTGGACAAGTTGGACCAGCTTATCCGCGATATCCTGCTGCCGCCCGATTTCACGTTGCCGTCGTCGCCCGGCGTCGATACAAAATACTATCTCGATCCCGACGCGGCCATGCGCTACGTTAAAGACCTTGAAGACCATGCCGACAAAATGGCCTCACACGGCGAAAAGTTCAACGAGAAGCTGGACCACTTCGACTTCACAACTCCCGGATTAGAAGTTCCCGCTGCCGACTGGCCCTACCCCGGCGCCGATGAGCCGCTGATCCTTCCACCTCAGCCCGGCACATTGCCGAGCACGTTGCCCAATTGGGTGCCGGAAATGATGCGGAATCTTCCCGACTGGTTGCCGGACATGCAGCAGCCCGGCCTGGAAACACCTGCTGGGAAAGGTGCGGACGCCAACTCTTCCCTCTCCGGGGGCCAGAATTCCGATAGCGCCACCGATCCAACTGTCGCACCCCAGCCCGGCGCCGAATCTCAGCTCGCGGCGACCACTGCCCCCGGGCCATCCGCCGATGCTTCCCTGCCCGGCGCATCAGTCGCCGCACCGAGCTCGATGGGCGATCCCTCCTCGGCGGGAACCGACTCCTCCGGACAAGCTCGGATCTCGCCGGACGAGGGCTCGACCGGGGACGGGCATGACATCGGTCAGAGCTCGGATCGAACGGAGGCCGGGTCGGCGCAGCGCGAGGGCGGTGCTGTGGGAGGCGTGGCGCCGTCGGGAGCCGCGCAATCGGCTGGCGCATCGACACCCGGGCAGTCCCAGACAGCACCCACCCAGAACAACAGTCAACGTCCTGGCGATAGTGCAGCGAACAAGACCCAGAGCGCCGCAAGCCGCGGGCCGGTCGGACCGAGTGCGTCGCAGTCGTCCAGCGGCCCACCCCGGGCGACGCCCTGGTCGCGAGGTGGAAAGAAAGCGGCGCGTGTCGAGTTGGCCACCGAGCGCGACAAGGTAACAGCGGCATCGCCGGGCGACGCCGGGGACCGAGGTGGAGCGGTCGAAACGACGCGACCGGATGCCGATGGAGCTCAGGTGTTTGCGCCCGATACCGCGATCCCCCCCGCCGGGCCGCAGCGAGACGAGGAAACCACCAGCGGGGAGAAACGAGACGTATCGGCCGAATTTGTCCCGACGCCGACCGAACCCGCAGGGAGCGGCGGTCGGCCATCGGCGCCGGGGTGATTATGGGCCGGGAACATAATGAGACCGAGCGTGCCGAGATACCGGTCGGTCCAGATGCGTGGGCGGCCTCAATGGTTCGGTGACGGTGGGGTCGGTATCCACACTCGACCTCTGCGATATCTGTATCCAGCCAGGTTGCGTTCCCGGCCCTGGGGATACCTGAAAATTGGTGCGATGTGATGGATAGTTACTCGGGCATGGTCCGGATACGGAATTACGAGACAGCGTTCGGGGTGATTGTGTGGCAGGGCTTTCCGAAGTCGGGAGTCGACGAGGGTCCATACCGTTGGTGTCGAACCTGAGGTCAGTGAGATCGCTTCCTGCTCACCAGGTGGCATAAGCACGTTTCGGATCGTGGCAAACGGAGACTAGTGGAAGCCCCATCCAGGGCTGGAGGATGCAGTGGCGCGGTTTCTGCCGTTCAGAGACTTTTTGTGGCGGCTCCGGTTCCGCCTCGCAGGTTGGCCGCGAGTCGTCGACGGGCAGCGTGACAGCAGTTCCAGGCCGGCCGGAGAATCCGTTAACGACGGAGTCAATAATGACGGCCAGGCGGCGGGTGGGTTCAATGATTGGGACACCCCTGGTTCAGGCGCGCCGGGTGAGCAGCGGCCGGGAGGGCAGCCGCCGGGTGGTGGCGCCAGCAACCCTATGAGCCGCGAACAGCGTGAAAAACTTTGGAAGAGGCTCGATAACTTCCGAGCAATGCGCGATAGGGATCGTGATTCGCCCGAAGGCCAGATGGCGGATCGTTTTATGCAGAACGCGGAGCGGGACCATCCAGGCGAATTCGCGGCGTGGAAGAACAACGGCCCGGAATACTCCCAGTGGAAGGCACAGGAAGAGGCAGACGACCGGGCAGCCAGGGGTCAGTACATGGATGAAAACCCCTGGGATAATGACTCCAACACGCCTGGTGGTACGCCCGGCAGTGCGCCTGGTGGCACGCCTAGTGGTACGCCCGGCAGTACGCCCGGTGGCACGCCCGGTGGTGCGCCTGGTGGTACGCCCGGTGGCACGCCTAGTGGTACGCCCGGTGGTACGCCCGGTGGTGCGCCCGGCAGTACGCCCGGCAGTACGCCCGGTGGCACGCCTGGTGGTGCGCCTGGTGGTGCGCCCGGCAGTACGCCTAGTGGTGCGCCTGGTGGTGCGCTCGGCAGTACGCCCGGCAGTACGCCCGGTGGCACGCCCGGCAGTACGCCTGGTGGCACGCCCGGTAGTGCGCCTGGTGGTACGCCCGGCAGTACGCTCGGCAGTACGCCTGGTGGTGCGCCCGGCAGTACGCCTGGTGGTACGCCTGGTGGCAC
>NZ_BDBZ01000036.1 GCF_001613245.1 Nocardia speluncae NBRC 108251 | reverse complement strand
AGAAGATGCTGCTGGTGTGGCCGGTGAGAGGTTCACCGATCTGCTGCCGGTTGGCGACACTCCACAGTCGGACGATGCGGTCGGTGCTGCCGGTGGCCAGGGTCTGGCCGTCAGGACTGAACGCCACCGAGAGGACGCCGCCGGTGTGGCCGATGAGAGGTTCACCGATAGACGTCAGGGGGGTGAAATTCCGATCCCGGTCCCAGACGAGGGGACTGATGATTGCAGCGGCAGACAGGCCAACCGTCCCGACAGTCGCCGCTGTGGCGCCGATCAGTAGTTTGCGTCTGCCGACCATCTTGGAACTGGATGACGTGGGTATTGGTGGGCTATCAGCAGTGATCTGCTGGTTAGATGCGGTGTCGTCGGTGACATGCGCGTTGTTCGCAGGCGATGAGGGTTTGTCGGGTGCGGCTGGTGGGCGGTTGTTAGGGTTGCGTGCAAGGTAGATAGCGTCCTCGGTGCCATAGGTCCATTGCTGGGGGTTTTGGGCGCCGCCATGGATTCGAACGTAGGTGGCGGCATAGATGTAGGCATCCTCGACGGTGATCAGCCCATCACGGTCGCGATCGGCATCACCGGTACGTAAGCCTTCGACCAGGCCGGTGGTGAAGATCGAGCCGGCCGGTCTCGGGCGACGGGTCAGGGGACGGCCTTCGTAGGAGTATTCGCTGTCGCGGGAGGCGGTGAGCAAGATACGGCCGCGCCCTGAGGTAGCGAAGCGATGCCCGAGGTCGAGGTCGGTATCGCCCTTGGTGTTGGCGAACGCGCCGCTGTTGCAGCAGTCCAGAATCAGCACTTGGCGCCGGGCCCGCGTTTGCTCCATTCGTTCCCGCAGCCAACGCGATTCCACTGCAGTCGAAGCCAATTCGTCTTTGACGGTGTCGAATGCGGCGAAATACAGCTGACCCCACTGATCGAGCACACCGTGACACGACAGATACACCAGTACAACGTCATCGACTGAACGATTGGACAGGAATGTTGCCAAGGCACGACGGATTTCGCGTTCGGGTCGATTTATCACCTGTGTCACTTCGAACCCCCCGACCCGAGGATCGGCCAACACCTCGGCCATCGCGACAGCATCACGGACCGGCGCTCGGAGCTTGGTCAGCGCGGGATCGGTGTAGGTGGCACTGGCGATGATCAGGGCCGCACGCGTATCAGCCACGAGCCACCCGACCATGCAGGTGTCCTACCCCGCCGATTATCCGCATCATTTGGTCCACCCGTCCTACAAGCCCAAACGTGAGTCAGTCGCTGGTCGCATGTCGCGCCAGCCAAGCAGCGATCGCTTGCTCTTGCTGCTCTGGGAATTTGGCGGGGATCTTGATCAAATCACCACCGATACTCACTTCGACGGTTTGCCCACTGCGGCCGACCCAGTCCCGGAGTTTCGCGAACAGGCTGCCCAACGCCATCGCCCCAAGTCGCACTCCGATAGTGACCGACACCGCCGACAGACCTTTCGCCCCCTCTGGGACCACGGAATCCGCTACAGGATCGGCGGCGTCTATATCCAGACGCAGCAATTCATTACGTAGCCGCTGAGCCGACGCTGCTGTCTCACCGATCTCGTCACCGTCGAGAGCCTCGACCCTCACAAACAGATCCCAGTCTTGGCCCACACCGATCCCCTAATCGTAGACAACACCGGCCGCAGCGCCCGGGGGCCCAAAGTCTAACCAGCACAGACAAATACCGCATCCCGGCCAAGCATCCTGCACTCGACCTGACAGAGAAGAATGAGCCGCTGTCGCCGACACGCGCTGATAGCGAACGGCGACCGCTACCGCTGTTGCCATCCACTATCAGCGAGTTCGATACACCGAACCGAGAACAGTGTGTCAGGGCGAGTGCATGTCAGGACATGTGACCCAGGGCACCGGCAGGATGATCGGATGATCGACACATCCAAGAAGAAGCAGCGATGAGCACGCCCGGCCGGATCGCCGACGACCCGGTGCTGCCGCGGGGACTATCTCGCTAAAGGCTCCTCTCTGTGTCAAGCCTCGGTGAGCAGAGAGGTACCCTTAAATCCACAGTCCCTGAATTCCAGGGCCGGTAGCTCCCATCTGCAGGCCCGGGAATCAGCTCAGCACGTGCCGCGAAGGTCAGCACCGAGGGTCAGCCGCGCATATGTAATCCGAAGCCGGTGCGGCCCGCGGGTTCGAGTCCCTCTTTGAGCTGCAGCGAGGGTACGTCGTAGTCACCGGAGTTCTGCGGCCGGAAGGCGATCGGTTCGGTCGAATCCAGGGTGAGCAGGCGCCGCTCCCATGCCTTGGCGATATCCGGATAGGCTGCCGCGGTCAGCCGGTCGGCGCCGTACGAGACGAACGGCGGCAGCACCTCGATGCCCGGGTAATAGAGGATGCCGTGGTGGATCGGGAACAGCAGATCCTCGACCGGGCCGTTGACCCCGCGGGCGGAGTAGTGCGATTCCTGACCGCCGATGGTCACCGACAGCAGTGCCTTCCGGCCCGCGAGGGTTCCTTCGCCGTAGCGCTCGCCGTACTTGGTATCGCTGTGCTCGCCGACGCCGTACGCGAAGTGCTGGGTGAATACGCGGTCCACCCAGCCCTTGAGAATCGCCGGCATGGAGTACCACCACAGCGGGAACTGGAAGATGATCATCTCGGACCACCGGAGTTTCTCCTGTTCGGCGCGGACATCCGGGGTGAGGTCTCCGGCATCGAAGGCCCGGCCCGAATCGCGCACGACCCGCAACGGGGTCGATGCGGCGGGGCCGTAGTCGGCGGCGTCGACGACCGCCTTCCAGTTCATCGCATACAGATCACTCACCCGCACCTCGTGCCCCGCATTCTCCAGCGTGGTCACGGCGAGGTCTTTCAGTGCGCCGTTGAGCGATCCCGGTTCGGGGTGGGCGTAGACGATCAGTGCCTTCATCGGAACTCCTTCGGATCGGATGTCTTCGATCCTGGACGCTGCGGCGCCCGGCGTTCAGGGCCGTTTCTTCCACCGGACCGGGCTTCCTGGTATCGGCAGGACCACCTTCGCCGGCCCCGGCGCGGCCATACTGGGGATATGGACGATCTCGCGGGCTTCCTGCGGACCCGGCGTTCCCGGGTCGATCCGGCGGCCGTCGGCATCCCCACCGACAGGCCGCGCCGGGTCGACGGGCTGCGCCGTGAAGAAGTGGCGCACCTGTCCGGAGTGAGCGTCGACTATTACGTGCGCCTGGAGCAGGGGCGCGCCACCCAGCCCTCCGAACAGGTCCTCGATGCGCTCTCCCGCGTTCTCGGCCTCGACGACACCGAACGCGGGCACCTCTACCGCCTCGCGCGGCAGCGCCGCCGCCGCGCGAAGACACCGGGCGGGCAGGTCCGGCCGGAGCTGCTGCGGGTGCTGGACCTGGTCGCCGACGCTCCCGCGCTGATCATGAACCACCGCCTGGACGTACTCGCCGGTAATCGCCTCGCCGGGCTCCTCTACGGCCGGCCGATACCCGGCCTCAACACGGCCCGGCACATCTTCCTGGAGGAGGCCGATCGCGGCCTGTATGCGGACTGGGAGACCTGCACCCTGGACGCGGTCGGGCATCTGCGCTTCGCCGCGGGTAAGTACCCCGAGGACCCCGGCTTGGTCTCGCTCATCGGTGAACTCGCGATGGGCAGCGAGCGATTCCGCCGCCTCTGGGCCCGCGCGGATGTACGCGCCCGCACCCACGGGCGAAAGGCGTACCGGCACCCACTGGTCGGTCTCCTGGAACTGCACCAGGAGAACTTCGCCCTACCGGACGAATCGGGTCTGGAGTTGCTGGTGCTCTCGGCCGCCTCCGGCAGTGCCGCCGACGATGGGCTGCGTCTGCTCGCCGGGTTGGACGCGGACAGCACCGCCACGGATTCCACGACGGCCACTCGGGTACGCGACTGAGGCGTGTATCGACGACCTCGGTAGTTTCTGCGCACCGTTGTGCCGAATGGCCGGCCGGCGCCGGCTACCGTATGTCCGGCCACCGATCAGCGGCCGTCCGGCCGACGTCGATTCGTCAGGGCACCCAGCAGATCCGCCGTACGCGCCTGCTCTGCTTCGCTGCCGACGGGCATGGCCACCAGTTCTGTCGCTCCCGCATCGAAAAGGCTTCGGATCTGGCGTTCAACGGTGTTCTCGTCGCCGAGGATCGCGGTGTGTTCCGGTCCGCTGACACCCTCGTGTTCCATCGCGGCGCGATAGCTGGCGATCTCACTTGCCGCGCCGTAGCGATGGGCGAGCGTGGTTCTGATGTCGTCCACGTTGTCGGTCAGGCCGACGAACAGGCATACCACCACTCTGGGGGCCGTCCGTCCGGCGGCTGCTGCGGCCCGGGTGAGAACCGGAACGATGTGACGATCCAAGGCCGAGGGGCCGATCCACGTGGTCACCGTGCCATCGGCCAGTTCCCCCGCGACCCGCAGCATGGCAGGCCCCAGCGCACCGATCAGCACCGAGGGCGGCGGTAGCTGCGCGACATCGATCCGGCCCGCGGCTCGCAGGCGATCACCGGTGAAAGCTACGCTCTCGCCGCGCAGCAATGGCATCAACACCTGCAGATACTCCCGCAGATGCTGTGCGGGACGCGCGAACGAATACCCGAATTGCCCCTCGATGATGTGCGGATGACTGACGCCGATTCCGAGAGTCAGCCGGGAGCCGGTGGCGGACTGCACCGTCAACGCCTGGCCGGCCAACATCAGGGGGTGTCGCGGATAGGTGGGAACAACCGCCGTTCCCACCTCGATCGTCGTGACTTCCCGGCCGATCAGGGCGGCTGCGGTGAGGGCATCCCAGCCGGTGTTCTGGCCCAACCAGACGCTGCGCATCCCCGTATCGGCCGCGTGGTGAGCGCGTTGCACCAGATCGTTCACGGTGGTGCCCTGCTCATGGATCAAGGTTCCGATGTGCACGATGGCTCCTTCAATTCGTTGCCGGGCGCAGCTGCGCGCGCCCGAGGTCGGCCGTCTCGGTAAACATTCGGATCGCGCGCTCACTGATCTCCCGAAGGGCCTCCGGCCGCGCCTGCGGGACCTCGAAGGTTCGGTGCACGGTCGCAGCCAGCAATTGCGCCTTGCGCTCGAGCGAAATATCGGGCACGCCGCGGTCATAGGAGTCTTCACTCAGGTAGCCGTGCAGGATCGCGTGATATCCGTAGGAGATCTCGTCGACCGGCAGATCATCGCGCAACAGCCCGTGAGCGGCCAGCAGATGCAAGTAATCGTCGAATGCGCGATGATGGCCGCCGCCCTGATTCCGATGGAGCTCGACGGCGAGGTTGCCGAGCACGTCGAGGTCGCCGGTGTACAGCGCCCGCAACAACGGCCGCCGCATCACGCCGAGGAAATGCACCTCGGTCAGCCGATGTAGCGCAGTCGTCATCGCATCCTCGCGAAGCATCGTCACGAGCTGGTCGATCGAGCGCACGACCTCGCGCTGCAACACGGCGAGCAACAGCTCGTCCTTGGACTTGTAGTGCAGGTAGACGGTGCCCTTACCGACCCTCGCCCGTCCGGCGATGTCATCGACGGTCACATGCCGGTAGCCGAGCCTGAGCAGCAACTCCGCAGCGACGTCCAGGAGATGTTCGGACCGGCGATGGCGGGCTTCCGGAGTGCGGGCGCGGGCATCGGGCGACATGACCAGACTATATGACCGAATTCGAATATTGGTCAACTCCGGTCGCGCAGGGCGGCATCGTTTGCCGGCGTAACCGATGGTTCACCGCGGCAATCAGGCCGAACTCGGCGGCGGCGGGTCAGGAAGCCGTCGCCACTCGTCCGCCCAGATGCCGGGCCAGGAACCGTTCGAGCGTGCGGTACAGCTCGATATTGCTGTCCGGGTTGAGGAACCAGTGGCCCTCGGCCTCGTTGAGCAGGTATTCGACTTCGGCGCCGCGGGAGCGGAGCGCGTCGGCGATGCGGTCGGAGTGGCGCCGGTGAACGCGAACGTCGTTGGCGCCGTGGATGAGCAGCACCGGTGCGGTGATGTCGCCGGCCCGCGTGATGGGTGAGCGGGCGAGCATATCGGCTCTGTCGCGAGGATTGGCAGGGTCACCGATGTAGCGCAGGTAGCTGTTCTCGACCGAGCGCCGGGCGAAAGGGACGACCGATTCGACGAGGTCGACGAGGTCGGACATGCCGGTGTAGCTGACGGCTGCGGCGAACCGTTCGGGGGTGAAGGCTGCGCCGACGAGGGCCGCGTAGCCGCCGTAGGAGCAGCCGTAGATCGCGACGCGGTCCGGGTCGGTGTAGCCCTGGTCGATCACCTGGTCGAGGGCGTCGATGAGATCGTCGTGCATATGTCCGGCGAACTCGCCGATCGCGGCCCGGGTATGGGCCTTGCCGTAGCCGGTCGAGCCACGGACGTCGACCTGGAGCACGGCGTAGCCGCGGTTGGCCAGCAATTGCACTTCGGGGTCGTAACCCCAGCTGTCGCGGTACCAGGGGCCGCCGTGTACCAGCAGCACGGTGGGCAACCGCCGGGGTTCGATCCCGGTGGGCAGGGTGAGGTGGCAGGGCAGGGTCAGCCCGTCGCGGGCGGTGAGGGTGATCGGGGTGACCGGGGCCAGCCGACCGGGGTCCAGGTGCGGGAAGGGCCGGAACAGGCGGCGCGCCCGGCCGGTGGCGTGGTCGTAGAACCAGGTGACTCCGGGGTCGCGGTCGTGGGTGAAGTCGGCGACCCAGCGCTGCGCGGTGGAATCGCAGGACACGTGGGCCAGGTCGCCGTCGGACAGTTCGGCCAGCCGGGGCAGTACCGCGGCGAAATGCGGATCGAGCGCGTGGATCTCCTGGCGGGCACCGAGGTAGCGGGCACCGAGCAATTCGCCGGTACCGGGGTGCAGGATCAGCGCGGACGGGAAGCGGGGGTCGGCTTCGGGGCGTGGGGTGTCCAGGTCGAATACGGGGTGGCTGTCCACCCCTGTCTGCTCGCCGGTGGCCAGGTCGAGCCGGACCAGGCGGGTGCGGTCCGATCCGCGTGACGAACCGATCCAGAGCCCGCTCCCGTCCGGGGTCAGAGCCGCTGGGAGGACCGCGAAGAGGATGTCGGCGCCCGGGAAACGGGCGATCGGGCTCAGGCGGTCAGCGTTCGTCCATTCCGACAAAATATGGTCACCCCCTTCCGCCATCGTGAAGGCCAGCACACGACCGGGTGCGTGCAGCCACTGCACGACGTCGCCGGGGTTCTCCGCGATCGGGGACAGTCGGCCGGTCGCCAGTTCGAGCTCGAACAGGTCGGCCAGGTCGGGGCGCCGCGTGTTGAGCTGGACGAATACCGTCCCCGGCCGGTCCGGTGGAAGCTGCGTGCCGAGTAGCCGCACCCCCTCGAAGGGAGTCAGGTCGACCGCAGGTTCGCCGGGCCGGTCCGGGTCCGCGCGGTACAGATGCCAGTTCTCGTCGCCGTCGGTGTCCTGCTGGAACAGCAGGTAGCGGCCGTCGACGGACCAGAAGAAGGTGTCGATGTTGCGTTGTGTGCCGGAGGTGATGCGCAGGGCGCCCGGGATATCGGCGCCGGGTGCGTCATCGGGGGTGGTCCAGTCCGAATCCACGTCGCGGAGGAACACATTGAGCCGGCCGCGCCACGGGGCAAGGTAGGCGACCGTACTGCCGTTCGGGGACAGCCGGGCGCGGCTGCGGGCCGGTGGACCGAAGAACTCCTCGACGGCGATCAGCTCCGACGCGGAGGTCATCGGGTGTCCGGCTGGTCGATGGGTATTCACCCACCGAGTACAAACCCTGACGTCGCGGCATGCTCAAGTCCGCCCGGGGTGATCTCGGTCATCGGGCCCACCGCGGACCGGCACAACGACTTCGGCACAGGAACCGGCTCAGTGCGATTCGGGCCAGTTCGGGGACCGGCCGAGCATCCGCAGAATACGGTGGAGTGCCGAACCGGTGCCGGTATCCGGGAGCGCGTGCGCGAACGGCGATTCCGGGCTGTCGCGCTCCGGTCCGTCGGGGATCTGCCCGACGATCTGCCACACCGGTTCGACGCAGGCCGGAGCCAGTTCGTAGTCCTGCCCGACCGCCCGCGCGAGATCCCAGCCGTGAACCACATAGTCGACCAGGTGGAATCCGATGGCCTGATATCCGGGCACGGTGACACCGGGGCCGAATTCCGGCATGGCGAACAGCCGCTCCGGCACATCGCCCGGCGCGAAAGCGGCCAGGACCTCGTCGGCGGATTCGGCGTACTCCGCACTCGTATGCGGTCCGGGCGGGCGCGGCTGCCACAGTGCGAGATCGTCGCCCGCACCGCGCGCCGCGGCGGCGAAGCCGCGATGCTGGGCGGCCATATGGGCCAGGAGGTCTCCGACGGTCCAGGCGGCGCAGGGGGTCGGGCGGTCGAGCAGGTCGGGGGTGACGAGTTCGGCTGTTTTCACGGTGGCGAGCACGGCGGTCCGGTCGGGCTCGCGAAGGTCTTCTACAGTCATACCGAAATAATAGGTGCCCGCTTATCATATGTCCACGCTTACTATTTTGACGGACTGTAGCCCGCACCTCCCCGACCGGCGGCCGCCACGACCGGACGCCGGCCGGTAAATTCGATTCATGGGATCAACGGACCGTCCGGACCTGGCGGCAATGCTCGCGCCACTGACCCGCACACTCATCGCCATGGAACGCCCGGTCCTCGAGACATACGGATTGACCATGTGGGCCTACAGCGTTCTGGTCGCACTGAGCCGCGGCCCCGCCCGGGGCCAGGGCGTACTCGCCCAGGAGATCGGCGCGGACAAGACCCGCATCATCGCGGTCCTCGACGACCTCCAGGACCGCGGCCTCCTGCACCGATCCCCCGACCCGGCCGACCGGCGGGCCCGGCTGCTGGAACTCACCGACGAGGGGCACCGGATCGTCGCGCAGGCACAAGCCGAGATCCAGTCCCGCGAGGAACAGCTGGTCCTGCAACACCTCTCGCCGGCCGAACGCCGGGTATTCCTGAGTGCCCTGCACACCCTGGCAGACCTGCCCCGAAGCCTCGACGAGAACGATTCAGCGGCGGACTGACCGGCACGCCCGACCTGGGGGGCATCCAGTCCGATCAGCCGTCGAGCCGTCGTCAGTCCCGCAATCGCACCGCCCGGATCCCCAAACCCGGAATCCGTTCGAAGTGCCGGACGTTCGCGGTGGCCACCTGCCATCCGATACTGAGCGCCGTGGCAGCGATCTGAACATCGTGTGCCCCGATCTCCTGCCCCCTATTTGTAAGGTCGGCCCAGATCCCGGCGTGCACTCGGGCAGCGAGCAAATCGAACGGCTGCGGCGGGAACGCCGCGATCACCATCTCGACAAATGCCTCACGGCGCGGACGCTGCTGCGGACTTGCCCGGTGGACGCCGTGCAGCAGTTCCGACGCGGTGACAGCCGCCATGGCTACTTCTTCATCCACGCCGATCTGCTGCGCCAGTCGATCCGCCAGCTCATCCAGCGTCGCGGCACCGGACCGAGTGAACGCGCGCTCGAGATCGATGAAGACCGAAGTATCGATCAGCGTGCCCATGGATCGTCCGGCATCGACCCGACCGCGGCCCGCACTGCTTCCATATCGTCACCGAACCCCGGATCCGGAGTCGCGCCCGACCCGAGCAACCGCAGCGCCTCGCCGAGCCGACGGCCCCGCCTGCGCCGCGGCTCGGGGAACTCGTCGGGGTGCACAATGACGTAGGTGGGCCGCCCGTGACTGACGACCACGACGCTTTCCCGCCGTTCCACGGCCTCTCGCGCGCGGCGCGGCAACCGCGTTTCCTCGGCCCTGATTGTCGTCATGAGACAACTCTAGTCGATATCCGTACAGAACTGTACAGATATCGACGCATGCTTATCGGTCCTCAGACGCGGCCGCCCCCGTCGGCGCCGAAGGTCCCGCTTTCCCGGAGCACCCGCAGCGGGGCGTGGTTGGCCCAGCCCTCGGTGGGCCAGTTGAACCAACCGGCGGAAGCCGAGGTACCGCCGTCCGGATGCAGGGTGGTGCCGGTGAGGTACGCGGAGAGCTGGGAGGCCAGGAAAACCGCGCAGTGGGAGATATCGGTGAGGCGCCCGGCCCGGCCCATGGGGATGGCGACCTTCACTCCCTCCGGGTCCATCATCGCGCTGTCACCGGTGCCGATACGGTCCAGATTCGGCGTGGGGACGAAATCCGGTGCGATGTTGTTGACCCGGATCCCGTCCGGCGCCACCTCGATCGCGAGCGTGCGCGCGAACTGCTCCACTGCGGCCTTCGCCGCCGCATACACCGCGAAACCCGGTGCGGCGCGGTGCGCTTCGATGGTGGTGATATTGATGATGCTGCCGCCGCGGCCACCGGCCCGCATCAACGGGACCGCCTGATGGCAGGCGTGCAGCACATGGGTCAGGTTGGTGCGCAGCAGCGCGTCCCAGCCCTTGGGCCGGGTTTCGGTGAACGGGGCACGGAAGGTACCGCCCACCACGTTCACCAGGGTGTCGAGCCGCCCCCACCGGGTCCGGGCGGCCTCGAACAGGGCGGCGAGTTCGGCCGGGTCACGCACGTCGCCGTGCTCTATCAGCACCTCGTGGCCGCGATCGGCGAGGGCGGACCGCAATTCCCCGGCGGCTGCCGGATCGATATCGAGGACTGCGACGCGCACGCCGTTGTCCGCCAGGTCCGAAACGATCGCACCACCCAATCCACCCGCACCACCGGTCACCACGGCCACTGTGCCCGCGAGATCGGCACGTTCCTCGAACCAGCCCATCCGATCGTCCTTATCCGTCGATGTAGGTCGCGCCGAACTCGGCCAGGAAGTCGAAGGTGACTGCCGGGTCGAGGGTTTCGTGCACACCGGCCCGGGTGGAGACCACGATCCAGTCCACTCCGGCACGGGCCAGTTCGCGGAACGCCTCCCGATGTGGCCCCGGGTCGGCGCCGGGGCCGGTGAGGCCGGGATGGCTGTAGGAGTACACGAGGTCGATATGTTCGGCGCGTCCCGAACTTGCGGCGGATTCGCGTATTCCGGCGATCTTGCGGGACAGTTCCTCGATCCCGCCGAGTTCGGGGGTCCGGGCGGTACCGCTGAGTTCGGCACCGCCGGACATCGGAATCCACCCGTGCGCCGCCCGTGCGACCCGCCGGCGGCTCAACGCCGAATTACCGCCGATCCAGATCGGGATCGGCTGCTGCACCGGGGCCGGGCGGGCCTGCACATCACGGGCGCTGAAATGTGTGCCCGTGTAGCTGAACGGCTCCCCCTTCCAATGCAGCGGCAGCACGTCGAGCGCTTCGTCGAACAATTGGTTGCGCTCGTCGAAATCGACCCCGACGGCATGGAATTCCCCCTTCAGATAACCGGTGCCGATCCCCAGGATCGCCCGGCCACCCGACAATTTGTCCAAGGTCGCGGCCGCTTTCGCAAGCAGCATGGGATTGCGGTAGGGCGCCACGGACAGGTAGGTGATCAACCTGATCCGTTCGGTCAGCGCGGCCGCGTAGCCCAGCGATACGAACGGGTCCAGCGTCTGGTGCCCGCCCGCACCCAGCCAGCGCGCGCCGGGTGCGGGATGCTCGCTCAACGAGAACCCTCCGAAGCCGGCCCGTTCGGCCGCTACCGCGACCTCGCCCAGGGGACCGGCATCGAGGACATCGCCCTCCGCGCCACCGGTTTCCGGGTAGTGGAAGATGAACCGCATCACTGCCTCCGAATCTGCGGGATCCGCCTAGCGGCCCTGTTTCACCTCGTTGAACGGCACGTCGCGGTCGGCGGCGTACTCGCGGGGCATACCCAGGACACGTTCGCCGATCACGTTGCGGGCCATCTCGGTACTCCCGCCGGCCAGACTCCAGGCGGCGCGGAACAGGTAGTCGGTGCCGATCCTGGCGGTATCGAGTGGGTCACCGGGCGCGTGGGTCGCGGCATCCGCGCCCGCGACCTTCACTGCCATATCGGTTTGCAGCCAAGAATTCTCGGCGCTGAACAACCGGGTGATCGACCCGGCCGCCGGTGGTAGTTCACCGGCCACGATACTGCGGGTGATGTGGTCGATCAGCTGGTCGCGCACCACCAGCATCGCGCGGGCTTCGCCGATATCCTCGCGGACCCGGACATCGTCGAGCCGGCCGAGCTGCCGGGCTATCCCGAGGATCGGGGAGTCCTCGCCGCCTAGGTGCGGGCGGGCGCCACTCATATAGGGCGAGGTCCCGCCGATCGCGGCGCGCTCGTGATGGAGCAGCCGCGACGCCGCCTCCCAGCCGTTGTCGACCTGACCGACCAGCGCGTCGTCGCCGAGCGTGACATCGTCGAAGAATTCCTGGCAGAACTCGGTGGACCCGGTGACCTGTTTGATCCGCTGCACGGTGACCCCCGGCGCCCCGATCGGCACCAGGAACATGGTGAGTCCGCGATGTTTGGGCACATCCCAGTTGGTGCGGGCCAGGCACAGGCCGTAGTCGGCGGCGTAGGCGCCGGAACTCCAGATCTTGGACCCGTTGAGGATCCACCGGTCGCCGTCCCGGTCGGCGCGGGTGGTGAGCCCCGCCAGATCGGAGCCGCCGCGAGGTTCGGACAGCAGTTGCACCAGCAGTTCGTCGCCGCGCAGTACCGCGGGCAGATGCTCGCGTTTCTGTTCCGCGGTGCCGAGGTCGAGTAGGGTCGCCGCGCAGATGGACAGGGTCGGGACGTTCAGGCTGACCGGCATCTCATAGGGGTAGGACTCTGTGGTGAACGCCTGCTGATGGGCCGGTGTGAGACCGAGACCGCCGTATTCCTCCGGGAAGCAGATACCGGCGAAGCCGCCGTCGTACAGCAGGCGCTGCAATTCACGGATCCGGTCCCATTCCTCTTTGCTCTCGGGTGGGCCCTGGTCCGCCGGTGCCGGGGGGAGGTTGTCGCGCAACCAGTTCCGGGCGCGTTCACGGAATTCGGCGACGGGTTCCATTTCGGTTGTCATGGTGGTGTGCCTTCCAGGAGGTGCGTCGCGCTACGCGGTGACGAGAAGGTCGGTGATCCGGCGGCGATGTTCCTCGGGCGTGCCGTACAAGGCCCGGCCCAATCCGATCCGCCGCAGGTACAGATGCAGGTCGTGTTCCCAGGTGACCCCGATCCCGCCGTGCAGCTGGACGCAGTCCTGCCCGATCACCGACGCCTTCGCGCCCACATACGATTTGGCGACACTCACGGCTTCGCCGGCGGTATCCGGATCGTCGTCGCAGGCCGCGGCCGCGGCGTTCGCGGTGGCCCGGCACGCCTCCAGCCAGGTCTTGTTATCGGCCATGCGATGTTTGAGCGCCTGATACGAGGCGAGCGGGCGGCCGAAGGTGAAGCGGTCGTTCAACCAGGCCAGGGTGGACTCGAGGGCCACCTCGGTGGCGCCTACGATTTCGGCAGCGGTGAGCACTGCGGCGGCGTGCAATTGAGCGCGTACCGCGGCGGTAGCGGCCGGGCCGGTATGCGTTACCGCGGTGGGCGCCACCGGAACCTCCGCGAAGTCGATACGGGCGGTGCGCCGGACCAGGTCCAAGGTCCAGGTGGGAGTGACTGTCACGCCGGGGGAATCGGCCGGGACGAGTAGCTGCACCGGGCCGTCGGGGCCTTGTGCGGTGACGAGGAAGAGATCGGCCTGATCACCGGATTCGACTCGGTCCTTGACCCCGTTCAGGCGGTAGCCGGCGCCGTCGGGAGTCGCGTGAACCTGCGCACCCAGGTCGCCGCCCGGCGCGTACATCACCTCCATACCGCGGCCCGGTTCGTAGACCGCCCACGCGATGACCTGCTCCCCCGCCGCGACCCCGGCGATCGTGTCATCGAATCCGGCCCCGGCGCTCGCCAGCCCCGCCAGCACTGCATTGGTGGAGACGAACGGTCCCGGCGCGCATGCGCGACCCAGTTCAGTGGCGACCAGCGATAATTCGGTGAGCGGGCGACCGGAGAGGGACCCGCCCCCGTATTCCTCGGCGACCAGCATGGCGGTCCAGCCGAGTTCGGTAGCGGAGCGCCACCACGCGCGGTCGAATCCGGTTCCGGCTTCGCCGAGAGCGCGTACTGTCGCCACCGGAACGGTCTCCGCCAGGAATTCCCGGGCAGTCTGCTGAAAGAGTCGCTGGTCAGCGGTGAGATCGAGGGTCATGGTGTCCCGTCCTCCGGTTGACGCACGGCACGCCGTGTGGAAATCTCATACTCACAGATGAGAGTTATATTCTCAAATGCGGAAGTCAACCGGCGGAGCTGCTCGTGGCGGTGGGAGCCGGCGGAGCGAAGGGAACCGTCACGTGAAAAACTTCCAGGATCTGGACTTCTTCCTCGGGCAGGAGCTGATCGCCGATCCGTACCCGTATTTCGACGCTCTGCGCGAGCAGTGCCCGGTAACCCGGGAGAAGCACCACAACGTCATGATGGTGACGGGCTACAACGAGGCACTGGAAGTACTCAACGATGCCGAACACTATTCCTCCTGCATTTCGGTCACCGGCCCGTTCCCCGGCTTCCCGGCCCCCATCGACGAGAACTCCGATGTGGACGCACTGATAGCCGAACACCGTGATTCCCTGCCACTCAGCGACCAACTCCCCACCCTGGACCCGCCCACCCATACCGCGCACCGCGGCCTGCTCATGCGCCTGATCACCCCCAAACGCCTCAAGGAGAACGAGGAGGCGATGTGGGATATGGCCGATAAGGTGCTCGACGAGTACCTGGCCGCCGGGAAGGGCGATATGATCCGCGATTTCGCGGGTCCGTTCACCCTCTACATCATCGCCGACCTGCTCGGTGTCCCCCAGGAGGATCAGGAAGAGTTCCTCAACGCCCTCCAGCGCGATCCGCACCGCAAGCAAACGGTCGGCAGCACCGAAGGCGAAGGCGGGATGTCGCACAACCCGATCGAATTCCTGTACGGGAAGTTCTCGGCCTATATCGAGGACCGCCGCGCCGACCCGCGCAACGATGTGCTCACCAGCCTCGCCGAAGCCACCTTCCCGGACGGCAGCCGGCCCGAGGTACTGGACGTGGTGCGCGTCGCCGCCAACCTGTTCTCGGCGGGCCAGGAAACCACCGTACGGCTGCTGTCCTCATCGTTGAAGATGCTCGCCGAGGATCCGGAATTACAGCGCTGGCTGCGTGAAGACCATGAGCGTATCGGCAATTTCATCGAGGAAATGCTGCGGATGGAAAGCCCGGTGAAGGGCGATTTCCGGATGGCGAAGACGAACACCACCGTGGGCGGCGTGGATATTGCGGCCGGAACGGTGCTGATGCTGGCCAACGGCGGCGCCAACCGCGACCCCCGCCGGTTCGACGACCCCACCACCTTCGACCCGCAGCGCTCCAACGCCCGCTCTCATATCGCGTTCGGCCGCGGTATCCACACCTGCCCCGGCGCCCCCCTGGCTCGGGCCGAGGCGAAGGTCGCGATCAAACGACTGCTCGAACGCACCACCGATATCCGGATCGACGAAGGCGTGCACGGCCCGGCGGGCGCCCGCGAATACACCTACCTGCCGACCTTCATCCTGCGCGGAATCACCACCCTGCACCTCGAATTCGACCGTACGGAAGGTTAGATCCATGAAGGTCATCGTCGACGCCGACTCCTGCAAGGGCCACGGGATCTGCACCACCCTGTGCGCGGAAGTCTTCACACTCAACGATTACGGATACGCCGAGGCCGTCGATACCGAGATCCCCGAGGACCTCACCGAGGCGGTGCAGACCGCCAAGGACGCCTGCCCGGAGTGGGCGATCAAGATCGTCGGCGAAAGTTAGCGGCGGGCGGTCACGGACCCGGCACTCGACGTCACGATTGCCGGCAAGTCCGGCTCCGGCACCGTCGATGACCGCACAACAGGCCCGCGCCGATTTCCTGGCGCGACTCCTGCAAGCCTGCCGTGGAATGGCCAGGCGGAAGGCCCTGCTCGCGTGCCCTATTCGCGTGCCCTATTCGCGTGGGAGGAGTCTGGAATTCGGCAGCGGTGGCGCCGGAAGTGGCGGCGGCTGGTCAAGCGGGAACTCGCCGAACAGGGCAGGTTTGCCGGCATCCCGCGGGTCGGCGGGTTCGAAGCCGAGCTCGGCCTGGTAGCGGCGCCGGTACTCGGCGATTTCGTCGTGATCGCGGCCGATGAAGTTCCACCACATCACGATCTGCTCCCGCAGCGGGACACCACCCAGCAGGATGACACGGGCTTCGGTAGTGCCTGCGGTGATGACCACCGTATCCGACCCAGGCGGTATGTAGGCGAGCGATCGATGGCCGACGGCAGCCGAGTTCACCGTGACCTCGGCACTCTCGGCGAGGACGGCGTGCTCGAAGTCGGCCCGCACGGTGAGGCGCGCCGAGGCGCCGGGCTCCAGTATCAGTTCGGCACCGAGCAGGTCGGGTGTCCGGGTGTCCACCGGGGAGGCCGATCCGAGGAGTTCTCCGATGAACACGCGGGCCGTCACGCCGGGCAGTGCTACCGGCTCGGGCACGTAGTGGGCGAACGCGTTCTCGCTGAAACGCGTCCCGTCGGGCAGCGCGTACCAGAGCTGCACGCCGTGCAGGGTGCTCGTCCCGGGGTCACTGATCTCCTGATGGGTGATACCACGGCCCGCAATCATCAGGTTGAGCTCCCCCGGCACGACCGAGGCCGCGTTACCGCCGGAGTCGAGGTGCTCGATGCGTCCGGTGAACAGCCAGGACACCGTCGCCAGCCCGGTGTGCGGATGCCGCGGCATCTGCATACCACCGGTCAGCGAGATATCGTCGGGACCGTAGTGATCCAGAAAGCACCACGCCCCCACCAGTGACCGCTGCCGCTGTGGGAGGGTCCGGTACACGGTCATCTCCCGCACGCCGCCGAGGGGTACGAGGCGTGGCTCCAGGATCTCTGTCGCCGTGCACGGCCGACCGGGATCCAGGACCTCCAGCTCGGGGCGCGTGTCGAGGTTGGTCATCTGATGATCTTCCCTTCGTTGTCGCGGGGACGCACTGTATGCCGGCTGAGGATCGAGACCCGGTTGAACGCATTGATCGCGACCGCCACCCACTCGGCCGCAACGAATACCTCCTCACCGAGAACCGATCGGGCGCCCGCGAGATCGGCCTCCGATTCTTCGGTGGTGGGGAGCACGGTGGCGGCTTCGGCGATCGCGAGCACCGCGCGCTGCCGTTCATCGAACACGCCGGTCTCGCGCCAGGCCGGCAGCAAGTCGAGCTTCTGCTGCGCTATCCCGGCCTGCCTCGCCTCGCGCGAATGCAGATCCACGCAGAACGCGCACGCGTTGATCTGCGAGGCACGCAGCTTGATGAACTCGGATTCCTGGACCGAGAGCCCGCGCAGCAATGCCGCCTTGCGAATCGCCGACGAGAACGCTTCCGCAGCCTGCCATGCCTCGGGCATCACCTTGTCCAAGGACGGACGCATCGTTTCTCCATTCCGCGGCGACAGTGCACACCTGCCGTCCGCTCCGGTACATCTATCGCGGCGCTACGGACGACTGTCCCGCACCTGCCGGGTGCTCGAATTCAGGGCTTGTTCGATGGTGCCGACGACGGTGACCCGCCCACCGTCGCCGGGATCGGGATCGGGGACAACCGTCTCCGGGTCGATGAGGTAGACCTCGTGACCATCCAGCGTGAGCCGGCGCACGACCTCCAGCAGCATCCGCCGGCCCACATCGTCTATCGAATAGACCATCGTGAGGTCCACAGCCACCGCCACTTCTGCAGGCCGGGTCTCCACCGCCTCCCGAACTACTCTCTCGGCCGCGGCGAAGCCGATCCCGCCCTGCAGTTGGAGGACCCGGATGGCGCCCGGTCCGCGGCCGACGACGTGGTTGGATCGCACAACTCCGCGCGCAGCGGCCGGAACCTCCATCACATGCAAACCCATATCTGCGGAGAATCGTTCGAACAGCGATACCCCGCGAACACTGTTGCCGTGACGGTCGAGTCGCGGTGAGAACGTGGCGATGCCGATCTGGCCGGGGAGCGCGCCGATCAGGCCCCCGGCCACACCGCTTTTCGCCGGAATACCGACCTGGGTCGCCCAGTCACCGGCCGCGTCGTACATTCCACAGGTGGACATGACGCTCAGCACCTGACGCACCACCGGCTCGGGTATCACTCGCTCACCGGAGAGCGGATTGATCCCGCGGTTGGCCAGCGTTGCGGCCATCACGGCCAGGTCTCGCGTGGTGACGAGCACGGAACACTGGCGGGTGTAGCCGTCGACGACGGACCTCGGGTCCTCGGTGAGAATGTCGTGGCTGCGGAGCATATGCGCGATGGCGAGATTGCGGTGCGCGTGCTCCAACTCCGACGCGCACACCGCCTCGTCCATTGTCAGCCGGCGACCGGCAAACGCCGAAAGGCCCTCGACCACCCGCTCCACCCGCTCCACCGGAGTCAGTTCCGGCGGGCCGGCCAGCGCATGGACGGTGATCGCACCGGCGTTGATCATCGGATTGTAGGGGCGACCGGTATCGCTTTCGAGGGAGATCTGGTTGAACGCCTCTCCCGACGGCTCGACACCGACTTTGGCGAGCACCGGGCCGAAACCTCGATCGGCCAGTGCCAGCGCGTACGTGAACGGCTTGGAGATCGACTGGATCGTGAATTCGGTATCGATATCGCCGGCACCGTAGACCTCGCCGTCGGTGGTGGCAAAGACTGCGCCGAGACGGTCTGGGTCTGCTGCGGCGAGTTCGGGGATGTAGCCCGCCGGCTCTCCTGAGGTGTCCGGCTCAACATCTGAGAGTGCCTCTCTCAGGTAGTCGGGAACAACCGAGCGCATTCGTGCTCCTCCGTGCCGATGTGCAACATTCTGCGCTGTAGCGTCAGCGCCGAGGTCGTGGTGTGGCTTCCTGGCATTTACCGGCGCCGCACCGCAGCACGGCGTGCGTAAACGAGCGGATCTCAGGCCCCGTTTCCGGTAGCGCGCGTCACCAGTGCGATATCCGTGGGGGTCGGCCGCCGGAAAACGCCACCGGCCGCGACGAATTCATCGCCGTGCATCCGCAGATGGCGAGCGAACAGCGGGCACACCGGCACGACGGTGACGTTGTCGCGAATACTGTCTGCCAGCGCCGCCCGCACCAGCAGCCCGGCCAGACCTCGTCCACCGAACTCCTCGTCGACTTCGGTGTGGAAGAAGATCCGCTCGGCATCTGCTCCGGCGGAGTCGAGGAAATCGGCCCTGCCGGCGGGTGATCCTGCGTCGAGCTTCACGATGTAGGAGCTGATCGGATCGGCGGTATCGAGCTCGACCGTCACAGACGCACCGGTGTTGTCGATCAATTTCTCGGCCATCTGAGTGTCCTTTCATAGGAGGCAGTTGCGGCTCGGACAAGGATGCGAAGGGTGCCGAGTCATCGTATTGCCAACGGTCACCGGGTCGGCGCCACCGTGGCCGTGGGCTGTCCGGCCAGAATCTCGCGGACCCGGGGGATGACCGCGGTGCCGTACAGCTCGACCGAACGTAGCCGGGCAGCGGCGGAAACGGTACCGGCGGCGGAGTAGATCATGTCGAACCGGCCGACATCCAACGCCCGGATCGCCTGGGCGATCTTGGTCGAGACCGTCTCCACCGAACCGACATACAGCGACCCGCGGTCCACCTCGGCGTCGAATTGTTCCCGGGTCAGCGGTGGCCAGCCGCGCAATGCACCGATGCGGTCGTGGATGTCCCGGTACCCGGGATAGAACAGCTCCTTCGCCTCCTCGTCGGTCGCGGCGACGAAGCCGGGCGAATGCATCCCGACCGGCTGCGCTGCCGTGCCGAACTCCTGACTCGCCCGCCGGTACAGGTCCACATAGGGGGCGAAACGCCCCGGAGAGCCGCCGATGACAGCAAGCATGAGCCGGAATCCGTAGCGAGCGGTGCGCAGCACCGACTCAGGTGTCCCGCCGACCCCGACCCAGGTATTCAGACGACCCGATTCGGTCTTCGGGTACACGTCCGCATCGCGCAGGGCGGCACGGGTGGTGCCCTCCCAGGTAACCGGCGTCTCGTCCAGGAGCCGGTGGAACAGGTCGATCTTCTCCTCGAACAGCACCTCGTAATCCTTCAAGTCGTACCCGAACAGCGGGAACGACTCGGTGAACGAACCCCGGCCGAGGATCACCTCCGCCCGACCGCTGGAGAGCGCGTCCACGGTGGCGAACCGTTGGAAGACCCGCACCGGGTCGTCCGAGGACAGCACCGTCACCCCCGAGGCGAGCCGGATGCGCTCGGTGACGGTCGCGATACCGGCCAGCACCGTCTCCGGGCTGGAGATCGCGTACTCCGGCCGGTGGTGCTCACCCAGCGTGATCACATCTATGCCGATCCGATCGGCCAGGACCGCCTCGGTCACCGCGGCGCGGATCGCCTGCGCGTGCGAGACGATCTCCCCCCGCTCGTTGCGGGGCCGGTCACCGAAGCTGTCGATACCGAACTCGATCTTCGAAACATCCATCAGGTAACTCCCTAATACCTCACGACTCCCTTGCCGCGCCGACAGGCTATGCAGGCCGGTCATGTCGAACAGAACCGGCGCCGGGCAGGTTCGCCCGTGCAGGTGGGAACGCCTCCCGTGGCTTCCGGTCGACTGTACGGCGGGCTTCGCACGGGCGTCCAAGACCAGTTCGGCGGCGAAACGATAGGATTCGTCTATCGATATCAGCCCCCGTCTGCTCCGTTACTTCCTCGCCGTAGCCGAAGAACTACACTTCGGCCGCGCAGCTACGCGTCTCTACATCGCCCAGCCGTCCCTGAGCCAGCAGATCCGCAAACTCGAGCAGACCTTGGGAACCTCGCTGTTCGTACGCTCGAACCGCCGGGTGCAGCTCACCGCCGCGGGCCGGACCCTGGTTCGCGAGGCGCCGATAGCGCTGGCCGCGCTGGAGCGGGCCGTAGAGCTCACCCGGCTGGCCGGGTCGGGGATCACGACGACGATCCGGCTGGGATACACCCCGGTCACGAGCTTCGATACGCTCATGACGCTGCTGGACGCGCTGCACGACGACCACCCCGGACTGACGGTCGACGCCCGGGAGATCTTCAGCGCCGAAATCCCCGAACGTCTCTGCGCCGGCGACCTGGACATCGGCCTCGCGCTCTCGCCGCAGCCCATCCACGGCGTGGGAGCCGAGATCCTCCGCGAAGAGCCCGTGTCCGCACTGCTCAGCACCCGCCACCGCCTCGCAGCAGTATCGCCGATCCCGGTGGCGGCCCTCCGCGACGAAACGCTGCTGCTGTTCCCGCGCCGCCTCGCGCCGGTGTACTACGACGGGATCGTCGCCGCATGCCGGGAAGCGGGCTTCGCACCCGATATCTGCGCGTTCGAGGAACCACCGGTGAACGCGATGCTCGCGCGACTCGCCGGCGGACGCGAGGTCAGCCTGGCTCCGGCGTCGTTCGCCGAGCACGCCGCGAACGCCCGAGCCGGGATCCTCCATCGCGACGTCGTCCACCCGCCGATCCTGGCAGCACTCTCGGTCCTGTGGCCCGCGAACGATCCCTCGCCCGCTGTTGCCGGCGTCCTCGCCACCGCGCGGCGATGCGCTGAACTCAACGGATGGCTGCACAGCGCCATCACATGACAGCACCACCGAATCGCCGGGGGATCGAGTGCGATCCCCGCGCCGGTGTAACCGTCCCGACGCCGGGGTCGAGTAGTTTTCCCGATCCACGTTTCGCCGCGGCGATCCATACTCGAACGATGCATTCGTTACACGCGGCAATCCGGGACCTGGTGGATCGTTCGATCGAGAGCGGCAGCAGCTCCGGGCACACCACGGTAGTGATCAGCGCCGGACTCGGTATCGTCCAATGGCTCGCCGAGCCCCGGGGCGTATTCCATATCGAAGTCGCCGATCCCGCGGGGCCGCGACGCCGAACGCTGGTACAGCGGTTGCGCCGCCACAACCCCACCGGCCCGGCCGGGTTCACCGAGCGGGAGCTCGCACTACTGGCCGAACTGGGTTTCGTCGCGGGCGAGCCCAACTACGAATTACGCCCGGACGAGGCCGGACTCGATCGCGAGCAGATCATGCACATCATCACCACCGTGCTCCGCGACGTCCTCCAGGTCCGCGATCCCGGCGGATACTCGGCCGATATCTTCTGAATTCGCCGGACCTCGGATCGCGCACTACAATTCCGCCATGATCACCAGCAGAAAGGGCGGTATCCGCCCCGGCCGATGAGCCGCCGGCCGGCCGGGCACCTGCGACTCCGTGCCGGGCGACGACGATGACAGTCTTCGCCTGTGCCCGCTGCGGCAGCCGCCTGACTCCGAATTTACGCCGGGTGCCCGCACCCGGATACGACCTGATCGATGATCCCACCCTGTTGTACCAGTACATCCCGCGTATGCTCCCGGGCACCTTCGCTGTGGACCCGGAACCGTTCGGCCCCTCGGATATACGTTGCGCCGCTACTCGTGGGACCGTCATCCTCAACCCGGGAGATATCCGCGGCACGAAGGCGCACACCGACTACCTCCGGCGATCCGGTTGCTGCCGGCCATCCGGCACGTACGGGCCCAACCTCGTCTGCGTGGTCTGCGGTTCCGAAGTCGCCACGGAACAAACCGACTGCTGGACCGCGCCGGCCGTCCACCTGGAGCCGGCCGCGGTGATGACACGCAGTGGTCGTACGGCCGGATCCGCTGTGGACCCACGGAAGGGCCCGGGGCGACGTCGAATCCGCTAGCCGCCGAAGCTGCCGGTGGCGGGGGCCACGCCGGGGACGGCGACCGTCACCGTTTCACCCAGCACGTAACCACCGGCAGGGCCGGTATCGGCGCATCCGCCGCGTGCGGTGATCGTCGATCCGGGCTCCAACCCGGTCAGCGAGGTCTCCACCGTCTGGCCGGGATTCGCCAGCGACTCCGGTTTGGACTCACCGAAGAAGACGTGGTTGTTCTCCGGCCCGACACCCGCCTCGGCCCAGCACTGGCCGCGGTCGTTGGGGTTGTGCAGAGTCGCGGTCACCGTTCCCGGTGCCGTACCGGCGAAGGTGACCTCCGGGGCGACGAACGGCGCGTCTGCCACGGCCGGGGCCACGGAGAAGGGCAGGAATGTCGCGGCGGCGACGGCGGTCAGCAGGATTGTCCGATGAACTCGTCTGATCGTCATGCCTGGAATACTGCTCGAAATGAGCTTCGGGCACAATAAAATTCACCAGATCGGGGGCGAGTCCGGTACCGGTCATCCTCCCGTCCATCGTGGCGGGCGTTTCTGCGCGAACGCGGCGGGGCCTTCCTGGGCATCCCGGCTGCGGTAGGCGCGGGACGCGGCATGCCGGGCCGCCGCCGCGGCCGCCGAGCGGCCCATCTCGGTCGCCAGCATGACGGTTTCGCGGGCCGCGCGCACCGACAGTGGCGCACCGGCCAGGATCCGGCCGGCCAGATCGAGAGCCGTATCCAGCAGATCGCCGGGATCGGCGAGCCGGTTCACCAGCCCTATCTCGTAGGCACGCCGCGCGGTGATCGGATCGCCGGTGAGCAGGATTTCCATCATGATCCGCTGCGGAATCATATGGATCAGAGGGGCAGCCCAGGGCGAGCTGCGGCCCACCTTCACCTCGGTGATCGCAAAGGTAGCGGTGGTGCTGGCCACGCACAGATCGCACGCCTGGGCGATCATCCACCCGCCTGCGAAGGCGGCGCCGTTGACCGCGGCGATGGTGGGTTTGGACAGTTCGATGGTGTCGTAGGGCAGCGGGAACATATCTCGGGGCGGTTCGGTCATCCGGGTCTGCACCATCTCGGTGAGGTCCCCGCCCGCGCAGAAGGCTTTACGGCCCGCACCGGTGAGGATCGCGATCCGCAGGGACGGGTCGCGTTCGAACCGGTCCCAGGCGTCGAACAGACCGTCCCGGACCTCTTTGTCCAGGCAATTGCGGCGATCCGGGCGGTTCAGGGTGATGATCGCGATCCCGTCGGGACGGGCGTCGAACAGTACAGCGCCGGCCATCAGAATCCTCTTCGCCGAATCTCGAAAGCGGACCGGTCCAGGTCTTCCCGGAAATCCGGATGGGCGATGGCGATCAGGCGGCGGGTGCGTTCGGCGAGCGGGCAGCCGGTGAGTTCGGCAGCACCGAATTCGGTGACGATCACATCCACATCGCTGCGGGCGGTGGTGACCGGACCGGACAGCCGGCCGGTGATCCGGCTGACTGTGCCGCCTTTCGCGGTGGCGGGCAGCGCGATCACAGCGTGCCCACCACGCGAGCGGGCCCCGGCGCGGACGAAATCGACCTGGCCGCCGGTGCCACCGAGGTAGGCCGGACCGCTCTGCTCGGCATTCACCTGGCCGGTGAGGTCGACTTCCATCGCGGAATTGAGGGTGACCAGCCGGTCGAGTTGCGCGAGCACCGCCGCGTCGTGGGTGTAGGAGGTTGCGCACAGCCGCAGTTGCGGGTTGCGGTCGGCGAATCGGTACAGCCGGTCGGTGCCGATGAGCGCACCGGTGACGGTAACGCCCGGGTCGATCTGTTTGCGGGCGTTGGTGATCGCCCCCGCTTCGATGAGGTCGACCAGGCCGTCGCCGATCATCCCGGAATGCACGCTCATATCCCGGCGATCACCGAGCAGGCGCAGTACCGCGTCGGGGACCGCGCCGACCCCGACCTGCAGAACGGCACCGTCTTCGATGTAGGAGGTGACGTTTTTCGCGATCGCTTCGTCGGTGGCGCCGATCGCGGCGGGCGGCACCTGGACCGGGCGGCGCGAAACACGGACCGCGCAGTCGATCTCCTCGGCACCCACCCCTTCGCCGGGCGTGTACGGCACCTGATCGTTGACCTCGGCGATCACCACCCGGGCCCGGTCCACCGCGGCCCGAGTGTGATCGCCGATCAACCCGAAACTGTGCCGGCCGTTCTCGTCTTCCGCGCTCACCTGGACGAAAGCCACATCGCAGCCGAGTGTTCCGTCCTCGATCATCGGTCCCACCCGGCTGACATGGCAGGGGATGATCCCCAGCCGGTGCGCCCCGGTGAGCGTGCGCAGCGAACCGATCGCTCCCATACTCGATAGCGCGAACGATTCGGTGGCTTCCAGGGTGAAGATCCCGGAAAAGCTGGTGGCAACGAATGCCGAGAGTCCACCGATATCGCGGCCTTGCGCGATCAGCGCCTCTATCAGCGTGGTCGGCTCCCCACATGCCTGCCCGATCACGATCCGGTCTCCGGGCCGCAGGAATCGGCGCAGGTCCAGGTCGGCGGGCTCGATTATGCTCATCGGCGATCGCCCGGCTTCCCGCTGGTGATCCGAGCGCCGGCAGGTCGACGATCCGCGGCCGATCCGTCTGTATCCGCCCCTCCGCGCTCCGGCCCGGTCTCCCGTGCGCCGGCGGGCGCCGAGTCGTCTTGCGCCGGCCCGAACGCCGGGGGTCGCGACACGGTCCCCACCGGCCGAGCAGTGGTTGCCCCGCCGCCGATATCGCTCAGCACCTCGGTGGTGTGCGCGCCGAGCCGGGGCGCCGGTCCCGCGACCCGGCCGGGGGTCCGGGAGAACCAGGTCGGTGGTCCCGGGAAGCGGACGGGTCCGGTGGGGGTTTCGATGGTTTCGAAGAATCCGGTGGCGGTGAGCTGGGGGTTGTCGAGGAGATCGTCGAGTGTCCGCACGGGCGCGGCCGGGATATCCAGAGAGTTCAGCAGTTCCAGCCATTCGGCGGTGGTCCGGCCGCGAAAGGTTTCGCGGAGATGTGCGTACACGGTGCCGATCCGGGCGGCACGCTGCGCGAGTGTCGCGAATTCCGGGCCCGCCCACGGTGGGGTCACCGCACCGATGAAGGCGTTCCACTGTTTGTCGTTGTAGACCAGCGCGGAGAGGTAGCCGTCTGCGGTGCGGTACGGGGTGCGCTCACTCGTGACCGCGCGCGGGTAGGCGGCGGTGCCGAGCGGTGGCTCGAACAGGGCGCCGTTGGCGTGTTCCACCAGCATGAACGCGGCCATCGTCTCGAACATGGCCACCTCGACCTCCTGCCCTTCGCCGGTGCGTTCGCGATGGAACAGTGCCATCGTCGTCGCGTAGAGGGCGGTCATTCCGGCAACCTTGTCGGCCATGATGGTGCCGACGTAACCGGGTTCCCCTGTGAGCAGCTGTTGTACGTAGGGCAGTCCGCATTCGGCCTGGATGGTGTCGTCGTAGGCGGTGCGGTCGGCGTCGGGGCCGCGGCGGCCGTAGCCGTAGCAGTTGGTGTAGACGATGGCGGGGTTCACCTCGGCCACCTGTTCGTAGCCGAAGCCCAGTGCGGTGACGGCTTTTCCGCGCATGGAGTGGATGAAAACGTCGGCTTCGGCGATCAGTTCGCGTAGTACCGCCTTGTCGGATTCCTCGCGCAGGTCGAGGACCACGCTGCGTTTACCGCGGTTCACGTTCACGAAGACCCCGCCCATCCCCTCCTCGGGGCCCGCCGAGATGTAGCGGGTGTTGTCTCCGGCCGGGGGTTCCACTTTGATCACATCGGCACCCATATCGGCCATGATCTGGGTGCAGTAGGGACCCATCACCATCGCGGTCAGGTCGACGACCCGGATACCGGCCAGCGGTCCTGTGTGCTGCATACGCCCTACCTTCACCGGCCGCGCGAAAAAATCGACGGCTATCTGATGAATCTTTGCAAGGATAGTGATATCAAGTATAGGTGCCCATTTTCAATGGCGAGAACGACGTTTCCGGCGAGGGAGGCGCCGCCCGCGGCGCGGCGGTCCTGCCCGCATCCATCGCGGCGGTGCTGCGCCCGGCACTCACCGCGAACCCGGACGCCCCCGCGATCGAGGCGGCGTCGGGCATCTGGACCTACCGTGAACTCGATGAGCACGCCGATGCCGCCGCTGCGGCCTGGTGGTCACTCGGCGTGCGTCCCGGCGACCGCGTGGCCGCCTGCCTGCCCAACGACCTCGGTATCGTCGCCGCCTTCCACGGCGCCCAGCGAATTGGAGCGATCTGGGCGGGTATCGGTGAAGCGATGGCGGCCGCCGAACAGCAGTACCTGCACGACCTGATCGAACCGAAGATCGTCCTGGCCGGCCCCCGCTGCCTGGTCGACACACCGGCACGAGTCGACACCGCCCACTGGGCGGCAGCCCAGCGGGCACCCGCCGCGCCCGATATCGACACCGGGCTCGACGCACCCGCCGGGATCGCGTTCACCAGCGGGACGTCCGGGCGACCGAAGGCGGTGGTGCACAGTCAGCGCAATATGCTGCTGCCCGGCGCCGTCCTCGTCGCCACCCGCGAATGGGGCCCGGATCTGCGCAAGGGCGACAGCTTCCCGCTGACCATCCTCAACATGATCACACTGTCGACGCTGCTCACCGCCCAGGCGGGCGGCTGCGCGGTGATCATGGATCGCCGGGACGCCGCCGGGGTCGCCGAGTGGATCGCCACCCGCAGAGTGACGGTCTGGAACGGGGCACCCGCACAGCTGCACGATCTGGCCGCCCACCCGGAACTGGATCTGAGTTCGCTGCGCGAGGTGTGGAGCGGCGGCAGCGACACCCCGGACCGGCTCCGTGCGGCATTCGCCGCCGCGCACGGCCTGGTCCCGCGGGTGACCTACGGACTCACCGAAGCACCGACCGTCGTCTCGATCGACCCACCCGGTACGGACTGGACTCCCCGGACGAGCGGCACGGTGCTGCCGCACTACGACATCGCGACCTACGACGACCACGGGAACCGGCTGCCACCAGGCCGTATCGGCGAACTTCGGCTGTCGGGCCGCACGGACGGACCGTGGGCGAACCTGTGGCGGCCGCTGCTCGGACATTGGACCGGCGGACGGATCGAACCGCCGCCCGAGGAGCCGGTCGCCACCGGCGATATCGGCACGGTCGATTCGGACGGCCGGCTCACACTGCTGGACCGTAAGAAAATGGTGATCATCCGCGGGGGTGCGAATATCTACCCGCTCGAGGTGGAGCGGGTGCTGGACACCCATCCCGCGGTCGGCCGGTCCGCGGTCTGCGGGGTACCGCACGAACGACTCGGCCAGCAGGTAGCGGCAGTGATCCAGACGAACGGGGCCGCCGTGGATTTCACCGAGCTCGCCGAATACTGCCGGCGCGAACTCGCCGGGTACAAGGTGCCCGAGGCGTGGGCGGCGGTCGAAGCGCTGCCCACCAACGCCATGGGCAAGGTCGTGCGCACGCAACTGCCCGATCTGCTCTCCCGCGCGGGTACGGCATGAGCGGGCCACGACCGGAACCGGCCGAGCCGGGCGACCGGACGGGGCACGCACCGATATCCGGCGAAAACAGCACTGCCGGCGGGTACACCGCGGCACTGCCCTCGTTCGAGCTGAGTGGGCGCGTCGCCATCGTGACCGGCGCCTCGTCCGGGCTCGGGGCCGCGGTGAGCCGGGCGCTGGCCGGGCTGGGCGCGCGCGTCGCGGTAGTGGCGCGCCGCCGCGACCGGCTCGATGCGCTGGCCGGGGAAATCGGGGGACTCGCCCTGAGCGCAGACCTTGCGGATCCGGCTGCGATCACGGAAATCGTCCCGCACATCGCCGAGCGGCTGGGGCCACCGGAGATCCTGATCAATGCCGCGGGAAACCGTTTCGGCACCGAACGCGCGGAATCCGAACCGCTCGACGATATCCGGCGCACTCTCGACCTCAACCTGATCGCGCCGTTATTGCTGGCTCAGCAGGTTTTCCCGCACATGCGTGCACTCGGCCGCGGATCGATCGTGAATATTTCCTCGATCAGCGGGCGGGTGGGGGTGCCGGGCATTCCGCAGGCGTCCTATGCCGCCGGCAAAGCCGGATTGTCCGGGCTCACCTCGGAACTCGCCGTGCAATGGGCCCGGCATTCGATCCGGGTGAACACGGTGGCGCCGGGGTTCTTCCGCAGCGAGATCACCGGCAGCCTGTACGACAGCGACCGGGGTGCCGAATATCTGCGGCGCAATATTCCGTTGCCCGTCGAAGGGACCGCCGAGGACATGGTCGGTGCGGTCGTCTGGCTGGCCGGCGATGCGGGCCGGTATGTCACCGGGCAGACCATCGTCGTCGACGGCGGGTGGACGGCGCATTGACCACCGGTACCCGTCCACCGCGCATTGCCGTTCGAGCTGATGGAACGGCACATATCCCGAACGGATCGAGGAAGGATCACATCACCGATGTTCTCCGCAGTTGTCATCGACAAGGGCGAAACCGGCCCCCGGGTCGAACTCGCCAGTGTGGACGAGGACCGGTTGCCCGAAGGCGACGTCCACATCGAGGTGGCCTACTCCACCCTCAACTACAAGGACGCCCTCGCGATCACCGGCGCCTCCCCCGTGGTGCGCAAGTTCCCGATGGTTCCCGGTATCGACCTGGCGGGCACGGTGACAGCGAGCAGCCACTCCCGCTGGTCCGCCGGTGACAAGGTCGTTCTGAACGGATGGGGTGTCGGCGAAACCCATTGGGGCGGCCTCGCCCAGCGTGCCCGGCTGGACGGCGACTGGCTGATTCCGCTACCCGACGAATTCACCGAACGCCAGGCCATGGCGATCGGCACCGCGGGATACACCGCCGCGCTGTGCGTGGACGCGCTGCTGAACCACCGCATCACCCCGGACGCCGGCGACATCCTGGTGACCGGCGCGACGGGCGGGGTCGGCAGTGTGGCGATCGCCCTGCTCACCAAGGCCGGATTCACCGTCACCGCCGCCACCGGCAAAGCCGGCGAGCATGCCTATCTCGAGCAGCTCGGTGCCACCACGGTGGTGGATCGCGCCGAGCTCACCGAAAAAGGCAAACCGCTCCAGAAGGAGCGCTGGGCCGGTGTCGTGGATACCGCCGGTAGTCACACCCTCGCCAATGCCGCCGCGCAAACCCGCTACGGCGGCGCCGTAGCCGCCTGCGGCCTCGCCCAGGGCATGGATTTCCCGGCATCGGTGGCACCGTTCATCCTGCGCGGCATTTCGCTGCTGGGTGTGGACAGTGTGATGGCGCCCCTCCGGAAACGACTCGATGCCTGGGGGCGCCTGGCCCGCGATCTGGACCCCGCCGTGCTCGATGCGATCGCCCGGGAGATCGCCCTCGGCGAAGCGATCGAGGCAGCCGGTGGTTTCCTGGCGGGCACCGTCCGCGGCCGCATAGTCGTCGATGTAAACCGCTGATCAGGAGTTTCTCGTGACAAAGAAGGCCCCCGAACCGACCGTCGAACTCGATCTGAGCGATGTCGGCCACCGTGTCGGCAAACCCATCGGCGGCGGCCAGCTGTGGGATCCGTGCAGTACCTCCGATATCCGCCGCTGGGTGATGGCAATGGATTACCCGAACCCGCTGCACTGGGATCAGGAGTTCGCCCGTGAATCCCGTTACGGCGGGCTCGTCGCGCCGCAGTCGATCGCGGTCGCCCTCGATTACGGTCACGGTGCGGCGCCGGCCTGTGTGGGACGTATTCCGAACAGCCACCTGATCTTCGGCGGCGAGGAGTGGTGGTTCTACGGTTGCCCCGTGCGGCCCGGCGATCAGCTGTTCCAGGATCGGCGTTTCCACGACTACAAGGTGACCGAGACGAAATTCGCCGGGCCCACCATGTTCTCCCGCGGCGATACCGTCCACCGCAACCAGCACGGGGC
The DNA here is from genome assembly GCF_001613245.1 of Nocardia speluncae NBRC 108251. GTDB lineage: Bacteria > Actinomycetota > Actinomycetes > Mycobacteriales > Mycobacteriaceae > Nocardia > Nocardia speluncae. The sequence continues at coordinate 216,162 of NZ_BDBZ01000036.1, read as the reverse complement.
GCTCGTCGCCAAGGAACGGTCGACCGCGATTCGCTACCTCGCCGAGGAAGCGAACAAACGCGGGATGTACGAGAACCAGCTCGGCGAGATCAAGAAGTGGACGGCCACCGAACTCGCCGAGGTCGACGCGCTGCGCACCGAATGGCTCATGTCCAACCGGCTCGGTGTCTCACCGCATTTCGACGAGGTGAAGGTCGGCGACAAACTGCCGCGACGGGTGCTCGGACCGCACAGTATCGCCAGTTTCACCACCGAATACCGGGCCTTCCTGTTCAACATCTGGGGCACCTTCCGGTGGACAGCGCCCGAGAGAATCGAGGATCCGTGGGTCTACCAGGATCCCGGCTGGACCGAGGGGTTCGGCTTCGACGAAGAAGGCGCGAAAATCGATCCGCGATTGCGTGACGGACTGTACGTCGGCCCCTCGCGCGGCCATATCGACGCCGACAAGGCCGGTGATGTGGGGATGGCGCGCGCCTACGGCTACGGGGCCACCATGGGCGCCTGGTGCACGGACTATCTGGCCTACTGGGCAGGTAACGACGGCATGGTCCGGCACACCAAAGCCGACTTCCGGGGTCCGGCGTTCGAAGGCGATGTCACCTTTTTCGACGCCGAAATCGTGGACAAGACGGCGGAATCGAGCTGGGGGGTGCCGTTGGTCCAGGTGAAGTTGAAGCTCACCAACCAGGACGGCGGTGTACTGGTCTCCTGCACTGCCGAGGTCGAGCTACCGCTGTAGCTCGGCCACCGCGGGGCGTACCGACTCCAGCGCTCCGCGGAAACACCACGACGGGCCGCCGCGATCCGGGCGCCGGTCCTCCCAGCACCATCCGTGCGCCGCATGCGGCGCACCCTCAGAGAGGACACCGGTATGAGCACCGGGACCCAGCACACTCCTGCCCCGGCGATCGCCGCGGGGCCGCCCCTCGCGGAAGAACCCGGCCTGGGCACGCTCACTCTCCCGGGATTCCTCCGGGAGGTCACCGGCTCCTACCCCGATCGCACCGCGCTGATCTCTCCCGCCGACGGCGTCGAATGGACCTACGCCGATCTGTGGGACCGGGCGAACGAGGTGGCGCGAGCGCTGCGGGCGTGCGGGGCCGGGAAGGACAGCCGCGTGGGCATACTCATGACCAACCGCGCCGAATGGCTCGCGGCGGTTTTCGGTACCTCGCTGGCGGGTGGGGTCGCGGTGGCGCTGAGTACGTTCTCCACGGCACCCGAGCTCGATCATCTGCTCCGGATCTCGGGGATATCGGTGCTGCTGTTCGAACGTCGCGTCGCGAAAACAGATTTCGGCGAGGTGCTCACCGGTCTGGAGCCGCAGCTCGGCACCGCCGGTCCCGATGCGGTCGCCTCGACGGAATATCCCTTCCTGCGCTATCTCGCGGCGGTCGGGGAACCGCTTCCCGCGGCGGCTGTCGAGAGCTGGGAGGATTTCCTGGCACGCGGCGCGGACACCGATCCCGCACTCATCGCCGCGTCCGCCGCGAGCGTGCAACCGAGCGATACCGCCGTCCTGTTCTTCTCCTCCGGAACCACCAGCAAACCCAAAGGTATCCGTAGCGCGCACCGCGGGGTCACGATCCAGCTGTGGCGGTTCCGGCGGATGTTCGGTTTCGGCCCGGACGACGAGGTGCGCTGCTGGACCGCCAACGGCTTCTTCTGGTCCGGTAATTTCGGCCAGGCACTGGGCGCCACCCTCGCCGCCGGCGGCACCCTGATCCTGCAGTCGATGTTCCATGCCGAGCAAGCCCTCGAACTGATGCAATCGCAGCGGGTGACGTTCCCGGTTTCCTGGCCGCACCAGCACGCCCAGCTCCAGGGCGCGCCGAACTGGCACACCGTGGACCTGAGCAGCCTGCGTTACGTCGACCGCGACCTCCCGCTGGCGGCCCACCCCACCGTCGATACCGACTGGACCGAACCCGGTCACGCCTACGGCAATACCGAAACCTTCACCATCACCACGTGTTTCCCGGCGTGCACTCCCGAGGAGACGATCGCGGGCAGCAGCGGTGTGCCTCTCCCGGGGGTAACAGTGAAGATCATCGACCCCCTCACCGGCGCAATCCTGGGCAGGGGCGAGCAGGGCGAGATCTGCGTCAAAGGCCCCACCCTCATGCTCGGCTATGTGGGCACGCCGCTCGACGAAACCCTCGACGAAGCAGGCTATTTCCACACCGGCGACGGCGGATATCTCGACGACGAAGGGCGCCTCTACTGGAAGGGCCGGCTCACCGACATCATCAAAACCGGCGGCGCGAACGTCTCCCCGCTCGAGGTGGACGAGGTACTCGCCCGGTACCCCGGTGTGAAGATCGGCCGCACCGTGGGTGTCCCCCACGAGACCCTGGGCGAAATGGTGGTGGCCTGCGTGGTCCCGCACACCGGCCGGATCCTCGCCGCCGCCGCGATCCGCGACCATCTGCGTGCGCAGCTCGCCGGCTACAAGGTCCCCCGCGAAATCCTGTTCTTCACCGAGGCCGATCTCGCGCTCAGCTCGAGTGCCAAGATCAAATCCAGTGACCTCCGTGCGCTGACGGTTCGACGACTCGCCGGGGAGTAGAACAGCGACGTCGTCCCCCGGACGAGCAGCAGCGCCGACTACTGCGCTCTTCCGGTGATCACGCCGCACCGATCGAGGACAACAGCACCGGCTCGCTTACACGGAGATGACCGATTCAGTGGGAGAGGGATCTTGGAATTCTCCCGCGCTGCCCTTAGCGTGCCTGTTCCGGGCGCGTCGACGTTCCAGCGCCGCCCGCATCTATCCAGGAGGAATCCCTGTGCATGTGATCGAATCCCACCTGTCCGCGATGATCGCAGCGATCATCGCGGCGATGGCGATCCTGGCGGCCGGAAGCGGCAGCGCACTCGCCGCGCCGCACACCGGTGAAATGTTCGTCACCTTCATCCGTCACGGCGAATCGGCCGGCAATGCTTCCGGTCTGATCGACACATCCACCCCTGGTCCCGAGCTGACCGACAAGGGCCGGGCCGAAGCCGACGCGGTAGCCGGGCACCTGGCCGATTGCACATTCGACGCTATCTACGCGTCGAAGATGGTCCGCACCCAGCAGACCGCGAAGCCGACCTCGGATCAGTGCCGGCGGCCGGTTACCGTCGAACCGGGAATTCACGAGATCGAGGCAGGTATCTACGAGGGCCGGCCGGAGCACGAGGCCGGCAGGGGCTACTTCGAAGCGCCTCTCCAGTGGATACAAGGCAACCTCGACGCCCGCATTCCCGGCTCGATCAACGGCCACGAGTTCAAGAAGCGGATGGACGATTCCATCCAGGACATCCAGAACCGCGGCAGCAAGCGCCCGATGATCTTCTCGCACGGCGGTGCCATCATGATCTGGACACTGCTCTCCGTCGCCGACCCGGACCTGAGCAAGCTGCAGAACGACCCGCTGCAGAACACCGGCCGGGTGGTTGTGAAAGGCACCCCGGAGAAGGGCTGGCGGCTCGTCTCGTGGGACGGGACCCCGGCCGGCTGACCCCCTACAGGTGTTCCCCGCCCCTCCTGCGCGGGCGGTCGGGGGCACCGCCGGGAGCCCGTGCCAACCAAGGCGCGGAGAACCGAATCTATTGGGCGCGCGTGTTTTCGGCATCCTGTTCCGTCGTGCCCCGGCGGCGTCACCGATAACCGGCGCCGAGCTCGCGGCGGTGGTCGGCGGGTGAACCGTACAGGGACCGGTTGAGGGTGGCGCGTTTGAGATAGCGGTGGATTCCGCTTTCCCAGGTGTAGCCGATTCCGCCGTGCAGCTGCATCGCGTCACCGGCGATCCGGACCGCCGCTTCGCCGGTGAACGATTTCGCCATACTCACCGACCGGCTGCTGTCCGGGGCGCCGGTGACCATGGCGGTCAGGGCGGCAGTGACCAGTTGCCGGGCGATGGCCGACTCCACCAGCATGTCGGCGCAGGCATGTTTCACCGCTTGGAAGGAACCGACGGGGCGGCCGAACTGTTCGCGGACCCGGGTGTAGTCGACAGTCGCATCCAGCATGGCGGCAGCGAGGCCCAGGCTGTCGCAGGCCACCGCGAGGGCGGCGCGGTCGTAGAGATGGCGCAGGGGGTGCACCGCGCCGGGAGTGAACGGGACGAACGACTGCGGCGCCAGGGCCACGTCCAGGGCGGTGACCCTGCCGAGTGAGCGGGTCTCGTCGACGACCGGCTGTCCGGTGATCTGCAATCCGGCGGTACCGGGTTCGACCAGGGCGACACCGAGGGCTCCGTCGGCGGCACGAGCGGGGATCAGCAACACCGTGGCCGAGGGGGCGTCGGGGACGAAATCCGCTGATCCCGACAGCCGGATCGCCTCACCGGTTTGGACCGATTCGAAGGTGGGTACTATGTCTCCGGTGCCGGCACAAGCCGTTTCGCCGCCGGCCGCCGGCACCATATTTCCCGCGAGTACCGCCACAGGGCGCGCAGTTCCCGCGACGGTTTCGCACAGTACGACGTCGCGGCGGGTAGTCGGTTCCAATGAGCACAGGACGCCGATACCCGTCGCGGCGACGGCAGGATAAGGGGTGCGGGCCGTCGCCCTGCCGATCTCTTCGAGCAGGATGGCCACCTCGGCGAATGTTGCTGCGGTTCCGTCGAATTCGTCCGGGACCTCGAGTCCCGTCCACCCGGCGCCGGCCAGGGCAGACCATTCGACCGCCGTATCGCCGGCCTTGCCGAGCAACTCCCGCGCCACGGTGCGCAGTTCGTCGTGGAATTCGGCGAAATCGTTGCTCATCGTGCTCCCGCCGGTTCTCTGGGCAGGCCGAGTCCGCGTTCACCGATGATCGTGCGCTGGATTTCACTGCTGCCACCGGGGATCGTCCATTCCCAGGAGCCGACGAAATCCAGGACCCAGGTGCCGGATTCCCAGCCGCCCGACATCGGTTTGCGCAGCACGGTCTGGCCGGGCAGCCCACTGATTTCGGCACCGAAATCGGTCATCCGCTGCAAGAGTTCGCTGTAGTACAGCTTGACGATGGAGGCGTCGGCGGGACCGGCGGTGCCCGCGTCATGGCGTTCGACCAGGTCGCGGCACAAGGCGCGGAGGCCGGTCAGCTCGGTTTCCAGCCGGGCCAGCCGGTCGGTCGTGCGGGGATCGTCGAGGGCGGGCCGGCCGAGGGCGCCGGGTTTCCGGCATTCCTCGACCAACCAGCGGAACCCCGCGTTGCCGAGGCGTTCCGCCAGTTCCAGCATGGTGAGGCCGCGTTCGGCGCCGAGCGTCTGTTGCGCCAGCTGCCAGCCCCGGTTCTCGGTGCCGAGCAGGTTCGCGCCGGGGATCCGCACTTCGTCGAGGAAGATCTCGCAGAAATGTGATTCACCGGTGGCCTGCCGGATGGGCCGGACGTCGATGCCGGGGCTGCGCATATCCATCAGGAAATAGGAGATGCCCTTGCGTTCGGCGGCTTCCGGGTCGGTGCGGGCCAGCAGCAGGCACCAGTCGGCGTATTGGGCGCCGCTGGCCCATACTTTCTGGCCGGTGACCAGGTAGTCGTCGCCGTCACGGCGGCCAGCGGTGCGCAGCGCGGCCAGATCGGAGCCCGCGTCCGGTTCGGAAAATCCCTGCACCCACAGTTCACCGTCGAGGATCGCGGGCAGATGCCGCTGCCGCTGCTCCGCGGTCCCGCCGGCCAGCAGGGTGGCGGCCGCATGGTGGATGGCGACGAACGGCAGTACGAGCCGCGGCGCGTCGTGCGCAGCGAGTTCCTGGTACAGGACGATCTGTTCGGGGATCGGCATTCCGCCGCCGTATTCGCGTGGCCAGTGCGGTACGGCGTAGCCGGCGGTGCGCAGCTCCTGGAACCAGCTCTGCTGGAAGTTCACGAATTCGGCGTCGGTGGCGCCTGTCTGCGTGGCGCGCCACTCGGCGGGGACGTGTGCGCGGCACCAATCCCGCACGGTGGCACGGAACTCCGCGATACCGGTGATAATTTCGGCGCCCATGCTATCGCCGCGCCCGTTCCCGGAGGACTTGGAGACGTTCGCGGTGTTCCGGGGATTGCATGGTGACCACCTCGGCCGCGAATCCGGCTTGCAGCGGGCCGGCCAGGGCCTGCGAGAGGTGCATGTTCACCACTCGTTTGGTACTGCTCAGCGCGTTCTGCGGTTGTTTGGCCAACCGCTCGGCGAGACGGTTCGCGGCTGCGGGCAGCTCATCGGCGGCAACCATCCGGCTGGCCAGCCCGAGTTCCACCGCCGTGGCGGCTTCGATGCGATCACCGGTGTAGAGGTATTCGCGGGTGCGCAGAATCGGGGTCAGCAATGGCCAGAACGCGGCGCCGCCGTCGCCGGCCACCAGGCCGACCGCCACATGCGGGTCGGCGAGATGGGCGCCCTCGGAGATGAGGACGATATCGCAGAGGATGGCGATACTGGCGCCCAACCCGACCGCCGGGCCGTTGACCGCGGCGATCACCGGCAGCGGGCAGCGCAGCAGTTCCTCGATGATCTCCGCGCCTTCGCGGATGCTCTCGTCGCGGGCCACCGGATCGTCGAGGAACGAGGTGATCCAGTCCAGGTCGCCGCCGGCACTGAACGCGCGGCCCGCACCGGTCAGGATCACGACCCGCGCCTCGGTATCGGCCGCCAGTTGCCGCCACACCTGCGCCAGCGCTCGATGCAGGTCCGCGTTCACCGCGTTCAGCTCGTCGGGCCGGTTGATGGTGACGGTGCGGATCGGTCCGGCACCGGTGACGGTGAGGACCTCCGGTAGGTCGTATCGCATCGGCCTCATGCCCCCATCGGGTCGGAGAACAGGCCCGCCAGCCCGCGTCGGCCGATCCGGCCGGTCAACGCCTGCTCGGTGCCGACGGCGGCGAACGGCAGGCGCCGCAACGGAAGACTGTAGCGCGACAGCCAGGACAGCGTGGTCTCATCACAGAACCCGGCCGCCCCGTGCAGCTGATGTGCCACCCGGAACACGATATCGGCGGCTTCGATCGCGGCGAGGCGCAGAGCGAGGGCATCGTCGAGCGCTTCGGGACGCCCGCATTGAATGCTCCACAGCGCGTACCGGGCCAGCAGATCGACTCCTCGCCGCTCGACCTCGGCATCGGTGAGCTGGAATTGGACACCCTGGAATTCGGCCAGGGGGCGCCCGAACTGTTCGCGGATCTGCACGTGGGCGCGGGTCAGTTCGAGGGCCCGGTCCAGCATGCCCAGCAGGGTCCAGCAGGGCAGTGTCAGCGCCAGCGCCAGGTCCGCGGTGCCGTCGCCCGGCTCGGGCCGGATGGTCAGCGGAACGACGAATGCCGACTCCCGCGCGGACGCCGCGGTCTCGGACGGAGCCGCCAACCCGCGTACCCCTGCCATGGATACGGTCGCCCAGCGCAGATCGGTATCCGCGACCGCCCCCGCGGGTTCCGGCCCGGACACCACGATCAGCCCGTCGTACCCCGGATTGTCGGGCCGGGCCAGCCGCTCTGCCACCGGATACGGTGCCGCCCAGTACCCGCCGGCCCGGCATACCGCGGCGGCGGCCTCCAGCTCCACCGGGTCCCGCCGCGGTGCGAGGTCCCAGGCACCGAGTTCACCGAGTACCGGCTCCACCAGCTGTCGCCGGGTGCCCGGCGACCGTTCGGCCCGCTGCACGAGTTCGTCGCCGCCGGCCGCGGCGAGCGCCCGCGCCACCTCGCGTCCGAATTCCTGTGCTTCCGCGGCGGGTTCGAGGCGCAGCTCGTGAACGTCGGGCACCGAGTTGCGGGCTGCGATGCCTCCGGCCGCGGACCGGGTGGCGCCCGAGTGCCGATCCCGTGGACTGGGTGTACTCACGCTGTCCTCCTCCGCCGAATGCGGTAGCCCTGCCGGTTGTGGGCAGCACGCGCATCCTCCTGCACTGTTCGCACCCGCCCGGCCCGGGAACGTTCGTCCGCCCCGCCGCGAGCCGGGACCCTGCGGCGGCTCGATCGCCCGGATCCGGCCCCCGAGTCCCCCGAGTTCCGGCCGGCCATCGCACCGCGCACCGTCTGCATATCGCACCGCCCCGGGGCGCACCGCTCACCACGATCCCGGTCGACCACGCCCCCGTGGGACGACCATTCGTCGCCGCGCCCCGACACAGACCCGTCACCACGAATCCGGTCGACCACGCTCCCGTGGGACGACGACTTGTCGCGCTCCACCAGGGATGCGTTGCCATATCGCTCGACCGGAGCGCCACAGGATTCCGGCACCCCGGCACCGCTTGTTCCGCGTCCGGCTGCCTCGACCGGGCCGCCCGTGATCGCATTCCCCTGCGACGGCGCGGGCCGTGACGTTCCCGCCGCGCCGGAGCTCATGGCGGGCGCGGCCGGGCGAGAGTGCGGCGGAAAGTATTCGGTGGACCGAGGCCGCCCGCCGACCGAACCCGGAATGGCCACACGCGTGGCCGCGCCGGTCGACGGCCCGGCCACCCGGACCGAGTCCGCGCACTCCGGTGGCCGCGCCGAGCTATCGGAGTGCGCGGCGGTTGCCGCGCTCACGACCGGATCCGCCCGGTGAGCGGCCCGCGGTTGTCCGCGCTACCGGACACCGCCCGGCCGGGCCGGCCCGCGGCAGTACCCGTCCCCGGGTCCGCGAGCAGTTCCCGCGCCAGCAGAATGTGCTGCACCTCGATACTGCCGGAGGCCACGGTGGCGGCATTGGCGTAGCGCCAGTGATCGTGGACGGCGCGCCGGAACCGGCGCCGGCCGGCTGTATCGCCGGGTACGGTCGCGGCCAGTTCCACCAGCACTTCGGCACTTTCCTGGTCCAGCCGGGTCACCGCGATCCGGTAGGCCGCCGCGTCGCCCGGCGCGACCGTGCCCGCACTCTGCAACGAGAGCACCTGGTAGGCCAGCAGCCGGGCCCGCCGGCAGCGCATCAGCATGCGCGCCCAGCGGCCACGTAAGGTCTCCGGGGTTTCGTCCCAGTATTCACCGAGCACTTCGGGCGCGGTGTGCAGGAGCCGTTCACAGCGGGCGTAGCGGGCGATACCGACCCGCTCGAAGGCCAGTACCTCCTGGACCACCGACCAGCCGTTACCCACTTCGCCCAGCACATCGGCCTCGGTCGCCCGGACGCCGTCGAAGAATACTTCGTTGAGGTGATGTGGCCCGAGCATTGCGTCGATGGGCCGGACGGTGATCCCCGGATCGGATATCGGCAGCAGGAAAACCGTGAGCCCCTGTTGTTTACGTCCTTCGTGCGAGGTCCGGGCAAGCAGGAAGCACCATTGCGCCATGGTGGCGTAGGAGGTCCAGATCTTCTGCCCGGAGATGGACCAGCCGTCGCCGTCGCGCCGGGCGGTGGTGCGCAGCGACGCGAGATCGGATCCGGCCTCGGGCTCGCTGAAACCCTGGCACCAGATGATCTCCCCGCGGGCGATCGGCGGCAGGTGTTTGCGCTGCTGTTCGGGCGTTCCGTGCCGCATGATGGTCGGCCCGACCCAGTTCACGCCCATGTATTGCGCGCCCCGCGGTTCGTGCTGCGCCCACATCTCCTCACGCACCACGGTCTGCTCCCAGATCGAGGCGCCGCGCCCGCCGAACTCCTGCGGCCAGGCCGGGCACAGCAGGCCGTGTTCGGCCAGAGTCGCGCAGAAGTGCTGAGCGACAGCGAGATCCGCGGGATCATCGGTGAAGGCACCGAGGTAGTCGGCGGGGACCTCGTCGGCGATCAACCGGCGTAGCTCGCCGCGGAGCTCCTCGGCGGTCGCACCCATCGTGAAGTCCATGGGCGCACATTACTTCAATCCTAACAAGGATTGCAATGTTTACCGTATTGGACGGGGCGGCAGCGCGCCGGAGCCCGCACCGGCCTCAACGGCGGCCACAGAGAGACAGAATCCGGCCAATCGCTCGACTTCCTCCGAGGCCGGCTCGACATTCGACCAGAGGTACTCCGACAATTTCCCGACGACCGCATAGGCAACCAGCCCCGCACAGTGCTCCGGCTCCCGCACTCCGAGCTGCCCGAACGGTTCGTACAGCAGGGCGGCGAGCCGCTGGGGCGCCGACCCGGCCTGCCCCGACACCAGGTCCACACCGAGCGCACCGGTCTGGCACAGCACCGCCCGGGTATCGGCCGCACTCGCCGGCTCGGCCTGCGCGAGGATCGCCGCCACCCAGCTCCGCACCCGCCGCTCCGGCCGCGCTTGTTTCGACATCCGGTGCGCGACATAGTCCGCGAGCCGTTCCACCCCGTCCGCCAGCACGGCCGCCATCAGCGCGTCCTTCGACCGGAAATGCCGATAGAAGGCGTCGTTGGACAACCCGGCGGCGGCCACGATATCGGCGACCCGGGGCCGCGCATGCGGGCCACCCCGCCGCACCTGGTCGAGCGCCGCGTCGAGGAGCCGGCGGATTTCGCCGGCGTATTCGGCCTCCCGTTCGGCCACCGCCTTCCGGGCGATCCGCCCCACCAGCCCGGACTCCGAAAGAATTGCATTCTTGTCCACAAGAAGGATATTCTCACCAAACGAGAGGAGTCGCAAATGGCATGGGATTTCGAGACCGAACCCGACTTCCAGGCACAGCTGGACTGGGCCGATACCTTCGTCCGGGACGAGGTCGAACCCCTGGACCTGGTGTGGCCGCATCAACAGTTCGTCCCACTCGAGGGCGCCCGCCGAGCAGCTGTGGATCCGCTCAAACAGCGCGTGCGCGAACATGGCCTGTGGGCGACCCACCTCGGCCCGGAACTGGGTGGTCAGGGGTATGGCCAGCTGAAACTGGCGCTGCTCAACGAGATCCTGGGCCGCAGTTCCTGGGCACCGATCGTGTTCGGTTGCCAGGCCCCCGATACCGGTAATGCCGAGATCATCGCCCACTACGGCACCGAAGCCCAGAAGCAGCAGTATCTACAGCCGCTGCTCGACGGCGAACTGTTCTCCTGCTATTCGATGACCGAACCGCACGCGGGCGCGGATCCCACACTTTTCCGCACCCGCGCCGAACGCGACGGTGACGACTGGGTACTCAACGGCCGGAAGTTCTTCTCCTCCAACGCCCGTACCGCATCGTTCCTGATCGTCATGGCGGTCACGAATCCCGGCGTAAGCCCCTACCAGGGAATGTCGATGTTCCTGGTCCCGGCCGATACGCCCGGTATCCAGATCGAACGCAATATCGGGCTCGCCGGTGAACCACTGAACGACGGCTCCCACGCCCTGATCCGATACGACAATGTCCGAGTCCCCGCCGAAGCCCTGCTCGGCGGCGAAGGCCAGGCATTCGTGATCGCACAGACCCGGCTGGGCGGCGGCCGGATCCATCACGCCATGCGCACGATCGGGCTGGCGCAGAAGGCCGTCGACATGATGTGCGAACGGGCACTGAGCCGGGAAACCGCCGGGAGCCGGCTCTCGGACAAGCAGTTCGTGCAGGGCTATATCGCCGATTCCTACGCTCAGCTGAAACAGTTCCGGCTGCTGGTGCTCCACACGGCGTGGGAGATAGACAAATACAACGACTACAAGAAGGTCCGGAAAGATATCGCCGCGGTGAAGGTCGTGATGCCGACCGTCCTGCACGATATCGCCTGGCGGGCGATGCAGGTACACGGCGCCCTCGGCACCACCAACGAAATGCCGTTCTTCACGATGATCCACGGCGCCGGCGTGATGGGGCTCGCCGACGGGCCCACCGAGGTACACAAAATGACCGTCGCCAAACAGGTGCTACGCAACTATCGGCCCAGCGACGACGACTGGCCGACCGAATGGATTCCCCGGCGACTCGACGCGGCCCGCGCCAAATACGCCGAATACCTGGACAACAAGGCAGGCAACCTGTGATCGACTTCGCGCCACTGGCGAACTGGATGGACGAATCCGGGCTTCCCGGCAAAGGCGAACCGATGCAGACCCGATTGCTGTCCGGCGGTACACAGAACGAGATCTACGAGATCACCCGCGGCGAACACCGGTGCGCACTGCGCATTCCGCCCGTACACGCGCCCGCCGACCGGGACAAGGGCATCCTGCGGGAATGGCGGATCATCGAAGCTCTGGACGGCACTGATGTACCACACACCCCCGCCGTGGCCGTATGCACCGATGCCGCCGTCCTCGGCCGCACCTTCTACCTGATGGGATTCGTGGACGGCTGGTCGCCGATGGACCATCGCCGAGTCTGGCCGGCGCCCTTCGATGCCGACCCCGCCGCCCGCGCCGGCCTGGCCTACCAGCTGGCCGAGGGAATCGCCCTGCTGTCCACCGTGGATTGGCGCGACCGGGGCCTGCACGACCTGGGCCGGCCGGACGGGTTCCATGAACGCCAGGTTGCCCGATGGACCGGCTTCTTCGACCGGATCAACGGGCGTGAACTCGACGGTATGGACACCGCGACCCGCTGGCTGCGCGAACACCGCCCCCTGGACTATCGTCCGGGGCTCATGCACGGCGACTACCAGTTCGCCAATGTCATGTACCGCGACGGCGCACCCGCCCGGCTGGCGGCAATCGTGGACTGGGAGATGGGGACCGTCGGCGATCCGAAACTGGATCTGGCGTGGATGGTGCAGAGCTGGCCCGCCGACACCTCCGCGCCGGACGATTCCGGTTATGTGGATATGCGCGATATGCCCTCGCGCGATCAGGTGGTGGCGCATTATTCGGAGGTGTCCGGACGCCAGGTCGATGATCTCGACTACTACCTGGTGCTCGCCAAATGGAAGCTCGCCATCGTGCTGGAGCAGGGCTTCCAGCGCGCGGGCGATGATGTGAAACTGCAATCCTTCGGCCCGATCGTCCCCGAACTGATGCGGGCGGCAGCCGAACTCGCCGAAACAACGGAGTACCGCTCGTGAGTGACGAAGAATTCCTGGTCGAATCCCGCGGCGCGCTCACCGTCCTCACCCTGAACCGGCCGCAGGCCCGTAATGCGCTGAACGGGAACCTCATCGCCGGTATCGGTGCCACCGTGCTGGCCGCCGAACAGGATCCCGAGATCCGGGCACTGGTACTCACCGCGGCCGGTGATAAGGCATTCTGCTCGGGTATGGATCTGCGGGCGTTCGCCGGCGGCGAAGACGTGGGGTTCAGCGATACCCCGGAGAACCGCGCCTTCCAGCGCCTCACCCGCGGGAAGGTGGAGGTCCCGGTGATCGGCGCCGCCAACGGCACCGCGGTGGGTGGCGGCCTGGAACTACTGCTGGGCTGCGATCTGATCGTCGCCGCCGACACCGCGAAATTCGGGCTGCCGGAGGTGCAGCGCGGACTGTTCCCCGGTGGGGGCGGTACCTACATCGCCGAGCGGATTCCTCTCGGGATCGCCCTGCAGCTCACCTTGACCGGCGACTATTTCACCGCGGCCCGCGGATACGAGATCGGCCTGTTCAACGCGGTGACCCCCGCGGACCAGGTACTCGACACCGCCATCGCGTTCGCCGAACGGATCGCCGCCAACGGCCCGTTGGGTGTCGCGGCGTGTAAGGAACTGGTGCGATTGTCGGTCACCGACCCCGGCAAGGCCACCGATCGGTTGCGGCACTGGCAAGGCGTGGTGTTCGCGAGCGCCGACGCCGAAGAAGGCGCCACGGCATTCATGGAGAAGCGAGAACCGGTGTGGCAGGGGAAGTAACCGTCCGGGCGGTGGTCTGTCCCGAATACGGGACACCGGACGTCCTGCGAATCGAGAAGCAGCCCGTACCCGTGCCCGGACAGGGGCAGGCACGGGTACGGGTGCGCGCCGCGGCCGTCAATTTCCCCGATGTGCTGTTGATCGGCGGCAGGTACCAGATCACCGTGCCACCCCCGTTCGTGCCCGGCAGTGAGTTCGCCGGGGAGATCGTCGAATTGGGGCCCGGGTGCGTGGGTCGCGCGGTCGGGGACCGGGTCACCGGCACCGGGCTCTACGGCGCCTTCGCCGACCAGATCCTCTCCCCGGCCGCGAATCTCACGCCCATTCCGGACGGCGTGGACGATCACACGGCGGCCGCGTTCGGTGTCGCCTACCGCACCGCCTATCACTCATTGCGGTCGGTGGCCCGGGTCGGCCGGGGCGAGACCGTGATCGTGCTCGGCGCGGGTGGTGGTGTGGGGCTGGCAGCCGTGCAGCTGGCGGTCGCGCTCGGCGCGGAAGTGGTGGCGGTGGCGTCCTCGGCCGCCAAACTGGCCACCGCCCACTCCTACGGCGCGACCCACCTGATCGACCACCGCGACGGCACGCTGCGCGAGCAACTCCGCGCCGCCGTGCCCGCCGGCGCCGCCGCGGTCCTCGACCCGGTCGGCGGTGACCTGTCCGATCCCGCCATGCGTTCGCTGGGCCGGGGCGGACGATTCGTCACCATCGGCTACGCCTCCGGAACCGTGCCCCGCATCCCACTGAATCTGGTGCTGGTGAAAGGTCTGCGAATCCTCGGCTTCCAGTTCCAGGACATCGATCCGGACGAATTCGCGCGCAACGAAAGAGAACTCACCGGCCTGCTGACCTCCGGCCGCGTATCCCCCCATATCGGCGCTGTATTCCCCCTCGAGCAGTCGGTCGCGGCGCTCGGCGAGGTCGCCGCCGGCCGAGCGGTCGGCAAGGTCCTCCTCGACCCGGACGCCTGACCTCGTCGCTTTCCGAATATCCCCGATCATCAACCGCCCTCGCCCGCGATCCCGTGGACCGTGCTGACAGCGATCTACTCCATACTGGGCGCAGCGCTGTTCCTGCTCGTCTGGGCCGCGCTCGCCTTCTTCGACCGCTCTCGCGACCGGACCGGCGGATCCGGCCGGCGGGGTGGTGCCGGCGATGATCCGGCCCGGCCGTGTGAAGACCGATGAGTTCGGCTCCCCCGCGTCGTCCGAATGGGAGGAAGGCCATCCTTCCGAGCCGGCGGCACGGGCCTCGACGACGCTCGCCGGGCGACCGATGCGGGGCGCTGGAGTGGAGATGGGCAAGGTCGCCTGGGGATTCACGTGTTCGATCGACGGGTTCATCGCCGGACCGGGGCACGATATGAGCTGGCTGTCGGCTACGGAACCGTCCGCGCCCGATACCACCGAACACTTGGCCGCCGAGGTCGGCGTGATCATCTCCGGCCGGGCAGGCTACGACGCAGCGATCGCCCAGCGCGATGAACGCGACGAGCTGACCTCAGCGGCCTACGGCGGCGCGTGGTCGGGGACCGAAATCATCCTCACACACCGCCCGGAAGAACTGGCCGATGATCCATCCGTCCTCGCCCTGAACTGCGATATCGAGCAAGCCGTCCGCCACGCCCAGGAAATCGCCGGCGACCGGGACATCCAGATCATCAGCGCCGATATCGCCCGCCAGGCACTCGAACACGACCTCATCGACGAGTTGCAGGTTTTCGTCGCCCCGGTCTTCCTCGGCGACGGCATCCGGATCTTCGACGTCCCCGGCGGTCGGCGGATCGACTGGGAACTGGCCGAAATCTACGACCACAGCCCGCGCAGCTTCGGCCGCGCCTACCGCCCGAAAAAGCGCTGACCCCGGTATGCGGCAACAGGCCGGAGGGCATCTCGCCGGCCCGGAGCCGACGGCGCCGATAACAGGCACTGTTTGAACCCGGGGCGACGCTATCGAGGAGACACGGCCTCAGCGGAGGCCGCGGCACGGTGGGACCTGGCAAACAGGAAGGCGGCGATCGACGCGGGAATGTTCATGAGGAATCCGTACAGGCCGGCCGGAACGGCCATTGTTTCGTTGCCGAGCACGGTGGTCGCAATGGTGATGGCCAACGCGGCGTTGTGCACGCCGATCTCCATTCCGGCAGCCACGGCGTCGGCACGTTCCACACCGAAGGCCCGGGGGACCAGATAGCCGACGAGCAGGCTGCAGACACAGAGAAGCAAAGCAATTAGGCCCAGGTCGCCGAAATTATCGGTGACGGTATCGAATTCCGAGAACAGCGCGGCGGCCACCACGAACACGAGTACGCCGGCCGCGGCGATTTTCACCGTCGACTGCCTCCGGCCGGCCCAGTCCGGGTAGCGGCGGCGCACCCACATACCCACCGCCACCGGAACCAGCACCAGGGCGAAGACCTGAGCGAACTTTGCGGGATGGAAGACAATCGCCGCGCTGTCGTCCAGGAACACCGCATAGGAGACGGCGACCACGAGGGGCAGGGTGATCACGGCGAGTACGGAGTTGATCGCCGTCAGGGTGATGTTCAGGGCGACGTTACCGCCCGCGATATGGCTGAACAGGTTCGCCGAGGTACCGCCGGGCGAAGCGACCAGCAGCATCATTCCCACCGCGAGCACCCCGTCGACACCGAACAGGTGTATCAAACCGAAACAGATCAGCGGTAGGACGACGAGCTGACAGGTCAGCGCGATCACGGCGGTTTTCGGGTACTTCGCGACCCGGGTGAAGTCGTCGGTCGTCAAGGTCAGCCCCAGACCGAACATCACGATTCCGAGCGCGAGCGGCAACGCTACTGCGAAGAGGGTGGAACCCATATGCGTCCTTCCGGCGGTCGAGGCATACCCGGGCCGCGGGCAGCATCGACCTGGGCCCGGCCCCGGCAGCAGTATCCGGGTCCGAGACGATCATCGATACGGTCGCCTTATATCTTGTCGATCCCCTCAGCCGGTGCAAGCCGTAGAACCTCGGGGGGCGCGCGATCGTCAGGGGTGCTGTCGCCGCAACCACGCGGCGTTGTTAGAGTCCGCGCTGTACACGTTCTCAGGGCGGGGTGGAATTCCCCACCGGCGGTAATGGCATCCGGACCGATCCGGGGGCACGAGCCCGCGAGCGCCACCACCCGTGGTGGGTCGAGCAGATTCCGGTGCGATCCCGGAGCCGACGGTCACAGTCCGGATGAAAGAGAACGCGGCAGCGGAGTGCCCGGTCGCGGGCCGCTCCTGTTCGCGTTGCCATGCCCTGGGTGACATAGCGAAGAGGAGTAAATTATGTCGCCCACCTCGAACCGCATCGCTCTCGTCGCCGCGCGGTGGCACGCCGATATCGTCGACCGGGCGGTGCAGTCCTGCCGGGCCGGGCTCGCCGGACACGGGTTCACCGAGGTCGACCTGTTCGAAGTCCCCGGGGCGTTCGAGATCCCGCTGCGTATCAAACGGCTGGCCGCCACGGGCGGTTACGCTGCGCTCGCCGGCTGCGCACTGGTGGTCGACGGCGGTATCTACCGGCACGATTTCGTTGCCTCCACCGTGGTGGACGCGCTCATGCGGATCCAGCTCGAGGCCGATGTCCCGGTGTTCTCGGCGGTCCTCACCCCGCATCACTTCCACGAGCACAGTGAACATCTGACGTATTTCGCAGGGCATTTCGAGACCAAGGGGGCGGAGCTGGCCGACGCCATCGCGGCCACTGTGCAGTTCGAGGTGCCGGCGCAGTAGGCCGCGGCCGGGCCTGCCCGTGACCGGCCGGACGGTGACCGTAGGAACGGCGGCCGATTCCGCGTGACCGGAGTCTTTCAGCCCTGTACCTACCGGAATGGTCGCCGGGGTGGTGTATATGCCGATACGGATACACCACCCCGGGTTGACCGGCTTATGAAGACAACGCCCGGTTGTCGACCAATTTCTTGAAATCGGAACCCGATTCGATCAGTCCCCACTTGAGCAGCCAGCGATAGGTCTGGTCGAACTGCTCGGGCGCGTACGGCTGCGGATCGGCGAAACGCAGCCGCCACGGGCTGATATCGGATTCGTCCAGGGTGCCCAGTTCGGCCGGGATCTCCGCGGTGAAATAGTGCAGGTACGGCGTGACATCAGCGTTGATATCGGCGACCGCCCGGCGGACGCCACGGTCGATGGCCGCGTAGACCTCGGGGTCCACGGTTTCGTCGGCGATCTCCGCACCGGTGTAGAACGCCTCCGCGATCAACCGGTATCCCTGCTTGAGTGCCAGGCTGATATAGGGCTCCATCAAGGCAACCGCGTCCACGGTGCCGTCGCGCAGGGCCTTGAAGCGGTCGGCGGGGCCGCCGACATGCACGACCTTCAATTCGTCGGGCTCGACGAACCCTTCCAGTGTCTGGATGGCGAGATAGTGGGAGCCGTGGTGGAAGTTCACCGCGACCTGCTTGTTGCGCAGGCTCTGCGGGTGCAGGACCTCGGAATCGGGACGGACGAAGATCGCCTGGCTGGCGATCGCGGCGCGCTGGGTCACGATCTGCCCGCCGCGCCCCGAATCCTGGGCCCGCCGGACCTGGCCCCATTCGCAGGCCCGGTAGAGCGCGACATCACCGTCTTCGAAACCGCGGGAGATCCCGCCGAACGAGCTCACCAGATGGTGATCTTCGATCGGTTTGACACTGACGTTGTAGGCGCCGGGTGCCGCGAGTTCCAGATCAACGCCCTCGTCGAGAAAGTAGCCCTTCTCGAGCCCGACCAGGTAGGGCAGCGTGAAGATCGCTCCCGTGCGCACGCTGGTGATCTTCGGCAGGTTCGCCTTCGTGTCGTCGGTCATCGTTTCGTTCCTTTCGTGGGGTGTCGTCGACCTGGATTCCGGTCGAGTTCGGGGTCGCCGGGAACCACCGCTTCGCGGCGATCAGGGCGAGGACGGCGGCCGCCGCGGTGGCCAGGTACGCGATCCGCATACCGGAGGTGAAATCGTGGGCGTCGGCTGGTTCGGACCGGGCGAGCAATCCCGCGACGGAGACCGTGACCGCGCCGAGAGCGGCCGTGCCCAGGTTCATACCGACCTGCCGCGAGGTGCTGGTGATCGCACTGGCCGAACCGGCACGTTCCGGTGGCAGCGCCGCCACAGCCGAGGAGGTCGCGGGTGGATTCGCCATGCCCATACCGGTGCCGAGCAGCGCGAAAGCCAGCAGCACCCAGCCGATCGACGAGGTGGTCGAGGCCGTGAGCGCGAGTAGTGCCATGGCGGCGATCAGGAACCCGTAGGCGAGGAGCACGGGTTTGCGCGGACCGTGCCGGCCGAGCAGACGGCCGGATACGTGCGCCGCGACCAGGGTGCCGGCGGTGAGCGGTAACGCCATCAGCCCGGCTTCCCAAGGACTGTATCCACGCACCTGCTGCAGGTAGAGCGCATTGACGAAGTTCATCCCGGTCAGGCAGAAGTAGGAGAATCCCGCGGTCAGCACCGCGCCACGCAGTTGCGGCCGACGGAACACCGTGAGATCGAGGACCGGATCAGCGGCCCGCCGTTCCACTCCGGCCACTACCGCCACCGAAACCGCGGCCGCCAAAAGCGCAAACACGGTGGGTGCCGACAGCCAGCCGTCGCGGGCGCCGCCGGACAGTGCGAAGGTCAGGAAGAACAGTGCTGCCGCAATGGACAGATGACCGGCGAGATCGATACCCCGCCGCCGCAGCGGAACCGGGGATTCGGGCACCCACCGCAGACTGATGACGACGAGCGCCGCGAACGGCAGGCAGAGCAGGAACACGCTGCGCCAGCCGACGGTCGCCACGAGCACTCCGCCGATCACCGGCCCGAGCGCGGTCGAGACGCCGGCGGTGGCACTCCAGGTGCCCAGCGCTCTGCTGCGCGCGACCGGGTCCTGGAAGACCCCGGTGAGCAGCGAAATGGAGGCAGGCGTCATCAACGATCCGCCGACGCCCTGCAGGACCCGCCACAGGATGAGTTCGGCGAATCCGGAGGAGAGGAAGCACAGCAGCGAGGCGCAGCCGAAAACGACGACGCCGACCCGGAATACTCGGCGGGGACCGTAACGGTCGGCCAGCGAACCGGCCAGGAACAGGGTGCTGCCGCGCGCCAGGGCGTTGGCCACGACAACCCATTGCAGTCCTGCCACGTCGAGGCCGAGATCGGCCTGTAGTGACGGCAGGGCGACCACGAGCGCGGAGGTGTCGAGGGAGGAGAGGAACAGGCTCGCGCAGCATGCCAGCAAGGCGATCCGCGGATACCGGACGGACTGCGTGGCCTTCGGGCCGGTCAACTCAGGCTTTCGTAGACCGGCCGGTCCGCGGCGCGCGGAAGCAGGCCGATATCGATGGCCACCTCGATCTGCCGGTCCATATTGGCGAATACGCCTGTATCCCAGGTGGTCGGGTAGATTTCGCGGAGCCGCTCGGGCAGCAGGGCGATGGCGGCCTCTTCGTGGCCGGGTATCCCGAATGCCTCGTAGTGCCGGGACAGCAGTGCCGGGTCACCGGCGATCAACGCGTTCGCCTCGGTGCGCAGGGCCACGAACCCGGCGGCGGTCTCCCGGTTCTGTTCGAGCCACGGCCGGTTGAACGCGGCGCCGTTGAGGAACAGCGGGTTCGAGTCGCCTGTTCCCTTCTGCCACAGTTCGGAGACCGTCGCGATCTGCCGACTGCCCTGTGCGACGAGCCGGGTGGCGTTGGGTTCGATCGCGATGATCGCGTCCAGGTCGCCACGCTCGTACAGGGCCAGACCGGCGAGCGGCTGGCCGGGAAACAGCTGGTATTCGCCTTCGAAATCGATCCCGTTGACCGCCAGCGCCAGCGCTGCCGCCTTGTAGGTATCCGAGCTCGCCGGCTGCACGCCGACTCGTTTGCCGCGCAACTGTTCGACCGAGTCGATATCGCTGTCCGCCGGAACCAGCCAGCGGCCGTGATTCCACAGCTGGGGTCCGACGATCACCACATCGTGCCCGGCGAGCGTGGCATCGGTGGCGCCGAGCGGGCCGAAGGCGAAGGTATCGAGCAGTCCGGTCAGCAGGTTCTCCTGACCGGTGCCGACACCGCCCCCACCGTCGCGGTTCAGCGCCAGACCGTGTTTGACATCCAGGCCGAACTGTTCGGTGATCGGATCGATCACCGAACCCGCCGTGCCCGGATGGACCGCGCCGATCTTGATGGGCCGCAGTGGATTACCGTTCGCGTCGACAGCCGCGGTGGGCTCACCGCAGGCGGCGAGCAGTGCGGCGGCACCGGCCGCGCCGAAGAGCGCGGCACCGGCCCGCAGGGCCTGCCGTCGGGTCACGGCCGGGCCGAGGACGGATTCGCGAGAGAAGATATCGCCACGTGGGGTGGGCACGGAAGCTCCGTTTCTGGATCGTTTCGGTATCAGGCGATCTGCGCGATGATCTCGCGGTGCAGATCGAACAGGGTGGCGTCCTCGGTGGATCGCGGACGCGGCAGATCGACGCGGAGATCCCCGACGATGCTCGCCGGACGGCCGGCGAGCACCACGACCCGGTCGGCCAGAAATGCCGCCTCGAGCGCGTTGTGGGTGACGAGCAGCCCGGTGACGGAACGTTCGACGAGCAGGGTCTGCAACAGCAGGCGCAGTTTGCGGCCGGTGAGTTCGTCCAGCGCACTGAAGGGTTCGTCGAACAGCACCACATCGGGGTCGACAGCGAACGCGCGGGCGACCGCCACCCGCTGTCGCTGGCCGCCGGACAGGACCGAAGGGTAGGCATCGGCGTAATCGCTCAGCCCCACCGCGTCCAGGAGTTCCGGGATATCCACTCCGGTGCGTCCCGCCGATTTCGCGGCGATCTCGATATTGTCGGCAACGCTGACCCAGTCGAGCAGCCGGGGTTGCTGGAACACCATTCCCGTCCGGATGGGCCCGGTATCCGCGCCTACGCGGACCACACCGGAATCCGCTGTTTCGAGCCCGGCGACCAGATGCAACAGGGTGGTCTTCCCGGTCCCCGACGCGCCCACCAGGGCCACGAGCTCCCCCGGCGCCGCTTCCAGCGAGAAACGGTCGAGAACGGTCTGGACGCTGCCGTCCTTCTTGCTCACGAAAGCTTTGCCGACATCACGTAGTTCGATACCCGCGCTCATACCGAGGACTCCTTACGCCAGCGCGAGACCCGCCGCTCGAGTGTTTGCAGAATGCCGTATTCGATTCCCGTCATCACCAGTGCGAAGGCGACGGTCCAGGCGAGCACACCCGCGACGTTGTGATTGGCGAATTCGAGGTTGAGCTGGTATCCGACCCCGCTGGCCAGCCCGAAGATCTCGACCAGGACGATCACCTTCCACGACATCGCGATCCCCAGCCGCGCACCGGTGAACAGCGAGGGCGCCAGGGCCGGAATCCAGATGCGGCGCAGCCGGGTCCAGGCGCTGAACCGGTACACATGGGCCATCTCGTGCAGATGCGGATCGACCTCACGGACTCCCTGGGTGATGTTCACGATGAGCACGGGGGCGGCCGCGAGCGCCACCGCCAGAATCGGATTGACCATGCTGATCCCGAACCAGATGACACACAGCAGCGCCTTCACCAGACCGGGGGTCACCAGCCCCAGCAGGACGGCCGGTTCGAGGAACCGCCGCACATAGGTGTGGCGTCCCATGGCGATACCGAGCACCACCGCCACCACGAAAGCCGCTGCGAAGCCCAGGAGTACCCGGGTCAGCGTCACCTCGAGGTTGGTCCAGAGCGTGCCGCTGGTGGACAGTGTCACCAGTTCGCCGGCGATCTCGCCCAGCGACGGGACCAGCGGACTGTCCATCCGGGCGGCCATCACGTTCCAGCCGGTCGCCAGCAGGAGGACCAGGGCCAGGGGCGGAGCGGCCACTCCCAGCAGGGAGCGGAGCCGCGAGCCCGTGGCCGGGCGGCGAATCGGCTGTGTTCGGCCCGCCTGTTCGGCTGCGGGCTCGGCACTCAGCACGGTCATGAGAATCCGTTCGATCGGCCGGTGGCGCGCGCGTCACCGGCGGAGAATGGTGTGTGGGTAGAGGTGGCCGATCCGCGGCCGGCAAATCAGGAGGCCGGATCGGAGCCTATGGCGGGTGCCGAGAGGTGGCGACACCCGTGCGGGGCCGCTACGCGGAGCGTGAGCCCGTCGCGGAGACCAGCAGTTCCAGCCCGTCGCCGAGAGCGACGATGGCGCCGATGTCCTCGGCAGGCAGCGTCGCAATCCGGTCCACGATGATCTCGGTCAGCTGGCGCCTGCTGCGCAGGAACAACTCCAGGCCCGACTCGGTCACCTCGATCAGATTCACCCGTCCGTCCATATCCGAGGTCCGGCGGGCGACATCCCCGGATTCCTCCAGCCTGCGCACCGTCCGGGAAACGCTGGCCGGGTCCACGCCCTCGTGTGCCGCGAGCTCCGACATCGACAATGGCCCGAATTTCACGATCGCCGCGAGCGCGCTGCGTGCGGACTGGCTGGCTCCGGCCCGGTCCATCGTCCGGAACTGCCGGGCCGCCTGGATGAGCGCGACCTGCACCCGCTCCACGGCCGCCACGAGTTCCTCGGTGGTGGTCGGCGAATCGGACAGGGTCATCGGCGGTTCCTCCACACAGACTGGTCCCGGCGGGGACGACCCGGCACAGTGTTGTCATTGTGCGGGTCCCTTCTCTCGTAGGTGGCCGGCGCCCCGGCTCGAACCGACAACAGAAGGTTAACAACGATCAAGTATCGCCCCTCGGAACAAACCCGACACCGAGACGGCGAGCCCCTCGGTGAGACAGCGCAGAAAACCACTGCCATCCCAGGTCGAGACACCGTTCGGGGAAACTCCGGGCGCACGGGCGACCCTTTCGGATCGCAGCGATCGAAATGTTCGAGCTTCCGGAAACGCTGCCGAAAGGTACCGGTGCCGAGCGGCGAACCCCATGTGTCCCGTCCTCAGTTGTCCCGCTCCGGCATTCCGGGCCGCAGCACCGGGCGGGCGAGCCGGGTCGGAGTCGGCCGGCCCCGCAGTGTCACAGATTCGCCGAGCTGCCAGTGGCCGGCTTCGGTGGGTGCGGCCGCGGTGACCGTCCGCTCCGAGGTGAGCAGCAGAGAATCCTGCTTTGCCAGTTCGCAGAGCCGGGCGGCTTCGTTGACGGCGTCGCCGATCACCGTGAATTCGTAGCGTTGCCGAGCGCCGACATTACCCGCGACCACCCGGCCCTCGGCAATGCCGATCGCTGCCTCGAATTCCGTGCCGCCGGTATCGAGCCGGGCGCGGATGGCACGGCCACAGGCCAATGCCGCGCCTGCGGTGTCGGACAGCTGTGCGGGGGTGCCGAACACGGCCAGCGCCGCGTCGCCTTCGAATTTGTTGAGCAGGCCGCCGTGCTTTTCCACCTCGTCCACCACCACGTCGAAGAACCGGTTGAGGATCGCGACCATCTCGGGTGCGGTCAGGGTCGCGGCCATGGTGGTGGAGCCGACGATATCGATGAACAGTGCCGCGGCCTCGACCTCGGCACCGCCGAGCACCGGCTTCCCGGCCAATGCGGCGTTGGCGACCTCGTGCCCGACATGCCTGCCGAACAGATCCCTGATCTCTTCACGTTCGCGAAGACCGCCGACCATGTTGTTGAAACCGCTCTGTAGTTCGCCCAGTTCGGTGCCGTCGTAGACGGCGAGCGTGAGATCGAATTCGCCTCGCTCCACCTCACGCATCGCCCGGCGCACACCACTGATCGGGGCAACGGTCGCGGCCAATGTCTGGGTCATCAGTAGGAAGCCGATTATGAGGGCCGCACCGCCGAGCGACAGTACGCACACCGCCAGCCGTGTGGTGCTCACATCATCGGTGGTGAGTGCGACCACTGCCACCACCATCAGACCCGCCACCGGCAGACCCGAACCGACCAGCCACATCAACAGCGATCGCCCGAAGACACCGATTCCGCTGCGGGCGCGAGAGGTTCTCGCCGACAGCACTCGCGAGGTCACCGGCCGCAGCGCGAACTCGATGATCAGATAGGTACTCGCACACACCACGATCGCGCTGAAGGTGATACCGAACGCCACTTTGGGGATCAACCGGGGATCGGCGACCCCGGCCAGCAGCGTGAGCACGACCACTCCCCCGAACCACAGCAACGCCTGCATACGCACCAGCCGCCGCGGCACTGCCGCGGCGGCGGCCTGCTGCTCCTCGGTGGGCACCGTCTCGGGATGGAGGGCCCAGCCCAGTGCACCCAGCCCGCGGGCGGTGCCCCACCACACACCGATCAGGACGGCGACCGCCGCGTACACCGGAGCCGCGACCGCATCGATCAGGATCATCTTCTCGGTGAATACGGAAGGTCCGGGCAGCACGAAACCGATCAGCGTGATCGATACGAAGACACCGGCCAGGTTGGCCAGCACGATCGGCACCGTCAACAGCAATTGGATACGAAGCCGCCGAATTCCCGCGGCCTCCTCCGCACGCCCGAGTAGTCGCGACCCCCATGGTGCCGCCGCGAGTGGGTCGTTGCTCCGCGGCATGCTCTGCCCGCCCTTTCCGGATCCACGCGTACCGAGTGCCGGTAGACCGATACGGCACCCGGCTCAGGCATACCACGCGCCCTGCACTCTTTACGATCTTCCGACGTAGCGATTTCTATACGCTGCAGGAATGGCGAGGCGGCGACCTCACCGACGATCGCGCCCGGCGCGCGTAGGGTCGCGCCATGGCGACTGTTGCTCAACACATGATCTCTGCCTTGCAGGTCAGCGGGGTCGGCCGCGTGTACGGGTTACCCGGTGACAGCTTGAACGGATTCACCGACGCGATACGGCGATCGGACGGCACTATCACCTGGGAGCATGTCCGGCACGAGGAGGCCGCCGCGTTCGCCGCGACAGCAGAAGCCGCGCTCACCGGCCGGCTCGCCGTCTGCGCCGGGAGTTGCGGACCCGGCAATCTCCATCTCGTCAACGGGCTCTACGACGCGCAGCGCACCCGGGTCCCGGTACTGGCTGTCGCCGCGCATATCCCGATCGCCGAGATCGGATCCGGTTATTTCCAGGAAACCCACCCGGAAAAGTTGTTCCGTGAGTGCAGCGTCTACTGCGAGCTGGTCAGCAGCCCACAATCGGCCCCACGGATCGTGGAGATGGCGATGCGGGCGGCCGTAGAAGAACGCGGGGTCGCCGTGGTGGTGATCCCCGGAGAGGTGTTCCAGAGCCGGCTGTCCGACGATCGCTGGAGCGCCAGGCCGGTACTGCCGTCCCGGTCGGTGGTCCGGCCCGACGACACCACACTGCGCCGGGCGGCCGACCTCCTGAATACCGGGTCGCGGGTGACGATCCTCGGCGGGGCCGGGACCGCGGGCGCCCACGACGAGGTCATGGAGCTGGCCGCGGCACTGCAATCTCCGGTCGTACACGCATTCCGCGGCAAGGAATACCTGGAGTACGGCAACCCGTACGACGTGGGAATGACCGGGCTGCTCGGATACGCCTCGGGATACAAGGCGATCAAGGAAGCCGATGTACTGCTGATGCTGGGTACCGATTTCCCGTATACGCAGTTCTATCCCGAAGACGCCGCGGTCATCCAGGTCGATATCCGCGGCAGCCATCTCGGGCGGCGCACTCCGGTGGACGTGGGCATGGTGGGCAGTGTGCGCGACACCGCCGAGGCGCTGCTGCCGCTGCTCACCCGGAAAACCGATCGGGCACACCTGGAACGGTCGCTGCGGCATTATCGGCGCACCCGCACATCGCTGGACGAACTCGCGGTCGACGACCGGGGCCGCACCCCTATCCGGCCGGAATACGTTGCCGGCGTGGTGAACCGGTCCGCCGACGACGACGCCGTGTTCACCTTCGATGTGGGGTCCCCGACGACCTGGGCCGCGCGCTACCTGACCATGAACGGGCAGCGACGACTGACCGGTTCGTTCACCCACGGCACGATGGCCTGCGCCCTGCCGCATGCGATCGGCGCGCAGACCGCCTACCCCGGGCGGCAGGTGATCGCCCTCGCCGGGGACGGTGGATTGACCATGCTGTTCGGCGAGCTGCTCACGCTGGTGCAGAACGACCTACCGGTCAAGGTAATCGTGTTCAACAACTCGTCGCTGAACTTCGTGGAGCTGGAGATGAAGGCGGCCGGGGTGGTGAACTTCGGTACCGGCCTGGACAATCCGGACTTCGGTGCCGTCGCCCGCGCGATGGGGATATGGGGCCGCCGGGTCGAGCAGCCCGGCGACCTGGAGCCGGCGATCGCGGAAGCATTGGCCCACGACGGACCCGCACTCGTCGATATCGTCGTCGCGCGGCAGGAACTGACGATCCCGCCGGCCGTCTCGGCGGAGCAGGCCAAGGGTTTCACCCTCTACGCCATCCGCACCATCCTCGCCGGCCGGGGCGACGAACTGCTCGATCTGGTCACCACCAACGTCGCCCGGCGCATCCTCGACTAGGTGTACTGGCCGGAGACATCGGCTGAGGCAGACGGCCGACCTCGATCGCGAGGTTGATCGGGCATCCGGAGCGGAGTCTGCCGACCATACCGATTGCATTCTACAACCGGACCGTCGTAGTCTTCGACTGATTGCGATTTACAATCGGTTAGCCGGCCTCCAGTGCCGGGCGAGAGGAGAGCCGCCATGCCTGCCGAGGTGTTCCTTCACATCGCCGTATCGCTCGACGGCTACATCGAACGAGCCGACCACGACATCGACTGGGCCTTCGCAGACGACGAATGGGAGACCTACATCAACGACGTGCTGGCATCGATCGGGGGAATGATTTTCGGCCGCACCGCCCACGAGAAGCTTTCCGAGTACTGGCCGAACGCCGGGACAGGCGGCGGCGACCGTGCACAGGCTCCGAGGCAAAGCGTAACCACCCAACATTTGGAGGCCGTGCGGATGATGAACGAGCTACCGAAGTACGTGGTGTCCGACGGTCGGTACCAGAGCACCTGGGCAAACTCGCACATCCTGGACGGTGAGCTCGCCACCGAGATTGCCCGGTTGAAGCGTGAACACGACAGGGACCTCGCTCTCTTCGCCGGCGCGCGGGTCGCGCAGTCGTTCATGAAGCTCGGACTGATCGACTCCTACCGGCTCGTGGTCAATCCCGTCGTGCTCGGCACGGGTACTGCGCTGTTCGCTCGAGGCCTGCCGGAGATCCGCCTGAAACTCGACGACGTCAAGCAGTTCCAGTCCGGCGCTCTCGTGCTCACCTACTCCTGACCGGAGACATCGGTCGAGGTCACCCAGCCAGGCAGCTCGGTGACCTGTTGCCAATGCTGCACTCACCCCTGCCGGCGACGAAACCGCAGCCACAGCGGTTGGTGTCCTGCGCCGGGCGGTCGTACACCTGAGCCGTGTGCCGGTGTGTCGCCGGGAATTTCTGTGCGCGAACCCGGTTGATTCCGGAGTCGGTGAAGGGCCGGATACACGCGGACCGACCGGCCCGACCGGAAGGTAGACAATGAAATTCGCCGTCAGTTACAGCACTGCCCATCTCGGGACCGATCCGGATCGCATCGTGGACTACGCGCAACATGCCGAAGCCTGCGGATTCGAGGGGCTGTACCTGCCCGAACACCTGGTGCTGCACCCGGGCGCCCAGCTGCACGGTTTCGAGGTCCCACCCACGCTGCCGTTCCTCGATCCGCTCGATACGCTCGCCTACGTCGCGGCGGCCACAGACCGGCTCCTGTTGGGGACGGGTGTTCTACTGCTGCCCTACCGCCACCCCGTCGTACTGGCCAAACAGCTTGCCACCATCGACGTCCTGTCCAAAGGGCGGATGCGCTTGCTGACCGTGGGGCTGGGCGCTGTCCCGGCCGAAGCCGCGGCCACGGGGGTCGATTTCCGTACCCGGGGCCGCCGGGCCGACGAGGCGATCGATATCTTGCGGCTGCTGTGGTCCGGCGACGAGAACGGCGTGTCCTTCCACGGTGAGTTCTTCGCATTCGACCACCTCGTCCAATTCCCGAAGCCCTATCGCGACACCACGCTCCCGATTCATATCGGCGGCTCGAGCGCACCGGCCGCCCGCCGCGCCGGACAGCGCGGGGACGGATACTTCGCAGGCGGTGCGCTGCTCCCGGACCAACGCGCAGCCCAGTGGGAGCTGGCGCGGACAACCGCCGCGGACGCCGGCCGGGAGCCGGACCGGCTCGAGTACACCCGCTGGAGTGGATTCGATATGACCGACGAGCGACTCGCGGCTTTCACCGCGCAGGGCGTGGATCGGGTGGTGATGAGCGCCGGCTCCGCGGACCCGGAGGAACAGCGCGACGAACTGTCGCAGTTCGCCGAACGGTTCCTCGGCGCAGACCGGTGAGCCGGCCGTAACCGCGCCGCGGGCCCGAGAGGTGCTGGACCGGGCAGCGGTCGCCTCGCCGATCCGCGGGTCAGACCGCGCGGACCAGCGCCTGGCGCCCCCGCAGGTCCGCCAGGAGAACCTCGCCGCTGTGGAAGGTCTCGAGATCTTCGTCCGCGCGCTCCGGGATCCCTGCCGCGCCGAGCGCGCAGCGTTTGAACGCCCGGGCAGCGGTGCTCAACCGGTGATGCGCCGAGAAAACCCGGCAGGCGAGTTCGTCGGGCAGATCGTCACCCCAGACCGCCAGTTCGGACAGCCCTTTGTCGAGACAGTCGATGGCTCCTCGGCGGACCCATTCGTTGGAGGCGAAGACATCGGGAGCCAGCAGCACGCTCTCCGGCCAGGTGGCATGTACCGGGGCGGCGAGGGCGGTGGTCAGGTCCAGAACGGTGGCGCCGAGAATCTCCAGGGGGCGGACGTCGTCGTGTTCGGTGAGTACGGCGACCACTTCCCAGCCGCCCATCATCCGGTCGACGATGAAACCGCCCGCGTACTGCACCACGTCCACGGTGTTCGGGGCGACGATCGCGAGCCGGTGCCGCAGCGGGTGGCGCCGGGCATGCGCGCGCACGAGGTGGACCGGATAGAGGCCCGCGCGGATTCCGCACCCGGTGTCGAAGAGGCAATCAACCTGCTCATCCCATGGACCGATCACCGGGTACTCCGTTCGATAAACCAACTGCTGAAACAGTAGGGTCGAACGCGCAGTTGTGATGTGTATCTCACCGAAATACTCAGTGTGCCGTGCATCACAAATCGAGGTCTTTGGCAATGATAACTTTCATGACCTCGCTGGTACCCGCGTAGATGCGGGCCACCCGGGCATCGGTGTAGAGCCGGGCGATCGGATACTCCATCATGTAGCCGTAACCGCCGAACAATTGCAGGCAGCGATCCACGATACGGGCCTGAGTTTCGGTGGTGAACAATTTCACGCGGGCAGCGTCGGCGCCCGAAAGCTTGCGGTCCACCAGATCCCGCACCGCCCGGTCGACCATGGTCTGCGCGGCCTCGACTTCCGCGGACATGGCGGCGAGCTCGAATTTGGTGTTCTGGAACGATGCCACGGGTGTCCCGAAAGCCTTGCGTTCGCGCACATAGTCGATGGTCGCGGCTACCGCGGCGCGGGCCTGCGCCACCGAGCCCACGGCCACTGTCATCCGTTCCTGCGGCAGATTGTGGCCCAGATAGCCGAAGGCGACGCCTTCCTCCCCCAGCCGGTTGGCCACCGGCACCCGGACATCGGTGAACGACAGTTCCACCGTGTCCTGGACCTTGCAGCCCATCTTGTCCAGCACCCGGCCACGGTCGAAGCCCGCCATCCCGTCCTCGACGACGAGCAGGGTGAGCCCGGCGCGCCGGTTGGCAGGGTCGGTGGCCGTCCGGGCGACCACGATCACCAGATCGGCGAGCAGTCCGCCGGTGATGAAGGTTTTCGCACCGTTGAGGATGTAGTGGTCGCCGTCGCGGACGGCGGTGGTGCGGATACCGGCCAGGTCGGAGCCGGTGCCGGGTTCGGTCATGGCGATGGCCGTGAGCAGGCTGCCGTCGGCCAGGCCGGGAAACCAGCGGGCCCGCTGGTCACGGTCCGCGTATTCGAGGAAGTACGGCAGGATCACATCCAACTGGGTGCGGACCGTACTGAGAGTGACCAGTGCTCGCTGTGCCTCCTCCTGCAGCACCACGTTGTACCGGTAGTCCCGGGTGCCCATACCGCCGTATTCCTCGGGGACGGCGGTACCGAGCAATCCGAGTCCGCCGAGTTGACGGAACACCTCACGCGGCATCTGCCCCTGCTTCTCCCATGCGGGATAGTTCGGGACGACTTCCTTTTCGATGAACTCCCGCGCGAGATCCCGGAAGGCCTCGTGGGCGGGGGTGAACAGATCGCGGCGCATATTTTCTTCCTAGGTAATCAATTCCACGACGGTGGCGTTCGCCGTGCCGCCGCCTTCACACATGGTTTGCAGTCCGTAGCGAATGTCGTTGTCGCGCATGTGGTGCAGCATCCGTGTCATCAGCACGGCACCGGAGGCACCGAGTGGGTGCCCCAATGCGATCGCGCCACCGAGCGGATTGACCAGGTTCGGGTCGGCCCCCGTTTCGGTGAGCCAGGCCAGTGGAACGGGGGCGAAGGCCTCGTTCACTTCGAAAGCCCCGATATCGGCAAGTGACAGGCCGGCCTTGCGCAGCACCTTCTCGGTGGCCGGAATCGGGCCGGTGAGCATCAGCACCGGGTCGGCACCGGCCACCGCGCCGGCGCGATAGCGGGCCAACGGGCGCAGGCCCAGCTGCGTCGCCAGATCGGCCGTGGTGATCAGCAGGGCGGCGGCGCCGTCGGAGATCTGGGAGGAGTTACCGGCGTGGATCACGCCGTCGTCCTGGAACGCCGGCGTCAGTTTCGCCAGTTTCTCCGCGCTGGTGCCGCGCCGGATCCCTTCATCGGCGGTGACCACACCGCCCTCGGTGAATTCGCCGGCCGGGGCGGTGACCTCGACGATCTGCTCGTCGAATGCCCCCCGGTCCTGCGCCGCGGCGGCCAGCTCATGCGACCGCGCCGAGTATTCGTCGACGACAGTGCGGCTCAATCCCCATTTCGCGGAGATCAGTTCGGCGGATATGCCCTGGTTGAAAGAGAAATCGTCGTATCGCGACAAGACCGCCGGACCGTACGGCTGACCGGTGGCGCGAGCGGCGCCGAGCGGCACCCGGCTCATCACCTCGACTCCCCCGGCGACGACCACATCCTGCTGCCCCGACATGACGGTCTGCGCCGCGAAGTCCAGTGCCTGCTGACTCGACCCGCACGCCCGGTTCACCGTTGTTCCCGGGATGGTTTCCGGCCACCCTGCCGCCAGTACGGCATACCGGCCGATATTGCTCGACTGATCGCCGACCTGAGACACACAACCCCACACGACATCGTCGATGAGCTGCGTGCTCACCCCGGTCCGCTCGACCAGTTCCCGCAGCACCACCGCGGACAGGTCCGCGGCGTGCATCGCGGACAGCCCGCCTTTCCGTTTGCCGACCGGTGTACGCACCGCACCGGCGATCACTACTTCCCGCATCTACCCACTCCGTTCCGAGACGCCCCCGCCGTTGCCGTCCATACCCAGCGCACTTACGAGACGTTGCTGTCGACCGGCTTGTTCGCCGCTGTCCCCATCATCGCGAACCGGCGAGCCCCACACCCGCACCTTCTCCGGGACAGCTCGAACGCCACCTGCTGATCGCAGGTTCCGACCCGGCACTCGACCGAGTGCCGATGCCTCCCGGGCCGCCGCCACCGGGTGCGCGCGGGCCATCCTGCGGTCACCTGCAGCCTGCCCACCACGTACCACTGCCCCCGGTTCGCGCCGAATTCGGCCGGCGCAGGCCGGGTTCACCCGGACGATCGGCTCCTGCGGGATCCAGGTATCTCCGGCAGTCGATGGCACAACCCGGCTACTACTCATGCTCTCGGCTCCCGACAGCCTTCGACCCCTCCGCGTGACGACTGTTCCCGGCGGGCGGCAGAGACCATGCTCCGGTGAACCGGGGTGCGCGTTTCTCGGCAAAGGCGGTGTAAGCCTCGGGTGCGTCGGCGGTGGCGAAATTGACACCTTGGGCTCGGGATTCACCTGCGAGCGCCTCCCGAAGCGTGGCGTCGGCACCTTCGTTGAGCAGTGCTTTCGTCTGCGCGAGCGCGACCGGCGGTCCGGCCGCCAGCCGGGCGGCGAGATCATCGGTGAACCCGTCGATCTCGTCGGCGGCGACGATCCAGGTGACCAACCCGAGCGTTTCGGCGCGGGCGGCGTCGATGGTTTCGGCCAGCAGAGCGAGGCGTTTCGCCTGCTGTAACCCGACCAGTTTCGGCAGCAGCCAAGAGCCGCCCAGGTCGAGCGAGAGGCCGCGCCGGGCGAAGATCTGCGCGAATGTCGCGTCCGGGGTGGCCACCACCAGATCGCAGCCCAGTGCCAGATTCCAGCCGGCGCCGACCGCCACCCCGGTCACCTTGGCGATGGTCGGGGTCGGCAGTTCGTGCAGTTGCAGTGCCAGATCGCTGAAGATCCGCATCTTGTCCATCGGGTGCCGGGCATCGGGCACCGAGATATCGGCGCCCGAGCAGAAGGCACCGCCCGCACCGGTGAGCACCAGGGCGCGCACCGACCGATCCATACCGGTATCGCGTAGGACATCCGCCAGCTCACGCCATATGGCCCAGGTCATCGCGTTCTTGCGATGGGGACGGTTGAGAGTGACGGTCCGGATGCCGTCGCGGTCGGCGACGAGCAGTTCACCGGCGCCGTCGGCTACGGCGTTCACGACTGATTCCGATCGGCCGCCGCGGCGCGGTATTCGGGACCGATCACCTTCGCCACCCGCAATTCGGCGATATGCGCCGCTGTCCGGCCCAGCTCCTCCAGCACCGCGTCGGTGTGTTCGCCGAGTCCCGGTACCGCCCCCATCGGCGGTTCGAAACCGTCGACTACGGCCGGCGGTAGCAGCGCCGGGATCGGTCCGCCGGGACTGTCGATCTCGCGCCAGCGATCGCGGGCGGAAAGCTGCGGGTGGTCGAGAACGTCGGTGGTGGTGTTGTAGCGGGAGTTCCCGATTCCGGCGTCGTCGGCGGCCTTCTGCACCTCGGCGAGGGTGTGTCCGGCACACCAGGCGCCGATCGCTTCGTCGAGGTCCCGGCGATGCCTTACCCGATCCGAATTCGTGCCGAACCGGTAGTCCTCGGCCAGATCGGGCCGGCCGAGGACATCGCGCGCAAGCCGTTGCCATTCGC
The DNA here is from genome assembly GCF_001613245.1 of Nocardia speluncae NBRC 108251. Taxonomy (GTDB): domain Bacteria; phylum Actinomycetota; class Actinomycetes; order Mycobacteriales; family Mycobacteriaceae; genus Nocardia; species Nocardia speluncae. The sequence continues at coordinate 182,517 of NZ_BDBZ01000036.1, read as the reverse complement.
GGTCGTTGGTGGTGCCCAGGACGACCGTCTGCCGGTCGCCCGTGGGGTAGGCGCCGTACGGGGCGACCGCGGGGGAACTCATCCCGAGCGGCTGCTGTTCGACACCGCAATGCCGCGTGTAGTTCAGGTGATAACCCATCATCTCGGCCATCGTGTCGAACAGGCTGAGGCTGATGGCGCCGCCGGCCGGGCCGGTGTCGCGGTAGCGCCCGCACAGGGTCGCCAGGATCGACAGCGCCGCATACAATCCCGTGGTCACATCGGCCACCGCCGGCCCCGGTTTCGCGGGTTCGCCGGGCCGGCCGGTCACCGCGCACACTCCGGACTCGGCCTGGACGAGCAGATCGTAGGCGCGTTTGTGCGAGAGCGGCCCCCCGGCACCGAAGCCGTCGATTTCCAGGGCGATCAGCCGAGGATACCGTTCGGCGAGTGCGGCCCGGTCCACGCCGAGGCGAGCGGTGGCCCCGGGCGCGAGGTTCGATACCAGGACATCGGCGCGGGCGAGCAGCTCGTGCAGGATCTGGAGGCCGCGTTCGGATTTCAGGTCCAGGGTCACCGATTCCTTGCCTCGGTTCACCCACACGAAATGCGCGGCCTGCCCCGCCACCACATCGTCGTAGTGCCGGGCGAAATCCCCGCCCGCCGGGTTCTCCACCTTGATCACCCGAGCCCCGAAGTCGGCGAGTGTACGGGTGCACATGGGCGCCGAAACGGCCTGTTCCAGCGCCACCACCAGCACCCCGGCCAGCGGACCGGCGGGCTGCATCAGATCACCATGCCGCCGTCGACCGGCAGCACCTGGCCGGTGACGAAGGACGCCGCATCGGAGGCCAGGAACACGAATGCCCCGGCCACTTCGTCGGGTTCGGCCCAGCGGCGCAGCGGGATGCGGTTGATCATCTGTTCCGCGAATTTCTCGTCGGTGCGGATGGTTTCGGTCATCGGCGTGGCAGCCAGCGGTGCCAGCGCGTTCACCAGGATGTTCTTGCGGGCGAGTTCGCGGGCCAGCGATTTGGTGACCCCGATGATCCCGGCCTTGGCGGCGGAATAATTCACCTGCCCCAAAGTCCCGGTGAGCCCCGCCGAGGAGGTGACATTGATGATGCGCCCCGTGCCGTCCGTGGCGAGGTACGGCAGTGCAGCCTGACTGCAGTTGAAGGTTCCCAGCACATGCACATCGAAGATCTTGCGCATCGATTCCGGGGTCGTTTTCGGGAACATGGCCGGCGCGGTGATCCCGGCATTGTTCACTACGATATGCACTTTCCCGCCACCCAGTTCGGCGGCCTGTTCGGCGGCCGCGACCGCGGATTCCGGGTCCGCGACATTCAGCGCGCAGGCCCGCGCGGTACCGCCGTCGGCGGTGATCTTCTCCGCGACCGTTCCCGCCGCGGCGCCGTCGAGATCGGTGACCAGTACCGCCGCACCGTGGGCGGCCAGTGCCCGCGCCACGGCCGAACCGATACCGCCGGCGGCACCGGTGACCAGCGCCGCGCGGCCGGTCAGATCGAATAGTCCGTTCTTCGCTGCCATCAGTAACTCCTCGGCATTCCCAACACGTGCGACCCCAGATAATTGAGGATCATTTCCTGACTGATCGGCGCGATCCGCATCACGCGTGACTCCCGGAAGTACCGGGAGATGTGATACTCCTCCGAATACCCCATACCGCCGTGCGTCTGCATCGCGCGGTCGGCGGCCTCGAAACCGGCTTCGGCGCACAAATATTTGGCAGTATTGGCCTCCCGGCCGCAGGGTTTACCCTGGTCGTACAACCAGGTCGCTTTCCGCAGCACCAGTTCTGCCGCGTCCAGCCGGGCCAGCGAATCGGCCAGCGGGAACTGGATTCCCTGGTTCTTGCCGATGGGCCGCCCGAAAACTTCGCGCTCGTTCGCGTAGCGCACCGCGCGATCCAACGCGACCCGCCCGATCCCGAGCGCTTCGGCCGCGATCAGCATCCGCTCGGGATTCAGGCCGTCGAGCAGATATTCGAATCCGCGGCCCTCCTCACCGACCCTGTCTTTCACCGGGATCCGCAGATCGTCGATGAACAATTCGTTCGACGAGACCGCATTGCGGCCCATCTTCGGAATCGGCCGGATATCGACGTGGTCGCGGTCGAGATCGGTGAGGAACAGCGTCATACCGCTGGTCTTCTTCTCGACGTCGTCGTACTTCTGGGTGCGGGTGAGCAGCAGGATCTTCTCGGATTCCAGCGCTTTGGAGATCCATACCTTGCGGCCGTTGACCACGTAGTGGTCGCCGTCGCGGCGGGCGAAGGTGGTGATCCGGCTGGTGTCCAGGCCCGCGCCGGGTTCGGTGACGCCGAAGCAGACGTGCAGTTCACCACGCGCGACCCGCGGCAGGGTGCGCTGTTTCAGTTCGTCCGAACCGTGCACGATCACCGGCTGCATACCGAACAGGGACAGGTGAATCGCGGTGGCGGCGTTCATGCCCCCGCCGGACCGCGAGACCTGCTCGGCCAGGATCGAAGCCTCGGTGATCCCGAGGCCGTTCCCGCCGTACTCCTCGGGGATGCAGATACCCAGCCAGCCGCCGTCGGCGACGGCGCGATAGAACTCGGTGGGGAACTGGTGATCCCGGTCTTTTTCCATCCAGTACTGATCGTCGAATTTGCGGGCCAGTTCGGCCACCGAATCCCGGATCAGCCGCTGATCCTCGGACAGTTCGAAACTCATACCGTCGGACACATCAACTCCTCTCGTTCGCCGCCGTGCGGCCGGGGAGCGCCTGTTCGCATTCGAGCAGGCCACCGCCGTCATTCACATCGACCCACCTGGCGTAGGTTCATCGCCGCCGGACCGGGCAGGCACCACCGCCGGTGTTCACCGCTGTGGCACTGCGACCTCCCCGAGTTCCTGGCCCGGCCCACCGGGCAGACGGCCGGCGAGCTGGGCCAGGTCATACGACTGCCGCGCCATCCAGTACCGCAGCACCCCGGTCAGCGAATATCGCAGGAACAGCGTCGCGCCCACGATGCTCACCGCGACACCGGCCAGGGCGATGATGATCGCGTCGCGCTGCACCAGTGCGTCGGAGGTGTTGTTGGACATCAGATAGCCGAGCACGATCACCACCGGGCCCAGGATGAGCAGGGCGACACCGACCCGCAGCCACAGACCACCGCGGCCCGCAGCGGGGTCGGGGATCTTCAGCTCCGCGAGTTCGGCGACGAAGCGGTCCGCGCGTGTGGATTCGGTCATGAGGGACTTCCTAGATAGAGAGTGGCCAATTGATTACGGAGCCCGAGATCGGGCGGGCCCTGATGTTCGATGCGGCCGCGGACCAGTACCGCGGCGGTATCGGCGATATCGAGTACCGCGGCGGCGAACTGCTCGACGATCAGTACCGCCACACCCTGGCGGGCGATTTCGGCGACCTGTTCGTAGAGCCGTCCCACGACCAGCGGCGCGAGTCCCATCGACAGTTCGTCGAGCAGCAGCACGGCCGGGTCGGTGACCAGGCCGCGGGCCAATGCCAGCATCTGCTGTTCGCCGCCGGAGAGCGTGCCCGCGGTCTGCCCGGCCCGCTGCGCCAGGATCGGAAACCGCGCGAACGCGATATCTTCGATCTCGGCGACCGGGCGGCCGGTGAACGACATCATCAGCAGGTTGTCGCGGACGGTGAGGTTGGGGAAGATGCCCCGGCCCTCGGGGATCAGGCAGACACCGGCGCGGGCGAGGTCGCGCGGGTCGGCTCCGTTGACTGTGCGCCCGCCGAGCCGGAGTTCGCCGTCGGCGATCGGATGCACCCCGGCCGCCACCTTCAGCGTGGTGGTTTTTCCGGCGCCGTTGGGTCCCAGCAGCGCGACCACTTCCCCGGCCCGCACACTCAGGTCGACACCGTGCAGGACGGTGATCGCGTCGTAGGCGGCGCGGATTGCGGTCAATTCGAGGAGTGCGGTCACGAGTCCCCCAGATACGCCGCCAGGACCTGTTCGTCGCGGCGGATCACCTCGGGTGGTCCGCCGGCGATCACACTGCCGAGGTCGAGGACATAAACCTGGTCACAAACGCTCATCACCAGACCCATATCGTGTTCGACCAGCACCACCGCGGTACCGTCCGCGGCCACCGAACGCAGCAGTTCGGCGAATCGATCCGTTTCCGCACTGTCCTGTCCGGCCGCGGGCTCGTCGAGCAGCAGCAGGGTGGGCCGTACCGCAAGAGCGCGACCGACCTCGACCAGCCGCGCCAGCCCGGTGGGCAGCGAATCGGCCAGATCACCGGCGCGGTCACCGAGACCCAACCGCTCGACGATCCCGTCGACGACCTTCTCCGCCTGGCGTCGCCGCGGGCCGAGTTCCGCGGCGACGAGCAGGTTGTCGCGCACCGAGAGACGGCCGAAGAGTTCCAGCCGCTGGAAGGTTCGCGCCATTCCGCGCCGGGCCCGGCGCGCCGGGTCGAGCCGGGTGATATCGCGGCCCGCCAACAGGACCCGACCGCCCGCGGGCCGGCGCAATCCGCAGATCACGTCGAACAGCGTGCTCTTCCCGGCTCCGTTCGGCCCGATCAATCCGGTGACCGCGCCCGCTTCGGCCTGTAATCCGGCGCCGTCGAGGGCGCGCCGGCCGCCGAAGGTGACGGTGATATCGCTAACGTCCAGCAGTGATGGCATGATCGAGCACCTCCTTGTCCTCGGGCCGCCACGGCCGTTTCACGCCCCACCATTCGACAGCCACATCCGGTTCTCCGGCGGCGGCGCGCTGTTCGCGGTTGTTCGCCAGGATGCGGATCGCGAACACCGCGAGCAGCGAGCCCCAGAAGAACATCCAGCCGTCGATCACTCCGGCCAGCCGCACCAGCCACAGCGCCACCGGTACGGCGACCATCAGCACCAGGGTCACCCGGTTGCGGATCGCCGCCTCGAATCCCTCCCGGATACGGGCGACCGCACCGTGGCTCACCACACCGCCGCCGAAGGCGATACCGGCCAGCGCCGGAAGGACGTGGATGAGGTTCTCGGTCGAGGGGAACAGCACCGGAATCGCGAGCATCGGCCCGTAGAGCGCGACGCCCACGAACAGGCCGTTGCCCAGCGCGCCGAGCCCGGCGAACACGGCCACCAGGAAGAGCGGCAGACCGGCCACGAAATTGAACTGTTCGGGGGTGACCGAGCCCATCTGCATCCCGAACAGCGCACCACCGAGCCCGGCCAGGCCGGCGCTCAACGCGAAAACCGCCACCTTGGCTCGCAGCAGGTTACCGCCGAGTGTGGCGTAGGCGGCTTCGCTGTCGCGTAACGCGATGAGCCGGCGGCCGAACCGGCCGCGCCGCAAGGCGGCCACACCGAGCGTGGCCACCGCCAGGCAGACCGCCGCGAATATGGTGATGCTCTGGGCGGTATCGAGGCGCAGCCCGAACAGGTTCGGCCCGAACACCTCCACCGAACCCTGATCGAAGAACGAGATCTCCACACCCGCGATGTCGAAGGACGGGAGGGTGAAGATCCACCGATCGAGCACCACTGCGAATGCCGCGGTTCCCAGCGCCAGATACACACCCGAAAGGCGTAGTGCCGGAAGCGCAATCAAGGTACCCGCCAGCGCCGCGATCGCGACAGCCGCGAGCAGACCCCACAGTTCGCCGTCCGGTGCGAGTTGCCCGTAGGCGATCGCCCCGATACCCGCCATGCTCAGCTGGCACAGCGATATCTGACCGGCGTACCCGGACAGCGGTACGAACGACAAGGCGATGACACCGAAGGCGAACATCGGCCCGTAGGCGATCAGATCGCTTTCCCCGAGCGTGGTGGCGACGATCGAACCGAGGATCACGATCACCACCGCGAAGAACACCGCACCGCTACGCGACGGTGTGGGCACCGGGCTCAGTCTGCGGTCGCGGCCGCGTAACCGCCCGTGCGGGAACAACAGCAGCGCCGCGAACAACAGCAGCGCCGGTGCGGCGAGCCGCAGGCCCGGCAGGTATTCGTTCTGCGGCAGATACCCGGTCAGATAGCTCTCCATCAGACCCACCACGATCGCGCCGAGGAAGGTCATGGGCAGGCTGCGCAACCGCCCGAAGATCGCCGCGGTGTAGGCGCTGACGATCAGCAGCGACAGCGTGGACGCGTCCAGTGACACCGTGGGCGCGATGAGAATGCCGCCCACCGCGGCCAATTCGATACCCAGGATCCAGGCGACCCGGTTGGCGCGGACCGGATCGGCGCCGGTGAGCCCGGCCAGGGCCCGGTCGTCGACGGTGGCCCGCATTTCCGCACCCGTCCGGGTGTTGAACAGCAGCACCCGCAGCACCACTGCGACCGCGATCGCCACCAGCATGGTCAATGCCTGATGCCAGGTGACGGTAGCGGCACCGAGCCGGATCGGTTCGGCATCGGCGAAGAAGGTGGGTAGCGTGCGCGCTTGCATCGGATCCCAGATCCAGCGCGCGGTGGCGATGAGGCCGCTGAGCAGCGCGACCGTCATCACCAGTTTTTCCGCGTCACCCAATCCCTGCACGGCCCGCAGTGCTCGTTCGACGAGTAGCCCGGACAGCGGTGCCAGCACCAGCAGCACGATCGCCAGGGCGACCGGTACGGGTACACCCCAGCCGGCCGTGAGCTGCCAGTAGGAGAAGGCGGCCATCATCCCGGCCGCGCCGTGCGCGAAATTGAAGATTCCGGTGGTCGTATGGGTGAGCACCAGGCCGCTGCCGATCACGGCGTAGACGGCCGCGGTGCTCAGCCCGACGATCCCGAAAGCGAGGAATTGATCCATGGTCGGTTACTCGACGTCCGCCATGGTCTTGCCGACATCGGCGAGCGTCATCGGCTCGCCGTAGTCACCGGTGTACCGGTAGGGCGGGGTACCGCAGCGGAACAGGCCCTCGTTCGCACCGAACTCGGGTGCCGTCCAGCCCTCGGGTGTGGCCTGCATGACGTTGAAGCAGTTGGGCGCGGGGTCTTCTGCGGCCAGATCGTTCGGGCTGTGCAGCCCGCCACCGGTCCATTCGGTCTCCTTCTTCGCCGTATCCACCACGCAGGTGCGGGTGAGTTCGGAGCCGCAGGCACTCGCGGCTTTCGCGAACAGCAGCCAGGCCGAGAACGCGCGGATCGCGGGCAGACTGATCACCGCGTCCGGCGCGTACTGCTCGTACAGCTTCTGCAACTGCTGCACGGCGGGCGATTCGCCGGCCAGCTGCGGCGGCACCACCCCGCCGAGATCGACGATATTGTTCTGGAAGCTCGCCGAGCGTCCCAGCAGTTCGATGTAATCGGGCCGGAAAGCGTTGTTGGTGGGGTCGATCCAGTCGAGCTTGTAATCCATCGAGGTCAGTTTCTCCTCGAGTTTGGCCAGCGGCCCGTCCTCACCGATGAATATGAGGCCACGCACCCCGCTGTTCTTGATCGCCTGTGCGTAGGGTGTCCAGTCGGTCACCCCGCCCACCGGATACAGCTGGTTGTAGACCACCTTCGCGCCCATCGCGTTCAGCGATTCGACGGCCTTGTCGCCGAGCACCTTGGTCACCGGCGAGTCGCCGTTGATGATCCCGATCGCCCCGGCCGATTCCGGATACGCCTCTTTGGTCAGCCACTGACGGGATGCGTTGTAGGGGTCGTAGTGGGCGTAGGTGCTCTGCGAGGCGATCACCTGCAGGTCCGTGCCGAGATTGGGCTGCTGGGAGATCTGTGCGGGAAAGTCCGGCAGGGTGCATTCCAGCCGTTCCTTCACGCCGAGCCCGTCCAGTCCCGCGCCGCCGCCGACGAGCGCGAAATCGGTGCGGCAGGCTTCCACCATCTTCTGCCGGACCGCCATCACCTTCGAATCGTGGATTTCGGTGGTGATCGTGCGACCGTTGATACCACCGGCCGCGTTGCACCAGGAGGTGAACACTGTCGCGGCATCGACGAATTCGGGGTTCTTGGAGTAGCCGACATCGGTGAAGACACCGGCGGTGATCTCGCTGTCGGTAACACCCTGGGTGGGCGAGCCCGAGGCGTCACCCTCGCCGCAGACACCGGCCAGGTCGCCGAAATCGGCCACGACCTTGTCACCGGAGGAGGGACTCTCGGTTTCGCTGCCACTGCGGCCTGAGCAGCCGGCGGTGGCGAGTAACGCCACCGCTATCAGGACGGTGGCTGTTCTCATCGGTCTCACGATGGTCCTTTCTGAGCTGACCCCCATCGGTCAGCCGATCGTGATCGGGCGAGCGACCCGCCCGTACACCGAGTTCGAGTCGGACACCCTGGCCGATTGACCGCCGTACCCAGCTCTCGGTGAATGAAAACTAGCTTCTCACTTATCGAGAATCAATATCCTATTTTTCGGGTACACCTCACTGCGGGCGACCACACCTGCCGCGACCCGGTCGGCCGCAAAGGTCACGACGACAGCCTCACCACCTGTCGATACACCTTCACGTTGACTATCCGGTCGGCTCATGGAAACCTGTTATCCGAAAGCGAGAATATCATTCTCATCGAGAGGAGGCGCGATGCGAGTACCACCGCTACCCGCGGACCGGTGGGACGAGGACGTCGACGACGCGCTGCGGGTCATGCTGCCGCGTAGGTTGCGCAACCCGGAGTCGGCGAGCAACGCCCTGTCGACACTCGCCCGGCACCCCGCGCTGACCAAGGCGTTCCTCACTCTGAACGTCCACCTACTGTTCCGGTCACCGCTCCCGGCCCGGCTGCGCGAGATCGCCATCCTGCGCGTCGCGCACCTGCGGGACTGTGTCTACGAGTGGAACCACCATCGCGAAGCCGCGCGCACGGAGGGAATCACCGACGACGAGATCGCCGGGGTCGCCCGGGGCGAGGCCGCCGACGCGGTCGATCAGCTGATCCTGCGCACCGTCGACGAACTCGAGGAGAAATCGAACCTGTCCGACGCCACCTGGGACGGACTGTGCGCGCATCTCGACGAACACCAGCGGATGGACCTGATCTTCACCATCGGCACCTACAACACACTTGCCGCGGCCTTCAACACCTTCGGCACACGATCCGAGTACGAGAGGTAATCCCTTGGCACACTTCAACAAACCGGCGGCGGGTAGCTGGACCGAACACTACCCGGATCTGGGCACCGAGCCTGTCGACTACTCCGATTCCATCGATCCGCAGTTCTATGAGGACGAGCGCGAGGCGATCTTCAAGAAGACCTGGCTCAATGTCGGCCGCGTGGAACGGCTGCCGCGCAAGGGGAGTTACTTCACCAAGGAACTCTCCGCCGCCGGCACCTCGCTGATCATCGTGCGCGGTAACGACAACGAGATCCACGCCTACCACAACGTCTGCCGCCACCGCGGCAACAAACTCGTCTGGGACGATTACCCCAACGAGGAGACCTCGGGCTTCTGCAAACAGTTCACCTGCAAGTACCACGCCTGGCGCTACAGCCTCGAGGGCGAACTGACCTTCGTCCAGCAGGAGAAGGAATTCTTCGGCCTGGACCGCGCCGACTACGGGCTCAAGGACGTGCGGTGCGAGGTGTGGGAGGGGTTCATCTTCATCAACCTCGATCAGGACGCCGAACCGCTGACCACCTTCCTCGGCCCGATGATCAAGGGGCTGGAGGGTTATCCGTTCCACGAGATGACCGAGGTGTTCAGTTACAAGGCCGAGGTCGGCAGCAACTGGAAACTGTTCATCGACGCGTTCGCCGAGTTCTATCACGCGCCGATCCTGCATATGAAGCAGGCGGTCAAGGACGAGGCCGACAAGCTCGCCGGTTACGGCTACGAGGCCCTGCACTACGAATTGCAGCCGCCGCATTCGATGATCTCGTCGTGGGGCGGGATGGCGCCGCCCAAGGACCTGAACATGGTCAAACCGATCGAGCGCATCCTGCGCAGCGGACTGTTCGGACCGTGGGACCGCCCCGATATCGACGGCCTGGACCCGCTGCCCGTGGGGATCAACCCGGCCGGCCACCGGGCCTGGGGGGTGGATGAATTCGAGATCTGGCCGAACTTCTCGCTGCTGTTCTGGGCGCCGGGCTGGTACCTCACTTACCACTACTGGCCGACCGCCGTGGACAGGCACATCTTCGAGGCCAACCTGTATTTCGTGCCGGCGAAAACGGCTCGGGAGCGGCTGGCCCAGGAGCTGGCCGGCGTGACCTTCAAGGAATACGCGCTGCAGGACGCGAACACCCTCGAGGCGACCCAGACGATGATCGCGACCCGCACGGTGACCGATTTCCCGCTCAACGACCAGGAGATCCTGCTCCGCCACCTGCACAAGACCGCGCAGAAGAAAGTCGAGGAATACCGCAATGGCAACTGAGGACACGACAGCGTTGCCCACCGAATTCGCCGATCTGGCGCAATTCGCGGACTGGATCCTGCCCACCGAACCCGAGCGGTACGCCAAACGGCTGGCCTCCACGATGCCGGAGATGCAGGACTTCTACGACGCCGCTATGGCGCGGCTCGAGGATGCCATCGCCTACTGCGACCGGTACGACCTCGACGACCTGCCCGACGACGCCCGCAACCTGTTCCACCTGATGCAGTCGCTGGTGATGGCATCGTTCCCGGTAGAGGTCTGGAAACAGCCGCGGGTGCCCGACAGCGGCGCGGCCTACCTGGACATCGTGCGCGAACCGGTGGTGTAGCCATGTTGACACTGCGGGCCGCCGGGCTGCTCGATGTGGACTCCGGCGAAATCGTCCGGCCCGGCATCCTGCGCATCGAAGGGGACCGGATCGTCGGCGTCGGCGGCGAACCGGAGGGCGAGATCATCGACCTCGGCGATCTCGTCCTGCTGCCGGGGTTGATGGATATGGAAGTGAACCTCCTGATGGGCGGACGGGGCGAAACCGGACTGAGTTCCTCGGTACAGGACGACCCGCCGCTGCGGATGCTGCGCGCGGTCGGAAATGCCCGGCGCACGCTGCGTGCGGGGTTCACCACCGTGCGCAACCTCGGGTTGTTCGTCAAAACCGGCGGATATCTGCTGGATGTCGCGCTGGGAAAGGCGATAGATGCCGGCTGGATCGACGGTCCGCGCATCGTGCCGGCCGGCCATGCCATCACCCCCACCGGCGGACATCTGGACCCCACAATGTTCTCGGCCTTCGCCCCCGATGTGCTGAAGCTGACCCTCGAAGAAGGCATCGCCAACGGTGTCGACGAGGTACGCAAAGCGGTGCGGTACCAGATCAAACACGGCGCCCAGCTGATCAAGGTCTGTGTCTCCGGTGGCGTGATGTCGATGACGGGAGCGCCGGGCGCACAGCATTATTCGACCGAGGAACTGCGGGCGATCGTGGACGAGGCGCATCGCCGCGGCATGCGGGTGGCCGCGCACACCCACGGCGCGGAGGCGGTGAAAGAAGCGGTCGGGGCCGGAATCGACTGTATCGAACACGGTTTCCTGATCGACGACGAAGCCATCGCCCTCATGGTCCGGGAAGGCACCTATATGGTGCCGACCACACGCTTGGCCGATGCCATGGATGTCTCCAAGGCGGCACCGGAACTCCAGGCCAAGGCGGCCGAAATGTTCCCGCGCGCCCGGACATCGGTGAAAGCCGCCTTCGACGCGGGGGTGAAGATCGCCGTAGGCACCGACGCGCCGGCGATCCCACACGGCCGCAATGCCGACGAGCTGGTGGCTCTGGTCGAGCGGGGACTCGATCCGCTGTCGGTGCTGCGGGCGGCGACGGTCGTCGCCGCCGAGCTCATCCAGGTCTCCGACCGCGGCCGGCTCGCCGAGGGCCTGCTGGCGGATGTGATCGGGGTACCCGGTGATCCGCTGGCCGATATCACCGTCACCCAGCAGGTGCGGTTCGTGATGAAAGGCGGAAAGGTCTATGGCAGCACACGATGACCTGATCGAAATCCAGCAGCTGCTCGCCCGCTACGCGGTGACCATCACCAAGGGCGATATCGACGGCCTGGTCGGCGTATTCACTCCCGACGGCAGCTACAGCGCGTTCGGCGACACCTACACCCTCGACGTGTTCCCCGAACTCGTCGACGCCGCGCCGAAGGGCCTGTTCCTCACCGGGACCCCGCTGATCGAACTGGACGGCGATACCGGCACCGGCACGCAGCCGCTGTGTTTCGTGGAGCAGTCGACCCACGATATGCGGATCGGGTACTACACCGACACCTACCGGCGCACCGACCGGGGCTGGCGCCTGGCCACCCGCGCGATGACCTTCATCCGGCGCAGCGGTATCCACGATTCCGGTATCCCACACGCCTTCGAGCGGCCCTCGGCATGAGCGAGTCAGGCCCGGAGGCGGTAGCGAAGCGTCACCACGCAGGGCCCTCGCCCATGCCCGATCGACACAGCATGAGCGAGTCAGGCCCGGAGGCGGTAGCGAAGCGTCACCACGCAGGGCCCTCGCCCATGCCCGATCGACACAGCATGAGCGAGTCAGGCCCGGAGGCGGTAGCGGAGGTCGGGGAGTTCCGGACTCGGGTGCGCGCCTGGCTCGACGAGAACAACCTCTCCCCCGGGCCCGCACCCGGTTTCGACGCGCAGGTCGCGCAGCTGGGCCGGGTCCGGCGGGCGCTGTTCGAGGCCGGTTGGATGCGTTACGGGTGGCCCGAGGCAGTCGGCGGGCTGGGCGGTCCGGCGCTGCTGCGGGCGGTGCTCGGTGAAGAGGTCGCGAGCCGTGGCCTGGCCGAGCCGGGGATCTACTCCATGGTGGAGGTGCTGGCCCCCACCATGATCTCCTATGCCCGCCCGGAGCTGGCCGCCGAAATGGTGCCACGACTGCTGGACGGTAGTGAACAGTGGTGCCAGGGTTTCTCCGAGCCGGGTTCGGGCTCGGACCTGGCCTCTTTGCGGACCCGCGCCGAACAACGCGGCGACCGGTGGGTGATCAACGGGCAGAAGGTATGGACCAGCCTCGCGCAGTTCGCGTCCCGCTGTGTCCTGCTGACCCGCACCGGTCCGGGCCACGACGGAATCACCGCGTTCTTCGTCGATATGGACTCCCCGGGGATCACTGTCCGGCCGCTGCGCACCATGCACGGGGTCGACGAATTCGCCGAGGTGTACTTCGACGATGTGGTGATCGGCGAATCGCGGATGCTGGGCCGGCCCGGCGACGGCTGGCGGGTCGCGATGGATCTGCTGCCCTACGAGCGGTCCACCTGTTTCTGGCATCGGATAGCGCATCTGTTCACCCGGCTCGACCGCCTCCTCGACCAGACCGCGGAGGCAGACGACACCGCTCTCGGCGCCGCCTATCTGGCGTTGCACACCGTGCGCTGCCGGTCGCGCGGCACCCAGCAGCGCCTGGGGGGCGGGGCCGCATTGGGCCCGGACACCTCGATCGACAAAGTGCTGCTGGCCACCGCCGAACAACAGCTCTTCGATACCGCCCGCGATCTGCTGCCCGGCGAAATCGAACTCGCCGATTCCGGATGGCGTCCGGAATTCCTGTACTCCCGCGCGGCGACCATCTACGGCGGCACCGCCGAGATCCAGCGCAACATCATTGCCCGCCGCCTGCTCGACCTGGGAAAGGAGTGAGTGGTGGACGCCGCCGAACAGATTCTGCTCACCGATACGCTGCGCGGAACAATGGCCGCGGCCACCGGTGCCGAACTCCATTCGGCGCTGCGTGACCTCGGCTGGTACGAGCTGCTCACCGACAGCGCCGATATCGCCGTGCCCCTCGCCTTCCGGCTACTCGGCGAGGCCGGGGCCCACGCACCGTTGATCAACGATGTGCTGGCGCATGCGGCAGGCCACCCGTTCGGCGAATCGATACCGCTGCCGTTCACCGGCGGCCGCTGGGTGCTCTGGCGAGACGATACCGGCCCCGCCCATGGCGGCACCCCGGACGAGGCCCAGCAAAACGGGCCGGTCGTCCTCCTCGACCCCGAACTGCCGCTGATCACCGTCGGTCGGCCCACCGAATCTCCTGCCGCCGAACCTGTTCCACTCGCCCAGGCGCGCCGCGCACTGGCCTGGTGGCTGACCGGCTCGGCGCGTGCCATGCTCGCGCTGGCTCGCCGCCACGCGCTCGAGCGGGTGCAGTTCGGCAAACCGGTCGCGGGTTTCCAGGCCATCCGGCACCGGCTGGCCGAAACCCTGGTCGCCATCGAAGGCGCCGAGGCAGCACTGGCGGTGGGACCGTCCGATGCGCACCATCGGGCCCATCCCGAGTCCGCCGTACCGCAGCAGTACGACAGCCTCGCCGCCGCGCTCGCGAAGGCCGCCGCCGGTCGCGCGGCGCTGGTGACCGCGCGCCACTGCCAGCAGGTGCTGGGCGGGATCGGTTTCACCGCCGAGCACGAATTCCACCACCATTACCGGCGGGTCCTGGTGCTGGACGGATTGCTCGGCAGCTCCCGCGATCTCACCCGTGAGGCCGGGGCGACGCTGCGCGAGCTCGGCTACGCCCCCCGGCTGGCGCAGCTCTAGCCGCAGATGCAGCGCTCGCTATGCGCAGGCCTGCGACATTCCCCCCGAAATCGTGACAAGGCCGCACATCGTGGTGGCGGAGATCTTCCAGCCGTTCGGCTCCCGCACTGCATGGCCGATCTGGTTGCTCACCACCGGATTACCGGAGATATTCAAGGTGAATCGCAATTCGGCGTGGGCCGGGTCGAGTACCACCACATCGGCGATCTCCACCGTGGTGAGCGCAGTGCGGATATGGTTCGCCATCCCGGCGATCTCGGTGTCGAAATCCGTCCCGCGTTCTACCAGCGCCATCCGATCCTCGGTGGCGGTCGCGGGCGCGAAGAACGCTTGGTAGACACCGGTTATCGCGGCGGCAGCGGCGGCCGGCGAGTCCGAGATGGCGACGCCCGCTCCGGGGTTCGCCGCCCCGGGGCTTCCGGCGGAGACTTCGGTGGCGGGCGCCTCCGTCGCCGGTAGGACATAACAGTTGTCGGGCCCGAAGAAATTGCCGCAGCCCGTGATCGCGCTCAGCGAGAGCGCGATTCCACAGGCAGCGGCAGTTCGCGCTACCCGGTGTCTTCGTGACATCGGTTCGTCTTTCTGGAGAGTGATGATCGGCGCCCATGGAAACCATGTTCTACGGATGCCGCGGGGAGCTTAGCCCGACACCACCTCACCCAAAGCCGGTTTCGTCGATTTTACCGGGCTATTATCCGGTTAAATCGCCGCCCAGGTGGCACTCGTGTTCCGCCCAGCAGCAGGGTGTAGGTCACGTCGGCGGTCTTGCCGGCGGCGACCTCCACAGCCGACACGGTCACTCTCGTCCCCTGGGCGCGCGGGTCGGCCGCCATTCCCTCGAGGGCCCCACTTCACTACTTCATATTCGTCTTCATCTGGTCCAGATCCACCAGGATCGGGTAACCACTCACACTCAGTGCGTTCCCGTGTCCGGTCGAATGGATATCGAATACCGATTGGATCGCAGCGTAGAAGCCCTGCACATCCATTGTCTGGTTCACCGCCCGCTTGGCCTGGCGCAAACCGAACGGCGGCATCTTCGCGATCTGGCCCGCGAGTTCCGTGGTCTTGGCCGGTAACTCCGCCAGCGGCACCACCATATTGACCATCCCGGCCTGTTCGGCCTCCTGCGCCGTTACCGGACGGCCGGTGAACAGGATCTCCTTGGCCTTGCGGTGACCGAGTTCCCAGGTATGGCCGTGATATTCGACGCCACCGATCCCCATCATCGCCACCGGGTCGGAGAACAGCGCATTGTCCGCGGCGACGATCAGATCGCACGGCCAGCACAGCATGAGCCCGCCGGCGATACAGCGGCCCTGGACGGCCGCGATCGAGGGTTTGGGCACATTACGCCACCGCAGTGTGTATTCCAGATACCGGCGGCTCTCGGTCCGGTAGATCCAGTCGAGGGTGATCTTTTCCGGTTTGGGCCAGCTGTCGTCTTTGAGGTCGTGCCCCGCCGAGAAATGTTTTCCGGCCGCATTCAAGACGATCACCACGGCATCGTCGTCGTCGGCGGCACGAGTCCACGCAGCATCCAATTCGTCCAGCAACGCAGAATTCTGGGCATTCGCCGCTTCGGGCCGGTTCAGCGTGATCGTCGCGATCTTATCGGCGACGGAATAGTCGATATAAGACAAAACAGTGCTCCTCGGTTCCGGGGTGCACCGGGCGCGCACCCGGTGCTCGTATTCCGTTTTCTGCGCCATCCGGCTGCCTGCTGGGCCACCCGGCCGCGCCGACGACCGGCATCCGGGCGCGCGCTCTCATGATGTCGCGGGTCAGCGGTGGCCCGCGAGAAATTCGTGTGCCACCACCGCCCGATGTCCGGCCGCACCGCCGAACAGCAGTTCGCCGGCCTTGGCCCGTTTGATCGCGAACTGCAGATCGTTCTCCCAGGTGAATCCCATGGCACCGAACAGCTGCACACCGTGCCGGAACACCACCGACTGACACTCCCCTGCCGACGCCTTGGCCATCGCCGCCGCCATCTTGCGGCGCGGATCGTCCTCTGCCAGGCAGAGGGCCGCGAAGTACCCTAGGGCTCGCGCCCGTTCGACGGCCAGGTGCATATCGGCGGCCTTGTGCTGAACCGCCTGGAACGCCCCGATGGCGGTATCGAATTGCCGGCGGGTACGCACGTGGTCGAGGACCAGATCGAGGATGCGCTGGCAGGCGCCCACGGTCGTCAGTGCGAGACCGGTCAGCGCCAGTTGCCGGGCGCGTTCGGGGTCTGCACCGGTGCGGTCGGCATCGGTGACCCGCACCCCGTCGACGGTGATTTCCGCGATGTGCAGTACCGGATCGAAAACCTCGACGCGCCGGGTGGTGACGGTATGTGCGGGAACGACGAACACCCCGGCCGTCGTGACCACTGCGAGCCTGTCGCAGCGGTCGCCGTCGAGAACCTGGCGAGCGGTCCCGTGCAGCAGCCACCCTGCACCGTCGCGAACCGCCGTGACGCCGTCGAAGATCGCGGCGCCGGTTCCTTCGGGGGTGCCGAAAGCACCCGCCAGCGGGGTGAACTGGGTCATCGTGGCGAGGTAGGGCGTCGGGTCGGTCGCCCGGCCCAGCCCCTCGAGCACGATCCCGAGCTCCACGGTCGCTTCCGGCTCCACGAGTTCGGTCCAGCCGAGTTCGACATAGGTTTTCCACAACCGGCCCGGATCGGCCCCAGCGTCCACGATCTCCCTGATCACCGAGGCGGGGCATTCCTTGGTGGCGACCTCGCGGACCGTATCGCGCAGCAGCCGCTGGTCGGCATCGAACTCGAAGAGCATCCGGGCTGCCTCCTGTTGGGCGGGGTTGCGTTACATTCAGGAGAATAGCATTCTCTTGAAATGAAATTAATAGTCTCCTCAACAGTACGAGCACCGGACGTGCCTGCCCGGACATGGGACGTTCTCCGGTACAGTGCACCCATGTTCTCCTCATATGGGATCGATGGGATCGGACGGGCCGGCCGGTGACCAGCCCCAGCGAAGAGCCGGCCTGGAAGCAGCGCGCGGTAGAGCGTTCGATCCGCACCGCGAAGCTGCGGGCCGAACAACGCGTACAGCGGTTTCTCGATGCCGCGCAGGCGATCATCACCGAGAAGGGCACCACCGACTTCACGGTCCAGGAGGTCGTGGATCGGTCGAAGCAGTCGCTGCGCAGCTTCTACCTGCAGTTCGACGGGAAGCACGAACTGCTGCTGGCACTGTTCGAGGACGCCCTGAGCCGCACCGCGGACCAGATCCGCGCCGCGGCCGCGGGCAAAGAAGATTCCCTGGACCGATTGCAGCTCGCCGTGGAACTCCTCTACGAACTGTGCCGCCCGGACCCCACCGCACAACGCCCACTGTTCACCGACTTCGCCCCGCAGCTGCTGGTCAGCCATCCGGCCCAGGTCAAGGTCGCGCATACGCCACTGCTGGCGCTGTTCACCGAGCTCATGCTCGACGCCGACAAGGACGGCTTGCTGCGCGAGGAGCTCAATCCACGCCGGATGGCCGCCATGGTGATGCAGACGGTGATGTTCACCGCCCAGTCCAACGGCGGAATCGATGACGAAACGGCCTACCCGATCTCGGCCGAGGAGATCTGGGAGTTCTGCGCCAAGGGATTCGCCCGCGAAATCTAGCCGAGAATAGCGTTCTCCAAATCAGAGATACGGGTTTACACTCGGTGTATGCCCGATCTCTGGACCGACCTTCTCGCCTGTATGGATCTGCGCCTGCGCCCCACCGCACCGCAGACCGACGACGACACCGACGCGCCCGCACCCGATCCGCAGGCCACCCTCTCGGTATTCGAGGGCCCCAATCAGCAGCTGGAATACCATCGGCTCTTCGGTGGTCAGCTGCTGGCCCAGTTCCTGCGTGCCGCGGTTTTCGCCTGCCCGGACAAGACGGTGAAATCGATCCACGTGATCTTCGCCCGCGAGGGTAAGAGCGACGCCCCCGTCTACTACGTGGTGCAGCCGCAGCATCGCGGGCGTTCTTTCGCCACTCTGACGATCGTCGCCCGGCAGAAGGGCGATGTGATCGCCACCGCACTGCTGTCGATGACCGCATTCGAGGAAGGGCGGGAAAACCAGGAGGTCGGTGCGGTACCACCGGTTCCGGGCCCTGAATACACCGTCGGCATCGGATTGATCCCCTGGGAGACCCGTTCCCTCACCGACCTCGGCGACAAGGCCGCCGGCCCGGCCGAGTACGACCTGTGGATGCGCACCCCCGAGGTCGGCGCCGAACTCGCACCCGCCCTGGTGTCCTACGCCACCGATCTCAATGTCATCGGCACCGTTCTGCGCCCGATCGAAGGTGTCGACCACAGCGGCAACGGCACCGAATTCACCTCCGCCACCACCTCGCACACACTGTGGTTCCACCGCCCGTTCCGTAGCGACGACTGGTTGCTGCTGCGGCACGCGGGCCTGGTCATGGCGCACGGCCGCGCCTACGGTCGCGGTGATGTCCTCGCGACGGACGGCACCCTGGTGGCCTCCTTCGCGCAGGAAGCCCTGCTGCGTTTCCGGCCCTGAATCATCCGGCCCGCACGACCGATAGGCAATCGATGCACCCCTCTCCCCTTTCCGCCCCGGCCGGACAGTTGCGGGTCGCCCAATGGTCCACCGGCACCATCGGCGCCCGCGCCCTGCGCGCGATCATCGACCACCCGGAACTGGCCCTGGCAGGGGTGTATTCGCACAGCCCTGCCAAACAGGGTCGTGATGCGGCCGAATTGTGCGGATCACCGGCCCCCACCGATATCCGCGCGACCGGCGATATCGGCGAAATTCTGCGCGACACGCCGGACTGCGTGCTCTACATGCCACAAACCTGCGATATCGATGACGTCTGCCGGATACTCGCCGCCGGTGTGAATATCGTGACGACCGCCGGCGTCTTCCACCATCCCGGCAGTATGGATCCCGATATCCGGGCGCAGGTGGAGGCGGCGTGCGCAGCCGGCGGCACCTCGATCCACAGCACAGGCAGCAGTCCAGGGTTCATCACCGAAGCCGTTCCCCTTGTGCTGGCGTCGATCCAGCGACACCTCGACGTGCTCACCATCCAGGAATATGCCGATCTGTCCCAGCGGAACTCGCCGGCAATCCTGTTCGATGTCATGGGTTTCGGTGGGGCCCCGGGCGATTTCGCCCAGGTACGCCTGAATCATCTGCGCAACAGCTTCGGTCCGTCCCTGCGGTTGCTCGCCGACGGACTCGGGCTTGCGCTCGACGAGGTGACCGCCACGGGCGAGGTCGCCACCGCCGCGCGCACCTTCGATATCGCCGCCGGCACGATCGGACGGGGAACGGTCGCCGCACAGCGCATCACGATCTCCGGCATACACAAGGGCCGGACCGTCCTGCGCTTCCAGGCCATCTGGCATTGCGGCGCGCAGGCCGAAACCGGCTGGGAGATCCGCCCCACGGGCTGGCACCTCAGCGTGCAAGGCGACGCACCCCTCGAGATCGATATGGTCTTCCCGTTCCCGCTCGACCGGATGGCCGAGCATTCCCCCGCCTACACCGCGAATCGAGCCGTCAACGCCGTCCGCTACGTCTGCGCAGCCACCCCGGGTATCCGCACCGTCCTCGACCTGCCGCCGATCACCGCGACCCTGGGATGACCCGTGAACGATTACGAAGCGATCCACGCCCTCAAAGCTCGTTACTTCCGGCTGATGGACACGAAGGACTGGGCCGGCTTTCGAGAACTGTTCTGTGACGATGTCGTCATCGACGTCTCCGGCTCGGGTGGCGAGGTGATTACCGGCGCCGACGAATTCCTGGCCTTTCTCACTCCCCGGATCGGCGACGCGATCACAATCCATCAGGGCCACACCCCGGAGATCGAACTGCTCTCCGCGACCGAGGCCACCGGTATCTGGGCCATGGAAGACCGGCTCACCTTCCCCGACGGCACCCGGCTCCACGGCTTCGGCCACTATCACGAGACCTACACCAAAACCGACGGCCGATGGCGTATCCGCTCTCAGCGCCTGACCCGGCTGCATATGGATGTCACTCCCGCGCCGGACAATCCACCGTTCGGAGCCACCGAGTGAGCGGCCGTGCTGCGCTCGCACGCTGACCAACTACCACCTCTGGGGTTCGAGCAGCTGGATCCCGTTCACCAGATGGGTTCGAAAAACTTCCTGCGGCCCTCAGCCCGACGCAACGTCTTCCACGCGCGCCGCCGACTCGTCCGGTCGCTCCGTGCCCCGAGGGGAGAGGAGTTCCGCGGCGGTGTAGGGATCACAGCGCCCGGAGGCGACGGCCTCGGCGAGGGCGGTGAGGTGCGGATGGGAACGCAGTCGTGTGTAGACCAGCGACAGGATCTGTGATCGGGCCCGCGCGGCCCGCCGGTCGCCGGTATCGGCGCGGTGGTGAGCGTCGATGGCCGCGACCAGTTCCGGTATCCCGGTGCCGTCCGCCGCGACGGCGGTGAGGATGGGTGCAGCGGATTCGGCGCGCAATTCGCGCACCGTTTGATCGGCGCCGGGGCGGTCGGCCTTGTTCACCACCAGCAGATCGGCGACCTCGAGCAGCCCGGCCTTCGCCGCCTGCACCGCATCACCGGCACCCGGGGTGAGGACCACGACGGCCGGGTCGGCCACGGCGGCGATCTCGATCTCCGATTGGCCGACGCCGACCGATTCGATGACCACGAGGTCGTAGGCCAGCGCGGCCAGCAATCGGACGGCCGCCGGTACCGCCGCCGAAAGTCCGCCCAGATGACCGCGCGTGGCCATCGAGCGGATGAGCACCTCGGAATCGTCGATATGGGCGGCCATCCGGATCCGGTCACCGAGCAGGGCGCCGCCGCTGTACGGGGAGGACGGGTCCACGGCCAGCACGGCCACCCGCAACCCTTGCGATCGGTAGGCCGTGACCACTGCGGCGATGGTGGTGGATTTACCGGCGCCCGGGGGCCCGGTGAACCCGACCACCCGCACCGTCGCCGGCTCCAGCAGCCCCAGCACCTCGTCGCGCCGCTCCCCCTCGATCAGGGTGAGCAATCGGCCCGCCGCCCGCACCGACCCGCTCCGCGCGACGGCGATCAACTGCGCCGGTTCCTTGGCACCTACTCCGGCGTCGCGAGGTTCGGCGCCCTCGCGGTCTCGGCTCGTCACGCCGCTCCTCTATATCGCTCGGCCACCGTGTCACGGCGCCGCCCGGATCGGCACGGTTCTGCGCCGACCGTGGTCCACCATTGCCCACTCGCGTTGTCGCGCCCGACAGCGAGCGGGCACCGGCCCGCGGACCGGCCGACGCCGGACCGCAATGTCCCCATTCGGGACCGCGGTGCCGCGATCCGGAGCCGAACCGTCACGGAGCGGCGACCTCGAGCACCGTTGCCGAACCCATACCACCACCGGCACACATCGCCACGATCGCGAGTCCGCCACCGCGGCGGCGCAATTCGTGGACGGTCGTGACGATCATCCGGGCGCCCGTGGCGGCCACCGGATGCCCCAGGGAGCAACCGCTACCGTTCACGTTCACCAGATCCGGATTCAGGTCCAGGGCACGGACGGTCGCGATGGGCACCGAGGCGAAGGCCTCGTTGATCTCGAAGAGTTTCACATCGCTCAACGAGATCCCGGCCTTTCGCGCGGCCTTGGTGATCGCTTCGATCGGGGCGAGGCCGGTATCGGCGGGGTCGACGCCCACCGAGGCCCAGGACCGGATGGTGGCCAGGGCCGGCAGACCCAGTTCGTCGCTGGCGACGGTGAGCAGGGCGGCACCGTCGTTGGCGCCGGCCGCATTGCCCGCGGTGATCGAGAAACCCTCGATTTCGGGATGCAGGACCTTCAGCGAGGCCAGCTTCTCCATGGTCGTGCTGCGACGAGGATGCTCGTCCACGGCGAATCGACCGAACGGGGTGTCGATCGGCACGACTTCGTCGTCGAAACGGCCCTCGTCGATTGCCGCGACGGCGTTGCGGTGGGAACGCAGCGCCCAGGCATCCAGCTCCTCGCGGGTGATCCCGGATTTCACCGCGGCGTTCCAGCCCACGGTGATCGACATATCGAGATTCGGTGCGTCGGTGCGATCCGGATGCGAGGGTGAGGTCCACGGATCCACCCATTCGTCCGGGCCCACCCGGAACCGTGCCTTGGGCCCGGTGGAGTCGGCATTGACCCCGCCTGCCAGCACCAAACGGTCCATTCCGGACCGGATTCCTGCCGCCGCGGTCTGCACGGCCGCCATCCCGGCCGCGCAGTGCCGGTTGTGCGCCAGGCCCGGGACGCCGGTGAGCCCGGCGGTGATCGCGGCGTGACGGGCGATCACACCGCCGCCGTAGCGGCCCTCGCCGAGGATCAGGTCGTCGACGGGTGCATCGGTTTCCAGCTGTTTTGTCGTCGCTTCGACCACGTGATGGGCGAGGTCGAAGGCGGTGGTTTCGCGCAGGGTTCCCTTCACGGCGGTACCGATCGGGGTGCGCAGCGCGGATACGATCACGGCTTCGGGCATCAGTTCTCTCCAGTTTCCGCCACGTCGACGATCTTGCCGATATACATGAGAATAGTATTCTCTCAATCTGAGAGTGATAATCGCAAGAGAGGGTAGCGTTATGCAGATCCAGGGAAGTTCGGCGATTGTCGTCGGCGGTACGGGCGGACTCGGCGAGGCGACCGTCCGGCGACTCCACACCGCCGGGGCCAAAATCGTGGTCGCCGATGTCGCCGACGACAAGGGCAAGGAACTCGCCGACGAGCTCGGCATCCGATACCTACATACCGACGCGACCAGCGAGGAGTCGGTCCGGGCGGCCATCGAGGAAGCACAATCCCTCGGCCCGCTGCGCATCTCCGTCGATACCCACGGCGGCCCGGCCAGCGGCGGGCGACTGGTGGGCAAGGACGGCTCCCCCTTGGCGCTCGACGGATTCCGCACCACCATCGAGTTCTATCTGACCGCGGTCTTCAACGTCATGCGCCTGTCCGCCGCGGCGATCGCCGAATCCGCCCCCACCGAGGAAGGTTCCCGCGGCGTCATCGTCAACACCGCCTCTGTCGCCGGCTACGAAGGCCAGATCGGGCAGCTCCCCTACTCGGCCGCCAAAGGTGGCGTCATCGGGATGACCCTGGTTGCGGCCCGCGATCTGTCCCCACTGGGCATCCGGGTGGTGACCATCGCCCCGGGCACCTTCAACACCCCTGCCTACGGCAAGGCCGCCGACCAGCTGGAACAGTACTGGTCGCCGCAGATCCCGTTCCCGAAGCGCATGGGCCGCTCGCCGGAGTACGGGCAGCTGGTGCAGTCGATCGTGGAGAACGACTATCTCAACGGTGAGGTCATCCGCCTCGACGGCGCACTGCGGTTCCCCCCGAAATGAGTTCCGCACGATCGGAGCGCGGCCGTACCGGCGCGGACAACGGCCCGCTCACCGGCAAGGTCGCGTTCGTAGCCGGGGCAAGCCGCGGCATAGGCGCCGCGATCGCGCAGACCCTGGCACAGCAGGGCGCGGCCGTCGCCGTGGCGGCTCGGTCGGAGGCGGCCGGACGGGTCGCGGGGACGATCCACGAGGTGGCCGCGCGAATCGGCGCCGCGGGCGGGCGGGCGCTCGCGGTGCCCTGCGATGTGACCAGGGAGGATTCGGTACGCGAGGCGGTATCCGCGACCGTCGCCGAATTCGGCGGGATCGATATCCTCGTCGCGAACGCCGGTGTGCTGTGGCTGGGCCCGGTGGAAAACACCCCGCTCAAACGCTGGCAGTTGTGCCTGGACGTCAACCTCACCGGAGTCTTCCTGGTAACCCGCGAGGTGATCCCGCATCTGCGCGCCCGCGGAGGCGGCGCACTGGTCGCCGTCACCACCACGGGCGTCGATATGGCCGACCGCGGCGCCAACGCCTACTGGGTGTCCAAAGCCGCGGTGGAACGCCTCTACCTGGGTCTGGCCGCCGATCTCCGGCCGGACAATATTGCGGTGAACTGCCTCAGCCCGTCCCGCGTCGTACTCACCGAGGGCTGGCGCGCCTCCGGCGGCGGCGATATCCCGGCCGAGATGGTGGAGCCGCCCGAAACGATGGGACAGGCCGCGGCCCTGCTCGCCGCGCAGGACGCCACCGGAATCACCGGCACGATCCAGCGTTCGGAATCGCTACTCGCCGAACAGTGTCCGCGTTGACGGTATTCGTGCGCGCTGCACCGTGGCGGGCAAACGACCGGCCGGGTCGAGGCACGGGGCGACGCTTTCGGCCCCATGAGCTCATCCGGGCACCTCGGCCCGGTCACCGTGGTCCTATCGCCACCGCATCCACTTCGAACTGCATCGCCGGCAGCGCGAGAGCGGCAACTCCGAGCAATGTCTGAGCCGGTGGCTTATCGCCCCAGAGCTCGGCGATCTTGCTGCCCAGCACCCCGAGTTTGTCCAGATCGTGACCGACGACGAAGGTGCGCAATACGGCAACATCGGCGTACCCGAGGCCCACGGCGGCCAGCGCCTTTCCCAGGTTGACGAAGGCCACTTCGACCTGCGTGGCGAAATCGTCGCTGGTGGACTGCCCGTCGGCGCCGGAATCGTATTGACCGGCAACGAATACCAGTTCGCCCTGGGCGCGGGCGATATGGCTGTACCCGAAGGGCACCGGGTTGTGCAGTTGCGGCGGGTTGATGATGTCGATCGCCATGGGGTGGCGCTCCGTTCCTGTCGAGGATCACTTCATCGAGTCGACGGAACAGCAGCCACAACTGTGACGCGGGAGCGACAGCTTATTTCTTTCCCGAGGTGAGCCGGGTGATCGTGGCGTGGAAATCGTCGGTCTGGAAGGACTGGTACTCCGCGGTGAGCGCGTAGTCCAGCGAGGTGAGTACGGCCTTCTCAAGCTGCATGTTCAACACCCGCTTGGTGGCCTCGACAGCTTGACGGGGCATTTCCGCGATCCGTTTCGCGCAGGCCAGCGCCTCGGCCATCGGATCGGTGACCACGTGATTGGCCAGGCCCATATCCCGGGCACGTTCGGCGGGGATACGGGCACCGGTGAGCGCGTATTCCTTCGCCAGCAACAGGCTGGTGTGCAGCGGCCAGGTCAGCGGGCCTCCATCGGCGGCGACCAGCCCTACCTGGACGTGCGGGTCGGCGAGATAGGCGTTTTCGGCCAGGTAGACGATATCGCTGAGCGAGACCAGACTGCAGCCCAGACCGACGGCGGGACCGTTGATCGCGGCCACTACCGGGACCCGGCAGCGCGCCATTCCGAGGACGATATCGCGGCCGTGCGCGATGGTCTTCTCGCGCAGCGCCGTATCCCGGCCGAGCTCTTCGAGATAGGTGAAATCTCCACCCGCCGAGAACGCCTTTCCGGCACCGGTGAGCACCACGGCGCGCACTTCGGGATCCTCGGACAGCCGTGGCCACAACCGGGCCAGCCCGGTGTGCAGGGCGTCGTTCACGGCGTTGAGCGCGTCCGGCCGGTTCAAGGTGACGATTCGCAGCGCGCCGTCGGCGCGGACATCGATTTCCTGTGGCATATCGTACATTTCAGACTCCCAATCCGAGGATGCGGCCGGCGATGATGTTCTTCTGGATCTGCGAGGTCCCGCCCATCACGCTCTGCGCGCGGCTGTACAGGTAGGAACCGAACATCTCCTGGTCCCCGGTTCCGGCGACGGTGAGGGCGGCATGCCCGACCGCTTGGTCGACCCAGGTCATGAGCAGTTTGTCCAGGGATCCCTGCGGTCCGTGGGTGACGCCGTCGAGCTGTTCGGACAAACGGCGGCGCACGTGTAGCCGCAGCATTTCCGATTGCACCGCGGCCCAGGCCAGTTCGTCGGGCGCCCGGCCTTCCACCCGGGCTGCCAACTGCCGCACCAGCTTTTCGTATCGCGCGGCATAGCCCAGGGTGGAGGGTTCGCGTTCGTGCCCGACCACGGTCATCGCGAGTTTCCAGCCTTCGCCGGGCGCACCCACCATCTGGTCGGCGGGAACTCGTGCGCCGTCGAACAGCACCTGGCCGAACTCGGTCGTCACACCGCTCATCATTTCCAGCGGCCGCTGCTGGACACCGGGCTGTTTCATGGCGATGGCGAATGCCGAGATCCCTTTGTGCCGGGGCGCTTCCGGGTCGGTGCGGGCCAGCAGCAGGCACCAGTCGGCGACATCCGAATAGCTGGTCCAGATCTTGTGCCCGTGGATCACGTACTCGTCACCCTCTCGGGTGGCGGTGGTGGTGAGCGAGGCCAGGTCCGATCCGGCGCCCGGTTCGCTGAATCCCTGGCACCAGCGCCCGCTGCCGTCGATCATGCCGGGCAGGAACCGGCGGCACAGTTCGGGGCTCGCGTGCCGGCCCAGTCCCTGGATCAGATAGCCCAGGCTCGGCCGTGGCGGTGCGCCGGCGATAGCGAGTTCCTCGTCCAGGATCACGTCGAAAACCGGGGGCAGATCCTGTCCGCCGTACTCGCGTGGCCAGGACAATCCGAAGAAACCGGCCCGGTACAGCTCGGCATGCCATTCGCCCTGCCGGGCCCAGTATTCGTCGCCGGAGGTGGGGTATTTGCCCGCCACACCGGCGAGCCAGTCGCGCAGCCGCTGCCGGAACGCTGCTTCTTCCGGGGAATCACGATAGTCCAAGGCCGGCCTCCTCCAGGCGTACGGGAAACAGTTCGGTGGACACCAGGGCCCGACGTAAATACACGTGGGCCAGGCATTCCCAGGTGTTGCCGATTCCGCCGTGCACCTGGATGGCGGTTTCGCAGACGGTGCGGGTGGCGCGGGCGGCGTAGATCTTGGCGATGCGGGCCGCGCGCAGCGCCTCGGTGGGGTCGAGTTCGTCGACGGCCCAGGCGGCATGCCACAGCACGCTGATCGATCCTTCGATCAGGGCCTCGCTTTCGGCCAGCAGATGCGCCACCGCCTGATAGGACCCGATCGAATTGCCGTACTGCGCACGCATCTTCGCGTACTCCACCGCGAGCCGTTGCGCACCGCGTGCCGTCCCGACCAGGTCGGCACAGGTGACGGTGAGCGCCAGCGCCTGCCAGCGGTCGCGGTGTGCGCCGGAGATATCCCCGCGCGGTTCCCAGGGACCTACGGCGGCCGCGGTACCGCGGGTGAGATCGGCGCTGGGGAGAGAGTCACCGACCGACCCTGCCAGCAGCCGGCCGCCTTCCAGTTTCAACACCCGGCCGCTACCGCGGGCGTCGATCGCGTTCCCCTCCACCGCGATCGTCCACCGCGACGTATCACCGTCGGGCCGGCCGTGCAGATCATCGGCGAGTACCGGCCCGAGCAGCGCGACATCCACCAGTCCGCGCCCGAATTCCTCGGCGACCAGCGCCACCTCGACCCCGGAGGCGCCGTCGGAGCGCAGATCCCGGAACCCGGTCGCGGCCACCGCGTCCTCGAGCCGGGCCCCGCGTTTGTCATCCGCCAGGTCCAGGACCGATCCGGGCCCAAGCTCGTCGGCCAGTTTCGCGGCCGCGTCCCGGAGTTGCCGCTGTTCACTCGTCAGCCGGACGTCCATAACGCTCCTTCAGCACTCGCCGCAGCACCTTGCCGGACGGCAGGCGCGGGATTTCGGCCACGAACAGCACCTGCCGCAACCGCTTGTAGCCGGCCAGCCGCTGTTCGACCGTGGCCTTCAGCTCGTCGGCCGTCACGGGCGCGACGGTCGCAACAGCGGCCACGATGGCCTCCCCGTTCGCGCCGTCGGGCACACCGAATACCGCGCAGTCCGACACCGCGTCGTGGCCGTGCAGGACGGTCTCGATCTCCGCGGGCGCCACCTGGAAACCGCGGACCTTGATCATTTCCTTGGACCGGTCGGTGAGCCGCAACCAGCCGGAGGCGTCCAGATTCCCGACATCACCGGTGCGGTACCAGCCGTTGTCGAATGCGGCCGCGGTCGCGGATTCGGGCAGATACCCGGCCATCAGCGACGCCGCGCGCAGCTGGATTTCGCCGTCTTCGCCCGGGGCGACCGGCTTCCCGTCGTCCAGCGAAACCACCCGCACCTCGACACCGGCGACGGCCTTGCCCACACTGTCCAGTCGTGGGTCGTCGAGTGGACTGCACGCGATCACCGGCAGTTCGCTCGCCCCGTATGCGGGCAGCCAGGTGACTCCGGCACGCCGGGTCACGGTTTCGGCGATGCTGGCCGTCACCGGCGTCGCACCCCACATGATGTAACGCAGCGAGGACAGGTCGTAGGACTCCAGATCCGGATATTGCGCCATGGCCAAGGCGATCGGCGCGACCGCCATCTCGATGGTGATCCGGTCGGATTGGATATGCGCGAGCACCTTCTGCAGATCGAACCGGCGATGCAATCGCACCCAGCAGCCGGTTTCGAGGGCGGTGACGATATTGAGGATGCCGAGGATATGCGAGGGCGGGGTCGCGACCTGGATCCGATCGTCGGGGCTCAGCCCGAGCGCGTCCTGCCAGTGTCGCACCGCCGCCGCGAAGGATCTGTGCGTATGACGCACCGCTTTGGGCAGTCCGGTAGTGCCCGAACTGAACACCAGGACGGCGTCGGCGGCCGGATCGGGGGGGACGAAAGTGCGCGTGACGGCGGGTAGCGGATCGTCCAGCGACACCATGTCGGTGAGACCGGCGAGCACCGGGTGATCGCCGACGGCGTGCCGGGTGCCGGTGATCTCCAGCGCGTGCGCGGCCTCGGCCTCTTTCCAGGCCGGGCTGAGCAGCACCACTGCGGCCCCCAGCCGCCAGATCGCCAGCACTGCGGTCACGAATTCGGGCCGGTTGGACGACATCAACGCCACCCGCGCGCCGGACCGGACCCCGCAGGTGGCCAGCGCCTCGGCCAGGCCGTCGGCCATGGCGTCCAGTTCGGTGCGGGTGTACTCGTTTTCCTCGAACGCGAGCACGCTGCGCTCGTTCCGCCTTGCCGAGGCCGCCGTCTCCGGCCCCCTCGCGGGCGCCGCAGTCGCCGCTCCGCCTGCGGTCGCCACAGGCTGCCGCGCATCGTCGGCCGCTGTGGGCTCGGGAACCCCCGCAGGCACTGTGGCCTCACTCATCTGCCGCCCCCGGTCCGATCGCACTTCATTCGCTGTTCCTATCCGAATTTGAGAATATCATTCTCGCCTGGATAGAATCTTAATACCAGAAGGAGGCGACCATGGCGAGACCACCATTGTTCCGGCGCGCGAAGGTGATCCGGATCGTCAAGGAAACACCCGATACCCGCACCTTCGTGCTGGAACCGGAAGACGGGCCGTTCTCCTATCGAGCAGGACAGTTCTGCACCTTCAAGGTCACCGTCGACGGCAAACCGCTGTTCCGGTCGTACTCGATGTCCAGCGCCCCCGAAACCGATACCGAGTTCATGACCACGGTGAAACGGGTCCCGGGCGGGGCAGTGTCGAACTGGATGCACGACAACCTCAGCGAGGGCGACGAGGTCGAGTTGACTGTGCCCACCGGCCGGTTCTGCCTGCGCGACGGCGATACCCCGGTACTCGGATTCTCCGGCGGTAGCGGTATCACCCCGATCATCTCGCTGGCCAAGAGCACGCTGGCGAGCACCGACCGCACAGTCCGGCTGCTGTGCGCCGACCGCAACCGGCCGTCGGCGATCTTCGAAGCCGCGCTGGACGAACTGGTGGCGAAGTATCCGGACCGGTTGACCGTCGTCCGGCACCGCGACGACGAACACGGGTACGTGGGCGCAGCGAAGATCGTGGAATTCGTCGGCGAGAACACCGCGGGCGACGCCTATATCTGCGGCCCCGAACCGTTCATGGAACTAGTGGAGAACGCGCTCCCCGGGCCGGGCCGGATCTTCTCGGAACGCTTCGGTGGCGCTGCCCCCGCGAAACCCGCACCACCCACCTCGGCACCAGCTGCCGATCCCCCGGCCACACAGGCGGTTGCGTACCCGGCTACCCAGTCACCGGATCCCGCGGCCACCGAAGAAGGCACAGTCACCATCTTCATCAACCGGAAGAAGAAATCCGTGCCCCGCCGCGACGGCGAAACCCTCCTCGAAAGCGCCCGCCGAGCCGGCCTGACACCCCCGTTCTCCTGCGAATCCGGCAACTGCGCCACCTGCATGGCCAAACTCACCGAAGGCAAGGCCACCATGCGCGTCAACGACGCCCTCACCGACGACGACCTCGAGGCGGGCTACATCCTCACCTGCCAGGCCGTACCCGATACCCCGTCGGTGACGGTGCGCTACGAATGATCCGACTCCGCGCCCCGGAAGCCGGGCTGGATCCGACTACCGGGCATGCTTGCGCGACTGGACCGGCCCCGACCGGGTGTGCGGCGAACTCGCGCGCAGCGGCCGACGCTCAGCCGGGAACCTGGGCCCGCCCCCACTGGACCAGCGCCCACGTCAAGAAGACGAACGCCACTCCACTCGTCACCACCCGGACATAGTTCCAAGTAACCCACCGCGCCTCGTCGAACGCCGCCCGCACAGCCGCCGGATCCGCCATCTCCGCCGGTGCACCGGCAGCTTTCAGCGCGTCGTTGAGCGGCAGATGCACCGCCACGGTGACCACGACCGCCACCAGGTAGAGCACCGCCGCGGCCGCCGTCCACACGAGAACCGACGTTCGCCCCTCGCCGAGTTGCAGTAGCGCCGCCGCCACCGACAGGACGAGTGCACCCATGAAGGTCGCCAGGAACAGGGGGCTCACGATCGCCCGATCCATGGCCTGAAATGATCCGATGAACGTCCGGTCGTCCGTAGACCGCAGCCCGGGCATGACCGCCAGCGCGTAGGTGCCGAACACACCCGCCATGAAACCGGTGGCCACGGTCGCCGCCACCAGCACCGTCGCTCGTACCCCGTCCAGCATTCCCATACCTCGTCCGAGTAGCCCGGTGCCTCGCCGGAGGCAGACCCCTACGAGATCCGCAGGTGGACAAGGGCTACCGTACCGGACTCCCCCGACATCCAGGGCCGTCTCCTACCGGAGTCCGAGCGCACCCGTCCCGTGCCCGGCGGCGGTCACAGGGCGAAGTGGCTTCGGTATCGGAGACACTGACAGCCGGTCGCCCGGACGAGGTGAGCTCGACCGCACCCATGCGCGCAGCCGGGGTCAGGCGCCGAGCTCCACGCGCAGGATACGGTCGTCGCCGGGGGCGGGGTCGCCGCGACCGTCGGTATTGTTGGTCAGCACCCACAGCAAACCGTCGGGGGCGACGGTGACATACAGCATCCCGTCCGGGCCGAACGCGATCCGCCCGCCGTTGTGGAACCTCGCGGCCGCGATGCCGTCCAGCAGGGTTTCGCGGGCGCCGAGGCCGAGACTGCCGGGCTCTCCGGTGAGTTCGAAGCGTTCGAGCCCACCTGATCCATTCCAGCCGCCTGCGGATGGACCGTTCCACACGCATGTTCTTCCCGGTCCCGCCCTTTTCCGCCCGTCTGCGCCGTGTGGCGGATCCGGAAGACCTCCGTGCCCACCGGCTGCACCTCGCTGCGGATCGCACCGTTGCCGGTGGCTTTGAACAGCGCGGCGCCGACTTCGCCCAGCGCCGGGACGAGCTGCTGCGGATTCGGCAGGCGGGAGGTGCCGGTCTGCCATGTGGTGTTCGCGTTCATGACTGTTCGTTTCCTTGTCTGTTGTGGTGAATCCGGGGTGGTGGGTCGGTCAGGCGGGTAGCGGGCGCCGGGTGGCGCCGAACATGCGCGGCGCGACCCTGGTGGAGCCGCCCCGCGGCAGCCAGGCGCGGGCGGCGAAGGTGCAGGCGACGAAGAACAGCGGCATGGCCCATTTGTCCGGGCCGTCGCCTGCGGCCACATGTGAGGTCGCGGCTCCGCCGTACACGAAAGCCAGTCCGGCGTAGGCCCATTCCTTGGCACGGGAGTGTCCGGGGACGAGGATCGCGGCGAGCGCGGCGGTTTTGGCGACGCCGAGCATGGTGGCGAAGTACATGGGGTAGCCGAGGTGGTCGAACGAGTCTCGGACGTAGGAGATCCGGGCGAGATCCCAGTAGGCGCCGAGCGCGGTTTCGGCCAGGACGGCCGCCACGGGAACCCAGCGCGCCGCTTTCAGGCCGCGCGATCGGAGCAGCGAGGTGGTGCGAGCGGACATGGTTGTATTACTCCTCGGAGTCGGGGATGGATGAAAATGTCAGGCGGCCGCTACGAGACCGGTTTCGGTCGCCGCGCGGTGGATGACCGCGGCCAGCCTGGCGTTTTCGGGTGCGTCGAAGGCGAAGGCAGCGCGGCGGCGGGTGTAACCGTAGGTGAGACCGCTGTGCGGGTCGGCGAATCCGTCCGACCCCGCGGATCCGGTGTGCCCGAACGAATGCGCACCGAGGAAGGGATACAGCAGGCTCTTGGCCTCGAATCCCAGCGCGTACGGTGCCCGGTCGCCTCGTACCAGATCGGTTCCGCTGGAATGGATCGCAGAGATGGTGGCGATGGTTTCCAGGGTCAGCAGCGGTTCCCGGCCGCCGATACCGGTGACGGCCGCCGCGTACATCGCGGCCAGCCCGTTCGCGCTGCCGACGCCGCCGGCCGAGCCTTGGCCGAGCCGGCGCACGGTCGGGTCGTTGGGTAGTGCCATCACGTCGGCGGGGGTGAATCCGCGAGCGTTGAGGTTGTAGGAGATCCCCGCCATACCATGCGGATTCGGTGAGTTCGCGGCGAACGCGGCTGCCCTCTCCGGGCTCGCCCGCCAGGGCTGGATCGGCAGGTAGCGGTGATCCAGTTCCGCGGACAGACCCAGATACACGTCCACCCCGTACGGGGTGCGGATGCGCTGTTCGAACAGCTCCTGGACGGTACTGCCGGTCACCGCGCGCACCACCCGGCCGACGATGGCGTAAGTGACGAACCCGCCGTAACCGTGCACCGTGCCCGGTTCGAAATACGGCCGCTGCCCCACCAGCCGTTCGGCGATGACCTGGTCGTCGGCCAGTTCGGCGACGGTGAAACCGCCATCGGCCCCGATGATGCCGGATCGGTGTACGAGGACATCGCGGACCGTGATGCGCTCCTTACCCGCGGCGGCGAACCGCGTCCAATAGTGGGCAACGGGGCGGTCGATATCGAGCACACCGTCCTGGATGAGCAAGGCGATCACCAGGCCGGCGGCCCCCTTGGATGTCGAGTGCAGGCCGGTCAGTGTCGCGGCGGTGACCTCCGGGCCCGCCCACAGGTCCACGACCCGGCGGCCGCGGACACAGGCGGCCAACTGCGCGCCGGATTCCCCGTTCTCCTCGGCGACGACAGCGGCGAACTCGCGGCGCACATCTTCGTATCCGTCGGCGACGGTTCCGTGCACTTCGATCGGCTCCATGGTTTTCGTTCCCTTCGGTGGCTGCTGGGCGGACCGCGTACCGCCGAGCGTTCGGCCGCCGCGGTTCGTGGTCTGCCGCATTGACGTACGGCGGAACGGCAACGTGACCGCCTCGGAAAAAACGCTGGTAGAAGCCCTGTTGCGGGTTGACACGGCGGTCGGCGGCGGATCCGGAGGGCGGCTGATCCGCGCTCCGATGTCCGGCGGCCGGCCCGCGAAACCATGCGGTCACATTCGCCGCCGCCGATCCGTCATCGGTACAGAACGAATCGAGGAGGATCCCGTGCACGACGTCCAGTTCCTGGCCGACCGTTTCGAAGAGCACCGCACCCACCTGCGGGCCGTCGCCTACCGCATGCTCGGCTCGCTCACCGAAGCCGACGACGCGGTACAGGAGGCCTGGCTACGGCTGGCCCGTACCGACACCTCCGGTATCGGCAACCTGGGCGGCTGGCTGACCACGGTCGTCGGACGGGTCTGCCTGGATATGTTGCGCACCCGCAAGACCCGTCACGAGGAACCCCTCGAAGCCGGGCACCTCCCCGATCCGGTGATCGTCAGCCAAACCACATCCGACCCGGAACACGAAGCACTACTGGCGGATTCGGTCGGTCTGGCGCTGCTGGTGGTACTGGAATCGCTGAGCCCCGCCGAACGACTCGCCTTCGTCCTGCACGATATGTTCGCCCTGCCCTACGAGCAGATCGCGCCCATCGTGGACCGCACTCCGCAAACCGCGAAGAAACTCGCCAGCCAGGCGCGCCGCCGGGTCCAGGGCGCCACCCCGGACCCGGACCTACCCCGGCAACGCCGCGTCGTGGATGCCTTCCTCACCGCCGCCCGCGGTGGCGATTTCGACGAACTGCTCCGCCTGCTCGACCCCGAGGTCGTCTTGCGCGCCGACGCGGGCGAGGCGATGCGCGTGATCCGCGGCGCCACCGCAGTCGCCGGCCAGGCCGAGACCTTCCGGCGCATGGCCACCACCTGCACCATCCACCCAGCCGTCGTCAACGGCGGCGCGGGCCTGGTCAACACCCTCGGCGGCACCCCGTTCTCGGTGCTCGGTTTCACCGTCACCGACGACCGCATCACCGCCATCGACATCCTCTCCGCCCCCGCCCGCTCCCTCGACCTCGACCTCGACCTCGACCTCGACGACTGCGATCCCCAAACCGACAGCGAGGACACCGGGCCCGGCGCAGCTCCCTGGGTCACGATGCGTCAACGACACGAGATCGCACCGGTGCAGCAGGGGCTGTGAGCTGCGGTCATGTCCTACTGTCCAGCAGATGGGCACTGTGATCGGTGATCTGCTCCCGCTGGCGGTCGGGGTGGCGCTCTCTCCCATCCCGATCATCGCTGCGATCCTGATGATCCTGTCGGCCGACGCCGGCGGAGCCGGGCGCGGGTTCGCGCTCGGCTGGATCACCGGTATCGCGGCCGCCACCGTGATCGTGGTGTTGCTGGCCGGTCCGCTGGGCGGAGGAGGTGACAGGGAACCGTCGGCGGCGGGCGCGTGGGTGAAGATCGTACTCGGGCTACTGTTGCTGGGATTGGCCGCGGCTCAGTGGCGGTCTCGCGCCGATACCGCGATACCCGGCTGGATGCGCGCCATCGACACACTGACGGTGCGGCGGGCCGCCGGATTGGGTGCGCTGCTCTCCGCGGTGAACCCGAAGAACCTGCTGCTGTGCCTGTCGGCCGGTGTGGTGATCGGGTCCAGCGGCACCAGTGTCGGCGGCCAGGTGGTCGCCGTCATCGTGTTCACGGTGCTGGCCGCATCCAGCGTGCTGTTCGTGATCCTCGGCTACATCCTGGCCGCCGACCGGCTGCGCGGTCCGCTGGATCGAGTCCGGGCGTGGTTGCAGGACAACAACCATGTGATGATGGCGATCGTTCTGGTCGTCATGGGCGCAGTCGTTGTCGGAAACGGAATCGGCGGACTGTGAACAAGACGTGGCCGGTGGTCTAGTCGCTACTCAGCTGCTCGGCGGGCTGTTATCCGCATACGATTGACCTATGTCCTCGCCTCGGATCGAGAAGCCCGACCTCCCCGAATACATGACCTGGGAGGAACTGGAGCGTCTACCCGACGAGATCGCCGATCGGATCGAGCTCTGGGAGGGCCGCGTGGTGTGGCTGCGGCGCGGCCCACGAGAGCATCAGCGGTTCACTCGCCGCGTAGTCCACGAGATCGAACGATGCGCGCGAGATAGCACCTCGGTGCGGACCGATACGTGTTGGGAGGTCGATCTCGAAACCAACGTGTTCCTCGGGACGAGCGGCAAATCCAACTTTCTCACCCCAGATTTCCTTGTTTTCCGTTGTCTCCCTCCCTACCAGGATGTACGGGCGCACGATACGGTCCTGGTCGGTGAAGTGCTGTCGCCGTCCAATACCCAATCCGATGTAGAGGCGAAGAAGGGCCGGTACGCCGCGGCGGGAATCCCCTGGTACTGGGAGGTGACCCTGCAATCGGACGTCAGCGCCATCGCGAAGATTCGAGCGTATGGGCTGGAAACCGGCGTCGCCACTCTGCCCGAAGGCGTCCGTCCGCTCCATCGATCCGACTACCGACTGGTCGGCGAATGGACGCCCGCAGGCGAAGCAGGAGTCTCGTTCGGATATCCGTTCCCGATCGATATCCCCTGGGTTGCCCTCGCCTTCTGAGCGACCGTTGCTTTCCTGGCACCGGCGGGTCGTTCCCTATGCCCCGATCCCGAGCAGAAGGAACGACCGCCCGCTTCAGTGGCATGCCGGCGCATCCACTCGGCGAATCCCAGATGCAGGGGCAGCAGTTCCGGCGGCTCCTGCCTGGCCCGCAGGCGTGCGGTCTGCGCGGATTCGTCCGCGTCGAGTGGGCAGACCGCGATATCGATCCGGTCGGCGGATGGTGCCCGGCAATCGTCGGCACATCGGGAATAGGGCCGAGCGTGAACAGTTCGGCCGTTTCGACGGTATCGCCCAGCAGGGGTGCGGCCACGAGTCGGGCGGTGGTTTTTCCGACGCCCGAGGCGCCGGAGACAAGCAACAGCATGAGGTTGCTTCTTTGTGTTTCGCATACGACGGAGCGCTTCGGCAAAGTACGCGCCGAAGTCGTTCAGAGCCGCGGAGGCGGCGCTGCGGTCGTCAAACGAGACGGAAGAAGAACTGCTGCATCACGCCCGGGACGATAGCCGCCGCCTCTTCCCGGCGTCTACTCGAAATCCCGGCCCCGGCCCGAACTCCGCATCGTGCTCGGTGGGCCGGCCTGCGCATCGCAGCATCAGGTCGCGGCGGCGCCCACCGTGCGGCTCTTGACCCGGCCGACCACACCGAATGCGAGTGGCAGGAGAAGGCTGAGGAAACCCGACACGGGCATGTAGAGCAGCCCGAAGGCGGCGAGTACCACGATCGCGGCGAGGATCGGCACCGTGACGAATCCACGGGCCCGCTCGACCTCGATGACCGCTATCCCCATCCCGACGGCGACGACACCGAATGCGGTGAACCAGAACGATAATTCGCTGTCCTGCTCTTGCGTCGCCCAGACGACGATACCCATCACGGTATGGACCGCCCCGATGAACGTGAGCAGGCCCCCGACGACCGGCACCCCAGTTTTTGAATCCATATTCTAAAACTATGTCCTAAACTGTCCCGGTGGCAAGACCCCGGCGTTTCACCGATGATCAGGTCCTCGACGCGGCCCGCGACCTGCTCACCGACCCCGCGATCACCCGGCCGGGAATCGCCGCCATCAGCGCCGCCTCCGGCGTGCACACCGGATCGATCTACGTACGCTTCGCCTCCCGCGACGAACTGCTGGCCCGCCTGTGGCTTCGCTCGATCCGCCGCTTCCAGACCGGCCTCATCGACGCCCTGTCCGGTCCGGACCCCCTGCTCGCCGCCTCGGCATACCTGCCGCGGTATTGCCGCGAGCACCCCACCGAGGCACGGGCGATGAAAATGTTCCACCGCGACGAACTGCTCGACACCGGACCGGACGATCTGCGCGCCGCGATCACCACCGTCAACGACGAGATGAATACCGCGATACGCGATGCCGTGGCCGCGGAGTTCGGCGTCGCCGATGAACTCGGTATGGCGGTCGCCGCCGCCGCGATCAAAGCCATCCCCTACGGCCTGGTCCGCGACTACATCGCGCGCGCCGCCCCGATCCCGCTATGGGTCGACGATATCGCTGCCACCGCCTCGACCGCCGTGGTGCGCGAATTCGGCCGGCGAACCGCCACCATCCAACTCTGATTCCGCAACCCTCTTGCGGCTACCAGAGCCAGACCCCCCTCGGACTTGACCTTCCACCCGCTGGAAGGTTCACGCTGTACTCGTGACCGACCGCGACACCTTGTTCACCATCGGACAGCTGGCACAGCGCACCGGCCTCGACGCCAGAACCATCCGGTTCTGGTCGGATGCGGGTCTGGTGCCGCCCACCGCCCGCAGCCCTGCCGGGTACCGGCTGTACGACACCGAAGCCGTCGCCCGGCTCGAACTGGTGCACACCCTGCGTGAGCTGGGACTCGATACAGCCACCGTGCGCGCGGTGGTGGAACGGCAAACCGGTTTGGCGGATGTCGCGGCCGCCCACGCGCGTGCCCTGGACGCCGAGATCCGCACGCTACGGGTCCGGCGCGCGATCCTGCGGTCGGTCGCACACCGCAACAGCACCACCGAGGAGTTGAGAATCATGCACGAACTCGCCACCCTGTCCGCCGCCGAACGCCAGCGGATCATCGACGACTTCGTCGACGAAGCATTCGCGGGAATCGAGCCGGAAGCCCCCGGCGCCCAGATCGCCACCGGCATGCGGTCTATGCCCGCGACGCTGCCCGACGATCCGTCACCCGAACAGGTCGACGCCTGGATCGAACTGGCCGAACTGGTCCGCGATCAGGGCTTCCGGGACCGCTGCCGGGAAATGGCTGTCACCGGCGCGCGCGACGAAGCGCAGGTCCCGGAGGTCGAAATGAGCGCCGGGGCCACTGCCGTCGAGGCCGGTATCGCACCCGATTCCACGGAGGCGGCCGGTATCCTCGACCGCGCGGTTCCGGCGGGCACCGACCGGGCCGCCCTCGCGGATCAACTGGCCACATTCACCGATCGCCGGGTCGAGCGCTACTGGTCGCTGCTCGGCATCATCAACGGCTGGCCGGCACGGACCCCGATGGTCCCGGGCGCCGAATGGCTGATCGCCGCGCTGCGGGCGCACGTATAACGGTCTCATCCGGCGGTTTCGAGGTGGTCGGCGATCAGGCGGATGAACTCCGCCGGATGATCGACCATCGGCGAATGGCCGGCACCGGGTATCTCGACCGCCCGAGCGTTCGGGATACCCGATTCGAGTACCGCCACATGTTCGGTGGTACGTGCGCAGTCCACACTGCCGCGGACGATCAGTGTCGGCGCGGTGATGGCCGGCAGCCGGGAGGTGAGGTCGAGCGCACGGGCCGCGCCGAGAACCGCACCCAGATACGCGGGGTCGGTCCGCAATACTGCCTGAATGTAGGTTTCCCAGTCCGCGCTGGGCGGCCGCGTACTGAACAGCATCCCGACGGTGTCCTCGACGGCGGCGCGGGAGGCTTCGTCGCCGTTGCGGATACCGGCGGTCCAGCGATCCACGGCGGCGGCAAAGCCCGGCAGGGTTCCGGCCGTGCTCGCTCCGGTGCCGACGAGGACGAGCCGTCGTACTCGCTGGGGCGCGGCGGAGGCGATGACCTGGGCGACGATACCGCCGACCGAGTTGCCCACCAGGTCCACCCGGTCGAGTTGTTCGGCGTCGAGCACGGCCAGGACGGCTTCGGCCAGCCCGGCCGGGGTGGCTACCGAAGACCAGTCGTCACCCGCGGACGGGGAGTAGAAATCGACCGCGTAGCACGGGCGTTGCGCGAAAGCCTCCATGGTCGAGGTCCAGAACTGCCAGCAGCCGAACCACGGGTGCAGGAATACGGTCGGGATACCGGAAGAGGCCGATCCGGTCACCTGATAGTCCAGCGGCGCTGCACCCAAAGATATTGTGTGCCTGTCGATTTGCATATCGAATTCCTTCGGGAAGTTCTGATGTACGGCGAAGCCACGTGAGTGGTGGCCGCGTGGCCCCTCGGCGCGGCCGTGGCCTCCGAGGACACGGGGGCGTTCAGCGCGCCACGGTCTCCGCCGGCGCGGGTCCGGGTTCGCCCTCCGGCATATCGCGAGGTTCGCCCGGCGTGGACGGCAGGCGCAGCGCCAAGCCGGCCAGCAATGAGATCACGGCGGTGCCCGACATGTAGAACGCGATGATCAGCCAATTACCGGTGGAGTTCAGGATCATCGAGGAGACCGAGGGAGCGATCGCATTTCCGGCGATGAGACCGATCGTGATTCCGACGGACATGCCGGTGAATCGGACGGCGGGTGGGA
This sequence comes from Nocardia speluncae NBRC 108251, assembly GCF_001613245.1. Taxonomy (GTDB): domain Bacteria; phylum Actinomycetota; class Actinomycetes; order Mycobacteriales; family Mycobacteriaceae; genus Nocardia; species Nocardia speluncae. The sequence continues at coordinate 142,530 of NZ_BDBZ01000036.1, read as the reverse complement.
ACACCTGGGAGAAGTAGGACGGCACGACCGCATAGTTGGCCGAATAGCCGACGAAGATCAGTACGAATCCCAGAATCATCCACCCCCCGTGGCGGGTGTCCATGAGGGCGAACCAGCAAAACGGCAAGAATATGAGCGATACCGCGCCGCCGAGGAACACCCGGCGGACCCCGAAGCGGTCGCCGAGCGCACCGAACAGCGGCAGGCAGATCAGGATGGCGAGGGTGGCGGTCAGCAGTGTCGTGAGCACCGTACTGTTGCTGAGCTCGAGCGTGTTCTCGCCGTAGCTCAGCGAGTACACCGTCGTCATCGTGAATGCGGTCCCCGCGGCGAGGATGCCCAGCGCCACCAGGAATACGGTGCGCATATGGTTGCGCAGAACGTCGACGACCGGCACTTGCTGGACCACGCCCTTCTGCTCGGCTTTCTCGAATTCGGGGGTCTCTTCGAGCGTGGTGCGCGCGATCAGTCCTACGATCACGAGAATTCCGCTGAGCAGGAAGGGAATTCGCCAGCCCCACGAGTACAGGGCATCGTCGGGCAGCTGGACGACGGCAAGGAAGGCGAGATTGGCCACGATCAGCCCGGCGGTGGCACCAGTATTGACCAGTGAACCGAAGAATCCGCCTTTTTTGCCGGCATGCTCGACGGTCATCAGCACGGCGCCGCCGTATTCGCCACCGACGGAGAATCCCTGGAACAGCCGGGCCAATACCAACAGCACCGGAGCCGTCGCGCCGATCTGGTCGTAGGTGGGCATGAGCCCGATCAGGAAGGTGGCGGCACCCATCAGGAGCAGCGTCAGCACGAGGGCGGTTTTGCGGCCGATACGGTCGCCGAAGTGCCCGAAGACGACAGCCCCGACCGGGCGGGCGATGAAGGCGACCGCGAAGGTGGCCAGCGACAACACCGTCGCCAGCGCCGGGTCGTCCGAGGAGAAGAACAGCTTCGGGAAGATCAGCGATGCCGCCAACCCGTAGGCGGAGAAGTCGTAGTACTCGATCGTCGTGCCGATCCAGCTCGCGAAGGTGGCCTTTGCGCGTTGTTTACTGGACGACTGCGTTGTGGGGGACATGGTCTCCTCCGGGAAACAGGTCATGATGCTCGACCGTGCGAACAAGGATGACAGGACGAACATCGACGGATGTCGACGTCCCCCGCATCCGAGGGCAAGATCCACATCACGGGGAGCCGGATGCGCGGCATGTTTTTACTGGGCAGAAGGGTCCGTAGTCGGCACGAGGGCGGTCCGTGTGACGACCGTTGGCCGTACGTTGACTCGTACTATGTACGGACCACGACGGCGTGTCAAGACTCGAAATACGGATTTAACCGAGATTGATTTTTCGCCGAAGATGTGATGCCACCCACGACGGAGAGGAAACGCCGGCAACCGGGCAGCAAGTCAGGAACGGATGACCAAGGCGCGCACAGTGGCGTCGATATAGGCCTCGAGCCCGTCCGCGAACTGCGAATCGGAGGGCAGATCGGCTACCTCTTCGGGATGCCCGACGAGCTGCGGGAACTCCTCGATCGGCAATCCGGCATAGAAGTGAGTGCGCTGCCGCCGCTGTTCGGCGCCTTCACCGTCGGACGACCGCCCCCACTGCCGCGGCATCTGATAGCTGGCGAAGCCGATCGCATAGGTAATGAGGAAGCCGTAGCAACGCACGGCCTGCGGCCCCGGAATGCCGGAGTCGACCAACCGCTGAATGACCGCCTCCCAGGCGCCGCGAAGGGCGGCCGGGCTGTCCGTGACGCGCGTAGCGAACAGCCGGACGATGCTCGGATGCTCCCGCATCATCGCCAGTAATGCGTACCCCATGGCGCGAATGGCATCGGCCGGTCCGGCGTCCGGCCCCGGTGGAAGTTGCATACCCCCCAGCACGTGGTCGGCCATACCGTCCAAGATCTCGTCCTTGCTGCGGAAGTAGCTGTAGAGCGTCATCGCCCCGACCCCCAGCTCGGCAGCGATCCGCCGCATCGTCAAACGATCCAGATCCGCTTCCGCGTCGGAGATACGCAGGGCGGCCTCGATGATCCGCTCGGCGGACAGCGACGTCTCGCGACGCCGGGACCGATTCGGTTGCGCGGGCATACAACTCCTCGTAGCGACTGTCCTTGCAGCGTATCGGACGCTATCCGGTACTTCGTACCCATTTGCCCCACCCCCGCTACCGCTGCGGAATTGCCTCTTGTTCACCAGAGGGGGTATTAAGTATCGTACTTAGTACGGCACATGGAGGTGAACATGACCGACGGCGATGCGGGTGTCCTGGAACTCGAGGTCACCGCTTTACGGCAAGAATCGGATTGCGTGCTCAGCGTGGAGCTCGCCGATCCCGTGCGGCGCCTGTTGCCTGCCTGGGAGCCCGGCGCACACATCGATCTCGGGCTACCGGAGCACGTGCGGCAGTACTCGCTGATGGGAGATCCGGCCGCGCGCGACCACTACCGGATCGCCGTGCTCCGCGAACCGGAGTCCGCAGGCGGATCCAGCTACGTCCATGCGATTCTCCGCCCCGGAGAGCTGGTCGAGGTCGGCGGGCCGCGCAACAACTTTCCGCTGGTCGCGGCGGACACATACCTCATGATCGCGGGCGGAATCGGCATCACACCGCTACTGCCGATGATTCGGCAGCTACAGGCCGAGGGCAAGCCGTGGCAGCTGCTCTACGGCGGACGCTCGCGCCGATCGATGGCATTCCTGGCCGATCTACTCGGCGACGAGCGCGTCCGGATACATCCGTTCGACGAGGACGGCCACCTCGATCTGGATACGGCCTTGGGCACACCGGCCGAGGGCACCGCCGTCTACTGCTGCGGTCCGGAGGGACTCATCGCCGCGGTGGAACAGCGCTGCGAGTCGTGGCCCGCGGGCACTCTGCATGTCGAACGATTCGCCGCCCGCCCCCGCGACGACGAGGCCGACCTGAAAGCTTTCGACCTCGTACTCGCCAAATCGGGCAGGCGACTCACGGTGCCCGCCGACAGCACGGCCCTCGACGTCCTGGACGCGGCGGGTATCGAGCTGCCCAATGCCTGCCGGGACGGGGTATGCGGCAGCTGCGAAACCCGCGTGGTCTCGGGGGTACCGCTACACCGGGACGCATTGGCCGCCCCCGGCTGCACCGATGTGATCTATCCGTGCGTATCACGTGCGCAGAGCGCGGAACTAGTACTCGACCTGTGACCATGACGCCCCTCGCGTCCGTCACCACACGTCCGACAACCCCGAGAAACCCGCTGGAGAAGATATGAGCGCCCCGAGCTCGCCGACACCCGAAGCCGCCCCGCGCCGCGCCCCGCGTTCCCGCAAGTCCGGCCCGGCGTCCACCACTGCCACCGAGCCCGGCCCTCCCGTGCAGGACGGGGCGGACTGGTCCGGCTGGCCCACCTACGACTCGGCCGCCCACGGCTTCCGTGACTACTGGTATCCGACCATCTGGGCGCATGAGGTCGGCGAGAAGCCGGTGCCGATCACGCTCGCGGGTGAACGCATCGTGCTGATCCGCGACGGCGAGGTCGTACGCGGCCTGCACGACCGGTGCCCGCACCGCGGTGTACCGCTGTCACACGGCCGCCGCGAATTCCCCGGCACCATCAGCTGCGCGTATCACGGCTGGACCTTCGGCCTGGAGACCGGCAAGCTCGACGCGGTCATCACCGACGGACCCGAGAGCCCCATCTGCGGCAAGCTCGGTGTCGCTACGTATCCGGTCGAAGAACGGCTGGGCCTGCTGTGGGTGTACATCGGCGATGTGGAGCCGGGCACCCAGCCCCCGCCCGTCGAGCGTGATATCCCCGCCGAACTGATCGAGAACACGTTGGTACTGGGTGGCCGCAACGACGTCCGCGAGGGCAACTGGCGCTTCGCCACCGAGAACGGATTCGACGAGGGGCACGCGAAGTACCTGCACAACACAGCCCTGTGGCGGCTGTTCAAGGTCATGCCGACCTGGAACAAGACCCGGATCGTCGAAAAGGACGGCTGGCTGGTCCGCGTGCAGGACGAACTCTATTGGGAGGCCGATTTTCCCGGCGTCGGCACGTTCACCAACAAGCGGTGGTGGAAGCGGATCCCGCTGCCGGACCACCCGGGTAAGAACGGCGACGCCAACCCGGTCATCGACGCCATGGACATTCCGGGCTTCGTCTCGGTCCGGATGCCGGGCCTGCTGCGGGTGGCCTACCCGAAGTTCATCCACTACGAATGGTATGTCCCGGTCGACGCCGATCACGTGCGGTATGTGCAGCTGATGGTGCGATTCGAAACCGGGCTCACCGCACTGGCGTTCAAGGCCAAGTACATGGCTGCGTTCCGCTGGTTGTTCCACGGTCAGTTCACTCGCCAGGACGCCTGGATGGTGAACGTGACCGATGCCCCGCCGGAGCGCCTGTACCGTCCCGACCTGTCGATCACCGCGTGGCGCCGGCATGTCGAGCAGGTCGGGCCCCGAGTTCAGCCGACCGAAAAACGAATCGGCCACTGAGCGCGCCGCCATGTCGACGACAGAGCTGACACACGGCTGGGCCGGCGCCAGGAGCGGCCCGGTCACCGTGGTGCTGCACGGCGGCGGTCCGGGCTGCCATGCGGCCTCCGATTTCGCCGCGCTCATGGCGCTGCGTCCCGAACGACGCTGGCTGTGGGTGGACCTTCCCGGTTACGGAGGTTCACCGGCCCGCGACGGCGAGCCGGCATCGCAGCCGGCGGTGGCAGCCCACGCACTCGACGAATTGCTCACGCGGCTGGGTTGCGGCCCTGTCGACGTCCTGGCCCAGTCGCTGGGAGGCACCGTCGCGCTGCGCCTGGCAGCCGAACGGCCCGAACGGCTGGGACGGCTGGTCGTGATCGGGAGCCAGCCCACCCCCGCCCCGGCCGGGCGATCCGGCGTACGCCGTGATCCGGGCCTCGGCGGGCGAGCGCGAGCACAGTACTACGGCGGTACCGGCCCCAGCCCGGACAAGATGCGCGCACTGCTCACCGAACTGGAGTGGTACAACGCGGATCTCGTCCCGGAGGCCACCGTCGCGGCCCGATACCTGGCCAGCACCACACCCACGGTGCCGGCCGCTGCTACCGCTCCCGCGCTCGCCAGCGATCCCGGCACGGATCCGGGTGCGGTAGCAGCCCCGACCCTGGTGGTGTGGGGCAGCCACGACCCGTTCGGCGGCCCCGATTACGCGAATGCGCTCGCCGATGCCTTGCCCCGCGGCGATCTCGCGGTCATCGGGCGCACCGCCCACCACCCCCAGGCCGAGCGCCCCGCCACCGTCGCGGCCCTCGCCGAAGCGTTCTTTACCGACTGGAGTTGATACCTGTGTCTCGCGCAATCGTTCTGATCACCCTCGGCGCCGTAACTGCCGGTGCTGTTGTCGCCGCCCGGCGACCGCGCCTGTTCGCCCGGCTCTTCGGCGCCACCACGGTCCGGTCTTTCCAGCCGGGAGCGCGATGAGCGGCCTCAGCGCGGAGCAGCGCGGGTGGTTCGACACCGCCGCTGAGCTGGTGGATCCGAAACGGCTCACCGATCTCGTCGTCGGCATGGTCGATATTGCGAGTCCTACCGGTGAGGAGGCCGAACTCGCCCGCTGGCTGACCGCGACCCTCGACGATGCCGGACTCGAGGCCCACTACCAGGAAATCGACGACCGGCAAGCCAATGCCGTCGGCCGGTTGCGTGGCGACGGCAGCGGTGCGGATCTGCTGCTCTACGCTCCCACCGACACTCTCACCGTCGGCGATCCCGACGAGGATGTGCCCTGGATCGGCCCCGAACTGCGGGCGGATATGCGGCCCCGCGCCCAGGTGCACGGCCACCATGTTCTCGGACTCGGCGCCAGCAACCCCAAGGGACACGCGGCCGCGATCGTCGCCGCCGCGGAAGTCATCGCCGAGGCCGGTATTCCGTTGCGTGGCGATCTGATGGTCGGCCTCGGTGCCGGTGGTATGCCCACCAACGGCCGCGCGACCCGCGGCCTCACCCGGCGCAATACCGGTCAGGGCGTCGGCTGTTCCTTCCTCCTCGAACAAGGCTGGTGGGCCGATCACGCACTGATCGCCAAGCCCGGCTGGGCGGTGGCCTGGGAAGAAGTGGGGCTGTGCTGGTTCGAGGTCCGAGTGCGCGGCACCTACACCTATGTCGGCAGCCGCCACCGGATGCCCTACCGCAACTCGATCGCCAGCGCGGCCACGGTGATCGCCGGTCTGGAACGCTGGTTCCCCGAATACGCGGCCCGGCACACCGACGGCCTCGTCGCACCACAGGGCATCGTCTCCTCGATCGAGGGCGGCTGGCCGCGGATGGCCGCCGTCGCACCGGCGCTGTGCCGGTTCATGGTCGACCTGCGCACCAGCCCGCGCTCGACTCCCGCACAGGTACGGCGCGAGTTCGGTGCCGCCGTATCCGCGATCACTGCCGAACATCCGGATATCGAAGTGGAGTGGGATATGGTGCTGGCGATTCCGGGCACGCATACCCCGCCCGACAGCCCGGTTGTCGCCGCCACCATTGCGGCCTGGGAGGCAGAGTCCGGGCGGTCACACGAACCGATCGCCGCCACCAGCGGCGCCACCGACGCGAATATCCTGCGCGCGCGAGGGTTGCCGACGGCCCGGATCGGCATGGACCGGATCGGGCCGGATGCTCCTCTGGCACTCGACTTTCCGTCCGGAATGAATGTTGTCGACATCCGGGAGGCAGTCCGGCTGACCCGGACGATCGTGTACACCGCGATCAGTTTGTGTACCCGGGAACGGAGTATCTCGTGAGTGAACTCGTAGTGGGTGTGGGTGCCTCGCACAGCACCCTGATGAATACGCACTGGGCGGAGGTGGACGATCTCGACGCGGCGCACCGATTCCGCGACGGTCTCGGTGCGGCCCGGGCAGCGCTCGCCGAACAGCGGCCCGATGCCCTGATCGTGATCGGTTCCAATCATTTCCGCGGTATGTTCCTGGATCTGATGCCCGCCTTCACCATCGGCGTCGGCGAGGTCAACGGGGCCGGTGAGGCCCAGACTCCGGGCGGACCACTGCCGGTGGATACCGCCCTCGCCCGCACTCTCGTCGACGGACTCGTCGGTGCCGGCTTCGATCCGGCGTTCTCGCTGCGAATGACCGTCGACCACGGGATCACGCACTCTTTGCAGCATCTGGTGCCCGCACTCGATATCCCGATCGTGCCCGTCGTGATCAATATGTTCGCGCCACCGCTGCCGTCGCTACAGCGCTGCCGTGCTCTCGGCGCAGCCATCGGCGCGGCGACAGCAGGTGACGGCGCGAAAAAGCGCGTGGCGATCATCGCCTCCGGTGGCCTGTCGCATCGGCTGCCATGGCCCAAATGGTTCGACGCCCTGTCGGAGGACGACCGGTTCCTGGTGCAGGCCTGGCTCAACGGCCGCACCTCCTGGAGCGAATACGAAGTACGGCGCCGCCAGATCATCCGGGCCGCCGAACCCGATATCAATACCGAATTCGATCAGTGGTTCCTCGGCCTGCTCGAGTCCGGCGACCTCGACCCGCTGCTGGCCATGAGCGACGAGCAGATCGAGAAGGAGGCCGGTAACGGCGCCGCCGAACTGCGCGCCTGGGTCGCGATGTCCGCGGCGCTGGCCTCGGCGGGCTCTGCACCACGACGTGTCACCGGACGCACACTCGCCTACGGCGCTGTCCCCAATTGGCTGACCGGCATGGGTGTCAGCCTGCTCACCCCCACCGACGAGGAGATTTCCGCATGACCATCTGGACCGATCTGGCCGGGACCACTTTCGAGATGTCCCACGAGCCGGTGAACGGCGCCCGCACCCGCGCGCTGCGCGCCGGCGAGGGTGAGGCCGTGGTGATGTTGCACGGCACCAGCGGCCATCTCGAGGCCTTTGTCCGCAATGTGCCCGCCTTCTCCGAGCACTTCGCGGTACACGCCCTGGATATGCTGGGGCACGGCTACACCGACAACCCCGGCGGCGACCTGCGTATCCCCCGCTACGTGCAGCATGTGCTCGACTACCTCGACAGTCGCGGTATCGAGAAAGCCCACTTCATCGGTGAATCGCTCGGCGGCTGGGTATCGGGGCGACTGGCTGCCGATCACCCCGACCGGGTCGGCCGGCTGGTCCTGGTCGCACCCGGCGGAACCGTGGCCAACCCGCAGGTCATGGAACGTATCCGCACCAGCACGAAGGCCGCGGTGGCAAGTGATGACCGCGCACTCACCCGGCAGCGGCTCGAACTGCTCATGCACGATTCGGCGAATGTGAGCGAGGAGCTGGTGGATGTGCGCCACACCATCTACCACCGCCCGCAGTTCGTCGCCGGCATCGACCACCTGCTGTGCCTGCAGAATATGGACAACCGCGTGGAGGATCTGCTCAGCCCCGAGCAGATGGCACGTATCACCGCCCCCACGCTCATCATCTGGGGTGCGCAGAACCCGTTCGGCGATGTGCCGGAGGCGCAGCGGATGCGCGAGTCGATCCCCGGTTCGAACCTGGAAATCTTCCCCGAGTGCGGGCACTGGCCCCAGCACGAACATTCGCAACGCTTCAACGAACTGGCACTGAAGTTCCTCATGTGACGGGCGGCCCCCACCCCGCCGGCACAAGCGATGTCTCGCGCCGGTGCCGGCGGGGTCCTCGATTCCCGGGGCCGGTTCAGACGATGTCGGTCGGCTACTCGGCAATGCCCAGCACACTGCGGCCATAGATCTCGCGGCCCAGGTCCGGGTCGACCACGCGTCCTTGGGCAATACCGGCACTCGATGACGCCGAGCGTGGTTCGCCGACCGCTACACGAATGCACTCTCGACCGCGGCGAGTTCCTCAGCAGTCAGGCGCCAGGTGGCGGCATCGACGTTCGCCACGATCTGCTCCGGTGAGGTCGCACCGGTGATGACCGACGACACACGGGGTTGTGAGAGCAGCCAGCAGATGGCCAGCTCCAAGAGGGTATGTCCCTGGTCCTTCGCTATCGCGCTCAACCGGTCGACCAGGGCGAAATTGGCATCGGTTGCGTCACCGGCGAGGCGCGGCACCTCGGCCAAGCGTGTGCCGGCCGGAAAATCCGTGCCCGCGGTGTACTTTCCCGTCAGTAGTCCGGACGCGAGGGGGAAGTACGGGATGATGCCCAGGCCGAACCGCTCGCAAGCCGGGACGATTTCGTCCTCGACGGCCCGCTTCAGCAGGCTCCATTCCACCTGACTACCGCTGAAGCGGGTCCCGCCGAGGTTCGCCGCGATGTGATGGGCATCCGCGATCTGCCAGCCGGCGAGGTTCGAGGAGGCGATATAGCGAACCTTGCCCTGATGCACCAGATCGTCCAACGCCGTAAGAGTCTCCTCGATCGGCGTTCGAGAATCGGGAAAATGCAGGTAGTACAGGTCGATATAGTCGGTATCGAGCCGCCGCAGACTCTCCTCACACTCGCGAACGACATTACGTCGTGACCCCGTCGCCTGATCGGGCCCGGCCGGTTTCGGACCACCGAATTTCGTCGCGAGAACCACCTCCGACCGTCGAGCGCCTAGTGCCGCCCCGAGATACTCCTCCGAGGTGCCCTGCCCGTACATCTGCGCGGTATCGAACAGTGTGACGCCCACGTCGAGCGCCCGGTGCACCACCGCGGCCGACTGCCGTCGATCGATACGCATCCCGAAGTTGTTGCATCCAAGACCGAGTGCCGACACGGTCAGCCCACTGCGCCCGAACTGGCGATATTCCACGATCACGTTCTCCTATTCGCAGTTCTGCTATATGCGTCCTGGACAGAATGACGAACCCCGCCCCGGAAGGTATCCCCGGGGCGGGGTCATGTCGCAGATGGGGCTCTCAGGAAGTCGGCTCGAGCCCGTCGTCGACAGCGGCCGTGAACGCATCCCACGCATCCGGCCCGAACACCAAGGCCGGGCCGGTCGGATTCTTCGAATCCCGCACACCGACCATTCCGCTGCGCAGGTGGGCAACCTCGACGCATTCGTTGCCACTGGCGCTACGGGTGCTCTTGAACCACGCTGCTCCGGATAGGTCGATACTCATGACCGGTACTCCCTCGCCGTCGCCTCGATGAGGCGCTGTGTGTCTCGCTCATCCAATGCTACTTGCAGAATGGACGACCGAGCCGCCTGATACTGAGTAATCTCGCTCGGCTTATCCAAGTACAACGCCCCGGTGAACCCCTCGACGTACACCACGGGAGGTTCGGTCAGCACCGGATTCACGTGATCGGGAAAGACCAAGTAGACGAAATGCTTCGCAGTCAATCCGAGGTGCCCCGGGGCACCGAACGGTACGACCTTCAGCGAAACCTGCGGCAGCGCACATATCTCAGCGAGATGGCCCAGCTGATCTGTCATGACGTCGGGGCCCCCAACGGGCTGCCGGAGTACCGACTCACTCAGCGCGAACTCCACGCTGAATTCCGAGGCGTCCTGCAATCTCTCCTGACGTCGCTGAAGCAGGGCGAGCTCACTGCCGATATCGATCGACCTTCCGAGCGGCTCCGCAATCTCCCACAGTGCACGTCGGTAGGCCGGGGTCTGAAGCAGACCCGGCACAATCATGGTCTGCCAGGCGAAGACCTTGCGCGCTGCCTGTTCCAGGCCCAGGTACATCTGCGCTTCAGGGACCACTGCGTCGGTCATCGAATGCCACCACCCGTCCTTCCGGGATTCGTCGACGAGCCACAGAAGTTCACGGCGGTCATCGGCGCTCGCTTCATAGGTATCGCAGAGCGCGTTGATGACCATCTTCTTCGTCTCACTGTTGCGCCCGGTCTCCAACCGCCACAAGGTTTGCGCCCCCATCTCGCACCTGCGAGCCGCGTGCGCACGGGTCAGCCCGGCCATTTCGCGCATCTCTCGCAGGCGGCGGCCGAGTACGCGGCGCGGCAGGGTCGGTGGGTTCGGTTCGATCGACATAGGGGTGTCACCTTTCGTTAGCGTTACTCGGGGTTATGTCATGTCGAATGGAACAGTCGAACAGCTTAAAATTACCGATCCATTCGGATCAAATCCATTGTGTACCTGAATCTTACGAAGGTATCCACAATTTCGGAAGTGGATGTTCTACTGAACATGCCCCCGCCCCGGAGGAAACCTCCACCCCGGACGTTTCCACCCGGACGGACTGTCTCAAACGAGTCAGTGTTTTCCGGAAAGCCACCCCGAAATAACCCGCGAACCGACCACCAGACCCCGAACTTGCGAGGCGCTCATGATATTCGGCCTACCGGTGACAGACCACCGGAACATACCGGTGATGACCATTTCCCACGCCCATCTCGTCATGCAAACGCATATCGACTGCCCACTCACCACATGCCCACTGAAAAAGCAGGCCAGGGATCGGTTGATCGAGGAACGCCGCCTCGTTCCCGGAGACCGGGAGTTTCTGGGCTATTGAACGAATCCGTCGAGAGACCTCCGATGAAAGAAACACTCCCGCACCGCATTCCCGGCCGAATTCCCATTCCGGATGATCCGATAGGCAACGCCCCGGTCGATATTTCCTCCCTAATCCGAATCGCCCACGCCCTGCACCAATGGCAACCACCCGAACGGAGGCACCGTGATCGATAAACCGGAGTACCGCTCCCTGTCGTTCGACGCACTCGCGAACCGCGCCCGCAAAGCCGGCTACCGGCTGATCCGCGAGCGCCACGCGCCACCGAACTGGGCCCTGCTCGATGCCGTAGACGGCGAATACCTACACACTGCACCAACTCTCGAGGAGATCGCGCGGCACCTCGATGACTGACCCGACCCCTGGTGAACATCTACGAGAACTCCAGTCTCCGGCCTTTGCCGCTGCCCTCACGGGCCCCGTGCATGCCGCCGCCGAAACCCTGCTCCTCGACGCACGCCGGGAGTTGCAGGGACCCGCGGAGCACCCAACGACCGGCAGCCTACAGCTGCATAGCACCAACTACATTCGGCCACTTCCGTCCCGAACCCGCCACGATGAGCCGGCAGTGCGTGAACCGCTACGACGGCGCCCTCCCCCGTTCGGTGCCGAAATACCGACGGTCACCGTCCGGCGCACCGGAGGCGAGTCAACAGACGTCTGCTTCCTCCTCACGGAGGCGATGCCGGGAACGGTCGATCCATTCGGCGAATCCGGCCGCGAAATCCTGGGGCCCGGCCGGACGCACGCTGACATGTTCGCGGGTCCGTTTTTCCAGATAACGCCCGTCGCCGGTGATGTCGTACCACCGGAACCCGTACCACGGCTTCGGCCGATCCAGGATCGAACCCACCCGCAATCCGGCATTCCCGCCACCGTCGGCGGGACGCATCGCCAGGCGCCGATACTGCTCGCCGGGCCCCCGCCGCATCGACTGCTGCTCCTCGCGGCCCGGCGTGAGATCGTCGATATGAAAGGTGCCCGGCGCCTCTCGGCCCGGCGCACACTTCGGCAGCAGCCCCGCCAGCCGTTTAGGGAGTTGGTCGGCAGCGAACAACTGGGCGTGCACCGAACCGTCGACCCCGTCGATCGCCGACTGCGCCAGCACCACCCCATGACGTGTGGTCTGCGCACCGACCACCCGGTATTCGCGCACCCCGCCCCTGTCTGTCACGGTCGACCCGCCCAGGATCTCGATCCGCAGATCACCGTCGGACAAGGTGTGCAGGGCGAGCCGGATCAGCTCGTGCTCGTCGCGGTCGTACCGCGCCCGCACCGCGGCGGCGTGCGCCTCGTACGGATTTCGGGTCTTGTATCGGCTCAGATAACGCAGGGGGCGCGGAAACCGGTCGATTCCGTCGCGATACCAGAGCGCGGCGAAATCGTCCGGCTCCCAAATCCATTTGCTCATTGTCGGTGCGGGTTTCCTCGATCTGTCACGGCGATGGACGCCCAGCGCCCGGCGGAGTCCTCCGGAAAAGGCGCAGTAGCGGATGAATCAGGCGTCCCGCGGGGGTTGCGCGGCCGGCGCTTCGCCACCCAGCACGCCCCCGGGAATCGTGGGTGCCTGTTCGCCGAGAAGCTCTTCGGCGTTCTCGGCGTTGATCAGGTAGTCGGGGGTTCGGCGGCTGTCATCGTCCTGCCCCTGCTGCCCACGACCGGCTCCGCCCGGCGACATCATGCCGGGCATACCGCTACGCGGGGCGCCGGCATTCGGCGCGGCCGCAGTCGACCCCGCCGGAACTGGCGCGCCTGCGGTATTCGGCGTCCCGGGCACCGTCCGTCCTGGTTCTCCTGTGGTCACCGGACTACCGCTGGGCGAGCCCGGCGCCCCCGGGGTGCCCAGTCCGGGAGTGGTCCCGCTGGGCACGGTAGTGGTACTCGGCGTCGTAGGTGCCGGGCTCTCAGTGGTGGACGGTGTCGTATTCGCGGGCGTCGTCTCACCTGGCTGCTCGGTGCCCGCCGGCTGCTCTGTTCCCGGCTCCTCGCCGGGCTGTTCCGAACCGGGATCTTCCCCGGCCGGGTTCTCTCCGGCCGGCCGACCGGCATCCGGCCCGCCGGGGTTGCCGCCCGGGCCGGTGGTCGTACCGCCCGGTCCAGGATGGTCACCGTTTCCGGTCGGCAGGTCGGTATGCAGTGGCTGGGTTGGGTTCACGGGCACCGGAAGTACGGGAATCAGGCCGTCTGCCTGCACAAATCCCGATATGTAGTCATCCCGCATCACTTGCCGAGCCACCTCCTCGGTATCGGTGCGTTCGTTGTCGAACCAGAGGAGGGTCCACTCGTCCGGGTGCCACCCACTCTTCTTCTCGATCGCTTCGGGAAGGTTCGTCTGGGTACGCATGATCGATACCACGGCATTCTCGACCTGAACGGACAGGGCGTGCAGCACGGGCACCAGATCCTCGGCTCGGGTGGCGTAGTTGTCGATGGCCTGGCGAGCTTGCTCCGCGGCCGCTCCTTCCCAGGCCGCGGCGCTGGACCGGCGGATCCGCGAGGCGAACACCCTGACACCGCTCTCCCACTGCGTGGCGATCTGCCCGTACTGTTCCGACGCAGTCCAGCCATGGTCACCCGGCATCAGCGGCTTGAACGCCCCGTTGATCTCCGGGTGGGAGAATCCGTTGGGTTCCTCGGGATCACCGATCCTCGGGCCCTCGTTTTGGAAGGTCATCCTGCCCCCTGAATCGAACAAACTGAACTGATGCGCGGTTTCATCCCAGGTCCGGCGAGGTAGGGAACGCCGGCGGCATCTGCAACGGCACCGAAGGCGGTGCGCCCGCCATCAACTCGTTGTATCGTGCGGCGAACTCCCCATCGGTCTCCATATACCGTTGGGCGATTGCCCGGTGCAGCTCTTGAATATCCTCGACGATTTGAAAATGCTGCTCCAGGATCGCATGAACATCGTTGCCGTCATCCGAGTTCTTCGCTTTGGTGCGGAAGCGACTCACCAATACATCCGCGGAGGAAAGGCCTTTGCTGTTCTCACCGATGTCCCACTGCTCACGCTTCCAGATCTCATCCGCAGTTCGCTGAAGCGAACGGATGAGAAGTTTGAAACCCTCACAGTCCCGCTCCATGTACACGAACTCTTCAGCGTTGACCCGGATTGCCTCAGACGACCCGGCACCCATGTTCACCGATAGCCGGCCCTCCAGTACTTCCGTCAGCAAACCCTCCAGCGGATGCGGCCGATCCTCACTCACCGCCCACTCCGTCCGTCGTTCCAATCAATTCCATACCGCCGAATCCTGCGCTCACGCATCCGGGATCAATGGGACCACTTTCTCCGCCAGGGCCAGCGCCAAGCCACACGTATCCAGGTGCCCGGTCTTGTCATTGGACGCCGGATTACTCATCGATAGTTCAAGGCTGCCCCCGGCCATTTCCACATAGAACGTGCAAGACGCCCGCAAATCGGGTTCGTCCGCTGCATCGACTGCCATCGCCGCCCGGCCATCAACCGTGTACTCCTGCCGCACCACGAACTCGTCGTTGTCCCGTACCACGGGCAATGTCAGATTTGTGGTCGTGATCCCCACTGCGTAGCTGTCCGGCGCCACGTAGCCGCAGCCACGCCATTTGATTCCCTGGCCGCCATCAACGTTGGAGTCGAGAGTGTCCGGCACCAGACTCTCCGACGCCAAGACCTCCTGCGGAATATCGGTGCACGGATCGAACGAAGTCGGCGCCTCCGCCGCAATCGGCAACCCCGTCGTTGTAGTCACCGTCGTAGCCGCGCCCTCACTATCGGTCCCGCACCCCGCGACCAACAGCGCAATACCCGCGCCGCACACCATCGCCCGAATCGACCGAACAGCGGTCATCTCACACCTCCCGGCACCGGTAGTCCAGTACATCGAACGGGAACCGGCCGGCCCCCCGCGTCCCGGCGACCCTATCACTCCCCGGGAAGATCGAACCGGTTCCCAGCCCACGCAGAGCTACCCACCGAACCAGGTCCCAGGGGTTTCGGCCAGCCGCCCGGCCAGGCCCGCAGCACATTTCGAAACCGGCCCCGCGCCTGCACCGGAACATCAAAACCTGTAAGTACGGAGCCGAAGCCGCGTGCGGTATTCGACCCAGCGCTTCGTGGCACGCCCCGCGGCGCCCGCCAATGCACTCCCGGACAGCACCAGCAGCCACAGGTACAATGTCACCGGCCCGCGTTCGGCAGACCCCTCCAGCACCATCCAGATAAGTGCGGCGACGCAGACTGCCACGCCGATACCCCAGCAGATTGCTGTCAGGATCCGGCCCGCATGTCTGCCTGCGAGCAACAGTATCGCCGCACTGTTCCACAGAAGCGTGAGCAGCAGGAAGACAACGACTGCCACCTTCGACCCCACATCGCCGCTGTTCGCGCTCGTCATGGACCTCGCGAGGCCCCCGACGAATACGGCAGCGAACAGCAGTCCGAAGAGCAGGGTGAGGATCCCCATGGTGATCGGTGTCGCCTTCGGGGGTGTCGGCTCGCGCCATTTTCCCGGGCCGCCCACTGCCGGATGTGCGTTCGGCGCCGCTCGGGGATCGCCCGGAGCCCACAACCGGGCATCGCGCTGAGGCGCGGCAACCATCCCGTTGCCGTTCCGGACCACCGGAGTCGCATAGCCACCCGGTGCAGCGTTGTGAACAGTCGGAGCGGAGCGTGCGGGATCGGCCGCGATCGGCCGGCCGGCGAACGCGTCACGGACGGCGTCGACGAACTCGGTGCAGGTGGCGAAGCGGTCGTCACGATGTTTGGCCATGGCACGCGCGAGAACCCCGTCGATGCCCGCCGGGAGGTCCGGGCGGGATTCGGTGAGCCGCGGGGGTGGCTTGGAGATATGCCCCATGACGACCTGCCCCGGATTCGTCGACGCATAGGGCGGATGACCCGCGAACACGGCGAACAGGGTGCAGGCCAGCGAATACTGGTCGGAGCGGTGGTCGACCGGCTCACCCGAGAGTTGCTCGGGGGAACCGTAGGCGAGAGTCGCGGTGAACGTGCCGGTGGCCGTTACTTTGGTGTTGTCGGCGTCGGTGAGCCGGGCGATACCGAAATCGGTGAGTACGGCATGGTTTTCGCGGAAATCGTCACTGTCGGCGATGAGGATGTTGGCGGGTTTCACGTCACGGTGCAGGACGCCGCGACTGTGTGCGTAGTCGAGAGCGACAGCGGTTTCGGTGATGAGACGGACCGTGGTCATGGCGGGGTGTGCGGCGGCGTCCCATGCGGAGGCATCGGTGCCGCGGACGTATTGCATGGCGATCCACAGATGACCGTCGTCGGTGCCGCGGTCGTAGATTCCGACGATCGCCGGATGTTCCAGGCGTGCGATGACGTCGGCTTCGCGTTCGAAGCGGCGAGACAGTTCGGGGTCGGTGGAGACCTCGCGGTTCAGCAGTTTCAGCGCAACGCTACGTGGCAGTCGCGGGTGCCGGGCCAGATAGACGGTCCCCATCCCGCCTTGTCCGAGGATTCCCTCGATCCGATATCCGGCGAAGGTCGCACCCACCCCCAGCACTGCCGCTCCCACCTCGTCGCCGATCGAACACCCAGACGTTACCGCATGCACCGGATGGGCGATTCCATGTAGCGGAGCCGATGCTCGAGGCGCCGAGGGGGCGGGAACGGTTCCGCATCTCCGGGGTACCCGAAGACCCTCGACCGGCCGGCATTCGCGGCCGAAAATCGGGCTGCCGGACCGCGGTGCTATCGCACTACGCGTGACCGAAGCAGTCGACTTCGGCCGCCTCCCCTTCGCCGGGTCTCCCTTGCGCCGCGTTGGAACGTGAACTTCGGTTCCGCCGCGGCGAATTACAGCGGCTGTGATCCCCTATGACGAGGTGGCGGTGCCGTGTTCTGCGGGATAGACCGTGATCAACTCGATTCACTGGTTCGGAGTTCGTACGTGCGGCCGGACGGCGTGCCATCCCGTCACACCCTGGTACTTCGCGCCGATGTCGAACAGCGTCGACTCATGGTGCGCCGCCGCCGTGAGTTGCGCACCGATCGGCATACCCGAAGCAGGATGGAAACCGACGGGGAAGGCGAGCGTGGGGCCTTCGTGCAGCGACCACGGGTAGCTGAACTGCCCCATCCGGCGCGACTGGGCGATCACATCGGCCCCGCCCTCGAGCAGCGGCACATCGATGGGCATCGCCGGGGTGAGCACGGCGTCCACCCGGTCGAACACCGCCGTGAGCGCCTGCCGGAATTCGTCGCGCCGGACCAACGCCGCGGCGCGTTCGGAGGCCCCGATCCGCAGCCCCAGCGACACACGTTCGAGAGTCGCGGGCTGGAACAGTTCGGATGCGCACCGGATGCGGTCGCGGTGCCGTTCGGCGAGGTCGGAGTAGACCAGCGTATAGACGACGTCCTGGGCGGTGCCGGCGCCGGGGATATCGATCGGGACCACCTCGTAGCCGAGCATGTCGAACACGCCCGCGGCGGTGCGCACGGCGGCGGCGACGGCCGGGTCGACATCCTCGGTGAGGAAAACCCCGGGCACACCGATCCGCCGGGCAGCGGGTGCAGGCGCCGGAGTTTCGCCACGGAGTACCGCGTGAATACGTGCGATATCGGTGACCGCGCGGGCCATGGGACCGACGGTGTCGAACAGGTCACTGACCGGGTAGACACCGGCGTTGGACACCGACCCCACGGTTGGGCGCAGGCCGGTGATCCCGCAGGCCGAGGCAGGTAAGCGGATCGAACCGCCGGTATCGGTGCCGAGCGAGGCATCCACCAGACCGGCGGCGACCGCCGCACCGGAGCCGCCGCTCGAACCGCCGGGGACGCGGGCCGGGTCCCACGGATTGCGGGTCGGCCCGGCCGCGGAGTTCTGGGAGGTCACGCCGACCGCGAACTCGGCCATATTCAGTTTCGCGGTCACCTGGGCGCCCGCGGCGAGCAGCCTGCGGACGACCTCCGCGTGTTCGCCGGCCACCCGGTCGGCGAAGAACGCCGACGCGCACGTGCAGGCCACACCCGCAACGTCGATATTGTCCTTGACCCCGATCCGCAGCCCGTGCAGCGGACCATCGTTCGCGCCGCGCGCCGGCGGATCGATCCAGGTGATCACGCTGCCGAACGTATCCACACCTGCCCGCGGGGCCGGGCCGCGGTTGTCCGCGGCCCGGCCCCCGGTCTCATTCAGGACCTGCTCCCGGCGCGCAGCGCGGCGGTCGCCGTCTCGTCCACGGTCCAATCGGCGGTGTTCACGACGACCCCGTAATCGCGGCGGGCATCGTCGGCGGTGAGGTACTCGTCCCAGACATCGCTGAGAACCTGGAACGGGTCGCGGGCGAACGGATCGCCGAACCCGCCGCCGGAGGGCAGTTTGATCTCGAGCGTCTCACCGGTCCGGATGGTTTCCTGCGTAACCTTCGAGAACAGCAGTTCCTCCCGATCGGTACCGGCGTTGCGGGTGAACGAACCGGCGACACCGTCGCGGCCGCCGAGTGCGCCCGCGGGCGGATCGGACCGGTTGTCGGCCTCGGAACCGAGGAAGGTGTCGGTTTCCATCAGCCATTTCCGCACGCTGCCGATACCGCCGCGCCACTGGCCGGGTGCCGGCGGTTCATCGCGCAGCTCGTAGCGAAGTGCCCGCATGGCGTGGTTGAGTTCGAGTTCTTCGATGGGGTTGTTGCGGGTGTTGGCCATCAACGCGTCGACGGCATCCATACCGTCCTTGCCGTTGCGGCCGCCGTAAGACCCCTCGTTGATCTCGATGTAGACCCAATAGGATTCGCCGTCGGCGGCCAGGCCGGAGTAGGCGATCGCGCACAGCGCCGCCGACGAGCCCGCCACCGCGTGATCGGGAAGCACCGGCGCCAACGCCAGGTTGATCGAATCGAACACCCGGTTCACTTGGGAGAACCGCGCAAAACACGAGGCCGGGAAGTCGGGGTTGAAGATAGTGCCCTCGGGGGCATAGGCCTTCACCGGACGGAAACAGCCGTCGTTCTGCGGAACGAAATCCTCCACCACATCCTCGTCGAGCAGGATGGTGCGGATCGCCGATACCGCCACCGGCAGCACCGACCCTTCGAACGGGACATTGAAGGCCGTGGGCACCTGATCGTTGGACCCGGTGAGGTCGATGAGGATGTCCTCACCCTCCACCTGCACCCGGACGGCAACTTTCAGTGGAACGCCACGATTCTTGCCGTCGTCGTCGAGGTAGCCGATGGGCGCCTCGTAGCTACCGTCCGGGATCTCCCGGATCCGGCTGCGCAGCATGTTCTCCGAATAGTCCATCCACCGTTCCGCGGCGCTCATCACGGTGTCCAGGCCGTACTTGCCGAGCAGTTCGAGGAACCGTTTCTCCCCGATCCGCGAGCACGCGATCAACGCCTCGAGGTCGCCGCGGTTCTGTTCCGGCGTGCGGACGTTGTCGAGGATGTGCTGGATCAGGTAATCGTTGCGGACACCGGCGTCGTAGATCTTCATCGAGTCCATGAGCTTGCCTTCGGCCCAGACATCCACGACATCCATGCACAAACCGGGGAAGTTGCCGCCGACATCGGAGACGTGCCCGGTGCAGCCGGCGAAACCGATGTGCTCGCCCTCCCAGAAGATCGGGATGATCACGCCGTAGTCGGGTGAATGCGCGGCGCCGTGGTACGGGTGGTTGTGCAGGACGACATCGCCGGGCCGGTAGGTGCCCGCCAACCGGCGGTTGACACCGCGGATATAGGCCGGAATCGAGCCGCAGTGCATCGGCGTCGAATCCGATTCACACAATTCGCGGCCGTTGACATCGAAGATTCCCGCGCCCAGATCCTCGGATTCGCGGATCAGGCTCGAATACGCCATGCGGTAGAGGACCTGCGCCATCTCCTTGGCCATCGACTGCAGGGCGCCGCCGATGACCCGCAGGGTGATCGGGTCGACCTCGACATCGTTCCAGGTCCGGGCGGATTCGCCCGCGAGGGATACTCCGGTCGTGGGCATCAGCACCTTGCTCATGCGGATTTCCTCTCGATGATGATGTGGCCGACAGCATCGACTGTGGCGTGCTGGCCCATGCCGATGATGGTGGTGGAGTCGAACTGTTCGACGATCGCGGGACCGACGAACGTGTTACCCGCGAGCAGCAGGGCCCGGTCGTATACGGGGGTGTCGGCCCATTCGGGTTCGGCCGTATCGTCTCGCCAGAACAGTGCCTGTGTGGTGGTCTTGATCGCGGCGGAGGCGTCGGCGGTACCTTTCTCGATCTCGGCGATCCGCACATGCGGTACGGCGCCGACACCGGTGACGCGGATATTGACCAGCTGCACCGGTTTGTCGTCGAAGCGCTGGGAGTAGGTCCGGCCGTGGACGCGGTGGAACTCGTCGGCGACGGTTTTCACCCAGACATCGTCGATAGCACCGTCCGGCGCGGGCACCCGCAGTTCGTAGCCCTGGCCGACGTAGCGGCAGTCCACGCTGCGTTCGAGCGTGATGTTCTGGGCGGCGACGCCGTCGGCTTCGAGCCGGCCCACCGCCTCGCGCGACAACCGCGCCATCTGCTCGGTGAGCAGGGGCATATCGGGATCGGCGGAGGAGGTCCACACCGTGGTGGGCACCTCGTACCGGATATCGGTGGTGAGCAGCCCGACCGCGGAGGTGATGCCGGGATGGCCGGGCACGATCACCCGCGGGATACCGAGCTGATCGGCGATCTGCCAGGCGAACAACGGGCCGGCGCCGCCTTCGGCGATCAGCGAGAACTCGCGCGGATCGTAGCCCTTACGCACCGAGTGCAGGCTGATCGCCTCTGTCATCGAATGAGCGAGGATCTTGAAGATACCCATCGCGGCCGCGTCGAGTGAGGTGCCGAGCTTATCGGCGATATTGGTCTGGATGGCGGTACGGGCCAGTTCCGGCCGGACCTCCATCGTTCCGGACAGGAAGCTGTCTTCACGCAGCCAGCCCATCGTCACCATCGCGTCGGTGGAGGTCGGTTCGACGCCGCCGCGGGCGTAGCAGGCCGGGCCCGGTACGGCCCCGGCGCTGCGCGGCCCGACCCGGAACATCCCGCCCTCGTCGACCACCGCAATCGAGCCGCCGCCGGCGCCGATGGTGTCCACCTCGGCCATCGGCACCATCGCGTGGTAGTCACCGATGCGGGTATCGAGCAGATGTTTCATCCGCAGCGCGCCGTCGGGTGCCACGCCGATATCGGCAGAGGTGCCCCCCACGTCAAGGGTGATCACACTCGGGAAGCCCGAGGCCTTGCCGATGGCGCAGCCGCCGAGCAGCCCGGCCACGACACCACTGGTCAGCAGGGACACCGGCGTCTCGCTCGCACTACGCGAGGTGATCAGGCCGCCGGCGGAGGTCATCAGATGGACATCGTCGCCGACCTGTGCCGCGGCAGCCTTCGCGGCGAGGTTCTCGATATAACCGGAGGTCTTGGGGCCGATGAAGGCGTTCAGCGCCGCCGTGGAGAACCGCTCGTACTCGCGGTACTGCGGAGCGACTTCGCTGGACAGCGAAACGAATACCTCCGGGTATTCCTGGCCGATGATCTCCTTGACCTGGATCTCGTGCGCCGGGTTCCGGTAGGAGTGCAAGAACGCGACGGCGATGGCGTCGACACCGCGTTCGCGCAGCAGCCGGACCTGCGCGCGCACCGCGTCCTCATCCAGCGGGACGAGCACGTTACCCGCCGCGTCGATACGTTCGGCCACGACCCGGCGGTTGCGGCGCGGTACCAGCTGCCACTTCTGCCACGGCAGGTCCTGGTAGTTGGAGTAGTTGAGCGGTCGCTTCTTCCTGGCGATATGCAGCAGATCGCGGAAACCCTCGGTGGTGATCATGCCGACGTCACAGCCGTTGTGTTCGAGCACGATATTGGTCGCGACCGTGGTGCCGTGGAAGAACATTGCTATTTCGGCGGGGTCGATCCCGGCGCGTTCGGCGAGCACCGCGATGCCGTCCATGGTGCCGATCGACGGATCGTGGTTGGTCGACGGAGTCTTGTGGACCACCGCCGTGCCGTCGTCGTCCCACAGCACGAGGTCGGTGAACGTGCCGCCGACGTCGACTCCGATTCTTTTCATCAAGATTCCATTCTTCCGGCGCCCACGAGGGAGCGGATCGGGACGGCCGACTGGGGATGCCGTCCGCGAAGGCGGGGACCACCGCGCGAGGTGTTGGGAGCCATCGTGCGTCAGCGAGCCAGAGAATGCAATACCTCAGATGTTTTCGGAGTAAATTTGAGGTAACACTCGAGAACGGCCACGAACCACCCGCAATCGATGGCTTAATTAGCGGATGTTTTCCAACAGCCGGGTCGACAGTGGCAGCACTGCAGGGCCGGGCGCGGACGCTAAGCTCGGGCGCGTCTCCAACCGATCGAAGCAGAAGGGCCGATGCCGGTGAGCGAATCGACGACAGGCGTGGCGGCCACCAGATCCACACCCGCATACGCGGTCCTGGCCGAGCAGCTCCGCAGCCGCATCCTCTCGGGAGAACTCCCGCAAGGCGCCCGCCTGCCCAGCGACGCCGAACTCACCGCAGAGTTCGGCGTTGGACGCAGCACGATCCGCGAAGCGCTGCGCTCACTCGCGAGCCAGAACCTGATCACCACCACCCGCGGGGTCACCGGCGGTAGTTTCGTGGCCGCCCCGAGCGTCGGCCATATCAGCGCGAGCCTCGAAACCGGGGTCGCACTGATGGCCGCCGCCGAAGCCGTCACCGTGGACCAGCTGATGGAGGTCCGCAACCTCATGGAGGTGCCGGCGGCGGGCATCGCCGCGTTCCGGCGCACCGAGGAGCACCTCACCGAACTGCGTGCGGCGATTTTCGATCCCGACGGCGTGCAGGGTCCGGCGACCTTCGCCCAGAATCAGCAGTTCCATCTCGTCCTGCTCCGCGCGACCGGCAACCCGATGCTGGAGCTGATCACCGCGCCGGTGTTCCGGGTGCTGTCCACCAGGTTCGGGCGCGACGACGCACCCGGCGGCTTCTGGCGGTGTGTCGATCACGATCATCGCGCACTCCTGGAAGTCGTGACCGCGGGCGATTCGATGGCCGCCATCGATCTCATGCGCAGACACCTCGATCACCTGGGTGATTCCTACCGGCAGATGGATCGCCTCCGAACCGAATAACGGCACCGGACGAACCTCGAATATCTGCTGGAACTGCCGGTTATACGTGCTCGGCAGATACGTGCCCGGCGGAGCGGGACCGGCGCGGAAGGCCGACCAGCACGACCACCGCCATTACCAGCAGTACAGCCGCGCCCACCGTGGTCGCCACGTGCATTCCGCCGACGAACGATTCGCGCGCCGCATGCACCAACGCCGGGTCGTCCTGCGCTAAGTGGACGGTCTCGCCGATGGTCGGGGCGAAATCACCGCCGGACCGGAAGATCACCGCCGCCAGCGATCCCAGCAATGCCAGCCCGAGGGCGTTGCCGAGTTCGAAACTGGTTTCCGAGATACCCACCGCGGAGCCGGCCCGCTCCGGCGGCACCGACGAAACGGCCACTTCCGACACCAGCGTGAACACGATCCCGTAGCCGGCACCGGCGAGCGCCGACCCCGCCACGTACCAGCCGACTCCACCGTCCACGCCGATACCGAGCAGCATCAGGTTGCCGATCGCAGCCGCCACGAGCGCGGACGCGAACGCGCCCCGGACACCGAGCCACTGCGCCACCCGCGACCCCGTCATCGAGAACACGAAGACCGTGACCGCCATCGGGATGCCGAGCAGGGCGGCCGCGAGCGGGTCACGGCCGGTGACCGACTGCAGGTAGATGCTGGACAGATAGCTCAACCCCGCCAGCGACATCATCCCGGCCAGGCTGGACCCGATCGCAACCGAGAACGGACCGTTCCCGAACAACCGCAGATCCAGCAACGGCTCACCGATCCGCCGCTGCCGGCGCACGAAGAAGGTCAGCAGCGCGCCGCCGACAAGCGCCGATACCACCGTCACCGCGTCGATGCCGTACTCGGCGGCATGTTTGACCGCGTATACGACCGGCAGAATGCCGCCGATGGACAGTGCCACGCTCGGCAGGTCCAGCGGCCCCAGGGCAATGGATCGATGTTCGGGCAACAGCGTCCACCCGAATACCAGCAGCACAAGCAGCACCGGAACGTTGATCAGGAATACCGACCCCCACCAGAAGTGATGCAACAGCACCCCGCCGATGATCGGGCCGACGGCCGAACCGCCCGCGAAGAACGCCGTCCAGACACCGATCGCGGTGGCACGCTGCCGGGCATCCGGGAAAAGAGTGGTGATCAGCGACAGGCTGGACGGCAACAGGGTCGCCCCGCCGATACCCATGAGGGCCCGCGCCGCGATCAGTACCCCGGCACTCGGCGCGAACGCCGCCAGCACCGAGGCGATCCCGAATACGACGGCACCCGCGAGCAGGATGCGCCGCCGGCCGATCCGGTCGCCCAGGTTGCCCATGGTGATGAGCAGACCGGCGATGAGGAACCCGTAGATATCGAGGATCCACAGCTGTTCGGCGGCCGATGGGTCCAGGTCGACGGTCAGTGTCGGCAGGGTCAGGAAAAGCACGGACATATCCATCGACACCAGCAGTACCGGCAGTACCAGGACGGCCAAACCGAGCCAGGCCCGCCGCGAGCCGCCCGCCGCCGGCGCGGCGTGCACTGCCTCCACGTTCGTCATCAACGATCCCCTTTCCCGGGCGTACGGCGTACGCATAATCCGGGGTACAGTGTACGCATGCCAGACCCGCTACCGAAGCCAGGTATCCGATGACCGAACCGAAGCTCACCCGAGCCGCCATCGTCGATACCGCCATCTCACTTGCCGATACCGATGGACTCGACGCACTGTCCATGCGGCGGATCGCCGACCGGATGGGGGCAGGAGCGATGTCGCTGTACCGGCACATCGCGAACAAGGACGTCCTGATCGCCGCCATGGCCGACGAGGTGGCAGGCCGCTACCCCTACCCGGCGGTCGAGGGCAAGAACTGGACCTGGCGAGACCGGGTCAGGATCGCCGGCGATATCGACTGGGAACTGTACCAGCGACATCCGTGGGTGCTCCTGGCCTTCGCCACCCCCCGCTACAGCTTCGGACCCAGCAGCCTCGCCTGTCTGGCCTGGCTCGTCGAAGGTTTCCGCGAACTCGGGGTCACCACCCACGAGGCCACCGAAATGTCGTTCGCAGTCTGGAACTACATCTCCGGCGCCACCCTCCCCCACATCAGCTCCTCGCTGGTGACCCGTAAGGGAGCCGACGAAACCGAAGAGAACGGGCTACGTTCCCTGCTGGCCGGATACCCGATCCACCCGACCCCGCCCGCACTGTCGGACCTCCACGGCACCGGCGACAAATTCGCCCAGCTGAACCTGCTACGCCTCGGCCTGACCGCCCTGTGCGACGGCTTCGCCCTGCGCGCAGGGCGAACCCCCTTCCTCGGCCCCGAATGACCGCACAGCCGCGTTCCGGCACCGGCTCGGCCTCAATTCCACCTGATTAGCATTTGAAATGCTAAATTGGCGTCATGGATACTGGTTTCCCCCCCGGCGACGGGCCCAGCAGCGGTATCTCTGTCAGCCTGACCGCCGGAACATTGCAGGCGATCCGGGAGCGGGTCGGCAAACGCGGCGTATCCGCTTATCTGGAGCAGGCAGCGCAGCGCCAGATAGAGCGCGACAATCTCGACGAACTGATCGACGCCTTCGACGAACACAATGGCCCGGCCGATGCCGCAGCTGTGGCCGCCAAGCGCGCCGAATTGACCGGCGCCGACGAGCCACAGGCGGGGAGTGCCGCGTGAGCGGAGCGCTCGTACTCGACAGCGAGGGCCTCGCCAAAGCCGTGCAACGCGGTCGCGAGATCCACGAATGGCTGACCGCCGCCCGTGATACCGATATCCCTGTCGTCACGTCGGCTGCCGTACTGGTCGAAGTCGTTCACCCCAGAATCAACCACTCCGCCTTGAAATGGACCCTGTCACGCCTGCGGGTCGAGCCGGTAACCCCGGCCATTGCCCAATCCGCCACTCTGCTGTTGCGCGAGACCGGCTTACACGGCCACAAGTACGCGATCGACGCCATGCTCTGCGCGACTGCGCTGAATCAGCCCGGCCGCGTCACAATCCTGACCTCCGATACCGACGATATCGGCACACTTACCGCTGCTCACCCTCGGATCGCCGCCAAGAAGATCTGACCGTCCGGCCCGACAGCGACACCGCCGACGTGGGCGGCGCTATGCCGCGGAGCCGCCGTGCTCGCCGAGGCGGGGTGGCGGGCGATAGTCGGGAGTCCAGCCGGATACTCGGATGGGCGAGGCCACCAGACGGTGGTCACCGGCCCGGACTACCACGTCGGGAGTGGCGTCGAGAGCTTGCGGGAGGGTGCGGACGGCGGCGGCGGGGATGCCGAGGGGGCGAAGGCGCGATTCCCAGGAGTCGGCGGTGTCGGTGGCGAGGGCTGTGGAGACCAGAGCGAGGATTTCGTCGCGATGGGCAGCTCGTTCGGCCATCGTTTCGAAACCGGTGAGCCCGGCTTCCTTCGCGAACGATCGCCAGAAGCCGTCGTGGGTGATGAACAGCGCCAGATGACCTTCTTCAGTCGGGAACAGTTGGGCGGGAACGTAATACGAATGCGCGCCGTACGGCCTGCGTTGCGGTTCGACGCCGTTGTCGAGGTATGCGGCGGCATGGTAGTTCAGCTGGGAAAGCATCACATCGCGCAGGGAAACGTCGATCTGGCCGCCCTGCCCGGAGACGATCTGGGCGAGCAGGCCGAGCGCGGCGGTGAGGCCGGTGGAGTTGTCGGCCGAGGAATAGCCGGGCAGGGTGGGCGGGCCGGCCGGGTCGCCGGTGAGCGCGGCTACGCCGGTGGCGGCCTGGACCACGTAGTCGAAGGCGGGGTCGTCGCCGTTGCCGAGCCCGAAACCGGTCAGGGCTACGCAGACGATGCGGTCGTTGTGGTGGCGGAGGGCGTCATAGGTGAGTCCGAGTTTGCGGATCGCCGACGGCTTCAGGTTCACCAGTAGCGCATGGGATTCGGCAGCCAACTCCCCCAATTGCTGTTGACCCGCAGCCGAGGCCAGGTCCAGGCAGATACTGCGTTTGCCGCGGTTGAGGCTGGCGAAGTAGGAGTCGCCGACCTTGCGGGAGATATCACCGCCGGAGGGTTCGAGTTTGGTGACCTCGGCGCCGAGATCGGCCAGCATCATGGTGGCGTAGGGGCCGGCCAGCATGGTGCCCACTTCGAGCACCCGGATCCCGGCCAAGGGCCCACCGGTCATCGGCCCCGTTGCCATCGAAGCTCCTCCGGGGCAGGTGCGTACGGTCCGCGGGGGTCGCGGCGCTGGGGGAGATTGCGCATCATCGAAGCTCCTTCGGAACGGGCGCATGCGATCCACGGCAGCCGCAGCGCAGGCGGAGGTTGCGCATCATCGGAGGTCCCGGGC
Organism: Nocardia speluncae NBRC 108251; assembly: GCF_001613245.1. Lineage (GTDB taxonomy): Bacteria > Actinomycetota > Actinomycetes > Mycobacteriales > Mycobacteriaceae > Nocardia > Nocardia speluncae. The sequence goes on along the minus strand of NZ_BDBZ01000036.1, from coordinate 114,731 downwards.
GATCTGCGCGATCATTTCGCGGGTGCGGCGTTTGGAAGCGATCAGTTCGTCGCGGTTGTCGCCGATGGGCAGCAGGCGCACGGACAGATCGGTCGCACCGGCGTCCGCATAGCGTCGCAGACCCGCGGCGATGGCTTCCTCGTCGCCGGCGAGGCAGATATCACCGATATCCTTGGCCTCCCCCTTTTCGAGGAGCCGCTGGTAATTCGGGGAAACCTCGGCTTCCCCCAGAATGCGGTTGGCGCGTTCGCGGGCGGTGTCGATCTCACCGGAAGCACACAGGCAGATGGGTAGCCCGGCGACGATACGCGGGGCGGCCCGACCGGCATCGGCGGCGGCTTTGGTGATCCGCGGAACGACGTGGTCGGCGACGGCACGTTCATCGGCCATCCACAGAATGGTGCCGTCGGTGTGTTCGCCCGCGATCCGCAGCATCACCGGGCCGAGCGCCGCGATCAGCACCGGCAACGGGGCGGTCGGACCGAGATCCAGCGGGTTGTTCACGGTGAAGCTGCCGTTCGAGACCCGCACTGTCCCCGGGCCGTTCAACGCCGGGTTCAGCACCTCGAGATAGTCGCGGGAGTACGCGGCCGGCTTCTCGTAGGGAAGACCGAGCATGTCCTGCACGATCCAGTGGTGCGAAGGCCCCACCCCGAGCGCGAGCCGGCCGCCGGCCACGGCGTGCGCGGACAACGCCTGCCGGGCCAGGGCGATGGGATGCTGTGCCTGCAGTGGCACCACCGCCGTACCGAGTTCGATTCGCTCGGTCACGGCGCCGAGCAGCGCGACTGTCACCAGCGCGTCGAAATCCGTGGGTATCTGCGGAATCCAGGCGGTATCCATTCCGGCCGCTTCGGCCCATTCGATGTCGTCGACCATCCGGGCGGCCTTACGCGCGGTATCGCCGCGCTCCGGTCCGATCATCACACCGATACGCACGTAATCCTCCACTCTCACAAACGAAATCAGAGGAACCGCCCACCGTCGAGGCGGCAGCTCCGGACCCGGACGCCGGGCGTCCGGGAGATCAGGACGGGGCCGTGGTGCCGGTGAGTTTCCGCATTTCGGCGACCAGGACCTCCAGTGGGGTACCGGTCGGGAAGACGGCGGCGGCACCTGCCTCCTGCAACTTCTCGATATCGCCCTGCGGGATGGTGCCGCCGACGACCACCGCGATATCCCCGGCGTCGGCAGCACGCAGGGCGTCGACCACCCGTTTCGTCAGAGCCACATGGGCGCCGGACAGGATGCTCAAACCCACCACGGCCACGTCTTCCTGCACCGCGATCGAGACGATGTCCTCGATACGCTGCCGGATCCCGGTGTAGACCACCTCGAATCCGGCGTCACGCAGCGAACGTGCGACGATCTTCGCGCCCCGGTCATGGCCGTCCAGGCCGGGTTTCGCGACCAGTACCCGCGCCGTCATCAGAACACCACCGGCTGCTGGAATTCGCCCCACACCGATTTGAGGGCCGCGGTCATCTCGCCGACCGTGCAGTAGGCGTTGGCACAGTCGATCAGGCGATGCATGAGATTGTCGTCTCCTTCGGCGGCCCGCGACAACGCGGCCAGAGCGTCACGTACCGCGGCGGAATCCCGTTCAGCCTTCACCTTGGCCAGCCGCTTCAGCTGGGTTTCTCGACCCTCGGCGTCCAGTTCGTAGGTGGAGATCTCCGGCGCCGGTTCGTCGGAGACGAAGGTGTTCACGCCCACCACAGGTTTCGCGCCGGATTCGATCTCCTGGTGCAGTTTGTACGCTTCGTCGGCGATCAGGCCCTGCAAATACCCGTCTTCGATCGCGCGGACCATCCCACCCCGGTTCTCCAGGTCGGTCATGATCTCCTTGATCGCCTCCTCGGTTTTGTCCGTGAGGGCCTCGACGAAGTAGGAACCGCCCAGCGGGTCGGCCACCCGGGTGACACCGGTTTCGTAGGCCAGGATCTGCTGGGTGCGCAACGCCATGGTCGCGGACTCCTCGCTGGGCAGTGCGAACGGTTCATCCCAGGCGGCGGTGAACATCGACTGTACCCCGCCGAGTACTGCCGCCATCGCCTCGTAGGCGATGCGGACCAGGTTGTTCTGTGCCTGCGGGGCATAGAGGGAGGCGCCGCCGGCGACACAGCCGAAGCGGAACATCGACGCCTTATCCGTGGTGGCACCGTATCGTTCGCGCACGATGGTCGCCCAGCGCCGGCGACCGGCGCGATACTTCGCGACCTCTTCGAAGAAATCGCCGTGGGTGTAGAAGAAGAACGAGATCTGCGGGGCGAACTTCTCGATACTCATCCGCCCGCGTTCGACGACGGTATCGCAGTAGGTGACGCCGTCGGCGAGGGTGAAGGCCATCTCCTGGACCGCGGTCGCGCCGGCATCGCGGAAATGCGCGCCTGCCACCGAAATCGCGTTGAACCGCGGCACCTCCGCGGCGCAGAACTCGATGGTGTCGGCGATCAACCGCAGTGAGGGCTGCGGTGGCCATATCCAGGTGCCGCGGGAGGCGTACTCCTTGAGGATGTCGTTCTGGATGGTGCCGGTGAGCTTCTCCCGGGGTACGCCTTTCTTCTCCGCCGCCGCCACATAGAAGGCGAGCAGGATCGCCGCCGTGCCGTTGATGGTGAAGCTGGTGCTGATCTTGTCCAGCGGGATGCTGTCGAACAGGATCTCGGCGTCGGCGAGGGTGTCGACCGCGACACCGACCCGTCCGACCTCCTCCCCGACCTCGGGGTCGTCGGAGTCGTAGCCGCATTGCGTGGGCAGGTCCAGCGCGACCGACAGACCGGTACCGCCCTGGTCGAGTAGATAGCGATAGCGCCGGTTGGATTCTTCGGCTGTGCCGAATCCCGAGTATTGCCGGAAGGTCCACAGCCGTCCCCGGTAGCCGGTGGCGTAGTTGCCCCGGGTGAACGGAAACGCGCCGGGCGCGGGTGGTTCGGTATGCCGGTCGGCCGGCCCGTAGACCGGTTCGAGCGGGATACCCGAGGAGGTATGGACTGCATCGTTCATCGTTGAATACGATACTTGCAGAAAATGAGAATGCCAATACCGCTTCGCGGGAACGCGTAATCGACCAGGAGTGATATGTCGACCGAGCAGCAGAACTTCACCGACCGCACCCTGGTGGTGTCCGGCGCCAGCCGCGGTATCGGACTGGCCATCGCACTGTCCGCCGCACGCCGGGGCGCGAACGTGGTGATTCTGGCCAAGACCGCACAGACTCACCCGAGACTGCCGGGCACCGTGCATACCGCGGTCGCCGACATCGAGGCCGCCGGCGGAAAGGCCGCGGCCGTCGTGGGCGATGTACGAGAGGAAGCCGATGTGGCACGGGCCGTGGAGACCGCGCTGGAACGTTTCGGCCGTATCGACTACTGCGTGAACAACGCCAGCGCCATCGCCACCGACCCCACCGAGAAACTCTCGGCCAAGAAATTCGATCTGATGCAGCAGGTCAACCTGCGTGGCACCTTCCTACTGACCCGAGCCTGCCTACCGTCTCTGCGCCGAGCCCCGAATCCGCATGTCCTCACCATTGCGCCGCCGCTGAACGCCAGCCCGCGCTGGCTGGGCGCCCACCCCTCCTACACGCTGTCGAAATACGGTATGACGTTACTGACACTCGGCTGGGCCGCGGAATACGCCGACGCCGGGATCGCCGCGAACTGCCTGTGGCCCCAGACCTATATCGCGACCTCCGCGGTCGCGAACCTGCCCGACGGCACGAACCTGCTGGAATCCTCCCGCAGCCCGCAGATCATGGGCGACGCCGCCACCGAAATCCTGTCCCGCGAAGCCAAGTTCAACACCGGGAACACCTATATCGATGCCACGACGCTCCTCGAGTCGGGCCGCACCGACCTGTCGGAATACGGCGGCGGCGCGAATCCGATCCCCGATATGTTCCTCGACTGAGACCTCCGGTCGGCAACCGCACCGAGCACGCGTCCGCGGCGAGCCGCGATTCTCTCTGATCTCGCACAACCGCGAAAGCCGGGCAAACAGGCTATCCAGCGAGCGCGCCTCAGGAGGGACGCCGGGCCACCACGGCGAAGTTCAGCGGAATCCTGGGCGCCGCGGTGGGCAGCGTCCAGCCCTGCGGACATGAAACGAGATCGGGGAAGGCGCGCCAATCCATGTACGGCAGCTCGTGCACCGCTTCGATCCGCAGGCCGGCACTCAGCAGCGAACCGATGATCTCGCCCAGATCGTGGCGCCATTCGTGCACCGTGGCCTGGGTGATCTGCCCGGCCGAGTTGTCGGTGTAGCTACCCGAATCGGTGTAGGTCCGAGGGCCGGTTCCGCCGAGGTAGTCGTCGGTGATCTGCCACGGTTCGAAGTCCATCGCGCCGAGAATCGGGTGGTCGTCGCGGATCACGAACACCGCGCCGGGGGCGAGGAGGTCGTTGATCGAGCGCGCCCAGCCGTCGAGGTCGGGCAGCCATACGATGGTGCCGGCGCTCGTGACGATGAGATCGAACTGCCGGTCGATCAGCGCGGACGCGTACCGCGCATCACCCTCGACCCAGGTGAGTTCGCGCCCGTCGGCCCGCGCGATCCGGTCGGCATGACGCAGCGAATTGGGCGAGAGGTCGAGTCCGTGCACATCTACCGCGCCGAGGCGGGCCCAGGACAGCGTGTCCGTGCCGATATGGCATTGCAGGTGTAGCAGCGATTTGCCCTGGATACCGGTTTCCGGCAGGTGCGCAGACAGCACCGAAAGGTCGTTGCGCACTACCGACGAGACGGCATCACGGTCGGCCAGGAAGGCATCGACTTCGTACATCTCCGACCGGCGGTGCACATCGGCTCGTTCGTCCCAGTTCGCCCGGTTGGCGGCGATGGCTTCGGTTTCGTCCATGGTCGGGTCTCCTCGGCTGCGGGATTCGGTGCGCCGATTTTATATCACACATGTGATATATCCCGACAACAGTTTCCTAGACTGAGCACCGTGCCTATCCGGATAGATGCCGATGCGCGACGACGCCATATCGTCGACGCCGCCCTGCGCCTCATCGTGGGTGGCGGGTCCTCCGCCGCGACTTTCCGCAAGGTGGCCGCCGAGGCCCAGTTGAACATCGGCTCGGTACGCCACTACTTCGCCGACCACGAAACCCTGGTCATCGCGGTGGCCACCGAGGTCGGCGACCGGATGGCCGGGCGCCTCACCCGCCACCCCACCGCGCCGGCCGGGGACCGCCACGCGGCCAAACGGCACCTACTGCGGGTGCTCGAAGAATTGGTCCCCTTGGACGACGAACGACAGCGCGAAGCAATCATCCTCATGGAGATCATCGCTGCCTCGCGCCTCGAGCCCGCATTCGAACCGGTCGTCCGCCGGATGGCGGCGGACCTACGCCAGGTCCTCGCCGGCGCCCTGGCCGCCACCGGCACCCCCGCCCCCGAACATCAAGCCGTCCACCTGGCCGCCCTCATCTCGGGCCTATCCCTGGACGCCGTCACCCCACACGGCTCGGTCGACCGCGCCACGATTCGCGCCGTACTGGAACAGCACGTTGCGACACTCTGATCCCGTGCGGGTTACCGGCACACCGGCGATACCGATCCCGCATGTGCGCCGCACTCGAACAGGGCCACGGACGACCCTCGCCGACGGCTTTCTTCACGCTTCGATCGCAGCGCCGCAAATACCACAGACCTCCAGCTGATGCCGCTTCCAGCGGGCGACCGGAATGAAGAACAACGTGAACTGCTTGAACTCCCGCACCCGCTGCCACTGAGTCGTGTTGTGGCAGCGCGGGCAGGTCCGGGTCTGCCCGGAGCCGAGGTTCTGCCGCTTGGTTCCGAAACCGAAGATGAAGAACACCAGCCCAGAGTAAACGGCATCAACCCTCGCTGGAGTACTGAACTAATTCAGCGCGGTGTTACACTGAACTGATGAGCGCGATGAAGAGCCTGCCGTTCAGCGAGTTGATACGGAAGCAGACGTCGGTTTTCCCGCTACTCGCGGACGCCGATGTGCTTTTGGAGCGCAGAGATGCCGAAAACGTCGTCCTGATGCGTGATGAACGGTATCGCGCCATGGACGGCGCCCTGCAGCTTGCCGCACGGTCGCTCGGCCTGGTGGCGAAAGCAAATCGCCAATTGGCCGAGGACGTTCTGGCCGAAGAGCTACCTTGGCTACGCTGGCTACCGGCCGAGCACCGGCCAGAAGCAATCGGAGAACTTCTCGATGATCTGCTCGCCGGAGCAGATACCGGCTATTATCTTCCTTTCCTGCGGGATCTGATCGCTTGGAAACACACCGCCGAGGTCTACACCGACCCGGCACTGGTGGCGCAACTGAGCGGTCCGTTCGACGCCTCCGACTTCGTGGAGGTCGACCGTCCGGACGGACGTACATGATCCGTCACAAGCGAGGCGACGACGTTCCTCGCCCCAAACCGTGGCGGGTACTACTACACAACACCGAGTCCGCGCGTGGATGGTCCGAACTGGAACGCCAAGCGGTCGACGCGCTGGATCGAGCATGGGTCGCCATTACGTCCGAACCTCGCAGTGTTCAGAACCCGGGCCGCCAGCACCGACTCAAGGCCACTCTGAGCGCAGTGAAGATCGGCGGTACCGAGCTGGAGCAGTGGCAGTACGAAGTCACCAGCGGGGCACGAATTTGGTATGCGATCGACGACCAGCAACGAACGTTGGGGGTCACGAAGGCCGAAACCGGGCATCCGGGGATAACCGATCGGGGCAAAGGCGGCGGCCGCCGCATACGGTAGCCAACTCCGCCCGGCGTATACGGGCGGCGTTACGACCACCGGAAAACGGAACTGTCGTCCACTCCGCCCCGATGTCGGTCCGGTCAGAACGATGCCGGCATGCTTTCCCAGCCACGCACCGTCGAGGTGGGAGAAAGTTTGGCGTTCGTGAGATCCGTATCCCATTCAGGGAAGCGCTCGAGGATTTCTTCCAGAGCGACCCGGCCTTCCAACCTCGCCAGAGCGGAACCCATGCAGAAATGGGTGCCGACACTGAAGGCGAGGTGGGGTTTGCTTTCGCGGTGGATATCGAAAATATCGCCGTCGGGGGTAAATTGCCGGTGGTCGCGGTTGGCTGCACCGACGAGCAGCATCATGGCACTGCCTTCGGGAACCGTCTGCCCGTGGTATTCGATATCGCGGGTGACGTAGCGCGCGACATGCGGCGCCGGGGGCTCGAAGCGGAGTAGTTCTTCGACGGCAGCCGGAATCAAAGCGGGGTTCCGGACCAGTTCGCGGCGCTGGTCGGGGTGTTCGGCGAGGACTTTTCCGGCCCAGCCGATCAGCCGCGTAGTGGTTTCGTTACCGGCGCCGGAGACGACATTGATGTAGGTGAGGATCTCGTCGCGGGTGAGGTGGCGCAAGGTGCCGGTTTCGTCTTCGAATTCGACGTTCAGCAGTTCGGAGATGATGTCGTCGGAGGGGTTTTCGGTGCGCCAGTCGACATACTTCTCGAAGAGTTCACCGCTGACCATGCCCTCCGTGGAGGCTTTCATCGGTTTACCTTCTTCGGTGCGCATCTGCTCGTTGGCGAAATCGCGGACCGCTTCCTGATCCTCTTCCGGAATACCGAGCAGCATACCGATGGTGCGCATGGGCATCTGGGCGCCCAGATCGGCGATGAAGTCGATTTTTCCGGTGCCGATCAGCGGATCCAGGCTCTGGCAGCAGAATTCGCGGACCTTCGCCTCGAGTGCGGAGATCTTGCGCGGGGTGAACATCCGCGAAAGCAGTTTGCGGTGCATGGTGTGGATCGGCGGGTCTTCGAAAATGAGGACGCCCGGCGGTATTTCGATATTCGCCTTGATCAGTTCGATGATCGCACCGCGGGCCGAGCTGAAAGTGTCCTTGTCGATCAACGCGGCATTCACGTCGGCGAACCGGCTCAGCGCGTAGAAATCGTGGGTTTCGTTGTAGTACAGCGGTTTTTCCTCGCGGATCCGCTTGAACATGGGGTACGGGTCGGCATTCAGCTCGACATCGTAAGGGTCGTAGTAGACATCAGTGGGCACGGTGGTCGTCACAGCTGAGTCTCCTTTCGGCGCAGTTGTTCGGGATCACCACGTCACCGGCAAGCGGTACAGTCCGTAGGCCAGTTTGTCGTGTTTGAATTCGACTTCATCGAGCGGTATCGCGAGCCGCATGCCCGGGATCCGCTTCAACAAGGTTGTGAAAACGATCTGCAATTCCACACGAGCCAGCTGCTGTCCCACGCACTGGTGCGGGCCGAAACCGAAACCGACATGCAGGCGGGCGGGACGGGACAGATCGAGTGTGTCGGGGCCCGGGAATTGATTCGGGTCCCAGTTCGCGGGCGCGAGATCGATGATCACGCCCTCGCCGGCCTTGATGGTGTGCCCGCCGATCTCGATATCGTCGAGGGCGACCCGGCGCTGCCCGTTCTGGATGATGCTCAGATACCGCAGCAGTTCCTCGATCGCGTTCGCGACGACCTTCGGGTCCTCGGTATCGCGCAGCAGGGCGAGCTGGTCCGGGTTCTCCAGGAGCGCGAGCGTGCCGAGCGAGATCATATTCGCGCTGGTCTCGTGACCGGCAATCAGCACACCGGTGCCGATCTGCGCGGCTTCCTTCATGGAGATCTCACCGGCGGTGACCCGTTCGGCGAGTTCGGTGACCATATCCTCGGCCGGGTTCTCCATTTTCGATTTGATCAGATCGATCAGATAGCGGGCCAGCCCCACTCGGCCCTTCGCCGATTCCTCTGCGGTGGCAAAACGGGACACTCCGGTCGTCGCATGCTGCTGGAAGAACTCGTGGTCTTCATAGGGCACGCCCAGCATTTCGCTGATCACCAGCGACGGCACCGGCAAGGCGAGCGCTTCGACCAGATCGGCGGGCTGCGGACCGGCCAGGATGGCGTCGATATGATCGTCGGTGATCTGCTGGATCGCCGGGCGCAGTGCGTCGACCCGTTTCACCGTGAACGGTTTGGTCATCATCCGGCGGAAACGGCTGTGTTCCTCGCCGTCGGTATTGAATACCGAGCGGGCCCGGTGATTCACCATATCGAGCATGCCCTCGTTCCAGTGCGGGAAACCGGGCTGGTGATCGTCGGTGCTGATCCGTGGGTCCGACATCAGCGCTTTGAGTTCGGCGTAACCGGTGACCAGCCACGGGGTGCTGCCGTCCCAGATCCGGACGCGGGACAGCGGACGTTCGGTCACCAGACCGAGCACTTCCGGCGGGGGCGCGAACGGGCAACCGGCGGCCCGTTCCATCGGGTACTCCAGGATCGCTCCGGTATCGGACGCGGCGTGGGTCTCGGACCCGGACGTGTTCGTCAATGTCACTCCTCGTGGACGTGGATGGCCATGGCGGGGCAGACGGCGGCGGCTTCGCGCACCTCGTCGGCGAGATCGTCCGGGGGGTTCTCGTCCAGCAGGACGACGACGCCGTCGTCCTCGCGCTGATCGAATACCGCGTCGGCCGCCATCACGCAGTGCCCGGCGGCAATGCATTTCCCTTGCTCGACAGTCACTTTCATGACGCCCTCTTTCTCGGGTGCGGGTGGTCGGGGCTGGAGCCGCTCAGGGTTTACCGTCGGCCGCGTCGGTACTGCGTCGCATCACGGGTTTGCCGGCGGTGGTGCCGCCGTCCACGGCCAGGACCGTGCCGGTCAGATAGCGGGACCGATCGCCGGCGAAGTAGACCGCGGCCTCGGCGACATCCTCGGGCGTGCCCTCGCGCGGCAGTGGGCGGTCGCGGTTCATCATGTCGCGCATAGCGCGGGTCAGCCGCCCGGCTTTCTCCGGCGACATGGTGCCGGACGCTTTCGCCAGCAGATCGGTAGGGATATTCCCCGGGGCGATACAGTTCACCCGCACGTCGTACCGGGCGAGTTCGATCGCCGCGGATTTCGTGAAGTGGATGACCGCGGCCTTGGAGGCACGGTAGGTCATCACCCCGCCGCCGGCCTGCACGCCACCCACCGACGACAGATTGATGATCGACCCGCCGCCGTTGTCCGCCATATGCCGGGCCGCCAGCCGGGTACCGGCCATGACGCCGAGGACATTCACCGACATCACGTGCTGGAAGTCGGCGAAATCATCGTCCAGGATGCTTTTGTGCATCTTCCCGGAGATACCGGCGTTGTTGCACATGATGTGCAGGCCGCCGAACTCCTGGACCGCAAGGTCGACGAGCTGCTCGAGCCGGCCGGGATCACCGGCGTCGATAACGCGGAACAGCGCAGCGGCACCGCAGCGGGCGGCCAATGCCTGCCCCTTCTCGGCGTCGATATCACCGACGACCACGCGGGCGCCTTCGGCAACGAACCGTTCGACCATGGCACTGCCCAGCCCGGACGCGCCCCCGGTGACCACCGCGATCTTGCCCGCCAATTCGTTACCCATGCGCTGCATATCCTTTCGTCACGAGCCCCTTGCTCCTCCTCGGGCGCCGGCTCATCCGCTGTGTGCGTACTGCGCTGCCGTTCCGGTTCGCGTCTGCCGATCCAGGAAATCCAGGAGGCGCGGGTTCACCGCGTCCGGGCGTTCGATCTGCGGGCAGTGCCCGGCGTCGGCGATCACCGCGGATTCGGCATCCGGGATCCGGGCGGCGACCTCGGCGGCCCAGCCGCGGGGCAGAAGTTTGTCTGCGCCCCCCTCGAGCACAAGGGTCGGTACCCGGATCCGTTCGAACGGCCGGTCGCCCGGTGCCGGCGGCGACTGCGCGCCGGGACGGCGGAACCGGGCGGCCGCGATGGCCTCCCAAGCGCCGGGCTCGGTCGCGGAATCGAATCGGCGCCGCACATAGTCCTCGTCGGCGGGGTACGCGGGCGAGGCGAACAGCGCGGTGACAATCGCACGCATGGCGGGCAGGGTGGCGTCGAAATCGTAAAGGGCGCGCATATGCTCGTTCGCCTGGATCTGCCCGCCACCGCAGATCGTCACCATGGCCCGTACCGGCAGCCGCGGATTCGCGGCGGTGGTATCGGCGAGCAGATTCACTGCGCCCATCGAATTACCCACGAAGAAAGCGGATTCGATTCCGAGTACCGCGCAGAAACGGGCGAGATGCCGGATCCGCATTCCGCGGCCGTCGGTGAAATCGACGACCTTCGCGGATTCGCCGTATCCGAGCATATCGGGGGCGAGTACGCGGAAACGCTGCGCGAGCGCGGGAACGACGTGTTCCCAGCCCAGTTCGGCACACGCACCGAACTCGCCCCCGTGCAGCAATACCACCGGCTCGCCCGCGCCCGCTTCGAGGAAGTGGGTACGCAGACCGTCGACTTCGATCGAACGATGCTCATATCCGGCAGCCACCGCCCCCGGGCGCCCCGAGTCGCTCATGCCGTGGCAATCGGTTCGGCGCTCGTGAGCACCTGCGCGGCGAGCATATCGAGCTGCCCCTGCACGCCGGTGTCGATCAGGGCGCCGGTGTCGTCCCAGATCTTGTCGGCCGAATTGATCGCGACCCCGGGCGAACCGACGATCACCGCGTCGGCGGCGCGTAACGCCTCCACCAGTGCCTTGGCTTGTGGGGTGCGCGCCGGATCGTGCGGGTTGTACATCGGCAGATTGATCTGTTCGCCGCTGAACAATGCGGTGCGGCCACCGCGCTGCTCGACGGCGTCGAGGCAGTGCCGCAGCACCCGCTCCGTCGACGAGTCGGCGCGTAGCGTGCCGCCGAGCCCGACGACGAACGGGCGCGCACCGGTTTCGGATGCCGGGCGATCCATCATTGTGCTTCCCACGGTCATAGCCGGTCTCCTACTTGATGGCGATGGGGTTGATCGGTGACCCCACCGCGCCGACCACCCGCAGCGGCGGGGCGATGAGCTGGAATTCGTAGACGCCGTCGGCGGCGCAGTCGGCGGCCAGAGCGGTGAAATCCCAGTATTCGCCGAGCATCAGGCCCATATCGCGAAGGCACAGCATATGCATCGGCAGGACCGTGCCCTCGACTCCCGAAACGGGATTCTCGACCATGAGGTTATCCGCTGCCACGGCCGCGATCTCGTGTTCGTGCAACCATTTCGCGCAGGTCCAGTCCAGGCCCGAATAGGGTTCGGCACCGTCGCCGGCCTCGAGGAACCGGTTCCACCAGCCGGTGCGGACCAGCACGATATCGCCGGATCCGATGGTCACGCCCTGGCGTTTCGCGCATTCGTCGAGTTCGTCGCCGGTGATCGGCTCGCCGACCTCGAGAAAGGTTTCCGCGCCACGGTATTTCACCAGGTCCAGCAGGACGCCGCGGCTGGTGATCCCCTTGCTGTCCACCTTTTCGATACCGCAGTGGAAAGCGCCCATACTGGTGACCGAATCGGCCGGGAAACCGTTGTAGAGCTTGTCCTCGTAGTAGACATGGGAGAAGGCGTCCCACTGGGTGGCGGCCTGCAACGGCATGATGAGCATATCGTCGTTGAACCGGAACGGGTTGTCGGCGAAGAATCCGGCCAATTCGCCGGCCACCGAATTCTGCAACCATTTCGGTCCGTACTCGGTCAGGGTTTCGGCATCGCCGCCGTCGACGGTCATCACATGGGTGGGATTCGCCCGGAATTTGAACGCGCCCTGCGGGCCGTTGGAACCGAAGTCGATCCCCAGCGGGAACACCTTTCCGTGCCGGACCAGTCCGGCCGCGGCGGCGACCTTCTGCGGGGTGATGAAATTCAGCGTGCCCAGTTCGTCGTCGGCGCCCCAGCGGCCCCAGTTGCGCACGGTGTCACCGAGTCTGTAGAAATCGGTCAGAGTTGCCACGTCGATTTTTCCTTCCAGCTGCCTAATTCCGCTCGCCCGGGACGGCCCCGGCGGATTCGGGCGAACCCGTCACGGTGGTCTGCGGGGGCGGACCGGCCAGTTCGCCGGCCAGGTGCGCGGCGAGGTTGCCGCCGTCGACCCACAGCACCTGGCCGGTGATGTATCCGGCGGCGCGGCTGCCCAGGAACAGCAGTGCGGACGCCTGTTCGACGGGATCGGCGGACCGGCCCAGCGGTTTGGGGATCCCGTCCAGATAGTCCTGGCCGTATGCCGAGCGCAGCTGGTCCAGGATGGGGGTTTCGGTGACGCCGGGGCCGGTGCAGTTCATCCGGATACCGCGGCGCGCGAGCTCCACCGATCTGCGCACGGTGTAGAGAATGATCGCCTCTTTGGACAGCCGGTAGCCGCCGTCCGCGATGGCCTCGGGATTTGCGGTGCACCAGTCGATTCCCTCCTGCATCGAGGAGGTCTCCAGGAACCCGTTGACCGCCCAGCGGTTTTCCAGGTATCCGGACGCGGCCAGCGAGGAGACGCTGACCACCGCCGAACCCGGTTCCATATGCGGGACGAGCGCTTCGGTGAAATGCCGCATCCCGAGGAAATTGATGGTGGCGACGCGCAACGGGTCGCCGATACCCGAGGAAACACCGGCGATATTGAACAGGGCATCCACCTCGGTACCGATCAAGCGCACAGCCCGGTCGATGGACGACGGGTCCGCCTGGTCCATCTCGTGGAACTCGTCGAGTTCGGTGCCCGGCCGCAGCCGGTCGAGGCCGACGATCTCGGCGCCCAGATCCCGCAACTGCGTCACCAAACAGGCGCCGATACCGGAGGCGCAGCCGGTCACCACCACCCGCTTACCGTCGTAACGCCATCGCCGGCCGATCGAATCCGCCTCGGGCACCGCGCTCTCCTCTCTCCGCTGCTGCCGCTCAGCCCTGCTGGTCCTTCAACGCCTGAGCGGCCTTCACCCGGCCCTCGTTGATCTCGGCCATAGCCTCGGGGATCTCGCTGGCGGTGAACTTGCCGCCGCGGCCGGTGGGCAGGCCGCCGATCGAATAGTTCTCGTCGAATTCCGGGACCGCCCAGGGCCGCCGCCGTGCCTCGGCCTTCTCCAGGACCGGCTCGAGCCGCTCGGCCTTCGCGGCCCGGGCCACCTCATCGCGTTCGATGAATTCCGGCAGGATCTCTTTGCCCATGATCTCGATGGATTCCATCGTTGCTTCGTGGCTGCGTGGGTTCAGCAGCAGGATGATCTCGTCGACGCCACTGGCCTCGTAGCCGCGCAGGAATTCGCGGACCGTTTCCGGGCCGCCGATGGCGCCGCGGCCGGGACCGTAGGCGAGGGTTTCGTCTTCCTTCACCGCATCCAGGTAGCTGTCCCACACGCCGGTGCGGCCGGGGGTGTGCATACCGGTCATGTAGTAATGCATGATCCCGAACGAGAAGAACCCGCCGCCCAGGCCGAGACGTTTCACCGCCTCCTCGTCGGTCTTGGCGACCATCATCGACAGATCACCGCCGATGGCCAGGATGTTCGGATTCATCTGGGGCACCGAGGGCGCTGCGGCGTTCTCGAACTCCTCGTAATAGCCACGCACGCGTTCACCGAGCGCCTCCGGGCCGGTGTAGGCGAAACTCAGTGCGCCGATTCCTTTCTGGGCCGCCATCTGCACCGACGAAGGCCGGGTACAGGCCACCCACAGCGGCGGGTGCGGGGCCTGCCGCGGTTTCGGGATGACATTGCGGGGCGGCATGGCGATGTGCTCGCCCTTGAACCCGCGGAAGGGGGTCTCGGTCATCGCACGGACGGTGACTTCGAGGGCTTCCTCCCACTGGGCGCGTTTATCCGCCGGGTCGATACCGAACCCGCCGAGCTCGGCCACCGACGACGATTCACCGGTCCCGAATTCCACCCGGCCGCCGGACAGATGATCCAGTGTTGCCACGCGTTCCGCGGCGCGAGCGGGATGGTTGATTCCCGGCGGCAGATGCATGACACCGAAACCGAGCCGGATGTTCTTCGTGCGCTGGCTCGCCGCGGCGAGGAACATCTCGGGCGCGGTGGCGTGGCAGTACTCCTCCAGGAAGTGGTGCTCGGTGAGCCAGACCGTGGAGAACCCGGCTCTATCCGCCGCTTCTACTTCGTCCAGTCCGTCCTGGAACATCTGGAACTCGTCGTCGTCCGTCCACGGCCGCGGCAGCGCGAACTCGTAGAAGAGGGAAATTTTCATCGATTACCTCCGGTGGATTCGATCGTTTCTGTTTCGGACGGCTCCCGCTGCGCGCAGTGCTGCGCCGCGACGTATCCGAAGGTCATCGCCGGCCCGATGGTGGCGCCCGCACCGGCGTAGCTGCGGCCCATCACCGCCGCCGAGGCATTTCCGGTCGCATACAAACCGTCGATCACCGTGTCGTCGGCACGCAGCACCCGGGCGTATTCGTCGGTACGCAGCCCGCCCGAGGTGCCGAGATCGCCGAGCACGATCCGGAAGGCGTAGTAGGGCGGTTTCCCGATCGGATACAGATTCGGGTTCGGCAGAGTGGGGTCGCCGTAGTAGTTGTCGTAGACGCTGTCGCCACGCCCGAAATCGTCGTCGTGCCCCTTACGGGCCAGTTCGCCGAACCGCTCCGCGGTGGCTTTCAGCGTGCCGGCGGGCACATCGATCTTTGCGGCAAGCTCGTCCCAGGATCCGGCTTCGACGACAACCCCCGATTCCAGCCAGGTCCGCGGAACCTTCCCACCGGTCGGCACCGGCGCGAACGGCACCTTGGGGATCGGCAGATGCCCGCAGATCACGTACCGATGCCAGGACCGCTCATCGGTGATCAGCCAGCACGGGATATGAACGGTGCCGGCCCGCTGGCCTTCGATCATGGCGTGACCGAAGTCCATATAGGGTGCGGCTTCGTTGATGAACCGCTCCCCCGCCCCGTTGACGATGAACTGGGCGGGCATCATCCGTTCGTTGAGCATGAACTGCATCCGGCCGTCCGGCCACTGCACAGCCGGGAACCACCAGGACTCGTCCATCAGATCGGTCGCGGCGCCGACCTTTTCACCGGCGCGGATACCGTCGCCGACATTCAACGGGTTACCGAAACTCCAGTCGGTCGCCACCTCCGGTAGTTCCGCACGCCGCCGGTCCATATCGCGTTCGAAACCGCCGGTCGCCAGAATTACCCCGCGGCGGGCCTCGATCCGCAGTTGCGCACCGTCGCGTTCGACCACGGCACCGGTCACCCGGCCGTCCGGGTCGGTGAGCAGCATGTGCATCGGCGCGTCGAGCCAGAGCCGGATATTGCGCTCCTTGAGCGCGAGCCGCAGCCGGGCGATCAGCGACTGCCCGATGGTGACGATCCGATCGCCGAAGATCCGGGCCCGCACCATCCGCCAGATCAGTTTCAGCAGCACCGCTTTACCACGCCAGTTCTGCCGCACCTGATAGAACAGCCGCAGATCCATGGGCCCCAGCCAGATTCCCTTGGGCGCCAACGCCAGTGGTTCGAGAAGTTCGTTCTCTTCGGGCCCCAGCGCACGGGTGTCCATCGGTGGAACGTTGATGGTGCTGCCCTGCCCGGAGCCGCCTTCGAGTTCCGGATAGTAATCGGCGTAACCGGGCTTCCAGATGAATTGCATCCAGTCGCTGCGCTCTTCGAGGAAGGCCATCATTTCCGGAGCCTTCTCGACATACATCCGCAGCCGCTGTTCGGTGACCAGTCCCCCGGTGATCGTCTTCAGGTAGGCGACCACTTCGTCCGGGTTCAATTCGACACCGGCCCGTCGCTGGGCAGGGGCGTTCGGTACCCAGATGCCGCCGCCGGACAGCGCGGTGGAGCCACCGTACTTCGCGCCCTTCTCGACGATCAGGACCTCGAGGCCATCGGCGTCGGCCTTCAAGGCGGCCGACAACCCGCCGCCGCCGGACCCCACCACCAGCACATCGACGGTTTCGTCGTAGCCGGCGCCGGAATCGGGTGCGCCGGCGGTATCCGGTTCCTCCGTGGTCACGATGTCCTTACCTTTCTTCGGGTGGTCGAGGCGGGTGCCGGGAGCGGGCTATCCGAGATAGGTCGTACGTGCGGTGCGGATCGCGAATCCGGCGATCAGTTCGGGCGAGGGCCGGTAGTACCGGACAGTGGTCCGATACGCGCCCTGCGCCGCGAGCGCGGCGAAAGCCGCCACCCAGGTGCGGATCTCGTGCGCGGAATTACCGGCGGTACGGGTGATCTCGCTGTTGGACCAGCTGTCGACGGCCGCGAGCCGTCCGGTGTCGACCAGTTCCAGGAATTCCCGGTCCCAGCCCGGATTGAGCGGTTTCAGCGGTCCGTCCCCGGCCGCGAATTCTGCTGCGGCCGCCATGACCGCGGTCTGCCGGGCCTGTCGCTGTTCGGTGGTCATGGGCCGGCCGTGCACGATCCGCTCCAGCACCGGTGGCGGCGCGGTGGCGCGCTGCGGCACCGGCGGGTCGTGCGACAGCCCTCCGGATCCGAGTATCAGCACACGTTTTCCGAGGGTCGCCAGGTGCTGCCCGGCCGCGGCCCCGAGAGCCCGCACCCGGCGCAGCGGGCCGAGCGGGGCCGCGACCGAGTTCAGGAAGATCGGGATCACCGGCCGGTAGGTGACCTCTCCGAACAGCTGCTGTAGTGGTTGCACGGTGCCGTGGTCGACCACCATCTCGGCCGAGGTGGCTATATCGATTCCGGCCTCGAGCAGCGCCTCGGCCAGTGCCAGCGCATGTTCCTCGGGAACATTCAGCGGACCGGAGTGGGTGCCGTAGTCGCCGACACCGGCCGCCGCGGTGCCCAGGCAGAACGGAGGCATGAGTTTGTAGAAGAACCCGTTGTAATGATCCGGGGCGAACAGCACCACCAGGTCGGGATCGAAGTCCCGCACGAATTCCCGGGCCTGATCGAGGGCGCCGTCGATCTCGTTCAGCAGTTCCCGGCTCGGGCCGGGGAGTTCAAGGAGCGGGCTGTGCGAGACGCAGCATACGGCCAGCGGCATCGGTACCTCCCGGAGTCAAGGTGAGCGTGTCCCGCAGTGCCGCACCGAGTTCGGGGGCGTGCTGCGCGATACAGGCGCCGGCCACGAACCGGTCCGGACGCAGGAACAGGACGGAATCGAGCTGTCCGTCGAACCACTTCTTCAGCGCGCCGGTGTGGTCGCCGACCACCAGCACATCGGGGTCGTCGTGACCGGTCCAGTGCAGCTGGGTGGCGGGCCGGGCCTCCACGAACCGGGCGCCCAGCGCCTTCCAGCGCGCGAACTCGATATCCCCCAGCACCTTTCGCGGCTGATTGTTCCAGCACAGCACCGCGAACCAGGGGCCGAGAGTTTCGTCCAGCAGCACATCGTGCCGGGTCCGGGTGGCCACCCGCGGCTGGACGAACAAGGTGCCGACCGCCGAATTCGGTGATCGGGACCAGCCGTGTACCACCGCCCCGCGGTCGTAGCGCGGCATGGGTTTGAACCGCATCCCCAGGACGTAGCGTTTCAAGGGCGGCACCGCGGCCAGCGCACGCACCGCCACATCCCGGGCCGCGGCGACCCGCTGGTTCGTCGGCGAGATGACCCGCCCGACCATCGTCGACAGGTCGATCATCGCGCGCGCGTGTTTACGCCGCTCCTGGTCGTAGCTGTCGAGAAGGGCATCGCCGGCCAGGCCCGTGGCCACGGCCGCGAGCTTCCACCCCAGGTTTGCCGCGTCCCGGATGCCGCTGTTGTAGCCCTGTCCTTGCCAGACCGGCATCAGATGGGCAGCATCCCCGGCCAGTAGCAACCGGCCCCGCCGGAATTCACCGGCGATCCGGGAGTGGTGGGTGTAGACGCGCCGCCGGATCACATCCAGCCGCTCCGGGTGCGGGACGAACGGTGCGAGCAGCCGGGCCAGGAATTCCCGGGTTTCGGCCTCCTCATCGGTTTCGCCGGGATGCAGCAGGAATTCGAAGCGCCGGATCCCGTGTGCCAGCGAGATGGATACATTCGGCCGCACGGGATCCGCGCCCACCTCGACGTTCGGGTGCCCGAGCGGATCGCCGTCGATATCGACCACCAGCCAGCGGGTCGACGAGGTGGTGCCCTCGAAACTCACACCCATGGTGTGCCGGGTCACGCTGCGCCCGCCGTCGCTGCCCACCACGTAGCGGGCAGGGACGGTTTCCGGACCGTCGGCCGTTTCCAGCCGCACCCGGACCTGGTCGCCGGTGTCGTGGCAGTCGGTCATCGCGGCGGCCCAGCGGATATCGACGCAGTCGAACCGGTCCAGGCCGCGCAGCAGTTCGGCATCGACCAGCGGCTGGATGAAACCGCTCCGCTTCGGCCACCCGAACTGCTGATCGGTGGGCGCGATCTCGGCCAGCAGCCGCCGGTCGCCGTCGACGAACCGCATGATCTGGTTCGGGTTGGTATGCGGCAGGATTTGCTCCACCAGGCCGGTGGATTGCAGGGTGCGCAGCGATTCGTCGTCGATACCGACACCGCGCGGGTAGTCGATGAGGGCGGGCCGTTCTTCCACCAGCAGTGTCCGCACGCCGTAGCGGCCCAGCATGTTGGAGATGGTCAGCCCGACCGGGCCCGCGCCGACGACGACAACGTCGTAGCGGGCGGTGGCGCTGCCGTTACCGGTATCCATATCAACCACCCAGCAGGAATTCGAGATGGAGGGCGTTGAACGTCGCCGGCGCCTCGTATTGCGGCCAATGCCCGCAGTCCGGGAGCACTTCGAACCGGGCACCGGGGATCATGGCGGCGATCCTTGTGCCCTCGGCGACATCGGCGGTGGGGTCGTCGCTGGTCCACACCACCAGCGTCGGCGCGGTGATCGCGCCGTATTCCTTCGGCCCCAGCAGGTTCCGGGCCCGGATCTGCGGATCCTGGAGCGCCATGATGTCGCGCATGGCGTCGACGAATCCGGGTTGGCGGTAGATTCGCTGCCGGCTCGCGACGATATCGTCGTAATCCTTGGATTTATCCGCCATCAGCCATTTGATGCGGGCCTGCACCGTCTCCCAGGTGGGATCGGCGGCCGCGGCCATGGACAGGGTCACGATCCGCGCCATGACCTCGGGATCGGCCTGGGAACCGCCCGCGGTGTTGAGGACCAGCCGGTCGATCCGGCCGGGATGGTCGCAGGCCGCGCGGGCCGCCACCCACCCGCCCAGGGATTCGCCGCTGATATGTGCGCAGGGAGCGCCGATGGTATCGAGGACGGCGATCAGATGCCGCACGTAGTGATCGATCTCGAGCGGATGGCCGGGTTTGTCGGTGTAACCGTGCCCGAGCATATCGATCGACCAGGTCGAGAAATGCTCGGCATGCGCCCCCAGGTTCCGGACATAGGCCTCGGCGTGACCGCCGGACCCGTGCAGGAAGACCAATGCCGGTTTGTTCCGGTCACCGGCGTGCAGGTAGCGCGTCCGCACTCCCGCCACATCCAGGTATCCCTGGCTGAACGCGACCCCCTGCAGGTCGCACCACACGCTTTCGTATTCCGACACTGCTGCCTTCCGCTCTATCCGTTCGCCCACGCCTACCGCCTGCTGCTCGTGCCCGGTGCGCCCGGCCACGAGGAAGGGTTCAGCACTTCGCCGACTC
Organism: Nocardia speluncae NBRC 108251; assembly: GCF_001613245.1. Lineage (GTDB taxonomy): Bacteria > Actinomycetota > Actinomycetes > Mycobacteriales > Mycobacteriaceae > Nocardia > Nocardia speluncae. Next base: position 94,407 of record NZ_BDBZ01000036.1, on the reverse strand, counting down.
CCCGGTGGCCGCGTTGTATCCGGCCCGGAAGCCGAAAACCATTCCCGGTCCGATGGTTCCGCCGGCGCCGCCGTAGGCCCGCCCGGTCACGCCGGCCATCGCATTGCCGACCGCGTACAACCCCGGAATCACCGCGCCGCCGATATGCCGGACCCGGGCGTCGCGATCCGTACGCGGCCCGCCTTTGGTACCCATGGCGCCGACTGTCACCGGAACGGCGTAGTACGGGCCGGTCTCGAGGGGACCCAGCGTGCGGCCCGCAACGGTTGCGGCATCGGGATCGCCCCAGTAGCCGTCGTATTCGCTGGCGCCGCGACCGAAGTCGGGATCGGCCCCGGCGGCCACCGCCCGGTTCCAGCCGGCCACGGTGCGCCGCAGACCTTCCGGATCGATACCGGTCCGGGCGCCGAGTTCGGCGAGATCGGCCGATTCGCAGAACCAGTCCGGTGCCACGCCACCCGGTTCCACCCCGAGGAATCCGTACCGGCGCAGGTGTTCGGCGTCGAACACCATCCAGCCGGGATTGTTGACGTAACCGCCGCGGGGATCGAGGTAATGGAAGGCACCCGCCATCGAGTTGTATTCGGCGGCTTCGTTGACGAACCGTTTTCCGGCCCGGTTCACGATGATGCTGCGCGGGCGGGTCCGTTCCAGCCGCACACTGCGGCTGCGCTGACGCCCGTCGATGATGTCGCCCGGCAGCTGCACCACCGGTACCCACCAGGCTTCACCCATATTGCCGAGGTCGGCGCCGTGCGCCATGGCCATCCGCAGTCCGTCGCCGGTGTTGTTCGGTGGCGATACCGGCCCGGTCATCGGCCCCCGCAGAAACGCTTTGACCAATCCGGCATCCCATTCGAAACCACCGGTCGCCAAGACGACGCCGCGGTGCGCGCGGACCGCGGTCTCCCGGCCGTCGATGGTGATCCGTACGCCGGTGATCGCCCCGTTCTCCGCGATCAGCTCCACCCCGCGTGCGCCGGTACGCGGCGTGATCCCCGCCGCCAGCACGCCCTCGAGCAGCCCGGCCACCAGCGCCTGACCGGCGACGCAGACATCGGCGGAGGCATCACCCAGGACAGCACGCAGCCGGGCCCGGGTTTCGGCGTCGAATCCGACATTGCTCCAGTCCAGCGGGAAGGTGGTGAGGCGCTCTCGCCATTCACCGAGCCGGGCCAGGTCGTAGGCGGCCGGGCCGATCGACCGGCCACCGGCGGGCCGCCCTCCGGGCAGTTCCGGTTTGTAGTCGGGAAATCCTTCGGCCACTTCGAATTTCACGCCGCTGTGCAGTTCGACGTAATCGAGCATCCGGGCGCCCGTGCGGACGAATACCTCGACCAGTTCGTCATCCATCGAATCCAGTGACTGCGCACCGAGATAGGCCAGTGCGTCGGCGACCGTGAGCTCGCGCTCGGCCCGGGAATGCGCGGGAATCCAAGCCAGTCCGCCGGAGACCGCGCTGGTGCCGCCGACCGTGGGCGCCTTCTCGAACAGTGCCACCGCGGCACCTTCGATCGCGGCGGTGAGCGCCGCGGTGAGTCCGGCGGCACCGGTGCCCAGGACGACGATATCGGTCTGTTCGTCCCAGATCGTTGGATCGGATTCGGCAACCGGCGTCTGGTGCGATGGCACTGCGCTGTCCTTTCGGCGAGCAGGCGGAGTCGGGGGCGCCGGTCCGGCGGGCTGTCGCGCAGGGCACGAACCGGACCGACTCGCGTAAAACGCTAATCTCCCTTTTGGAGAATATTATTCTCGCAGGACGGATGCCGCAATACCCTCCGGGTCAAATGTTTCCGGATCTTGCCGCTGGGGGTCCGCGGGAAGTCCGTGGCCTCGTACAACCGCGCCGACAACTTCCGCCGCGCGAACCCCCACCCGCTCGAAAAGCCGCGCACACCTCACCCCGCGATGGCAGCGCACAACCCGGATTCAGGCGCCGCGCAGCCCCACCTCCCCACCGAAGCGGCTACCGGACAGAGCGATCACCACCTATTCGGCGACCTGCGGCATCGCATTCAGCACAACCTGGACCTCGCGCGGGCGGACGCTCTCCGCCACCACGGATGATCACATCGGCCTTTCGACCCATCGCGGTTCACCTCTTACGCCCCGGATGACCATGGCCGTTCCCCCTTTTCGCACCGCCGGAGTTGCCGGCCCACCATCCGGGCCACCCGAACGAAAACCATCACGCGAGGTAGAGCGCCACAATCAGCACTTCGATCCGAATCGCCGCAGCCGATCAGGCTTCTCGCAAAACCTTGCCGCCGACCCCACGGGTAGAGTACCGTTCTCGTATGCGAAAACGTAGTTCTTTTCGCATACGAGAACAGCCGTATGTCCGCAACCGGTACCCGACGGTGCTGGGTCGACACCGCATCGGGGCCGCGGCCGGATCGACGCGCGGCATTCGCCGCGCACCCTGCCCCGTGCCACCACTTCCGGCGGTCCGGCACACCCGGGCAGGAGTCTCGAAAACAGATCGAAAGGGAATGCTGTGGGACGTGTTGAGGGCAAGGTCGCATTCATCACGGGCGCCGCGCGCGGTCAGGGCCGCAGCCACGCCGTACGACTGGCGGAGGAAGGCGCCGATATCATCGCCGTCGACCTGTGCCAGAACATGTCGACCATCGGGTACCCGCTGGCCACACCCGAAGACCTCGAGGAAACCGTGCGCCTCGTCGAGAAGACCGGCCGCCGTATCGTCGCGACGCAGACCGATGTCCGCGACGCCGTCGCGCTGAAGGCAGCATTGGACGCCGGTGTCGCCGAATTCGGCAAGCTCGATATCGTCATCGCCCAGGCCGGTGTCGCCGGTATGAAGGGACAGCCCGATATCCAGGCGTGGATCGATGTCATCAATACGAACCTCGTCGGCACCATCAACGCCATCCAGGCCGCACTCCCTCACCTCGGTGAGGGCGCATCCATCATCGCCACCGGTTCCACCGCCGCGATGATCGACACCGGCAAGATGGACAACCCGGGCGCGGACCTCGGCGGTATGGCCTACGTGCACTCCAAGCGCGCACTGTCCTACTACATCTTCGATATCGCCCGGCACTTGGCGCCCCGCGGTATCCGCGCCAACGCGGTGCATCCGACCAACTGCAACACCGACATGCTGCAGAGCGAGCCCATGTACCGCTCGTTCCGGCCGGATCTGGAGAACCCGACCCGCGCCGACGCCGAACCCGCCTTCCACGTCCAGCAGGCCATGAAGACGCCGTGGATCGAGCCGGTCGATATCTCCAACGCCATCCTGTATCTCGTCTCCGACGAGGCCCGCTTCGTCACCGGTATGCAGATGCGCGTCGACGGCGGCGGCTACCTGAAGTGGTACGACCACAAGCTCTGAGCCGTACCCGGCCACCGGCGCAGGCGGCGCGCGCATCGCAGGCGATCGACGCGCACGCCGCCGGCCCGGTGGCAGGCCGGCAATCCGACGACTCCCGGAGCGGCGCAGAGTTCCGGGCCCCCGGCGAAGGTTCGCCGGCCAGTGACCAGCAAGGGACAACAGACCGTGGCATCTACGGATAACGACCAGCGCAAAGCGAACCGGTTCCATTTCGATCGGCACACCCCCGAATACCGCGAACAGTTCACCGAGATCACCCGCGAAATGCACGCGAAATGCCCGATGGCCTGGACCGATACCTATAACGGGCACTGGGTCGCCGCGAGCGGTAACGCGGTCTTCGAAATGGCCCGCTGCCCGGAGGTCTCGGTCGACCACGACGTGCACAACGAACGCCGAGGCTACGTGGGCATCTCCATTCCCACTCCGCGCCGCGCCGCCATGGTGCGCGGCGGAATGCTGGAGATGGACGACCCCGAGCATCGCACCTACCGGTCGGTGCTCAACCCGTACCTGTCGCCCGCCGCAGTCAAACGCTGGCAGCCCTTCATCGACGAAATCGTCCGCGCCTGCCTCGACGAGAAGATCGGCACCGGCCGTATCGATTTCGTCGACGATCTGGCCAATATCGTGCCCGCCGTACTGACCCTGGCCATGCTGGGCATTCCGCTGAAGAAATGGTCGGTGTACAGCGATCCGGTGCACGCCTCGGTCTACACACCCGAGGATTCGCCGGATGCCGGCCGGGTCGCGGAAATGCACCGCACCATGGGTATCGATATCTTGACCAGCCTCAACGACGCCAAGAGCGATCCGCGACCGGGCCTGATCAAGGCACTCACCGAACTGCGGATCGATGGCGAACCGGCTCCCGATATGGAACTGCTCGGCATGATCGGCCTGCTGATCGGCGGCGGTTTCGACACCACCACAGCGCTCACCGCTCATTCGCTCGAATGGTTGTCGGAGAACCCGGACAAGCGTGCGGAACTGAGCCGCGACCGCGACGAACTGCTCGATCCGGCCACCGAGGAGTTCCTGCGGTATTTCACCCCCGCGCCGGGCGACGGTCGCACCATCGCCGACGACTGCACTTATCAGGGCATCGATTTCAAAGAGGGCGACCGGCTGTGGCTTTCCTGGGCGATGGCCAACCGCGACCAGACCATCTTCCCCGACGCCGACGATATCGTCATGGACCGTAAGGGCAACCGGCACTTCAGCTTCGGGTTGGGTGTGCACCGGTGCATCGGATCCAATGTGGCCCGCACGGTGTTCAAGTCCATGCTGCTGGCGGTGCTCGACCGGATACCGGACTACACCTGCGATCCGAAGGGCACGGTGCACTACGACACCATCGGTGTGATCCAGGGGATGCGGAATCTGCCGGCCACCTTCACCCCCGGGGCACGCCGCGGCCCCGGCCTGGACGAAACCCTCGACCACCTCCAGCGGATCTGCGACGAGCAGGGCCTGGCCGCGCCGGTGACCGAGCGGCCCGACGCCGCGGTGATCGACTTCCAGTACTGACCTCCGGTGCCGGCCGATACCGCGGGGTTCGGCCGGCACTCCAGATTTCCCGACGAGGACCGCGATGAAGGATCTGCCCAACGGCACCCGCACCCCGGTGATCGATACCAGCGTGCATATTTTCTTCCGCTCCAACGACGATATGCGCGACCACCTGCGCGAGCCGTTCAAGAGCCGCGGAATACCCGACCCCGAGATGGACTGGTACGGCGCCCCCGGCGGCGAATATCTCAAAGGTGCCCGCGGACCGCATCGCGGTTACCCGGGTTCGGACCCGGAGTTCGTGGGGCAGCAGTTGTTCGGCGACCGTGGTGTCGATGTGGCCGTCCTGCATCCGATGACCCGCGGCATCCTGCCCGATCGGCACCTCACCACGGCGGTACTGTCCGCCCACAACGACATGATGGTGTCGCGCTGGCTCGACAACGGCACCTATCACCAGCGCTTCCGGGGCACGCTGCGCGTCAATCCCGAGGACATCAGCGGCGCACTGCGCGAAATAGAACGGCTGGGTGATCATCCCCGCATCGTCCAGCTCGGTATCCCGCTGCAATCGCGCGAAGTGTACGGAAAACCGCAGTTCTGGCCGCTGTGGGAGGCCGCCGCGGCGGCGAATCTGCCGGTGGCCACCCATATCGAGACCGGGGAGAGTATCGGACTGCCACCGACACCGTCCGGCCATCCGCGCACCTATGAGCAGTACTACGGGTTCATGGGGCTGAACTACATCTATCACCTGATGAACATGATCGCCGAGGGCGTTTTCGAGCGATACCCGGACCTGAAATTCGTCTGGGGCGACGGGGGCGCCGATCTACTCACTCCGTTCACCTGGCGGATGGACACCTTCGGCCGGCCCCACCTGGAACAGACGCCGTGGGCACCCCGGATACCCAGCGATTACCTGCCCGGGCATGTGTATTTCGTCCACGCCACGATCGACGGCCCCGGCGATGCGCCGTTCGCGGCAGAGTGGCTGGACTTCACCGGCAAGGACGAGATGGTGATGTTCGGATCCAGCTATCCGCACTGGCATTCCGGCGATGCCGACGCCCTGCCGGTCGCACTGACCACCGACCAGCGCGAAAAATTGTACTGGCGAAATGCCGCACGCCTGTACAGCATCGATGTAGGCGCCGTGACGGCGGTCGGGTGATGTTTCAAGGGCCGCTCGTCGCGGACGCTTCGCTACGAGTTCCCGCGGGCTCAGATCCAAACTCCCGACGCAGTGGACCAACAGCTACTTCGTCGCCACAATCGGCGGCGCGACCTCGGAGGTGGTCAAGAACTATGTCGAGAACCAGCGGAATGCGTGAACGGCGCTTCGATTCCTCCCCACGCCTGAAGGCGGGGGCTTCCTCGGAGCGTTCGTGATGACTATGGCTCAGGACCGGGCACGGGTTCCTTCCACAGAACTGGTCCCGGTACGCGTCGTCGACTCCGATGTCCACCCCGTCCCCCGCCGGGGCGATCTGGTGGAACATATACCGGAGCCGTGGCGCACATCGTTCTTTCTCGGTCACCGCGTAGGCGACACCATCGTCTACGACGCGCCCGACTATGCACATTCGAAGGCGATGCGGGTCGATACGTTCCCGGCGGACGGCGAATTCCCCGGTAGCGACCCGGATATGGCCTTCCGGCAGCTCATCATGGACGCCGGATCCGATATCGTGATCCTCGAGCCCAGCGTGAAGGCGACCCGCCTGCCCGAGGCCACCGCCGCCATGGCGACCGGAGTCAACGGCTGGCTCGACGCGCAGTGGCTGGATTCGCACAACAACTGGCATCAACGCTGGCGCGGATCGATCTGCGTGGCGATCGACGATCCGAACTCCGCGGTCGCCGAGATCGAACACTGGGCCGGGCATCCCTATATGGCACAGATCCTCATCAAAGCCGAGCCGCGCCCCTCCTGGGGCGACGCCCGATACGACCCGATCTGGGCCACCGCGGTGAAACACGACCTGCCCGTGAGCTGTCATCTCAGCCGCGGCGCCTTTGAGACCATGCCCATGCCGCCGGTCGGATTCCCCAGCTACAACCACGATTTCATGGTCACCTATTCGCTGCTCGCCGCGAATCAGGTGATGAGCCTGATCTTCGACGGAGTCTTCGACCGGTTCCCGGCGTTGCGCATCGTCTTCGTGGAACACGCCTTCACCTGGATCCTGCCGCTGATGTGGCGGATGGACGCCGTCTACGCGGCCCGCCGCTCGTATATGTCGATCAAGCGGAAACCTTCGGAATACGTAAAGGAACACATCAAGTTCACCACCCAGCCGCTGGACTACCCGGAAGACAAGACAGAACTCACCCGGGCGTTCGAATGGATGGAGGCGGACAAGATCCTGCTGTACTCCTCGGACTACCCGCACTGGACCTTCGACGACCCCCGCTGGCTGGTGAAGCACCTCCCGCCCGCGGCACGCGAAAAGGTGATGTTCCGCAACGGTATCGAGACCTACCACCTGCCGGAAACCGTTCCGGCGCTGCCCGGACAGGTACGGGTGCACTGATGCCGGACGGAAACGATTCGCCGAGCCCGCCCGAGGCTTCGCCGCGGCTGGCCCAGGGGCGGGAGCATATCGTCGCCACGGTGGACGAGATCCCGCCCGGAGCGTCGAAAGTGGTGCCGATCGGGCGACACGGGGTGGGCGTCTACAACGTCAACGGCACCTTCTACGCCATCGCCAACTACTGCCCGCACGAGGGCGGCCCACTGTGCTCCGGCCGCGCACGCGGCCGCACCGTGGTGGACGAATCGGTGCCCGGTGATTCGGTGATGGTGCGGGACAACGAGTTCATCTACTGCCCGTGGCATCAGTGGGGCTTCGAACTCGCCACCGGTACCACCGCGGTGAAACCCGAATGGAGTATCCGCACCTACCCGGTGCGGGTGCTCGGCGACGACGTACTGGTCACCGCCTGACCCGAACAGCAGATCCCGGCCCGCCGCCCACACGGCAGGCCGCGGGAGCTTCCGCCCCGGGCGGCTCCCCCGAACCCTTGGCAGGAGTGTGCTATGCCCGCGGTAACGGTCAACGGCGGCAAGGTGGTCTACGAGATCCTCGGTGACTCCGGCGATCTCATCGTGCTGACACCCGGTGGCCGGTACGGCAAGGAGATACCCGGTCTGCGACCGCTGGCCGAGGGCTTGGTCGCCGGCGGCTACCGGGCGCTGCTGTGGGACCGGCCCAACTGCGGCGCCTCCGATGTGCAGTTCTACGGGCAGACCGAATCGCATATGCGCGCCGAAACCCTGCACGGACTGCTGACCGAACTGGGGACGGGGCCGGTGATCCTGGCCGGTGGGTCGGGTGGGGCGCGGGATTCGATGCTCACCACGATGCTGTACCCGGAGCTCGTCACCGATCTGGTGCTGTGGAATATCGTCGGCGGCGTCTACGGCACCTTCAACCTCGGCGCCTATTACGTCCTGCCCAGCCTGCAAACCGTGCGGGCCCTCGGAACCGAGGGCCTGCTGCGGATGAAGGAATGGCGGGAGCTGATCGCGGAGAACCCGGACAACGAGCAGCGGTTGCGCGCCCTGGACGCCGACGAGTTCGTGAAACTCTCACTGCGCTGGCTCAACGCCTACGTACCGAAACCGGGTCAGACGATCCCCGGGGTGGACGACGAGATGTTCGAACGGATCCAGGTCCCCACGCTGATCATCCGCGGTGGCGCAAAGGATATGGACCATCCGAAACGCACCTCGCTCGAGGTGCACTGCCTGATCGAAGGGTCGCGGCTGATCGACCCGCCGTGGCCCGAGGACGCGTGGGAACGCGCCATGGAGGACCGCGCGCAGGGCCGGGCGCAGCATTACAACATGTTCGACACCTGGGTGCTGGCCGCCCCGGAGATCCTGAAATTCCTGGGCGACCGATGACCGGGCGCCCCGCGGCGTCACACCGTGCTGATCCGGACCTCGCAATTGGTCGAGGCCTCGAGCGCGGTGTGGATCCGGCTCTCCGGTACTCGCTCGAGATCGGCCTCACGCACACGCACCTGCAGGATGTCGTAGCCGTCGGTCCCCGGCAGCCGCACGACCTCTCCGGTGAGCCCGAACCCGGCCAGCACCCCGTACGCGTCGGCATCGGTCCCGCGACTGACATAGGTGACGACACCCGCAACCGGTTCGGTACCGAACACCCGAGCGCAGATTTCGATCACCCGCGCCGTATCCGCTTGCGCGTCCGCGGTATCGAGCAACACCTGCACCTCGCGCCGGGTCCGCGGGGCCGCGCCGAGATCCTTCTCCAGAACTTCGCCGCCGGATCCGGCGAGCGCGGCGGCCAGCTCCTCCACACCGCGGGCCAGCGATTCGCCGGTGAGCTCACCGGCCGGATCAATATTCACCCGCAACACCGCAGTTCGCATGCCGACGAGCCTAACCGGCGCGTACGGGCGCGGCCCAGTCCTCGACACCACCGATCCGTACGCGCACAGGCGCAGCGAATGCGGCCGTAGGCACGATAGAGCGGCCCGGTGCCGCGTCCATTCAGGAGGCACTATGCAGCACACCTTCTCATCGGCCGGGGACCTGACGGTGGTTCCGTACCCCGGTAGCGAACCGCGACTCCTGCGGCTCGGCGGCGGGGTCGAGACCGCCTACGAGTACCGCGACGGCGGCGGTTACCGGCCGACCGGGGCGGTCACCGCGCTGGCCGATGCCGTCGAACGCAGCGGGTTGCGGGGGCGCGGCGGCGCCGGGTTCCCGTTTGCGGTGAAGGTGAACAGTGTGCGTGCCGGAAGCCCGGCCGGTGCCGGCGCGCCCGCCGGCCGGCCGGAAACCGTTGTCGTCGCCAATGGCGAGGAGGGCGAGCCCGCTTCCTTCAAGGATCGCTGGCTGCTGCGCAACCGCCCGCATCTGGTGCTCGACGGACTGCGGCTGGCCGCCGCGCTGGTGAGCGCCCGGCGCGGCTACCTCTACGTATCGGATCCGGAAGCCGAGCAGTCGGTGCGGGCGGCGCTCGACGAACTCGGCGGCACGGTGCGCGGTGGCCCGGAACTCGCTGTCGTCCGGGTCGATCCCGGGTATGTCGCCGGTGAGGAAACTGCCGCGGTGCAGGCGATCAACGGCGGTCGCGCCGTACCCACCGATAAGCCGCCCCGGCCGTACGAAGCCGGTGTGGCCGGGTTACCCACGCTGGTCAGCAATGTCGAAACCCTCGCCAACCTGCCCTTCCTGGACCGCTGGGGCGCCGACGCGTACCGTGCCGCGGGCACCGCGCTCTCCCCCGGCACTTTCCTGGCCACCGTCACCAGCGCGAACCGGGCACCTGTCCTGTACGAACTTCCCTACGGTCTGCCGGTCACCGATCTGCTCGCCCTGCACGGGATCCCGGCGGATTCGGTGCGCGGCGCCCTGGTCGGCGGATACTTCACGGGCCTGCTCGACCATACGTTCACCGGCCTGACCCTCGACCATGAAACGCTGCGCCGCGCCGGCTCAGGCCTCGGCTGCGGCGCGCTCGCCCTCCTCACCGAGGAATGCCCGGTCGGCGTCGCGGCGGCGGTCCTGAACTATTTCGACCGGGAGAACGCCGGCCAGTGCGGCTCCTGCTTCAACGGCACCGCGGCCATGGCCGCCGCCACCACCGCACTGACCGAGGGGCGCGCCGCCGAGGACGATGTCGAGCGCCTGCGCCGCTGGTCGACGGTCCTGCGCGGTCGCGGCGCCTGCGGCACCCTCGATGCCGCCTGCAATACCGCGGCAAGCCTGCTGGACCGCTTCCCGCAGGAGGTCGCCGCACATCTCGGCAACCACTGCCCGGACTGCGCGGGTGGCACCGCCACCGACCGAGCGCCCTACCGCGTCGAAACCGAGGCCCTGCTGTGAAGATCAAACTGGACCGCACCCGCTGCGACGGTTTCGGCGTCTGCGCCAAACACGCCCCCGAACACTTCCCGCTCGACGACTGGGGCTATGCCTCGCTCGCCGGCGACCCGGCCATCGCACCGCAGGACGAACCCGCGGTCACGCGCGCACTACTCGACTGCCCCGTACACGCCATCACCACGCTGCCCGAGCCGAGTCCTCCGGCCGGCGAAAACGCGACCGTGGCAGGCGGAACGGCTCCCCAACGTCGTATCGTCCCCTGATCGGGTGGTCGCGACGCCGGAGCCGGTCTCGGCAGTGTCTCCGGCTTGCCGGGCCCCGGCGCCGACCTGAGATGGAGGGCGCGGAGCTTGTCGGAACTCACCGGCTCAACGAGGTCTCCTCCTGCACCCGCGCCAGCTTCTGCGGATTGCGCACGATGTAGAGCCCGCTCACCCTGCCGTTGTCGATTCGTATCGCCACGACATCGTCGATCTGCCCATCGGATCGGACGATCAGCGCGGGGGAGCCGTTGATGTGCACCGGTTCGGCCGTGAGCGTATCGCCGAACCGTGGCAGGCCGACCCGCAGCAGTCGCGCCACCGCGCCGGCTCCCACGATCGGCTGCGGAGCCGCCTCCTTCACTCCGCCGCCGTCCCCCAGTAGCACCACATCCGGGGCCAGCAGGTCCAACAGGCCCTGTAGATCGCCGGTTTCGATCGCGCGCCGGAAGGCTGCGAGCGCATCACGGGTTTCGCCCGGAGAAACCATTCCGCGGGGCCGGCGGGCGGCGACGTGGACGCGCGCCCGGTGGGCGACCTGGCGGACGGCGGACGGGGTCTTGTCCACGGCAGCGGCGATCTCGTCGTACCCCAGAGCGAACACTTCGCGCAGCACGAAGACCGCGCGCTCGGTGGGTGCGAGGGTTTCCAGTACCAGCAGCATCGCCATCGACAGGTTCTCGGCCAATTCGACGTCCTCCGCGACGTCGGGAGTTGTCAGGAGCGGTTCCGGTAGCCACGGGCCGACGTAGGACTCCCGGCGCCGCCCGAGCATCCGCAGCCGGGTCAGCGCCTGGCGGGTCGTGATCCGCACCAGGTACGCGCGCGGGTCACGCACCTCACCGAGGTCGACTCCTACCCATTTCAGCCAGGTCTCCTGCAGCACGTCCTCGGCGTCGGCGGCCGAACTCAGCATTTCGTAGGCGACCGTGAAGAGCAGGTTGCGGTGGGCGACGAATGCCTCGGTGGCCGGGTCCGTGCGCTCGCTCATGGTGACTCCCGTCCGTTCATCGTGTATTCGGAGACCACACACGAGTCGCCGGCCGATCGCGTTCTGTGACATCTACCGGCAGTGGTTCACATCACACCGGCACGGCTGTCACAGGGGCAGGGGTCACCGCGTCTTGTGGTCGTACAGCGCACAGCGACCACAAGTGAGGACACCGTGAACACTCATCGCACCACCGGCACGATCGCATTGATCACCGGCGCCAACAAGGGCATCGGCCGAGGCGCGGCCGAACTGCTCGCCGCTCAGGGCGGCACTGTCGTGATCGGCGCCCGGGATCCGGAACGCGGCGAGGCGGCTGCCGCAGCAATCCGCGAATCGGGGGGTGAGGCGCACGCGATAACCCTGGATGTCACCCATCCGGCCACCATCCAGGAAGCCGCAGAGCATATAGCGGAACAGTTCGGGCATCTGGACATCCTGGTCAACAATGCCGGGATGACGGGCTACCGGCAGGTCGACCCCGACAAGGCCTATGACCAGGTCCCGAGCACCGTGGATCTGGATATGGTCCGGGCGGTATTCGAAACGAATGTCTTCGGCGTGATCGCGGTGACCAACGCCTTCCTCCCGCTGCTGCGGCGGTCGCCGGCACCGCGCATCGTCAATGTCGGCAGCCACGCCGGCTCACTGGCCCTCATCGGCGACCCGGACGGTCCTTTCGCCGGACTACTGCCCTCGGCGGCGTATTCACCGTCGAAGACGGCACTCAACGCGCTGACCGTGAACTACGCGAACGAGTTGCGCAAAGAGGGCATTCTGGTCAACGCCGTGGCGCCCGGCTATGTCGATACCGACAGCAACAACCACACCGGTTTCCTGACACCGGCCCAGGGCGCCGCGATCCTGGTGCGTCTGGCCACTCTCGGCGCGGACGGGCCGACCGGCGGATTCTTCGCCGAGGACGGACCCCTGCCTTGGTGAAGGTCAGTGCGTTTCCTGTCGGCCGCAGGGCATTCCGCAGGTGAAATGCCCTAGCCGCAGCGTGGGCAGACCGGAAGTAGTCGAGCACCGCAGGGCCGCCATCGCGAACACGGGGGTGAGCGGTATCTCGTCGCGATCCCGGGTGAGCGGACGAACTGTCCTCCCCTCGAACTCGGCGGCGATCACCCGGCCGGCTATCCGGGCTCCGGACCGCTCGCCGCCTCAGGTGGCCGTCGTCTCCGGAATCCAGTTGCCGTGGAATCCGAGTGGCACGCGGACCGGCAGGTGGATCCGGGCCACGGGCGGCCCGGCGAAGTCCTGGGCAGAAAGAATCACCAGATCCGAGGCGCCTCTATCGGGGTCGGCGACATAGGCCATCAGGTAGCCGGCGTCCTCGTTCCGGTTGCCGCCCGGGTCTGCGGCGAAAGCGGCTTCGCCGACGGCGGCGTCGTTCCCGAACCTGTGCTCTTCTGCTGTGCCCCTCAGTAGGTCGTGCTTTATCAGCACATTGATCGGCGCTTTGCCGGATCGCGGACCGTCGGAGCCGGCCCGCAGACCATATACGGGACTCACCGCCGAGTAGCCATAGCGATATGGGCGAGAAGCGTAGGCGTCGTTCACCCGCGGGAAGTCCTGGGCGCGGTCGTCCGTGCACTGCTGGTCCAACCTGCCGGTGCGCAGGTCGATCGTCCAGCGGTCGAGCCTGGGCTCGATGGCACCGGGGTCGGCGACATCCACCGGCCCCTCGGCGGCAATCAGGTCCACGGTGATGGTCGAGCCGTCGTCATAGGCGTTGAGGACATGGCTGAGGTAATACGATTCCACCGGAAACCAGCGGACCGGCCCGCCGGCTCGCGGCAGTACGCCCACCTGAGCCTGATGCGTTGCGTCCCAGCGGAAACGCATCGCATCCATATCGAAGATCAGTGGAATGTCGAAGACGACTACGAAGTTCTCCGACAGCGCGAAATCGTGCAGGAACGGCAGAGCACCGGGCAACGCTATATCGGCGGTCCGGGTGATCGCTCCCGCCGAATCGGTGACGACATACTGTGCGAAGGGACGTCCCAGTACGTACGCCACCGAATGCAGGTCACCAGTGCGCGGGTCGACCTTCGAATGCGCGTTGGCGCTGGATCCTTCCGGTGTGGCGGCCAAGGGGAACTCCCCGAGCGTGTCGAGTTCGTGGCCGAGCTCATGCGGCAGCCCGCCGGCCTCCGTCAGTGCCACAGTTCTCCCGGCATGACGGAGCACGTGAATATTCGGGGAGGGTGGTAGGAACGCGGGCGGCTCCAGCCCGCGCCGCATCCTGTCCAATGCGCCGGAAACCTCCGCCGAGCGGACCCAGCGGTTGCGGTACCACTCGGCCCGTCCGCCACGGATACGTACCCCGTGCACCATGCCTGCACCGAAGGCCCAGAAGTGCGTATCGGGAACCTCGATGCCCAGCGGGTTGGGCCCGACCCGTAGGTAACGGCCGTCGAGGTCGGTGGGCAGACGGCCGGTCACGGGCAGGTCATAGGCCGTGACTTCGTCTTTCACGGGAGCGAATGCTCCCTCCCGGTAACGATCGTTGTGGACCATATCTCCCATTTCCCTCCGATATCGACGCTGTATGCTGTCCCGAACGGTACGCCGTATCCGGCCAGGCGAAGCCCTGTCCAGTCCGATGCGCTAGCGCAGATAAACAGCCATTTACCTGCGTTGATACCGAGATATGAGACAGTGGCGATCGCGGCGCAACTGTCCTAGTACAGGAGCAGGAGGCGGTCGAACATGCGCCGATCCGGGAACAAGCCCCCGTACCTGCGGATCGCACGGGAGATCGAGCATCGCATCGACACGGGCGCGTTCCGGCAAGGCGACCGGGTGCCCTCCATCAGGCAGGTCGCCGCGCAATGGGGCGTGGCCACCGCTACCGCAACCAAGGCCCTGGACACACTTCGCCGACGAGGGCGGGTGGTGGCCGTACCGCGAATCGGATTTGTTGTGGCCGGACCGCCCGCACTCCCCCGGCCCGAGCCCCGGGCCGGCCACGCAGGCCGAACAGTTCGGGCGCCGAGTACGGCGGCGGTGAAAGACCGCAACTCGGAGCGAGAACGGATCGTGCGCGCCGCGATCACCCTCGCGGACGCGCACGGTTTCGAAGCGGTCTCGATGCGCGGCATCGCTGCCTCGCTCGGCATACCCACCATGTCGCTGTACGGTCTCATACGCGGCAAACAGGAGCTGGCAGCGCTCATGGCCGACACCGTGTTCGGTGAACTGGAACTGCCACAGGAGCCCCCGGCAAGCTGGCGGGCCAGGCTGGAACTGGCAGCACGTCTCCTGTGGCGCCTCTACGTGAACCACCCCTGGTTGACCCGGATCACGTCGCTCACCCACCCGGAGCCGTCGCCCAACATGCTCGAGTTCGGCAGCTGGGGCATGAGCGTCGTACACGTCTGTGGGCTCGACCCTGCGGCGGCGCGAACCGTGTGGTGGGCGGTGGTCAATCACGTCCAGGGAACGGCCACCAACCTGGAAACCCAGCACGCCATGGAGCAGCACACGGGGCTCACACCCGACCAGTGGTACGACCTCCACCTACCGGCCTTTCGTGCCGAGCTCTCCGGCGCGCCCCAGCTCGACGACCGCCTGGAATTCGACCTGACCGCGTTCTTCGAGGCCGGGCTGCGACTCCTGCTGGACGGGGTCTCGGTACAAATCGGCCGGCAGCACCGAGCGTAGCTGTGCGCCGGGACATGGCGCAGGCGCGAAATCGAATCAGCCCCGGTCGATAAGCGATTCGATCACGTCGGCAGCCGCCGCGGCACCGCCTGCGGCGCGGGCTACCGCCCGCTGTTCGGCACAGTTGCGAGCAATGTCCTGCGATGAGGAGACCCGCAGCACTGCGGCACGCAGCGATTCCGGCGTGACGTTCTCGGCCGGAAGATGCTCACCGACGCCCAGCTCGGCGAGCCGAGGTCCGTTGACGAACTGGTCGGCTGCCTGCGGCACCGCGACCATCGGAACACCGTGCCAGAGTCCTTCCGAGCAGCCCCCCATGCCGGCATGCGTGACGAACACCGTCGCATGTTCGAGTATCGCCAGCTGCGGCACCCATTCCCGCACAATGACGTCACCGGGGATTTCGCCCAGGTCGGCCGGATCCACATGGGGTCCTACCGCGAGTACCGAAGTCCATCCGGTGCCGTGCATCGCTGCGAGGCAATCCCGCCAGAACACCGGACGGTCGTTGTAGGCCGAG
Source organism: Nocardia speluncae NBRC 108251 (assembly GCF_001613245.1). Taxonomy (GTDB): domain Bacteria; phylum Actinomycetota; class Actinomycetes; order Mycobacteriales; family Mycobacteriaceae; genus Nocardia; species Nocardia speluncae. The sequence goes on along the minus strand of NZ_BDBZ01000036.1, from coordinate 78,228 downwards.
CCCAGCGAGACGAGCAGTAACGGCCCGTCCGGCACCGGCCATCTGCCTTGGTGCGAGCGGTCGTCGATCACCGGCCCCACAAATGTGTAGCGCCCCGATTCGACCCGGTCGCGGTGGGGTTGCATCGCCTCCGGTATCAACACCACGGAACGGTCCGGCGGCCCGAGGAACTCCTTGTTGCCCATATCGACCCCGATCGTGTGGAGCCACATATCCATCTCCGCCTGCCACGCAAGCCCTACCGGTTCGTCGAGGAACGCGTAGGCCTCGGCGAAATCCTCCTCGAAGGTGTCCCAGGCGACCATATGCGGAGCAAGCTCGACCCGCGGGAGGTGATGGACGCGAGACAGCGCATGCCCGGCCCAGCCGCTGCCGTCATAGCAGACGATATCGGGCAGATCACCGGCCATCGCCGCGGTGATCTGCGCATACGCGCTACGTGCCTCGTTCGAGAACAAGCGCATGGCCTCCACACCCCCTTCGGGCCACTGCTCCCCCCGGGCGGGATCGGGCAGATCGGTGTGGATCGGCAGGACCGTGGCGCCGGTCGATGCCACCGCATCCGCGAATCGATCCGGGATGGGATAGGTGACGCGATGACCACGAGAAACGAGCTCTGCCATCACCGGGAGATTGGGGTGAACGTGTCCGTGTGCTGCCGCAGTGGACATCAGCACGTGGCTCATCGGAACTCCTCATCGGGTAGCGGCCGGCCGAGTCCTGCGCCGACGGTCGACCGTCACTTCTACCGGATGGCAACCGTGGCACGCCACCGAGTTTTCCCGCAGGACGGTGGGTGGCCGGTTCAGCGTCTCTGGCGGCGCGCGGCGGCGCGAAAGCCGGCTTCAGGGACAGCTACACCTGACTCACTGTGTGGAGCCCGGCGGGTTCGTGGCCGGCGATGATGTGCTCTGATAGATCAGCGCGTTTCCTGCCGGCCGCAGGGCATTCCGCAGCTGATATGCGTTTCGCTGTCGGCCGTGCCGTCGGCGAAGGTGCGTACGGTGGTCGACGCTTCGGCGGTGTAGCCGCAGCGCGGGCAGACCGAGAAGTAGTCGAGCACCGGGTAGACCGTGACGAGTACCGGCGCCTCGGGCCGGACCCGGGCCGCGCGGCCCGGGCCGGCGGTGTTCAGACGGGATCGAACGACGAGATCAGCCATGAGTCTTCTACCTTCGACAGCGTCACCCGGACGCTACTGGCGGCCAGTGCCGGATCAGGTTTCTCGGCGCTGGTGGTGGACTGGTTGATGAACAGCAGCGCGACCGCCGAATCGGGATGTATTTCGGCGACCGCCGAGCGCACGACGCTCGCGGAGGTTTTCACCGATTTCTCCTTCGCGGCGGGCGCGATGACCTTTTCGGTGAACTGGGTGTAGTAGGTGAGGAAATCACCGGTCATCCGGGATTTGGCGGAGGCGAAATCCCGGTCCAGCGATTCGGGGGAATACGAGAGCAAGGCGACGGTGCCCTCGGTCGCGGCGGAGAGCACTTCGTTCTTCGCCGCGTCACCGCGGGAATCGGGCCGGTACTGGAAGATCAGCAGCGCGGCGGCGAGAGCCACCGCCACTACGGCCAGCAAGGCGAGCAGAACCGGTTCCGGAGACCGGCGGACCGTACGGACGACATTGGGGATTCTCACGGCACGAACTCCACTTTCGACATCTTCGACTCCGGCCCCACGCGGGTAACGGTGACGCTGAGCCGCCACACCCGTGGTTCCTGCTCCGCTCCCGCCGTATTGGTGACCCGGGAGACCGCCGACACCAGCACAACCGCGGATTCATCGGTCATGGATTCGACCGCGGCCGCGGTGATCTCGCCCTGGGTGGCGACCTCGGACTGCTCCACGACCTTGGTGAAATCCTCCGACCTGGTCTGGAAATCGGTGCGGAAAGCACCCGTGGAATGGTCCAGGACTCGTTTCACATCATCGGTGGCGCGCCCGGAATCCAGCGTGGTGAGTGCGATAACACCTTCCCGGGCGGCATTGAGGAACTCGTCCTCCCGCGCCTGGCCGGCGGCGATCTGCTGGTGGTTCCACATCGAGTACCCGCCGGCCACCAGGGAGACGAGCACGATCACCGCCACCAGTACCCGGGCAGCCATCCGGCCACTCGGCCGCCGCACCGTCGCCGATTTCACCCGTCGCCCCGCGGCCGCGACCTTTCCCACGCCCTTCGAGGCGCGGGTCTTCGTGACGGCGCCGGAATCAGAGCCTTTCGAAGCACCGCCGCGCGAACCGGAACCCGTCGCAGCATCGCTGCCGGAACCAGCGTTTTCCGACGTATCGCCGGCGGAAGCCGTAGCGGTGCTGCCTTCGGGCTCGGCCGCTTCCGACGTATCCGCGGACGGGCTCACACTCGAAGCGGCCTCCTCGTGCGTGGCCGTGGGCTCCGTACCAGGATTTTTCGACAGGGCCGCTGTCGTCGACCCGGAGGTCGCCGCCGCGAGGCCCGATGCGGCGGCGTGTACGGAGTCATCCGCAACCGTGTCCGTAGTGTTCGCGGTGGGCGCAGGGTCCGATGCCCCCGGCACCGCGGCGCCGCCGGCTGTGCCGGACTCCCCATCAGCTGCCGCGGCACGGTGTTCTCCCGCCTCGCGGCGCAATTTCGCGGCGCGGGCCCGAGCCCGGGCCGCGGTCGCGGTCGCCTGCGCCGCCAGCGCCTCGGCTTCCGCCGCCGCAGCCTCGGCATCGGCGTGTTCGGCCGCCAGGATCAGCGGGTCGGTGGCGGTTTCGGGCATCTATCCCACCTCGATCATTCTCAGTCGCTTGCGGGCAGCGGCTTTGCTTCCTTGATGGTCAGCGGTGTGGTCCCCACGCTGAGGGTGCCGGCACCCGCCTTGGTCACCAGGACCTCTGCGCCCTGGTCGTCGACGTAGCGTTTACCGATCAGGTTGCCGGCGGCGAAACCTTCCTGCGGACCACTATCCGAGGGGGCGGCGCCGCCCTCGATGGGCACCATCGGTGCTCCGCCCGCCCGCAGATCGTCGAGGCTGTCGGCGGCCCGGACGATGATCACTTCGGTAGTACACACCTGACTGCGTAGCCGGGTCCCGGTTTTGGCCATGATCTGCTTCCTTTCGCGTGCGGCGGCTACGCGCCGGCGGTTTCGCGGGTCAGTTCGGCGACGAGTTCGCGCCGCAGGATCTTCCCGGTCGCGGTGGCGGGTAGTTCGGGCCGGAACACCACGCGGTCGGGGGTGCGGGAACCGCGTAGTCCGGAGCGGACATAGCCGCGCAACTCTTCGGGGTCCGGGTTCCGGCCGGGTTCGGCGGGGACCACGACCGCGACGATGATCTGCCCCCATTCGGCGTCCTCGACGCCCACGACCGCGCAATCGTGCACGGCCGGATGTTCCACCAGCACGTCCTCGATTTCGGCGGGGGCGATGTTCTCACCGCCGCGAATGATGGTGTCGTCGCTGCGGCCGTGGATGAACAGGTAGCCGTCGGCATCGAGTACGGCACGGTCCTTGGTCGGGAACCAGCCCTCATCGTCGAGTACCGAACCGACCCCGGTGTACCGCCCGGATACCTGTGGACCGCGGACGAACAGTTCCCCGGCGACCTCGGCCGGCAGGACCGCACCGCTGTCGTCGCGGATCTGCACCTCGATTCCCGGTACCGGTTGCCCGACCGAACCGAGCCGCCGCGCAACCTTTTCGTCGCCGGAGGCGAGCGCCGCCCGGTGGTCGTCGGGGCCGAGAACCGCGATGGTCGAACTGGTTTCGGTGAGCCCGTAGGCATTGACGAATCCGACTTCCGGCAGCAGCTCCAGCGCGGTCCGCACCAGTGGCAGCGCGACTTTGGAGCCACCGTAGGCCAGCGTGCGCAGGGTCGGCAGCCCCGGTCCGGTGGCTTTCAACGCACGGACGATCCGGTCGAGCATGGTCGGAACCACCGTCGCGGTAGTGACCCGTTCGGTCTCGACGAGCCGGATCCATTCGCGTGGGTCGAAACTGCGCAGGTAGACCATTGTGCGGCCGGCGTAGAGATTCGACAGTGCGGCACTCACCCCGGCAACGTGATACGGCGGGACGCAGATCAGCGAAACGTCGTCGTCCGCGGCGGAGGCGAACTCTACCGTGCCGGTGATATAGCTGACCAGGTTGTTGTGCGAAAGTTCGACCGCTTTGGGCTGCGAGGTGGTCCCGGAGGTGAACAGGACGACGGCGGGCGCATCGGGGTCGGGTTCGGCTCCGGCCGGTTCGGCGTCGCGCGCGGCTGCCAGGAAGCGCGCCGAATCCCACAGCCGTTCGGCGGTGCCGGTCACGGCGTCGGTGTAGGCGTCGTCGTGGATCACCAGGGGCGCGTCGAGCCGGTGGATCAGTTCGGCGAGTTTGCCGCCACCGAGGCGGTAGTTCAGCGGCGTGAACGGCACTCCGGCTCGGGCCGAGGCGAAGATCAGCAGCGGCAGGAGCGCTCCGCCGGTACCCACGTATGCGACACTGCGGGCCCCCGAGGTGGCGATCGCGCCCGCTCCCCCGTGGGCCAGGGCGTCCAGTTCGGCGCCGGTCCACCGCGATTCGCCCGATACGACGGCCGCCCGGTCGGGATTGTTCGAGGCCGCCATATCCAGCAGTAGCGAAATACTCATACGCCTACTTCCTGAATCCGGGCGCCGCAATCCGGCTCCCCGGCTGTGGTGATATCGATATTCTCGAAAACCGAGAATATCATATCCGCTGCCTGGGAGCCGGTATCGACCAACCACCCGGTTCGCACCACACTCACCTACGGACACCCGTGCTCAGCGCACCGAACGCGCACAGGTTCCACACCTCCGCCGCGGTGATCGGATGGGCACCGTCATCGGACCGGGCCCCCTGCGCCACGAACATCACCGTCTGCAGCGTCATGGCCGCGAGCCGCCGCGGACGCGTCCCCGCACGCAGGTATCCCGCGACGTCGGCGGCACCCACCAGATCCGCGAGCAGTTCGAACAGCGATGCGTGTGCGACCTGGATCTCGATCGGATCCGACATAAGCAACTGCGGCGCGAATTCGGTGAACAGCGGCCGATGCGCGCCGGGATCGGGCCGGCAGAACTCGAACAGCAGTTCCACCGCCGTGCGCAGCTTGTTCAGCGGATCGGCATCGTTTCCGGTGGCTTCGCGGATCTGACCGGCCACCTTGGCGATAGCCTCCTCGTAGAGGGCCAGCAGCAATTCGTGCTTACCGTCGAAGAGCAGATAGAAGCTGCGCAGCGATTGACCCGCCTCGTCGACCACCTCGTGCATGGTGAAATCGGTACTGCCCCGCTGGGTGATCAGCGCGCGCGCCGCATCCAGGAAGCGCTGCACCTGCGCACTGCCGAACAGCTTGGTGGTGCGCACCGAACGCGCATCGATCCGCTGCTGCAGGGTCAGCCCGCTACCGGTACTCCGCATGGCCGTACCTCCGATTGCCGTATCCGCCGGCCGGCCCGCGCGATTCCACACCGGCCGGCCGCTCACTCGTGCCGCGGCGGGAGCCACCGGAGTGGACGGCATCGCCCGGACCGGCCACCAACCGCGGAAACTAGAATATCCGGTTACGAGAATGATATTCTCATATTTGGCTAAAGGAGGTACACAGTGCAGCTGACTTTCGACGAGGACGTGGAAAACTTCCGCACCGAGTTCATCGCGTTCCTCGACGAGCATCTGCCGCCCGAGGCGGTCGCCACCGAGCGCCCGCAGTCGAGCTCCCACGTGCCCACATGGTCACGCGCCTGGCAGAGCACGCAGTTCGACCACGGCTGGCTGGTCCCCGGATACCCGCCCGAATTCGGCGGTCGCAATGCCACGGTTCTGCAACAGTACGTACACCGTGAGGAACTCGGCCGGCGCAAGATCTACGAAAGTTGTAACCCGCAGGGGCAGGGCATCATCGCCGCCTCCCTCATCACCTTCGGCACCCCTGAACAGCAACAACGCTGGGCCGTACCGATCCTGCGCGGGGAAATGCCCGCCGCCCTCGGAATGAGCGAACCCGGCGCCGGTTCGGATCTGGCCGGCCTGCGGACCCGCGCCGTCCGCGACGGCGACCATTTCGTCGTCAACGGCCAGAAGGTCTGGACCTCGGGCGCCCACGACTCCGATGTCGTCCTCACCTTCGTCCGCACCGACCCGGACGCCCCCAAACACAAGGGCATCTCGGTGCTACTGATCCCCACCGATACCCCCGGCGTCCGCCGCCGCCCGTTCGCCTCGGCCTGCGCCGGCGACGACCTGGACTTCAACGAGGTCTTCTTCGAAGACGCCCGGGTACCGGTGGAGAATCTGGTCGGCGAACTGAACCGGGGCTGGACGGTGGCCACCGGCTCGCTCGGCCACGAACGCACCCTGCTGTGGATGAGTTTCGCGCAGCGCCTGCGCATGCTGGTGCAGGATTTCCGGCCGCGCACCGAACTCGATATCGACCGTTTCGCCACCGTGGTCATGGATCTACAGGCCCTCGAATTGCTCGGTTCGACGGCGCTGGCCAAAGAAGCACGCGGCGAAGCGGATGTCGCCGCCCTCTCGGTGCTGAAACTGCTCGGTTCCGAAAGCGTGCAGCGCGGCCTGGAAGCCGCCCTCGACGCCGCCGGCGCCGGCGGACTCGAACATCCCGCCGTCACCTCCCGGCACAGCCTGCTCAATCTGGAAGACCACGCACCGAGCTGGTTCGAACGATATCTGCGCAGTTTCTCCGGGACCATCGCGGGCGGCACCTCCGAGATCCAGCGCAATATCATCGCCCAGCGCATCCTCGGCCTGCCCCGCAGCTGACCCGCCTACGCCGCCCCACCGCAATACCGGGCGACGCCTTCTACTCGCCCATTCAAGACTGTGCTGGACCCCGGAATCGCCATCTCGACCCCGCGGCTGCACTGATATCGGCAGCGACAGGCGCCACTTGGCTGGCATTGTCCATGCGCAATGTCAGACGCGACAACCCACGCCGGGCGGGCGAATCGAGCTTCCACATGCCGTAGCCGATGTGGTATCTGTCCGGTCCCGCCGCGAAAACACTCTCGACGAGTTGGCGTTCGCCGACCACGACAAGTTCTTCGGTCATCCGCAGCCCGGACTCCGGCCTCAGCGGGTAGGCCGCCGCCCGGTAGCCGACGCCGGACCGGCGCCAGAAGCCGATCCGTTCCGGCCACGGCACCTCGAGTGTGTAAGGAGCGAAGAGCACAGCAACCGGATGCGTCAGCCCGGACCGCTCCACCTCCAACCGTTTCCGCAGGACCCAGGTGCGTTGCGGAGAGTAGAGGAAGTTCAGCCACTCGACCCGTTTGCCGCGACATTCGGCGTACCACTCGACATTCGGGTCGACGCCGTGCGCCGCATAGCTCTCGATCAGTGCGGCAATCTTGGCGGCAGTGTTGAGTACAGTGGTGAGCCGCTCGGCGACAACCTGGACACCGGCGCGGTTCTGCCGCGAGGTAGCGGGGCCGAAGGCTTCGGGAACCACCAGCCGGTACCGCGGGGGCCCGGACCGACGACGCTCGCGTACCAGTGCACCTGCACTGCTGTCCAGAAGCACCTGGATCTGTGCAGGTTTATCGTAGGGGCACCCCTGGGCATGCGGGTTGCCCACGCCCGCTTTCAGTGTGCCCTGGCGCCGAAAATGCGGGCGGCACGGCCGCGACCGCTCTTTGGGCGTGGTATCCACCGCATGGACCACCGCAGCACAGTAGCGACAGCACAGCGCTCCGCCCCACGCCTCTTTGCGAGTCGGTATGTCCTCGGCGTGCACGTACTCCGGCGGGTCGGTTGTCATCAGACGCGCTATCGGCATTGCCAGCGTTGCGGTGTGTTCTTCTGGATCTCCCGCCATCCACCAACTGTGCAGTAACGGAGCCCGGATGTCGGCGTTATCGGTCCGGACTGTTACCGAATTGTCCTCCCCGACAATATGTTCAGAGTATCGAGGGCGTGCAGAGACCTACGCCACCGAGCGTCTTCGATGATGCCTGGACACGAGGAAAGGATCTCGGTACGTGAGCGAACTCCCCGATCTGCTGACGATTGCCCGCGCCGCGGTCGCGGAAGGGGCTGCATTGCTGGCGAGTGCTGTACCGGGCGAAGTGTTCGCGAAAGGCGAGCGTGATTACGTCACCGAGTTGGACCTGGAAGTCCCGCGGACAGTTCAGGCGCAACTGAACGCCGCGCCGACGACAAGCCGTGGCACAGCCACGAGAACCAGCACGCCCTCACTCAGCTTTCCAGTTGCTGAGGTGGCAGCAGACGAGGCTCAATGCGGGAGCATTTCCTCCCAGCTGCTGTGGCTGTCTGCCACCAGGTCCGTCTGGCGGTGCAGCTGACCGTCCGGTGCGAGGTATTCGCCGGTGCGCGGGTCGTACTGGGCGTACGCGACGGCTGGAGCGGCACCGGGAGCTGGTGTAGTGGCGGCGGCGGGCGCATCGGCGGGCGGGGGCGGGTCGAAACGCGAATCCGGCGGGATGCCTTGTTCTTCCAGCTCCGGATCGCGGGGATACGGCCCGACGACCGGCTGTTCCGGGCCGACCGGTACATACCCCTGGTCGCTGTTGCAGATGGCTGCGGTCGGGGCGCGTTTGGCCGGGTCGTGGGCGCAGGGGATATTGCGGGCACCGCGGACCGCGACCGGATGGTCCTGCGGCAGTTTGCAGTACAGGTTGTCGGGGGTGTCGATGGTGGTGACATCCTGCGGGGACCGCCATTCCGAGGGTGGGAGGAAGCCGACGGTGCAGGCCGGCGGGTCGGAGACGCCGCTCACCCGGAAGTCACCGATACCCAGCCCGGATGCGTTCTTGGTCGGCTGGACGGCCTGGACCAGCGAAACCACGGGCGGAAGCAGAACCAGTAGCTGTTCGAGGCCGGCGTTGTAGGTGACGCCGAGCTGCCCGACCGAGGTCAGGTTGGACAGCAGGACGGGCAGTGTCAGGTCCACCGAATCCAGCAGCGCGGACACCTCGTCGGCGAAGGCCGGTCCGGAATGCAGCACGGTGCGGATCTGTGGGTCGTCGGCCACCAGCTGTCCGGTGACGTCTGCGGTGGCGCGGGTCCAGATGCGGATCGCATCGGCCGTCTGCACCTGCGAGTCGAGCAGCGGTTGCGCGTCCTGTACCAGGGTTCTGGTGGCATCGCCGACGCCGTTCATCTCGGCGGTCAGTTTCTCGGCGGAGGTGAGCAGCGAATCGAGATCGTAGCCCGCCCCGTTGACACCGGCGAACATCTCGTCGAGGAGCCGCCGGAGATCGTCCTTGGGGATCGTGTCCACCAGGGCGCTGAGTTTGTCCAGCATCGGGCCCACCGGCTGCGGTACCGCGGTATCGCGGCGTTCGATGGTCGCGCCGTCATAGAGGTAGGGCGGGGAATCGGTGCGCGGCAGCAGGTCCACGTACTGTTCGCCGACGGCCGAGACACTGCGCACCTCGGCGGTCAGGTCGGTGGGGATCCGGTACGAATCGTCGATCGCGAGCGTGGCGCGGACACCGTCGCCCTCGAGGTCTACTCCGGTGACTTTGCCGACCTGGATTCCCCGGTAGGTCACATTGCCGAACTGGTACAGGCCCCCGGCCTCCGGAAGGTCCACGGTGACACCGATGGTGCCGACACCGGCGAGGGTCGGCAGGCGCATGTACATCACCGACATCACCGCCAGCCCGATCACCGAGAGAATACTGAAGATGATCAGCTGGGCTTTGACGAAACGGGACAGCAGCATCAGCCGCCTCCAATCCCGGGAATCCGGGGTAGCTCCGGCAGCGGGAACGGCAGGCCGGGCACCGGCGGCGGGGCGGGGGCGGGCGGCGGCGCGGGAGCCGGGGCAGGTGCCGGCGGAGACGGGGCGGGTGCTGCGGCCGGCGGCGGGGCGATGCCGAAACCGAGCGGGTTCCTGGTTTGCTCGGCGTAGCCCGGATCGCCGACGGCGGCCTGGATGACCGCGGTCGGATCACCCCACGGCGTGCCCAGCAACAGTTCCCGGCGCAACCGGGGAATCGTGAGGTCCACGGTGGCGAACAGGTTGATGAAATCGCCCCGGACCCCGTTGTCGACCAGGTATTGCCCATACGGGAACACCGTCGCGAACTGGATCGCCGAGTTGATATCCGGCCCCACATCGGCGAGCGCCTTCAGCGTGGGTTCCAGGTTGCGCAGGTTGGTGAGCAGATCGTCGTGCGCCGCGGTCAGCACCCCGTTGGCGGTATCGCTGAAGGTGCGCAGCCGGTCCAGCGCGGTGACCAGGTCGGGTCGTTCGGCGATGAGTACGTCCAGGGCGGGCGGGATCTTGTGCAGGGCCTCGGTGAGGACATCGCGCTGGGCGGCGAAGGTGCCGCCCAGCCGGTTCAGCCCGTCGATGGTGGCGACGATATCGGCGCGCTGGGTGTCGAGAGTTCCCAGCAAGACGTCGAGGCGGTCCAACAGGGCCCGGATATTCGTTTCACGACCTTCGAAGGCGGCGCCGAGGCTGCCGACGATATCGCCGATCTGGCCGAGCCCGCCCCCGTTGACCACCACCGACAGCGAGGCGAGCGTCTGCTCCGTCGACGGGTAGGTGCCGGTGTCGTCGAGTTCGATCCGCGCCCCGGGCTCCAGCTGTCCCTGCGGCGGTTGCCCGGAGGGCGGATTCAGGGCCAGATGCATCGAACCGAGCAGACTCGTCTGACCGACCCGGGCCTGCGCGTTCGCCGGCACCACCTGACCGGGCTGGATGGACACTTCCACCAGGGCGTGCCAGTTCTCCACCGTGATATCGCCGATACTGCCGACCACCACATCGTCGATCAGGACCGGCGAATTCGGTGTCAGCGTGCCGACATCGGCCATCTCCACGTACAGCACGGTGGCGTCGGGCCCGCGGCCGGTGGCACCCGGCAGCGGTAGCGAATTGACGCCGTCCCAGTTGCAGCCGGTGACCGTCAACGCCATGCACGCGCAACCGAGCACCGCGTTGCGCACTCTTTGTCTGCGTCCCGATTTCGCCATGTGATCACCGCCCGCCGGGGAAGAGGATGTCGGCGAGCGAAGGTACGAGCAGGCTGGTCCGTGGTGGTGCGGCCGGGGCGGCAGGAGCCGGCGGAATCAGATGCGGTTCGCTGTAGATGACATTCTCCGGGGCTGCCGAAGGCCCGAGGGCCGGATTCACCGGGACCGGCAGATAGTTGAAGTTCAACAGCCCGAGGACCGGCCCGAGGTAGTCGCGGCATTTTCGCGCCGCTTCCTCGGCGCCGATGTTCTCCACGCTGGCGATACCGCCGCAAACGAATTCGATCGGATTGGAGAAGTTGTTCAGCACGAAAACCCCTGCCTCGGTGCCGGTATCAGGGTTGTAGATGTTGTAGAAGTTGGCCAGGCTGGTCGGGAAGATATGCAGTAGTTCTTCGAGTTCACCGCGGTTGTTCACCAGGTTCTGGGTGACATCGGCCAACCGCCCGACCTGCTCGGCCGCCTTGTCGCGGTTCGCCGAGACGAACCGCTGTACCTCGCCCACCGCGATGGACAGATTGGCCAGTGCCGCGTCGAGATCGGAGCGGCTGTCGGACAGCACACTGGTCAGGGTCGCCAGCCGGTTCTGGAACTGCACGATCTGCACATTGCTGTCGCGCAGTGCGGTGACGAAGGTCTGCAAGTTCGCGATGGTCGACGCGATATCACCGCTGCCGTCGGCCAGGATTCGCCCGACCCCCGACAGCTGGGACAGCACCTGCCGCAGTTTGTCACCGTTACCGGCGAGCGCGTCGGCGGCGCTGCCGATGAACCGCCCGGCCGGCCCGGAGGTCTGGTCGCCGTCGGGCCCGAGTTCGGTGGCCAGCCTGGTGAGCTGGGTTTTGATCTGATCCCATTCGACCGGGATCGCGGTGCGTTCCAGCGGAATCACCGTATCGTCGGCCATGACGGGGCCTTCGCCCCGATAGGCGGGGGTGAGCTGGACGTAGCGGGAGTCCACCAGGCTCTGCGCGACGATCACCGCGCCGGCATCGGCCGGGATATCCACACCGCGGTCGATATGCATCGTCATTTCGACGGTGGCGCCGCGGGGTTCGATGGCGTCGATGGTGCCGACCTTCACCCCCGAAACACGGACATCGTCGCCGGGGTAGATCGCGGTGGCGGTGGTGAAGATCGCGCGCACGGTGGCGGGCGCGAACAGCGTGCGGTTCACCACCACGAACGCGGCGGCCAGCACCACGACCGCCAAGGCCCCCGCGGCCAGCCGGATGATCAGTGTCCGCTTCATCGTGGCGCCCCCGGTTGCGGTGCGGGTTGTGGTTGCGGAACCGACCCACCGAACGCCGCGTCGACGAACGGCCGGATCCATTGGGCCGGGATGAGGTTGGCGACGTAGGCGTTGTAGAACGGGCCGCCGGAGACCGCTTCGCCCTGGGTGAGCGAGGTTTTCGCCAGACCGGGAATCGCCTCGGCGATATTGTCCCGATTGCGCTGCAGCACTTCGGCCACCGAGTTCAACCGGTCGAGGGCGGGTCCCAGTTCGGCCTCGTTGTCGGCAACCAGCTGCGTGAGCTGATCGGCGACGGCCGCCGTATTGGCCAGCAGGGTGGCGATCGCCCGGCGGCGCTCATCGAGCACCCCGACCAGGGTGTTCGCATTGAGCAGCATGGTGTTCAACTGCCCGCTGCGATCGGCGAGGATCCCGGTGACCTCCTGTGCGGCGGTGAGCAGGTCGCCGAGTGCGGTATTGCGGCTGTTGATCGATTTCGACAGCTCCGACAGGCCGTCGAAGGCCGGGCCGAGTTGCGGTGCGATCGCGTCCAGCGTGGTGGACAGCATATCCAGTGAGCTGTTGAGGGAATCGGTGTCCATAGCCGCGCTGGTGCTGGTCAGATCGCCGAGCGCGTCGGTGAGCGAGTACGGCGAAGAGGTGCGTTCGACGGGGATCGTCTCCAGGGGGCGCAGCCGTTCGTCACCGTGCGAGACCAGCGTCATGATCCGTTTGCCCAGCAGCGATCCCGTTTTTATCTGCGCGGTGGTGTCCGCACCGAGCGAGACCGAATCGCCGGCGGTGAACACCACCCGCGCCTGTCCGCGGTCCAGCTCCACCTCCGTGACGGTGCCGACCTTGAATCCCGAGACATGAACTTCGTCGCCGGCCTCCAATCCGCCGGCTTCCTCGAACACCGCCTGGTAGCGGACCGCTGTCCCCCAGGCAATCACCTGCTGCGATTGCAGGCCCAGCGAGATGATGCAGAGAATGAGCACGATCCCGACCAGGCCGTGCCGCAGTAGGTGTTTTCCGCGGTATCGAAACATCTCAGGGAGCGCACCTTCCGTCGGTCTGTACGGCGGCCGGTATCTCCACGACCTGCCCGGACAGATCGTTGACCCGTAGCGTCAAATCGCACAGGTAGTACTGGATGAAGTTGCCGTAGGCCCCGGTGCGCACCAGCTTCCGGAAGTTCTCCGGCGCTTTCTGCAGGGCGGTATCGAGCGTTTCCTTATCGCCGTCGATATTCGCGGCGAGCTGGTTGACCTGGTGGATCGTGCCCGCCAGCGGTGCCCGTCCCTGGTTCAGCAGATCGGCGACGGTGGCGGTGCCGGCCTCCAGCGAATCGATCGCGGCCGCGATGGGGTCACGTTCGTTGCTGAGCTGGGTGATGAGTTGTTCGAGCCGGTCCACCATTCCCGAGAACTGCCCGCCTTCGTCGGCCAGGGTGGTCATCACCGTGTTCAGGTTGTCGATCAACTGCTCGACGATCTCGTTGTTGTCGGCCAGGGCCGCGGAGAAGGAGGCGGTGCGGCCGAGGATGGAGTTCACGGTGCCCTCCTTGCCCTGCACGATTTCCAGTAGCGACCAGGTCAGGGCGTTCACGTCACGGGCGTTGAGTCCCTGGATCACCGGTTTCAGGCCACCCAGCAGCAGGTCCAGATCCAGTGCGCTGGTGGTGTTCTCGACCGGCAGTTCGCCGCCGGCGGGCAGTTCGTTGCCGGGACGGTCGGTGATTTCCAGGTAGCGATCGCCGACCAGGTTCAGATACCGGACCGCGATCTCGGTGCCGCTGGTGAGCGGCAGCGATCGGTCGGCATCGAACTCCACCTGTACCCGGTGATCGTCGCGCAGCGACACCCCGCGCACCGAACCGACCACGACCCCCGCGACCCGCACCGTATCCCCGGTGCCCAGTCCGGACGAATCCTCGAAGACCGCCGAGTATTCGGTGGTGGAGCCACTGCGGTATTCGCCGAAAACGGTGATCAGGCAGGCCGACAGGACCACCATGATCGCGGCGAAGACACCGAATTTCAGCAGCGGCATATTGCGGTTGTTCATCGTGGTGCCCCCTTCCCTGCGGCGGCGGGTCCGAACAGTGCCTCGGCGAGCGAGGCCGTGTTCAGCGTCAGCCCGGACCGGAACGGCCCGGCCTGGGGGTTGGCCCCGACATCGGCGACCACGAACGGCGGGAAATCCTCGTAACCCACGGGCAGCATCGAACACTGCGGGCCACCGGACGCCGCGACCTTCGGCAGATGCTCCGGATAGCGGTACGGTTCGACACCCCAGAGGAAATTTGCCGACAGTCCGATTCCCGGCACCTGCACGGGGGTCACCGAGGACAGATAACCCAGTCCGTCCAATGCGCACGTCAGCGCCTGGTGGTACCGGTTGGTCAACTCCGTGGTCGGTGCCAGGACATCCATGGCACTCACCAGGCCGGGGCCGCTCTCCCCCACCACCCGGTTGCCGGTATCGGCCAGCCCGATGAGGCTCATCAGCAGCACATCGAGTTGCTGCTGTTCCTCCACCACAGTCCGGCTCAACTGTGAGGCGTTGCCCACGGTTTCCAGCAGCGCGGGCGCCGCGTCCGCGTAGGCCCGGGTAACCTCCGGCGCCATCGCCAGATCCGCGCGCAGGGCCGGCAACCCGGGTTCCAGTTTCGCCAGGAACAACTCCAGGTCCACCATCATCCGGCCCACCCGGTCACCGCGGCCGCGCATCGCGGTGGCCAGCGCGCCCAGGGTTTCGTTGAGCTTTTCCGGCTGGATTTCGCCCAGCACCCGGGTGAGCTGTTCGAACACCGTATTGATCTCGACCGTCACGTTTCCGGCGTCGAATACCTGCCCCGCCTCGAGGTGCCCCGAAGCAGGCTGTTCGGGTGGGACCAGCTGGATGTACTTCGCCCCGAATACTGTGGTGCTGGCGATATCCACAGTCACATCGCCGGGTATCCGAGTGAGATTGCCCCGATCGATGGCCAATTCGATCTCCGCGGTGCCGTCGGTCCGTTCGACGATGGAATCCACGGCGCCGACGGTCACGCCGCGCAATTTCACCTCGGCGTCGGGATACATCACCAGACCGGCGCGTGGGGCGTGCACGGTCACGGCGACGGTATCGGCGAACCCGCCCCGGAACAGGGTCACCGCGAGTACCACGATCGCCATACCGGCCGCGATCGCCGTGAGCCCCGCGGCCGGGCGGGCCAGGGGTTTCAGCCGAGCGGCCCAGCGCCGGTGTCCGGCCGCGCGCCGCGGCGGCGCAGCCGTCCACGGTTGTATTTCGTTTCCCACCAACGCCACCCCTACCCCGACAGCTCGAAGTTTCCGTTGGATCCGTACACGGCCAGCGAGACCAGCAATGTCACCGAGACGACCGCGATCAGCGAGGTCCGCACGGCATTGCCCACCGCGGTACCTACACCCGACGGCCCGCCGGCGGCGAAGAATCCGAAGTACGTGTGGATCAACAGGATCGTGATCGCCATCAGGATTGCCTGTAGGAACGACCAGAGCAGGTCGATCGGGTTGAGGAAGGTCGCGAAGTAGTGGTCGTAGAGTCCTGAGGACTGGCCCAGGATCACCACCGTGGTGAACCGGCTGGCGAGGAACGAGGCGATCACCGCGATGGCGTAGAGCGGAGTGATCGCGATCATCCCGGCGATGATGCGGGTGCCGACCAGATACGCGATCGGCTCTATCGCAATGGATTCCAGCGCGTCGATTTCCTCGTTGATCCGCATGGCGCCCAGTTGCGCGGTGACACCGGCCCCGAATGTTGCCGCCAGGCCGATACCTGCGACCACCGGCGCCGAGATCCGGACGTTGATGAAGGCGGACAGGAAGCCGGTGAGCGCCTCGATGCCGATATCGCCCAGCGAGCTGTACCCCTGTACGGCGAGGGTGCCGCCGGTGGCCAAGGTCAGGAAGCTGACGATCACCACCGTGCCGCCGAACGCTGCCAGAGTGCCCGCGCCCATACTGATCTCCGCGATCAACCGGACCGTCTCGCGTTTGTAACGCCAGGCCGCCATCGGCGCGAATGCCAGCGCCTTCACATAGAAGATCGCGTGGTCGCCGACCCGGCCGAGTACGTCCACCGGTTTACGCAGCCGGCGGATCAGCACCGGGTACCGCGTGGTGAGAACCTCGGAGGCTGTCATCGAATCCCTCCCCTCATCCGGTCGTCAACTGGATGCCGATCGCCGTGACCATCACATTGATGACGAACAGCGACATGAACGCATAGACCACGGTCTCGTTGACCGCGTTACCCACCGATTTCGCGCCACCGGTGACGATCAGCCCGCGGTAGCAGGCGACGATCCCGGCGACCAGGCCGAACAGGAGGGCTTTCACCGACGAGATGATCACCTCGTTGATGCCGGTGAGCAGGGTGATCCCGGCGACGAACGCGCCCGGATTCACGTCCTGCACATACACCGAGAACACATAGCCGCCGAGCACGCCGATGATGCAGACCAGATTGTTCAGCAGCAGCGCCACCAGGCCGGAGGCCAGCATGCGTGGCGTAACCAGCCGTTGCACCGGGTCGATCCCGAGTACCTCCATGGCCGCGATCTCCTCGCGGATGGTCCGCGATCCCAGATCGGCACACATCGCGGTGGCACCGGATCCTGCCACGATCAGCACCGTGACCATCGGGCCGACCTGGGTCACCGCGCCGAAGGCGGCGCCGGCGCCGGAGAGGTCCGCGGCGCCCAGTTCGCGCAGGAGGATGTTCAGGGTGAAACTCACCAGCACGGTGAACGGAATCGCGACCAGCAGCGTGGGAACCAGTGAGACCCGCACGATGAACCAGGACTGTTCGAGGAATTCCCGGGTCTGGAACGGGCGGCGGAAGGCGAATCGCACGGCGTCGGCGGTCATGGCGAACAGGCCACCCACTGTTTGCAGTGGGCCCTCGAACCGGTCTTTGAGCCGGACCAGATAGGGCGTTCGGATGGTCATACCGGCCTCACGACATCGGATGCGGTTGCCGACATGCCGAGGGGTTCGTCATCGAAGTACTCCTGTCGAACGATCGACGCTCGGTGGAACACGCCGGCGCGCGCTTCCACCGAGTCGGGGCGGCTCGCGAACGAACCGCGGCATGACGGTCAGCTCCGGTCTGCGGCGACGGAGTTCGATTGCGGCCTGCGGCCGGGGTTTTCGATCCGTTGGCTGCGCCGTCCCAGCCGGTGCTGATGTCACATCCTTCAGTGCGGAAATGTCATTCTCAATTTCGAATAGGATGACATCCGATAGTCGAGAACACAATACTTGCGGGCAAGTTTCCGGAAACCACCGGCAATGCCTGGCACACCCACAGCAGCCATCGACCGAAAAGCCTGCGATCAGGCATGATAACCCCACAAAACCGGCTCCGGGATGGGAAATCCCGCCACACATCACCCCGGAGAATCGTGAAGATCAACGTTTCAAAATTTGCCCGCCGCATTGCCCGGACCCCACCGATCCGTTGAATTCGCACAATTGCGTACGGACCGGATCGGAACACAACGGATAAATCCGCGGAAAGCCCCTCGGCAACACCGCAAAAATCGATGACCGTCGACGGCGAAGCCCCTCGAAACCCGCCTCGATCGCCTCCCCCGCAGCCAGTGTCCGGGTCAGCCCATCACCTACCGACCCGGCCGGCCGTCGTTCATCTCATGGATACCGGAGCGAACCCGTGCCCGTATACCTCTCCCGTACGTTCCCGCGCCTGCGCGCCTCAGACCGCCGGAACGAGATCCGCGCAGACCGGCGCGTATTCCGTGGCGCCACTGCGGAATATCTCGCTGGGCGTCACCGCGGCAGCCGAGAGTCCCGCCGCCACCAAGGCTTGCGCCTTGAACGCTCGCGCTGCACAACTCAGACGGTGCAGCACCGGGTCGACACCGTGATCCTGCCCGGCCGGCCAGCCGTCACCCCAGACGACGACCTCGATCCCGCGATCCTCCAGCGCCCGCAAGACACCTTTACGCGCCCGGCCGTCCCTACTACAGACATCGGCATTCACGGCCAGTGCCTGCGGCAGCCGGCCCGGGACCTCGGTCGCCAGCACGGAGTCGAGCTCGCGGACCTCGGCGCCGAGGATTTTCAACGGGCGGATATCGGACGGCTGCGCGAGCAGGACCGTCACCTCCCACCCGGCCACCGAACGGTCGAACAACCATCCGCCGGCGAACTGGACCGCGTCGGCCACGGTCGCCGCCACCACATCGAGCCGGTACCTCATCACATCTCCTTCGCCGCCAAGTCGCGGGCCAGCGACTCGGTGTAACCGTTGAAAACTTCGGCCAGCGGGATCGAACGATCGAGCAGCCACGAGATCTCCATTCCGTTCAGAAAGGCGACGATCTCGACCGCGCGCATCCGCGGATCGATATCGCGCCGGTACCGGCCGCTGTCCTGGCCCCGCCGAATCGCCCCGGTGACGAGTTCGACGGCCGTGCGCCACCGATCGAGCATCCGATCGTGCAGTGGCGCCTCGGGCATGAGGTTCTCGACGAGGAGGACGACGAAGGTGCCGACCAGCTCCGGAGAACGTTCCATCCTGGTGACGACCTTGCGGATCTCCACAATGAGATCACCGCCGATATCGGCATCCTCCAGGTCTTCGGCGTCGCGGGCGTCCAGGACAGCGTGCAGCAGCTGCTCTTTGGAGGAAAAGTGGTGCAGCAGTCCCGCGGAGGTCACTCCGGCCTCACCGGCGATCTGCGCCAGCGTCGTGCCGCGCCAGCCGTTGCGGGTGAGCAGGCGTTGGGATACGGCGAGTATTCGCTGCCTGCGATCCTCCCCCTTGGCGAGGAGTGAGGCATAGGGACGAGGAGCTGTCATGGTCCGAACCCCGATCTGACAAACCTAGTGAACACACAGTAGGTTGGTTTCTACCTTGTGACAAGGGTTACAAAGAAGTTGCTTCCGCAATGGAGCTTCCCTTGCGGCCCGAGGTCGGCGCGAGCGCAAATCGACCCCTCCCGAGACTCGGCCGGCGACCGTAACGAGCCCCTGATGAAAATATCATTCTCCCCGATTGAACCGGGATGGAATGAAGCAATCGAGCCCAAGCTGTAGAACGCCACTCTCCCAATATGATAATGTCGTTTTCAGCTTGGCGGGTCAGCCACCCGGCTTCCGGCCGCCCGCTCCGCAGGGGCGGCGGACGTTGTGACATAGCGGTTCGGCATGACCGCCGCGTCGCCGGCCGGCTGCCGCGGGTTCGACCGCCGACGGCAAATTCGCGAATCAAACGATCCATTGGAGGGTCACGATGCCGACTTCGCCCAGCAGCGCCCCGCTCTACCCCCCACAGGGGTTCGGCCCACCCAAGGACCGCCGGGGCCGGGCCGAGGGCAGCCTCGGACTACCCGCCGGCACCGAGGTCTTCTCCGCCGACAACCACATCTCACTCGCCGACGACATCTTCTACGAACGCTTTCCCGAAGAACTCCGGGACAAGGCGCCGCGGGTATGGTACGAGGAGGGGGCCTACCAGATCGGGCGTAAGGGAAAATCGTTCCTGCCCGGTGATTTCAGCCGGGTCCTGATGCAGTACGACCCCCTCGACGGCTCCGGCAGCACCAACCTCGAGGCTCGGGGCGCGGATCTGCGCGCCGACGGGATCGACAAGGAGCTGGCGTTCCCCAATTCACTGCTCGCACTGCTGTTCTACCCGGACAAGGCGGTCCGCGAGCGCTGCTTCCGCATCTACAACGAATACATCGCCGAAGTGCAGGAAAGGTCCGGCGGCGCACTGTACGGGGTCGGGCTGATCAACTGGTGGGATGCCGACGGCGCCCGCCGGACCCTCACCGAGCTGAAAGCGCTGGGGCTCACGACTTTCCTGCTGCCGCTGTCGGCCGGCAAGGACGACGACGGCGCCGTCATCGACTACGGCAGCACCTCGATGATCGGCGTCTGGGACGCCATCGAGGAATCCGGGATACCCGTATCGCACCATATCGGCGAATCCCCACTGTCCGCACCGTGCGAGGTGAACAGCGTGGTGGTCGGAATGATGCACAATGTGGCCCCGTTTCGGGAGCTGTTCTCCAAGTACATCTTCAGCGGGATCATCGACCGGCATCCCGGTCTGCAGATCGGCTGGTTCGAGGGCGGCATCAACTGGGTTGCCTCGGCACTTCAGGACGCCGAGCATATGCACGCGTCCTACCGGCATATGTACAACCGGCCGCTGGACCACGAGGTCCGCCACTACTGGGACAACCATATGCGGGCCTCGTTCATGGTCGACCCGCTGGGCCTGGCCATCATCGACCGGATCGGCCTGGACCGGGTGATGTGGTCGTCGGACTACCCCCACAACGAGAGCACCTTCGGCTACTCGGAGAAATCCCTGGCCTCGGTTGTCGAGGCCGTCGGCCCCGAGGCGGCCGCGCGCATCGTGAGCGGAAATATCAAGGAATTCCTGGGCGTCTAGGCCCGCGCGACGCCGAGAAGGACCATATTCGATGACTTCGTTTCCCGCCGCGACGACCGCGGCGATCGAGATACCCGACCTCCCGGACCGTGCGCGGATGCGCCGGGAGACCGGGGCCCGCCTACGTTCGGCCATGGCCGAACGCGGGGTCGATGCGGCGATCCTGCTGCTGAACAACAATGTCGTGTACGCCACCGGAGCGAACTGGCCGCTCGGCGATGCGGGCCTGGCCCATGTCGAACGGCCGGTGGCGGTGGTGACGGCCGACGACGAATGGCCACATCTGTTCCTGCCGTTCCGGGCGGGGGCGGCGGCGGAATCCGAACTCCCCGCAGACCACCTGCATCCGCCGGTGTACCTCGAATTCGACGAGGGCGTAGCCGATTTCGGCCGGACGCTGACCGAACTGGTGCGACCGGGCACCACCGTCGCCGTGGACGAATTCACCGGCGCCATGCTGCGCGCACGGGACCGGCTCTTCCCCGGCACCGTACCCGTGGACGCCGCCACGGTGCTCGGTCCCGCCAAGTTGATCAAAACCCCCGACGAACTGTCCTGTATCCGCAAGGCCTGCCGGATCACCGAGGAAGCCATTGTCGACGTCCAGGCATCGCTGGCGCCGGGGGTCCGCCAGATCGACCTGTCCGCGAGCTTCGTACGGCGCGCGTTCGAACTGGGCGCCACCGCTACCATGCTCGACGCCATCTGGCAGGTCATGCCGGACAGCAAAGCCGACGGAGTATGGACGACCCACGGGGATCTCGCCCTCCCCCTGCTCACCACCGAACGTGAGCTGAAGGCCGGCGATGTGCTGTGGACCGACGTCAGCATCACCTACAACGGCTATTGCTCTGATTTCGGCCGCACCTGGATCGTCGGGCAGGACCCGGTGCCACGACAACAGGCGCAGTACCAGCAGTGGCGCCACATCCTGGAAGCGGTGCTCGCACAGATCCGTCCGGGAGCCACCGCCGGGCAGCTCGCTCGGGCGGCAACCGAAGCGGCCGGTGGGCAACGCCCCTGGCTGCCGCATTTCTATATTTCGCACGGAATCGGCGTGAGCGCCGCCGAGATGCCGATGATCGGCACCGATCTCGGCGCCGAATTCGACGACAATTTCGTGCTCCGCCCCGGCATGGTGCTGGTCCTCGAACCCGTGGTCTGGGAGGACGGGACCGGCGGCTATCGCAGTGAGGAGATCGTGGTGGTAACCGACGGAGGCTGGATGCCTCTCACCGACTACACCTATGCCCCCTATGGCGACTGAGATCCTGCCGGACGATCGCGCACTGCGGGCTGGGCGCCGCGAGCGTGTGCTGGCACAGATGCACGCCCATGATCTCGATGTGCTGATCGCCGGACGGCAGGCCAATGCCCGATATCTGTCCGGGGCACCCCAGCTGTGGGTCGCCGGGACCCGGCCGTTCGGCCCGGTGGCACTGCTCATGCGGCAGACCGGCGCGGTCCACCTGCACAGCACCTGGGACGAGGGGATGCCCGAAGACATCCCGCACGAGAACCTGTACGAAACCATGTGGGATCCGCGCAATCTCATCGCGGTCCTGCGCGATATCGAGGGTGCGGCCACGGCCCGCCGGGTAGGCACCGACGCCTTGTCGCCCGCATTCGCCGAGCTCCTGCCGGTGGCCTTCCCGAATGCCGAGATCGTCGACGGCGAACTGGCGTTCCGGGCGGCGCGGCGGGTCAAGACCGCGCCCGAGATCGAGACGATGCGTGCCGGGCTGCGGGTCGCGGAACAGGGCCTGGCCGCGGCCCTGGCGCAGCTCGCGCCCGGGGCCACCGAACAGGGCCTCGCGGGTGTACTGCTCGAGGCCTGCGCGGCCGGCGGGGTGAGCACGCCCGCCACCCAGGATGCGGCGTGGGTGACCGCCCGCGACCATCCGTGGCGGCGGGCGAGCGCGGACCGGGAAGTCCAGGAGGGCGATCTCGTCGCCTTCTCCTCCGGTGTGCTCGGCGACGGATATATCGGGGAGGTCGGGCGGACCTGGCCGGCCGGGCCGGCCACCCCGGCAGTCGAAAAACTGTACGGCCGATGGAACCGGGTGTGGGAGAAGTTGCTACAGGCGTGCCGGCCCGGCGCGCCCGCCTCCGGGCTCCTGGATGCCTATCTCGACGCGGGTGAACCCCTGCCCGCCGTGCCCGTCGCCCGCGGGCTCGGCATGGGCTTCGACCCGCCGGTGGTGACACCGGCACTGCGCGGTACCGCCGACGCGGAACAGCTCGAGCCCGGGATGGTCCTGGCTGTCACCGGTTACGTCTGGGCCGAGGGTGTCGGTGCGGTATTCGGCCGCGATGCCGTGCTCATCGGTGACGACGGACCACAGGTACTCACCTCGAGCCCGCACTGGAAGCAGCAATGACCACCCGGAAACCGGCCGAGGGCGCGGACGCCGGAAGCAGAGGAGCCGCCGCAATGGCCGACGACGGAGCCGGGAACAACACCGGCGGTGCGGCAGCGAACTCAGGTGCGGAGAACGCCGGGCAGCACCCGGACCCGCCCGGCGCCGAGGAGATCATCCGGTATTCGAAGGATCCGGCGACGCGTATCGCGACCATCACCTTCGACCGTCCCGATCAACTCAACGCCCCCACCATGGCCGCGCGCCTACGCTACGGCGACCTGATCCACCGGGCCGGTATCGACGACGACGTCAAAGTCCTGGTGATCCGCGGCGCCGGCGACGATTTCGGTTCGGGCGCCGATCTCGGGGAATTCATGGCCGTGCAGAACGACCCCGACCAGGGACCGCGGCTCAGCGAATACAAGATCGGTCCCGACGAGGTGCGCTATCCGCCGAAGGAATCGTTCCGGCACGGCGCCAGTATCAGCCAGTGGTACGCCAACGCCCAGGCCGGCTGCCGGAGTCTGCAGGAATTCAAGAAGATCAGCATCGTCGAGGTGAAGGGCTACTGCTACGGCTGGCACTTCTACCAGGCCGCCGATGCCGATCTGGTGATCTCCGCCGACGATGCCCTGTTCGGGCATCCCTCGTTCCGGTACTACGGGTGGGGGCCGCGGATGTGGACGTGGGCGCAGACCATGGGGTTGCGCAAATTCCAGGAGATGGTGTTCACCGGCCGCCCGTTCTCCGCGGCGGAAATGGCCGACTGCAACTTCCTCAACAGCGTGGTCCCGCGTGCGGAACTCGAGACCGAAACCGCGAAGTACGCGCTGGCCTGTGCCCGGAACCGGCCCACGGACACGGTGTTCATGCAGAAGGTGTTCTTCGAGATCATGAAACAGCAGCAGGGCGAATACATGGGCAGCCTGCTCAGCGGTTTCTTCGAATCGATGGGCGGTCATATCCACGCCGACGACAACGATCTGATGCTGGACAACGCCTTCGACGACGGTTTGAACAACTCGGTCAAGGACAACGACAGCCGCTTCCCACCGGAGTTCCGGCTCAGCAGGTCGGGCCGGCGGAAAGCCGAATAATGCCTCAGGAGCCCCCCGCCGAGTCGCCGGTGAACGGCTCACACACCCCTGGCAGCAGTGACACCGTGGTGAAGCAGGACGTGGCAGCCCACGACGGTCGTACCGGAAACGGGGCACTCACCGGATACACCGTCGTCACGCTGGCCGGAGGTATCGCCGGCGTCTACTGCACGAAACTGCTCGCCGATGCCGGTGCCCGGGTCGTCTTCGCGGAACCACCGCGGGGTATCGCCCTACGCTGCCGGACATCCTCGGACGCGAGGCCGGAGCCCGGCGTCGACGGCGCGCTCTTCCAGTTCCTCGCCGGGGCCGGGCACAGTGTCGTCATCGATCCGTCCCGGGCGGACGACCACGTTCTGCTCGACTCGCTGCTCACCGACGCCGATGCGGTCGTCTGGTCGCCCGGCAGCGCCCTCGCCGACGACCGCGGCTGCACACCCGCGGCGCTGCGGGAACGCCACCCGCATCTCGTGGTCACCGCGATCACCCCGTTCGGTCTCGACGGCCCGTGGGCCGGGCGGCCGGCCACCGAATTCACCCTGCAGGCATGGTCGGGCGGCATTGTCGGACTCGGCCGCGGGGCACCGGAGCGCGCACCGGTCCATATCGGCGGCGAGGTGGGCGAATGGTTCGCCGGCGCGCACGCGGCGGCCGCGACGCTCACCGCCCGGCATCGCGCGCTGCGCACCGGAACCGGTGAACTCGTCGACCTCTCGATGCTGGAAACCCAGATCCTGGGCCTGTCGTACTACCCGGTGTCGTTCTACGACACCGTGAACCGGCCCTTCCGCACCCAGCGCCGGCTGAGCCGGCCCGGCGTCGCCACGGCAGCCGACGGGCTCATCGCCGTCGGCTGCGGTACCGCGCAGCAGTGGTTCGATCTGTGCGTCATGGTGGGTCATCCCGAATGGATCGACGAGGACCCGGCCCCCGCGATCACCGAACGCACCAACGAGAAGGCCGGCGAGATCGCCGCCTGGTTCGCCGAGCGCACGGTGGACGAGATCCGGGAACTGGCCACGGCGTTCAGGATCCCGAACAGCCCCGTGGCCTCCGGTGCCGATGTGACCGGACTCGACCAGCACCGAGCCCGGAAGTTCTTCGACGTGAACCCCCGGTCCGGATTCGCCCGGCCGGGGCCACCGTTTCGGACCACCCCCGCACTGCTGCGCTCCCCCGAACCGGCTCCCGCCCTCGGCGAACACACGGACCACTACCGCTCGACAACCGCAGGCACTGCCCGCGGGCACGATGCGCATGCGAGCACCCGGTCGTCCACGGCTACCACGAACCCACTTCCGTTCGCAGGTCTGCGGGTGCTCGATATGACCACCTTCTGGGCCGGTCCATCCTGCACCCACTACCTGGCACTACAGGGCGCCGAAGTGATCCACGTGGAGTCGGCCCAGCGCCCCGACGGCACCCGGCTCATCGCGGGCGTCCCGGCCGACGAGGACCGGTGGTGGGAGAAATCCGGGATCTTCTCCGGGCTCAACACGAACAAGCGCGGGATCACCGTCGATTTCCGCAGCGACGCCGGCCGCGAGATCCTGCGCCGCCTCGTCGCCTCCTGCGATGTGCTCGTGGAGAACTACACCCCGCGGGTCATCGAGCAGATCGGCCTCGACTTCGACACCGTGCGTACCCTGCGTCCCGACGCGATCATGGTCCGCATGCCGGGTTTCGGGCTCGACGGGCCGTGGCGGGACAATCCGGCCTTCGCGTACGTGATCGAGGACGCCGCCGGACTGACGTGGCGTACCGGCTACGCCGATCAGAACCCCGTCGAGCCCTACAGTCTCGGCGACCCCAATGCGGGCGTGCACGCACTTGTCGGACTACTACTCGCGCTCGAACACCGCAGGCGCACCGGCGAGGGCGTGCTCGTGGAGGCAGCCATGGTGGACGCGGCCCTGAACATCGCCGCCGAACAGGTCATCGAGTACTCCGCCTACGGAACACTGCTCGGGCGCGACGGCAACCGGGGGCCGCACGCGGCGCCGCAGAATCTGTACCGCGCGGCCGGGGTCGACGAATTCGGCCGGCCCGACAATTGGGTCGCCCTGGCCGTCACGACCGACGAGCAATGGGTGGCGCTCACTACGGCACTCGATGAGCCTGCCTGGGCAAAGGTGCCATACCTTCGTACAGCCGCGGGCCGCCGCGCCCATCACGACGAGATCGACACACACCTGTCTGCCTGGTGCGCCGGCCGCCCGGCCGGCGAGATCGTCGACGTGCTCTGGACCGCGGGTGTTCCCGTCGCCGAAGTCCGGCAACCGCACCGGCAGACCGAGATTCCCCAGCTCGACCACCGGAATTTCTTCGAGCCGGTCCCCCATCCGGTCACTCCGACCGCGCGCCACAGCACGGTGCCGGCTCGCTTCTCTGCCGGGCCTGCGCGCTATCACCGCGCGCACGCACCGTTGCTGGGACAGGACAACGACGCGGTGCTGCGCGAACTCGGGTACTCGGCGCAGGAGATCGCTGCCCTGGAAAAGGACAGGGTGATCGGTGGGGAACCCGGCTTCTGAACCAATTGACAACACACTGTCATATTGACAGAATGTTGTCATGAATCCGAAGATCGTTCACCTGGCCGTGTACAACACCCTCGCGGACTGGGAGGTCGGCGCGGCGACCGCGCATATCAACAATGGCAACTGGCACCGCGAACCAGGCCGGTACCGCATCCGCACGGTCGGCGCCGGCACCGAACCGGTCACCACGATGGGTGGGATGCGCATCCTGCCCGACCTGCCCCTCGCCGATCTGTCCCCTACCGACAGCGCCATGCTCATCCTGCCCGGCGCCGACGGCTGGGACAGCGGCGATCTGGGCGAATTCGCGGATAAAGCCCGCGAATTCGCCGCCGCCGGGGTACCGGTCGCGGCGATCTGCGGCGCAACGTACGGGCTCGCCGCGGCCGGGTTGCTCGACGACCGCGCACACACCAGCAACGTCGCCGAATACCTCGCCGCCTGTGGCTATTCCGGCGGCGCCCGCTACACGGATGAACCGGCCGTCACCGACCGCGGCGTCATCACCGCCAACTCGACCGCACCGTTCGAATTCGCCCGCGAAGTACTTGCTGCCCTGGACATCTACGAACCCGCCGTACTCGACGGCTGGTACCGGCTGTTCGGCCAGGGCGACCCGGCCGGCTACGCGGTCCTGGCGGAATACGAGGCCCGGCAGGCCGCGGCCTGAACCCGGCGCCCACGATGGAGAACTCCGAACAGCAGTTGTTCAGCACCGCCGCCATCACCTCGTTCCGGCTCAACGGCCAGTTCCTCGCCCTCGCCGAAAAGCTGGCCGAACCCGCCGGCCTCACCGCCGCATGGTGGCAGGTTCTCGGCGCTGTCCTACGCGAACCGCTCCCGGTGGCCGGTATCGCCCGCACCATGGGCGTAACCCGCCAGAGCGTACAGCGGATCGCGGACCTGCTCGTGGCCCGCAACCTCGCCGAATACCGGCCCAATCCGGCACACCGGCGCGCGAAACTGGTCGCCGTCACCGATGCGGGGCGGGCGGCGATCGACCGCATCGGCCCGCGTCACGCCGAATTCGCCACCCGCCTCGCGAAGCAGATGGGCCAGGACCGGCTGGCCGAGATCGTCCAGGCCATCACCGACCTCTCGGCCGCTGTCGATCTACTGGACATCGACAGCGAGTCCCGGTAGCGGCCGGAGGTGCCGGAATGGAAGAAGCGGGCAAGCGCCACGACCGCGCAGGCCCCGCCCGTCGGATACTCAGGTCCGGTCTTCGCGCGCCTCGGTCGTCCGCAGATAGCAGGTGAGTAGGTCTCTCGTCTCGGCCAGACACTCGATCTTCGCCTCGACTCGGTCCACTTCGCGTCGTAGCACAGCGATCATGTCCGGATGTGGCTCCAGGTCCGGGGCCTGCCCGTGTGCGCACGGCAGGATATCCCGGATCACCGCGGTGGACAGCCCCGCGTCCAGCAGCGCGCGGATCTGCGCCACCACAATCAGCGCATCCGCATCGTAATCGCGATATCCGCCCGCAGTCCGCGGCGCAGTGAGGAGACTCTGCTCCTCGTAGTAGCGCAGCAGCCGCGCGCTCACCCCGGTGCGTGCGGACAGCTCACCGATGCGCATATGACCTCGCTCATACTTATTGACCTTCACATTCATGTGAGCCTTTAGCTTATCCGTATGTCAGCGCATTCGACCACCCCACTCGCCAGTACCCCTCTCACCGGTTTCCTCCGCGGCAGCGGGCCGGCTTTACTGCTCGCACACGGTGCGAGCAGCGACATTGCGGACAGCTTCGGCCCACTCGTCGACCATTTGGCCGATACGAATACTGTTATCGCGCCCGACTATCCGGGGTCCGGCGCGACACCGGCCGACCTCGAGCCGCTCACCCTGGACAGCTTGGCCGACCGGCTCGTGCACACCGCCGTCATGTCCGGTTCGGACCAGGTCGCAATCCTCGGTTTCTCCACCGGATCCGCGGTCGCGGTGCGCGCCGCGACCCGGCATCCGGAACGGGTCAGCGCGCTCATCCTTTCCGCTGGACTGGCTCGGCCGAACCCCCGCCTGCACTTGATCGTCGACACCTGGCGGCGGCTGGCTCGGGCGGACGATCAGCACACGCTCGCGGCCTACCTCCTCCTGATCGGCTGGAAGGCGGCCTGGCTCGACGCCCTGTCCGCGAGTGAACTCACCGCACTCGCCGGCCGGATTCCGCCACATCTGCCGCCGGGCGCCGATGCCCAACTCGACCTCCTGGCCAGAGTCGATATCCGTGCCGACCTCACCGAAATCACCGTCCCGGTACTGCTTGTCGCCGGCGCGCATGATCAGGTGATCTCAGCGACGCTGACCGAGCAGCTCGCGGCGGGCATTCCCGGAGCCGGACTGGTGGTCCTGGATTCGGGTCATGCGCTCGCCGCCGAGCAGCCCGCGGAATGGGCCGGCGCGATCGTCGAATTCTTGTCCACCGTGCGCGATCACCATCGGACGAACCGCTGATTCGAGGCGCGGCCGGAGCGCCGGTCAGATACCGGCGAGCCGGCGCACGATCGACAGGGGCAGTACTTTCATTGCGTAACCGAACGGAACCCATGGCCACGCGGGGGTGTAGGCCTTGAACCGGCGCTTCTCGATCGCCGACACCATCGAACGCACCCCGGTCGGGGTATCGACGAGAAATTTCGGCGGATGGGCGGCCTTCTCGTTCATCTCCGAAGCGATATACCCCGGGAAGACAATGGAAACATCCACCCCCGGAACACCTTCCGCAGCAATACCTTCGGCCATCGCCGCCACACCGGCCTTACTCGCCGCGTAACTGGTCATCGTCTTGGGCATCCCGCGCACCGCGGAAATCGAGGAAATCACCACGAGGTGACCCCCGCCCTGCGCGCGAAAAATCTTCATGGCGGCCTCCATCTGCGCCATGGCACCGAGGAAATTGGTGATCGCGGTCTGCCGGTTCGGCCGCTCACCGCCTTTCCCGAAGGGCACGCCCTTTCCCAGGCCGGCGTTGACGATCACCCGGTCCAGACGACCGAACTCGGCGGCGAACTCGTCGAACACTCGAGGTACGGCATCGAAATCGGTGACGTCCAGGGCAGCCGTCCGGACCCGCACCGCCGGATACACGCCGGTGATCTCGGCGGCGAGTTCGTCGAGTCGTTCGGTCCGGCGGGCACACAGGGCCAGCTCATAGCCGAGGGCGGCGAACTGGCGCGCCATCTCGGCCCCCAGACCCGAACTGGCGCCGGTGATGAGAATCGAACCTGTAGCCACGGTGGTGCCTCTCCCGGGGTCGGCCGTACCGGTCACGGCGCGGCGGTGGACGACAGGTCCGAGCGTAGTGCGCGACGATCACTCGGCTCGCCCGAAACCGTACCGGGCCGGCGCCGCCAACCCACCGATCACTTCCCGCCGCCCGCATCGTCTGTATAGATGTCCCGACTCCCGAAGGACTGCGATGACCGATATCGAAACCCGCACGCTGGCCGCCTCCGGCACAACCCTCACCTACGATATCCGCGGCGACCTGCACGGACGTGAACGGATGCCGTTACTGATGGTGGGCTCCCCGATGGCGGCCACCGGCTTCGGCTCCCTGGCGCAATACTTCACCGACCGGCCGGTGGTGACCTATGACCCGCGCGGTATCGGCCGCAGCACCCGTGACGACGGCACCAGCTCCGGCACGCCCGAGGAACACTCGGACGATATCCGTCGCATCATCGAAGCACTGGCGGCCGGACCGGTGGATATCTTCGGCAGCAGTGGCGGCGCGGTCAACGGTCTCGCGCTGGTGGCCCGGCACGGTGAGCTGGTGCGCACCCTGGTGGCACACGAACCGCCGGCCGCCCAGTTCCTGCCCGACCGCGACCGGATACTGGCCGTCTCCACCGATATCACCGCCACCTATAAGCGCGCCGGGCTCGGCCCCGCCATGGCGAAATTCATCACCCTGATCTCGCAGCGAGGCCCGCTGCCCGCTGACTACACCGACCGGCCCGCGCCCGACCCCGCCCAGTTCGGCCTGCCCGCAGCCGACGACGGTTCCCGCGATGACCCGATGGTGGGCCCGCATCTGCTCTCCTGCTGCGGCCACGAACACGATCCCGCGGCACTCACCGCCGCACCCACCCGGATCGTGCTCGGTACCGGCCGGGCTTCAGCTGGCGAACTGTGTGCCCGTGCCGCGGTCGCCTTCGCCGCCGCCCTCGACAGCGAGGCCGTCGCCTTCCCGGGTGGGCACGCGGGCTTCACCGGCGGCGAATTCGGGATGGCCGGCGAGCCCGAGGCGTTCGCTGCCGTCCTGCGCGCGGTTCTCGATCGCCCCGGGAGCTCCTGAGACCGCGCTCCGACCGATCGGTGGACCGGTCAGCGAGCCGCCTGGATGTGAGGAGCCGCCGGAGTCACGAACGGGGCAAGTGCACGCTGGATCTGCTGATGCGATAACCGGCTGTGCCGCCGGCCCGGCAGCCCCTCCTCCGGCGCTCCGCCGGCCGCCCGGCATTCGTCCGGTTCGGTTACCGCCGGATCCGCCGCGAACTGTTCACCAGTGAGGTCGATTGCCGCCAGCCGGTTCCCGGTCCTGGCCTCGTACACGCTGAGCCGGTACGCCATCGTGAACAGATTCAGCGTCCGGCCGACCGGTTGATCGGGCGCGGGCGGGTACTGGCAGGTCCGCACGAGCTGCCCGAGCCGCCCCTCCGATACGCAGGCCACCAGCTGCACCGACCGCGCGTCGACGGGGTGCCACACCGCGGACGGCCCGAACGTGCTGATCTCGGACAGCTTCCCGGCAAGATGCACGGGGCTGGGCCCGGCCACTGCATACGGCGCGGCGACCGTCGTACCGCCCCCGCCCCGGCAGAGGGCCCCGTATTCTGCCACCTCGAACCGGGCGAACCCGGAGGCCGCGAACACCGTTCCGGCCGCCACCGCCAGCACCGCTCCCGTCGCCCCGACCGCCGCCGCATACCGCGCACCACGGCCACCGCCGCCCTTCTCTCCCGGTCTCCCGGCCACGGCCCCCCGCCTACGGTGCACCGATGCTTGCGGATCCGCTACCTGCTCATGGTCCGGCCGCCGCGGACCGCCTGCCGTTCGCGCGACCATGCCGCGGTCTCGCCTCCGGTCCCGTACCTGCCGAAAGCCGGTGAGCCCCCGCTCGACACGTCCCGCAACCTGTGCGGACCTGCTTACTCCGGGCCCGGGAGCCCCGGTCTCCGGCTGTTCGGCCGGGCCGCCGGTCGAAACCCCTGCACGGGCTGTTCCCGCACCGGTTCGGGGCTCCTCTGCCGAGCCTTCCCCATGCACCGCCGCGCCGAAAGGATACGGACGCGGAGCATCTTCCGCTCCCGCGGCGGTCCGGAGCAGCCGGTCGCGCAGGCCGCTCATCCGCACTGCGCCCGTCTTCCGCCGGGACCGGTTATCGGCTGCCGTGGATCCCAGCGCCCGGTCCGAGAACCGCTCCGGCGACCGCCCCCAAGAACCCGGCCCCTCCGGGGCATGCTCCGCGGGGTGCTCGACGGGGGCATGACCCACAGGGGCCCCGTCGATAGGAGCCCGCGTCGCGAAGATGTCCGTTGCCTCGGAATACGACCGGGGCCCCGCGGCCGGCAGTGGCCGCTCCACCGGCGACGCCGCGCCGAGCCGCGCGCCCGAGTGCCGCGGCCCCGGCGCCGGGCGGGGGCCCGAAACAACCACATCCGCCGGATCTGCCACAGCTGCCGCGGGCTCCTGCCCACCGGCTGTCTGCGCTGCCGGCTGCCTTTGTGAGAGCACTTCGGACACCGGTGGACTCGTGCGCTCCGATAGTGTCCCGGGCAGCCGCTCCGAACCGGTTTCGCCGTAGTCCCCCGTGGTCTCCTGTGACCCCGGGCGACCGGGCACCACCGATCGCTCCGCCGAACTGCTCTGCTGGATGTCCGCGTCCGCATCCGCCCCGTCGAAGCCGGTCGTATCGAACTCGCTCACGGATGCACCCGAATGGCCGTGCCACGGAACGGAAGCCATTGGGGGCCGCTCACCGGATGCCTCCGCACGACCGGAAGCCGGTTCCCGGTCGACCCGATAGCTCGGGGCGGTGCCCTGGAGTGCTCGTTTTTCGGGGATCCCGGTTGCTCCGGGACCGGGCGCGGCCTCGGCGTATTCCGCACGTTCGGCCGCTCCGTCGACCACCGGTCCGGGAAACACGATGTCCGGCTGTGCCGCTCGGCGGCGGGCACCTCCGAACAGCGGAACTCCCGCTTTCCGCGACGGGCTCGCAGGCTGCGCCGGGGTGGGCGCGCCGATCATGGTATCGGCCGCCGTCACCACAAACCCTTCGTCCGCTGCTTCCGCAGGATCGGGCGCGGACAGCGGTACGCCGAGTGCCGAGAATGCCTGGGCTATATCGGCGGCGCGCCAGCGCACCGGCCGGTCGGGCGGGCGCTGGAAATACTCGGCGAAACCCGTCGATTGCCCGATCCGGACCATGATCGTTTCTTCGCCCGGCTCCTGTGGCGGCCGGTTCCAGGTGATGCGCGATCCGGTTTTCGGGATGAGGACCACGAGCAGTTCGATCTGTTCGGGCACCCCGGCCCGGCGGAACACCGCCGCCAGTTCGGCTCGCTGGCGGCGGGCCCGGTGCAGCGGATTGACAGCGCCGGATCCGGTCCGAAGATCCGCGGCACGTTCACCGACCTGCCATCGACCGGCCGATGGGGTGTCCAGTACGCCGTGCTGGACCGATCCGAAATCCGCCAGCAGTACCAGCGTGCACCCGTACGGGGTCCAGATCAGCAGGTCGGCCGTCGTGGTGGAGCGGCGACGCGGCCGCGGCAACGGACAACCGAGCAGGGCGATACCGCCGACACGTTCGGAACCTGCACCCCAGTCGCCGATCAGGCGGAGAACGAACCGCTGCACGCCGGACAATTCGGCGCTCTGCACGCGTACAATCACGGCAACCCCTACTTCGGTGACCACGAAACCCACGCACGCCACACCGGCGCCAGGGGACGGTCTAATCCTCTGGCGCACAACGTGTTTGGATGCGCCGTCGTCAATGGTAGCAATACGCGGCACCGCGCACGAGAGCCTGCACCCGCACGCATGCGTACGCATTTGTGCATATCATCCGGGCCGTCGGGATACAGCCCCGCGACGGACACGCCCAGCTTTGATCAACACGGCCCGAGCCGCCATCACGCGCGGTACGTTTCAGGTACCAGAGCCGATCTGGTAGTGCGGCCGGCCATCGGTGGTGCCGATGCGGTGAACGCACGCGGTTGCCCGTGGCCGCTTCGAGGAGAACGTCGTATGCCGCAGTTCGAAGTTTCCCAGGAAGTCGTCTCCACTGTCGCGGAAGGTGAGGTGCTGCGACTCGACGCCCAAGCCGTCGACTACGCGATAGTCGCGCTCTATTTCGTCTTCGTCCTCGGTATCGGCCTAATGGCCCGCAAACGCATCTCCTCGAGTATGGACTTCTTCCTGTCCGGGCGGTCCCTGCCCGCCTGGGTGACGGGCCTGGCGTTCATCTCGGCCAATCTGGGTGCCGTCGAGATCATGGGTATGTCGGCCAACGGCGCGGAGTACGGGTTCCCCGCCTTCCACTACTTCTGGATCGGCGCGGTGCCGGCCATGCTGTTCCTGGGCGTGGTGATGATGCCGTTCTACTACGGCTCCAAGGTGCGCAGCGTGCCGGAGTTCATGCGGCGCCGCTTCGGTACCGGCGCACATCTGGTGAACGCGCTGAGTTTCGCGGTCGCCCAGGTGCTCATCGCCGGGGTCAACCTGTATCTGCTCGGCACCATTCTCAATGTGCTGCTGGGCTGGCCGCTATGGGTCGCGGTGATCGCGGCGGCGGTGATCGTGCTCTCCTACATCACCCTCGGTGGCCTGTCGGCGGCGATCTACAACGAAGTGCTGCAGTTCTTCGTCATCGTGGCCGCCCTGCTGCCGCTCACGCTGATCGGTCTGCACCGGGTGGGCGGCTGGTCCGGGCTGGAGGACAAGGTGACGGCGTCCCCCGGCGGCGCCGCGCAGCTGGATTCCTGGCCCGGTAACGCCCTGTCCGGTTTCGCCAACGATTTCCTGTCCATCCTCGGCATCGTCTTCGGCCTGGGTTTCGTACTCTCCTTCGGTTACTGGACCACCAACTTCGTCGAGGTCCAGCGCGCGCTGGCAACACATTCCATCTCCGCCGCCCGCCGCACACCGATCATCGGCGCCTACCCGAAGATCCTGATCCCGCTGATCGTGATCATTCCCGGCATGATCAGCGCCGTACTGGTCCCGCAGATGGCCGAATACAAGCAGGCCGTCACCGCGAACCCGGATGTGGACAGCGATGTCACCTACAACCAGGCGTTGCTGTACCTGATGAAGGAAGTACTGCCCAACGGCCTGCTGGGTGTGGGTCTGGCCGGTCTGCTGGCGGCCTTCATGGCCGGGATGGCGGCCAATGTCTCGGCCTTCAACACGGTGTTCAGTATCGACCTGTGGCAGCAGTACGTGGTCAAGGACCGTTCCGATTCCTACTATCTGACGGTCGGCCGGCTGGCGACCGTGGGCGCCACCGTCGCGGCGATCTTCACCGCGTTCATCGCGGGCGGGTTCAGCAACATCATGGACTACCTGCAAACCCTGTTCAGCTTCTTCAACGCACCCTTGTTCGCGACCTTCATCCT
The DNA here is from genome assembly GCF_001613245.1 of Nocardia speluncae NBRC 108251. Taxonomy (GTDB): domain Bacteria; phylum Actinomycetota; class Actinomycetes; order Mycobacteriales; family Mycobacteriaceae; genus Nocardia; species Nocardia speluncae. The sequence goes on along the minus strand of NZ_BDBZ01000036.1, from coordinate 42,962 downwards.
CGGCATGTTCTGGAAACGGATGACCCCGACCGCCGGTTGGACAGGCCTGGTGGCCGGTACCGCGGTCGCGGTCACGATATTCGTGCTGAACGAGACAGGCGTGTTCTCGCTGTCCGGCCAGGGTGTCAGCTTCGTCGCGGCCGGCGCCGCCTTCGTGGTGGATATCGTGGTCAGTGTGGCCGTCACCATGGTGACGGCGCCCAAACCCGCCGCCGAACTCGTGGGGCTGGTGTATTCGGAGACGCCGCGCGAACTGCGCACCGACCCGGAAGCCGCCACCCTGCCCTGGTATCAGCGGCCGGTGCTGCTGGCGGGTATCGCGCTGGTGCTCGTGATCATCCTCAATATCGCGACTCGATAGGACAACGACCGTGCTCTTCGATATCCGCACCATCGTGGGCGGCCTGCTCGGCCTCTACGGCATTGTCCTGGTGATCACCGGGCTGGTCCACGACACCGCCGCCGAAGAAGCCAAAACCGGCGGTATCAATGTGAACCTGTGGGCAGGCCTGGGCATGCTCGCCGTGGCCGTCGCCTTCTTGGCATGGGCCCGGCTTCGCCCGGTAGCCGTCGACCGGCCGGCACTCGAAGCCGAGAGCGAATCGGCGCCCGGCCGGGACTGATCCCGGTATTCGACGCCGGAACGACAGCTACCGGTCCGCGCGCAGCGAACCGGTAGCGTTTCCGACCGGCCGAATCGGTGTCAGTCCGGCAGGCCGAGCGCGAAGCCGACGGCGATGAGCAGACAACTGACGATTGATACAGCCACGATGATCCACATCGACCAAGCGTACGAAATCGCGCGAGCACATCGATGACCGGGTCGGATACTCCGGGCCCCGCCCGGCGTCGGCACTCCGGTCAGGGGACCACTTCGACCACGTCACCGGGGTTCAGATAGTGGTAGACCGCGACCGCGCCCGGCTCGGTCAGCCGGATGCAGCCGTGCGATTTATGTTCCACCGGCCCGATGTGGAAGGCGATATCGCCGTTGAAGAACACCGCGTAATGCATCGGGGCATGGTGCATGGTGCTCCAGTGGTACGGGCGTTTGAAGTCCACGTCGAATACGCCGGGCGGGGTCTCATAGCCGTCCATGCCGTGTGACATCGGCGTCGGCCCGTAGGCCACTTTGCCGTTGTCCATCAGCCAGACCTCGTTCGTCGACAGCCGCAGGCAGGCCCGCGCCGCCGTTGAGCAGGGGGCTTGCCCCGGGATGATCGCCGGCACCCCGGGGACGTTGGGCCCATTGGGCCACAGCGGCTCGGCGAGGACAGGTGCCGCCGGGGCCAGGACCGCCGCCGCGACCCCGGCGAGCGCGGCCATCCGGCGCATCCGGGGGAGGAAATTTCCGTTGCTCATCTCGTACCGACCTCTTTTCTCGATCCGCCGCCGATCCGGCGGGGCCAGCAAATCCGGAGCGAAGATCAAAGAGAACGATTCGACGGTACTGAAGTTCGATGATTCATGGGCCGCATTCGCCGGAGACGCGCCGACTCCAGGCGGAAATCCGCGGCGGATACGGCCCACCGATCAGGCCACACTCCAGCTGTCGGAGGCCGCGCCACGACGCCGGATGCGCCGCCGACGCTGGTAGAACACCTCCTCCACCGAGACGTTGGGGACCTCGTGGACGATCCCGGCCAGCCGGCTTTCCAACTCGAGCTCCGCTATTCGCCGATGCAGGCCGGCGCGCCGCTCCGCCGGCAGCTGCGCCCACACCACGCCGATTCGGCGCTGCGCGGGCTCCTCGGCAACGGCCAGCAAACGCAGCAGTTCGGGCCACAGATCGTCGGCGTTGGCTACCGAGGGCAGCTCGGAGATCTGCTCCACCGGCATCCGGGCGACCAGCCCGGCGACATACCGTTGCACATCGGGGTGGCTTCGCTGGGCCAGCAGCAGCAGCCCTTTCCACGGGCCGGGTTTGAACGCGACGATCAACGATTCGACGATGGCGATGAGCGCGGCGGTATTGGCGAAGATCGGGTTCATCGCCATCCGCTGCAGCCCGGGCTGACCGAATTTGGATACGAAGGTCATCAGTTCCGGCGCTGCGCCCCGCTGGATGGTGTGCGCCGCGAGTTTGCCCAGGGCTTCCGGAGTGGCCAGGGACAACAGGATATCGCCGATCCGGAAGACCACATCCGCTTCCGCGCGCGACATCACCGAGACCGCGGCCTCCTGCAGTTCCGGCGAGCCGGCCAGGACGTTCTCCATCATCCGCGGAATCCGCTGTGATCCGCCATCCAGCAACTGGCGCAGTATGTTGCTGACGGCGGACGTGGAGTAGGCGTAGGCGGCGGAGAAGATGATGCCTTCGTCGTCGAGAGTCCCGCGTTCGACGGCTTCGACCATCTTCGGTGAGGCGTACTCGAGGAACGGCCCGGCCGTGATGTGGTCCTTGCGGCGCAGGACCTCGTTCACGATTGCGACCAGCGGCTCGGCCGCCATGATATCGCCCAGTTCGCCGAGCGCCTTGGGGTCCACGTACGGTGTGCAGTCCGCCGCGTACTCGGTTTTGAGCATGGTGAGCGTATCGGCGGCGGCGTCGGGGTACTCGACGCCGACGGCGCCGGCAGCGCGACCGGTCATCATGGGTGGCACGATGCGCTGCACCAGGGGCAGCGACACCTGCAAGGGGATGATCGGGATCAGGCGGCCGATACGTTTGAACATCTCGCCGTGGTACTCGAAGATCCGCCCGGAAATTCGCTGTTCGAGTTCGTGCAGGTGTTCGGAGCCGAGCCGTTCCAGATAGGCGATCCGTTCGACAGGAACATGAAGTGTGCGCGCGAGCAGGATCATCTGCGCGCGGGTGACCAGATCGCTCATCGCTCGAGTAGATCCCCGAACATGATCCGGCGCGTGATCGTTTTGAACGGTGGCGGGAAGAAGCGGATCATGCCGTTGACCGCCTCGATGAGCAGTTCCTTTTCTTGTTGCTGGGCGCTGCGGAACAGTCCGAGCAGATCCTCGATCTCCTGGTCGGAGAGCATCTCCGAGGCTGCGGTGGGTCCGTTCAGTTCGCGGACGAGTTCGGTTTTGGCACTCATTCTGCTCCTGTGTCTCACTCGCGGGCCGACGGCCGCGAAACCACCGCCGGTCCCGTGTATTACCCGCACGACGATATGCCGAATCCTCATGACCGTAAGGGCATTCACATCTGGTGTTACCTGCCTGCAATTTGTCGTGTCTCACATCATGTGGGGTACGCGTGACGCTACCGCAGGCTTTGTTGCCACTCTGCGTGAACGCCGCCGGCTGCGGGATCCGCTTCCGGGGTCGCCGGACCTGCGCGAGATCCACGCCGGAATCAGCCGATTACCCCCGGCCGCCGCCTGTCCGACCAGCCGGCGTCCGGACTGTCCCCTGGCCGCCCGCTGTCCGGGAAACTCGGCTATCTATGTCGACGCCGGTTCCGGCGGGTCGGACGTGAGGTGGCGACGCAGGAACATCAGCTGATGGCGGACGGCCGGTTCGAAGTAGGAGTTCCCCGGCCACACCCCGAAATGGTCGCAGGGGTAGTGCCGGACCTCGGCGCGCGCGGCGAACGCGGCCTTCGACGCGGCATCCGGGGGCGCACCACGGTCGAAATCGGCGATCTGAACCAGAACCGGCAGCTGCACACCGGCGGCCGCCCGGGCCGGGCGGTAGCCGGCCAACTGTGGCAGCACACTCGCGTCGATTTCGTTACGCCAGGTGGGCCCGGCCAGGGCGTGGTAGGACTCGTACCAGCCCGCCAGCGCCAGCGCCGCCGCCTCCCCGGGGCGGCCGACCAGCGGGATCAGACCCGGCCCGCCGGTCACCGCGCCCCACTGCCGGCGCACAGCGGCGCCGGCGCCCCGCAGGGTTGCCGGCACTCCACCGGATCGGATCGCGAGCACCGCCGCGGCGCGGCCGTCCACCAGCGGAGTCAGCGAGACGACCGCGGCGAGCGCGGTCCGCGCGGTGGCCGATTTCTCCGGAGTAGCCCGGGCCGCCGCGGCCGCAGCGAAGACATGCCCCCCGGAGAGCGAGACACCCCACAGTACGATCCGGCTCGCGTCGACCCCCGGAAGTTCGGCGGCCGCGGCAACCGCCGCCCGGTAGTCGGCGAGCTGGTCCGCCATCCGGACCCGCTGCCGCGGGTAGCCGCCGCTGGCGCCGAAGTACCGGAAATCGAAGGCGAGTACGTCGATCCCGGCGCACGCATAGGCGCGGGCGAACGGTTCGAGTCCGGAATCCTTGGTACCGCCGAAACCGTGTGCCATCACCGCAACCGGCCGTCCGGCCGGGCGCTCGAGCTCGGTGGAATCAGCCGCGAAATACCAGGCATGACACCGGTCGTTACCGGAAACGAAGGTCAGTTCGGCGGGACCGGCTACGGGGGCCGGTTCAGGCGGATGGGGCAGAGTCATAACGATTCCTCGCGGTGGTGGGTTCGGCGGGTGCGTAGATCGAGCGCAGCCAGACCGTGACCACCGATTCGATATAGCGTTCCCGGTCGAGTTCGGCCCCCAGGGTGAGACGCTCGAGCAGGCGCTCGTTGAGCAGGAGCAGGACATCGGCAAGCGTGGCCGCGTCACCACCGGCGGGCGCACGGCCCGCCCGGCGTTCGTCGTCGATCATGGCCGCTATCGAGGGGATGAATGCCTGACGTTCGGATTCCCAGATCTCGCGTACCGCTGCCGAGGCGCTGCGCGCGTCGAGGACGGCGCTGTAGAGATACCGGTGGCGGTCCCAGAAATCCACCAGACCGCGGATCGTGCGTTCGATCCGATCCGCCGGTTCCCCGGGGCCGACGAGGATATCGTTGACCGCGAACACTTCCCGGTAGATGTCCTCCAGGGCGGCCCCCACGGCGGCGGCCTTGTTCTCGAAATAGAAGTAGAAGGCCGAGCGGGTCAGCCCGGCCCGCCGGGAGATCTCGGCGATATCGACGGCTTCGAGCCGGCCCCCGTTATCGCGCAACAGTTCGTCCAGCGCCACCAGTAGTGCCTCCCGGCGCTGTTCGCCGCGCGGGGGTCCGCGCCGGTCGGTACGCGAGCGGGCCATCAGCCGGCCTGCCCGGCCGGGTATCCGTCGTGCGCGCGGGCCCGGCGCAGGCCGGCGGGTATCTCGGTGAGCCGCAGATCGCGTTCGTAGACGAAGTAGTCCAGCTGCTGGGTATGCCGGGGGCGGTCCACGATATGCCCGGTGAAGCGCCGCCGGTCCTCTTCGATGCCCCGGAGCATCGCCTCCTGCGGCGGCGGCCGGTAGTAACCGGCCGCGTAGGCCGCGATCAGCCGGGCCTGGCATTCCACGAACGGGAACAGGGTGGGAAAAGGCTGCGCGAAACCGGCGAACGCGAGACGGTCCACGCCGGGTTTGAATATGCGTTTGTACAGGTCGATCCGGTTGTCCGGCGCGCTGATGAATTCGGGGTCGAAGAACGGGAAAGTGATGTTGTAGCCGGTGCAATAGATGATGACGTCGAAATCCTTGTGCGTCCCGTCGGCGAAATGCACGGTCTCGCCGTCGAGTCGGCGCACATCGGGTTTGGCCACCACATCGCCGGAACCCAGCCGCAGCGGCAGTTCCACGGATTGGGTTGGGTGGGCCTCGAAGAATTTGTGGTTCGGCGCGGGCAATCCGTATTTCACCGGGTCGCCCGAGATATAGGGGGTGAAGGTCTGGACGAGTTTGCGCTGCCAGGACAGCGGAACATAAGGCACGGTGCGGAAATAGCGGTCCGCTGGGGTGCCGGCGAAATACTTCGGCACCACCCACGCACTGGACCGGGTGGACAGCCAGACATCGTTGTCCATCGCCCGGGAGGACAGTTCGACGACGATATCGGCGGCGCTGTTACCGATGCCGACGATCAGGATGCGCTTACCGTAGAGGTCCAGTGGGGTCCGCGGGTCGATGTAGGCGTGGGAATGGATGGCCTGCCCGGTGAATTCGCCCGGAAAATCGGGGAACCGGGGATCCCAATGGTGGCCGTTGGCGACGACCAGGAAGTCGAACGCCCGGTTCTCGCCGGTCTCGGTCGCGATTTCCCAGCCGTCACCGACGGGGCGGGCGTGCCGGACACCGTTGCCGAATTCGATGGACCGTTTCAGGTCGAAGGCCGTGGCATAGCCCTCGAGATACTCCTTGATCAGACTGTGGTGCGGGAAATCGGGATAGGAACCCGGCATCGGATAGTCCCGGAACGACAGCTGGTACTTCGAGGTATCGATATGCAGGGATCGGTACGCGCTGGAATGCCCGTTCGGATTACCGAAGGCCCAGTTGCCGCCGATCCGGTCCGAGGATTCGAAGCAGGTGTAGGCGGTCCCGTAGTCGCCGAGCATCTTTCCGGTGGTCAAACCGCTGATTCCGGCCCCGATGACCGCGACGGTGGGGTTCGGCATGGCACCTCCTGCATGTTCCGTCGCCCGACGGAGACCGGCCGACAGTGACACCGGTCACCCGAACCGTAGGGTCACATTTGACGCGTGTCAAGAAATATCGACCCTTGTCAGTCGCCCGCTGTCGGGCCTACTTTGTGAGACACGTCATAGCAGCCGGAGCCGAAGGAAAACCCATGCGCGCCTTGCAACTCACCGAACCCGGCCGGCTCGAGATACGCGATGTGCCGATACCCGAACCCGGCCCGGGTGAGCTGCTGATCCGGGTCGGCGCCTCGGGAATCTGCCATTCCGACCTGCACGTCCTGCACCTGCCGTTCAAGGTCCGCGATGAACCGCTGATCCTCGGCCACGAAATCGCGGGGACGATCGCCGCGCTGGGCGACCGGGCAGAAGGGCATACGACCGGCGAACGCGGGATTGTGTATCTGTGCTGGTCGTGCGGGAAATGTCCGGAATGCGCGAGCGGGAACGAGAACGTGTGCCGGGCGGCGGGCCGGGTCGCCATGCCGCCCTGCCCCGGCCTGGGCCCCGATGGCGGTATGGCCGAATATGTGGCCGTCCCCGCCGGTTCGTTCGTGCCCATCGGCGATATGGATTTCGTGGCCGCGGCACCGCTGGCCGATGCCGCGCTCACCAGTTATCACGCCATCCGCGGCGCCCGCGATCAGCTGTATCCCGGGTCGACCGCGGTGGTGATCGGCGCCGGCGGCCTGGGCCATGTCGGAATCCAGATCCTGCGCGCCCTCACCGCGACCCGGATCGTCGCGGTGGATACCGACCCCGATAAACGGGACCTGGCCGTCGAATGCGGGGCACACGAGGTGCTGGCGGCGACTGCCGATACCGCCGACCGGATCCTGGAGCTGACCGGCGGGCGTGGCGCCGAAGCGGTATTCGATTTCGTCGGGGTGGACGCCACCGCCCAGCTCGCAGTGCGCAGCGTCGGCCCCAACGGCGCATACCGGATGATCGGCCTGGGCGACGGGGATCCCGGAATCACCGCCGGTCCCGCGGGCGGCCCCGGGCTGCCGTGGGGCGCGACCGTCCGCAAATCCTACGGGGGCACCAAACGCGATCTCATCGACAGCGTCGCACTCGCCCGGGCGGGCAGTATCGAGGTCCGTACGCAACAGTTCGCGCTGGAGGACGGCGCAAACGCCTACGTGCTGCTGGAGCAGGGACGTATCCGCGGACGCGCGGTCCTCGTACCGTGAACCTTACTTTTCGCGGGCCGGTGCCCACATATTGCTGATCAGGGCGTGACTGGGCGTATCGGCCAGCGATTGGGAGGATTCATAGATCCGGACATAGGACGTCGCGGCGATCCGCCAGATACCGTCCTCGCCTTTGCGGTACCGGTCGGTGTAGTACCCGGAGCCCCGGATCAGGACATTGAACTCGGTGGCGATCACCGTATCCTCGAACAGCCAGCTTCCTGTCGCGGTGTCACCGTCGACGACGATCTCCGGATGGTTGGCGACATGGGTGGTCACGATGCTCGGCCCGGTGTTCTTGCGCATGAACTCGACCACCGCCTCGCGGCTGTCGAAGGCGAGCTCCTTGCCCATCACGTGCGTGCCGTAGCGGGCCTCGATCTCCGGGTCCAGGGTGGCGGCGAAATCGTCCCACTGTTTCAGGTCCAGAGTCCGGAAGTATCGGTACTTGAGGGTGCGGATTTGTTCGACTGCCTGCAGATCCATGGGGTCACCTTGACATGAACGGTCGACCATAACAAGAACATGTTCCACTTCCGGCCCGGCCGGGTACGCATGTGCGCTGCGTACCCGTTCGGACTCAGCCCATGACGGAGCGTAGATCCTCGTCGGAACGCCCGGCGGAATCCGCCGCGGCATCCGGCCCGCTCGGACGGACCGCCCAGCGACGCATACCCGGCGGAGCCCACCAGTTCGCCGCCCCGGCCAACCGCATGAACGCGGGCACCAGCACCGCCCGGATCACCGTCGCGTCCACCACGATCGCCACCGCGATGCCCACTCCGAGCATCTGCAGGTACATGACCTGCCCGGTGGCGTACAGCGAGAAGGAGACGGCGAGCACCAACGCGGCCGAGGTGACGAGCGGAGCCCCACGCTGGAGGCCCTCGAGCACCGCCCGGCGGTTATCGCCGGTGATCCGGTAGCGCTCGGCGATCCGGGACAGCATGAACACCTCGTAATCCATGGACAACCCGTAGGCGACACAGAAGAGCAGAATCGGGAAGGCCGGGTCGAGTGTGCCGATCGGCGTGAACCCGAGCACCTCGGCGAAGGCACCGTTCTGGAACACGAAGACGAGAACGCCGAACATCACCGCCAGGCTCAGCAGGTTCAGCACGATCGCCTTCGCGGCGAGCACGATACTGCCGGACATCGCCAGCAGCACCACGAAGGTCACCAGCGCGATCAGCACGGCGACGACCGGAATCCGCTCGGTGAGCACGGCCCGGAAATCGGTGAGTTCGGCCGGATACCCGCCCACCAGCACCTCGTCGAACGGCCGGGGTACGGCCCGCAATTCACCGATGAAGGCGGGAACGTCGGTACTCGCCAGTATCCGCCGGGTCGGGATCGCCTCCAGGCGGGTCCCGGTATCGCTCACCAGCCGGCCGGGGTCCAGGGCCGGCCCGGCGAGCACACCACCGACGAACACCCCCGCGGTCGAATTCACCCGCGCGACTCCGTCGATCCGCGACAGCGCCGCCGCATACCGTCCGATATCCCCGGCCGGTACCGCCCGGCCGGCGGGGGCCACAAAATGCACAGCGTCGTTGGCCTCGACATCGAAGGCGGCCCGCAGTTCGTCGTAGGCCTGGCGGGTGGAGGCGTTCGGCGGCAGGACCCGGTCGTCGGGCAGGCCGATCCGCAACCCGGCGGCCGGTGCCGCGAGCACTGCGAGCAGGAGGAGCGCGGCGGTCGCGGAACGCACGGGATTCCGCATCACCACGTCACCGAACCGGTACCAGAAGCCCTGCTCCGGAAGGGCGGTTGCGCGGGCCCGGCGCGGTAGCGCCCCGTGACCGGTGACGGCCAGGGCGGCAGGCAGCAACACCAGCGACCCGGCCACCGCCGCCACGACGACGAGCACGCCGGCGTAGGCGAACGACCGTAGGAACGAATACGGGAAGACCAGCAGGACCGACAGCGCCGCGGCCACCGTCAGGCCGCTGAAGATCACTGTCCGGCCCGCGGTCGCCACGGCGGTACGCACCGCGTCCGGTACTGCCGCCCCGGCCAGCAGTTCCTCCCGGAAGCGGGAGATGACGAAAAGGCTGTAGTCGACGCCCAGCCCGATACCCATCACCAGGGTGATATTGGCGGCGAACGTCGATACCTCGGTGAACGAGGCGACCACCCGCAGGGCGGCCAGCGTGGCAAAGACCGCGAACAGCCCGATCACCAGCGTATACAGCGCCAACCGCAGCCGCCGGTACAGCAGGAGCAGCAACAGCAGCATCAGCGGAATGATGATCAGCTCGGCGCGCAGGAAATCCTGGGTGGCCTGGGCGCTGATCTGGCCGGATACGGCTTCCGCACCGGCAACGCGGACCTGCACCGCGCCATCGGCGCGGGTGGACCCGGGCAACAGCCGATCGATGATCTCCGCACGCGCGGTCGTCGGGTCACCGGATACGTGGGCAAGCACTACCGCGTGCCGGCCGTCGGTACTGCGCAGCGTGGGATCGCCGTGCGCCGACCAGTACGACCATGCGTCGGTAACGGCTCGGTCGTCACGCAGTTCTGTGGTCAGCGCGGTGCCTGCGGCCGCGACCCCGGCCGCATCGACCGAGCCGCCGACAGCCGTAACAAGCAGGATGAAGTTCGCGTTTCCGGTGTGGAATTCGCGTTGCAGCACCTCGTGCGCGCGTACCGATTCGGTACCCGGGGCCTCCCAGCGGCTGAGGATCATCTCCCCCATCGCACCGGCCCCGACCACCCCCGAGAGCACGGTGAGCAGGAGCCCGGCCACCAGCACCGGACGTGGTCGGGCAGTGAGCAGCACACCCAGCCAATTCAATGGGGACATGAGAACTCCGCGATCTCCGCTGACGTGAATTTACGAGCGAATGCTCGCAAATTGAGAATACGAGCACGTACTCGTATTTGTCAACGATGTCCCGGGCGCGCAATGCTGAACATCCGTTTGTTCCAGCTGATGGAGGAGCCGTGCCCGACACCAGATCCGTTCGCCGCCAGGAACGGGGAAAACAGCGAATGACCCAGATCCTCGACGCAGCCCTGGAACTATTCGGCGAACAGGGCTATCGGGCGGTATCCACGAATGCCATCGCGGCCCGTGCGGGAATCTCCCCTGGATCGCTCTACCAGTTCTTCCCGAACAAGGAAGCGATAGCCGAGGCATTGTCGATGCGGCTGGTGGAATCCTTCCGCGCCGCACACGCCTCGGCCTTCGAACGCACCGACCTCGCCGAAATCGGCCTGGACGAACTGGTCGACGCCGTGATCGATCCGCTCGTAGCCTTCAACGTGGCCCATCCCGGCGCAAAAGCACTGTTCGCCGATACCGATATGCCCGCCGGCCTCGCCGAGGGCACCCGGCCGCTCCAAGCGGCCCTGCTCGGACGGGTGGACTCCGTGATCGGCGTCCGGGCACCGCAACTCTCCGCCGCCGATCGTTCCCGCAGCGCACTCGTCGCGGTACAGATCGTGCGGGCGATGACCGGGGCGATCGTGGCGGCGGGCGAACAGGATCGCGCCGCGCTGGTGGCCGAAACGAAACGCGCCCTGCGCGGCTATCTCGCCGAACTCGAAACCACCTGACCGCGCGGCCCACGGTTTGCCGGCGACGGGCGGTGGTACTGCTCGACAGAAAACGCACAACAGAGCCGACCGTGGGAAGCGGCCCGCCGCAGCAGAGCGCTGCTCCCGCACCGAGCGATGGAGAATCCATGAACAGCGCCGATATGCTCACCGATGCCTTCGAACGGATCCGCGAGGTCGTGCACGAGGCGGTCGCCGGACTCGACGACAAGGCCCTGAACTACCGGCCCGACCCGGGAGCGAATTCGATCTCCTGGCTGATCTGGCATCTCACCCGGGTGCAGGACGAACATCTGGCGGAACTGACCGGCGGCGAATCGTTGTGGACCGGCCACGGCTGGTTCGAACGTTTCGGCCTTCCCATCGACCGCGCGGCCACCGGTTACGGCGACACCCCAGCCGATGCCGCCGAGATCCAGGCCCCGGCAGAGCTGCTCACCGGCTACTACGACGCCGTCCACGCCCACACTCTGCGATTCGTCGGCAGCCTCACCGGCAGCGATCTGGACAGAGTGGTGGACGAAGCCTGGAATCCGCCGGTGACCATGGGCGTGCGACTGATCAGCGTGATCTCCGACGACCTGCAGCATGCGGGGCAGGCCGCCTACCTGCGCGGTGTACATGCCCGCACCACCGACTCCGCGGCGGCAGGGCACTGATCGTCGCGGAGTCGGTGCTGCGCGATCGACCCGCCGTCGGCGGGCCGAGGCGGGTCAATCGCGCAGCGCTTCCTCCCGTAACCATCCCAGGGTCCGCGACAGTATCCGGGAAATATGCATTTGCGAGACACCGAGCCGCTCAGCGATCTCGGACTGCGTTTTGGATTCGAAGAAACGCATCCGCAGCACCTGGCGCTCCCGGTCCGAGAGCTCGCCCAGCAACGGTTCGACCGCCAGATAGTCCTCCAGCCGGCCGTACGACGCTTCTTCGCTACCCAGCGAATCCACCAGCGCCCGCGCGGCGGATTCGCCGTCCTCACCGGCGGGGGCGTCCAGCGAAGAAGTTTGGTAGGCGTTCCCCGCGATCAGCGCCTGGGTCACTTCCACCAGATCGATCTCGAGTTCACCGGCGATCTCCCGGGCCCGTGGCACCCGGCCGAGCCGCTGGGACAGGATCTCGATCGTGGGCCCCAGGCTCAGCTGGATCTCCTTGACCCGCCGAGGCACCCGCACCGACCAGGTGTTGTCCCGGAAATGGCGGCGCACCTCCCCCATGATCGTCGGCACGGCGAACGACAGGAACGACGACCCCCGGGTGACATCGAATCGTTCGACGGCGTTCAGCAGGCCGAGCCGGGCCACTTGCAGCAGATCGTCGTAGGCCTCGCCGCGTCCGGAGAACTTTCGGGCGATATGTTCGGCCAGCGGCAGGCATCGGTTCAGGATTTCCGCGCGCAGCGCCACCCGCTGCGCCGAATCCTCGGGCGCGGCGTCCATTTCACCGAACAACGGCTCAATATCGTCGTAGCTGTCGGTGCCACGATGGCGACGTGAAGGCCCCGGATCGATACGCGGTGCCTCAGGCGCCATCGGCGCCCCCTCGGTACCAGCTGAATTCGACATCGGTCGGGTATCCACCCCTCGCCACGTCGTAGGGATGCTGCACGACGCCGACCCCACGCGTGAGGGTCCGCACTATATGCCAGCCGAACCCTTCCTGATCGAGGAGCGATTCGGTCGCCGCTGTCGAGGTTACGCGCACTGTCATCCGGTGCTCGTCATAATCGAAGTCGCAGCTCAGTGTCGAGTCGGCAACGGCGCCCGCAATCAACGAGGTGGCGACCTCGTCGAGGGCCAATCGGATATCGGTTACCTCGTCCAAACCGAAATCGGCTATCAGCGCCACCGTCTCGGCCAGCGCGCGCAGCATCACCAACTGCTCGTGCTCTGCCCGGACCCGCACGCCGACGGTTCTCGTATCCCGTGAAGTCGTTTCCACAGAGTCGGAGACGCTGTCCACCATGCGCACCACCACCACCTCGTTCCTACGGCCCGCCCGCGGGCCGGGGCGCCTGCCGGGGCCACAAGTGGCATTGGCCCTGCGGCGACGCCGCGGCTGTCTGTCTCGGCCTGATTGTCACATGCGCTGGTACCCCGCATCGGGATGCCGAAACCGTAAGCTCGCCGCAGATCCGATCCTCACGCTGGTGGACCGCCGGCAAATGTGGTCGCAGCATCAGTAGAAGGCACCGGACCGCCACGGGGAATCGTTGTTCCGGACACGGAGCGGCGACGACCTCCGGACAGGGCACCGACCACCGCCGGAACCCTCCGGCGGTGGTCGGCAATCCGGGTTTCAGCCTGTCAGCGCAGTGCGCAGTGTCGGAAAATAGCGGAACTGGTGGCGGGCGCCCGTGATCTGGAGCGCTCTCTCGATATCGTGCCGGCCGCTGACCAGCCGTAGTTCGACCCCGTGACGCCAGGCATCACTCTTCGCACCGGACAACGCCGATGCGGCACGGATACACAGGAACGTCGTAGCCCGCAGATCCAGTACGACCACCCGGCATCCGTCGCGCCGGCAGCGCCCGAGCAACGCACGGAAGTCGTCGAGTCCGACGGCGTCGAGTTCACCTTCTACCCGGGCGATCACGCAGTCGGGATGTTCGGTACTGCGGCGCGACCACATACGGCCGGCGGCCGCGGTGCGCGGATCGTTTCCCCGGTGTTGCTCGACCTGGTGCAGGGCGGTGGTTACCGACATATGAATCCCGTCCGTTGCGTAGGGGGATTTCCGGTTGGCATACCCGGTCGGGGACCAGCATCCGGATGGGGAGTGCCCATCCGGTGAGCCCGACTACCGACATACGCCGTACCGGGTTCGGCTGCGTGTTTCAACCTCGACCTCATTCTGGCACGAGTCGATGCCCCTGTACACCGGGCGTGGTCACAGTCGCGACGAGAGACGTTTACCTCGCGCCGGTGCGGCTATTGCGGGGGCAACGGGACCGGGCCCCCGGCTCGGGCACCACGGCAGGAACGGAGGTTCACACGACGACGGCTTCTCTGAGCGCAGTCGCGCTGGTGTGCACAGTGAAGCCGGTTGACCCACCGCTGATCCTCCGCGGTGCGCACGGACGACGACACCCCCGCCACGAAAGGTGGATTCATGGCCGGAACGCTCGCCGCCCCGGGAACTCTCGCCCGGGGAATGCACCTGCCCGTGCCCCGAGGGCCGCTGTCCGCCGACCTGGTGGCATTGCTGCCGGCCGAGCCCGGCAGTCCCGTACCCCAGGCGCCGCCGGAGATCGACCCCTTGGGCGACGATCTTCAGCTGGCCCTGCACACCTGCTACGAGTTGCACTACCAGGGATTCCGCGATGTAGACCCTGACTGGGAGTGGGACAGCGGCCTGCTCGGGTTGCGCCGGGACCTGGAACGCCGGTTCTCCGACGCATTACGTGCCGACGTCTCCGGCGGCCACGATGTGGATGCCGAACTGGACCGGCTGCTGACCGCGCCCGCGGCCGGCGGTACCCCGGCCTGGCTGCGCGACCAGGGCACCTGGGAACAGGTGCGTGAGTATTTCGTCCAGCGCTCGATCTACCACCACAAGGAAGCCGATCCGGTCGCCTGGGTGATCCCGCGCCTGCGTGGCCGCGCCAAGGCCGCGCTGGTGGCAGTCGAGTTCGACGAATTCGGCGGCGGTCACGGCGACCGGATCCATGCCCGCCTCTACGCCGACCTACTGCGCGGCGCGGGTCTGGCCGACGGCTACCTGCACTATCTCGACGCCGTACCGGCTCCCATGCTGACGCTGGTCGACATGATGTCACTGTTCGGGCTGCACCGGTCGTTGCGTGGGGCCCTGGTCGGGCATTTCGCGGCCGTGGAGATCAGCTCCTCGCCTGCTTCCACCGTCATGGTCGAGGCACTGCAACGGTTCTCGGCGCACCCGGACTGCGTACGGTTCTACGCCGAGCACGTCACCGCGGATGCCGTGCACGAACAGGTCGTACGACGCGATGTACTCGCCGATCTGCTCGCCCGCGAACCCGAACTCGCCGAATCGGTGGTATTCGGAATCCAGGCCACCGACCTGCTCGAAACTCGCTGTACCGAGGCCACGCTGAGCTGCTGGCGGGCAGGTGACAGTTCGCTGCGGTCCGAGGTCCGGTGACCATGCTGGTTCGCACTCCAGGGGTGTATCGACCGCAGCCCGATACCTGGCTGCTGGCCCGCGCGATGACCGAGGCGGCGTTGCCGCCTGGAGCCAGGGTGCTCGATGCGTGCACCGGGACCGGCGCGCTGGCGATCCACGCCGCCCGCACAGGTGCGGCGGCGGTGACCGCGGTGGACCTGTCCCGGGCCGCGGTGACCTCGGCCTGGTTGAACAGCCGGCTGCACGGGGTGCGGCTGGAGCTGTTGTGCGGGGATGTCACCGAGGTGGTCTCCGGCCGGACATTCGATGTCATCGTCGCCAACCCGCCGTATGTGCCGAGCGAAGAACCGCGGCCCACCGGCCGGGCGGCCCGCGCCTGGGATGCCGGCCGGCGCGGGCGGTCCCTGCTCGATCCGCTGTGCGCGATGATGCCGTGCCTGCTGGCAACAGGCGGCACGGCCCTGATGGTCCATTCAGCACTCTCCGGGACCGCGACCAGCCTGCGCCAACTACGCGGGGGCGGCCTGAAGGCGACCGTGGTCGCGCGGACGGTGATCCCCTTCGGTCCGGTACTGGCCCGCCGCAGCGGCTGGCTCCGCGACCACGGCCTGATCCGGCCCGGGCAGCAGCATGAGGAGTTGGTGGTGATCCGTGCCGACCGAACACGATGAGAAACCGGCCGCCCCCGCGGCAGCAGTCCGCGACCGCCCGGCTCAGCCGGCGGGAACCGAATCGACCCGGATTGTTTTCACCGAGGACGGGCCCGCGCTGGTCGACGGCCCGGTGGAGCTGGTGACCGCCGACGGCGCGGTAATCCGCGCGGACCGATTTCTCGTCGCGATCTGCCTGTGCAAACGGTCGCGGACCTACCCACTGTGCGATACGAGCCATCGCCGGCACCGCCGCTGCGACCGCTGACCCTTTTCCCCTGCGTAACCCGATTGGGCGGCAGAGCAACGGGTACGCGCCGCCACGGTGCGAACGCACGTTCAGCGCCGCCGTCTCATCGGCCCGCATCACTTGTTGTCCACGAACCGGGCCGAAGGCGACCCGACCCCCGCCGGGCGCGTCCGGCGGCAACCGAAAGTGGGGAAGCGCTCATGAGTTCGATGGACCCCGATCCGGCTGCCACGCCGGACCTGGAAGCCGGTGGCGGGGTGCCCGCGGGCTCCACCCCGCCGGATACCGCCCAGACCTCCGGGCTTTCGGCACCCGAACCCCGGACCAGCCATCGTTTCCCGCCGACCGGTGTCGCCGCGGTGATCGCCGTGATCGCTCTCGTGGCCGTGTTCGCGATAGTGGCGATTGTGCTGATCGCGTCCCTGGGCTGAGATGGCGGCGGGTCCGATGGATTCCCGCCACGGTGACAGCCGGCGGCATCAGCCGATCACCGGCAGCATCAGCCGATCACCGGCTGATTAGCAACGCGATGCCCGGGTAGCCGCCGAATATGGTTCCGACGGAGGAACAGCTGCTGCACGCTTTGACCCGGGCCGCGAACGCCCTGAAACAGGAGGGCATACCTTTCGCCGTGGCGGGTGGTTGCGCCGTGTACGCGCGGGGCGGACCGCCCTCCGACCACGATGTCGATCTGTTCGTCAAACCCGAGGACAGCTCCCGGGCGCGCAGCGAACTGGCGCGCGCCGGGCTGCGGCTGGCGGATGCGGCCGAAGATTGGCTGACGAAGGCCTACGACGGCGACACCCTGATCGATATCATCCACCGCCCCAACGACCGGGAAGTCGACGATGCGCTGCTTGGCCGGGCCGAGATCATGCGGGTGGGTCCTGCCGTGGCGCCTGTAGTCGGCGCCACCGATCTGCTGGTCGACAAACTGCTCGTCTTCGACGCGCACCGCCTCGATCTCAGCCCGCTGCTGCGGATCTCCCGCGATCTCCGCGAACAGGTGGATTGGCCCGCGGTGCGCGCACAGACCGAACATTCGCCGTACGCGAAAGCATTCCTCGGGTTGATCGACGATCTCGGTATCGCCGAAACCACCGCACCCTCACCCACCTCCGGAAAGGCACAGTAGATGCCCGGTAACCCGCACTCGTCCCGGCAGCGGCCGCCGGAGTATCTGGCCGCCGAACTCCATCGGGCGCTTGCCGAGGATCCGCGCACCGCCGAACAGGGCGTGCAGGTCCGGATCCGTGGCGATGTTGTCGTTCTGGATGGGGAGGTGAGTACCGCGCAGCGGCGGCGGACGCTCGAGGACGTGGTGCACGATATCGCCCCGGACCTGCCGATCCACAACGATGTGCACGTCACCGCGGCAGCCCGGCCGGGCGGAAGCGAAGACCTCGGTGCTTGATATCGAGCGGAGCTCGGTGCCCGGCGCCGAACAGAAGGGAGAGGGCAGATGCGGATCGCCGCTGTCGGAGACGTCCATCTGGGAACCGATTCACGCGGACTGTTGCGGCCCGCGCTGCGCGAATTACCCGCGCTGGCCGATGTTCTACTACTGGCCGGCGACCTGACCAAGCACGGGACACCGGCCGAAGCGGAGGTGGTCGCCCGCGAATTCGCCGATGTGGGGGTCCCGGTGGTGGCCGTGCTGGGCAACCATGACCATCACAGCGATGCCGCAGCCGAAATGACCGATCTGCTGGAAGCCTGCGGAATCACTGTGCTGGAGGGCAGCGCCACCACGCTCGATATCGACGGCACGACCCTCGGTATCGCCGGAACCAAGGGCTTCGGCGGGGGTTTCGCCGGCAAATGCGCGAGCGTGTTCGGGGAGCGGCTGATGCGCGAATTCGCGGGCCACACCATCGAGTTGGCGACGACGCTGGATACCGCGCTGGCCGAACTCGATACCGATATCACGGTGGCGCTCACGCACTACTCCCCCATCAGCGACACTCTGCACGGGGAGCCGCGCGAGATCTACCCGTTCCTGGGCTCGTATCTCCTGGGGGAACCCATCGACACCCACGGAGCCGATCTGGCCGTACACGGCCATGCTCATGCCGGCACCGAGCGTGGCAGCACACCGGGCGGTATCCGGGTACGTAATGTCGCCCAGCCGGTGATCGGTAAGGCTTTCGCGGTCTACGAACTACAGCCCGGCACGGACAGCACGGCGACCCGCGACCGGACCGCCGTATCCGGTTGACATCGGCCGCCCAACCGCCCTGGCGAGGGGGGCTCCCATGCCCTCGCAACCACCCCGCAAGACTACGGCGACCTCCGGTGAGGTCGCCGTAGTCCATTCCGGCCCGGCGCACCACGCGCCGGATTATCGGGCTCAGACGTCGCGCGGCGTCGGCGCCACCGTCTGCCCGTGGCCCGGATCCTGCTGGGCCCGCTGCCGCTGTTCGGCATCGGCGGCCTCGAGGCGTTGCTGCCGCGCCTCGTTCTCCTTCTCGGCGGCGGCCCGCTGCGATTCGCCCTTGTCCTGCTGTGCCTTGCCCTCGGTGCGCAAGGAGTCGTTGTCGAGAACCGCTCCCGCGGCCTCCTTGACCTTGCCCTTCACGCCCTCGACGGCACCTTCTATGCCCTCACGTGCGGTGTTGTGCTCGGCCACGATATCCACCTCCGAATCTCGGTTGCTCGGTCGGATAGCGGCCGCGTACCCGGCCCCGGAGTCTTCAATCCGGCGGGAACGCACGATCGAGTGCGCCTGCTCACCGGGCCGGTCAGGTGAAAGCGGCCTCCAGCCCGTCGAACCAGGCCGCATCCTCGACCAGCCGGGCGCTGCGCCAGCCGTCCGGGGTGCGCACCAGATCGTGGTTGTACCAGCCACCACAGGTGAACTGCTTACCCGGAGAGACAATCATCGGATTGAAGAACATGGCGCGGACCTTCGCGATATCACCATCCAGTTCCACCGCGATATTGGAAATGAAATGCTGGGTCCGGGAGAACAGCGCCAACTGTTCGGTGAGCCCGGCGACGACCGCGTCCACGTCCCCGGTGGGCCCGCCGGCCGTGCTGTAGTCGATCTGCGCGTCGGCGGTGAACACCGAGCGATACAGCGGCCAGTCCTTGTCGTCGACGGCGGTGGCGTAGCGGGTGAGCAGATCGGTGATCTCGATCCGGTCGGCGAGCGTGCGTGAATCCATACCCCCATACAACCGCACCGGGGCCGCGCGCCGGGTGGGATCGACTCAGCTGTTCCGGCGGATCCGGCGCCACCACGGGCGCCGGGGCTCCGCCCGGCTCGCCCGGCCACGCTCCGATTCCGGCGCGGATGGTTGCGCCGCGGTCTCCCGATCGGCGGCGCCGGCCGCAGCACGCCAGCGGGCGACCGTTTCCTCGACGTCGACCGGGGCGACCGGCAACTGCGGGCCGGTCGGCACCCGCAACCAGTCCACGATGCGCCGGTTGAGCTCGGCGACGGTGGCCCGCACCTGCTCCTCGGTGGTGAGCTCACGCACCTTCTCGGGCAGCCGCTCCACCTCGCGGCGCAGTTGCAGCGACGGTGGCAGCGCCGCGTCCCCGCTCACCCCTTCACGCCGCAGATAATCCCGCAACCAGGCGTTTTCGTCATGGTACCGGCTCCCCGCGCCCGGCAGTGGTTTCCCGGCGCCGGGGAGATTCCGGAATTCGCCACGTTCGGTGGCCTCGCGGATCTTACGGTCGACCCAGGATTCGAAGTCGACTCCCGCGGGTTTGCGCTCCGACATCGTACCTCCTCACCGTCACCTTCACGGTAGCGCGCACCCCACGGCGCGACGCCCCCGTGCGGCGGCCGCACAAGGATCACGGTGCGGGCCCGCTCAGGCCCCGTTGGTGGAGCCGCTACGAGCCCGCCCGGACCGGGCCTTGCGCCGTTCGGCCTGGAGCTCGGCGAGTTCCTGCTCGAGGATGTCGGCGACTCGGAACTGGCCGGTGTCGTATCCGTCGGAGGACCGCACGACCTCGAGGAACTCGTCGGTCTCCTTGTCACCCGACATTTTTCCCTTACCACCCGATTCCGAGCCGTTACCCGCCACGCCGGCCTGCTTGGCCTGGCCCAGCTTCTTGACGGCAGCGCTGGCCGAATTGCTGATCGGCAGTTTGTCGGTGACCTCGGCGTTCTTCGCCGTGGACTCGTCGAACAGCGGAGAATTCGTGGCGAGCTCGTCCAGCAGGGAACTCGTCCGCCCGATCAGGCCGGAGGTCACATCGGCGAGATCGCTCGCCCGCTTCTTTCCCGCCTCACCGGACTTGCCCTCCGCGCGAAAAGCCGTCCCGGCACCGGCAGTCTTCGCGCCCGATTCCAGCGCCGCCGGTTGCGCCGCGGTGGTATCGCCGACCGGAAGAGCCCGCGGCTCCCCCGCATTGGGATCGAGTTTCATACTGACCCGCGGGAGGCTGTTGCGGATCTGCGCGGCCGGATCGGGCAGCCCCCGGACCTGTTCGGTGGCCCGCAGAATCGCCATACCGTAGCGGGCGCTGGCCGCGTCGTGGATGAGTAGTGCGACACCGATCATCACCGGCGCGACGGCGTGCACACCCACGTCGTACCAGTTACCCACCCGCAGATACGGATACGTGTTGAGCCCGACGGTCAGGGCCAGCAGCGCCACCTCGGCGGCCGCAGTCTGGCGCCGGTTGTTGACCACACCCCATTCGGCCACCTTGTTGGTGCCGATCATGATGATGATCAGGCAGGCGCTGATCATCCCCTCCAGCAGGTAGCTGAACCAGAACAGGGGGTCGCTGGGACCGGTGGGCGCGATGTTCTGCTGGACGTTGACCGCCGACCACAACATGCCCGCGCCGACCACACCGGCCAGTGCGCGCAACGACCAGGCCCGATGCCGGTACAGCGAGGCCAGCTTGGCGTGCGGGCTGGATTCCCGGCGCTGCGCAGCGATGGCTTTACGGGCGAGCAAGAGGTCGCGCATATCCGCCTTCTCGATCTGCTCGGTGGTCTGTCTGGCCCGGTCGTTCGCCCCGGCGGCCGCCTGGATCTCCTTCCAGCGTTGTCCGCGCTCCTGCTCGCGGATACGCTCGGCGAGTTCACGTTCGGCGTGCAGTTCCGTTTCCGACAGCGCCTCGGTGAGCGCGGGATCGAACTGGTAGGCCAGTCGGTTGCGGGCGTGTTCGACGCGTTGGGCCAGTTGCGTGACATCGTCCTCGATCGGCGGCTCGACAGTCATTACGGCTCCCGCCTCGGGTGATTCGATGGCAGACAAGTAGTCACGCCGGGGTACGGTACCGCCCTTTGCCGCGCGATGCACCGTCACGGTCGAAACAACCGGTTTCCATGGTCGTTCACAGGCCGTTCACGAGTTCCCGTGGCGGGGTCACGGTTCCGGCTCCGGGGCCGCCGAATGCCCGTCACATTGCGCCACAGCGGCCAGGATCGCCCGCACCGCGGGCCCTGCCTCGGGGACCGGCACGAGCGGATATACGTGGAAGGCACCGGTCACCTCGGTGAAACGCACTGCCGAACCCGCACGTTCGGCGAACAGCCGCGCATCGGGGTGCAGGATGTCGTGCGTGCCCATGAAGATATCGGTCGGTGGTAGACCGTCCAGCGGGCCGTTGATCGGGCTCAGCCCGGGGAGACCGAGATCATCCCCGCCGGCCCAGACCCGGCCCGCCTCCAGCAGGCCGGGGCGCGCCAACCACGGATCCGCGGCTTCGACCCGATCGATCTCGGGGTTCGACAACCGCATATCGAGGCACGGCGACAACAGGATCAATCGCGCCGGTGCCGGCAGCCCGGCCTCCGGCAGCGATTGGGCCAGCGTGAGTGCGAGGGTCCCGCCGGCCGAATCCCCGGCGACCGCCACCCGCGCGGGATCGAATTCGCCCAGCACACCCCGGTAGATCTCGGTCAGGTATGGGCGTGCGTCCCGGTGGGTGTAGCGCGGAGCCAGCGGGTAGATGGGCACCTCCACCCGATGCCCCGCTGCGGCCAGCCGTCCGATGAACCGCCAATGCCACCAGCTGATCTCCCGGAAGAAACTGCCACCGTGCAGATAGATCACCACGGTGCCCGATTCCCGGCCCGGCCGCGGGACCACCGTATAGCTCGGAAAATCGCCGACCGTACGGCAGGCGATCGAGTAACGTCTCCGCAGCCCTCGCGGCGGCGCGTGATCTCCCGGCGGCCCGGCCATCGCCGCCCGCGCCCGCTCGGCAGAGCCCATCCCGCGCTTACGGGTGAGCCGCAGATATACCGACACCGCCCGGCTACGACGACCGACCATCAACTCTCCTCGCTCGGCGCACCAGCACTCCCCGAACGGCCGGACCTCATCGCGCGGTGCGGCCCACTCTCCGGCCACGCTACCGTCACCCCATGTGCGACAACAGGGACCACCGCTACCGCACCCACTACGTATGCCCGCCATGCCGGATTTCGCAGAAACGGTGGGCACCCGGGTCCCGCAACGGCCACACCGATCCACCCCGCTGTCCCCGCTGTTCGACAGAGATGCGCAACGCCGGCCACGATTTCGCCGCCCCACGACAGCACGACAGCGCGGGCTGGTCGGTGGTCGCGGCGGTCCTGGCCGCCGGCCTGCGCTACGAGGGTTACGAGCCCTGCGGCTGTAGCCGCGAACCGAAATTCCGGCCGCGCACCCGTGCCGAAGTACGCAACCGGCGTGAACACGCCGGCCGCCACCAGCTCCCACCGGCCGAGGCACTGTCGGCCCGCCACCTGTGAGGCTGTGGTGTGCTCATCGGCGGAGAGGCGGGCCCGCCCACCTATCTTTCCAGCGGCCGGCACGCCGAAGGACAGGCCCCGCACCCGAGCGGACCACTCATCCGCTCCACGGACGACGCGCCATGCACCGGCTTCACTTCTTGGGGCGCTTCTCCCGAACTCGCACCGAGATGCGCACCGGCGACCCGTCGAACCCGAATTCTTCGCGCAGCCGCCGCTCCAGGAACCGCCGGTAGCCGGCCTCCAGGAAGCCCGTGGTGAACAGAACGAAGGTCGGCGGCCGGGTGGTCGCCTGGGTGGCGAACAGGACCCGGGGCAGCCGGCCACCGCGCATGGGCGGCGGGGTCGCGGCGATCACGTCCTTCAGCCAGGTGTTCAACCGGCCGGTCGGGATCCGTTTGTCCCAGGATTCGAGCGCGGTCTCCATGGCCGGTACCAGTTTCTGTACCGCCCGCCCGGTGTGTGCGGAGATGTTCACCCGCTGCGCCCACGGCACGCGGTTCAGGTCGCGGTCCACCTCGCGCTCGATTTGCAGGCGGCGGTCCTCGTCCACCAGATCCCATTTGTTGAACGCCAGAACCAGTGCCCGCCCGGAATCGGCGACCAGGCTGATCACCCGCAGGTCCTGTTCGGTGATCGGCTGGGAAGCATCGATCAGCATGATCGCGACCTCGGAGGCCTCCAACGCCGATTTCGTGCGCAGCGACGCATAGAACTCGGTACCGCTCGCGTTGGCGACCTTACGGCGCAGTCCGGCGGTGTCGACGAACTGCCACACCTTGCCGCCCAGGTCCACCAGCGAGTCCACCGGGTCGACGGTGGTACCGGCGATATCGTGCACCACCGACCGTTCGTCGCCCGCGAGCTTGTTCAGCAGGCTGGACTTGCCGACGTTCGGTTTCCCGACCAGCGCCACCCGGCGCGGCCCACCGGTGCCGCCGGTGCCCTCGCGCGGGGTCTCGGGCAGCACTTCGAGCACAATGTCGAGCAGATCGCCGGTTCCGCGGCCGTGCGCCGCCGACACCATCCGCGGCTCGCCCAGCCCCAGTGACCACAGCGCGGACGCATCGGCTTCGACCCGCTGGTCATCGACCTTGTTCGCCACCAGGATCACCGGCGTTTTCGCGCG
Organism: Nocardia speluncae NBRC 108251; assembly: GCF_001613245.1. GTDB lineage: Bacteria > Actinomycetota > Actinomycetes > Mycobacteriales > Mycobacteriaceae > Nocardia > Nocardia speluncae. Next base: position 18,965 of record NZ_BDBZ01000036.1, on the reverse strand, counting down.
CCGCAGCACCTTCACCGCGGCCTCGTCGCCGGCAGTGGCGCCGACCACGGCGTCCACCACGAGCAGGATCGCGTCGGCGGTATTCATCGCAAGCTCGGCCTGCCGGGCCACCGACTGCTGCAACCCCTTGGCGTCCGGTTCCCAGCCGCCTGTGTCCTGCACCCAGAACCGGCGGCCCGCCCAGCTCGCGTCGTAGGAGACACGGTCTCGGGTCACCCCGGGTACATCCTCGACCACCGCTTCGCGGCGCCCCAGGATCCGGTTGACCAGCGTAGATTTCCCGACGTTCGGGCGGCCGACCACGGCCAGCGTGGGCATCGGCGAGTGGTCGGCGGCCTCCGGGTCGCCTGCCAGATCGGTGATCTCCCAGTCGGTTTCGTCGTTCCACACGCCGTCGCCGGCCAGTACGTCACTCATCGTCTCCCCGCTCATCCGGCCGCGCCCCGACGGCGTAGCGCGGACCGCTCATGCGACCGATCCAGCTGCCGGGCGATTTCCCGGTACAACTCCTCGATCGTTTCGTCCATGGTCAGCTCGCTGGTGTCGACCTGCACCGCGTCCTCGGCACGCCGCAGCGGCGAAACCGCCCGGGTCGAGTCGAGGCGGTCGCGGCGTTCGACATCGGCGAGTACGCCGGCGTAGTCGTCCCCGCGGCCCTCGGCGATGTTCTGCTGATTACGCCTGTGCGCCCGCGCCGGCGCGGAGGCGGTCAGGTAGATCTTGGCATCGGCGTCGGGCAGCACCGTGGTACCGATATCCCGCCCTTCGACGACGATGCGCCCGGCGCTCACCGCGATTTCGCGCTGCAGCGCCACCAGTTGTTCGCGGACCTCCGGTACTGCCGATACCGCCGATACCGCGGCGGTGACCTCCGGGCCGCGGATCTCCGCGCGCACATCGTCACCGTCGAGTTCGATCAGTTCGCTCTCGGGGTCGGTGCCGATCCGCAGCGGCATATCGGTGACCGTCGCGGTCACGGCGGCGGAATCGTCCGGGTCGGTCCCGGCGCGCAACACTTGCAGAGTCGCGGCCCGGTACATCGCGCCGGTGTCCAGGTAACGAGCCGACAGCCGGGTCGCCAGCCGACGCGAAACGCTGGACTTACCGGTGCCCGAGGGCCCGTCCATCGCCACCACCAGCGACCGGTCGCCCGCCGGGTTCGCGACGACCCCGACCGGAGCTTGCCTACCGAACACCTCGGCCCCGTTCACAATGACACCGCCTCGTAGAGTTTGCCGATTTCGTCGCGGCCCAGTACCCGCAGGGTGCCCGGCCGTTGATCGGCCAGGACCACCGGGCCGACATGCGTGCGGACCAACCGGCTCACCGGGTGACCGACCGCGTCCAGCAACCGCCGCACGATATGTTTGCGCCCCTCGTGCAACACGACCTTCACCAGGGATCGTCCCGCGTCGACTTCCAGGACCTGGAATTTGTCGACGCCGGCGGGCCCGTCCTCGAGTTCTACGCCGTCGCGCAGAATCTTGCCGATGGAACGGTGTACCTCGCCCTGCACGGTCGCGAGATAGGTCTTGGACACCTGGTAGGAGGGGTGCATCAACCGATGCGCCAGATCGCCGTCGTTGGTGAGCAGCAACAATCCCTCGGTATCGGCGTCCAACCGGCCGACATGGAACAACCGCTGCCCCGCGGCGACCCGCTCGGCGACGATATCGCCCACACACGGGCGGCCCAGATCGTCGGACATGGTGGACTGCCAGCCCTTGGGTTTGTTCAGCGCCAGATGCACCAGTTCCTCGCGCACCACCACCCGGATACCGTCCACCCGCACCACGGCGTTCTCCGGGTCGATACGCAACCCCTGTTCGCGCACGATGATGCCGTCCACCTCGACCCGTCCTCGGTCGATCATCTCCTCGGCCGCGCGCCTGGAGGCGACACCGGCCTTGGCCAGCACCTTCTGCAGGCGTTCACCTTCGCCCCAGGGCATCTTCTCGTGGCCGGGTTCCTCCGATTCCACATGCTGACGGCGAGCGGGTTTGGCGTTGTTCAGCTGCGGTGCACCACCGGACCGAGCGGCCGGGGTCTTGCGGGACGGCGTACCGCCACCGGGGCGCCCACCTGTCCGCGAGCCACCGGCAGGACCGCTGCGTCCGGTAGACGGCCCACCACGCCCCGCGGCAGCGGAACCGGGCCGCCCGGCGACAGCGGGGCCGCCGCGCCCCGTGGAACCGGCACCACCGCGCCCTGCCGCAGTAGAGCCGCCTCGCCCGGCAGTCGTGCCGCGACCGGCCGGGGCCGATCCGCCGCGCCCCGACGCGCCGGAGCCGGTACGACCCGAGGCGCCGGCCCCGCTGCGTCCGCCCGCGGCGCTCCCCCCGGCGGAAGCGAAGCCACTCCGGCCGGCGACGGGCCGCGCCCCCCTGCGCGCCGGCGCATCCGCAGCTCCGGTCCGCCCGGTCCGCGCCTGGTCACTGCGCGCCCCGCGCTCGGTACTGCGGGTTCCGCCACCACGGCCGGTCCGCGATGGTTCACTGCCACGGCCGTTGCGGGGGGATTCACCGCCACGGCGGGTATCGCCCGCTCCTCGGGGGGCGCCGCGTCCGCGACCGGCCCGGGCGGGCTGGTCTGCGCGTTGTCTACGATCCGGTGTGCCATCTCGGCGAGCGGGTGTATTCACGATTTCCTGTCAATCCTCGGCGCCGAGGTTCAGATCGTCCTCGGCGGGTTTGCGCAGTCTGGTGTAGCGGGGGTCCGTCTCCAGACTGTCGTTGATCTCATCGATCAGGTCGACGCCCGGCAGCAGCGGCGCCAGTTCCGGCAGGTCGTTCAGCGACGCCAGCCCGATACGTTCCAGGAACAGTTCGGTGGTGCCGTAGAGCGTGCCGTTGGTTTCCGGGTCGGTGCCGGCCTCGGTGATCAGTCCCCTGGCCAGCAGGGTACGCATCACACCGTCGACGTTGACACCGCGCACCGCGCTGACCCGGGCCCGGGTCACCGGCTGCCGATATGCCACCACCGCCAGCGTCTCCAGTGCCGCCCGGGTCAACTTCGACCGGGCGCCGTCGAGCAACATACGCTCCACATACGGTGCGTACTCGCTGCGAGTATAGAAGCGCCACCCGTCCCCGGCGAAACGCAGATCGATCCCACTACGCTGCGCGGCCAGCTCCGCCGACATCTCCCGCAGGGTTTGTTCGACCCGGTTCGCGGGCTCGTCCAAGGTGGTCGCCAACTGCTCTACCGGCGCGGGAGTGTCCACCACGAGCAGGATCGCCTCGAGCGCCGCCCGGAATTCGGCATCGTCGAGCGGCTCGGGCGCGAATTCGGTCACACTCTCGCTCATACTGCTCCCTCCGCCGCCGAATGCGGCCCTTCGTAGTCCCTCACCCGTAGTCCTCCTCGATAGCGACAGGGGCGGCCTCGGCTTCGCCCCCGATCCAGCGGACAGCGAGCGGCCCCAGCGGATCGGGCTGATCGAACTCGATCGACCTACTCCGGTACAGCTCGAGCAGCGCCAGGAATCGCGCCACGATCTGAATCGGGGCTGCGCAATCGGCCACCAGTTCGGCGAACGTGGTCCAGGTGCCGGCACCACGAGCGCGCAGGCGTTCCAGCACCAGCGTGGCCTGTTCGGCGACCGATATCGTGTGCGCGTGCAAATGGTCCAGGCCCACCGTAGGTACCGGCCGCGGCCGGAACGCGGCCGCGGCGATCTCCGCGAATCCGGCCGCATCCACCCCGAGCCTGACCTCCGGCAGCAGCCCGGCGAACCGCTCCTCCAGGCCCACCGCCCGCGGGTACCGGCGCAGCGCGGCGGCCTCGAGTTCGCCGAGCAGTTCGGCGACCTGTTTGAACGCCCGGTATTGCAGTAACCGGGCGAACAGCAGATCCCGCGCTTCGAGGAGTTCCAGATCGTCGGGATCGGTCACTTCCCCCGAGGGCAGCAGCCGCGCCGCCTTCAGATCCAGCAGAGTCGCGGCGACCACCAGGAACTCGGTGGTCTGATCCAGGATCTTATCGGTGCGCAGCGAATTCCCGGGCTGGGCCAGCCCGGCGGTAAGTGCCTTGGTGTAGGCGATGAATTCGTCGGTGACCCGGTGCAGCGCCACCTCCGTCACATCCAGGCGGCGCTGCGAAATCAACTGCAACAGCAGGTCGAACGGGCCCTCGAAATTACTGAGCCGCAGATGGAAACCGGTTTTCTCACGAGCCGCGTCCGCGGTGTCGCCGGGCTCGCTGGTACTCGACGGTGCAGGTGCGGGTGCTGCTGCGCTCACCGACCCGACCGGTGGATGACTTCCCGTGCCATCGCGCGATACGCCTCGGCGCCACTGGATTTCGGCGCCCACGTGGTGATCGGTTCACCGGCAACGCTCGCGTCCGGGAACCGGACGGTCCGCGCGATCGCCGTGTCGTACACCAGTTCCCCGAACACCTCCACCACACGCGCCATCACCTGACGGGAATGCAACAGCCGGGCATCGAACATGGTGACCACGATGCCGTAGAGGCTCAGCCGAGGATTCAACCGGTCCCGTACCTTCTCCACCGTATCGTTGAGCAACGCGAGGCCGCGCAACGAAAAGTATTCGCATTCCATCGGAATGATCACGCCGTCCGCACACGCCAGCGCATTCACCGTGAGCAGGCCGAGCGAAGGCTGGCAATCGATGAGGATGTAGTCGTAGCGGTCGCGGACCGGTTCCAGCGCCCGCCCCAGCGACTGCTCCCGGCCGACCTCGTTCACCAACTGGATCTCCGCCGCGGACAGATCGATATTGCTCGGCAGCAGATCCAGGTTCTCGACCTTGGTCTGCGCGAGCACATCGTCGACCGCGACCGGTGCGCCGATCAGCAGGTTGTGCACGGTCAGATCCAGATCGTGGTGCGCAACACCCAGCCCCGCCGACAACGCGCCCTGCGGGTCGAGATCCACCAGCAGCACCCGGCGGCCGTATTCGGCCAGCGCGGCACCCAGATTGATGGTCGAGGTGGTCTTGCCGACCCCGCCCTTCTGATTACACATCGCCACGATGAGCGCGTTGCCCCGCTCCGACGGTTCGGTCGGATCCGGTACCGGGCGTAGCGGACGGCCCGTCGGACCCAATGCGGCGTCGGCGGGGGGAGGTTCGGGGCCCGCCCCCCACACGGATGTGGCGCGCTCGTCGTTCTCGGCGCCCTTGGGCGGTCCCGCCGCTCCGGCTGTCGTCACGATCCGCTGCTCCTTATACGTTCCTGCCCGTCACCTCGTAGAGCGTAACGAGGCCGATCAAGGCACGGTCTCGCTTTCGCCACGGTCCGGCTCCTTCTAGACGCTACCTGTTGACAGCACTCCAGTGCCCAGTGTGTCAACCGGCGTGTTCTGTGATATTGCGGAACCGGCGGATCAGGGTCCGCTCATCGTGCCCTGGGGTGGGCGGTGGCCCAGACTTCTCGTAAGGTCCCCACGGTGACCATTGTGTAGATCTGGGTGGTGGTGACCGACGCGTGCCCCAGTAGTTCCTGCACCACCCGCACATCGGCGCCGCCGTCGAGTAGGTGGGTGGCGAACGAATGCCGCAGGGTGTGCGGTGAAACCGTCGCCGTGATCCCGGCCTGCTCCGCCGCGCGCTGCAATACCTGCCAGGCACTCTGCCGGGACAACCGGCCGCCCCGCACGTTGAGGAACAACGCGGCCGCCGAACCCGGGGCCCGCACCCCGGCGCGACCGTGCGACGCCAATACCGGCCGTCCGCGCACCAGGTAGGCGTCCACGGCCGACAGAGCGGGCCGCCCCACCGGGACGATCCGCTGTTTACCGCCCTTCCCCCGCAGTACGACGGCGCGCCCCTCGAGGTCGAGATCGTCGAGATCGAGGCCGACGGTTTCCGAGATCCGCGCGCCGGTCGAATACAGCAGCTCCAGCAGGGCCCGATCGCGAAGCCCGCGGGCACCCGCGTCGCCACCGGCCCCCGTATCCGCACCGACCGAATCCAGCAGCCGCAGCACTTGATCCACGGGCAGCGCCTTGGGCAGCCGCTGCCCCACCATCGGTGGTTTCACCGCATGGGCGACATCGGTGCTGATCATCGCCTCGGCGGCGGCGAATCGGTGCAGTCCGCGGACCGCGATCAGTGCCCGCGCGACCGATCCCGGTGCCAGCGGCGGATGCCGGTCGTCGCCCGCGCGCAGGGCGATCCCGAATTCTCCGATATCGGTTTCGCGGACCGCCTCGAGGTCGGCGATGCCCCGGTCTTTCAGATATTCACGGTACCGCCCGAGGTCGCGCCGATACGCCGACAGCGTGCTGCGGGCGGCTCCCCGCTCCACCGCGAGATGGTCCAGGTAGACATCGGCCTCGCGCACCGCACCCCGCCCTCAGTCCGTGTTCCGTTGCGCCGTCTGGCGCCGTAACAGCGCGCTCGGTAGTCCGGGCCACGGCGCGTCGGCCGGGCGCAGCGGCAGTTCCGCGGTGTCGGCAGCGCTCAGCGCAAGCAGTCCGGCGACCGCGGTCGCGTTCACGATCTCGCCTGCCAAGGCCGCCCGCACAGCCACACCGAGCGGCATCCGCACAAGTTCCAGGTCGGCTTCCTCGTGTTCGGGTGCGGGCCGTTCGGTATCGGTCAGCCCGCGTGCCAGATACACCCGCAACGCTTCGTCGGTGAACCCCGGCGACAACGCCACATCCACCAGTACGGACCATTCGTGCGCGGCCAGCCCGGTTTCCTCGGCCAGTTCCCGTTGCGCCGCCGCGAGTGGATCCTCCCCAGCGATATCGATCAATCCGGCCGGCAGTTCGAGCAGCCGCTCCCCGAGTGGATGCCGGTACTGGCGGATCAGCACGACCTGCCCGTCGTCGTCCAACGCGACCACCGCGACCGCACCGTGATGTTCGACCACCTCGCGTTCCACGACCCGGCCGTCCGGCATCTCCACCTGATCCAGCCGCAGCGCCACGATAGCCCCGTTGTAGACCAGCCGGCTGTCGACCGTACGGAAGGCGTGGCTGCCCGGCGCCGGCTGCGCGCCGGTCATGAGGCCTGCTCGGCAGCAGCCATTTCCTGCTCGTCCTGCTCACCGGGGATATCCACGGGGAGCCGTTCGGCCAGTTTGTACCGCAGCGCGGCGGCGATCAGCTCGGCAAACAGCGGATGCGGCCGGGTGGGCCGGCTCTTCAGTTCCGGATGCGCCTGGGTGCCCACGAAGAACGGGTGGACCTCACCGGGAAGTTCGACGAACTCCACCAGATGCCCGTCCGGCGACGTACCGCTGAACCGCAGCCCGCTGGTGGCGATCTTGTCGCGGTAGCTGTTGTTCACTTCGTACCGGTGCCGGTGCCGCTCGGAAACCTCGGCGGCGCGGTAGGCCCGGGCCACCACCGACCCCTTCTCCAGCACCGCGGGGTAGGCGCCGAGCCGCATGGTGCCGCCCAAATCGGCCTCGCCTGCCACGGCCTGTTCCTGATCGGCCATCGTGGAGATCACCGGGTGTTCTGTCTCGGGTTCGAATTCGGCGGAGTTGGCGTCGTCGAGTCCCACCGAACGCGCGGCCTCGATCACCATGCACTGCAATCCCAGGCACAACCCGAGCAACGGCAGTTTTCGAGTCCGGGCGTGGTGGATCGCACCGACCTTGCCCTCGATCCCGCGGATCCCGAATCCGCCCGGAATCAGCACCGCGTCCACATCGCGCAGCGCGGCCTGCGCCCCCGCCGGGGTTTCGCAATCATCGGACTGCACCCAGCGCAGTTTCACCTTCGCGCGGTGCGCGAAACCACCCGCCCGCAGCGCCTCGGTGACCGACAGATACGCATCCGGCAGGTCGACGTACTTGCCGACCAGCGCGACCTCCACCGTTTCCCGCGGCGTATGCACGCGGTCGAGCAGATCACCCCAGACGGTCCAGTCGACATCGCGGAACGGCAACCCGAGTTTGCGCACTACATACGCGTCGAGGCCTTCCCGGTGCAACACCTTCGGGATGTCGTAGATCGACGGCGCGTCCGGGGTGGAGATGCACGCGTCGACCTCCACATCGCACATCAGCGCGATCTTGCTCTTCAGGCCGGCCGACACCTCGCGATCGCAGCGCAGGATCAGCGCGTCGGGCTGGATACCGATACTGCGCAGCGCCGCCACCGAATGCTGGGTGGGTTTGGTCTTGAGCTCACCCGAGGGCGCCAGATACGGCACGAGGGAAACGTGCAGGAAAAAGACATTGTCGCGGCCGACATCGTGCCGGATCTGCCGGGCGGCCTCGAGAAACGGCTGTGATTCGATATCGCCGACCGTGCCGCCGATCTCGGTGATCACCACATCCGGTTCCTGCCCCTGCAGGTCGGGGCCGCGCATCGCCAGGACACGCGCCTTGATCTCGTCGGTGATATGCGGGATCACCTGCACCGTATCGCCGAGATACTCGCCGCGCCGTTCCTTGGCGATCACCGAAGAGTAGACCTGGCCGGTGGTGACGTTGGCGTCCTTCGACAGGTCGCGGTCGAGGAACCGCTCGTAATGCCCCACATCGAGATCGGTCTCGGCGCCGTCCTCGGTCACGAACACCTCACCGTGCTGGAACGGGTTCATGGTGCCGGGATCGACGTTCAAATAGGGGTCGAGCTTCTGCATGGTGACTCGTAGTCCCCGCGCGGTCAACAACTGACCGAGGCTGGAGGCGGTGAGACCCTTACCGAGTGAAGAGGCGACACCACCGCTCACGAAGATGTGCTTGGTGGCTGTGCGCGCCTGAATCCGTGTATGACCCACGGGTCTTCACAGTAACACGAGACCGCCCCGGCGAACGACCGCCACTCCCCCGTTAACTACCCGATCGCCCATCCGATCCACTCGGATATCGCACCCGCGGCACCCACGCGGTCTCACTCCCGTCCCGGCGGCACCACCGGCCACTTCCTCCCCACCGAATGGCCCGCACCGGGTTTTCCACCCCACCGCACCCACGCGTGTCCCGAGTGCTGGAGGGTTGCGCACCGCACCCGAACACTGGACTGCTCACCTACGTGGCAACACACAGCCCCGACCCCGGAGTGCTGCCTGAACGGCCACCTACACGAGCCGTAGGACCATGCCGCGACCATCCGAGGACCTTCGGGCCGGCCGCCGCGACCCCGTCGCAGCACGGCCTGCCCGGCGCGACCCGGCTATTCGGACCGGCCGAGGACCTCCCGGCCCCAGAGCTCGGCCCGGGTCAGCATGTCCTGCGCCCCCGCGAGCATTTCACTGCCCTGCCCGACCGCCAGGATCGCGACAATCGCCGCGCCGAGCACCGCCAGCACCAGCAGTGCCGCCAGCACACCCGAGAAACGGTTGCGGTACAGCGTGGCCACCGCGGATGCGTCCATGATCGATTCGCCGACCTTCAACCGGGTCAAGAATGTCGCCGGGTTGCTGTCGCGCCGGCCACGATCGAAGAATTCCTCCAGCGAGGCACTCGCGCCCGCCGTCACGATCAGCGCCGCCCCATGATGGTGGGCGAGCAGCAGCGCCAGATCGGCGGGTGCCCCGGAGCCCGGGAAGGTGATCGCCCCCAGTCCCAGTTCTTTCACCCGCTCCAATCCCTCGGCCCGGCCGTCGAGGTCCGCCGGGATGATCAATTCGGCGCCGCAGGTCAGCGTCTTGGTGGTCAGTTCGTCGGGGTTGCCGACGATCAGGTCCGGCCGGTATCCCGACCGCCGCAGTGTCTCGGCACCGGCACCCACACCGATCAAGACCGGCGAGTACTCCTTGATGAACGGCCCGAGTTTCTTCAGGTCCTCGGCGTGCCCCGGCCCCACTCCGACCACCACGACCTGCCGGCCGCTCAGTTCCAGATCAGGTTTCGGTACGCCGATACCGTCCATGAGCAGCGAGGATTCGGTCCTGATGAACTCCAGCGCGTCACCGGCGAACGATTCCAGGTGCTCGGCGAGCCCGTTACGCGCTTCCTGCATCCGTTCGGCGATCGCGTCCTCGTCCAGTTCGAGGCATTCGACCAGCGCCTCGGGTTCCTTGCGGGTGAACCGATCGGCGTAGACGACACCGTCCGCGATCCGCACCCGGGCGCCGTCCTTGATACGGCCGAAAGCATCCGAGCTCACGGTGTCGAGCAGCAGCACACCTCCTGCGACCAGAACTTCGGGACCGACGTTCGGGTACCGGCCGGAGATCGAAGGCGAGGTGTTCACCACCGCCGTCACCCCCGCGGCGACGAGCTTGTCGGCGAGGGGCTGATCGATATCCATTTCATCGAGAACGGCTATATCACCTGGCCCGATCCGGGCAAGTAGCCGCCGGGTATCACGGTCGACCCGGGCGTTCCCCGTTCGACCGGGCAGTGCCTCGGAGTTCTTCGACAGCAGCGCCAGCATCCTCATGTAGCGATGATGTCGGTAAACCCTCAACCTTCGGTGGAGACACGCCGCTGACCGGCCATCCATTCACCCGCCCGAGCAATCGATCAGCTACCCGCGGGTGCGGCCACCGGCCGGCTGCGCGCGGAAGCCGGGCCGGGCGCGCCGTATGCTGCCGGGCACAGCTAATCGAAGAGGAGACGCCATGGCCAGCACCACCGTCGACACCGTGATCGCCGCCCCGCGGGCGACCGTGTACCGGCTGTTCGCCGACCGCGAGAGCATCAGCCCGTACCTCGCCGTGAACGTCACGCTCGTACGACCGGGCACGACCGAACGCGAGGGTGTGGGTGCCCAGCACAAGATCGGTGCCGGACCGGTCGGCGTGGTCGAGGAGATCACCGCCCTGGTGCCGAACGAACGGGTGGAATACAAGATCGTCAAGGGCGCTCCGGTGAAAAGCCATACCGGCGTCATCACCTTCGCCGACGCCGGAGACGGCACCCGCGTCACCTACACCATGACCTCCGACCCCTCCTTGCCTGTCCCCGCCAAGGCGCTCGAGATCGGCTTGAAGGGACTGATCGACCAGTTCATCGCCGCCGCCCGCAAAGCCGTCCGCTGACCGGCCACAGCAGCTGACCGCACCGGATACCACGACCTGCCGGACACGGATACCGGATCCGTCCTCGAACCGGCTGCGCAGGCCCCGGTTGTCGAGGTGGTTCAGAACCGTTGAACGAACCGGTACCAGCTGCCTTCGAGGGGCGTGTAGCCGATATCGCCGTCGTGGCGGGGTGGGCCCTGCCCGGGTGCACCGCGCGGGAAATAGGCGAATCCGACCGGATCGATGAGGCCACCGTCGGTGTAGAGCAGGCAACCATCGGCGCGTTTCACCACCGAAGTAATGGTGTAGACGCCGTACCGTCCGGGGGCCGAAGCCTCGCAGCCGGCGGCGAGGCGTTCGAGGCTGCCGCCGGAAATCCGCCAGCCGAGATTGCCGGGAATACCGGCCCACGCGAGCGCGCAGGTCAGGACGACCGCGCCGGGCGCGAACAGCAGCGACCGGTAGCGGCGGTAGCGGATCGCACCGAACAGCCCGATCATCAGCCACAGCGCCCCCAGCAGCACCAGTGCCCAGCCGGTGACAACGAGAGCGGGAAACCCGGCGTCCGACATCAGCAACCACAGCATCGCTACGCAACACACGCTTACCGACAGCGTGATCACCGCGATCGACGCGCGCCACCACCGGGACGCCGTCCGAGCGGGTTCACCTCGCCGGCACGGCCCGTCATCGGGTTTGGCGGTGATCATCGAATCGTGCCCCCTACTGGCAGCCGCCCGGTTCCTGTCGAGCGGTGGGCGGCCGAGCGAATTATCCCCGGCCACGTCGTGCACGTAAGCAGATCACCTCGACCGCGCACGCGGTTCGACATCGGATCCACCCGCCGGACTGCGGTGCGACAGACCGGAACCCGACGGCCTGAAGCACCCCTCATTGCTGTTACCGCGCCGGACACACGCACTCTCCGGCACCGATCGTGACGGCCGGGTGGATCAGCGTGCCGCCATCCGTTCGGCCCGGGCGATATTGAGCAGTTCCCAAGCGTGTGCGCGACCCGTTTCGGTGTCGTCGAGCCCGGCCAGCATCCGCGCGAGTTCCACGATCCGCTCGTCCTGGGTCAGCGCCCGGACACCCGAATCCACGGCGCCCGCACCGTCGTCGGATTTGTTCACCACCAGATGCGTATCGGCGAACGCCGCGACCTGCGCCAAATGGGTCACCACGATCACCTGATGGGTGCGGGCCAACCGGGCCAGCCGGCGCCCGATCTCGACCGCCGCCCGGCCGCCGACGCCGGCGTCGACCTCGTCGAACACCATGGTCACCCCGTGCTCGTTACCCGCCAGCACCACCTCGAGCGCCAGCATCACCCGGGAAAGCTCACCACCGGAGGCGCTCTTGTTCAACGGTAGCGACTGCGCGCCGGAATGTGCGGCCAGCCGTAACTCCACCTCGTCCACCCCGGCGGGCCCGGCATGGAGTTCGGTGCCGTCGATCAGCAGCGGTGCCGAATCCTGCGGCCCGGCAGGTACCGGGCGTACCTCGACGTCCAGCCGCGCCTTCCCCATCGCCAGCCCGCCGAGTTCCTCGCTCACCGCCGCGGCCAGCTCACCGGCCGCCGTAGTACGCGCCTGCGATAGCTTCACCGCCACGGCCCGCACCCGATCCGCGCCCGCCTCGGCCTCCGCGACCAGCGCCGCCAGGGCCTCCTCCGACACATCCAGCGATTCCAGCTTCTTCCGCGCATCGTCGGCCCAGGCGAGCACCCCGTCGATATCGGGTGCGTATTTGCGGGTCAGCGATTTCAGTTCGGCCTGCCGGGTCAACATGGAATCCAGCGCACCGGGGTCCGACGGCAGATCCGACAGGTACCCGCTCAATTCCGTGGTCAAGTCCACCACCACGGCGATAGCGTCGGCCAGGCGCGGCCCCAGCGCCGCCAGCGCCGGATCCTCGGAGCCTTCGACCCGCGATCGTGCGACCCCCAGCGCGTCCAGGGCTCCGGCGTTCTCCCCCGGGTCGTCCTCCGGTCCGGCCAGCGCCTCGTGCGCCGTGGCCGCCGCTTCCCGCAGCGAATCCAGATCGCTGAGCCGGCGGATCTCCGCCACCAGGCGTTCGTCCTCACCCGGTTCGGGTGCGATCGCATCGATTTCCGCGAGCGCGTGCGTGAGACGTTCCGCTTCGGCTGCCAGCTCCCGGCTGCGTGCTGTACGTTCCAGCAACGCGTTCCGCGCATCCAGCCAGGCCCGCCGCTGCTCGGTGTATTCGCGCAGCAACGGCCCCACTGCCGCGTCTGTGAACTGGTCCAGCGCCCGCAACTGCTGTTCGGGCCGCTGCAACCGCAGTTGGTCGTTCTGCCCGTGCACGGTCAGCAACGGTGCGGTGAAATCCGCCAGCACCGACGCCGGAACCCCGCGACCACCCAGATGCGCCCGGGACCGGCCGTCGCTGCCCACCGTGCGGATCGCGATCACCGTATCGTCGTCATCCGCAACGGCCGCCGCCGCTTCCAGGACCCGTTCCGCTTCACCGCGTGCGGTCGCGTTCACCTCGTTGAGGGTGAACCGGCCCTCCACCACCGCGCGGTTCGCGCCGAGCCGCACCCGGCCGGCATCCGCCCGTGCCCCGCTGAGCAGGTGCAGACTGGTGACCACCATCGTTTTGCCCGCACCGGTTTCGCCGGTGAGCACCGTCAGCCCTTCGTGGAATTGTGCGGTGGCCGTGGAGATAACGCCCAGTCCGTCAATTCGTATCTCTGTCAGCACGTGTGCCCTCCGTTCGCCGCCGGCCCCGCCAACCAGTTACCGGCAGCTCGAACTTGCGCACCATCCGATCCGCGAACGGCGCGGAATCCAGGCGCACCCACCGGACCGGCTCGGCACCACGGATCGCTTCGACCCGGCCACCTCGCGGCAAGGCGAGGGTGCGCCTGCCATCCAGGAAAACTATCGCATCAGGGCCGGTGGCAACGGATTCGACCGCGATTCTGGAGTCCGGGCTGGTCACCAGCGGCCGAGCGAACAGGGCATGCGCATTGCTCGGAATCACCAGCAGCGCTTCCAGTTCCGGCCACACCACCGGCCCACCGGCGGAGAAAGCGTAGGCCGTGGAACCGGTAGGGGTCGCAACAAGAATTCCGTCACACCCGTAGGACGACACCGGCCGCCCGTCGACTTCCAGAACCACTTCGAGGACGCCCATCCGCGCGGCGTTCTCGATACTGGCCTCGTTCAACGCCCAGCCGCGCTCGATGATCTCGTCGTCGAGCCGGACGCTGACATCGATGGTCATCCGCTCCTCGACGCGGTAGTCGCGACGCACCACTTGCGCGAGCGCCTCGTCGAGGTGTTCGGCCTCGGCCTCGGTGAGAAAACCGATGCGGCCCAGATTGATGCCGAGCACCGCAACCGTGACGTGCCGGGCCAGTTCCGCCGCCCGCAGCAGCGTGCCGTCACCGCCGAGTGCGAGCACCATCTCGCAGCCCAGCGCCGCGTCCGGCTCATGCGCCACCACCTGCGCCGGATAGCATCCGGGCTCGGTGACCGGTGCGGCACCGGACTCGAAACGGGTGCTGTAGGCCTCGTCGGCGAGCACCCGCAGCCCGATCCCGGCTTCCGCGCAGATCTTGGCCACCCGATGCGCCGTTTCGCTGATCTCGGCGCGACCCGGATGCGATACCAGCAGAATCTCCCTGGTCCGGGGCGTATCAACGCTCATTGCGGACCTTCTTCGACCGCCAGCCGCACCATCTCCGCCACCTCACCGGCCGGGTCGCCGGGAATTTCCCCCCGGCGCAGCCACAGAAAGTATTCGACATTCCCGGAGGGCCCCGGTAGCGGGCTGGCTACCACCCCCACCGTCCGCAGCCCGAGTTCGGCGGCCGTCATGGCCACCGCGCATACTGCTTCCGCCCGCAACTGCGGGTCGCGTACCACGCCGCCCGCACCCACGCGTTCCTTACCGACCTCGAACTGAGGTTTCACCATCGGCACCAGATCGGCGCCGGGGGCAGTGCACGCCGCCAGCGCGGGCAGGACCAGGGCCAGCGAAATGAACGACAGATCGGCGACCACCAGGTCCACCCGCCCCCCGATCCCTTCCGGGGTCAGTGAACGAACGTTGGTCCGGTCGAGTACATGCACCCGATCGTCGGTCCGCAATCGCCACACCAGCTGCCCGTAGCCGACATCGGCGGCCACCACTTCCCGCGCCCCACGACTGAGCAGCACATCGGTGAACCCGCCGGTGGACGCCCCGGCATCCAGGCAGCGCCGGCCCTGGATCGCCAGGCCCCGAGATTCGAAAGCCTCCAGTGCGCCCAACAGTTTATGTGCCCCCCGGGACGCCCAGGCCACCTCGTCGGCCTGTTCCTTGACCACCAGGGGTGTCCCGGTTTCCACCGCGGTCGCGGGTTTCACCGCCACCGCACCGTTGATCAGCACCCGCCCGGCACCGATCAGTTCCACGGCATGGTCGCGTGACCGCGCCAATCCGCGGCGGACCAGTTCCGCGTCCACCCGCGCCCGCCTGGCCACCTCAGATCTTGTCCACCGTCGCCAGAGCCTGGACCAGCACCTCGTGTGCCTGCTCCAGGATATGCGCCCGGCGGGCCAGGTCGGTTCCGGCGGATTCGTCCCCCGCTGCGCCACCGGCGAGTTCGGCGAGCAGTTCGCGAACTTCGGTGCGGATACTGTCCGGATCGGCGAGGTCGCTGTGGCCGGCGGCCCCGGGGAGATGCCGACCGGGCAGCGGCACCCGGGCGGCACCGGGGTGGTTCGGGCGAGGAGTCGGGGTAGTCATCGTGCGGTCAACGCTATCGGATTTCCGAACGGGGCGCGCGTACCCTGAGCGCCCGGCCCGGTTGTGCCTCCAGCTCCCGCCGAACGGCTGCGGGGTCGTCGATATCGAAGGGGACCGGCGCACTGTTCAGCGCGGCCAGGCTGCCGGCGATGTAGGTCGGCCACCTGTCCGTGGGCAACCCGGTCAGTTCCTCGATCGTACTGACACCGGTCAGGACCAGCAGTGAGTCCACCGCCACATTCGCCGCGCCGTCGATATCGGTGTCGAGCCGGTCACCCACCACCAGCGCGGCCCGAGTTCCAGCCCGCTCCAAGGCGTTCTCCAGCAGCGGAGCACAGGGTTTACCTGCCACCAGCGGCTCCCGGTCCGTAGCGGCGCGCAAGGCCGCGACCATGGCTCCGTTACCGGGCGCCAGACCACGTTCGTTCGGCAAGGTCCGGTCAGTGTTCGCAGCCACCCACACTGCACCTGCCCGCAGTGCATACGAAGCCTCGGCAAGATCGGGCCACGCGGTCTGCGGAGAATGACCCTGCACCACCGCCGCCACGGATACCGTGGCCCGCCGCACCGGCTGCAACCCCGCCGCCTTCACCTCGGCCGCCAGATCGTCGGTACCGACGACCATGACCTCCGCCCCGTGATCGACCAGGTCGGCGAGCAGCCGCACCGCCGCCTGCGCACTGGTCACCACCTCGGCTTCCGTAGCCGGGTATCCCATTTCGGCGAGATGAGCGGCCACCGCCCCCGCCGCGCGGCTCGCATTATTGGTGACGTAAACCAGCCGCTGCCCCCCACCGGCAAGTTCTGCGGGCCCGCCCTCGATCACCACGGACCCGCGATACAGCGTCCCGTCCAGATCCAGCAGTAGCGCCTCGTACCCGTCCCGCAACCGCATTCCGCTCGCATCCCGCACACTCGGACCCTACGTCGTCGTCCCACTCCGGCCCCCAACGGGCACTCCACAGGCACGGACGCACGGACGCACGGATACCCGCGGGGCGCAAATCCGGCGTCCCGCACAGATGCGCGGAGACCAGCGAAGCGGTCGCGATCCGTGCGACCGCCGCACAGCGCGGAGGAGATGTGGTCGACGAACCCGTTGCTCAGGGCACCGAACCGGAACTTCTGGACGTCACCGAGGTGGATCTCGCGGTGGTCCACGGCCGAGTATCCCCGGATGAGATCCACACTTCTTCGATACCTCATTCGAACGGCTCGCCGCTGTACTCGATACCCAGGGTGCGAATATCACCGGCCCTACGGCACCGCCTGCGAGCAAGCCATGGATATCACCGTCGGCCCCGGTCGACCGCCTGATTCAGCCGGAGGCAGAGGTAGTCCGGAGTGCTCCCGTCCCGGGCGAACGGCTCGTTTCGTGCACCGTGGGTCCTTCGACTGCCTGGACCAGAGCTGGGACAGGCTGCACTCCTGGATCACTGCCCGAGACCTCCCCCTGGGCAGCACCAGGTGGGAGATCTACATCACCGAGCCGCCCCCTATGAACCGCGCCGATCTGCGCACCGAACTCAACTGGTCCATCACACGGGCACGATCCCGCGCCCGACGCGGAGGAACGCTGAACGGCCGTCGCCCTGTCGATAGGCCGTCTCCGTGCCGAAAAGTTGAGCGGCACTGCACCCCCAGCTGCTCGATCCGGCCATTCGTTCGGCAGGCTCCCGCGTGCGGAAATCCCAACGGTCGAGCACTGCGCTGCGCTCACACAGTTGTCAGGGACCCCCGGTCAACTCCGCTGCACGCTCTTCGGCATCGGTTTCACCATCGAGATCAGCCGCCGCGGCATTGAAGAACCAGGTCAGGCCTTCGTCGGTACGCCCGGCCGCGACCAGTGCGTCGGCGTAGGCATAGAACAGGCGCGCCGGCCCGGACCCGGTGCGGGCCGGATCGAGATCGGAGGCCTGCAGGGTCACTACGGCCTGGTCGTACTCTCCCAGGTCCATCCGCGCACCCGCGACGACAATGCGCAGCTCGATAGCGTCGTCCCCGGTCAGCGACCGGGCCTCGTCACTGCGGCCGATCTCGATCGCGCGCTCGGGGCGGCCCAGACCGCGTTCGCAGTCGGCCATGACTGCGAGCAGCCCGGCACCGCCCGCCATCCGCCGCGCAGCACGCAGTTCCGACAATGCCTCGGCCCACTCACCGGCGTGATAAGCCACCACACCGGCCGTCTCTCGGACCACCGCGATCCGTCCGGCCCGTTGCCGTGCGGCCCGCGCATGCGCCAGAGCCAACCGTGGATCGTCGTCGAGTAGTTGTGCCGCCATGGCCAGATGGCGTGCCACGGTTTCCGCATTGCCCTTGTCGAGGCTCAGCAGGTCGCGCCGGATGGTCGTATCCAGATCACTGGCCTGGACGTTCTCGGGCAGGTCCGGCTCGTCCGGACGCGGTGGCCGCCGATCGGCTCCCCGGGCAGCGCCCTCACCGCCCCGGCGGCGCGGATCGCCCGACCCGCCGGGGCGGGAAGGGTTCGACGACGTGCTCGTCTCGTAACCTCGGCCGGCTCCGCGGTCAGCGCGGTCTGCCCCGCCACGGGATCCGAACCTGCGATCATCGGAATCGGCCCGCGGTCCGCCGCGTCCGCCGAAGTCGCGCCGGCCCCGATCGCCGCCGGCATTGTCGGTGCCGGAACGGTTCGGAGATCGGTTATCGCTTCGCTCCCGATATCCCCGGTCGGGCTTCTCTCCACCCGGCCGGGAGCCGCGGGCCCCGAAACCCCGCGGTTCGTCACGTCCGCCGCGCGAATTCTCGCCGTATTTCCCACCGCGCGAATCATCGGCACGGGAACGACCGCGATCATCGGATCCGCCGGCCCTGTTTCCGCGCTCTCCCGCCGATCCCGCCCGGTCCGGGCGCCCCCGGTCGCCACGGAAACCGCGATCGGAGCGGAATGAACCGCGATTGTCCTCGCCCCCGCCGCCGGCTCCGGGCCTGTCGCGACGGTCCCGCGGCTCGGCGCCACGATCACCTCGGGATGCGCCGGACGTACCACCCTCACGCCGGAAAGTTCCTTGTCCACCTCCGGCCGATCGGCCGTCCCCGGATTTCGCACCGTCGGCACGAGGCGCGGCGTCGCCCTCGCCGACGCGCCGGAACCCGTTCCCCGCCCCGGAAGAATTGCGCCGGAACGGTTTCCGGCCATCGCTCTGTTCCGGCACGGCGGATCCCTTTCTCAAATGGAAATCAGGTGAATCGATATTGGTGAGCATGTACTCAGCCCAAGTCTAACGGGTCGAAATCCCGTCCAGAAACGACGAAAGGGGACCCAGTATCTGGGTCCCCTTTCGTGAA
>NZ_BDBZ01000035.1 GCF_001613245.1 Nocardia speluncae NBRC 108251 | reverse complement strand
GGCGAAATAGTCGGCGCCGGCGGCGGGTGGGTTCAATGCCAGGTCAAAGGTTTGGACCGGGTTCAGTCCCGCAGTGACCCAGACGATGACCAGCGGGAAGAGCAGCCGCATACCGAACACGGCGATCAGGATGCCGATGGTGAGGAAGATCTTCTGCCAGAACTCACTCATCTTTTCCAAGATGGTGGCGTTGATAACAGCGTTGTCGAACGAGATCGAGATCTCGAGGATGGCGAGGATGATGCACAGCGCCAGAGCGGTAGGACCCCCGTAGAGGAACGCCACCCCCAGCGACAGCACCGTGACGACCAGGGATAAACCGAATATTCGCAGGACCACGCTGGGACCTTTCGCGTGCGGTGGCCGAACTACAGTCCGACCGGCTGGTATTGAATCGTCGACAGTGGATACCCCGGAACGCCTGCCGGGCGAATTCCGCGCTGGTCAGGCCGGCCATCGAGATGCCGCTTCCGAAGTGGCCACACCGGCACAATACAGACAGTTACTCTCTATTGACAATATTTCTCAGCTTTGGCGAACGTGCGATACGGTGAGATTCGTGGCTACAGGGCTGAGAGAACGCAAACGGCTCGCCATGATGCAGCGAACGCAGGACGCGGCGCTGGATCTATGCGACGAGCACGGCTACGGCCACGTCTCGATCGAGCAGGTGGCCGAACGGGCCGAGGTCTCGGCCAGTTCGATCTACCGGCATTTCGGCTCCAAAGAGGCCATCCTGCTGTGGAATCGGGACTGGGAAGGCGACTTGTACACCACGCTGCGACGAGACGAGTCCCTCCTGAGCGAGCTAAGCAGAGTTGCGCGCGACACTCTCGTCGGAGGTTCCACCGAAGCCGAAGAGCGGCACCGCCGGCGGCTCCGCTACCTGCTCGACGAGCCGCCCTTGACCGCACTGATGGGCGGGCAGCTGATAGCGGCCACCGACCTCGTTGCCGAGGTACTTGCAGGACAGACCGGCCGTGAACACTCCGACGTGCAGATCCAGGTGAACGCCGGAGCGCTGGTGGGCGCAATGTTGGGCGCACTCCGTTCCTGGCGAGCCGCGAACTACGCGACGCCACTCGACGCGGTGCTGGACGAGGTGTTCGAGGCGATAGAGCGCGGACTACCACTGCTTACGCACCCTTGAGCCGAGCACCGGCAGCCCTTTGGGCCCATCGGCGAACACATAGTGGCATCCCGGCCACAAGACCATCGGCGTTTGTTCCGCGCGATCACACCGCAACCCACATCGTTCGCGAAAATGATTGGATTCGGCTCAGCGGTTGTGATTGAGTCCTGGGCGAGTGATTATCCGTTTCGGGCTGTATGCCCTTGGAAGAGGTGTTTTGTGATCCGGCCCGCGCCGAGCGCGCCCGACTGCATCGCGTAGTCGTCTCCACCGCCGTGCCCGCACGGCTGTCTACGAGACGATGTCCCGTTGCCTGCATATTCCGTGGCATCGCCTGATCGTGGCGGTATGCGGCCCTGACGTGGCCGAAATCGCCCGCGGCCCCGCCCTGGATTTCCGAGCCGCTCGGCCTGCTCGCAATGCTCACTTCCTCTCCCCGATCCCGGACTGATCCGGCCCTCTCGCACTATCGGCGTATGCCCGTGGGCGGTGGCCGGCGCATTCCGGGATCCCTGTCCAAGGGTTTCTACGTTGTCTTCTTCATCCGGCACCAACACCTCCAGCTCCGACACCGAAGCGGTGACCGAAGCTCTCTTCGCACTGCACGACGGCCTGACCAGGCAAGGGCCGGGCTCGGACTCCACGACCCGGCGCCTGCTCGAGGCCGCCGGACCACTTCCGGAGCGCCCGCGAATCCTGGACGCAGGTTGTGGCCCAGGAGCCGCCGCTCTGCTGCTGGCCGCTGAGGCCGGCGCGATCGTGACCGCGGTGGATCTCCACCGGCCTTACCTCGATGCGCTGGTCGTCGAAGCGGGACGCCGAGGGCTCGGCAGGCAGGTTTCCGTGGCGAACCACTCCATGGACCGGCTGCCTTTCCCCGATCACAGCTTCGACGTGATCTGGGCCGAAGGCTCGGTCTACACCGTCGGCTTCGATACCGCGCTTCGGGCTTGGCGGCGGCTGCTGGCACCCGGGGGCGTTCTGGCGATCACCGAAATCGAATGGACCGGCACCGATCCCGACGCCGAGGTCCGCGCCTATTGGGACGCGGCATATCGGTTACGAACACATGCCGGCAATACCGACGCGGCGCGGTCGGCGGGTTACCGAGTAGATGCGCACTGGCCGCTACCGGAGACCGACTGGTGGCACGACTACTACACCCCGCTCACCGAACGAATACGTCTGATGGATGCGGACCGGCCGGGGATGCGCGAGGCACTCACCGCACTGCAAGCAGAAATCGCCATGCGCAACCAGCACGGCCGCGACTACCGATACGCCGCCTACATCCTGCGCCCGCACGACCAGACCACCGAGAACGCCTACCCGGCGGCGTTCGGCGTCTGACAAGACATGACAGAAAGGAATCAGGTCATGGACCTTCCCCGCATCTTCACCATCCGCGAAAGCAACCACCGCATCCACAACCCGTTCACCGCGGCCAAGCTCGCCGCGCTCGGCGAATCACTCCGCCTCGCTCCCGGGACCCGGGCACTCGACCTGGCCAGCGGCTCGGGTGAAATGCTGTGCACCTGGGCGCGAGACCACGGAATCACGGGTACCGGGGTAGACATCAGCACGGTCTTCACCCGGCAAGCCCAGGCCCGCGCCGCCGAACTCGGCGTCTCCGACCGGGTCGAATTCGTCCACGGTGACGCCGCCGGCTATATCGCGGCCGAACCGGTCGACCTGGCCTCCTGCGTTGGCGCCACATGGATCGGCGACGGGGTCGCCGGGACCGCGGAACTGCTCGATCGCAGCCTCCGCCCCGGTGGCCTGATGCTGATCGGCGAGCCGTACTGGCGGCGGATGCCACCGGACGAGGAGACCGCCAAAGCCTGCCACGCCAACGCCCTCACCGACTACCTGGAACTCCCGGAGCTGATCGGGCAATTCCAAGGCCTCGGCTACGACGTCGTCGAAATGATGCTGGCCGACCAGGACAGCTGGGACCGGTACACGGCGGCACAGTGGCTCAGCATGCGCCGCTGGCTCGACCAGAACCCGGACGGCGAACTGGCCCCCGAGGTGCGGAAGGCGCTCGATACCGAACCCGCCGGTTACCCGCGCTATCTGCGTGAACACCTCGGCTGGGGAGTCTTCGCCCTGATCAAGCGCTGACCCGAACGGGACAGGCCACAGCCCGGTCGGCCGGTCACCGGAACCGCGCGGGCGCGGAGAGCTCGGCGGTTCCCTTCAGAAGGGCGCAAGAATGACGTCGTCCACGAAGCGGAAGAAGTCGCGATCGACCGCGGCCGGATCCGCGGCCGTGAAATATCGCATGAGGTACCCCTGGAGCGCGGTGAGGCCGACAACCGCACGGGTGGCGGCGATATCGCCGGGTATACCGACGGCGACGAGGCGGGTTTCGAAGTTGCCGATCAGCCGGTTCAGAGTTTGTGCGGTGTAATCGGCGTAGGGACTGTCCTGTGCGCAGGCGGCGCCGAAAACTTGCTCCAGAATCCGTACGCTGACGTGCTTTTCCCCACGGGTGATCGAATCCCAGTCGGCCAGAATGTAGGTACGCAGGTCAGCGACCGACGAGGAGACTCCGGGATCCGGTGCAGCTCGCTGCTGTTCGTGGTCGATGACTTCGAGAATCAGTTTCTCCTTGGAGCCGAAGTAATAGATCAGCATCCTGGCGCTGGTGTCCATTTGCGCAGCCAACGAGCGCAGCGAGGTGTCGACGACGCCGCTGCGGGACAGTATCTCGCAGGCCTGGTTCAGCATCGTTTCGCGTTTTGTCGAATCCTTTCGGCCTCCCATCGCTTGACTGTAACAAGTGTTTCAACTAGACCTTCCCAGGTGAACAGACACGATCACAGCTCGCTGCGCTGCGGGCGGAGTGCTGTGGGGTACCGACCGGGGATCGGCCGGGTGCGGCCATGACTCTGACTCGTACCGAGGAACGCGTACCCGTCCGTGTCCCGAAAGACAGTGCGGTGGAGCAGTATCGGTGGTGGCGTCACATCGCCGTCACAGCCGGTCTCATCGGTGCGGTCCTGGCCGTGCTGGTGCCGTTCCTGCCGGTCGATCAGGAGCAGGCGTCGTTGTCGTGGCCGCAGCCCGGCCAGTCGAGCAGTGTCACGGCACCGCTGGTGTCCTACTCGCCGGCCAGTGTAACCATCGACTTACCGTGTGCTGCCGCGGCGAGCCTGGGCGAGAGCGGCGGAAATCTGCTGTCGACGGTCCCGCCGCAGTCCGGCCAAGCCTGGCATTACGGCGTGAACGCCGTGGTCACCCCGGTCCAGGACGGCGGCCGGCTACAGGTCGTGCTTCGCGACCGGACGCTGCTCGATACCCCGATGGCCGGGCTACCTCCCGATTGCCGGGTGGCAATCACCTCGGACAGCACCCGCACCAGCGTGGACACCGGCGTCGGCGAGCCCGTGGTGGTGCACGGCGATCATCGCCCGCAGCTGGTCGGGTTCTTCACCGATCTCGCCGATCCGGTATCGGCGGGCGTGCACGCTGATGCACAGATCGATTCCCGATTCACGACCTCGCCGACAGTCTTGAAGCAGGGAGCAATCGTCGCCGCCCTGCTCGCCACCGCGCTGGCATTGTGGGCCCTGCACCGGCTCGACGGTTCCGACAACCGCCGAAACCGCCGGGTACTGCCGTGGCGCTGGTGGCGACCGCGACCGATCGATGGTGTAATCCTCGGGGTCTTGGTGTTGTGGTACTTCATCGGCGCGGGTACCGCCGACGACGGCTACATCCTCGGCATGGCCCGAACCGCCGAGCACGCAGGCTATTTGGCGAACTACTTCGCCTATTTCGGAGTCCCCGAGACACCGATCGGCATTCCCTACGACTACCTGTTCGGATGGCTGGCACAGATATCGACCGCGAGCATCGTGGTCCGGCTACCGGAACTGATCATCGCGGTCGTGTGCTGGCTGCTCATCAGCCGCGAGGTGGTGCCCCGTCTCGGAATCGCAGCTCGGACAGAGCGGGCGGCAGTATGGGCGGGCGGCCTGCTGTTCCTGGCGTTCTGGTTGCCCTACAACAACGGTCTGCGCCCAGAGCCCGCGGTGGCCCTCGGCGTGTTGCTTACCTGGGTATCGATGGAACGCGCGCTGGCAACTCGACGGCTGACACCGGCTGCGCTGGCATTGATCCCCGCCGCGCTGGCCGTGGTCACCAACCCGTGTGGGCTGATCTGCTTCGCGGCACTCCTCGCGGGGGCGCGCCCGCTGGCCCGGATCATTGTTCAGCGGGCCCGCGATTTCGGCTATGCGGCCCTGGTCGCGCCCGCGCTCGCCACCGGCTTGGCAGTGCTCACAATTGTTTTCGCCGGTCAGCCGATTGCCTCCGTCACCGCGATGTACGAGGCACACAAGGTCGTCGGCCCGAATATGCCCTGGCACGACGAATATCTCGTCTACCAAAACCTCTTCCAGGCCATGCCCGACGGCTCACTGGCACGACGATTCGCCATGCTCGCCATGTTCTTGGCCCTCGCGGTATCGGTTCTGGCGTTGTTCCGTCACGGCGGCCGGATTCCCGGACTGGCCGCGGGACCGGCACGGCGGATCGTGGGCACCACAATCGCCGCGATTCCGCTGATGATGTTCTCTCCCACCAAATTTACTCATCACCTCGGTGTTTTCGCCGGTCTGGCGGGCGCGGTGGCGGTGGTCGCCGCGGTCGCGGCCGGCCCCCGAGTCCTCCGATCCCGGCGCAACCGGACGTTGTTCGCCGCTGCGGTGCTCGGGGTTCTGGCGATGTCGTTCGCCAGCTCGAACAGCTGGTGGTATGTGGCCAGCTACGGAATCCCGTGGTGGGACAAGCCGATCTCGATCGCCGGGATCCCGGTCGGCACAGTGCTGCTCGCCCTGTCCTTACTCACCGTTGTGGCCGCCGGCTGGTTCCATATCCGCGAACCATTCCGCCTCGGCGACGGAACGGTCCGCAGGCGAATACCTGTACTCACGCTGGCAGTAGCCCTGGTGGTGACATTCCAGGTGGTGTCGTTCGCGAAAGCGGCCGCAGACCAGTACCCGGCGTACTCGATTGCGAAATCGAACCTCTCGGCGCTCGGCGCGAACCCCTGCGCGCTGGCGAACGACGTACTGGTGGAGCCCGACCCCAACCGTGGTGTCCTGAAACCTCTTTCCGGCGATCCCGCCACCGCGCTCGGCGCCGGAGCCGATGAAGGCTTCACGCCCAACGGAATCAATTTCGACGATCTACTTCCCGACGCATCGGATGCCGCAGCCGCTTCGGTCGGTCAATCGCTGGGCAGCGCCGGCACGACGACCAGCACCGGCCCCGCCACCAGCGTCGGCCCCGGTGGCGTCACCCATACGGGTATCAACGGCAGCACCGTCCCGCTACCGTTCGGCCTGGACCCCGCAACCACCCCTGTGCTCGGCAGCTACGCGAGCCCAGAATCGAAGAAGGACCTCGTCTCGGGCTGGTACGACCTACCGGACGGTGAACGCGGTGAGATCATCGCCATCGCCGCCGCGGGCCGAATCGCCTCCACCGACCTCGATGGCCTTCCGGTGGCCGGGCAGAGTCTCTACATCGAATACGGTGTCGCGGGACACGAGGGCGTGCACACGCTCGGGCAGGTCGTGCCCGATGATGTGAGCGTGCTTCAACCGTCCTGGCGAAACCTTCGGATCCCGCTCGAACAGTTACCCGCCCAGGCTGGTGCAGTCCGCATCGTCGCATCCGTCGACAGTTCGGATCCGGCACAGTGGCTGGCCGTGACACCACCACGCGTGCCGCAACTACAGTCGCTCGACTCACTGGTAGGACACACCAGCCCGGTACTGATGGATTGGCTCGTCGGCCTGCAGTTCCCGTGTCAGCAACCGATGCGACACAGATATGGGATCGCCGAAACGCCCGAGTACCGCATCACCCCGGAGTTCTCGGCCGCCATCATGACCACGAACTGGCAGAGCCATGCGTCCGGTGGGCCGCTCGGTTACACCGAATTGCTGACCCGCTCCGAGGTCATGCCCTCCTATCTGCGCGACGACTGGAAACGCAACTGGGGTGAGATCCACAGACTCGTTCCATACGACCCGGCGGCCACCTCCGCGTTGCCCACCACAACGACTGTCCGGCGCTCCGGGGTCTGGAATCCGGGGCCGCTGAACTTCGCAATCAGGTAGATATTTGCTTTCCGCGCCGGAAGCCACATTCACCGACACACATGCCGGGGATCATTTCAGCCCTTACTACTCGTCGCCGATCGGCGACGATATGACGAACCTCGCGGCCGCTCCCGAATCACAGGCGGCCGACTGACATCGCGCTCAACGCCGGTCGCCGGTCAGGTATGCATCGGCCCGGTTGTAACCGGATTCGTTGGGACGATGCATGGCCAGTCCCCCCAGTCCGGTGCGGTAGGACTACCCGACGTTGGGTCAGGGACCGTAGAACATTCCAGCCCTCTCGGCGCATGAAATAAACCCTCCGGGTTTGAACGGAACTCGAGCACCACTCCCAGGCATGCTCAGAAGTTTATGAGTTGCGAATCAACGAGAACGGGAGCTGCGCCGAGCCCGGTAATCGTTGCTGCTGTTGCTATCTCGCTCGCCCGGCCGCTCACTGGGTACAGGTAGGATCACGGCCAGCACCAGCACCGCCAGCGGGAGACCGGCCGCCACGACCAGGCCGAGCGCGATCAACGCCCGGCACCGATCGACCACCGGGCGAAGGACAAGCGGGGTAGCACCGTTTCCACGTCGGCCACATTCATTACCCGGTTCAACTCCAGCGGGCCGAGGTGGTCCGGGCCGGGGATCACCACGGCGTCCACGTCGGCCGCGCGGACCTGATCGAACAGCGGGAGTATCGACGTAACGTCGGGCCAGACCACCAGGTAGCCGAGATGGCGCGCCAGACGTTGGACCTGTGCCCGGTCCCATGCCGGCGAAGTGCTCACGTCCAGATCTACGTATCCGAGTGCGGTCGGCCGGTTGCGCATCGAACCTCCCCTGTTTCTGTTCCCCTGCGGTTGGCGTGCACCCACCGCCGAGGACACGAACGCCCGGCGGTGGGGCCGAATTCGACGCTATGCGTGGAGGGTTCGCGCGCCTACGGTTTCGGCGTCCACAGGTGTCCGCAGCCCGTTTACGCTGGAGTGGTGGAAACCGGGGCACTCATGCGAGCCGCTCGTGAGGCGGCGGGTATTTCCCTGCGCACGATGGCGGAACGAACCTTCTACAGCAAGACCTACCTATCGGCTATCGAGACCGGGCAGCGCCCAATACCCGCCGGGGTCACCACTGCCTATGAACGGGTGCTCGGGACAACGGACCTGGGCCGACTGACCACCGTGGCGCGCTCGGCCGCGAGCGTGGACACCGGCGCCCTGTCCGACGTGGCCGTGATGCTGTCGGCAACGCGCCGGATCGAGGACGCGACCGGCGCGCTCGCGGTACTCCCGGCGGTGCGCGGTATGGCGACGATGACCGAGGAGTTCGCACAGTCCGCGCGAACTGTGCACTTCGCTGCCGCGTCGGCGCTGGCGTCCGAGGTCACCCAGTATCGGGGCTGGCTCGAACACGCGGTGGGTGCGGACACCGCAGCCCGGCGCAGCCTGTCCACGGCCGTGGACCTTGCCGCCGGTTCCGGCGACCCGGACCGGCTCGTACACAGTCTCGGGTTCGCGGGATATGTCGCGTGGAGCGCGACCGGCGACTACGCCGAGGTGATCGCCCTGTCAGACGCGGCGCTGGCCGTCCGAGGCGCGCACCCTGTCCTTGTCGCCTACGCCAGGATGCGCCGGGCCGAGTTGCTTGCCGCCCGTGGCGAGACGCGGCAGGCCCGCATCGCCCTTGCCGAGGCGGACGCGGCCACCGAGGCGGCAGACGGTGTGGAACCGCCAGAGGCGATGTACTGGTGGACGCCCGGGTTCGGCGGAGTGCAGCGGGCGGGGGTGCTGTCGATACTGGGAGACACGGTCAGCGCCGTAGCGGAAGCGGCGGACGGACTGGCCGATATGCCCGCAGAGCACCTCCGAACCGAATGGCTCGCGTCCGCGCTGCGCCGTGTCGACCCGGACATGAGCCCGATCGGCGGGTAGGCGTGGCGCCCGCGTAACCGCACGGCCCCTGAAAATGGCGAGTGGGACAGCAGTTTCGGCTACTGCTGTCCCATAGGTGTTTCGCATCCCAGTCCCGGTCGACCCATCGGGTCTGACCTGGACTTTCACTGTGGGGCGGGTGGGGCTCGAACCCACGACCAATGGATTATGAGTCCACGGCTCTAACCGACTGAGCTACCGCCCCTCGTCGCGGCCAGGGGCCGCAGGTGGGGAATGATACCCGGTCGGTCCCGATACGGGCCAATTGGTCCCCGATGTTGCGCCTTCTGCCGGGTGGCAAAGTGGGCGATCCGCCCCGAACCGGCATGAAACCGGCCCGAGTACATCAATTCCGGTTGTGGCCCAATACAAAAGGGCTACTCGACCCCCTACCGAAGGCTGATGCCCGGACCGCTTCCACGCTTCTAGCTTGGAGAGGGTGCACTCTGGAACAAGACTGATTCATTTCGGTGTGGGTATCGGCTCGGCCGACGGCCACCTCGCGCCGAGAGCGGCGGCAACGGAGCTGCGGCAGTGAGTGGGACGGATCCGGCCGAAAACGCATTCGACTTCCTTTCCCTACCTTTTCACCGCGGGATTTTCAAAGCCCATATCGCTTATCGCCTGGAGGAGGCCACCCGTGGCATCGCGACCTCCGTCGGCGACGGGATGTATCGCGGTACTGCCGGTCGTCTGCGCACAGCGCGCGCCCACCTCGTGGACAGCGACAGGTCCGCGGTGCCCTGGTTCAGGTGGCCGCACAGTACGGAGCCGATCACGGCGGGCTCGCCGGCACCCGATATCGGTCTGCCCGCGGATCCGCGGCGACTACACGACGCGTGGGCGTCGTTGTCCACTGCCGAAAGGGACGCTATGCACCGGTTGGACCCCTTCGTCGGGAACCGCGACGGTATACCGCAGGCGGACCGCGACGAATACAACCGGAAAACGCTCATCATGTTGCATGAACGGGCACAACAGGACGGAGACCAGGACCGATTGGACCGGATCGACGATATCCGCTCGTTCCTCGACTCGACCGAGGAAGGATTACCGCCGCACCTGCTGTCCTACCTCGACAACGATTTACGGTACGCGTATGCCCTCGGCAATCCCGACACCGCGGACAATACCGCCGTCGCACTGGTCGGCGCGCTGCGGCGGCGCAGCGGTGTCGGCTATGCCCAGCAATCGATGAAGCAGTTGCGTCAGGCAGCGCTTGCGGTGGACCCGGGTGCGGAGACCTCGGTCATCCTCTGGGGTGGCTACGACAATCCGAATTCGCTGGTGGCGACGCTGCGCTCGGGGCCCGCCGAGGAGGGAGCGGCGGCCGCGCGGAAGTATCACGAGGGTCTGCGGGTCACCCACCAGGAGCAGTCCTCGCACATCACCACCATCGCGCACTCCTATGGCGGGGTCGTGGGCGGGCATTCGGCCGGACACGGGCAAACGCTGGACACCGACGAGCTGGTTTTCGTCGGCTCGTGGGGCACGGGCGCGACGCACGCCGGCGATCTTCACCTGGCCGGGGCCGGGCCGGACTCCGGCGGCGGGAACGTGTACGCGACCATGGCCCGATACGATTCGATCCAGTTGATGCCGGCCACGCACGGCCCCGCGCCGACAGATCCCGGGTTCGGCGCCACCGTTTTCGATACCGACTCCACACCCAGTTCGACACGGCTGGGCTGGAATCCCGCCGATCATCTCGCCACCAATTACTTCGACTCGGCCAACCGGTCGTACCGGAGTCTCGGCATGATCGTGACCGGCCACGGGCACCTTCTGCAGTGATACAACGGGGCCGGCTCACCTTCGGCCCGAAGAAACGAGGACACGATGCCATCGGCAGTATCCCAAGCCGCCGCCCGCGCGCGATTGCTCCGGTACTTAACCGGCATTCTCCGACTACTGCCGCCCGAAACGGCGCTCCTGCTGCAACATCCCGACCTACCGGCCGCGGGATTCCATCACGGTGTCACGCTGCCCGCCGAGGACACCCCGGACGGCGAGAGGGAGTTCTTCGATATCTCGTACTGGGTGGCCGGCGCCGATCCGGAAGATTCCGACGTGTATTTCGATCTGGTGATGCGCGCCTGGACCGAGCTCGACCCGCAGGCCCGGCCCGACCGCCCCATGCGTCCGCGTACGGGATATGCCCGCACCTCCGACGGTTACGGTCTCACTGTCACACAGAGCGTGACCGGATATCTCAGCGTGTCCGGCTCGACGCCGCCGTTCGGATCCGATACGCCGGAGGGGGAGCCGTTTCCGTCGCGCATCGAGCACCCTGGCGATAATGACCGGTAGCCGGGCAGGTGCCCGTCTCCGACGATGATCACCGAACGGAAGGAGCGCCCGTGGCCGGGTGGTTCGTGCAGGCACTGCGGGTGCACCAGTGGGTGTACGAGAAGAGCGGTGGGATGGTAGGGCACCGGATCTTGTTCGGGAATCCGACGTTGTTGTTGCGGACCACGGGACGTAAGACCGGACTACCGCGGACCTCGGCATTGACGTACGCGAAGGACGGGCCGGATTTTCTGGTGACCGCGTCGAATGGCGGGTCGCCGCGGCCGCCGGGATGGCTGGCGAATGTGAAGGCGCGGCCGGAATGTGAGATTCGAGTGGGGCGGCGCGCGTTACCGGTGGTAGCTCGGGCGACTCTGCCCGGTGATCCGGAGTACGCGCGCCGCTGGGGGCTGGTGGACGCGGTGAACAAGGGCCGGTACAGCGAGTATCAGAAGAAGACCCGGCGTCCGATTGCGGTGGTGGTGCTTTCGCCCGCGGTGGCGAATCAGTCGGAGTAGGTGTCCGATCCGGCCCGCACCCGCTGTCTGCGCGAAACGAGGTCCTCCGGCGGCCGGCTGGCGAGATGGACTACGGAGGCGACGAGAATCAGGATTGCGAGTACTACCAATGCGGTAACCACGGCACGCACAGTAACGGTGGCGGGGTGAACGCTGCACCCGGGAATGGTCTATGCCTGTTCATGAATTACGTTGATCGGGAAGTGAATTCGAAAGTTATCCAAAATTCTTCACGATCATCGGGCACAGGCCGGATAATTTGAGACATGCCCGGCAGACCGCAAACATTCTGTGGAAATCCCCGTTTCCAGGGTATATCAAATTGATATAATTACCGGCGTGGCGCGACGGGCGAAATCGAATACACAAGTCCAGAAACAGGTTTCACCGAACCGGCAGGAAAGCCCGAACACGCCCCGACCCGCAGAATATTACACGCAACTATTGGTTACATCCATTCCGAAGGGTGGTGGTGCCGATCGATTCCGATCAACCGCCCCCTCCTCCGCCTCCGCCGCCACAACCACCCCCTCCTCCTCCCCCTCCTCCTCCCCCTCCACCCCCGCAGCCACTTCCGCCTCCACCACCCGACCCGCCGTCGCCCCCGCTCGACCCAGCGTCGCCCGAACTCCAACCGCCCGAGCCACTGTCACCGGCGACGTAGGTTCCACCCGCGTAATACCCGCCCCGCCGCGCACGGTTCCCCCGTCGTGCACCGGAACCCGCCTTGCTGATCGCGAGGACGATTCCCACGATCGCCCCCACGCAGAGCAACCCCAGCATGAAGAGGAAGAAAAAACCCAGCACCAGATCCATCACTCCACGGTACCGACGAACAGCGTTGGCGCACCGGACTATCCGGATGCCGGGCTTGACAGCCGCAGCGGCACGATGCCGATGCCGAGCCGGCGCCCAGCCGATTCCACCCCGGGCCACGCGGACAATGGCAGTGTGTTCACCTTCGCCAGACCCCGGCGCCGAAATCTCGAGCCGGCCGCCACCGAGCTCGCAGTCAGCGAACTCGAACTTCCGGCGGCCGTCTACAAAACCTGCTTGTGGGAACCGCGAGACCTCGTCGCGACCGGTTTGCGGCAATGGCTGCGCTGCTGCGGTCCGGCGCTGGCCGATGACCAAGTGATCGGAATGCCGTCCCGCGCGGTCGACGAGGCCTGGCACGGATTCATTCTATGCACTCGCCGGTACGCCGATTTCTGCGACCGCGCCTACGGGCAGTTCCTGCACCACCACCCGGAGGGCGCGGAACCGGCCGGTTCGGCGCCGGTCGATACGGCCGGTCAACTCGGCCGGACGGTGGTGGCATGGTCGCTGGTGGCACGCCCAGGAGAGGAATGCGTACTGTGGGATCTGGACTCCCGTCTGGGGCTTACGGACCCCTGGGGGATCCCCACCGCGCGCGTCGCCGAGATCGAGGCGACGCTACGTGAAAGCACCGGCAGGCATTAGATCCGGCTACCGTTCCGCGATAACCGCCCGAAACGGGCAATCCGGAAACAGGGAGCGTATTCTTCTGCGGTATCTTCGGCTGGGTGAGTTACTCAGCCGCCGCAGCGGCCACCACCGAACTTGCCCTGATGCCGGGATTCCTCGACCCGGTCAATCTGCTCAATTCGTTCGGCACCTGGGTGTTGCTGGGCCTACTCCTCGTGGTGTTCATCGAGTCCGGCCTGCTGTTTCCCCTGCTGCCCGGTGATTCGCTGTTGTTCACCGCGGGGCTCATCGCCGCATCCAAATCAGCCGAGATCGAACCCTTCGCACCCATCGGGGTGCTACTCGTATTGATTCCGATCGCGGCGATCGCCGGCGACCAGGTCGGATATCTGATCGGTTCACGGGGCGGGACGGCGTTGTTCAAGAGCAACGACGCGAAGATCTTCAAGAAGGCCTATATCGACGAATCGCACGCGTTCTTCGAGAAGCACGGGCCGATCACCATCGTGCTGGCCCGGTTCGTCCCCATCGTCCGCACCTACGCCCCACTGGTCGCGGGCGCGGCGAAGATGAAGTATTCGGTGTTCCTCACCTACAACGTGCTCGGCGGTGTGCTGTGGGGCGCGGGTGTGACGATGCTGGGTTACCTGCTGGGGCAGATCGCGTTCGTGCGCGACAACATCGACATCATCTTCCTGTTGATCGTGGCGGTTTCGGTGCTGCCCATCGTGTGGGAGGTGTTCAAGCGGTACCGGTCGGGACGAGCGGGTGGTTCGGCACCGAAGAACAGCGACAAGCCGGTCGACCACCCCGCCGCCTGATCCGGCCACCCGGGCCGCCCACACCTGCGGCGCGGGTGTCACAGACGTCGTGACCGGGCCGTCTCCGAGGCTGCGTACAGCACCTCGTAGACGGCCCGGTGTCGTATGCGGCGCGCGGCTTCCGGCCCATATACAGAGGAGCGGCCGACCGGTTGACCGGTCGGCCGCTCCTTTCCGCAACTCCTGGCAAGGGTCCGGCCGCAACGTTGCCGCCGCCGGACCGGGATCTCAGCGCACCAGGCGGCGGATGAACTTGTTACCGAACAGGGTGCCGATGGTCTTCTCCAGCGTGGCGGCAGTGGCCTCACTGTAGGGGTACCAGATGTTTTCCTTCTTCAGGCCCCACCGGTCCAGCAGAACGGGCTGCGGGTGGACGAAGCTGCGCAGCGCGTCGCGCCCGTTCACCTGCCCCAGCCCGCTGTCCTTGCGGCCACCGAACGGTGCTTCGGCGACGCCGTAGATCACCGAGGCGTCGTTCTGCACCACCGACCCGGTCTTGAGCTGTTTGGCCAGCCGCAGGACCTTGTCCTTGTCCTTGGTGAACACGCTGCCACTGAGCCCGTACTGGCAGTCGTTGGCCATCCGCACGGCCTCTTCTTCGTCCCGGACGCGCATGATGGCGACGATCGGCCCGAAGGTCTCCTGCTGCATGATGTCCATATCGTGGGTGACGTCGACGACCACGGTGGGTTTGAAGAACACCCCCTCGGCGGTATCGGATTCACCGCCGAGCAGGACCGTGGCCCCCTTGGACCTGGCGTCCTCGACGTGCTTCTCGACGATCTCGAGCTGGCGGTCCCAGAACAGTGGTCCGACGTCCTTGCCGGAAGGCCCGTAGGTGACCTCGGCGGCGCGTTTTCGGACCTGTTCGATGAATTCGTCGGCGATGCTGTCGACCACGTAGATGCGTTCCACCCCGACGCATACCTGCCCGGTGTTGAACATCGATAGGTACACCGCACCCAGCGATGCGCGGTCCAGATCGGCGTCGGCGCAGACGATCATCGCGTCCTTGCCGCCGAGTTCGAGGGTGCACGGGATGAGCCGCGTCGCACAGGCGGCGGCGATCTTCTTACCGGTGCCGACGCTGCCGGTGAACGAGATCTTGTCGATATCGCCGTTCACCAGGGCGGCGCCGGTTTCGCCGTCGCCGTGCACGACCTGCAGGACGTCCTTCGGGACACCCGCCTCGTGCAGCACCTTGGCCGCCCACTCCCCCGAATGCGGGGTGACCTCGGACGGCTTGAGGATCACCGAGTTCCCGGCGAGCAGCGCCTGCGCGATCGGGTTCAGCGAGAGGATGAAGGGGCCGTTCCACGGGGTGATCACGCCCACGACGCCGAGTGGCTGGTAATTGATGACCAGCTTCTTCAGCGGCAGCATGTAACCGTGCAACCGGCGGTTCTCGTCGACCAGGTCCTTGGTGGCGCGCCCGCTCCAGTAGTTCAGGAAGTCGCAGGCCGGCACCATTTCCACCGCCAGGGCCTCGACCCGCGGTTTTCCGGTTTCCTGCATCACCGTTTCGACGATCTCGTCGCGGCGCTTCAGCAGGACCGAGACCGCGTTGCGGATGATCGCCGCGCGCTCTTCGATCGGCCGGGCAGCCCAGCCCGGTTGCGCGGCGCGGGCCGTGGCCAGCGCCGCGGCGACATCGTCGGCCGTGCTCACCTCGATTTCGCCGACGCGTTCGCGGGTAGCGGGGCTGCGCAGCTCGAGCCGACGGCGTCCGTCGGCGGTCGGCTCCAGCTGTTCAACGATGGCCATGGTGATTTCTCCTCACCCGAGGAATTGGAACAGGTTCTACTTTGATTGGGAGCTTACGTCATGGCCGCAAGCCGTGCAGCAAGGTTCATCCATGCACCCGGCCCGCGGTGACCGTCCGATCTATCAAGCGATTGAATCAAGTGATTGACATCGGACGTCGAGCGGGTCACGATCGAGGCGCGGTCGCAGTGTGCCCGGCCGCGCACCCGAACGGCAGGAGAACGATGACAGCCGACCCCGCGGGCGCAAGTCTCACCGCGCCCTACACGATCGAATTCCCGTACAACCGCACGGTCGGCGAGAAGATCGGCACGTTCCTCGGCGGTCTCCGCGACGGCGAACTGTACGGGGTACGCACCGCGTCCGGGGCGGTCCTGTGCCCCGCCCTCGAATTCGACCCGGCCACCGCCGCGCCCACCGGTGAACTGGTGCGGCTCGAACCGGTCGGCACGGTCCGGCACTGGACCTGGGTGCCCACCCGGCCCGGCGACGAGATCGCGGCCGGCCACTACGCCTGGGCCCTCATCGCCATCGACGGCACCGAGGGAGCCCTGTTCCACGCCGTGGACACCGGCGGCGACCCCGCCCGCCTCGCCGCCGGCCTGCGGGTGAAACCCCGCTGGCGAGTGGAACGGGTGGGCAGTATCCGCGATATCGTCTGCTTCGAACCGGTGGAGTCGTGATGAGTACCCTGCCCACTCCGGTGGAATCGTTCACCAGCCCGCACAAGGTGGATTACACCTTCGTCGCCGGAACCGGCCGCTCGACCTTCCTGCGCGGGTTGCAGCACCGGACATTGCTCGCCCGCCGGTGCGGGACCTGTGAGCGGGTCTATCTGCCCGCGCCCGAGTTCTG
This sequence comes from Nocardia speluncae NBRC 108251, assembly GCF_001613245.1. GTDB lineage: Bacteria > Actinomycetota > Actinomycetes > Mycobacteriales > Mycobacteriaceae > Nocardia > Nocardia speluncae. The sequence continues at coordinate 306,599 of NZ_BDBZ01000035.1, read as the reverse complement.
CTCCCGCTGCCTCGTCGAACTGTCGGAACCGTTCGAGCTGGGCGGCACGGGCGTCGTCAAAACCTTCTGCGTGGTGAACTTCCCGTTCCCCGGCCAGACGATCGAACCGCCCTACCTGGTCGCCTACATCCAAGTGGACGGGGCGGACACCACCCTCATGCACCTCGTCCGCGATGTCGAACTGAGCGAGGTCCACATCGGTATGCGGGTGGAACCGGTGTGGTGCGCCGACGAAGACCTGGACACATCCATGAACAGCATTCGCTACTACCGGCCGATCGCGGGAGGTTCCGATGCGTGATATCGCGGTGGTGGCATTCGCCCAGTCACCGGGTACGGCAGCCGATCGCCACGACGATATGGCCGAGATCCTGCTGCCGGTGATGCGGGAGGCTCTTGCCTCGGCGGGGATCGACCGCACCGAGGTCGATTTCTGGGCCTCGGGCAGCCACGATTTCCACGAGGGCCGGACCTTCGCCTACATCGAATCGCTCGACGCGGTGGGCGCCTGGCCGCCGATCTCGGAATCGCATGTCGAGATGGACGCGGCGTGGGCGGCCTACGAGGCGTGGTCGTGGCTGCAACTCGGCGAAGGTGAGATCGCCGTGGTCTACGGGGTGGGGCGCGGTTCGCTGGCGCGAGACCTGGACCAGGTCACCAGCACCCAGCTCGACCCCTACTTCCTGGCCCCGCTGCGGCCGCATCAGGACGCGCTCGCCGCGATCCAGGCGCAGGCGCTGATCGCGGCAGGCGCACTGGACGAGAAGCAGATGGCCGAGGTGGTCGCCCGGGCTCGGGCGGGCGCGGTGGGTAATCCGGCCGCACAGGTCTCGGGCGAGGTCACGGTGGACGAACTGCTGGCTGCCCCGTACCTGGCATCGCCGCTGCGGGAACACGATCGCGGGCCCATCGGAGATGCCGCGGCCGTACTGGTGCTGGCCGCCGGCGACACCGCACGCCGGTTGGCGCAGCGCCCGGCCTGGGTACGCGGCGCCGACCATCGAATGGATTCGCACTATCCGGGCACCCGCGACCTCACCCGCACCGACACCATCGGTCTCGCCGCGGAGAAAGCGGCGCAGCAGGCCGGATTCGCCGCCCGCGACGTCGATATCGCCGAACTGCACACCGAATACAGCTATCAGGAACCGCTGCTCGCCGAAGCTCTCCAACTGTCCGGCACCGTCAACCCCGGCGGCGGCCCCCTGGTGGCTCGCCCCACCACGGCAACCGGGCTGATCCGGATCGGCGACGCCGCCCGGCACATCCTGACCGGCCGCGCGGACCGCACACTGGCGCACGCCACCAACGGGCCCGCGCTCCAGCAGAACATGATCTGCCTTTTGGAGGGAGACCGATGAAACTCGCGGTCGTCGGAATCGGACAGAGCAAACAAGCCAAGAAACGTAAGGTCACGATCGGTGCGATGGTGCGCGAGGCCGTCGACGAGGCCATGGCCGACGCCGAACTCGAATTCGGCGATATCGACGCTGTCGTGCTGTCGAAAACACCCGACCTGTTCGACGGCGTGATGAACCCGGAACTGTATCTGGCCGACGCTATGGGTGCGCGCGGCCTGCCCGTGACCCGGGTGTTCACCGGCGGCAGCGTCGGCGGGCACGCCGCCATCTACGGCGCACACCTGGTGCAGGCGGGGCTGGCGCGGCGGGTGCTGGTGGTCGCGTATTCGAAGGAATCCGAGGGTGATTTCACCTGGGCGCTGTCGCGCGGGCTCCCGTTCAGCGCGCAACTGGGTGCAGGCGCGGGCGCGCATTTCGCACCGGTGATCCGGGAGTACATCCGCCGCTCCGTTGCACCCGAGCACATCGGGTGGCAGATCGCGGTGAACCACCGGTTGAACGCGACCCGCAATCCCTACGCCCACATCCAGTTACCGGATATCACCGTCGAGAAGGTGCGCGAATCCCGGATGCTGTGGGATCCGATCCGGTTCCTGGAATCGTGCCCGTCCTCCGACGGTTCGTGCGCGGTGGTGATCACCGGCGAGGACGACGCCCACCACACGGGCCGCCCACCCGCTTGGATCCACGGAATGTCGTGGCGGACCGAAACCGGCCATTTCGCCGGCCGCGACGAAGTGAACCCCGAGGCCGGGCGACTGTGCGCCGCAGACGCCTACCGGCAGGCCGGGATCACCGACCCGGCACACGACATCGATACCGCCGAGCTCTACATCCCCTACAGCTGGTTCGAACCGATCTGGCTGGAGAACGTGGGCCTGGCCGAGGTCGGCGCGGGCTGGAGGATGGTCGATGCCGGGCACACTGCGTTCGACGGGTCGCTGCCGATCAACCCTTCCGGTGGGGTGCTCTCCGGAAATCCCACCGGCGCAACAGGTTTGCTGCGGTTTGCCGAGGCGGCCATGCAGGTGCGCGGGACCGCGGGTGCACACCAGGTACCGGACGCGCGGCGGGCCGTAGGGCATGCGATGGGTGGGGCAGCGCAGTTCCATGCACTGTGGGTAGTGGGTTCGGAACCACCACAGTCCTGACCGGCGCGGACAACACAGAACACCGGACCGGCCGCCTGTCCGGTACGCACCGGGCACAGCGCACGGGACCGGTCCACCACAATGCTTCCGCGGTGCGCAACACCGCATGAAACGAGGAGAAGAACATGGCCGAGCGGGTTTACGTCGCCGGTGTCGGGATGACGAAATTCGAGAAGATCCAGTCCCGCGACTGGACCTACCCGGAGATGGTCGCCGAAGCGGTGGGCCAGGCGCTCACCGACGCCGGGGTGAACTACGACCAGGTGCAGCGCGCCGCCGCCGGCTACGTATTCCAGCCGTCCACGGCCGGACAGCGGGCGCTCTACGAGATCGGGCTCACCGGTATCCCGATCGTGAACGTCAACAACAACTGCGCCACCGGGTCGACGGCGCTGGTCCTCGCCCGGGAATGGGTGCAGGCCGGGCTGGCCGATATCGTGCTCGCGGTCGGGTTCGAGCAGATGACCAAACAGGCGATGGCCGGTGACGGCTCGGTCCCCAAGGTCACCACCGTGGACCGGCATATGGGTGCCCTGAAGGCCGCCGCCGGTTTCAGCGCCGCCCCGATGACAGCGCAGTTCTTCAGCGCCGCCGCCAACGAGCATATGAAGCGGTACGGGACGACCCGCGAGCAACTCGCCCAGGTCGCGGTGAAGAACCACGAACACTCCACCCGCAACCCGAAAGCCCAGTTCCAGGACGCCTACACCCTCGACCAGGTACTCGGCGACAAACTGGTCTCCGATCCGCTGACACGTTCGCAGTGCTCCCCCATGTCCGACGGCGCAGGCGCCGCGGTACTGGTGAGCGAACGCTACGTCCGCGAACACGGGCTCGACCGGGCGGTGCCGATCCTCGCCCAGGAACTGGTGACCGATACCGGCGCCTGTTTCGAATCGGATTCGATGATCGACGTGGTGGGTGCGCCCATGGCCCGGATCGCCGGGCAGCGGGTACTCGAAACCGCGGGGGTCGGGATCGACGATATCGACGTCCTGGAACTGCACGACTGCTTCTCGATCAACGAACTGCTCACCTATGAGGCACTCGGCCTGTGCGGTGAAGGCGAATCGGGCGAGCTGGTCGCCGCGGGCGCCACCACCTACGGCGGTCGCTGGGTGGTGAACCCGTCGGGCGGGCTCATCTCCAAGGGGCATCCGCTCGGCGCGACCGGGCTGGCGCAGTGCACCGAACTGGTCACCCAGGTGCGGGGCGGCGCGGGCGACCGGCAGGTGGAAGGTGCGCAGCTCGGAATGGCGCACAACCTCGGGCTCGGCGGTGCCTGTGTGGTGACCCTGTACGGCGCGCCCGGCGCGGTCTCCTAGAGTTTCGACCATGACGCGAAGCCGGGTGCGGACCGGCCGGAAGACACATCCGGCCGCCGCACCCTCGCGTGCCCACCGGGCAACCGCAGCGCATCCGGCCCCGGACGGGGTGGACTCCACCGCCGCCCCGGGCCCGGATCCGGACCTGCCGACCGATCAGCGCCTCGTCCTCGCTGCGGAACGGTTGTTCGCCGAACGCGGGATCGACGCGGTCTCGCTTCGTTCGGTGATGGCGGAGGCCGGCGCGAACGTCGCCTCGGTCCACTACCATTTCGGCTCCAAGGACGCCCTGGTCGATGCGCTGATCAGCCGCCGCAGCGAACAATTGCACGCCCGCCGCGCCGAATTGCTCGACGTGGTCGAGAAATCCGGGACACCGGACGCCCGCGCTCTCGCCGACGCCTTCGTCCGCCCGGTCGGCGAACTGGCGGCCGCGGGCGGAACACCGTGGATACGCCTGGTCGCCGGCATCATGAGCGGAAATCACCCCGCCCTGACCAGGCTGACCGAGGGGTTCGCGCCGCAGGCCCGCCGCTTCAACGCGATGCTCCAGCAGATCGACCCCGACACGGCCCCGCGCACCATCCGTTTCCGCCTCACCCAGGCCATGAACCTGACCTTCCAAACCCTCGGCGATCCGGAGGGCCTGCAAGGCATGCTTGCGCTCAGCGGTACTCGTCTGTCGCCCGCCGAACTCCTCGCCGAGCTCGTCGATACGGTCACTGCCATCCTCACCGGCCCGCCCGACCGCTGAACCCGATTGTCACGCGTCCACCCGGCCGGTGACCGTGGCCTTGCGAAATCGCCGCACCCGGGCCACGGACAAGGCGACGACGACCAGGAATATCGCCAGTCCCCACCAGATGTTTGCTTTGGTGACATTGAGGCCCATGCCCGCCACACCGGGTGTCCGGCCACCGTCGTGCCCGCTGAGCACGGCCGTGCAGACGATCGCGATGAAGCCGAGGACGATAAGTGCCGCCACAGAGCGGAGGACAGTCGATGCCCGAGTTCGTTGCCGGCTCGATGGCAGGTTGGTGAGGCGGTAAAGGACGAGCGCGGCAATGGGGAGCTGAAGAATCCACACCAGCGTACGAAACCGTCCGTCGTACCAGACGTTGGTGCCGTAGAGCAATGTATGCCACACGCTCAGCGCATAGACCACGATGATCGAAGCGTGCAGAGCCCGCCAGACCGCGGGGCGCAACCAGCGGCGGGAGTAGAAGGCCAGGCCGAGCGGTACGGCCAGATACAACGCCAGCAGCCCGATGAAAATGGCGATTCTCCCCGTGCCGCTGGGATAGGCCGCGGGTACGAAGGTGTCGACGAATGCTTGCCACACCGATTCGGCGGCACCCGCGGTGGCGGAGTAGTCGCGGGTGAATTCGGCGAATAACCAGGCGGCGTGGACGAACATCAGCCCGATGGTCGTCAAACTGGTGGCGCGATGCCACTTCTCGATGCTGTGTTGCGGGACCGGTAGCCACTTCGGACTGCGACTGCTGCGCAACAAGCCGAGAATGACAGTGATCCATGCCCAGAGCAACCCTGTCCAGCCGAAGGCCTGGCACATCCAGTACATCCAGTACCTTGCAGGGTCTGCCAGATCGGGCATCACGGCAATTGTCGGCGAGGTGCCGGCGGCGACTCGGTAATAGAGCCATCCGAACACCGCGAAAGTGACAAGCAGGGCGATGGTGGCGTCGATACGGGCAGTGCGCAGATCCGCGCGGAGTTCGCGCGTATCGAATTTCGTACGTGTTCTGACAGTGGTCATCGATGACTCGTGTTCCTCGGATCGATCTTCCAGGCTTCCGGCGAAGCCCGGGTACCGGTGAGTGGCGAGCCCGGCTCGGTTCACCGGATATGCGGATGCGTCACAGCCACATCCAGGGATGGCTGCAACATGTGGGCGCGATGCGCCACCGGACAACGCGGTGCACGCGCGTCCCTACGCGGACGGACCCCCGGCGCGGGGTGGTGCCCGCGTTCCGCCATATGCTGTCCGCAATCCACGAGTAGTCGCGCCGATCGGCGCGCAGGCCGCGACCGGCACCCAGAGCCTGCTTGTTTCCGTACGGCGTGGCAGCAACCAGCCGGCCAGCCGTTCGACGACGAACCCGAAAGCCGCCTGTACCGACCGCTCGGCGCTCAACAGCATGGCGGCGGCCGCCAGGGCAGCCACGACATGACCCGCCGACATGGCAGGTGACGGCAGCAAAGCCGCCCCCGCGCTGTGGCCGTGTCCCGCGGTCAGCATGAAGTGCCCGAGCACTTGGCCCGCGACGAGAACCCCGGCCACCGTGCCCACACGGCGCTCACTCACCTGCCGGCTCGTCACGGCCGGAACCGGCAGCAGGCAGGCGACGGCGAGCGACAGCAGCATGCTCACCGATATGTCCACCGGACCACCACCGAGCCCATGGCCTGCCAGACTCGCGGCGGCGGAGAAGAACCCGACGAAGGCGCCACGCAGCCGAGCCGGCAGCCGGAGACGCGGGGTCACGAGACAACCGTACCGTTACGCCGACTCGAAGCGGCGGCGTTACATGGTCGACCCCGGTTGCTGCCGCCTGTAGGAGGCCCCGCGGGATCATCCTGGTTGTATCCGCCGGGCATCGCCGAGATATCTACGATCGGTGAATCTGCGACCGCAGTCGCTGTAGCGAGCGGTGCCGAAGGACCACAGAGAGGGGCGGGAACGAGCCGATTCGGCACGTCCCCGCCGCCCGTCGAGCCGCTGAGTTCCGGAAGATCCCCGCAGGCGCCCCGGTCAGGGCACCGCGCAACCCGTGCCCGCGTTCATTCCGGTGCTGACCTCCATGGGCGCGCTGGTTACCGAAACGCCGCCTTGTTCGGCACGCAGGAAATGCGTTCCCGGATTCGGAGGGGTCCATGTCGTCGACGCGACAATGCCGTTCGGTGTCACGACCGCCGGGTTGAATCCGACCATGACGTTGTTGTCGAAGAAGGTCACCGGCTCCGTGGTGTTGTCGACGGCAGCGCGCACCTGATAAGTGCAGGTGGTGCCGAAGGGCGTGCTGATGCCCATGCTCCGGCCCGGGTCGGCACCGACGTTCTGCGGGACCGCTCCGGCACCGGGGGCCGCCAGGACGAGGGCGGTGGCGACGGCGCCCAGTCCGGTGACGGCGGCCGCGGACCGGCCGGCTCGGTGGCTGATGCGGGAGCTGCTGTCGGAGTGGGTCGTAGTCATCGTTGATCACATCCCAACTGATTCCATCGTGCGGACCCGGATGGCCCGCTCGCGAGCTGTTCTCGTGGAACTGTCTCCAGCGTGTCAGTGCTTGCGATGGTCGTTGTCGACGGCGCTCAGGCGGCGGTACCCAGTTTATGCCCCGATACACCGATGCCGTCCACGGCTTGGACGGCATCGGTGTGATAACAGCAGTCGACCCGGTGGGCCGGGGCCTATAGGCCGGGGAATTTCTCGGAGGTGCCGAGATCCACGGGCAAGGCGGCGCCGGTGATGCCCCGTCCGGTATCGCCGACCAGGTACAGGACGGCGTCGGCGATCGCCTCGGCCTCGAGCCATGGCTGCGGCAGCAGGTTGAGCTTCTGCATGATCTCCGCGGTGTCCTCGAGTACCGGATTCTCGAGGTCCGGGCGGAATCCGCGGACCATCGGCTCGTTGTCGATCATGCTCGTGCGGATGTTTCCGGGATGCACCGAGTTCACGCGAATATTCGCCCACGCCAGCTCGTTGGCCAGCGATTTGGCCAGACCACGCACAGCATGTTTGGCGGCGACGTAATGCGCGATACCCGGGACGCCACGCAGCCCCGCCATCGAACTGATCAATACGATCGATCCGCCACGATCGCCGGAGATGATGTGCGGCACAGCGACTTTTGTCGTCTGCCATACGCCGACGGCATTGATGTCCATCATCTCGCGGAACTCGTCCGGGGTGAGCTCCCAGGACGCCTTCGGCGATGCGGCTATACCCGCGTTGGCGACGACGATATCCAGCCGGCCGAACCGTTCGACGCCGGCGTCCACGGCGTGCTGCAACGGCTCCAGCTCGCGGGTGTCGGCGACCGCGGTGACGATGCTGCGGCCCTCGGCTTCGACCAGTTTCGCGGTCTCGGCGAGATCGGCCTCCGTCGCCATCTCGTATCCCGCGGTCGCGACCGGTGCGCAACGGTCGACGGCGATGATATCGGCGCCTTCCGACGCCATCTTCACGGCATGTGCGCGGCCCTGGCCACGCGCCGCACCGGTGATGAACGCAACCTGGCCGGTGAGCTTGCCCATGATGCTCCTCTGTTTGTCGAGAGTGCCGGCTGCCGTGGCTGTGCCGAGCGATTGTCGATATCGGCGCGACGCAATGGACGTCGCCGCCTTCTCCGGCCGAAGTGACTCTGGTGGGTGGCAACTACAGCACGTCCGCGGCGGCGGCCGTCCCGCCGGGACACTGCTGAGTGATAGTTGCCGACCGGATTCAGTTGACCTGCCGGCCTTCGCCCCAATACTGGGCGCGCAGCGCTTTCTTGTCCGGCTTGCCGAGCGGGCTGAGCGGGATGCTGTCGGCGAAATCGACCGTCTTGGGTGTGTAGACCGCACCCTTACGGTCTTTCACCAAGGCCTGCAGGTCCTCGACCGCCACCGATTGCCCGTTGCGGAGCACCACCACCGCCTTGACTGCTTCGCCCCATTTTTCGTCGGGCACCCCGATCACCGCGGCCGCGCTCACCGCGGGATGAGCCGACAGGACGTCCTCGACCTCACGCGGGTAGACGTTGAACCCACCGGAGACGATCATGTCCTTCTTGCGGTCGACGATGTAGAGGAAACCCTCCTCGTCCTGGCGGGCGATATCGCCGGTGTGCAGCCAGCCGAACTCCGTTGCCTCGGCGGTCTGTTCGGGCTTGTTGAGGTACCCGTTCATCACCAGCGGCCCGCGGACGCACACCTCACCCGGTTCACCCTGGGGTACTTCGTTGCCCTTTTCGTCGAGCAGCGCGACATTGAGCCACGGCACCGGCCGGCCGCAGCTGGCGAGACGTTCCGGTTTGCTCAGGTCGTGGTCGGCGCGGCGCAGCACCGAAATGGTCATCGGGCTCTCGGCCTGGCCGTAGAACTGGAAGAAGATGGGGCCGAACTTCTCGACGGCCTCGGCCAGCCGGGTCGGCGAGATCGCGGAGGCACCGTAGAACACGGTCTTCAGGCTGGACAGATCGTATTTGTCCAGGTCGGGGCTATCGAGCAGCGCGTACAGCATGGTCGGCACCAGCATGGTCGCGGTGATCTTGTACTTTTCGATCGCCTCGAGAACCTTGGTGGGATGGAAGTAGGGCAGCACCACGATGGAGCCACCCTGCTGCGCAGTGGGGTTCCAGAACGCGGCACCGGCATGGCTGAGCGGGGTGCACACCAGGAAGCGGACCTCGTCGGGCCACTCCCATTCGGTCATCTGGATGCGCAGCATGGTGGCGCTGCCGCGAAAACTCATCTCGACGCCCTTGGGCTTACCAGTGGTGCCGCCGGTGTAGGCCAGGCTCATGGTCGCATCGGGATCGACCTCGGGCGGATTCAGCCGGTCGGGAACGAAGCCGGCGGCACGCTCGATGAGGTCGGTTCCGGCCTCGGACGGGCCGAACGAGAACAAGTTCTGCAGGCCGGGGACCTTCTCGCGCAACTGCGCGGCGCGCTCGTCGAAACCGGCGGGGTCGAAGATCAGGGTTTCCACACCCGCGTCCTCGAGAACGTAGGCGTGATCGTCGAGTGAACCCATCGGATGCAGCGCCATCGCCCGCGAACCGTTCACGTTGTTCGCGCCCTGGGCGAAGATGACCTCCGGCCGGTTGGCCGACAGCACCGCCACCGGCGAGCCCACGCCGAGGCCGGCCGAGGCCAGCGCCTGCGCGAAGCGGCTGATCTGATCCCGCACGTCGCGGTAGGTGAGTGTGGCGTCGTCGATATGGACCGCGGTGCGGTCGGCATAGCGTTCGAGAGCCTTACCCAGCAGGTCCACCGCGAGAGGCTCGCGGTACAGCAGGTCGGTGTCGTCGACGTGCGATTCAGTGTTCATTCGTCTGCCTTTCGGGCCTGCTCGCACGAGCGGCCCCGCGAAGTTGACCGGCGCTCCGGCGCGACCCCGGGCCGGCCGCACCCAGTGGCGCGCCCCGGAACCGTCGCCCGAGGCTCGCAAACCGAGGAAAACTATAACACGTTCTACTTTGCCTCATCGGGTAATCGGCAGCTTCCCCGCCCCCGGCTCGCGCACTTGCCGTCACTAAAGGGGACATCTACTATCCCCATTATGAAAATGGGCGAAGGCGTCGAATGGAGCCTGCACTGCTGCGTGACCCTGGCCTGGGCCGAGGAACACTGGCCGGTCCCGATCGCGCGACTGGCCGCCTGGTTCGACCTGCCCGTGGAATACCTGAAGAAACGCCTACAGACCCTCGTCCGCGCCGGCATCCTCACCTCGACCCCCGGCGTCCGGGGTGGATTCGGCCTGGCCCGGCCACCGGAGCAGATCACGCTGCTCGACGTGGTGACCGCCATCGAGGGTGGCACGGCCCCCTTCCGCTGCACCGAGATCCGGCAGCGCGGGCACAGCGGTCGCACCGCGACCAGCGATTTCACACACCGATGCGGTATCGCGGCGGCCATGCGCCGCGCGGAACTGGCCTGGCGGCGCGAACTGGCGGCGCAGACCATCGCCGACCTGGCCGCCGCGGCCCCAGCGGGTTCCGCGGAACGCACCCGGCGCGAAATCACCACCGCAGACATCTGACCGCCCCGGGGCCCGCGGCCTGCCGCGATCGGCCCGGAGGCTTTGCGAATACCGGCAATCGAACAGGAGGCGACCGTGTCCGGAATCGTTGTGGTGGGTGGCGGCTTCGCCGGTGTGTGGAGCGCGGCGGGCGCAGTGCGCCTGGCCCGCGAAACAGGCCGCGAGCTACCGGTCACCCTGATCTCCCCCGGCGACGATCTGGTGATCCGCCCCCGCCTGTACCAGTCCGAACCCGAACGGATGCGAGTCCCACTGGACCGGATCCTCGGACCTGTCGGAGTGCGCCGGATCGCAGGCACAGTGACCGGAATCGATACCACCGGCCAGGCCGTGACCACGACCGGCAGGGATGGACGCCGGGCCGACATCGGCTACGACCGCTTGATACTCGCCACGGGAAGTGAACTCGTCCGCCCGGAACTACCCGGCGCCGAACTACTGTTCGACGTGGATACGCTGCCCACCGCGACAGAGCTGGCTACTCATCTGGACCGGCTCCCCGGACTGCCGCCCGGCGGGGGCCGGTTCACCGTCGTCGTGGCCGGTGCGGGGTTCACCGGCCTGGAGATCGCTACCGAACTGATGGACCGGCTCGGCGCCGTCGCCGCGGCCCACGCGCCCGGCGAGAAGGTCCGGGTGGTGCTGGTGGAGCGGGCGGACACCGTCGGGCCGGAACTCGGCCCCGGCCCGAGCCGGGAAATCGCCGACGCCCTGGCCGCCCTCGGTGTGGAACACCGGCTCGGTGTGAGCGTGGCAGCGGTGGAACGGGATCGGGTCGCACTGTCCGACGGCACGCAACTGCCCACTCACACCGTGATCTGGACGGCGGGGGTACGAGCCAGTGGGCTCACCGCCGCGATCCCGGGGACCCGCGATCGACTCGGCCGCCTGGAAGTGGACGCGAACCTGTCGGTCGACGGTGTACCGACGGTCTACGCGGCCGGAGATACCGCCGCCGCGGCGGCCGAACCGGGACACCGGGTAATGCAGTGCTGTCAGCACGCCCTGCAACTGGGTAAATTCGCGGGCCACAATGCCGCCGCCGACCTATTGGGGCTCCCCGCGGTGCCGTTCACCGCGACCCCCTACGTCACGTGCCTGGACCTGGGCTCATACGGCGCGGTGTTCACCAATGGGTGGGACCGCCGCGTCGTCGCGACCGGCGAAGTCGCCAAGGAGCGCAAGCGCAAGGTGAACGAACTGTGGATCTACCCGCCCACCGACGATCCGGACGAACTCCTGCGGCAGGCCGACTACCGGTTCTCGGTCCGGCAGATCACCGGCCCCAGAGCGATCTGAGCCACCATGTGGTCGGCGGGGCCACCGATCTCGCTCAGCCCGATGCGCCCATAACCGGCGCTGCTGCGAGTCATCGCCGATCCGCCGAAGCCCGGAGTTCGCCCCGGCACGGGACGGCCTCGTCGCCACGCGGCGGCAAATCCATTGCCGCCCGGCCGGACACGGCGCTCCGGCACCTCACATCGACCACACGGCCGCCGGATTCCATCGCCCGGAAAGCACGGACCGTAAAGCCCCGGTGGATATCGTCCAGCGGCAGTCGGCCGGTGGCGGATCCCGCACGGCAACCGCCTGCGCCGGGAAGGGCGCCGGTCATCCAGTGTGAGCCAGTTCTTTCTCCGTTGCCTCGGCCGTCGCAGGCGCAGGCAGATGCGCCCGGGAATGGCGCAGGATCATCGCGGTGCCCGACAATGCCACCAGAACCAGGCCACCGAGCAGAACGGGATAGCCGGCCGCGGAGTTCAGCAGGCTCAGCAGCGACGGCAGCAGGAAGCCGAGATAGGCGAGCGCGTAGTAGGCGCCGGTGAGGGCCGCGAGTTCGTGCGGCGCCGCCAGCCGCTGCAATTCCAGCAGACCCGAGACCAGTGCGATCCCGTACGCACACCCCAGCGCGATCGCGGCGACGAGCGCCAGTACCGGTGAGCGGACGATGGCGGCGAACATGCTGACCAGCAGGCCGAGCGGCATCAGCGTCATCGAAGCGATCACCGCGCGGGCACTGCTGGTGCGGTCGAGCCGTTTCGCCAGCGGTTGCACCAGGGTGCCCGCGACCAGCGTGCCGACGGTGAGAGTGGTCGAATACAGCAGGCTCCACTGCCCCACCCGATCGCCGACGAGCTGCGGCATGATCGCGTACGCCACTGCCGCCGACCCGAAAATCCACGGTGCCATCGGCATGATCACCCGGCGGAAACGGGGATGACGCAAGCCGCCGAACCGGCCACCGGCAGGGCTGTCCGCCGTCCCGGTCTCCGGCACCCGGAACACGAACGGCACTACCGCGAGCGTGAGCAGCGCGTGCACGAGATAGGGGGTGACCATGGGCGCCGGCCCCCATTGCGCGAGCCCGCCGGCGACGGCAGCGCCCAGTGCGAAGCCCGCGGTGAGGCAGAGCGCGGCGCGGCGGGCGCCGGTGCCCGGGGCGGCGCCGGCGCGGTCGCTCAGTTCGGTGACCCAGGTGGTCCCGACCGCCATCGCCACCGCAACACCGAACCCGGTGACCAGGCGTCCGGCAGCGATCCAGCCGACACCGAACGTCCCGGCCGCCAGCAGCACACTCGCCACAAACGAGGCCGACACCCCGGCGAGTGCGACAGGGCGGCGGCCGAACCGTTCCGACAGCGTGCCCGTCAGCAGTAGCCCGGGGACGAGACCCAGGACGTAGGCGCCGAGCAGCGAGTTCACGGTGAACGCCGAATAGCCGGCGTCCCGGTACATCACCAGCAGCGGGGTGAACTGGTTGCCGCCCCACGCACAGACGAAGATCGCGGCCGGAACCGCTGATATGGAGCCGTTTCTCATCGCCGGTGGGTCCCGTCCAGATGGGCCCGCAGGGCGGTGGTGAAGGCGGCAGCATCCCCGGACTCGATGATCTCGATCAATTCGCCGTGCTCACGCAGGACGACCTGGATATGGCCGGGCACCGGCCCCAGCGCGGCGACGTTCATCCGCCGCTGCCGGTCGGCCAGCCCGGTGTAGAAGCGGATCAGCAGCGCGTTACCACCGGCTTCCACCAGGGTGCGGTGAAACCGTTCGTCGGCCTCCGCGAAAGCATGCAGGTCCGCGTTGTCCGCCCGCTCACGTTGCACCGCGAGCGCGTCCCGCAGTTGTTCTACGGCCGCCGGTACCCGCTCCGGGGTGCGCAGCAACCGGCGCACTGCGGTGGTCTCCACCGCTTCCCGGGCGTCCAGCACATCCTCGGCCTCGCCCGGCGGGACGGGCGACACGATGGCGCCGCGCTTCGGGACCAGGGTCAGCAATTCCTCGGCCTGCAACCGGACGAAGGCCTCACGCACCGGGGTCCGGCTCACCCCGATCCGGCCGGCGATCTCGGTTTCGCTGAACAGGTGGCCGCCCGGCAGCTCGCCGGAGAGCACCAGTTCCTTGGTGAGCCGGTAGGCCCGATCGGCGGCGCTCGTCACGGACTGGACTGGGTCGGAATTCGTCGGCACCCTGCGACTATATCCGATAGATACATGCTTGCATGCAAGCATGTACCCCAGATCACTACCCGAGTTCCGGCACCACGGGGACGAGAGATCGGGACTCCCTTCACCGAGCTCCACGCAACGCCGGGGTCGCTGCTGCGCGGCCGAAGCAGCCCCTGGCGGTCACAGGCACGGTCCGCGACGCCCGGCAATCACGTACCGGCCGACTCGTCCGCCCGGTTCCCGCATCACGGGAGCGGTCGAAGCGCTGTCCCGAGCTCTCGGTAACGTCGCGTCCGGTACGACCCAGCGGCGAGAACGGACAACCACGTGCACGAGGCCTTCTACCTGCCCGACCCGGCGGATCCGCGGCGGTTCGTCTCCACCGAACTCACCCGCGGCCCGTGGTCGCCCGATGCCCAGCACGCCGGCCCGCCATCCGCCCTGCTCGGACATGTGATCGAACGATGTGATCCCCGGCCCGGCTTCCAGGTGGGGCGGGTCGCCGTGGAAATCCTCGGCCCTGTCCCGCTGGTACCGCTCACCGCGGACGCCCGGGTGGTGCGGCCCGGTCGCAGTGTCGAGCTGATCGAGGCCACCCTGTCCACCGACCGCGGACCGGTTTTGCGGGCCAACGCCTGGCGGTTCAAACTCGCAGACCCGGATCTGGAGCTCCCCGCCCAATTCCTGCCCAGCGGCTCCCGCCCCGGTCCCGAGCAGACCCCCGAACCGGAGCGGTTCCCGTCCACCCAGCCGGTGGGCTTCCACACCGGTATCGAATACCGTTTCGCCGCCGGCTCGTTCTCCGAACCCGGACCGGCCGTGTGCTGGATCCGCCTGAAGTATCCGATCGTCGCGGGCACCACGCCCAGCCCGCTGGAACGCACGCTCGCCGCGTCCGATTCCGGTAACGGGGTCAGTTCTGTGCTGGATTGGAACAGCTATCTGTTCATCAACACCGATCTGACGGTCACTCTGCACCGGCAGCCGGCCGGCGAATGGGTCTGCCTGGACGCGGTCACCCACCCGCAACCACACGGGATCGGCCTGGCCGAATCGGCGCTCTTCGACGAGAAGGGCCCGCTGGGCCGCAGCACCCAGACCCTGTTCCTCGGCCCGCGCTGATCACACACGGGGCGCCCGCGCGAGAACGGACAACCGTGAACCCCGCGCCGCACCACGTCCACAGGGCCTGGCCGTTGCGGACCCAGCCGCCACGAACCCCCGCACCGGGTTCCGGACCTCGGCTGCCGGAACCCGCCCACGGGACGTGGCCGTTCCGGTCCCGGCCGCCGGAACCCGCGCCGCCACAGATGCACAGGACGCGACTGATCCAGGCCCGGCCGCCAGGAACCCGGTGCCGTTGTTACGCCCGCGGAGTCGACTCCACCGGGAAGGCATCGGCGGAGTGTGTCTCTTCCGTGGGTTCAGATGTTCGAGGCGGCTGCCGAGATTCGGCTGCGAGGCTCCAGTACACCGGCGCGAACTCCGAGCCGACAGCCGGTGCGGTACGTACTGGGGCGGGATCGGTCCACGGCGTACGGCCCGGGACTGCGGGGGCCGGGACGACACCGGTCGCGGCGACCGGCGGGGCCCCTGCCGCAGTCGCCGGTCCTGAGGTGGCCGCCGCTCCTGTCGTCGCGGGCATCGCGGTGGAAGAGGCGGACAACGCGACCGGGGCGCCGGGCGGCACCGAACCGGCCACCAGCGTGACCGTACCTGTCTCCGGCAACTGCGGATCAGCGGCGCCCGGCCGCTCCTCGGCAGACCGGGTCCACGGTGTCGTCGAAATCCCGGACGCGACAGTTCCGTACATACCGGAGGTCATGTCTGCACCCGGTGGCGTCGGCACGGTTCCCGGCACCCGGTCGTCCGTGGAAGTACCGGACGCCGGGGAGGGTGCTCCCTGCCGACCGGACGGCGTGTCTTCTGGTGTTCCGGAATTCTGCGGTGTGACACCTGGTGTCCCGGGACGGAGTGAGGCGCCCGGAGTCCCGGGAGGCGATGGCACGCCGGGGGTTCCGGGAGGTGTTACACCCAAGGTGCCCGGCGGCGCCGAGACTCCCGGCGCGTGTCCGTTCATATGCTCGTCGAACACCTGCTGCAAGGCGTCGAGCCGCTCGGTGAGCCCCTGAACATCGCCGGAGATCTGCTGGTTCGCGGTGATCGCTTGTGCCAGGATTTCCCGGCCCTGCCCGAAGGCGTCGTTCAGGATATCGAGCGCATGTGTCGGGACCGATGTCTCCGGTGGCGGGGCTTCGCCGGCACGGGTGTTGACGGTATCGATGAGCGCACCGACCGCCAGATGCCCCTCGTCGGAGACTCGGCGGGCGCCGGTAGCGATCAGCTCGACGGCCTTGGCGTCGAGCTCGGCGAACCCGGCCATAACGGTGTTGAGCTGCTCCGCCTTCTCGCTGTAATCGGGCACGCCCGCAGTCTCGGTGCCGCTTGCCTTTTCCGGTAATTCCGGTGCGGGTGGTGCGGTTCGTTCACCGTTTCCGAAGCTCTTCCACACCGAGCAGAGATACCCGGGCAAGCCCAGATACATTTCGCCGGCCGCACTGGCCCCGGTGAGTTCCACCGGCATCCGCAGGTTCGGCATCGCTGCCGGGCAACTGCCGTTCCCGATATCGGTCGTGTCGATCGATACGACCTGCGGCGACTGCGGGGATACTGCGTAGGCACCGAAACCCCCACCCAGCGCGGCCGGTAGCCCGCCCTCACGTCTGGGCCCATGCACCAAGACCAGTCCCGACTTGTGATCCACATGCCGTTTGACCGCACCGGCGATTCCGTCGTCGGCAGCCCTGGCCAGCCCCTTCTCCAGCCCCTCTTTGACGAGTTTTCCGGCCAGATTCGCGCCCCAGGCTCCGCCCGCTCCGCCGATACCCGCGACGACGGCCTCCTCCACGGCGTCACCCATATCCTTGTCGTCGACCAGGACTCCGCCGACGAAGGAACCGGCCATCGCCCCGAGGAACGCGCCCGGCGGTCCGAGGAACCCACCGCCCACCGCACCGCCGATAAGACTTCCGGCATCCGCCCCGGTGAAATCCAAGTCGAAAAAACCCACACGACAAGCTTTTTCGCACTATGGCCGATGCTTCCGGTTCCTGACAGAACCTTGACGGCTGCACCGGGCGACCTTGACGAGGTGTTTCCGGGCGGTCACCGCGGTGGATCGGGCGTGCCCGGCGCCCGGCGGCACGACCGTTCCACCTGCTGTTCCGGCCGAGCACCCACCTGCCGTGACACGCTGTTCCGCGACCTCATCGAGCAGGGGCTCCTGGACGGTGGCCTGCAGACGATCAGCGTGAACACAACACTGCAGTGCATGCACGCGGCCATGAGCCAGGCACCGCTGTGGTGCGCGGAACTCGCCCCGGCCGAACAGCAGGCCGCCGTCGACGAGATCACGGACACGCTGATGATGATGGTGGCTGTCGCCGCCTGAACACCTCGCCCGGTGGCGGCGGGTAGGCATCATCCGCGGTTCAGGAGCAACAACGCAAAAGGTCGCCGGGGAAACGCGATGCGAACCCTCCGGCGACCCCGGCAGAACTGGCGTATCAGACGGCCTGCTTCTCGCCTTCCCGTTCGGCCACCATCGTCAATGCGATATCGACGATCATGTCCTCCTGGCCACCCACGAGCCGGCGCCGCCCGGCCTCCATCAGCAGGGTGCGCACATCGATCCCGTAGCGTTCGCTCGCCGCTTCCGCATGCCGCAGGAAGCTGGAGTACACGCCGGCGTACCCGAGGGTGAGGGTTTCGCGGTCCACCCGCACCGGCCGATCCTGCAGTGGCCGCACCAGATCGTCGGCAGCGTCCTGGAGAGCGAAGACATCGCAGCCGTGCTTCCAGCCGAGCACATCGGCGACCGCCACGAACGCCTCGATGGGGGTGTTGCCCGCGCCCGCACCGTGGCCGGCGAGCGAGGCATCGACCCTGGTGACACCGTTCTCGACCGCCACCACCGAATTCGCCACCGACAGCGACAGATTCTCGTGCGCGTGGATGCCGAGCTCGGTCTCCGGGTCGAGCACGTCGCGGTAGGCGTGGATCCGGTCGCGCACACCGTTCATGGTGAGACGGCCACCGGAATCGGTGACGTAGACGCAGTGCGCGCCATAGCTCTCCATGAGTTTCGCCTGCTGGGCGAGTTGGGCGGGTTCGGCCATATGGCTCATCATCAGGAAGCCCGAGACGTCCATCCCGATCTCCCGGGCGGTCGCGATGTGCTGGGCGGCGACATCGGCCTCGGTGCAGTGGGTCGCGACCCGCACCGACCGCACACCCAGCCCCCAGGCACGGCGCAGATCCTCGGCGGTACCGACACCGGGAAGCAGCAGGCTGGTCAGCCGGGCGTTCCGGATGTTCGCGGCAGCGGCCTCGAGCCAGGCCCAGTCGCTGTGCGAACCCGGCCCGTAGTTCACCGAACCACCGGCGATCCCGTCACCGTGCGCGACCTCGATCGCGTCGACACCCGCGGCCTCGAGCGCGGCCACGATTTTGCCCACATTCTCCGGGGTGATGCGGTGACGGATGGCGTGCATCCCGTCGCGCAGGGTCACATCCTGAATGAAAACCGAGGTCGTTTCCGTCGAGCTCATCGAGCGTTCTCCTTGTCTATTGGCATGAGCGAGGGCCCTGCGTGGTCACGCTCCGCTACCGCCTCCGGGCCTGACTCGCTCATGCTCTGCCTGTTACGCATGAGCGAGGGCCCTGCGTGGTTACGCTCCGCTACCGCCTCCGGGCCTGACTCGCTCACGCGGTCTCCTGGCTCTTCTGCGCGATCCGCTCCGCGACCTGCAGACCGGCCGAGGTCATGATGTCGAGATTGCCGGCGTAGGCGGGCAGATAGTGGGCCGCGCCCTCGACCTCGAGGAACACCGATACGCGGTGGGTCGGGAACAGGGCATTGTCCTTCGCGAGCAGGGTGTGCACCGGCTGATCCTGCGGGATCGCGTCGATCTGCACTTCCTGCTTGAGCCGGTAACCCGGCACATAGGCCGACACATCGTCGACCATCTTCAGGACCGACGCCTTGATCTGCTCGTGGGTGTCCTCGTCGGGGGCGTTGACCAGGCAGAAAACCGTATCGCGCATGATCAGCGGCGGTTCGGCAGGATTCAGGATGATCACCGCTTTACCGCGTTCCGCACCGCCCACGGTTTCGATGGCGTGCGCGGTGGTCTCGGTGAACTCGTCGATATTGGCGCGGGTACCCGGCCCGGCAGATTTCGAGGCGATGGACGCCACGATCTCGGCATAGGGCACCGGCACGACCCGCGAAACCGCAGCCACGATCGGGATCGTCGCCTGCCCACCGCAGGTCACCATGTTCACGTTCTGCGCCCCGAGATGCTCCTCGAGGTTCACCGGCGGCACCACGAACGGGCCGATCGCGGCGGGTGTCAGGTCGATCAGGCGTTTACCCAGCGGCGCCAGCCGGGCGTGGTTCTGCTCGTGCGCCTTCGCCGAGGTGGCGTCGAAGACGATCTCGATCTCGTCGAAATTCGGCAGCGCGATCAAGCCCTCCACACCCTCGTGGGTGGTCGGGACCTTCAGGCGGGCGGCGCGGGCAAGACCGTCGGAATCGGGATCGATACCGACCATCGCACCCATTTCCAGGAACCGGGAATGCCGCATGACCTTGATCATCAGATCGGTGCCGATATTGCCCGACCCGATGATCGCGACCTTGGTGCGTTTGCTGTTGTCACTCACTGGGAGACCTCCGAAGCGGTGGTGAAGGAAGCCGAAACCGTCCCGAGGCCGGAAATGGCGGCGGTGACGGTGGCGCCGGGGTGCAGCGGCCGCATCGGGCCGAGCGCACCGGAGAGGATCACCTGGCCGGCGCGCAGCGGTTCACCGAACGTGCGGGCCTGCTGCGCGAGCCAGGACAGGGCATTGAGCGGGTCACCGAGGCAGGCGGCCCCGTTGCCGGTGGAGACTTCTTCGCCGTCGATGCTCATGCTCATGGTGACATCGATGGGGTCGAAGTCGTCGAGCGTGCGCCGCTCGGTGCCCAGCACATAGAGCCCGCTCGAGGCATTGTCGGCGACGGTGTCGGCGAAGGAGATGTTCCAGTCGGTGATCCGGCTGTCCACGATCTCCAGCGCGGCCATCGCCTCGGCGACCGCCGCCCGGCACTGGGCGATATCGAGCGGCCCCTCGGCGAGGTCCGCGCCCAGGATGAAGGCGACCTCGGCCTCGGCCTTGGGCTGCAGCAGCCGGTCGATCGGGATCACGTCGCCGTCGGTGTAGGCCATATCGGAGAACAGCACCCCGAAATCGGGCTGATCCACACCCAGCTGCTGCTGGACGGCCTGCGAGGTGGCGCCGATCTTACGGCCGACCACCGTGACTCCCGCCGTGATCCGGGCGGCATTGAACCGCTCCTGGATCCGGTAGGCCGTGGCGACATCGTCGGGACTGATCAAACCCTCGCGCAGCGGCGCACAGGTTTCACGTGTCTCGGCTGCGGTGATCAGACGTTGCGCGGCGCGGGCGACGATGGACTCGTCGACATCCGATGCGCCGGCGGTCTCGACAGTGGTTGCCACCACTACCTCCGTTCTCCTCATCGTTGGGTGGTACCAGTGCACACCGCTGCGCCGCAGCTGAACAGTAAAATGGCCCACTGAATGGACCACCCACGCGAGAAAGGGTCACCATGGCGCAACGACAGCTCGACGACCGGTCCGTCCTCGGCCGGGCATTACTGATCCTGGAGGCATTCGGTGTCGAGGATCAGGCCGTCGGGCTGTCCGAACTGACCCGGCGCACCGGCCTGCCGAAGGCCACCGTGCACCGGATGAGCCGCGATCTGGTCGCCGCCCGCCTGCTCAGCGCCTCTCCCGACGGCTACCGCCTCGGCCGCGGCCTGTTCGAACTCGGTATGCGCGCGGCCACCGAACGCACCTTGCTCGAGGTCGCGATCCCCTTCCTCCAGGATCTGTTCACCCGAACCAGCGAAACCGTGCACCTCGGGGTCCGCGACGGGGACGAAGTGGTCTACATCAGCAAGATCGGCGGCCACCGCCAGGCCCGCTCCCCTTCCCGGATCGGCGGCCGGATGCCGCTGTACTGCACCGCCATCGGCAAATCGCTACTCGCCCACTCCGGACCGGTTACCATCGACCGCATCCTCAGCGGTCCGCTGGTCCGCCGCACCCCCCGAACCGTGGTGGCCCCGGGCCTGCTGCGCGCCCAACTGGCGCAGGCCGTGGAAACCGGGGTCACCTTCGAACACGAGGAGTCGACGATCGGCATCGCCTGCGTCGCCGCCCCCATCCTCGACGGCAGCGACGAACCCCCGGCGGCGATCTCGGTAACCGGCCCCGTTACCCGGTTCCGGCCCGAAACCCACGCATCGTCGGTCCAGGCAGCCGCCGCGGGTATAGCCTCCATTCTGGCCCGGCGTGCACAGCCCCAGCCGTGACCACCGAAACAGCCCGCACCCGATAGCTACGCTCGCAGCATGAGCGCTCTACCTGCTGGGCAGGCGCTTCGCGGGCGATCGCTCACACCTCCGGAAAGCTCGCCCATGACCGCTGAACTATGTTCCTTCACCGTCCACATCGATACGGGCCGATGGAGCGAAACCGTACTCACCACCGTGGACCTGCTCGTGCCGAGCGGCCGGATCACCGCGGTGCTCGGCGGTCCCGGCTCTGGTAAGACGATGCTTGCCTACGCCCTCACCGGACATTTGCCCGGTACCGCCCAGGGCCGCGGAGAAGTCCTGATCAACGGCCGGCCCGTTCCCGATGACGGCTGGCCGGACTTGCGCGGGGGAACCGTCGGCTACATCCCACAGGAGGGTGTCACCGCGTTCGATCCCGGCAAGACCGTAGGCGCACAGCTCCGGGAACTGGAACAGCGCCACCACGCTTGGACCGTCCGGCAGGCGTGCGCTGCGGCTCACTACCCGGAATATGCTTCGGGCCTGCTTCCGCACGAGAATTCGGGCGGGCAGATCCAGCGAGCCGCGCTCGCTGCCGCGCTGATACCCGCGCCGGCCGTTCTCATCGCGGACAGCCCCGCCGCCTCCCTCGACCGCGAAACGGCGTATCACGTGTGGAAATCGCTACGCGACTATGCCGACTCCGGCGCCGCAATCCTCGCCATCAGCAACGATGTGCCGATGCTTACCGCCGGCGGATTCGCCGACCGGATGGTGATCATGCACGCCGGCCGGATCCTGGCCACCGGATCACCAGCACAACTCGCCGGATCGGAAAACGCACACGTCAGGGCCCTTATCCGGTCCGGTCGCTGAATCTGTGCGCTGCTCCCGCCTCAGCGGAGAACGTCCGCGATTTTGCGGGCGGTGACCTTCGCGAGGTCGACGAAGAACGGGACCCGCTCGTCGATCATCAACTCGACGGGCCCGCGTAGCCCGAGGGCGAACCGAACCTGCCCCGGCTCGTCACCGATCGGAACGCCGATGGTCCGGAATCCGGATACGAGTTCTTCGTCGTTGAAGGCGTAACCACGTTCCCGCGTGCGGGCGAGTTCCGCGCCGAGCTCAGCCGGCCCGGAAATCGAACGGGCGGTGCCACTGTCGTACGGCAACCGGGCCAGCTCGCCTTCACCGGCTTGCGCCCAGGCCAGCAGTACCTTGCCGAGTGCGCTCGCATGCAGGGGAAGCCGGAGGCCTTGCAGCTCATGGCCGTCCGCTTCGCGCCAGCTGCTGGTTCCCAGCAGCACGGCATCGTTACCGTGCCGCGTGGCGACCGACGCTTTTGCACCGGTGATCGCCGCCAGCTCCTCGAGGTGTGGTTCGGCCAGGTGGATGCGGTGCTGCCGGTAGGCGATCTGACCGTATTCGGCCAGCGCGGTACCCAACCGGTACCGGCTGGATACGTCCACCTTGTCCAGGAAACCTGCCTCGACGAGGGCGGCGAGCAGGCGATGGGTGGTACTCACCGGCAGGTCCAGCCGCCGGGCGATCTCGGAGACGCCGAGGTCTTCGCCGTTGCGGAAGCAGCCGAGTACGGACAGCGCACGCGTCACCGACTGGAGTTGACCAGGGGCTGAGGAAGTGGGCTCCACGTGGCGACGCTAGCACGGGATGCGATTGTTCTGGACATCATATTTTCCGAATTATGGAAAGCCCTTCACCTCCCAAAGGAAGGTTCCACCCTTTTCCCCCGCCTACACCTGGGATTTTTCTGCGTTCCGATTCACAACATACAGCTCGGCCTCACGTCAAGCTTTCCGTTCATCGGAACGGTAAGGGTGGGCGCTGCTCTTACCGCGGCATAGCTTCCTGGAGTACCCCGTCACCCCTCGACCAGGAGCCGACACCGATGCGTCCCCCACGCCGACTACCCCGAGTGCGCGCCGCTCTCGCGATCCTCCCCGTCGTTGCGCTGGTTGCCGCCGCATGTGGCTCCGGCGACAGTGCGGACGGGTCCGGAGCAGGTGGCGAACCCACCTTCGTCCTGAAGGTCACCGACGAAGGCAACTCCGGCCCGCTCGCAGTTGCCAAGCGAGACGGCACTTTCGACGAAGCGCTCGCCCCGTTGGGCGCAAAGATCGAATGGGTCAATGCTCCTCCGTCGTTCAGCGCGAACCTCAAGCTGTTCAATGCCGGCGAGCTCGATGTCTCCGGCGGCGCCTACAGCCCGGTAGTCGGAGCGCTGTCGAAGGATGTCGGTGTCCGGATCATCGCAGTGGCCGATCCGGTGGATCAGGATCAGGCCGGCATCATCGCCTCGCCGGACTCGGGGATCCGAGAGGTGAAGGACCTCGTCGGCAAACGCATCGCCGTCAATCCGGCTGGGAAGGGTGAGTACATCACCCTGAAGGCGCTGGAACAGGCCGGCGTTCCGGTCGACCGGGTCGAACGGGTTCCACTGCAGGTATCGGACGCCGCCTCCGCCTTCTCCACCGGGCAGGTAGACGCGTGGGCATCGTTCAACGATCCGTACGCAGAAGCCAAGTCCCGCGGAGCCGTCGAGATCGCGACCGAGGCCACTGTCGGCTCGACCGACAATACGATTGTCGCGTTCCGCACCGAGGTACTCGAGCAGCGGCCCGACGTCGCCGCGAAGTATCTCGAAACGCTGCGACAACTGGTCGAGCGCCAGCGCGCCGACCCCGCGGACTTCGAGAACGTGTTCGAGAAGGCCGGGCCGCGCGCCCTGTCCGGTGAACGGCTCGAACGTGCGATCGACCTCGGCCGCCGGGCCTCGGCACCGCACTACCCGACCAACGAGGACGCCGCCGACCTCCAGGGAGTGGCGGACCTGTTCTACGAGAACGGCGTGATCACCCGGCCCGTCACCGCGGCGGACGTCTTCTATCCGCTCGAGGAAAAGCTCGGCGCCGCGGGGAACCGGCCCGTGCCGACCACGGGGAAATGAGATGGCCGTCGTGACGACACCGCGCGTCCAGGGCGAAACCGGCCGGGCCCCCCGGGAAACCGGCCTCGAGGTGCCGCACTACCGGGCCGGCCGGCACCGGCCCCGGTGGATGTCGATCCCGCTGCGCTTCCTCGTGCCCGCCCTGCTCATCGCGGTGTGGTGGGTCGGCTCGGCCACCGGTTCGATTCCCGAGGAGATCCTCGCGGGGCCACCGAAGGTGTGGACGGCTTTCGCAGAGTTGTACGACACCGGACAGCTCGTCGACTTCTCGATCGCGTCGTTCCACCGTGCCGCACTCGGCGTGCTGTTCGGGGTGGTGACCGGGTTGATCCTCGGTGTCCTCTCCGGGTTGTCCAGCCTCGGTGAGGAACTCGTGGATTCCACGATGCAGATCAACCGGGCGGTTCCGTTCCTGGCGCTGGTTCCCCTCTTCATCGCCTGGTTCGGTATCGACGAGACGTTCAAGGTGCTGTTGATCGCGTTCGCCACCGTGGGGCCCATGTACGCCTACACCTATCTCGGTGTCCGCAATGTCGATCGCAAGATGATCGAGGCGGCGCGCAGCTTCGGGGCCACCGGCCCGCGCCTGGTGTTCGAGGTGATCCTGCCCTCGGCGCTCCCCGGAGTACTGATGGCCCTGCGGATCTGCCTTTCCATCGCGATCACCGGCCTGATCGCCGCCGAGCAGGTGGGCACCAGGGAGGGGATCGGATATCTGGTGACCCTCGCGCAGGAGTACAACCGCACCGATTACATGGTGCTCTGTGTGGTGTTGTATGCGGTGCTGGGCCTGATCTTCGACGGAGTTGTCCGGATCATCGAACGGTTCGCCATGCCGTGGCGCAGACAGGTGGCTGCCCGATGAGCCCCGAAGCGCCCTTGCCACCGTTGTCCACTCGCCCCCGGAGCCCCGCGTCGGCCACCGCCCGCAGGGCAGGCGAACCGGTCGCGGTGTCGATCACCGGCCTGCACAAGAAGTTCGGTGACAACACCGTTCTCGACGGGATCGACCTGGAGATCCGGCGGGGCGAGTTCGTCGTCCTGCTAGGTCCGTCGGGAACCGGGAAGACCACCCTGCTGCGGCTGCTGACCGGGCTCGAGAAACCGGACGGCGGAGAAATTCTGGTACCGCCCCGCAGGACGACCGTCTATCAGGAGCCGCGGCTCATCCCGTCGAAACGGGTGCTCGGCAATGTCACCATCGGGCAGCGCCGCACCGTCGCGACCAGGGAACACGCTACCCGCGCACTGGCCGAGGTCAACCTCGAGGGCAAGGCACGCCAGTGGCCCGCGACCCTCTCGGGTGGCGAAGCACAGCGAGTGGCGCTGGCCCGGGCCTTGGTTCGCGAACCGGAACTGCTGCTGCTCGACGAGCCGTTCGCGGCGCTCGATGCGCTGACCCGGCTCCAGATGCAGGATCTGGTCGGCGACCTCGTTTCACGGCACCGGCCGGCGGTCCTGCTGGTGACCCATGACGTCGACGAAGCGGTCCGGCTGGCCGACCGGGTCCTGATCCTCAACGCAGGCCGGTTCGCCGTCGACACCGATATCGACCTCGCCCGTCCGCGTGACCGCACCGATCCGGAGTCCCTGCGCTACCGCGCCGCTTTCCTGGCCGAGCTGGGTGTCGGCCGCACCCCCTCCCCCACCACCCCCTGAAGGAGCACGTGATGACCACTGCTGCCGACCCTGTCCTCGACACTCTCTGGTACACCCGGTGCCCCGTGCCCACCGCGAGCGGTTTGGCCCACAGTCTCGGCTGGCTGGGCGAGACCGCCGCCGCGGCGGGGATCGGCCTGGGAGTGCTGCAGGATGCCGGCCCCGAACTGGCGCCGCGGCATTTCGACCATCAGCTGCCGGGCCTGATCCGCGAGGGCGGCAATGTACCCGCTCTCGCGGCGCGGGCACAGGGTTCACCTACCCGGCTCATCGGCCTGACCTGGATCGACGAAGCGCAGGCGATTCTGGTGGCACCCGATTCACCCGCTTCCGGACCGGCCGATCTGGCAGGGCTGCGGATCGCGGTTCCCGCCTGGGCGCAGGACCGGGCCCGCAGTTTCCCGCGGGCGATGGCCCTCCACGGGTTCGCGAGTGCGCTCGCCCTCGGTGGGCTCACCCTCGCCGACGTCCGGCCCGTCGAGGTGGCGGTCGAGCGCAAGCCGCAGGTCCGGGGCGAGAACACGTCCGGTCGCAGGGTCACCACCTGGGGTGTGCAGGCATTGCTGGCCGGTGACGTCGATGCGATCTACGTCAAGGGTGCGCGCGCCCAGGAGATCGCCCGCGAGCACGGCCTGCGTACCGCGGTGGACCTCGATACCACCGAATCGAAGCGCTCGCGCGTCAACAACGGCACCCCGCGCCCGATCACCGTGCACGCCGACCTGCTGGAATCGCGCCCCGACCTGGTGGTCGGGTTCCTCACCCAGACGTTGCGGGCCGCGGAGTGGGCCGCCGGCAATCTCGACGAGGTCCGCGCTGTACTGGCCCGGGAAACCTTCTCCGGCGCGGCGGGAGTCGAGGCCGCCTACGGCGACACATTCCATCGTGGTCTGCACCCGGCATTGTCCGACGAGCGGGTCGAACTGCTCGATGTCCAGAAACAGTTCCTCTACACCCATGGCTTCCTTGCCACCGATTTCGATCTCGACTCGTGGATCGCCCCGGAACCACTCCGGCAGGCGAGTGCACAGCTTGCCGCCGGAAGAGAGGCAACGTCGTGACCGAGTTCCGGTGGGAGCTTCCGGTTCGCGGGGACGGGCGCCACGTCGGTTCCGCCTCCGCACACCGCGGCGGATTCGAGTTCCTCGATCAGGTCGTCCTCGCAGCCGAATTGTCCGGGCTCGACGGTGTCGTCGCTCCCTACGATCCGGCCGGCGAAGAGTCGTGGGTGGTCGCGGGCTCCGCCCTGCGCCGGACCCGGCACCTGCGGGTCGGCGTCGAATTCCATCCCGCGTTCGGGACACCCGTGTACGCGGCCAAGCTGTCGGCCACCCTGCAACGACTCTCCGCCGGGCGGCTCGACTGGCGGTTGCGCGTGGAAACCGGCGCAGCAGACGCCGCGGCGCGCGGTGACCGGGTCACCGGCGTGGATCGCTATCGCCGGGCGGCCGAATTCCTCACCGTCGCACGGGGTGTGTGGAACGAAGAGCAGGTGCTGCCCGGACGGTTCGGGGGTACCGGTTTCGAATTCGCGGGCGAATACTACGACGTCATCGATGGTGGCTTTCGCGGCATCCTGTCGGGCCTGCCGTTTCCCGGTGTCCACCTGTCGGGTAATTCGCAGGAGGCGATCGAATTATCGGCCGGGCACGGTGACGTGCACATATTCGACGAAACCGGGGACGGCGTCGAGGATGGGGTGGCATCCCTGCGGGATACGGCGACAGCGTCCGGGCGTACCGTGCGCGCGGGGCTCGCCCTACCCGTCATCGCCCGAGAGACCGAGGGCGAGGCGTGGGCGCGTGTTCTGCGGCAATGGCGCGAGGTCCGCCCGGAGGCGGGCGCCGCCGAGGTCCGGGCGCTCGCCCTCGACGGCTTCCGCTGGTCGGGCTTCGACCAGATCGGCTACCCCAGGCCGGTCGGCCTGGTCGGTAGTTATGAGCAGGTGGCACAAGCACTTTCGAACTACCGGGCACGCGGAATCGAGATATTCGAACTGACCGGCCATCCGCATATCGAGGAACTGCACCGGACCGGAGAACATCTGCTACACCTCGCCGACCCGGCCGGCCGCATTCTCGCAGGACAGGAGAACCACGCGTGAGCACGGATTTCTACTGGCGTATCGGTATGGAGGGCGACCACGCGTCGCTGCGCACGCCGCGCCGCTACAACCGCGGGCATGCCGGCGGCCACGGGCCGGGCAATATCGCGCCGGCGATCCGCGGCGGGAAACTGGACGGATACAGCTATATCGACCATATGGCCGCCGTGGTGAAGGCGTCGGAATCCGCGGGATTCGTCGGCGGACTGCTGCCCTCCTTCCCGATCACCGAGGACCCCTGGGCCACCGCGTCGGCGCTCGCCCGGGAAAGCGATACGTACCGCTTCATGGTGGCGTTCCAGCCCGGGTTCCTGCATCCGGTGCAGGCCGCCCGGATGTCGGCGAGCCTGCAGCGCGCCACCGGGGGACGCCTGGTCTACAACATCATCAGCGGAGGCGGTGGGGCACCGCAGTTGTGGTGGGGCGACAAGGTGGCGCACGACGACCGCTACGCGCGCACCTCGGAATTCCTCGACGTGCTGCGCGGGGTGTGGGACGGTAGGCCGTTCGACCACGCCGGCCGGTTCTTCAGGACCGAGGGCGCGGCGCTACCACCGCTGCTGGCAGGTCAGCCGTTCCCCGAGGTGTACTTCTCTGGTTCGTCCGGTGCCGCTGTGGACGCCGCAGGCCGGCATGCCGATTACTACCTGTCGTGGCTCGAACCGTTCGACGCCCTGCGGGCGAAGTTCGACGGAGTCCGTGCACACTCCGGGAAAACCGGTGGCACACCGAAATTCGCGGTACGGATCGATATCGTCGCCCGGCATACCGAAGAAGCCGCCTGGACCGAGATCGAGAGGGGCTGGGCATCCGTCGACCGCGCGGCCGCCGACCGGGCCGCCCAGGGGGACTCCGTCGGTGCCGCCCGGATCGCGGGCTGGGTACCGGAACACATCACCGGCTACCGCGACCTGGAAGTCCAGCCCAATGTGTGGTGCGGATTCAGCCTCATCCGCGGCGGTCCGGCGTTCGGACTCGTGGGCAGCTACGAGCAGATCGCCGAACGACTCGACCAATTGATCGATCTCGGCGTGGATGCGTTCATCCTCGCCGGCAACCCCCACCTCGAAGAGGCGTACCGCGTGGGCGAAGAAGTGCTACCGCTGCTGCGACGCACCACCCCCACCCGGATCCGCTCCCTTTCCACCCGATAGCAGCCATCGGATCCCTGCCCGGCTCCCCGCAACAGCTCGACCGGTAGCCGCAGCGACCAGCACAGCAGGGCAGCCGGTTTCACCAACAAACACCGATACCAGTCGCACCCCACCACTCCGGGCATCCGGGTACCGGCCCCGGCACCTACGAACTCAGGGAATCAGCATGACCAGCACCGAAAAACGCGTCACCCCCGCGGTAGCGGCTTTCCTCGACAATGCGCGCCGCGATGCCGATACCGCGTTCCGGGTATTCCGCGAAACCGGGACCGTGTCCGCCAACGGCACCGTGAACTTCGTGGAGCGGGTTCCCGGCGAAGAGTTGGCCGTCGCACTCAACGAACCCGGCCCGTGGGCGGCGGACCGCAGCGCAAAACCGATCCTCGCGACATTCGACGGAGAAGTACTTGCCGGCGACGGTCCGGCCGGATTCGTCACCGGATATGCCGGGGTGTTCCGTAAGCATCCCGAAATCACCTCGATCGTGCACGCGCACACGCCGTGGCTGGGCGGCTGGGCACAGACCCACCGGACCCTGCGTATCACATACGCGGCCTCGCAGCGCCTGACCCTCTCCCGCGATATCCCCGCCCATCTCGACCGCAGCCAGGCCCCCGGCGATTTCATTCTCGACCGCCTCGTCGACGACCCCGACCTCGTCGCGATCTTCGAGGCCAACGGTGGCGTCAATGTGATCGGCCGGTCGGGCCTGCTCGACCTCGCCAAATTCGTGGTCCTGCTCGAAGAGGGGGCCCAGTACCAGGCGCTCGGTGAACTCGTCGGCGGCGCTGCCGATTTCGATCCGACGAACCTCGTGGCGCAGTGGGGTCGTAGTGGATTGCTCGACGAGGCCCGCCGCCGCGGTCTCGTCTGACCTCTCGCCGAAAAGGAACTCTGCCATGACTATCCGTATCGGATATTTCCCGAACAACAACTCTCTGTTCGTGCTGCGCCACAACGGCCTGCTCGAACGCCGGCTCCCCGAGGTCGAGTGGGTGGACCTGCGCGAACTACCGGCGCCACCGCGGGCCGATCCACGTACCGGGCTGCCGACATTGCATTCGGACTGGTTGTTCGAGGAAGGTGGCTACGATTTCATCGGCACCGGTTTCACCCCGCCGATCACCGGTCTCGGCCAGGGACGTGACCTGGTCTATATCGGGATTTCGGGCCCGCGCGTCGAGAACGGGCGGTTGGTGAGCCGCGCCGGCTCCGGGATCCGCACCGTCGCCGATCTGCATGGTAAGCGGGTCGGGATCGCCCACGGTTCGTGGCAGACCACGCTGGCCCTGCTCGCGCTCGACCGCGAGGGGCTGCGCTGGTCCGATATCACCCCGGTCGATATCGACGTGAACGAGGGGGGTGCCGCCTTGCTGCGCGGCGATATCGATGCCTGGGTCGGTGCCTATCCGGCGCTGGCCGAGGTCGAGGCCACCGCGCAGGTACACACGCTCGTCGATACCGACGGCCTCTTCAGCCACCCATCGCTGTGGTTCGTCCGGCGCGATTTCGCGGCAAACCACCACACGGAACTCCAAGCGATCATCACGGCCCTTCAGGAATCGGACGCGTGGATCGTCGCCAACCCACGCGATGCCGCACGTTTCTTCGTCGACGACGCGCGGCGGCGCGGCGGCACCGCCGATCTCGATCGCTGGGAGGCGGCGCTGCGGGGACGCCCCTTCGGGATCAACCCGGTCACCGACGAATTTCTCGACGAACAGCAGCGTTGCGCAGACCTGTTGCACACCAACGGCCTGCTGCCCCGGACGGTCGCCGTCCGCGACGCGGTTCTGCCATGGATCGGCGAGGTCATCGAGGCAAATCGTTCGGCCACCGCGGTCTGAGGCACCGTCACCAACCACCCGCACCTGCTGTAGGTAGAGCAGGTGCGGGTGGTTTTTGCCGTCCAGGGCCACAGTGACGACTGCGTGGGCATCACGTGCCGGATGGCTCGCGGTGGGGGCCGCATCGGATGCGGGGAACAACCCGGCACTGTTGCGTGTTGTTCGAGTTGCCGGTAATGTACGTGCCGTCTTCATCTTGTGGACGTAGGTGGATCACTCCCTCCCACAAGACTCTGCATTCGCCCTTTCAGTTTTCGAGCGCCGCCGATCCGGTACAGCGTGCGGACCGGACGGACACAGGCCACAGCGGCTACGGCAGATCATCTCTGCATCCGGCGCGCCCGGTGGCGCTATGCGGCACACAGCGCACAGCCATTTTCGCAACTCACGTATTCAGGAGAAACTCCATGCAGGACAACACTATTCGTAGCAGAGACCACACGACCGAAGGCGGCGGGACACCGGTCGCCGGCATTCTCGATATCGTCGGCAACCATGCGTCGCTGCGCGTCGAAGGCTATCTGCCCGGACCGCACGATGCCCATGTGCCGACGCGTCTGATCCGCCGGTACGGACTCCGTCGCGGCGATACCCTCACCGGCACGATCGCCCCGAAACCGGACGGCGCCGAACCGGCGCCACTGATCCGGATCGACAGCGTCAACGGCCTGCCGCCCGACAACGCCGCGTCCCGGCCGCACTTCTCCGACTTGGTTCCCCTCTACCCGCAGGACCGGCTACGGCTCGAGACCGAGCCGCACGAACTGACCACGCGTATCACCGACCTGGTGATGCCGATCGGCAAGGGCCAGCGCGCCCTGGTGGTCGCTCCACCCAAGGCGGGTAAAACCTCTGTGCTGCAATCGATCGCACACGGTATCGCCAAGAACCATCCCGAATGCCAGCTGATGCTGGTATTGGTCGGCGAACGCCCCGAAGAGGTAACCGATCTGTCCCGGGCGGTACCGGCCGAAATCGCCGCCGCGACCTTCGACAGGCCGGCCCGCGACCATATCGCGCTCGCCGAACTGGCCGTCGAACATGCCAAACGCCTCGTCGAAATGGGCCGCGATGTGGTGATACTGCTCGATTCGCTGACCCGGCTGGCCCGCGCGTACAACCTGGCCGCGAACGGTTCCGGCCGTATCCTCTCCGGCGGCGTCGACGCTGCGGCGCTGGCACCACCGAAAAAATTCCTCGGTGCCGCCCGCAATATCGAGAATGGCGGCTCGCTCACCATTATCGCCAGCGCCCTTGTCGAAACCGGTTCACTGGCCGACACTGTGATCTTCGAGGAGTACAAGGGCACCGGAAACGCCGAACTGAAGCTGGACCGGCATGCGGCCGACCGCCGCCTGTTCCCCGCGATCGATATCGACCGCTCGAGCACGCGCAAAGAGGAGCTGCTCCTGTCCCCCGCGGAGCGCACCGCCGTTCACTCACTCCGGAAAACTCTCGCGGGCCGCGAACCGCAGCAGGCGCTGGAACTACTGTCGACCGGTCTCCGGCAGACCGAAACCAACGCCGAGTTCCTCGCCCAGATCCGCGCCGCGGGCTGAGAGCACCGGAGCTCACGTATCAAGTGACCGTCACTGGGTACCCGGCCGGACAGTGGTCGCGACAACATGTGAATTTCCACGTCCGGACAGTGCTTCGCCACGGAAGAACGGGGATCGGATATGCGGTGTGTGGTTTTCGGAGCTACCGGCTATATCGGTGGACGGTTGGTGCCCGAACTGGTGCAGGCCGGGCATCGGGTCCGGGTCGTGGCGCGTACCCCGGCGAAGCTGGCCGAGGTTCCGTGGCGGGACCGGGTCGAGGTGCTGCGCGGCGATGTCACCGCCGACGCGGATGTCCGGGAGGCAGTCGCCGGCCAGGAGGTTGTCTATTACCTGGTCCACTCGCTGACCCAGCACGATTTCACCGATATCGACCAGCACGCTGCGCGGACGGTCGCGGCCGCGGCGCAGGCGGCCGGGGTCGAGCGCATCGTCTATCTCGGTGGCATCGTCGCGGACCGGGTCCCGTTGTCGCGGCATATCGCCTCCCGCGCCGAAGTGGGGACAATTTTCCGGGAGTCGGGCGTGCCCACTGTGGAACTGCGTGCCGCGGTCATCATCGGCTCCGGCTCGGCCAGCTTCGAGATGTTGCGCTACCTCTCCGAACGCCTGCCCGCGATGGTCACCCCGCGCTGGGTACACAATCGGATCCAGCCCATCGCCGTCCGCGATGTTCTCTACTACCTGGTGCAGGCGGCCGGACTACCCGCCGATGTCAACCGTGCCTTCGATATCGGCGGGCCCGATGTCCTGACGTATCTCACGATGATGCGGAGATACGCGGCGGTGGCCGGCCTGCCCCGGCGGGTGGTGCTCCCGATTCCGGTCCTCACACCGTGGCTCTCGGCCCAGTGGGTCAACGTGGTCACCCCGGTTCCGCGTGCGCTGGCGATCCCGCTGATCGAATCACTCGTGCACGAAATGGTCTGCCACGAACACGATATCTCCGACCATATTCCCGACCCCGAAGGCGGGACAACCCCCTACGAGCGCGCGGTCGAACTCGCGCTGGCACGGATCCGCAATGCCCAGGTACCGACGCGGTGGTCGGATGCCGATATCGCGGGCGCCCCCGCCGACCCGCTCCCCAGCGACCCGGACTGGTCCGGTGGCTCGCTCTATCAGGACATCCGGGAACAGCGCACCGACGCCGACCCGGCCACCCTGTGGTCGGTCGTCGAGGCCATCGGCGGGGAGAACGGCTGGTATTCGTTCCCGCTGGCGTGGTCGCTGCGCGGCTGGATCGATCGTCTCGGCGGCGGCGTCGGGCTACGCCGTGGCCGCAAGAACCCTCTTCGACTCCACACCGGTGAAGCCCTCGACTGGTGGCGAGTCGAACTGATCGACCGCCCCCGGATCCTGCGGCTACGCGCCGAAATGAAGGTACCGGGGCTCGCCTGGCTGGAACTCGGCGTCGAACCGGAACCCGGCGGCGGCGCCCGCTACCACCAGCGTGCGGTCTTCCAGCCGCGCGGCCTGGCCGGGCATCTCTATTGGAAGGCCATCACGCCGTTTCACGATATCGTCTTCGGGGGCATGGCCCGCAATATCACCGGCACCGCCGAACACCGGGCACCGGCGACAACGACCGAGGATCCCGGGCCACCGCACAAATAGACGTCCGACCGGATCACGTATCGCCCGACCTCTCGCGCCGCGAGAAGCGGACCATAACAGGGACGGTGGCTCATGACCGTGACGATGGCATTGTTCACGCGCGATCTTCGTGTCCACGACAACCCGGCCCTCGCTGCCGCCGTGCAGAATGCCGAGGTACTGCCGGTGTTCGTTGTGGACGAAACTATTTGCGCCACAGACTATCTGAATCCGAACAAGGCCGATTTCCTGGCGACCGCGCTGGCCGACCTGGACGAGGGACTGCGCCGGGCCGGTGGACAACTGATCGTGCGCCACGGCGATACGGTGGGTGAAGTGTGCCGATTGGTCCGGCAGTACTCGGTCGACGAAGTCCATATCGCCGAAGATGTCAGCGCCTACAGTCGTCGCCGCGAAGACCGGTTGCGTACACAGCTGGCAGAGTCGGATTGCCGGTTGCATGTGCACGCGGGCAGCATCACCGTGGCCGCACCGGGCCGGCTCACCCCCAGCGGCGGCAGTGATCATTTCGCGGTCTTCACGCCCTATCACCGTCGCTGGAGCCGGCTGCCGGTGCGCGCGCCGCTGCCGGTACCGAAAGGTATCCGGTTACCGCACGGCGCCGGATCCGAGCCGATACCCGCCGCGACCGATCTCGGCGCCGGCTCTCCCTCGCCGGAGGTGGCGCCGGGCGGCGAATCCGCGGGGCGCCACCTCGTGCGCGACTGGTTCGGCGCGCATATCGGCGCCTACGCCGATCGCCACGACGATCTCGCGAGCGTTGCGACCTCACGGTTTTCGCCGTATCTGCACTTCGGCTGTTTGTCGGCCACCGAACTGGTGCATCGCAGCGACCCCTCGGCGCCGGGCGCCGCCGCATTCGTGCGACAACTGGCCTGGCGGGATTTCCACCATCAGATGCTCGCGGCGCGCCCCGAGCTCACCCACAGCGACTACCGGAACCGCAATGATCGCTGGCACGAGGACACGGCATCGCTGACGGCGTGGCGGGCCGGACAGACCGGTTATCCGATTGTGGACGCGGGTATGCGGCAGCTCGCCGCACAGGGCTGGATGCACAACCGGGCCCGGATGATCACCGCGAGCTTTCTGACGAAAACGCTGTATCTGGACTGGCGGCGAGGCGCGAAACATTTCCTGGCATTGCTGGCCGACGGCGATATGGCAAACAATCAGCTCAACTGGCAGTGGGTGGCCGGCACCGGCGCCGATACCCGGCCGAACCGGGTGCTCAACCCGATCCGGCAGGCCGAGCGTTACGACCCCAGCGGCGCCTACGTGCGCCGCTGGATACCGGAACTCGCCCACCTGCGGGGCCGCGATATCCACCAGCCATGGCGATGGCATACGGATGGAATCGACGGCTATCCGGCGCGGATCGTCGACCATGAGCAGGCGGCGCGCGATTTCCTGAGGGTACGGCGAGGATAGGCGCACGCGGCCGCAGGTCGCGTTCTCTGCGCGGCGCCGGATCGGTGTCCGGCCGATCGGCGGTGAGGAGAACGTAATACGTTCGTGCCGCCGATTCATCGGTACGAAATCTCCGGCTCGTAGCTTCTGGATACGAGCTTGGATCCGAACTCGGATACAAGCTGGGAGGTACCACACGAGGAGAACGCATGGTCTCGCCTACCGCGCCCGGAATCCATATCGGCGGTCTCACAAAGAAGTTCACAACGCGGCGACGGGAGGTGACAGCCCTCGACGGGGTGGATATCCGGTCCGCCGAGGGCGAGTTCGTCACCCTCCTCGGGCCTTCCGGATGCGGTAAGAGCACCGTGCTGCGGATCCTGGCCGGGCTGGAACCGCAGACCGAGGGGGTGGCCCTGGTGCACGGTGAGACACCCCGGGAACTGCGCCGGCACGACCATCTGGGGATCGCGTTCCAGGAAGCGGCCCTGCTCCCGTGGCGTTCGGTGCGCGCCAATATCCGTCTCCCGCTGGAAGTCTCGAAGAGACCCGTCGACGACGACACCATCACGGAGCTGATCGAGCTGGTGGGCCTCACCGGATTCGAGAACGCGCGCCCGGCCCAGCTGTCCGGCGGAATGCGCCAGCGGGTGGCGATCGCCCGCGCCCTGGTGGTAAAGCCGCGGGTACTACTGCTCGACGAACCGTTCGGCGCGCTCGACGATATGACCCGGCAGAACCTGAATGTCGAACTACTGCGCATCTGGACCGAACGCCCCGCGACGACGCTGATGGTGACCCATGGCATCGCCGAAGCGGTGTTCCTGTCCGACACCGTGGTCGTGATGACCCCGCGGCCCGGACGGGTGCGCAAAGTGGTCGATATCGACCTCCCCCGCCCACGCACGCCGGAACTGATGCGAACCAGCGCCTTCCACGAATACGTCGACCTGCTGTCCGCACTGTTGTTCGGTACCGGCGCTTCCGCTCCCGAACCCGTTCCCGCGGGGGCGAAGTCGTGAATCAGCGCAGATACCTCGCCCTCGCCGGATCTGCCACAGTCCTCGCCGCCTGGCAGCTCATCGGCGCCACCGGAGTCCTCGGGCCCGCCATCGCCCCGCCCGCGGAAATAGTCACGGGCCTGATCTCCGACGGCGCGGCCTTCTACACCCTGCATGTACCCGTCACACTCACCTCGGCCGCCGCCGGGTTCTTCTGGGGAAATCTTGCCGCACTCTGTTGCGCCGCAATCGTTCTCACGGTTCCGGCCATCGAGAAGCTGGTACTCCAGGTGGGAATAGCGTCGGCCTGCGTACCACTGATCGCCATCGCGCCCATTCTGGCAGCCTGTTTCAACGGCCCGGTGACCTCGGCGATCATGGCCGCGGTCTCGGTCTTCTTCACCACCCTGGTGGGGACACTCAACGGGCTCCGGCACGCCGATCCGGTGAGCGAGGACCTGGTGCGCGCATACGGCGGCGGCCGCTATCTCGTACTGCGCAAGGTGCAGTTACTGTACGCGCTGCCCGATATCCTCACCGCCTTGAAGATCGCCGTCCCGGCCGCCCTGCTGGGCACCGTCATCGGCGAATTCATGGGTCAGGAACGCGGCCTCGGCGCGGCTCTGGTCGTCGCCCAGCAATCCAGCGACGTCGTCCGCACCTGGGGTATCACCCTGGTGTGCAGCGCACTGGCCGCGGGATCGTTCCTACTGGTCGCGGCCGTCGGCCGGTACGCCACACCGTGGGCCGCGGAGACAACCACGGAGGCCCGCTCATGACCACTGCCCCGTCCAAGGGCAATCCACTGGCGCGCAGCACAGCCCGGACGCTGGTAACGCTCGCCGGCGCGGTGCTCGCCATCGTGCTGGTCTGGACCTTGTTCCTGCGCACCGTGAACGTCAGCCCCTTCGTGGCGAAATCACCCGCCGACGTCTGGACGTATCTGATCACCGCGCCAGAGGCGGGTGCCCACCGTTCGGCGATCGTCACGGACCTGCTTCGCACACTCACCGACGCCGCCTACGGATATGTGCTCGGCCTCGCCCTGGCCGCCGCGATCTCCCTGTTGTTCTATTTCTCCCGGACCGCCGAAGCCATGTTCACCCCGACGATCACCGCGATACACGCGATCCCGATGGTGACCGTCGCGCCCATCCTGGTACTGATCTTCGGGCGGGGTGGCCCGGCCACCGCCGTGATCGGCGCATCCATCGTCGTGGTCCCCGCGCTGCTCACCATGTTGCACGGCATCCGCTCGGCCCCGCGGACCGATATCGACATGATCACCGCGTTCGGCGCCTCCACTCTCACCACCTTCATCAAAGTTTCGCTCCCGCACGCCGTGCCGACCTGGTTCGCGGCCGCCCGGGTCGCGGTGACCACTTCGGTTGTGGGCGCCCTGCTTTCCGAATGGCTGGCCACCGGCGAGGGCCTGGGCGGCCAGATGCTGCGGGCCGCCAACGAATTCCGATTCGACCGGCTGTGGGCCTCGGTGGTGGTGCTCACCGTCGTCTGCGTCCTCATCTATCACGTGGTCGCCGTCGTCGAAGATCTCGTCACGGCCCGGATGACCGCACCTCGCTGACCTCTCCACCCCTCGAAGATCTCGGAGCACACATGTCTGCACAATTCGACCGCCGGAAGTTCCTGACCCGCAGCCTTGCGGTGGGTGGTCTGGCGGTCGCCGGTTCGGCCGCGCTCACCGCCTGTGTCTCGGGAACCTCGGCCACCGGCGACGGCTTCGGTATCGCCTCTCAGCGACTCGCCTGGATGAAGAACACTCAGTTCGCGGGCAGCTATTTCGCCGACCGCAACGGCTACTACCGCGAGGCCGGGTTCTCCGGTGTGGATCTGGTGGCCGGTGGCCCCACCGCGCCACCCATCGAATCCGATGTGCTCACCCGCACCTTCGCCGGCGTCTCGCAGGTGCCGATCGTCGGCTCGGCGGTCGGTCAGGGGGCACCGCTGAAGATCATCGGTGCGGTGTATCAGCGGTATGCGGGCTGCCTCATGTCCATGGCCGCGAACCCGATCAACGGTCCGGAGGACCTGTACGGCAAAACCATCGGCTGCGCCTCGTCGAGCGAACCGGTCTGGCGGACCTTCATGGCCGCGCTGGGCCTGGACCAGTCCCGCGTCAACACCGTCCCGGTCCAGGGCGACCCGATCGGAATGACGGCGGGCGAAATCGACGGCTACCTCGGATTCGTCAACAGTCAGCCGGTCGACTTGCGGCACAAGGGTTTCGACATCCATACGGTGCTGTTGACCGATATGGGCTTCCCCCTGGTGGGGCAGACCTATATCACCACTCAGGACAATCTCGACAACCAGCGTGACAAGGTGAAAGCGTTCCTGACCGCGGAGATCCGCGGCTGGCAGCAGGTACTGGCCGACCCGCGCCTCGCCACCGACATCACCGTCGACGATTACGGCCGAACTCTCGAACTCGACCGGGCCGCCACCTACGACTGCTGTCTGGCGGGCAACGAACTGATCCGCAACGGCGATCCGCGCCAGCAGATCGTCTCGATCTCCGATGCCGATGCGGTGGCGAATATCGCGTCGATCTCGGCGGGCGGATTGCGACTCACCGTGGACGATCTGTTCGACCTCGGTCCGATCCACGAGATTTACGCCGAGAACCCCGATCTCGCCCTCGCTTGATCTCTACCTACGAAAGGCCAGTACCCATGCCTGTACCTCTCCTCCCGGATCTCGTGGTCACCGGCGCCACGGTGGTCTCGCACGACGGCCGCCGCGAACAGGACATCGCGGTCCGCGACGGCAAGGTGCTCGCCGTCGGTGACGGGCTCGCCACCGACGGGGTGCCCACGGTCGACGCGACCGGACTGCTGGTCCTGCCCGGCCTGGTCGATATGCACGTCCATCTCCGCGAACCCGGGATGACCGAGAAAGAGGATTTCGCCAGCGGTACCCGGGCGGCGGCCGCCGGTGGGGTGACCACCGTGGCCGATATGCCCAATACGTCACCTCCGGTGGCGACGGCCGAACGGTACCGGCAGAAGCTGGACCTGGTCAGCTCCAAGGCATATGTCGATTTCGGGCTCTACGGCATGATCGACCACGACAACGACGGCGAGATCGCCGGTATGGCCGAACTCGGCGCGCTGGGTTTCAAACTCTTCATGGGCCAGACCACCGGCGACAACCGCTGCCCGAACGACGCCGCCATCTTCCGCGGACTCGAAGCGGCCGCCGCGGCCGGCCTGGTGGTCGGTGTGCACGCCGAGAACGATCATCTGCTGCGGATGTTCGGGGACCGGCTACGCGCCTGCGGGCGCACCGATCCGCGGGCTCACCTGGAAGGACGGCCCGCCTTCGTGGAGGTCGAGGCGGTGACCCGGATCATCACCATGGCCACCGAGTCCGGTACGAAACTCCATATCCACCATCTGTCGACGGCCGCGGGCCTGCGCCGGGTGATGGCCCTGCGCGCCGAGGGCCACCAGGTCAGCGTGGAAACCCTGATCGCGCATCTGTTCCTCGACGATTCCGCCTACGACATTCATGGCAACCTGGTGAAACTCAATCCACCGATCCGGCCCGCCGCCGATGTGGCGGCACTGTGGAACGGGATCGCCCGCGGTGATGTCGATATCATCGCCACCGACCACGCTCCGCATACCGCCGAAGAACAGGGCGAACCCGATGTCTGGAAGGCCTACGGCGGGTTCATCGGTGTCGAGACGATGCTGCCGCTGCTGCTCACGGCCGCGGCCGAAGGCACACTGACGGTCGAAGACATTGTGCGCCTGTGCGCCTACCGGCCCGCCCAGCGCTGGTCCATATCCGGCAAGGGACAGCTCACTCCCGGGTACGACGCCGATTTCGTCCTGGTGGACCCCACCGCACAGACCACCCTCGACGCTGCCGCCTTGCATTCCAAACACAATGTCACCCCGTACCACGGCCGATCGCTCACCGGATCGGTGGTTGCGACCTACCTGCGCGGACAACTCGTCTACGAGAAGGGTGAGATCATCGGCGGGCCGGGCGGCCGGCAGGTCCGCCCGGTCCGCGAAATCTCTTCCGCCGCAGTGTGATCAGAACGGATGTGGCAACCCGTGAACACCACCACGAGGGAGAAGGCGTGACCGAGGCACAGATATCGCTGCTCGAAACCTGCGGCGACGGCGCGGGCACTCTACGGAACGCAGTCACGCACTGCCTGAACGAGGTCCGCGCGCTCGTGCCGGACACCGGCCGCGGTACTCGTACCTGCGGCGGCGCGCTCGCGGTCATCGCCGGTATCGGCACCACCGCACCACGAGCGCTGCACGGGACACTGCTGCTGGACGCGCTCACCGCCCACGACATCGAAATCACCGACAGCGTGGTATTTCCCGATCCGGCCGCATTGCTCGCGGACAGCAACTGGGATCTGGCGCTGGTGCTGAGTCCGTGGAAGCAGGAGGTCGCCGGCCTGATCCACGCCCACACCGGATCCGCCGCGCGGACCGGAGTCGTGGACACGCTGCTGCGCAGCGGCGAGCTCACCACAGGCGTCAACACCAACAGCTGGGCCGCTCAGGCAGCAATGGAGACCGTACTGGGGGGCCGGACGCCGTCCAGTGTGCTGGTGCTCGGCGCGGGCGGTTCGTCGAATTCGGTGGCCCTCGCCTGCCGGCGCGCCTGGCCGGGCGCACAGCTGATCGGCAGCGCTCGCGACGCCACGGCCCTGGCCTCGTGGGCGGCCGGATTCGGCGCGGAACCAGTGGCCCCGGACGGGCTGAAGGCACGGTTCGCCGAGGCCGCGCCCGCCCTCGTCGTCA
Organism: Nocardia speluncae NBRC 108251; assembly: GCF_001613245.1. Classification (GTDB taxonomy): domain Bacteria; phylum Actinomycetota; class Actinomycetes; order Mycobacteriales; family Mycobacteriaceae; genus Nocardia; species Nocardia speluncae. The sequence continues at coordinate 265,027 of NZ_BDBZ01000035.1, read as the reverse complement.
ACACCACCACCTGGGGCGAAACCGACGAATCCGAACAGCAACCGTTCGTCTTCGATTTCGGGGAGCTCACTGCCCCCGGCAACAGCTACTTCGATCTGAACAACCGGGTCTCCGCATTGCAGACCGCGGCACTACGTGCCGGGATGAACGTCATGTCGGGGACGTTCATGCAGCGCGTCACCAATGCGTGCCGGGCCGCGCTGTTGCAGGCGGACGTGCGATGAGCACGCCCGGCACCCTGCACCCCGGCGATCAGGTCAGCGTCCGCGAGCGGGTGTACCGGTTCTTGCGCCAGCAGATCACCACCGGCGAGTACGCGGGCGGAATACGGTTGACCGAGGAGCAGATCGCCGAGGAACTGGGCGTGAGCCGTACTCCGATCCGGGAGGCATTGCAGCGCCTCACCAGCGAAGGCTTGGTGGAACGGGTGCGCCGGGGCCAGTTGGTCGTGGTCGAATTCGATGCCACGGCGCGCGCCGAACTGCACGAGCTGCGCGTCGCGTTCGACCAGGTCGCGGCGAAGATGCTCACCGCAAAAACCGATTCCGTGGACTGGGCGGCACTGTACGCACTCCTCGACCCGCTCGGCGACGCCCTGCGCGAATTCGGGGTCGGGAGCGCGCAATACTCGATGGTCCACCTCGAATTCCATATGGCCGTCAACCGCGCCGCATTCACCCCGGTCACCTCGTCGTTCCTGCAGCGGCAGGCCTTTCTCTATCCCACTGACGACTACGTCCAGCAGCCGGGCCACGAACCGGTCTCCCAGCACCGCGCCCTGCTCGACGACCTGTCGAGCGGAGATCTCGAACGGGCCACCACGGCCGCCCGGATCCACGCATTACGCGGTCCCGGTAACACCACTCTCAGCTGACCATTTCGATCCCGCAGGCGCTGCGCCGCACAAGGAGTTCCCATGTCCGACGATGTCGTGCTCATGTTCGTCAATGGCCAAGCGATGCGCGGCGGTTCGCTCAACGACGCGCTCGCCGGGGCGCGGTATCTCGGCGCCGTCCGCACAGCGCCGCGGTACCGCTTCTTCTCGTTCGGCGACGTGTTCCCGGGGCTGGCCCGGGTTGCCGAAGGCGGTTGGCCGGTCCCGGGCGAAATCTACGAGGTGTCCTACACCGACCTGCGGGAGAACCTGCTACCGCGGGAGCCTGCCGAATTGGAACTGTCCGTGATCGAACTCGAGGACGGCCGGGGCTCGCTGAGCATGGTGTGCCGCCGGCCACCTGTCCCCGGCGATCCGGTCCGCGAGATCACCGCGCCGGGTGGTTGGCGCGAACATCGCTCGGCCACAGCGGATCACCTCTGATGGCGATACTCACCGCCGGTATCGATCCCGGTAATGCAAACCACTACCTGTGGTGCACCCCGGAGACGGTCCGGTGGGGCTCGTTACCCGTTCCCGATACCCCACCGATTCTGGTGATCGACAGCGGCGACACCGTCACCTTCGACACGGTCTCGCAGGAAGGACTCATGGAGGATCAGGGCCGGGATCCGGTGGCGTATTTCGGGCGGTTCGGGGTCCGGCCCGCCGAGGTTCTGCCGGATGCCGTAGCGCTGGCCGAATCCGATCTCCGCCGGACGCAGCCACCTCCGGGACCGCATATCGTCCTCGGCCCCGTCCGGGTACGCGGCGCCGAACCCGGTGACTGGCTGCGCGTGGATTTCCTGGACCTGACGCCACGGGTCCCGTACGGAATCATTTCCAGCCGGCACGGCCGGGGCGCCCTGCCGGATATCCTCCCGCGCGAAACAGACGGCAGCGTCGCGGCAGTGTTCAGCCGGTTCTGCGCGCTCGACGATGCGACCGGATACGCCCAGTACCGGTTCGGCGGCGGCCGCGCACCGATCGTAGTGCGGCCGTTCCTGGGCTTGTGCGGAGTGACACCGAGCGGTGCGGAACCGCTCAGCACGATCCCGCCCGGCCGGTTCGGCGGCAATATCGATCTACGCGAGATCGTCACCGGTAGTGCACTTTTCCTGCCGATACAGGTCGAGGGCGCCGGTTTCTATCTGGGCGACCCGCATTTCGCCCAGGGCAACGGCGAGATCGCACTCACCGCACTGGAGGGGTCGTTGCGGGTGACCGCGCGGCTGACCGTACAGAAATCGCTGCCGGGCCACGACGGCGGCGCCCCGTTCGCCGAGACCGGCGAGCATTGGATCCTGCTCGGTCTGCACGAGAACCTCGACATGGCGATGCGCGACTGCGCCCGGCGCAGCGTCGATTTCCTGGCCGCGCAGACGGGTATGACGCCGAGCGAGGCGTACCTGTACCTCAGCGCCGCCGCCGACTTCTCGATCACCCAGGTCGTGGACATCGTGAAAGGAGTGCACTGTGCGATCCGCAAACGCGATTTCGCCGTCTAGCTTCCGGCCTGCCGACGGCCGCCCGGTTCCGGTGCTGCGCAACGTCACCGCTACCGACGGCCGGCAGGTGGACGTTCACCTCCGGGACGACCGGGTAGAAAGGGTGGTCCCCGCGGTGGGTGCACCGGCCGGCGACCTCGACCTGGATCTCACCGGCTATCTGCTGCTGGGCGCATTCGCCGAACCGCACGTGCACCTCGACAAGGCGCTGTCGTTCGACGAGATCCGGCCGCCGCTCGGCGACCTCGCGGCGGCCATCGAGTCCTGGGAATCCCACAACCCCCGTCTGACGGTCGACAGTATCGCTGCCCGGGCCCGCACGGCCGCACTGCGCGCATTGTCGTACGGCACCACCGCAATCCGGTCGCACGTGAACCTGCTGCCCGGCCCGGAGCCACTGCGCGGTGTGCACGCACTGCTGCGGGTGCGCGCCGAACTCGCCGCGGTCCTGGATATCCAGCTGGTGGCACTGGCGCCGTATGCGGTGGAGGACGCCGCGATACACGAGGCGCTCGACCTCGGCATCGATTTCGTCGGCGGCCATCCACACAAGACGCCCGATCCCAGCGCGAACCTGCGCCGGTTGCTGCGGATCGCGGCGGCCCACGGGGCCGGGGTCGATCTGCATATCGACGAACAGCTCGACCCCGAGATGCTCACACTGGAACAGCTCGCCCATACGGTGCAGGAGTGGCCCGATTCCATGCCGGTCACCGCAAGCCACTGTGTGAGCCTGGGGATGACCCGTCCGGCGGTCACGGCCCGGGTGGCCGCCGCCGTCGCCGCGGCCGGTATAGGCGTGGTCACCCTGCCGATCACCAACCTGTACCTGCAGGCGCGCGATCATCCGACGGCCAAGCCCCGCGGCCTCACGGCGCTGCGCGCGCTACTCGATGCCGGGGTGCGCGTGGCCGCGGGCACCGACAATATCCAGGACCCGTTCAATCCGGTGGGTAGCGGAGATCCGTTCGAGACCGCCATGCTGCTCATCACAGCCGACCATCTGACACCGCAGGAAGCCGGCGCCGCGGTGACCGGCGACGCTCGGGAACTGATGGGTCTACCGCCCGCCGGTCCGGTGGAAGGTGCACAGGCCGATCTGCTGGCGGTCCGGGCCGGTGGTTTGCGTGACGCGGTGGCCTGCGCCCCGGCGGACCGGCTGGTCCTGCACCGCGGACGACTGGTCGCGGCTACCCGTTCGGAGCGGTCGACCGTCACCGCGCTCGAGGAATGAGACCGTCGCCCCTCCTCGGATTCACCGATACTTGTAGAAGCCTTCGCCCGTCGCGATCCCGAGCTTGCCCTTGTCGATGTAGTTGTCCTTCAGCCATGCGGCGAGTTCGCGGGTGTCCTCACCTGCGACGAGGATGTTGTACGGAGTGTTCAGCCCGACCACGTCGAGGATCTGGAACGGGCCCATCGGGGCGCCGGTGGCGATCCGCCAGGTCTTGTCGACGGCTTCCGGTTCGGCGTAGTCGCCGGCTGCGAGTTCGATGGCGGAGTTGAGGAACGGCACCAGCAGTGAGTTCAGGACATAGCCGGACTTCTCCTTGTGCACCTCGATCGGCACCATACCGATCGAGGACGCGAAATCGACCACCGCCCGGAAAACTTGCCGGTCGGTCCTGTCGGTGCCCATGATCTCGGCGGTGTTGAACTTCCACACCTGGTTGGCGAAGTGCAGGGCCAGGAACCGGTCCGGCCGGCCGGTGAACTCACGCATATCGCTGGGCAGCAGGGTGGAGGAGTTCGTGGCGAAGATCGTGTGGGCGGGGGCCACGGCGGCGAGCTTCTCATAGGTCTGCCGTTTGATGTCCAGTACCTCGGGAACGGCCTCGATCACCAGGTCGGCGTCCGCGACGGCGGCGGCGAGATCGCTGGTGAGGGCGATGCGCGCGCGGGCCTGCTCGGTCTGCTCGACGGTCGCGCCCACCACCTCCTCGCGGTAGGTGGCGGCGAGACCGGCGAGCCGGTCGGCGGCCGCGTCGAGGGCGGTCTCGCTGATGTCGTAGGCCTGTACCGGGTATCCGTGGTAGGCGGTCTGGAAGGCGATCTGAGAGCCGAGCACCCCGGTGCCCAGGACTGTGACCGCGCGAATCTCGATGGCCATCGTGGTCTCCTAACCGGTCGGACGAACGGGCTTTCACCGACGATCACGGGATATGCGTAGACCAGTAGACCAGGATCGACCGGGGTGGCGGCGTGCCTGTGCGGTCTGGGCGTTTGCGATCGGGTAACGACTGGCGCGGGCACCGGCAGCAGGGGTTTCAATCAGTATTTCAATCATTGATTGAAATATTCGCGGCGCGGTGGTTCACTACGCGTATGCCCCAGAACGTCTCGGCCGCCACCCGGGAACGCTTGCTCACGGCAGCCGAACGGCTACTGCTGACCGATCGCTACGAAGAGGTCTCGGTGCGCCGCATCTGCGCCGAGGCGGGCGCCAACGCCGCGGCCGTCCACTACCACTTCGGCTCCAAAGAGGCCCTGCTCGCGGCCCTGCTGGAGGACCGGCTCGGCGCGCTGTGGGCAGACCGGCTGGCCGAGGCCACCGCCGCACCGCGCCCGGTCGCCGAGATCGTGGACGCGGTCCTCGCGCCCTTCACCGATTTGGCGGCCGACCCGCTGGGCCGGCTGCATCTACGCCTGCTCGCGCAGTGCGTTATCGGCCGGCAGGTCCTGCACTGGCAGCAGCAGTGGTTCCGGATCGATTCCTGGTCCGGACTGCTGCCGCACGTGGACGAACGCGAGAGCCGATACCGCTGGATGCTCGCCTTCGACCTGATCATCATGCGTTTCGGCGCCGCCGCCGCCGAAGACCGGCCGCTATCCCCGCACACCGCGGCGACCCTGCGCGATTTCGTCGTCGCCGGGCTCACCGCATCCACCGGAGACAGCCGACGTGGCGAACCCGCCGGCCTCTCCACATCCCCCGCGAACCGCACGTACCAGCCACAAAAGGAGTCCCGGTGACCGACGTATTCGCACCCACCACTCTCGGCCCACTCACCCTGCGCAACCGGGTGATCAAGGCCGCAACCTTCGAGGGACGCACCCCCGACGCACTGGTCACCGACGATCTGATCGAATTCCATCGCGAGGTGGCCGCCGGTGGGGTCGCGATGACTACGGTGGCCTACTGCGCGGTCGCGCCCGGCGGCCGCACCGATCGGCATCAGATCTATATGCGTCCCGAAGCAGTCCCCGGCCTGCGCCGGCTCACCGATGCGGTCCATGCGGAGGGCGCGGCGGCCAGCGCGCAGATCGGACACGCGGGCCCGGTCGCCAATGCCGCATCCAACCGTGTTCCGGCGGTAGCGCCGAGCCGGTTCTTCAGCCCGCTCGGTATGGCCCCGATGAAGGTTCCGGCCATCGGCGAGATCGGTGAACTCGTCGCCGCCCACGCCGAGGCGGCGAAACTCGCGGTCGAATCCGGATTCGACGCGGTGGAGATCCATTTCGGGCACAACTATCTGGCGAGTTCGTTCCTGAGCCCGATACTGAACCGGCGCAAGGATGTCTACGGCGGTTCGCTCGAGAATCGGGCCCGGTTCGCGCGCGAAATCGCCCGCGCGGTACGCGAGGCAGTCGGCGACCGGGTCGCGGTGACCGCGAAACTGAATATGGAGGACGGAATCCGGGGCGGTTTCACGCTACCGGAATCGTTGCAGGTGGCTGCCTGGCTGGAGGCCGACGACGCTCTCGACGCATTGGAGCTCACCGCGGGTAGTTCGCTGCTGAACCCGATGCTGTTGTTCCACGGCGCGGCGCCGCGCAGGGAGTTCGCGAAAACCCTACCGGCGCCTACGCGGTGGGGTTTCCGGATGGTCGGCAAGGCATTCCTGCGCGAATACCCTTATGAGAAGGCATATTTGCTCGAGCGGGCCCGGCAGTTCCGTCGCGAACTGTCCATGCCGCTGGTACTGCTGGGTGGTATCACCGATCTGGAGTCGATGCAGCTGGCGATGGCGGAGGGGTTCGATTTCGTCGCGATGGGCCGGGCACTGCTGCGTGAGCCGGACCTGTTGCGGCGCATCCAATCCGATGCTGCCACCGAATCGGCGTGCGTGCATTGCAACGAATGTATGCCGACGATCTACAGTCGTACCCGATGCGTGCTGAGGCTCGATCCGCCGAGGCCACTGTCTGCCGATCATACGAATTAACGGACACCTATTGAATGTGCCGTTGTTTAACGGTATGGTCCTGGTTATCGAAATCGCGCTTCCCACAGAGCGATTGCCCATACAGCACCCGCCGCGGGCGGGAAAACGATAGAGGACCGAACCATGCGCCGTAGTTCACGCACCCAACGTTTCGTCACCCGTATCGCCGCCACCGCGGTGATCGCGGTGGCTCCACTTGCCCTCACCGCCGCCCCTGCCCTGGCCGATCCGGTGGCGGTCACGGCAAGCAGCGAGGCCGAAGACGTCAGTCGTCCCGGCCGCCATGGTCACGGTCACGGTCACGGTCGGCGCGATCACAGCTGGAACGGCCGGCACAACCACGGCGCGGGGTGGGACCGCGGCCACCGCAACCGTCACGGCCATCCCGGCTGGAACCGCGGCTGGAACCACGGCAACGGTTTCGGCCACGGCCTGCCGCTGCCCTGGCTCCTGCCGCGCACCGGCAGCGCTTTCTGACCTGCCCAACGGTTCACCATTCAGCGGACACCCGCGGGGTGGGCGCGGAGCGGCCGGCGATCGGCTCCGCGCCCACCCCGCCGGTCAGGATTCAGTGGCCGCCACCGGCCGGATTCGCGCCCTGGACACCGATATCGGCACCGTGCGAGAACGACGCGGATTCCGCGCCCCGCTGCGGCGCCTGTTGAGCGCGCAGCCGCGGCAACGCCCGTTCGAACGCGCCGACGAGCAGATCCGCCAGGTCATGGCTGAAACCGTTGCGGACCACGATGCGCAACACCGCCAGATCCTGCCGGTCTGCCGGGAAGGTGTAGGCGGGTACCAGCCAGCCCTGTTCGCGTAACGCCGCGGAGACATCGAACACCGAGTACCCGGTCTCCTCCGGGGCAAGTGTGAAGGCGAAAACCGGGAGCTGGCGACCATCGGTGATCAGCCGGAACGGGCCCAGCTGCGCGATCCGGTCGGCTAGCGCCGCGGCTACTTCCCGGGAGTAGCCCTGCACTCGTTCGTAACCACGACGGCCCAGCCGCAGGAAGGTGTAATACTGCGCCACCACCTGCGCGCCGGGCCGGGAGAAGTTCAGCGCGAAAGTCGGCATCTGACCACCCAGGTAGTTGACCCGGAACACCAGTTCCTCCGGCAGCGCCGCGGCGTCCCGCCACAGCACCCAGCCCACGCCCGGATAGACCAGCCCGTATTTGTGCCCCGAGGTGTTGATCGAGGCCACTCGCGCCAGCCGGAAATCCCATTCCAGGTCCGGATCACAAAATGGGGCGAACATGGCGCCCGACGCGCCGTCCACATGCACCGGAATATCCCAGCCGCGTTCGTCGCGCAGCTTGTCCAGTGCCGCGCAGATCTCGGCCACCGGTTCGTAACTGCCATCGAACGTGGAACCGAGGACCGCGACCACTCCGATGGTGTTGTCATCGCAGTGCGCCGCCGCCTCGTCGGCCGTCAGATGAAACCGCTCCCCCGACATCGGCACGAGGCGCGCTTCGACATCCCAGTACTCGGCGAACTTCTCCCAGCACACCTGGACATTGCTGCCCATCACCAGATTGGGCCGGTCGACCGGCTGCCCGGCGGCGCGCCGCCGCTGCTGCCACCGTCGTTTCAACGCCAGCCCGGCGAGCATGCATGCCTCACTCGACCCGGTGGTGGAACAACCGACGGCATGGCCGGGGTCCTCGGCATGCCAGAGGTCGGCGAGCACCCGCACACATCGCTGCTCGAGCTCCGCGGTGCGCGGATATTCGTCCTTGTCGATCATGTTCTTGTCGAAACACTCACTCATCAGCGTCTGCGCCGCCGGTTCCATCCAGGTGGTGACGAAGGTCGCGAGATTGAGCCGGGCATTACCGTCGAGCAGAAGTTCGTCGTGCACGATCTGGTAGGCGGTATCACTGTCGATTTCGTCGGCGGGTAGCCGGTTACGCGGTAGCTCGAGCGGTTCCCGCGTGAACACCGGGTTCACCGCGACCCGGTCCCGATCGTTGTCCGGCGAATGCGCCGGATGTGTCAGCGCCATGGAAACCTCTGGGTTCTCGGCGTGCCTCCGGCGCGCCGGGTTCGGCCCCTCCCCTTGGTTCTATCGCTGGGTACGCCAGGAGTATGCCCTGGTCAAAGGCGTTGCGGGCGGATCGCCGCTGAGCTCGGCGAGCCCGCTGCGCGGCGTACGTACCGAACCGGAATACATGGGGGTGTTCTGCTGCGGAATCGGCAGGCGGGCGTTAGGTTCGGCAGTGGACCGGGCCTCCGGTGCGTCATCGGCCCAGGCTGGCCGGCGAAGTGACGGCCCAGGCCGTGCACTGTGCCCGGTCCCGGCGTTCCTCCGATATCCGCATTCCAGCCGAGAAGGAGATCCGCATGAAATCCGTCAACCCATACCTCATGTTCAACGGCAACGCCGAGGAGGCGTTCACCTTCTATCAGTCCGTATTCGGCGGCGCCCTGCAGCTGATCCGCTTCGGCGATATGGGCGAAGCCGAGAACCTGCCCGCCGAAGCCAAGAACCTGGTGGCGCATGTGGCGCTGCCGCTCAACGGTGTCGAACAGATACTGATGGGCTCGGACTGCCCGCCCGGACAGACCGTCGACGTCTCCACGCGCCCGAACTTCACGGTATGTCTCGAACTCAGCGATCAGGACGAGGCACAGCGGCTGTTCGACGCCCTCGCCGTCGGTGGCACCGTCGATATGCACCTGGCGAAGACGGAATGGACCGAACTGTTCGGAATGCTGACCGACCGGTTCTCCATTGCGTGGATGTTCGATTTCGACGGCCGGTAGGCCGCCCGTACCCGGCTCGATGCGATGAAGCCGCCGACGAGCAACGAGCCCGGGGCCCGGCCGGAGACCCGGCCCGGTTCCGGGCTGGTCCTCGCTGTGCTGTGCGCCGGACAGTTCCTGATGACGCTCGACAGTTCGGTGATGAACGTGTCGATGGCGACGGTGGCACGGGACCTGGGCACCACCATTACCGGTATTCAAACCGCCATTACGCTCTACACCCTTGTGATGGCATCGCTGATGATCACCGGCGGCAAGATCGGCGCAATCGTCGGCCGGCGGCGGGTGTTCGGTATCGGCCTGATCGTGTACGGCGTGGGGTCTTTCGTCACCGGTCTGGCACCGAACCTCGGGGTTCTCCTGCTGGGCTGGTCGCTTCTGGAAGGGATCGGCGCCGCACTGATCATGCCGGCGATCGTGTCCCTGGTCGCCGCGAATATCGCGGCCGAGCGCCGTACTGCCGCCTACGGAATGGTCGCCGCCGCGGGAGCCGCAGCGGTGGCGGTCGGGCCGCTGCTGGGCGGCGCCGTGACCACCTACGCCTCCTGGCGGCTGGTGTTCTTCGGCGAGGTGGTCGTGGTCGTGGTGATCATGCTGTTCCTCCGCCGGATGACCGACAGCCCCACCGAGCGAGCCCGGCTCGATCTCGTGGGTTCGGTCCTGTCGGTGGGTGGACTCGGCTCGATCGTGTACGGCGTGCTCCGCTCCAGCGAATGGGGCTGGATACAGGAAAAGCCCGGCGCCCCGGCGATATTCGGTCTCTCTCCGGTGATCTGGCTACTGCTCGGCGGACTGGTCCTGCTGTATCTGCTGCGGGAATGGCTCGCGATTCGGATCCGGGGTGGACACGAACCGCTTTTCGACCCCGCGCTGCTGGGCAACCGGCAACTCACCGGCGGGCTCGGGATGTTCTTCGCCCAGTTCTGTGTGCAGGCCGGCGTCTTCTTCGCCGTTCCTCTGTTCCTCTCCGTCGTTCTCCAACTCAGCGCACTCGGCACGGGGGCGCGTCTGCTCCCACTCTCGGTGGCATTGATCGTCACCGCGGTGGGGATTCCGAAATTCGCTCCGCGTGCGAGCCCCCGCCGAGTGGTCCGGCTGGGACTGGCCTCGATGATCCTCGGCATTCTGTTGCTCGCGGCCGGTATGGACCCCGGGGCAGACGCGCGGGTCGTCGCCGTCCCGATGTTGCTGATGGGCGCAGGTTTGGGCGCATTGGCCGCACAGCTCGGCGCGATCACGGTCTCGGCAGTGCCCGAATCCCGCAGCGCCGAAGTGGGTGGCCTGCAGAACACCGCGAGCTATCTCGGCGCCTCGCTGGGCACCGCGCTCATCGGCTCTGTGCTGATCGCGACACTGACAACGTCGGTCACCGACGGCATCGAGAACAACCCGCAGATTCCCGCCACGGTGCAGCAGCAGGCGGCCACCGAGCTGGCCGACGGGGTGCCGTTCCTGTCCGATACCGAGCTGCGCTCCGCGCTCGGCGCCGCCGGTGTGGACGGTGCCACCACCGACGCCGTGGTCACCATCAACTCCGATGCGCGGCTGAACGCCCTGCACACCACCTTCGCCGTCACCGCACTGCTCGCGGTGGCTGCGCTCCTGATCACCCGGCTGCTTCCGGTGCGGTCGCCGACCGCTCCCGCCCGGCCACCTCGGGCGAGTTGATCGGCACCGGGGCACGCTCCCCCCGGGGACGACGAAATCCGGCGCGGCGCGCTACACCCGGCCGGAACCGCGCAGCGCCAGGGCGATCCGGCCGCTCACCGGAACCCGGAACACCTCCGGCAGCCACGGGGCGCGACGGTGGTGCGGGCGGCTGCGGTTCGCCCAGAGCGGATTGGATTCGTCCCTGCGGTAGACCGCCAGTTGCCCGGCCACGGAAAAATGCAGATGGGTCGCGCTGCCGATCACCTCACCGTCGGCGGCGAGCGCCTCCGGCTCGGGTAGATGCACATACAACTCGGGCAGCTGGCGTTCGCCGTACACCCGGCTGTGCCCGATCGCGGCCGATACCAGCGCGACCACCGCGCGTGTCCGCGACCACCGCAGATCGGCGCGCAGCCAGCGCACATCCAACAGCCCGGAATCGAGCCGGTCCCGGAACGCGGGCACCGCGCCGTGCGGATGGTAGGGACCGTTGCCGACGAACAGGAACCACACCCGCTGCCAGCGTCCGTCCAAGAAGATCTCGATGGGTTCGGCGCGGCGCAGGGTGACCACGAGCGCCGCCGCGAAGGCCGGCCATTTACCCCACCGCTTCTGCCACTTCTCCCGCAACCGGACCAGGTCCGGGTAGGAACCCAAGCTGAAGGTGTTGATCAGATTCCTTGTGCGGGTCTCATTTTCGTCCCCGTACTCGACGGCGGCGATATCGACCGCCACGGCCTCGCCGACACCGGTCGCGTCGATCACTTCGCGCAGATCATAGACACCCAGATCGCGGGCGAAATGGTTGAGCGTGCCGGTGGGGATCACGACCAGCGGTAGGCCCTTGCGCAGCGCGTATGCGGCCACGGCCGCCACGGTGCCGTCTCCGCCTGCCACGCCGACGGCCGCCACCGGCTCCTGCTGCGCATCCACGGCTTGTGCCAGCTGCTCGGCGCAATCCATATCCGGGCGGGTCCGCAATACCGTCGCCGCGGGCAGGGCGGCGGCGATATCGTCGGTGGGGTCGTAGTTCGCGTCCCCGGAGACCGGGTTGACCATCACGACCAGCCCCTTGCCGTCCGCGAGAACAGGTACTTCGGGGACGATCCCCGCCTGCGCCTCGTCGGATTCGCGCACCGGCCACCAGCGCCGGGTGGCCAAGGCGATCCCGGAACCGACAGCCGCGCCGACCAGCACATCCGACCCCCAGTGCACACCGGTGTGCACCCGCGAATAGGCGACGGCGGCCGCCACCGGCGCCACCAGCAGCGCGGTACGCGGGCTCTCCATCGCCACCGCCGTGGCGAACGCGGCCGCGCTGGCGCTGTGCCCGGAGGGAAACGACGAGGAGGTCGGCGCCGGTACCAGCCGCCGATGCGCAGGCATCAGTTCGGCGGCCGGCCGGCGGCGCGCGAAAACGGATTTGAGTACCACGTTCGTCACGAAGCTGGCGCCGGCCACCGAGGCGATCCCGCGCGCCGCAGCCCGCCGTGGCGACCCGCTCCGGGAAGCCAGCAACGCCGCGCAGGCCATCCACAGGACACCGTGATCGGCGCCCGAGGTGAGGCGCAATAGACCCGCATCGGCTTTCGAGGCAGGCAACCCCGCCACCGTATCGCCCACCGCACGATCGATCCGGCCGATTCTGCGGAATCTACGGCGCGTCCACCTACTCACCCGCCCGAGACTACTCAGCGCGTCCTTACCCCCGCGACTCCACGGGACACCAGCGGATCGGCCGGTCGGGCACCAGAACTCGGATCCCACCTACGCCGAGGTCCGCCGCGGCAGTTTCCAGCCGGGCCGCGGGAAATGACAGGTGTACCCGTTGGGGAAAGTCTGCAGGTAGTCCTGATGCTCGGGTTCGGCCTCCCAGAACTCGACCGCCGGTGATATCTCGGTGACAACCTTGCCCGGCCACAGCCCGGAATCCTCGACATCGACGATCGTTTCGAGCGCGACCCGCTTCTGCTCATCGTCGAGATAGAAGATCTCGGAGCGGTAGCTGGTGCCGATATCGTTGCCCTGACGATCCTTCGTTGTCGGGTCGTGGATCTGGAAGAAGAATTCCAGCAGCGCCCGGTAGTCGGTCTGCGCCGGGTCGTAGACGATCTCCACTGCCTCGGCGTGGCCGGGATGGTTGCGGTAGGTGGGGCGATCGTTGTGTCCACCGGTGTACCCGACCCGGGTGCCGAGGATCCCCGGTTGCCTACGGATCAGCTCCTGCATACCCCAGAAGCACCCACCGGCCAGGATCGCCTTCCGCGTTTCGGTCACGCTTCCTCCTTCGTCCCCCACATTATGAGCCCCCGGTACAACGCCGGCGGCACCCGGGAAAATCCCCGCACCGGCCCCGCTCATATCCACCGGGCGGCCCCCACCGGGCCGGCCGCGCTGTGCATATCAGTTCCGCTGCGCTGTGCGCATCAGTTCCGCTGCGCTGTGACCAGCAGATACTCCCATTCCATCCGGCCGCCGCCGAGATCGTACGCGGCCGCGAGATCGGTGAGTTCACGGTCCAGTTGCCCGGTGCGTTCCGGATCACCGGCCAAGGACTTGTAGACCGCGATAGTGGGACCGTAGTTGGTTTCGAAGAAGGTACGGAAGGCGTCGGCGTCGGCGAAGCAGTCGACGACCGCGTGCTCACGTCGCATTTCCAGCCCGCCGACCCGGTCACCGAGCAGCGCGGTGACGTGCTCCTGCGCCCCCCACAGCGGCGGCGGTTGCGCCCCGGCGGGCGGCGGCGGGGCGAACGGTTTCATGGCGGCGAACATCTGTCCGATGAACCCGGCCGGCGTCCAGTTCACCAGACCGATCGAGCCACCGCTTCTGGTAACTCTGACCAGTTCGTCGGCGGCGGCACGGTGGAACGGCGCGAACATGATCCCCACACACGAGATCACCACATCGAATTCGCCGTCGGCGTAAGGCAGGGCTTCCGCGTCCGCCTGTTCCCAGCGCAGCTGCACCCCGGCCGCCGCAGCCTTGCGGCGACCGGCCTCGAACAACTCGGGGGTCAGGTCAGCGGCCACCACCTCGGCGCCGGTGGCGGCGGCCGGTATGGCGGCGTTCCCCGTTCCGGCCGCGATATCGAGCACCTTGGTGCCCGGCCCGATCGGTGTGGCGCGAACGAGGCGGGCACCCAGTCCGGGGATCACGTCGTCGGCGACCCGGGAGTAATCACCGGACGCCCAGATAGCTCTGTGCTTGGTTTTCAGGTCTCCCGTTGCGGACTGCGTCATCGTCTGCTCCTCATGTCGGAACTGCAGATTTCACGGCATGTCGCGCCCTCCGGAGAAAACTCTCGCGGCCGTCCGTGCGGTTGTCGAAACACCCGGCCAGATCGCTACCGGACCGTCCTATTGTCGACCTCGAGACGGGCAGACCACAATGACGGCAAGCGGGCCCGCCGCCGGGGCCGCGCGCACCTCGGCCCACGTCTCCGATCGGCTCTGACGTGGATGCGACATTTTCGGTAAAACGGCTGAGCCACAACACAATATGTGCATCATTCGCGTAGTGTTCCACTCCGGCGCCGGGACCCGGGAGACCTCGGCCCACAGTGCGACACAGTATGGAGCCTCTTTGACAACCCGACAGTACGACGCGCCCGCCCTCTCCGGACACGGTTCCCCGGTCACCGACGGTGGCCCCCGGTTCCCGCTGTACGCGCCCGAGTTCGCCGAGAACCCGCACCGGGCGTACGAGCAGATGCGGCGCGCGCACCGGTCGATGGTGCCGGTCGATCTGGCTCCCGATGTCCCCGCGACACTGGTGATCGAACACGCGACAGCGGTGCGCGTCCTCAACGATCACGAACATTTCCCGGCCGATCCGCGCACCTGGCAGAAGGATATGCCCGCCGACTGCCCGGTCCTGCCGATCATGCAGTGGCGGCCCGTCCCCGCCCGCAGCACCGGCGAGGCATTCCGCCGCTACCGGTCGGCCAATCTCACGGCGCTGACGGATGTGGATCTGCACGGACTGCGCGCGGCGGTGTCCGACCTCGCGACCCCGCTGATCAACTCCTTCTGCGAAACGGGTAGCGCCGATCTACTCCTTCAGTACGCGTTCCCGCTGACATTCGGGGTCTGCAATACGTTGCTCGGCTGCCCGCCGGAGACCGGGCAGCGGGTATCCGCCGGGATGGCCGCCATGTTCGAAGGCGTCGACGCCGACGAGGCCAACCGGATGATCAATGAGGCTCTGGCCGAACTGGTCGCCTACAAACGCTCGAACCCCGGCAACGATGTGACCACGCGACTACTCCAGCACGAAGCGCGGCTCGACGAAGAAGAGATGGTGCACCAGCTGGCCGGCCTGTACGGCGCGGTGATCGAACTCCAGCAGAACCTGATCGCCAACACCCTGCTGCTGATCCTCACCGAGGACCGTTTCGGCGGCAGCGTGCTGGGCGGCAGCATGTCCACCCGGGACGCCCTCGACGAGGTGCTGTTCGACAACCCGCCGATGGCGAACTTCCTCATCACCTATCCGCGGCAGCCGATCCTGATCGAGGACGTCTGGCTACCCGCCCACCAGCCGGTGGTCATCAGTATCGCGGCCTGCAACCACGACCCGGCGATCCGGTCCGACGATCACCGCGGAAACCGCTCCCACCTGTCCTGGGGGCTGGGCCAGCGCAGTTGCCCCGCGCAGACCCCGGCCTACCTGGTGGCCCAGGAGGCGATCGATCAGCTGCTCGACGCCCTACCGGAGATGGAAGCGGCGCTGCCCGACGGCCCGGACTGGCGGCCCGGCCCGTTCCACCGGTCGCTGACCACACTGCCGGTGACGTTCCCGCCGTCACCGCCTTTCCCTGCCTGAAAGCGGCCGACCGCGGCCGGACCGATCCCGGTCGCCACCCGCAGATGATGATCGTGGTGAGCATCCGCTGCGGACATGGCCGTCCTGCGCCCCATCGCGTTCGACGACCGGCGGATACCCGCCCCGCCCCGCAGCCACCGGCCCCGTACCGTCGGCATCACCGCTGGGCGCTCAACTCGACAAGGGGCCGAGATCGAGCAGGCCCGCCCGATCCGACAGCGCACTAACATCGGTCGGAGCCGATCCGAAGGAGCACTGTGCGCCGACAGATTCTCAACCTGCCCGAGAACGCTCCCGACGAGGCGCTCGACGGGCTCGCGTTGACCAATCCCACGCTCATCGCCTACGACCGCGAACGCGGCCTCGTCACCCGGGCCACGCCGGCGCGCAACAAGGTCGGACTCGTATCCGGTGGTGGGTCCGGGCACGAACCGCTGCACGCCGGTTTCGTCGGCAGCGGCATGCTGGACGTGGCCGTACCGGGTGCAGTCTTCGCCAGCCCGACCGCGTTGCAGGTGCACGAGGGCACCGTCGCGGCCGATTCCGGGCGGGGTGTCGTTCAGATCGTGAAGAACTACACAGGCGATGTGCTCAACTTCCGGATCGCCGGTGAACTCGCCGGCGACGATAACGCGGTCGCGACCGAAACCGTGCTGGTGGACGACGATCTGGCCACCCAGAGCGATGACGGTCCGGGCCGCCGCGGCACCGCGGCCGTTCTCGCCGTCGAGAAGATCTGCGGGGCGAGCGCGGAAGCGGGTGCGGATCTGCACACGGTCGCCGAGCTCGGCCGCCGTGTCGCACGTAATGCGCGCACCCTGAGTTTCGCGCTGAGTGCGGGCACTCACCCCGGGGAGACGAATCCCGCGTTCACGCTCGATACCGCCGAAGTCGAACTGGGCGTGGGAATCCACGGCGAACGCGGCACCGGCCGGATCCCGTTCGCGGACGCGGATACGCTGATCGCCCGGCTCGTCGACCCGCTGGCCGCCGAACTGGGCTGCACGCGCGGGTCCGCGGTGATCGCGATCGTGAACGGTCTCGGCGGTGCCTACCCCATCGAACTGTCGATCGCGGCCCGTGCGGTGCACCACCGGCTCGCCGGGCAGGGCATCACCGTCGCCCGTTCGCTCGCCGGCAGCTATGTGACCTCGCTCGATATGGTCGGGGTCTCGGTCACCCTGCTGCCCGCCGATGCCGATCTGCTTCCACTGTGGGACGCGCCCGTGCGCACCCCGGCCCTGACTTGGTGAAGGAGCCCGCTCATGAACGACGCAGCATTGCCCGCCGGATTCGGCGAACGCTGGGTGAACACGATGTTCGCGGCCTTCCTCGACCACACCGAGACCCTCGCGGATCTGGATCGCCGCGCCGGTGACGGCGATTTCGGCGCCAATATCGCTGCCGCCCTGCGCCGGGCGCGCACCGATATCGCTACCGAATTGCCCACTTCCTATACGGCGTGGCTGACCGCGGTCTCCCGGGGATTCCTCGGCACCGGAGGAACGAGCGGCCCGCTGTTCGGCATGTTCTTCCGCGAACTCGCCCGCTGCACAAGCGATCCGGAACCCAGCCCGGCGGACTTCTCCCGGGGCCTGAGTGCCGGGCTCGCCACGGTGCAGCGGTACGGAAATGCCGAGGTCGGGCACAAGACGATGGTCGACGCGTTGGCCCCGGCAGCCGAAACCCTCGCCGCCCGGGTCGACGCGGCCGGTGACCCCGGCGAAGCGCTCGACGCCACCGCCGACGCCGCAGTGAAAGGTGCGGCCGGCACCGCGTCGCTGGTGGCCAAGCGCGGCCGGGCCAGCTACGTGGGCGAGGTGGCCCGGGGCGTTGTGGACCCGGGCGCGGCGGCCGCCGCCCTGATCCTGCAAGCTGCCGCCGCGGCCTACGCGAACCGGCCTGGTATCGACACCGGATGGCTCGACGCGGTCACCTGACGGTCCCGGTGACACGCGGCGGTAACCGGTAGAGCACCCGACGCTGTGCGGGCTCGGCGCCGGGTGGACCCGATGCTGCACGCCGGCGGGCACTGTGCGGACCCCTGCTGCGCGGAGGCTGCGCGGTCCATGCAGCGGGCGGTCAGGGCAGCGGGCGGTCAGGGCTGCACGATGAAACGTTTCGTAGTGCGCCGGAATGCCCAGACGACGACGAGCGCGGCCAGCACCGTCAACGGCGTTCCCAGCACGATCTTCGCGACGGCGAGCCAGGTGGTGGAATCGGCCAGATACAGCCATTCCTTCACCACGAATCGGGTGCCGAAGACGAGCGCCGCCGCCGCGGTGGCGATATCGTGCGCCCGCAGCGCGACCGCGTCGTCGCGCCACGGATGCTTACCACCGTGGACGAGATTCCAGACGACACCGGTCAGCGGGCGGCGTACCAGCAGTGAGGCGGACGCAATCACGAACCCCGCGGCCGCCGCCCAGATCCCGATGACGAAGAAGTCCTTCGCCGACCCGGTCCACAGCACGATACCCACGGCGGCCGCGATGCCGAGCAACCCGCCGACCGCCGAGGAGAACCGCTCTCCGCGCAGCAACCGGAACCCGGTGAGCGCGACCGCGACCGCGACCGATACCCCGACTGTCGCCGCCAGCGGCAGGACCGCGTTCACCGCTACGAACACGACCACCGGGACGGTCGAGTAGACGAAGCCCATGGGCCCGCCCATCTGATCGAGCAATGTCGGCGGTACGGCAGTCCTGTCGGCGGCGGGCTCGGGACCGGTGGGCTCGGCTGCTGCGCGAAGGTCCTTGTGGTCGATCATGTTCCGTCCTCCCGGCTGTGCGGACTGTGCGATGTCTCCAGTGAAACCTGTGCCGTAACGGCATACTCAAGCGGCGGCAGGAAATAGCCGGGCCCGGCGCCTGTCAGGGGACGTTTACCGGGGTTACGTCTGCCCGGTAAACGGCGTACGGTCGGCCATAGAGACCTACATGTGGCCTGAACCACATTTCTTCTTCACTGGCTATGGCCGCACCCCACCGCTCGTGCGCGGGCGATGCCGAACGAGGAGTGAGTGCCGGACGAGGAGTGACCATGAAATGTGGAATGCGGATGGCCGGGGCGGTCGGGATCGGATATGTCCTGGGCCGGACGCGCAAGATGAAGTTTGCGTTGATGCTCGCCGGGGTCGGATTGAGCGGGCGGGGCGGACCACAGGCATTACTGGAACGGACGACCTCGGCAGTCGGCTCTTCACCGGAACTCGCGAAAATAACCGAAACGGTTCGTGGTGAACTGCTCGAAGCCGCCAGGTCCGCCGCGGTTGCGGCCGCGAGCAACCGCATAGATTCGCTGAATGCCCGCCTGCAACATCATGGAGACATCGGCGCAGAGCTCGGCGACGCGATCCCGGACGAGGACGCCGGCGACACTGGCGAACCGGTCGACGATGACGGCGACGAGACGGCCGGCGATGACGAGGCAGCCGAACCCCCGCCGAAGCGCAGGACCTCCGCCCGCACACGATCGGCGGCCTCCCGTGCGCGAACCGGCGAGCGCCGCGTACGGACCCCGGCCCGGGCAGCCGCGGCGGCCACATCCCGCCGCCGGGCCGACGCCGGCGAATCTGCCACCGAAAACGCGCCCGTCCGCCGTACGAGGCGGTGAATCCCATGGACACGAAAGCACCACCGGGACAGCTACAGAACTCGCTACAGCAACTCGCCACCACGATCACCGAGCGTGCCGTCTCCGGAGTCACGGACCGGCTGTCCGGAACAACCGAGCGGCTCACCCAGGTCGGACAGGGCGAGGGCGGATCCTTGCTGTCCGCGGTGACCGGCGCCCAGAAACTCGCGGAGGGAAAATCGCCGCTCTCGGCGGCGCTCAGCGCCGGTGCGGACAAGATCGGGCACACCGTCAAGGGGAAGTTCGCGGACGCCAAGGAAGCCTTGACCGGGGGTAAAGGAAAGGGCTCCGGCGGAAAGAAGCTGAAGCTGACGAATATCGTCGAACATATCGACGTGGGCGTCCCGGTCGACCTCGCCTACGACCAGTGGACCCAGTTCGCCGACTTCCCGAAGTTCATGAAGAAGGTCGAAACCGTCGACCAGGTCTCCGACGAGAAGCTCGACTGGTCCGGCAAGGTCTTCTGGTCCAAACGAACCTGGCAGTCCACGATTGTCGAACAGGTGCCGTTCCAGCGGATCGTCTGGCGTTCGAAGGGCGGGAAGGGCTATATCGACGGCGCGGTGACCTTCCATGAGCTCACCCCGGACCTCACCCGCATCATCGTGGTGCTCGAATACCATCCCGCTGGGTTCGTCGAGAAGACCGGCAACCTCTGGCGGGCGGCCGGCCGGCGGGCCCGGCTCGAACTGAAGCATTTTCAGCGGCAGGTGATGACCGACAGCGTGCTGCACGCGGAGGACATCGTGGGCTGGCACGGCGAGATCCGCGATCAAGAGGTCGTCGAGGACGACGAGACCGCCCGCCGGCGTGAACCCGACGATCACGCGGCCGAGACCGCGGAGACCGGCAGCAGCCCGGACGAGGACGAGGAAACCACCGACGACGAACCACTCGACGACGAACCACTCGACGAGGAACCGCGCGACGACGAACTACCAGAGGACGATAGCCCCGAAAAGGACGAACGGGGCCCGCAACCGGCAGGGAAGTCCAGTCGGCGCCGCAGTTCCCCACCTCGGCGCAAGTCCACAGGCGAAGCCCGTCCGGCCACGAGTCGAGGGGCGAGGCAATGACGGTCGAACCCGCCGGTGGCACGGGCGGCGGTATGACGGCCCGGCCGAATTCGTCGAGCCTGGCCGATGTCGTCGACACCATTCTCGACAAGGGGCTGGTCATCGACGCGTTCGTCCGCGTATCACTGGTCGGGATCGAATTGCTGACCATCGACGCAAGGATCGTGGTGGCGAGCGTCGATACCTATCTGCGTTTTGCCGAAGCCGTGAATCGGCTCGAAATCTCCAGCAGTGAGCCGACGGGCCTGCCGGGCCTGGTCGGCGATATCACCGAGGGCGGGGCCGAACGCAAGACCAAGGGGGCGCTCGAAGCGGCGGGCGAAAAGGTCGTGAACTTCTTCGACGATGTCGGGCAGGCCCGCACACAAGGGCATCCGGCCTCGGGAGACGAGCAGGACCGATGACCACCGACCCGGCCGGCAGCGCTCATGGAGCGGACCACGGCGAGAACCACGCCGTCTACGTCTACGGCATCGTGCCCGCGGATGTGGAGCCCGAAGCACGGGCCACGGGTATCGGCGATCCGCCGAAAGAGATCACGGTGGTGCGGTTCGGCGAAATCGGCGCCCTCGTCAGCGATGTACCGGACCGTCCGCTCGGCACCCCGCAGGACCTGACCGCCCACTCGGAACTGCTGGACGGTTCGGCGGCCGTCGCGCCGGTGCTGCCGCTTCGGTTCGGAGCAGTGATGTCCGATGCGCAAGCAGTGGAGCGGGAACTCTTGCAACCCAACCACGACGAGTTCCGGGCAGCGCTGCACGAGCTGGAGGGGAAGGCTCAGTTCGTGGTCAAAGGGCGCTATGTGGAGCAGGCGATCCTTCGCGAAGTCCTCGACGAGAACGCCGAGGCCGCTCGGCTGCGCGAGCAGATCCGCAGCGCCCCGGAGGAAGTCACCCGCGACGCTCGAATGGCACTGGGCGAGATCATCTACCGCTCGATCGCGGATAAACGCGCGGCGGACACCCGCCTTGCCGTCGACGTACTCGCCTCGGTCCGGCCGGCCGTCGGGGAACGGCCACCGACCCACGATCAGGATGCGGTCCACCTCGCGGTCCTCGTCGACCTGTCTCAGCGAGGCGAACTGGAGGAGGCGCTGGCCGGGCTCACCGAGCAATGGAACGGCCGTATCCGGCTCGGCCTGCTGGGCCCGATGGCGGCCTACGACTTCGTGATGAAACGAGAACCCGAGGGCTGACCCATGGGCTTGCTGATATCGCTGCTGTCGTTGCCGCTGGCACCGGTGCGGGGTGTCGTGTGGCTGGGCGAGCTGATCCAGGACCAGGTCGAACAGCAAATGCACGATCCGGCGGATATCCGGCGCGAACTCGACGAACTCGACGAGGCGGTGGCCGCGGGCCGGCTGTCGGAGCAGGAGTACCGGCAGGCCCAGCAGCAGGTGCTGAACCGGATGCTCCCGCGACCGGACGATTCGACGCCCACCGGCTCGAAGGAGTGATTCCAGTGAACGAGGCCGAATCGGCGCCACCCCCGGTCACTGCGGCGCAGGCCGGGGCGACGGCGATGGATCAGTTGAGCGAGCTGATGTCGAAACAGATCCTCGGTGCCACCTCCACCGAACCGACCGAGGCCGGGTGGCTGGTGGAGGTCGAGGTGGTCGAGGACCGTCGCATCCCCTCCTCCGCCGATATGCTGGCGCTCTACGAGGTGGAGATCGACCCCGACGGAAACCTGCTGGCCTACCGCAGAACCCGGCGCTATGCCCGGGGCAGCGCGGATATCGGCGGACGGGGAATGCGATGACTGTCGTGGGTGGCGGATCGTCGGTACCGCAGCCGTACGGTGGCGGTCATCAGTCGTCGAATCTCGGCGATATCCTCGAGCGCGTTCTCGACAAGGGCCTGGTGATCGCCGGCGATATACAGGTGAATCTGCTCGATATCGAGCTGCTCACCATCAAACTCCGGTTGGTCGTGGCCTCGCTGGAAACGGCGAAGGCCGTGGGTATCGACTGGTGGGAAACCGATCCGTGGCTGAACAGCAAAGCCCGCACCCTCGAACGGCAGGACAACGACCTCGAGCTCGAGAACCGCAAACTGCGCGACCGTATCGCCGAATTGGAGGCCCGGACCGAGCACCGCGCAGCCCTGGAACGCAGCCGCGAACTCGAGGAGCAGGACCGTGACCGATGATCTCGGCGTGTGGCTGTACGCGGTGACGCGCACGGCAGCCGGCGCCGTCGAACCGGATGACCTCACCGGTGTGGCGGGCGAGCCGTCGCGATTCGTCCGATCGGGGGAACTGACCGCGGTCGTGGGCTCGGTGCCGCTCGCGGTGTTCGGCGATCTGCCGCTGCGTCACAACCTCGAAGATCTCGACTGGCTGGAAGCCACCGCCCGCGCCCACGATGCCGTGATCTCCGCACTGCAGCGGCGCGGCCCCGTGATCCCGTTACGCCTGGCCACCGTTTTCCTCGACGACAACGGCGTCGTACGAATGCTCGAGCAGCGGCATGCCGATTTCGAATCGGCGCTGACACTGGTGAGCGGCCGGACCGAATGGGGTGTGAAGGCGTACTGCGACCGCGCGGCTCTCACCGCCGCGGTGGCCGGAGCGGATACCGGGGGCACCGGCGGCGGCAAGGGCACGGCCTATCTGGCCCGGCGCCGCGCACAGCTGTCGGCGCAGGAAACCGTGGAACGCGACGCCGCGACGCGGGCCGAAGGAATCCACGAGCAGCTGGTGCGCCGCGCGGCCGCGGGCCGCTGCCAGCCGCTGACCGATCCGGTGCTGCACGGCCGGCGGGACTGGCTGGTCCTCAACGGCACCTACCTCGTCGACGACGCCGGGGCAGGCGAATTCGCCGCTGCGGTCGCCGAACTCGACCGGGCCGTCCCCGGTATCCGGCTCGAACTCACCGGCCCGTGGCCCCCGTACTCATTCGCGGGCGTGGACAGGGCGACCTCATGACCCGGCCCGACAGCGAACGCCGCGTCGCACTCATCGATCTGCTGGACCGCGTGCTGGCCGGCGGGGTGGTGATCTCCGGGGATATCCGCCTCTCCATCGCCGACGTCGATCTGGTGCAGATCTCGCTGCGCGCCCTCATCTCCTCCATCAAAGCGCTGTCGGGTCCCGCGCTGGAACCCGCCCCGCGTGATGTGCTGGAGCCGGCGGATGAATGAATTCGAGGGGATCCCGCCGCGTATCGATGCCGATCCGGAGTCGGTGGAACGCGGTCTCGTCACCCTCGTCCTCACCCTGGTGGAACTGTTACGGCAGCTGATGGAACGGCAGGCCCTGCGACGAGTCGACGAAGGCGATCTGAGCGAGGACCGGATCGAGCGGATCGGTACCACGCTGATGCTGCTGGAGGAACGGATGGGCGAACTCCGCGACCATTTCGGCCTCACCCCGGAGGACCTGAATATCGACCTCGGCCCACTGGGCACCCTGCTCCCCCGCGAGTGACCGCCCCAACTTCCGGATCGAGCAGTATCCGGCTGCCGGTGATACGGGGCTGCGCAGTCCGGAGGCATCCCCGGATTGGGTATTGCACAATTCAATCGTGCGCTTCAGAATGGTAATGAACGACGACGTGTTCCTACCTACGCACCGTCCTGGTTCGTCGTACGCGAAGGAGAAGCCGTGCCTACCCATACCGTGACCAACCAGGTCCCCCCACTGGTCGATTACGACGCCGCCGAGGTGCCCGCCATTCTCGAGGCCCTGGAACGCGGCGGCGCCGGCCATGCCCTCGACGAACTACACGAGATCGGGCGGCTGGCCGGTAGCGCCCACGCCCAGGAACTGGGCGATCTCGCCGAAGAACACCAGCCGGTGCTGCAGACGCACGACCGTTACGGTCACCGCGTCGACGAGGTCCGCTACGACCCCAGCTACCACGAACTGATGCGGCACGCGGTCCGATTCGGCCTGCACGGCGCCCCCTGGGCCGATACCCGGCCGGTGCCGCATCTGGTACGGGCAGCGAAGACGAGCGTATGGTCGCAGGTCGACGCCGGGCACGGCTGCCCGATCTCGATGACCTATGCCGTCGTCCCGGCCCTGCGCGCGAACGCCGACCTGGCCGCCCGTTACGAACCGCTGCTCTCCAGCCGCGAATACGACCCCGTCCTGCGCCCGCTCGCCGATAAGCCCGGACTGATCGCCGGGATGTCGATGACCGAGAAACAGGGCGGCTCCGATGTCCGGGCCAACACCACCACCGCGGCCCCACAGCCGGACGGCACCTACCGGATCACCGGGCACAAATGGTTCACCTCGGCGCCGATGTCGGATTTCTTCCTCACACTGGCGCAGGCACCGGGTGGGCTGTCCTGCTTCTTCGTACCCCGCGTACTGCCCGACGGCACTCGTAACCCCTTCCACCTACAGCGACTGAAGGACAAGCTGGGTAACCACTCCAATGCCAGCAGCGAGGTCGAATACGACGGCACCGTCGGCTGGCTGGTCGGCGACGAGGGCCGTGGCGTGCCCACGATCATCGAGATGGTCAACCTGACCCGCCTCGACTGCACCCTCGCCTCGGCCACCGGCATGCGCACCGGAACCATCATGGCGATCCACCACGCCCGGCACCGCCGCGCATTCGGCGCGGACCTGGTGGACCAGCCACTCATGCGCAATGTCCTGGCCGATCTGGCCATCGAAGCCGAGGGTGCGACCACGGCCGGCCTGTGGCTGGCCGAGCTCACCGACCGTGCCACCACCGGCGACGAGGCCGCCGATCTACTGCGCCGCATCAGCCTCGCGGTGAGCAAGTACTACGTCTGCAAACGGGGTCCCATCCACGCGGCCGAAGCCCTGGAATGCCTGGGCGGCAACGGCTATGTCGAGGATTCGCGGATGCCGCGGCTGTACCGGGAGGCCCCGCTGATGTCGGTATGGGAAGGTTCGGGCAATGTCGCCGCGCTGGATGTACTACGCGCGCTCGCCAAACAGCCGGCGACCCTGACCGCGTTCCTCGACGAGGTCAAATCTGCCGCTGGTGCCGATTCGGCGCTCGATACCGCGATCGGCCGGCTGGAAGCCGAGTTCACCGACTTCGAGACCCTGCCGCATCGCGCCCGCCGGATCGTCGGCGATATGGCCCTGGTGCTTCAGGGTTCCCTGCTCGTCCGCTACGGGCACCCCGCCGTTGCCGAAGGCTTCACTCGTTCCCGGCTCGGACGCGACCGCGGCGACGTCTTCGGCACCCTGCCGGCGGGCTTGGACACCGGCGCGATCATCGAACGGCTGACCCCGAAGGTCGGCTGATCACCGGCGGCGCACCGGTTCCGGCCGGTCGCTTTCGCCGCGCCCGGCCGGCCGGCCCAGCACCACCCGGCGGACAGCGGTTCCGGCAGCAGCGGTACGTGCGATCACGATCTGCCGCAGCCCGACCTCACTGTGGCAGCGCAGGTTTCGCTTCGATGAGCCCATCGGCAAAGGCCTGGAACTCGGTGCGGAAAACCTCGTAGCGCGCACGAATCTCCCCGCCGGGCCAATCCCGCGGCAACAGCTCCGGCGGCAGGACCGGATCGTCGAGAATATGACGTACGGTGGCCGCCGCGACTTCGAAACGGGTCCCGATCGTTTCGGCGCCGTCGAGAGCCGCGAGCAACTCGCGGGCGCGGTGGGCCCACCGCTCCGGCGCGAACAGGCGGCCGGCCAGGTCGACGGCCGGTTCCTCCGGTCGCCCGGTGAACAGATCCACCCGCTGCCGGGCCATTTCGGGGAGGTCGGCGGCAATATTGTCCGGCCGGCACCAGACGCCTTCACGGAGTTCCCCGAACCGGGCCAGTCGCAATGTTTCCCGGAATGCGGCACGGTCGGTGGAATCGGTGGCGCCGACGGTGACGACGGCAAGGATCCACCCACCCTGCCACGTATGGAGGTCCGGCGAGATCGCCCGGTCCTGCCGGCGCTGGCGTTCGGCCAGCCGGTCGGAAAGCCGGTAGGTCGCGTCGGCACCGCGTTCGAGATCACCGGCGGCGACCATCCGGGTCAGCGCGGCCCGCACCGCGGATTCCCGTAACCCCAGCCCGGCACCGACCCGGACGATCCAACCGGCCGGCGCCTGCGCCGGATGAGATCCGAGCAGCACGCTCAGGATCGCCGAACGCGCGGTGAGCTCCCGGACCCGGGCAGCGGACGCAGACATGGGCCGATCGTATCGACCTGCCTTCCCCCTGGGCGCGTGCCGATCTGTGTACGGGCCCCGGCGCCACGTTCGTCCCACGGTTGTGACTACACGGCCACGGCGCGGCGTGAGAACGAGGGCAGCGGCAAGCCGCTCGGATGCGGAGGGGTTCCCGGCCATTGAATCAACCGCAACACTTGTGAGAGACTTCAATAATTATTCTCTCACTCATTCAGGGGGTCGAGATGTCGCGCCCAGCGTCAACGGAGTCGCACGCACCGCAACCCGAGGCAGAGCCGCACCGCAACAACCTGGCCGGCCCCGGCGCACTGCTCGGTGGCCCGGCGAACGTCATCATGCAGCTGAGCCTGGCCCCGGTCGGCCGCGGAGTGGTCGAGAGCACGGTCGACAGCGGCCGTTTCGATCTCCACCCACGCAAACGCGGGCGCACCACGCTGACCTATCTCGCCGTAGCCATGCTCGGAACGGACGAGGAACGTGCGGCGTATCGCGCCGCGACCAACACCTCCCACCGCCATGTGCGCTCACGCCCCGGCAGCCCGGTGGAATACAACGCGTTCGACCCGGAATTACAACTGTGGGTCGCCGCCTGCATCTACAATGGTGTCGTCGATTCGGTGACCTACCTCTTCGGCCCGCTGAGCGACGAGGACGCCGACGAGCTGTACCGCGAATCGGCCCGATTCGGCACCACCCTGCAAATGCGCCCGGAAATGTGGCCGGCCGACCGCGCCGCGTTCGCGCAATACTGGGACCGCCGGAGCGCCGAGATTTCCCTCGACGACGAAGTCAAGGCATACCTGCTCGGCCAAGTGGTCGATCTGGGCCCCTACGGCCGGCTCGAACGGCTGGCATTCCGCCGGGTCAACAGGTTCTTCACCACCGGGTTCCTGCCGCAACGTTTCCGCGAGGAACTGGGCCTGGACTGGGGTCCGGGCCGCCAGCGGGCCTTCGAACTGACCATGCGCGGCATCGGGCTCGTCACGGCAGCCGGCCCCGAACAGTGGCGGTTGTACCCGCTGAACCAGCACCTCGCGGATATGAGAAGGCGGCGGGCGCTGGGCAAACCACTGGTCTGACGAGGTCCTCGGACGCAACTCTTTACACGGAGTCACCGGCTGCCTCAGGACTGTGCCGCACTGCGTCCCCCGAGGCCCCGTGCCACACTCGACGGGTCCGACCGTATGACGAGAAGGGTCCATGTATGCGTAAATCCATCCGGCTGTTCAGCTCCACTGCGGCTCTCGGTATCACCGCTCTGGCGACGGCGCTCGCGGCGCCGGGGGCCGGTGCGGCGGTCACCGAGGTGAGCGTTGCTGCCGGACCGGAGGGCCTGCGGGTCGGTTGCAGTTACACGGTGACGGCCGCGGTCGACGCACCGCCGTCCGAGGCGGGCGAGATCACGATCATCAACAGCGGTGGTGAAGGAACAGGTGGCGGTGTCCGCCTCGGCCAGGCCACATACCACCCCGAGAACGGAACGGCGACGTTCGCCTGGACACCCGAGAACACGGGCCGCCAGAACATCACCGCGCAGCAGTTCACCCCGGGGCAGTACACCTCCGCCAAGTACATCGAGGTCGATGTCACGGGATACGGTGTCGGCGCCGGAAGCACCTGCCTGCCACTGCCCTGACCCCGAACGGACCGGCCGTACGCAGCGAGGCCGGTCCGCTCCGGATCGGCCCGCAGCGAACCGATCGATCGGGTCAGAACTCGAAAGAGGTTCCGTAACCGGTGGTTTGGGCGGCACCGCCAGGGGTCCGGGCGTCGACGGTGACGAAGGGCATGGCGGATGCCGGGGAAAGGCATCCGTCGATATTCAACGGGGTGCCGGCGTGGGCGAAGGTGTACGGGAAGGTCGTCTCCGGCGTCAGTTCGGATTCGCCGACGACCACCGGCGCCACCGTCCCCGGGGCCAGATTGACCCCTGCTTCCCCGGCGAGCGCCGATTCGACTCCGACGCTGGGCTCCACACCGACGAGTGGCGCGACCGTCACCAAAGGCGCGGCGCCCTCCTCGAATGTGGTGGCGACCTCGAGTTCGGTATACGGCGCCACCGAGACCCCGCCACCGATTTCCGGGATTATCGCTATCGACAGGCCCTCGGAGACATCCACCGCGCACCCGACCAGATATCCCACCACGATCCGGCCCCCCTGTAGCGCCGGAGTTCCGTCGAGGGCGACCGAGAAGTTCCCGGACACCTTGGTCGCGTGGCTGAAGGGGACACCTGCCGCGATATCGCCGGCGGGGACCGAATTCGTCGAATCCACCGAGGCGACCAGCTGCATCCCGCCGACGCCGACCTGGCCGGGTGCGGCGCGCGCCGGGGTGCCGAGCACGGCAGCAGCCGTGGCCACTGTCGCTGTGGTGATCGCTACCGCGGTCCAGGAATGCTTGCGGTTCATCGCGCTCCAGTCGGGTGTGCATCGAAGCAGAACTTGACAAGCGAACCGGCACGAACGTTCCGGGCCCGGAGGCGGTAGCGCAGCGCAACCACGTGGGGCCCCGCTCATACCCGATATACCCCGCACACGAGCGTCACTGCCCGACGCGTGCAAACCGGAAGAATACCGGTTGCACAGCTCAGCAGGCCGGCTCGCCACGGCGAGTCGCCGACAAATCCGGAGGTGTTCTCCGGTGCACGTCCACCGTGGCCCGGTCAGCCGGTGCCGAGCGCGTCCAGGATCATCGGGCGGGCGGTGGCGATCGCCCGATCCCAGTACGGCCAGGTGTGGGTGCCGTTACCGACGTCGACTCGCGCCGGGATGCCCAGCGCCGCAACGCGGTCGGCGAAGATCTGGGCCGCGGTCATGGCCATCGCCTCCAGCCCCATCGCGTTCAGAGTGTTCCCCGCCCCGTACGGCACATCGGGAAACCCGGGCACACCGTTGCCGGCCGAAACGTAGATGGGCAGGCCGCGCAACAATTCGGCCTGCACAGTCGGATCATGACGACGCCACGCCGGATCACTCGGTGGTCCCCACATATCGTCCACGTCGAACCGGCCCTCGTCCCACATCGCGGCGCGCACCGCCTCGTTCCACATCGGGAAGGTCGGATTCACGAAACCGGAGAAGGAGCCCGCAAAGCGGAACTGGTCACGATGGTGGGCGGCCAGCGTCAGCGCCGCCCCACCGCCCATGGAGGCGCCCACGATGGCGTTGTTCGTCCGTGAAACTCCGTACCGCGCCAGGAAAGCGGGGAGCTCCTCGGTGAGGAAGGTTTCCCATTTGTACGTGGTGGCCTGACCGTTGGTTCCGCTCGGCCGATACCAGTCGGCGTAGAAACTGGAATGCCCGCCGACCGGGAAGACCAGCGTGACATCGTCGCCGGCGAACCGTTTCAGTACATCGGTATCGCTGACCCACTGGCTGTGATCATGCGGTGCCCGCAGCCCGTCGAGCACATAGAGCGCCGAACTGCCGCCCCGCGCCGCCCATTGCACCTGCACCTCGATCGGCCCCATACCGGACGGCACCGCGAGCTGCTGATAGCCACCGGCCGGGGCACGCAGCACCGGAGCGCGAACCGGTGCCGCGGCGACCACCGCTCCACCGGACAAGGTCATCAGCAGTACTGCCGCGACCACCGCACCCAATTTTTGCAACCGCCCCCGCGCGGCCGGATTCCCTGCTCGCACTCCATACCCCGTATTCAGTCTCGTCTCGTGCTCGAACGAGAACGCTACCGAACCGGCCGCGATTGCGCCCGTGGGATCCGGGCCGCCGACTCCATTGCGTCGAGCCCGGGACGCTGGCGCATTACGGCCGCGGCAGTGTAACGGTGTCGGGCGGGCGTGGTATTTGCTATTTACAGGAGGCTCCGGCAGCGACGGGCATACCTCCGGTCCCGCGAAATGGGTGCCGAACGCACCCCTGTCCGGCCGCTCCGATACCCCTTCGACGCGGCCGGTCGGCCGGGCCCGGCGAGCGCGACCGGACCGACTCCGCAAAGATACGTGCGAGTAGCCCCCACACGCTGTGCATTTTCACGTGGTGAAGGGGCAGACTGGCCCAAACGGAACCCGCAACCCCGCCCGACCGGGCTCGTGCTTGCGCAGGAAGGAGTCGGCGAGTGTTCAACCGCATCGCCATCGTTAACCGTGGGGAGTCCGCCATGCGGCTCATCCACGCCGCCCGGGATCTGTCCGCGGAAACCGGGCAACCCATCGAAACGATCGCCCTGTACACCGACGTCGACCGGACCGCGACGTTCGTACGGGAAGCCGATGTGACCTACGACCTCGGCCCGGCGTCCGCACGCCCGTACCTGGACCTGAAGGTCCTGCGTAACGCACTGCTGGCGACAAAAGCAGAGGCTGCCTGGGTCGGCTGGGGCTTCGTCGCCGAGGATCCGGCGTTCGCGGAACTGTGCGAAGAAATCGGCGTGACCTTCGTCGGGCCTTCACCCGAGGCCATGCGCAAACTCGGCGACAAGATCGGCGCGAAGCTGATCGCCGAGGAGGTCGGCGTGCCGGTGGCGCCGTGGAGCCGGGGCGCGGTCGAATCGCTCGACGACGCGCTGGCCGCCGCGAGCAATATCGGTTACCCGCTGATGCTGAAGGCGACCGCCGGTGGCGGCGGCCGCGGTATCCGCGTGATCACGAACGAGGCCGAGCTCGCCGACGCCTACGAACGCACCCGGCAGGAGGCCGTGCGCGCGTTCGGCAGCGGCGTGGTGTTCCTGGAGCGGCTGGTTACCGGCGCCCGGCACGTCGAGGTCCAGGTGATCGCGGACGGCCAGGGCACCGCGTGGGCGCTCGGTGTGCGCGACTGCTCGGTGCAGCGGCGCAACCAGAAGATCATCGAAGAATCGGCCTCACCGGTGCTGAGCGCCGAGCAGACGGCCGAACTGAAGGCCTCCGCCGAACGGCTGGCGATCGCGGTCGATTACCGCGGCGCGGCGACCGTCGAATTCCTCTACCACCCCGGTGAGCAGCTGTTCGCGTTCCTGGAGGTCAATACCCGGCTGCAGGTCGAGCACCCGATCACCGAATACACCACCGGTATCGATCTCGTCCGGGCGCAGCTGCTGGTCGCCTCCGGTGGCCGGCTCAAGGGTGAGCCCCCGGCCGAACGCGGCCACGCCATCGAAGCCCGCCTCAACGCCGAGGACCCCGACCGCGATTTCGCGCCCGCTCCCGGCCGCATCGCGCACCTCGACCTGCCCGCCGGGCCGGGTATCCGCGTCGATACCGGTGTCAGCGAGGGCGACACCATCCCGGCCGATTTCGATTCCATGATCGCCAAGATCATCGCCTACGGCAGCAACCGTGAGCAGGCGCTGGGCCGCTTGCGGCGCGCGGTCGCGCAGACCCGGGTGATCATCGAGGGCGGCGCCACCAACAAGAGCTTCGTCCTCGACCTGCTGGACCAGCCCGAGGTGATCGATGCCAGCGCCGATACCGGCTGGATCGACCGGGTGCGCAACGAGGGCAGGCTGGTCTCGCACCGCCACTCCAGCGTCGCCCTGGCCGCCGCCGCCGTCGACGCCTACGAAGAAGAGGAGCGCGTCGAACAGCACCGGCTGCTGTCCACCGCCGCCGGCGGCCGCCCCCAGGTACAGCATGACAGCGGCCGGCCCCTGGACCTGAAGCTGCGCGGCGCGAGCTACCGGGTGCGGGTCGCGCGGATCGGTGCGCACCGGTTCCGGGTCGGGATCGAGGCGGGTAGCGATGCCCGCACCGCCGATGTCGACCTCGAGCGTTTCGACCGCCACACCGGGCAGGTCGTGGTCAACGGTGTCCGGTATCGCCTGATCACCGGCACACACGGCCCGGTTCACCTGGTCGATATCGACGGCGTGACCCACCGCATCAGCCGTGACGAAGGCGGCGTCGTCCGTTCGCCCGCCCCGGCACTCGTGGTGGCCACCCCGATCGAGGCCGGTGCCGAGGTCGAGGCCGGTGCCCCGGTGCTGGTGCTGGAGAGCATGAAGATGGAGACGGTGCTGCGGGCACCGTTCCGGGGCCGCGTGAAGGAGATCGGTGTCTCCGTCGGCACCCAGGTGGAGACGGGTGCGCCGCTGCTGCGCCTGGAACCGCTCGCCGAGGACGACGACGCCGCGGATACCGCGGCCTCCGTATCGGTCGAGCTGGACCTTCCCGCCGAATCCGGCCAGGTCCTGCCGGACGAGCGGATGGCCCGCGGGCGGCAGGATCTGCGCAGCCTGCTGCTGGGATTCGATGTCGACCCGCACGACGACCGCCGGGTACTCGACGACTACCTCACCGCGCGCCGCGCGGCCGTCGCGGACAATCACCGGCCACTCGCCGAGGAACTCGACCTGATGCAGGTGTTCGCCGATCTGGCCGAACTCAGCCACAACCGGTCGTTCGACGATGACGGCGGCGGTCGTAGTCATGTCCACAGCGCCCGCGAGTACTTCCACACCTACCTGCAGAGCCTCGATGTCGAGCGGGCCGGGCTGCCGGAATCGTATCGGGCGAAGCTCGCCGCGGCCCTCGGCCACTACGGCGTCACCGAGCTGGACCGCACCCCGGCCCTCGAGGCCGCGGTCTTCCGGATCTTCCTCGCCCAGCAGCGCCCCGCCGATACCGTCGAGGTCATCTCGACCCTGCTGCGGGAGTGGCTGCGCGAACCCATGCCCGACGGGGTACTGCGCGAACCGGTCGGTCTCGCCCTGGAACGGCTGGTGGCGGCCACCCAGGTGCGTTTCCCGGTGATCGCCGACCTCACCCGCGGCCTGGTCTTCGCCTGGTACGGCCAGCCGGTGCTGCGCCGCAACCGGGCCCGCGTATACACCGACGCCCGCAAGAACCTCAGCTACCTCGACGCCGACCCGGGCGCAGCCGACCGCACCGAACGGATCGCGCAGATGGTGAGCGCCACCGAACCGCTGGTGCGGTTGCTGGGTCAGCGGCTGTCGCGCGGTTCCGCGGACAACACGGCGATGCTGGAGGTGCTGACCCGCCGCTACTACGGCAACAAGGACCTCACCGATGTCCGCACCCGGCAGGCCGGTGACTGTACCTTCGTCGTCGCCGAACGCAGGGGCGTGAATCTGGTCTCCGCCGCGGTGAGCTTCGATTCCCTCGGCGACACGGTGCGCGGGCTGGCCGAACTGGCCACCGGAACCGCCTCCATCGAAGCCGATATCTACCTGTCCTGGGAGAACCAGCCCGAGGACTTCGAGAATATGGCGGCAGCACTGCACGAGGTGCTGAACGCTGCGCCACTGCCCAATCTGGTCCATCGGATCACCGCCACCGTCGCCGGCAGCGATAACGCGGTGATGCACCACCACTTCACCTTCCGCCCGTCGGCGACCGGCCTGGACGAGGAACACCTCATCCGCGGCCTGCACCCGTATATCGCGCAGCGGATGCAGATGAAGCGGCTGCACAAGTTCGATCTCACCCAGCTGCCGTCCTCGGACAACGAGGAGGTGTACCTGTTCCGGTGTGTGGCCAAGGAGAACCCGGCCGACGAGCGTCTCGTCGCGTTCGCCCAGGTGCGGGACCTGACCGCGCTGCGCGATCACGACGGCCGGCTGATCACCCTGCCGACCGCCGAAAGCACCATCGCCACCTGCCTCGATTCGATCCGGCGGGCGCAGGCCGGGCGGCCGGCGGCCAAACGGCTGCAAACCAACCGCATCGTGATGTACATCTGGCCCACGATCGATATCACCCGCGGTGAGCTGGAGAAGATCGTCGCGCGGGTGCGCCCGACCACGGTCGGCGCCGGGCTGGAGGAAATCCTGCTCATCGCCCGCCAGCCCGATCCGAAAACCGGTGAACTGGTCAAACTGGCGTTGCGGATCACCTTCGACGCGATCGGCGGCACCCAGGTTGTCGTCGGTGAGCGTTCCGACGAACCGGTGGAGCCGCTGGACGAGTACCGCCAGAAGGTGCTGCGGGCCGCCGGCCGCAACGCCGTGTACCCGTACGAGCTGACCGATCAGCTCGGCGATTTCGCCGAATACGATCTCGACGCCGGCCACACGCTGGTCCCGGTCGACCGGCCCAAGGGCCGCAACACCGCCGCGATCGTCGCCGGTGTGGTGACCACGCCGACCGACCGGTACCCCGAGGGCATCACCCGTGTGGTGCTGCTCGGCGATCCCACGAAATCGCTGGGCGCACTGTCGGAACCGGAATGCCGCCGGATCATCGGCGCGCTCGATCTGGCCGACCGGATGCAGGTGCCGCTGGAGTGGTACGCGCTGTCCTCCGGCGCCCGGATCTCGATGAGCTCCGGTACCGAGAACATGGACTGGGTGGCGGCGGCGCTCAAACGCATCGTCGAATTCACCCAGGACGGCCGCGAAATCAATATCGTGGTCGCGGGTATCAACGTCGGCGCCCAGCCGTACTGGAACGCCGAAGCCACCATGCTCATGCACACCAAGGGCATCCTGGTGATGACCCCGGATTCGGCCATGGTGCTCACCGGTAAACAGTCGCTGGACTTCTCCGGCGGCGTCTCCGCCGAAGACAACTTCGGTATCGGCGGCTACGACCGCGTGATGGGCCCGAACGGCCAGGCACAGTACTGGGCGCCGAACCTCACCGCCGCCCGCGGTGTCCTGATGTCGCATTACGATCACACCTACGTCGCCCCCGGCGAGCATGCTCCGCGGCGTGCCACCACCGGCGACCCGGTGGATCGCGATATCTCCGGCTTCCCGCATGTGCTGGCGGACAGCGGTTTCACCACCGTCGGCGAGATCTTCTCCCCCACCGCCAACCCGGACCGCAAGAAGCCGTTCGATATCCGGACCGTCATGCGGGCACTGTCCGACCAGGACCACGACGTGCTCGAGCGCTGGGCCGGCATGGCCGACGCCGAAACCGCCGTCGTCCAGGACGTCCACCTGGGTGGTATCCCGGTCTGCCTGCTGGGTATCGAATCCCAGAGCATTCCGCGGCGTGGTTTCCCGGCGACCGACGGCCCCGACACCTACACCGCGGGCACTCTGTTCCCGCAATCGTCGAAGAAGGCCGCACGGGCGATCAACGCGGCCAGCGGTAACCGCCCGCTGGTCGTCCTCGCGAACCTGTCCGGGTTCGACGGTTCACCGGAATCGATGCGCAAACTGCAACTCGAGTACGGTGCCGAAATCGGCCGCGCCATCGTCAATTTCGACGGTCCGATCGTGTTCTGCGTGATCTCCCGCTACCACGGTGGCGCGTTCGTGGTGTTCTCGAAGGCCCTGAATCCGAATATGACGGTCCTGGCCATCGAAGGCTCCTACGCCTCGGTCCTCGGCGGCGCCCCCGCCGCAGCGGTCGTGTTCGCCGGCGAGGTCGGCAAACGCACCGCCACCGACGCCCGGGTCCGGGATCTGGAACAGCGGGCGGCGAACGCGGGTGGCACCGAACGGGCCGCCCTCACCGCCGAACTCGACGAACTCCGCTCCTCGGTGCGCGCCGAGAAACTGGGTGAGGTCGCCGCGGAATTCGACGGGGTGCACAGCATCCAGCGCGCCGTCGAGGTCGGGTCGGTGGACGCCATCATCCGCGCCGCCGAACTGCGCCCCCGCATCATCGAAGCCATCGAGGCGCGGCTCCGATGATCTGATCGCGCGGTGCACGCGGTAACCGGGTGCACCGCCGAAGTCCTGCTGATGCCCTC
Source organism: Nocardia speluncae NBRC 108251 (assembly GCF_001613245.1). GTDB lineage: Bacteria > Actinomycetota > Actinomycetes > Mycobacteriales > Mycobacteriaceae > Nocardia > Nocardia speluncae. The sequence continues at coordinate 228,792 of NZ_BDBZ01000035.1, read as the reverse complement.
GCCGACTCGGTCGGCGAGGGCATCTCTGTCACCGAGGTACGAGCGCCACACGCCTGCGCTCAGCGCCCCGGGTGCCACACCCGGTTCGGGCGATATCGCCCGGCAGGCTCGGTTACCGAGGCGGCAGAATACCCTGGCCGTTCATCACCAGGCCGCCGTTGATGATGCCGCCGATGAGGCAGCCGGGCAGGGCGCCCACGACCAGGAAGATGAGCCCGACCAGGGCACCGATCCCACACCCGATGGCCGCGCCCAGGATGAGCGTTTCGTTACTGGCGATATCCTTCAGCTGGGCGTCCGCCACCGGCGCACCGTTTGCGGCAGCTACGGGACGGTCGATGGTCAGGGAGGTTCCGGCCGCGTCCACCTGCGCGTCGAGACGGACCTGCTGACCCGCGACCTGGTACACCAGCGGCACCTGTTCCAGCACCTGGCCGTCGGCCGCGACAACCTCGACCGAATCCGCGGTGACCTCGAAATTGCCCGATGTCAGAGTGGTGGTCGCGCTGGAGCGGTCCGGCGACCACGCCATCGAGTACCCCACATTCCCGTCCACTTGCCCGGCTACCGGCTGCGCCATATTCGCCTCACCGTGCGCCGTACCGGCCATGACGCCGACGGCCGCGGTGGAAAGCAACGCCGTTGCGGCGATTTTGGCGAATTTCATTGTGTTTGCCCTATCTGTGTTCGAAGTGCTGATCGATCGTGTGGATGATCGCATATCCGGAAGGATTCATTACCGAAATCTCCTTCGGCGCTTCATGATTTGCGTATAAGAGACAGTCACCCACCTACCGGGACAGACCCTGTAGTCCATATCTTTCTCGAACTCCTGCCAGCCAACGCCGCCGTTCGAACTTGTCAGCTCTGGGAACAGAGTCGCGCTCTCGCCACACCGATGGTCTTCCGGGGCCGCAACCCCGGCAACCTCGCCCATCGCGCCGATTTGTTGAAACCCGCACCACCACGGCCCCTGACATTCCGGCGGGTGCCCAGCAGGCCGTGGTCGCGGCCAGTACACCGAGACAAGCCGATACCGAAGTCCGCTGGTAATCTTCCATCAGTATTTCCGCAGGTCGATCCCCGCGGACAGCCGCTGAATCCCACGAGGAGCCGACTCGTGACAGCATCGCATCCCGACGGGCACCCTCGGATCACTGCCGAAGAATTCCTGAATGCCGAGCCGGACGACTTCAGCAGCACATTCGGCGACGTCGAGATCGTGGACGGCCTTGTGGTGCGCTTGATGGCGCAGAGCGAGGCGCACAGTCGCGTGGTGCGCCGCCTCGCCGCCGCGCTGGAGGATGCTCGCGACCCCGCCGGCCCGTGTCGGCGGATAGGGTCCGATACCGCTGTCCGTTTCGCCGACGCGGACGATCACCGGGCCGATCACCGGCTCAATATGCGCTACCCGGATATTTTCGTCCGGGACAGCGAACCCTACGATGTGAACACCGTCCGCGACCATATCGCCCTGGTTGTCGAAGTCGCCTGGAAGAGCACGGTCGATTCCGATACCACCGAAAAGCACAAACTGTATGCGCGCACCGGCATTCCCGGTTATTCGATCGTCCACTTCGACAAGAGCTGGTAAACCATCGACCGCATCGAGGAATACCGCCTCGACTGGTCCGGATTGCGGTAGATGCCCCACAAAGTCCACCGCACCGCCTTTGTCCTGGACACACCGGTCACCCTCGCCATTACCTTCGACGCCCTCCATCGCCCCTGATCGGCACATCCGCCACTGCCGCACAAGAAGCCGTGGCCGCAGTGACTCTTCCGACCGCTGCCGCGCAGGAGTTCAGCGGTCGTCGGGAAGCAGGCGGAATGCTTCCGCACCCACGAGCGGCCGGATAGCCCGAAAGTCACGACGGTCGAGGGTGAGCATGTCGACGGTGCGGAACTCGGCCGCGAGGGCGACGTTGACCGCGTCCGCCAAGTCGAGGTCGAGCCCGGCATAGCGTTGCTGCACCTCCCTAGCTACGCCGAGAACATCACGCCCGGTGTCGGGAACCAGGAAGCGCATGCGGTCGACCTGAGCGAACACGAAGTTCATCACCACGATGCGCTGGGATCCTCCGAATCTGCGCCGAGTCAAATGATCGAGTTCGGTCAGAACCATGGGCGACGCCACAACCGTTCCGGCCTCACGCAGCACCTGTTCACACGCACTGGAGTCGGGGGAGTCCCGGTCGAACGCCGCGAGCAATCCGGAGGTGTCTGCGACGACTAGCACTGGCCGTCTGCCACAGCCCGTCGCACTTCCTCTTTGGTCACCGGCTCACCACCACCGGAGACCTTCGGCCATTCGTCCGGATCATCCCAGACTCGGTACGACAAAGCGGCCAGGTGTATGCCTTCGCGGATGATTTCGGCCTCGGAACGGCCACGCCGCTTGGCGGCCTCTTTGATCAGTGCAAGATCGTCGGCGTCGGCATAGACATTCGTCCGTTTCATCGACATGTACCATGTATAGCACATGTACCGGATTGCACACACGTCGCAATTACTATTGAAGGCGTCGAGTCTCTGGTCGGCAGTTGTCTGTTCATGACGCTCCCCTGGCCCCAAGCTCTGATGTATGGATGACACCCCGAGCGGGCGTCTGATCCAACCCGCCCCGAGGCCGGTTTCAGGTTCAACCAAGCGAGCTATGTGAACTACCAAGCCTTTTTGTCATGCTGTTGACACGGGACGGCACAGGATGGGGAAGCCATGAGCACACAGATCGGCGTCGGCCAGCGCGTCGCGGAGATGCGGAAGATCCTCGGTTGGTCACAACCGCGGCTTGCCGCCGAATCGCATGTCTCGGTGTCATTGGTACGCGCGGTCGAACAGGGGCGGGCTCCCGCGAGTGCGGCGTACGTGTCGTCGTGTGCGCAAGCTCTGAAGGTGGCGCCTGCCGAGTTGCTGGGACAGCCGTATCCGCGAACCAACACCGAGCAGAGCAACATCGCCGGCACAGGTGCGAATCAGTTCTCGCGGGGCAGCAGCTCGGTACCGAAACGGTCCAGGAAACCGTTCGACGGCGCGCCACCGGCGGGTACCACAACGAACTTGCTGAGCCCGGCCGCGAGGTAGCCGTCGATCAACCGGTGCAGATCCGGCCAGCTGCCGGCCACCAGATCCGCCGGATCGGTTTCCGGCCGCTGCTGCCGGAGTTGAGCCGCCAACCCATCCGGGAGGCCGTCCGGCGCGATCAGCAGGGTGATACCGAAATGATCTTCCTCGATCTCCCGGCCCGCCTCGGCCGCCGCCACATTGATCGCGGACACTCCGGCAGCGGCTTCGGCCGGGGTCAGGAAGCTGCCCAGCCAGCCGTCGCCGTAACGGCCGATACGGCGGAACGCCGCCGGTGCGCGCCCACCCAGCCAGATATCGGGTGGGCGGGCGGGTCGTTTCCCCACCCCGGCGCCGCGTACCGAGAAGTGTGCACCGTCGAAATCGACTTCGCCGGCGCGCAATACCGCACGCAGCAACTCCAGCGATTCGTCGAAAACGCTGCCGCGACGGCCCGTGACCGGGAACAGATCGAGCTCGTTCGCGCGCGCCGGTTTCAACCCGAACACCGGCAGCACCCGTTTCGGAGCGAGCAGGGCCAGCGACGCCAGCTGCTTTGCGACGAGCACCGGATGGCGGCCCGGCAGGATCGCCACCGACGTGCCGACCTTGAGACGTTCGGACCGTGCCAGCGCGAACGCCATCCCCACGAAAGGGTCGACAGCCGGGGCGTGGACGAGTTCGGAAAACCACAGCGAATCGACGCCCGCGGCTTCCAGGCGGTCCACCAGGGCCGGAAGTTCGCCGGGGTCGGTATCCGAACCGGTCCCGATACCGAAGCGGATCTTCACCTGGCTCTCCTTCGTCACCGGATACGTTTCTGGCACAACACCCACCCCGGGGCCGGCATTCCGTGGCCGGCTTCCGGCGCGGGCACCGGAGAGCAGCCCCCCGGCACCGCGTCCGTAGCGCCGATCAGCCGGCGAGAGTCTGGCTCGGTTGCAGCGTCGGACCGCAGCCCTCCGTCTGCTGCTTCTCGATAAGCGGTGGAATAGCCGTAGCCGCGTAGTCGCGAAGCTGCCCGAGTTGGTGCTGATCGTGCACAACGTCTTTGCGGACCCAGTCCTCGTCCGGGATGGTCGGGTCCTGGGAGCGTTGCAACACGTAATAGTCGCGGTTGACGCGGGCGTCGCTGGTGATGTTGTTCTCCAGCCACGGTCCGTGGGTGTGGATGAAGGTGGGCCGCAACTCCTCGAATACATAATCACCGAAGGTGGTGTGGTCGCTTCCGGCGATGATGTCGGCCATTCGGGTATGGGTCAGTCCCGCCATATCGATCAGTTGCAACCGCGAGGTCAGCGCACTTCCGCCCATATCCGGGGTGAGCAATGTGCCTTGCTGGATACGGAGGATATCCGCGTAGCCGTTGAACAGGCGGCCGAACCGGAGGGCGATCCAGCACACGGGAACGTCTTCGTCGGCACTGTAGGACGCAGTGTCTTCGGCGAACGCACAGCCGGACGGGATCGCGGCACCGATCAGTCCCAGCGCGACGAGGACCCGCCCGTGTTTACGCAGCTGCGCCACCAACTGCTCGGCGGATAGCACGAGAACGACCGCACCGAGGGTCCACGCCGGGGTGGCGAACCGGAATTGCTCCATCCAGTCCGGTTCCAGCACGCAGTAAGCGATCACTGCCAGACCCAGCGGCACCAGCAGCGCGACAACACCGTCACGCCACCTGCCCGGCCGCCACAGTGCAAGCCCGCCCACCACGACAGCCGCCAGCACCACGGGAACACCCACGTACTGCGCCAGCTCCCCCACTCTGGCCAGGTCGTACACGGAGGGCAGCGCCTGATGTTTGGCGACAGCGGTATTCGGAACGAACCGGCCGAACTCGATGATCCGCCACAGCAGATAGATCCCGAAGGGAATCGCGAACGCAAGTCCGGAATACAGTCCGCACCGGAGCGCCGCGGGCCAGGTCGCACGCCGCACCAGGATCACCGAAATCAGTGGGTACGCGGCCAGATAGATCAGGCCGTCGGGACGAGTCAACGCGGCGAAGGCGGCCAGCGCTCCGGCCGCCACCGCCACCGCCGGTGTCCACAATCGGTCGTCGAGCACCGCCAGGAAAAGGTGCACAGCCAGGACGCACACCGTCAGCGCGAACAACGCGTTCTCCAGGCCGGAAAAGCACCAGATCACGAAGGAGGGGATCGCGGCCAGGACAGCGCCTGTCGCAAAAGTCACCAGTGCGGGCCACCGTGACACCCGGCGGGCGGCGGCATAGCACGCGGCGAGGATCCCCATACAGCAGATCAGCGCGACCGCCTTCGGGTACAGGGCGTAATCGGGGATACCGAAAATGGCGCCGCGATCGAAGAGCCCACACCATTTGCCCACCGTCAGCACGAAAAGCCAGGTCGGGTTGGAGAACCCTTCCACCGGCGCGGCACCGGGCTGCAATACCGGCCCGAATCCTTCGGCGACACTGCGCGCATACGCGAAGGTGATGCCCGCATCGTCGACGATCCAACTGCCGTACTCGGCCGCGCGCCACCCCAGCAGCACGGCACCACCCAGTACGGCCGCCAACGGGGCCGGCCACGACCGGCTACGGCGCTGCGGCGCCTTCTCCGAGACCTCTACTGCACCGGGTAACTCCGCCGTCAGCACTACAACACCCTCCGCTTGACCGTGCTCGCCCGGCCGTGACAAGGCCGACGCCGCACGAGGGGCCACCTTGCCGACTCCGGCGGCCGTTGGCAAACGGGGCAGCGAATTCCCTTGCGTCCTTGCACTCGACAAGGACGCCACGCGGCCCCGTAGTGCCGTCTTGTCCCGGACCGGTACCAGCCTGCTGCGCAGTCGGCGCAGAGCTGGATATTCTCGCGGCGCCCGATAGACGGACCCGGCCGTGCCGGACACCAGCGCCGGATGCCGTACGGAAGGCACGAAGTACGGAGTACGAGTCGTTCGGGGTTACGTTCCGGTCGAGAGCGTGCCCAGCGGGATGACGTGTGGGCGGCCGTGGGTGGGTTCGCTGATGACCTGGGCGCTGAGACCGAATACCTCGTGCAGCACGTCCGGGCGGACGACCTCGTCGGGCCTGCCCTGGGTCACGATGGCGCCGGACTTCATCGCCACCAGGTGGTCGCTGTAGCGGGCGGCCAGGGAAATGTCGTGGAGCACCATGACCACGGTCCGGTTGTGTTCGCGGTTCATGCGCACGATCAATTCCAGCAGTTCCACCTGGTGTGCCAGGTCCAGGTAGGTTGTCGGCTCGTCGAGCAGCATGATGCCGGTTTCCTGGGCGAGGGTCATGGATATCCAGGCGCGCTGGCGTTGTCCGCCGGAAAGTTCTTCGAGCCTGGTGCCGGCCAGGTCGAGGATGCCGGTGCTGGTCAGGGCGTGCCGGAGCGTTTTCTCGTCGAGGACGGAGAACTGCTCGTACCACCGTTGCCGCGGGTGGCGGCCACGGGAGACGAGGTCGGCGACGGTGAGACCGGGTGGGGCGGCGGGTGATTGGGGCAGGATGCTGATGCGGCGGGCGACCTGCCGGGTGGGTTGGCTGCCGATGGGTGAGCCGTCGAGCAGGACGCGGCCGGAACGCGGGGCGATGAGCCGGCCGAGGCCGCGCAGCAAGGTCGATTTACCGCAGCCGTTGGGGCCGATGATCGAGGTCACCGATCCGGTCGGGACGTCGAATGTCATCTCGGTGACGACGTCGGCGCCGCCGTAGCCGAGGGTGAGGTTCTCCGTGCGTAGTACGGACTCCGTGGCCGGACGACTCACGTAAGCCTCCTCTGGTTCCGCAGGACGAGATAGATGAGATAGGGCCCGCCCAGCACCGCGGTGGCCACCCCCACCGGCAGCGATACCGCCAGCGCGTTGGCGGCGACGGTATCGGCGACCAGGACGAACACCATGCCCACCAGACCGGACAGGAAAATCGGCGGGACGGCCGCCCCGGTGAGCAGGCGCGCGATCTGCGGGCTCGCCAGGGCGACGAATACGAGCGGCCCGGCGACGACGACACCGGTAGAAGCCAGGAGCGTCGCGAGCATCAGCGCGCACAGCCGGAGGCCGCCGATCCGTACCCCGAGGCCGATCGCGATATCGTCGTCCATGGTGAGCAGTACCAGCCGCTGCGCCAGCAACAGCGCACCGGCCAGCAGGGCGAGGGCCAGCAGGCCCATCGGCTGCACCAGCAGCCAGTCTGTTCCGTTGAGGGAACCCGACATCCAGGTCAGTGCCTGGGCCGCGTTGGTGACATCGCCGAGTGTCAGCAGCCAGGTCGTCAGGCTCACCGCCAGTCCGTTGATGCCGAGACCGACGAGCACCAGGCGGTAGCTGTCGAGAGTCCCGGACCAGGCGAGCAGGTACACCACTATCCCGGCCAGCACGCCGCCGGTGAACGCGGCAACCGGTAATCCGATCTCCGCGGCGATACCGCTCAATCCCGCCGCCCCGCCACCGGCCAGCACCAGCACCGAGACGGCGCCGAGCGACGCACCGGCGGTGACGCCGAGGATATCGGGGCTGGCAAGGGGGTTACGGGCGACGGTCTGGGTTATCGCTCCCGCCATGGCCAGGCAGCCGCCCGCGATGATCGCCCCGACGGTGCGGGGGGCCCGGAATTCCGTCACGGCAAGATGGACCCGGGTATTCGACTCGTCGCCGAGCAATGCCCGGACGACCTCGTCGAGCGGTAGCGCGGAGCCGCCGTTGGCAACATGGATCGCAGCGGCAGCCAGGACGAGCAACACCAGCGCCACCCCCGTTGTCAGCGCGCGCGGTGCGATACGCACGGAGACCGGCCCCCACCGGGCGACACGGGTGGGGGCGAGGAGGTTCGAGGATGCGCCGCTCATACGGTCACCAGCCGCCGGCGGCGGGCGAGAAGCACGAAGAACGGCGCCCCGATCACCGCGAGCACCACCCCGACCGACAGCTCGCCGGGGCGGGCGATGACCCGGCCCGCGGTATCGGCCAGCAGGATCAGGACGATCCCGAACGCGGCCGCCGCGGGTACCGAACGACGGTAGTCGGCGCCGACAAGGGCCCTGGCGATATGCGGTACCAGCAGTCCGGCGAAGGCGATCGGCCCGGCCATGGTGACAGCGGAACCGGCGAGCAGTGTGATCGCAGCGATACCGGCACACCGGGCGCGCGGTATCGAGGTGCCCAGCGACCGAGCCGTATCCTCGCCCAGTGCCAGCGTATTGAGCGCGCCGATGTTCAGTACGGCGAGCAGCAGGCCGGCGGCCACGAACGGCCACATCGCTTCGATCGTGTGCGGGCGCGCCGCCAGTGAACCGACCTGCCAGAAACGCAGGGTGTCCAGGGATGCGCTGTCCAGCAGCGCCAGGCCGGTGACCAGGCCACCACAGAGGGCGGCGACGGCAGCCCCGGCAAGCACCAGGGTGACCGGCGTCGCCCCGTGCCGGGCGGCGGTGCCGACCGCGAATACCACCACGCTCGCCACCAGTGCCCCGGTGAAGGCCAGCCCGGCTTCGGCGTGCACAGGGAGGCCGCCGAACAGGAAGGTCGCGGCGACGATCGCGAGTGCTGCCCCTTGGTTGATACCGAGCAGGCCCGGTTCGGCGACCGCGTTGCGCGTATGCGCCTGGGTCAGGATTCCGGCGACACCCAGGCATGCTCCGGCGGCGATACCGATGAGCGTGCGGGGCCAGCGCAGTTCGCGGATCGTCACGTCCATATCGGTTCCGGTGGGGGTGAAGATCGCATGCCACGCCTCGGCCAGGCTCGACGGACTGCTGCCGACACAAACGCTCACCAGGATCGCCGCCACTACCGCTGCGAGGGGTACGACGGCCATGACCAGCGGTGAACGTGCGGAGCGGAGGCTGTTTCGCGCCGGGAGCGCCGCGGTGTTCGGGGAGCCGGGCGGATCCGAGGTGGTGTCGTTCAGCACCGGTGCGCTCGCGAATGCGGTGTCGACATCTCGGTACTCCTTGCTAAGGTCAGCCCTACGTTGGGCAGCCTATCCTTATTCGGCTACTTCCTACAGCCCGGCCCGGATGAAAGGTCACCTCATGAGAGGCACGTCCACTCGATCGATCGCGCGGCGATCACTGATCTCTCTCATGGCATGCGGGCTGGTGTTCGCGGGCGGGTGCAGCGGTTCCGGGGAGACGGAACCGGGCGCACAGGCCGGCGACGGCGCCGCGATTTCGGTGGAACACGCCATGGGCACCACCACCATCGACAGCCCGCCGGAAAGGGTCGTCGCATTGGACCCCAGCTACGCCGATGCGGCACTGCTGCTCGGCGCTCCCCTCGTCGGCTATGTCCAGTACCGCGCGGACCCGGGCAATCCGTTCCCGGAGTACCTGGGCGATATCGACGACAAGGTCGCCGATTCGGTCAATGTCGGCACGACGGCCGAGCCGAACCTGGAGCAGATCCTGGAGCTCGAACCCGACCTCATCATTTCGGCCAAGGTGCGGCACGAGTCGCTCTACGATCAGCTGACCAAGATCGCGCCCACCGTGTTCTCGGAGACCACCGGCCCGACCTGGAAGCAGAATATCGTCCTACTCGGCGAGGCACTGGGCCGTAAGGACAGGGCCGAAGAACTGATCACCTCCTATGCGGAACGCGCGGCCGCGGTCGGCGAGCAGATCCGGGCCGAGCAGCCCGACATCACGTATTCACTGGTCCGCTTCGTCGGCGAGGACACGGCCCGGCTGTACTCGGGCAACTCGTTCATCGGCGAGATCATGACCGATATGGGTATCCCGCGGCCGACCGGCGCCCCCGACAGCACCGACACCATTTTCACGCCGCTGTCGACGGAACAGATCCTGAAGGCCGACGCGGGCATCGTTATGGTCTCCGCCTACACCCCGCCGGGCGGGGAAGGCGATTCCAGCCGGGATCAACAGGCCTCTTACGAAGCCAACCCGCTGTGGCAGCGCCTGTCGGGAGATGTCCTCCATGTCGACGACGAGCCCTTCGTGCTCTCAGTCAGTATCCAGGGCGCACATGCCTCGATCACCGCGCTGGCCGAGCACTTCGGGGTCGACCCGCGCAACGACCTGATCCCGGAATAGACACCGGTCTCCCGGCTCATGGGCGGGCGTCCGGCATGGGCAGCCGCCACTGCCACCGCTGCTGCCGATGATTTCGGGCGGCCTGACCGGTCGGAAGTCGAGAGGTATTTCGACGAGAGGAGCAGCGAGTGGCCGGCTACGCAACAGTGAACGGTGTGCGCACCTGGTACGACGTGGCAGGAGACGGGGAACCGCTCGTGCTCCTGCACGGGGGTTTCTCCGACTCCGCAGATTTCGACGACAACTTACGGACCTTGTCCGGGCAGTTCCGGGTATTCGTACTCGACCGGCGCGCGCACGGTCGTACTGCCGACGTTGCCGGACCGGTCGGCATCACCGCACTCGCCGATGATGTCATCGCATTCCTGGAACAGGTTGTCGGCGAACCTGCTCATCTCGCCGGCTACAGCTCCGGCGGATTCGTGGCGCTCGCGGTGGCACTGCGGCGACCGGAACTCGTACGCAGGCTCGTCCTGATGAATACCGCCGCCGACAAAAACGGCTGGGTAGTACTGCCGGAACCGGACGGTGGCGCCGATTTCCCTGCCGAAGTAGTCGACCGATATGCCGAGCTCTCCCCGGACGGTCGCGATCATTTCGCGACGATGGCCCGGAAGTTCGCCACCGTGGAACATGAGGGCCTCGACCCGGCCGGGGTCGGGTGCCCGACGCTGCTCCTCGGCGCGGACGACGATATCGTGCACCTGTCACATACGCTGGAAATGTATCGGGCAATACCGCACGCGGCCCTGGCGATTCTGCCCGGTACCCACCTGCTGCTCTGGGAGCGGCCCCAGCAGTGCACCGGGCTCGTCGCGGAGTTCCTGGAAACGGATCCGCTGCGCCTCATGCCCATTCGTCACCATCGAGAACCGGACAACGTCGGATCGCCTTAGCGTGTATCGAAGTGCCGGGCGGGGCGGGCCGGAAAATGGCCACAACCTGCGGTTCAGGTCTTGACTGGCGGCCGATCCGGAGGACACTGGAGATACACCGGAACAACGGAGAATGTGACGGATTCGACGAAGACGTTCGGAGAATCGCGATGACATCCTTCCGAGGTCCGGCCAGGCCCCCGGCAAGCCAGTCGAAATCCGGAACAGTCAGCGACGACTGAGGTTCAGGAATCCGATGGAGACTACCGGGGACTGTTCTGTCCGGGGGTTTCCGATACCGGTGCGGCAGTCCTTTTGCGTGCCAGCATGATTGCGGGAACCGCGGCCAGGACGAAGAGCCCGCCCGCCATGGCGACATAGAGGTGCACACCGGTCGCCGTGCTCACCGCGGCACCGTCGGCAACAGTCCCGGGGGCTCGATTCGCCTCGAGTACCGCGTTCCCCGCGAAGCTGAAGACGACGGAGCCGAGCGCCATCACCACCGATACCAGCCCCGCGAACGTGCCGTGCCGCTCGGGCGCGGCGATACCGGTCGCCAGGTTGTATCCGGAGGCGCCGATGGCGCCGGCGGCCATGCCGACCATCGCCGCGCAGGCGATCGCCAGCGGAAGCACCGATACGCCCGCCAGCATCGCGAAGGTCGCCAGCGCCCCGACGGCGATACCGCCGACCAGAGGCAGCGCGGGACCGAACCGCCCCGCCAGCCATCCGGCGCCTGTACCGCCGATCACGATGCCGAGATTGGGGGTGGCGAGCAATACTGCCACCGTCTCGCCGTCGCCGAGCCCGTAGCCCAGCCCCAGACCGGAAGGTACCTGGGCGATGAGGCTCGTCAGTTGCAGCATGCTCCGGAAGGAGCCCGCCGCCAGCACCACAGCCAGCAACGTGAGCAGGATCGGGCGGCTGAGCGCCCGCAGGTCGATGAGCGGTTCGTCGACCCGCAATGCGAGATGCACCCAACCCGCCAATGCGGCGGCACCGGCGGCCAGCAGCGCGATCATGCCCGCGGACAGCCATCCGAGGTCTTGGCCCAGGCTGATGTAGGCGAGTACCGCGCCGAGGCCGCCACCGAGCAGGAACGCGCCGGCCAGATCGATCCGGCCGGTGCCCCGGATCGGCGATTCCGGGATGAAGGTTCGCACGCTGAGCGCCGCGACGGCGGCGAGCAGCGCCGCCGTGACGAACACGCTGCGGTAGCCGAACACGTCGATGACCGGCTGCATCAGGAACGGTTCGATGATCCCGACCACCGCCGAACCGGAGGTCACGAGCCCGACGACGGCCATCGCCACCTGCGGGGTGCAGATCTCGCGGGTGAGTGCCACCGTCAGGAACACCGCGGCGAATGCGGCCCCCTGAAGGAAGCGCCCCACCAGGAATATCCAGATGTTCGGGGCGGCCGGACAGATCAGTGCTCCGGCGCAGGCGAGGAGCAGCGTGCCGATGAGGACCCGGCGCTTGCCGAAGATATCGGAACTCTTCGCGAGCAGCGGGGACCAGATCGCCCCGGCGAGCATCGCGCTCGCGTTCAGCCACGCAGCCTGACCGGTATCGAAATGCTCCAGCAACTGGGGCAGGACCATCATCGGCGAGCCGATGGCCACATCGGCCAGGACGTTGGCGAGGGTGAGCACGGCCGCCCAGAGGACGAGCCGCTTACTCCAGCGGTGCTCTCGCCCCCCGCGGGCAGCGTTTTCCAAGGTGTCTGTCACTGTGCTTCTCTCAGCGCGTTGGGGTGAGGTCCCGGCGAGCAGTGCCGCTGCGGCAGAGCGGGGTCGTGGGGTGGTTCGATTTCCGGGGCTCGAACTGTTGCCATGCGGGATTCAGGGCGCGCCGTGCGCTTGCAGTGCCTTGTTCCGGGCGGCGATGGCGGCCCAGGTGGGTGGCACTATTCGATCGCGACCGCTGTCGGCACGGCCCTGCGCGAAGGTGACATAGGGACGCTGCCGGGCTTCGTACCGCGCGAACGCTGTGGTGTGATCACCGCACCGTTCGAGTTCTTCGGCGAGGAAGCGCGCACCGGTGAGCGCGAGGGAGGTGCCCCGGCCGGACAGGTAGGCCGGGCTGTAGCCCGCATCCCCGACGAGGACGACGCGACCGCGGTGCCAGGAGGGCAGGTGGATCTGGCTCGCGGCAGTGAAGTAGAAATCGGGGTCGGCGCCGGCCGCATCGAGGAGCTCCGGGATCCGCCACGACCGGTGGCCTGCGAAGGCGTCGAGCAGGATCTTTTTCTGAGCGTCCGGGTCGTGGTGGTCGTAGTCGATCGGTCCCGAGCGGAATTGGAAGTTCGCCACGGCCTTGCCTCGGTACCGGAACACTCCTGCCATCCGGCCGGGGACGTTGTAGATCGAATTGATGTTTTCGCTGTGTGGCTCGGCCGGGAGATCGGCGAGGGCGAAGTAGACGCCGAGGTGACGGAGGTAGTTGTCTTCGGGCCCGAATACCAGTGTGCGTACCGCGGAATGCCGGCCGTCGGCACCGATCACCAGGTCGTACAGCCCGGTGCGGCCGGACGCGAAACATGCGGCGACGCCGTCGCCGGTGGCGGTGAGCGTTTCGATTGATTCGCCGAACCGGATCGCTGCGGTATCCGGCAGCGCATCGGCGAGAATTCGGACAAGGTCCGCACGGAGAAGCTCGATATCGCCGTCGGAGTCGTTGATCTCCGCCAGCGGTATCCGGGCGATCGGCTCGCCCCGGCTGTCCACGAACTGGGTGAGCTCCGACATCCGGACTCGCTGCGCGCGGATCTTCGCGAGCAGACCCATTTTGTCCGCGACCTCGACCGCATCGCCGCGAATATCGATGGGTGTGCCGGTGAGCCGGAGGTCGCGGGCGTACTCGACAACGGTGATGTCGTGGCCGCGGGTGCCGAGCTCGAGTGCGCAGGCGAGCCCGGCGATACCGGCTCCGGAGACGAGGATGTTCACGTGTGCGCTCCAGGTTTTGCTGAGGTGGGTTGCGATTCGACCGCAAGTCGCCGGGCGAGCCCGCAGGGCAGTTCGGCGGGTCGCTCTTGCAGCGACCCGCACTAAAAGAAACAATCTGTGGCTTTTAGAGTAGCTACGATCGGCTTGCACCGCAACGCCGCACCTGGCGACAATCGGCATCCGAGCAGAGAAGATGAGGTGAGCGATGGCCGAACCGACCGCCGACCGGCCGCACGCACGGCGCCCCGGTGGCCGCAACGCCCGGGTACGCGCGCAGATCCTCGCCGCGACTGCCGAACTCGTCGCGCGCGACGGTATCGCGGGCTTCCGGTACGAGGAGGTCGCCGAACTCGCCGGCGTGAACAAGACCAGCGTCTACCGCAACTGGCCCGACCGCGAGGAGCTCGTGGTCGAAGCATTGCTGCGCTACGCCGAGGATCTCGCCTCGGTCGCCGATACCGGCGATATCGATCGGGACCTGGTGGACTTCGCGCTGGCCCTCGCCGGCGGCCTGGAAACACCGTTCGGCCGAACCCTGGCACAGGCCGTCCAGCCCGCCCGCCAGAACTCCACCGTCGAAGCACTCACCAAAGTCCTCGACCAGCGCGTGGCCGCCCTGCGGCGCCGTATCGACACCGCCGTCGACCGAGGCGAGCTCCCGCCGGTGGACAGCTCCTTCCTCGGCGAGATGATCTCCGGTCCGGTGCACCTCATCGTCGACCGCGGTATGCGCCCGTTCACTCGCACGGATGCGGAGCGCATCGTCGCCGTCGTGCTCGCCGGTATCCGGGCGAACACATTGCGCGGCTGAGCCGGCGGCGAGCACCAGGCCCGCGGTCGGCACCCGCGATCACACGAAAATCGCCGGCCACCCCCTCATCCGGGGTGGCCGGCAACGAATCCACTGTCCGTCAGGACGACACGGCGACCGGTTCCTCCGGCGTCGTCGTCCGTCCGGTCAGGGCGCGGGTGCGCAGTGACCGGAACACCGCACCGGCAGCCGAGGCATCGGCTCCCTTCGGTGCCGTCGCGAAGGCCACGAGCACCGAGACGGCGAAGGAAATCGGGGCGACGGCCAGTGCCGGGTTGGAGAACGGCAGCAGCGAATCCGGGCCCTGGACGACCGGGCTGAGCAGGATCACCGCGATCGACAGGACGAGGCCGGTGACGATGCCGGAGATGACCGCTCGGGCGGTCATCCGGCGCCAGTACAACGTCAGCAGGAGGGCCGGCAGGTTCGCACAGGCAGCGATCGACATCCCGAGCGAGGCCAGAAACGCCACGTTCTGCCGCTGCGCGGCGAAGGCGATCGCCACACCGACCAGACAGGTGGCGACGGTGGCGATACGAGCCGCGCGGTGCTGGGCAGCCGGCGACACTTTTCCGTTACGCAGTACCTGCCCATAAAGGTCGTGGGCGATAGCACCGGAGGTGGCGATGACCAGCCCGGACAAGGCCGCCAGAATGGTCACGAAGGCGACCGCGGCCACGAACGCGAGCAGGACACCACCGCCGAGAGTTTCGGCGAGCTGCGCGACGGCGAGATTGCCGCCCTTGTTCTCCGCGGCGATGGTCTCGGGGCCCACCAGCACGGCGGCACCGTATCCGAGCACCGGGATGATCAGGTAGAAACCGAAGAAGATCCAGATGGAGGTGTAGGCCGAAGTGCGGGCCTGCCTGGCATCGGGCACGGTGAGGAACCGGATCATCACATGCGGAAGGCCGAGTACACCGAGTACCAGGCCGACGGTCTGCGACAACTGGTCGAACGAGGCGGCGTCACCGGAGCGCTGCGGCGCGACGAACTGCTGACCGAATTCGGCGAGCGCGGTACTGAACGGCCCGAACGGGTTGAAATCGAAGCGCACCAGTACCAGGACGAACAACGCCACCGCACAGACCAGCAGCAGACCGGTTTTGATGATCTGGATCCAGCTGGTGGCCAGCATGCCGCCGACCAGGGTGTAGGCGGTGGTGAGGGCGCCGATGATCAGCACCGCGACCGCATAGTCCAGGTCGAACAGCAGTGATACCAGCAGCGCCGCGCCCACCAGCTGCGACACCAGATAGACCACACTGATCACCACGGTGCTGATCGCCATCAGCGACCGGACATCCTTGCCGGGGAACCGGGTGGCCAGCACATCTGCGAGGGTGAACCGGCCGAGGTTACGCAGTGGTTCGGCGATGAGCAGCAGTGCCAGCACGAAGGCGACGGGGACGAACACGGCGAGATAGAAGCCGTTGAACCCGGTGAGCGCGATAGCACCGGTAACGCCGAGGAACGATGCGGCGGAGATGAAATCTCCGGCGATCGCGACGCCGTTCTGCCGGCCGGTGAGCGCCCCACCGGCAACGTAGTGGTCGGCGGCGGACTTGTTCCGGCGAGACGCCCACGCGGTGATGCCGAGGGTGACGACGACCAGGGCCGCGAAGAGGGAGGCGGAGACGAGGTTCATGCGCGGGTGCCTTCCTGCGCGACCCGGGCTTCCAGTGCGGCAGCGCGGGCCATGTAGTAGCGGGCCACCACGATCGCGATGACGAACTGCACCAGGGCGTAGATCCAGGCCACGGTGACTCCACCGACGACCACCGCATCCAGTGCCGAGGTGAAACCACCCAGAATGGGCAGGGGGAAGAACAGGATCAAAACGATCGCGCTCAGCCGGAAAACCAGCGATTGCCGTTCGCGTGCCAATTCTTCCAGGCCGGAATTCCCTGGGGAATCAGCAGAATTGGAGGGGGAATGGTCCATAAGAATCATCTTTCGGGCTGTGTGATTTCCTACACAGTAGGGGGCCGATATGACGACGGACATGCGAAGAATTCCCCCTGCGAGTACGGAATTCCTTTATCTGCCGATCGCGATCAGATCAATTCGATGACGAGCTTCGGCGATTTCGACCGGGAGACGCAGAGCGCCATCTGATTACCGGCCGCCTTGTCCGCGACCGACAGGCAATTGTCGCGGTGTTCGGGTTCGCCCTCCAGCACATTCGATACACAGGACCCGCAGATACCTTCTTCGCAGGATTTGAAGACGTCGACACCGTTGTCCTCGAGCACCGACAGGATGGAGCGGTCGGCGGGGATCTCGAAGCTCTCGCCGGTGTCGAGTTCGACGGTGAATGCGGTATCGCCGCTGATATCGATCTCGGCCGCTTCGAAATATTCGGTGTGGAGATTGGTCTCACCGACCACGGGTGTCACGATCTCGGCGACAGTCCCCATGAAACCGGTGGGGCCGCACGTGTAGACCACGCTGTCACGGGTCAGCGTGGCGGCGACGGATTCGAGCACCTCGCGCTGCTCGTCGCGGGACAGCCCGGTATGCAGGCGAACGCGGTCACGAAACTCCGCGCGGTTTTCGAGCAGGTCCGCGAACGCGGTCTCCACGCGGTCGCGGCAGATGTAATCCAGCGTGAAATCCGCTCCGCTGGAATACAGTTCGTACGCCATGCTCAGCAGCGGCGTGATCCCGATTCCGGCAGCGATCAGCGCGTGCCGGTCGGCGCCGGAAACGATACCGAGGATATTGCGCGGTTCACCTATTTCGATGATGTCGCCCTCGCACAACCGGTGCAGCGCGGCCGACCCGCCGCGCGATTCCGGTTCGAGTTTCACCGCGATGGCCAGCGTCGCGGTCTCCGCCGGTGGCCCGCACAGCGAATACTGGCGCAGGATGCCGGTCGGGCCGGTCACGTCGATATGCGCGCCGGCGCGGTAGGGTCCGAGCGGGGCCCCGTCCTCCCGCGCCAGCCGCAGCAACCGGATACTCGGCGTCTCCGAAACGATCGCGGAGACGACCACTTTGCTACCGGACACCACAACTCCTAACGCATGTAGAGGCCGCCGTTGGCGTCCCAGCATGCCCCGGTGACCGATGCGGCGGCCGGCGATGCGAGCAGGGCGACCATATCGGCGATGAATGCCGGATCGCCCAGACGTCCGACGGGGATGGATCGAGCGAAGGCGTCGAGGTTGTTCTCCCCGACGATGTCGTGCACGACCGGCGAATCCTGCGGACCGGGCGAGACGGCGTTCACCGTGACTCCCGAGGGGGCGAGTTCGCGCGCGAACACCTTGGTCAGCGAGATGACCGCGCCCTTGGCCGACGCGTAGTGCCCGCCGGTGGCGGTGCCACCGTTCTGGCCGGCCAGCGAGGCCATGTTCACGATCCGTCCGTAACCGTGTGCGGCCATATGGGTGCCGAACAGCTGGCAGGCCTGGAATGTCGCGCGGAAGCCGACGGCCATGACCGCCTCCAGTTCCTCGGCGGTGATCTCCATGAGAGGCCGGGCCTGGGTGCGGGCGGCATTGTTCACCAGCACCTGGACCCCGCCGAAATCGGCGACCACCGTGGCGAGCAACTGCTCCAGGGACGCTTTGTCCGCGACGTCGACGGTATATCCGCGCGCGGCACCGCCCAGTTCCTCGGCCAGCGCCGACGCGGCAGAACCGGCCAGGTCGGCGATGGCAACCGCGTGGCCGGCGGCGTGCAGCCGGCGAACGATATGCGCACCCAGGCCGTTCGCGCCCCCGGTGACCACAGCGACGGGCGGGGTCACAGCAGGAATCCCGCGGCGGGAACGGCGTCCTCGCTGTCGACCAACCGGATCACCTTCAAGGCGATCCGGTCGTCGGCGGGCGTCGCACCGAGACGGATACGGTATTCGATATCGCCGGCCCAGATATCGTGACGGCCGCGTTTGTAGGCGACCAGGATCTGCGCGGCCCGCAGGTGTACCTCGTCGTCGGTGACGGTTTCCGGGACGAAGCGCGATACGGTGCGGGTGGTGACGGCGGCGTCGACGGCGGCGAGAGCGTAGCCCTCGGTCATCCGGACCACGCGCATACCGCGCATGCGGGCGTCGTCGTAGATCATATTGAGGGTGTTGTCGAAATCATCGGTGCCGCGGTCGATCGGCACCACATAGCGGCCGTCGGCGGTGTAGAGGTCCTGCCAGGTGTGGTAGTCCTTGCGGTCGAGCAGGTCGGCTTCCCGCCAGCTCAGCTCGATTGCCCGGGTGATCCTGGCGTCGGTGAACAACCTTGTGGGGGTCAGGGTTTCAGTCATCGCTCATCATCTGCTTCCACTGGTGATAGGCGGCGCGCATACCGGTCTCGTCGGTGACGTGGGAGGTGGGCCAGCCCTCCGGGCTCGGCTTCTCCCGTGCCAGGCCGCGGTTGACCAGGATCGGCATATCGGGGGCGGCCCGGGCGCCTCGCTGTACCCGGTCCCAGCCCTCGGCATCGTCGGGGGTGCCGAAACCGAACGGACCCTGGAAATGTTCGTGCACCCGCATCCGCGCCCGGTTGACCGGATTCACGATCTCGGACGGCCCGTCGGGGCCGATAGCGATGTGCTCGATCGTGGTCTCGTCGACGGCGACGGGGCGCAGCACGCGGAAGAACGCCGCCGACATCGACACGTTCGGGAACAGGTTGAGGTTGAACCCGGTGCCGTGCATAGCGCGGACCAGTTTGCGGATCGCGGCATCGTCCAGGCCGGTGGTCTTCAGCTCGGCGATCAGGTCGTCGAAGCGGGCCTGCAACGGTTCGCTGCCGTCGTCGGCGTCCAGATCGGAGTGTTCGGGAACCATCTGCATGACACTGTGCCCGTTGCCCAGATCATGGGTGACCGCGGCCGGATCGGTCATGAACGACATCATATCGGCGGTTTCGGCGTCGACCGAGGCCATCCAGGAGCGATGCACGATCGGGAAGTGGTAGCCGTCGGTGGTGTTCTCCAGCTGGATCTTCCAATTCCCATGGAAGGCGAACCGGTGCGTACCCAGCACCTTGATCGGGTAACCGCCGCCCTGTTTCATGAACCGGTCGATCCACAGCTTGGCGTCACCGAGGAAATCCTCGAGCGATTCGATCTCTTCGGCGAAGGTCGCGAACACCATGCCGCCATAGGATTCGGTGCGCAGTTTCCGCAGGGACAGGTCACCCTTCTCGACCACACCCTCGTAACCGTCGGGGTACGGGATACCTCGGAGCTGACCGTCCAGACTGTAGGACCAGGCGTGATACGGGCAGGTGAAACCGTTGGCGACGCCCTGCTTCTGCTCGCAGATACTGGCCCCGCGGTGCCGGCACCGGTTGAGCAGCGTATTCAGCTGTCCCTTGCGGTTGCGGGTCACGATCACCGGCTGCCGGCCCACATGGGTGGATTTGAAACTGCCCGGTGTGGGCAGCTCGGATTCGTGGGCCACCCAGATCCAGGTGCTCTCGAAGATCCGGGCGATCTCCTGCTCGAAGATCTCCGGGTCGGTGTACATGCGTGCGGCCACCCGATCCTCGGCGACGAGTTCGGCCGGTGCTGCACTGTGGGCTGTCATGATGCCTCCTGGCAGGTGGATGGTCAGTACTGGCGCGGGGTCAGGGCGCGCCCGATGCGGGCCTCGATCTTGACGAATTTCCAGAGCTTCCAGTCGCTTTCGCCCACGCCGATCGTGCGGATCAGGCCGCAGGCCGCTTTGACGGTGTCGTGGCCGTCGGCGTCGGCGAGCAGGTAGCACGTCCACGGCCAACTGTCCGAGGGCCCCACCATGGTGGAGTCGTCGTCGATATCGCCGATGAAATCGATCCCGTCGAGCGCTTTGATGCCGTCCATCAGAGCGACGAAGGCAGTCCAGACGTCACCGGTGGTGACACCGCCTTCGGGCAGGTCGAAGAAGTTCTGGTTGATGCCGAGACAGAAGAGAACGCGGAGTGGGCTGTCGGTCATGGAAGGGTCCTGTCGTCGAAGAGGTCGCGGGTCAGTGGAATCCGGGTACGGTCGGCGGCTGCCCCATGAATACGGCGCCGGCGGCGTCGATCAGGCCGGGTCCCAGAAAGGCGTGCTGCTGCGGGACCAGGGCGTCGCCCGCCCACTGCTGTAGCGGGTGCCCGTTGAAGATGGCCGCGGTACCGGAGATCTCGATGATGCGGTTCACCACCGACGCCGAGGTCGAGGCGATATGCGCCGCCGCCAGCCGCAGATGGGCGTTCTGTTCGGCAGTGGCGGGATCGCCGCGCAGAACCGTCGCCCACACCTGTTCGGTGACTTCGTAGAAATACGCGCGCGCCGAGCGCAGATCGGCTTCGGCCTGAGCGACCGCGGTCCGGTAGTAGGGGCGGTCGGCCAGTTTCGGCGCGCCGGTGATCCCGGCCCGGCCCGCACCGGTTTCGACGGCGTAGTCCAGCGCGGCCCGCGCCACGCCCGCGCCGACCACGGCCAGCACCTGGGCGGCATAGGCGATGGTCGGATACCGGTACAGCGGTTCGTCGACCATCGGTTCGCCGCCGCGGATGAATGTCCACTCGTGGGGCACCACCGCCCCGCGCACCACGAGGTCGAACGAGCCGGTACCGCGCATCCCGGCGACATCCCAGTCCTGGACGATCTCGACCTGTTCGGGACGCAGCAGTGCGGTGCGGGGTTTGCCCGCGGTACTCGCATCACCGGGGATACCGACACCCAGGACATCGGCGCCCATACAACCGCTGGCGAACTTCCATCGACCGTCCAGCTGCAGACCGCCGTCGACCTCGGCCGCGGGCTGGACCGGGAACAGCCCGCCGGCGAACACCACGTCCGGACCGTCGGCATAGAGCTGCGCCTGGGTTTCCAGGGGCAACGCCGCCAGGTACACCAGGGCCGAGCCGAAACTGGCCACCCATCCGGTGGACCCGTCCACCACCGAAATCTTTTCGACGGTGCGCAGGAAATCGGCGGGCGCCTGCGGTTCGCCACCGAATCGCCGCGGGGTCGCGGCCCGGTAGATTCCGGCCTCTTTGAGCCGCGCGACGAAATCCCGCGAAACAAATTTCTGGTCGCGGAATTCCTCCCGCCGCACGGCGAGTTCGGCGAGGACGTCGTCCAGAATCGCCGGTCCGGTCGCGGGCCGGGCCGGGGCTTCGGAGGTGGACACGATCACCTGCTCCTGTCGTCGATGGGCTGTTCTTCGACGGTAAGGAGAGCGCGCTCACACCGACATCGGTAATCCCCGCGCCCGGCAAGGTGCGAACCACAACGTTCGTAGGGGAAACCTTCAGTGGCCTCCGGACGACCGCAAACGCGGTGTCCGGAAAAGCTACGCTGGCGCGATGGTTATCGATCCGCGCGCTCCCGAATTGGTCGTCTCGGATTTCGCCACCATGATGAATGCGACCGACCTGTGCGTACTCGTGCACGATGCCGAGACCAAGAACATTCTGTGGGCCAATCCGGCCGCGTGCGCGATGCTGGAATTCGACCTCGACGAGATCCGGCCGCTCAAAGCACACGATATGAGTAGTTCCGCGCAGCAATACGACCGCGTGATCGGGCGCGCGTGGCTGCAGGACGCCGTCGAGCACGGCTCCCGGCGGATCGAATGGCACTACCGGTCCAAATCCGGGCGGATAATCCCCACCGACTCGGTAGCAACCCGGATCGAACTCGCGCGCGGTCCGGCGGTGCTGGTGCAATTCCGCGATATCGAACGGGAGCAGCGCACCGAACGCGCCCTGCGGCTGACCGCCACCTATGTGGACGCGCTGGCCCGGCACACCTCCACGATGGCTTTCGTACTGAACGAGTCGGGCGAGATCCGCTTCGCCACCGATACCGCACTCACCCGCCTCGGCCTGGACCCGGCCGTCGAGCTACCGGCCGGACCGCACCTCACCCGGTACGCCCACCTGCACCGGGACGGGCGGCGCACCGTATGGGAAGTGGTGGCCAAGGATGCGGATCCGGTGACCTCGGTGCGGCTCGAGGTCACCCAGCCGGACGGCACCACCTCATGGCTGGACGGCAGCCTGGAGCGCCTGGACGAGCCGGGAGTGACCGCCTTCCTCATCCTGGTCCACGATGTATCGCGCCGGATCCACGACGAGGAACACCGCGGGCTGCAGCTGCGGCGGGAAAACTACCTGGCCCGCTACAACGCCATGGGCGATATGGCGATGGCGATCGCCCACGAACTCGGCCAGCCACTGGCGGCCGCCGGTAACTACATCGCCGGTATCCGCTCGCATCTGCCCGGCGGGGAGCTCCTCGACGACCGGGTGGTCTTCGGCCTGGACGCGGCGCGCAAGCAGATCGACCGCGCTGCGACGATCGTCTCGACGTTGCGTGCCTTCGTCGGGCACCTGGAGCAGGTGGAGCAGGTGGCCGACCTCAACGATATCGTCGCCGAATGCCTGTCCTTCGTGCAGATACGCGCGGACGCAGCCGGCGTGCGGGTCGAGTTGCGGCTCGATCCCGCACCGGTGCAGGTCCGCTGTGAACGGGTCCTCACGGGGCAGGTGATCGTGAACCTCTGTTTCAATGCCATCGACGAAATGGCACAGTGCCCCACCGAATCCCGGCATATCGTGCTGACCACCACCGTGCGTGACGACGGCGGCTGTTTCACCGTCCGCGATCACGGTCGCGGCGTATCCCAGGATCCGTTCCTGGAATCGTTCACGTCGAAATCACACGGCAGCGGAATCGGGCTGGCGCTGAGCTATCGGATCATCACCCGGCAGCACGGCAGTATCTGGTGCCGCCCGGCCGACGGCGGCGGAGCGGTCTTCGGATTCGTACTGCCGGCCCCGTGATCGCGTAGGGAAAACCTTCAGAGCGGGCGGAGAAAATCTCGATACCTCGAGGCGTGGATCACTCGTAGCGTCAGTTGCATGACCAAGCAATTGACCGCCGAGCAGCGTGACTTCCGGGCGGCGATGTCGAATCTTTCGGCCGCAGTCAATGTCGTCACCACGAACGGACCGGGTGGTCGCGCTGGTATCACCGTCAGCGCGGTGTGCTCCGTCACCGATTCGCCGCCCACGATCCTCGTTTGTGTCAATCAGTCCAGCTATACGCACGATATTTTCCGGCGCAACGTGCGCCTCTGCGTCAACATCCTCAGTTCGCACGATGAGGAACTGGCCGGCCATTTCGCCGGAGCCACCGGTATCCCGATGGCGGAGCGGTTCGCGTGGACCATGTGGGATCACGACACCGAAGACATTCCGATGCTGCGCACGGCTGCCGCGCGGGTGGTCGGCCGGATCATCAGCGACCACACCCAGGGGTCACATTCGATCTTCCTGGTGAGCGTGGACCGGGTGGACGTCAGCGAAGACTGTGACGCGCTCGTCTATTTCCAGCGCCGTTTCCACAGCGTGGGCCCTGGACGGCCGCGTATCGAGCAGGAGGGCACCGCATGGTCGACGCGCCGGCCCGCCTGACCCTCATGTGCTACAACGACACTCACGGCTACGGCTGGCGCCACGTCGACCTGTTCACCCACGATGCCGACGGCCGGGAACTGAACTGGGTGCACTGGCAGGTTTCCGAAGACGGACCCGAAGCCGCAGACCGGGTCACCGCGCTCGCCGAACCCGCGCTGCGCCGGACATCGCGGTGGCGCCACGGGGTCAGCGCCGCAGGGATGGATTTCTGGACGGCCGACGCCGCCTGGAGCGACCGATGAACCTGTACGCCCCGTGGTCGCTGCGCGACCTCACCGACGACATCGCCCGCGGGCAGTGCAGCACTCCCGACGCGTGGGAGCGCTCCGCGCGCCGGATCGCCGAAACCGAAGACCGGCTCGCCGCCTGGGTCACCCGGCACGCGCCCTCGGAGCCGCCGGCACCGGCCGGGGCACTGTCCGGAATTCCGCTGGGCGTCAAGGACATCATCGATGTCGCCGGCTACCCGACCCGGTGCGGCTCTGCCCTGCGCGCGGACACCGGCCCGGCGACGACGGACGCCGAGATCGTGCGCAGGTGGCGTGCGGCCGGCGCCGTGCCCGCCGGAAAAACCGTCACCACCGAATTCGCTTTCTTCGCACCCGGCCCCACACACAACCCGGCCGCGCCGGGCCACACCCCCGGCGGGTCGTCCAGCGGTTCGGCCGCCGCGGTCGCTTCCGGTCAGGTACCGCTCGCGCTGGGCTCGCAGACCGCAGGCTCGGTCACCCGGCCCGCCGCCTATTGCGGGGTCGCCGCGCTGGTGCTGACCCGGGGGCTGCTGGCGACCGACGGCATCACCGGTCTCGCGCACAGTCTGGACAGTCACGGTTTCTACGCCGCCGAGGTCCGCGACCTCGCCTGCGCCTGGTCGGCGCTCATGGCGGTACCGGACCCGCTGACCGAATCCACCCGCCCGCCCCGGGTCGCGTTGTGGAGTGCGGAGCCACTGGGTGTGGTGGACACAGCTATGACGGATGCCGTTGCCGCCCTGCATGATCGGCTCGTCGCCGACGGTGCGGTCGTTACCGGTTTCGCTGCCGAGCAGGTCGTGGCCGAGGCGACCGCGGCGCACCGCGTGGTGATGGCCTACGAAGCCGCCCGGGAACGCGCCGCCGAACTCGCCCGCGCCGATGAGCTGAGCCGGCCCCTGGCCGAACTGCTGCGCTCCGGTGCCGCCACCACCGACGCGGACTATGTGGCGGCCCGCGGGATCGTCGACGCGGCCCGGCGGGCGGTACTCGACCTGCTGACCGGCTACGACGCGATCATCGGACCCGCCGCTCCCGGCCCCGCACCTGCCGGGCTCGGCGCTACCGGCGACCCGGTGCTCAGCCGGGCCTGGCAGGCACTGGGCCTGCCGGTGGTGACGGTGCCCGGTCTGCGCACCCCGGAGGGTCTGCCGCTGGGAATCCAGGTGATCGGCGCACCGTATGCCGAAGCGGAGTTGCTGCGGGTCGGCGGCTGGATCCAGGACCGCACCCACCGACCGCCGCGCGAACAAGGAGGACACCCGTGACCGACACCGTCGAACAGTTGCTGCGCCGGATCGAGACACTGGAGGGCGAAGCAGAGGTGCGCCGGTTACAGGCGCGCTACATGTTCCTCTGTGATACCCCCTGCCCGGAGTTCGGCGTCGCCGACGACGCCGAACGTATCGACCTGATCATGGAGCTCTACGCCGAAGACGCGGTGTGGGAGGGCGTCGGTGAGTACTACGACGGCCAGTTCGGGCGGCTGGACGGGCAGGCCGCCATCCGCGCTCATTTCGAACGTTTCTGGAGCCCCGATCGTGATCCCCGGCTGGTGCTCAACGCACATTATTCGACCACCGAGCAGATCAGGGTGGACGGGGATACGGCCGCCGGGCAGTGGATCCACATCCAGCCGTGGCTGTTCTCCGACGGCACCTCGCTATTGCGTTCGAGCCGGCTCAACAATGCGTTCCGCCGGATCGACGGGCACTGGAAAATCACTCGCACCCGCACCGAGAACGTCTTCGTCGCCCCCCTGCGACCCGATTTCGCCGAGAGCTTCCCCATGGCCTCGGTGCTGATGCGGCCATGAGTGCGCCGGCCGTCATGTGCCCGCCGGGTCGCCGGACAGCGGGGCCGGAGATAGGCGCCGCAGTAGAATCATCGTGCATGAGCAGTGACTCCTCCCCCGTCGTCCATATCGTGGACGACGACGAGGACCTGCGCCAATCGCTGGCGTTCCTGCTGCAAAGCGTGGGAATCGACGCCCTGACCTACGCAACGGCAACCTCTTTTCTCGAGGAGGCCGATCTGGACGAGCCCGGCGTCGTCATCGTGGATGTCCGCATGCCCGGGTTGAGCGGATTCCAATTGCAGGAAGAGCTCAACCACCGGGACTACCCGGCACCGGTGATCTTCTGTTCGGCGCACGGCGATATTCCCATGTCGGTACGGGCCCTGCGGGCGGGCGCGGTCGATTTCCTGGAGAAGCCCTACGAGCCGCAGCGCATGCTCGAGGTAGTGCAGGAACAGTTACGCGTCGCCGTCGGAGCGTTCGCCGAGCGCGCCGAACGGTTGCGGGTGCAGGAGCGGCTGGCAGGTCTCACGCCACGCGAGCGTGAGGTGCTGCACCTGGTGATCGAGGGCCGGTCCAGCCAGCAGATCGCCAGCCGCCTGGGCACCAGCGTCAAAACCGTCGATGTGCACCGCGCCCGGATCAAGGCGAAAACAGGTGCCGAAAGCCTGGGCACCCTCGTACGCGACATCCTCGCCTACCGCGTCCCTGTCTGACCCGGTCCGGATGTCGGCCGAATCCGGCAACGTCGCCACACACGTTCGCCACGGCACAGGCGCGCGCTGCACTCGGATTCCCCAGCCTTGTTCCCCACGGGGTGGACGCGATGCAGGCGTTCGCCCCGGCGACTCCGCCGGACGGGTCACGCACCGGTCCGGCGATCGACATCAATCCCTTCTACCCCTCCTATTTCCCTGGTTCTCTCCGAGGAGCACGAATGACCACCACAGAACCCGTATCCCCCTCCGCGCTCGGCTCGGGCACCGCCGCCACCGATAAGTTCAAGGGCGCGCGGGCCACCGCCGACACCTCGCCGGAACGACTGGCCGCCATCGCCCGAGACGCCCTGACTGCGCTGCACCAGGTGATCCGGGATCACGGTGTCACCTATCCCGAATACCGGGTGTTCAAGCAGTGGCTCATCGACGTAGGCGAGGGCGGCGAATGGCCGCTGTTCCTGGACGTGTTCATCGAACATTCGGTGGAGGAGGTGCTGGCCCGTAGCCGCCGCGGCACCAAGGGCAGTATCGAAGGTCCCTACTACGTCCCCGACGCACCCGAACTGCCGGCCGAATGCGAACTGCCGATGCGTGCCGAGGACCGCGCACAGACGCCGCTGATCTTCGCGGGCCAGGTCACCGATCTCGACGGCAACGGGCTCGGCGACGCGAAAGTGGAGCTGTGGCATGCCGACGCCGACGGCTACTACTCCCAGTTCGCCCCGCACCTGCCGGAATGGAATCTCCGCGGCACCATCGTCACCGACGCCGAGGGCCACTATTCGATCCGCACGATCCAACCAGCGCCGTACCAGATCCCGACCGACGGCCCCACCGGCACGTTCATCGAAGCACAGAACGGGCATCCCTGGCGCCCGGCGCATCTGCACCTCATCGTCTCGGCCCCGGGCCGGGAATCGGTGACCACGCAGCTGTACTTCCGGGGCGGGGAATGGATCGACAGCGACGTCGCCTCGGCCACCAAACCCGAACTGATCCTGGACCCGGTCACCGGCGACGACGGCGTCAACCGCGTCACCTACAACTTCGCGCTGGATCCCGCCTGATCTGCTGCGCCACGAGAAAGGGATCCGATGCCGGACCTGTCGATCGTCTCGATCGAAACCACCATCCTGGATGTGCCGCTGATCCGCCCGCACAAGTTCGCCACCACGTCGATGGACGCCCAGCCGCTGCTTCTCGTCGCGATCACCACGGGTGGGGGCGTGACCGGGTACGGCGAAGGCGTGGTACCCGGCGGCCCCTGGTGGGGCGGTGAATCGGTGGAAACGATGCAGGCCGTCGTCGAACGCTACATGGCCCCGGTCCTGATCGGACGCCGCGTCGACGACCTCACCGCCATCATGGCCGATATCGAGCGGGTGGTGGCCGCCGCGCGCTTCGCCAAAGCCGCGGTCGACGTCGCGCTGCACGATGCCTGGGCGCGCTGCCTCGGCGTACCGGTACACACCCTGCTGGGCGGGGCGTTCCGAACCAGCGTGGACGTCACGTGGGCGCTGGGTTCGGCACCGGTCGAGGAAATCATCGCCGAAGCGCGGGAGAAGATCGAGAGCCGTGAACACTTCAGCTTCAAACTCAAGATGGGAGCCCTCGACCCGGTCACCGACACCGACCGGGTACTGCGAGTGACCGAAGCCCTCGCCGGGCAGGCCGGCGTGCGGGTGGACATCAATGCCCGCTGGGACCGGCTCACCGCGCTGCGCCATCTCCCCGAATTGGCCGACGGCGGGGTCGAGCTGATCGAACAGCCCACCCCCGGTGAGCAGCTGGGAGTCCTGGCGGAACTCAACGCCCTGTTGCCGATCCCGGTGATGGCCGACGAAAGCGTGCACACCCCGCACGACGCGCTGGAGATCGCCCGCCGCGGTGCGGCCGATGTCCTCGCGGTCAAAACCACCAAATGCGGTGGCCTGCGCCGCAGCCGGGAGGTCGTCGCCGTCGCCCGCGCCGCGGGCCTGGCCTGCCACGGCGCCACCTCCATCGAAGGCCCGGTCGGCACCGCCGCGTCCCTCCACTTCGCCTGTGCCGAACCCGGTATCGACTTCGGCACCGAACTCTTCGGCCCGCTGTTGTTCAGCGAGGAACTACTGCAGCAACCACTGCGCTACACCGACGGACAGGTCCACCTGCCCACCGGTCCGGGCCTCGGAGTCGAACTGAACATGGACGCCGTCAAACGGTGGACCCGGAACTAGGAACGGAACCCATGCACCTTTACCACGTCCGGATGGACGTCGATATCCCCCGCGACCTCGACGCGGCCGTACGCGCCGACACCATCGCCCGCGAGAAGAAGTACTCACAGGAACTACAGCACGCCGGGAAATGGCCGCACATCTGGCGCATCGTCGGCCAGTACAGCAATATCAGCATCTTCGCTGTCGACTCCCCCGGCGAGCTCCACGAAATCCTCTGGAATCTGCCGCTGTTCCCCTACATGACGATCGAAATACAGCCCCTCACCACCCACCCCTCCTCGATCGTGCCGGGTCCCGAGCAGATCTGACCGCGCCGCGTCCGGTTCTCCGGCCCCGTCCCGAGCATCCGGCAGCCAGGGCTCGGGGATCTCGATCCGCACCCCTGGCGTAACGCACGAGGAATGCGGGGCCGGATTGTCGACGCCCGCGGCGGACCGGGGCGATACCCACGCGATCACCTGCGCATCGACCCGCCCGATGCCGTGACGGCCGGTGTTCTCATCCGGAACGTGTGAAGACCACTCCCACCCCGGACCGTAGCGTTCGGTGCGCCCGTCCACGCCGGGCCGTGCCGTTTCCACCCAGGTGAGGAGTGACGATGGCTGCGAGCTTGTCCGTCCACAGCGACGGGACCGTTATCGCCCCGTCCGTAGGATCCTCGACACCGCTGCCAGCCCCATCCCGATACAGGCCGTGGCGACGACCGTGGCCTCCAGGGAGTGGGTCAGCATGGCGATTCCCGCCGCGAACAGCAGGCACATGGCCAGGGCCAGCAGTGCGGTCACCCACTCCATCCCGGCGATCCGGACCGTCCGGGCAGACCGGGGTGCCGGCTGTTCGGCATTCTGAACACTGCGGCGATCCATGGGCAAAACCTTCCGTGCCGTTCCGTTATGTCAGAAGCGCTCGGTCATAACGACCCGGTCGATCGGTGAACCGCACGGAACACGGTGGGTGACATGGATCACACCCCTCTTCGTGCCCGTCGTGGCACCGCCGCAAATTCTTCGACGGTCCAGCGTGACGATCTTCCGGCTGCGGTGTCCTACCGATGAGCGGTGGAGGAGGTGAGATGACCACGATCGAATCGGTACCGGAGGCAGGTCCCGACGATGCCACCCTGGTGAGCCGGGCACGCGACGGCGACGTCCGCGCCTACGAGGTCCTGGTGGTGCGCTACCAGGGCCGGATGTTCCGGCTGGCTTCGAAGATGCTGGCCGATCGTGGCGAGGGCGAGGACGTGGTCCAGGAGGTTTTCCTGAAGGCATGGCGACGCCTGTATCAGCTCACCGACGACAGCGCGTTCGTCGGCTGGATGTACCGGATGACCACCAACCGCTGCCTGAACGTGATCCGCACCCGGCGGCCGCACGCCGAGCTCGACCCCGAATCCACCGAATCGGTGCGCACGGACACCCAGCCAGAGCACGCGGTACAGGTGAGCACACAACTCGCGGCCTTGAACGCGGCGCTACAGGAACTGACCCCGGAACAACGCGCATGCTGGCTCCTGCGAGAAGTCGACGGACTCACCTACGACGAGATCGCGTCGATCATCGGCATCAGCGGCGCCGCGGTTCGCGGACGTATCGCGCGGGCACGCGCCCAATTGTCGGAGGTGATGCAGCCATGGCGGTGAACGAAACAACCGAGCGCAACCATCTCCTGCCGTGCGGACGGGACCTGGACCGGGTGTGGCAGCGGCTCGACGAGGGGGCCACCGACGCGCACGAAGCAACCTGCCCGCACTGCCGGGCCGCGCGGGAAAGCCTGCTGGCGCTGCGGGCAGCGACCCGGGAGCTGATCAACGAACCCGAAGAGCCCTCACCGGACCTGCTCGGACGCATCATGTCGGCGGTACGGGCCGATGCGCGGCGGGGACGGATGCTGGAGCTGCCCGCTCCGCACGCCGGCGAGATCCAGGTGAGCGAGCAGGCGGTGGCGGTGATCGTGCGTTATGCGGCCGATTCCGTACCCGGGGTCCGGGCACGGAATTGCCGGGTCCGGCAGGCCCCGGCCGAATCCGGTGGCCCGGGGCCGGTGGATGTGGAGCTGACGATCGCCGTGCGGTCCGGGACGACAAGCCTGGATGAGGTGCTGCCGGACGTGCGCGCCCGGGTCGCCGCGGCCCTGCCCGACCGAATCGGAACGACGCTGCGCAGACTCGACCTCCACGTGGGTGATCTCTACGAGCAGCCTCCCGAGACCGGGCCGGACGGATCGGAGGGCCGGAAATGACCGGCGGCAAACTCTCGATAGTCGTGGGCTCTCCGGTGATCGCCGCGGTGGCAGCCCGCGCCGCCGCCGGCACGCCGGGGGTCGCTCGGCTGGAACCCGGAGTGCGCGGCCTGCTGACCGTACTCACCCGCGCGGGCAGGCAGCGCTGGACCGAGGCCGATCCCGCGCCTACCGAAGGGGTGCGCGTGCGGGTTACCGGCGCGGGCCTGATCGTGCACGTCGATATCACCGTCCGAGCGAACGCTCCGGCCGCCGAGGTCGGCAGCGCGGTGCAGGAACACGTGGCCCGGGAAGTGGGCGAGCACACCGGGCAGCCCGTGGACGCGGTCTGCGTGCACATCCTCGATATCGAACCGGAGCTGTGATGTCCGACGAGCAGATCATCGACCGCATCCTCGGCGCGCTGGAAGACGTGCCCGGCCTCCGGCCGGCCGCCCCCCTCCTGGGCGATAGGGAGCCCTGGCCGTGGGACACCCGGAAATACGCCGTGGATCTCGGTGCGGAGGTGGTCGAGATGCGCCTCGTATCCGAAGTTCTGCCACTGCCGCCACTGCTGGAACGGGCCGGGGCAGCCATCCGCGCGGTGCTGACCGGCACCCGGTGGGAGCAGACCGAGCTACGGCTCGTGGTCACCGAACTCGACACAGCGGCGGTCGCCGGGGAAGGAGCCGATCAACTCGGCGCCGGAGCCTGACATTCGCCCGCTCCGGGGCCGAATAAGCGAGTCCGTGAATTCCGTGGAGA
The DNA here is from genome assembly GCF_001613245.1 of Nocardia speluncae NBRC 108251. Classification (GTDB taxonomy): domain Bacteria; phylum Actinomycetota; class Actinomycetes; order Mycobacteriales; family Mycobacteriaceae; genus Nocardia; species Nocardia speluncae. The sequence continues at coordinate 196,694 of NZ_BDBZ01000035.1, read as the reverse complement.
TCAGGAGGAGAAATGACCGCTCCGACCAATGAGAAGTCCGGCAACGACACCAGCGGCCGCGGCGCCGACAAGGCGCCCGCAACACCAGCGCGCAAAGCCAACCCGCTCGTAACCGACCAGGGCACCACCACCATCGCCGATGTAGTGGTGGAGAAGGTGGCCGGGCTGGCGGCGCGCGAGGTCCGCGGTGTGCACGACCTCGGCGGCGGCACCGCCCGCGCGCTCGGCGCATTACGGGAACGGATCCCCGGCGCCTCGGCCAGTACCGGTCAGGGGGTCTCGGTCGAGGTGGGCGAAACCCAGGCCGCCGTCGATCTGCAGATCGTCGTCGAGTACGGGGTCGCGATCGCCGAGGTCGCCCGCCTGGTGCGGCGCAATGTGATCACCGCGATCGAGCAGATGACCGGACTCGAGGTCGTCGAGGTGAATATCAACGTCAACGATGTCTTCATCCCCGGTGACGACGACGAGCCCGATACCGAGACCGGCCGGGTGCAATGAGCCGGGCTGCTGCCGCGCAGAGGAGGACACAGTGAACGCCACATCGATAGGACTGGCGGTCGGTCTCGCGCTCGGTTTCGCCGCCGCATTCGGTGGTTTCGGCGCATTCCTGATCGTGCTGGTGTTCGCGGCTGTCGGACTGCTGGCCGGCCGATGGCTCGACGGGGAACTCGACGTGAGCGCGGTGCTGCGGTCGGCGCAGCAGAACAGGAGCCGGCGGTGACCGCAGTGGGCGCCGACCTCCCGGGTATGACCACGGTCAGCGGACGGGCGGTCCGCCGGATCGCTGCGCGGGCCGCCCGCGAGGTCCCCGGTGTCGCCGAGCCGGTCCGGGTCGACGCCGAGGTCTCCGGTGATCGGACCGCACTCGATATCCGGCTGCCGGTGCGCTATCCCGAACCGGTGGGTCAGGTCACCGATGCCTGCCGTGCTCATCTGCTGCGGCGCACCGAGGAACTGACCGGGCTCGATGTCTTCCGGATCGATATCGTGGTGACCGAGTTGGCCGCCGGGCCGGCGCCGGCCGGGAGAGTCCGGTGATCCGCCGATCCCGGCGCACGCTACCCGCCGTCCTGGTTGCGCTGGTGCTGGCCGCTGTGTGCGTCGCGGTCATCGTCTCACTGGCGCAACGCGCGGCCGGCGCGCCCGAATATCTGTCCTACGACACTGTCGCGCGCGAATTACACGCGACCACCTGGGGTGAGTGGCCGGTCCTGGTGGCTGCTCTCGTGCTACTCACCGTCGGCGCACTGTTGCTGGTGGCAGCGGTACTCCCCGGCCGGCCGAGGCTGCTGCCGTTGCACACCGGTGACGGTATGGACACCGGGGTGCCCTCCGGCGACCTGCGGGCACTGCTCCGCGACGATGCGGCAACTGTGCACGGGGTGAACTCGGCGCGGATCTCCCTCCGGCGCGGCACAGTTCGAGCCGTCGTCGATACCGACCTCCACCGCGGGCACACGAAGATGGCGGACGAGGTCTGTGCGGTGCTGAGCAACCGGATCCAGGAACTCGGGCCGCCGCTGCGGCGAGTGCAGGTGCGGGTGAAGAGCACCGAGAAGGTAGCCGGCGGGCGGCGGGCTGCCCAGGTCGCCGCACCGACCGGGTGACCGGTTGCCCGCGAATACCGCGAGAGTCCGGAGCGAACCGAGGACGCCGGGCCTCGCGGGCCTGAGCTTTCGACTACCGATGGTGGAGGGAGAGTTCGGATGACATACGCGAACCGCCCGGCGAGACTGAATCGGATACTGCTCGCGCTGCTCGGGGTCGCGCTCCTGACCGCCGGCGCACTCGCACTCGCCGCCTACTCCGGCCGGCTGGGCTGGGTGGACGCGCAGACGCTGCTCGTTCCGGGGACGGCGGCGCCACCGGACTGGGTGTTCTGGCTCGTGATCACCGGCGCCACCGTGCTGGGCCTGCTCTGCCTGCGGTGGCTGGTGGCGCAACTCTTCCGGATGCCGAGACCGGTGTCGTGGCAGATCGCGGCCGACGGGTCTGCCGGACGGACGGAGTTGTCGTCGCGCACGGCGGCCACCGCGGTGGCCGCCGATATCGAGTCCTACGGTGACGTGCGCGCGGCGGACGCGTGGCTGTCGGGCCCCCGCGCGACCCCCGAACTCCACTTGGTGGTCACCGCCGAACCCGGCGCCGATATCCCCCGGCTGCGCGACCGGATTCACGACGAAGCAGTCGCACGACTGCGCCGGGCCCTGGACGTCGGCACACTGCCGGTGCGGCTGGAGCTCGGCTTCGCCCGGGCCGGACAGGGCGCGCGGCTGCGGTAATTCGTCGCGGTCAGCAGGGGCCGCCGCACTTCCGGTTCGTACCACCCGTAACGCGGCCCCGGAAAGTACCCGAACGGCGAACCCATCGGTAGCGCAAGGCAATCCCGGCTCCGTCCTTGCTAGTTTGTCTGTGCACAGATCCGGGCCGCTGCCGCGTCCCGGATCCCACACGGCAGAAGTAGAGGTAGATGCCGGAAACGACCTATTCGACCGACCGCCATCTGGTCGGGCGTGCCATTGCCGACATCACTGGTGAACCGGCCGAGGCCGCCATGCTCGGCTACGGCAGAGCCGATCAGAAAACCGCCGGGATCCATCTCCGGCTCCGCGCCCGCGCTTTCGTCTTCGTGGACCCGCTCGTCGAGCGGCGGGTACTGCTGGTCGTGACAGAGCTGCCACTGATCTTCTCCAGCATCACCCAGGAGGTGCTGCGCCGGCTGGCGCAACGTTTCGGCGACACCTACACCGAGTCCAACGTAATGATCACCGCCACCCACACCCATTGCGGGCCCGGTGGCTATTCGCATCACCGGTTGTACAACCGTTCGGGCGGGTTCCGGCCCCGGACCTTCGCGGCGATCGTCGACGGCATCACCGAGGCGGTCGAGCGGGCACACGTTGATATCGCGCCGGCCACCTTGCGCCTGATTCACGGCGAGTTGCACGAGGCCAGCGTCAATCGCTCGCGTGCCGCGTTCGACCTGAATCCGGAAGAGGACAAGGATTTCTTCCCGGAAGCCATCGACCCGCAGACGACCCTGCTGCGCATCGATCGCGACGGTGAACCGGTGGGCGCGGTGAACTGGTTCGCCACGCACGGCACGTCGATGACCAACCGGAACACGCTGATCAGCGGCGATAACAAGGGGTACGCGGCCTATCACTGGGAGCGCGTGGTCGAGGGCGTGAACTATCTGGTGGACCCCGACCCCGATTTCGTCGCGGCCTTCGCGCAGACCAACAGCGGCGATATGTCGCCCAACCTGGACGGCAGCCCCGGGCACGGGCCCACCGGCGACGAATGCGAGAACACCCGGCTGCTCGGCCTGCGTCAATACGAGGCCGCGGCGAAACTCGCCGCCGGCTATATGCCGCGGATGGCGGGCAGTATCGATTACCGCTTCCTCCATATCGACCTTTCCTCGGTCACGGTGGCCGAGGAGTTCACCGGCGACGGTTGCGAGCACCGCACCGGCCGGCCGGCCGGGGGCGCAGCCGCCTTCGCCGGTGCGGAATACGACGGGCCGACGCAGTGGAAAACCTTCCACGAAGGCCGTAATCCGGGCTGGGATTTCCTGTCACGGTCGGCGTACCTGTTCGCGCCCGCCCTGCGGGATGCGCAGGCACCCAAGGCGATCGTCGCTCCGGGCGGACTGCTCAACCGGTCCAAGCCCTACGTCCAGGAGATCGTCCCGGTACAACTCATCCGCGTGGCCGAGCTGTATCTTCTCGGCATTCCGGGCGAGGTGACGATCGCCGCCGGCCTGCGGTTGCGGCGCACGGTCGCGGCCGCTCTCGGGGTCGAACTGGCAAATGTCCTGATCGCCGGATACAGCAACGCCTATTTCCATTACGTCACGACACCCGAGGAGTACGCCGCACAACGTTACGAAGGCGCAAGCACCCTGTTCGGCCGGTGGCAGCTGCCGGCCCTACAGCAGGTCGCGGCACAACTCGCGACCGCGCTGCACGACGAGAGCACCGTACCCGCCACCACCGCGGCCCCCGACCTGTCGCAGCTGTGGCAATCCGCGAAAACCGATCCGCCACCGGACTTCCCACCGGTGGGGCAGAACTTCGGCGATGTGCTCACCGAACCGGAGCCGGAGTATCGCGCCGGGGAACGGGTGAGTGTCGAATTCGCCGGCGCGCACCCCAACCACGACCTGCACCGCGGCAGCACCTATCTCATGGTGCAGCGGTACGACGGCGCGCGCTGGCGCACGATCGCGGACGACGGCGACTGGGAGACCACCTTCGAATGGACGCCCGGTCCGGCCCAGAGTTCGCGAATCACCATCGGCTGGCACAGCCCCGCCGACGCGGCATCCGGTAGCTACCGGATCCGATACTTCGGTGACGCCGTGAAACCCGGCAGCGACCCTGTCCCCATCAGCGGAACCTCACCCGAGTTCCGGATCCACGACGCGCATCACGACACCTGACGATCCCGCACGGTGTGAGTGCGAGCTTGCCCCGCACTCACCCGGTTTCGCTCAGGCGATACGGGCCGCCGTCGGCATCTCCAGCTGTATGCGCCCATTCGGTCGATATATCTGTTCGAATGGACTGGTGATGCTACGTAATCCGAAAGGAACTATGACTTCGACGAAGTGGCGGGTCGCCGGGTCTGCCGGCGCCGCGATAGCAGCCCTGGCGGCGATGATGATCCCGGCGGCGACCAGTGCGGCCGCGCCGGCGCTGTGTACCGCGCAGACACTGGACCTGACCACCCGCGAGCGACCGTCCGACTCCCCCGGCCAGGCCCGGAGGGAGGTCGTTCTGACCAATACCTCCGCACAGGCCTGCGCTGTACAGGGGTTCCCGGGCGTCGACCTGCTGGGCCCGGAGGATCCCACGTTCGGCCCGGTATACCAACTGCCCCGCCAGGACGTGGACTTCGCACCGGTGGTCGTCGAGCCCGGTTCCGCGGTGAGCAGTGTGCTCACCTACTTGCCGGCCGGCCCGGACGGCTGGGTCCCGGCCACTCTCGTCGTCACCCCACCGGATACCACCACACAGATCGAGGCACCGTGGCCGGCGGGTGTGAGCGTGCAGCGCCAGGACGGTGCGACCCACCCGGGCACCTATATCGGCCCCCTGCAGCCCGCATCCTGAACCACACCGGATCACTGCTCCGACACGGTCGGCACGCGGTCACCGGCGGTGGCCCTTATCGGTCGATGCGGAGCACCGCGATCGCGATAACGGGGCCGCATCCACCCCCGTATAACCAGGAGAACAGTACGTCAGCTCGTGCGACCGAATCGACTCCCTTCCGAAAGGAATCGTCCATGCGAAAGGCCCTACATCCGCTGGTACTCGGCGCGATCACCGCGGCGACCCTGCTGACGGCGGCGGCGCCCGCGTGGGGACAGGACTACGAGTCCAATTTCCCGGACGCGCACCACACCATCTCGCCGGAATGCGCCGGCACCGTGCACACCGAGGCGGCCCGTACTCCATTACCGACCAATGTCGAAGGTGTCGGGGTTGCTGTCACCTTCACCGCGGACCGCCCGGACCCGTCTTGCTCTGTGACAGTGAACGTGACCTGGCGCAATATCGATTCCGGAGCCGCCGGCCAGGAGGAGGTAACTGTCTCGTCGATGCCCGATCCGGGCGGACGATTCCCTACCGATCACGGTTACGGGCGTGTCCTCATCGATTCCGGACCGGGGAACGTATCGGTGACCAGCGATAAGAACCCGGGTGAACTCACCGTTCCCGTACAGCCCCGGGCATGACATCGCCGCGGTGTGGACGGCGCCGCACGGCGGCTCGGTGACGTGCTCACCGAACCGGAGTATCGCGCCGGGGAACGGGTGAGTGTCGAATTCGCCGGCGCGGACCGTTGCCGGCACGAGCACTCACCCGTTCGTCACGACCGGCCGCTCCGGGAACAGCACCGAACGCCCGATCTGCTCGATGGTTTCGAATACGCCCGGACGGTGGCTCAGGTATTGCGTACGCGAGATATCGCTGGCGAAGGTGAGCACGGCTTCGAGCCGGATCTTCACCTCGGCCGCGCCCACAGCCGGATTCTGGACACAGATCAGTTCGATCCACTCACCCACGAAATCGCGATGACTCTGCTGGAGCCGGTCGCGGCTCGAGCCGTCGAGATGCCGCGTCTCGGTGCCGAGGATCGCGGCGTACTCGCTGTTCCGGGCGATGAACGCCACATAGGTTTCGAGTAGCTCGGCGCCACGCACGGATTCGTCGGTTCCGTCCAGCGCCCGGTAGAGGTCGCGCCACAGCCATTCGGCACCACGTTCCATGGTGGCGGCCAGTAGCTCCTGTTTGGAACCGAAATGGTAGTAGACGGTGGGCCCGGTGATACCGGCCCGCGAACCGATCTCCTCCATGCTGACCGATAGGTAGCCGCGTTCGGCGAAGAGCGCGGCGGCGGCGGCAAGCAGCCGCTCCCGGCGGGTGACCGGCAGGTACGCGGCGCGCCGGGTGGTCGGTGCACCGGCAGCCACCGGTTCGGCGTTCAGTATGGCGCCGGCGATATCGCGCAGCACGTGCTCGAATTCGCTCCGGGACAGGTCCCGGCTGCGATGGGAAGTCGCGCACAGCGCCGAACAGGTGCTCTCGGCCAAGAGCAGGGCGTCGGGCTCGGACAGTTCCGGCCGCTGCGCTCGGATGAGGGCAGTGAACTGGTCGAGTGTGGATCGGATCTCCGACCGCAGTACCGCGTAGGAGTCGGCGGGCAGGCTGCGTGCTTCCTGCCGCCACAGCGTCCCCAATCGGCTCACCTCGGAGGCCACACCGGCGACCTGTCCGGCAAGTTCATCCGGGCCGATGCGGGGCGATGCGCTCAGCACCGAGGCGAAGATCTGCCGGAACGGCGTCATCTCGCTGACGACAGCCGCGATGAGCAGTTCCGGTTTCCCCGCGAAATGCCGGTACAGCGCGGACGGGCTGACATTGACGGCCTTCGCGACCTCCCCCATCGACACCTGCTCGTATCCGTACCGGTGGAACAGGTCGACCGCCGCCGCGATGATGAGATCCCGGCGATTGCGGGGCCGGGTCCCCCGCGGCGGGGCATCGGGTACCGATCCAGTGGTCACCCGTATCAACCTACTTGCCGGCTGCTCTCGGACCAGTAAGCCTTGCGTAGTTCACGCTTCAGTATCTTTCCCGCACCGGAAAGCGGCAGGGCCGCCACGAAATCCACACTGCGGGGCACTTTGTAGGCGGCGATGTGTTCGCGGCAGAACTTCTCGAGCTCATCTGCCGTCACCTGCTGTCCGGGGCGGCGGACGACGACAGCGTGTACCCGCTCACCCCAGCGCTCGTCGGGGACCGCGATCACCGCGCAGGACGCGACCGCCGGATGCCGGCCGAGCACGTTCTCCACCTCCGCGGAGTACACGTTCTCGCCACCGCTGACGATCATGTCCTTGATCCGGTCGACCACGAAGACGTATCCGCGCTGGTCCATGTATCCCGCATCGCCGGTATGCATCCAGCCACCGCGCAACGCGGTCGCCGTATCCTCGGGCCGCTGCCAGTAGCCGAGCATCACATGGTCGCCACGTGCCACGATCTCCCCCACCACGCCCCGCGGCACCTCGGCATCGTCCTCGTCGACGATACGGACCTCGGCGTGTGGCGCCGGCCGGCCCGCCGAACGGCGCAGCGACGGATCCTCGTGGTCCGCGGGCCGCAGGATGGTCGCCACGGGGGCAAGTTCGGTCATCCCGTAGGCCTGCGCGAGGGCGGCCCGGGGAAACAGGTTCCGGGTGCGCTCGAGCAAGCTCTCCGAAATCGGCGACGTGCCGTAGAGCATATGCCGGACCGACGACAGGTCGAAGCCGGCGATATCGGGTTGGTCGACGATCTGCTGGAGCATGCTGGGTACCAGCAGGACATCGGTTATCCGGTGCTGCTCGATCGCGGCCGCCACCCCGCCGGGGGTGAAACCCGGCAGCGTGACATGGCTGTGGCCGGCCAGTGCGCCGCTGATGAGCAGGAACAGATCCGCGAGATGGAACATGGGGGCGACGTGGAGCATCCGGCCGTGTTGCGTCAGCCAATCTCCCGTGGTGAAACAACCGAGCGCATTGACCAGCACACTGTTGTGGCTGAGCATCACCCCTTTCGGGGAACCGGTGGTGCCGCCGGTGTAGAAGAGCCCGAGCAGATCCTGACCACCCCGGCGGGCATCCTCGGCGGGCCCGGATTCGATGATCAGCTGCTCGTAGCCGATCATCGTTTCCGGGCAGATGTCGTCTCCGCAGTACACGATGTGATCCAGCCCGCGATACCGTTCCCGGATACCGTCCACCCGGGTGCTGAATGCGCCGTCGACCAGGAGCACGCAGGTTTCCGATTCGGCCAGCGCGTAGGCGATCTCGGTATCGCTCCACCGGTTGTTGATCGGGGTGATCACCGCGTCGGCCCAGGAAACGCCGAAGAGGTATTCGACGTAGCGGTCGGAGTTGAGGCTCAGCATCGCGACCCGGTCGCCGGATACGACGCCGAGTCCGGCGAGGGCGCCGGCCAGCCGGGCGATCCGGCCGGCGGATTCGGCGACGGTCCGCGTCCGCTCGCCGTCGATAGTGAAGACCCGGTCGGGGTCGGTCTGCAAAGCCTGATGCAGAAGCTGGGTCAGGTACATCGGCGAACTCCTGTGTGTATGCCGCGGTTTAGAGGGATCGGGAGATGATTTCTTTCATGATTTGGTTGGTGCCCCCGTAGATCTGCTGTACTCGCTGATCGACCCAGAGGTGCGAAATCGGGTATTCGGCCATGTAGCCGTATCCGCCGTGTAGTTGCAGGCAGCGATCGATGATGTGCATCGCCCGCTCGGTGGTCCACCATTTGGCCATGGCCGCGGTCGGCCCGTCGAGTTCGCCACGTAGCAGCCGGAGCAGGCAGTCGTCGACGAAACAGCGCACGATGCGGGCCTCGGTGGCGGCTTCGGCCAACGTGAACCGGCTGTGCTGGAAGTCGAACACCCGCTGGCCGAAGGCACTGCGGTCCTTCGTGTACAGCACGGTGAGATCGAAGGCAGTTTCGATCGCGACCGCCGCGGTGACCGCGATGGTGAGACGTTCCTTCGGCAGCTGGCCCATCAGCTGGGCGAAACCACGACCTTCGGCGCCGCCGAGCAGATTGGCTGCGGGAACCCGTACACCGTCGAAGAAAAGCTCCGAGGCGTCCTGCCCGCGCTGACCGATCTTGTCGAGGATGCGGCCCCGCCGGAAGCCGGCGCGATCGGTTTCGACCAGCACCAGTGAGATACCACGCGAGCCCGCCGCCGGGTCCGTACGGGCAACCACGATGACGAAATCGGCATGCGTCGCGTTCGTGATGAACGTTTTCGCACCGTCGACCACGTATTCCGAGCCGTCGCGGACCGCGCGGGTACGGATGCCCTGGAGGTCGGAGCCTGCTCCCGGCTCGGTCATGGCAATCGCGCCGACGGCGGCACCGGTGGCCATTCGTGGCAGCCACGTCCGTTTCTGGTCCTCGGTACCGTAGGCGAGCAGGTAGTGCGCGACGACGACGCTGTGGACGGCGATCCCCCACGCGGTATCCCCGACCCTGCCCTGCTCCTCCAGGAGCACCGCCTCGTGGGCGTATGTCCCGCCACCGCCGCCGTATTCCTCCGGTATGGACAGGCACAGCAGGCCCGCGGCCCCGGCTTCGGTCCATACTTCCCGGTCGATATGCTTCTGGTCACGCCAGCGTGCTTGATGCGGTGCGATCTCCTTCGCACAGAATGACCGGGCCAGATCCCGCAGCGCGTCCAGATCCTCGGTCATCCACGGTGAGCGATAAGTGTTCATGATCCCTCCGGTCGATATCGTCCGCTGGTTCAGGACAGGAATCCGCCGCCGCAGACCAGAGTCTGCCCGCTGACGTAGTCCGATTCGGGTGTGCACAGCAGATACACGGCACCGGCGGCCTCGTCCGGGGTACCGGCGCGTCCGAGCGGGATACCCTGTTCCAGGGTGGACAGCAGTTCGGGATTGACGCCCACCCGGATTTCGCGGCCCGCCACCTTGATCGCACTGTCGCCACCCGCCGGTGCTTCGGTGAGCCTGGTCAGGATCAGGCCGAAAGCCACCGAATTGACCGTGACGTTGTAGCGTCCCCATTCCTTCGCGAGGGTCTTGCTCAGGCCGGTGATCCCGGCCTTCGCCGCGGCATAGTTCGCCTGCCCGGCGTTACCACCGAGGCCGGCGATCGATGAAATGTTCACCACCTTGCGGCACGGCACGGGCGCCCCGGCCGCACGCGCCGTCTTCACCGCCGCCGAGATCACCGGCTGCGCTGCCCGCAGAATCCGGAACGGCGCCTTGAGATGGACGTCGAGGATGGCGTCCCACTGCTCGTCGGCCATCTTCTGGATCACCGAATCCCAGGTGTAGCCGGCGTTGTTGACGATGATGTCGAGACCGCCGAAGGAATCCACCGCGGTGCCGACGAAACGTTGCGCGAAATCGTCGTCGGTGACGTTGCCCGGACACGCGACCGCCTGCCCGCCGGCCGCCCGGATCGTCGCGACGGTTTCGGCCGCGGGTTCGGCGTCGAGGTCGTTGACGACCACGGACGCGCCTTCGGCCGCGAGTTTCTGCGCGATCGACCGGCCGATACCGCGGCCCGAGCCCGAGACGATTGCTACTTTTTCGGCCAGATTTCCCATTGGATACTCATCTTTCAGCTGGAGGGATCGTCATCGGGTATCGCCACTACGGCCTGCCCGGTAAGGGTCGTGGTGCCGTCGGCGAGGGTGATCGTGAGTTCGACGGTGGCACGCTGTTCGCCGTCCACGGCGTCCAGCGCGGTGACCCGGCCGGTGCACAAGGGTTCGGCGCGCACCGGTGTGATCGCGGAGAACCGCACCTGGAACCGGCGCAGATACTGCTGCGGAATCCAGCCGGTGAGCAGTTGCGCCGCATACGCCATGGACAGCATGCCGTGTCCGAAAACATCGTCCATCCCGGCGGCGCGCGCCGCGTCGATATCTATATGGATCGGATTGTGGTCACCGGAGGCACCCGCGAACAACGCCAACGTGGTGCGCGTAACCGGGGCAGGCCGCACCGGAGGCAGGGTATCGCCGACTCGTACGCTGCGGTTCATCGCAACTCCTCATGCCGGATGACCGCGATATCGGTGAGCTCGGCGACGATCCGGCCGTCCGGCCCGGTCACCGTCGTCGCCCGGGTGAGGAATTCCAGCGCCCCGTCCTTCTTCTGGTACACGTCGGTGATGCGACTGCGAGCGGTCAGGCATTGGCCGGCGTATGCCATCGCCTTGTACTCGAAGGACTGCTCACCGTGTAGTACCCGGCGCAGGTCGACTCCGAGTCCGGCGATCCAGGACAGCGGGTCCGGTTGTTCATTGTGCAGGGCGCACAGAAACGTCGGCGGCACCGGTAGGTCCGGATGCCCGGCCGCCCGCGCCGCGGCGATATCGGTGTAGACCGGGTCGGTGGCACCGGTGGCCTTCGCGAACAGGCGCAACCGGCTCCGGTCGATGAGCAGGTCGGTGCCGGGCAGGACTGTGCCGATGACGGCCTGGTCGATCGCCATGATCAATCGACCTTTCGATACAGCGAAACCACACACGCACCACCGAGGCCCAGGTTGTGCTGTAGCGCGAGGGTCGCGCCGGGCACCTGGCGGTTTCCGGCCTGCCCGCGGAGCTGCCAGGTGAGTTCGGCGCACTGCGCGAGCCCGGTCGCACCCAGCGGATGCCCTTTCGACAGCAGCCCGCCCGAAGGGTTGGTGACGACCCGGCCGCCGAAGGTGTTCTGCCCGTCGGCCACGAACTTCTCCGCCGTCCCCTCCGGGGTGAGTCCGAGCGCCTCGTAGCTGAGCAGTTCGTTGGTGGTGAAGCAGTCGTGCAGTTCCACTACCGGAATTTCGTCCGGGCCGACACCTGCGGCCTCATAGACCTGCTGCGCGGCGGCGACGGTCATGTCGTAGCCGACCAGTTTCATCAGGTCGGCGGTGTCGAAGCTACTCGGCCGATCGGTGGTCATGGCCTGGGCCGCGATCTCGACCACCGCCGGGATACCGCGGCGGCGGGCGAATTCCGGGCTGCACACCACTGCTGCCGCGGCGCCGCAGGTCGGCGGGCAGCATTGCAGACGGGTGAGCGGGCCGAAAATATGCGGCGAGGCCAGTACTTCCGCGACGGTGAGCGGTTCCCGGAACACCGCGTACGGATTGTGCGCCGCATGCTGCCGCGCCTTTACCGCGATGCGAGCGTAGGTCTCGGCGGCGATGTCGTACCGCTGCGCGTACGCCGCGCCGGCGCCGCCGAACAGCTGCGCGGCCATCGGCACGTTGTCCGCCGCGGGGGCGGCCTCGCGGGCGACTGCCATGAATCGGTCGAACGGGGTCGGGCGATCGTCCCATTTCGCGGTGAGGGCACCGCGCTGCATCTGTTCGAACCCAACGGCGAGCACGCATTCCGCGGCGCCGCTCTCGACGGATTGCCGTGCGAGCCACAGTGCCGACGAGCCGGTCGAGCAGTTGTTGTTCACATTGACGACCGGCACTCCGGTCATTCCCACCCGGTAGGCAACATTCTGACCAGATGTCGAGTCACCATACACATAACCGGCATAGATCTGCTCGATATCGCCGAACTCGACTCCAGCATCCGCGAGCGCGGAGACTATCGCACCTTCACCGATCTCGTCATAACTACGGCTTTTACTGGGTGTAGCAAAGGGCTCCAGCCCCACACCGGCCACACGCGCTTTTCGGTCCATGAGCCTTCCTCATTCCACCGCCGGGATCCGCAACCCGAATCGGTTGCAGCATCAGTCTAGTGATGATTCACTTATGTGTACAGGGGCGTCGGCAATGAAAGCCCCGCGACAACGCGAAGGGATCGACGATATGACCGCCAGAACAGCCACCGTGGTCCGTGACGGTTTCCAGTACCTCGAGGGAGCGCGCTGGCATGCGGACCGCCTCTGGTTCTCCGATATCCCCCTGGGCACAGTGCACACCATGAACGCCGACGGCGAACTGGCCGTCGCGGCGACTGTCGACGCGAAACCGTCGGGCCTCGGCTTCACCCCGGAGGGCGTCCCACTGGTGGTGACCCAGGCCGACAACAAGTTGCGCAAGATCACCGCGGACGGCGGCACCGAGATCGTTGCGGACCTCGCGGGGATCGCCACCGGCGCCAACGACATGTGGGTCGATTCCCATGGCCGGGCCTATATCACCCAGATCGGCTACGACCTGTTCAACGGCGCCGACGCGCAGCCTTCGACGATGGTCGTCGTCGAAGCCGACGGCACGGTACACACCGCCGGCGAGGGCCTCATCTGCCCGAACGGGGTGGGCCTCGCCCCGGATGGGAACACCCTCTATGTCGCCGAAACCTTCACCTTCCGGCTCACCGCGTTCGATGTGGCCGCAGACGGCGGCCTGTCGAACCAGCGGATCTTCAAACAGTTCGACAGCCTCGAATCCGATGCCCTCGACGGACTGTGTATGGATGCCGTGGGCGCCATCTGGGTGACCTGCCCGTTCAGCAGCGAAGTCCGGCGCATCACCCCCGACGGTACCGTCACCGATATCGTTTCGACCGCGACACCTGGCCATTTCGTGGTTTCCTGCGCGCTCGGCGGACCGGACGGGCGCACGCTCTACTTGTGCACCGCCGATACGGATCTGGAGCGGATGTCGAATAATTTCGAGGGAACCGCGCGAATCGAATCGGTCACGGTGGATGTGCCGCGGATGAGCTGATCCCGAGCACGGGTCCCCGGACCGACCGGCAGCCGGAGGTGTGTGGCGGGCCACGGGCAGCCGTGGCCACTTTCAGGGCAGCCGAAGCGGTGGCGCCGGCGGGAACCGCACAGGTAGGCGAGTGAGCGCCCGATGGAAAGGGCCGGGACGCCAGGTCAACTCACCCGCGGGTACGGCCAATTCTATTTCCGGCAGCGCGTCCAGCAACTGATCGATGGCGTCCTGCACCACCAGGTACGCCACCGAGCGGGCGGGGCATGCATGCACCCCGATACTCCACGACAGGTGCGAACTGTTGTCGGCCCGGTCGGCGCCCGAGATCGCCGGGTCATTGTTACAACCGGCCATACTGATCACCACCGGTTGATGTGCCGGCAGCCAGACATCGTCGATGAGAACCGGATGCCGCGGGTAGGAGACGCAATAGTTCGACAGTGGCGGGTCGGTGAACAGGACCTCGTCCAGGGCGGCACGGGTCGACTGACTGCCACCGAGCACGTTTCCGGCGAACCGATCATCGGTGAGGATGAGCCGCATGGTGTTGACGATGAGATTCTGCTGCGGTTCGATACCCGACCCATACAGGCTGACCAGTTGCGGAATCATCTCGTCGTCGTCCAGCGCGGCCGGATGCTCCATCAGGCGGGTGGTGATATCGGTCCCGGGCTCGTTGCGCTTGAGCGTCACCAGGTCCAGCAACGCCTGGCCGAGCATCGCGTTCGCCTGGTCCGCGTCGTCGCCTTCGAAGATCTTGGCCATACCGTCCGCAATCCGGCTCCCGATCTCGGGCGGGCAGCCGAAGAGCACGTTCACCACAGCAAAGGCCAGCGGAAAAGCGTACTGCTGAATAAGATCGGCGGTTCCGTCCGCACAGAATGTGTTCACCTGAGCGATGGCGAGCCGCTCCACGGTGGCACGTAGCGCGAACATATCCACGCCGGCAACCGCGGCGACTGTCGCCTGCCGGTAGCGCGTATGTTCGGGCCCCGCGCTGCGGATCGCGCACGGCCGCCATTCCAGCATCGGCAGTATCGGGCAGTCGGGTGCGACAGTGCGTTGCCATATCCGCGGGTCCGCCGGAAAGCGATCGGGATCGTTGAGAATGCGGCGCGCCGCATCGTAGCCGACCACGAGGGTGGCCGGAACGCCGGGAGCGAGAGCCACCGGCACCAGCGCACCGTGCGCCCCGCGCATCTCTCGGTAGGCACGGTGCGGGTCGGCGGCGAACTCCTCGGTGTAGAGAGGGATACGGATACTGTCCGGATCGTACGGAGAACTCGATACGGCCGGGATGACCTCGGCGGTACGAGAGTGCGGCTGGCTCGGCAAAGGTTACTGCTCCGGTCGAGGTGATCGGTCGTTGGCGCGTCGGATGGCAGGCTCCCGGCCGAGTGCCACCCCTGCGGCAGGTCGGTAGCGATGGCGGGTCCGCCCGGCGCCGGAGCGGAGACAGCTGCCTGTCGACGAACCTCGACCCTAACCGGTAGACGCTGCCTATGCGAACGTAATGTTCACATAGGCACTGTAAAGTGCTGTAGATCAACATACTTCGTTGAACAGTCTTTCGACGGTATAGACACATAACGCCACGACGCGCTACCTCTTTCATCACCCGGCTCGCCTGGAGCAATGCCTCGCGCCACCCGGTGCCGATGCCGTTCAGCCCTTCCTTGCCTCACCGATACGGCGGGCCTGTGTGGCTTACGTTCGGGTCGAATACGGGGGTCGCCGCGACCAGCGCAGACGGCGCCGGGCTACGCACTGTCGCCGGCGGCCACCACGATCGCCGTCTCGAACGCCGGCCAGGTGAGGGGTATCGAGCAGGGATGGCCCCCTGATATCCACCGCGTCCGGGACCAGCGCATTCGGCCGGTTACTCGAGTGAACTACGCTGCCGATGTCCGGCCGAACCCGGCCGGGTACCGCGGCGTCACGGTGAAGCCGGTGTGAATCCGGCACTGTCCCGCAACTGTGAGCTCGGCGTTGCGCCGGGTGAGTCAGGTCGGCCGGCGGCGCGGGTGGCGTACTTGTCCTCGGACGAAGGACGGTATGGACGGAGGATGGTCGTGCCACTCACTTCTTACCGGCGGCTCAGCGGACGCCGGCTGATCGCCGCCGGGTTCGGTGCGCTGGCGTTGCTGACCGCGGCCTGCGGCAGCCCCGGCCCGGCCCCCTCGACCGGCGGGACCGGCGCGGACGGACCTCGAACGATCGTGTCGCTGAGCCCCACCGCCACCGAAACGCTGTTCGCGATCGGCGCGGGAGAGCAGGTGGTCGCGGTCGACGACCGTTCCGATCATCCGGCCGAGGCTCCCCGCACCGACCTGTCCGGCTACACGCCGAATGTCGAAGCCGTCCTCGGCTACGATCCCGACCTCGTGGTCGCCGACACCGACACCGGCGACCTGGTGACCGGACTCCGGCGCGCGGGTGTCGAAACACTGATCCTGCCCGCCGCACGCACCCTCGACGACACCTACACCCAGATCGAACAGCTCGGCGCCGCCACCGGGCACGGCGGCGACGCGGCCGAACTCGTCGCCGGGATGCGCACCGATATCGCCGAGATCGTCGCCACGGTGCCGATTCGCGAAGCTCCGCTGCGTTACTACCACGAGCTCGACGACACCTACTACACCGTCACCGACGACACCTACCTCGGCGAGATCTACACCATGCTCGGCCTGCGATCCATCGCCACGGGCGGCAACGGTTATCCGCAGCTTTCGCCGGAGTACATCCTCGAGCAGAACCCCGACATGATCTTCCTGGCCGACGCGCAGTGCTGCGGTGTCACCCCGGAAACCGTCGCGCAGCGCGCGGGCTGGGGCGAGCTCAGCGCCGTCCGCGACGGTAACGTGCACATCCTGGATGAGGACCTCGCGAGCCGGTGGGGTCCGCGCGTAGTGGATCTGGTGCGCGCGATCGCCACGATCGCGGCGGCCGACACTCCGGCCGTCCGCCCGACCTCTTGACCGCGACGTCGCGACGTCACGCGCTGGTGGTCACCGGCGCGCTGCTCGCGCTCCTGGCCGCGGTATCGGTGAGCATTCTCGTCGGCCCAGCGGGACTCACCCCGCACGGCGTGCTGCTCGAGATGGCCGATCGGCTGCCGTTCGTAGATGTCGAGTCCGGCCTGTCGAGGCGACAGCAGGCCATCCTGTGGGACATCCGGATGCCGCGCACCGTCCTCGGCGTGCTCGTCGGCGCGATGCTCGCCGTCGCCGGAGCCGCCTACCAGGGCGTCTTCCGCAATCCGCTGGCCGATCCCTACCTGCTCGGTGTTTCCAGCGGCGCCGGGCTCGGGGCCACGCTGGCCATCGTCGGCGGCGGCGCGGCCGGATTCGCCGGCGTCCCGCTCGCCGCCTTCGCCGGTGGCCTGCTCGCTGTCGCCGCGACCTACACCCTGGGCCGGACGGTCGGCGGCGTCCGATCGGAGGTGGTGATCATCCTGGCCGGAGTCGCGGTGGCGGCCTCGGCCAATGCCGTCCAGACCTTCTTCATGCAACTCCACGACGACACCCTGCGCCAGGTCTATTCCTGGATGCTCGGGCGGCTGACCACCGACGGCTGGTCCGAAGTGCTTGTCGTACTGCCCTATGTGATCGTGAGCGTGGCGGTCATCGCGCTGCACCGGCGCACCCTCGACGTGATGGCGGTCGGCGATATCGAAGCGGCAAGCCTGGGCATCGCTCCGGCACGGGTGCGCCTGGTCCTGGTCTGTGTCGCCACCCTCGGCACCGCCGCCGTCGTCTCGGCGGGCGGGTTGATCGGCTTCGTCGGTATCGTGGTGCCGCATGCAGTGCGGCTGCTCGCCGGGCCCGGTCACCGCCTGCTGCTACCGCTGTCGCTGGTCACGGGTGCGGCGTTCCTGGTGCTCGCCGATGTGCTCGCCCGGACCGTCATGGCCCCCGCCGAACTGCCGATCGGTGTGGTGACGGCCGCTGTCGGCGCACCGTTCTTCCTGTTCGTATTGCGACGGAGCCGGGAGGTGTCGTGACCGGGGATCGTCTGCCCGCGGTGGCCTGCGTGCGGGTCAGCGCCGAACGCGGCGGCATCGAGGTGCTGCACGAGGTGGACTTGTCGATCGCCGCGGGCGCGTGGGTATCGCTGGTCGGGCCCAACGGCTCGGGTAAGACCACGCTGCTGCACGCCCTGGCCGGACTGGTGCCCGCCACCGGCGACATCCGGGTGGCAGATGTGATCCCGGGCCGGTCGTCGCGCCGCGCCACGGCCCGCGCGGTCGCATTGATGCCGCAACGCCCGGTGGTCCCCGAGGGCGTCACCGTGCGCGATCTCATCCACCTCGGGCGCACCCCGCACATCGCCCGGTTCGGCAGTGAGACGCTGCGCGACCGGAAGATCGTGGACCGGGTCGTGGCGCGTCTCGAACTCGAGGAGTTCACCGCGCGTTCGGCCACCGAATTGTCCGGCGGCGAACTTCAGCGCGTCGTGCTGGCCCGCGCGCTCGCCCAGCAGCCCCGGGTCCTACTGCTCGACGAACCCACCAGCGCGCTCGATATCGGTCACCAGCAGCAGGTTCTCGACCTCGTCGACTCGCTGCGCCGAGAGGAAGGGTTGACCGTCGTCGCCGCCATGCACGATCTCACCTCCGCCGCCCAGTACGGCGAGCGCCTGATCCTGCTCGACCGTGGTCGCATGGTCGCCGACGGCCCGCCCGCCGAGGTGCTGACCGTGGAGCGTATCGCGGAGGTCTACGGCGCGTGTGTCGAAGTGCTCGACCGCCGCGACGGCCGGGCGGTCCTGCCCCTGCGCGGCGCAAGCTTGTCCGCAGCGGAACCGTTCGGGCGGTCCGCGCGGGAAGACACCCGATCCGGTGAGTCGTGGACGGGGCGACCCCCGGCCGGCGGATCGCTGCCGGACGGAACTCGGCCCGAGGGAACGGAGTCACCCTGATGGAGATCGTCCTGCTCGGCACCGGCGCGGCCGATGGCTGGCCGTCGCCTTTCTGCCGCTGCGAATCCTGCCGCGACGCCGCCGCGCGCGGGCAGATCCGCGGCCAGACCGCCGCCCTCGTCGACGATGTCCTGTTGCTCGACTGCGGCCCCGAGGCTCCGCGCGCCGCCCTGCGCCTGGGCCGCACCCTCGCCGGCGTGCGTCATATCCTGCTCACCCACGGCCACCCCGACCACCTCGGACCGCAAGCCCTACTGTTCCGGTCCTGGATAGACACCGGTCACGAGCTCGAGGTGATCGGCCCCGCCACCGCGCTCGATGCCTGCCGCTCATGGGTCGGACCGGACGACCCGGTGCGGTTCCTTCCGGTGCGAGCCGGGGATCGCCTGTCGGCGGGCCCCTACGAGGTAACCGTCCTGCCCGCCCGGCACCGGGTTTTCCACGACGGCGACACCGTCCTCTACGACCTCACCGCCCCGGACGGCGCACGCATGCTGTGGGCGTGCGATACCGGGCCCTGGCCGGCCTCGTGGTTCGATGCGGTCCGCGATGCCGCCTACGACGCGGTGTTCCTGGAGGAAACTTTCGGCGACCGCTCCGAACTGTCCGGCCAGCACCTCGGCCTCCCCGAATTCGCCGGCCTGCTCACCGGATTGCGCGACGCCGCAGCCGTCACCGCGGCGACCGATGTGGTCGCCGTGCACCTGGGGCACCACAATCCACCGATCGACGAACTGGAGCGACGATTGCGAATCCACGGCGCCCGGCCGGGCAGCGACGGCGAAATACTGCACGTGGGCGCACCGCCCCGACCGGCCGCCCACCGCACCCTCGTCCTCGGCGGCGTGCGTTCCGGCAAATCCCGGCACGCCGAAGATCTGCTCGCCGCGCACCCGGCCGTCACCTACGTCGCCACCGGCGGCACCCGCGACGGCGACGCCGAATGGGCTCAACGCATCACCGTGCACCGCGAACGCCGCCCCAGCTCCTGGAGCACCGTCGAAACCGACGATGTCGCCACAGCCCTCGCGACCGCCACCCAGCCCCTGCTCGTCGATTGCCTCGGCACCTGGCTCACTGCCCGCCTCGACGCCCACAAGGTCTGGGAGGGAGCCGATCTCACACCGGTCCACGCCGATATCGACAACCTCGTAGCCGCCTGGCGAGCCTGCCGGGTCCCGGTGATCGCGGTGAGCAACGAAGTCGGCAGCGGCGTGGTACCGGCCTCCGTATCGGGACGATTGTTCCGAGATCTCCTGGGAACGGTCAACTCTCGGGTAGCCGCCGCGTCGGAGTCGGCCGTCTTGGTCGTCGCGGGCATACCGGTGCGGTTACGCTGACCATCTTCACCGGGCACCGCATCACCGGCCTGGGTTACTCCGGATGCATCAGTTTCTGCAGGAGGGGGGTGATCAGGCGCAGGATCTCGTCGAGGTCGGCGGTAGCGAGTTCGGGCATGTGCAGAATGAAGCGTTGGCTGGCGACGCCCATGCGTATGGCTCCGGCCAGTGCTGCGCGGAGGCGGGCTTCCGGGGCGTCGATGGTATCGGCGACGAAGTCCACAACCTGCGTGGTGATGTGCTTTCGGAGGATCTCGGCAGCATCTTCGCTGGTCATTGCGGTGCGCAAGAGAACGGCCATGGGAACTGTTGGGGTCGGCGGCCCACGCCGTCAACATGCCGCGCGCGTATCGGCAAACGGTTTCGGCAGGATCGTCGGAGGTGAGTTCGGCGATGGGGGTGTCCCCGGCACCATTTTCGACAGCGGTCTACTGCATGCGCTGCCGGTGGAATCTCGGCACGACTATCTGCGGGCTGTTCATCGGGCGGCCGCACCCGGCGCCAGTTTGTTCGTTCTGGCGTTCGCACCGCAGCCCTGGAAGATCGAGGGCCCGGGACCGGATGGGTTCACGGCCGAGCAGCTGAGCGAAACTGTCGAGGCAGTGTGGACGGTCGAGGCTGTGCGTCCGGCGAACTTGTACGCCACCGATCACACCGCCGGCGCGGGATCCGCCGACACCGCCGGTCGTGACAGCGAGGGCCGTATCGCGATGCCGGGCTTCATCCTGATCGCACACAAGAACGGTGACCTCGGCCGATAATTCGCCACCGTCCGCACCCGCGGACGTCCGGCCACGCTTCCGAACCCACACGGCCGTACCCCGCTGCCAGGCCGCCAGGATCAACAGCGATCAACTGGCCGATGAGGGCAGCGGTGGTCAGCGCGGTGCGCAGGTTGTTCATCGTGACTGCCGGGACCGATCCGGGCGCTTCCGGAGTCGGAGCAGCCTCCCCGTCCGTCCTGCCGGGGAACCGCATGCCGCCTCGCCTATTCCGCTAGTGCCCAGCACCGGTGCCGAGCCGAGAGGGTGCGTTGATCGGACACCAGGGGTCCATAACCCGGGCCGGTGACAGGTGCAGTCACCGACCGAGCCCCGGAGTTACTCCGGTGAAGCGGCACGCAGTCGGCCGTAACGGTCCACCGCCGGTGCCGGTGGCCCCTGATCGGGTCGCCGATGGTCGGTATCGCCGGCCCCGACCCGGTTTGCGCGTTCGGCGAGGGCAGTGAGACCCAGGTGGGCGTCGGCTGTGTAGCACACGATTTTGCCCTTGTGATTCTTCGAGCGGCCGAGTATCCCGGCATCGGAAAGCTCTGCGAGAGCACGGTGGGCGGCGACGGCCGAGACGCCATACCGGGTGGCGGCCGATTCTGTGGTGAGGACCGGGTGTGTGGACAGGTCCGCGAGAATCTTCATAGCGACCGCGTCCCGGCGGGGTAGGGCGGGACTGGTGCCCTGTCGGCGACGGTGCTCGACCAGGCGTTGCAGGAGTTGTTCATCGAGCGCGGCGGCGTCTCGGGCCAGCCGCACTCCGGTTTGCGCTGCCTGCTCGGCGGCCTGGGCGAACCCGATGACCCAGTCGTCGGTGTGCGGTTCCGGATCACGGTAGGAGGTCAGGCCTGCCAGATAGATGTCGGTGCGGGCAGCGAAAACGGTGCTGATCGGGATCAGGGTGTGCCGCAGGGCGTCACAGCGTCGCAGCACGGTGTGGATCAGTGCGCGGCCGGTGCGTCCGTTACCGTCGATGAACGGGTGGATCGTCTCGAACTGTGCGTGGGCGATCGCGGCCCGCACGACCGGATTGCCGTGTGTGGCGGTCAGGAACACGGTCAAATCCGCGACCAGGGCAGGCACCGCGGACTCGGGTGGGGGTACGAAATCGGCCCGCAATGGGCTCCACCCGGGGCCGCCCACCCAGTTCTGTTCGGTGCGCAGACCGGCCGGTAACCGGGGTTCGATGGTGTGCTGCAGGTCCACGATGTCTTGTGTCGTGATGGCCCTGGACCGATCGGCCAGGGAATCGATGGCCTGCTCCGTGGCGTGCACGGTGGCAACTACGTCCAGGGCGGTGCGAGTACCTGATTCCAAGGTTTCGGCGATGGCAAGTTTCTTGGGGGTGATGCGGTTGCCTTCGATCCAGGACGAGGAGATCGACTCGGAGCGGATCAGCAGGTGGTTGAGGTAGCTACCCCGGGACCCGATGCGTTCATCAGCCCTGGCCAGCACAGCCAGGGCATCCTCGGCCGCCTGCTGGGCCCGAGGGCCGATCTGCGGTAGGTCCACCCCCAGCGGATCGGGTATGTAGGCCAGGTAAGTTCCGGCCTGCCGGTCACGGCGGGCGAGCATGCCCTCGTCCGACGGCTGCCACACCCGTTCCTCGTACCTCGCCACGGATACTCCTCAACGTTAAGCATCGCGCCCGAAACCTAACCTTATAGTATCTAAAGTTAATTTTGATGGGCGATCGCGGAATGTCCGGCTGTAGCGGAATCGGCCGTGCACAGCGTCTCCCACTTGGTCGGACAGTGAGCCGGGCACTCGATCGCCGAACTCCACGACGACGGCCCGGAACAGTGGGCCCGGTATCCGGACCCGTTCCTTACTTGGCCCACAGCCCACAACCACGCCGACTGAGCCTCAGCCGACGATCGCCGCTTGTGCCGCCAGTGGGTCTGGGTAGTAGTCACCGAAAGTTTCGGTCGCGCTATGCCGGTCTTGGATCGGAGTGACCCAGTTGGGCCTCCACCAGAGCGCGCAGCGCCGGTTCGAGAATTCTCTCGAGGTCGCCTCGATCGGCTTGGGCTATCGCTGGGACTTTCAGCAGGTACCTCGCGATGGTGACGCCCAGCGTGCAGGCATTCAGCACCGCTGCCCGCAACTCGGCGTCGTCGCCCCCGATTGTCGCGGCAACGGTCGATTGAGCCGGTGCCATGACTTGGTCGAGCAGAATCTGCCCGGCCGTGGGGTGGGTCAGGCAGCTGCGCAGCAGAGCCTCGGAGCTGTCTCGTCGAATGGGGTCCTCGAATCCTGAGAACAGGTGTGCCGCGGATGCTTTCGGCAAGTCGGCGACCGGCGCCTCGACCAAGGGGCGTATGTCGATGCTGGCATGCGCTGCCGCACTGAACAGCTGCTCCTTGTTGCCGAAAAGCTGCATCACCAGTGCCGGGTCGATTCCGGCATCGGCAGCGACAGCCCGGATCGTGGTGCGTTCGAAGCCGTACTCGGCGAACTGCCTGCGGGCCGCCGCCAGGACCGCTGCTTCGGTGCGCTTACGACGCTCTGCCCGCGAAACCTGCTCTTGGTCTACATCCACCATGTCATTCACTCTACGCGCGTTGACCGACTCGGCTATTCGCTCTACGCTCGTTGAGTGAAACGATCAGGAGGCAATTCATGACCAACGATGCGACTGTGGCCGCACCACAGCCGGAACGATCGGCGCCGGCCCGAAAGCGCGCGCTCTGGGCGTTGGCGGTGCTGGCGGGCAGCCAATTACTCGTTGTAGTCGACGCGACAATCGTGAACGTCGCCTTGTCGGCTATTCGCGACGACTTGGGGTTCTCGCTTCAAGACCTTCAGTGGGTGATCACCGCCTACACGCTCGCCTTCGGCGGGCTGCTGATCCTCGGCGGACGCCTGGCCGACCGGTTCGGACACCGTCGGATGTTCATCACCGGTGCACTGGTCTTCGCCGGCGCCTCGCTCGTCGGCGGTTGGGCCGGTACGGCTGAGCTGCTGGTGGCAGCACGGGCCGTACAAGGTATCGGCGCAGCCGTAATGGCACCAGCAGCATTGGCGTTGCTGATGCGGGTCTTCCCTGCCGGTCGGGACCGGACAATGGCCTTGGGAGTATGGGCCGGCGTCACCGCCGGCGGCACCGCACTCGGCCTGATCCTGGGTGGCCTACTGACCCAGATGCTGTCGTGGCCTTGGGTGTTCTGGATCAACGTTCCGGTCGCGGTCGCTGCTGCCGGCCTCGCAATCGTTGTCCTGCCGAGCGGGGAAGGCGACCGGGTCGGCAGGATCGATGTGGCAGGGGCACTGACTGCAACTGTCGGCCTGATGGCGCTGGTCTATGGCCTGGTCCGGACCACAGAAACAGGATGGGCCTCCACCGGGACACTGGCCGCACTGGGGGCAGCGTTCTTGTTGCTCGCCGCTTTCGGATTGCTGCAGGCCCGCCGAAGTGACCCGCTGGTCCCGTTGCGACTGTTGCGAAACCGCACCGTGCTGGGAGCCGATATCACCGGCTTGATCTTCGGCGTCGCGATCTATGCCTTGTTCTACTTCCTCAGCATCTTCCTGGCCACCGTTCTCGGATACAGCCCAGTAACGGTCGGGCTGGCGTTTCTGCCGATGACTGTCGCCATCGCGATCGCGGCACGGCTGGCCGGAGGGCCGCTGGCTTCGGTCCCGGGTCACCGGCTCGCTGCCGCAGGCTCGCTGCTGGTCGCTGCCGGTGTCGGGCTGCTGATGCGCATCGGGCCGGACGCCGGTTACCTGGGCACCGTGCTGCCCGGGGTGGTGCTGGCCGGGCTCGGGTTGGGCTTTGCCTTCGTGCCCCTGACCGCGGCCGCGGTATCTGCGGCCAATCCTTCCGATGGTGGGATAGCTTCAGCGCTGTTCAACGCGGGCCAGCAGCTCGGTGGCGCTATCGGTCTCGCGGTACTCACCACGGCCAGCGCCACCAGAACTGCACAACTGGCCGGTAGCGGGGAACCCTCAGCAGCGGCCGTCACGGCGGGCTGGAGTCTCGGGTTCGGTATCGCCGCCGTAATGGCGCTCGCCGGAGCCGCCGTCGCCGCCGTCGCTCTCGAGCCCTCGGCAAAACCCACAGAACACCGATAACGGTGCCGACCGATTACCGTTGACGCTCGGCCGGAATACGGCAGAAACCTGCCGTTGAGGTTGTAGTTGGCCGGCGCGAGACCGGTGTCGGTGTGGTGAGTGGTGCTGATCGGCGTTCGGGTGCTCTGTGTCATGGGGAACTGGAAACGCCAGCTCCTCGAAGCGGGCCGCACCGGTCTCGCCGCCGGGAAGTCGGGGCCTTCGACACGTGAGCAGCGGTTGGCGGCCGAGATCGAGGATCTGCCCCAGGCCCCGGGGAGGCGCATCTGCAGGCGCGGGTGTGGAAGAAGTCCGCGGAGGGCCGGTTGGGCCCTTTGCGGACCTCGAGGTGATCTGCGTGTCTGCGGGCATGCCGACCACGAGATTTTGCCAGGTGATCGGTGTGCCCGAACGGACTCGGCGCCGTCGGCAGGCCCGGGGTTCGTGCCGGTGTTCAGGACAAGGGGCCGTCTGCTCCCCCAACTGGACTCGAACCAGTAACCTGCCGATTAACAGTCGGCTGCTCTGCCAATTGAGCTATAGGGGATTGTTCCGTGGCCTCGCCCGTACCGGGCTGACCGAGGTGAAACTTTAGCGTATGGGTGGGCGCGGGCCCAAATCGCGGGGTCGAGCTCGGTGGTCGGGGCAAAAAGTGGGTGCGAGCGGCGGGGCTGCGGTGGAGTCGGATCGACAGGTGTCGGTGCGGTCGGGCAGGATGGGGCAGCACGGACTACTGGGAGGAGCTCGACCCAAGATGCTGCGGTTGATCATCGGTATCGCTGCCGGTTATGTGCTGGGCAGTAAGGCCGGGCGGGCGCGCTATGAGCAGATCAGTGCCAGTGCGCGGGCCGTCGCGGGAAGCCCGGTGACCCGCAAGCTGGTGAACGTGAGCCGGCAGCGGCTATCGGAGAAGTTGAGCACCCAACCCAAGCTCGAACCCATGGAGCCGCTGGACGAGCGCACCACGATGCTGGTGCCGCATGACCAGTTACGGCGTCGCTAGCCCACTCAGGTGGCGGCGAATTCGCCGCTGCCCATGGCCTGATCGAGCAGGCTCTTACGGTACTGCTCCAGTGCCACCAGGTCGCCGAACAGTGCCATATAGGTGTCCGGGTCGTCGGTGGAGGAAACGCGGTGCAGGCGGGATTTCAGTTCCGCGATCTGCCGTCCCACCAGCGCGGCCTGAGCGCTGGCGAGGACGCCGGTGATGAAACGCGGGATATCGCCGCTGGTTTTCACCGGCAGCGGTTCACTGGCCAGTTCGGAGACCAATGCGCGCAGGGTGAGGTCGTCGGTGTGGTCGGTGATCGCAGCGATCCAGTCGGCACCGGAGAGACCGCAGCAGACGCCGCCGGCCTCGGCGATGAGCGTGCGTACCGCGATATAGCCGGGGTGGGTGAAGGCGTCGGTTTCCAGGGCGTCGAACGCCGGGCCGGCGATTTCCGGGTACTGGAGACCGGCGGCGAGGGCTTGGCGCTGGGAACGCAGTGTCGGGTCTCGCGGATCGGGGCGGGCGGCCGGCGGCGTGGGTCCGGTGTGCTCCACCCTGGGTGCACGAGCGGGTGCCGCAGCGGCGCCACGTAACTTGCGGGCCTCCTCGTCGACTCGGCGGTAGACGAGTTGCGGGTCCTGCCAGCCGGTCCATTCGGCGAGCTGGGTGGTATAGCGTTTCCGCAGGCCGTGGTCCTTGATCTGGGCGACGATCGGCACGGCCCAGCGCATCACCTCGACCTGGCTGTCGTAGGTCAGGGCGCGGGTGCGGCTGTCCTCGCGTTTGGCGATCTCCTGGCGCAGTGCGAAATCGAACAGCGGTTCCCGGCGGGCCACAAGATCGCGCAGGGCGGCGTCACCGGAGTGCTGCCGCATCTCGCACGGATCCTGGCCGTCCGGCGACACCACCACATAGGTCTGCCCGGCCACCTTCTGATCACCGAGGAACGCCTTCAGGGCGGCGGCCTGTCCGGCAGCGTCACCGTCGAAGGTGAAAATGATCTCACCGCGCCAGAAATTATCGTCCATCAGCAGGCGGCGCAGGATCCCCAGATGATCGTCGCCGAATGCGGTGCCGCAGGCGGCGACGGCGGTTTTCACTCCGGCCAGGTGCATGGCCATCACGTCGGTGTACCCCTCGACGACCACGGCCTGATGACTTTTGGCGATCTCCCGTTTGGCGTGATCGAGACCGAACAGCACCTGGGACTTCTTGTACAGCAACGTTTCCGGAGTGTTGACGTACTTTCCCGGCATAGTGTCGTCGTCGAAGAGTTTGCGCGCGCCGAAACCGATCACATCGCCGCCGAGGTTGCGGATGGGCCACAGGAGCCGCCGGTGGAAACGGTCGATCGGGCCGCGGCGGCCCTGCCGGGAAAGCCCCGCCGCCTCCAGCTCCTTGAATTCGAAACCCTTGCTCAGCAGGTGTTTGGTAAGAGCGTCCCAGCCATCGGGGGCGTAACCGCAGCCGAACTGGGTCCAGGCGGCCTCGTCGAAATTACGGTCTGTGAGATATTTGCGGGCCATCGTGGCGTCGGGGCCGCGCAACCGGGACACGTAGAACTCGTGCGCGGCGGCATTGGCGGCGACCAGCCGGGAGCGGGTCCCGCGGTCGCGCTGCACCGAGGGACCGCCGCCCTCGTAGTCGATCCGGTGCCCGATCTTGTCGGCGAGCTGTTCGACGGCCTCCACGAAACCGATGTGCTCGATCTTCTGGATGAAGGCGTACACATCACCGCCTTCGTTGCAGCCGAAGCAATGGAACAGGCCATGGTTGGGGCGGACGTGGAAGGACGGCGATTTCTCGTCGTGGAACGGGCACAAACCCTTCATCGAATCGGCTCCGGCGCGTTTGAGGGCCACATACTCGCCGACCACGTCTTCGATCCGGACGCGCTCCCGAATGGTGGTGATATCGCGAGCTGGTATTCGTCCGGTCACGGGAACGAGTCTAGGCGATCCCTCCGCCTCCGCTCCGGCCGTGCACAGTCTGCGGAGGGGCAACGCCGCGCTGCGTCCCGGGTGCCGGCAAGCACAGTCCGGGACCCGAGCACCCTGCGCGCGAACTCACCGGCGCTTCACAGCTGCGCGGCGACGCGTTCGAGCCGGCTCTCGGTGTAGGAGGCGATCTGGTCGGCAATCACCCGCACCCGGGCGGTGTCGTCTGCGGCGGCGTCCCACCACGGTTGCAGGAGAGGGTCGAGCGCGGCCGGACCGGTGGCCAGCAGATATTCCGCCACGGCGATCAGCCGGTCGCGCTGGGCGGCCTGCCGGAGTTTGTGGTCGGGATCGGACATGACATAGCGCAGGGCGACGGTTTTCAGCATCGCGACCTCGGCCGCGGCGACGGGCGGCACCAGCAGATCGGCGCAATAGCGGGCCGGTGGACCGGACGCGGCCTCCTTCGTGGTGACCACCGCCGCGTTCGCGAACCTGCCCACGAGTTCACTGGTGAGCCGCTTCAACGCGACCGAGCTGCGTAGCGTGCCGTCGTAGTGGAAGACATCGGCGATCACCGGCAATCCCGACAGCCGCTGCGCCGCGGCGACCAGATCGTCGACCGACAGCGCGCGATGCTGCACATGCCCCAGCTCGGCCAGAGCCAGCCGCTCCACCGGGTCGGCCAGTGCGCGCAGATCGATCCGGCCGGCGATGATCCCGTCCTCCACATCGTGCACGGAGTAGGCGACATCGTCGGACCAGTCCATCACCTGGCATTCCAGTGCGGGCCGGCGTTCCGGGGCGTCCTTGCGCACCCACGCCAGCCTGTCGGCATCCACCTCGTAGGCGCCGAATTTGCCGCCCGGCGCCATACGCTGCCACGGGTATTTGATGCAGGCGTCGAGGGCAGCGCGGGTGAGGTTGAGCCCGGCGCTGTGACCGTAGAAATCGAGGACCTTCGGTTCGAGCCTGGTCAGGATGCGCAGGTTCTGGGCGTTGCCCTCGAACCCGCCGTGCTCGGCGGCGAAGATATCGAGTGCCTTCTCCCCGTTGTGCCCGTAGGGCGGGTGGCCGATATCGTGCGCCAGGCCCGCGAGTTCGGCCAGATCGGGGTCGCAACCGAGTCCGTCGGCGATACCGCGCCCGATCTGCGCGACCTCCAGGGAATGAGTGAGCCGGGTACGCGGGGTGTCGCCCTCGCGGGGACCCATGACCTGCGTTTTATCGGCCAGGCGGCGCAGCGCGGCCGAATGCAGCACCCGGGCGCGGTCGCGCGCGAATTCGCTGCGGTGCCCGTTGCCGCCGGCGCCGGCCTCGACCAGGCCGGCCGTTTTGGGGGCCTCGGTGACCAGGCGTTCCCGGTCGTGCTCGGTGTAGGTCATCGCACCAAGTCTGCCACCAGGGTGTGACGTTGCGGAGTGTCCGGCAGCACCGGCAGGTGAAGCGTTATCGACCGGCGGTGTAGCTGAAATCGTCCGCCGAGAAATGGGTGAGCTGGTACCAGAGCAGGGCTGCGGTCTCCCGGGCGATCCCGTGCGCCTGTGATTCGCGGGTGTACACGGCGGGGCCGGTGCGGGTGGGCGCGGTCCACGCGTCGAGTCCGGCGTCGCGGGCCATGGTGCGGGTGCGCAGAGAATGCCAGGGGTCGCTCACCAGGGCGGCGGATTCGAGCCCCCGCTCTTTCATTGCCGCCGCCACCGCTTCGATACTGCGCAGGGTGTCGGACCCGGTCTCCACGGCGAGCACCGCGTCCGCGGGGAGGCCCGCGTCCGTGAGGTACATCTTCCCCGACGCCGCCTCGGTGTAGAGGTCGCCTTCCTGTTTCCCGCCGACCGTGATCACCAGATCCGAAACACCCTGCTCGTACAGCTGCTCGGCCTGATACAGCCGTGCCTCGAACACCGACGACGGGGTGCCCGAGTACTGAGCGGCCCCGAGCACCACGATGGCGTCCGCCCGGGTGTAGTCCTCGATCCGCGCGACCTGCCACACCCGCACCGCGGTCCCGAGCAGAAGGACCAGCCCCAGTACCACCGCGCCGCTGATCAGCCGGCCTGCCCAGCGCAGAATCGCGGCACCGATCCCGCGCGGTGCGCGGGAATCGGCACGCGAGTCCGGTCGTGTACGCGCGGGAGCCCAAGTCACATCGACAAGTCTGCCAGGCAGGTTCCGGGCGCCGGGCAGCACGGACCCCGAACCGGCAATCACCGAGCTACCCGAACGGTATACCGTTCACCCTGTTCAGGCGGTCGGCTATATCGGTTACCACCGTTTCGGCAATCGCAAGCGACACCGAAATCCTCGCACTACCGGGCACATCGGGCCGACGTTGGCGCCCGAATCGTTATCGGATTCGCCGGATGGTGGCGGTACCCGTGTCCGGAGCCGGCCACCGGGTCCCGCAGTAAGCTCTCCGTCATGGTGGGGGGTCCCAGCGATATCGAGATCGTCGCGGCGTTGCGGGCCGCGACACCAGCGGCGCGGCGCGAACTGATCACGGCGATGGACGATCTACTGGCGGATACGGATAGCCTGCACGCCAGGCTCGTCGTTCCCGATCGCCGGCCGGACGGTTCCCTCGGTTTTCCCTATCCGAAACACAGCCCGGCCCTGGTACGAGTGTGCACCGCGCTGTACGCGGCGGATGTCATCGTGGTGTTCGACTGGCGGGAATGGGAAGGCGGCAACGCATATCCGGGTGGCGCCGGCCTCGAGACCGCCACGATCGCGGACGTCGCACGGCTGCTGACCTTCGCAGTGCGCAGCGAACGCTTCTACGACAACGCGCTGGTCGACAAGCTCGCGGACGGCACGTTCCGCGCCGCGCTGCACCGACTGCGCGCGTGGTACGACAGCCCGGAAGCCGGCCCGCTTCCAGCCGCATCCCTCCCGGTCACCCGTCCCACCGCTCCCGGCGGCACCTACGAGCACGTGTTCTACTTCCGGACCGCGTTTTTTGCCATCTATTCCTGGTTCTTCCTGATCACGGGGGGCCTTCTGCTACTGCTCGTATCCGCGAGCCTGGCGCTGTCGCTGATTCCTCCGGCCTCTTTCCCGCCAGGGCAGACAGTGCAGACAGTCCTGCTGGGACTGCTGGGACTGGCGACGTTCTGTGGCGGCGCGGGGATCCGCTACGCCGGGCGCCACGGGCGGACACAGATGACGCCGAATGGGGTTACCACGCGGGCAATCCTCACCACCGAGTATCCGTGGCACACCATCGAATCGATCCGCAAGATCAAACGTGGCCTGTTCTGGCGGGTAGAGGTGAAGACCTCGGGAAAGCCCTGGATGCCGCTGTTCGGACCCCGGTCCCGAGGTCCGGCCCCCGGACCTGAGTTCGACGCCGGTCTGGGGCTGATCGAAAGCTGGTGGGAGCGCTATCGGCACTACCCGGACGGCGGGCGCTCCGAGCCGGAGGTCACCGAAATACTGGGCCGGCCCGTCGGCTGAGTTCCCGTGCGCACGACCGACCGAAAAACCGGATCTAACGGACAAATTCGGCGACGAGCCGCCTTCGCACGGTGAATATCCCGTAGATCACGGTCGAACACCGGTAGATTGTGCTGCCGATACGGGCAATTTGTGGTTGGCTGTTCGTCGGCGAGGTCTGCTGCGTCACCAGCCGTTCCCCGGTGACCACGGATCCGCCCTTACTTATGCGTCAAGTCGCAACGATGCGGCATGCCTTTGAACAGTTTTGGGAATCCTGGGAACAGGTGAACGGCCCGTGGCCGTCTCGGTGAGCATATGGAGTACACGATGCCTGGATGGAAGAATGCCGCGGCCGGTCTGGCGATAACCCTCGCCACTGTCCTTGCCCCCGCGGTGGCCACGACGACTGCCCATGCGGCCCCGGCGCATTGCCCCGGACTGTATGTGGTGGCGATCCCCGGAACCTGGGAGACCTCGGTAGAGGACCCCGGCAAGGGGATGCTCGCCGCTGTCACGGACGGCCTGCCCAACGGCGCGTACGCCGACTACGTCGCCTATACGGCGACCGCGTTCCCGTGGGAGGGTGAGGTCTACGGGCGCTCCAAGAACGAGGCCGTCGCCGGCGCGCGCGGATTGATCTCGGATGTCTCGCGGCGTTGCGCCAACACCCGGTTCGCCCTGCTCGGCTACAGTCAGGGAGCCGACGCTGCCGGCGACCTCGCCTCCGAGATCGGTACCGGCCTGGGCGTTGTCCCCGCCGACCGGGTCGCCCTGGTCGGGCTGATCGCCGATCCGCGCCGCTCCCCCACCGACAACCTGATCGGCCCAGCGGTGCCCGGCGCCGGCGCGGGCGGCCCGCGGCTGACGGGTTTCGGCTGGCTGAGCAACCGCACCTACACCTTCTGCGCGGTGGGCGACCTGTACTGCTCCACCCCCGACGGTGATTTCGCCGCCCGGATCGCCGGGTTCTTCGCGCAGGTCTCGAATGGCGATCCGGCCCAGTTGGGCAACTATCACTCGCTGGGTACCGAACTGCTCAACGATGCGCTGGCCGCGGGCGGGATCGGCCTGCTGCACGACCAGCTCAACGGCGCCGCCTACGAGGAGCGTAAACAGCAGATCGACGATTTCGTGAAATCCGGCATCCACCAGAGCTACCCGAGCTACGGGGTGGCCGGCGGCGCCACGGCCCTGACCTGGCTGCGGCAACAGCTCGTCGCCGCCGCCTGACGGGACACCCGTTACGGCCCGGCCGCATTCCGGCCGGGCCGTCGGCATCTGGTCACCAGCCGCGGCTCTTCCATTCGGCCAGCTGCGGTCGTTCGGCGCCGAGGGCGGTGTCGTCCCCGTGGCCGGGGTAGACGACCGTATCGTCGCCGTAACGGCCGAACAGTTTGGCGGTGACATCGTCGAGCAGGGTGGTGAAATCCTCCGGGCGCCAGGTTTTCCCGATACCGCCCGGAAAGAGGCAGTCCCCGGTGAACAGGTGGGTCCGGCCGGAATCGTCGGTCAGGGCCAGTGTGACCGAGCCGGGGGTGTGCCCGACCAGATGGATCACCTCGAGCGTGAGGTCGCCGACGGCGACGCTGTCTCCCTCGGCCAGCAGCCGGTGCGGGGCGACCGGCAGCGGTTCGGCATCCAGCGGATGCGCGGCGGTCGGCGCACCGGTTGCCGCGGCGACGGCGGCGAGTGCCTGCCAGTGGTCGGGATGCTGATGGGTGGTGACGATCAGGCCGACCCCTTCCGGGGCCGTCTGTTGGACCAATTCCACGATGCGGTCCGCGTCGTTGGCGGCGTCGATGAGCAATGTCGCGCCGGTGGCGGCGCACTGCACCAGGTAGGTGTTGTTGTTCATCGGGCCGACCGACATCTTGGTGATCCGGGCGCCCGGAACCTCCCGGCGCTGCGCGGGGCCACCCGGTTCGACATGTCCCGTATAGGTCTTTTCGACGGTGATCACACCCCGATGCTAGCCATGATCATCCGTACACCGGTTCCGGGACCGGTGGCGGTCGGCAGCAGAGCCTCCCGCGACGGTCGTTTGTTCGGAATCCGTCAGCCGATAAGGAAGGAGCTCATACCGGATCCGGCGCAGAGACGAAGGCCGGCGCGACAGCGTGGACCGTAGGTGGTCTGTATGTCGCGCCGGCACTGTCCTTGCCGGCCGGCGCTCTAGCAGCCGAGCAGCCGCTGCGCGAGGTAGCCCTCCACCTGGTCGAGGGCAATGCGCTCCTGGGACATCGAGTCGCGTTCGCGGACCGTCACGGCCTGGTCGTCCAGGGTATCGAAATCGACGGTGATACAGAACGGAGTGCCGATTTCGTCCTGCCGGCGGTAGCGGCGGCCGATGGCACCGGCATCGTCGAATTCGATATTCCAGTTCCGGCGTAGCCGCGCGGCGAGATCCTTGGCCTTCGGTGTGAGGTCGGCGTTGCGCGAAAGCGGCAGCACGGCGGCCTTCACCGGGGAGAGCCGGCGGTCCAGCCGCAGCACGGTGCGCTTGTCCACGCCGCCCTTCGCGTTCGGGGCCTCGTCCTCGGCGTACGCGTCGACCAGGAACGCCATCAGCGAACGGGTCAGACCGGCCGCAGGTTCGATCACGTACGGGACGTAGCGTTCTTCGGAGGTCTGGTCGTAGTAGCTGAGGTCGACACCCGAATGTTTGGCGTGGGTGGACAGGTCGTAATCGGTGCGGTTGGCGATACCTTCCAGCTCACCCCATTCGCCACCGGTGAAGCCGAAGCGGTATTCGATATCGGTGGTACCGGCCGAATAGTGCGACAGTTTCTCCAGAGGATGCTCGAACAGGCGCAGGTTCTCCGGGTCGATACCGAGGTCGGTATACCAGGAGAAACGGGTGTCGATCCAGTACTTGTGCCATTCGGCGTCTTCACCCGGTTTGACGAAGAACTCCATCTCCATCTGCTCGAATTCGCGGGTGCGGAAGATGAAGTTGCCGGGGGTGATCTCGTTGCGGAAGCTCTTGCCGATCTGGGCGATACCGAACGGCGGCTTCTTCCGCGCGGTGGTTTCGACGTTCTTGTAGTTGACGAAGATGCCCTGCGCGGTTTCGGGGCGCAGGTAGTGCAGGCCTTCTTCGTCGTCCACCGGGCCGAGGTAGGTCTTGAGCAGACCCGAGAAGTTACGCGGTTCGGTCCATTTGCCGGGCTGGCCGGTTTCCGGATCGTTGATATCGGCCAGGCCGTTGGCCGGCGGGCGACCGTGCTTGGCCTCGTAGGCCTCGAGCAGATGGTCGGCGCGGTAGCGCTTGTGGGTGTACAGGGATTCCACGAGCGGGTCGGAGAAGGTTTCCACATGCCCCGAGGCCACCCAGACCTGCCGGGGCAGGATCACCGAGGAGTCGAGGCCCACCACGTCTTCACGGCCGGTGACCATGGAGCGCCACCACTGCTTCTTGATGTTGTCCTTGAGCTCGACGCCCAGCGGACCGTAGTCCCACGCCGATTTGGTACCGCCGTAGATCTCACCACACGGGTACACCAGCCCCCGGCGCTTGGCGAGG
The DNA here is from genome assembly GCF_001613245.1 of Nocardia speluncae NBRC 108251. Lineage (GTDB taxonomy): Bacteria > Actinomycetota > Actinomycetes > Mycobacteriales > Mycobacteriaceae > Nocardia > Nocardia speluncae. Next base: position 161,975 of record NZ_BDBZ01000035.1, on the reverse strand, counting down.
TTGGCAACGGTGTCCACCTTCGACTTGGGTGCCACGCGAGAACTCTCCATCCACTACGTAATCGCCAGTAGTTACGCTGCCCGGATCGGGCGCACGTGATCGCGGCCGCCACGGCAGTTGTCCGGGCGTGAACCGCTGATCGGGTACAGCCTAATGGGCACTGTCGGGCGCAGCCCATCCGCAGTCCGCGCGCGGCCGGAGCGGGGGCGGAGGTGTCGCCGAGGACCAACCCGCCGCGGCGGTGTGGACGGGTTGCCGGCATGCCGGAGCGGAGGGCGGAGGTATCGCCTGTCCACCCACGCGAAGGGATTACGCACCCGCATCGGCGTGGACATTTGACATGCGTATCCATGCATATCAAAATGGGACCGGTTTCCAATAAGGAGTGGACCATGACAACCGATACTGCCGCCGACGCCCATAACCCCTACCGCTCCCCCGCACCGGCCCCGATCCCGGCCCGCACGGTGCTGGAGAACGCCGGTGAGCTGCTGCGCGCGCTCGCGGCCCCCGTTCGTATCGCCATCGTGCTACAACTGCGGGAGTCGCCGCGCTGTGTGCACGAACTGGTGGATGCCCTCGGTGTCACACAACCGCTGGTCAGCCAGCATTTACGAATTTTGAAATCGGCCGGGGTAGTGCACGGCGAGCGTTCGGGCCGCGAGGTCCTGTACGAACTCGTCGACGACCACTTGGCGCATATCGTGGTCGACGCAGTAGCGCACGCCGAAGAAGAAGGGTAATTCGTGTCCGAGAGCCTGGTCACCGCGAAAGGGACCACCAGACAGAAAGCAGTCGGTATTCGCACCACGCGGCAACGCAATGCGATCGCCTCGCTCCTGGAGGATATCGACAGGTTCCGTTCGGCCCAGGAGCTACACGACGAGCTACGCCGGCGCGGTGAGGGTATCGGACTGACCACCGTCTACCGGACGCTGCAATCGCTCGCCGACGCCGGGCGAGTGGACGTGCTGCGCACGGACAACGGGGAGTCGGTGTATCGGCAGTGCTCCAACGGGCACCATCATCACCTCGTCTGCCGGCACTGCGGACGGACGGTCGAGGTCGCCGGGCCGACTGTCGAGAAGTGGGCCGCCGGGACGGCGGCCGACCATGGGTTCACCGAGGTCAGCCACACTCTAGAGATCTTCGGCACCTGCCATTCTTGCGCCGAGGTCCGGAGCTGACCCGACCGCCGGGGTGATACCGAACCATGCAGCCCGCTACCCCGGTCGACGGGCAGCGGGCTGCATGGTTCGCGGATAGCCCGGATCAGGCGGGTACCGGCACCGCCGCCGGATCTCCCGCCACGGTCTCGGAACGGCGGCTGTCCCGCAGGACGCCGAGGCCGAGCAGTACCAGCGCGAGCCCAGCCCAGCCCACCAGCACCAGTAGCGGGCCCTGCGCTCCCGCCCAGTCGAAGAACGCGACCGAGCGGATCAGCGACGCCGCGGCTCCCGGGGGCAGCAACTGGCCGATCGTCCCCCACGGCTGCGGCAGCAGTTCCGGCGCCGAGGTAGCGGCGGAGAACGGGTTGCCGATCAGCAGCATCACCAGTGCCGCGATCCCGATCCCGGCGCGGCCGATCACAGTGGCCAGACCGGTGACGGTGCCGGCGACGGCGAACGAAACCAAGCCCGCGACCAGCGACAGCTCCAGATAGGGGCCGGGCACGATCGACAACCAGGTCTGGGTGACCAGCATGCTCAGCAGGCCGCCCGCGATACCGAAGGTGAACACCCCCGCGATCCGCCCGGCGGCCGATGGGACCAGCAGGGTCAGCAAAACTCCCCCGGCGATCCCGGCCATCACGAGCGGCAAGGCCATCGCCCCGAAGCCCGCGCCGCGCGGATCGTCGGGATCCCCGGCGACCACGTCTTCGGCCTGGATGGGCGGCGTTCCGGACATCTGCTGTCCGATCTGAGTGAGCTGCTGGGCCACTGCGGGACTGGCACCGGAGGCGACCAGCATCCTCGGCGCGCCGTTTCCGGTGACGATCGCGCCGTAGACCTCGCGATTGCCGATGGCCGCACGGGCCGCAGCCTCATCGGGCACGGTGGTGAGTTCGAAGGCGCCCGGGCTCTGGCCGGCCAGCCGCGCTTCGACCATCTCGGCCTGGGGCCCGGCGACGGCCAGCGGGAGGTCACGCGGGGCGATATTGGTCGCGGGCCAGGCGAAGGCGATCAGCATCAGCGCCTGGAGGAGGGCCGCGCCCAACCCGATGGCGACGGCGCGCTGGATGACGTTCATGACGTTCTCCCCAGAAATCGAAGGCTCGTTCTTTTAACGGTGAGCCCACCGTCCCACCGGCTATCGCGACTTGTCAAGAACGAATATTCGTTTTAGTTTATGAACATGCCCCGAGTAAGTGCGGAACACCTGGAACGCCGACGGCAGCAGATCCTCGATGCCGCCCGGATCTGCTTCATCCGCAAGGGCTTCCACCAGACATCCATGCAGGATGTCTTCACCGAATCCGGTCTCTCCGCCGGAGCGGTCTACCGGTACTTCAAGAGCAAGGACCAGATCGTCGTCGCCCTCGCCGCCACCGCATCCGGCGATATCCGGGGCCGGATGTCGGAGGCGATCCACCGCGAACCCCTGCCGACACCGGCGGAACTCGTGGCCGATATGACCGTGTGGATCTCCGCGCAAAGCGGTCCCGAAGGCCGGTTGAGGCTGGCTCCCCTGGCCTGGTCGCTAGCCCTGACCGACGACAACGCCGCCGGCCCCGTCCAGCAGACCATGACCGGAATCCGGGCGATGTGGCGCGATTATGCGGAACGTATGCGCGAACACGGCTGGCTCCCGGCCGATGCAGACCTCGATGCGGTGGCCGCGGCACTCTTCGGTCTGCTTCCCGGGTTCGTGTTGCAGCATCTGGTCATCGGAGATCTGTCCAACGAGCAGTACGTCCAGGGTGTCGCCACCCTGCTCCCGTACGGCCCGGCGCTGAGCACCGGAGCGGATGGTCAGGGCAGCAAACCCTGACGCGCCTCGCCCGCACCGCCGAGTACCAGCAGCAGCATGGTGGTCAGCGCCTGATCGTCCAGGCCGGCCGCTGGGAATGTGTAACGCAGGATCACGTCCGCGAGCTTCTCGTGCGCGATCAACGCGATCGACCCGAACTGCAACGCGGCATTACGCTCCGCCACCCGCTTGTGCAATTGCGGTTTGAGCGGGCGGTCCCAGGCCAGCACGCAGGTCAGCGACAGCACATCCAGGCCCGGCGTCAGCGTGAACGCACTCAGCGAGCACAGGGCACCGTGGAAATCGAACCGCAAGGAACCATCGGTATCGACCCGGATATCGATATCGTGCAGGCCCAGGCCGGCGCCGGCGCGCGCCTTCAGTTCGATATCGGGGGCCACGGCTCCCGATCCGGTCTCGGACGTCATTTGGCACCACCGAACCGGCGATCCCGCCGCGCGTACTCCATACAGGCCTCCCATAGATTGCGGCGGTCGAAATCCGGGAACAGGGTGTCCTGATAGACGAATTCCGCGTACGCGGACTGCCAGATCAAGAAGTTCGAACTCCGATACTCGCCCGAGGGCCGCAGGAACAGATCCACATCGGGCATCTCCGGTTCGTCCATGTACCGGGCCAGCATGGCCTCGTTCACCTTCTCCGGATCCACCTCCCCCGCGGCCACCCGCCGAGCGATTTCCCGTGCGGCATCGGCGATCTCGGCACGACCACCGTAGTTCACGCACATGGTCAGCGTCATCACGGTGTTGTCCTGCGTGAGCTCCTGCGCGACCTCTAGTTCCTTGATCACACTGCGCCACAACCGCGGCCGCCGCCCCGCCCAGCGCACCCGCACCCCCATCTCGTGCATCTCGTCGCGCCGTCTCCGGATCACATCCCGGTTGAAGCCCATCAGGAACCGGACCTCTTCGGGGCTGCGCCGCCAGTTCTCGGTGGAGAACGCGTACGCCGACAACCACTTCACACCGATCTCGATACACCCCTCGACGGTGTCCATGAGAACGGCCTCGCCCTTCTCGTGACCGGCGGTCCGCGGCAGTCCCCGCTCCTGCGCCCAGCGACCGTTGCCGTCCATCACCAGCGCGACATGCCGGGGAAGGAGCTCCCGCGGAATATCGGGCGGGGTGGCGCCCGAGGGATGCGGTGCCGGCGGGCGGACGGTACGAGCACCGGCGGACGCGTCCGAACCGGCAGAGTCACGACGCAGGATCACGGTTCAAAGAGTAACTGTGCGCGGACCACACCGACCTGAGCGGGTTCTTACCGGACGCCGGTTCGCACGTGCAGTGAGCGGCGGCCCAACGAGACACAGCGGTAGTGGTACACGCATGAATCGAGCAGGCCGAACCTTCGCAACTGATCAGCGGAACGAACACGCAGTGTCAGTGGGTCGCCGGCCCGGCGACCCCGGATGCCGCGCCACCGACAGAACGTTCGATCAGCGGCAGGGTGCGTAACTCGCGTTCCAGATGCCACTGCAAGTGGGCCGCGATCAGGCCGCTGGCCTGGCGGCGGGCCGATTCCGGGATATCCGCGACCCGATCCCAGCGGCCGTGACGCAGGGCCAGCAGGTGATCGAAGACCGCGAGAGCCGGGGTGGCGGCGCCGGCCGGTCGGCAGTGCACGCAGACAGCGCCACCGGCACCGATATGGAACGCACGATGCGGGCCGGGGGTGGCACAGCGGGCGCATTCGTCGATGGCGGGGGCCCAGCCGGCGTAGTCCATGGCGCGCAGCAGGAAGGCGTCGAGAACGAGTTCGTGGGGGCGTTCACCGGCCGCGATCGCGCGCAGGGCACCCGCGGTGAGGGTGTGCAGCCGCGGGACGGGAGCACGTTCCTCCCCGGCCAGGCGTCCGGCGGTTTCCAGGACCGCGCAGGCGGTGGTGTAGCGACCGTAGTCGGCGACGATGGCCGTCGCGAATGCCTCCACGGTATGCACCTGGGTCACCGTGTCGAGGCTGCGACCGGGATGCAGCTGGATATCGACATAGGCGAACGGCTCCAGCCGCGCACCGAACTTCGACTTCGTGCGGCGCACCCCTTTCGCGACGGCCCGCACAATCCCGTGTTGCCTGGTCAGCAGCGTGACAATACGATCGGCTTCGCCCAGCTTGTGCTGGCGCAGCACCACCGCATGGTCCCTGTACAACTGCACTGCATTATTATGCGTCGCCTGCGGCGCCGCGGGTTTTGGCCCCCCTTGGTCAAAACCTCCAAGGGCCTCGTAAGACTCGGCACCGGCCGTCGGTCGCGCCGGGATGTCGGGCCGGACGACCCGATCCGACGTGCAAGGACGACCGCTACGAGAACGCCTCCGGTTGTCCCGCGGCTCGGCCCGGTTCTAGGTTCCGAGGTGGACAGGGAAGGCGGCGGGATCGTTCTGTGTGAGCACAGGGAGGTTGCCGTGTTCGGTGAGGAGAATATCGGCACGCAGGTCGGGGAAGCGGTCGAACAGGGCAGGCAGGGCGATGGCGGCCTCCAGCCGGGCCAGGGCCGCGCCGGGGCAGATATGCGGGCCGTGGCCGAAGGAGATATTGCGGTTCGCGGTCGGCCGGGTGATATCGAAGGTGTCGGCATCGGCGCCGTGCAGGCCCTGGTCACGGCCGATGGCGCGATAGGACATGACCACACCGTCGCCCTTTTCGATGGTGAGATCACCGACGGTGATGTCCTCGGTGGCGAAGCGCATCAGCAGATGGATGACGGGACCGTCCCAGCGCAGCGTCTCCTCGATCGCTTCTTCCCAGGAGCGTTGCCCGGCCCGGATCGCGGCGAGCTGTTCCGGATGAGCGAGCAGGGCGCGGGTGGTCATGACGATCAGGCTGACGGTGGTTTCGTGACCGGCGGCCACCAGCGCCTTGAGGTTGCCGTGCACCTCTTCCTCGGTGAGCGGGGTTTCGCCGGCGGCGACATCGTGAATGAAATCGGAGGTGAGATCGTCGGCCGGGTTCGCTGTTTTCGCGCGGATGAGGCCGGTGTAGTAGTCGTCGAGTTCGGCGAAGACCCGCATCCGCTCGTCGTGCGGAGTGAGCAGCGAGAAGAACTTCTTGTACGCCTCGAGCAGGTAGGCGTGATCGGTGCGCGGCACTCCCATCAGTTCACTGACCACCCGCATCGGCAGCGGGTAGGCGAAAACCTGCTTCAGATCCACCACACCGCCGGCACCGGCTTTCGCCAGATCGTCGAGAAGTTCGGCGGTGAACTGTTCGATCTTCGGCCGCAGCGCACCCAGGCGGCGCGGGGCCAGCGCACGGGTGGTCTTGATGCGCAGCCGGCGGTGTTCGGCACCGTCGACGGTGAACATGGAGCGGCCCGCGTCGATCATGCCGATCAGCGGCCATTCCCGGGTCACCGCGCCGGACTGCCACAGATTCCACTGTGTGTGATCTTTGACCAGGCGCGTGTCACCGAGGAGTTGCCGCGCCAGGTTGTGCCGGGTGATGCTCCACGCCGGGGCGCCCAGCAGGTCGATCTTCGTGAGCTCCGGGCCCGCGCACAGGGTGCGGGTCTCCCCCGCGAGATCGGCGACCATGGGGTCGATGGTCAGGGCCGCGCTATGCGGGCATTGCCGGCTCACGAGCCACCTCCAACGGCGGGAACAGGAGTGAAACGGACAGGAAGAGAGGTGAACCCACGCAGGAAGGGGGAGGGCCTGCGGACCAGGGACTCCCCCGGAACCGCCAGGTCCAGATCGGGCAGCCGGTCGAGCAGGACCTCGATACCGGTGCGCGCGATGATCTCGGCGATCTGCTGGGCCGGGAACGGACAGCGGTATTCGCCGTGCCCGAAAGCGAAATGGGCGGCGTTACCGGAATGCGCGGGGTCGGCGCCGTCGCCGGTGTACTGGCGGATATGCGGATCGGAATTGGCGGCGGCCAAACCGAGCAGCAACATATCGCCGCGACGGACAAGTGCTTCACCGAGCCGGGTATCGCGCGCGACCCAGCGGCCGGCCAGGATCTGGGTCGGCGTATCTTCCCAGAGCACTTCGGTCATGGCCTGACCGATACTGTGCCGGGCCGCTCCGAACGCGGCGGCGAACCGGTCGTCGACCAGCATGAGGCGGATCGAATTACCGATCCAGTCGGCGGTCGGCAGATGCCCGGCCGCGGTGACCGACTGCATATTCAGCACATACTCTTCGTCGGCGAACGGGACAGGATCAGCAAGCATCCGCGACACCAGATCCTGACCCGGCCGGAGTTTTTTCTGCACCAGTAGCTGCTGCATGTACTCGACGAAACGCTGGTAGGCGGCCGGGGCCTCGGTGCCGCCGTCACACAGCACCTGCATGGTCTGCGCCAGATAAGGCCCATCGGCTTCGGGTACGCCCAGAATCCAGGCCAGGGTCAGCACCGGGAGCAGCTCGGCGAATTCGGTGACCACATCCGCGTGGCCACGGCCGCAGAACCGGTCGATGAGGCCGTCGGCCAGCTTCTCGCAGGCGCTGCGCAGCGCGAACGGGTCCACCGATTCCAGCGCGGGCTCCACCAGCGCCACATGCCGGGCGTGTGCGGCGCCCGCGGTGAAGTAGATCCCTGGTTGCGGGCGGCCCACCATCGGCAGCAGCGGCCAATCCGGCGGGATCGCCGGCCACTGATTCCACAGCGCCGAATCCCGCGGGAACAACATTCCGTCCGTGGTGACCTGATGCAGTTCCCGATAGCCGATCACCAGCCACGCCGGGATACCGCCGATGAGTTCCACCGCCACCACCGGGCCGTGCTCGGACCGTATACGTGTGTAGAGCATCGCGGGATCGGTGTGGAATCCGGGGCCGTCGAGCCGGACCGCGCCCGGTTGCGCCGCTGGGCAACTCGCGGCAGGCGCGCCGGCGCTGTACTCGAGACCGGTCACGGTCGCACCTCCAGCCCGGCCGGGGCCTGCCGCTCGATGAGGTGCTCGACAAGCCCGATCAGGACCCGTTTGCCCGAATCCCGCGAGCGCGCGTCGCAGCCGAACAACGGAACGTGCGGGTCCAGGTCGAGGGCATCACGGACCTCGTCCAGCAGCGGCGGGACAGGGTCGAACGAATTGCACGCAACCACGAACGGGGTGCCCTGATATTCGAGCCGGTCGATGGCGTACCAGCAATCACTGATCCGGCGCGGGTCCACCAGTACCACCGCGCCCAGCGCACCGGTGAACAGCCGATCCCACAGGAACCAGAACCGCTCCTGCCCCGGGGCGCCGAACACGTACAGCACGTATTCACCGGACACGCTGATCCGCCCGAAATCGAAAGCGACCGTGGTGGTGGACTTCCCGGTCACCCCGGATAGATCGTCCACCCCGGCCCCGGCATCGGTCATCACCGCCTCGGTGTCCAGCGGCTGGATCTCGCTCACCGAGCGGACCATCGTCGTCTTACCCACCCCGAAGCCGCCGACGACAACGACTTTCAGGCCGTGCCGCACCGAACCGGCCAGGGGCACACGAGAACGGGTGGGGCGGTCGTCAAAGGCTACGGAGTCCAACTAGCACCTTCTCGAGCATGTCGATATCGAATGTGTCGCCGTAGGGTCCCGCGGCGAGCTCGGGATGGCGCACGGTGACCTTGCCGGTGTGCAGCAGATCCGCGACCAGAACCGTCGTGATGCCGATCGGCAGCCGCAGTTCGGCGGCGATCTCCACCACGGCGGTCGGCTGCCGGCACATGGTCAGGATGGCCACGTGTTCGCGCTGCATCGCCGGTGCGGGCACGCATTCACTGACCACCAGGGTGACCGGATCGAATTCTTCGGTGGTGGGGGCGGCGCGGCCGCCGGTGAGGGTGTAGAAACGGTCGGGTTCGTCGTCGCGGCCGGGGCGGTTCACAGCAGTCTCGCTCTACTCCCCCGCGGCGGTGCGGACAGATACTCCCCGACCTGTTCGATCAGCGCCGCCATCTGCCCGCCGACCAGACCGGCATCGGCGTCGTCATCGGCGAGGACCGCGATCTGGGCGCCCGCCCCGGCACCGACGATGAACAGGATCCCGCCGTGGAATTCGGTCATCGACTGCCGCACCCCGCCGCGGCCGTTGCCGAACTCCGCGGAGGCGCTACCTGCCAGGGCCTGCACACCGGAGGCGATGGCGGCGAGCCGATCGGCCTGATCCATCGACAACCCGGCGGTATGGCATATCTGGATACCGTCCGCGGCGAGCAGTACCGCGTGCCGGGCACCGGCGGTTTCGCTCAGCAGCCGCTGTAGCAGCCAATCCAGTTGCGCCGGATCCGATGTCGTCATCGATCGTTCTCCCAGTCGGTTGTCGTGGAATGACGCGCCGGTCGCGCGGCGCCGTTACCGGGCGACCCGATCGGTCCGCCGAAGGGCTGCGGGTCCTCCTCCGCCCGACCGGTGACCGCGCGTTGGAACGCCCCCATGGCCGCGGCCGTCGATCGGTGTTTCGCGGCAGTGTCCTCCTGTGCGGAACCGTCGAAGCAGTCGAGATCGGGCCGGGCGGGCAGACCTTCGGGGTGGGCTGCGGCCAGGGTGCTGCCCCGGCGCCGTTTGGGCAGGACCGTCGTGGTGACCGCCGAAATATCCGATATCGGCGCCGGAAACTGTCCCGACGTGTACTGCGTGACCTGATGGCGGCCCGAGGTGTACGGGGATTGCGCCGGATAGCCCGCGCCGCGGTGCGCATGGGTATCCGGGACGCCGTCCGCGGACAGGGGTGCGGTCGAATAGCGTGACCCGGTATCGGACCCGCCGGTGGACACCCCTGGCGGCAATCCCGGCTGTTCTGCCGAATGCCCGGCGGGTAATGCCGGGGTGGCCGGTGGTTCGATGCGGGCGGTGAGGTCTCGGGGGATCATCACCACCGCCGCGGTGCCGCCGATGGCCGATGGCCGGTAACTGACGGTGAGTCCGTGTTTGCGGGCGAGCCGGCCGACAACCGCCAGCCCGAACCGGGTGCCGTTGAGCGACGACAGCCCCTCGGTCCCGGCCTCCGTCCCGGAGACCGTGGCCTGCGCCCGGCGCAGCGAGGTTTCGCTCATCACCAGGCCGCTGTCCTCGATCGTCACCGCCACACCCGCCGGGATCTCCGCGGCGTAGATATGCACCTCGGTGGTGGGCGGCGAGAACCGGCAGGCATTGTCGACCAGTTCGGACAGGGCGTGGATAACACCTTCGGCCGCGTGCCCGGCGATCGCGATCTCGGCGACGGCCCGCATCCGCACCCGCTGATAACCGCCGACCCGCCCGATGGCCGCGCGCAGCACCCGTTCCAGCACAATCGGTTTGGCCCAGCGCCGGCCGGTGCGCGCACCGCTGAGGATCGCGATACTGTCGGCGAGGCGACCGGCCTGGGCGGTGGCGTGGTCGAGTTTCAGCAGATCGGCGAGTACGGCCTGGTCGGCGTATCGATGCTCCAGGTCCTGCAGTTCGGCCAGCATGCTGGTGGTCATCGCCTGCATCCGGCCGGACGCGTTCGCCAGCGCCGCGACGGCCACCGACCGGCGCCGTTCAACGGCCGCGGTGGCCTCCTTCTCCACGGCGACGGCCTGTTCGGCGGCCGCGCCCCGGGCCTCCGCCCGGGCCAGCAGGTCCGCCGTTTCCGTCCGGCGCTGCTGTTCGGTCACGAACAGCCCTCGGACGTACACCGCGGTGGTGATCGCGGTACACGCGCCGACGACGGCGACGGAAATCCATATGGCCGTGAGCATCCGATCCGGCGGCGACACGGAGAGCATGGCGCCGGCGACCAGTCCGACGCCGGCCGTCACCGAGATCGCCAGCGCGAGCGCGGGGGCCACCCATTGCCGCCGGTTCGCCGGTCCGGGCCCACCCGGACGGCCCGCCATCACCGATTCGTACATAAGTCGGGTACCCCCGCTCGCGCCAAGTCCTGCCGACTCGACCACGAGCCTGCATCCGGCACCCCGTCGTGCCCCGTTACCGAATCGTCGGGCGAGAAGTGGTTTCGCTCCGACGAATCCGGGTATCGGGGCCGAAGCTTATCGGCCTAGTCCAACCAGCGCTACCCGGGCAGGTCAAACCTCAGCCAACATTCAGAATCGAAAAGAAGCCGGCCGAGTCCGATCTAAAAGCCGAGTTTGCCCAGCTGCTTGGGGTCGCGCTGCCAGTCCTTCGCGATCTTCACGTGCAGGTGCAGGTAGACCCGGGTCCCGAGAATATGCTCGATCTGTTTGCGCGCGTTCGTGCCGACCTCTTTCAGGCGCGCACCGCCTTTTCCGATGATGATCGCCTTCTGGCTCGGCCGCTCCACATACAGCAGCGCGTGCACATCGAGCATGTCCTCGCGTTCCTCGCGCGCCAGCACGTCTTCGATCACCACCGCCAGCGAATGCGGTAGCTCGTCGCGGACCCCCTCCAGCGCGGCCTCCCGGATGAGCTCGGCCATCAGGGTTTCCTCGGGTTCGTCGGTGAGTTCACCGTCGGGATAGAACGCCGGCCCGGGCGGCATCTTCGACGCGATGAGATCGACCAGCAACTCGACCTGCTCACCCTTGACCGCAGAAACCGGGATGACATCGGCATCCGGTCCGAGCAGTTCGGATACGGCGAGCAGTTGCTTCGCGATCTGCTCCCGGCCGACCTTGTCGATTTTGGTGACCACACCGAGCAGGGTGGTCTTCGGTGCCATCTGCCGCACCTGCTGCACGATCCAGCGATCCCCCGGGCCGATCTTCTCGTCCGCCGGGATACACAGCGCGATCACATCGACCTCGGAATAGGTATCGCGCACGAGATCATTGAGTCGCTGGCCGAGCAGGGTGCGCGGCCGGTGCAGCCCCGGGGTGTCCACCAGGATCAACTGGGTGTGTTCCCGGTGCACGATCCCGCGGATGGTGTGGCGAGTGGTCTGCGGCCGCGAACTGGTGATCGCGATCTTCGCCCCCACCAGTGCATTGGTCAGCGTCGATTTACCCGTGTTCGGGCGGCCGACGAAACAGACGAAACCGGACCGGAACTCCCGCTCACCGGATTCAGGCATCGGTGGCCTCGTAACCCTCGGCGATATCGAAAACCGCCCCCGAAGTGTCGGCGAAAATGATCCGCGTGCCCGCGGACACCTCACGCACCGCCGAAACCCCCGCGTCGGCGAACTTGCCGCCCACCACGACCGCCGCCTCGAAACCCTCCGCACCGCTGGAGATCGCCGCCGCCACCGCCGACTGCAACGCCGTGAGCCGCAACGCCTGCAATCCCACCTCGCCGGCGGCATAGGTGCGGCCGTCGGTATCACGGATCGCCGCTCCCGCGGCGCCCCCCGCGCGGCCCAGCGCCCCCCGCGCCAAAACCAGCAGCTTGTTGTCCTCGGCATCCAGTTCAGTCATGGCCTGCTCCCTCGTCACTTCGGGCGGACGGTCGGTCCCGGTCCGGCTCCGCATCGGTTTCCGTGGTCTGCTCCGGCGCCCGAGCCACCACCACGGTGTGCACCCGGACCCGCCCGCGGGCGTCCGCACCGCCCTCGCCGCGTAACTCCAGCCCGTGCGCGACGACCTCTGCGCCCGGCAGCGGTACCCGCCCCAGTTCGTGCGCGAGCAAACCGCCGACGGTGTCCACTTCTTCTTCGCCGATCGGCAGTCCGAACAACTCGCCCAGATCGGCGACCGGCAGCCGCGCCGACACCCGGTAGCGGCCCGGTTCCAGCTCTTCGATCGGCGGGGTCTCGTCGGTGTCGTACTCGTCGGCTATCTCGCCCACGATTTCCTCGAGCACATCCTCGATGCTCACCAGCCCGGCGATACCGCCGTATTCGTCCACCAGCAGGGCCATATGGTTTCGCCGGCGCTGCATCTCGTCGAGCAGATCGTCGAGCGCTTTGGAATCGGGCATGAAGACCGCGTCGCGCATCACCTCGCGCACGCGCACACTACGCCCGCGATCGGCGTAGGGCACCAGATCCTTCAGGTACACCACGCCGAGGATGTCGTCGACGTTCTCCCCGATCACCGGAATCCGGGAATGCCCGCTGCGCACCGCCAGCGACATCGCCTGCGCCACCGATTTATCGGCTTCGATCCACACCATTTCGGTGCGCGGCACCATCACTGCCCGGGCCGTGGTGTCACCGAGTTCGAATACCGACTGGATCATCCGGCGCTCGTCGTCGGCGACCACACCGCGTTCGCGCGCCATATCGACCACTTCGCGGAGTTCGATCTCGGAGGCGAACGGCCCGTTGCGGAAGCCCTTACCGGGCGTGATGGCATTACCGAGCAAGATCAGCAGCCGGCTCAACGGGCCCAGCAGGGCACCGATGAACTGCAACGGCAGCCCCGCGGCGAGGGCGATGGAATACGCGTGCTGGCGGCCCAGGGTGCGCGGGCCGACCCCGATCACCACATAGGAGACCAGCACCATCACCACGGCGGTGACCAGCAGCGCCCAGACACTGTCCATGAACTGTGTCAGCGCCGCGGCCAGCAGCACCGTCGCGGTGATCTCGCACAGGATGCGCAACAGCACCATGAGGTTCACATAGCGCGGCCGATCGTCCACGATCCGGCTCAACCGCACCGCCCCGGGCCGGTCGCCCCGCGCCATATCGTCGAGGCGGGCCACCGACAAGGTGTTCAACGCCGAATCCACTGCGGCGAATACCCCGCCCACCGCAGCGAGCAACACGGCGAGCAGTAAGAGGATCATCTCGTTCACGCGTGCGCGTCACCCGGCCGCGATCGGCCCTCTTCCGGTGCCACGAACCCCGTTTTGTCCAGCAGCCGGGCGTCGCGCGCCGCCAGTTCGGCACGGCGCTGCTCGTCCCGCAACTCCTCGTACCACTGTTCCAGCAGCTGGGCTTGCAGGGTGAACATCTCCTTCTCCTCGGCCGGTTCGGCATGGTCGTAACCGAGCAGATGGAGTACCCCGTGCACCGTGAGCAGGGCGAGTTCGTGATCGAGCGAATGCCCGGCCTTGGTGGCCTGGTCCAGGGCGAACTCGGGGCACAGCACGATATCGCCGAGCATGGAGGGGCCGGGTTCCGGACTGTCGGGACGGCCACCGGGCTCGAGTTCGTCCATCGGGAACGACATCACATCGGTGGGCCCCGGTAGGTCCATCCAGCGCATATGAAGGTCGGCCATGGTGTCGAGATCGACCAGCACCATCGACAGCTCGGCCGCCGAGTGCACATCCATCCGGCCGATTACGAAGCGGGCGACACCGACAAGGTCTTCCTCGGGCACGTCCATACCCGACTCGTTGGCGATCTCGATACTCACCTGGTCAGCCTAATGGGTGCGGCCCGCCGCACCGCATCCGACGCCCGCCCGCAACCGCTACTACCGCGCCCCGCGGCCCGCCGCCCGCCGTTGCGCCCGGTTCCCGGACATATGCGGCGGCCCGACCGGCGGCCGCGTTTCGGCCTCGAATCTCTCGTAGGCGTCGACGATGTCGGACACCAGCCGGTGCCGCACCACATCGCTGCTGGTGAGTTCGGCGAAATGAATATCGTCGATCCGGGTGAGGATCTCGCCGGCCGCGCGCAGCCCCGACCGCGCCCCGTGCGGCAGATCCACCTGCGTCACATCGCCGGTCACCACGATCTTCGACCCGAACCCGAGCCGCGTCAGGAACATTTTCATCTGTTCCGCGGTCGTATTCTGCGCCTCGTCCAGAATGATGAACGAATCGTTCAGGGTGTTGTGAGTCAGCAAGAAGTCTTCTGTCACGTACAGCGAATCCTGCGCGGCAACCTGGATACAGACCGCTTCCTCCGTACCCGCAGGCTCGATCCGGTCGATATAGCGCATCGGCCTACCGCCACCGGAGGCGTATTTCGCAGCCTTCCGAGTGAGCCGGAACGGCTCGATACCGGCAGGCAGGCGGATATCGACGGTATGGGAATTATGCCGGTAATGGACTGCACGCCCATTGGCCCTGCCGGGTTTGCGGTCTAGGAACGCCTTCGTCCGCGTATACGCGACACCGCCCAGCGACCGCACCAGAAACACAATATCGTCGCGGAGCCGCTCGGAGACCGTGGAGAACTGGATCCGGCACGTGCGACCGTCCTGAGCCACCGGGCCGCCATCGGAATCCAGCAGCCCCTGTAGCACTGCCAGCCGCACCGACGCGTCGTTGTACAGGTACAGACCGGGCACGAATTTCGTATTCGAACGAGTTCCCGCCAAGTCCAGCTGCCGGGCGGCGCCGGTGATCGGATTCTCCAACGTCACCGATTCACCGGGTTGCCGGTCCCGTTTCAGCACGTAGTCGACCCTCGAGGTGCGACGCAGGGCGATACCTGGCACCGCTTGCAGAAGCCGGTCGGCCAATTCCGGGTCTGCGGTCGAGAAGGACGGCGTGGTGGAGCCTGTCAAGCATCCATCACCCAACAGCAACCCGAGAGCGTAGCCATCCATCGGCACGGGCTGCGTGGGAAAGCACACCGGCTCGCTGAGCAACGGCAGCTCATAACGACGGTAGTGCGCTGACCGCAGGTTGCCGACCATATCCCGGGTCTCCAGCACCCGGGGCGGTTTGTTCCGGCGCCGGTCGTCTCGGGTGTAGACAGACCACAGGTGGTCCGCCGAAGCGAGTGTCGAGGCGCCGTCCTGGGTATGGACGCGATAAATCTCTTTGGGCCCTTGGGGATACACGCCGAGCACAGGCGTGGGCCGACCGTCCGACCCGATGACAAGATCGCCTACCTGCAACTCACCGATCGCCCGGAAGCCCTCCGGCGTCAGTACCTTCGTGAACAGTGGCTGCGCACGCCCACGCATATACGCCAGTGGCGCAACTTCGATAACTCCTGCAGACATCAATTTCGGAATGGCTTCCGGGTCCATCATGTCGTGCAGGGCGTCGTACAGCGGACGCAGATACGGGTCGATCTTCTCGTTCAGCGTGCCGGGCAGAAAGCCCAGGCGTTCACCGGCTTCGACGGCCGGGCGGGTGAGGATGATGCGATTGACCTGTTTGGACTGCAGGGCCTGTACGGCCTTCGCCATCGCCAGATACGTTTTACCGGTACCGGCCGGGCCGATACCGAAAACGATCGTGTTATCGTCGATCGCATCCACATAGCGTTTCTGGTTCAGCGTCTTCGGGCGGATGGTCTTCCCGCGCCGCGACAGAATATCCAGGCTCAGCACCTCGGCCGGCGATTCGGCACTGCCGTCGGTGAGCATGGTGACGGTATGCCGCACCGCTTCCGGGGTGATGGCACGGTTACGGCCGGTCAGCGCCACCAACTGCTCGACGACACGTTCGGCCAGCGCCACCTCGGCGGCCGGGCCGGTGAGGGTGACGAGATTGCCGCGGACATGGATATCGGCGGACAACAGAGTCTCGAGCTCACGCAGGTTCGCATCGGCCGAACCGAGGAAGGGGAACACCGACTCGGGCGCGAGCTCGATACTGGAACGGACAGTGCGCCCTGCGGGCCCGGAGGCGCCGTTCTCGGCCGCGGAAGGATTCTGATCGCCGATATCGCCTTGTGATCGCACGTAGTGGCTATGGCCTGCTTTCCGGTCTCGACAGGCGCGGTGAGGCGCACTGTTTGCTCTGCTCGCGAACGGTATCGCTGCCCCGAGTCTAACTCCCGGGCCCGACAGGTCCCACCCGAATTACGGCGGTCAACGGCCGAACGCAGAGTTCCCCTGACGTCACCAGCGGGCCGTGAGTGCACCGAGGGCACCCAGCGCGACCGCGGCCGCCGTGGATGTGCGCAGCACGGTGGGCCCCAGCCGCACCACATCGGCGCCGGCCGCGGCCAGCGCCGTCAACTCGGCATCGTCGAGGCCACCCTCCGGGCCCACGATCAGCATGACCGCAGGCGCCGCGGCCCACGGCAGCCCGGTGAAACTACCGGTCCCCGATTCGTGCAGCGCGGCGACCACCGCGCCCTGCGCTTTCGCCGCGCGCACCGCGGCGACCACCTCGGGGGTGCGGTGCAGGGCGGTGACCTCGGGGATATAGGCGCGGCGGGACTGCCGGGCCGCGCCGCGGGCCGCCACCCGCCATTTCGCCACACCCTTGTCGGCTTTGGCCTCCCAATTCGAGACGCAGCGGGCGGCCTGCCACGGAATGACGACATCGGCACCGGACTCTGTCATCAACTCGACCGCCAGTTCCGAACGCTCGGATTTCGGCAGCGCCTGGACCACTGTCACCGCCGGGGACGCCGCTTCGGCACGACCCCGGTCACACACCAGCAGTTCGAGCTGATTCTTCTGCGCGGCAACGACTTCCGTCTCCGCGACCACACCGCGACCGTCGGAGAGACTGATCGCCTCCCCGACCCGGATCCGGCGCACCGTCGCGGCGTGCCGGCCCTCCGGGCCGTCCAGTACCGCGATGCCGCCCGGCTCCGGGATCTCGTCGAGATAGAAGACGGTCGGGGCGGCCATCGGGTCAGCGTCCGCTGAAGGAGGCGCGCAACCGGGCGAACAGACCGCTGTTGTGCTCGGACTGCGCCGACATCACCTCGGCCTTGTCCCGGCTCCGCAGGCCCTTGTACTTACGCAGCAGATCGGCCTGCTTACTGTCCAGCTTGGCGGGCACGACGATATCCAGGTGCGCCATCAGATCGCCGCGCGCGCTGGACCGCAGCCGCGGCATACCGTGCCCGCGCAGCACCGAGATCTCGCCCGGCTGAGTTCCGGGAGCGATCGTGAGCTCGGTGGGCCCGTCCAGAATGGTGTCGATCACCACCGTGGTGCCGAGGGCGGCGTCCACCATGGGGACCCGGACGGTGCAGTGCAGATCGTCGCCGTCGCGGACGAAGACATCGTGCGGCTGCTCGACGATCTCGACGTACAGATCACCGGCGTGACCGCCACCCGGGCCGACCTCGCCCTGCGCGGCGAGCCGCACCCGCATCCCGTTGGCCACACCGGCCGGGACAGGTGCCGCGATCTCGCGGCGGGCCCGGACCCGGCCGTCGCCACCGCATTTGTGGCAGGGGTCGGGGATGGTTTCCCCGGCGCCGCGGCAGGTCGGGCAGGGGCGGGAGGTGAGCACCTGGCCGAGGAAAGAGCGCTGCACCGACTGCACCTCACCCGCGCCGCCGCAGGTTTCGCAGCGCACCGGCTTGGAGTTGCCGTTGGTGCCCGCGCCCGTACAGAGATCGCAGAGGATGGCGGTATCGACGGTGAGGTGTTTTGTCACCCCGACCGCGCATTCGGCCAGGCTGAGCCGGGTACGCACCAGCGAATCGGCGCCGGGCTGCACCCGGCCCCGGGCCTTGCGCGCACCGCCGGGGCCACCGCTCATCCCGCCGAAGAAGGCCTCGAACACATCGCCCAGACCGCCGAATCCGGCGCCGCTGAAACCACCGGCCCCGCCGCCCGCGTCCAGCGGATCGCCGCCCATATCGACGATGCGGCGTTTCTCCGGATCCGTCAGCACCTCGTACGCCGCGGAGACCTCTTTGAACCGGGCCTGCGCGGTCTCGTCCGGGTTCACGTCGGGATGCAGTTCGCGAGCCAGCTTCCGGTACGCGCGTTTGAGCTCTTGGTCGGAGGCGTCCTTGCCGACACCGAGCAGTCCGTAGTAATCCCGTGCCACTTGAGTTCTCTTAGTCCTTGGTCGCTGTCCACGGCCCCGGCCTCATCCGGCCGGCCGCATGACTCCTGTGGGATGTAGCCGCCCGGCCGTGATCTAAGTCGGGTCGACTCAACTTTAGCCGTCTGAATATCCGAGCGTAACAGTGCCTGTCGGCGCGGTTCCGGCGCCGCGGCACAACCCTCACCGTTCGGCGAGGACCTCACCTATATAGCGGGCAACGGCCGCGACGGAGGCGATAGTTCCCGGATAGTCCATCCGGGTGGGGCCGAGCACACCCATACCGCCCAGGACCGCGCCCGCGGCACCGTAGCCGGTGGTGACGACCGAGGTTCCGCGCATCTCCTCGACCTGGGTTTCCTCGCCGATCCGCACCGTCACCATCCCGGGCTGCTGGGCGGCGGCCAGCAGTTTGAGGACCACGACCTGCTCCTCGAGTGCTTCCAGCACGGTGCGCAGCGAACCGTGCAGGCCGAAATCACCGGCGTTGCGGGTGAGGTTGGCGGTACCGCCGAGCACGAGACGCTCCTCGGGATGCTCGACCAGAGTTTCCACCAGCACCGTCGATACCTTGATCAGCACATCCCGCAGCTGCGGCGGCGCCTGCTCCGGTAGCTCGGCCACCGCGGCAGAAGCAGCGGCCAGCCGTTTACCGTCCATGGCCGCACCCAGCATCCCGCGCAGTGCGGCCAGATCCTCGTCGTCGACGACCGTGCCGAGCTCCACGATGCGCTGATCGACCCGGCCGGTGTCGGTGATCACCACGAGCAGCAACCGCGCCGGATTGAGCGCCACCACCTCGAGGTGGCGCACCGTCGACGCGGATACCGTCGGATACTGGACGACGGCCACCTGACGGGTGAGCTGGGCCAGCAACCGGACTCCGCGCCGCAGCACATCGTCGAGGTCCACCCCCGATTCCAGGAACTGCATGATGGCCTTGCGCTCGGCGGCCGACAACGGTTTCACATCGGCGATACGGTCCACGAACTGCCGATAGCCCTTGTCGGTGGGAATCCGGCCCGAACTGGTGTGCGGCTGGGCGATATATCCCTCGGCCTCCAGAACCGCCATATCGTTGCGGACGGTCGCACTGGAAACACCCAGATTGTGCCGGTCCACCAGGGTCTTCGACCCTATGGGCTCCTTGGTGGCGACGTAGTCGGCGACAATCGCCCGCAGGACCTCGAAGCGCCGATCCTCGGTGCTCGACATCGACCCACCTCCTCGCTGTGCTGTACGTCGCGGCCGGACCCGGCGGCGTACCGGCTTGCTGAAGGCCCGGTGTGCACACCCGGCCCCCACTACAGTCTAGTTCCGCACCCTCCACAGGCTGGGGCCGTGGATGTCACAGTGCGTGCTACAGTCGCGGTCGCAGCAACAGAATCTGTACTCGCAGGGGGGAATTCGGTGTCCGAAGATCCGTTTGCCGGGCCGGCCGGCCTGGCTCGGTGGGCCGAGGAGATGCAGCAGAAGGCCGAGCGGTTCCAGACGCTCCAGGGCCGAATGGCGCGGCTTTCGGTAACGGAGATCTCCGCCGATAAGAGTGTGCAGGTCACGATCGACAACAACGGGATACCGACCGATATCCGGTTCGGCGCCGAGATCCGGCGCAAGAATCCTGCCGCGCTGTCGGCCGAGGTGATGTCATGCCTGAACCGCGCCCGGCAGCGGCTGGTGGATCAGGTGGCGGCGACAGTGCACGAAACCGTCGGCGACGATCCGATCGGTGCGAACATCCTGGACAAGTTCCCCAAACCACCCGCCGCCGCGGATCCTGGCTCCTGGGCGCCGCCGGCCACCGCCGACCCGGCGCAACCGCACTCCGCACCGGCGTGGAACGATCCGGCACCGATCCGGAGCGATCCGGCGGGGGGCGTCCCCGGCACCACCCGGCCCGGCCCGCGCCCGCCGGCACCACCGGCCGAGCCACCACCTCCGCCGCGGCACACCGCCGCTACACCAGCGAATCCGGGTTCCCTGATCCCGGATGTCGAGGACGAGGAGACCGAGTACTACCGGAACAAGTCCTGGCTGGTCTGAGGCTGCGACGATGACCGAACAACCCGCCCCGCTGAACGTCGACCCGGATCAGCTGCGTACCCACGCGAACAAACTGACGGGCTTGGCCGACCGGACCGCCACCGCGCTGGAAGCCGCGTCCTATATCGCCGCCGCCGATGACGGTTTCGGCGCAATTCCACGGCCGATCGTCTCCTGGTTGTTCGCCGATAACCAGACCGCGACGGTCGACGCGATCCGGACGCTCGCCGATAGGTTCGCCGCCGTTCCCGGCCTGATCAATGCCGATGCCGATTCCTTCCAGAACATGGACGATGCCTTGTCGAAGGCCCTGTCGGGGCTGCTGCTCGACAACGGTACGGAGGGGATCTGAGATGTCCGACGAAGCCGGTCGGTGGATCACGCAGAATGTCGCCGGATTCGACGACGAAGCCCCGCCCGAAAACGCCTTGATCGCCGAGGGCACGGATTACGAAGACAATTATTTCGGCGAATCCATCCTTTTCGCGAATATGGGCATGCCGGCCCCCGGCGCAGCGGGTATCGCGGCGGGCACCATCGCACCCGAAGCCTGGCAGATCGTCTCGAGCTTCCAGGAGGACCCGTCCATCATGGGCGCGGTGGAAGCATTCGGGGCCACCACCGATATCGTCGGCCAGGTCGCCGCCGATCCATTCGGTTTCGTCGGGGGGCAGATCGCCGGATGGATGCTCGAACATGTCGACCCGATCCGTCTGGCATTCGATGCTCTCCTGGGTAATCCGGGCATGATCGCGGCCTACGCGGGAACGTGGGAAAAAATCGCGCAGGAACTCACCACCATCGGGGCCGACTGGCAGACCGCCGTCACTACGGATATCGCGGAGTGGTCCGGGCTTGCGGCCACCGCCTATCGCACTTTCGCGGTGGATGCCGTCGACCGGCTGGGTGCGGCAGCAGGTGCCGCGGCCGCGTTACAGACCATCATGACGAAAACCGGTGAAATCGTGGAGGCCGTCCGCGGCCTGGTACAGGCGATCCTGGGCTCGCTCGCCGCCGCGCTCATCACCTGGACCATCGAACTGGCGTTCTCGGCGGGCACCGCCGCACCGATCGTGGCGGGCCAGGCGGCCGCACAGATCGCCGGCTCCACCAGCCGGGTGTCCGTGCTCGTTCAACGCCTCACCGATGTGCTGAAGGATATCGAGCCGTATAAGGAAGCCCTCAAATCGGTGTTGTTCACGCTGACGGACGCGGACGAGATCATCGGCGACTGGCAAGGCAAAGCCACCGGGTTCGTTCAGGATCAGGTCGGCGGAATTCTGCCCGCTTGACCCGATCCACTCCGGTTTGTCCCGGCCGGTGAACCGCCCGATCCTGCGCCGGACGGGTAGCACCGCTGGGCTCAGTCCAGCAGCCGCAGGACCACACCGTCGGCGAGCAGCCGGCCGCCGTCGGTGAGGATCAGCCGATCGTCCCGGATCGAGGCGAGGCCATCGGCGACGACCCCCTGGGCCGCGGCCACACCAGCGGCGTCGAGGTCCGTCAGTGGGAGCCCAGTGCGCAGGCGTAGCGCAAGCATGACCCGTTCCAAGTAGCGGTCCGCTGCGGTGGGCTCTTCCCAGCCGGCGGCGGGCAGACCGCCGTCGGCGGTGCGGTCGGCGTAGCGAGCCGGGTGTTTGATATTCCACCAGCGGACTCCTCCGACATGGCTGTGCGCGCCGGGGCCCGCCCCGAGCCAGTCGCCGCCGTCCCAGTAGCCGAGGTTGTGGCGGCAGCGGGCGGCGTCGGCGGCAGCCCAATTCGATACCTCATACCAGGTGAGACCGGCGGCGGCGAGGCGGGCGTCGATACGTTCGTAGCGGGCGGCGAGGACGTCGTCGTCGGGTGCGGGAAGTTCGCCACGGCGAACTCGGCGGGCGAGTGCCGTGCCGTCTTCGACGATGAGCGAGTACGCCGAAACATGGTCCACACCCGCATCCAGTACTGCGTCCAGGCTGGCGTCGAGATCGCTGTCGCGTTCACCGGGGGTGCCGTAGATCAGGTCGAGATTGATGTGCTCGAATCCGGCGGCCCGCGCCTCCCGGGCGGCGGCCACCGCGCGTCCGGGCGTGTGCGTGCGGTCCAGCACCGCCAGGACATGGGATGCCGCCGACTGCATCCCCAGTGAGACGCGGGTGAACCCGGCAGCCCGGATGCGTTCGAAGAATTCGGGTGATGTGGATTCCGGGTTCGATTCGGTGGTCACCTCGGCATCCGGGGCCAGGTCGAACTCGGACCGGACCGCGTCGAGCACACCGGTCAGCCCGTCGGCGCCGAGCAGCGACGGTGTGCCCCCGCCGACGAAGACGGTCGCGACCGAAGGGGTGGCGCTGGGGAGCTCCGCGAACTGCCCGGCGGCGGTCGCGAGTTCCCGGCGCAGCGCGGCCGACCACGATTCCGGCGAGGCGGAGGTATCCAGTTCACCGGCGGTGTAGGTGTTGAAGTCGCAGTATCCGCAGCGGGTCGCACAGAACGGCACATGGACGTAGATGCCGAACGGCCCGCCACCGAAATCGCGGAGCACCGGAGCGGTGTCGCTGTGCGGGGTCGCGGTGGCGGGAGAATTCACCCTTCCAGTGTGACCGGACGCCGCTCGGCCTGCGATGACCGGGGTGTCCGCGCCGGCACCGAGCACAGCGTGGATCGCTGCGATCTCGGCGCCGGTATCGGCCGCCCCGTAGGCCGGCCGGTCAGCTTCGGTGCCCATACCGCACCGCCCGCAACCCCTTCTTTCCCGCCGGGTCCCCAACGCCGTCAAGAAAATATGACGACCGTCACATATAACGAGACGGAACCAGGCGATTTCCCGGGAGTTCACGGGAAATACTGGTAGGGCGGTCGGAATGCGCGCGACGGCATGGCACAATGGGTCGCATGCGCGCTTCTGGAGTTCGACTTGTGGCCCGTCGCCACGTCGACTACAAGCGTGTCTGCAGCGCCTGTTGTCTGCCCGGTTCCGCCCGGTAGCTCAGCTGCGCCCAGTCCCGGTTTTCCGGTGATCTTTCCCGATTCGAGGATTTCGGCCCGCTGACACCGCGGGTGCGAGTCAGCCCCTCGCGCCCTCAGCACGGACGTAAGCCATACCCAGCAGGAGCGACTTCATGACGTCGAGCACCGACGCCGCCACCCCCGCGAAGGCCGAGACCTCGGCAACAGGAGAGAGTCCCGCACGCCCCACTCGCGCCCGCACCGGTAAACCGGTGCGCCGCCGCGCCGAGGGCCAGTGGGCCCTCGGCTACCGGGAACCGCTCAACCCGAACGAGCAGTCCAAGAAGGACGACAACCCCCTCAACGTCCGGTCCCGGATCGAGAACATCTACGCCAAGAACGGGTTCGACAGTATCGACAAGGGCGATCTGCGCGGACGTTTCCGCTGGTGGGGCCTGTACACCCAGCGTGAGCAGGGGTACGACGGCACCTGGACCGGCGACGAGAACATCGATCTGCTCGAGGCGAAGTACTTCATGATGCGGATCCGCTGCGACGGCGGCGCGCTGAACGTCGCGCAGCTGCGCACGCTCGGCGAGATCTCCACCGAGTTCGGCCGCGATACCGCCGATATCTCCGACCGGGAGAACGTCCAGTACCACTGGATCGAGATCGAGAACGTCCCCGAGATCTGGCGGCGGATCGAATCGGTGGGCCTGCAGACGACCGAGGCGTGCGGTGATTGCCCCCGCGTAGTGCTCGGTTCTCCGCTGGCAGGCGAATCGCTGGACGAGATCATCGACCCCACGCCCGCGATCGACGAGATCGTCCGCCGCTACATCGGTAAGCCGGAGTACTCCAACCTGCCACGTAAGTTCAAGACCGCGATCTCCGGTCTGCAGGACGTGGTGCACGAGATCAACGACGTCGCGTTCATCGGTGTGAACCATCCCGAGCACGGCCCCGGCCTGGACCTGTGGGTCGGCGGCGGGCTGTCCACCAATCCGATGCTGGCCCAGCGGGTCGGTGCCTGGATACCGCTGGACGAGGTGCCCGAGGTCTGGGAGGGCGTTGTCAGCCTGTTCCGTGATTACGGCTACCGCCGGCTGCGCACCAAGGCGCGACTGAAGTTCCTGATCAAGGACTGGGGTATCGAGAAGTTCCGGCAGGTACTCGAGGACGAGTACCTGAAACGCAAGCTGGTCGACGGCCCGGCGCCCGCGCAGCCCAGCCGCCCGATCGACCATGTCGGCGTGCAGAAGCTGCGTAACGGACTCAATGCCGTGGGCTTCTCCCCCATCGCCGGCCGCGTCTCCGGCACGATTCTCACGAAGGTCGCCGAGGCTGTCGAACGCGCCGGTTCCGACAGGATTCGGTTCACCCCGTATCAGAAGGTCGTCGTACTGGATATCGCCGACGACAAGGTCGAGCAGCTCAT
This sequence comes from Nocardia speluncae NBRC 108251, assembly GCF_001613245.1. Lineage (GTDB taxonomy): Bacteria > Actinomycetota > Actinomycetes > Mycobacteriales > Mycobacteriaceae > Nocardia > Nocardia speluncae. Next base: position 137,104 of record NZ_BDBZ01000035.1, on the reverse strand, counting down.
CGCCGAACTCGAGCCACTGGGCCTGCAGGCGCGGCCCTCGGTGTGGCGGCGCAACCTGCTGGCCTGCAGCGGTATCGAATTCTGCAAACTGTCCTTCGTCGAGACCCGCAAACGGTCGCAGGTGCTGGCGCCGGAGCTCGAACAGCGGCTCGCCGATATCAATGCCGAACTCGATGTGCCGATCACGATCAATATCAACGGCTGCCCGAACTCCTGCGGCCGGTCCCAGATCGCCGATATCGGGTTCAAGGGCCAGCTGGTGGACGACGGCGACGGGAATCAGGTCGAGGGGTATCAGGTTCACCTGGGTGGCAGCCTCGGTCTCGACAGCAGTTTCGGCCGCAAACTTCGCCAGCACAAGGTGACCAGCGCTGAACTCGGCGATTACATCGAGCGCGTGGTGCGCAACTTCGTCAAACTCCGCGAGGGTGGTGAACGGTTCGCGCAGTGGGCTGTTCGCGCCGAGGAAGCCGATCTGCGATGAACCCCGCAAGCGTGGTGACGGGAGAACCCACTGTGACAACCGAGCAGAAACAGTTGCCTGCCAAACTGGGCGCCGACGAACTCCGGGCATTGGCCGAACGTGGTTCCGCCGAACTCGGTCCGGACGCGACGGCGGCGGAGCTGCTGCGCTGGACCGAAGAGAATTTCGGTAGCGGCTATATCGTCGCGTCGAATATGCAGGACGGGGTGCTGGTGCAGCTGGCGGCCCAGGTACGGCCCGGTGTGGATGTGCTGTTCCTCGACACCGGTTACCACTTCGCCGAAACCATGGGCACCCGTGACGCCGTGGAAGCGGTGTACGGAGTGAACGTGGTGAATGTGCGCCCCGAACACACCGTCGACGAGCAGGACGCGCTGCTGGGCAAGGACTTGTTCGCCCGGGACGCGGCAGAATGCTGCCGGCTGCGCAAGGTGGTGCCGCTGCGTAATTCGCTGGCCCCGTACAACGCGTGGGTCACCGGGATCCGCCGGGTGGAGGCCCCCACTCGCGCGAACGCTCCGCTCATCTCCTTCGACGAGGGTTTCGGTCTGGTGAAGATCAACCCGATCGCGCCGTGGTCCGACGACGAGATGCAGAACTACATCGAAAAGCATTCGATTCTCGTCAACCCCCTGGTGGAGGAGGGGTATCCGTCCATCGGCTGCGCTCCGTGCACACGGAAGCCGGAGCCGGGTTCCGATCCGCGAAGCGGCCGCTGGGCCGGCCTCGCCAAGACTGAATGCGGGTTGCACACCTCATGACCGACGTAATCACCGAACGCACTGTCGGACTTTCGGAGTTCGACACCCTGGCCGCGCTGGAATCGGAAGCCATCCATATCTTCCGTGAGGTCGCGGGTGAATTCGAACGGCCGGTGATCCTGTTCTCCGGCGGTAAGGACTCCACCGTCCTGCTGCATCTGGCGCTGAAGGCCTTCTGGCCGGCGCCGCTGCCGTTCGCGCTGCTGCACGTGGACACCGGGCACAACCTGCCCGAGGTGCTCGAATTCCGCGACCATGTGGTCGAGAAGTACGGCCTGCGGCTGCATGTGGCCGCCGTGGAGGACTACCTCGCCGACGGCCGCCTCACCGAACGCGCCGACGGTATCCGCAACCCGCTGCAGACCGTCCCGCTGCTGGACGCCATCAGCACGAACCGGTTCGACGCGGTGTTCGGCGGCGGCCGCCGCGACGAGGAACGCTCCCGCGCCAAGGAGCGGATCTTCTCGCTGCGCAACGCCTTCGGACAGTGGGATCCGAAACGGCAGCGGCCCGAACTGTGGAACCTGTACAACGGCCGGCACGCACCCGGCGAGCATGTGCGGGTGTTCCCGCTGTCGAACTGGACCGAACTCGATATCTGGCGCTATATCGCCCGCGAGAACGTGGAATTGGCCACCATCTACTACGCGCATCAGCGGCCGGTGTACCAGCGCGACGGCATGTGGATGACCCCCGGTAGCTGGGGCGGCCCGGGTGAGAACGAGGTCCTGGAGACCCGTTCGGTGCGGTACCGCACCGTCGGCGACGGTTCCACCACCGGCGCGATCCTGTCCGATGCCGCCGATAACGAGGCCATTCTGGCCGAGGTCGCCGCCTCCCGGCTGACCGAGCGCGGCGCCACCCGCGGCGACGACCGAGTCTCGGAAGCCGCCATGGAAGACCGCAAACGAGAGGGTTATTTCTGATATGTCCGACCTATTGAGGCTGGCCACCGCCGGTTCTGTCGACGACGGCAAGTCCACCCTGGTCGGACGTCTGCTCTACGACACCAAGTCCGTGCTGGCCGACCAGATCGACGCGGTGACCCGGGCTTCGGTGGACAAAGGGCTGTCCACTCCCGACCTCTCGCTGCTGGTGGACGGTCTGCGGGCCGAGCGCGAACAGGGCATCACCATCGATGTCGCCTACCGGTATTTCGCGACGCCGAAACGTTCGTTCGTCCTCGCCGACACCCCCGGGCATGTGCAGTACACCCGTAACACCGTGTCCGGCGCGTCCACCGCGCAGCTGGTGATCCTGCTGGTGGATGCCCGCAAAGGCGTGATCGAGCAGACTCGCCGCCACGCCGCGGTGCTGGCACTGCTCGGGGTGCCGAAACTTGTGCTGGCCGTGAACAAGATCGACCTGATCGGTGGCGACGAACCCAGCGACCAGGCCCAGCAGGCCGCGGCCGCAAAGGTTTTCGCCGAGATCTCCGCCGAGTTCTCCCACCTCACCCGCACCCTCGGCTGGGCGGACGAGGATGTGCTGGAAATCCCGGTCTCCGCGCTGCGCGGCGACAATATCGCCACCCGCTCGGACGAGACCCCGTACTACAGCGGCCCGTCGCTGATCGAGCATCTGGAATCGGTGCCGGTGGATGCGGACAACTCCGGAACCCACGCGGTGGGACTGCGGTTCCCGGTGCAGTACGTGATCCGGCCGCGCACCCCCGAATACCCGGACTACCGCGGGTACGCGGGTCAGATCGCAGCGGGCGCGGTGGCGCCGGGTGACGAAGTGGTGGTCCTGCCCTCCGGTATCCGCACCACCGTGGAACGGGTCGACACCCCCGACGGGGAACTCGCGGTCGCACAGGCCGGGCGCAGTGTCACGCTGATCCTGGCCGACGAGGTCGATATCTCCCGTGGCGACACCATCGCCTCCCCTGACGACGCCCCGGAGCCGGTCGACACCTTCGATGCCACCGTCTGCTGGCTGGGCGACAAACCGCTGCGCCCCGGTGCGCGGCTGCTGCTCAAACACGGCACCCGTACCACGCAGGCCATCGTGGGCGCGCTCACCGAGCGCTTCGACGAACAGCGCCTGATCGCGGACCCGAACCCGGAATCGTTGTCCCTCAACGATATCGGCCGCATCTCGGTACGCGTCGCCGAACCGATCGCGACCGACGACTACCGCACCAACCGGCACACCGGCAGCTTCCTGCTGATCGACCCGGCCGGTGGCAACACTCTCGCGGCCGGGCTGGTCGGGGATGTGCTCAGCGCGGTAGAGGTCGGAACCGAGGGCTGATGCCGGCACCGACGCTGGTCGCGGTGGCGCACGGCAGCCGGGATCCCCGGTCTGCCGCCACCGTCGCCGCGCTCATGGACCAGGTCCGCTGGGCTCGCCCGGATGTTCCCGCGCACCTGGCGTTCCTGGACCTGAACGCGCCCTCGGTCGGGCAGGTCCTGGACGCTGTAGTCGCCGACGGCGAGAGGCACGCCGTAGTGGTACCACTACTACTGGGCAGCGCGTTCCATGCCCGAGTCGACCTGCCCGGACTACTGGCAGAAGCGTCGATGCGCCACCCACGGCTGCACATCACCCAGGGCAATGTATTCGGTGCCGACCTACGACTGATCTCGCTGCTGCACCACCGGGTTCGCGAGTTCTGCACCACACACGGCTGGGACGACCGAATCGGAATAGCCCTGGCCGCGGTCGGGTCGTCCTCGGCAGCCGCCAACCAAGACACCGCGCGTCTGGCCCGCCGTTTCGCCGCCCGAACCGACTACCCGACCGAAGTATGCTTCGCCACCACCCAGCCCTCGCTGAGCCACGCGGTACAGCGGTTACGCGCGCGGGGCGCCGAAAAGCTGCTGGTGGCCCCGTGGTTCCTGGCCCCGGGCCTACTCACCGACCGACTGCGTGACCAGGAACCCGACCTCCCACACACCATGCCCCTGGGCCCCGACCCCGCCCTGGCCGAAGTCGTATGGGACCGCTACGACGCCGCATCCGCGCGACCATTGCCACTGACCGCCTGATCAGTCACGTGCGGCATCAGGCAGCAGAGGCAAGCGGCTCTGAACCAACCCTTGTGCCGCTCACCGATGCGGCTTGATCAGCTGGGTACGCGATGGAGCACGGATGTGGGTATCTCTCGGCGGGTGGTCGCGGGTCGGGGTTGCTGCACGATCAGGTCAAGCAGCCACCTCGGCAGCAGGTGTGACAGACTGGCTAAGTGTTCGCTCTCGTAGTCAGATTCGAGTTGAAAGACACCGCCGCCGCGGAAGCGTTCGATCAACTCGTCGCGAAAACAGGGGAAGGTATCGCCGAACACGAACCCGGCACCCTGGTCTACGCAATCCACACCGTGACAGATGCGCCGCTGTCGCGCATCTTCTACGAGGTGTATCGCGACCGGGAAGCATTCGACGAACACGAGCGGCAGCCGCACACACGACGTTTCCTAGACGCTCGACCGGAGTATGTCGAATCCTTCCGAGTCGAATTCCTCACCCCCACGGCCACGAAGGGGCTGCCCGGCTGAATCACAAGCGGTCGGTGATCCCGCACCACACAGCGAACCCGGTCAACGTGTCCACCTTGCGAGCCTCCGCACGTGCCAGTGCCCGAACCGTCTCGTGCACCATAGGGTTGTAGCGGGTTTGCGCCGGCGCGACCAGCCTTGCATCCTGCAAAGCCGACAGTGCCCGTACCCGATCTCCGTACAACAGCCACGCGCGGGCCACATCCATGTGGTGGTGTCCGATGCGCTCTTTCGGCGCGCCCGGCGGAAGGATGAGGGTCTTTGCGCGGGCGAGTGCTTCGGGCGCATCCATGGCTTCGACGGAGAGCGCGACCGACCATATACCGACATTCGTGGGGCCGAACGACAACACTGGATCCAGGTCGTCCCCAAGGCGAACTGCTGTTTCGCGTGCTTCGGAAAGGTGAGCGTTCGCGGTGTCCCGATTCCCGCCACGTGCTGCCGCAAGCCCGGACTGAAGATGCAGCCCACCCCAGGCGATCAAATCGTTCCGCTGCCCCGCGGCCAGTCGTGGTTCCATATTCGATCGACATCGCTCCAAGAAGCTCGCCGCAGCTGCCCAGTCCCCGCCGGAAGTGAGCATGGCGGCGCGCTGGAACTGGGCGGTCGCGGTCCATAGGGGATGCCCAGATTTCGTAGCCGCCCAGGCCAACCGATCCACTGCCGTCCCGGCAAGGTCGGCGTAGCCGAGTTTGTGCGCGAGACTGTGCGATGAGTAGTACAACTCGCACAACATCACCAGCGCCTGGTCACGATCATGACCGGTACTGCGGTGAACGGCGGCGCGTACCTCACCCAGCAGTGGCAGCAATTCCTCGCTCATGCGATGGAATGAGGCGTTGCGGCGGTATGTGCAGATACGGTGGACCGCTGCCGTGAGTTGCGGCAATGGGCGTGTCTGGGCCACAGCAGCGTTGTCGAGATCGTAGGCCGCCAGTTCGGTCCGCAGACCTGCGACAGCGGCGTGCACTTCAGTGTCCTGGCCTGGTGCGGGCGCGAATGGCTGCCCGGTGATATCGGGCACGCTGACCCGAAGTGTTTTCGCTACGGCTCCGATGAACGCCTGCGTGGCGGGGGCGCGTCTCTGCTCCACCGCGCGCACCAAACCGATCGAGACGTTGGCGCGGGCAGCCAACTGCCGTTGGGTCAGCCCAGCCAGTTTCCGTGCCTGGGCTACTCGCGTAGCTACCGCGTAATCGGTCATCCTCGTCACCGTTTCAGTAGACCCCACCCTCAGTGCCAAGAGTACGAAAATCTTTCGCACTTCGATGAAGCCGGCTGCGGAATGGTTGGAATCGGCCATCCGGCGCAGTGCACTCGGAATGTGTTGAGACACCACTAGTCACATCCCCCGTTGAGTATCGAGGGTTCGCTATTGGTGCTGCCGTCCGCAACATGGCGGACTTCGATACGCCCTGAATGCGGGTGCCGAGCCCTCCGCCCTCAGGGAAGCCAACCAGCCCTGGAACGGGGCTGCACCGGGAACTCTCGGGCCCGATGCGGGGGTTTGACCACGACCACGACGTCCACCACACGAGAGATCTCCGATGACAGAGACGCCCCCGCTGCCTACTCGAGTATCGAAGAACCAGGCCATGGCTACCACGCTCCAGATCTGGCACAACCGCAACCGTGGACTGATGGAGCGAATTGCTGCCGGCCTCCGAGCACTCGACCACCCTGCAGGGTGCAGGTCGCCAGAGCCGATACATGGGTACGCGCACGCACATCAGGTGATGGGTGTGCATACCGGTCACCGCTGCCCACGCTACGACCTGGCTGTCCGCTACACGCAGCAGGCACGCTAATGACGGCACTGCGGCGCGCCGTCGTGTTGTGCCGACCCGACACCGCAAGCCGCGAAATCCAGGGCCTGGCAACTCGGTACGCGCTCGAGGTCGTCTATTCGGTATTCACCGACACCGAATCACCGAAACTCGCCGCCATGATCGCCACACAACACATTATCGAGCACAACGCCGAGGTATTGGTGGTTCCGCATCTGACCACAATGGTTGTGAACGATCGGCATTGGCGGCCTGTCATTGCACTTGCGGAGGTCATCGCGGCCGATGGCCGGGTTCATCGGTTCAGTCCCACTCGTGCCGGGTTCACATCGCCGGGGCTTTCCGCCTTCCCCTCAGCACCCGGACCGCCGGATAGGTGAGCGGACCGCGTTCGGCGACGACTATGTCGTCAGCAGGGCGGCCGGAAGGACCGGTGATGCCATGACTCACGAAACGCAGCAGTACGGGGGAATCTTGGTGGCAGACTTCGGTATGTGAACGATGCCCCGTCTCCCACAATCACCTGCGGCGGACGCATCCGCGCACAACCCGACGCGCACGGCCGAGCCGGTCGCCTCGCTGCCGCGCTCGCCGACTCCGGTGTCGAGCGCGGTGACCGGGTCGCGATCATGGCGCGTAACGACATCGAGTTCCTGGAGATCTCACTCGCGATCGCCGGGTGCGGCGGTAATCCGGTTCCGATCAACACCCGCTGGCTGGCAGCGGAGGTCGCACATGTGCTCGGCGACAGCGGTGCTCGCCTGGCTATCGCGCACACCGAGTTCGTGCCCATCCTCGAAGCTGCCCGCGAGCAGATCGGGGTCGATATACAGCTGCTCGAGGTGGCGATGCCCGAAGAGCTGGTAGCGGAGGCGGAACTGGACCGGGCGCTGGTCCAGCCGACCGGGCGCCACCCATTGCTCGAGCAGTGGGTCGAGGCACAGCCCGAGGCACTCGGATACATCGAGGGCGCGATCGCCGACTCCATGGGCCTCATCTACACCTCGGGCACCACCGGCGCCCCCAAAGGCGTGTTCCGGGAGCGGATGACACCGCACCAGCTGCTGTCCATCGCCGGGGGCACCGCGCAGCGGATGGGCCTGGCGCCGGGCGGGCAGATGCTCGTGGCGGGGCCGCTGTATCACACCAGCCCGAACGCCGTCGCCGTGCTGGCGCTGCGGATGGGCACGGATATCACGATCATGCCCCGCTGGAACTCCGAGAAGTTTCTTCAGCACATCGACCGCAAGCGGATCCAGCAGGCCAAGGTGGTGCCCACCATGCTGTCGCGGCTGCTGTCGCTGCCGGCGGACGTCCGGGCACGCTATGACGTGTCGAGCCTGACCCATCTCATCCATTCCGCCGCCCCGTGCCCACCGGCGGTGAAGCGGGCCGCGATCGACTGGTTCGGTGAAGCCCTGTGGGAGTTCTACGGCAATACCGAGACGGGGACAGTCACCTGGATCTCGGCCTCGGAGTGGCTGGAGCACCCGGGATCGGTCGGCCGGCCCGTAGACGGTTCGGCCGTGCTGATCGCCGACGAGCACGGCAACCCACTACCTTCCGGTGTGACCGGTCGCGTCTACGTGCGCGGCGCCGACTACTGGCCGCGGTTCACCTATCTCAACAGGGGCGCTCCCGAAAGCCCGGTCGAGGACCTGATCTGGGTGGGCGATCTCGGCCACGTCGACGAGGACGGCTGGTTGCATCTGGCGGGCCGCTCCAGCGAGATCATCATCCGCGGTGGTGTGAACGTCTACCCCGCCGAGATCGAGAACGCGATCATGGCGCTGGACGGCGTGGAAGACGTCGCGGTCCTCGGCCTGCCCGATAGCGGTGATCTCGGCGAAGCAGTCACCGCGTACATTCTTGCCCGTCCCGGCGCCGCACTCGATCCCCACGGGATACGCGCAGCACTCCGTGACCGGATCGCCGACTACAAGGTGCCCACCGCGGTCCATCTCGTCGACGAGCTCCCCCGCGACGACTCCGGCAAGGTCTACAAGCGGCACCTCCGTGATCATGCGGCGGAACCGGCCTCCGAGACGCGGATGCGGTACTGATTTACCGAGGAAATCCCAGGCCACAGGGTGTCTCGGGACCCCAGTCCACTTCGCGGGAACCCCTGCCGCACGGAGCCATTCGAGAAATCCTGCTCGCATCCCGAGCAGTGATCCCACAGCCGCACCCGCGGCCGGCGATACTGTTCAGAACCAGCGCTCCAGAACCGCGGCCACGCCATCGGCACTCACGTCGGCGGTCACCTCGTCGACGACCTCGTGCAGTTCGACGGGCGCGTTCGCCATGGCGACGGAATGCCCGGCCCAGGCGAACATCTCGCGGTCGTTGAACCCGTCGCCGATCCCAGGGTGGCTTCCCGCGGAATGTTCAGTGCCCGGCGCACCTGCTCCAGCGCCCAGCCTTTGGACACGCCCTGGCGGGAGACCGTGAGCCACGGGCCGAACTCACCGTAGACCCAGCTGATATCCGGAACGGCCAGGGTCTCCAGCAGACTGCGCATCTCGGTGACCGATCCCTCGGGCCACCAGCAGTTCAGCCGGGGTGTGGGCACACTGCACAGTGTGTGGTGGTCGACCACCATGTATTCTCCGCCGGCGTAGTATTCCCCCGGACTCATTCCTGTCGCCCAGAAACCCGAGCCCACCTGCTCCGCGGTGAAGATCATCTCGGGGAACAGTTCCCGCAGCGCCGTCACCGTCGGCCGCGGATCGAAGGTGTGTACCGCGGTCGGCTCGGCGGCTTCGATATCGATATGCACCGCCCCGTTCGAGCAGATGGCGTGCCCCCGTACAAGTCCCAGTTCGGCGAGCACCGGCCGGGTGCTCAGCACGGTCCGCCCGGTACTCACCACGACATGCGCTCCGGCCGCCACTGCCGCACGAACCGTTGCCGCCACCCGATCGGTCACCGGCGCACCGGTTTTCAGCAGTGTGCCGTCTACATCCAATGCGATCAGCCGCGGCGGGCCCCCGTCTACATCCACCTGTCGATTCTCCCGCGGACCGGGTTCCCCGGCACTGGATTTTTCGGATTCGCGCCGGGCCGCCGCGCCCGCACCCGCCGTTTCCTGCTCGAATACTGTTCGCGCCGTCCAGCTGTCGTCCGGGTAACTCACGATGAGCGCCGGTGTCGGGCGTCCGGTCGGTCGTTGCATGGGTCGTGGCCCGCTCACCTGTGGTTCCCGAGCCGGACGTCAGTTATCGGAGCCACCGCCCGAGGACTTCCCGCCTGAGCCGTTGCTCCGGGAGGACCCGCCGGCGTGGCCGGAGGAACTGGCGCCGCCGGAATCGGAGCCCCGGGATTTCGATCCCTTCGACGAATCGGAGCCGCCGGAATCCGAACCGCCGTTACTGCTCGAATAACCGCCGCCGAAACCGCCGGAATTGCTGTTCGAACCGCCGGATGAATCGGATCCGCCGAAGGAGGGCCCGCCCAGGCCGCTGTCCGAGCCACCGAAACCGTTCCCGCCGAAGCCACCCGAATCACCCGCGCCGAAACCGCCCGAACCGTAACCGCCAGGGTCGCCCGCACCGTAACCGCCCGAATCACCCATGCCGTAACCGCCCGAATCACCCATGCCGTAACCGCCCGAATCACCCATGCCGTAACCGCCGGGATCGCCCGCACCGAAGCCGCCAGGGTCGCCCGCACCGTAACCGTCCGAGTTGCCGGCGCCCGATCCGTCGTCCCCGGACTCCGGCGCCGGGGTATCGCCCGAACCGCCCGGCGCCGTCCATCCGCCGCCCGGTGCCGACCAGTCACTACCCGGTGCCGACCAGTTGCCTCCCGGTGATTCCTCGCCACCGGACCAGTTCCCACCCGGTATGTCCGGCACTCCCGGGTAACCGGTATCGGGGAGTCCCGGCAGTCCGCCGGTGCCGTTGTCCGAACCGTGCTCCGGCCCATCGGTTTCCCCACCGGGCGGTGCGCCGGGTGGATCGACGACGGGCGGTTCGCCCGGATCGGTGCCGCCGGGGAGTTCGATTCCGGGAATCTCCGGCTCCGCGGGGCCCGGACCGGGCCGTACCGGGAAGCCGGGGGGTTCGAAGGGGATCGGATTCTGGAACTGCGCCGGATCGCTGTAGCGGGATTCGTTGTCGGCGTGCCGGTCGCGGGGTGAGGTGTGCGAGTCGTTACGGTCGCCATCACGATCCGGCGCCGAGTCCGCGGGCGCCGCCGCGGTCCCGGGCATGGGGGGCCCGTACGGTCGCGACACCCCCGCGGGAGTGATATGCGGCCCGGCGCTCAGTGGCGCGTAGGACACGCTCCATCCGGCGCCGGAGCGTTCCACCTGCGCTTCACCGTGAATTTCGTACAGCACCGCGCCCGGGGTCTGTAGCGGCATCCGGTCCGGATCCGGTACCACGGTGTCGGCGGCACCGTTGCCCAGGATGGTGGCCGCGGACATGGCGACCGCGGAAAACACTGCGGCACCCGAGAAGATCGGGGCGTGCCTGGCGTGGGACGAGGCAGCCAGCGGAACGCTCTCCGCGGCCATCGCTGCGGCACCGAGCGCCACGCATTGCGCGGAATCGGCGGCGATCATCACCGGCACCCCCAGTTCGGCGAGGGTTTCGGCGACCTGCGGTGGCCGCGCCGCACCGCCGACCACCAGGATGCGGCCGATATCGGACAGTGCGACACCGGCCGAGCGCACCGCGCCGCGCACTACTTCGAGCGAATCCCGGATATGTTCGCGGCGCAGCCCTTCGGGGTCGACGAAGGACATCAGCGACACTGTCCCGGTACCGGGTTCGGCCGGGCCGATCGCCCGGTCACCCGCGCAACGAGCGATCATCGCGCCGAGCGGGCGGCCACCGAAATCGTAGGAACGCACCGGCTTTCCGACGACGGGGTGATCCGGCCAGTCCATCCCGGTCCGTACCACCGCGACATCGAGACTGTTCCCGCCCAAGTCGTAGACCAGGGCGAATCCGGTATCCAGCGGGCCGTGTTCGGCATCGAGCCAGTGCGCGGCGGCTACCGGCTCCGGAACCAGTTGGACATGCCCCACACCCGCGAGGTCGAGACTCTGCCGGAGCAGGTCGAGTTGTTTGGCGCTGTATCCGGCCGGATGGGTGGCGACCACTCCGGCCGCGGGTTCGGCGGTGACCAGTCCCTGCACCACCGAGGCGAAGATGGTGGCCGGCGCCCAGATCCGGCCGTCGACATAGACCGATTCGGGGTCGCGGCCCAGGTCGGCGAATTCGCTTACCGCCGTGGAGAATCGGGTGATTCCCCCGAGCCGCGCGGTTCCGCGGTTGTCGAATCCGACAGCCGTCCGCCGTGTCCGCACGATCGGCCGGGCGCCGTGTTCGGCGACCCGCGCCGAGACAACGTTCACCGTGCCGATACTGATACCCAGGCCAGAAGTCATTTGCCATCCCGTCAAACGCACCGAGACCACGTCCTGCGAAAAAGCCATGGGCGCGGTCGTTTTCCAAACAGCGACCACAGGTTAGCTGCAATGGCTCGAATAAATCGAATAATCGGCGATGAAAGTGGCAGTTACGGAACAACTCCCCGAATATCGGCCGGAAAACAAACCGATAGCCCAATTATCCATTCCGAATGAAATGGGCTTTGAACTGGGGATTCAACAGAAACACCTAGGCGCACACCACTACCTGTCGACGCGTCCGCAGGTAACCCCCACTGACACCCGGACGTTCATCCGGGCACGACCGCCCACCGGTAACCGATCAATAGCTACTCGCGCGGAATTCGCCTCGCGCAAACGAAGACCGCCCGCCCGGTGCGATACCGGACGGGCGGAACCTGGAGGATCGCTTCAGGTGCGAGCGAACAAGCGGCGTACCGGCGCGGCCGAGCGGGCCACCGCGCCCGCGGCCCGGACCTGCGGCCGGCGCTGCCGCAACAGCCGGTCGAAAGCCTCCGCGCTACCTGCGGGCCCGGCCAGCCGGCCGGTGTTGAAATCGTCGGCAAGCTGTTGCACGGTTTCCTGGGCGCAGGATTTGTTGGTACCGATGAACCCGGTGGGACCACGCTTGATCCAGCCGGTCACATACGCGCCCGGATATACATCGCCTTCCGGACCCGTCAGCACCCGGCCGGCCCGATTGGGGATGATCGCGCGTTGTTCGTCGAACGGCAGACCGGGTGTGGGAACTCCTCGGTAGCCGACCGAGGTGAGCACCAGCCCGGCCTCCAAGAGATCGATATCGCCCGTGACGACCGCGCGGGCACTGCCGTCGTCGCCGGGAACCAGCTCGGTCCGGTCCACTTCGATACCGGTGACCGCGTCGGGCCCGAGGATCCGGCTCGGCGCGCTCTGGTAGCGGAAGACGATCCGGCGCCGCTGCCCGAACGGCCGATCGGCCACCTGGTGCAGCAGTTTCAGCTTCTGTTCCACCTGATACGGCAGGTCGCCGGTGAGTGGCGGCAGGTCACCGTCGATCGCGATATCCACATCGCAACCCAGCAACCCGACGAACTCCGGGACGGTGAAGGCCGATTCGGCCGGACCACGCCGGCCGAGCACCACGACCTCGCGTACTTCGCTGCGCCGCAGTGCTTCGAGCGCGACCGGCGAGATATCGCTGCCGGCCAGTGCTTCCGGATCGGTGGTGAGGACCCGGGCCACATCGAGCGCCACATTGCCGTTGCCCACCACAACCACGCGGCGCTGGGACAGATCGAAATCGTCGTCGGCGTGATCGGGATGCCCGTTGTACCAGGCCACGAAATCGGTGGCCGAGACGTTTCCGTTCAGACCTTCCCCGGGGATGCCGAGTTTACGGTCGGCGGAGGCACCGACCGCGTAGACGACAGCATGGTGGTAGGCGAGCAGTTCTTCGTGCGAAATATGTTTGCCGACCTCGACATCGAAGTACGACCCGAATCCGGACTGCCGCGACATCACGTCGAACAGTCCGGCGACCTTACGAGTCTTCTCATGATCCGGTGCCACGCCGTAGCGAGCCAAGCCGTAGGGAACCGGCAGCCGGTCGAACACGGTCACCCGCACATCCGGCTGGGTGAGCAGTTCGTCCGCGGCGTACATGGCCGAGGGCCCGGAACCGACCACCGCGACCCGCAGCGGGCCGCGACCGGCAGTATCGATCGGCGGCGCCGGAACCGGCCGGGCGAGTATCGGGCGTGGTCGCGACTGCCGGTAGAAATCGGCGTTGATCTCGATGAACGGCTTTTGCTCGTCGGTCAATTTCTTCGACGACGTGATGGCGTCCACCGGGCAGGCCGAGGCGCAGGCGCCGCAGTCCACACAGGCGGCCGGGTCGACGTAGAGCATCTCCGCGGTCCGGAAATCCGGTTCGTCCGGGGTCGGGTGAATACAGTTGACCGGGCAGGCGTAGACGCAGGAGGCGTCGCTACAGCACGACTGGGTGACGACGTAGGGCATGAAGTCCTACCGTTCTTCAGGCCGCTTTGCCGGGCACGGCGCGCAGCGGCTCGGAGCGGTACCGGGTGGCATGCCCGGCGATGCCGAGGGCCTTCCACACACGCTTGGCGATCGGGTTCATCAGGCCGATGTCCTCGGCCAGCATGCGCACATAGCCGAAGTAGTCACTGAAAGTCTGTTTGGCGTCGGCCGAGCCGTAGAACAGCTCCTTGCGGACACTGCTCGGAATATCGAACTCGTCGAAGAACGCCTTGGGCGGGGTCACGATGGCGCGGCCCAGGATCCACATGACGATCGGCATGGCCAGCGACAGCACGAACTTGTTCATCCGCGATGATTCCGGCACATGCTTGGCGAGGAATTCGTGGGCGAAGGAGATGTGGCGGGCTTCTTCGGCCACGTGGATCGCCATCACCCCGCGCATGATCGGATGGACTTCCTCACCCGAGCGCAGGATGTCCTTCTGGATGTGGTCGATCGGCTCCTCGCCACCGAGCACCGCCATGAAGAAGAGATTCGGGAAGGCCACCGCGACCGGGATGACGATATGCCGGAACTGACGGACCAACGGGCCCATGCCCGGTACGTCGGCACCGATCCGGTTCACCATCTCCTGGAACATCAGGGTGTGGTTGTGCTCCTCGATCATCTCGTGGGAGCAGTAGCGGAACTCCGGATCGCCGTTGGGCAGACCGAAGACGTGCTGCATCATGCCGCTGATCAGGATGGCCTCGAACTGGAGACCCACCTTGGCGACATTGGCCTGGCGGTATTTGCCGAGAGCGATCTTCTGCTGGTCGGACAGCGCCCGGTACCAGGGATGGCGCCCGATGGTATCGCCGGATACGGGCAGGATCCAGCGTTCGGGCCGCGCATCGACATCGAAGTCCGGGTGGTCCCAGTCGATATCTTCGAACGGGTCGAAATTCCGGTTGACCGAGCCTTCCGACAACAGCAGCAGCTTTTCCGCGTACTCCTGGGCCTGAGCGACCAGCTGGTCGTCGGAGACCGTGGTGGCTGAAGACGTCATCGTCATGCCTCTCGTCAATGATTCCGGCTTAACTGTTTCCCATAGTTACAGCTAATGCGGGGTACGTCAACACGACATTCGGCGGAACCGGACCACGGTCGATAACCAAAAGGCATCACCGCAGTTCAACGCACAGAACGAGGGAAGCCTTCAACGCTCGCAGAACTGCCGCTCCCGGACGCCCGGGACGTTGCCCCTCCCCCTTTGCGGGAGTTCCGGTCACAGGTACTTGCCGATTCGCCGGATAGAACGCGCGGCTCGAACCGGAGCGGATGGGTGGGTCCTAGGCGACCGGCAGTTCCGGAATCCGCGTGGCGCGGGCGAAGACGGTCTCCCCCTCGGCCAGCCGCAACGCCTCGGCATCACCACGGGTCACCTGCGCGACGAACAGGTCCCCGGTAGCGGCATTGCGCATTTCCACCCGGACCTCGAACCCGAGCCGCACCACCCGTTCGATCGTCGCGCGGGTAACGCCCGCCGATTCCGCCGTGCCCTCGTAGGCGGCCAGCGCCATACTCGGGTCCCGGCCGACCCGGATATCGTGCGGCCGCACCAAGTGGCCGTTCAACCGCGCCACCGCACCGAGGAAAGTCATCACGAATTCGCTGGCCGGCCGGTCGTAGACATCCTCGGGACTGCCGACCTGTTCGATGCGGCCGGCGTTCATCACCGCGATCCGGTCCGCGACGTCGAGGGCTTCCTCCTGGTCATGCGTCACCAGCACGGTGGTCACATGCACTTCGTCGTGCAGGCGGCGCAACCAGGTGCGCAGATCCGCGCGCACCTTCGCGTCCAGCGCACCGAACGGTTCGTCCAGCAGCAGGACCTGCGGGTCCACGGCCAGTGCGCGAGCCAGCGCCATCCGCTGGCGCTGGCCACCGGAGAGCTGCGCCGGATAGCGATGCTGGAAACCGTCGAGCCCGACGATGCCCAGCAGTTCGTCCACTCGTCGGGCGATTTCGTTCTTGGGGCGTTTGCGGATGGTCAGGCCGAAGGCGACATTGTCACGGACCGTCATATGTTTGAACGCCGCGTAGTGCTGGAAGACGAACCCGATATCGCGTTTCTGCGGCGGCACCCGGGTCACGTCGCGACCGCTGATGGTCACCACGCCCGAATCGAGATTCTCCAGCCCGGCGATCGACCGCAACAGGGTCGATTTCCCGGAACCGGAAGGGCCTAGCAGCGCGGTCAGCTCACCGGAGGGGATCTCCAGGCTGACATCGTCCAGAGCGGCGAAAGAACCATAGTTCTTGCGCGCATCGGTCACAGTGATCATGGGCGGCCTCCGGCATGCACGGTCATGACACGTCCCGCTTACGTTCCAGGAGCGTCATCAACAGCAGGGTGATGAGCGCGAGACCCATCAGCAGGACTGCGGCGCTGTAAGCGCCGAAATCGTTGTGATCGTTGATATAGCGTTCGTGCACCAGCAGGGTGAGTGTCTGCGAGACACCGGGGAAACCGGACGACACCATGATCACCGCACCGAATTCGCCGAGCGCGCGGGCGACGGTGAGCACCACACCGTAGGTGAGACCCCAGCGGATGGCGGGGACGGTGATCCGCCAGAAGGTCTGCCAGCGGGAGGCGCCCAGGGTCGCGGCCGCCTGTTCCTGATCGTCACCGATCTCGTGCAGTACCGGTTCCACCTCGCGCACCACGAACGGCATGGTCACGAAGATCGTCGCCAGCACCATCCCGGGCAGCGCGAAGATCACCTGGAAACCCCATTCGGTGATCACCCCGAACCAGCCGCCCACACCCCACAGCATGATCAGCGCGACACCCACCACCACCGGCGAGACCGCGAACGGCAGATCCACCAGACCCTGCAGTAACCGCCGGCCCGGGAAGTTCCCGCGCACCAGGGCCAGCGCGATCACCACCCCGAGGATCACGTTCACCGGTACCACGATGACCAGGATCACCATGGACAGGTTGAAGGCGGAGATAGCCGCCGGCGTGCTGATCTGGTCGATGAAGGCGCCGATACCGTGCTCGAACGCCCGATACAGGATGATCCCCAGCGGCAGGACCAGCAGCACGAAGAGGTAGCCGAGCGCCAGCACCCGCAAGCTCACCCGGCTGGGCGTGGACAGTTTCATCGGGCCTCGCGCTCCTTCCGGGCCGTCCGTTCGGCAAAAACCCGCAGCACCAGCAGGGCCACGAACGCGATCACCAGCAGCGCCACCGATACCGCCGCCGCGTTCACCGGCCGGTCGATTTCGATCTGCTGCTGGATGTACTGCGAGGCCACCTGTGTTTCGCGCGGGATATTGCCGCCGATCAGCACCACCGACCCGAATTCGCCGATCGCCCGGGCGAAGGCCAGCCCGCCGCCGCTGATGATCGCGGGCGCCAGGGTGGGCAGCACAATCCGCCGGAATGTGGTCCAGTTGTCCGCACCCAGCGACAGCGCCGCCTGCTCGACCTCACGATCGGCCTCGATCAGCACCGGCTGCACCGATCGCACCACGAACGGCAGCGTGACGAAGGCCAGAGCGACCACCAGCCCCGGCTGGGTGGCGTTGAGATGGATATCGATCGGACTCTTGGGCCCGTACAGCGCGAGCAGCACGATACTGGCGACAATGGTCGGCAGCGCGAACGGCAGATCGATCAAAGCGTTGACCAGGCCCTTGCCGGGGAAGTCGTCGCGCACCAGCACCCAGGCGATCAGTGTGCCCATGACGACGTTGAGCAACGCCACCACGATGGACACCAGCACTGTCACCCGCAGCGAAGCCAGCGCCAGCGGGTCGGTGATCGCGCCCCAGAACCCCGACCAGCCGTCGTCGAAGGCACTGAAGGTCAGCGCGGCCAGCGGTAGCAGCACGATAACGCTCAGCCACAGCATGGCTGTGGCGATACCGAGCGGACCCACCGACCCGGTGAACCGCAGCCAGGAGCCCAGCGGGCGGCGGGTGGGTTCGGCGCGCACCGCGGCGGGTGCGGTGTCGGGGCTGTGTTCGGTCACGAGTATCGAGTATCGCGTGTGGTCCGGGTCACCCGGCTACTCGGTCGCGTTGTCGTAGGCGACGGCGATCGCACCGGAGTCGGGAGCGAACAGATCGGCCTCCACCATTTCCCACCCGCCGAGGTCGGCAATGGTGTACAGCGTGACCGGTTCCGGGAACTGCTCGGCGTACTCGGCGGCAACCCCGGGATCGACGGGCCGGAAGCCGGCCTCGGCCCACGCCCGCTGGGCGGCCGGGGTGTAGAGGAAATCCCGGAATGCCAGCGCCTTCTCCGGATGCTGCGCATGTTCGAGCACCGCGACCGGATTCTCGATCCGGAACGTGGTCTCCGGCACGATGTGTTCCACCGGGTCACCGTGCCGTTCGGCGAAGATCGCCTCGTTCTCGTAGCTGATCAGCACATCGCCGGTGCCCTGTAGGAATGCCTCGGTGGCCTCCCGGCCGGATTTCGGCTGGACCCGCACGCGGGTGAGCATCCGATCCAGGAAATCTATCCCGGCCTGCTGATCGCGGCCTCCGTCGCTGGCCGCGGCATACGGTGCGAGCAGGTTCCATTTCGCGGAGCCGGAGCTGAACGGGTTCGGGGTAACCACCTCGACGTCCGGTCGCAGCAGATCGTCCCAGCCGCGGATGTTCTTCGGATTACCGGCCCGTACCACCAGAGTGACCACCGAACCGAACGGGACGCCGCGGGTGGCGTCGGCGTTCCAGTCCGGGTCCACCAGCCCGGCGTCGACCAGCCGGGTGATATCGGGTTCGAGGGAGAAGCTCACGATATCGGCGGGGGCGCCGCGGGCGATCTTGCGGGATTGGTCGGCGGAGGCGCCGTAGGACTGGCGCACCTCGACCCCTTCGCCTGCCTCGGTCTCGTTGAACGCCGGCACGACCTCGTCGTAGCCGGGTTTGGGGATGGCGTAGGCATAGAGATCGACCGTGCCGCCACTGCCGTCGGCGCCACGACCACCGACCTCGTCGCTGGAACCACCCGCACATGCGCTCAGCAATACGGGCACCGCCACGAGCGCGGTGAACATCCGGCGGCGCCCCGCCGGGCGGCCGGTACGCGGCATGTTGGACCTTTGCGCGCCGCATCCGCGCCGAGCGCGTACGGGCCCGCGGCCACCGGGACCGATCACAGCGTGAACAACCAGGCGATGATCACCAGCACCAGCAGCGCGGCCAGTGCGAGCTGTACTCGCGAGCGCGGCATCAGCCCACCTCGCTTCCGGTCTCGGGGGCTCCGTCGGTTTCGTCGCGCCCCAGTGCCCTGGCGGCCAGGCGGACGGCCCGGTCGATGAGATAGGCGATCCCGAAACTGATCGGCACCATGCCCACCAGCACCACGAGGAACTGCGGGATGAACGGCAACCCCGCCACCCACAATTCGAACCCGTCCCACCAGTCGGCAATACGCTCCACGGCGACCAGCGTAGAACACCGGGTTCCGGCGCCTGCCCACCTGGCATGACATGCCCCATGTACCGATGCCTCGCCGGCGGCCGGGCCGGCCTACTCTGTGTCTTGACCTCGAGCGCGCTCGAGGTTGCAGGCTGAAGTCATGACACAGGCCCCCGAGGTATGGAACTCCGCCTACGACAACGACACCGCGCCGTGGATCATCGGCGAACCGCAACCCGCGATCATCGCCCTGGAACGCTCCGGCCGGATCCGCGGCCGGACACTCGACCCGGGGACCGGCGCCGGTGAACACACCATCGCGCTCACCGCCGCGGGCTACGACATTCTCGGTGTCGACCTCTCCCCCAGCGCCGTCGCCTATGCGCGGCGCAATGCCACGGCCAAAGGTGTGCCCGCAGCCCGGTTCGAGGTGGTGGATATGGTCGCGCTCGCGGATTCGCCCGGCAACCCGCTCGGTACCTTCGACACGATCGTCGACAGCGCCCTGTTCCACGTGTTCATGGACGACGACCGAGCCCGCGCGGCATACGTCCGCGCGCTGCATCGGCTGTGCGAACCCGGCGGATACGTGCATATCCTCGCGCTCTCCGATACCGAATCGGGTTTCGGGCCCCGTATCGGGGCAGACCTCATCCGCGACTCCTTCGCCGGGCCGGGCTGGGAGCTCGAGGACCTGCGACCCGACCACTACTACGGGCGCGTCACCGAATCCAATGCCGGCCAACTCGGTGACCTGACGGTCGACGCCGCGGGCAAGGTCGAGGTCGTGGCCTGGCTCGCCCGGATCCGGCGCACCGAATAACCGATGGTGGCGTCGCGGGGCTCGGCAACACATCATGGGTTGTATGTCGAGTCCCGAGCACGCACCACCGGCGAGCGGACGGCCGGGCGCCTCCCGCCCGGCCGCGATGGGCCGTGCAGACAGCTTCCCGGCCATCGACGACTACGCATTCCTTTCCGACTGCGAAACCACCTGCCTGATCGCCGGCAACGGCGCCGTGGAGTGGATGTGCCTACCCCGTCCGGATTCGCCGAGCGTGTTCGGCGCACTGCTCGATCGCAGCGCGGGCCACTTCCGCCTGGGGCCGTACGGGCATTCGGTACCCGCTGCCCGCCGCTACCTACCCGGCGGACTGATCCTGGAGACCACCTGGCAGACCGCAACCGGCTGGCTGATCGTGCGCGATGCGCTGGTCCTGGGCCCGTGGCACAGCACCGAGCAGCGCAGCCGCACCCACCGGCGCACCCCGACCGATTGGGATGCCGCCCATATGCTGCTGCGCACGGTCAAATGCGTGAGCGGCACGGTCGAGCTCGAACTGAACTGCGAACCGTCCTTCGACTACCACCGGGCCACGGCCTGCTGGGAATACACCGGCAAGGTGTACGAGGAGGCGACCGCGGTCTGCACCGCCGATACAACCGCCGGCCCGAACCTGGTGCTCACCACCGATCTGCGTCTGGGCTTGGAGGGCCGGGAAGCCCGCGCACGCACCCGAATGACCGAAGGCGATTGTGCATACGTCGCATTGACCTGGTCCGACCTGCCCGCCCCGCGCACGTTCGACGAGGCTGCCGACAATATGTGGACCACGATCGAATGCTGGCGGCAATGGATAACCCTCGGCGATTTCCCCGACCATCCATGGCGGCGCTACCTACAGCGTAGCGCCCTCACCTTGAAGGGCCTCACCTACGCTCCGACCGGCGCACTGATGGCGGCGGGCACCACCTCACTACCGGAAACACCTGGTGGGGAACGTAACTGGGATTACCGCTACTCCTGGGTGCGCGATTCCAGTTTCGCCCTCTGGGGTCTCTACACTCTCGGCCTGGACCGCGAAGCCGACGACTTCTTCGCATTCCTGCACGACGCCACCACCGGACCCGACGGCGACCCGGTACCACTGCAGGTTCTGTACGGGATCGGCGGCGAACGACATCTGCCCGAATCCACCCTCGACCATCTCACCGGCTACGGTCACGCCCGGCCCGTACGCATCGGCAACAGCGCATTCGACCAGGAGCAGCACGATATCTGGGGCACCATGCTGGATGCGGTGTACCTGCACGTGAAATCGCGCAAACACGTTCCGGAAACGCTGTGGCCCATGCTGAAACGCCAGGTGGACGCGGCCATCGCGCACTGGCGGAAACCCGACCGCAGCCTATGGGAAGTGCGCGGCGAACCACAGCATTTCACCTCCTCGAAGGTGATGTGCTGGGTCGCGCTGGACCGCGGCGCACGCCTGGCCGAACTGCACGGCCAGGCGGCGATCGCCCGCAAATGGCATGAGATCGCGGCGGAGATCCGAGCCGATGTCCTGGCCCACGGAGTAGACGAACGCGGCCGGTTCACCCAGGTCTACGGCGGTTCCACGCTGGACGCCTCGCTACTGCTCGTGGTGCTGACCCGGTTCCTCCCCACCGATGACCCGCGAGTACGCGCCACCGTTCTGGGTATCGCCGACGAGCTCACCGAGAACGGGCTGGTCCTGCGCTACCGCACCGAATCCACCGACGACGGGATGTCCGGCGCCGAAGGCACCTTCACCATCTGTTCGTTCTGGCTGGTTTCGGCGCTCGTGGAAATCGGGGAGATCGACCGCGCCCGAGTCCTGTGCGAACGACTACTCGCCCATGCCGGCCCGCTCAAGCTCTACGCCGAGGAGATCGACCCCCATACCGGCCGCCAGCTCGGGAATTTCCCGCAGGCCTTCACCCACCTCGCACTGATCAACGCCGTCACCCACCTGATCCGGGCCGAAGGCGCGGAACCGGCCGGGACGTTCCGGCCCGCGCACGACAAGGTCGGCGGCACCCCGTGGCGCAGCCGCCCCCGCGATCCCGGCAGATTGCGCTGACAATCACCGTCAGGCGGCGGCGATACTGTCTGCCTGCTGCCGGAGATCACGCAGCTTACCCATATCGGTGTCCAGCCGGGCGAGGCGTTCCGCGCCCCGATCGCCGTACTGCGCACCGGCCTCCTCGGCCACCCGCAACGCCTCCTCCGCCGCGCGCAGCGCATCGGTGGCGATATCGGTGAAATGGTCCCGGAGCACGCGCTGCACCTCACGTAAGCGGGTTCGCGACTCTTTACCGACCTGGAAGACCACATCGTCCATCAGCCGCGACAACGCCACCTTGCCCTCCGCTTGCCGTCGCATACGACGCGCCCGCCGGTCTTCCCACAGGGCGTGCAGACCGAGCAGAATGCCCGCCGCTGCGGAATACCAGTTCACCAGTGACATCCCGAGCAGGCTGGTGGCCACACCGACCATCAGGATGCCACCGTAGGAGCCGCGCAACGCGGACAGGAACTGATCGAGGACGCTTGCCTTCGCGCTCTGCAGAGGTTCCAGCGGTGCGACGCCCTCCAGCAGATCGGGCGCGTATTGCGGACGGATATCGGGCAGGTCGGGGCGGCGATGGTCGGCCGGGAAACGGGCCGCCACTTGCTCACCGAGCTCCTCGGCTCGGTCGTTTGCCGTTTCGAAATTCTCGGCGATCGCGTCGGCGATCCGGGTTTCCAACTCGGTGCCGAATCGGTTCCAGCGTGGTGCCGGATCCGTCGCCGAGATCTCCGTTTCGGCGTCGCGTGCCAGGGCTCGCAGCCGGTGCCGCAGATCGTGCTCGATATCGGCCATCAGTTCGGTACTGCCGTCGGCCAGCGTGACCTGCCAGGTCGCGGTGCGCTGCCGCAATTGGTCGGCCTGATCGCGCGCGGTGGCCAGCTGCTGGGTCACATGGGCGCGCCGCCGCGGATCGCGTAGTGCGTCGGCCTCGGTGCGCAGCACCACACCGAGATGGTCACCCACGAGCTGGATATCGCGGACCGCGGATTTCACGGCCATGGCATCGGCATGGGCCACCACATATTCGCGCAGATGCTCGACCAGCTGCGGTACCCCGGATTCGATCGCCCGCTGCTGATTACCGGCCCGCTGCGCCTGATGGTGCAGTTGCGCCGAAACCGGCGCCACCGCGAAGCCCAGCCCGGCCTCGTCGAGCAGTTCCCGATTGAGCTCCTGTACCTGCGCCCAATGTGGATTGCGGTCGATCTTGTTGAGCACACAGATCACCGTGGGGCAGATCTGCCCGATCCGCCGCAGATGCGCGATCTGATCCCGGTTGTAGGCGGTATCGGCATCACTCACATACAGCACCGCGTCGGCGGCGGCGATCATCGACCAGGTGGTGCTGTCCTGTACCGCGGCACCCGGCGCATCCATCAGCACGATTCCCTCGGCCAGCAGCGCGCTCGGGTGGGTGAAATCGGCGCGGATCACGCCTTTCGCCATCAGCGCCGGGGCCGGATTCAACGGATCCACGGGCTGTCGCCGGACCCGGCCGCCGCCCTCCCGCCGGACCAGGGTAGCCGTGGCCTCGGCACCGTACTCCACGATCGCCGGGACACTGATCGGACTGTCGGTGGCGCTGACCGGTGCTCCGGCCAGCGCGTTCACCAGGGTGCTCATCCCGCTCTTCGACGGACCGACCACTACGAGCCGCACCCGCGTATCGGCCACCCGGGCGCGGACCATGCCGAGCCGACCCCGGAGATCATTACGGCTGGCGGTGCGGGAAACATCCCGCAACTCGTCGATGATCTGGATGAGCGGCGCCATCACATCCGGATTCTTCACCGTGGCGGCCTGCGGTCCGGCTACGGCAGACAAGCCCTGCTCCTTCGCTCTCGGTCACAACACGTCTTGCGGCCACGATCGGCCGTTTCACTCCCGCCCACCCGACCGGATCGAATCCGGGAGCGGTCGTGAACCGTCAGAAATATACCCAGAAGGCGGGGTCGGGAACCGGGTCTTCGGCCACTGCCACGGTATGCGGCATAAATCCCGCCGACAGATCACCGGTCAGCTCGCCACCGGCAAACCCCAGCACCGTGTGATCGGTGTAGGGCGTCGCGGTGACGACCCCGTGCATATCGTACGGAACGACCACGGCGCCGTGTTCGGCAATCGGCTTGACCTGTGGCGCGGGCAATGGCGTCGGCATCGGCTGCGGCATCGTCGGCAGCTGCGCGTCGGGCATGCTCGGCTGCTGCGCAGGCATGCTGACAGTCGGTACCTGCGGCTGCTCCATCGTCGGTGCCTCCGGCGCAGACCGGTCCACGGTCGGAATCTGCTGAGTGGGCAGATCCACGGTGGACGGAGCGGTGTCCGAGGTCTGGTCGCCGGTACTCGGCGCACCGGTACCACCACCGATGGGTTCGGTGGTGACACCTGAGCCACCGGTCGAAGAGCCCGGCGCGGTGGTGGTTACACCGCCGGATTCTCCGGTGGTGGACCCCTCGGTGGCGGTGCTCGATTCCCCCGGGGCGCTCGTCGGTGACGAGCCACCGGTCTCGGTGAGTTCCGTGGGCGTGGTCGAGCCGTCCGGCGAGGTCGTACTGTCCTGCGGTGATGTCGTGCTGTCCTGCGGCGAGGTGGTCACACCAGGCAACAATGTCGTGCTGCCGCCGACCGACGTCGTACTCCCGTCGTTGGTGGTGGTTCCGCTCGGGCCGGTGGTCGTCGAGCCGTCCGGGCCGGTGGTGGTATCCGGTGTCGTGGCGACACTGTCGGAGGTCGTCACGGGCGCCGTGGTGGTCGGCAGCACCGTGAGGGAATCACCCGGCAGCACCGGCGCCGTGGGCAGGTCCGGTTGAACGGGCTGCGGCAGCCGGTGGAACAGATCCGGCAACTCGGCCGCCGGTGCGGTCAACGGCGACGGCCCCGCCGGGGGCTGGAAAACATGTGCGACCGGGCTGGTCGCCACATCGGGCTGCACCGTCGTCTGCAACGGGGTGGCCGCGACCGGCTGAACCGCGGGAACCACCGCCGCAGGCGCCACCGGCGGCGGAACCGGAGCGGGTGCCACCGGCGGCGGAACCGGAGCGGGTGCCACCGGCGCCATCGGCGCGACCGCAACCGGTGCTGGAGGTACGGCCGGGGCGACGGCCACCGGCGTGGGAGCGCTCGGCAGCGGGGCAGGGGCGGCGGCAGGGGCCACCGACATCCCGGAGGTCGCCGGACCGGCGGTGCCCGCCGGGACCGCTGCGTTCTGCACGGAGGCCGCGCCTGTTCCGGTACCGGTGTTGCCGCCCATCGCAATCGCGGCGTCGTCGCGCGTAACCACCGCATCCACATCCACTGGACGGCCGGGTTCCGCAACACCCGGCTGCCCGGCACCGGATGGCGATTCCGTTGCGCCGGCCTGCATCCAGCCGGTGTACTGATCGAGTTGATCGTCGAGGGAGAAGGCGTCGTCTACCGCGATCCCGAAATCCCACTCGCTGTCGTCCACCCGGACACCGCCTGAGCCCACCGAGATATCGGCGCCCATATCCGATTCGACCTGCACAGACCCACCGGCACCGCCGAGTGCCAGCCCGGCGAACCCGGAGCCTCCCGTATCCAGCGAGAACTCGAACCAGGCACCGTCGTCGCCGGAACCGCCCGCGTCGGCCCGCGCGCCGCACAGCAGATCGGAAACACCGAAATCCCAGCCGGAGGGCCCGGATTCGGCGGTCTGTGCTACCGCCTTCGGCTGACCGGCCGGGTTCAGCCCGAACCCGGGCAGGTCGAAGATATCGGTCTTGAAAGCATCACCGGGCGCTGGTAGCTCGAAACCCCCGGGCGCACCGGGGCCTTCGTTCCCGGCTCCGGGAAAACCCCCGCCCAGCCCCGGAATATCGCCCCCCAGACCGGGAATACCGTCGAACCCCTGCATCCCCCCGGGAGTCTCCGGGGGGCCCAACTCCGGCAGACCCGGGATATTCGACTCGGGCACACCCGTTCCCGGTGTCTCCGGTACGAAACCGGATCCGGGAAAATCACCTTCCGGGCCGCCGGGGATCAGCTCCAACCCCGGGACCTGGTCCATGTACGGCGCATCGTAGGAGCCCAGGTCTTCGAAGCCGAATTCCCCCGGCCTGCCGATCTGGATATCGAAGGTTCCGTTCGGCAGCGGCATCGTGACACTCGCGTCACCGGGCGAGCCGAACGGCATGTCCTGCGGCGCAACCGGTTCCGGGTCCGGGAAGGTGACAACCGGGCTGGGCACGTCGGGATCCGGGTCGACATTGTGGGCCCACCCGGTATTGCGGCTGTCCAATTCCTCGGGTGACGCCGGGACCCCGCCACCGTTGGCGGCAATCAGCGCACCACCGGTCACATACGCGCCGCCGCGGGCAACTCGCGCGGTGGCGCTGGCAATACGATAGGCGGCGTCACCGCCCCGTTCGGCGACCTCTTCTTCGTCGTCGAACGGCAGATCACTCGCCATTCCATAACTCCACTCTCGCGTGCGTCAGCGACCGCACCGCCATCGATCCGGCGCGGATCCGCCACCAGCCTATTGTCGACATCTACAGCTGTCACATTTTCGTTATCAGCCGATATCCAGGCGGGGGCGAGGGGCAGCGGAAACCCGGCAGCTACTTCTTGTCCTTCGGTTTATCGGCGTCGGAGGACAGCGCGGCGACGAACGCTTCCTGCGGCACGTCCACCCGGCCGATGGTCTTCATCCGCTTCTTGCCTTCCTTCTGCTTCTCCAGCAGTTTGCGCTTACGGCTGATATCGCCGCCGTAGCATTTGGCCAGCACATCCTTGCGGATGGCGCGGATGTTCTCGCGAGCGATGATCTTCGACCCGATGGCCGCCTGGATCGGCACCTCGAACTGCTGGCGCGGGATCAGCTCACGCAGTTTGGTGGTCATCTTGTGCCCGTAGGCCTGGGCGGCATCACGGTGCACGATGGCACTGAACGCGTCGACCGCCTCGCCCTGCAGCAGGATATCCACCTTCACCAGCTGCGATTCCCGTTCGCCGGCCTCCTCGTAGTCCAGCGAGGCGTATCCGCGGGTACGCGATTTCAGCAAATCGAAGAAGTCGAAGATGATCTCGGCCAGCGGCAGGGTGTAGCGCAGTTCCACGCGGGTCTCGGACAGATAGTCCATCCCACCGAGGTCACCCCGGCGCGACTGGCACAGTTCCATGATCGCGCCGATGAACTCGCTCGGCGCAATGATCGTGACCTTCACCACCGGTTCGAAGACCTCACGCACTTTGCCTTCCGGCCAGAACGACGGGTTGGTCACCGTGTGCTCCGCACCGTCCTCCATCGTCACCCGGTACACCACGTTCGGCGCGGTGGAGATCAGGTCCAGCCCGAATTCGCGCTGCAACCGCTCCCGGGTGATCTCCATATGCAGCAAACCCAGGAAGCCGCAGCGGAACCCGAAGCCGAGCGCCACCGAGGTCTCCGGCTCGTAGGTGAGGGCGGCGTCGTTGAGCTGGAGTTTGTCCAGTGCGTCCCGGAGGACCGGATAGTCGGAGCCGTCCACCGGATACAGCCCGGAATACACCATGGGCCGTGGTTCGCGATACCCGGTGAGCGGCTCGGTGGCACCGGCCCGCGCGGAGGTGACAGTATCGCCGACCTTCGACTGCCGCACATCCTTCACCCCGGTGATCAGGTAGCCGACCTCGCCGACCCCCAGTCCCCCCGTGGGTTTGGGTTCCGGGGAAACGATCCCGATCTCCAGCAGCTCGTGCGTGGCGCCGGTGGACATCATCTTGATCTTCTCGCGCGGGGTCAGCTTGCCGTCCACCACACGGACATAGGTGACCACGCCGCGGTACGTGTCATAGACCGAATCGAAGATCATCGCCCGGGCCGGTGCGTCGGCGTCGCCGACCGGCGGCGGCACCCGCTCGATCACCCGGTCCAGCAGTTCGGTCACCCCCACCCCGGTCTTACCGGATACCCGCAGCACATCCTCGGGCTCACAGCCGACGATATGGGCCAGCTCGGCCGCGTAACGTTCCGGATCTGCGGCCGGTAGGTCGATCTTGTTGAGGACCGGGATGACCTCCAGATCCTTGTCCAGCGCCAGATACAGGTTCGCCAGCGTCTGCGCCTCGATCCCCTGCGCGGCGTCCACCAGCAGGATCGCGCCCTCACAGGCCTCCAGTGCCCGCGAAACCTCATAGGTGAAGTCGACGTGGCCCGGAGTATCGATCAGATGCAGGACGAAATTCTCGCCCACGTGCTCGCCGGACTCGGGCGTCCACGGCAGCCGCACATTCTGGGCCTTGATGGTGATACCGCGTTCGCGTTCGATATCCATCCGGTCGAGGTACTGCGCGCGCATCTGCCGCTCCTCGACGACCCCGGTGAGCTGCAGCATCCGATCGGCCAGCGTCGACTTGCCGTGATCGATATGCGCGATGATGCAGAAGTTCCGGATCCGCGACGGATCGGTGAACGTCGTATCGGCGAAGCTGGCGGGCACTCCACTCCTCATGGGTATCGGGCGTACTGACGACCATCGTCCCATGGTGAGCCGGGCCCCCGGCCCCCCGGCCCCGCCCCGCCTCCTGCCGAACGGCCCGCCCCGCGCTCCCGACTCTGCCCCGGTGACTTGCCGTGGTGACCCCGGCAGCGATACTGCATCGGCCGGGAGTGCCGTTATCCTCCTGAGATGCCCCGCAGTTGGAACAGTCTCGGCAAACAGCTCACCGCGATCGCGATACAGCAGGGGCCGAAACTCGTCCGGCGGCAGGCGCCACGCCTGGTGGAAGCGCTACTCGTCCGCGGCCGCATCCGCACCACCCGCCGGTCACCGCGCGCGGTGACCGGCGGCGAGAGCATCCCCGTCCGCCCGGCGGCCTCCACTCCGGTCCCGACCGCCCGGCGCGCCCGCCGGGTCGTTTACGCGCCCCAGCTCGACGGCCGCGCCGACCCCGGCGAAATCGTCTGGACCTGGGTGCCCTTCGAGGAGGATCCCGGCAACGGCAAGGACCGGCCGGTACTGGTGGTGGGCCGGGACGGACACACCCTCCTCGGACTGATGCTCAGCTCGAACCCGGACCGCGAGCAGGATCCCGAATGGGTCGGGATCGGCGCCGGCATCTGGGACCACCAGGGCAGAGCCAGCTGGGTCCGGCTGGACCGGGTACTCGACGTCCCCGAGGACGGTATCCGCCGGGAGGGCGCCATCCTGCCGCGCAAACTGTTCGACCGGGTGGCGCATCGCCTGGTCCGGGAATACCGCTGGAACTGAGCCGGGCCCCGGCACCGACGGATCAGGCCTGCAGTTCCCGGGACCGCCCGAACAACATCCCGTACAGCAACGCACCGAGCACGCCACCGATCAGCGGGAACAGGATGAACGCCCACAACTGCCCCATTGCGCCGTCCTGATAAGGCGCCACGGCCAGGCTGCGCGCGGGGTTCACCGAGGTGTTGTCCACCGGAATCGCGATCAGGTGGATGACCGCGAGGGTGAACCCGATGGCCAACCCGGCCTGCGGAATCTCCGAAATACGGTCGGTCGCGGCCAGAACAACAAAAACGAGCAGCGCGGTCAGCATCACCTCGACGATGATCATCGCGGCCATTCCGTACCCCTCCTGGATCACCACCTCACCGCCCGGACCGGTGACCGCCGACGGACTGTGCTCACCCCAGCCGTTGGCGCCCAGCCCCGAGGAAGCACGGTCGTAGGAAGGCAGGTTCTTGGCAATCGCAAACAGCACCAGGCCGGCGAGCAGGCCGCCTATCGCCTGGGAGACGATGTAGCCCGCCGCACTCATCGGCGAAAGCCTGCCCATCATGAGCTGCCCCACAGTCACCGCGGGGTTGACATGACAGCCGGAGACCGGCCCGATCGCGTAGACCAATACGAGCAGAGACAGGCCGAACGCCAGGGCAACCCCCAGCGGCCCCACCTTCTCACCGGCCAGGACGGCCGTTCCGACACCCCCCATCACCAGGACGAAGGTGCCGATCGCCTCGGCGAACCATTTCTTTGTATCAGCGATATCCGCGGGCTCGACACCTTCGAGTACAGCTTCTCGTTCCTGCGCAGTGGGAGACATGACGCCGCCTTCCGAGAAGATCGCCGCCCCGCTGCATGGTCGGGACGCGCACCGGGAGAACCTGGGTCCTGCTGCGAAACCATATGGGCCGAACTTCCCGGCACCTTACGCGGCACGAGGGCTCTTCACAACGACATACGGGCAGGTCACGTTGCTGCAACGCACCCACGATTTCGCCGCCCCGCCCACTGCTGGTAGCCTGGCTACTCGGCATTGCCGTACCCCGTGCCCGGAGTTTTCCGAGTCGGCTGTAATCAGGGTTGGTACGCGCATACAGACTTTCCGACCGAACCAGACAGGAACCAGAGGATACCGGCGTGGCCAATATCAAATCCCAGATCAAGCGGATCCGCACCAACGAGGCGGCGCGCCAGCGCAATCAGTCGGTGAAATCCGAACTGCGCACCCATATCCGGGCCTTCCGGGCAGCCACCGCTGCCGGCGACAAGGAGAGCGCCGCCGCGCGCCTCCAGTTCGTGAGCCGCAAGCTCGACAAGGCCGCCTCCAAGGGCGTCATTCACGCGAACCAGGCCGCCAACAAGAAGTCGGCGATGGCACTCGCGCTGAACAAGCTCTGACAGACCGAACTCTTTCGAACAAAGCCGCCGGGGCTTCGATGACCACGGCGGCTTTTGGTATGCCCTGGCTCGGTCAGGGCATGTTTTCCGAGGCAGTACCGGATGGCGGGCGCCCGGAGGCCGAGCGGCTGTCGTAGCATGCGGCCCATGGTTATGTTGTATGCGAACCAGGCGGTCGCTCAAGCCGAGGATCTGCCCGGCGTCATCCGCGCCGCCGAGGTACTCGGTATCGGCGTGAAAATCGAGAACGTGCTGGTACCCGCCGATGACGACGGCAGCCAGGTCGTCGTCTGGATGGTCACCCGGGAAGAGGAGACCCCCGTCTACGAAGAGTGGGAGGGGCGCTTCGAGGAAGTCGCGGAGGAAGCGCTGGAACTCAGCGCGGTCGACTAGCGTCTCGACGTCGGGCAGCTGTCACCGAGCCATGGATTGATTGCGGCGATATGGAGCGTGGCGAGGTAGCGGACGACGAGTTCGTCGAACCGAGTCGCCTCGGCCCGATGTTGTTTCAGCTGGCTGATACCGCACTCGACGGCATTGACGATCCCGGTCGATCGGCTGTACGGCCGGTCGTGTAGTCGGGCATGCGCTGCACGGCGCAGCCGAACGCTCACCCGTGGTGCGGAAGAGATTCCCAGGGCACAGAGCCGGTCTCGGGCTGCGCCACCGTATCCGTGAATCGCTCGTCGCGGGGATCCGGCGCTACACAGTGCCGACGAATACGCTCCAGCAGAATTGCTCCCACATCGTCGATCCGGCCGACCATGGACGCCGGCGAACCGACCGCGATCAGCGCCGCGGCCGGCTTGCCACGCCGACCCGGAATTCCGGCGGCGACAGCGAGTATGTCTTCGAGCGCCCGCCCGTAGGCCAAGCCGGTGGCCCGGATCTCGGGCAGCTCCGCCAGAAACTGGTCGACCTCGCCGGCCGGATGCCGTTCGCTCAAACTGCGCAACCGGTGCTGCAATTCGAAGTCCGGTAGGCCCGCCAGCAGTCGCTTACCTCCCGCGCTGGCCAGAACGGGGCGACGGCTGCGAGACGTGGCGTAATACTCGATCGCCGGATCAGAGCCTGCTTCATCGAAATACATCAGATTGTCGCCGACGAGCAGGCCCAGCGCCATGGTGCACCCGAGCTCGGCGGACAGGTCTTCGACCAGCTCGTGTGAGATCGGCGCGATCGATCGCCAGTCCGTTTGCATCGTCAAGGCGAAGGCCCCGGGGCCGAGGGTGAACCGCCGGTCGTCCTCGTTGAGGAAGCCCACCGCGACAAGTCCGTACACCAGTTGCTGTACCGAGCTGACCGGGGCATCGAGTGCCCTGGCCAGTTCGGTGAGCGTGAGGCCGTCGCGGCGGCGGGCGACGGACTCCAGGATCGCGACGGTTCGATCGACGCCGCGATGGTGCTTTCCCTTCACGATCTCATCCTTGTCAGTCGAACTGGGCCCATTCGGGTTTCCGCTTCGCCACGAAGGCTGCCATACCTTCCTGTCCCTCGCTGCTTGCGAACAGTTCGGCCGACTCCCTTTCCATCGTTGTGAGGGCATCGCCGAGTTCCAGGTTTCGTGCGATCGGTATCAACTTCTTGGCAGCCGCCAGCGCATTGGGGCCGGCGTCGCGCAGCGCAGCGGCGATTCCGGCACACGCCGAGTCGACATCGTCGGTGACGATACTGACCAAACCCACTTTTTCTGCGGTGGTGGCATCGAAGGTCTCTCCGGTGAGAAAGTAACGGGAGACGCTGCGCGGCGTCATCCGACGAGTGCAGGGCACTGCGATCATTGCCGGCGCCACACCGATTTTCACCTCGCTGAAAGCGAATGTCGCAGTGGTGGGGGCTATGGCGATATCGCTCGCGGCGACGATGCCGAGGCCGCCGGCGCGCGCCGGCCCGTTCATCTTGACCACCACCGGAGTCGGGCCCTCCATGATCAGCCGGAGGATGTCGGCGAACGAGGGATCCGGTTGGCCGGGGTCGGCGGGCCGACTCCGTTCTTTCAGGTCCGCGCCCGCACAGAAGACCGGGCCGGTGCCGGTGATGATCACCGCACGTACCTGCGTGTCGCACATGGCAGTGTTCAGATGTGCTCGGAGTTCGGCCACCAGCCGGCGGGAGAGCGCATTCCGATTGGACGGCGAGTCAAGGGTGACGGTTGCTATAGCGGCGTCGATTTCCAGGTGCACCAACTCGGTCACAGATGTTCCTTCGTCTATGGGGTGGAGGGCGGTCAACGAGCTGCCCACACCGGGTTTCGTTTCGCCAAGAACGCGGCGACGCCTTCTCTGCGGTCCTCACTCAGATAGGGGTTCGGGGATGCGTCCAGGCGTAGCGCCGCCGCGAGTGGTAGTCCTTGGGTCTTGGTACCCATGGCCTTGTATCGGCGGATCGTCAACGGCGCATTCGAGCGCAGGGTCTCGGCGTAGTCACGTGCCGAACGGTCCAGGGCGGCCGGGGGGACCACCTGATTGACCAGGTGGATGGCCGCCGCCTCGGACGCCCCGATTCTGCGACCGGTGAACAGCAGATCGTTGGCCACGCCAATCGGCACTGTTCGCGGCAGGACCACCGAGGCGAAGTTGGCACCGAACCCCCTTGTCACCTCGGGAAATCCGATCGAGAGATCATCTGCTGCAATGCGGATATCGGCCGCCAGCGCCAACTCCGCGCCACCGCCCAAGGTGTGGCCGAAGATTGCCGCGATCACCGGTTTCGCGCATTCGACGATCACCTCGAACAGATTGCGCTCGAGCCCGCGCATCGGCACCGAATCGATCGTCTCCGGCCGCGTTGCATCATTGGACCCCACCTCGCGCAGATCACGCCCCACGCAGAACGCCCGGTCACCCTCGGCTCGCAACACCACGACCCAGACCTCGTGATCGTGGTGTGCCGATTCGAAAGCCGAGATCAGCTCACTGATGGTGGCCGAGTCCAGTGCGTTCATCCGGTCCACGGCGGTGAGCGAGATGGTCGCGATCCGGTCTTCGACCGTCGAGGTGACATTGTGGCTCATGGTCGTTGCTCCAGATTCTCGATGCGGGCGTCGAGCGCGACGATGCCCGCCGGAGTAACCACCACGGGATTGAGGTCCACCGAGATCACCTGTCCGTCGACTGCCCGGCCGAGATCGACCAGAAGCTCTGCTACCTGCATGAACCGCTCCGGTTCGCGGCGTTCGAGGAATCTGCCCATCGCGCACCTGCGCAATGCATCCTGTGCTGCCGACAGGGTCAGCAGCCGGGTCGGGCACACCGCTGTGTCCTGCAGGTGTTCTGCGGCGCCGCCGCCGCTGCCCACCACCACCACCGACCCCACGTGCGGATCGAATACTGTGCCCACAATGAGCGAAGAGGTCGAGAGCACCGCTTTCTCCACCACCACCCCGTTGCCGGCGTCACTCAGTTCGGTGAAATGCCGGATCAGGGACTCCGCCTCGGTGATCCCGAGGCGGACCAGCCCCGCCACCGCCTTGTGCACGGTGCTCTCGACATTCGCCTTCAGCACCACTGGGTAACCGATCGCCCGGGCCGCCCTCATCGCGGCCTGTCCGTCGTGTACCAGCGCCGCTTCGGCGAACGGCACCCCGACCTCGCTCAATGCCGATCGAGCAGTCCAGTAGTCGACCACTTCGCCGGCCATCAGCGGCGTGGCCGGTTGCTCGAACTCGGGTGCCGGTGCGATGGCTCTGCCTCGCGACCAGGCGCCGATTGCGTCGATCATCCGCCCCGAACTGGGCAGCACGGGTCCGGCGAACGCCGCCAAACGATCGGCCAGACCATCGGAGTATCCGGGAATGTCCCAATACGAAATGCCGATCCGGGCGCCGGTGGCCGACAGCCTGTCCAACAGGTGGTCGAGCAGACCTCCTTCGGCGGGAACTGCCTGCGCGTTCAATGCCAACAGATGCACGTCGTAGTCGTTGCGGGTGATGAAGCCCGCCATGGCATCCAAGGCGTTCTGTTGCCGGCCGATCGCTTCCCCGGTCGGGTCGAAGGGGTTGCCGGCTCCCGCGAGAGTCAGTTTCTCGCCGACCAGTTCGGTGAAGGCCGTAGAAACATCGGGCATCGCGATGCCGGCCTCGTCGGCATGGTCGGCGATGACGGCGCCTTCGCCACCGGACATGCCGATCACGCCGAGATCGACCCGGCGGTGCGGAGCAGGCCCCCAGTGCGTTGCGACGGCGGCGATCTCCCACAGTTGGTCGAGGTCGGCCGCCAGGATGACCCCCAGTGCCGCCATCATCTCCCGCTCGACGGCCCAGTTGCCCGCCAGTGAACCGGTGTGGGTGGCAATCGCAGACCGGCCCACCTCGCTGCGGCCGGTCCGCAGCAGCACCACCGGCTTGCGTGCCCGAACCGCCGACCGCAGCACACTCTCGTAATCCGCGGGCGTGCCCAAGTCCTCGACCAGCATGGCCAGCACCGTGATCCGCGGGTCGTCGACCGCGACCCGGGCAATATCCCAGACCCCGATATTGGCCTGAACTCCGGTGGCGACGGCGAGCCCGATACCGACCCCGTGGGACTGCGCCCGGTTGAATACCGCGTTGTTCGCGGCGCCCGACTGTGAGATGAGCGCCACTGGGCCGGTGCGTAGCCGGCCCGGCTCGAGGTGATTGGTGACCGCCCGCGGAACGAAATCGTCGTTGAGGTTCACCAGTCCGGTCGTCGACGGACCCAGAATCGGAATCGGGTTCCGTGCCAGGAATTCCTGCAGCTGCGCGGCCCGGCGTCGGCCGTCCGCGTCGGCTGCGCCTTCACCGAAGCCGGACGAGATGACGATCGCCGCTGCGGCTCCCGCAGCCACGGCTTCCTCCAGCATCGGGACCACAGAGTCGGCTTTCACGACAATCACTGCCTGGTCGATCGGTCCCGGCAGTGCACCGAGATCCGGGTACGCCCGGTAGCCGCCGACCACGTCGCGGCGCGGGTTGATCGGATACACCTCGCCGGTGAAGCCGTGCCGACGGAGATTGACAACGGTCCCGCCGGTGAATGCCTCGCTACGATCGTTCGCGCCCACGACCGCAATGCGACGCGGATTCAGCAACGCGCCCAGGTCGTACCGTGTGGGTCGGGAGTTGGTTTCTACAACAGTCATCGGCCTGCCGGTCCTTCCTGCTTCCAGATCAGCGCCCGCCGAGTCGCGACGGCGAGCAACCGGTCGATAGTGATACCGACGAGCAACAGTGTCGCGACGGCGGCAAAGGTGCCGGCGGAGTTGAATTGGCCGGAGTTGAGCGCGACCAGGTGGCCCAGGCCCCGGTTCGACGCCAGGATCTCGGCAACCACCACGGCTACGAGCGCCTGTGGGACAGACAGTTTCAGCCCGGCGACAACCCACACCAGAGCCGAGGGCAGCCGAACCCGGGTCGCGATATCCCACCTGCTGCCACCCATCACCCGCATGGCGTCGATCAGGCCGCGATCGACGTCCTTGATCCCGTAGTAGGTGTTGTAGAACATGAGGAAGAAGACAACCAAGCCGCAGATCGCGAGCTGAAGTGGCCTCCCGGTCCCGAACCACATCACGAACAGCGGCACCAGCGCGAGTTTGGGCAGACTGTAGATCGAGGTGATGAACGGCTCGAAGACCTCGGCCAATCGCTGTGAACCGCCGAGAATGTAGCCGACAACAATGGCGGCCGTACCGCCGAGAGCGAAGCCGACAGCAGCCGACAGGAAGGTGCTGGACGCGTTGTACCACAGGGTTCCGTCGCCCACCCAGCGCAGCCAGACCTGTGCGATTTCGCTGGGGCGGCTGATGAAGAACTCGTCGATCACCCGGCCCGAAGCGTACTCCCACAGCGCCAGCGCGCCGAGCACGATGGTGAGCCGGATCAGCGGCACACTCCATCGTGCGCGCTTCGGTGATGCCGTGGATGTGGATTCGACCGGCACCCGAGCCGATCCTTCTCCGGCCGGGGCATCGGGTAGCTGCGTGCTCGGCACCGAGCTGCCCTGTGCTTTTTTCTCCACCGGGCTCATGACGCCGCCTTGGACATCGTTCGAGCCTCGCCCAGCGCGTCGTGCACCCGTTTCTCCAAGCGCACGAACTCGGGGTCGAAGCGCAGCGCTTCCACGTCCCGGTCCGGGCCGAACGGCACATGATGTTCGGAGATCGGTGCTGCGGGCCGGCCGCCCAATACGACGACACGATCGGACAACAGCACTGCCTCGAATATGTCGTGGGTGATGAACAGCACCGCTTGCCCGGTCTCGGCGATCGTCCGCCGTAGCTCCCGATGCATCTGCGTGCGCAACTGCGCATCGAGCGCGGCGAACGGTTCGTCCATCAGCAAGAGCTCGGGTTCGTAGATCATGCTGCGCGCCAACAAGGCCCGCCTCTTCATCCCGCCGGAGAGCTGGGCCGGGAACTTGTCCGCGGCGTCGACCAAATCCAGCATCTTCATCAACGCATCCACCTTCCGGCGAATCGCTGCTTTGGGGAATCCGCGAAGTTTGAGCGGGGTCGCAATATTTTCCTGGACCGTCCGCCACGGCAACAATGTGTCACCTTGCGTCATATAGCCGACATCGGTGTTCACCTTCTGAACAGTCTTGCCCCGGTAGTCGACTCGGCCACTGCGGACGGGCATGAGACCGGCGACGGCATTCAGGATCGTGGACTTTCCACAACCGGAGGGGCCGATCACGCTGACGAACTCGTTGGCGGACATCACCAGACTGGTGTCGGCGATGACGTCGGGTCCGTCGCCGAAACCAATCCGGATCCCGGACAGTTCCAGCAGTTTGCCGCCCCCCACTACCGTGCTCCCTGGTACACCGAGTCTGCATATTCCAGCGTGTACTTCTTGTCCTCGGTTGTCATGAAGTCGAGAATGGCGTCGAACTGTGCTTCGGTGACCAGCCCGTCGACGGGGTATGCGTGCTGAGCCTGCTCCCAGGCGAGGTCGAACACCTCGGTATCGAGCTCGGGGAACCAGTCG
This sequence comes from Nocardia speluncae NBRC 108251, assembly GCF_001613245.1. GTDB lineage: Bacteria > Actinomycetota > Actinomycetes > Mycobacteriales > Mycobacteriaceae > Nocardia > Nocardia speluncae. The sequence goes on along the minus strand of NZ_BDBZ01000035.1, from coordinate 99,331 downwards.
TTCTTCAGCAGTTCCCCCGCGGCTGCGGGGTCGCTCGCGATGGACTCTTCGACATCGACAACAGTGTCGAACATTGCCCGGACCAGGTCCGGCTTGTTCTCCAGGGTTTTCTTGGAGGTGACCATCACCATGCCGATCTGGTCGCGGAGCAGATCGTCCATATCGCCGCGCGGTGTCGACAACCACATCTGGGCGTCGCCGTCGGCGATATTGGCCTCGAGCACTCCGGCACCGTAGAAGCCCCCGTCGAATCGCCCCTGCTTCACCCCGCCGACGATCGCCGACGGATCCTGGACACCGATGATCTCCACGTCCTTGTCGGGATCCAGACCGCCCTCGACAATGATCTTGCGAAGCATCGTATTGTTCCCGGATCCCTCCGGCGAGGTCACCAACTTCAAACCTCTGAGTGCCTGGATACGCTCGCGCACAGGAGATTCCGCCGAGACGCCCGTGCGCTGGACCACATCGTTTCGAAGGCCCAGGATCGACGCGGAGGTGAGCCCGCCGGCGACGATGACGATATCGCCGCCCTCTTGGATCGTGTCGATGGCGGTGGTCGCTGCCGGGAAGGCGAAATCGGCTTCGCCCGAGAGCACCGCGGCCACCATATTGCTACTGGAGGTGCCTGTGCCCTGGTAGGTGACGTCGAGCCCATTCGCTGTGCCGGCGTCCATCGAATCGATGAGCTGAGGAACGGTGTAACTCATCGATGCGCCGCCGCCGACGGCCTTCGTCGAGATCAGTCCGCCGGCCCCGGGATCGTCTGTCGAGCTTCCGGGGGATACGCACGCCGCGGCGACGGTCGTCGTCAGTGCGGCAGCGCACAGCGCTGTGAGGAGTTTGCTGGATCTGTTCATGCTGTTGGACCTTTTTCGAGAAGTGCCGGCTAGTAGGTGAGTTCGGAAACGAGGGCCTTCGGGGCCTCCACCCGGCAGGATCGGAGGTACTCGCCGAGGCCCTTGGCCTGGCTGTCCAGCCGCAGTGCGGAGATCGCGCCGCCGCCGAGCAGGCCGCGGATGACGAAGTTGATCGCCCTCAGGTTCGGCAACTCGACGCGGTCGATGAGGAGGTCGTCGGCCTCGGGTAGGAGCCGGCGCAGACGTGGGACGGTCAGCCAGTTCTGCAACCACGCCCAGACGCGGGCGTCGTGCGCCCACACCCCGACATTCGCGTCGCCGCCTTTGTCCCCGGATCGCGTGTGCACAAGTGCACCCAAGCGAATCTCGACGAGGTTGCCGTCACCGGCGTCATCGGTAGCGGGTTCGGCCGCCGGGTCGAACTCTTCTACGTAGGTGCGAGTCACTGCTGGAGGCTCGATCTCCACGATGCTGCCGTCCTCGTCGATGACCCGATGGGCCGGGACAGCCTGATCGACGAGGACGGACCGGTAGGCACCGAGCCGGGTTGCCCGGCCGGGCGGTGCGGTGAGATAGATCCCGGGAAAGCTCGCCAGGGCCAGTTCTACGATCACACTGGAGAACGCTCGGCCGACAGCGGACTCATCGGGCCCCTGCGCCACCACGCGCAGGAACCCGGTCGCCTCGTTCTGGCTGGTGGGAGCTTGCGCCTCACACCCGAGCAGCTCCACCCGCACTGTGGAGATCCCGGCTATATCGGCGAGCGCAGCCCGCACACCCTGCTCCAAGACCTGACGCTTGGCCTCGAAGTCCATTCCGGTGACGCCGATGAGCATCGAATTCTCCCAGCCGCCCACACCGGTCAGCGCAACCTTGGTGGTCGGCGGTGGCGGTGCGCCCACCGTGCCGGACACGGTCACCACATCGTCGGCGGTCTGCTCGAGCGAAATCGTGCTCAGATCCGCGACGACATCGGGGTTGGCATACCACCGCCCCTGCACCTCGTAGACCAGTTGCGCGGTGACGGTATCGACCGAGACCCGGCCACCGGATGGTTCCGGTTTGGCGAGGACCACCGTTCCGTCAGCGGCGATCTCAGCGACGGGAAACGCCAGGTCCGACAATGTCGTGGCGGCGAATCCGGAGAAGTTTCCGCCGGTGACCTGGGTTCCGCATTCGATGAGGTGTCCGGCGATCAGCGCACCGGCCAGTGGGTCCCATGCGTCCCGGTCCCACTCATGCCACCAGGCCGCAGCGCCGACCACCAGTGACGCATCCGCCACTCGGCCGCAGACAACTATTCGCGCCCCGTCGGCCAGCGCCCGGGCGATACCCCAACCGCCGAGGTAGGCGTTGGCGGTCACCGGGCAGAAGTCATCCGAGCCCGGCACCGCGTCCGTCCCGGCTATCCGGTCGAGCACGTCGTCACCGACAACCGTGGCGACCGGAACCGGGGTTCCGCCGGCCTGCGCCATCTCGCGAACCGCCGCGGCCAGACTCTGCGGCTGCAACCCCCCGGCATTGACCACGATTCGCCCATCGCCGGCGGCGAACTCGGCGAGTACCGGCCGTAGCTGGGCAAGAAAGCTGGCGGCATATCCGGCGCCGGGATTCCGGTCTCGCTGCTTCGCCAGCACGCTCATGGTGACCTCGGCGAGATAGTCACCGGTGAGGACATCGGCCCCGGCGGTCCGGAGCATCTGAGCCAACGCGCTGGATCGGTCACCGAAGAAGCCGGAGAAGTTGGCGATTCGAATGGGTCTCATCGAGAATTCCTTACGCATATACGTAGCAGAATCTTTATATATCGAACTGTAAGTGACGTGGGACACGTGGTCAATACGGTGTTTCTGCCATGGACCGAACTCGTCACCGGAAACACACCGGCCGGCGACCGCTGATACCGGGAGGTCTACCGACGCGAACCGGAGCGCCGGACTTATCGGTGGTTCACCGTGCCTGCCGAGATCACGAGGCAGACACCGAACGCATGAACGTCTCGTGGACCGGCCGAATCGGTAGGCCTCGGGGATCCTCCGGCAACCCTGAAACGGGGACAGGTCCTGGAAATCCTGATCCAGGAGGCCACTCCTGAGCGAAGACCGCGCTCGCCGATGTGGCCATCCGTCCACACCGGGAGGGCGTCGCGAGCCTTCCCGACGATACTGGCCGATACGGCCACATTGCGCGCCCAGCGGCGGTCTTCTGCTTTCGCAGATCGACGTGGGCGAACGCGGTGCCTCGCCGCAGCTGATACCCGACAGGGCGGCGCCGGTCGATACCTGTCGCGGCGGGTGCCGTCTCGGCGAGACGCGACTTCGCTGCGCCGATTACGGCACCTGGCGCGTTCTCGGGGCGAGTGCCGAGGCCGGTCCTGGCAGGCGATCTACAGCCTGTTCCGGGATCTACCGGGATCGTAATACCGTCGAGCACGGTATCAACCAGCTGAAACAAACATCGGGCCGCGGCCGCCCGGTTCGACAAACTCGCCGGTCCGCTACCTCGCCACGCTCCACACCGCCGCCATCAATCCATGGCTCGCTGCTCGACTTCGAGACACTGCCGAGCCCGGCCCCGACCGGATCCGGCCCGTCGGCCACCCGGCGTTCCCCCGCCCCCTTCTCCTCGGTACCCGCAGCTCCGGCACCGCGGTCCCGCACTCATGTCCCTGCCCCGGCGCTCAGTCGCGGCCCTGTAGCGCCAGTAGCTTCAGCACGGCGTCCTCGAGGGCGAACCCGGAGTCCGCGGCCCCACCTTTGACATCAGCGTTCAGTGTCGCCACGACCCGCAGCGCGGAGCCGATCGCCGCCGGCGACCAACCGCGCGCCTGAGCCTGCGCTTTCTTCACCTTCCACGGCGGCAACCCCAGCGGTCCCGCCAGTTTGAACGGGTCCCCACGCCCGGCCGACCCGACTTTCGCGATGGTATGCACGGAATCGGCCAACGCGTCCGCAAGCACCACATGCGGAACACCGCGGTCCTGTGCCCAGCGCAGTGCCTCCACTGCGCCCGGCCGGTTCCCGGCGACCGTCAGATCCGCGACCTCGAAACCCGAAACCTCCGCCTTTCCGGAGTAGTACCGCCGCACCGCCGCGAGATCGAGATCGCCACCGGTATCGGCGACCAGCTGCGAACAGGCGGCCGCCAACTCGCGCAATTCCGACCCCACCGAGTCCAGAACCGCCTGCACCACCTCGCCGGGGACCCGCGCCCCCGCCGCCCGGAATTCGGCACGCACGAATTCGGCACGCTCGGACGCCTTCGCGAGCTTGGCGCATTCGTGGACCTCCGCCCCGGCCTTCCGCAACGCCGGCACCAGAGCCTTCGCCCGGCCGCCACCGGAATGCACCACCATGAGTACCACCCCCTCGGGCGGGGCCGTCACGGCCTCGGTGATCACGGCCACGGCATCCTTACCGGCCTGATCCGCCGATTCGAGAATGATCACCCGGTCCTCGGCGAACAGCGAGGGACTCAGCAGCTCGGCCAGTTCGGCACTACTGGCATCCCCCGCCCGCAATCGGTCGACCGGGACGGCGTCCGGGTCGGGGGCGTCCGCCCGCACCTGCGCCGCCACCCCCGCAATTGCCCGCTGGATCAGCAGTTCTTCTTCCCCCAGAACCAGATGCACCGCCGCCACTCGCTCGTTCACGGCTCCGATCGTACGGGCGCGCCCCGACATTCCCCCGGATCGGCCCCGCCCGCGAGCCCGGCCCGGATGACTCCGTTCGCCCTGCACCGCGATACGGCCCGCCGGGCCGGTTCCGGTAGTTCGAGTCGACGGCGCAGCACCGGTCCGTCGAGCACGGCGGTCGGTCCGACGGCTGCGGCAACGCCCGCCGGCCTCGCCGCCGAGGTGCTTCGCGTCCGGGATTCGCAGCTGGAATCGATTGATCGGCGGCGGTCGGCCCGCAGGCCGAACGAACCCCGTTCCGCACCGGTCAGGGTGTATATCCGTGAAACCACAGGAGCAGGGGAATATAGGCAGTAGCAACGCCCAGTACTGCGGCCGCGAGGTATCTCCGTATCCGAGCAGAACGAAGTGCTGCGATCCCGGCGGTGACTATGCAGGCCGCGAGCAGTCCACCGGGTGACCCGCCGGGCACGGTGAGCAGTGCACCGGGCACACCGGCCGCCTCGGTTGCCACGGTGAGCAGCCACCACAGCGGTGGACCCGTGCAGTGCAGGATCAGCTCCGCGGGTGGGTACCAGCAGGTGGCCACCACCGCGGCCGTCGCCCCGAGCACGGTGATCGGCGCAATCACCGGTGCCACCAGGATATTCGCGGCGACCGCCACCGCGCTGAGCGTGCCGGACAGGGCGATGGTGATCGGTGCCGTGACGACGAAGGCCGCGGCGGCGACGGCGACCAGTTCGGCGGGCCACCGCCACCAGCCGCGACCACGGAGATGGTCGGCCCAGCTCGGCGCCAGCAGCAGCAAGGCGCCGGTGGCCAGGACCGAGAGCGCGAAACCGGCTTGGACCGCGAGAGCGGGCCACAGCGCCAGCAAACCGATCACCGAGGCACACAGCGCGGGCAGCGCCTGTTTACGGCGACCGGTCAGGAGGGCAAGGAGGGTGACCGTTCCCATCGCGGCGGCCCGCAGGACGCTGGGGTCGGGCCGGGCGATGACGACGAAGAAGATCAGCGCGGTGGCGGTCGCGCAGAAGGACAATCGCGGACCGCAGGTGAGTACCCGGGCCAGCGCCAGCACCGCGGTCAGTAACACTGCGAAGTTGGCTCCGCTGACCACGGCCAGATGCTGTAGTCCGGAGGCGACGAAATCCTCGTGGACCCGATCGGACAGACCCGAGGTGTCACCTACGACCAGCGCGGGAAGCAACCCGGCCGCGTCGGGAGCGAGCGCAGGCCGGGCGACGGCGGCCAGATCCGCGCGCACTCCCGCGGCGAGTGCCTGCCACCAAGGCAACTGTCCGGCCGCGGCCGGCGACGCTACCGGATGGAGCGTGACGACCGTCAGATCGTGTTGCCGCGGGGGCGCGGTGCGGGCCCGGAATTCGATCGGGCGCCCAGGCAGTAGTTCACGCCAGTGCGGACCGGCTGCCAGGACGACCACCGACCCGCCTGTCCGCACGACCTCGTCCCGGTAGCGGAACTCGCGCAGCGCGGCACGCACCACCCACAGGCGGCCGGCTCCCGATCCACTGCTCCGCACAGGTTTCGGATCGTCGGACGGAGTGATCACCACATGCACGGTTGCCTCGTCCGGAACCGTTCGCAGCGGGTGCACTGTCACCTGGTACTCGCGCCAGGCACCCGCCAGCGCAAACCCCGCGCCGAGCACGGTGGCACCGAGTACCGTCGTCGCGATCACGCGATAGGACTCGGCGCGGTGAGCTGTCCCGGCCCACAGCAGCACCCAGGAAAGGAGCGCCACGAGAATCAGGCAGGCCGCAACGGCGATCCCGGCGACCCATCCCGCGGCGACGGCCGCAATCGTTGCCGACCAGCAGGCCAGAGCCGCCGGGAGCAGCCGCGCATCCAGTACCTGCACAGCACCATCGGTTTCCTCGGCCGATCGCTCACTCCGGTCCGCGTTGTCCGTACTGTCCGAATCGGTCATCGGTGGAATCGGGCGATCATGCGCGCGAGCCACCAGCTCGGCTGCCCACCTTGCTGCCCGGTTGACCGAGAACAGGTGAGATCAGCGGCCGGCGCGTCATATCGTCACCATTTCGCGCAGCCGTGCGAGCCGGGCCGGACCGATCCCGTCGATCTCGGCCAGTTGTTCCACATCGGTGAACCGACCGTTCGTCTGCCGCCAGGCGATGATCGCCTTCGCGGTGACCGGACCGACACCGGGCAGTGCGTCGAGATCCGTTTGGGTGGCGGTGTTCAGGTTCACCTGCGCTCCGGCGGGGGACCCGGCGCCCCCCGTATCCGGATCGGCCGCCGCTGCGCTGCCTTCGCTCATCGTGGCGCTGCCGGGCGGCGGGGTCGCGGTATCAGTGGGGCCGACCCGGACCTGATCGCCGTCGACGAGGCGCTGGGCCAGGTTGAGCCCGGTCAGGTCGGCACCGGAGAGCGCTCCGCCGGCGGCGTCGAGGGCATCGGCGACCCGGGCACCCGGTGGTAGCCGGACGAGACCGGTCCTGTGCACCAAACCCACCACGCTCACCACCAGCTCGGCCGGCGGTGGCGGGCCAGGCGCTGTTTCCGGTTCGACAGGCGCGCGGGCAGTAGCGGGTGCCGGTACCGCATCCGCCGGTAGCGCGGCGGGGTGGGCGGCCGGTAGCGGGGGTACGGGTTGCGCGACAGGGCGTTCCCAGAACACCACCACCAGCGTGATCAGGAAGGCGAGGAGCCCGACTCCCGCCATGGTCGCCACACCGCGGCGGCCCGGGTCCAGCCGTGCGCCGCGAAATCGGGGCGGTATCAGGCGTTCGCGCCAGGTGGGTGCACCAGGCCCGGCGTCGAGCCAGCGCGGAGTCCGGACACCGTCGTCATCGTCGGTGAGTGCGGTATCCGGGTGCGGCGCATCGATCCCGGAATCGTCACGCCGGCCGCCGCCGGGGTATCCGCCCAGCTGCCGGTGTACCCGTTCCCGCTCGTCTTGTCGTGCCATGCCGGCGACGCTAGGCCCGCGGTGAAATCCGAGTCCCGCTCCGAGCAGGCACTTCGACAAGCTTGTGGACAACCCGCTGCTGTGGACAACTCCGTGATCCGTCCGCCGAAGAGCTCGCCGGTCGAGTCATTCGTGGCAATCGCCGGCGGCACACAGGCTGCTCGCGCTATGGCCGGCTCAGCCCCACCCGCCGGGCAACACCAGTACCCCGACCGCTCCGACGCCGAGGTGCACCCCCAGTGCTGGACCGAATTCCGCGGTGAGAACCTCCCGGACCTGCGGAAGACGTTCACGCAGCTGGGCGATCACCGTTTCCGCCGCATCGGCCGCATCCAGATGCTGTACCCCCACAACGGCTTCCCCGGATCCGGCGGCCGCCGCGGCGGCCGACACCAGCTTCGCGACCGCCTTCGACCGGGTGCGTACCTTCTCCCGTAACTCCAGCCTGCCCTGCACCAACTGCAGGATCGGTTTGCTCACCAGTTCACTGGCGAAGAATCCGGCCGCGGTACTGAGTCGTCCACCGCGGCGGAGTTGTTCGGTGCGATTCACCAGGATGAAGGTGTGCGATTTCGCCGCGGCCGTGGCAGCGGCACGGTGCACCGCATCCAGCGTGGCACCCGCAGCGGCCGACCGGGCGGCGGCCAATGCCGGTAGTCCTGTGGCCAGGCCGGCGCCCAGCGAATCCACCAGCCGCACGGACTCTTCGGCTCCCATATCCCGGACCGCCTGCCGCCCGGACTCCCAGGTGGCCGACAGCTGCCGGGACAGATGCACCGCGACCACACCGTCACCGCTGCTACGCGCCAGTGCCGCGGTGTAGGCGGCGCGGAGCTCGCCCGGGGACGGCGCGGAGGTACTCACGGTATCCGCGGTGTAGTCGATTTCGAGGTCATCGACGCCTTCGCGGATCGTTGTGTCCCCCACCAGGACATGCAGAGGCACGATATCGATACCCAGCTCACCGATGAGATCCGCGGGCAGGCCGGCGGACGAATCGGTGACGACCACGACCGTCACGGCTCATCCCACCTCGCGCAGCGTTTTCACCATCGATGTGGCGACCTCGCAATGCCCGTCCCACCCCCAGTGGATACCGTCGGGGTTGGCGTCGCCGGAGAAGATGTTGTCGCGCACAGCGGCCTTCAGATCGACCAGCGGCACACCGGTACGAGCCGACCAGCTCTCGAGTGCCCGCACCGCCGGTTCCCGGCCGCCGTGCACCCGCCCGTAGGCGTCGCAGTCGTGCACCGACGGCAATACCGCCACCATCGGCAGATCGGGTCGCAGCTGGGCCAGCGCCGTCCGGCACTGCTCCAGATAGTCCACGCTGAGCTCCGGCGGCAGCGCCACCCGGCTGCCCAGCTTCGAGGCCCTGGGCTGGACCCACTGGTAGACCGATCGCACAACCCGGCGAAGTCCGGCGGGCCGGACATAGCGGATCAGTTCGCGGAGCGCGGTGGGCAACGGCGAGGGCAGGGAATCCATACCGCCCACCGCGAAAACCACTGCACCGGCATGCGGTACGGCCGCCCATACCCGGGGGTCGCCGATCAGGGCCCAATAGCCATCACGGCAAGTCCAGCCGATGCGGGCGACCAGTTCGACATCCCAGTCGAGTTCGGACGCCACCAGATTCGGCCAGATCCGGGGGTGGTCGGCAGGCAAACCACCTTTCGGCCCGAAATAGGACAGCGAATCGGCGATCACCAGCAGGACCGGCCGCCGGGCCGCCGGTTCCGCGCCCGCGGATTGTTCGAGCGGGAGGGCGGTGGCAGCGCCGCCGGTACGGTCCGCGGTCGAACCGGTTTCCGGCGTGGACTGCGGATCGGCCGAACCATCTACCGGCCCGGTCGATTCCGGCCGGCCTGTATCCTCCGACCTGGCTGTCACTGCCCAACCCTCCTGATGATCAGACTGCCTTACGCATATCGTCGCCGTCGGGACTCTCGGCGTTCTCGTCCTGTTGCGACTGGGTCGCCGGGCCGAACAACGCATCGGGTAGCGCGCGTTCCGGTTTCGCGGAAACCCGCTGGAACAGTTCGTCCGGGATCTGCCGGTTCAGGTCTTCAGATGACATCGGGTGCTACTTTCGCCGCTGCGTTCCACACATCGAGACGCCAGCCGGGCTTCTCGATGCTCGGACCGTGGCTGCTGAGCTGCACCCAGCTGGCATTGGCCAGCCCACCGAGGGCCGGCCAGTTCTGGGGCGGCAGATCGAGCAATGCGGCCGTGAGCGCGGCGATCAGCCCGCCGTGCGCCACGAGAATCATAGTTGCGCCCGGCCAATCCTGCCGCTCGGCGAACAATTCCTGCACCACCGGTAGCGCCCGGGCGCCGACCTCGAGCTTCGATTCGCCGCCCGGCGGGGTGTAGGTGGCGTCCATCCGCCATTCCAGGCGCGCGCCCGGATAGAGCGAATCGACCTCCACATCGCCCATCCCCTGCCAGTCACCGAGATGGGTTTCGCGCAGCCGCGGCTCCCGGATCACCTCCAGGCCGGAATGCTCCGACAGCGCCTGTGCGGTCTCGTAGGCCCGTTTCAGGTCGGATGAGAACAGGCCGATCGCCTTGTGGGGAACGAGCTCCCGTGCGGCCTCCTTGGCCTGCCGCCGGCCCAGATCGGTGAGATCGGTATCGATCTGTCCCTGCATCCGGTCACCGGCGTTCCATTCGGTCTGCCCGTGCCGCAACAGGATCAGGGTGCGCACCCCGGTTTTCTGTGTCACTCGGTATCTCCAGCACTTTCCTCATCGGCGGCACCGGGCACGCCGTGTTCACGCGGCACGACCGAGGGCCCTCCGTGGTCACGCTCCGCCACCGCCTCGGGGCCTGACTCGCTCATGCCGATCCCCTCGACCGGAACGACCGGGCAGTCTTTCCACAGCCGTTCCAGCGCATAGAAATTACGTTCGTCGTTGTGCTGGATATGCACCACCACATCGACATAATCCAAGAGTGCCCAGCGGCCCTCGCGGGTCCCTTCCCGGCGAACAGGTTTGTGCCCGGCCGCGCGCAGTTTCTCTTCGACATTATCGACGATGGCGTTCACCTGGCGCTCGTTCGGCGCCGAAGCGATCACGAAACAGTCGGTGATCACCAACTGCTCGGAGACGTCGAGCACCACCACATCGGCGGCCAGCTTCTCGTCCGCAGCCAACGCCGCGACGGTCGCTATCTGTACTGCCTCGGCTGTCGCAGTCATGGTGTGGTTCCCCCTGGTCCTCGGTTCACGCTTCCATTACCTTCCGCTTGCGCCGGCACATAGAGGTGCCGTTTCGATATGTATTGGACGACACCGTCCGGGACCAGGTACCACACAGGCCGGCCCTCGGCCGCGCGCCGGCGGCATTCACTCGACGAGATGGCCAGCGCGGGGACCTCGATCATCGTGACCGCGTCGTCGGGCATGCCGCGCAGATGGTCGGCCAGATGATCGATGTTCAGCTCGTACCCCGGCCGGTTGACGCCCACGAATTTCGCCAGCTCGAACAGTTCCGCCCAATCCTGCCAGGTGAGGATGCTGGCCAGCGCGTCCGCCCCGGTGATGAAGTACAGCTCGGCGCCTGGATGCTGGGCGTGCAGGTCGCGCAGGGTGTCGACCGTATAGGTCATCTTGCTGCGGTCCACATCGGCCCGGCTCACCGAGAACCGCGGGTTGGAGGCGGTGGCGATCACCGTCATCAGGTAGCGGTCCTCGGCCGGGCTGACTCGCCGCCCCGACTTCTGCCAGGGCTGACCGGTCGGCACGAAGATGACTTCGTCGAGGTCGAACCGGTGCGCGACCTCGCTGGCCGCGACCAGGTGCCCATGGTGGATCGGATCGAAGGTGCCACCCATCACTCCGAGCTTGGGTCCGCCCTGGCCTGTTCCACGCATGAGTGTCGAGCTTAACGGGGGGTTCGCGGCGGGTTCCGGTCAGACCGGCAGCAGCCGTGAGACCACGGCCGTGAGCTGGGACGCGGACCGGCATTCGTGCATTTCGATGACCTGCTGGTAGCGGTCGGCGGCCGAATCGCCGGACCCCCAGTTCTGGCGCGGTTCCGGGTTGAGCCAGTGGGCGTGCTTGGCGACGGCGACGAGCTCGGCCAGGGTGGACAGCTCCGGGTCACGGTAGTTGGTGCGGGCGTCACCGAGGATGAGCAGCGAGCTACGGCTGGTGACCGCATCGGCGAAGCCGTCGGCGAAGCTGGTCAGGGCGCTGCCGTAGTCGGAGTGACCGTTGAAGCCGACGATATCGGCCTCGGCGAAGATCCGCTGCATGGCTTCGTCGATCCGGGTATGTGGATCGAAGAAGGTGCTCACCTCGTCGGTGTTGTCGACGAAGGCGAAGATACGCACCTTCGAGAATTGCTCACGCAAGGCACTCACCAGCAGCAACGTGAAGTTGCTGAATCCGGCGACCGAACCGGACACATCGCACAGCAGCACCAGCTCCGGACGGCCGGGGCGCGGTTTACGGTTCACCAGATCGATCGGGACCCCACCGGTCGACATGGATTTGCGCAGCGTTTTGCGCAGGTCGATCTCGCCGCGCCTGGCGTGCCGGCGGCGAACCGCCAGCCGGGAGGCGAGGATGCGCGCGAGTCGCTGGGTACTGCGTTTCAGCTCGGCCAGCTCGTTCTGCGAGGCGCGCAGGAAATCCACATCCTCGGCCTGCCGGGCGACTCCGTACGAAGCGACCCGCTCCCGGCCGATCCGCTCGGCCACCCGCCGCCGCGTCTCGGCCTCCACCGACCGGCGGAAGTTGTCGATACGCCCACGTGCCGTCCGGCGGGCGATCTCGGTCTCGAAATCGCTCATATCCGGTGTGGTCATCCCGGCCAGGATCTGCGCCAGCAGCGTCTGTGGCTGGATTTCCTTGAGCGCCTGATACGACGAAAACGATGCGCCACGTGCCGACTGGTACTGCCCGAGCTGTTCGACCAGTTGCCCGGCCATGAGCGCCTGTGCACCGCCGGAGTTCTCATCGGCGAGCATTTCGGCCAGCATCTTGCGCAGCGCGGGGACGTCGAGTCGGCCGTCGTCGCGATAGGGCAGTTCGATATCCGCGGCGGCGTCACGTTCTCCGATGGCCACGGGGAACCACAGGTCGAAGAGGCCGTCGTAGGTGGCGCGGTGGGTGGTGCGCCGCAGCAGGGCACACGCCAGGCCTTCCCGCACGGCTTCGCGGTCCATGAGATCGAGGACGGACAGGACACGGCCCGCGTCCACCGTCTCCGAGGGCCCCACCGGGATCCCACGCTTGCGCAGCGCTTCCACGAACCCCACCAGATGTCCCGGCAGACCGTGCGGGGCCAGTGGCCGGTCCTCGGTGACCGCCATGATCAGACCGGTTTCAGCTCGGCCAGCGCACGCTGGTGGTCGCTACGATGTTTCAGGACGACCCCGAGCGTTTCGCGCACCGTCGTATCGTCGAGGTCGGTATGCCCCAGCGCGAGCAGCGTGCGCGCCCAATCGATCGTTTCGGCGACCGACGGCAGCTTCTTCAACTGCATCCCGCGCAGCACATGCACGATCCGCACCAGCTGCGCCGCCACGGCCTGCGGGAGCTCCGGCACCCGGCTCGCCAGAATGCGCCGCTCCAGGTCCTGATCCGGAAAATCCAGGTGCAGGTACAGGCAGCGCCGTTTCAAGGCTTCGGACAGCTCCCGGGTGGCGTTGGAGGTCAGCACCACGAACGGTGTGCGTTCGGCGGTGATGGTGCCCAGCTCCGGAACGGTTACCGCGAAATCGCTGAGCACCTCGAGCAGCAGCCCCTCGATCTCCACATCGGCTTTATCGGTTTCGTCGATGAGCAGTACCGTCGGGTCGGTCCGCCGGATCGCGGTGAGCAGCGGCCGCGACAGCAGGAACTCCTCGGTGAACACATCGGCCTGGGTCGCGGCCCAATCGTTGTCACCGGAGGCCTGGATCCGCAGGATCTGCTTGGCGTGATTCCACTCGTAGAGCGCCCGCGCCTCGTCCACACCTTCGTAGCACTGCAACCGCACCAGTTCCGCGCCCGAGGTCTGCGCCACCGCCCGCGACAGCTCGGTTTTGCCGACACCCGCCGGGCCCTCGACGAGCAGCGGCTTACCGAGACGATCGGCCAGGAAAACCGAGGTCGCGGTCGCCTTGTCGGCCAGATAGCCGGTTTCGGCGAGGCGCACCTGCACATCGTCGACCGACGCGAAGATCGGCTCCTGAACCAGCGGGATGGGGGAACTCGCAGGCTCCATGGGGGCGTCCTTCCGTCGAACTCTGCCCATCCCACGCTACCGGGCCCCCTCCTGGTGCACCTCGTCCCCCGCGGCCAAGAGACCCAGCTCACGACCGAACCGTGCCGTCGGCTCGTCGGCCGGTGCGGCCGTGGCCTGCGCTCCAATGATGACAACGAATTGCGATTTCTCGGATCAGCGCGTACGGATATCCGGAAAGGCTCCCTCACCCGAGGTAGGGCGCGATTCGCCCCTCCAGATAGTGGCTCAGCCTGAGTCGTTGCGTGTGGTGCATATCGAGATTTTCGACTGCGACGCGACATTGGGAACACCATCGCAGACCTGTGGGCGGCTCTGCCGGAAGAGGTACGCGGTGCCCACTGACCTGAGACGCGCGATTCTGCTGCGCCGGCCCAGCGCAGACCGAAGCGCGATCGATGACTTGGCACAGCGGCGTCGCCTGACCGTGGTGTACACGGCGGTCACGGATACGACAGCGCCGTGGTGCTGAACCACAGGGACCACGGCTCAGGGTTGCGGGCCCGTCCCCACGTCGACGCGGCCCATGTGGTCCTACGCGGGGCGAATCTGACCGGATCCGCGGACAACCCACTTCGACGAGGTGAGTTCCGGCAAGCCCATCGGGCCACGGGCGTGCAGTTTCTGGGTGGAGATACCGATTTCGGCGCCGAAGCCGAACTGCTCACCGTCGGTGAACGCCGTGGACGCGTTGACCATGACGGCCGCGGCATCGACCCGGCGGGTGAACTCGTCGGCCGCCGCGAGTTCGCCGGTGACGATGGCTTCGGTGTGGCCGGTGCCCCAGGTGTTGATGTGGTCGACGGCGGCGTCGAGATCGTCGACGATTTTCACCGCGATATCGAGGGTCAGGTACTCCTCGGCCCAATCCTTGTCCGTGGCCGGAGTCATACCGTCGAGGTCGCCGTGCAGAGTGACGCCCTTGTCGGCCAGGGCCTTACCCAGCCGCGGCAGGGCGGTTTCGGCGATGGCGGCGTCGATCAGCACGGTTTCGGCGGCATTGCACACACTGGGCCGGCGGGTTTTGGCGTTGATCAGGATTTCCTCGGCCATATCGAGATCGGCACCGGAATGTACGTAGACGTGGCAGTTGCCGGTACCGGTTTCGATGGTCGGGACCTGGGCATCACGCACCACGGCATTGATGAGCCCAGCGCCGCCGCGCGGGATCACCACATCCACCAGACCCCGCGCCTGGATCAGGTGGGTCACGCTGGAGCGGTTCTCGCTGGGCAGCAGTTGGACGGCGTCGGCCGGGAGACCCGCCTCGGTGAGCGCGGACCTCAGCACCTCGACCAGCGCGGCATTCGACCTGGCCGCCGACGACGACCCGCGCAGCAGCGCCGCGTTACCCGACTTCAACGCCAGCCCGAAGGCGTCCACGGTGACATTCGGCCTGGCTTCGTACACCATGCCGACCACCCCGAGCGGTACCCGCACCTGCCGGATCTCGAGCCCGTTGGGCAGCGTCGACCCGCGTTCCACCACCCCCACCGGATCCGGCAGGGCCGCCACCTGGCGCAGGCCCGCGGCGATCCCGTCGACCCGGTCCTTGGTGAGCCGCAGCCGGTCCAGCAGCGAATCCTCGGTTCCGGCTGCCTTCGCGGCCACCAAGTCTTCCCCGTTGGCTTCCAGCACCGTATCCGCGGCGGCCAGCAGCGCGTCCGCGGCGGCGTGCAGCGCCTCGTTCTTCCGGGCCGTGGTGAGCTGGGCAAGCACCCGGGACGCGACCCGCGCCCGGCGGGCGGCCTCGTGCACGGCCTCGCGCATATCGAACTCAGCGGTGGTCTCTGCCGTCATAGGTATATAGCCTACGCACCGGGAAAACCGGATTTCACCGGCGTTCACGCGTTACGTTCTCCCCTGTGACCACCCCACTGATCGCCGTGCTCGGCAGTATCAACATGGACCTGGTGACCACCACCGCGGCCCGTCCCGCACCGGGTGAGACGGTGCTCGGCCGCGGTTTCACGATGGTGCCGGGCGGTAAAGGCGCCAACCAGGCAATCGCGGCGAGCCGGGCCGGCGGGCAGGCGATGTTCCTGGGTGCGATCGGCACCGATGTATTCGCCCCGCAGCTGCGGGCCGTGCTCACCGAATCCGGCGTGGATACCACCGGCCTGCGGGTGATCGACGGTCCGAGCGGTATCGCGACGATCGTGGTCGACGATTCCGGCGAGAACAGCATCATCGTGGTCGGCGGCGCCAATACCGCGGTAGCGGGCTTGACCACCGCGGACCGCACCGCCATCGCCGCCGCCGACATCCTCGTCTGCCAGCTCGAGATACCCCTCGAGACCGTGGCGGCCGCCGCCCGGCATGCGCGCGCACACGACACCACCGTGATCCTGAACCCCTCTCCGGTGCAGCATCTTTCGGACGAGCTGTGGGAACACGTGGACGTCGCGGTGGTCAACACGGGCGAGGCAGAGCACTGGGGCAGCCTGCTCGGCCGGGTGCCGCATGTGGTGGTCACGCTCGGCGCCCACGGCGCCCGGCATCGCGGACCCGACGGCGCGACAACCACCGCCACGGGGCCTACGGTCCAGGTCGTCGACACGACCGGCGCGGGTGACACCTTCACCGGCGCACTCGCGGTGCGCTGGGCGCAGGGACCGGCCGCCGCATTACGTTTCGCCTGCACCGCAGGGTCACTGGCCACCACCACCCTCGGTGCCAGCGCTTCGGTTCCGTGGGCCCGCGATATCGAATCCGCCCTTCCGCGCTGAAATCGCGGGCTGCTCTCGACCGGCCCGCACACGACAGCTCGTTACCGCCCGGCCCCGGGCCGAACGCTGCGGCGGCCTTCCCGCACCCGCGACGACGGAGGGCGACGCGGAAATTCGAATGCCGTGCAGGTTCCGGCGGCCTACCGTGAAGTCATGCGGTGGGCAAAAGTTCGCCGTGAACGGAAGGATCGAAACAATGTTTCCCGTCGAGCTGTCCGGTACCCGGGCACGGACGTTGATGTGGGCCCAGGAGAGCGAAATCGATGCGGCGGCGCTGCAACAGCTGCGCAATATCGCCCGGCTGGAATGGGTGCACGGCGTCCGGGTCATGCCGGATGTGCACCTCGGGAAGGGCGCCACGGTCGGTTCGGTGATCGCCATGCGCGGTGCGGTCGCGCCGGCTGCGGTCGGGGTGGATATCGGCTGCGGTATGGAAAGTGTGCGCACCGATTTGACCGCGGCCGATCTGCCCGACGACCTGCGCGCGCTGCGCTCGGCGATCGAGGCGGCGGTACCGGTGGGCTTCACTGCCCACAAGAATCCTGTGCAGGTGAACAAGCTGGCACCTGGGCCCTCCGGTGTCGCCACCCCCACTCTGCGTACCGGCTGGGACCGGTTCTGGTCGGCATTCGACGACCTCGACGAGGCCGTGGCACCACGGGAGTCGAAGGCGCACAAGCAGATGGGTTCGCTGGGCGGGGGCAACCACTTCATAGAGGTTTGCCTGGACCAGGACGATCAGGTGTGGATCCTGCTGCACTCCGGCAGCCGCAATATCGGCAAGGAAATCGCCGAGCGGCATATGGCGGTGGCCCGCAAGCTGGCGCACAACCAGAACCTGGTCGATCGTGACCTGGCGGTGTTCCTGGCGAACACCTCGGAGATGGCGGCCTACCGGCACGATCTGACCTGGGCGCAGGAGTACGCGGCCCGCAACCGCGCGGTCATGCTGGCGCTGGTGTGCGAAGCGGTGGGCAAGCAGTTCCCCACTCGGGAGGTCGCGTTCGACACACCCATCAGCTGCCACCACAACTATGTGGCAGAGGAGAAGATCGACGGCGTTCCCATGCTGGTGACCCGCAAAGGCGCGGTCCGGGCAGGGGCGGGCGATATGGCGCTCATCCCGGGCTCGATGGGGACCCGTTCGTACGTGGTGCGAGGTAAGGGCAACCCCGAGTCGTTTCAATCCGCGTCGCACGGTGCCGGCCGGCGAATGAGCCGCAATGCCGCCAAGCGGCAGTTCAGCGTCGCGGATCTGGTCGCTCAGACCGAGGGTGTGGAGTCACGTAAGGACGCCGGGGTGCTGGACGAGATCCCGGCGGCGTACAAGAACATCGACGAGGTGATCGAGGCCCAGCACGATCTCGTCGATGTGGTCGCGACGCTGCGCCAGGTGCTCTGTGTGAAGGGCTGAGCATGCGGCGGGCCGGATCTGCCGGTCCGCCGCCTGCACCGGAGCGAAGATCACCCGGCGAGCCGACGGCGCAGCAAACCGGCGGTGAGCCCGGTACCGAACAGCAGTACACCGACCATGAGCATCACTCCACCGGACAGCCAGCTGTACAGCGCATGGTCGAGATCGGTGGGCAGCCCGGGGACAGCCGACACCAGCCGGTAGGTGCGTTCGGGTATCACGATCTGGACCGCCGCGGGCAGGATTCCCCATACCAGCCCCGCAGCCATGGCCGCCACGGGCACGGCGGCGGCGAGCGCCGCGACGGCCAGCAGCAGGACCGCGCCGAGCACGGACTGGATCGGGGCCAGCCAGCGATCGGTGGCGTCCCACCATCGCCCGGTGAGGACGGCGCCGTTGGCCGCGATGCCGATCGCCACCGGGGTGAGCACCAGCGCGCCCAGAATCGCCGCTACTGCGCGCAGAGGTCTCTCTGGGCGGCGACCGTTCGCGTCCCCTTCTCTCCGATCGGCACGGTCCCGCTCGACGAGTTCGGTCATCCGGCACTCCTCCGCGACGGTTGTACTTGATCGGAGTGCCATTGTCGCTGCCGCGGACCCCGCCTCGGCAACTCGGCCCCAGGCACCGCGTTAGCCGTCTCGGCGCTCAGCAGAGGCCGATTCGCGGCTCCGGCAAGGTTCGGACCCTCGGCATGCACCGGCACACACCTCCACAGCAGGCCGGGGTTGTTGCCGTGCAGCGCGATGGTCCGGCGCGGTGCTCGGCTCGCCACCGGAGCAGACGTCGAGATCCCCTCTCCCCCGTTCCCTCGCCGGTCGCGGAAACCTGGAGCCGAGCCGAACCCATTGACTAGTTATCATTCGATGCATACCCTTAGTTATCATTCGATAACAACAATCATTCGGGTCCGCCCGGATCTCCTTCCCGAGGAACCGCCATGTTCGGCACACTCATGATGTTCGTCGTCCCCACCCTCGCTCTCCGCCTGCTCGGCCTGGCCGGCGTACGCCGCTTCGCCACTTGGCGCATCTCCGCGGCGCACGGGCTGGCATTCCTGTTCACCATGACCGGGCTGGCGCATTTCGTGCCCGACTCGGTCACCGTGATGCCCAGCCACAGCGATCTCGTGGCGATGGTTCCCGGCATCGTCCCGTTCCCGGAGTTCGCCGTGTACGCAACGGGTGTCCTGGAGTTGGCCGGTGCCGCCGGTCTCCTGTTCGCGGGCACCCGCCGCTGGGCGGGGCTCGTGCTCGCCGCACTGCTGGTCGTGATGGTCCCGGCGAATATCTACGCGGCAGTCGAGGACATCCCGCTCAACGGCGAAGCACCCACACCGCTGTGGTTCCGGATCCCGGAGCAGATCGTGTACTTCGCCGTCGCGCTCTGGGCCGCGCAGGCGCTGCCCGTGATCCGGGACAGCCGCAGCCGACGTGAGCCGGCCACGGTCGCCGGCCCAGGCGCCACCACCCCTGCCGCACAGTCAGGAGGCCGCTGAGTCGCCGGCACGGCCACGGGCGATCGGCCACGGCACAACTGCGGCGGAGGTGCGGACGACTGGTCGGTCCCGCACATGCTCGGCCGGTGCAGACCGCCCGGCACCTCGCGGCGGCGAGTGGAGACTGCGCGGCCCTGCGCGTGTCCGGCCGACCCAGATCGTCCGGGCACCATCGCGGCAGCGAGTGGGCTGCGCTGATCGTCGTTGCAGTGTGGGAAGAGGCCCCACACTGTAACGACGATCAGCCCTGCGGAGTCGGCACCAGGACCAATTCGGCGATATTGAGCCGCGCCGGGACCGAGGTCGCGAAGGCGATCGCCTCGGCGATATCTCCCGGCTCCAGAATCGTCATCGACGAGCGCCACTCGTCCAACTGTTCCCGCTGCGCCGCCCAGCTCATCCCGGCACCGAGTTCGGTTCCCACGAAACCGGGTTCGATACTCTTCACCCGCACGCCCCGCGGCCCGTATTCCGCCCGCATATTCCGGGTCAGATGCGCCACCGCGGCCTTAGTGGCGCAGTAGACGGCGTACTCGGGAAAGATCGCATGCCCGCCGATCGACCCCACCAGCACCAGATCGGCCCGGCCGCCGTCACCCGCCGCCGCGAGCAGATCGCCGATGAACGCCCGCGCCGTGTACAGCAACCCGGTGACGTTGGTGCCGACCATCTGCTCCCACTCCCCGACCTCCGCGGATTCGAACGGCGCACCGAGCATGACGCCCGCGTTCGCCACCACCAGATCCACCGGCCCGAGTGCCGACCGGATCGTGGCGGCCGCATCGCGCACCGAATCCCGGTCCGCGACATCGGCGACCACCGCCACGGCAGAACCGCCGATCTCGGCCGCCAACTCCTCGATACGTTCCTTACGCCGGCCCAGCAACGCGACCGTCGCCCCGCCGGCAGCCAGTCGCCGCGCGGTAGCGGCGCCGATTCCACTGGATGCTCCTGTGATCACCGCGACCCGGCCGTTGAGATTCTCACTGTTCGTCATGTCCACAACATTCGCCCCGGGCCGCGGCGGCTACCAGGTCGCGGATTTCCTGGTAGCCGCAGGGCCACCCAACGCGCTCACCCTGCGCATACCCTGAAACCATGAATTCGGACAACCGTTTGGGCGCGTTCCTGCGGGCCCGCCGCGAACTGGTCCGGCCGGAGGAATTCGGACTGCCCGGCGGCGGCCGGCGCCGGGTCGCGGGGCTGCGGCGCGAAGAGATCGCGATGCTCGCGGGTGTGAGTGCCGACTATTACGTGCGACTCGAACAGGGCCGGGACAAGCATCCGTCCGAGCAGGTCGTCACGGCACTGGCCCGGGTGTTCTCGCTGGACGAGGAAGGGACCACCCACCTGCGGGAACTGGCCCGGCCCGCCGCGGCACGCCCGCGCACGCCACGGCGCCCGGAGCGGGTGACGCCCGGCCTGCTGCGGTTGATGGACGCGTGGTCCCACACCCCGGCTGTAGTGCTGGGCCGGCACCTGGACGTCCTGGCCGCGAACCCGCTGGCGGCCGCGGTGAACGCCTGCTCGGTCCCGGGCGTCAATCAGGTCCGGATGGTTTTCCTCGACCCGCGTGCCCGCGGGGTGTTCCCGAACTGGTCCCAGATCGCGGCGGATACGGTGGCGAGCCTGCGGGCGACCGCGGGCACCGACCTCGACGATCCCCGGCTCACCGAACTCGTCGGCGAACTCTCACTGAAAAGCGACGAATTCCGCCGGTTGTGGGCGCGCCACGATGTCCGGGCGAAAACTTCGGGGATCAAACAGTTCCACAACGAGATGGTCGGAGAGCTGACGCTGGCATACGAGAGTTTCGCGGTGAGCGGGGCGCCGGGACAGTTGCTCATCGCCTATCACGCCGAACCCGGATCCTCCTCGCAACGTTCGCTCGCGCTGCTCGGCAGCCTGATCACGGACCGCTCCCCCGGAACAGAGTCCCGCCCGGCCGGGACCACCGCCGGTTCGTAGGGAGGGAATCAGCGCGACAGCTCGCCGACGACTTTCTCCACCCGGCGAGCCCGGGTTTCGGAGCGTTTGGCCGATTCGACCGCGATCACGTGCGCGCGTTGTTTGCTGTAGGAGAGCGCGTCGAATACTTCCCGCGCCCCCGGAGCCGCGGCCAGGGCGGCGGCAAGATCGCCGGGAACTACGACAGTGCGTTCCGCCGTATCGAGTTCGACGCCGACAGTGACGGTCTCGCCCGCCGATACACCGGCCGCGTTCCTGTTCTCGGCGCTCAACGGGAGCATGTACTCCCCGCTGTAGACCGCGACAGTGCTGCGGTAAGTGTGGCCACCGATCCGGACCGTCACCTTGGGTTTCTTCCCGCTGCCCAACTCCTCGACCACACGGGTGGGTACCCGGAAGCCGGTCGCGGTTTTCTCGCCGAGTTCGATCACGGTATCGAAGGTGAGCATCTGTGTCCTTCCCGCCGACTCGTCGCGTATCGGCCAGCTTAAACACGTCGCGGTCGTTAGAGTCGGGGAATGGGCAGCGGCACGGGCGCGGCAGTGGAGCTGACAGTGGGCGACCGCGAGGTGCGGATCACCAATCCCGACCGGGTGTATTTCCCGGAAAGCGGCACGACCAAGTTGGACCTGGTGCAGTACTACCTGAGCGTCGGCGAGGGAATCGTCAACGCACTGCGGGACCGGCCGTGCATGCTGCACCGGTTCCCGAAGGGCCTCGCGGGTGACAAGGTGCATCAGAAACGGCTACCGGCCGGCGCGCCGGAGTGGGTGCCCACGGTGCGGGTGTTCTTCCCCCGCTACAACCGGCACGCCGACGAGCTCTGTGTGCAAGAACTGGCCGATGTGGTGTGGGCGGTGCAGATGTCCACGGTGGAATTCCATCCCTGGAACTCGCGCCGGGCCGATACCGAATGCCCCGACGAATGGCGGATCGATCTGGACCCCATGCCGGACTGTCCGTGGTCACGGGTGCAGCGGGTGGCCGGGGTGGTGCACGAGGTGCTGGACGAGATCGGCGCGGTGGGCTGGCCGAAAACTTCCGGCGGCTCAGGGTTGCACGTGTACGTCCGGATCGCGCCCGAGCACGGGTTCCAGCAGGTGCGCCGGGCGGCGCTGGCCTTCGCGAGGGAGGTGGAGCGCCGCGCGCCCGACGACGTGACCACCACCTGGTGGCGCCGCGACCGCGATCCCGAACTGCTGTTCATCGACTACAACCAGAACGCCCGCGACCACACCATCGCCGCCGCGTATTCGGTCCGCGGTGTCCCGGCCGCCACTGTTTCCACCCCGGTGACCTGGGGCGAGATACCGGATATCGCGCCCCGCGATTTCACCGTCACCACCGTCCCCCGCCGCTACCGCGAGCTGGGCGATCTGCATGCCGGTATCGACGACGCAGTCTTCGATCTCACCCGGCTGATCGACTGGGCCGACCGCGACGAGGTCGATCTCGACGAGGACCCCGCAGGTTCCTGACCGCTGTCGCCGCGGCCGCGGGCACACCTGTCAGGTCGGGGTGGCCAGGGCGAACGGCAGTACCGCAGGGGCTCCGGCGCGCCGCAGGGTCCAGGCGGCGACGGTGAAGGTCCAGCCGGAGTCGGTGAGGGTGTCGACCAGCAGGATCGGGCCGTCGGTCCTCGACAGGTCGGGAACCTCCCAGGAGTCGTACAGGGCCGCGACCCGATGCGCGGAGTTCACCGCCGATACCGGCGGGTGATCGGGCCGCAGATACAGGGTTCCCAGATTGCGGAGGCGGCCGATATCGGCGAGGCGTTCGGCCAGCGAAGTGGTGAGTACGGGGTGGTCCGGTGATTCCAGGGCGAGCACGGCAGTGGGCCGGACGGTCCAATCCCATTCCCGCAGTACGGGAATGCAGGCCTGCACCACTTCGTCGGGCACCGGCGCGTCGGGTCCGTCCAGGACGGGGCGTAGCCGCCGGCCCCAGCCCAGGGAATTGAGACGGCCCAGTACCCGGCCGGTTTCTGCGCCTTCGGTGATCTTTCCGGACAGCGAGATACCGAGTTTGGCCATACCGGTGGGCCACTGTTTGCGGGCTGCGAGATCGAATCCGGGCCGGTCCAGCCTGGCCCGGGTCGCGGCGACCGCCTCGGTATCGACGGTTGTGTCGCGGTGGATTCCGGTGCAGCTGTCGCAGCGGCCGCAGGCGCCGCTGCCGGGTGCGGCGCCGATGAGGGCCGGGTCGTCGAGCTGGCGACGCAGGAATTCCATCCGGCAACCGGTGGTCTGCTGATAGTCGAGCATGGCCTGCTGTTCGGCGGTGCGGGCGGCATCCAGGCGCTCGTAGCGGTCGGCGTCGTAGGTCCAGGGCTGCCCGGTCGCCAGCCAGCCACCCCGGACCCGGCGCACGGCACCGTCGACATCCAGCACCTTCAGCACCATGTCCAGGCGTGACCGGTTCAACTCGACCAGCGGTTCGAGGGCGGCCGTGGATTGCGGGCGTTCGTAATCCAGAGCTTCCAGCACCGAGCGCACCACGTGTTCGCGCGGAAACGCGACGGAGGCGAAGTAGCTCCAGATACGGGTGTCCTCGGGGCCGGGCAGCAAGACCACCTCGGCACGTTCGGTCGCCCGCCCGGCACGGCCGACCTGCTGGTAGTAGGAGATCGGCGACGAGGGCGCACCCACGTGGACCACGAACCCGAGATCGGGTTTGTCGAAGCCCATGCCCAGCGCGGAGGTGGCGATGAGGGCCTTGACCTCGTTGTCCAGCAGCGCGGTTTCGAGCATTTCGCGTTCGGCCGGATCGGTCTGGCCGGTGTAGGCGGCGACCCGGTGACCGTGCGAGGTGAGCACATCGGCGAGATCGTGCGCGCCGGCGACGGTGAGGGTGTAGACGATGCCGGAGCCGGGCAGCTCGTCGAGATGGCCGCTGAGCCAGGTGGTGCGTTCCACCGCATCGTCGAACCGGACCACCGACAGATGCAGCGATTCACGGTCCAGGCTGCCCCGCAGGACCAGCGTGTCGGTGCCGATCTGACCGGCGACATCGGTCACCACGCGATCGTTGGCGGTGGCGGTGGTGGCCAGCACCGGCACGTCTGTGCCGAGATCGGCGATCAGGGTGCGGATACGCCGGTAATCCGGCCGGAAATCGTGACCCCAATCGGAGACACAGTGCGCTTCGTCGATGACCACCAGTCCCGCATCGGCGGCCAGCCGGGGCAGGACCTGATCGCGGAAATCGGGATTGTTGAGCCGTTCGGGGCTGACCAGCAGCACATCCACCGCCCCGGACGCGACCTGCCGGTGGATCTCGTCCCATTCGGTGACATTCCCGGAGTTGATGGTGGCCGCGACCACC
The DNA here is from genome assembly GCF_001613245.1 of Nocardia speluncae NBRC 108251. GTDB lineage: Bacteria > Actinomycetota > Actinomycetes > Mycobacteriales > Mycobacteriaceae > Nocardia > Nocardia speluncae. The sequence goes on along the minus strand of NZ_BDBZ01000035.1, from coordinate 74,715 downwards.
CCGGCGCGGCGGGCGGCCGCGACCTGGTTACGCATGAGCGCCAGCAGCGGCGACACGATCACCGTGGGCCCGCGCCCCCGCGCGCGCAACAACTTGGCGGCGATGAAGTACACCGCCGATTTACCCCAGCCGGTGCGCTGCACCACCAGGGCCCGGCGTTTATCCACCACCAGCGCCTCGATCGCGACCCACTGGTCGTCGCGCAACCGCGCGGCCGGCCCCGCCAGCTCACGCAGTAATTCTTCCGCGTTTCCCCGCAGCCCGTCGCCGATCGCTGCGGTCTCGTTGCGAGTGCTGCCCGGTGCCGTGGTCATGCGCCCCATACTGCCGCACCTCACCGACAGTGGTCCGCGAGCAGGGTGAACCGCCCGGTCACACCGCGGATACCGCCGGGGAACCACCGCCGGGCCGGTTGTCCACAGCAAACACGCCCGGCTGCCGGACCGTATCGGCGCAGGCCGCGACACCGGCGTCACGCCCGGCAGCCCGGACGGCGGAGTCGTTCGGAGCCGGACGCGGCCGGCCCTCGAGGCCGCGCGCTCGCAGGTCCGTGCACCTGTCGCCAGTCCGCGACGGCCACCGGCGGCGACTGTTCATCCGGCTCCATTGCCGTGACCTGCTCCGGAAAGCACCGTCACCGTTCCGGCCGTACCGTCGACCCGGATCCGCATCCCGGTCCGCAATTTCCGGCGGCAGCCCGGCACCTGGAGTACTGCCGGCACACCGAGCTCGCGGGCGACGATCGCCACCGGGACGAGTGCGCCCCCTCGTTCGGACACCAGCGCCGCTGCCGTCGGCAGCGCCGCCACCCAGCCCGGATCCGCGCGGTGGGCGACGAGGATCCCGCCTGCCACATCGCGCGGTTCGTCCACCAGCACGGCGACGCCCTCTACCACGCCGGCCGCCGAGGGCGACCCTGCCAGCACATCTCCGGGTACGGCGGGCGGGGTGTCGGCAAGCGGGACCCAGCCCCTTTCCTTCAGTTCCGCATCCGTGAGCTCGGGACCGATCGTCGTGAAACGTGCCGGCGCGACCAGGTCGGCGTCGGCGGTCCGGGCGACCTTGCGCACCGTGATCCGATCGGCCAGCCCCGGCATCGGGACCCGGTCGTAGCAGTTGCGCAGTTCCTCGACGGTCAGCGAGAAGATATCGGCGGGATCGCCGATGATTCCGCGCGCCGCAAGATCGCGCCCCATCACCCGGATCATCCGTTCGACCGACCCCAACGCACGGGTCCGGCAGTGCCTCAGTTGTTCCCGGCGCGCGGTGTAGCGGGCAGTTCGGGCACGCGCCCGGTCGTAGAGCAACCGGCGAATCCCGCCGAGGTGTGTATCGAGATAGGCGTCCGGGTCGAAACCGGGGTCTGCGGGCGGGTTCACGAGCGATTCCGGCGCCCCCGGCAGGAAGGACTTCGTCAGCAGGAGCAGGGTGCCGGTGCAGGTCAGCAGGATCGCCTCCAGCACCAGCATCGGTCCCCACCGCAGCACGAGGTCCCGATCGAGTCGCCGGTACTCGGCGTAGGCGTGTTCCCCGTGGATGTAATCCATCGTGTCGTAGCGGTCGTTCAGGCGGGCGAAATCGGCGCAGAAGTCCCGCGTCATCGCATCGATGGCGAGTATCCGGCGAAGGTAGACGAGGGTGGTCCGGGTCCGTGCCCACGCCCGCTGCCATCCGTTTTCGAAGGTGAAGGGGTGCAGTGTTTTCGCGTGATCGTCCGGAAGGGGTTCGCCCACGCCGAGCTCCGCGGCAAGCGCCGGGCGGGCAAGCGAGTAGCCGGGGGCGATTCCCGCCGTCCGGTACCAGTGCAGCAGGTTGACGTACCCCCGGCCGTGGAAGATGCCGAGCAGATACGGGGCCCACGACTCCACCTGCCGCAGCTGGGTTTCCGGCACACTGAGCGACCGCGCGTAGCCCCGGTACACCCGGCCGTAGATATCGGCAGCCATGGTGAAGGTCAGCGGTGACATCGGCCCTGGAAGACTCTCGAATCCAGTGGCAGTGGCCCATATCCGCGGCTCCCCCGGCGCCACCGGTTCGCCCGCGCCCCGGAGCACCGCCGCCCTCGGCCCATCTCCCCGGAGCAGCGACACCCGGGTGTGTTCGATACGCCCGGATCGACTGCCGACCGGACGCAGCCCGCCCACCTGCCCCGGCGAATCCCGCAGAGTGGTGATGGGCCGCGCCTGCAGAAACCACAACCCGTCGGCGTCGATCGCCCATTCGATATCTCGCGGCCCGCCCAGCACACCGGCCAGTGCCCGGCCGCGGCCGGCGAGCAGCACGACATCCTCGTCACCGAGTACGGCCCCTGCCCTGCGGGTTTGCGCCACCTCTATTAACTCGACCCCGGATCCGCCTGCCGGTGCGTACTCGACCTCTTTACCGCCGGCGACCCGTGCGACGACCGTGCCCGCCCGGCCCACCACGACCGTATCGGCGTCGACCGCCCCCACGGCCAGCCCTTCTCCCAAACCGTGCACCGCATTCACCACTACCTCGTCGGCAGGGCCGCCCGGGTTCTGAGTGAACAGCACGCCGCTCGCCCTGGCTGCGACGAACCGCTGCAGCAGCACGGCGATCCTGGTCACCGGCAAAAGGTTTCGCGCGAACGTGTACCGGACCGCCCTCTCGGAGAAGCCGGAGACCCAGCAATCCCGCACCCGGTCCAACACCTCGCCCGAGCCGATATTCGAATATGAATCGAACAGTCCCGCATACGAATCCGTATCGCCGTCCACCCCCACCACAGATAAGCGCACCACGAGCGCACCACCGCCCAGGCGAACGTGGCCGGCGCGCACCGACTCCGGTAACCCGATGCCGTCGGCCACTGCACCCGCCGCCGCGATATCGGCCCGAATCCGCCCGGCCAGTTCGAGCGCCGTATCCAAATCTCGGGCGGCGGCCAGCTCGCCGAGCAGCTCACCCAGCCCCGCCGCGACCGCGAACTCCGCGAACACATCCGCACCCAGCGCCAGCCACTCCGGCACCCGCGCCCCCGCCGCCCCCAGCGCATACAGCCCCCGTGCCTTACCTCCACCGAGAGCCGCGATATCCGCTTCGGTGTCGTCCGCTGAGAGCACCCGCAAGAACCGACCTCCAACCCCGCCTGCCGCGGCGGCACATCGTTGCCCGTTCCGCATGAGTAAACCCCAGCGACGCCCTGTCCATCGTCCGATCGGGTTTTGTGTTGGCCCATAATCTCGCCGATCCCGGCCACCGGCCGTCGCGAGCAGCCCACGGCATACCATCTTTTCGCTCCGCCGGTACAAGCACTGCGGGTGGGCCCCGCCCGGCGGCACCTATTAGGCTGTGGTGGCCCGCGCAGGTATCGGTGAGGATGTGATTCCGCGTGAGTTGGAGCCTGACCCCCGACGAATTCGCGCACCTGTGGCGCCAAGCCGACCTGGACCGGCTCCCCTACCCGTTGCGTGTCCTCGAATCGCCACGCACCGAACGCGACGCCCAGGCGCTCTACGCCGAACTCGCCCGGCGTCTCCCCCCGGACCCCGACCGCGACACCTGCCTGCGCATTCTCGCCGGCCCGCACACCCGGGTGATCGCCATCGGCAGTGCCGCCGAACCGGGCCGGGAACTGCGCGCACTGGGCTGCGTCGTCTACGACCGCGCCGTCCTCGCGGTGCAGGAGCCGGGACGTACCGCGGAATTCGGCGGCACCATCCGGTTGTCCATCGGGCACAGCGTCAAACTCGGTGCCCGCCTGGCCGCGCTGCTCCCGAAATCCCGGCCCGGACGCCATCCCGCCCGCACCGCCTCCACCGCGGCGGTGCACGATACCGAGACAATTGTCCAGGAGGAACGCGCCGCCGCCCCGATCCGCAAACTACTGTGCGCACCGCACACGGCCCAAGGCCATATCCGGATCGAGGCGCACCTCGACCGGCCGGAACCGCCGCCCGCGGTGCACTACACCTGGCTCGACCTGGAGAACGACGGCCGCTACCTACTCAAGGCCGACGACACCGTGCACCTCGTGCCCGCCTCCAGCGAACAACTCGCCATGCACCTGCAGAAGCGGATCCCCACCTGATCGCCGCTTACTGCGACCCACTGTCCGCGACCCGCGGTTGCGATTAGGCTGAGAGTGACCGACGGAGGGGTACGCCAGTCATGATCGAAGAGAGTCGAGCCGAGATCGTCCGGTTCCGCCAGGCAGCCCATGCGGGAACCGTCGAGTTCGATCCGGAGGCAGCGCGGCGTTGCGCCGATTTCTACGACCGGCAGGCCGACCAGCTGATCCAGCTCAGGCAGCGCCTCGAGGACGCCGCCGACCCACACGGGTTCGGCGGCCTGATCTCTGCGCAGCAACTCCAGGCCGGTTTCGGTCATAAAGCGCGCGATACCGCGGCCCTGCTCGACCACTACATCGAAGCCGCCTACCGCATGAAGGAGGCGTTCCTGCTCAGCGGCGGCCTGTACGAGGAAGCCGATGCCGCGAACGCCGCGGCAGTGCGCGCCATCGAAGCGAGGATCCCCCGATGAGCGGAACCGACCCCGATTACATCAGCGCCATGGAGCATTTCGAAGCCATGCGCCACGAGGACATCTATCAGGCCACCCAGCAGATCGACGCCGGTGAGATCCTGCGCTTGTCCGGTGCCTGGATGAATGCCGCCGCCACCCTGCAGAGCACCTTCCCCCTCACCCGCGCGAACGCGAACCTGGTGATGAACGAGGCGGAATGGGAAGGTGAGGCCGCCGACGCCGCCCTCGCCTGCACCCGCAGTTTCGCCGAATCCATCGAAGAACTCGCCGGGGTGGTCGGCCAGGTCGGTCTGCGCCTCGGCGCGGTGGCCGCGGCCGCGGAGGCCGTGAAGGTCGCGGTGGTTCCACCCGGTAATACCGGACCGGTCGGTGCCCTGGCCCGCCTGCTGGAATCGGCGAAGGTGATCGATGCGGACATGGCGCAGGAAGTCCTGCGCCAGGAAGCGATCCTCACCATGAACATGATCTACAAACCCGCCTACTCCGCCGCCGGCAGCGGAGTCCCGGCCCTCCCCGAACCACCGCCGCTGCCAGGAGCCCTGCCTCCGCTGGCACCGCCCATCACCACCCCGCAGGTCGCGCCCGCGCAACCGTCGTCCACCGGCACCACACGGGACGACGTGGATCCCGGACTGCCGAATCAGCCGGGCACCATCCCCACTCCTCCCCCCGCAGCGCCGGCCCCCGCACCCGAGCCTCCCGCACCGGGCCCGGAGAGCGAGGGACCCGGGCCACAACCCGCACCGGAAATCCCGGCGCCGACCGACAATCCCTCTCCCCGGTCCCCAGACGCCCCGGCGCAACCTCCTGTTGCCGAAGCACCTCCGGAAGCGGACGAACCCGGCCCGGCCGCACCACCGCCGCCCGCCGGCCAGACCTCATCCGGCGCTCCGCTCTCCGACCCCGACGGACAGCCGGGCATCACCGGCCCTGTCCCGGGCGGACGGGCTCCGGATCAGCCCGGCGTTATACCGCCGCCGTAGCGGGCACAGGTACACCCGCCCACCGTGCCACAGCCGCGGCCGAGGTCAGATCACCTCTTGTACCCGACACCGCCTGTCATGAACCGGACCCCGATGGTGGTGGCGTCGGTGAGGATCTCTTCCGGCCGCCACAACGGCAATGGGACGAGGCCCGGTGGGAGGATCTCCAGCTCGTCGAAATACTCGGCCAGTTCCGCGGGTGTCCGCACGCGGCCCGTGCCCAGCTGCGACAGCAGCACCTGTTCGAGCTCTTCGCTTTCGAGGGAGTCGCTGAGCCGGGTGAAGTTGGTGATGAAGAAGTACGAACCGGGCGGCACTGCGGCACGCAAGGTCGCGACGATCCCCTTGGGGTCTTCCTCGTCGAGAATATGGTGCAGGATTCCGACGAGCATCACGCACACCGGCTTCTCGAAGTCGATCAGCTCCCGCACATCCGGGTGCGCGAGTACCTCATCGGGCTTGCGGATATCGCCGGTGGCCACCCGGGTGTTGGGGTTGGTCTCCAAATGTGCCCGACCGTAGGCGAGCACGATGGGATCGATATCGACGTAGACGACCTTCGCGTCCGGATTCGCCTCCTGCGCAACCTCATGGGTGTTGCGCGCCGTCGGCAGGCCGGAACCGATATCGAGAAACTGGGTGATCCCCTTCTCGGCGGCGAGATGGCGTACCACCCGATGCAGGATCGCCCGGTTGTGCAGCGCGATCTCTTTCAGTTCCGGCATGACAGCGAGGCTGGCTTCCGCCACCTGGCGATCGATCCGGTAGTTGTCCTTACCGTTCAGCATTACGTCGTATACCCGCGCGGCGGTCGGCTCACCGTCGTCGAAAACGTTGTTCCCGAACTGTCCTGAGTCTTCAGGGATCATCAACAGCCTTTCATCACAACCAGCACTAGCGGCCGCCAGCATAGCCACCGACGTCGATCCGCGGGCCGTAAACAGCTCTACGCTCGAACCTTCGCACGGAGACCGAAACAATTCGGCAGCAGCACTTTTCGTATAGCCGGGCTCATCCCGCGTTGGGGAAATCCTGCACCCAGTGGAACCCGTTGCCGTTCAACGGGAAGGATCCGGGATCGACCGCGCTCAGCTCGATCCGAGTCGGCCGGCCGTCGAGTTCCCCCTCCAGCTGGAGATGGCTCGGGTCGGGGCGCGTGTAGGAGAAAGTGACCGGTGGCTCCTCGGTGCCCGGGGCGGTGACGACGGTGAGGGTATGTGCGGCCGGGTCCAGTTCCGCCGGGACTCCCATCAGGCGCCCATCCATACCTTGAACGGTCACCGCGCCCTCGACCTCGATCACGAGTCGCTGCCAGCGAGCCTCGTCGGTGAGCAGCGGCGGGACCGGTTCGCCGTCGATCCGGAACTCGGTCACCTCCCACAAACCGTAGAGCTCCGGTTTCGGTGCACCGCCACCGAATTCCTGCCAGCTGTCCCAGCCCACCCACGATATTCCGGCCACCAGCCAGACTCCGATCGCCGCCTGCACCCAGGTCGCGTAGCGGTTGGCACGGGCGGTGGTGAACAGCTGGGGTTGAACTGCGGGTTCGGCGCGGCGGGCCAGTAGGAAGAAATCGGCGAACCGGCGGGCCTGTGGGGCGAGCAGGACCAACGAGAAGACCAGTAGATGGAAGGACAGGATTTTGACCGGTACGTCGAAGGTCATGTTCAGCACGAACACCTGCGCCATGCTCACCACACTCAGCATCGCGCCCAGGGTCGCGGTGCGGGGTAGCAGCAGGAGCAGCCCGCCCGTCAGCTCGGCGATCCCGAGCAGGATTTCGTATACCGGCGAACTGCCGACCTGCAACCACAGCACCGACATCGGTGTCAGCTGGCCGTACGGCAGGAGCAGTGTCGACAGCGAAGGCGGCGGCATCTGGCTCGGGATCGCCTTGGCGATACCGTAGAACAGCATCTGCCCGGCCAGGCAGAGTCGCAGGCCGGTGAGGAACCAGGCGGCGAGACGTGGATAGGCCGGGCGCCGGCGGTCGAGCACCGACCAGATAAGAGTCACCACGGCGGCGACGACCGCGATACAGAACACCATCACCCAGATGGCGGACTGATCACCGCTACCGGAGTTCTGCTGGAATACGGCCTCGACCCCGAATACCGTGCGGCCCACCCACTCCAGAACCGGCGCGGCCTGCTGTAGCGGCCACATCGGCGCGGTATCGGGAAGCCACTTGTCCAATGCCGCGACGAGCGCGAAGACGACCTGCCCGATCATGACGCAGAACAGAACCGTGTAGACCACACCGAAGCGGAAGCCCACCCGCGCGGCCCACGGCCATCGCGCGGTCACGGTGCCTTCCGTTTCGGGCGGTGCCGGGTCTGCACCGGGTTCGACGACCGCCGTATCGATGGCACTCACACCGCACCTCACTCTCCTGGCCGGTATCCGGCCCCACGCAATCCCCGCCCGTAGGGCATCACATCGAACCTAGGCCACCGCGTGACACCGCCGCCTCCGTGATCACCCCGATCCGTGATCATCCTCGAGCAGGATTTTTCCTCTCGGATCTGTCCGCCTACCCGCCTATGGTGAGGATATGGGAGCACAACCGGACGCAAATACCGAAGCCGCCCCGATAGCCCGGGCCGTCGCGGACGTGCTCGGTGACGACCTGGCAGGACTGTATCTCTACGGTTCGGCGGTGACGGGCGGATTGCGTCACGACAGCGATATCGATCTTTTCGCCGTGGTCCGGAGTTCCCTGGGTAGTGAGGTTCGAAAAGCACTGGCCGACGTGTTGTTGCGTATTTCCGGCCGCTGGCCGCGGTCGGGGCCGGCTCGGCCGGTGGAACTCACGGTGGTGGTCCGCGGCGAACTGGTGCCGTGGCGTTTCCCGCCGCGCACGGATTTCGTCTACGGTGAATGGCTCCGCGCCGAGTTCGAGCAGGGTGATCTGCCCACACCTGCTGAAGACCCGGACTTGACGATTCTCGCCACCATGGTGCGCGATTGCTCGTCGACGCTGTTCGGTCCGCCCGCCGCCCGCCTCGTGGACCCGGTCCCGGCGAGTGACCTCCTCCGCGCGATCGTCGCCGGCCTACCGGAGTTGATCGGCAGTGTGCGGGGCGACGAACGCAATGTCGTGCTGACGCTCGCCCGGATGTGGGTGACGGCCGAATCGGGTGTCGTGGTGTCCAAAGCCGATGCCGCCGAAGCGCTCGTCACCCGGCTGCCCCCCGAGCAGGCCACGGTGTTACGCCTCGCCCAGGCCGGCTACCTGGGAGAAGTCACCGACGAGTGGACCCACCGAGGGGCGGAACTGGATTCGTTCGTGACCTACGCCGAACAGCAGATCATGGACGCGGTTCAGGCATCCGGATAGTTCGGGCATCTCCACCGCACTACGGCGCGATCGGCCCGTTCGCCGGGGCGCCGTTCTCCACCGATGCGAAACAGGGACCACAGCTCGGTGTGACCGATCGGGCCGCCCGGCGAAGGACCGGATTCGCCGGACGCTCGATTACCAGGGGATCGGCCCGCCCCCGCCGACGAAGGCCCCGTTGTGGCAGGGGTCGGCGGATTCCGCTGCGGACAGGATGATCCGCGCGGCGTCGTCCGGTGTGGTCGGCGCGTCCGCTGCCGCTGGGGCGAGTTCGGTCACGACGAAACCCGGGCAGACCGAGGTCACGCGAACCGGGGTATCCGCGAGGAGTTTCGCCAGACCGACCGTGAGGCTGTTGAGGGCCGCCTTCGACGCCTGATACCCGGGGATCACCATCGAGTAGTAGGCCGAATCCGGGTTGCGCTGTTGGGCCAGCGATCCCATCTCGGTGGAGACGTTCACGATATGCCCGGCCGGAGCCCGCCGGACCAGCGGTAGCAGGGCTTCGATCACATTCGCCGGGCCGAAGGTGTTGGTCATCAAGGTCTCGGTGAATGCGCCGGGATGGGCGAAGTTCACCGTCCCGGATGCCGTTGCCTCGGGGAGGATTCCGGCATTGTTCACCAGCACGTCGATGTGATCGTGCCGCTCGCCGAGAGATTCGGCCAGGCAGCGGGCGCTCTCGATCGAGCACACGTCCAGCAGTTCACCTTCGGCGACGAGACCTTCGGCACGCAGGTCCCGCACCACGGAGTCCACGGCTTCCGCGCGCCGGCCCGTCACGACCACCCGGTACCCCTTGCGGGCGAACGCGGTGGCGGTGGCCCGGCCGATTCCGCGCGTCGCGCCGGTGACCACCACGATATTCTCTGCCATTTCGGTCCTTTCGCGTTTGCTGATGCCCTTCGAGCAAACGTGATTCACGGCAGGACCGCTGGCAGAAAACCGCCATCACGCTCGAACATCCGCCCGCTGTCAGTAGTGGTATCGGGCCTGCGCGATCAGGATGCTGTCACCGGATACCGCATAGACCAAGCGGTGTTCGTCGTTGATTCGCCGCGACCAGTACCCTGATTTATCGCCTTTCAGAGGCTCGGGCCTACCCAGCCCGGTGAACGGGTCACGACCGATATCGTCGATCAGTCGCATAATCCGCAGCGCCCTCTTGCGGTCGGTCGTGATCCAGTGGCCCAGATCTTCGAATGCCAACTTCGCGAAGGTGACCTTCACTCGATATCTTTCGCAAGATCGTCCATGCCGACCTCGACGGACTCACCGGCCTCGAGTTGGGCGATCCCCTGTGCGAGGCGTGCGGCATTGGCCGGGGAACGCATCAGATAGAGCGTCTCGCGGAGGGAGTTGTACTCGTCCTCGGAGATCAACACCGCATTGCCTTTACGGCTGGTGATGTGAATGGCGACAGCGTCGTCGTTGACTTGTTCGATGAGTGGGTACAAGCTGGCGCGCGCCTCGCTGGCGGACATGCTGGTCATCTGCGCCCTCCTCTCCGGGTTCCCCTCTGATGGTACCGAATTATGGTACGAGTAACCGATCCCTCGGGAGAATTCGATAATTCGCCCTGGTCGTATGTCCAGTCGAGCCTCGGATAGCATTATCGCGGCCGCACTGCGGCCCGCGGCGTAGTGAGGGAACCCGGTGGGACTCCGGGACTGGCGCGCAACGGTGACACCCGTGCAGGTGAAGTCCGATCGCTCACGCGCCGCACCGACGCCGGCCTCGCGCACAGGCCCAGACCCAAGGAGTCCAGCCTTGATGCGGTCGTTTCCGCTGATCATCGCCACCGGCCTGGCCGCCGCGGCGCTCGCCGGCTGCTCGGCCACCGAGGCCGGAACCATCCCGGATACCGCGGCCGATGCGGCGGGCTTCCCGATGAAGATCAGCAACTGCGGTGTCGAGGTGACGGTGGATACTCCTCCGCAGCGTGCCGTCGCCCTGAATCAAGGGTCGGCGGAAATCATGCTCTCGCTCGGCCTGGCCGACCGAATGGTGGGCACTGCTACCTGGACCGATCCGGTGCGCGAGAATCTGGCCGCCGCAAACGCGAAGGTCCCCCGGCTGGCCGATAACGCCCCCTCGTTCGAGGTGGTGCTGGATACCGAACCGGATTTCGTCGCCGCCTCCTTCGGCGGCACGCTCGGCCCCGGCGGAGTGGCCGACCGGGACCAGTTCGCGCAGCTGGGCGTGCCGTCCTACCAGTCGCCGACCGACTGCGACGGCAAAACCGATGCCAGTGTCAATGCCGACGGCGCCCGCACCGAACCCTTGACCATGGATTCGGTGTACAAGGAGGTCCGCGATCTGGCAGCGATCTTCGATATCCGGGACCGCGGTGAGCAGCTGGTCACCGAATTACGCGGCCGCCACGACGCCGCGGTCGGCCGGATCGCCGCCCAGGACGTATCGCTCGCGTACTGGTTCGCCGATACCTCCACGCCCTATATGGCGGGATGCTGCGGATCGTCCGGCATCATCACCGATGCTGTCGGCGCGAAGAATATTTTCGACGACACCACCAACGAGTGGCCGCAGGTGAGCTGGGAAACCATCCTCGACCGCAACCCGACCGCCCTCGTCCTGGCCGACCTGAGCCGGCGCAGCCTGGCCGGCGACGCCCTCGACAGCAAGATCTCGTTCCTGGAATCGAACCCGGTCACCGCGCGACTGGACGCCGTCCGGAACAAGCGTTATATCGTCGTCAACGGTGCGGATCTGAATCCGTCGATCCGGACGGTCGACGGTATCGAGAAGGTCGCCGACGCTCTGGAGCGGTGGGGCTACGGTTCGTGAGTCCGCAGACAGCGCCGCCCGCCCCGATCACGCGCGCACCCGCGACCACAGCGCTGGTGCTACTCGGTCTGGTGGCGCTGGCCGTCTCGATGGCGTTCACGATCACCATCGGTCCCGCGGAGCTGTCCATCGGCGACGTGTACGCAGTACTGTTCGACAAGCTCGGCATCGGCGCCGCGGAGCTCTCGGCGATCCGGGAAGGCATCGTCTGGGAACTGCGGCTACCACGGACCCTGCTCGCCGCGATCTGCGGCGCCGGACTGGCCGTCTGCGGGGCAATCATGCAATCGCTGCTGCGCAACCCACTCGCGGACCCGTTCGTCCTCGGTATCTCTTCCGGCGCCTCCACCGGCGCGGTGATCGTGGCGGTGCTCGGGGTGGGCGGCGGTCTGGTATCGCTGTCCACCGGCGCGCTGGCCGGCGCATTGGTCTCGTTCGGGCTGGTGCTGCTGTTGGCGGCAGGCGCCGGCGGCGGCGCGGCCAAGGTGGTGCTGGCGGGGGTCGCGGGCACCCAGTTGTTCTCCGCGCTCACCTCGTTCATCGTGCTGTCCTCCGCCGACGCCGAACGCACCCGCGGCATCCTGTTCTGGCTACTGGGTTCGCTGGCAGGTGCGAGCTGGACCGATGTCACGGTCACCGCGCTGGTCTGCGCCGCCGGTTTCGTACTGTGCTGGTGGCGGCATTCCGCACTGGACGCGTTCACCTTCGGCTCGTCGGCCGCGGCGACCCTGGGCATCGCAGTCGGGCGGACCCGGCTACTACTGCTCGTTGTCACCGCCCTGATGACCGCGGTGCTGGTCAGCGCGGCCGGGGCAATCGGTTTCGTCGGCCTGGTTCTCCCGCACGCCGCTCGGTTCCTGGTGGGTCCCCGGCACAGCCGGTTGCTACCTGTCTGTGCCGTCCTGGGCGCGGTACTGCTGGTCTGGGTCGACGCGCTGGCGAGAACCGTTTTCGCGCCGCAGGAGGTGCCGGTCGGTGTGGTCACCGCATTGATCGGGGTCCCGGCGTTCGCGCTCCTGCTGTTCCGCACCCGGAGTACCGCATGACACGGCCGGGTGCCCCGGCCGGTCGACGAGCCACAGGACGCAGGTGAGCAGATGACACTGAGCGGCACACACCTGTCGTGGACCCGCGGCGGCAACCTGGTCGTCGACGATATCGATATCCGCCCGCTGCCCGGCCAGACGGTCGGGTTGCTCGGGCCGAACGGGTCCGGTAAATCCTCTTTGCTACGGCTGCTCGCCGGAATCTCGCGACCCGATCACGGCACCGTCACCCTCGACGGCACCCCACTGCAGCGTCTCGGCCGGCGGCCGCTGGCCCGCCGGGTCGCGACAGTCGGCCAGCACGCACATACCGAGGTCGATATCACCGTGCACGATGTCGTACGCCTGGGCCGGATCCCGCACCGCGACCTGTTCGGTACGGACCCACAGGAAGAAAAGTCGATCGACAAGGCATTGCACGCAACCGGGCTCGGCGCGCACGCGCATCGCACCTGGCGCACCCTCTCGGGGGGCGAACGCCAGCGCACCCAGATCGCCCGCGCCCTGGCCCAGGAACCCAGTGAACTGCTGCTCGACGAACCCACCAACCATCTCGATATCGCCCACCAGCTCGAGATCCTGGATCTCATCACCGAATTGCCCATCACCACCGTGGTCGCCCTGCACGACCTGAACCTCGCGGCCATGTTCTGCGACTACATCCTGGTGCTCGACCGCGGCCGCATCGCCGCCCACGGCTACCCCGCCGAAACCCTGACCGAAGAACTCGTCCACAACGTCTACGGTGTCCGCGCCACCGTTATCGTCGACGACGGCATCCCGGTGATCCGCTATCGCCGGACAGCCGCCGACCCGCGCCCTGCCGACCGGTGATGCCGGAACACCACCACGACCACCCGCCTGTCGTGCCGCGCACAACGAGAACGGGCCGACGCCGGCCGGTTATCCGGCATATACGGGTTCGAATCCTGCATGCCCCAGGGCAACCCGGGTGCATGAACTCCGGTCGGCACCACCAGCCACGGCAGAATCCCGCGCTGTTCGCGCTCGCCGCCGCGGCCGCGCTCGGCGATATCGAGGGCCGGCGAACTGCACTGGACGCGCTACCGCTGGTGGCGCGCACCGGAACTCATCTGTTCCTGTTCGCACGCTATATCGAATAGTTCCGCGGCTGGGGCCGCGGCCTGCGCCGTGCCGTCGCGCACTGGTACACGAGCCGGCCGCTCGACGAAATCGCCTATCAGACCGTGAAGTTCCGGCAGCGGGAAGGCTGGACCCACCGCGACCTGCTGCGCCTGTCCCACCCGGAAACCGCCGAGGACGAGCGTAAGCGCCTGTTCGACTGGATCTGCGGACGCGAGCCCGCCCTGGACGGATTGCGGCTCGTGGAAGGGTTCCACCGCGCACAGACCGCCGATGCCGCTGCCGTCCCGGCGTTGGTACACGAGTACCGGCTGTCGTGGGAGATGCTGCCCGATACCGCGCTCACCGAGCCCGCAGTATGGGAAGCACTGCTGGACAACGGTCTTCCGCATACTGCGCTCATGCGGCAGCTGCCGCAACTGACCGGCCTCGGCCTGCTCGACCCGCTCGCCACACGGACCGGCGCGGTGGCCGCGCAGCCGGCGGATCCCGAGCGGTTGCAGCGCGCACGGGTGCACCCGGTGAACGTGCTGGTCGCGCTGCGCACCTATGCCGCGGGGCGCGGTGTGCGTGGCCGCGGCACCTGGACACCGGCGCAGCAGATCGTCGATGCCCTCGACGCGGCGTTCTATGCGGCGTTCCGGGCGGTGAAGCCCACCGGAAAGCGGTATCTGCTCGCGCTGGACGTCTCGGGATCCATGGCGTCCCCGATCGCCGGTCTGCCCCTGTCGGCGCGGGAGGCCAGTGCGGCACTCGCGCTGGTGACCGCCGCGACCGAAACGCACCACCGGATCGTCGGGTTCACCGCGCGAGGAGATGGTGCGAGTTACCGGGAGGCGGGGCTACGGCAGGTGGATATCAGTCCGCGGCAGCGGCTCGACGATGCGATCCGCGCGGTGTCGAGCCTGCCGTTCGGCGGTACGGATTGCTCGCTGCCCATGCGCTATGCCCTCGAACGCGGTATCGACGTGGATGTGTTCGTGGTCCTCACCGACAGCGAGACCTGGGCCGGGCAGCAACACCCGCACCAGTCGCTTCGGCGCTACCGGGAACACATCAACCCGCAGGCCAAGCTGGTGGTGGGGATGACCGCAAGCCACTTCACCATCGCCGACCCGCAGGACGCCGGCATGCTCGATATCGCCGGTTTCGACGCGGGGGTGCCGGCGCTGCCGGCCGATTTCGCCCGCGGGGCCTGATCCGAGCCCAGCATCATGGGGTCCGACCGACCCGGCCCGCGCGCCCCACACCGGCGGTTTTGTCTCGCCGCTTCGACGACGGGGTACGGCTTTCGCCTACAACCCGGTGAAATCCGGGTGGCTCACCGGAGCGCTGAGCAGGCCGGCGCAGGCGTCGGTGAGGAAGTATCCGAGCGCCGTCCACTCGGCGGTTTGCGAGCCCTCGCTGATCCGGGTCTCGTATTCGGCGCAGATATCGATGATCATGCGGCTTACGATCCGCTCGCGACCGGTACGCACCGTGGGCGGGACCGCCGACAGATATTCGTTGATGTGCGCGATCACGCGGTCGGACAGCTCGTCGGCGCGGGCGGATTCGGTGAGCATGGCGGCTGTGGACGGTGTCGTGGCCAGCTGACGTTGCAACCTCGCCCGCCAGGTCGGGGTGGGCAGGGATCCGATATGGCTGGTCACCGGCAGGATCAGGCATTGCAGACAGTGCGTGAGACCGGGGTCGGCCGGGAGCTGGGCGACCAGATCGGCGCGGATCCGGCGCACCGGTTCGCGGTATCGGTCCACCAGTTCGCGCAGCAGTTCGTCGCGGCCCCCGAAGTGGTAGGTGACGGCCGAGTGGTTGGACTGGCCTGCGTGCTCTGCGATCCGCCGGCTGGATACCGAGTCGATTCCATGAGTCGCGAACAGTTCCTCGGCGGAGTCGAGAAGGGCCTGCCTGGCCAGATCACCGCGCCGTCCCACCGTTTTTCCTCGCCTTCTGTCGTGCCCTGCCGGCAGGTTCATCATGCCCGTACCGTGCCTTCGCGGTTGCGATCAGTCTCACAGCCCGCGGGTATCACCATTTTAAGTCAAGTGGCGTAAATTGGGTCCATACCGGGTGTGCGGCCCGAGGGATCGATGACGCTGCCCCGCCGCCGAGAACCCACCGATCTTCCTGCCGAACCCACGGGTTCGAATCTGCCCACAGCAAGGAGTACCGCGGTGACCGCCTCGCCGACCGAAACCGACAGTCCGCCCACCGATGCCGAGCTCGACGAAGCCGGCCGCGAAGAGGCGGCACGCGCGAAGAAGGAGAAGATCGGCCGCATCGCCGGCATGTTCATCTTCCCGTTTCTGATGGTCAGCATGATGATCACCGGGTACCTCGCCGCCATGCACGCACCGGCGCCGAACAATATGCCGGTCGCGGTCACCGGGCCGGGCGCGGCCGAGTTCGCGACGGCGCTGGAAACCGATCAGGGCGAAGCCGTGGACGTACGGATCGCCGGTAGCGATGCCGAAGCCCGTGAACTCGTGTTCGCCCGTGAGGTCAGCGGCGCGGTCGCGCTCCCGGCCGGACCCGACGGAACCGCCGCGGTCTACACCGCCGGCGCCGCGGGCGCTTCTCAGTCGGCCGGCATCGGTCAGGTGCTGTCGGCCCAGGTGATCGCCGAGAACCTCCGGCCGCACACCGAAGATCTCGCGCCGCTCCCGGCGCACGACACTGCCGGCCTTGCGGTCATGTTCATGACCACCGCGCTCATGCTCGCGGGATACATGCCGCTGAGCCTGATGCTGTCCTCGGCGCCGGAACTGTTGCGGTTCCGGCGGTTCGTCCCGCTGCTCGCGGGCTGGGCGGCGCTCATGGCCGGGCTGGTGTGGACGGTCGCCGACCCGATCCTCGGCGCAGTCGAAGGTCATACGGCGCAAGTGCTCGGTATCGGCTGGCTGGCGGTGTTCGCGGTGGGTTCGGTGCAGCTGTTCCTCACCCGGATCCTCGGGCCGATGGCCGTTCTGGTGGGCATGCTCTTCTTGATGGTGCTGGGTGTTCCGGCCTCGAACCTCGGCATGTCGGTGTACACACTGCCCTCGCTCTACCCGGTGCTGCACGGTTTTCTGCCCGCCTCGGCCACAGGTGAGGCGCTGCGTTCGATCCTCTTCTTCGGCGGCAACGGGCTCGCCGGTCACCTGGCCGTACTCGCCGCCGGCGCCGGCATCGCACTGCTTGCCACACTCGGGGTCGACGCCGTCAAGCGGCGCCGTGATCCGGATGCCGCACCGCCCGCGCGCACCGTCGAATCCCTACTGCCCGGCCCACGCCCCCGCGCTCGCGTGCACTACGCCCTGCTGGCGTTCTTCCCCTTTGCCATGGTGGGCATGATGATGACGACCATGCTCGGCGCCATGTATCAACCGGCACCCGACGAGATGCCGGTGGCGATTGTCGCGGCCACCCCGGAAATGGCCGATCAGGTGGTGCAGGGTCTCGATCAGAACATGGCCGGCCTGTTCGATCTGCGCGGTGCCGCCGATAGCGACGAGGCCCGCGAGCTCGTCCGTGACCGCACGGTATCGGCCGCCTACATCCTGCCCTCGGCACAGACCCCGCACGCCACGCTGATCACCAACGAGGCTGCCGGGATGAGCCAGCAGCAGGTCGTGCAGACAGTGTTCGGCCAGGTTGCCGCAGGTCAGCAGCTGCCGATGGAAACCGAGAACATCACCGCACTGGCCGATACCGACAGCATGGGTACGGTGAGTATGTACCTGGCCATGGGCTGGATCATGGCCGGCTTCATGATCATCATCGTCGGCGCGACGGCAGCACCGATGGTGATGGGCCTGCGCACCCTGCTGCCACTCCTGGCCGGTTGGTCGGTGGCGATGTCGGCGGTCGTATGGCTGATCGCGGGCCCGCTCGTCGGCGCCGTACACGGGCATTTCCTACCGCTGCTCGGGGTGGGAACGGTCGCGATATTCAGTACCGCCCTGTTCACCACGATCTTCGTACGACTCCTCGGCATGCTGGCCGTCCTCCCGGTGATCGCGGTACTCATGTTCCTCGGTGTGCCCGCATCCAACGGCGCCATGTCGATCTATATGGAACCGGGGATGTTCCGGGTCCTGCACGATGTGCTGCCGATGCCGGCGGCGGTGGAATCGGTGCGCTCGATCCTGTACTTCGACGCGGATACGGTCGGCACGCATTTGACGACATTCGCGTTGTGGGGCGTGGTTTCGCTGGTGGTCGTGGTGCTGATCGATCGGTTCCGGCCGCGCTGGACGGACGCGCCCCGCCCTGTGGGCGCAGAAAGCTGAACCGGTAGAACGCATTCGAGACATTCCGCTCGCGGCGCCACCGGTGCTGCGAGCGGAACGGCAGGGTGCGAAAGCGGGCTCCGGTGGCGCACTGACGCCACCCACGGTTCGCGAACAGGAGTTGCCGGGCGATTGCCGATATCATCACAGGCACCCGAAGCAACCCTGGAGTACAGGTAGTACCGATGACATCGCAGCCGAGCACACTATCCGCCGAACCGCCTGAAGCCGAGGCGGGTCCGGGTGTGCAGGCCGGTCCGCCCCGGGTACAGCCGGGCGGCTTCTTCCCGCCGCCGCGGGAACTACGCGGCAATCTCAACGGCTGGACCTACCCGGCGGTGTTCCTGGTGGCGATTCTCGCCACCTTCCTCGCGGCGCAGGCGGCACTGTCCATCGACTCCGGTGAACCGCTGCTCACCGCGCTGCATATCGCGGCCACCATATGGGTGGCCTCGTTCCTGCCGATGATCTCCGCGACCTCGCGGGGCCGGTCGCGAATCAGGGTCGACGGTGCACGGTTCGCCACCGACCGTGGCGCACTGGTGGTGCGCCGCTCACTCGGCTACGAGATCGCGCTGGTGATCTGCTTCCTGAGCCCGGCGGCGCTCTGCGCGATCTACGGGATCGGAGTACTGACCGGCAACCTCACCCTGCGATTACCGATACCTCCGTGGCTCGCGATCACGGTCTCGGTTGCGGTGCTCGGATACCTCGCTGTCTACGCGCGGCGCCCGGAGATCCGCCGCCTGGTGCTCACCCCGATGCATATCGTGGTGCCCACCAAAACCTCCATCGGGAACCGGGTGAGCTGGACGGCCGTGGAACGGATCGCCGTGCAGTCGCGCAACAATTCCAAAGGCACCATTCGCATCGAATTCCCCGGCCGCCGGCCCGGTCGCACCGGCACCAAGCGGATACACGCGGAGAAACTCTCGATCGGTGCGGCGGGAACGTACTGGCTCATCCGCTTCTATCACGAACATCCCGAAGCGCGTGCCGAACTGTCCGACGACCGCGCGGTCGAGCGGTTGCGCAACTACCGGGTCGTGGATCCTTTCCCCGGCTGAGCCGGTCCGTTCCGGTCGAAATACTCGGACGACGCGTATCTTCACGCGGTCCGCGGCCGTCCGGCGCCGCGTCTCCTCCTGCGAATACGCTCCACTCGGCCGCGCCGATTAGGCTCCGGGCATGGTTCGGGTGCGGCAGATGCACGAATGGGTGGTGTCCGAGGAGGAGGCCATCGCAATACAGCAGCGGCTCCGGGCGCAGGTCGTGGTAGACGACGACCACGGACCGGTACGGCGAGTGGCCGGGCTGGACGTAGCCTACCGGGACCCTGATACCGCCATCGGGGTGGTGACGGTACTCGACACCGAATCGCTGACGATACTCGACCAGGCCGTCATCCGGGAACGGATCGAGTTCCCTTACATCTCCGGCCTTTTCGCATTCCGCGAAATCCCCGCACTGACCCGGGCACTGGAAGAACTGACTGCCGAACCCGATGTGCTCGTCTGCGACGGCCACGGATCGGCCCATCCCCGCCGCTTCGGCCTGGCCGCACACCTCGGAGTTCTCACCGGCCTGCCGAGTATCGGCGTCGCGAAGAACTCCTACGGCGAGTTCAGCGCGCCCGGACCCGATCGCGGCGACTGGAGCCCGGTCACCGCCGAGGGCGAGATCGTCGGCCGTGCCCTGCGCACTCGACGCGGAATCAAACCGGTCTACGTCTCGGTGGGCCACCGTTTCACCCTCGACTCGGCCTGCGAACTGGTGCTGCGCCTGGCACCCCGCTACCGGCTACCGGAGACCACTCGCACCGCCGACCATCTGGGCCGTATTTCCTGAGCGGGGCTGCCGATGTCCGGCCGACAGTAACGGCCCGGCGTCAGACCTTCACCAGATCGTCCGCGTGGATCACGGGGCGTTGCATACTGTCCGGCAGTTCCCTGGTCGACCGGCCCAGCATGGTGGAGAGTTCGGCCGCGTCGTATTCCACCACGCCCCGGGCCACGATCGCGCGGTCCGGGCCGATCAGATCCACCACATCGCCGCCGTGGAACCGGCCGCGTACCCCGACGATCCCCGCGGCGAGCAGCGAACGCCGGGCGTGCGCCACCGCGCGGACGGCCCCGGCGTCGATGAGAATGGCGCCGCGACTGTCGGCGGCGTGCCGGACCCAGAACCTGCGGGCAGATAAACGCACCGGCCTGGCCGCGAAAGCCGTACCGACGGTCCCGGTTCCGAGCGCACTTGCCGCCTCGGCCGCCGCTGCCAGCAGCACCGGTACCCCCGCATCCGCGGCCAGCCGGGCGGCGGACAGTTTCGAGGCCATACCACCGGTACCGAGCACTCCGCCGCTCCCGGCTATCACACCGTCGAGATCGGCGCTGCTGCGCACCTCCGCGATGAAATTCGCCTCGCCTTTACGAGGGTCGCCGTCGTAGAGTCCGGCGACATCGGAGAGCAGGAACAGGGCGTCGGCCCCCACCAGATGGGCGACCAGCGCGGCCAGGCGATCGTTGTCACCGAACCGGATCTCCTCCGTAGCAACCGTATCGTTCTCGTTCACCACCCCGACGGCACCGAGCGACCGCAACCGGTCCAGCGTGCGCTGCGCATTGCGGTGGTGCTCGCGCCGAGCGAAATCGTCGGCGCTGAGCAGCACCTGGCCCACGGTCCGGTCGTACCGGGCGAACGAGGTCCCCCACGCATGCGCGAGCGCGAGCTGACCGACACTGGCCGCGGCCTGCTTGGTAGCGAGATCGCGCGGCCGCCGGGTGAGCCCCAGCGGTGCCAGCCCGGCACCGATCGCGCCCGACGACACCACCACCACATCGGAGCCGGCCCGCATCCGCGCCTCGATGGCATCCGCGAGCCGATCCAGCCGATCGTTGTCCAAACCTCCCTGCAGGCTGGTGAGCGCGGACGAACCGATCTTCACCACGACCCGCCGCGCCCCGGCAATCGCCTGCCGGGCATCACTGAGCTCGAGCGGTAGCCGGGTCACGGCCGTGACCCCGCTCCGCGGTTCCCCAGGCTCACCTGCCTACTCCCTGTCTTCTTCGTCGACGAGTCCACGCCGCACTCGTGAGGCGTGCTTCCGTTCGGCCGCACCGATCCGGTCGGTCTGTTCGAGCCGGACATCGGTGCCGCGGCCGGTAGGAACGATATCGGCGCCGGCGGTGATCTGCGGTTCCCAGTCGAAGCTCACGTCGCCGATCGTCACCGACGCACCGGGTTCGGCGCCGAGCCGCACAAGTTTGTCCTCTACCCCCAACCGGGCCAGCCGGTCGGCCAGATAGCCGACGGCTTCGTCGTTGTCGAACTGAGTCTGGCGAACCCAGCGTTCCGGCCGGGTGCCACGGACCACGAAACCACCCGGCACCTCCGGGTCGGGTACCACCGAGAAGCCCGAATCGTCCACCGGGATCGGACGGATCACCGGACGTTTCGGTTCGGCCTTCGGATGCGCGTCGCGATACTGCTGCACCAGTTCGGCGAGGGCGAAGGTCAGCGGCCGCAAACCGGCGTGACTGACCGCGGAGATCTGATACACGGGCCAGCCGCGCTCGCGCAACTCCGGTGTCACCAGATCGGCGAGGTCTTCGGCGTCGGGGACATCGGCCTTGTTGAGGATCACCACCCGCGGCCGGTCGGCCAGGTCGCCCAGGCTCGCATCGCCGCGCAGCGCCGGTTTGTAGGCGGCGAGCTCGGCCTCGAGCGCATCGATATCGGAGAGGGGGTCGCGGCCCGGCTCGAGAGTCGCCAGATCCACGACATGGGCGAGCACCGCGCACCGTTCCAGGTGACGCAGGAAATCCAGGCCCAGGCCACGCCCGTCGCTCGCGCCGGGGATCAACCCGGGAACGTCGGCGATGGTGAAGGTGGTGTCACCGGCGTTCACCACACCCAGGTTCGGGACGAGCGTGGTGAACGGATAGTCGGCGATCTTCGGTTTCGCGGCCGACAGCACCGAGACCAGCGATGATTTACCGGCCGACGGGAATCCGACCAACCCCACATCGGCGACGGATTTGAGCTCCAGCACCGCATCGCGGACCTCGCCCTCCTCGCCGAGCAGCGCGAACCCCGGTGCCTTCCGCGCCCGGGAAACCAGTGCCGCGTTCCCCAGTCCGCCGCGTCCGCCCTTCGCGATCACGAACCGGTTGCCGGCACCGACCAGATCCATCAGGACCTCGCCGTCGGAGTCCAGGACCACGGTTCCGTCCGGAACTTTGAGCAGCAGCTCCGACCCCTTTTTCCCGTCCCGGTTCCCGCCCTCACCGGGTTTACCGTTGCCGGCCTTCGCATGCGGGTGGAAATGGAAATCCAGCAGGGTGTGCACATTGGGATCGACTTCGAGGATTACATCCCCGCCGTTACCGCCGTTACCGCCGTCGGGCCCGCCGAGTGGTTTGAACTTCTCCCGATGCACCGACGCACAACCATGGCCGCCTTTACCGGCGCTGACATGAAGAACGACGCGGTCGATGAACTTGGCCATGGCCGGATCATCCTCCTCGGGAACTGGAAGGTCGGGAAGGCGCGGCGTCCGATAGCGGGGCCGCCCCGGGAAAACTACGGCGGACCGTAGAAACGCGAAAAGCGGGTCGAGGGTGAATCACCCTGACCCGCTCGCTGTGGTGGAGTCGTCAGCCGGTCAGGCTTCGACCGGCTCCGGGACCACGATGTTGACGGTCTTGCGACCACGCTTGCTGCCGAACGTCACGGCACCGGCCTCCAGCGCGAACAGGGTGTCGTCCCCGCCGCGACCGACATTGACGCCGGGATGGAAGTGAGTGCCGCGCTGACGTACCAAAATCTCGCCGGCCTTGACGGTCTGCCCGCCGAAGCGCTTCACGCCGAGCCGCTGGGAATTGGAATCGCGGCCGTTCCGGGAGCTGGATGCACCCTTCTTATGTGCCATTGCTGATACTCCTTCAGCGCGGGACCAAAGCCCTGCGAGTGGTTACTTGATGCCGGTGACCTTCAGGACCGTCAGCGGCTGACGGTGACCCTGACGCTTGTGATAGCCGGTCTTGTTCTTGAACTTGTGGATGCGGATCTTCGGGCCCTTGGTCTGCTCGACTACCTCGGCCGACACCGAAACCTTCGCGAGCTTGTCGGCCGCGGTGGTCAGCTCGGCGCCATCGACGACGAGCACCGGCGACAGTGCCACAGAGGTGCCCGGCGCACCCTCGATCTTCTCGACCTTCACCAGGTCACCGACCGCGACCTTGTACTGCTTTCCGCCGGTCTTGACGATCGCGTACGTTGCCATCGGTCGGCTGCCCTTCTTCCTATAGTGCTCGGCACTCATTCGCACGGTTGTCTCCCGGAGTGCACCGGGGTTCACCGCACGATTGGTCTGGTAATCGTCGCCGCCTCGGCATCTGGTGGCTCTCGGTATCGGGAACCGGCCACGGAACAGCTCATGCTGTCACCGGGCAGCGAATGCCAAGGTTACCCGATGCCGGTTCCCGCGACCAAACCGGTCCCCACTCGGTACCCGGTCCCCGACTGTTACTCCCGGTATACGCACTGCGGATGAGACATCCGGCTCACAGCGAAGTGCCCGATCCGTTGCCGGACCGGGCACTTTCACCTCGACTCAGTTGTCGTCGTCGACCGGTGGCCCGGCCGGGCGCCCGGCCGCGCGGCGCCGGGCCCGGCGGACCGGTGCTCCGGCCTCGACGGGTTCGGACGCAAGGTCGGCGACCGGCGCTGCCGGCGGCTCCTCGGCCGGTAGCACGAAGACCGCGGCGGCGGCGTCGGCTGCCGGTGAGGCCGTGGACCTGGCGACGCGACGCCGCCGGTGCCGTGACCCGGCAGTACTGTCCTCGGCCGGTGCTACGGCAACCGGCGGCTCCCCACCGGTCTCCGCTGTGGCACCTGTCGCCACCGACGCAGCTGTGCCGTTCGCGTCGGCAGTAGCGCTATTGGGGGCGGCAGCGGGTTCCGGAGCACCGTTCGAAACAGGCTCTGTTACCGGAGCGGCCTCGTGGCCGGCGGCGGTGAGCACAGCGGCGGATGTGTCCGGCACGGCGGTGGCACCGGTGACAACGTCCGCCGTCTGCGGCTCGCTACCCGACGTGGCGTCGGCATCCGCTTCAGCAGTCGATTCGATGGCTTCCGACGCCGCGCTGCCGGCAGCCGGCACCGACGCTGCGGATTCGGTATCCGGTCCGCCGGCATCCGCTGCTGTTTCCGCGGCGATTCCGGCCGTATCCGCGGCAGCCCCGGCCGTCTGCACCGAGGCTTCGGCGGTACCCGCGGCGCTCGCTTCGGATACCGCGTGCGCAGCACTGCCGTTCGACTCGGCAGCAGCACGCTCCCCGGACGATGCGGCACCGGCGGAGCGCCGGACCCGGGTACGCCGTCGCCGCGGTTCCCCGGTACCACCGGTCTCGGCTCCTGTCGCAGTGCGGGCCTTCTCCCCGGCTTGGCCAGCGACCTCGCCGGTCGCGACCTGATCCGCGGCCGTAGCCGCCTCGTCCGCCACATCCTCCGACTGGTGCGCGGCCATGGCCAGCGCCACCGGATGCGCGCGTTTGGCCGCCGCGTCCTCTTCCGAGATTTCGGCCACCGGCGCCGGCGCGGCGGCAGCGGGCGCGGCCTTGTCGCGGTTGCGGCGCCGCCGCGAACCCGATTCGCGACCCCGGCCCGAGCTCTCGTCGGCGCCACCGGCTTCCACCGGGTAGCTGTGTACGAGGATGCCGCGACCGTGACAGTGCTCACAGGTACTGGAGAAGGCCTCCACCAAGCCCGTGCCGAGCTTCTTGCGGGTCATCTGCACCAGGCCCAGCGAGGTGACCTCGGAGACCTGGTGGCGGGTGCGGTCGCGGCCCAGCGCCTCGGTGAGCCGGCGCAGCACCAGGTCACGGTTGGATTCGAGGACCATATCGATGAAATCGACCACGATCATGCCGCCGATATCGCGCAACCGCATCTGCCGCACAATCTCCTCGGCGGCCTCGAGGTTGTTACGGGTGACCGTTTCCTCGAGGTTGCCGCCGCCGGATCCGGTGAACTTGCCGGTGTTCACATCGACCACGGTCATGGCCTCGGTCCGGTCGATCACCAGGGTGCCGCCGGAGGGCAGCCATACCTTGCGGTCCAGCGCCTTGGCCAGCTGTTCGTCGATCCGGTAGGTCTCGAAAACATCGACCCCGTTGTTCTCGTGCCGGGAAACCCGCGCGAGCAGGTCCGGAGCGACGGTGCCGATATATTCTTCGACCGTGTTCCAGGAGCGTTCGCCCTCGATCACCAGTTTCGAGAAATCCTCGTTGAACAGATCACGGACCACCTTCACCAGCAGGTCCGGTTCTTCGTAGAGAGTTTTCGGGGCATTGGATTCGGCCTCGGCGGCCGCGGAAACCTTACGCCAGGTGGCCTGCAACCGCTCCACATCGCGCGTCAGTTCCGCCTCGCTGACTCCTTCGGAGGCGGTCCGGATGATCACCCCGGCATCGGTGGGCACGATCTCGCGCAGGATTTCCTTGAGACGTTTGCGCTCGGTATCGGGCAGTTTGCGGCTGATCCCGGTGGAGGTGCCGCCCGGCACGTACACCAGGAATCGGCCGGCGAGGCTGATCTGGGTGGTCAACCGGGCGCCCTTGTGCCCGACCGGGTCCTTGCTGACCTGCACCAGCACCTGATCGCCGGGTTTGAGGGCCTGCTCGATCTTGCGTTCCCTACCGCCGAGCCCGGCGGCCTCCCAGTTCACCTCACCGGCGTAGAGCACACCGTTGCGGCCCCGGCCGATATCGACGAACGCTGCCTCCATGCTCGGCAGCACGTTCTGCACCTTGCCCAGGTAGACATTGCCCACCATGGATGCCGATCCGGTGCTGGTGACGAAATGCTCGACCAGGATGTTGTCCTCGAGCACCGCGACCTGGGTCGCCGACGGATGGCCTGGGAACTCTTTCTCCCGGACCACCATGACCCGGTCGACCGATTCGCGCCGCGCCAGGAATTCCGATTCGGTGAGGATCGGCGGGCGCCGCCGACCGGCCTCGCGACCGTCGCGCCGGCGCTGCCGTTTGGCCTCCAGCCGGGTGGAGCCGCTGATGCCCTGGACCTCGTCCACGGCGGCACGGGCCCGAGTCTTGTTCCGCGGTTCGCGTTCATGGACGACCGTGTTGGGCGGATCGTCGTCGGCGGATTCGGCCGCCTCGCCGGATTCCCCGGATACTTTCCGCCGGCGCCGGCGCCGGCGACGGCGGCTCGAGCCGCCCTCGGATTCCTCGCCGGTATCGGCGGCTTCCTGGCCGGCAGCATCCTCGCTCGGGGCGGATTCGTCCTCGGCCTCGGCGGATGCTTCCGCCGGTTCGGCGGACTCGTCCTCTTCGGCATCGGTTTCGCTATCGCCCTCGGACTGCTGCTCCCCGCGCCCCCGGCCACGGCCCCGCCGGCCACGGCGGCGGCGACGCGGCTGATCGTCGTCGTCGGTTTCACTCTCGGATTCACTGTCCGCGGCGGGCTCCGGCTCGGCCTTCTGTTCGGCTTTCTGCTCGGCCTGCCGTTCGGCTTTCTGCTCGACCTGCCGTTCGGCCTTTTGCTCGGCCTGCTGCTCGGCCTTGCGGCGACGCCGCAGATCCTCGGCGGCGGCCATATCCGGCGAGAGGAACAGCGGAGCCGCGACGACCGCGCTTTCGAATACGGCCGGTTCGGTCGAAATGGGTTCCTCGGGCACCGGGCTGGCGAACAGATTCGCCGCGGCGGTGAACGCGGGCAGCGGCATCGACGGGGAGTCCGGCGCGCTCGTCGAGAGGGTGGCGGAGACGGAGGCCGGGCCCGCGAGCTCGGACGGTTCCGCGGAACCCGCCGCGGTATCGGGAGCCGAACCGGATCGGGTGCCGTGGTCACCGCGCGCCGATCCACTGTTTTCGGCTGCCTCACCGAACGCGTTCGTTCCGGGCGGTTCAACGGCCTCGGTGGCCGCACCGAGTTCGGCGGCGGCACCTGAGCCGGTCATAGGCTCGCCGACAGTACCGCCGGGGTCGTCGGCCCGGCCGGTGTCGGTGACACGGGCGGATTCTTCAGCGCCGGAGTCGGCAGTACCCGATTCGGTCGTGCCGGGCACACCGGCAGCCGCGGATGACTCCACGCCGGATGGGGGCGGAGCGGTCTCGGTCGCCGGGGCCGGAGCGAGCCCGGTACCGGCGGCCACCACATCGGGTGCGGTGGGTTCCTCCGGTTCCCACACCGCCGCGCCCGCGGCCACGGTTTCCGTACCGATGCCAGGAATTTGCCCGGAACCGCCGCCCGACGCCGGAGCGGGGCTCTTGGCCTGCTCGGCCCCGGGGACAGCGGTCTCGGTTCCTGTAGCGGAGGCACCGGCCTCACCGGTACCGGCAATTCCTCCCGGCCCCGCCGCGCCCGTTTCCGGGCCGACAGCGGCCGGCTCGAACAGGCCCGGTTCGGGAGGGGTCAGGTTGGGGGTGGTCAACGATTCGCGGACCGATTCCGCGACGGCCCGGTCCACGCTCGACTGCGGGCTGCGGACCTCGGTCCCCAGTTCGCTGAGTTTGGCCAGGATACGTTTGCTGGTTACGCCCAAGCGCTTGGCAAGGGCGTGCACTCGGATTCGCTCCGGCAAGTGATCGTCGTCCTGTGATGTTGTGTCCAGCGGCTCTTGATCGGCCACGAAGTCTCCTCGGGCCCCCGGGCGCGTTCCTCTACGAGTGACGCGGCCGTCGCGGGGACGCTTTCCGTCCGCCTCGCGCGGTTGGCGCAAGGTCAATGGTCTCGCCCCGCGTGCCCGGTTATCTCCACTATCGAACGTCGGTCGGGCTAACTGGCCACGCGGCGCCTGGCATCTGGCTGAACGCCGCAGTCCGAGCACTCGTCCAGCGCGCCGGGCAGACGCAGCCGAAGTGTCCGGCTTCTACGTCCGCGGCAGCGATGGCGGCATCGTTCCGCAGTGTGTCATCCGGTCGCACCCTGTGTCGGGCACAACCAAGTACCAGTATCCCACACAGTGCGCCAGGTGTTCGCCATGGCGCCGCGCAAGGCACTCGCACGGATCCGGAAAGCCCGTTACCGGGCAGTGTTCAGAGCGGGAATTCAGGGAACCAGAGGGAGATCTCGCGTTTGGCGGACTCGGGCGAGTCCGATCCGTGCACCAGGTTCGACTGAGTCTCGAGACCCAGATCACCGCGGATACTGCCCGGGGCGGCTTTCTCCACCGGATCGGTGCCGCCGGCCAACTGCCGGAAGGCGGCGATGGCACGCGGCCCCTCCAGAACGGCCGCGACCACCGGACCCGAGGTGATGAATTGGATCAACGAGCCGAAGAACGGTTTATCGGCGTGCTCGGCGTAGTGCTCACCGGCCAGTTCCTCGCTCACCTGCTTGAGCTCGAGGGCGGCGATTTTCAGGCCCTTGCGCTCGACGCGGTCCAGCACCTCGCCGACGCAACCGCGCGCCACGCCGTCCGGTTTGATCAGAATAAATGTCTGCTCTGTCACGCGGCCAGCCTAATGGGCGTGGTCGAGCCGGCCTCAACCGCAGTCCGCACCCGGCCGGAGTTCCCTCGGTGGCTGCCACGGCGCGCGGCCCCGGCTAGGAGCTTCGGCCCATCCGCTGACTGGGCAGCGTCCCGGCCTCCATCCGGCGTTTGACATCGGACCGCAGGACCAGGATGAACCCCCACACGATGAGGAAAACGATGCCGATGATCGCGATCGAGATATGGAAGATGCCACCGATCAGCACC
This sequence comes from Nocardia speluncae NBRC 108251, assembly GCF_001613245.1. GTDB lineage: Bacteria > Actinomycetota > Actinomycetes > Mycobacteriales > Mycobacteriaceae > Nocardia > Nocardia speluncae. The sequence continues at coordinate 45,931 of NZ_BDBZ01000035.1, read as the reverse complement.
AGCACCTGCAGGCCCAGGTTGAACGGTATCGCCCAGGACCGCCGCTGCAGCCCGGCCCCGGCGATCATGATCAGGGCGAGCACCACCAGATAGGTCCCCGAGACCCAGGTGACACCGCCGGCGATATCGGCGACCACCGGCAGGGCGAGCAGCACCGTGATCGCCTCGAGCACCAGCGCCCCGGCCATCACCCCGCGCAGCCCCTTCCACGGATCCGGTGCGGTCGGCACCGGCTCCGGCCCTTTGGGTTGGCTCTCACTCATCATGCGTCCTTATCGTTGGCACCGGCGTCGGGAATGCTCTGTACCTGATCGGCGCGGCCTCCGGCAGCGCGGGCTTCCGCCCCCGTTCGGTGGACACCGTCTGTCGAGCGCACCTGGCGGCGAGGTCTTCGCAAGCCTTGCTCGACCCGGAGCACCGATCAGAAGGGCAGGCTCACCCGGCCCTCCACTCTCCACTTTCATCCTGTGAAGAGCCGACCTTGTCGGTTCGGGGCCCGTCTCGGATCTGGACCGACGGAGCGGGGGAGCGAAGCGGAGGAGCGGAGGAGGGAAGATCCGAGACCCACAGGGCCCCGAACACCGCGGCGCCGGAGGCGCCGCAATCCAACACAGCATCACGCCGGCGCCTTGCCGAACAGCGCACGGGCGGCGCCGGCGGTGACGACCGAACCCGTAACCACTACGCCCGCGCCGGACACCATTTCCCCACCCTCGCCGACATCCTCGGCGAGGGCGACGGCGGTTTCCAGCGCATCGGGCAGGCTCTGCGCGGTGACCACGCGTTCGTCACCGAAGCGCTGCACGGCCAGATCGGCCAGCCGATCGACCGGCAGGGCGCGGGGCGACCCGTTGGTGGTGACGACTATCTCGTCGAAAACGGGCTCGAGCGCGGCGAGGATCCCGGCGGTGTCCTTACCACCCAGAACCGCCACGACCCCGACCAGTTTGCGGAAATCGAATTCCGCGGTGAGTGTGGCCGCCAATGCGGCCGCACCGGCCGGGTTGTGTGCAGCGTCGATGAACAGAGTGGGTGCGTTGCGCATCCGCTCCAGCCGGCCGGGGCTGGTGGCCTCGGCGAAGCCCGCACGGACTGCCTCGATATCGAGCCGGCGCTGCGATCCCGCCCCGAAGAACGCCTCCACTGCGGCCAGCGCGAGGGCGGCGTTATGGGCCTGGTGTTCGCCGTGCAGCGGCAGGAAGATCTCGTCGTATACGCCGCCGAGGCCCTGGAGTTCGAGTTGCTGACCGCCGATGGCGATCCGGCGGCTCAATACCTGGAACTCGGAGCCGGCCCGTGCCACCGCCGCATCCACCTCGACGGCGCGGCGCAACAGCACATCCATGGCTTCCGGATCCTGTTCGGCGATGATCGCGACATTGTCGACGGGTACCAAGGATTCTGGGGCGGGTTTGATGATCCCGGCCTTCTCCTTGGCAATGGAGGTCAGGTCGGGACCCAGATAGTCGGTGTGGTCGAGGCCGATAGGGGTGATCACCGCGACCTGGCCGTCGATCACATTGGTGGCGTCCCAGCTGCCGCCCATCCCGGTTTCCACCACAGCCACATCGACCGGTGCCTCGGCGAACGCCGCGTAGGCCATGGCAGTGAGCACCTCGAATTTGCTCATCGGCGGGCCGCCCGCGGAGGCCGATTGGGCGTCGATCATCTCGATATAGGGCTGCAGTTCGCGATACAGCTCCACGTAGTGCGCGGGGGATATCGGCCGGTTGTCGATTCCGATCCGCTCGGTGGCCAGCTGAAGATGCGGGCTGGTGAGCCGGCCGGTGCGGCGGTGCAGTGCGGTGAGCAGCGAATCGATCATCCGGGTCACCGATGTTTTGCCGTTGGTGCCGGCGATATGGATCGATGGGTAGCCGCGCTGAGGTGAACCCAGCACATCCATCAGCGCCGAGATCCGGGTGAGCGACGGCTCGATCTCGGTTTCCGGCCAGCGCTGGTCGAGTTCCGCCTCGACCAGCGCCATCTCCGCGAGTTCCACCGGCGATGGCCCGGTACCGAGCTGGGCGCCGCCGTGCTGCGGTTCCGGTTCCGGGTTCGGTTCGTGGTCGTTCACTTGTCACTCAGCTCGGACAGCCGGGCCCCGATACGGTCCACCTCGGCCGCCGCGACATCACGCCGCGACCGGATCTTGTCCACCACCTGCTCCGGCGCCTTGGCCAGGAAGGCGTCGTTGCCGAGTTTGGCCTCGGTACCGGCGAGCTCCTTCCGAGCGGCGGCCAGATCCTTCTCCAGGCGGCGCCGCTCGGCCACCAGGTCCACACTCCCGGAGGTATCCACCTCGACGGTGACCGTGGTGGTACTCAGCCGCACCTCCACCGACGCGGTGGCGGCGAAGTTCGCGCCCGGTTCGGTGAGCCGGCCCAGGTTCGCGACCTCGGGATGCAGGTGGGACAGCCCGGCGGTGTCCAGGCCCAGCACCCGCGCGGCGACCTTCTGTTTGTCGCCCAGCCCCTGATCGCTGCGGAACCGGCGGATCTCGGTGACCAGCCGCTGCAGATCGGCGATGCGCTGCGCGGACCCGGTATCGGCCGGAACCCCGGCCGGCCGCGGCCACTGGGCGATCACCACCGATTCGCCACCGGTCAGCGCCTGCCACAGTGTTTCGGTGACGAACGGGATCACCGGGTGCAGCAGCCGCAGCACCGAATCCAGCACGGTCCCGAGTACCACGCGGGTGGATTCGGCGCGGGCCTCGCTTTCGGTGAACTGGACCTTGGACAGTTCCAGGTACCAGTCGCAGAGTTCGTCCCAGGCGAAGTGGTAGAGCGCCTCGCATGCCTTACCGAACTCGTAGGCGTCGAACGCGGCGTCGACCTCGAGCAGCACCTCGTCGAGCCGGTCGATGATCCAGCGGTCGGTGTCGGTGAGCGTATCGCGGGCCGGGAGGTCGCCGGAGCGGGCGCCGTTCATCAGCGCGAACTTGGTGGCGTTGAAGAGTTTGGTGACGAAACTGCGTGAGGCCAGCGCATGCGGTTCGCCGACCGAGAGGTCGCCGCCCGGCTGGGCTCCGCGGGCCAGGGTGAACCGCAGGGCATCGGCGCCGTAATCGCGGATCCAGTCCAGCGGGTCGATACCGTTGCCACGCGATTTCGACATCTTCTTGCCGTATTGGTCCCGGATCAGGCCGTGCAGGAACACATCCTCGAACGGCACCTGGTACTGCCCGTCCTTACCGGCGGCGACCGCGGCGTCGTCGGCCACGAAGGTGCCGAACATCATCATCCGGGCCACCCAGAAGAACAGGATGTCGTAGCCGGTGACCAGCACACTGGTCGGATAGAACTTCGCCAGTTCCGGTGTCGCGTCCGGCCAGCCCATGGTGGAGAAAGGCCACAGGCCGGAGGAGAACCAGGTATCGAGGACATCGGGGTCCTGCACCCAGCCCTCGGGGGCGTCTTCGTCCGGCCCGACACAGACCGACTCCCCCTCGGGGCCGTACCAGATGGGGATCCGGTGACCCCACCACAGCTGGCGGGAGATGCACCAGTCGTGCATATCGTCGACCCAGTCGAACCAGCGCGGTTCCTGGCTCGCCGGGTGGATCACGGTGTTCCCGTTACGCACGGCATCGCCGGCGGCCTCGGCCAGCGTCTCGACCTTCACCCACCACTGCATGGACAGCCGCGGTTCGATCGGTTCGCCACTGCGCTCGGAATGACCGACACTGTGCAGGTAGGGGCGTTTCTCGGCGACGACCCGGCCCTCGGAGGCCAGCCGTTCGCGCACCTTCACCCGGGCCTCGAAGCGGTCCATACCGTCGAATTCGGTTCCGGTGTCGGCGATCCGGCCGCGTTCGTCCATGATCGTGGGCATGGGCAGGTTGTGCCGCAGGCCCATGTCGAAGTCGTTCGGGTCGTGCGCGGGGGTGATCTTCACCGCGCCGGAACCGAACTCCGGATCGACGTAGGAGTCGGCGACGATCGGGATCTGCCGCCCGGTGATGGGGTGCTCGAGTGTGGTGCCGATCAGGTCCTTGTACCGCGGATCGTCGGGGTGCACCGCGACCGCGGTATCACCGAGCATCGTCTCGACCCGGGTGGTGGCGACGATGACATGGGGTTCGGCATCGTCGAGCGACCCGTAGCGCAGCGACACCAGTTCGCCGGCGACTTCGTCGTGTTTGACCTCGATATCGGAGATGGCGGTGCGCAGTTCCGGCGACCAGTTCACCAGCCGTTCGGCCCGGTAGATCAGTCCGGCGTCGTAGAGCCGCTTGAACATGGTCTGCACGGCCCTCGACAGGCCTTCGTCCATAGTGAACCGGTCGCGCGACCAATCGACGCCGTCACCGAGGGCGCGCATCTGCCCTTGGATCGCGCCGCCGGATTCACGCTTCCAATCCCAGACCTTCTGCACGAACAAGTCGCGCCCGAGGTCCTCCTTGGTCTTACCGTCGGCCGCGAGCTGCTTCTCGACCACGGACTGAGTCGCGATACCGGCATGATCCATCCCCGGCAACCACAGCACCTCGTACCCCTGCATCCGCTTCCGGCGGGCGAGGGTATCCATGAGGGTGTGGTCCAGGGCATGGCCCATGTGCAGGGTGCCGGTGACGTTCGGGGGCGGCAGCACGATCGAATACCCGGGCGCGGAGCTCTGCGGGTCGGCGGCGAAGTAACCGGCGGCTACCCAGCGTTCGTACAGGTCGGCCTCTACCTCGCCGGGATTCCAGCTCTTGGGGAGGGCATCGGCACGATTACGCGTGTTGTCAGGGGCTGCGCTGGTCACGCGCCGAATTCTAGTGTTATCGGCGACGCCTCCGGCACCGCGGGTGCTGTATATATTGCGACGCCTCCGGCACCGCGGGTCGGGGCCATGTCAACCCCTGCCATTGATGCCGGCGGAATCGGATGTCGATGAGCCCCGATACGAAACGGGCAGTGCAGGGAAAGGCCGAGGCGGAGCCTTCGGTGGATGAGGGACACCGAAGACTCCGCCTACAACGACCAGCCTACCGCCGTTCGACTGCTGTCCCCCTAATCCACAACCAATTCTCAGCTTGAGCACCGGAATTCTCAGGTCCGTCACAAACCCGCGCGCGCCGCCGGTTTCTCCCGAGACGCGGTGCGACGACCTGAGAATCGGCGCATCAGAGGATCGTCGATCCAGTGATAGATGGCGGCTCCCGCCACCGTGGACAGCACCAAACTCAGTGCGGCGAACCCCAGCCAGCCCAGCAGCCCGAACTGTTTCCCGCCGATGAGGAAGCGGGTGATCAATGCCATCACCGGGAACTGGATCAGATAGAAGGCGAAAGAGATATTGCCCAGCCAGACCATCCGCGGCGAGGCGCTGAACCCGCGGATCCCCGCCAGGTCGCGCGCGGCCAGCGTGGCCACCAGGGCGGTCATCGGTGCGAGCAGCAGCGCCGACATCTTGTAGTTCGGTGGCACCACCCAGGTCGCCGCGTAGGCGATCAGCAGCGCGATCACCGGCAGCGCCAGGCGGGTGTTGCGCCAGCGGCCCTCCAGCACCAGTCGTGCCGCGAGCACCCCGAGGAAGAACTCGGGCAGCCGCGACAGCGGGAAGTTATAGCTGAGCCAATACGACAAGGCCACCGGGATATCCGACTGTTCGAACCAGATGGGCGCGGCATGAAGTTCGAAGTACGGCGATACCTCACCCGGTATCAGCCGCGGCGCGAAGGTATTCGCGATGCCCTTGGGTCCGGGCACCCACAGGTAATACGCGGTGTGCAGCAGCAGAATCGCCACCAGCGTCCCCGCCAGCGCCCACGGCACCTGATGGCTTCTGATCCGGCGCACCAGCGGCAGCGCGAGCGGAAAGCTCAGGTAGAAAAGGATCTCCGCGGCAAGCGACCAGGACGGCACATTGAGCCCGCCGACCGTCGTCCATTTCGGCAGCCAGGTGTGGATCAGCGCGAGGTTCGGCGCCCAGACCACCGGCCGCGTCAAAGGGACACTCACCACCAGGATGAACGCGACGGCCGCGACCAGGTGGGTCGGATAGATCTTCAACACCCGGCGCCAGTAGAACCGCGGCACCGACGCCCCCGGCCGGAACGACCAATAAATGATGAACCCGGACAGGACGAAGAAGAAGGTCACTCCCGCGGCACCCAGCTGCATGGGCATGAGCTGATGGATCTGCCGGAACAACTCCGACTTCTGGAACGGGTACACCGGCAGGAATACCAGGGCGTGCAACACGAACACGGCGAACGCCGCCCACCAGCGTGCCCCCGTCAGCGACGGCAGCGACGGCCGCACCGCCGCCGGATCGAGAAACTCCGAACCGGCCTCGACCCGGGCCGGGACCGTGCTCACCGGCGGATCGCTTCGTACACGGTCTCCGCCGTTACCGAATCCCCCTGCGCCGAGGGATGGAACGGCATACCGGCCACATCGGCCGCGGGATCGAAGAAACCGTTCAGCCATGGCTCGTCCGAGCACAGTCCGTGGCCGGCGGTCACCGAGCGGATATCGACGAACTCGAGTTCCAGCAGCTCCGCGGCTTCGCGTTGCGCATTGTCGAGGCGGTCCAGGTATTCGGTCACCGCGCGGCCCCGCGGCTGCACGACCTGTCCGACGCCGGCTACATCCACGCATACGTGTTCCTGCCCCGCCGGGAACAACTCCGGGTACCCGACCAGCATGATCCGTGCGTTCGGCGCGTAGTAGCGCATATACGTGACCGCCTCACGGATGCGCTTGGCGTAGAGCTGGCCCGTGACGTTCCGGTATTCGGTGAACCGCCCCTGTTCGGCCGCCTCCAGCCCGCATCCGTCGACGAAGTTGAACACGCAGGACTGCAACGACGTGATCAGCGACGCCGAATTGGTCTTGGACCAGACGTCGTTCATGCCGGTCTGGATAGCGATGACCTCGGTCTCCGGCCCGAATGCCTGCTGCTTTGCCGCCTCGGCCACCTCGTGCACCAGCCACCAGCCCTGGCCCGATGAGATCGTGGAACCACTACAGGAGGCGTCCACGAACTCCGGCGTGCCTGCGACCCCTATCCGCTCGCTCAGCCGAGTCGGCCACGACGTGGCGGCGTGCAGGCACTCCTTGGTGCCCGAGAACAGCTTCGGGTAGTTGGCGGTGAACGAATCACCGAGCACCACCAGGGATTTTCCCACGGGCCGGCTGTTTTCGACCGGCGCCGCCGTGGCCGGTGCGTACATGGTGGTCATGGCGAGAGCGGCCACTGCCACAGCGCCGGCCATTCCACCTCGCCACCGAAAGAATCTGCGAATCACGATTTCCCTGTCGGTCAGTAGCCGGCCTGCGGATCGAAATCGGGGAGAGTGAGTGTCGGCTCGGGTTGGGCAGGTTCGGGTTGGACGGGCGCCTGCTGCTGCGCGGGAGGCTGCGGCGCCGGTTCCTCGGCCGGTGGTTCCGCGACGGGCGGGGGTTCTACCGCAGCATCGGGAGCCGGTGGCGGGTTCTGCGGCACCGGAGTAGTCGGGGCAACGCTCGCCGGCGCCTCCGTGCTGGTCACAGCGGTACCGGAGGTCGCCCCGTGGTCGTCGTGCGACGCGGAGTCGTCGCCACACCCGCTTACGCCGAGAACCACCGCGGCGCATGCAAACACGGTAACCAGGCAACGTTTCATGAAGATTCCCAATCCTGCTGGCATTTCGGCATCCGCGACCCACAGAGCCGGGTCGCGGAGTTGTCACCGACGATATCGCCGGGCCCGCCGGACCCGTTACTATCCCGAATTCCTCGGGCGGTGCGATAGGTACAGTTGCCGAAATCGGTCACACTGGGGACCCTGGACCACGTGAATCCCCCGCTCGACTCGATCCCGTTGTATCCACCCGAATCATTCCTCCCCGAATCGGATTCGTTTGTCGTGACCCCGCGGGGAGTCGTGGACCTGCGGGGCAGCCGTATCGGGGAGTTGCGGTATCCGCCCACGGCCACGGTAATCTTCGCGGGTATCCCAGGTGCTGGTAAGAGCACCGCGCTGCGCAAGCTGTTCGGCTCCGAACCCGACGCCGAAACCGCACTGTCAGGTCCCGGCGGCGCGCTGGTACTCGATTCGATCCAGGCCCGGAACTCGTGGCGCCACCGGTTGGCCTGGTTGCCCTACCCGCTGTGGCGCCCGGTGGTGCATCTGGTGCACTTCCGCCGGATCTGGATCGCCCTGCGTGACCATACGGGTCCGGTGGTGGTCCACGATTGCGGCACCGTGGCGTTCACCCGGCAGATGCTGACCCGCTGGGCCGCACGACGCGGTCGCGAACTACATATGGTGCTGCTGGATGTCCCCGCCGCGATCGCCCGGGATGGGCAGTACGCCCGCGGGCGACGAGTGGGCCGCGCCTCCTTCAACTGGCATGTACGTCGCTGGAGACGCCTGCTGGACCGGGTCGAGAGCGGGACGGGGCCGCGGCCGCAACCGGAGTCGGTGGTCATCCTGGACCGCACCGGCATAGATCACCTGCACGAAATCAGGTTCGCCCCATGACCCGGCGGCAAGCGGAACCGGACGCCGGACCGCAGGCGCAGGTCACCCCGTCCGGATTCTTGCCGCATCCTGATCGCGCACCGGCCGAACTCAGCACAAAACGGTGAGCGCACGCGGTGCGATCCGCAGCGTGACCGGGAGGTGCCCGGCGGGTTCGCCGTCCGCGGTAGCGGGGGCATCCGGCGCCGACAATCGCACCGATTCGACCCGATACTGACTCACGGCGGGGTGCTCGATCCGTTTACCCGCCGAGAGTGCCGGCAGGATGCGCAGCATCTCCAGGTGCGACACCTTGCCCACGACCGTCACATCGAGCAGCCCGTCATCGCAGACGGCATCGGGGCAGATCCGCATCCCTCCGCCGTAGGTGGAGGTGTTACCCACCGCGACCAGCAGCGCCTCGGTCTCGACCACCGGATCCGATCGGTCCCTGCCCAATTCGATGCGATACGGCACGCTGGTCCCGTGGGCGATCTCGGCGACCGCGGCGAAGGTGTAGCGCAGCCGTCCGCGCGGCCGACGCATCCGGTTGGCGCGCAGGGTGACCCGGGCGTCGTAACCAGTGCAGGCGACCGTCGCGAACCACATCGATTCGTGCCCGCTGGGTTCGAGCCGGCCCAGGTCGATCGTGCGCACACTCCCCCTGCGGAGCAGGTCGGCGGCGGCGCGGGGGTCGTCACTGATACCCAGTTCACGAGCGAGATCGTTCCCGGTGCCCGCCGGGAGCAGGGCGAGTGGGACCGTCGTATGCGCGAGCGGGTCGAGAATTGTGGAGACCAGTCCGTCACCGCCGACGCAGACGACCGCATCGGGCGGTCCGGCGGCGAGGGTGGCTCGCAACTGTTCCCGGGTTTCGGCTGCGGAGGGGGCGTGGATCTCGAGGATCTCGATCCCGTCGCGTGACAGTTGTTCCATTATCGCGTGCGCCGCGTCTCGGGATCTGCCCTGCCCGGCGGACGGGTTGGTCACCACGGCGACCGTTCGCACCTCGCGAATATCGGCTCCGTGGCCGCCGGCCTCGGTCATGGCAGTAGTGTGCCAGGGTTGAGGATCCCGGCCGGGTCGATTTCGCGTTTCACCGCGCGCAGCACCCGCACGCCGAGCTCGCCGATCTCGTCCGGTAGCCACCGGCGATGGTCGGCGCCGACGGCGTGATGGTGGGTGATGGTGGCGCCGGCTGCGATGATGGCGTCCCCCGCGGCCTGTTTCGCGGTTTGCCACTGCGCGATCGGGTCATCGAGGAGTTTCGCGACGACGGTGAAGTACAGCGACGCGCCGGTCGGGTAGGTATGCGAGATATGGCACATGACCAGCGCGGGCGTCCCCTGGGCGGACAGCGATTCTGTCAGCGCGGTGGAGACCTGCGTTTTCAGTTCGGCGAGGCGATTCCATGTAGTCGCGGTTTCGAGGGTTTCGCACAGCACCCCGGCGTCCAGCAGGGCGTCGCGCAGGTAGGGCGCTGCGAAACGGCCGTGCTCCCAGGCTCGGGCCGGGTCGGGACCCAGTTCGGTACCGCCGGCCGCACGCAGGACTTCGGCCGCCTCGGCGCTGCGGGCGGCGACATGGGCCGCGCTGCCCTCGAAGGTCGTCACCGCCAGGCACCCGGAAACCGGGGCACCGCCGATGTCCTTGGAACGGGCCAGATTCAACCCGGTTTCCGCCTCGTCCGACAATCGCAGCACCGTAGGGGCCGCGCCTGCCTGCACCACCGCGCGTAACGCGGCGGCTCCGGTGGCGAAATCGGGGAATGACCAGGCCATATGGCCGGTGGTCTCGGGGACGGGATGCACCCGCACCGTCACCTCGGTGATCACACCGAATGCCCCTTCGGAGCCCACGAACAGTTCACGCAGATCCGGCCCAGCGGCCGAGGCCGGTGCCCGGCCGAGTTCCACTGCCCCGGTGGGTGTGGCGACCCGCAGGCGCTGGACCATATCGTCGAATCGGCCGTATCCCGCGGAGGCCTGCCCTGACGAACGAGTCGCGGCAAAACCGCCGATACTCGCGAATTCGAAACTCTGCGGGAAATGTCCGAGTGAAAGCCCGTACGCGGCGAGCAGCTCTTCGGCACGCGGACCGGTGACCCCGGCGCCGAAGGTCGCGGTACCGGACACCGGGTCGCAGTCCAGCAGGGCGTCGAGGCGGCGCAGGTCCAGGGCGATCACCGTCTCGAAACGGCCGCGGACCGGGTCCAGTCCGCCGACCACGCTGGTTCCGCCGCCGAAGGGTACGACGGCGATGCCTTGTTCGGAGCAGTAGGCGAGCACGCCGGCCACCTGGTGGTGATCGGCCGGGTAGACCACGGCATCGGGTGCGTCCTGGGGGCCGGTGTCGCGGCGTCGCAGCAGGTCGAGAGTGCTCTTACCGCCGGCATGCCGCAATCTGGCTACGTGCTCGGTGGATATCTGCTGTTCCCCCACCACCCGCGCGAGTCCGGCCCGCCGGTCCGCGGACAGGAGCGGCGGCCGCAGCGGCACATCACCCTCATCACGACGTATCGCCGGTTCCCCAGAGACGCCGAACACCTGGCCCAGCAGGCCGCGGATCTGCTCCGGCAACGGTGTGTGCCCGGCGGGAACTCCCCAGGCGTCCCACACCATATCGGGGCGTGCTGCGGTCACGGCCGGTTCTTCGGGGGTGTCGCCCTGCCCAGTGGTCATGCGTTACAGTTTGACATGTTCTGTCAAGCAGTAACGAATTGAGATCGAGGTCGCAGCCCGTGCCCACCGGCGCAGTTCCCGAAGACACCGGTTCCGTGGACCGGCTCATCCTGGATGCCGCACGTGACTGTGTCGCGGAATTCGGGGTCCGGCGGACCACACTCGCCGAGGTCGCCCGCCGCGCGCGGGTGAGCCGGCCCACGGTCTACCGGCGCTGGACCGACAGCCGCGCACTCATCGGCGAACTGCTGGTACGCGAACTCCGGGCGATCATCACGGCGGCCGTGCCCGAATCGGGCGACGCGCGTACCCGCCTGGTCGCGGGGATCGTGGGTGGCTCGGCGCAGGTGCGGTCGAACCCTCTGTTCGGCAAAATCTTCCGCACCGATACCGACCTGATGCTCACCTATGTCTTCGGCCGCCTGGGCCGCAATCAACGCGAACTGCTGGACCTGTTCGGCACCGGTATCCGCGAAGGACAGGGCGACGGATCGGTGCGCCCCGGCGACCCGGCGCATCTGGCCGCGATGGTCCTGCTGATCGCGCAGTCGGCGGTCCAATCGGCGGCCACTGTCGCCGAACTGCTCGACGGGCCGGCAATGGACACCGAACTCCGGCACGCCCTCGACGCGTACCTCACGCCCGAGACCCCCTCGTCCAGGAAGGAGTAGCGCACGGACCACCTGTTCGCGCCCAGTGGACAGCCGTGCCACGAAACCATGGTCAGCAACCCTTCCGACACCACCGGCGCAGCGCTCAACGCCCGCCGGCGCAGCCACGAACTCACTGCCCTCGGCGACGACCCCACCGTCGATCTACTGGTCGTCGGCGGCGGAGTGACGGGCGTCGGCGTAGCCCTCGACGCGGCTACTCGCGGCCTGCGCACACTGCTGGTCGAGAAGAACGACCTGGCACACGGCACCAGCCGCTGGAGTTCCAAACTGGTCCACGGCGGCCTGCGCTATCTGGCGAGCGGGCGAGTCGGGATCGCCTACGAGAGCGCCGTGGAACGCGGGATCCTACTGCGCCGCAACGCCCCCCATCTGGTGCGACCGCTCCCCCAGTTGGTACCGCTGCTACCTGATATCGGACTGTCTTCCCGCGCACTGATCCGCACCGGTTTCCTGGCCGGCGATCTGTTGCGCGCCGGCGCCCGCACCTCCGGTTCACTGCTACCGCGCTCACGCCGGGTGACCCGCGCCGAAGCACTACGTCTGGCCCCGACTGTGCGCCGCGACGGGCTACGCGGCGGACTGCAGGCCTGGGACGGGCAACTGGTCGACGACGCCCGCCTGGTGGTCGCGCTGGCCCGGACCGCGGCCGCCCGCGGCGCGACCGTACTCACCCGCGTCGCGGCCGAAGCCGTCACCGGCGAGGGGGCCACCCTGCGCGACACCCGGACCGGGGAAACCCTCGAAGTCCGAGCCGGGGCGGTGATCAACGCCACCGGAGTCTGGGCCGACCAGGTCGATCCCAGTATCGAACTGCGCCCCAGCCGGGGCACCCATCTGGTGTTCGACGCCGCGGCCTTCGGCGGCCTCACCGCCGCGCTCACCATCCCGGTTCCCGGTTCCGTGGGCCGCTTCGTCTTCGCCCTGCCTGCACCGCACGACCGGGTCTATCTCGGCCTGACCGACGAGGACGCACCGGGACCGGTCCCCGACGAACCCGGTCCGACCCCCGGTGAGATCGATTTCCTGCTCGACACCGTGAACACCGTGGTGCGAATCCCGCTCACGCACAGCGATATCCGCGGCTCCTACGCCGGGCTGCGCCCGCTGCTGCGCACCGGCGGTGACAGCACCGCAGATATCTCGCGCGAACACGCGGTCCTCACTTCACCATCCGGTGTGATCACCGTGGTCGGCGGCAAACTCACCACCTATCGGAAAATGGCGCAGGACGCCCTCGACACCGCGGTAGCGCACGCCCGCCTGACCGCCGGACCATGCCGGACAACCGATCTACCACTGGCCGGCGCGGTCGCCGGCGCGGCCCGCGATCATCTGCTCGCGCCACAACTGCTGATCGAACGCTACGGCGCCGAAGCGCCGGCCGTCGCAACCCTGGCCGCGACCGACCCCGAACTCGCTACCCCCGTGGCGCCGGGATCGGATGTGCTGGCGGCAGAATTCGCCTGGTCTCTCACTCAGGAAGGCGCCCTGGACGCCGGCGATCTCCTGGACCGCCGCACCCGGATCGGCCTGGTCCCCGACGACCGCGCCGCGGCCCGCGCCACCGCCGAGGCGATGGTCGCCGCCTATTCCGAGTGAGCCGCGGCATAGTGCCACTCCGCCGCGGACGCGGTCATACAGGCGCGCGGCCAGCGGTCCAGCCCGTGCTCGATCTCCTCGGCCCGCACCGCGCGCAGGCCGGGCGTCTCGTCGGCGGTATCGAGATAGCGGAATCCCAGCCGAGCGTAATAGGGCCCATTCCAGGCGACCTCGGTGAACGTCGTCAATGTGATCGCCGGCAGCCCGCGCTCCGCGGCCCAGCGGACCGCCCGGTCGATGAGCCGCCGCCCGATCCGCTGCCCTCGTAACCCGGGCAGTACCGATACCTGGTCGATATGCGCGTTCCCGTCGACAACGCTCACGATCAGATACCCCACCGGCGCCCCCGCGCTCACCCATACCCACGCCCGCCCATCCAGCACGAACTCGCCGAGCACCTCCGTGGACAGCGGTTCGTCCCCGGCCACCGCATCCATCCCCACCGCAGCGAACAGTTCCCCCGCCCGCACCTCGATCTCCTGCAGCCGGGGTATATCCGTGGCGGTTGCCTCGCGGATCATGAGCGCTCCTGTTCGTGGTACCGAACTGCAAAGAGTACTGAGCAAGGTGGACCGCGGCGCCGCAGGCGCCGCAAGAAAATACAGCTCGCATCTATGCTGGTGCGGTGATCTGAGGAAGGAGCCTGGGGTGCGCGTCGATACGTCCACCATCGGTATCGCGCCGGGTGAGGGCCTGGTGGCACGCTTCGGTGATGTCGTGATCTACCTGGTGGGTGCCAATGCGTCCACCGAACGGATACTCGGCGCCGTCGAGGCGGTGGCAGATGTGGAGCATCCGGGCGCGGCGATCGCACAGCGGCTCGCGGCCGTGGTCTTCGGGACCGGTTCGGAACCGCCCCCGTTCGGCTTGGTCGCGCCCACCGCCGACGGCACCCTCGTACTGCTGCGTGGCCCGGTGTCGGCGTTGATATCCGGTGCGGAGGGTTCCCGGCGGCTGGTCGGGGCGCGTGCTTTCACCTGGGTCGACGAGATCCTGCGTGATCCGGTCCGCATCTTGTCGGTCGGCCCGGGCGCGGACGCCCAGGTGACGCCGTATCCCCGGACCGACCTGCGCGCCGGGGTGGTGCCCGGCGGCGGCTTCGTGATCCATGCGGCGGTCCGCCGGAGCAAGAAACCGGGTCGGCCCGCCGCGGCCGAACGAGTCGCCGGGGAGCCACCCGCCACGGCACCGGCCGGTCTGGTGGCGGCCGCCCCGGAACCGGCGCCGGATTCCGGTCCACGTACGGGACTTGCGGCCGCCCGCCCGGCGGAGCCGCTACCCGGCACCCGAGCCTGGTCCGCGGCACCCGCGCGGGCGGGCGCCGGTCCCATCAGGCTGCGTAAGGACACGGCGAAACCGCGCGCGCACGCCCCCCACAACGGCGCGGACACCCCGGAAATGGGCGCTGCCGTACTGGTCGCCGAGGACGGTACCAGTTACCCGCTGAACCGCGCGTACGTGATCGGCCGCGGTCCCTCGGTCGACGAATCGGTGCGCCGCAAGACCGCCGCCCCGCTGGTGTTGCAACGCGACCGCCATATCTCACGCGTGCACGCCTACCTCTCGGTAGACGCCGGCAAGGTGTACCTGCGTGATGCCGGTACCGCGGCGGGCACCTTCGTCTCGACCCCCGACGAACCGCGCTGGACCCGTATCGGGCAATCACCGACCGAATTACCGCCCGGGGGCCGGATCCGCATCAGCGAACAGGTCCTCACCTACCCGACGGAATCCGCGGACGCCGGTTGAGCGGTGTGCCTGAGCCACGCGTCCGCGTCGCACAGCGCACAATGGCGGTATGCACCGCAACGGCCCGACCGAGGACATCGACGAAACCGCGCTCACCGTCACACCGCCGAAAACGCAGGCGGCCGGAGTCCGGGCGGTCGGGGTCGCGCTGGGGCGAGCGGTCGCCGATATGGGTGTGATCCGCACCGCGCGCACGCTGGCACGGGTGAACCAGGTGAACGGGTTCGACTGTCCGGGATGCGCGTGGCCGGAGCCCAGCGGGCACCGCCGCCCCGCCGAGTTCTGTGAGAACGGGGCGAAAGCGGTCGCCGAGGAGGCGACCCTGAACACCGTGGGCCCGGAGTTCTTCGCCGAACATTCGATCGCCGATCTCGCCGGGAAGTCCGGGTACTGGCTGGGCCGCCAGGGCCGGCTGACCCACCCCATGGTGCTGCGGCCGGACGATACCCACTATCGTCCGATCGCGTGGGGCGACGCCTACCGGTTGATCGCCGAGCAGTTGCGGGCACTGAGCTCCCCGGATGAGGCCGTGTTCTACACCTCCGGCCGCACCGCGAACGAAACCGCATTCCTGTACCAGTTGATGGTCCGCAGTTTCGGGACCAACAACCTGCCCGACTGCAGCAACATGTGCCACGAATCGTCCGGCACCGCCCTCACCGGTTCCATCGGGATAGGCAAGGGTTCGGTAACCGTCGACGATTTCACGGCCGCCGATCTCATCCTGATTGCCGGCCAGAACCCGGGCACCAACCATCCGCGCATGCTCAGCGCGCTCGCCGATGCGAAGAAATCCGGCGCCGAAATCGTCGCGATCAACCCGCTGCCCGAAACCGGCCTGATCGGATTCCGTGATCCGCAGACCGTCCGCGGGCTGACCACCGGCGTCGATATCGCAGACGATTTCCTGCAGATCCGCCTCGGCGGCGATATGGCCCTGTTCCAGGGTCTGGCGAAACTGTTGTTCGAAGCCGAGGACCGGGCCCCGGGCACTGTCCTGGACCGTGCCTTCATCGAATCGCATACGGCCGGTTTCGCCGACTACGAGCGCCATATCCGCGCGGTCGACCTCGACACGGTGTACGAGGCGAGCGGTCTCACTCCCGATGAACTCGCCCGCACCGCCGACCGGCTGGTCCGCTCCCGCAACACCATCGTCTGCTGGGCGATGGGCCTCACACAGCACAAGGGCGCGGTCGCCACCATCGAGGAAGTGACCAATCTGCTGCTGACGCGGGGCATGATCGGCAAACCGGGCGCGGGGGTCTGCCCGGTGCGCGGTCATTCCAATGTGCAGGGCGACCGGACCATGGGCATCTGGGAGCAGATGCCCGAACCGTTCCTCGCCGCGCTGGACCGTGAGTTCGAGATCACCAGCCCCCGCACCCACGGCTACGACACCGTCGCCGCCATCCGTGCACTGCGCGACGGGCAGGCCCGCGTGTTCTTCGGGATGGGCGGCAATTTCGTCGCCGCCACCCCGGACACCACCGTCACCGAGGCCGCCCTGCGCAGCTGCGCACTCACGGTGCAGGTGTCGACCAAACTCAACCGCAGCCATATCGTCCACGGCACCACCGCGCTCATCCTGCCGACCCTGGGCCGCACCGATCTGGATATGCAGGACGGCCGGCGCCAGCAGGTGTCGGTGGAGGATTCGATGTCGATGGTGCACCTGTCCACCGGCCGGCTCGACCCGGTGAGCGACGAACTGCGCAGCGAGGTCGCGATCGTCTGCGAACTCGCCCGCGAACTGCTGGGTCCCGGACATCCCGTGCCCTGGGAAAGTTTCCGCGGCGACTACGACCGGATCCGCGATGCCATCGCCCGCGTGGTGCCCGGATGCGCCGATTACAACGGCCGGGTCCGGCAGCGCAACGGTTTCGTCCTCCCCCATCCTCCACGCGATACTCGCGAATTCCGCACCGCCACCGGGAAAGCCAATTTCGCGGTGAACGAGCTGAGCTGGGTTCCGGTGCCGCCCGGCCGGCTGGTCCTGCAATCGCTGCGCAGCCACGACCAGTACAACACCACGATCTATGGTCTCGACGACCGCTACCGCGGTGTCCATCACGGCCGCCGCGTGGTGCTGGTGAACGCCGGCGATATCACCGAACTCGGTTTCCGGGACGGTGATCTCGTCGACCTGGTCGCGGAGTGGACCGACGGTGTCGAGCGCCGGGTAACCGGTTTCCGGCTGGTCGAGTACTCCACGCCCCGCGGGAACGCCGCCGCCTACTACCCCGAAACCAACCCCCTGGTCCCGCTCGACCATGTAGCGGAGCGGTCGAATACACCCGTGTCGAAGGCGGTCGTCATCCGGCTCGAACCCCATATCCACCAGCGCAGCCCCGAATGAGCAGAGTCATCGCGCGACGCCGGATGCGACGGATCACCCCGACCGGCGAGATCACCCGTCCCGACGCCCTGGCCGTCGAAGAACCCCTGGAAATCCGGGTCCGCGGGGAATCACTCACCGTCACCATGCGCACCCCCGGCAACGATATCGACCTGGTGCACGGTTTCCTCTTCGCCGAATCGCTGATCACCGAGGCCGCCGATATCCGTACCGCCCGCTACTGCGCCGGCACCGACGACGAAGGCCGCAATACCTACAACGTTCTCGATATCGACCCTGCCGTCCCCGTTGCCCTGCCGACCCGTCCGTTCCTGACCACCGGAGCCTGCGGCCTGTGCGGGAAAACCGCCCTCGACGAGATACGGCAACGCAGCCGCCACCCACTCCCGCCGCCGCAACCATTGATCGAGGCCGCGGTCCTCGGCCGCCTGCCGGACGCTCTACGCCGGCGGCAGGCGGTTTTCGACGCCACCGGCGGCCTGCACGCCGCAGGCCTGTTCACCGCCGACGGCGCCGCCGTGGCCGTGCGGGAGGATATCGGCCGGCACAACGCGGTCGACAAGGTCATCGGCTGGGCGTTGCGGGAGAACCGGATTCCGGCATCGGATCTCGTGCTGGTCGTGAGTGGTCGCGCTTCGTTCGAACTCGCACAGAAAGCGGTCCTCGCCGGTATCCCGATCCTCGCGGCGGTGTCGGCCCCGAGTTCGCTGGCAGTGGATCTCGCCGCCGAATCCGGGCTCACCCTGGCGGGTTTCGTCCGTGGTGACACGATGAACATCTATACCGGCGGCGAGCGGGTCACGGGGTCGGTCGCCGGCGCCTGATGCGAGCCGCCCCGCGGTATGCGCGCGACCGGCGGACACGGAGGTCTGTCCGTACGACTACTGCCGCCGGGCACGCACTGGGCGCCCCGGCCGGTCGCCCGGAACATGGTCGGCAGAAGTCTGTGCTGCCGACGGCCGCCGCCAGTGCGGATACCGGGTACGCCCGGTCGGCAGAGCTACCGACTCGGCAATCGAAGGCTCGCCGGCCCGCAACAGCGTCGCCGTCTACGTGTCCGGCGCCGGTTGCCACACCCCACCGACAGCCCGTGCTCTTCCGGCACTCGAGCCGGAGCCGGGTGGTGTCGGCGCGGAGCAGCCTCGACACCCGCGGCCGACGCGATCTACGCAGGACCGTTCGGCATCGGTAGCTGTCCGTAGTGGATCCGTGCAGCTTCGGCCGGGCGGGTTCTTTGTGGTCGGCACCGGCCGGCGCCGCTACGGCGGATCAGCGAGCTTCCCACGCCGGATAGCCGCTGAGATCCAGATCGTCCTTCGCGTCGCCGGCGAACTTCTCCATAAGCCCGAACCAGCGCGACCCCAGGAACCGATCGCGCAGCCACAGACCATATGTGGTTTTCGGCGCCAGGAAGGGGCCGGGGCTGCTACCCAGACCGACTTTCGCGTACCGGCGCATGATCCGGTCGTAACGGGCGAAAGCCACGATATGCTCGCCCTCTGAGGCGGCCAGTTCCCCCGCGAGCACATAGGCACCCACCACCGCCAGACCGGTACCGAACCCGGCGAGGGTGTTCCCATAGGCGCTGTCACCTACCAGAGCCACCCGCCCCGCCACATAACTCGGCATCCGGACCCGGGCCAGCGCGTCGAGGTAGAAATCGTCCAGTACGGGCAGTTCGGCAAGCATTTCGGGGACCTGCCATCCCATCCCGGTGAACTTCTCGGTCAGCACGCGACGCTTCTCGGCCTCGTCCGTGAAATGCATTTCGGGTGCCGCGAACAGATACATCTGCTGCGCTTTCGCACCACTTCCTACCGCGAGCCGGCCCGCGTCGTTGTGGGCATACGATTCGCGCCTGCGCGGCCCGTCCGACTGCTCGCGATGGGGTGGTTCCCCAGCTATGGCGTAGTAGTAACCGCGATGCCGGACGAAATGCTCGTCCGGCCCGAAGGCCAGCCGGCGCACCCGGGAGTGGATACCGTCCGCACCGAATACCAGATCGAAGTTCCCTGCCGGGCCGTTCTCGAATTCGACCTCGATGCCGCCCTCGGTTTCGCGCAGCGTGCTGATCGAATCACCGAACCGGTAGGCGCAGTGCCCTGCGCCCGCCTCGTACAGGATTGCGGCCAGGTCGCCACGCAGGATCTCGACGTCGCCGCCGGTGAAATCGCCTGATATCCGCGCTCGCTCGTTCCCGTGGGCATCGACGAGGACCATATCGGTGGCGCCGGTACTGCGGCGGCAGATTTCGTCGTAGACGCCCATCCGTTCCAGCACCGTGCGGTGCACAGCGCCCTTGAAGTCGACAGCCTGGCCACCGGGCCGCAGCGCTGGGGCGCGTTCGACCACAGTGACGTCGAACCCGTAGCGAGAGAGCCAATAGGCGAGCGTGGGGCCGGCGATACTCGCGCCGGAGACGAGAACGCTGCGGTTCTTCATGATGAACTCCGTCCAGAATATGCGTCCACTGGATACTGTTTCCCGCAGACGCAGTGCAGCGTATGGTAGACACAGTTCCACGTCAACCGATTTTCGAGAGGTACCCGATGGCCACCCCGACCGTCCTGGAAATGCTCTGGGGTACCGATCGACGGCCGACCCGGGGGCCCAAACCCACCCTGACCCGCGCCGCGATCGTGGCCGCCGCGATCGAACTTGCCGATACCGAAGGATTGGCCGCGGTATCCATGCAGAAGCTCGCCGACCGGCTGGGCTACACCAAGATGTCGCTGTACCGCCATGTGCCGGGTAAAGCCGAGCTCACCGCGCTGATGACAGAAGCAGCCCTGGCCGGCCTACCGGAACTGGACACCTCGGGCACGCAACCGTGGCGTGCCGGGCTGCGGTCCTGGGCATTGCTGAGCTTCGAACGGTACCGCCGTCATCCGTGGGTGATGGAGCTACTGACCGGCACCCGGCCGATGGGCCCCAACGAGCTCGGCTGGACCGAGGCGGCCCTCGAGGTGATGGCGGATATCGAGCTGACCGGTCCGGAGCGCCTGGATACGCTCGTCGTACTGAACGGGCACGTGCGCAGTCTGGCGCAGCAATTGATGGGCCCCACCACCGGCGAGAAAGAATTCACCACGACCATGGCGCAGGCCCTGGAATTGGCGGGCGAACGTTTCCCGCGGCTGATCGCCGCCATATCGGACACCCCCGAAGCATCCCCGCCGGGCGAGCAATCACACCGGCGCGATGCTGCCCTCGAATTCGGAACAGAGCGGATTCTCGACGGCCTGGCAGCCCTGCTGGCACAGCGCGCCACCCGGTGATCTCCTCCCGCGGCATTCCCCCGTTCCGCGCGACCACCGGTCACATTCCCGGCAGCCGAATCCCCCGGTCCGCCGCCACGCGGGCCAATTTCGCCGCCTCGTCGATGGCGACGGCGACGTATGTGCGCCAACCCTCATCGTCACAACGCAGCAGATATTCGTAATCACTGTCGGTGAGCAGCACATCGTCACCATCGTAGAAATTCCAGCGCACCCGGACCCGCACCAGCACAGAGGTCAGCTCGGCGAATTCCAGCAGGGTGTGATCGACCCGGGAGAGGCCGAGCATCTGATACATGGGATGCGCCTGCGCAAGGCCCCGAGCCATTTCTTCGCGGGAATGCAGCGCCCCGACGAAATCATCGCTGACAATGGTGCCCGGCGTACCCCACAGTGCGGCCGTACGCTCGGCGTCGAACGCACTCAGCGTGGACTGATACTCGTCGAGAAATACTTCGATGTCATCGCGTGTGGACATAGCGACACCTGGCCCGCCGGGCCATGCCGGTCGTTTTCGGAACGACGACCGGCTCGGCCGCGGCCGGAGTTCGGAGCGCCCACGATCGGACGCTCCCCTCCTCAGTTGGCCAGCGCCTCCAGCAGCGCCGCCCGCTGGCGGGCACCCAGACCACCGATCCGGCGATCCTCCGGGATCTCCGCCTGGTCCATCAGCTTGGCGGCCTTCACCGGCCCGACGCCCGGCAGCGCCTTGATCACAGCGACCACCTTGGTCTTCTTGACCAGTTCATCGCTATCGGCCTTGCGCAGCAGGTCGGCAACCGAAACTTTGCCGTCTTTCACCTGACCGATCAGTTCGGAGCGCGCCTTGCGCACCGCCGCCGCTTTGGCCAGAGCCTCCGTGCGTTGTTCTGCGGTCATCGTTGGCAGTGCCATATCTCCTCCGCTTTCACTCGTCGCTCGAACATCTGGTTGATCGGGGTCGATTCAACATCACAATACCGACACCGAACCGCCGACACACCGGCCAGACCAGCAGTCATAGCAATGATTTCTGAGTGAGTTCCCGCAGCGAGCCCGGATCCGCACCCGCCACGGACTCCGAGAAGGGTCGTCACGGACGCTGGAACACGTAACATTCGCCGGCTCCGCAGCGAAATTCTGGGCAGACGCATCGCTTGCGTGGCGGCGATTCAACGGCGAACCGAGGGGTCAACGCAGATACCCGCCCGTCGCGCAGGACATGCGCTCTGACCTGGAATTTCATAATCCCATCCCAACGCGGCCCGAAATCGGGCACCCGGCCGGCTACTCGCTTCCCGGTGCCGGATCGGCACCCGGCTGCTACGCTCGCGAACCTAGAACACGTTCCAATTCGTAGGAGTGGTGATGGCACGCGAGATCCGCGACGTAGTCGAGCAGTACGTGAAACGGGTCGGCTCGGGGCCCACCGAAGATATCGTCGCGCTCTACGCACCGGACGCGGTGATCGAAGACCCCATCGGCACCGAGCCGAAACAGGGCCACGACGCCATCCGGGAGTTCTACAACGTCATCACCGGCCTCGAACGGGAGGCCTCGATCGCGCCGGAAACCGTGCGGATCGCCGGTAACCACGCCGCATTCGTCTTCACGTTGATCACCAAGTTCGACGGTCAGCGGATGACCCTGAGTCCGATCGATGTCATGGAATTCGATACCGAGGGCCGGATCACCCGGATGCGCGCGTACTGGAGCGCCGACGATATGGTCGTCGAGCCCGAATGAGCCGCGATCCGGCGGCTCTACTGCGCTGAGCCGTCGTATCGCCGGCCTCGGGGCTGCCCACGGCCGGCCCCGGCCCCCATCACGCGCGGGAACTCCTGGAGTTCCTACGCGCCGGGCCGGCACCGTGGGCACCCCGGGCGTCACGCCGCGGGACAGTATCTCGTCCAGGTAGTAGAAGCATTCACCCGGACCGAGGAGACACCCGATGAGCACAACCCGTATCCCCGCGCTCGCCCCGAAGGACGCCGGGCTGCTGACCAAAGCCATGTATTGGTTCGCCCGGCGCCAGTTCGGCGAAGTACCGGAACCGTTCGCGGTCAGCGGCCACCACACCGGAATCCTGCTCGCCGGCGGAATACACGAACTCGTGGCGGAGCGGGCCTCCACCAAGCTGCCCGCCAATATTCGCGAAATCGCCGTCTACCGGACGGCCTGGACCGTCGGCTGCTCCTGGTGCGTAGATTTCGGCACCATGCTGCAGCGCCTGGACGGCCTGGATATCGACCGGCTCCAGCATATCGACGAATACGAGACTTCTCCGCATTACACCGACGACGAGC
The DNA here is from genome assembly GCF_001613245.1 of Nocardia speluncae NBRC 108251. GTDB lineage: Bacteria > Actinomycetota > Actinomycetes > Mycobacteriales > Mycobacteriaceae > Nocardia > Nocardia speluncae. Next base: position 22,867 of record NZ_BDBZ01000035.1, on the reverse strand, counting down.
GGGCCGCCATCGCCTACGCCGACGCCATGACCGCAACCCCCATGACCGTCACCGACGAGCAGGTGGCCGATCTGGAACACCGGTTCGGCAAAGCGGGCGTGATCGAACTGACCTACCAGATCGGCCTGGAGAACTCCCGGGCACGCACCAACCACGCGCTCGGCATCACCTCACAGGGATTCAGCACCGATTCGTGCCGGGTGCCATGGGCCTGAGCGGGTCAGGCCCGGAGGCGGTAGCGAAGCGTAACCACGCAGGCCCCGCTCATGCCCCATCGACACAGCTTGAGCGGGTCAGGCCCGGAGGCGGCAGCGAAGCATAACCACGCAGGGCCCGCTCATGCCCTGACAGCAGCAGCCCGACCACCGGTCAGATCACCCAGCATGCGTAGCCGATATGCGCGCCGCGGCCGACGAACACCTGCACCGACGGGGCGGGACCGCCGCCCGGCTGGGCCGCCTGCAGGGTGTGGTCCCCCTCGTAGGCGGGCACCCAATCGATCAGCGCCAGCCCGCCCCCCGCGGGCGGCACCGTGACAATCGGAATGTCGTTGTCGTAGAACGTCACCGGAGTCACCGCCTCGCTGAGCCGGGCCATCAGCGTGTAGCTGCAACCGGTGCCGTAGTTCGTGCGGATCCCGGCATTCAGATCCGGGGTCACACTGACCTGGATCACAGTGGCAGCGGCGGGCGGAGCACTCAACACGGCGGCCGCCGATGCTGCCGCGAGTGCGCATAAAACGGCGCCCGCCCGGCCGAACCGTGCGGGCGCCGAGATGTCATCACATCGCTCGCGCCGTAACCCGAAAAGCAGCTGTGTCGCCATAACCGCTCCTACATCGCACAAATGTCGAGTGGTCACGACCATACAGCGCGTACGCCGCCGATAAGGCCGGAACCGGCCTCGGAACGGTTGCGGTCGAGCGTCAGGCCGATTTGTCGCGGCGCTCCGGCCGCTCGCGCTTACGCGGAACGATGGTGGGCAGCACGTTGTCGTTGACCGTATCCGCGTCCACAACGACCTTGGCCACATCGTCGCGACTCGGAATATCGAACATCACCTGCTGCAGCACTTCTTCCATGATGGCGCGCAGCCCGCGCGCCCCGGTGCCCCGCAAAATGGCCTGATCCGCCACGGCCTCGAGCGCATCTCGGGTGAACTCGAGGTCCACCCCGTCCATCTCGAACAACCGGATGTACTGCTTCACCAGTGCGTTCTTCGGTTCGGACAGGATCTTGACCAGCGAATCCTTATCCAGGTTCGTCACCGAGGCAATCACCGGCAACCGGCCGATGAACTCGGGGATCAGACCGAATTTGATCAGATCCTCCGGCATGACCTCGGAGAAATGATCGGTGGTATCGATCTCGGCCTTCGATCGCACCTCGGCGCCGAAACCGATCCCGCGGTGGCCCGTGCGATCGGAGATGATCTTCTCCAGGCCGGCGAACGCGCCCGCGACGATGAACAGCACATTGGTCGTATCGATCTGGATGAATTCCTGATGCGGATGCTTACGGCCGCCCTGCGGCGGCACGCTCGCCTGCGTACCCTCCAGAATCTTCAGCAGGGCCTGCTGCACACCTTCGCCGGAAACATCCCGAGTGATCGACGGGTTCTCGCTCTTACGCGCGATCTTGTCGACCTCGTCGATATAGATGATGCCGGTCTCGGCGCGTTTGACATCGTAATCGGCGGCCTGGATGAGTTTGAGAAGAATATTCTCGACATCCTCGCCGACATAGCCTGCCTCGGTGAGCGCCGTGGCATCGGCGATCGCGAACGGCACATTGAGCATTTTTGCCAGCGTCTGCGCCAGATAGGTCTTACCGCAACCGGTAGGACCGAGCATCAGGATATTGGACTTCGCCAGCTCCACGCTTTCCCCGCGCGCGTCCCGGCCCTTGTCCCCTGCCTGAATACGTTTGTAATGGTTGTACACCGCGACCGCGAGCGTGCGTTTGGCCGTGTCCTGGCCGATCACGTAGTTCTCCAGGAAATCCCGGATCTCTGCCGGTTTCGGCAGCTCGTCGAGCTTGACCTCGCTCGATTCCGCCAGCTCTTCCTCGATGATCTCGTTGCACAGATCGATGCACTCGTCGCAGATATACACCCCTGGTCCCGCAATGAGCTTCTTGACCTGCTTCTGGCTCTTCCCGCAGAACGAGCATTTGAGCAGATCGCCGCCGTCGCCGATGCGCGCCATCGTGTGGGTCCCTACTTCCTTGTTCGCGTGCAACCATCCGTCCAGCTGCCAGCCTGCCGCGCCCGCAATGGAGCGAAATCCGGCGCTGTCACCCGGATCGAGGGGCGGTGCTGTCAACCGGGAACAAAGGTCCCTGGGTTTGACCGTACCCGGTGTGTGCGATCGGGGTCGACAACTCGGGCAGGTTTCTCATCGCGGTTGTGCGGGGTTCACGCGGATACGGCGTCGTCGCGCGATTTCCACCGCGCGGGCCGCACGGGGCGTGTCGCACGTTCGGCGCCGCAGCGGCGCGGCCGGGTCCCGCTCCCCGGCCGATCCTGCGTACCGCGGGTAATCGCGGTACGCAGGACCCGCCGCGCTCACTTCTGAGCGCTGAGCTTCCGGTAGTCGAACACCGTATCGATGATCCCGTACTCCTTGGCGTCCTCGGCCGTCAGGATCTTGTCGCGATCGGTGTCCTTGCGGATCGTGTCCGCGTCCTTGCCGGTATGGCGGGCAAGCGTGGTCTCCATCAGCCGGCGCATCCGCTCGATCTCGGCAGCCTGGATCTCCAGATCCGATACCTGCCCCTGGATACCGCCCTCCACCGACGGCTGGTGGATCAGCACCCGCGCATTCGGCAGGCAGGCCCGCTTCCCGGGCGTACCCGCTGCCAGCAGTACCGCCGCCGCCGAGGCCGCCTGCCCGAGGCAGACGGTCGCGACATCGGCACGCACGTACTGCATGGTGTCGTAGATCGCCATCAGCGAGGTGAACGAACCACCCGGCGAGTTGATGTACATCGTGATATCGCGATCGGGATCCAGCGATTCCAGCACCAGCAGCTGCGCCATGATGTCGTTCGCCGAGGCATCGTCGACCTGCACGCCGAGGAAGATGATGCGTTCCTCGAACAGCTTGTTGTACGGGTTGGATTCCTTGACGCCGAAACTCGAATGCTCGATGAACGACGGCAGGATGTAGCGCGACTGCGGGCCCGCCGGGGCGAGGCCGCCCAGACCGGCGCGTGCAACGTTCGGATTGGCCATATTCGTCTCCAAGTCTGTGAGTGAGCTGTCCGCCGGACGGATTCGCGAACCCCGGCCGGCCACCCGGGCCGGATTCACGAACGCCGCCCTAGTTGCCGCCCGTGCCGCCCGTCTGGCGCGCACTCGTGACCACATGGTCGATGAAGCCGTACTCCAGCGCCTGATCGGGTGTGAACCAGCGATCGCGGTCCGCGTCGGCGTTGATCTGCTCCACCGGCTTTCCGGTGTGCATCGCCTGCAACTCGTTGAGCTCACGCTTGGTGTAGGCGAACTGCTCGGCCATGATCGCGATATCCGCGGCCGAACCACCGATACCGGCCGACGGCTGATGCATCATGATCCGGGTGTGCGGCAGCGCGTAACGCTTCCCCTTCGCACCCGCGGTCAGCAGGAACTGCCCCATGGACGCGGCCAGACCCATCGCGGTGGTCGCGATATCGCATTCGACGAACTGCATGGTGTCGTAGATCGCCATACCCGCGTTCACCGACCCGCCCGGCGAGTTGATGTAGAGCGAAATATCTTTGGTCGAGTCTTCCGCCGACAACAGCAGGAGCTGCGCACAGATCTTGTTGGCGATGTCATCGTCGACCTGGGTGCCGAGAAAAATAATGCGCGAACTCAGCAGGCGCTCGTACACGGAATCGCTGAGATTGAGCCCAGCGGTCGGAGCTGTCATGACCTCGGCTTGGTTGATTGTCACGGATACCTGCCTTCTCTCGCCGGCTCGTTGCTGTCACAAACATTAACGAAAGGTGGTGCGGCCGAACTCCCGGTCCCACGCCTATTCGCTGAGAGCGCAATTACACGGCATACGGTTCGCGGCACTTCGGTCCCGGATCTTCCGGCCTCGGGTTCCACGGGCCGCCGTTGCTCCGCGCTGTCATTTTGGAGCCGCTCCGCGGCTCGAGGGTGGGGTCCTGTCAACCCCTGATCTCCACTCCCCCGCACCGTCGCTCCGGACCGGGGGCGAGCCCCACCCAGGGAGGCGGGCAATACGGGGGAGGGAATAGAAGGGAAGCCCTGGGAAACCGGGGGCGGGCATACCGAGGACGGGGGAAAGTTCCCATGCATTCTCTGGATTGCCGACACCGCCTCTGGTCCCAGGGCTTCCGATCCGTACTGCTTGTTCGGGTTACTCCTTGTCCGCGGTCTCCGCGGTCGATTCTTCGGCGGCCTCGTCGGCGGCGGGCTCGGGGCTGCCGAACATCTCCTCGGTATCCACGGTGTTGCCGTCCGAGTCGGTGACGGTCACCTTACCGACGACCTCCGCCAGTGCCTTGCCGCGACGGACGTCGGCGAAGACCGCGCCCAGCTGGCCGGCCTGCTGCACCTGCTGGATGAACTGTTCCGGCGCCATCCCGTAGCGCTGGGCCTGGAACAGGATGCGCTCGGTCAGCTCCTCCTGCCCGACCTGGGTGCCCTCGGCCTCGGCGACGGCATCCAGCAGCAGCTGGGTCTTCACCGACTTCTCGGCGGCTTCCAAGGTGTCGGCGTCGAATTCCTCGCGGCTGGAGCCCTGGGCCTCCAGCGCCGCGGCGAACTTCTCCTCGTCGTGGTCGAAACCGTGCACGGCGTCGTGTTCCACGGCGTCGACCTCGGCCTTGACCACGGCCGCCGGCAGCGGCACGTCGACTGTGTCGAGCAGCTTCTCCAGCACCTGGTCGCGGATATCTCCGGCCTGCTGCACCTTCTTGTTCCGCTCGACGCGGGTGCGCAGATCGGCCTTCAGCTCGTCGATGGTGTCGAATTCGCTGGCCAGCTGTGCGAATTCGTCATCGGCTTCGGGCAGTTCGCGTTCCTTGACCGAACCGAGGGTCACGGTGATCACGGCTTCCTTACCGGCGTGGTCACCGGCGACCAAGGTGGAGGTGAACTCTTTGGACTCACCGTCGGACATGCCGAGCAGGGTGTCGTCCAGACCCTCGATCAGCTGACCCGAACCGACCTCGTGCGACAGCCCGGTGGTCGCCGCCTCCGGGACATCCTCGCCGTCCACGGTGGCCGACAGATCGATGGAGACGAAATCGCCTTCCTGCACCGCACGTTCGACGCCCACGAGGGTCCCGAACCGCTGGCGCAGCGACTGCAACTGCTCGTCGATGTCTTCATCGGCGATCTCGATGGCGTCGACGGTGACGGCGATGCTGCTGTAATCCTCGGGCAGGGCGATCTCCGGACGGATATCGACCTCCGCGGTGAACGCCAGCTCCTGGCCGTCCTCGATCTTGGTGATCTCGATCTCGGGCTGCCCGATGACCTTCACCTCGGAGGTGGTCACGGCCTCGCTGTAGCGGCCGGGCAGCGCATCGTTGACTACCTGCTCCAGCACCGCGCCGCGACCCAGGCGCGCCTCGAGCAGCTTGGCCGGTGCCTTGCCCGGACGGAAGCCGGGAATGCGCACCTGCTTGGCCAGGGCTTTGTAGGCGCGATCGAAGTCCGGCTTCAGCTCCTCGAAGGGCACCTCGACATTGATCCGGACCCGGGTCGGGCTCAGCTGCTCGACGGTGCTCTTCACGGACATGCTCCTTGTTCTCGTCGGTTCGTCTTGACCTCGGCCCGGCACGTTGTTCCGTACCGGTACGCGGTGATGGCGCGTGGTCTGGCGACAGCACGCGGGTACGCGCCGCCGGCGTACCGTCCGGAACGGCGAGCACCTGCGGTTTCACGCGACCGGGATACGCATCCCGACCAGGGTAGTTGACCGGGTCGGGTGGGCTGTACGCCGGGAGGCGGTTGGCCGGCTCCCGGCGGCGAGCGAACGGATCGCACCGGCGCCCACCAGCACAGCTCAGTCCTGGGGTACCGCCACCGCATCGGTGACGAAGACCAATGTCTCGTTGGGCTGCACCCCGTTGCCCCCGGCGCCGTAACCCAGATCCGGCGGGATGATCAGCAGCCGGCGGGCACCCTGCTGGACTCCTTCCAGCCCCTGCTCCCAGCCGGGGATGACCATGCCGGAGCCGAGCGCCAGCTCGAAGGGCTCGCCGCGGTCGAAGGACGAATCCAGCTTCTGCTTGTCCGACCAGGTGACCAGGGAGTAGTTCATGGTCAGCTGATCGCCGGTGGCCGCACCGGGCCCGGATCCGGGACCCAGATCCTTCACGACGAGTTGTTTCGGCGGATCGCAGTCGTCCGGGATGGTGATCTCGGGTACCTCGCCGAAACCACCGGTGACCCCGATGTCCTCGGCCGTGCATTCGCGACCCTTCGATTCGGTCGGCGCCCCCTGCACGGGCACGGCGGCCGAGGTCGTGGAGGTCACGGTGGTCTCGGAAGCGTCGTCGGAACCGCACCCCGTGAGCCCGAACGCGACCGCCCCCACGGCGGCGACGGCGATGATCCTGCCGAATATCTGCATCCGCCGAGCTTATGGTGCGCCGTAGGCGCTCGGTCAGGCCCCCTCGGGGTCGGCGGCCCACACCCTGACAAATCCCCTTCCGGGCCATGGCGGGCGCCCCGGCGAACCTCTCGGTTATCGGCCGGCTTCGCGGGTATGCCGCGAATGAAAACGCACAGAACTCGCTACCGCGGTACCCGCACGCGAGAACCGGCCCGGACGCGGCACACCTCCAGCTATCGTTGGGGGCGTCCGTATCGGAGTGCGGATTGCCCGGCGCGACCATGACCTCCAGGAGGTTCGGCGTATGACGCAGTTGGCAAGTGCAGGTGGGGATACCGCTGCCGACAATCCGGGCGGTGACGGGGGTGAATCGATCGCACCCCGTCCTTATGTGCTGTCCGCGACGGCGCAGGGCCCGCTCGACGCGGACGAGCTGGAGACCCTGGACGCATGGTGGCGGGCCGCCAATTATCTGTCGGTCGGGCAGATCTATCTGATGGCGAATCCACTCGTGCGCGAACCGCTGGCACCCGAGCATGTCAAACCGCGGCTGCTCGGTCATTTCGGTACCGTGCCAGGGCTGAATCTGGCGTGGGTGCACGCGAACCGGGCGATTCTGGCGCGCGATCTGGACGCGGTATTCGTGGCCGGACCCGGGCACGGCGGTCCGGGGCCGAATGCGTGTGCGTGGCTGGAGGGCACCTATTCGGAGCTTTACAGCCATGTACCACGCGATGCCGAGGGGATGCGTGCGTTGTTCGCGCAGTTCTCCTTTCCCGGCGGGGTACCGAGCCATTGCGCACCGGAGACACCCGGTTCGTTCCACGAGGGCGGGGAACTGGGCTATTCGCTGCTGCACGCATTCGGTGCCGCACTGGACAACCCACATCTCACGGTGTTCTGCGTGATCGGTGACGGGGAGGCCGAAACCGGCCCGCTGGCGGGCAGCTGGCATTCGAACAAATTCCTGAACCCGGCCCGCGACGGCGCGGTACTGCCGATTCTGGCGCTGAACGAATACAAGATCGCCAACCCGACCCTGCTGGCCCGGATCCCGGAAGACGAACTCTGTTCGTTGCTGCGGGGCAACGGGTACGAGCCGCTGATCGTCGCCGGTCGCGACCCCGCGCAGGTCCATCAGGATCTGGCCGCCGCCATGGACGCCTGCCTGGAGCGGATCGCGCAGATCCAGCGCGCTGCCCGCGACGGGACCGACACCGCCCGCCCGCACTGGCCGATGATCGTGCTGCGGACCCCCAAGGGGTGGACCGGGCCGCCTCAGGTCGACGGAAAGCCGGTAGAGGGAACATTCCGCGCGCATCAGGTGCCGCTGCCCGCGGCTCGCCAGAATGCCGGGCATCGTGCGGTGCTCGAACAGTGGCTGCGGTCCTATCGGCCGGAGGAGTTGTTCGACGAAGCCGGCGCCCCGGTCTCCGAGTTGCGCCGGCTGGTGCCGGTGGGGGCGAAACGGATGAGTGCGAACCCGGTGGCCAACGGCGGGGAACTTGTCCGTGACCTGCGGCTACCCGATTGGCGCGACTACGCGGTGGATGTTTCCGAACCGGGGCGCACCAGCCACGAGGCCACCCGCGTGCTGGGCGGCTGGCTCCGGACCGTCACCGAACGCAACCCGGACAACTTCCTCACCTTCGCTCCCGACGAACTGGCCAGCAACCGGTTACAGGACATCCTCACGGTCACCGGCCGCAACTGGCAGGCCGAGATCGGCCCCGACGACGTGAAACTCGACCGCACCGGCCGGGTCATCGAAGTGCTGTCCGAACATATGTGCCAGGGCCTGCTGGAGGGATATCTGCTGACCGGCCGGCACGGCGTCTTCACCTGCTACGAGGCCTTCGTCCATATCGTCGACGCGATGTTCAACCAGCACGCCAAATGGCTCGATGCCAGCGCCGAGGTACCGTGGCGGCGCCCGCTGGCGAGCCTGAACTACCTGCTGTCCTCCCATGTCTGGCGGCAGGACCACAACGGTTTCACCCATCAGGATCCCGGTTTCCTCGATGTGGTGCTGAACAAGAAACCCGAGATCGTGCGGGTGTATCTGCCGCCGGACGCGAATACGCTGCTCTCGGTGTACGACCACTGCCTGCGCTCACGGCACTACGTGAACGTGGTGGTGGCGGGTAAACAGCCGCAGCCGGATTGGCTGTCGGCCACCGACGCCGCGCTGCACTGCGCCCGTGGAATCGGAATCTGGGAATGGGCGGGCAACCGCGACGAACCGGCCACCACCCCGGATGTGGTGCTGGCCTGCGCCGGCGACGTCCCTACCTTGGAAACTCTTGCCGCGGCCTCGATCCTGCGTGAGAAGCTGCCCTGGTTGCGGGTACGGGTGGTGAACGTGGTGGATCTGATGCGCCTGCTACCGGCGGAGGAACACCCACACGGCCTGCCCGACAGCGAATTCGACACCCTGTTCACCCGGGGCTCCCCCGTGATCTTCGCCTTCCACGGCTACCCGTGGTTGATCCACCGGCTCACGTACCGCCGCACCAACCATGACGGCCTGCACGTCCGGGGTTACAAGGAACAGGGCACGACCACAACGCCCTTCGATATGGTCATGCTCAACGATCTCGACCGCTACCACCTGGTGATGGATGTCATCGACCGGGTACCGGCACTGCGGCAGCAGGCGGCGGGGTTGCGGCAGGACATGGTGGATGCCCGGCTACGGGCCCGGACCTGGACCCGGCAGCACGGTGAGGATATCCCCGAGGTAGCGGACTGGCGCCGGCCCGGGTGAACGAACGCCCGGCCCCGGGCGAAACTGCCTTGCCGACACTTTGCGCCTGTACACCGGTGTGGTCGTCGATGGGGAGCTGTCGGCGTTGCGGTGCCCGCAGCGGCAGACGGCCTCGACGATGTAGCCGGCTGCCGGGCGGCCGACACCCGCCACCACGGGCACGTCGGGATCCAGGCAGGAGAACGCGAGCGCAATCCTGTAGATGATGCGCCGGTTCGCGGTGGACCCGTGCCGGCTGGTCCATCCACCGCCCTACGGCTCCGTGCGCAACCTCCGAATTACCGGGCCACCCCTAGCATCCGGCCCAGGCATTCGGGCACATCCACGGTGAGGGCGGTGGTGGCGCGGCGGGCTGCGGCGGATACCGATCGTTCCCATTCCAGGGAAATCAACGCGCGCATATCCACACCATCATGTACCGTACCGTTAAACAGCGGCACATAGAACGACGGACCACAGACAATGTTTCGCCGTGCAAGTTCTATACCGCCCCAAAGGAACGGAAGACGACCATGATCATCGCTCGCACCCATGAACTGGTGAAAAAGATCGCCGCGGCGGCCGCCCTGACCGGCGCACTCGTCCTGGCACCCGCCACCCTGACAGCACAGGCGGCCCATGCCGATGTCGGCCACAGCACCCGCGGTGATTCACACCCGGGTAACGGCACATACGACGACACCCATGCAATTCCCGCCGATACCAGTAACCGCAACGAGCCCATGCACGCCATCCCGGCGTACCGCAGCGAAACCAACGACGGCGGCGGCGTCTTTCACGACATCTGCGCGTACAAGCCCTACTTCTACGCCTGCCGGTGACCCGGACGCGACTGCCCTACCGTGACCCCGGCCGCCGCCGGCCCCGGCGCCCCGAGGCAACCCGTTCGGCATCGACAGTGCGGGCCAGTTCGTCCGGAACATGACCGGCGATCGCACGGCGCGAACCGATCACCAACTTCTGCCGGATACTCGCGACCTGCGCGTCCACGGTGCGCACCGAACTTCCCCGCCGCTCGGCGATCGCGCTGTTCGTCCAGCCCGCGGCGGCCAGCACCGCAACCGCACGTTCGGCCGGTGACAACACATCCCAGCGCTCGGCACCCGGAACAGCGGGTACAACAACCGGGTCCCGGATGATCGGCCAGCTGCGCTGCAGATACTGCTGGACCATTACGCTACCCGGCCGGTACTGCCTACCGCGGTGTTCGGCCGCCGCCACCTCGGCGGACCCGATGATCGCCGTCGCGACCGCCGTCGCCCGGCGCACACCCCGCACCATCATCGGAACTCGTTCGACATCGACCCCCATCGACCGGTGACAGGCCCGGAAAACCCCGGTCAGCCAGGCCAACTCGCCGGCCCGTGCGTGGACCGCGGCCGATGCCCCCACCGCCGCGGGATCGCCGGACAACACGTGGGTGAGCACAATCATGCAGACCGCGACGGACCATGAGGCCTTCCATGTATCCCCGACGGCGAACCGCCCGGACACCACCGAATACGCCGGTCCCAGCGCCGCCGCCGGCTCGGCGGACCGTGCCAGCGCCAGCGCGCGCGCCACCTGGGCCCAGTGCACCGAGAGCGACGATTCTGCGGCCACCGAACGGTCCAGGTGCACGCGGGTGATCGCGTCGGCCTGCGCCGGCTCACCCAGCATTGCCGCAGCCAGCGCGGTGAAAACTGCGGCACGTTCGATTCCTATCCGATCCCCCCGCTCGGTGAACTTACGGTTCGCCCGGTCCAGCACCATCACAGCGAGAGGATCCAGCTGGAACAGCATGAGTTCCAGGCCACGGACCCATTCCACCGAAGGCGGCAACCCGATATCGGTTTCCGGATTCCGCCGCCATGAATCGTTCCCGGCCCGCTTGGGCAGGCACCCGGCCACGCAGTCGTTCAGCAGCCGTCTTGCACGCTCAGTGTCGCCCTCCCACAGGCTGAACCAACCCAGCAGAGCGGTGGCACGGACCCGGTGCGGACTGTCGGCCCGGTCCCGCGTGACCTCGAGCGCCGCGGCGGTCAGCCGGGCCAGCGAACAACTACCGCCGTTCACGAACGGCACCCAGACCGATAACAGCACCGAGGCCGTTTCCAGTCCGATCAATGCCTCGCCCGGCTCGGCCAGCCCGGTTTCGATTCCGATGAGAATATCGTCCCACGAGGTGCGCGCCCAGGTCAGCCACGTTTCTTCCGCGGGTCCGTGCCAGCGTGAACGAGCCTCGGCCACCCGATCCCGGTAGTACCGCCGGTGCCTGCCGGCCAGCCGGGCGGATTCCGCCGGATCGCGCCGCAGCCGGTCGCCGGCGAACAGGCGCACACTTTCCACCAGATACCAGCGCACGCTGTTCTCGGTGCGGAAGGTGCAGACAAGTGAGCGTTCGGCCAGCCGCTCCAGCAGAGCGGCCACCCGTTCGGGCGGTAGCAGGTCGTCGGCGCCGACCGCGACGACCGCATCCAGATCGACACCGTTGCGCTGCGGTTCCACCCCATCGGTTTCGTATCCGGCCGCGAACACCGACATCCGGCACAGCAGAAGTTGTTCGTCGGCGCAGCACAAATCGAACGACCAGGCGATCACATCGGATATACCGCGGTGGCGGCGCTCGCTGCCGGAGCGGATGCTCTGCGACCAGCGCATCCGCTGATCGTCGGCGCCGCCGGTGAGTTCGGCCAGCACCATGGCCGGCGGCTGGTGCCACAGCCGCGCCGCGGCCAGCCGGATGAGCAGCGGAGAATGCTCGACCCGGCGGCAGATGCGGCGCACGATCGCGAGTTGGCCGGGTTCGTCGGCAACCGGACGGCCGGTGAGTTCGGCACGCTGCCGGAACAGTTCCAGAGATTGCGCCGGAGACAGCGGCCCCACTGCGACGAGGTATTCGTCGGCCCAGCCGATGGGTTCGCGACTGGTGGCCAGAATCGTCAGGTCCGACGTCCCCGAGAGCAGGTCGAGTACCACACGGCCCACCGCCGCCAGCACGTGTTCACAGTTGTCCAGGACCAGGATGGCGTCTTCGGACCGCGCCCCGGGGTGGCCGGGCGCTCCGAGATCGAATGAGCACGGATCGCTGATATCGGTGCGCACCACAGACCGCAGCACGTTCTCGGCCGAATCACCGCAGTCGCGGTCGAGTTCGGCCAGCCGGGCCCAGTAGACGGGCCGACCCGGATCGGTCCGCCGCAGCGCCTCGGCGGCCAGCCGGGTCTTACCGATGCCCCCCGGGCCGACGAGCGTGATCAGCCGCGCGGTGGGCGATACCAGCAGGTCGTGCAGGCGTGCGAGTTCCCGTTCCCGACCGAAGAATTCGGTCGCCGATGCGGCGGGTACCGCACCATCTGGGTAGATCACCACCATAGACACGTAAATTAGTGCACGCGGAGGTCGGCCGTGTGGAGAACCCGTTCGTTTATGGTTACCCGAGGTTGCGCACAGGTATAACGCTCAGCACAGCACCCGTTCCGGATGCCGGTAGTGCATCTGCACCACCGCACTGTCGAAGGTCAGCACGTCCACCAGGCGCAGTCCGGTGGCGTCGACCGCTGAACGGAACAGCGGCACCCCGTCACCGAGCAGAATCGGATGGACGAACAGGCGGTATTCGTCTACCAGATCGTGTTCGATGAACGCGGCGGCGGTTTCGGCACCGCCGAGCAGGACCATGTTCTGGCCCGCGTCCTTACGGCGTCGCACCTCGGCGACAACGCCGGCTCCGAGGACCTCGGTATTCCAGGCCGGATCCCGTAGCGTCCGACTGATCACGAGTTTGGGAGCTGCCCGCCAGAACCGCGCGAATTCCACATAGAACGGTGAGACCGGAGTGAGGTCGGCGGTCGGCCAGAATGCCGCCATGATGTCGTAGGTCTTGCGCCCGTACAACAGGACGTCGGCCTGCCGGAGTTCACTCAGGTACTCGGTACAGAGTTCCTCGTCGACAACCGGCCAGTGGACTGCTTCGTCGGGCCCCTCGGCAAACCCGTCGACAGATATCTGCATCCACAGCGTCACGCTTCCCATGCCCATGCCTCATCTACCGCGTCGGTACCAGGCAGCAGATTGTGCCCGTACCGCGGGAACCGCGCATCGGTATGGGATGAAAACATACTTAGGTATACGGCCGAGGCACCCGAAGAGCCCCCGCCGAATGTATCGTCACCCGACGAAACACCGCGGCCGGATGTTTCCCAGCGCGGAGAAGACCACCGATGGCCCCAGGGTCAGTTCTCGGTCGGCAGTTCGGACAGCTCGCTGTCGCTTTCGATGTAGTGCGCGACGAACCGGTTGACCAGTTCCGCGGCCGCCTTTCCCGGTAGCGTCCGGGCCAGTTGCAGCTGCCCCGTCAGCTCGACCAGATCAGCATCGTCACGCTCCGATTCCCGGTACTTCTGCCAGGCGGTGCGCTGGAAGAGGTCGACGAAGCGGCGTGCCATCCGGTCACAATCGGCCCGCATCCGTTCCAGTTCACCCAGAACCTCCGCGTCGGGCACCCCTGCCGCCGCCAATTGCTCGGCCATCCGGATGAGCTGCCGGTCGGCGGGCCGATAGGTGGCGGCATCCACGGGCTCGTACAAGCCCATAGCCACGATCCGTGCCAGCCCGTTGGGTACCGAAGCGTACCGTTCCTGCAGCTCGGTCGCGGCAATGGTATCCACGGCCGAGGCAGGTTCCCCGGCCGATGCCTCGCCGGCTTCCGCACCGCCGAGCAGTGCGCCGACGCCCAGGATATCGCCGAGATCGTCACCGCGGTCCCACGCCTTGAGCAGTTCCTTGATGCCGTTGAGTTTGATGCCTCTGTCCAGCAACCTGCTGATCGTGCGCACCCGATTGAGGTGTTCGGGACTGTAGAAGCCTGTCCGCCCCTTGACCTGCGGCGGGGGAAGAACCCCCCGTTCGTGATAAACCCGCAGGCTGCGCACGGTCGTACCGGCAGCGCGCGCCAGTTCATCGATCGTGTACTCCACACCAGCAGCCATACAACAAGGAAACCACATCGAAACGGTAACGAGCCGCGCTGGACACGACGGAAACGTCCGCTTCAACCCGCGTTGGTCAAGGATTCGTCAATTCGTCGCCCTCCGACCAGCGGCACGTTGGGTATGGGTACGTCGTTCATCTTCCGACATGCCGCCCCAAACTCCGTACGGTTCCCCCACTGCCAGCGCGTAACTACGACAACTGTCCAGCACCGGACAGGCGTCGCAGATCTGCTTCGCCCGGCGCACCCGAGCGGCGCGAGCCCGGCCACGTTCGCCCTCCGGATGGAAGAACACCGTCGATTCCAGACCGCGGCAGGACCCGAGCAGCTGCCAGTCCCATACCTCGGCGGCCGGGCGCCGATACGGGATCACGGTGGCCATATACAACTCCTTACCCGCCATTTTGTAGGCAGCCTAATTACTCCCCAACTCTGGGAATCGGCTTTCCGAGGGGGTGGACCGACTTCCCGGCAGTGGCGAATCCGGTTTCCACCCGCCCCGGCGAAACAGTCTTATTCTGCGGATATGAGTGAGCTACCGGGGGCACGGATATCCGTCGGGGAGCGCGAGCGCGCCTTGCGAGAGCTCGCCGAACATCTGGGCGCGGGCCGGTTGACACTCGGCGACTACGAGGACCGGGCCGACACGGCAACGGCCGCGACCACCACGGCGGAGCTGGCGAGCCTGTTCACCGATCTCCCGGCCGCCCCGGCACCGTCGGCCCCCCCGCCGCCCGCCGATCCCGCTATGGGTTTCGCGATCATGGCCGGCTGCGCAGCCGCGTTCGCCTTCGTACTCGCCCTCGCCTTCGGCGGGTGGCTGTGGCTGTTGCTGCTGGTCGTTCTCCTGGTCTCGGCGCCGCTGCTGCCCACCGCGCTGCGCCGGCGCCGCGCGCCGGGACGCCCCTGAGCAGCTCACCACCGGGTATGCGGCCGGACACTGTTGGCCAGGTCCACCAGGCGGTACCGGTGCAGCCGTTCAGGGGCACTGCGAGCCAGTGCCCGCAGCCGCGACTCCAGGCCACCGCGCAAACCGGCCACAGTGAGTGGATACCCGAGCAAGGCGGTGTCGGCAGTGGCGGGCCGCATCCGTGAACGCAGCCATTCCAATGCCGCCCCCACCACCACGACCTGCAACTGCAACGCGCGCGGTTCGCCGGCGACCTCCAACCGGGAGGCGGCCTCGAGCAGGTCGATTTCGCTGATCTCGATATGCGGCCGGGAGACCAGCAACAGACTGCCGGTCATCCGAGCGGTGCGGTAGTGACGTGAGGTGTCGGGCACCTCGTCGAGCACCTGCACCGCCCGCAGCGGTTCACCGTCGGCTGCCAGCCGCCGAGCCAGACCGAATGCCGCGCTGACCACGCCGTGGTTGGTCTGCCAGACCAGGCGGTAGAACTCGGCGGCGGCGCGGTGCCAGCGATCCGTGTCGCCGAGGTCGCCGGCCGTAGCGGGTGTTTCGGATTGCAGCACCAACTCCGCGGTCGCGGCCAGCGCCAGCGCGGGCGCGATCTCACCGGGGAGCATGGTGTACACCTCGTCGAAGTGCAGGTAGGCACGCTGATACTGACCCTCCAGCAGGGCCGCGACCCCACTGAACCATTCCACCCGCCAGTCGGTGACCGCCCGCGGGCGCAGCACCTCCAGCAGAGCCATCGCCGAGGTCAGATCTCCCAGGTCGATATGGGCGCGGATCGCGGTCAGCGCTCCCTCTACCTCGAAGGTCTCCGGGGCATCGATGGTGCCGGCCGCAATACGTTCGGCGGTCTGGCGCAACGAGTCCAGCGTGCGGCGCGCGTCTCCGTGGAGCAGCGGTGCGAGCAGTTCCACACTGGGATCGTCGGCATCGATCAGCGGAATCGGCAATGCCGCCACGACCGACGCGGTATCGAGTACAGAGCTGCGATACGCGCCGTCGACCATCCCGTCGGTCTGACCGATCAGCGTATCGATCCCGAAGTCACCCCGCAGCGAACCGAACTCGGCGGAGGCCTGCGGATGCTCGCGGCCGGTGTCTGCGGCCAGCACCATCCGCAACACCCCGGCCAGCTGGCAGTACATGGCGTAGGTGGACGGAAAGCGCCGGCTCGGATCGGCATGGGTCGCCCGGACCAGCAGTCGATGCAGGCACGGATACTTCCGCAGCAGCGGGTACCCCTCCGGCGTAGGGATATCCGCGCAGTAATTTCCCTGGGCATCCTTGCGCAGGTCGAGGATGAGCGCCGCCAGCGTGCGCCCGGCGGCGTAGATATCCGAGGCAACCGTCGGGCCGGTTTCGATGATCTCCGGCGCCTGATAACCGGGCGTGCCGTAGATACTGCCGTAGGACTCCATGGCCGCCACGGCGCCGAGATCGATGAGTTTGACCTCGTCGTCGGTGACCATGATGTTGTCCGGCTTCAGGTCGTTGTAGGCCAGGCCGAACGAGTGCAGGTAGTCGAGTGCGGGCAGCACCTCCATCGTGTACGCCAGGGTCTCGGCCACCGGAAGACGGTCCGGACCGGCCAGATCCAGCATCTTCTTCAACGACCGCCCGCCGACGTACTCCATGACGATATAGCCATCGGCCTGCTCCCGGTGGGAGCGATGCTTGACGAAGTTGTAGATCTTGACCACGCCGGGATGGGTGATCTCGGAGAGGAACTGACGTTCGGCCAGCGCCACCACGTGAGCTTCGAAGTCTTGCGGATTCTGCAGCCCCTTGAGCACGACCCAGCGATCACTGACGTTCGTATCGACCGCCAGGTAGATCCAGCCGAGGCCACCGTGGGCCAGGCACCCCTTGACCACGTACTGCTCGGCGACCACCTCACCGGCCGACAGAGCGGGCAGAAAATTATAGTCGGAACCGCATTTCGAGCACTCCCCCGCGACCGGGGCGGGACCGTCCGGCCCGGATCGCCCGTTGGGTGCCTGGCATTTCCAGCAGAAGCGTTTGCTCTCGGGAACCACCGGGTCCGCCAGGACCGCGGTGGCGGGGTCCACCGGATCCACCCGTGGCAAAGCGACCAGTCCGGCGCCCAGCCTGCGCACACTCGGCCGGGAGCGGGCATTGCGGCCGGAGGGAGATTCGTCCTCGAACCCGGCGAACGGGTCGAAATCGACGTCGGGATCCTCGCCCTCCTCCCGCAGCAGGGCGTCGAGATCGTCGTCGTCCTCCAGCAACAGGGACTCGAGATCGTCGTCATCCGGGTCGCCGAGACTGTTGAGTCGAGCGATATCGTCACCGGTGAGCGCGGCAATGGCACGGTCGAAATCGGAAAGCCCGGACAGAGCACCGGACTCACTCGCCTGCTGTCCGGCGGAATCGCCGCTGTCGGTTTCGATCCCGCGGTCCGGCGCGGCGGCACCACCGGAGGACGATTCGATTTCTTCACCGGCGCCCGCCCCGGAACCTGCCTGCGGAGGCGCCCCGATCACCGGGGCCGAGCCCACGGTCACCGGAACGAATACCCCGGCCCCACTCGGCGGCACCGCGGCATCGGTGGGGCTGCGCGGAGCACTCGCACCGGATTCGGCGAGCAGTTCCTCGGCGGCGCGCGTGAGATCCGATTCCGTGGCCGGCCCCCGGTGCACATTTCCGCTGCTGGTGGTACGCCGGGTCGACCAGGTGTGCGCCGCCCGCCGCGGCATCGCCGCGCCGCGAACCCGCCGGGGCGACCAGGGTGGCGACAGCGGCGGTTCGGACGGGCTGGAATGCTCTGGCATGCACGACCTCTCAAACCCACAGGGTGAACCGAGAGTCCATTGTGATCCCGCCCCCAGAGCGCCGACGCACCGGCGTTCCCTTTCCTGGGAATGCGCACTTCCCCGGACACGCTGTGTCCGGGGAAGTGCGCATTGTGCGGTTGCGATCTACTTCTGGTCGTCCGGCTCGTCCAGGACACGGACCGTGGGGGCCGATTCCGTGGACTTGGCGAGCGAAGGAGCCGGCTCCGGGCGCTGTGCGATGAGTTCGTTCACCCCTTTGCGGGCCACGAACCAGCCACCGACCAGGGCCGGAACACCGATCACCACCATCGCGATCACGGCGGCCCGCTGTTCGATTTCATCGCTGAACAGCATCAGCAGAACTACGGCGGCAAGGAAGATCATGGTCGCGTAGTTGGTGTACGGCGCACCGGGCAACCGGAACTTCGGCCGGGTCACCTTGCCTTCCTGGGACCAGCGGTACAGCTTCTGCTGGCAGAGCAGGATCGCTGCCCACGAGAAGATGGTGCCCAGCGCGGAGACGTTCAGCACGATCTCGAATGCCTGCTCGGGGACCAACGCGTTCAGTCCCACACCGACCAGCGCGATGGCACCGGTCGCGAGGATCCCGACGTAGGGCACACCACTCTTGGACATCCGGCCCGCCACCTTCGGCGCACTACCGTTCATCGACATCGAGCGCAGGATGCGACCTGTCGAGTACAACCCGGCATTGAGGCTGGAGAAGGCGGCTGTCAGCACCACCAGGTTCATCATCGAACCGGCGCCGTCGATGCCGATCTTGGAGAAGAACGTGACGAACGGGCTCTCACCGGCGGTGAATACCGTGTAGGGCAGCAGCAGTGCGAGCAGAATCAGCGAGCCGACGTAGAACAGCGCGATCCGGGCGATCACCGAGTTGATGGCGCGCGGCATGATCTTCTCGGGGTTCTCCGTTTCACCGGCCGCGGTGCCCACGAGCTCTACCGCGGCGTAGGCGAAGACCACACCGGTGGTGACGACGATCAGGGGCAGGAAGCCGGTCGGGAACCAACCGCCGTTGTCGTTGATGATGCTGAGCCCGGTGGCCTGCCCATCGATCTCGAAGCGTCCGGCCAGGAAGATCGTGCCCAGAATCAGGAAGCCCACCAGTGCGACGACCTTGATCAGTGCCGCCCAGAACTCCAGTTCACCGAACCATTTCACCGAGATCATATTGATCGCGACGACGATGGCCAGGGCGATCAGCGCAATGCTCCACTGCGGTATCGCCTCGAATGCGCCCCAGAAGTGGACGTAGGTGGCGATCGCGGTGATATCCACGATGCCGGTCATGCACCAGTGGAAGAAGTACATCCAGCCGACCGAGAAAGCCAGCTTCTCCCCGTGGAACTCGCGAGCGTAGGAAACGAACGAGCCCGAGGTCGGGCGGTGCAGGACCAGTTCGCCCAGGGCGCGCAGAATGAAGAATACGAAGATCCCGCAGACGGCGAATACCAGGAACAGCCCTGGCCCGGCCTCGCGGAGACGGCCTGCGGCACCGAGGAACAGCCCGGTGCCGATGGCGCCACCGATGGCGATCATCTGGAGCTGCCGCGGGCGCAGCGCCTTGTGGTAGCCCGCGTCTTCGGCGTGCAGGCCCTCCGCCGGCGCCTCCTGTCCGCGAGGCTCTTGCACTGTTGTCATCGTCTTGCCTTTCGAGTGGCGCAGATCATGTCTGCGAGCAATGTACCGCTAGTTAGCGGCACGATCAATAGGTAGCCGACAGTTATATTTCCCAGGGAATCCGGCACTTTCGTGCATAAACAGGTTTAGGCGCAGGTCGGCCACATGATTGATCGAGCCGCTGAACGGCGTTACGCTGGGTAAGTCAGATACAGAGGAGCGCCCGATGGCCTGGTTCGAACGCGAGTTCATCGCCGTCCCGGAGACCGGCAAGAAACAACTCGTCTACAAGTGGCCGGATATGAACATCCGGCGCTACTCCCGCGCCATAGTCAACGCCGACCAGACGGCACTGTTCGTGAAGTCCGGCCACGTCCTGGGCGCGCTGGGGCCGGGCAGGCACCGGGTGGACGCCGACGAGCTCCCCGTTCTCGGCGCCCTGGTGGACACCCTGTCCGGCGGCAACTACTACCGGGCCGAGCTCTATTTCGTCTCGACCCGCGAGTTCGCCGGAATCAAGTTCGGTGGCCGGCTGGCCGATATCGCCGATCCGGTCAGCGAGCAGATCGTCACCCTGCGGGTATTCGGGGAATTCGCGCTGACGGTCCGCGACGCCCAGCAACTGATCACCTCGCTGGCAGGCAGCACCGATCTGCACGATCCGGCCGGAATCGAGTCGTGGAGCGCCGATCTGCTACTCAAGTCCATGAAGGTCGCGGTGACACGAGAAGTCTCCCGCGGCGAATGGCCCGTACTCGGCCTGTCGGGCGAACTACCCGCAATCGAGCGCGCCGTTCTGGAGCAGACCAACACCGCGCTCTACGAGTACGGTCTGCGGGTCCCCCGGCTCGGAAACTTCGACATCACGCTGGCCCCCGAGGACGCAGACCGGCTCAAAAGACTGGCGAAGGATGTCACCTATATCCGCCTGGCCGGCGATTTCCGGCAGTACGCGGCCGGCGAGATGGCGTTGGGCGCCGGCCACGGCTTGGCCACCGGACACGGCCACGAGGGGGGAATCCTCGGCGCGGCCCTGGGGATCAACGCTCTGCAACAATCGAGTCCGCCGGCACCCGGGGCCGGTCCGGCCGCACCGGCGTCACCCTGGCAACACCGAACGTCCCCGGAGCGGGCCCCGCAGTCGAGCTTGCCACCGGGTGCCGGGTCCACGGAGCTGCCGGCCGGGTCACCCCCATCGAGTGCCGCCGCACCTGTGTGCACCGGATGCAACACGGTGAACCCGGAGGGCGCCAACTTCTGTGTGAACTGTGGAATGCGGCTCGCCCCCAACCGGATACCGGATTGCCGGGGGTGCGGGGCCCGGCTCCTCGCGACCGCGAAATTCTGCGGCTCGTGTGGAAGCCCTGCACTGCCCGGCTGATCCGTGCCGACCCGCTGAGACGCGACCCGCACGCCTGTCCCCTGCTTTCCGTCCGCGGAGCGCGCGGCCGTGCCGCAGCGCTGCGAGTCCGGAAAGCAGGGGTTGTGTTCTCAGACGACGGTTGCCGACTCCGAGGTTCCCGCCAGACTGCGGACCTGACGGGCCGCCACCGAAAGAGTGGCCAAGTCGTGGCGGGTGACCCCGAAGATCTCGGTCAGCGTCCCGCGGGCCCGCGCCAGGCGCGACCGGTTCGTCTGCTCCCAATAGTCCAGCTTCTCCGAGACCGGGTCTTCGGGGGCGGTAGCAGAGGCGATATCGAGCGTCAGCAGGCGCAGCGATTCGTAGAGATCGTCACGTAACGCCAGCCGGGCCAGACCGGCCCAGCGCCGGTCGTAGTCGAGGTCGCCCACCGCGCCGATCAGCCGGGTGATCTCCAGGTGGGCGTTGAGCGCGAAATACAACTCGGCCACCTCGTGCGCGTCGCGTTCGGCGATATCGGCGATATCCAGCACATCCAGCAGCGGGAACAGCTGAATGAGGTGATAGACCTCGGTGGCCAGGCCGATCGGCGCACCGTCGTCCGCCGCGGTTGCTGCCTGCGCCGCGACTCGTTCGGACAGAGGCGTGGGCAGCCAGGCCGGGACCTGCTTCGCCAGTGCCCTGACACCGTCACGGTAGCGCGCGATATCGGCACTGATAGCGATCGGTTGCGGCCGATTCAGCAACAACCAGCGCGCGCCTCGTTCCAGGACCCGGTTGGTTTCCTGCTCCAGGCGGTCCCGCACCGCTGTCGGCATGGGGGTCGTCCGGATCCGCTGCCACAGATCCCGCAGCCGGAAGATGTCCACCGCGGCGGTGAACGCCCGCACGGCATCATCGGTCGTGGCACCGATCTCCTCGGCCAGCCGGAACGCGAAGGTCGCGCTGCCGAAATCGACCATCTCGTTGACCACGACGGTTGCGACGATCTCGCGGCGCAGAGGGTGGTTGGCGATGGCAGCGGCGAAGCGGTCGCGTAGCGGGGTCGGGAAGTACTGCGGCAGGACAGCGGTGAAGGTCGGGCTGTCGGGCAGATCCCCGGCCAGCAGATCGGCTTTCAACGCGAGCTTGACATGGGCGATGGCGGTGGCCAGTTCCGGTGAAGTGAGCCCGGCCCCGGCTGCGATGCGCCGTTCCATCTCGGCGTCCGACGGCAGCGCCTCCAGCCGGCGGTCCACACCGCGACGGGTTTCCAGTTCGGTGAGCAACCGCCGGTGAACGGCACCGCGCCGGTCGGCGACCGATCGGGAGAGACCGATCCGGAAGTTCTGCGAGATATTGTCCCGCAGGACGAGTTCGGCGACCTCGTCGGTCATATCCACGAGCAATGGATTGCGGTCGGCGATATCCAGTTCCCCCGCCGAAACCACGGCATCGAGCAGTACCTTGATGTTCACCTCGTGGTCGGAACAATCGACTCCGGCGGAATTGTCCAGTGCATCGGTGTTCATCTTGCCGCCGCCACGGCAGAATTCGATCCGCCCCAATGCAGTGGCGCCCAGGTTTCCACCCTCCCCGATCACTTTGACGCGCAACCTGTCGGCATTCACGCGGACAGAGTCGTTGGATTTATCACCGACATCGGCGTTGGTTTCGGTGCTCGCCTTGATATAGGTGCCGATACCGCCGTTCCACAGCAGATCCACCGGCGCCTCGAGAATCGCGCGGATCATTTCCGGCGGCGACAGCCGGGTGGTGGATTGTGGAAGCCCCAGGGCCGCACGAACCTGTGCTGTCACCGGAATTGCCTTGGCGGTGCGGTCGTAGACGCCGCCA
>NZ_BDBZ01000034.1 GCF_001613245.1 Nocardia speluncae NBRC 108251 | reverse complement strand
GGCGGACCCGGCCCGCCGGCGCGGGGCCGAAGCGCTGGCGGCACTGCGCGGGTCCAAGACGGCGTCCACACCTGGCGGTTCCGCCGGTGACACCCCGCAGGTCGCCCACACCACCGACTCCGCTCCACGATCGGCGGAATCGGATCCGCGGAACAAAGCAGCCGAGGGTTCGGCCGATGCGACGGTTGCACCGGCCGGAGGCGGCTCGGACCGCGCACCTGCGGCGGGCCCCGACAATGCGAGCAGTGCGGATACGCGGCAGGTGACCGGCGCGGACAATGGAGCTCGTCGGCCGGTGGAGACCGGCGCGGACGAGCGTGCGGGTGCTCAGGCAGCGCCCGGTGGACAGGATCGTGCGAAGACCGGCGCCGGTGAGCAGGACCCGGCGGGAGCGCAGGGATCTGCTGATGATCGGGATCGTCCGGCGGGGGAAGAAGCCGGCGCCGATCGGGTGGGGCCCCAGGCAGCGCCCGGCACCCGGGATCGTGCGAACGCCGACACAGCCGAGGCCGACCGTGCGGGCGCACAGGCGTCCGGTGATGTGCATGATCAGGAACGTGCGACGGGGTCCGGCGCGGATCGTTCCGGGGCGGATCAGGGCGACACCCGCCGTCCCGATATCGAATCGACTGCGCCCGCCGAGCCCGCCGGAGCGCATACCGATGCCGAACTGCTGGCTGCCGTCGAGGCCGCCTGGGCCGAGATCAAGGTGAAGGTCCGCGATTTCGGGCCGACCATCGGCGCGATGCTCACCTCGGGCGCATCGGTCGCCGGAGTGGAGCAGGGCGAGATCGTCCTCGCCCACCACGCGGCCCTGGTGCAGCGGTTGTCCCAGCCCCAGTCGGTGGGGGCAGTCCGGTCGGCAGTCGCCGCGGTGCTCGGCCATGAGTATCCGGTGCGTTGGGTAGTGGCCGGTCAGCAGGTTTCGCGGGGCCCCGGGGGGCGGGAGCGGGGCGGCCGGCGGTCTGGTGATGCCGATTCCGGTGATTCCGAAGGGGGGCGTCGAGGCGGTCCGCACCGAACGCGGACGGGCCGGCCCGGCGCCGGTGACAGCGAATCCGCCCAGGGGGAGACGGCCACCGGGCGTGTTGCGGAAGCCGCCGGTGCCGCGGGAACCGTGCAGACCGTTGCCGGCAGCGGGGAGCCGAACCGTGCAGCAGGTGCATCCGGCAAGCCGGCCCTCCGGTTCTCCCGGCCCAGTCAGGCCCGTGGTGCCGCGGCAGCCGGAGAACCCGGTGCGGCGGGCCCCGGAAATTCCGGCCGGGGTGGCGCCGGGAATCCCGATGACGACATACCGCCGCCGGACTTTCCGGACCTTCCGGACGACCCGGGGCCGGACGATTACGGTTACGGATCCGGTGTCGTTGCGCCCTCCACACCGGAGGAGGAGCGGGAGATGCTTGCCGATGCCGCCCGGCCGGTCGATCCGGGGCAGCGGCGCGATCCGGACGAGGTCGCTCTGCAATTGCTGGCGAGTGAGCTGGGCGCCACCCCGTTGAATGGTTGACAAGCACCGGTTCGACCACGTTAAGTTAACCGGAGTTCGCGTCCGGCGGTACTATGGGCGGGTGGCTGCGGACTTCCGCGAGGCGAGGTTCTATGGTGGGCCCTGACGAGCGGGCCGCCGGATACCCGTCCGCTGGTTCGTGCCGTGGTTTGTACAGCGTATGCCCGCGTGGGTTCTCCGGCCCGCCGACGCTATGCCAACTGAATACGGACGGTCGGTCGAACGGCCGGTCGGCGAGGTAACTCGCGTCTGCTCCGCCAGGTGCGGGCGGGCGTATTCCTAGGAAGGAAACACTCCGATATGACCACAGAGGCCTACATCTACGAGGCCATCCGTACCCCGCGCGGCCGCAACAAGAAGGGGTCGCTGCACTCGGTCAAGCCGATCGATCTCACCACCGGCCTGGTGCAGGAGCTGCGCAACCGTTTCCCGAACCTCGACGAGGACCGGATTTCGGACCTGATCCTCGGTGTCGTCTCCCCGGTCGGTGACCAGGGCTCCGATATCGCCCGCACCACCGTGCTCACTGCCGGCCTGCCCGAAACCGTCGGCGGTTTCCAGCTCAACCGCTTCTGCGCCTCGGGCCTGGAAGCCGTGAACCTCGGTGCCCAGAAGGTTCGCTCCGGCTTCGACGACCTGGTCATCGCCGGTGGCGTCGAATCCATGTCGCGCGTGCCGATGGGCTCCGACGGTGGCGCCTGGATGCTCGACCCGGCCACCAACTACGACACCTACGTCGTACCGCAGGGCATCAGCGCCGACCTGATCGCCAGCATCGAGGGCTTCTCCCGGGACGATGTCGACGCCTACGCGGTGCGTTCGCAGGACCTGGCCGCCAAGGCGACCACCGGCGGCTACTTCGCCAAATCCATCGTCCCCGTGAAGGACCTCAACGGCCTGACCGTGCTGGACCGCGATGAGCACATGCGGCCCGGCACCACCGTGGAGGATCTGGCCAAACTGAATCCCTCATTCGCCGGTCTCGGTGAAATGGGCGGCTTCGACGCGGTGGCGCTGCAGAAGTACCACTTCGTGGAGAAGATCAACCACGTTCACCACGGCGGCAACAGCTCCGGCATCGTCGACGGTGCCGCGCTGGTGCTCATCGGCAGCGAAGAGGCCGGTAAGGCCTCGGGCCTGACCCCGCGCGCCCGCGTCGTCGCGACCGCCACCAGCGGCGCCGACAGCACCATCATGCTCACCGGCCCCACCCCGGCGGCGAAGAAGGTGCTGGCCAAGGCGGGCCTGACGATGGACGATATCGACCTGTTCGAGATCAACGAGGCCTTCGCCTCGGTCGTGCTGAAGTTCCAGAAGGATCTGCAGATCCCGGACGAGAAGCTGAACGTCAACGGCGGTGCCATCGCCATGGGCCATCCGCTGGGTGCCACCGGCGCCATGATCACCGGCACCATGGTCGACGAATTGGAGCGCCGCGGCGCCCGTCGCGCCCTCGTCACGCTGTGCATCGGCGGCGGCATGGGCGTGGCCACCATCATCGAGCGCGTCTGACCCTCCCCAATCGACTCGGATTCACAAGGAGATAGAAAAACCGTGAGCGAAGCCAACATGATCGGTTGGGAGAAGGATTCGGACGGCATCGTCGTACTGACGATGGACGACCCGAACCAGGGCGCCAACACGATGAACAGCCTCTACAAGAAGTCGATGACCGAGACGATCGACCGGCTGGAGGCCGAGAAGGACGACATCACCGGTGTCGTGCTGACTTCCGCGAAGAAGACCTTCTTCGCCGGTGGCGATCTGAAGAACATGATGCAGGTCGGCCCGGACAACGGTCCGGAGCTGATGGCGGAACTGAGCGAGATCAAGTCGGCACTGCGCCGGCTGGAGACCCTCGGCAAGCCCGTCGTGGCCGCCATCAACGGCGCCGCGCTGGGCGGTGGCCTGGAAATCGCGCTGGCGACCCATCACCGGGTCGCGGCCGATATCCCCGGCGTCGTGATCGGCCTGCCCGAGGCCACCCTCGGTCTGCTGCCTGCCGGCGGCGGCATCATCCGCACCGTGCGCATGCTCGGCCTGCAGAACGCGCTCATGGGCGTGCTGTTGCAGGGCCAGCGCAACAAGCCGGCCAAGGCCAAGGAGATCGGTCTGGTCGACGAGCTGGTCGGCTCGATCGACGAACTGGTGCCCGCCGCCAAGGCGTGGATCAAGGCCAACCCCGAGGGTGGCGTGCAGCCGTGGGACAAGAAGGGCTTCAAGATTCCGGGCGGCACCCCCGCCAGCCCGGCGTTCGCCGCCCAGCTCCCCGCCTTCCCCGCCAACCTGCGCAAACAGCTCAAGGGCGCCAATATGCCCGCCCCGCGCGCCATCATGGCCGCGGCGGTCGAGGGTTCGCAGGTCGGCATCGACGATGCCTCGCTGATCGAGTCCCGTTACTTCGTGCACCTGCTCACCGGGCCGGTCGCGAAGAACATGATCCAGGCGTTCTTCTTCGACCTGCAGACCATCAACAACGGTGGTTCGCGGCCGAACGATGTGCCCAAGCGGGAGATCAAGAAGGTCGGCGTTCTCGGTGCGGGCATGATGGGTGCCGGTATCGCCTACGTATCCGCAAAGGCCGGCTACGAGGTCGTGCTGAAGGACGTCACCATCGAGGCGGCCGAGCGCGGTAAGGGGTACTCGGAGAAGATCGAGGCCAAGGCGCTGTCCCGCGGCAAGACCACCGAGGAGAAGTCCAAAGCGCTGCTCGACCGGATCAAGCCGTCCGCCGATGCCGCCGATTTCGAGGGCGTCGACTTCGTGATCGAGGCGGTCTTCGAGAGCACCGAGCTCAAGCACAAGGTGTTCCAGGAGATCGAGGACGTCGTGGCCCCGGAC
Source organism: Nocardia speluncae NBRC 108251 (assembly GCF_001613245.1). Lineage (GTDB taxonomy): Bacteria > Actinomycetota > Actinomycetes > Mycobacteriales > Mycobacteriaceae > Nocardia > Nocardia speluncae. The sequence continues at coordinate 107,854 of NZ_BDBZ01000034.1, read as the reverse complement.
GCGCTGCTGGGCTCCAACACCTCCACCCTGCCGATCACCGGCCTGGCCGCCGGTGTCAAGCGCGAGCAGGACTTCATCGGGATCCACTTCTTCTCGCCGGTCGACAAGATGCCGCTGGTCGAGATCATCAAGGGTGAGAAGACCTCCGACGAGGCCCTGGCCCGGGTGTTCGATTACACCCTCGCCATCAAGAAGACCCCGATCGTCGTCAACGACAGCCGCGGCTTCTTCACCTCCCGCGTGATCGGCACCTTCGTCAACGAGGCGATCGCCATGCTGGGTGAGGGCATCGAGCCCGCCACCATCGAGCAGGCCGGTTCGCAGGCGGGCTACCCGGCCCCGCCGTTGCAGCTGACCGATGAGCTGAACATGAAGCTCATGCAGAAGATCGCCAAGGAGACGGAAGAGGCTGCCAAAGCCGGCGACGCCGCCATGGGCAAAGAACGGCACCCCGCCGTCGACGTGGTCAATTACATGGTCGAGCAGGGCCGCCCGGGGCGTCTCGAGAAGGCCGGTTTCTACGAGTACGACGAAAACGGCAAGCGTCTCAACATCTGGCCGCAGCTGCGCGAGCATTTCAAGACCACGACCGGTTTCGGCGTGCCGCTGCAGGACCTGATCGACCGCATGCTGTTCATCGAGGCCATCGAAACCCAGAAGTGCTTCGACGAAGGCGTGCTCGAGTCCACCGCGGACGCGAACATCGGCTCGATCTTCGGTATCGGGTACCCGGCCTGGACCGGTGGCGTGCACCAGTTCATCGTCGGTTACCCCGGCGGCCAGGCTGCCTTCGTGGCCCGCGCCGACGAACTGGCGAAGAAGTACGGCAAGCGTTTCGAGGCCCCGGCCTCGCTGCGAAAGTAGTCCCGTTCCGGACGGATGGTCCGGAATGTTCGGTCGGCACAGCCCGCCCCACCTCGACTGTGGGGCGGGCTGTGTTTTTTCGGCGTCGCCCACACCTCGAAGCTCGCTGGACCCCGGACTACTCCGTGCACGCCGGGGCCGGCGGGCGGCACGCCGTAGAGTCTTTCGGTGCGCTCGGCGTGTTGGTGGATGCGTCCAGTTGGCGGTGCATCGAAATCATTTGGGAGTTCTGCCCGGAATCGGCAACAGTGAGGCGGGCCCCGCCGATAAATCTATGTGGGGCCTCAGGCGTGCGGACGGTGATGCCTGTTTGTTGTCGGATACCGGGGATATACCTTTATCAGCCGACTGGCCCGGCGGCCCCCCGGTAGGTGCGCCGCCGAGGGGTGATCGCGACGGCGCGGGTGCGTGCAGAACTGCACACAGACCTTCGCCGACCAGCATGTTCAGCGGTTGCGCGGGGCAGTGAACGCCCTGCTGAGAACTCAACACGCGAGCAAGGAGGAAAGCCGCGCATCCTGGTATTGCGCGCGCTACGTTGGAAGTGGATACCGGAACGGCGCCGCGGCGGCGTACTCCACCGCAGCCGGTTCGTTACGAGTGCGAGGTGGTGAGATGATTCCACGAACGCGTTCGGGCCCGTCGGGCCGCGAATCGGAAGACCCCTACGCCACGTCCACCGCCGATCCGGAAAGCGCTGGGGTGGAAAGCGGTAGGTCCGACCAGGGGGCTTCAAAACCGGCGGTGCATCCGGGTCCCGAGGAGGAACCCCGGGAATCCGATGGTGCCGCGCCGCGCAGTACCGAGTCCGGCAGCGATTCCCCCAGCGTCGCCGAGCCCGACCGTGGTGGCCCCGAGCCCACCATGGCTGTTCCAGGGCCTGGACCGGAGGCCCCGGCCGCCGGATCGGAGCGCATCGTCGAAGACCTGGCCGCCATGGGGCTGACCGAGGCGCAGGAGGTCGGCCGCGGCGGCTTCGGCGTCGTATACCGGTGTGTGCAGCGGGCACTGGACCGGGTTGTCGCGGTGAAGGTGCTGTCGTCGGATCTGGACCCGGAGAGCCGGGAACGGTTCCTGCGTGAGGAGCACGCCATGGGCCGGCTGTCCGGGCATCCGAATATCGTCGACATCCTGCAGGTGGATGTAACGGCCGGCGGCCTGCCGTTCATCGTGATGCCGTTCGCCACGCACGGGTCGCTCGAACGTCTCGTCCATGATCTGGGCCCGTTGAGCTGGTCCGATACCCTCCGTGCCGGAGTGAAACTGGCCGGTGCCATAGAGAGCGCACACCGGACCAGGATCCTGCACCGCGATGTGAAACCGGCCAATGTGCTGCTCAGTTCCTACGGCGAACCGCAGCTCACCGATTTCGGGATAGCCCGGATGCCCGGCGGTTTCCGCACTTCGGACAGTCAGATCACCGGTTCTCCGGCGTTCACTGCACCCGAGGTACTCAAGGGCGAGGAGCCTACCGTCCAATCCGATGTGTACGGCCTCGGCGCGACATTGTTCGCTCTGCTCACCGGGCATGCGGCGTTCGAGCGGCAGGCCGGCGAGCGGGTGGTCGCACAATTCCTGCGGATCACCACACAACCGGTACCCGATCTCCGTGAACAGGACATACCCGCCGATGTGGCCGGCGTGATCGAAGAGGCGATGGCACAGGACCCGCGGGACCGTCCGGCGTCCGCCTTCGAGTTCGGTGAGATGTTGCGGGAGGTGCAGATAGCGCACGGGCAGGTCCCGGACGATATGGCACTACTGGACCCGGAGATCACCGCGGTGGAGATGGGGCCGCCGGCGCACGCCCGGCAGCCGCCCGCGGTGACCGCCCGCCGCAGCTGGCCCCTGCTGCCGCCGACGGCCTCCGGCTGGATGAGTGGCACCGGCTCGCGTGCCGGTAGGGCCGTCGGCGAGACCGGTCCGCGCGGCAGCACTTCCGGCCGGCGTGGAGTTGTGGAGGGCGCACGGCCGCGATCGCCTGCCACCCTGCCGCCGAGTCCGGCCACGAAGTTCCGGCCACCGACACCACCCCGGGAACCGGTCCGCCGGCCACGGCTGCTGGAGATCCTGCGCACCGGTGTGGAACGCCGGCTCACCGTGATCCATGCTCCCGCCGGTTTCGGCAAGAGCGTGCTGGCGGCGCAGTGGCGCGACGAGCTGGAGGGACTCGGACTGCCGGTCGCCTGGATCGGGATCGACAGCGGCGACGACCACGAGGTCTGGTTCCTCGCCCATCTCATCGAAGCCATTCACCGGGTGCGTCCCGATATCGGGGCAGGGTTGGGGCAGATGCTCGAGGAGCGGCCCGCGGATTCGATCACCATCGCGGTATCCAGCCTGATCACCGAACTACACACCAGCGACGATCCGGTGGTGGTGATCATCGACGATTGGCATCGGCTGTCCGACCCCGGCGCGAAACGGGTGCTGTCGAGTCTGCTGGACAGCGGCTGCCACCATCTGCGGCTCGTGGTGACCAGTCGGGACCCTTCGGAACTTCCCATCGGCCGGATGCGGATGAACGACGAACTGGTGCAGGTCGATTCCGCGCAGCTGCGGCTCACCCGCGCCGAGGTCGGGGAGATTCTGGTGCGCCGCAACGGTTTCGCTCTCGACGATGAACAGCTGGACCGGCTGTACACCGCCACGGATGGCTGGCCCGCCGCGATCCAGCTGATCAGTCTCGCGCTGCGCGACGATCCCGATCCGGCTGTCCTGCTGGAACGCCTGTCCGAGGGCGGGCACGGTATCCGCGAATATCTGGCCGAGAACGTGCTGGACGCCCTCGAACCCGAGATGCTCGACTTCCTGGCCGTGATTGCGGTGGCCGAGCAGGTGAACGGTTCGCTGGCCATCGCGCTCACCGGAAACTCCGAGGCGCCGCGGTTGCTGGAGCAAGCCGAGCGGCGCGAGCTGTTCGTGCGGCGCGCCGATGACGAACCGGAGTGGTTCCAGATGCAGCCGTTGTTCGCCGAGTATCTGCGTGCCCGCCTGGACCGGACGGACCCGGGCCGGGTGAAAAACCTGCACCGCCGCGCCGCGAGGTGGTACGCCGAACACCAGCTGTTGCGCCGCGCGGTGGACCATTCGCTGGCCGGGACCGATTTCAAGACGGCGCTGGATCTGCTCGAGAACGGCGGAATGGATTTGATCGACGGTTCGCGGGTCGCGACACTGCTCGGTTCGGTGTCCAAACTTCCCGTCCAGCAGGTGGCCTCGCGTTCGAAGCTGCTGATGGCGGTCGCGCGGGCCAATGTGAACCTCCAGCAGTCCACCGCGGCCCGCTCGGCGCTGAATCGGCTGTCGAACGTGCTGTCCCGGAGCCCGGAGGGCGACGGGGAGGTGCGCAAACAGCGCTGCCAGGCCGATGTACTCGCCGCAGCAGACGAGATCTCGCACGACCGCTCCGCGGGCGTACTCGAACTGGTCGCCGAATCGCTGCGCCATCCCGGTGAACTGCCCGCTTGGACGGTCGCCACGGCAGCCAATATCCACGCCTACGTGCAGATTTCCGAATTCGACTATCGGGGCGCGAGCGAAATGTTGGAGTGGGCGCGACCGTATCAGGAACGGTCCCGGGAGCCGCTCGGTGAGATCTTCGCCTGGTGCGGTCGCGGCCTCATCGCCTACGAGCAGCTGGATATCGCGGTGGCGTCGAGTGCCTACCGGCAGGCTTACAAAACGGCTCGGATACGGTCCGGTCCGCGTTCGCACGGGGTCCGGACCGCCGCCGGGCTGCTGGGAGAACTCGAGTACCGGCGCGGTGATCTGCTCGGCGCCGAGGAACTGTTCGACGAGTCCTACCAGCTGGTCGCGCGGGTCGGGCCGATCGAATCCCTGATCGCCACCATCGTGACCGGCGCCCGGGTGAAGGCACTACTCGGGGATCTACCGGCGGCCGCGGTGCGGCTGGGCGAGGGCGCGCGGATCGCCGCGGACCATCAACTGGTCCGGCTGGCCGCGCAGATCCGGGCCGAGCAGTACCGGCTGGGCATTGTCGCGCCCGATCGTGCCCCGGAAAGCACCGCGGCCGTCGCCGGCAACCTTCTCGAACCTCGCCGCGAACCCGAACCCCCCGTGGTGCCGTCGGTCCTGGATATGGAGGCACGCGAGATCGCCACCATCCGGGCACTGCTGGCCGGCGGTGCCCGGCAGGAACACGAACGTGCGGCCCGGCATGCGCGGGCACTTCAAAGCCGCACACGGGAGCAGGGGCGCCCCCGCGCCGACCTGGACCTCTCGCTGCTGCTCGCCGAATCTCTGGCCGCCGCCGGCTGGGTCGGCGAGGCCGCGGCGCTGCTGGCGCCGGTGGTCGCCACCTGCGCCGAACTCGGCTGGACCCGGCCGCTGCTCGATGCGGGACCGGCGGTGCTCGAGATCCTGCGGGTTCTGCGCGACGATCTGCCGGTGTCCACCCCGGACGGGACGGACACGGTTCGCACGCTGGGTGAGAACCGTGTCCCCATCCGTTTCCTGGACGAACTGCTGAGCTGATCCGGCGCGGCGGGACCGTGAACGGACAGGTCGGTTATGTCACCGGCAGTCGAACGAGATGGTCGCGGAGGTTGGCGATGAACTCGGTATAGATACCGGTGAAAACAGCGTTCATCTCCTCGACCTGCGCTGCCTCACAGTCGAATTCGCCGAACCACTCGATGAAGGTCCGATTCGTATCGGTAACAGGCAGAACGTGCACCGTTCCCCGATACGACCGCACCGGGAACGGAAGCTCATCGTCACCGAATTGGTAGGAGTAACGACGGCCGGGATCATCGTAAGCAACCAGCCGCTCGCCTACGACACGTCCATCGACAAGCGTGACGCGGCGAACCGAACCGACACCGTCACCGCCTTCAGGCTTCGAAGTGGCGATCATCGTCACCCACTCCGCCAGTCCGTGAAAGTCACCCAGCACCGACCATACCTTCTCCGCCGGTGCATCCAAGATGGAACTCACATACGACAGACTCATAAATCACCATTCCAGTTTTGTAGATGAGGTGGCGGTCACTTCGACCGAATCACTCGGTCGAATACACGACATGGTCGTTGCCGCAGTGCTGCCGGGCCGAATCGTTCACTATGCGGTGAAATCGGCGTTTCTGTCTGTCTCACAGCAGATCCTCGGTGAATGCCGGTGGCTGCCTCGGCTGCGCCCGATCCATTTGAGACAGACGGCCATCAGCTCGCAAATAGTGGATCGGTACGTACATCGACCAGTCGTACCAGGCGCCGAGAGCCAGTTCGATCCGATCCTGTTCAGCGGCAGAACATTTGCGCGCCGCCCTGCGCACTTCATCTCGGCGACGGGGTAGATCGCGAACCAGTTCCACTATCTCGCCGGTCACCGAATCGATTGCCGTGCGGCGGTCGAGGCCATCGGAATTCTGCCGGATCAGGACATAGTTGTTGGGATCGCGATTGGCCGCATCGTGGTCGACACCCAGTACATCGTTGGTCCATGTCGTGAAGTCGTTGAGGCCGTCGGCATACCGGCAACAGGCAGGGTCGTTTCGAATCGATCCCGGTATCCCGGTGCCTTCACACGCTTCGATGATATCGAAAACCATGTCTGCTGCCCCTGCGCGCCGGCGGACCTCCTTGAACTCGGCCGGCGCGGGGAAATCGTCACTCGACCGATAGGTGTTTTCCTGTCCTTGCGCGGCGAAGACCTGCTCGGCGTGTGCGACGTACCGGGACCACCACTCGTCCGATACGTGCGGAGTGGTGCGGCGGCACAGTTCCGCGACAGCTGCCGGCAGGTCCCGGCCCGGTGCCGAGCCATCCGTACCACGTGTCCGGAGCACGTGCCGGAGTTCCTCCTGCAACGCGACGAAGTCCTCGGTTCTCCCCGTCAGAACAGCCAAGTCTTGTTGATCGTCCAGCAAGAAGTAGTAGGTGAACCACTGGGAGAAAAGGGCCAGACGCTCCAGCGGAGCGGTGGTGCATCCGTAGGCGAGCAGGTGTGTGTAGCCGAGGCGATCGAACAACTGCTGCCGATCGGAATTTCCGAGCAAACCGTAGTCGTTCGCCCAGTTCCGAGTCAGCGTATGCGCTTGTTCGGCGTGGGGATTGAACAAACCGGATACTTCATCGGCCGAAACGCCGAATGAGTCCATGATACTCGACCACATCTCTGAAATGGATTCATTCTGCGGTGGTTCCACCGCACCGGAAACCGAATTCATCACACCGCACATCCTTCGGTTCGGCTCGACGACCTCGCGACAGCGCGCATACGCAATCCCTTCGGTCTGATGACCGCCGCCACGGCGGGACGAACCTGCTGATCGAGAACAGGTTGAAGTTGCCAGCGCGCGGCGATGGCGGCCAGAGCGAGGGTGGCTTCGGCAATGGCGAAGGTGTCTCCGATACATTTGCGCGCACCACCCCCGAAGGGGATGTAGGCGTGGCGCGCAATCGTTCCGGCCCGATCCGGTAGCCATCGGTCCGGGTCGAAACGTTCCGGGTCGTCGTACAGGCCGGGATGGTGGTGCAGGAGATACGCGCTGTACACGATGGTGGTTCCGGCCGGAACCACATGATCGCCCAGGTGTGTATCGGTGGAGACCATCCGAGTGAACATCCATCCAGCCGGCCACAAGCGCAGCGTTTCGGTGATGATCCGGCGAGTGAACTCCAGCCGGGGTAGATCGGCATGGGTCACCGGCCGGCCGGCCAGCGCTTCGTCTACCTCTGCCTGTAGTCGTTCGCGGAGGTGGGGATGCTCGGCCAGGAGGTGGAATGCCCAGGCCAGGGTCGAGGCAGTGGTGTCCGTTCCGACGAAGAAGAAGGATACGGCCTGATCGAGTATCTCGCTGTCGCTCAAACCATGTCGATCGAGCTCACCGTCGCGGGCGGACAGCAACGCGGACAGCAGGTCGCCGTGGTCGGCTCGGTCGGTGTGGTCCGCGCGTCGAGTGGCAATGGCCTCCTGGAGAGTCCCTCGGAGGCGGGCGCGGGCCCGCCGGTAGCGGCGAAGCCTCGGAGTAGGAAGTTTGCCGAGCGGCGGCGGCAACAGCATCTGCTCGACGATGCCGGAAAGCACAGTGGTGAGATCGTCGAGTGCGCGTCGGCGGATCGTGGGTGGTAACGCCTCGCTGAACATCGTGGCAGCGGTCGTAGCCGAGGTGATCGCCGTCATTTCGGCCAGCACGTCCAATTCCTGGCCATCGCGCCATGAATCTGTTGTCTCATCGATCAGATCGGTCATGGTCCGGGCGTAGCCGGGCAGGCGACCAGGGTGAAATGCAGGCTGGACCAGACGCCGTTGTCGCCGGTGCAGGGCATGCGGACACGTCCCGAGACCGTCGCCGAACACCTCCCGCGCGCGTTCGATGAACAGACCACCCTTATCGAAAAGGCGGTCGTGACTCAGTACCTGCCAGGTTAACTCGGGATCGCACACAACCACGGCGCGAGCCGGTCCGACCTGAATTCGGACCAGGTCTCCGTGGGCCGGCAGTGAACGGAAGAACGCCAACGGGTCGCGCAGGAGTAACGGAATATGTCCCGCGAGTGGCCATTTTCCCGGTGCGGTAGGAAGCGTGGCAGGAACTGTGGTCGAAATTTGCATAAACCCAATTCGATTCGAGTGGAACATAGAACCGGTCGGCTGCGGATGAAGGGGTCGATCCCAGCTTGTGCGACCGGACATTAGCACGTCGAATTGCAGGAGCCGCCCGGTGAATTTTTCACTGCTGGGAATGAGAATGCGTGAAGTATATTCGTGTGCCGAAGCAACTGAGCCCGGCCGATCGCACACCTATTTGTCTGCGCCGCAATCGGTCCGAGGCCGTTGCCGACGCTTCGGTGTGCCCGAGCACCTGGGCCGGGTATCACCGCGTGATCGGCGGGATCGCACAGGTATTCCAGGCCTGTGTCGGTAATGGTCGCAGGCACCGGATCCTCGGGAACAAGGAGTCGGCCATGTCCAGCCCCGTTCGGCCGGCGAGAAGCGTCGTGGGCGCCCGCGGGCCTCGTCGACCAGAAGTGCAGTGCTCTGAACACGTCACGCGCTGACCGTGTTACGGCGACACGCCGGCGCCGGCGCCGATGAACAGCACGGTGCCCCGGGTATCGGCGGACACCACCCGGGGCACCGAGGACCACTCGTCAGGGCTGCCACCAGGGCCGTAGTGGTACCTCCGGCACACCGGAGCTGCTCAGCTTGACACCGAGTACCTGGTGCAACTGCACCACATTGCGCTCGAAACCCAGCCGGCTGCCCGCCATGTACAGGCCCCACACCTTCGCGGTGCCTTCGCCGGCTTCGGCGACACAGGCATCCCAGTTGGCCACCAGGTTCTTGCACCATTCTGTGAGGGTCAGCGCGTAGTGCTCGCGCAGGTTCTCCTCGTGCACAACCTCGAGTCCGGCATTCTGGATATCGCTGATGATGCGGCCCGAGCCGATGAGTTCCCCGTCGGGGAAGACATAGCGGTCGATGAAGTCCCCGGCCTTCGTGGTGCGTGTGTTGTCCGGCCGGGTGATGCAGTGGTTCAGGAACAAGCCGCCGTCACGCAGTTTGCTCTGGATGAACCGGAAATAGGACGGATAGTTGTGGACCCCGATATGTTCGGTGAGACCGATCGAGGAGAGCGCGTCGAACTGGCCCTCGGGCACATCGCGGTAATCCGAATACCGCACCTCGGCGAGATCACCCAGTCCTTCTTCCGCGATCTTCTTCTGCGCCCACGCGGCCTGCTCGGCCGAGAGGGTCGCGCCGATGACGCGGACTCCACGCTTGGCGGCGTAACGCACCATGCCACCCCAGCCGCAGCCGATATCGAGCAGCCGGTCGCCCTCCTTCAGCCGGAGCTTCTCGAAGACCAGCCGGTACTTGTTCTCCTGCGCCTGTTCCAGCGTCCAATCCCGTTCGCCGTAGCACGCGCAGGTGTAGGTCATGGAAGGACCCAGCACGTACTCGTAGAAGGCGTTCGAGACGTCGTAGTGATGGTGGATGACCTCGGCATCCCGGGCTTTGGAATGCCGCAGACCCTCCATCGCGATCCGGCGCCACCGCGGTACCGTCTCCTGGGGCGGCGGCGGTACCGGGCGCAACCGCTCCCAGCCCAGCGAGCGGGCGATCGCCACCAGCGAAAGCGCCGACGGACGTTTGAACTTCAGGTCCGTCATCGCCGCAAGGATCTCGTAGGGATCGCCGGGGTGCACACCCGCGGCGTCCATATCCCCGGCGATGTAGGCGCGGGCCAGGCCGAGATCGCCCGGCGCGTTGGCGAGATAGTTGATGCCGCGCGGATTGCGGATCTCCAGCGCGAAATCGGAATCCACCGGGCCGGTGGTGCTGCCGTCGTAGGCGGTCAGCTTGATGGGAACATCGCCGTCGACCAAGGTCTCGACAACTTCGGCGATACTGAGCCTGGCGCCCAGATCCGCAAAAGCATCGGATCTGTCTTTGAATGTCGTCATCTGCGTTGCACCGCCTTCGAATACAGATCCAGCAGGCGCTGGTCGGGATCGTAGCGTTTCTTCAATTCTTTGTATCTCTCACCGCCGTACAGGGCGGCAAACTCCTCGGGTTCGTAATATGAATCCGAGTACAGGGATTTGTGTCCGTCGAATTCTGTGACGGTTTTCTCGATGGCACGATTTGCCGCGCCATCTATCCGGCCGGGCGATTTCGGCACCGCCGACCAGAAGCCTATGTTCACGTAGGTGCGACCGGTCCGTAGCGGATACAGCGGCCACGGCTGGGTTCCGGTCGCGGCGCCGGTATCGCGCAGCCGCAGCGGGCACAGCCAAACGGGTTCGATGGGGATTTCGCGCAGGAACCATTCCATGAAATCCGCGGTGCGTTCCACCGGGACCTCGATATCCTGCACCACGCGCTCCTGCGGTGGATTACCTTTACGTGCCTCGAGTTTGTCGCCGATGTTGTGGCGGTGATCGAGGGCGATCAGTTTCCAGTAGAAACTGCTGCGGCGGTATCGTTTCGGCCAGTAGCGGCGGATCTTCGGGTTCTGTGTACCGAACGCGCGTGAGCACCAGAACCAGTCGGTATCCCAGCGCCACAGGTAATCGTGGATGGTGAGACGGTCCCGTTTCGGCTCCGGACCGTCGTGCTGGATGGACCGGTAGTAGATATCCATATCGGTGTAATCGCCGACCGGACCCGGTTCGTCGGTCTGCCGGCCCAGCGTCAGATAGCTCTCCCCGGCGCTGAAGACCACACCGTCGAGGTAGTCGACCGGTTCCCCGTCGTGGCTGCGCTCCAGCACGATCCGGTCCAGCGCGGCCTCGAGTTCGCGCAGATCGTGGAACCGCAGATGCCGCAACGCCACATACGGGGGCACCGATTCCAATTCGATCTTCAAGCGGGTGGTGTAACCCAGGGTGCCGTACGAGTTCGGGAATCCGCGGAACAGATCGGCATCCGGGCCGTCCGGTGTGATGGTGACGATTTCTCCCGCCCCGGTGAGCACGTCCATCTCCAGTACCGATTCGTGCGGCAGGCCGCTCCGGAAGGAACTGGATTCGATCCCGAGCCCGGTTACCGCGCCACCCAAGGTGATCGTCTTGAGCTGCGGCACCACCAGCGGGGCCAGCCCGTAGGGCAGGGTTGCGGCCACCAGATCCTCGTAGGTGGTCATTCCCGCGACCTCGGCGGTTTTCGCCCGCGGGTCCACCTCGATTACGCGGGTCAGCCCCGAGACATCCAGTCCCGGTGCGGTGTTCTTCGCCCGCGCCCGGAACAGGTTGGAGGTCTTCTTGGCCAATCGCACATCGGCATCGGCCGGGATCGCACGGTAGCTCGCGAGCAGGCGGTCGACACCTGCCCGATATGCGGCGAACCCGGATTCATATGCGGCCGGACCGTGGCCGGCCTTCCCCAACAGACTCATTGCCACGTCTAGACGCTAGCCCTACATGGTCTTGGTCGGCCAGCGCAGGGGTATGATCAAGATTGAAATGTCACATATTTGTGTCATTAGGCGCGGGGGCGCGGGGAGGTTTCGGCCGCGTGGTCGACCCAAAACCTTCAAGGTGTCGTGCTGAACGCGGCGTCGCTGTTCGGTGCGTGCGGTTCTGGGGCCCGAATCGACCGTTGTGTTATCCAATGTGCAGCCGTTTCGGGCGAGTTTGTTAATTGGTCGGCTTTATGACATTTGTCCGTAATTGCCGGGCTGGCGGGACGGGTTCGGCGGACGCAGGGCAGGATGGGGTTGTCAGAACCCACCCGTATAAGGAGTGTTCAAGTGGGACAGGTCAAGGCCGGCAGTTCGATCGAGGTCGGGGCGGATCCGCAGCGCACGCTGGCGGCCATCACCGACTACACGGAGATGCGGCCGAAGATTCTCTCCGCGCACTATCGCGACTACAAGGTGGTGGAGGGCGGCCAGGGCGACGGCACCGTGGCCGAGTGGACCCTACAGGCCACCGAGAAACGAGTCCGCAATATCCGCGCCCAGGTGTCCGTCGCCGATACCGTCGTCACCGAGAAGGACGCCAACTCCACACTGGTCAACACCTGGAAGGTCACCCCGTCCGGTGCGGGTTCGACCGTGACTCTGGAAACCACCTGGCAGGGCGCAGGTGGAATCGCCGGCATCTTCGAGGGCATTTTCGCCCCGCTGGGGCTGCGCAAGATCCAGGCCGAGGTGCTGGCCAACCTGAACCGCGAACTCGGCTGAGACTGCCGATCCCGCCGCAGGTGGCAGGCACGGATGAACCGTGACCGTCGCCCGCGGCGGGCCGGCCGGTGGCTGCGGAGCAGCTCCGCCATCGATGGCGGTCGAGGCGAAGAACTGTTCCCGGCTCAGGAATGGGTGGCGATATCGAACAGATTGCCCTCCGGATCGGCCAGCGTGGCCCACTGGAAGCCGTGCTCGGCGAAATCACCGATATGCTGCGCGCCCAGCGCCACGGCCCGCTCGACCTCGGCCGCCAGATCGGTGGCCATGAGATCCAGGTGGATCGAATTCTTGCCCGGAGTCCGATCCGGCACCTGCAGGAAAAACAGCGGTGGTGTCATCCCGGATTCGCGGCCGACGGTGGCGACGAATTCGCTGGCTTCCGGGTCGACCGGATGGTCGAGCAGGCGCGCGTAGAAACCCGCCAGTGCGGCGGCATCCGCGCAGTCGTACGTGGTGGCGGCAATCGTCGGTGCCATGATTCTCCCTGCCCTCGACTGAATGATTGCCCGCATCATTCACCGGCCCACCGACAAGAATCGGCCGATCCGCGAACGTACGGCGTAGTGGGATCTTCACTTCGCGCCGGCCGTGCGCGGATCGCGGACTACACCGGTCGCGCGGAGACCAGTGCCCGGCCGGCGTGCCGGCATGTTCCTGCGCATGGCCTGAGCGAACGCAGAGGTGCGCCTACTAGGCTGAATCACGACTCGTCCGTAGAGAGGAATGCCGTGCAGCCCGATGGTCAGTTCGATATGCAGCAGTTGCTCCAGCAGGCCCAGCAGATGCAGGAGCAGATGATGGCGGCGCAGGCCGAGATCGCTGCTGCCGAGGTCGAGGGGCAGGCGGGAAACGGCCTGGTCAAGGTGACGATCAAAGCGACAGGTGAAGTGTTGTCGCTCGATATCGACCCCAAGGCGGTGGATCCTGAGGATGTGGAGACGTTGCAGGATCTGGTGATCGGCGCGATCAACCAGGCGATGGCCAACGCCCAGCAGCTGGCGGCCGAGCGGCTGGGTCCGCTCGCCGGCGGCGGTGGTGCGCCGGGCCTGCCCGGCTTCTGAGCCGTCCCGGAGAATCGCGGTGTACGAGGGTCCGGTTCAGGATCTCATCGACGAGCTGGGCAAGTTACCGGGCGTCGGTCCCAAGAGCGCCCAGCGGATCGCCTTCCACCTGCTACAGGTGGAACCACCGGAGATCGATCGGTTACAGGCGGTGCTGCAGAAGATCCGCGACGGTGTGCGGTTCTGCGCGCAGTGCGGCACCGTCGCCGACGGCGAACTGTGCCGGATCTGCGCGGACCCGCGCCGGGACCGCAGCATGATCTGTGTGGTCGAGGAGCCCAAGGACGTTCCGGCCATCGAACGCACCCGCGAATTCCGGGGCCGCTACCACGTGCTGGGCGGTGCATTGGACCCGCTGAGCGGTGTGGGGCCCGAGCAGTTGCGGATCCGGGAGCTCCTCACCCGGATCGGTAACCAGGACGACGGTGTGGATGTCACCGAGGTCGTCATCGCCACCGACCCGAATACCGAAGGCGAGGCCACCGCGACCTACTTGGTGCGGATGCTGCGCGATTTCCCAGGTCTCACCGTCACGCGTCTGGCTTCCGGCCTCCCCATGGGCGGCGACCTGGAGTTCGCCGACGAACTGACCCTCGGCCGCGCTTTCTCCGGCCGCCGCGCGCTGTAATTGGCGCCGCCTCCGGCGGCACGGGGTTTCGGCCCCCTCGACGGGCCGAAACCTTTCAGGGCCTCGCTGAACTCGACGCCGCCGTTGGTGACGTTCGGTTCGGGGTGGGCGGCGGTTGGGCATGTTCGGCCACATCGGCGGCCGGCTTCGCTGTTTCGGGTGCTGTGGGCACGCAGGTCTGGCCGGGTGTGCCTGCGGTTACATTTCCAGATGTTCCCAGGACAGTCGGCCGAGCCGGTCGTGGTTGCGGCGGGTCCAGTCCCAGATCAGCTCGGCCACGGTGTCCGCGCCCGTGACCTGTGTGGTGAAATGCCGGTCGGGTGTGCCGTCGCGGTATTCGAGGGTGAAATCCTGCGCCGAATTCCGATAGGTCTGGATATAGACCTGCGGTTCCCGTTCCACGATGAGATACGGATTCGGATCGGCCAATTCGCGAATCCAGAAATGGGCAAGGGTTTCGGTCAGGTACGGGAATTCCCCCGCGCCTCCGTGTGTAACGGTGACGGGGATATGCCCGGCCGGGTCGATCAGCCAGGCCAGCTGCGGGTCGTAGACCGCATAGTTGCGCGGTGTGGCCAGTTCGAACACCAGATTTCGGACGAATCCGATCGCATCGTAGGGACTGGCGATATGCAGCGCAGCCCCGTACGGCACCCCGCCGACGGGCGCGCTCAGAAAACTGTCCGCCTCCGGAAGTTCGGTATTGCGGTTGTTCAACTCGGCCGCCAGCGCCGCCACCGCGGACGTTTCCGCCCGCCCCTCCTGCGTAGCGAAATACGCATCCACCTCGGCAGGTGTAGCGGCGACTCCGGACGGCAGCAGCATATGGTCGTAGCTCACTCACACAGTGTCTACGGCGCACCGCCGAGCACTGGTTCCGCCCCCGACTCCACCGGAGCGGACGCAATCACGCACGTAGCCGTTCACGGCGCAGCCGGTCTACCTCTGGTAGGTCCAGGGGCGGTAGCGAGTCCACGCCGAGGGCCCGGCAGAGCAGGTGGTCGGCGAGTTCGGGATTGCGGGCCAGGGCGGGGCCGTGCATGTAGGTGCCGAGGACCGAACCCTGCACCACACCTTCCAGGCCATCGCCGACACCGTTGCCGACACCACGGGACACCCGTGCGAGGCCGGTGGCGCCGGGCCCGAGGGTGGTACCGCCGCGGTGGTTCTCGAAACCGGTGAGCGGGGCGGACAGTCCGGGCAGCAGTGGCGTGGTGGTCACCTCGCCGATCGCGCGGGTGAGTTGCGGGGTGGTGGTGGCGTCCAGCAGTCCGACTCCCTCTACGCGTTCGCCGCTGGAGGTTTCGTACCACTGGCCGAGTACCTGGATCGCCGCGCAGATGGCCAGTACCGGGGCACCGCGACCGGCCGCTGTTTGCAGGCCCGGGTAGCGCAGCAGGTGGCGCGTCGCCAGGCGCTGAGCGGAATCCTCGGCGCCGCCGAGGGTGTAGATGTCCAGCGAGTCCGGGACAGGGTCGGGCAGGTCGATCTCCACGATTTCGGCGTCGATATCGCGCCACCGCAGCCGTTGCCGCAGTACTACCGCGTTGCCGCCGTCGCCGTAGGTGCCCATCACATCGGGTAGTACCAGCCCGATCCGGACGGTCGATTCGCTCATTGTGTGCGCTCCCGGAGGTCACGGTTCAGATCGCGGAACGCCGTGTAATTGGCCAGTACTTCGACCTGCCCTGCCGGGCAGGAAGCGATCGCGCGGACCGGGTCCGGCACGGTGGTGTGCGCGACCCCGGCGTAGGTCAGGCGCACCGCCAGATCGGTCGCACGCTCCCCGGCGGCGACGACGTGGACGTCCTCGAAATGCTCGAATCGCACATCCCACAGCCACGACAGGTCCTCCCCGTCGGGGACCTGCCCGTTCACCGCGATCACCAGGCCCGCGGCGCTGTGGTCGATCATCGACAGCGCTTCCTGCCAACCGGCCGGGTTCTTGGCGAGCAGCAGCCGGGCAGCATGCTCGCCGACCTGCACGGTGCGGTACCGGCCCGCGATCTCCTGCACGGTGCCCGTGGCTGCGCACGCCTGCTCCACCTCGGCCCCCATGGCCACGGCCACGGCTACCGCCTGGGCGGCGTTACCCCGGTTTGCGCGGCCGGGCAGGGCCAGTCGCAACGGCAGCCGGATACCGTCGGGCCCGCAGAGTTTGTCCCCGTCGAGCCACCAATCCGGTTGCGGTCGAGCGAAATCGGTGCCGGTGCTGTGCCAGTGCGGGCCCTCCCACAGAATGGGTTCGCCGCTGCGCGGGCAACTGGTGGCGTCCATCGCCCAGCCGCTCCCGGCCGCGACCCAGATGACATGGGGATGGTCGTAGGCGATCGAGGTGATCAGCACATCGTCGCAATTGGCGATGACGATCGTGTCCGGATGCCGGGCCAGGCCGGAGCGCAGGCGGCGTTCGATCATATTTATCTCACCGACCCGGTCCAGCTGGTCGCGGCTGAGGTTCAGCAGGACGACCGCCTCGGGTTTCAGCGCATCCGTGACGTGCGGCAGATGTAGTTCGTCCACCTCGATGGCGGCCAGCGGTGCGTCGCGGTGGACGTTGAGCGCCGAGACGATCCCGGCATCCATATTGGCGCCGTCGGCCTGGGTGGCGACTTCACCGAGGGTACTCAGTGCGGCGGTGGTCATCCGGGTGGTGGTGGATTTGCCGTTGGTGCCGGTGATCAGCACGGTGCGGCGACCGCGGCCGAGCTGCTTCATGATTTGAGGATCGATGCGCAGGGCGAGCAGGCCGCCGATCATCGAACCGTTGCCACGGCCCGCCTTGCGCGATGCCCACGCCGCCGCGTCGGCCACTGTGAGGGCTGTTCGCCCGCGCACCGAGATATCTGCCACGTCGGGCAGTCTAATGATCCGCGCCGCTCGCTCTCATCCGGCGCGGGTGAGTTCACGCCCTGGTGACAATGAGGGCCCACGGTGATCGGAGGCCCGCGCAGCTCTGCCGCAGGAGCGCTCCGGCTGCCCGGCTCCGGGCCGGCAGTTCGCCCGGTCGCGATCGCCGAATTCGCCGGGTCGCCCCGGCCCTTGCACGGAGGTAAGGGCGCACCGCTGGGGCGGCCCTTGTCTCTCTGGAGACGGCGCGGTCCGGTTTCAGAACTGGATATCGAACCGGTTCGGGCGCCCGGCGGCATAGTCGGCGGTGTCGGCCTGACGAAGCGGCTCGAGTTCGACAGCCCGGTAAAGGGTGTAGGTGCGGCAGCGTGGCGCATCCGATCCGGTGACGTCGAGCAGCGCGTTCACTGCCGACCGGGCGGATTCGTTGGCGCCCTCCATGGTTGCCAGGTCGATATTCGTGCGCACATAGTCGCCCGCCAGGAAGAGATTTTCGACTCCGCCGTGCGGTTCGGGGCGTGCATCCCACGAGCCGGCGGTGTTGATGAGCAGCGGGTCGGCGTTGCTGTTTTCACCGCGATCGGCGTGCCAGGTGATACCGGGGTCGAGGAACCACGAATGCAGATCGGTGTCGCGGAGCAGTTCTTCGCGATCGTTGAGATGGGCGAGGATCTGCGCCCACGTTTCCTTCGCGATTTCCTCGTGTGTGCACTCCTTGGCGGTTTTGCCGAACAATATCCCAGGGGTGTTCCAGTCGGAGATATCCACGGAGAGGCAGTCCTGTACTGTCCCGTCGCCGTATTCGGGCAGTTTGCGCGCCCAGAGGGCGTTCTGGGCGATCGAGGTGAGCGACCAGGGCGAGTCGATATAGGCACTGTGCCCGCTGCCGAGCGCGGCACCGCGGCGCAGGTAGAACTGGATTCCGGTCATCCAGTCGGTGTAGAGCGCGCTCATCTTCGCCAGTGCGGGCCAGGCGGTGAGGATATCGGCGCTCCACAGGTCGCGGGCGCGTTCCGCGGGAAGTGCGACCACGAAATGATCCGCCGTCACCGTTTCGGTGCCGCGGTTTGCGGTGACGATCCGGGCGCCGGTGATCCGCCGGTCGGTGATATCGAGTCCGCGGACCTCGGCCCCGACCTCGAACCGCACTCCGAGATCGCGCAGCAGCGTCACCCAGGGGTCGATCCAGGCGCTGTTGGTGGGGCCGTTCAGCACTCGGTCCAGGTCTCCGTCGAAGCCGATCTTCAGCGGATTACCGAGGAACTGCTCACCCATCGTGCCGATGGTCCGCACACTGGCCAGCTCGTCTTTGGCCGCGACCAGCAGGCTGGTCAGAGTGCGCGAAACCAGCGCCCGGAACTCGTGCGATCGTTCGTGGCCGCCCACGAAATCGAGCCAGGAGGTCCGCTCCCACTGTCCCAGGCGGCGCGCATCGCAGCTGGTGTAGAACACCAGCAGCCGGTTGGCGAAGAACAGCCCCTCCTGGGGCGGCATCTTCAGCATGGTGGAGATCACCGAGGAGAGGCTTTCCCGCATACCGTCGGCGGTCACGGTGGACAGATCCCCGAATTTCATCGAGACGCGGATATCGTCGCCGCCGGCCCTCGAGAAGCGGGCGTCGGGCGCCGTCACCAGGTTGTCCCATACCCCGTGGCGGTTGGCGGCGAACGGGATCCGCCGCATGGTGTCGGGGACGTGCCGGTAGAAACCGGGGAAGAAGCGGAAACCGTGTTCGCCGGGCAGGTCGGGACGCCCGCCGCCGCCGGTGCCGGGTACGCCCATACTGCGGGCCTTGCCACCGAGCGCCCGGCGTTCGTAGACGGTGACTTCGTATCCGCGTTCGGCGAGTTCGTGGGCCGCGGTGAGTCCGGCGACCCCGCCGCCCAGCACGGCGACCCGGGTTTTCGCGGCACCGGCCGATCGGATGGGTAGTGTCGCCGCGGCGGCGGCGCCGGCTCCGGCGGCCGCCGCCCGGAGCGCGGTGCGCCGGGAAATCCCCCCGACTCCGGTGGTCCGCTGATCAGAAACCGTTGCGGTACCCGTGGCGGGCCACCGATGCTGTGCCATTGTGTCCACTACTCGATCCGGATTGCTGTCGCGATTGCGCCATACTCTAATGGGATGCGCTGTCCACGGCGCACCGACCGAGTGGAATTCGGTGCTACCGGAGCGCGTGTTCGGCGGGACGCCCGGAGTCCGTGGCCCCTACCGCCCCGGTTACCCTGCCGCTGTATCGGAGCGCGGAGGCGTCCGGCTTCGGCGCCGGGCCGGCTCCCGGCGGCGCCGATACGGCGCCTTGCTGCGCGACGAGATCCTCCGGCCCGGGTAGGGGGGTGTTCCCGGCCGCCACCAGGGCATCCCGGCGCGAGGCAGCCGGTTTGCGGGCACCCGCAGTGGCCGCAAAAGCACCCGCGATGACCACCGCGCCGCCGATCAGGGTCGCCGGTGCGGGCGTCTCACCCAGGAACATCCATGCCGCGGTGAAACCGACCACCGGGACCAGCAGCGACAGCGGTGCGACGGTCCCCGCCGGATACCGGCTCATCAGGTAGGTCCACATACCCGACCCGACCACGGTCGCCAGTACGGCCGTATAGCCGAGGGCCATCAGTGCGGGCCAGCCGTCCGCGGTGAAGGTGTCCCGCAGCGCCTCCACGCCCGCCGTGGGGCCCTCCCAGAGTGCGGATATCGCCAGCAGCGGCAGCACGGGCACCGTGGTGATCCACAAGGTCAGGTGTAGCGGATTGCTTCCGGGAGCTTCCACGCTTGCCCGGCGGGCCCCGATATTGCCCAGCGCCCAGCCGAATCCGGCGGCCAGCGTCAGCAGTACGGGCAGCAGTGCGGCATGCGCGAACTGATTCCAGCCGATCAACGCCATTCCCGCTACTGCGACGAGCAGCCCGGCGACCTGTACCGGCCGCAACCGTTCCCGCAGCAGTAGGGCGCCCAGGACCACCGTGAACGGCGCGGAGGATTGCAGCACCAGCGAAGCCAGCCCGGTGGGCATGCCGATTCGCATCGCGGTGAACAGGAATGCGAATTGCAGGATCCCGAAACCCGTGCCGTAGAGCAGGATCCAGCGCATTCGGACTCGTGGCCGCGGGATGAACAGCACCGCGGGCAGCGCGATGACCGCGAAGCGCAGGGCGGCGAAGAAGAACGGTGGTAGATGGTCGAGTCCGACTCGGATGGCCAGGAAGTTCACGCCCCACAGCAGGACGACGGTCGCGGCGAGGAGGCGGTCACGGGAGGTCACCGTTCAATCGTGGGATGTTTGAACGATGAGGACAATTGAATTGTTATGGACGAATGATTTAGAATTTCTTAATGGTCTCGGCGGGTCCGAACTTATCCGTGGAGCGGCTCCGTATCCTGCGGGAATTCGCCGATCGCGGCACGGTCGGCGCCGTAGCAGCGGCCCTGTCGATGACACCGTCGGCGGTATCACAGCAATTGAAGGTGCTCACCCGGGAGGCGGGCGTCACTCTGCTCGAACCCAGCGGCCGCCGGGTGCGGCTGACCGATGCGGGCCACGCCCTCGTGGTCCGCGCCGACGAGGTGCTGGCCGCACTCGATCGCGCGGTCGCCGAAATGGCCCACTACCGGGGCTCGCCCCGCGGGCAGGTGCGCGTGGCAGTGTTCCCGTCCGGAGGGGCGCTGCTGCTACCGCATGTCCTACCGGCCATGGCGGGCAGCGGTGTGGAGATCGTGGCCGGTGACGAGGACGTGCCGCCCACCCGGACACCGCGCCTACTGGCCGATTACGACATTGTGCTCACCCATCGCGACGAGCGGGCCGCCCCGGTGTCCGGGCCCCGGATCGGCTCCCGGGTACTCATGCGCGAGCCCATCGATGTGCTCGTTGCGCCCGGCCATCCGCTGGCCGGAAAATCTGCGGTGACGCCGGCGGAACTGGCCGAAGAGGCATGGCTGAGTGTGCGCGGTGGTTTCCCGGTGGACGATGTCCTGCGATCGATCGCCACCGTTACCGGTGTAGCGCCGCGAATCGTTCAGCGGCTCAATGATTTCCGCATGATCGAAACACTGGTCGCCGCCGGGTACGGGGTAGCGCTCATGCCCCGCTACGCCGTGACCCACACCGGTCTGTCCCAGCTCCGGTTATCCGGCGTCCGCGCTGCCCGGATGTACGATCTGGTCACCCGGCCGCGCGCCGATACCCGTCCGGCCATCGCGGCCGTACTGGATTCCTTCGAGACGGCGGCCCGCCGGATCACCGCGGAACCCCCGCCCGCGGCACCCGGTCAGTAACGGTTGCCGTACGGATACCCGTCCACATTGGCGAAGTCGTCGGCGACCATCGCGGCCAGTTCCAGCAGTGCGAGCCGGGTCGGCTTGCTCACCAGCTCCAGATCGATTTCGGCGCCCTCGGCGAGATGATCGTCGAACGGCACCACCTGCACCGCGCGGGTGCGGTCCAGGAACAACCGGCGCAGATGATCCAGATTCACCGAGGTGGAGCCGCGCCGCGAGGCGTTCACCACCACCACCGTCTGCCGCACCAGATGTGAATACCCGTGGTGGTCCAGCCAATCCAGCGTGGCCGAGGCGCTGCGCGCACCGTCGATGGCGGGCGAGGTCACCAGGACGAGCGAACTCGCCATATCGAGCACCCCGGACATCGCCGAATGCATCAGCCCGGTACCGCAGTCGGTCAGGATGATGTTGTAGAACGACTGCAGAACCCCGATCGCGCGCCGGTAGTCGGCCTCGCTGAACGCCTCGGAAACCGCCGGATCCTGCTCGCTGGCCAGCACTTCCAACCGGCTCGGCGATTGCGAGGTATGCGCGCGCACATCCGAGTACCGGGTGATGTTCTGATCTTCCAGCAGATTGCGCACGGTGGAGCGGGTCTGCCGCGGCACCCGGTGGGCGAGGGTACCGAGGTCGGGGTTGGCGTCGATGGCGATCACCCGATCGCCGCGCTGCGAGGCGAAGGTGGCTCCCAGGCCGACCGTTGTGGTGGTTTTGCCGACCCCGCCCTTGAGCGAGAGGATCGCGATCCGGAAATCGCCGTGTACCGGCGCGTTCACCCGGCCCGCCAGGTCGCGGTGGACGACATCGGCAGCCGATTCACCCGGGTTGATCACTCCGCGCGAAACCTTGTGCACCGCCCGGCGCCAACCGCCCCGGGGGGCCTTACGTGCACGTTTCAGCAGGTCCAGATCGTTGACCGAATGCCCCGGTTGGCCCGGTTCCGGCATATGCCGCGGCTGGAACTGCCCTTGCCCCGGTTGGCCCGGCTGCTGCTGGAACTGCTGCTGCTGGTGGGGTTGCTGTCCGCCGCCGGCCTGCTGTGCCGGGTTGCCACCCCACTCCGGTGTCCCGAACTGTCCGGCCGGCGGGTTGCCTACCGGCGGCTGCTGCTGGAAAGGCTGCTGCTGGGGTGGTGCGGCCGGTATCGGTGGCGGAGCCCAGCCGTAGACCGGGCTACCTGGAGCATCGCCCTGCGGCACGGGAACGGCACCGGATTCGGGGGAGGCGCCCGGCGCGTAACTACCTGGGGCCTGGTCGAATTGACTGCCGCCGTCCGGCCACGGCCCGCCTGCGCCGGGAGCGCCGTAGGGCGAGTGCTCCGGGTTGTGCTGTCCGGGATAGAGATTCGGGTCGGCAGTCGGGAACTGCCCACTTCCGTACGGTGCACTGCTCTCGGGCCCGGGTGCCTGGAACCCCGACTGGTGTTCGAACTGGCCACCGCTGTGCGGACCACCGGCCTCGGGTACCTGGAAGCCACCGGGCTGCGGTGGCTCGAATCCGCCGGGGCCGGTGGGGGCCTGGTACGGGTTCTGTTGATCGAACGGTCCGGCGCCCGGCGCGAAGTTCGTGGCCTGGAATTGATTCGGGTCCGGCGGTGCGAACTGACCGCCGGCATACCCGGTGTTCGCGGACGGGAACTGATTCGGGTCCGGTTGCGCGAACTGTCCGCTGCCGTGCGTGGGATTCGGCGGCAGGTATGGGCCGGGACCCGGTTGTGCGAACTGACCGCTCGGGTATCCGGTGTTCGCGGGAGCGAACTGGTTCGGATCCGGCTGAGTGAACTGTCCGCTGCCGGGTGCGAAGGATTCGGCGCCGGGGGCGGTGAACTGGCCGCCGGGGGCCGGTGGCGCGAACGAATCGATCGGCGCCGCACCGTTACCGGCGGGTGCCTGACCGTCTGCACCGGGCGGGGCGAATCCGTCCTGTCCACCCCACGGGCCGGTCGCGGGATCGGCGGGCCACGGTGCGGGCGTACCGGCCTCGGGAGCCTGGTACCGGGAGTTGTCGGCAGGGGAAGGATCCGCGTCGCTTCCGGCGGCGTTCTCGGTCACCGCGGCGGAGGAACTCTCGGCATCGCCGGTCCGCGTATCCGCGTCGATGTCCGATGCCGATCCGGTGGTCACATCGGTGGGCGGTGTTTTCTCCTGCTCACCGCCACCGGCGGTATCCACCGGTTGACTCGGGGGCCAGGGCTGGGAAGTCGGGTTGTGGTCGTCAGTAGTCACAGTTCCCCCATCTGCTCGGGTTTTTCGAGCAGAGAGCTCGGCGGCGTGGAGTCGGCACCAACGCTAGCAGGTGCGCAGCGTAACGCACGCCGGTGGATTCCCCACCTCGGCCGCCGTACCCGGCGGGTGCGGGTACGGCGGCCGAGGGGTGCTCCGACGAGCTCGGATTATTGCCTGGCGGCAGCCCGGTTGACCGCCGAGACCACCGCGCGCAGCGAGGCCGTCGTGATCGAGGTGGCAATACCCACACCCCAGACGATCCGGTCGCCTATCGCGCATTCCACATATGCCGCTGCCTGGGCGTCGTCGCCCGCCGACAGCGCGTGCTCGGAGTAGTCGAGCACTTCGACCTGATAGCCGACCGCTGCGATGGCGTCGACGAATGCCGCGAGCGGGCCGTTACCGCTACCGGAGATCTCCTGTTCGACGCCGTCCACTTTGACCACTGCGGTGATGCTGTCGGTGCCACCGTCGGTTTCCGAGGCGGTCACCTTCTGCCGCATCCGCTCCAGTGGCCGGATCGGAGTCAGGTACTCGTCGGCGAAGGCGTCCCACATCTCCTTCGGCGTGACCTCGCCGCCCTCACCGTCGGTGATCTGCTGGACGGCCTGGGAGAACTCGATCTGCAGCCGGCGCGGCAGCGACAGGCCGTGATCGGTCTTCATGATGTAGGCGACACCGCCCTTACCGGACTGCGAGTTGACCCGGATGACGGCTTCGTAGGTCCGGCCGACGTCCTTCGGGTCGATCGGCAGGTAGGGCACCTCCCACGACGTATCGTCGATATCGGTGTCGGCGGCGTCCGCGGCGGCCTTCATGGCGTCGAGGCCCTTGTTGATGGCGTCCTGATGGCTGCCGGAGAACGCGGTGTACACCAGGTCGCCGCCGTAGGGGTGGCGTTCGTGCACGGGCAACTGGTTGCAGTACTCCACCGTCCGGCGGATCTCGTCGATATCGGAGAAGTTGATCTGCGGGTCCACACCTTGGGAGAACATATTCATCCCCAGGGTCACCAGGCAGACGTTGCCGGTGCGTTCGCCGTTGCCGAACAGGCAGCCCTCGATCCGGTCGGCACCGGCCTGATACCCGAGTTCCGCGGCGGCGACGGCAGTGCCCCGGTCGTTGTGCGGATGCAGCGACAGCACGATCGAATCGCGCCGCGCCAGGTTGCGGTGCATCCACTCGATGGAGTCGGCGTACACGTTCGGGGTCGCCATCTCCACGGTCGCGGGGAGGTTGATGATCAGCGGTTTGTCCGGGGTCGGGGCGATGATCTCGGAGACCGCGTCGCAGACCTCCTTGGCGTATTCCAGCTCGGTGCCGGTGTAGGACTCCGGGCTGTATTCGTAACGCCAATCGGTGTCCGGGTAGCGCTGCTCGACCTCCAGGCACAGCCGCGCGGCGTCGGTGGCGATCTTGCGGACCGCGTCTCGATCGGCCCGGAACACCACCCGCCGTTGCAGGATGGATGTCGAGTTGTAGAAGTGCACGATCACGTTCGTGGCGCCGGAGCAGGCCTCGAAGGTCCGCTCGATCAGTTCGGGACGGCACTGGGTCAGCACCTGGATGGTGACATCGTCGGGGATCGCGCCGTCTTCGATGATCTCGCGGACGAAATCGAAATCGGTCTGGCTGGCCGACGGGAAACCGACCTCGATCTCCTTGTAACCCATCCGCACCAGCAGATCGAACATCCGGCGTTTGCGGGCGGGGCTCATCGGGTCGATCAGTGCCTGGTTACCGTCGCGCAGGTCGACGGCGCACCAGGAGGGAGCGCGGTCGATCACCTTGTCCGGCCAGGTCCGGTCGGACAGCGTGACGGGTTCGACCTCGTCGGCGAACGGCCGGTAGCGGAACACCGGCATGGACGAGTTCTTCTGCTGGTTCCACGCGGGCTGATCGGCGGGCGCGGGTTTGGCGGGCGCGGTGATGGTGCGCGTGCTCGATACGAAGGCGTCAGCGGGTGACATGCGATTTCTCCGTGGGTGAGATTGTTTCCCGAATTGGGTCGACCGGCGCGGCGGAACCCCGCGACGGGAAGCCGGTCCGGTCAGACCCCGTCGCGGCGGCTGAGAAGAAGTGCCCGCTGCATAACCCGTGCGAGTCTACCCCCTGTGCCACCACCCCTGACAAGGCGGTGCGGAGGGTGGACGTTTCACAGCCGGCCGGATGTCGAGCCGCACCCGAGACGATGTCGGGGGGCCGCCGATCACCGGCAGATCGCATGGACGCCCCGGTGATGTGGCACTCCCGCCGGTGCACTGCCGGCAGCTCCGGGGGCTCGGTGTGGCGCAGGCGATGCTCCGCATCGGTGATGCGAATTGCGCTGCGGTCTGCGGGGCCGTCGCGACCGCCGGGGACCGCAACGGTTAGCGTGCCTGAGTGCGGTGCGAGTGACCGGACTGTTCCGGCGAGGTCGAGAGGTCGAGCATGAGTTGGCTGGAAATGCTGGCCGTTTTCGCCGCGGGTATCGCCGCGGGCGGAATCAACGCGGTCGTGGGATCC
The DNA here is from genome assembly GCF_001613245.1 of Nocardia speluncae NBRC 108251. GTDB lineage: Bacteria > Actinomycetota > Actinomycetes > Mycobacteriales > Mycobacteriaceae > Nocardia > Nocardia speluncae. Next base: position 81,786 of record NZ_BDBZ01000034.1, on the reverse strand, counting down.
GGCACGTTGATCACCTTCCCAGTGCTGCTCGCCGTGGGTCTGCCGCCGGTGACGGCGAACGTTTCCAATACCGTCGGTCTCGTACCCGGTTCGCTCAGCGGCGTCATCGGTTACCGCCGGGAACTGTCCGGCCAGCGGGCGCGGCTGTTGCGGTACGGCTCGGCGTCGCTGCTGGGTGCGGCCCTCGGCGCGGTGCTGCTGCTCAACCTGCCCGAAGACGCGTTCGCCACGATCGTGCCGGTGCTGATCATCGCCGCGCTGGTGCTGGTGGTACTGCAACCGCGGCTTTCGGCGTGGGTCCGCGAACGACAGCGCGATAAAGAAGCCACGCCCGCGCACGGCGGCCCGGTCTTGCTGGCCGCGATCTTCGCGACCGGTATCTATGGGGGCTATTTCGGTGCCGCCCAGGGCGTGCTGCTGGTGGGGCTGCTCGGGGTGTTCGTACAGGACGAACTCCAGCGACTCAATGCGGTGAAGAATGTGCTGGCGCTGCTGGTGAACGCATTGGCCGCGGCGGTATTCATCGCGGTCGCCGAGATCGATTGGCGGGTGGTCGCGCTGATCGCGGCCGGGTCGATCATCGGGGGGCAGATCGGTGCGCGGGTGGGGCGGCGGCTGTCGCCGAATGTGCTGCGCGCGGTGATCGTGGTCGTGGGCACGGTCGCGGTGATCCGCCTGGTGTTCGGCTGACCTGCCTGTCGTTCACCTGACCAGTACGAATCCGTCTCGGGCCCACCGGCGTTCGCCGCCTCCGCTGTTCAATACCGGTGAATATCGGTACCATCCCTGCGCTTGTTGCGTTACGAAAGAGGTACAGGGGTGGATAGGCGATCCCTTTTCAAGGCCGTGGGGACGGCTGCGCTGGTCGGAGCGGTGGGATCGGTGATCGCCAAACCCGGCTCCGTCCTTCCGCGGGCCGCGGCACAGCCGATCTGGCACGAGTTGTTCGCCCAATGGGTTCCCGAGATTTTCGAACCGGTACCCGACGCGCCGCAACATACCGAGGCCATCGTCATCGGCTCCGGTTTCGGTGCGGCTGTCACCGCGCTACGGCTGGCCCAGGCCGGGGTCGCGACCACGGTGCTGGAACGTGGGTCACGCTGGCCCAACGACCCCAGGCGCGAGATCTTCACGGGCGACGACCTGCCCGACGGCCGCGGTTTCTGGCACACCACCAGCTTCACCGGCGTCACCAAGGTGCCGATGCAATTCGCCGATTTCGGCGGCGTACTGGACTGCACGTCCTATCCGGGGATCGATGTCTGGCGTGGGGCCGCGGTCGGCGGTGGATCGGTGATCTTCACCGGTGCGATGATCGCCCCGGAGCGCCGGCTGTTCGATCATGTCTTCGGCGGAGTCGTCGACTACGGGGAGCTGGAGCGCGTCTACTACCCGCGGGTCCGGTCCATGCTCCGGCTGGACCCGATGCCCGCCGATATCTACCACTCGTCGCCGTTCAGCCATTCGCGCGCCTGGGACGACCAGGTCCGTAAGGCCGGGTACCAGCCCGTTCCGAACGATTCGATCTTCAACTGGGATGTGCTGCGCGGAGAACTGGACGGGTCCACCCGGCCCTCGGCGACGGTCGGCCGCAGCAACCTCGGCAACTCCAACGGCGCCAAATTCGATCTCAACCAGAACTATCTGAAAGACGCCCAGGCGGGCGGTAAGGCGCGGATCTTCCCGGGACACCGGGTGGATGCCATTGCCGAGGAACCGGGCGGCCGGTTCGCGGTCACGGTATCCAAACTCCATCCCACCGGTGTGGTGATCGGTACCCGCACGATCACCTGCGACAAGTTGTTCCTCGGGGCCGGTTCGATCGGGACCTCGGAACTGCTGGTCCGCGCCCGGGAGACCGGTGCGCTGCCGCGGCTGAACGAGCATATCGGCGACGGCTGGGGCACCAACGGTGATGTGGTGCTGGCCCGTGGCGCCAGTTCGGTCGCCGGGAACGGGCAGGGCGTGCCCAGTGCCAGCCGGATCTACGACGACAGCGGTACCGCACTCACCCTGGAGAACTGGTACATCCCCGGTATCCCGTTCGAGACCGGGGCGCTGGCTTCGCTCGCCGTGGTCCTGGACCCCACCCGCACCCGCTTCGGTTTCGACCGCGCTACCGGCGGGGTCGGGCTGTCCTGGCCGACGCGGGCCCAGGAGGAGGTGACCGCGGCCGCGCTCGCGGTGGATCGGCGGATCGCGGAAAGGGCCGATGCGCTGGCCGAATACAGTGCCCTGGGATATGACGCGAACGCCTTGTTCACCGCCCACCCGCTGGGTGGCGCCGTGCTCGGAAAGGCGACCGATTCCTACGGCCGGGTGCACGGCTACCGCGGTCTCTACGTGATGGACGGTGCGGGGATTCCCGGTAGTACGGCGACAGCGAACCCGTCTCTCACCATTACCGCGCTGGCCGAGCGAAATATCGAGGCGATCATTCGCGAGGGTCGCTGAACCCGGACGAAATGTGTGCGGTACCGAGGCCCCCGGGGGCCCGGTACCGTCCCGCTCAGCGGTGTTCGGCCCGCACAGCGGCGTATTCGGCGGCTCGGACGGTGGGTGAGCGGGTAATACTTGACTACGATCTTTCGGCGTCGAAGGGAATGTAGGTGTCAACACCGTCGTCCACGGAACCCGGGCCGGTGGCCGTAGCCGCAATGGCCGAACCGGACGAATTCCCCCGGAAGCCGCCTGCGCTGTGGACCGATTTCGTCATGCTGGCACTGGCCGTCGCCTCGGTGGTGCTGGTGTGCTGGATCACCTTCTTCGAGGTGGACCCCGATACCTACCGCTACATCGTCATCGCGGATTACACGGTCTGCGCCGTTTTCGCGGCCGAGTTCTTGTGGCGCTGGCGGCGGGCCGGCTGGCCGTGGACCTATCCGTTCGTCTACTGGTACGAAGTTCTCGGAATGATCCCGGTGACCAGCCCGTTCTTCCGGGCGTTCCGGCTGCTGCGGATCATCGTGATCCTCGTACGCCTGGCCCGGGTGGCCGATCGGGTCTTCGGTGACCGGGTCACCGCGGCGGTGATCAACCATTCCGTGGGCACGATCGTGGAGGTCATCAAACGGCCGATGACCATCGCGATCATGGAGGAGGTCACCGCGGTACTGCGCACCGGCCACTACACCCGCAATATCGCGAACGCGCTGGAGGAGAACCGCGGCGAACTCGACGAGATGATCGTCGAGATGATCAAGAACGATCCGCAGACCGGCCGGGTGCGCTATATCCCGTTCCACGACGACATCATCCGGCTTGTCGCCGATACCGTTTTCCGCATCCTGTTCCAGGTGCTGGCCGATCCGCGCACCGACGAACTCGTCTCGGACATGATCCGGGAGAACGTCGACCAGATCCGTGATTCCGTGCGGTCCGGGGTCAAGGTCGCGCCCTCGGCCTACGGCCCGACACCGCACCACCTCACCGCGCGGCATCTGAACGGGCAGCGGGATCAGACGAGGTCGTAGGTCTCGGATTCGCCGAACTGTTCGGCGTAGTCGGTGAAATTCTCGACCAGTGTCTCGTAGGTTTTGCGGACTGTGCGTTTGGCCAGGAAGCCCGGTAGCGGGATCGGGGTGTGCTGTTCGACGCGCAGGAGCACCCGGCTACCGTCCGTGTCGCCGGTGACTTCGAAGGATCCGCCGCCTCTGATGCCCCGAGTGCTGTCGGCGACCCCCCAAGACATCCGGTGGTCCGACCAGCTGAACTCCCACACCTGCATATCGGGTGTATTCGAGATATCGACCTGGACGAACACTCGTCGCGGGCGACCGGCGTCGTCGCGAGTGGCGACCCTGGCGTCGGTGAAATCGGGTGACCATTCGGCGAACATTTCGACCGCCATCAGTGCGTCCATTACCTGTGATGGATCGGCTTGGACTTCGAAACTGATATCGGTCTTCGTACGCATCTGGTCCCTCGCGGCCCCCGGTTATTACGAATAGGCCACGATTGTCTCCCGGTCGGCGCGTGATCGTCAACACGCTGCCGGGGAGATTAAGGTGCCCGGCCTGTGGGCATGCGGCTCGTAAATAACTACGGGCGTTTGCCCGGGGCCGATTCGCGGGGCGGGGCGGGCTCAGTGTGGATGTTCGACCGTGGCGTCCGGTCCGGGGAAGACCAGCGACTCGTGGCCGTCGTCGAAACGCACGATGTACGGCGGTGATCCCTCCGGTCCGCGTACTTCGACGATCTCCCCTTCGTGATCACTTTGCCCGACGGTGTGCCCGTGCACATGTAAGCGGTCTCCGATGTTCGCCATCATGATTCCCATTATTCGGTGATCGTGTCGGGTATCACAACCCAAATCGGATTGCTATTACTTGTTCGGCCGGTGTCGATATATCCCCGCAGCAAGTCGATCTGGAACCACTTCATGTGTAGTGCTATGTTTGAACCACTTCAATCATAGTGATATGAATAGGCGGTACCTCATGCGAAAACTGGTCTACTACGTGGGCGCCTCGATCGACGGCTACATTGCCGGTCCGGGCGGGGAAATCGACTTCTACCCCGTCGCCGACGACATGATGCAGTGGATCAATGCCCGCTATCCAGAAACGGTCCCGGGCCATATCCGGAAACTCGTCGGCCTGCCCGTCGATACGCCCAATCAGTGCTGGGACACCCTGGTCATGGGTCGCGGAACCTACGATCCGGCTCTCGATATCGACATCGCCAGCCCCTACCCGCATATGAAGCAGTACGTGGTCTCGACCACGCTCGAACGGATCGGGGATCCCGAGATCGAACTCGTCCGCACCGACCCGGTGGAACTCGTGCGGCGCCTCAAGCGGGAAGACGGTCCGGAAGGCAAGGACATCTGGCTCGCCGGCGGTGGCAAACTCGCGGGAGCGCTGATCGACGAGATCGACGAGATGATCGTCAAGAGCTATCCGGTATCGGCCGGCGCGGGTGTTCCGATCATCAGCGGAGCGTTCCGGCCGACGCTGTTCACCCCTGTGCGGCGCAAGGAGTTCAGCAACGGGGCGCAGGTCACCTGGTTCGAACGCGGCTGACACCGGCTCCTGGAGAGGTTCGGGCGCCCGCGCGTCGGGCCCCCGCCCGACACGGTAAACGTGACGTCACACGGCTGTGTGTTATTCCACAGCCAGGGCGGATACTGCCGGAGCAAGCACGGCGGGCTCGGTACGCTTATGCACTGATCGCCTGTTCGCCGACATTGGAGGACCCCTCGTGGCACTCGTTGTCCAGAAGTACGGAGGATCCTCGGTCGCCTCGGCCGACCGGATCCGGCGCGTCGCCGAACGGATCGTCGAGACGAAGAAGCAAGGCCATGACGTGGTCGTGGTCTGCTCGGCCATGGGTGACACCACCGACGAACTGCTCGACCTGGCCGAACAGGTCGCTCCCGCGCCACCCGCCCGGGAGATGGATATGCTGCTCACCTCCGGTGAACGCATCTCCAATGCGCTGGTGGCCATGGCCATCCACACTCTCGGCGCCGAGGCGCGGTCGTTCACCGGCTCCCAGGCCGGCGTGATCACCACATCGGTGCACGGTAAGGCCAAGATCATCGACGTGACGCCCAGCCGCGTCCAGGAAGCTCTCGACGAGGGCACGATCGTGCTCGTCGCGGGTTTCCAGGGCGTGAGCCAGGACAGCAAGGACGTCACCACGCTCGGCCGTGGCGGTTCGGATACCACCGCCGTCGCCTTGGCCGCCGCGCTGGAAGCCGACGTCTGCGAGATCTACACCGATGTGGACGGAGTGTTCACCGCCGATCCGCGCATCGTCGCCGACGCGCAGAAACTCGAGCAGGTCTCCTACGAGGAGATGCTGGAGATGGCGGCCTGCGGGTCCAAAGTGCTGATGCTGCGCTGCGTCGAATACGCGCGCCGCTACAACGTGCCCGTGCATGTGCGCTCGTCCTATACCGACAAGCCGGGCACCTACGTATACGGATCGATGGAGGACATCCCCTTGGAACAAGCAATCCTCACGGGCGTCGCGCACGACCGCAGCGAGGCCAAGGTGACCGTGGTCGGGCTACCGGACGTTCCCGGATACGCCGCCAAGGTGTTCCGCGCCGTCGCCGAGTCCGAAATCAACATCGATATGGTCCTGCAGAACATCTCCAAGGTGGAGACCGGTAAGACCGATATCACCTTCACCCTGCCCCGTTCCGACGGCCAGCGGGCGGTGGAGATGCTCGCCGGGCATCAAGAGGAGATCGGCTTCTCGCAGGTGCTCTACGACGATCACATCGGCAAAGTGTCGCTGGTCGGCGCCGGTATGAAGAGCCACCCCGGGGTCACCGCCACCTTCTGTGAGGCGCTGGCCGAGGCCGGTATCAATATCGACCTCATCTCGACCTCCGAGATCCGCATCTCGGTACTGGTCAAGGACACCGAACTCGACGACGCCGTGCAGGTACTGCACAGTGCCTTCGATCTCGGCGGCGACGAGGTCGCCGTCGTGCACGCCGGAACGGGGCGATAACAGATGGGTCTACGTGTAGGCGTGGTCGGCGCGACCGGGCAGGTCGGCGCCGTGATGCGCAAACTCCTGGAAGAACGTGATTTCCCCGCCGACGAGCTGCGGTTCTTCGCCTCGGCCCGCTCGGCCGGTAAGAAACTGCCGTGGCGCGGCGGCGAGATCGTCGTGGAGGACACCGAAACCGCCGACCCCACCGGCTTGGACATCGCCCTGTTCTCCGCCGGCGCGACCATGTCGCGCGTGCAGGCGCCGCGGTTCGCGGCGGCCGGGGTCACGGTGATCGACAATTCGTCGGCGTGGCGCAAGGATCCGGATGTTCCACTGGTGGTCAGCGAGGTCAACCCGGAACAGACCCGCAATCTCACCAAGGGCATCATCGCCAACCCGAACTGCACCACGATGGCCGCTATGCCGGTGCTCAAACCGCTGCACGACGCGGCCGGGCTGCAGCGGTTGATCGTGTCCAGCTACCAGGCGGTCTCGGGGAGCGGGCTGGCCGGCGTCGAGGAACTCGTCTCGCAGACCCGTGCGGTGATCGACGACGCCGAGAAACTCACCCACGACGGCAGCGCCGTGGATTTCCCGGCCCCGAACAAGTACGTGGCACCCATCGCCTTCAACGTGCTCGCGCTTGCGGGTTCGCTGGTGGACGACGGCACCGGCGAGACCGACGAGGACCAGAAGCTGCGCAACGAGAGCCGCAAGATTCTCGGTCTGCCCGAGCTGCTGGTGAGCGGTACCTGCGTGCGGGTTCCGGTATTCACCGGCCACTCGCTGTCGATCAACGCCGAATTCGCCGATCCGCTGTCGGTGCAGCGGGCCCAGGAGATCCTGGCGAAGGCGCCCGGCGTGCAGTTGGTCGATGTACCGACGCCGCTGGCCGCCGCGGGTAAGGACGAATCCTTGGTCGGCCGTATCCGCCAGGATCCAGGTGTGCCGGACGGCCGCGGTCTGGCGCTGTTCATCTCCGGTGACAACCTACGCAAGGGCGCCGCGCTCAACACCATCCAGATCGCGGAAGTGCTACTCGCTGATCGGTGACGACCGGCTTTCTCCCCGGCGCGCGACATGCCGGGGGGAAAGCGGGCTCAGCGGATTCCCGGCGTACGCGGATCGGTACCGAGGCAGGCCAGCAACACACACCCCGGCGGTGCATCGGTGAACGGAGCCGTCAGTGGCTCGCTCAGGCAGGCGAAGACATCGCAGCCCGGATACGCCGAATTACCGATCCCGAAGACCGCCAGCAGGATATCGGTATCGATGTAGGCGCCCGGGTCCGCTCTCACCGGGGGTTCCACGTACGGGCCCGGATCGGCGACCGGTGGCTCCCGGAACGCGGCCAGGAGTCGCCGGAAGAATTCGTGCGGCAATTCCTCGAAGTTCTGGATTACCCCGGCCGGGCCGTATTTGCTGATATTGCCGAAAACGCCGGTCCACACCACCACCAGATCCAGGCTCGGAACGACGAAGACGTTCTGCAACCCCATTCCGGACATCGCGTAGGTATCCGGTGGCAGGAACGACGGATTCTCCGCGCAGCTCGATCCGAGCCAGAACAGATAGCCGTAACACGGGTTCGCCCGTGACGGTGTGGTCGCGCGGGACAGATACTGCGTGGATACGACCTGCTGCCCGTCCCAGTCGCCGTCGTTGGCCACCAGCAGTCCCAGCTTGGCCAGATCGGCCGGCGGGATCAACAGATGTGCGTAACCGTAGGTGTGGCCGCTGCGGTCCCGCGCCCAGTACCAGTCACCCCGGTCGATACCCAACGGCGTGAACAATTCTCGCTGCGCGAACTCCTGTAGCGGTTCGCCGACGGCCAGCTCCACCACATAGGAGAGCAGATCCACGGTGCGCTGACTGTAGGTGAACACGGTGCCGGGTTCGTGATCCAGCGGTACGCCCAGTGCCTGAACAGCGCTGTTGGGATCGATGGGGACAGCTCCCGTGATGCCTTCGGTCACCACCCCGGTACGCATACCGGATGTTTCGGTGAGCAGGTTTTCGATCGTGATCGCCCGCCGCCGGGTGTCGCCCAGACCGGGCGGCAGATACCGGTCGATCGGGGCCGCGATATCCACCAGCCCACGATCCGCGGCGATCCCGGTGATCAGTGAGACCACACTCTTGGTCACGCTCCAGATATTCCACGGGATATGCCCGGTCTGCTCGTTGGCCGGGCCCTCGCCCACCAAGCAGTTGTGCCGGAATACCTGCACATTCAACCGGTTCCGGCCGCCGGCGAAGGTCAGTGCGTCTGTCAGCCGCTGCGCGTCCAGGCCCACCTGCTCGGGTTGCGCCCGCTGCGGTTCCCGCCCGGAACTCACTGTGCATTCGGCCTGCGCCGGCGCGGCGTACGCCTGAGCCGCGAAAACCTGTCCCACCACCAGTGTTACCGCTGTGACCCCCGCCAGGAGCCCACCGAAACGCGCCATGCGCACACACTAATGCCGGGGTGCCGGCACACGCCGGTACTGCCGGGCGTGGCACCGGCGCAGATACGCGACGCCCCTGATCGATCCGGGATCGATCAGGGGCGTCACACCCATCGGCACTCGTACCGTGCGGTCACGATGTCGGTACGGGCGCGGCTACAGCAGGCCGAACCAATAAACCACCGAGGCCAGCGCCCATAGGACCAACGTATCCATCGACACTCCCACTCTTGTCGTAGCGGATGCTCTCCATGATGCCCGAGATACCCGGCCGGCGGGACCCCCGCACATCTCGTGCCACGACCTTGATTGCACTGTGACGGATCGTGTTCTCAGCGTTATAAGTTCACGTTAAGGGCGCGCCAAGCGCGGGGACGCATTGTTGAGTCACGCCGGAGAACACACCGGCACTCACACCGCGAAGAGGAACCCTGTAGATGATCACCCAGCTGACCACCGAACTGTATGCGCCCGGATACCTCGTCGAGGACGGTCGCGCCGAGCTCGGCGTCATCGACTCCCGCCAGTAGTCGCGACGCCGCTGAAAGAGGGGGCGGGATGCGAACCGGTGCCTGGGGAGGACCCGGTACGCATCCCGGAAAGTACGGATCCAGGGGAATCGTGGGGGATCCGTGGGGGTGTGGTGGGTCCGGTGACCGGGGAGGGGAACCGGAACCACTGCGGGGGGACAAGGCCGGTCGGAGCAGTGGGGAGGCGGCCGACCGGGTGGGCCGGTCTGTCTCGCGGGGTGGCAGACCGGCTCACGGGCAGGGCGTCGTCGATCGGACCGGTCTCGCGGGGTGACCGGCCCGGCCGGCAGCCGTCACACCGTACGGCTCTTCCGGATGCTCAGTGCGGGATCAGCGAACAGTAGTCCGCCGGCCCGGCACCGCGAAAGGTAACCGTTCGAGAATCGGCACGGCAGCGTCCACGAACAGTGGCCGGCCGGACGAGACAGTGTCGAAGCGTCCGGCCGGTCGTTCGTGCCTGTGATGAAGAAATCCTCATCTACGCCTCACGACGGGGTCATCAGAGTTGGGCATAGTGGCTGTTATGTCCGGTTCTCGTTCTTTCGCCGCTGCTCTTGTTCTCGCGGGTGCCGCCGCCGTGGTCCTGGTGAGTTTTGCCCTGACCCGTTCGCCCGAGCCCGAGCTCGATCCGTCCTCGGTGTCGGTGAGTGTGGCGCCGGACGGCCCGGAGTCGCCGGCCGCGCCGGACGCCGGTCCGGACTCGGGTACGCAGATCCCGGGTGTGCCGCAGGGCGCGGTACCGCCGCCGGGCGCCACAGTTCCCGCACCGGCACCCCCGGGCCCTGCGCCCGGTCCGGCGGTGCCCGCCCCGGCACCTGTGGCTCCGCCCCCCGGACCGGCTGCCCCGGCACCCGCACCGCAACAGGGCGATGACGATGACGATGCCGACGGATTCGACGACGACGCGGATGATCAGCCGGACATGGACGGGCCGTCCGACGACGATGATTGATCTCGACCCCGCGCGTCCCGCGGACACCACGGGCCCGACTCTGCGGCAACCAGCATCTCGACCCGGCGTCATCGATCACCGCCCGGCAGCGGCCGGCTCGCGGATACTCCGTCGGCGCGGCTCCCGATTGCCGGCCCGCTGGAAAATCACCGCATGGATCATGCTCACGACCTTCCTGCTGCTGGTCGTGGTGCTGGTGACCGCCCGTAACCTGCTGCTGCGCGATGTGAACACTCGGGCGAACGCCGATATCGCGCAGGAAGCCGACGAATTCCGGACTTTCGCCGCCGAGGGGGTGGACCCGACCACCACCCAGCCGTTCACATCGGTGGAAAGGCTGCTCGAGACCTATCTGCTGCGGCAGTCGCCGATCGAGGGCGAGGTGATGGTGGGGATCGTGGACGGCAGGCAAATCCGTGGTATCCGGGGTGACCTGCCCGCGCCGGTGGCCGCCGATCCAGGTCTGTTCACCGCAACAGCAACGGCGGACCGGACCTCGGGAGTGGTCGACTCACCGGCCGGGGAGATGCGGTGGGGCCGGGTCGACGTCGAATCCGGGGCCGACCGGGGATCGTTCGTGGTGGCCGCGTTCACCGAGGTCGGTCGCGCGGGGGTGGACCGGACGATGCGCACCATCGCCGCGGTGTCGCTGACCGGGCTGGCTTTGACCACCGGTGTCGCCTATCTGGTGGCCGGACGAATCCTGTTGCCGGTGCGCACTGTGCGGGCGGTGGCCGCCGATATCGGCGAAACGGATCTCACCGCCCGTGTTCCGGTGGAGGGGCGCGACGATATCGCGGCGCTGGCGGAGACCTTCAACGATATGCTCGACCGTCTCGAACACGCCTATACGACCCAGCGGCAATTCGTCGACGACGCGGGACACGAACTGCGCACGCCGATCACGGTGGTCCGGGGGCATCTCGAACTGCTCTCCGAAGATCCGGAGGAGCGGCGCCGGACGCTCGCTCTGGTCGATTCCGAACTGAACCGGATGGGGCGGCTGGTCTCCGACCTGCTGATGCTGGCCAAGGCCGAGCAGCCGGATTTCGTGGTCCGGCGCCCGGTCGATATCGCGCAGACCATGCTGGATATCGAATCCAAGGTGCAACCGCTCGGGGAGCGGCGCTGGCATCTGATGGAGGTGGCCGAGGGAACCGCGTGGATCGACGCGCAGCGGGTCACCCAGGCGATGTTGCAGCTCGCGGCGAACGCGGTCGCCCATTCGGTGGACGGGACGACCGTGCAGCTGGGATGCCGGTTCACCGGGACCGAACCGGATCGCACCCTGTCGTTGTGGATATCGGATCAGGGGCCGGGGGTTGCGCCGGAAGACGCGCCGGTGATCTTCGAGCGGTTCCGGCGCGGGCGTCCGGCCGATAGCGCCGGGACGGACCGACGGTCCGGTGCAGGGCTCGGACTGGCCATCGTGCGGGCGATCGCCGACGCGCACCACGGATCGGCCTGGGTGCGCAGCGTGCCCGGGGACGGCGCCACATTCGGTCTCGACCTGCCGGCCGACGCAGCATATCCCGCACACCGCGACACCGCCGAACCGAACGAACGCAAGGGGTAGGAGATGAGCCGGATCCTGATCGCCGAGGACGATGTGCACATTGTGTCGTTCGTCGGCAAAGGTCTGCGCGCCGCCGGATACACCACCGAGCATGTCGGCGACGGCGAAACCGCCTTGCTGATGGCCCGTTCCGGTGCCTTCGACATGGTGATCCTCGATATCGGACTGCCCTCGATGGACGGATTCACTGTGCTGCGCCGGCTGCGCGGGGAAGGCGTGCGGACCCCGGTGGTGGTGCTCACCGCCCGCGACAGTGTCGACGATACGGTCGCCGGACTGGAGGGCGGCGCCAACGACTACATGACCAAACCGTTCCAGTTCGCCGAACTACTCGCGCGGGTACGGCTGCGTCTCCAGGACGATACGACCGCGGGTGCGCCGTCGGCTTCTCTGTCGCACAACGGTCTCAGCCTCGACCTGCGCTCCCGGCGGGTACATGTCGACGGACGAACCGTGGACCTGACAGCCCGCGAATTCGGCCTGCTCGAGGTGTTTCTCCGGCATCCCGATCAGGTCCTGAGCCGCGAGCAGATCCTCGGGCAGGTATGGGGTTACGACTTCGACCCTGCGTCCAACGTGGTCGATGTCTACGTGCGCGCGCTACGGGGCAAGATCGGCGCCCAGCGCCTGCAGACCGTACGCGGGATGGGATACCGGCTCTCATGACAGTGCAACGTCGGCAAGGTGAGACCAGGACGTGTTCCGGCGGTGGCCGGTGAAGCAGCAACCCACCGAGACGCCGCTCAGCGGTGTGGCAGGAACCCCGGTTGTGCACGGCCGGGAGGTCGTCGAGGCGACCGAATACCGGACGGTACCGCGCCGGCGCCCGTCGGCCGGTCCGTCCGCACGCCGGCCCGCATGGGCGCCGCTGCTGGCGGCGATTGCGGGGATCCTTGTGTGCCTGGGCTTTCTCGCAGCCGCGGCAGCCGGTGATCTCGCCCGCGATGGTCTGATCACGCTCGTAGTGTTCGTGGCCGCGATTTGGATGTGGGTTTTCGCGCCGGTACCCGACACCTATGTGGCACTCGGTGCGGCGGTGGCGCTCGTCGTCACCGGGCCGATCGATACCGAGACGTTCACCGGAACTCTCGGTGATTCGGTGATCTGGCTGTTGGTGGGATCGTTCGTGATCGCGGCCGCTGTCACCGCGACCGGGTTGTCGGCGCGGATCGCGGCGCGGGTTCTCACCTTCGCCCGGACCCCACGGCAGCTGATGCATCTACTCACTGCGGTCCTCCTGGTGACCACTTTCGCGATTCCGGCGACCTCCGGCCGGGCCGCCCTGGCGCTACCGGTCTTCCTGGCCCTCGCCGCCGTGCTGCGGCATCGACCGCAGCTGGTGCTGGCGCTCGCCGTGGGTATCCCTTCGGTCATCTTGTTCTCGGCGGTGGGTTCACTCCTCGGCGCGGGCGCCCATCTCATCACCAGCGAGATCGTCGCGACTGCCACCGGTGAGGGCTATCACTTCGTGCAGTGGCTGATCCTCGGCCTCCCGCTCGCGGTGGTGTGGTCGCATCTGGCTGCGGAGATCGCGCTCGCGCTGTTCGCCGACCGCACCGAGCGCCGCACCCCGCTCACCGTGCCCGCGACCGCCTTCGCAGAGGCGGCGGGGTCGGACGTGCTGGGTCCGCTGTCCGCACCCCAGCGCCGGGTACTCGGCGTGCTGGCGCTCGTGGTGGTGCTGTGGTGCACCGAGGCGTGGCACGGTGTCGACCCGGCGGTCGTCGCCGTGCTCGGCGCCTTGCTCGCCACAGCTCCGAAAATCGGTGGAACCACGTTGCCGGCCGCCGCGAAAACGATCCCGTGGACGCTGTTGTTGTTCATGGCCGCCACTCTGTGCCTGGGGATCGCCCTCACCACCAGTGGTGCGTCCGCGTGGCTCGCCGGACTCGTATTCGATCCGGTGCGTTCGCTGGGGCCCGCGGCCGGTGTGGTCTTCCTGGTGCTCACGGTGGTCGTATCTCTGGCCGCGCACTTGATGATCCAATCCCGTTCGGCTCGTTCGGCCGTGCTCGTGCCGATCATCGTCGCGACCGCTCCGGCGGTCGGCGTGGACGCCGCGGCAGCGGCCTTCCTGTCGACGGCGGCGGCCGGGTTCTGTCACACCATGACCAGTTCGGCGAAACCGATGGCCGTCTTCGCCGCATCCGACACCGTTCCGGGGTTCCGGCCCGAACATCTACTGCGCTACTCCGCCGTCCTCGCTCCGTTGTCCGTGGCGTTACTCCTCGCGTTCGCGGTCTGGGTCTGGCCGCAGCTGGGTCTCGGTCCCACCCCCTGACCCGAGTGGTCGGCTCTCTCGAAAGGCACCACCATGTCGGTTACCGTTCCGCAGCGCATCCTCGTGGCACCCAGCGGATTCAAGGAAAGCCTCGGGGCAGAATCCGTGGCGCATGCCATCGGCGCGGGTCTGCGCCGGGTGTTGCCCGGCGTGCACGTCGACCTCGCCCCGATCGCCGACGGCGGGGAGGGGACCGCCGCCATGCTCGCCGCCGAGACCGGCGGCACCCTCCATCACCTCGATGTCACCGGGCCGGTGAACCTCCCGGTGCGCGCCCATTGGGCCCGGCTCGGGTTCCCGGCAGCGAAGACGGCCGTGGTCGAGGTGGCCGCTGCCGCGGGGCTGCGGCAGGTGCCGCGTGATCGCCGAGATCCCGGTAACACCACGACATTCGGGGCCGGGGAGCTCATCGCCGCAGCACTGGACTCGGACGCGGAGCGGATCGTGGTGGGCTGCGGTGATTCCGGGACCTGCGACGGCGGCGCCGGTGCGCTGCAAGCCCTGGGTGCTCGAATCCTCGACCTGTCCGGCCGCGAAATAGGCAGCGGGGGATATGAACTCGCGCGCGCTGCTCGACTCGACCTGTCCGGTCTGCATTCCGGGGTGTCGCGCGCCGACATCGTCGTGGCGGGCAATCCGCGGAACCTGCTCTGCGGGCCGCGGGGTGTCGCGCGAGTGTTCGGACCGCAGAAGGGAGCCACACCGGCGCAGGTCGAAGAGCTGTCGTTCGCGTTGGACAACTGGGCGGCGATACTCGAACGCGATGGCCGGGCTCCCGGCGACCTGCGCACCGGACCGGTGACCGGCGCATCGGGTGGGCTCGGCGCGGGGCTGGCCGGCGGGGTGGGTGCCGCACTGCGCTCCCGGTTCGACGTACTGCTGGACTCCGGCCTCACCGGGGCGGACCTGGACCGCCGGATCGCCCGGGCGGACCTGGTGATCACCGCGGAAGGCGCGATCGACCTGCAGACCCCGCACGGAAAGGTACCGGCCGAAATCGCCCGCAGGTCCCGCGTCCAGGGCGTGCCGGTGGTCGCGCTGGCCGGTTCGCTGGGAGAGGGGGCGCCGTCGGTCCACGATGTCGGCATCGGCGCCATCGCGTCGATCATCCCCGTGCCGATGGCCCTGGCCGATGCGGTGGCCGATGCCGAACGCCTGCTCACCGACGCCGCAGAACGCATGATGCGGATGCTGCTGGTCGGCGGAGCCCTCTCGGTGCGGATGAGCCGCGGTGCGGGCCGTCCCGTCCGGCCCACCGGCTCCGGAACCCGCCGTACCACCGGACCGCGCATCCCCGCTGCCCGCGGCCGGACCCGTGGACAGCATCAGTAAAGGCGGTCTCCAGCCTGGTGCGCCCGCCGGCGTGACGCGGTGGTCACTCCCATGAGCCTCCTGTCCGGTGCTACGGCTCGGCGCCGGCTGTCCACGCCGGCCGGCCGGTTCGCCGCGTGCACTGCGGCGAGCGGTCAGGTCAGCGGGGGAGCCGGTTGCGCCGCCGGGTAATCCGGGAGGGTGTAGCTCTCCGTCTCCGACAGCATGCGGGTCATCAGCGGCTGCATCACCCGTGATGTCGCGATGCGCGCGAAGGCGTGCGCGGCGCGGATACCGGTCTTGGTGCGTGGCACCATTGCCTTCACTCCGCCCGGCGGTAACTGCTGTGCCGATTCGACGAACGGCCGCAGGGTTTCGGTGTAGCGAGTGAGGGCGGCGGCCGGGTCGTGCGGGGTGTGGGCGATTTCCCCGGCCAGGACGTAGGCACCCACCAGCGCCATGGCCGTGCCCTGACCGCTGAGCGGTGACCCGCAGTAGCCGGCGTCGCCCACCAGCGCGATCCGCCCGTTGGTCCAGTGCGGCAGGGTGATCCGCGCGATCTCGTCGAAGTAGAAGTCCTCGGCCCGGTCCATCGCGTCGAGGATGGTGGCGGTCTGCCAGCCGCCGCCGGTGAGGCTTGTGCGGATGAGCTCCTGCTGGCCCCCGATATTACGCCGGAGCGCCGGGTCCGGATCGGTACGGATGATGATCAGGGCCTTGGCGGTGGCCGGATCGGCATCGGGGCGCAGCCCGGCCACGATCCCGCCGGGCATCGAGTACATGGTCATCCAGTGCGGTTCGATGCCGGCCGGGGTCGGCATGGTGAAGTACGCCGTGTAGGCGCCGAGGTAGGTGTTGAACTGCTCTTCGGGGCCGAATGCCAGCCGGCGGGTCGCCGAGTGCAGGCCGTCGGCGCCGATCACCACGTCGAATTCCATGGTTGCGCCCGAGGCGAAGCCCACTCGGACGCCGTCGCTGTGTTCGCGCAGGTCGCGAATAAATTCCCCGTACCGGTAGTCGACGCCCGGATTACCGGGTTCACTACCGGCCTCGGAGATCGCTTCCAGGAGAACCTGGTTCAGATCGCCGCGGGTTATCTCGATTTCGGCGACCGCACCGTTGCCGCCGAAGAGGTCTGCGGGCATCCGGACTATCTCGTGTCCGGCGGAATCGACGTGGAGCATGCCGCGTTCGTCGAGCTGGTGCCGGTGGATACCGGGCATCAGACCCATTCGCTCGGCTACGGTCCGGCTGGGTCCACGCAGGTCGACGGCCTGACCGCCGGGGCGGGGAGCGGCGGCGCGTTCGATCACGGTCGGCCGGATACCGGCTCGGGACAGTTGCAGGGCGACGGCATTGCCGGCGATTCCGCCGCCGGAGATCAGCACTCTGGGAGCGGCGGCACTGGAGTGTGTGGTCATCGGTTCCTCGCTGAGCTGTTTATTCGAATGTCTTAGACAAATGTCTAACACAAGCGTAGAACGAATGTCTAGTACAAACGTCTAAGACGAGCGGTTAGGGTGTGCTCATGGGAAACAAGGAGGACCTGCTGGCGGCCGCGCGCACCTGCATCTACGAGCGCGGATTCGCGGCGACCACGGCCAGGGATATCGCCACCGCAGCGGGCGTGAGTCTCGCTGCTATCGGCTACCACTTCGGGTCCAAGGACCGGCTCCTCACCGAAGCCTTCACCGACGAGACCGGCCGGGTGATCGGCGACGACCTCGAACTCCGGATCCGCGCCACCGCCGGACAATCGCCGGCGACGGCGTTTCCGCAGGTCTGGCAGGGCATCGCCGAGTTGTTCGAGCGCCACCGGGAAGTCCTCGTAGCGAGTGTGGAGAACTTGGTCAGGGTCCACCGGACGCCCAGCGAACAAGTACGTATGGGTGAGCTGAGCGAAACGGGGACCACCGAAATCGCCGCCACGCTGGCCGAAACGCATCCGGATCTGGATCCGGCGCACGCCCGCGCGCTCGGCGGGCTCTACATGATCGTCCTCAACGGATTGGTCATGCAATGGATGAGCCACCCGGAAGGCGCCCTGCCCACCTCCGCGGAACTGGGCGCGGCAATATCCGCACTGACCGGGGGAAATGGGCCCGAACACGAGAAAACCCCTGACCAGAAGAACTGATCAGGGGTCAATCGTGTCTCGACCACACGAGTCGGGGTGGCGGGATTTGAACCCACGACCTCTTCGTCCCGAACGAAGCGCGCTACCAAGCTGCGCCACACCCCGTGAAGCGGACCTGAGGAAGCTTACCCCAGGTCCGGTCCGGAAAAGAAACCGGCAGCTCGAGGCCGGTTTTCCGAACGGCAGAGCCTATCCGGCCACTGCCTGCGAGGTCGAGACGCGGCCGGAGTCGGTGGCCGATTTCTTCGGCGGCACCGCCACCAGGGTGAGCAGAGTCGCTTCGGGACGGCAGCAGAAACGGTAGGGCGCCCACGGTGAGGTGCCGATACCGGCGGAGACGTGCAGCCGGGTGTGGGCGCCCCATTTGGACGGCCCCTTCACGCGGGAGCGGTCGATATCGCAATTGGTCACCAGGGCGCCGTAACCGGGCAGGCACAACTGGCCGCCGTGCGTATGGCCGGCGAGGACCAGGTCGTAGCCGTCCTCGGCGAAACGGTCCAGTACCCGCGGCTCCGGCGAATGCGTGAGACCGAGCCGTAGATCGGCCAGCGGATTCGGAGCGCCGGCGATGGTGTCGTAGCGGTCGCGCTGCATATGCGGGTCGTCGACGCCCGCACTGGCGATTCTGATACCGCCCACCTCGATATCGCGGCGGATGTGGGTGAGATCCAGCCAGCCGCGTTCGGTGAACGCCGCGCGAAGATCCTTCCACGGCAGCGGGGCACCGTGTACCCGCTTGTGATTCTTGTCGAAGTACTTCAGCGGGTTCTTCGGCACCGGCGCGAAATAGTCGTTGCTGCCGAATACGAACAGGCCGGGGCGCGACAACAGCGGACCGAGTGACTGCACCACCGCCGGTACGGCCTTCTGGTGGGACAGATTGTCGCCGGTGTTGATCACCAGGTCCGGTTCCAGGCGGTCGAGTTCGCGCAACCACTGCTGTTTGAGCTTCTGCCCGGGGGTCATGTGCAGATCGCTGATATGCAGTATCCGCAGTGGAGCGGAGCCTGGCCGCAGTACCGGCATGGTGGCTTCGCGGAGAACAAAGGCATTGCGTTCGATCAGTGAGGCGTAGCCGACTCCGGCAGCCGCGGCTCCGGCTGCGCCGAGCGCGGTCCGGCGCAGGGCCGACGTCGAGATCACGGGCATTTGCCCAGCATAGGTGACCAGCAGGCGCAGTGCGCAGCGTGTTGAACCACAGCAACGCTGCCGTAGCGAGCGGATCACCTGTGCACTTCTGTCCGCACCGAGCCCGTGGCCTCGGGAAACGATCCGATCACCGCAGGTGGACACGCCCGGCGCGGAAGGATAATCCGATGGGCGTGGCGTGGTGCAGCGGCTACCGTTGCGCCCATGTCGGAACTGAAAACGAGGCTACGCGCCGATATGACCGCCGCGATGAAAGCGAAGGATCCGCTTCGGCTCAATACGCTGCGGATGCTGCTCGCCGCCGTGCAGATGGCCGAGGTAGCCGGCAAGGAAGCCCGGGAACTCTCCGATGCCGAGGTCGTCGCGGTGCTGACCAAGGAGTCGAAGAAACGCAACGAGGCCGCGGAGGTCTACACCCAGGCCGGGCGTGGCGAGCTGGCGGCAAACGAGCACGCCGAGGCACGGATCATCGACGAATATCTGCCCACCCAGTTGACCGACGCGGAGGTTGCCGATCTTGCCGATACTGCAATCGCCCAGGTCGCGGAGGATCTGGGCGAGCGGCCGGGTAAACGGCAGATGGGACAGGTCATGAAAGTCGCGAACGGGCTGGCCGCAGGGAAGGCCGATGGTTCCCGGATCTCGGCGGCGGTGAAGGCGCGGCTCTAGGCGTTGCCCGCCATACCTTCAACGCCGGAGATCACCGGGGTATCGGTACCGGTATAGGGATCGGCGGCAGGAACGGCGGCAGCGGTGGCAGCCCTGGGGCGTTCGGCGGCGCGGCGGGCGGGCGCCCCGGCTCGGGCGCCTGCCGGATGGTGCCGTCGCTGAGATAGATCGTCACCTGCGAACCCGGAATCGCCGAACCGTTCGGGGTCGACCCGGTGACAGTGCCCTTCGGAGCCGAGCCGGGCGAAGTCACCGAGGTGACCTTGAAACCGGCGCCGGTGAGCGCACCGGTCGCCTCGCCCGCCGTCATCCCGACCACATCGGGGACCTGGGCGTTCTCCGCGCCGCGGACATACTTCTCGTCCACCGGAGGCAGGGCCGGCGGCGGGAAGTTCGCCGAGGCCTCCTTGACGGCTTTGAACCAGCTCCTGGCGGGCTCGTTACCGCCGAACAGGCCGTTGGCATCGCTGGCCGGGCAGTTGCGCAGTGGGAAGGAGCAGATCTCGCCGGGTGTGGGGCTGTCGCCGTAGATGTAGGCCGCACCCGCCATCGAATTGGTGAAACCGACGAACGCCGAAGAGCGGTGGCTTTCGGTGGTTCCGGTCTTCGCGGCCACGGGCCCTTGCCAGCCGGTCGCGGCCGCAGCGGCCCCGGCGGTACCGCCCGGATCGTGGTCCTTGCCCATCGCGTTGGCCAGAGTGTCGGCCAGCCCCGGTTCGACGACCTGCTCGCAGGCCTGTTCGGTGAGCGGCACCGGTTTGCCGTACCGGTCGATCACCTCTGCGACAGGCGACGGCGGGCACCATGTCCCGCCGGACGCCAAGGTGGCCGCCACGTTCGACAGCTCCAGCGGATTCACCGCGACAGGGCCGAGCGTGAACGAACCGAGGTTCTGGCCCTTGATCATGTCGGCCAGGCTCTGGTTGTCGAAACCGGAGGTCCCGGGTTCGGTGTAGGAACGCAGGCCGAGCCGTACCGCCATATCCACGGTCGGGGTGACGCCGACGGCCTGGATGAGTTTCACGAAGGCCGTGTTGGGGGACGTGGCCAGCGCCTCGGTCACCGACATCGGCGACTTGTAGTTACCGGCGTTCTCGACGCAGTAGGTGGCGGGCGGGCAACCGGGGGCGCCGCCGTTACCCATCCCGCGGGCGTCGAACCGGCCCGGAACGTCGAGCTGGGCGTTGGTGCCCATACCCTTCTCCATCGCCGCCGCCGTGGTGAACAGTTTGAACACCGATCCCGCGCCGTCGCCGACCATCGAATACGGCTGGGCGAGCAGCGTCTCGTGGGCTTCCCGGTTGAGGCCGTAGGTGCGGCTGCTGGCCATCGCCAGTAGTGGATGTTTGTCCTTACCCGGGCCGATCAGCGACATGACCTCGGCGATATTCGGCAGTTGTGAGTCGGCGTGCTCGGCGAGGGAACGTTTCACCGCGTCCTGCACGACAGGGTCCAGGGTGGTGCGGATCAGGTATCCGCCCTTCTGGATCTGTTCCTGGCTCAGCCCGGCCTTGGCAAGATACTGCAGCGCGTAGTCGCAGAAGAAACCGCGGTCGTCGGCCGCGATACAGCCCTGCGGCAGGCCCTTCGGTTCGGGCAGCACGCCCAGCGGCTGGGCCTTAGCGGCCCGGAACTCCTCGGCCCGGCTGGGGATGTTCTGGATCATGGTGTCCAGGACGGTGTTGCGGCGGTCGGTCACGCCCTCCGGGTTGGTGTAGGGGTTCAGTTTCGAACTGCTCTGCACCATCCCCGCGAGCATCGCCGCTTGCGCGACGTTCAGGTCCTTCGCATCGATACCGAAGTAGGTCTGGGAGGCGTCCTGGATGCCGTAGGAGGAGTTGCCGAACGGGACCAGGTTCAGATACCGGGTGAGGACTTCGTCCTTGCTGAGCTCTTTGTCCAGCGTCAGCGCCATGCGGATCTCGCGGATCTTGCGCGCGGGAGTGGTCTCGATGGCGGCCCGGCGTTCGGCATCGGTTTTCGCGACCACCAGCAGGTTGAAGTTTTTCACGTACTGCTGGTCGAGCGTGGAGGCACCCTGCTGCACCTCGCCGCTGCTGGTGTTCGTGAGGAAGGCACGGATGGTGCCCTGCCAGTCGACACCGTGATGGTCGGCGAAGCGTTTGTCCTCGATGGAGACGATGGCCAGCTTCATATCGTTGGATATCTGGTCGCTGGGCACTTCGAAGCGGCGCTGCTCGTACAGGTAGGCGATGGGGTTACCGGCCGCGTCCACCATGGTGGAGACGGCCGGCACGGTTCCCTCGACCAGTTCCGCCGACACATTGTCGACAGCGTCGGCGGCGCGGTTCGAGACGAATCCGAAACCTCCGGCGACCGGGAACAACATTCCGGCAACGAGTACGGAGGCGAGTACACAGCTGCCCGCCAGCTTGAGGAGCGCACGTGTGATCGGCACAGCACCAGGGTAGAGGGTGGCCGTCCGGCTTCCGTGAAGTGTGGACATCAGGTGTTGTGTATCCGGATTCGCCGATTACGGGCCCGAATCGAGGGAACCCGCTTGACGTGCGGATTCGCCCGTGTGGGCGGGCGACAGTCGTTGGGCTGGAGGGACGGACGTACCAAAAAGTCATCATCCGGTCTTGCGCTAGCGGCATACCTTTACCTAGATTGAGAGCTCAGTGTGATAGAGCTAACACTCAATGTGGAATGTGGTGCACTTCGCAGCGGGGTTCGGGTTGCTGCGGAGTGCACGCGATTCCGGAGCGCCGTGACCCGGTGTTCGGACTGGCAAAGGGGCACACCAAATGCACATGACAACCCCCGTCGCTCGCTTGGATGTAGAGCAGGCCGAAGCAAGGATTGCCTGGGTTTCCCAGGCCCGATGCAAGGAAGTCGATCCAGATCAGTTGTTCGTACGCGGCGCGGCGCAGCGCAAGGCGGCGACGATTTGCCGGCACTGCCCGGTCCTGATGGAGTGCGGGGCGGACGCACTGGACAACAGGGTCGAGTTCGGAGTGTGGGGTGGTATGACCGAGCGGCAGCGACGGGCGCTGCTCAAACAGCATCCTGAAGTGAACTCCTGGGCGGATTTTTTCAACGCCCAGCGCCAGCACTTGATGGCAATGTAACCGTATCCCTATTGGACTACCGGCCGCCGGGCATTCGAATCGCCGAATGCCCGGCGGCCGATTGATCGCCCGGAAAATCCGCGGCGGTGAAACCGTTCAGCCGGCCGCCGCGGACTCCGTACCCGCCAGCTGGGCCCCCACCGCACGCAACGCGGACAGATCGGTGACATCGAAGGGCAGCGCCGTCACCGAGACCAGCGGCACCCGCGGATGTGCGCCGGTGAACCGGTTCAGTAGATGCTGCTCACGCCGGGCAGTCGCTACCCGGTGGGCGTGTACGCGCAGCACTCCGGTGGTCAGCGGATCGGATTCGCCGAGCCGGTCGGCAGCAGTCAAGGCGTGATCGGCCGGAAGCGAGCACAACACCGGGTGGGTCCGGTTGAGCACAAGCCCGGCCAGCGGCATCTGCTCGGTCGACAACCGATCCACGAAGAACGATGCCTCGCGTAGAGCGTCGGGTTCGGGGGCGGCGATCACCAGGAAATGCGTGCCGGGTTCGGCCAGCATCGCGAACGTCCGGTTCGCCCGCTCCTGGAAGCCGCCGAACAGCGATTCCAGCGATTGCAGGAAATTCGAGGCGTCCTTGAGCATCTGACCGCCCACAATGGTCGACACCCCGCGTACAGCCAGACTCATCGCGCCGGTGACGAACCGCCCGACCCCCCGGCCGGGCGCCATGATGACCCGGATCATGCGGCCTTCGAGGAAAGTCCCCAGCCGTTTCGGTGCGTCGAGGAAATCCAGCGCATTCCGCGACGGCGGGGTGTCCACGACGATCAGGTCCCATTCCTTTCGCCCCGCCAGCTGGCCCAGTTTCTCCATCGCCATGTACTCCTGGGTACCACCGAACGACGAGGCGACTGCCTGATAGAAGGGGTTGGCGAAGATCTGCTCGGCCTTCTCCGGTGTGGTGTGTTCGAGCACCATTTCGTCGAATGTGCGCCGCATGTTCAGCATCATGGCGTGCAGTTCGCCTTTGACCTCGGGGCCCAGCTCCACCCGCTGCGGGCTGTTGTCCAGATCCGCCACCCCCAGCGACTGGGCCAGTCGCCGCGCGGGGTCGATAGTGAGCACCACGACCTTGCGTCCCTGTTCGGCCGCCTGCAAGGCAATTGCCGCGGCGGTGGTGGTCTTGCCTACGCCGCCGGAACCGCAACACACCACGATCCGGGCGGTGGGGTCGGCGAGGATGCCGGAGATGTCCAGGGGCGCCGGGCCGGCCGGGCGGGTGCTCATCGGACTCCCTGTTCGGTCAGGTAGGAGGCCAGTTCGTACAGGCCGCCCAGATCCATACCCTCGTCGAGGGTGGGTAGCTGCAGTCGCGCGATATCCAGTTCCAGCAGGTCCGCGGCGCTCTGATCCTGGGCGCTCAACATGGTCGAATGCTCGACCGTCTCAGTGAGCAGGCCGGCGAAGTCGGCGGCCGTCAGAGTGATCCCGGCAGCTTCCAGACCTGTGCGGACGGCCTCGGTGTCGAGTTCGCCCGCGGCCGCGGCCGCACGGGTTTCCGTGCTCAGCGGGCTCTGCGCGGCGCGATTGACGATGACACTGCCGATGCGCAGATCGTTTGCGCTCAACTCGGCCACGGCATCGAGGGTCTCCTGGACGGGCAATGCCTCGAGGAGGGTGACCAGGTGAATCATCGTCTGATCCGAATGCAGCAGCCGGGATACGCTCTCGGCCTGCCCGGCGATCGGGCCGCCCTTGGCGAGTTCGGCCATCGCCTTGGTGACATCGAGGAAGCTCGCGATCCGTCCGGTCGGCGGGGCGTCGACCACGACCTCGTCGTAGACCGGCGAGCCCTGCCTATCGACCCGCACCACGCATTCCTTGATCTTGCCGGTCAGGATGACATCGCGCAGGCCCGGCGCGATGGTGGTGACGAAATCGATCGCCCCCATCCGGCGCATCGCACGCCCCGCGAACCCCAGGTTGTAGAACATGTCGAGGTATTCGAGAAAGGCGTGCTCGATATCGAGTGCCAGGGCCACGACCTCGCCGCCACCGTCGGCGGTGGCGATCTTCGTTTCGGTCGGGGGCAGCGGCGGCAGGTCGAACAGTTGCGCGATCGATTGCCGGTTCTCCACCTCGACCAGCAGTACACGCCGTCCACCCGCGGCCAGCGCCAGCGCGAGCGCCCCGGCGACCGTGGACTTACCGGTGCCGCCTTTACCGGATACGTAGTGCAGCCGGGCGTTCGCCGCACGCTCGGGCCATCCGGTTTTCATGTCCGGGTGGGCCGATTCCGACATCGTCGTTGGTTCTGCCACGGTCGCGAGCCTATAACCCGGACTGGACGGACGCCCGCATACTCCGGATTGTCCTGGTGTGGTGTACCAGACACCGGGATCCGACACCTGTTCGGCCACAGCGATCCTGCGCCGGGTACTCGGCCCGGGACCCAGTACGCTCGGTGCGCATGAGCGATATCACCTCGTGGGAGTACGCGACCGTACCGCTGCTGACCCATGCGACCAAACAGATCCTGGACCAGTGGGGCGCCGACGGCTGGGAACTGGTGACCGTGCTGCCCGGCCCGACCGGCGAACAGCATGTCGCGTACCTGAAGCGGCCGAAACAGTAAGCGCCGTGGCGGAATCCAACGTGAGCGGGCCCAATACCGACTGGCGTGCGAATCTCGACCGGCTGGGACTGAAGGTGCCCGAGGTGGTGGCTCCCGTCGCTGCCTACCTGCCCGCGGTGCGTAGCGGCGCGCAGGTCTACACCTCCGGGCAGTTGCCGTTCGTCGCGGGCGAACTGACGGCGGTCGGCAAGGTCGGCGCCGAGGTGTCGGTCGAGGAGGCGGTGCTCGCGGCCCGCTGGTGCGCGCTCAACGCGCTGGCCGCCGTGCACGATCTGGTGGGCCTCGACGAGGTGGTGCGGATCGTGAAGGTGGTCGGTTTCGTGGCCTCCGCCCCCGGGTTCACCGACCAGCCGCTGGTGATCAACGGCGCCTCGGAGTTCCTGGGCGAGGTGTTCGGCGCCGCCGGTGCGCATGCGCGTTCGGCGGTCGGCGTTTTCGAGTTGCCCAAGAACACACCGGTTGAGGTCGAACTGATCGCCGAGGTCCGATAGATCCACCTACACACCGGCGAACCGGGCCGCGATCGGGCGGAGTGCGGATCGTCACTTCGCCCGATCGGATATCTCCGACCTTCCGATGACGCTGGGGAATCTGCCGCGGCTGCCCGGTACGCCGGACTGTCCTGGGATCTGGGACCTGTACCGGCGTTATGGCGCCCTGGAACGTAGATTCGACTCTGTTACTTTCTGATCGGAGGTGTCGTCGATGACACTCACCCATCCCGCCTATGGGAAATTGCGTGCTGTCACGCCGTCCGCGGCAGTACTGCTGGCGAACAATCCGGGGCCGATGACCCTGGACGGCACCAACACCTGGATTCTGCGGGCCCCCGGGCAAACCGACTGTGTGGTGGTCGACCCGGGCCCGGACGATTCGGAGCATATCGCCGCGATCGCCGAAGCGACCGGTGGTGCGGTGGTGCTCACGCTGATCACTCACCGTCATCCGGACCATACCGGCGGGATCGACGAACTGGTCCGGTCGACCGGGTCGCCGGTACGCGCCATGGAACCGGAGTTTCTGCGCGGCGATGTCGCGCCGCTGACCGACGGTGAGGTCATCGAAGTCGCCGGTCTGCGGATCACCGTGCTGCATACCCCCGGGCATACCGCCGATTCGGTGAGCTTTCTGCTCGCGGATGCGGTGCTGACCGGCGACACCGTCCTGGGTCGCGGCACCACCGTGCTGGACCGTGACGGCACCCTGCGCGACTATCTGCGCTCGATGGACCGGTTGCTGGAGGAAGGTGCAGGCCGGGCACTGCTGCCCGCGCACGGGCCGGATCATCCAGACCTGGAACCGGTCGCGCGGTACTACATCTCCCACCGGCACGAGCGGCTCGAGCAGGTCCGCTCCGCGCTCGACGAACTCGGTGCGGACGCCGACGCCATGGACGTGGTGCGCAAGGTGTACGTGGATGTAGACGAGAGCATGTGGCCGATGGCGCGCAACTCGGTCGAATCCCAGCTCACCTATCTGCGGTCCGAGGCGGATGCCTGAGCGCGTTATCGCGTTCGACCCGCTCCCGGCGCTGTGCATGAACGGTGCGGGTGCCACGAACCGAGCCGGTACGCGGATTGTGGCTGATCCTGCGGGACCCGCATCGGCGGGTCCACTGTGCTGGCGTGGGCTACTCCGTCGGCAGGGTATCTGTTGCCGACCGACGCGGCCGATGGCGAGTCCCGTCCCGGTGACGGACTCGCGGGACGGCCGCACACGCGCCTGCTGCCTCGAACGTCGGCTCGGCAGGACGCTGGAGCGTGCGGACGAGCCGCGCGCTGTGCCGGGCCGGTAGCCCCGTAAAGGACCACTCGCGCCGTTGCGGTGGTCCGGAGAGCGGTACCCGGCTATCGGCGCTGGAGCCGGGTACCTACGAACGAACGAGTCGACCTCACGGTAACCGGGCGGCACTGCCGCGGCGCTCGCCGGCCCAGCTGTGCGATTCAGCGCGCCCGGCGGGCCAGCCGTTCGGAATCGGAGATCAGCACGCTCTTACCCTCGAGGCGCAGCCAGCCGCGATGCGCGAAATCGGCGAGCGCCTTGTTGACCGTTTCCCGGGATGCGCCCACCAACTGAGCGATCTCCTCCTGGGTCAGATCGTGGGTGACGCGCAGCGCACCGGCCTCCTGGGTGCCGAAACGCTGGGCAAGCTGCAACAGCGCCTTCGCGACCCGCCCCGGAACGTCGGTGAAGATCAGGTCCGCGAGGTTGTTGTTGGTGCGGCGCAAGCGGCGGGCCAGCACGCGCAGCAGCTGCTCGGCGATCTCCGGGCGCTGATCGATCCAGGACTTGAGCGCTTCCCGGTCCATGGTGACGGCGCGGACCTCGGTCACCGTGGTGGCCGTGGAGGTGCGCGGACCCGGATCGAAGATGGACAGCTCGCCGAACATATCCGACGGTCCCATGATGGTCAGCAGGTTTTCCCGGCCGTCCGGGGAACGGCGGCCGAGCTTCACTTTGCCGGCGGTGATGATGTACAGCCGATCGCCTGGTTCACCTTCGTTGAAGATGACGTGGCCGCGGGGGAAATCCACGGGCTGCAGCTGTTTGGCGAGCGCAGCCACCGCGGTGGGCTCAACGCCTTGGAAGATGCCGGCTCTGGCGAGGGCCTCGTCCACGAATGTGCTCCTTATCGGGAATGGCTGTAGTCGTCGGACCGAAGCGGTTCGGCCGACAGTGCAGTCTACGCGGCCTGATCGACGCGCAGTGACAGACACCACGAAAGGCAGGTTAACCGGGGGCTGTCCGGTCCACGGAAGCGGGCGCGCCGAATCAGCTCGCCCGGGCGATATCGAGGGGTTCCTCGGCCTCCTCGCTGCGGTTGCGACGCCGGCGCATACGCGCGACCGCCGCCGGTAGGCCGAGTTTGGTGAGCTCGTTGACCTCGGCGTTGCTGGCTTTGTCCAGGTAGGCCTGGACCTCCTCGTCGGGCTCGACAAGTTTGCGAAGACGGTTCTCCACTCGTTCCATACCGAGGGCGAACAGCATCAACACCACTGGGAAGAGCGCCACAGCGAGTCCTTGCATGCCGGGTAGTAAACACGGTCGAGGTCTCAGATGGAATACGGGACCAGAACTGGCAGGGCAAGGTTGTCGGTGGGTTCCGTATGGTGGACAGGTGCGAATCTCCCCCTCCGATACCGCCGGAAGCCCCCTTTCCGGAACAGCCGCGGCGGGTGCGGCGCCCTCGGTTTCCGGTGGGGTACGAAATCAGAAAACCGGTTCCCGACCGGCCGAAACCCGATTGGGTCTGGTGCGCCGGGCACGCCGTATGAACCGGATGCTGGCACAGGCATTTCCGGATGCGCACTGCGAATTGGATTTCGGTAATCCACTGGAATTGGCGGTTGCCACGATCCTGTCGGCGCAGTGCACGGATGTGCGAGTGAATATGACCACTCCGGCGCTTTTCGCCGCCTATCCGGATGCGCAGGCCTATGCCGGGGCGAACCGTACGGAGCTGGAGGAACTCATCCGGCCGACGGGTTTCTACCGCAACAAGACCAATTCGCTGATCGGCCTCGGGCAGGCACTGGTCGAGCAATACGACGGTGAATTACCTCACACGATGGCCGAGCTGGTCCGCTTGCCCGGGATCGGCCGCAAGACTGCCAATGTCATTCTCGGTAACGCGTTCGGAATTCCGGGTATCACGGTCGACACCCATTTCGGGCGGCTGGTGCGGCGCTGGGGCTGGACCACCGAGGAGGATCCGGTCAAGGTCGAGCACATCGTGGGTGCGCTCATCGAACGCAAGGAGTGGACACTGCTGTCCCATCGGGTGATTTTCCATGGGCGCCGTGTCTGTCATGCCCGTAAACCCGCGTGCGGAGTATGTGTCCTGGCCAAGGACTGTCCGTCGTTCGGCGCCGGCCCGACCGATCCGGATACCGCCGCCGCTCTGGTGAAAGGTCCGGAGGCCGCGCATCTGCTCGAACTGGTGGGCCGGTGAGCCGACCGGTCTTGTGGAAATGGGCGTTGACGGCGGTGATCGTGGCTTTGGCAGCGGCAGTGGCGTTGTGGCCGCGCGGCGATTCGGATTCGGGTGGCACCGGGGCGCCCCCGGAACCCGCCCGTGAAGTTGATCCCGCGCTGCGCCATGCCTCCGGTGCCGCGGTGTGCCCCCCCGGTTCCGATTCCCGGCCGGCGGCGGGGCCGCTGGCGGATATCGTCTTGACATGTCTGGCCGACGGCATGCCGGCGGCGCCCGTCGCGGTGCCCGGTGCGCCGACGGTGCTGAACCTGTGGGCCTACTGGTGTGAGCCCTGCCGGACCGAATTGCCGCTGTTCCAGGAGTACGCGGACCGGGCGGGATCCGCGGTACAGGTGCTGACCGTGCACAGCGATCCCGCCGAGGCCAAAGCGTTGTCGTTGCTTGCCGCGCTCAATCAGGACCTCCGAGACCAGCAGCGGCCCGAACTGCGGCTGCCCGGCCTGCAGGATCCCGACGCCCGGGTGCGCACGGCGGCGAATGCGCCGAACGCGCTACCGATCACGGTTCTGATCCGGCCGGATGGTTCTATCGCCGAATACGTCGCCCGCCCGTTCCGCGATGTCGCCGATATCGCCGATACCGTGGCCGGTGCCCTGGGAGTTACCGTATGACCGAAGAACAGTTGCCGCCCTGGCTGAGCAGGGCGGCCGGTCCCGGGCAGCCCGATTTCTCCGACACCCTGGGGCGGACGCGGGTTTTGCGCCGCACCATGGCAGGCAAGGTGCGTAAGGCCGCCGTACTGGTGCTGTTCGCCGGTGACCCCACTGGTGATCCGGCGGCGCCGGGCGGCCTGCCCGCGGACGCCGAGGTCCTGCTCACACAACGTGCCTCCACTATGCGTCAGCACCGCGGCCAGGTCGCCTTCCCCGGGGGCGCGGTCGATCCCGGTGACGACGGGCCGGTGGATACCGCGCTACGCGAGGCATGGGAGGAGACCGGGCTCGACCGCGCGGGCGTTGTCCCGGTCACGCGCCTACCCGAGCTGTTCGTTCCGCCCTCCCGCTTCGATGTGACCCCGGTGGTCGCCTATTGGCGCACGCCGAGCGCGGTGCGCGTCATGGACCGCGGGGAAACCGATCGGGTGGTCCGAGTGCCGATGGCGGATCTGCTGGATCCGGCGAACCGTTTCCTGGTGCGCAGCGCGCTCGGCTACCGCAGCCCGGCGTTCCAGGTGGACGGAATGTTGGTCTGGGGGCTC
This sequence comes from Nocardia speluncae NBRC 108251, assembly GCF_001613245.1. Classification (GTDB taxonomy): domain Bacteria; phylum Actinomycetota; class Actinomycetes; order Mycobacteriales; family Mycobacteriaceae; genus Nocardia; species Nocardia speluncae. The sequence continues at coordinate 51,413 of NZ_BDBZ01000034.1, read as the reverse complement.
ACCGGCGGCATACTGGCCGGACTCATGACTTCACTGGGCTGGGAATCGGAATGGGACCGCACCGACGTGCGTGATCTGGAGCAGGCGCTGGCCGCGGTGGGGATGGTGTTGTGAGCACTTCGGCGTGGCTCGATATCGTGGTGGTCGTCCTGGCGCTGGCGGCTGCCTCTTCCGGATGGCGGCAGGGCGCGGTCGGTTCCGCGCTGGCTTTTCTCGGGGTGGTGCTGGGCGCTGTCGCCGGAATCCTGATCGCCCCGCATATTCTCGTGCACATCGACGAGGGACGCAGCCGGGTTCTGGCCGGAGTGCTGCTCATCGTGCTGTTGGTGATCGTCGGTGAGATCGCCGGAATGGTGCTCGGCCGGGCGGCCCGCAGCGGGATGCGGCATCCGTTCGCCCGCGGCGCCGACAGTACGATCGGCGCGGTGCTCATGGCCGGCGCAGTACTGGTCACTGCGTGGCTGCTGGCGCTACCGCTGGCCACCTCTTCGCAGCCGGCCATCGCCTCCGCGATCAACAGCTCCAGGGTGCTCGCCGATGTCAACCGGGTCGCCCCGGAGTGGTTACGCAAACTACCCAACGAGTTCTCGAAACTGCTCAACACCTCAGGTCTGCCGGATGTGATCGGGCCGTTCGGTCGCGCGCCCATCGCGGCGGTGGAACCTCCGGATCCGAGTGTGCTGGCCAGCCCGGTGGCCGAATCGCTGCAGCCGAGTGTGCTGCGTATCCGCGGTGTCGCCCCGAGTTGCCAGCGCGCGCTGGAGGGTTCGGGTTTCGTGGTGGCGCCGGAACGGGTGATGACCAACGCGCATGTGGTGGCCGGAACCACCAGTGTGACGGTGGATTCGGCTGCGGGCCCGCTGGAAGCGACAGTGGTGGAATTCGATCCGTCCATGGATATCGCGGTGCTGTCGGTTCCCGGGCTCACGGCGCCGGTGATACCGCAGGCTCCGGAAGCGGCCGGTTCGGGAGAAAGCGCGATCGTGCTCGGTTATCCGGGCGGCGGCCGCTATACCGCGAGCGCGGCCCGGGTCCGGGAGACCCTGGATCTGAGCGGGCCCACCATCTACCGCGACGGTACCGTCGAACGCGAGGTGTACACCGTCCGCGGTCAGGTGCGGGCGGGTAATTCCGGTGGCCCGCTGGTCGATACCGAAGGCAACGTGCTCGGCGTGGTATTCGGTGCCGCCGTCACCGACGACGACACCGGATATGTGCTGACGCTGAACGAGGTCCACGAACGGATCGCCTCGGCGCCCTCGTCCACTGTGCCGATTGCCACGGGCCCCTGCGTACTGAGCTGAGCTCAGCAACTCGTGCACGCGAGCCGACACCGACAGCTCTGCCTCGGGTGCGCCCGAGGCAGGCCACGCGGCACACTGCGCGGAGTTCACGGCGCGCCGCGTCCGGGGGCGAGGTGGGTTCGCCCACGCCGAGGGCTGAGGCCGCCACCGGCTCCTGCGCCGGAGCCGCGTAAACGATCTGTGCGCCGCGGTGTCGGTCCCGGACCGACCTGCCTGCGCTGCGACCGGCACATCCCGGAGGAGCCTCGCCACTCCTCGGGAGGCAGTCCGCGGCGGTCTCATCCGCACGCAGACCGACCGGCACTCGCCGCGCGATATCGCAGCGACGGTCAGGCGTGGCCGTCGCGGCTTCGACGGCCGTCGCCGGTGAGGAGTTTCGCGATCTCGGCGGTGACCGCGTCCGGGTTCTCCTGGTGCGCGAAATGCGCGGCGTCGCGGACGGTCACTACCCGCCGGCGCGGCGCGAGATGTGGTGCGCGGTGCACCGTATGCGGAAGGATGTAACGATCGAATTCACCGCGCATCGAGACCACCGGTATGTCGACGGGTTTGCGCATCACCGCGATGAACCGGCGCCCGTCGGGACGCCATTGGCTGCGGAAGGCCCACCGTTTGTATTCGAGTGCGCAATGCGCCGCGCCGGGGATCCGGATCGCCGAAGCCATCCGGGCCGCGGTATCGGCGCATTCCGCGGTATCGGTCCAGGCGGGTGAACTGCGATCTGTCAGCAGTTCGGCGGCGCCGCTGCCGTCACCGCGGGTGAGTAGGTGTTCGGGATAGCGGGGCAGCTGGGCGCGCAGGAAACCCGGTAGGAAGGCGCGGCGTTGCGCGTTGTCCCGCCATACCGAGCTCTTGAGTGCCGCCGGGTGCGGCGAGGACACCACGGCGATTCCGCGCACCAGTCGCGGATGCAGAACCGCGGTCGCCCAGCACACCAGACCGCCATCGGCATGGCCGACCAGTGTCGCGTCGGTGTAGCCGAGTGCACGGATCAGTCCGGCGATATCGCCGGCCAGGGTCCAGCCGTCGTAACCGCGCGGGGGTTTGTCGCTGTCACCGTAGCCGCGCAGGTCGACCGCGACGGCGTGGTAGCCGAGTTCGGCCAGGGCGGTGAGCTGATGTCGCCAGGTCCACCAGAAATCGGCGAACCCGTGCAGCAGCACCACCAGCGGCTGCGCAGGTTCGCCGGGACTCGCGGATGTTACGTGCAGCCGTATCCCGTTGGCGTGCACATCACGGTGCGTCCAGACACCGTCGTAGCGCACGCTCGACGGGTCCGGGAGAAAGTTCGACGCCACGGCGTCCGAGCGTAGTGAACGCCCGGACGCATCCGGTGTCTGACCCGCTCAGCGCGCGGTCTTCTCCAGCGCGGAGGGGGTGTCGTGGCTGCCGAGTCCGGAAGGCAGGACCGTGCGGGTCTGCTTGAGCGAATCGAGCGTCTTCTCCGGCGCCCGCAGCTTCTTGACCTTCCGGTAGCCCAGGAATGCGAGCAGCACTGTGACCAAGATCATGAAGGCGAAGACGATCCAGAACGCGGCCCAGCGGGTGAGCCAGATATCCAGCGTTTCGGCAACCGCGAAGAAGAAGAAAAAGCTGCTGAACAGCAGCACGGTCAGTGCGCCGATGAAGAAGACGCTGCCCTGCAACCCCTTCTTGATCTCACCGGTGACCTCCGCCTTGGCCAGCGCCACCTCGGCGCGGACCAGGGTCGAGACCTGTTCGGAGGCGTCGCGGACCAGACTCCCGAAACTGGCCGAGGCATGCGGGTCGATTTCGGACAGCGGAATCGAGGTGACTGTGCCGCCTCGTGCGCCGTCGCCGTTACCGCCCTGTGTGACACTCACGTGGTCGACCCTCTCCCTGTCCCGATTCTGCTCGGTCTTACTGTTCTGGTTCTAGCGCATCCGCGTCACGTCGCGCTTGGTGGACACGCCCACGCCGCAACAGTAGCGCCGAACCGATCAGCGATGCGGCCATGGAGGTCACCAGCACCGCGGCTTTGGCCAATTCGGCGGATTCGGGATAGTCCTCCAATGCCAATTCCGCCACGAGCAGGCTAACGGTGAACCCGATCGCGCCCAGCACCGACAGGGCGAACATATCGCGATAACCCAGGTTCGCGGGACGTTTGGCGAGCCCGGTGCGGATCGCCAGCCAGCTGATCCCGAAGATGCCGGTGGTTTTGCCGAGCAGCAGACCGAGGATGATCGCCAGGGACAGCCGTTCGGTGAACAGGTCGCCCAGGACTTCGCCGTTGATCGGTACACCCGAGGCGAACAGCGCGAACAGCGGTACACAGAGACCGGCCGAGATCGGCTGGAACTTGTGCTCCCACCGGGTGGCGGGCGCCTCGTCCTCACCTTCGTCGCTGCGGACACGGGTGAGTAAGCCGCACGCGACTCCGGCGAGGGTCGGATGAATATGAGCTTCGTGCAGCGCGTACCAGCACAGCAGCGCCAGCGGAATATAGATCAGTGGCGAGCACCAGCGCCGGTGCTGGGCGAACCACCAGGCAGCGCAGCAGGCGAGCGCGACCAGCAGCCAGGTGAACGCCAGCCCGGCGGTGAACAAGATAGCGATCAGCACGATCGCCATCAGATCGTCCACCACCGCCAGGCTGAGCAGGAATACGCGGGCGCTGGCAGGGATCCGGGACCCGGTCATCGCCAGCACGGCGAGCGCGAAGGCGATATCGGTGGCGACCGGGACCGCCCAGCCGCGGTCCATGCCTTCGACACCGAAACCGATGCCGTAGGCGATCAACGCGGGGGTCACCACACCGCCTACGGCCGCGATGATCGGCAGCGCGGCCCGTTTGGGGTCGGCCAGTTCACCGACGACGAGTTCGCGTTTGAGCTCGAGCCCGGCGACGAAGAAGAAGACGGCGAGCAGCCCGTCCTTGACCCAGTCTGCGAGGGTGAGGTCGAGATGCAGGGGCGCAATCGCCAGACGGGTTTCGGTCAGGGTCAGATAGCCCTCACCCCACGGCGAGTTCACCCAGAGCAGTGCCACCGCGGCGGCCGCCAGCAGCAGGGAACCGCCCACGGTTTCGGTGCGCAGATATCTGGCGAGTTCCGACCGGGGGCTGCTCAGCACGGGGAACCTTTCGGTCGTACGGACAGTTGCTGCGTCCGCCCGACCGGGTGATCACCGGCGAGCGCACGACCATCTCGCCGACCAGACTTCCCGGCACACCGTATGCAACCTTATCGGTCGGTAATTTCGCACCTTGATCCAGGAACGCATCGCGCGGCAACTGGACGGTGCATTCCCGTGCAGGCCCGGGACGCCTCCACTGTCCCGGGCCAGGGGACCTATTCGGAACGTCCGGTGCGAATGTTCTCGAACACCTGCGGGTCGACCAGGGTCGAGGTGTCGCCGAGTTCGCGGCCTTCGGCCACATCGCGCAGCAACCGGCGCATGATCTTGCCGCTGCGGGTCTTCGGCAGCTCCGGCACCACGTGGATCTCCCGCGGGCGGGCGATCGGGCTGATCTCGCGCGCCACTTCGGCCTCGAGTTCCTTCACCATGGCCGCGCCGGTATCGGTGGCGTCGGCGGACAGGATCACGAAGGCCACGATGCCCTGACCGGTGGTTTCGTCGGTGGCGCCGACCACCGCCGCCTCCGCGACTCCGGAATGACCGACGAGGGCGGATTCGACCTCGGCGGTGGAGATGCGATGGCCGGACACGTTCATCACGTCGTCGACCCGGCCGAGCACCCAGAGATCGCCGTTGACATCGAGTTTCGCGCCGTCACCGGCGAAGTACCAGCCCTGTGCGGCGAAACGCTCCCAGTAGGTGGCTCGGTAGCGTTCCATGTCGCCCCAGATACCGCGCAGCATCGCCGGCCACGGCTCGTCCAGGACCAGATAGCCGTTGGCCTCGGTTTCGCCGCGGCGCACCGTATTGCCCTCCTCGTCGACCACGGTGGCCGAGATACCTGGCAGCGGGGTCATGGCGGCGCCCGGTTTGGTCGCGGTGATACCGGGCAGCGGGGAAATCATGATGGCGCCTGTTTCGGTCTGCCACCAGGTGTCGACGATCGGCGCGGTACCGCCGCCGATCACATCGCGGTACCAGCGCCAGGCCTCCGGGTTGATCGGCTCGCCGACCGAACCCAGCACCCGGATCGAGGACAGATCGTGGGCGTCCGGGATCTGGCGGCCCCATTTCATGAAGGTGCGGACCAGAGTGGGCGCGGTGTAATAGATCGTCACCCCGTACTTCTCGATGATCTGCCAGTGCCGGTGCTCGTCGGGGAAGTTCGGGGTGCCCTCGTAGAGCACCTGGGTGGCGCCGTTGGCGAGCGGACCGTAGACGATGTAACTGTGCCCGGTCACCCAGCCGACATCGGCGGTGCACCAGTAGATATCGGTTTCCGGTTTGTGGTCGAACACCACGCGGTGTGTGTAGGCGGTCTGGGTCAAGTACCCACCGCTGGTGTGCAGAATGCCCTTGGGTTTACCCGTGGTGCCCGAGGTGTAGAGGATGAACAGCGGATGTTCGGAATCGAAGGCCTCGGCCTCGTGGGCCGGCTCGGTCTGGGCGACGGTTTCGTGCCACCACAGATCGCGGCCCTCGGTCCAGGCCACCTCGATACCGACCCGGCGCACCACCAGGACGTGTTCCACGCTGGACGGAACGTCACCGTGCGCGAACAGTGCCTCGTCGACGGCCTCTTTCAGCGGTGCGGGATTACCCCGGCGCCATTGGCCGTCGGTGGTGATGACCAGGCGCGCCTCGGCGTCGTCGATGCGCTGGCGGAGTGCGGTCGGCGAGAACCCGGCGAAAACGAGCGAATGCGTCAGCCCCAGCCGCGCGCAGGCCAGCATCGCCACGATGGTCTCCGGGATCATCGGCATGTAGATCGCCACCCGGTCGCCGGCCGTGAGCCCGAGCGAGGTCAGATAGTTGGCCGCCCGGCCGACCTCGGTGAGTAGATCCGCGTAGGTGATCGTCCGGGAATCGCCGGGCTCGCCCTCCCAGTGCAGCGCGACCTTGTCGCCGCGTCCTTCGAGGACGTGCCGGTCCACGCAGTTGTAGGCGACGTTCAGGCGCCCGCCGACGAACCATTTCGCCACTGGAGCCTCGCTCCAGTCGAGCACCTGGTTCCAGCGCCGGCGCCAGTGGAGGTGGTCGGCCTGCTCTGCCCAGAACCCTTCGCGATCCTGCGCGGCACGCTCGTAGACACCCGCATCCACATTCGCCGCGGCAGCGAACTCCGGGCTCGGCGGGTAGGCGTCCGGCGTTTCGGTCATCTGAGTCACTTCCTTCGCGTTACCTGCACCATGAGGGCTATCTGTGACCCTAAACTCTCCCGGGGCCGGCTGTGCGTGTCCCCGGACGAAAGGCCGTCGACAGGGGATGAACGGCTGCCGGGAGCGGATGAACGGTTGCCGGGTTCCGGCGGGAAGTCCGCGAAGCCGCGCGTGCCGCAGTGTGTGCCGATATCCTCAGGCGACTGTGCGAGGTACGGACGGGACCGAGTCCCGCCTTTCTGCGCGCGCCGGATGCGCCGCGGTGCGGGGCGCGAAAGACGCAGCGGCCCGGGTCTCGCGGCACGGTGGACACCGAACAGAGCGAATGAGCGGGGAGTTTGGGTGCGGGGAGCGTCGTGGTTGTGGCGGGCCATCGGTCCGGTCCTGGTACTGGCCGCTGTGGCGGTGCTGCCCGCCTGCACGGTGACGCCTGCGCTGGGTGATTCCATCGCCGTCAACGGTTCGGAGCCGCAGAATCCGCTGGTGCCGTCGAACACGAACGAGAACGGCGGCGGGCGGATCGTCGACCGGTTGTTCGCGGGGCTGCGCCGGATCGCCGCCGACGGCAGCCTGCACGACGAGGTCGCCGAATCCATCGAGACCACCGATCAGCAGCACTACCGCGTCCGCCTGGAACCCGGTTGGACGTTCAGCGACGGCTCACCGGTCACCGCGCATTCCTTTGTGGACGCCTGGAACTACGGCGCCCTGGTCACCAACGCTCAACTGCAGAGCTATACCTACGAGCCGATCGTCGGTTTCGAGGATGTGCAGGCCGATCCACCGCGGGCACAGACCATGTCGGGGCTGCGGGTGCTCGACGATCTCACCTTCACCGTGGATTTGAAGGTACCCACCATCGATTTCCGGACTCGCCTGGCCTATGCCCCGTACTACCCGCTGCCCGAGGCGGCGTTCGCGGATATGGAGGCATTCGGGCAGCACCCGATCGGCAACGGCCCCTACCGTTTCGCAGGTCCGGATGCATGGCGCCACGATGTGAAACTCGAACTGGTGCCGAACGAGTCGTACCGGGGTGGACGGCCGGCTCGGAACAAAGGCCTGACCTTCGTCTTCTATTCCGATATCGATGCCGCCTACGCCGATCTGCTGGCCGGCAATCTGGATGTGCTCGATTCGGTTCCCACCAGCGCGCTGACCGTTGTCCACGCGGATCTGGGGGATCGCGCCGTCGCCGCGGCGACCGCGAAGAACCAGTGGATCGGTACGCAGCCCGGACTCCCGCATTTCGCCGATGAGGAGGGGCGGCTGCGCCGGCATGCGATATCGCGGGCGATCGACCGCCAGGCCATCGGCGACAAGATCTTCCGCGGTACCCGCGCACCGGCCCGGGATTACACCTCCAGCGTGCTGCCCGGTTTCGACGATGACCTGCCGGGGTCGGAGGTTCTCGAATTCGATCCGGACGAGGCGCGCCGGCTGTGGGCGCGGGCGAACGAGATATCGACGTGGAGCGGTCGTTTCGAGATCGCGTACAACGCGGACGGCGATCATCAGCCCTGGGTCGACGCGGTCGCGAACAGTATCAAGAACACCCTCGGTATCGAAGCGGTGGGTGCCGCCTATCCGACGTTCAAACAGTTACGTGACCAGATCACCTCGGGGACCGTCGGTAAGGCATTCCGTTCCGGCTGGCAGGGCGACTATCCGACCATGCTCCAGTTCCTGGAGCCGTCGTTCCTCAGCCACTCGGAAACCAATGATTTCGACTACCGCAACCCCGAATTCGACGCCCTCGTCGCGGCCGCCGAAGCCGCGGCGACCGAGCCGGAATCGTGGGCGCTCATCGCTCGGGCCCAGACGGTTCTCCTGCACGACCTGCCCACCATTCCGATCTTCGACTATGTGAACTCGTCCGGATACTCCGACCGGGTTCGTGGTGTCACCTTCGGCTGGAACGGGATGGCGGATTTCGAGAACCTCGAGTTGATATGACGCCCGGACCCCACAGGCGTGAGGAGCGCGTATGGCCTGGTACGTAGTGCGGCGTCTGCTGCAGATGGTTCCGGTGTTCTTCGGCGCCACCCTGCTCGTCTACTTCCTGATCTACAAGATCTCCGGGGGTTCGGTGGCGGCGCTGGCCGGGGACCGCACCCTCACGCCTGCCCTGGAAGAGCAACTGCGCGCGCGGTACCACCTGGACCGTTCCTTCCTCGTGCAGTACTTCTACTATCTGAAAGGCATCTTCACCTTCGACCTGGGCACCTCGTTCTCCGGGCGATCGGTGAAAGACGAACTGGCGCGCGCTTTTCCGATTACAATTCGGCTGGCGATTCTGGCTCTGGTGTTCGAGGCGGTGCTCGGGGTGCTGTTCGGTGTCCTGGCCGGATTGCGTAAGGGCAAGCTGTTCGACTCGGCCATGCTGGTGGTGAGTCTCGTGGTCATCGCGATCCCCGTTTTCGTCCTCGGTTTCCTCGCACAATTCCTGCTGGGCGTGAAGTGGGGGATCGCGCCCGTCACGGTCGGTGCGGACGCGAGCTGGGGTCGCCTGGTGGTGCCCGCGCTGGTACTCGGTTCGCTTTCGTTCGCCTACGTGCTGCGGTTGACCCGTAACGCGGTCGCGGACAATCGTGACGCCGACTATGTGCGCACGGCGACGGCCAAGGGCCTGCCCCGGCGCCGCGTAGTCCCCGTCCACATCTTGCGGAACTCCCTCATCCCGGTGGTGACCTTCCTGGGTGCCGACCTCGGCGCACTCATGGGCGGCGCGATCGTCACCGAGGGCATCTTCAATATCCCCGGCGTCGGCGGCACTCTCTATCAGGCCGTGGTTCGGGGTGAAGCGCCGACCGTGGTCTCGTTCGTCACGGTGCTGATCGTGGTGTTCTTGCTCGCCAACCTCGTGGTGGACCTGCTGTACGCGGTGCTCGACCCCCGGATCCGTTATGCCTGAACAGGAGTGCGGCAATGTCGGATGAGCTGCCCCGCCGGCCCGGCCGGCAACGCTGGGTCGCCGAACCGGACGCGGTGACCGTGGAGGCCACCGATCGGGTCCGGGTCGCGGGCGCACCACGCGGATTCTGGGGTCAGGCCTGGCGGAATCTGCGCCGGAATCCGTTGTTCTGGATCGCGGCGGCGCTCATCGTGTTCGTGGTCGTCGTGGCGGCATTCCCCGGACTGTTCACCGGCCAGGACCCGCGCTACTGCCTGGTGGACAACAGTCTGCTGCCGCCGAGTTCGGCGCATTGGTTCGGTTTCGACCTACAGGGGTGCGATATCTACGCGCGCACCGTCTACGGAGCTCGGGCCTCCATCCTCACCGGAGTGGGGGCGGCCACGTTGTTCGTCCTGATCGGGGCCACGCTGGGGGCGTTGGCCGGCTATTACGGCGGGCTGCTCGATTCGGTCGTCTCCAGGATTTCGGAGATCGTCTACGCCATCCCGCTCATGCTCGCCGCCATCGTTCTGATGCAGCTTTCCACCGAGCGCACCATCTGGCTGGTGATCGTCACCCTGGCCGGCTTCACCTGGCCGCAGGCGGCGCGTATCGCCCGCGGTTCGGTGATCGCGGCGAAGAACAGCGAATACGTTCTGGCCGCCCGGGCCCTGGGCGTATCCCGCCTCGGTATCCTCGTCCGCCATGTCCTGCCGAACTCGGTGGGGCCGATCATCGTGGTGACCGCCATCTGGCTGGGTGTTTTCATCGTCACCGAGGCCACACTGTCTTTCCTGGGCGTCGGCCTGCCACCCACGGAGGTCTCCTGGGGAGCCGATATCGCGACCGGCCAGCAGCAGTTGCGCGGGGGTTCGCTGATCCTGTTCTATCCGGCCACCGCGCTGGCGCTGACGGTGCTCAGCTTCATCATGCTCGGCGACGCCCTGGGCGATGCCATCGATCCGAAAACACGGCGGGCACGGTGAGTCACGGGTGCCGGCGAATTCAGCCGGGCGTATCCCGGTACGGCGCAGCGCATGCGCGGACCCGAGACAGGAAGCGATCATGACCGGTGCCACCGACGACCGTCCATTGCTGGAGATCCGGGATCTGCACATCTCCTTCGGGACCGGCGACGACTGTGTCGAGGCGGTGCGCGGCGTCGATCTCAGTGTCTACCCCGGCGAAACCGTGGCGATCGTGGGGGAGAGCGGCTCCGGAAAATCGACTACCGCGCACGCCGTCCTCGGCCTGCTGCCGCCCGGCGGCCGCATTACCGGTGGCAGTATCCGCTTCGCCGGTTCGGAACTGTCCGGCGTGCCGGATTCCCGGCTGGTGGCCCTGCGCGGCAACGAGATCGGTTTCGTACCGCAGGATCCGATGTCGAATCTCGACCCGGTCTACACGATCGGATTCCAGATCCGGGAGACGCTGGCCGCCAACGGTGTAGCCCGCGGCCGGGCGGCCCGGGAGCGGACAGTGGAATTGCTGCGCGCCGCCGGGATACCCGACCCGGAGCACCGGGCCGGTCAATACCCGCACGAACTGTCCGGCGGGCTGCGGCAGCGCGCGCTCATCGCCATGGCATTGTCCGCGCGGCCGGCGCTGCTGATCGCCGACGAACCCACTTCGGCGCTGGACGTCACCGTGCAACGCCGGATGCTCGACCATATCGACAGTCTCACGGGCGAATTCGGTACGGCCATGCTGCTCATCACCCATGATCTGGGTTTGGCCGCCGAACGCGCGGAACATCTGGTCGTGCTGTATCGGGGCCGCGTCGTCGAATCGGGCCCCGCGCTGGACCTGCTCCGGGATCCGCGGCATGCCTACACTCGGAAACTGGTCGATTCGGCACCTTCACTGGCAGCCGGCCGGCGGGGCGGGCGTATCCGTGATGCCGCGCGGGGCCGGGCGGGTGGCAAGGAACCGATACTGGTCGCGGACCGGCTCACCAAACGCTACCGAGTGCGTGGTTCGGCCCCGTGGCGTTCCCGGGAAAGCACGGCCGCGGACAATGTTTCGTTCCGCTTGGACCGCGGCACCACCACCGCGCTGGTCGGCGAATCGGGTTCCGGGAAATCCACGGTCGCTCAGCTTGTCCTCGGGCTGCTCGAGCCCAGCTCGGGTTCGGTGGCTTTCGACGGTACCGATATTGCGCGGCTGCGGGGCCGCGAACAGACCCGGTTCCGCCGTCGGGTGCAGCCGATCTTCCAGAACCCCTACGCCTCACTCGACCCCATGTACTCGATCCACCGGTGCATCGCCGAACCACTGTGGACCCACAACCTCGGAACTCGTGCCGAACGTGACGCCCGGGTCCGCGAACTGCTGGACCAGGTTGCGCTGCCGGCCGGTATCGCGTCCCGCTACCCGAACGAACTGTCCGGCGGGCAGCGCCAGCGGGTGGCAATCGCCCGCGCGCTGGCCCTCGAACCGGAGCTGCTGGTCTGCGATGAGGCGGTTTCGGCGCTCGATGTGCTCGTCCAGGCCAATATCCTGGATCTACTCGACCGACTGCAGCGCGACCTCGACCTCACTTACCTCTTCATCACACACGATCTGGCGGTGGTCCGCCAGATCGCGGACGACGTCCTGGTGATGCACCATGGGCGCATCGTCGAGGCAGCACCGACCGAGCAGATCTTCGAATCGCCCGCCGAGGAGTACACCCGCAGCCTGCTCGCTGCCATCCCGGGCCGCGACCTACTCGTGGGGTGACCGGGCAACCGTGCGGGTCTCGCGCTCGTCCTGCCGCTGCGCCGCGTACCGTGCTACCCCGTGACCGATCCGCTCGCGCCCCTCACCGAACTGCCCGGCGTCCGGGCCGCCGCCGACAAGGCCCGGGACGCGTTGGCCGAGGTGCACCGGCACAAAACCAACCGCCGGGGCTGGCCGACCACCGCGGCCGAAGCGGCGGTGCGCGCCGCGCGATCCTCGTCGGCACTCGACGGCGGCGATACCGAACTCCCCGCCGACGGCGCAGTCGCCGATCCGATCCTGGCCGGCGCACTGCGCGTGGGGCAGGCCCTGGAAGGCGATGCGCTGCGCAACCTGGTCGGGATCTGGGAGCGGGCGCCGCTGCAGGCGCTGGCCCGCCTGCACCTGCTGGCCGCCGCGGACCTGGTCGACGACGAAGGTGAACTGGGCCGGCCACGTGCTCATGGAGGTGTCGCCGAGCGCTTGGATGTCCTGGTCCAGACCCTGCTGGCCACCTCGGCGCCCGCCCCGGTGGCCGCGGCTGTGGTACACGGCGAGCTGATGACGCTGAAACCGTTCGGGACTGCCGACGCACTGGTCGCCCGGGCGGCGTCGCGGCTGGTGACTGTGTCCAGCGGGCTGGATCCGCACGCGCTCGGTGTGCCTGAGGTTTTCTTGTTGCGGCGCCGGCAGGCATACCTGGACGCGGCGGCAGGTTTCGGTGCCGGTACCCCCGCCGGTGTAGGCGGCTGGGTGGTTTTCTGTTGCGGAGCACTCGAAGACGGCGCTCGGGAAGCGATGTCGATCGCGGAGGCGGCAGCCGGCTGAGTGCCGATATCTCGCGAATGAACCTGCCCTGTTCGGGCTCGGAACGCGGCGATCCCAGCACGCCAAAGCGGGCGGCGTGGTCCTTGGACCTCACCGCCCGCGAGCACGGAATACCCGGTTACCATGCGTGCTGAAATGGGTTGTGTTCTCCGGCCTCGGCGTTCCTCCGGGCTCCGCAGCAGCTCATCCCCGCAGCTATGCGAGGCCATCGCCGGCAACGAACCGGATTTCGCAGGCCCACAACACTCCTGCCCTTGTCGCGGCGAGCTCCGCGTGGGTACCTGGTGTCCATGCTGGGAAGGGTGGGTCGGGAGTCGAAGCCTTCTCTTCCGGCTACGCCTTGGCCTTCCGTCCTTCCGTGCCTCCATTTCTACACTGTGAGCGGCCTCACATCAAGGCTTCGCTGAACATCGCCCTACATTCGCCGAACGGTCCCGTCAATCGGAGACTTATGCTATAAGTCCAGGTTGTTGGCTATTTTCAGCGGCGTCGTAAGAGTCGATAGGTGAGCGCGCCGGCGGCCAGCGCGCTCAGGCCGACCGCGACACCGGCAGCTGTCGTCTTCGACGGTGCGCGAAACCGTGACCACAGCGAAACCGGATCGGAGAACGTGAGGATCGGCCAGCTCCGCGCTGTTGCCTCCCGCCGGAGATTCCGGTCGGGATTCACTGCGGTCGGGTGGCCGACCGCTGCAAGCATCGGTAGATCGGTGATCGAATCGGAATATGCGTAGCACCGCGACAGGTCGTAACCCGCTGTGGCGGACAGTCTTTCCATGGCGGTGACCTTGCCCTCCCCGTAGCAGTAGAAATCGACGGCGCCGGTGTATTTACCGTCGACGACCTCCATCCGGGTGGCGGCGGTATGCGTGGCCCCGAGCGCCTCGGCGATCGGAGCCACCACTTCCTCCCCGGAGGCGGAGACGATCACCACATCGTGGCCGCGGATCCGGTGATCGGCGATCAGATCGACTGCTTCTGCGTAGATCAGCGGATCCACCAGGTCGTGCAAGGTCTCCGCCACGATCGACCGGATCTGGGCGACGTCCCAGCCGGCGACCATATTCGTCAGGTTGGCGCGCATCCGCTCCATCTGATCGTGGTCGGCGCCCGAGAGCAGGAAGATGAAATGGGCATAGCTGCTCTCCAGTACCGCGCGCCGGTTGATCAGGCCCTCGGCGAAGAAGGGTTTGCTGAAAACATAGGTGCTCGAGCGGGCTATCACCGTCTTGTCCAGGTCGAAGAATGCGGCGATACGGCTGCCCGTGCCGTGGCGATCGCCGGTCAGCGGTGTCGAATCAGCGGAGTCCGTCACGGGTTCAGGATAGGCATTCACGCCTGGCGTGTCGGCGCCGCCGGGTGGATGCGGCGGTCCTGACCTGCACTTTCCCGTGGCGTGCAATAGCGGGCTCGAACCGGCGAACTTCTTTGTCACGGGGCTTGCGTTTCCGTCAGGGATTGGGTGTAGTATGGCTGTCACCTGGACATGTTCCAGGCGCGTTCAGCCCGACCCCCCGGGGCTGAACCCTGACGGCCCCAGCCTCCTCCCCCCCCGGCTGGGGCCGTCCTCTATTCAAGGGACGGTCGCGAACTCGTAGAGTTGTCCACAGCCCGCGAGTTGTCCACAATCGCCACCGCAGCCCACTTTCGGCGCGGCTTCGTCGGCCACGCTGGCTCGTATGGACCACGAAGCGACCACCGCGGAGAACACCGAACCCGCTGTGCTGGTGGTTATCCGAGATCACCGGCTCCGCGAGGAAGTCCGCCGGGTGGCCGCAGCGGCCGGTCGGCGCATCGAGGAAACCGACCCACCGGCCGGCCGGCATGTCTGGTCGGCCGCACCACTCATCGTGCTGGACACCCGGGCGGCGGTGGAATGCGCCGCCGCCGCGCCGCCACGGCGCAACGGGGTGGTCACCGTCACCGACGGCGAACCCGAATTGGGCGATTGGCAGGCCGCAGCGGTAATCGGTGCCGAACGTGTGGTCGCATTGCCCACAGCGGCAGTTGCACTCATCGAGAAGTTCGCCGAATACGGCGAACGCCATGCCGACGGCGGAGTCGTTGTCGCCCTGGCCGGAGCAGGTGGTGGTGCGGGGGCGTCCACCTTGGCTGCGGCGGTTGCGTTGCGATCGGCCATCTCTCGGTTCCGGCCGAATACTGTGCTCGTCGACGGCGTGCCACACGGTGGCGGCCTGGATCTGCTGCTCGGCATCGAGGGCACACCCGGCCTGCGCTGGCCCGATCTGGTCATCGACGACGGCCGGGTCGCCGCCGCCGAATTGCACAACGCCCTCCCCGGCGCCGGCGCGGGCCTGTCGGTGCTGTCATGCGGCCGCGGCGCGGGCCGGGCGAGTCCCATCGGCGCCGCTGCCGTGCACGCGGTGATCGAAGCAACCCGTGGGGCAGGCGATCTCGTCGTCTGCGATATCTCGAGCGAACGAGGTCCTCATGTAGACCGGATACTGGACGCCTCGGATCTGGTGGTGCTCGTCGTACCCGCCCGGTTGCGCGCAGTGGCAGCAGCCGAAGTCGTCGCGCGGTGGATCGCAGACCGGAATCCGAACCAAGGGCTGGTGGTCCGCGGCCCGGCCCCGGGTAATCTCCGCGGTCACGAAATCGCCAGGGTCCTCGAGCTGCCGCTCCTGGCCGCCGTACGCGCACAGCCCGGCCTCGGCGCCCGCCTCGAACGCGGTGGCCTGCGGTTACCGCGTGGTCCACTGCGCACCGCCTGCGACGCGGTGCTGGCGGTACTGAGCCCACCGGACGAACGGCGACCGGAATGAGCGCCGGCACCGAAGACACCATCGTCACGGCCGAACTCCTGGACCGGGTGCGCCGGCGGCTGGCCGGCGAATCCGCCGAACCCGAACCGGCGCGGGTCGCCGCGGCCATCCGGGCCGAAGCGGGCGGAATGCTGGGCGATACCGATCTCCTGCGCGCATTGCGGCTGCTGCAGACCGAACTCACCGGTGCCGGCGTGCTCGAACCGCTACTGCACGATCCGGCGGTCGCCGATGTCCTGGTTACGGCGCCGGACGCGGTATGGGTCGATCGTGGGCACGGGGTCGAGAAAACCTCGATAACCTTTCCCGACGAGGCTGCGGTGCGACGCCTGGCCCAGCGGCTGGCGCTCTCGGCGGGCCGCAGGCTCGACGACGCACAACCCTGGGTGGACGGCCGGCTCCCGGGACGGGAACTCGTGCTGGGCGCCAACTTCGGTGTCCGTCTGCACGCGGTGCTGTCGCCGGTCGCGCTCGGCGGCACCTGCCTATCGCTGCGCGTTCTGCGTCCGGCCACCCAGGGCCTGGACGCCCTGTCCAGGGCAGGGACGGTTTCGGCCGAAGCGAAAACTCTGTTGCGCAAGATCATCCGGGCTCGGCTCGCATTCCTTGTCGTGGGTGGTACGGGCGCCGGGAAAACTACGCTGCTTTCGGCGTTGCTCGCCGAGGCCTCGGCGGGGGAGCGAATCGTCTGCGTGGAGGACGCCGCCGAACTCGCGCCACCGCATCCCCACGTGGTCCGGCTGGTAGCCCGCCCGGCGAATATCGAAGGCGCCGGTGAGATCACGCTGCGCGACCTGGTGCGTCAGGCGCTGCGGATGCGGCCGGATCGCATCGTGGTCGGCGAGGTGCGGGGAGCGGAGGTCGTGGACCTGCTCACCGCCCTCAACACCGGACACGACGGGGGTGCGGGAACCGTACATGCCAACTCACCGCATGAGGTTCCGGCCAGGCTCGAGGCGCTTGCGGGTTCGGGCGGTATGGATCGCCCCGCTCTGCACAGTCAGCTGGCCGCCGCGGTCCAGGTCGTACTGCACGTTCAGCGGCGTGCCGATGGTGCACGCACCCTCCGGGAGATCGGTGTGGTGCGGCGAGACAGCCACGGCTGGGTCGAGATCTGCCCGGCCTGGCGCCCCGGCGGTCCAGGCCCCGGAGCCGAGCTGCTGTTCGGGTTGCTCGAAGAACGGCTGGTCGGATGATTCCCGGAGAACCGGCCGGACCGGCGATCGCGGCTCTCGGCTGTGTTGCGCTGGGCCTGCTCATCCTCCCGGCAGCGGCTGCTCGTCGGCGATATCCGCGCGTCCTGCGTTCGCAGCGGAGGCGCCGAATACCCGTGCACCGATCTCTCCACTGCATTGTCGGTGTGGGCGGCGCGGTGGCGCTGAGTCTGGGAAGTGGGGCACTTGTCACCGCGGTCCTCGTCGGGGCGACCGTAGCGGTTCGGGTGCGCCGGGCCCGCCGGTCCGCGCGGCACCGTACCGAATGCGGATACCTGCTCGACGGCTTGGCGGCGGTGATCGCGGAACTGCACGTGGGCGCGCATCCCAGCGTCGCCGCCGCCGTAGCCGCCCGCGAAACCTCGGGAATCGCGGCACAGGCGTTCGCGGTCGGCGCTGCTCGTAGCCGGTTGGGCGGATCCGGGGCCGACGGAATACTCGGTCCGGGAACGGTGATCGCCACCGAACTGGCCCGGGTCGCGGATGCTTGGCGGGTTGCCGAACGCCACGGCCTCGCTCTGGCCGAACTGCTGTCCGCGGCTCGCACCGATCTGGCGGCTCGGGCCAAATTCCGCAGCCGGACGGAAGCCGCATTGGCCGGAGCCCGGGCCACGGCCGCCATCCTGGCAGTACTTCCGGTGTTGGGCATCGGTTTGGGACAGCTGATGGGGGCCGATCCGCTGCGCGTTCTCCTTATCTCCGGGATCGGCACCTATCTCCTGCCACTCGGCGCGGGCCTGGCCTGTGCGGGATTGCTGTGGGCCGATGAAATAACCCGCCGGGTGGTATCGCGATGAGCCCGGCCGCCTGTCGTGATCGTCTCCCGAACCGAGGGTTTCGATATCGCTCCAGGCCCGGCCGATATTCCGGCGGCCGGCCGGTCGTGATGCATGGGCGCTGCTGATGACAGCTGGTCCGGAGTGGCCCTGCCTGCTGCTGGCCGCAGCATTGCTGCTGGTTCCGTCCCGTGTGCCGGTGATCGCGCGGCTTTGTGCCGGCCCGGTCGGGGGGCGGGCGGCCGCGCCCGGAACGCGCGGCCCGGTGGACCCGGTAGCGACTGCGACCCTCTTCGATCTGCTGGCGGCGTGTTTACGTGCCGGTTTGCCGACCGATGGCGCGGTCCGCGCCGTGGTGCCCACCTGCCCCGCCCGTCTGGCGGAACCGCTACAGCATGCAGCCGACCTGCTCGCCATGGGTGCGGACCCGGCCACCGCCTGGGCGCCCGCCGGGTCGGAAGCCGCGGCGGCACCCGAGTTCGAAGCTTTGGCACGGCTGGCACGCCGGTCTGCTCGCTCCGGGTCTTCGCTGGCGACGGCGGTGGGCGAGTTGGCAGAAGAACACCGGGCCCTGGTCGAGGAGGCGGCGACCGCGCGGGCCGAGCGTGCCGGAGTGTTGATCGGCGGCCCGCTGGGCCTGTGCTTCCTGCCGGCGTTCGTCTGCCTGGGCATCGTCCCGGTGATCGTGGGGCTGGCAGGCCGGGTGCTGGGCGGTGCGCTGCTGTGAGCGCGCCGCCGGACACCGAGAGGTACCTGCGTACGGATCGGCCGTACGGAGTCGAGAAGGGGATACAGATGCGGAAAGTGAGCGAATGCGGGCCGGTGCGGCGGTTGAGCGCGGCCGGCGGCGGGGTCAATGCCCGTCTCCTGCATGCCGCCGTTGCGGACGAGGGGATGAGCACCGTGGAATATGCAATCGGCACGATCGCTGCGGCGGCGTTCGGCGCCGTCCTGTACACGGTGGTTACCGGCGAGAGTATCCCCGACGCGCTGACCGGGATCATCGAAAAGGCTTTGAACACAAGTGTCTAGCCAGCAGACCGGACCGTACCGGAGGTCCGGCCCGAACGCTCCTGAGACGGTGCGGGCCCGGGGGACGCTACGAGACGACACCGGTTCGGTGACTGTCGAGGCGGCGATCGCACTAGGCGCTCTGGCCGCCGCGGTGGCATTGTGCGTGGGTGCGGTTTTTGCCGCTGTCACCCAGGTGCGCTGTGTCGATGCCGCCCGGGAGGCTGCCCGGCTCGCCGCACGAGGCGACCGGGCGGCCGCCGAGCCCACGGCACGGCAGGTCGCGCCGGACGGTGCGGATATCTCCGTGCGCTACGAGGCCGATCGGGTGGTGGCGGTGGTCACCGCAGATGTCCCGCTGTTACCCGCGCTCGAGCTGCGTGCCGAGGCGGTGGCCGCGTGGGAACCGGGGGAGGGCATATGAATACGGGACCCACGGCGGTGCGATTCCGGAGTCGGTCGAGCCGGAACCCGGACGTCGCGACGGACTGTGGCCCCGGTGCGCATATGACCGGCCGCCCGAGGCCTGTGAACCTTTCTGAGGACGATGGGTCGGCGACGGTGACCGCGTGCCTCGCCCTGGCCGCGCTGCTCGCGCTCACCGTGCTCGTCACGCATGTGGGCGGAGTGATCGCGGCCCGGCACCGGGCGCAGGCGGCGGCCGATCTCGCGGCGCTGGCCGCCGCCGCGGAACTACCCGCAGGTGCCGATGCGGGATGTGCCGCTGCCGAAGCGCTCGGCCGGCGCATGAAGGCGAGAGTTGTCCGGTGCGAGGTTGCTGGATGGGACGTGCTGATCGAGGTCGAAGAAAAAGTACCGTCGGGTCCGTTCGGGTCGCAGAGTATACGAGCGATTGCACGAGCGGGCCCGGTGGAAGAAGGTGAGTGATCGGCTTTCGCGGGAATTTGTTAACGACGAATACCGCATTCGGTTAGGTAGGGCAATTAATGGCTCGCTACCTGAAATAGGAGTTTGTTATTGAATTGATTCGGTTGCATTGTCGACAGCTACCGATCCGTTACGGGGCAACAATTCAGTTAACATGATCATGTTCCTGTTAAATCGGGCGAGGGATGGGCAGGTTGGCGGTATCGCCAGGAGGAGTGAGCGTACTGACCAGTGTGTACCGGTCATGCAAGACCGGACGGGCGACCAGGCTCGCCCGGCTCGGCCAGAATCGCCGTCAACAACCTGATTGCACCGGCCTTGTCGAGTGGGTCGTTCCCGTTTCCGCATTTGGGTGACTGCACACACGACGGGCAGCCGGTGCGACACGAACACGACTCCACGGCGGCCAGCGTGGCCCCCAGCCACTGCCGCAGCAGGGCGTAGCCGCGTTCGGCAAAACCGGCGCCACCGGCCTGCCCGTCGTAGACGAACACCGTGGGGAGGCCGGTGTCGGGATGCTCGGCGGTGGACACACCGCCGATATCCCAGCGGTCACAGGTCGCGACCAGCGGCAACAGTCCGATCGCCGCGTGTTCGGCGGCGTGTAATGAGCCGGGCACATCGGCAGTCGCGATCCCGGCGCGTGCCAGTAGGTCGGAGGTAACCGTGAAGAGCACCGCGGTAGTGGGCAGCTGCTGCGGCGGCAGGTCGAGCTCGACCATATCGAGTACCTCGCCGGTGACCGCGGTACGCAGGTAACCGATGACCTGGCTGTGCACCGTGACCGTTGCCAGTGCAGCTGTGACCTGCCCGAACACGCGGCTTTCCCGGATCGAATCAATGCTGAGGGAAGTGATCTGCCGGGCGCTGGTGGTCCAGCCCGGTGTCTCTTCGCGTACGAATGCTACATTCCCGTCGAGGTCGAGTTCGTCGACCACGTAGGTCTCGCCTTGGTGCAGATGTACCGCTCCCTGGTGGAGGGTCGCCGGCGCGCGGGCCGCGTCCGTCGTGCCGAGGAACCGCCCGGTCTCGCCGACCACGATCGCTACCGGGCTGCCGATACCGCCGCGGACATCGACCGAATCGTGGGGTGGTTCGGCAGCGGTATAGAACCAGTGGTGGCCGCCGTTCGACCGTCGCCGGCGAATCAGCCCCCTGCCTGCGAGTTCGGCCACTATCCGGTGGTCGGCGAGGCGCTGGACCTCGGCATCGTCGAGAGGTAGTTCCATGGCCGCGCACAGCAGTTGCGGACCGAGTACATAGGGGTTGGCGGGATCGATGATCGTGGCCTCTACCGGGCGGTCCAGCAGGGCTTCCGGGTGGTGGACGAGGAAGGTGTCCAGCGGGTCGTCGCGAGCCACCAGCACCGCCAGCGCGCCCTGGGTCCGCCGTCCGGCGCGTCCGATTTGCTGGCGGAACGAGGCCACGGTGCCGGGGAAACCGGCGAGGACCACTGCGTCCAGGCCTGCGATGTCTACGCCGAGTTCCAGAGCGTTGGTGGTTGCCGCGGCGAGTAGCGATCCGTCTGCGAGCCCCGCTTCGAGTGCCCGGCGGTCTTCGGGCAGGTAGCCGCCCCGGTAGGCGGCGATCCGGTCGGCCAGTTCAGGGGCGGTTTCCGTCAGCAGCTGCCGGGTGTGCAGAGCGATCAGCTCCGCGGCCCGCCGAGACCGCGCGAAGGTCAGGGTGCGGGCCCCTTCGAGCACCAGGTCGGCGGTGATCCGGGCGGCCTCGGTAGTGGCGCCCAGTCGTACAGGGGCGCCGTTCTCGCCCTGTATCGAGGTGAGTAGCGGAGGCTCCCAGAACGCGATGGTCCGCGCCCCTCTCGGCGACCCGTCCTCGGTCACTGCGGCACAGTCCGAGCCGATCAGCCGCGATGCGGCGGCGGCCGGATCGGCGGCAGTCGCGGAGCAGAGTACGAACACCGGGTCGGCGCCGTAGTGGACAGCCAATCGGCGCAGGCGCCGCAGTATCAGTGCCACGTGGGAGCCGAAGATTCCCCGGTAGGCGTGGCATTCGTCGACAACCACATAGCGCAGCCGGCGCAGCAGCCGCGCCCAGCGCTGGTGGGAGCGCAGTAGCCCGAGGTGCATCATGTCGGGATTGGTGAACACCCACCGTGCTTCCTCCCGTACCAATTGACGGATTTCCGTCGGTGTATCGCCGTCATAGGCGGCCACCGGGATGTGGCGTAGTGCTTTGTGCCGGGTGAGTTCACCGACCATTCGCAACTGGTCGGCGCCGAGTGCTTTGGTCGGCGCGATATACAGCGCCGTGGCGCGCGGGTCGTCGTGTAAGGCGGTGAGCACCGGGAGGTGGTAGCCCAGCGATTTACCCGAGGCGGTCCCGGTGGATACGACCACGTTCCGCCCGTCGTGGGCGAGCTCGGCGGTGGCGGCCTGATGACTCCACGGTGTTGCGATACCTTCCTCGCGGAGCGCGTCGACAACCGCAGGCGCCGCCCAGATCGGCCATTCGGCCGTCCGGGCCGCGTGGCCGGGGGCCTCCGCGATATGCGTCAGCCGCGAATCGGTATCCTCGCCCCCACGCAGGACACGATTCAGCAACGATCGCCCGTAGCCGGCGTCGGATCGGACCTCGTGCGTCATGTCGCCGAACCTTCTGCGCGTCCGAATGATGTGAAACGTCGGCGTCCGCTGCTCGTTGCCTGCGGATTCGATACCCAATAGCGATCTGGGTCACAGCTGGGTACGCGGTCCGCTCGCTGGTTATCGCTAGGCAAACATACCGGAAGTTCAGATTCCACCGGGCTATCCCTTATAGCCGCATTCGCGAGATCAATTTTTTTGCAAATTGTCGGTAACTCCGCTGTTGAATTTCCCAAAGACATGGTTCACTGGGTCTCGGTCGCAAGCTTCTGTGTTCGAGGGAACGGATGCAAAGTCCAAACCTTGGCAGGATCGATGTTGCGAACCGCTTACGAAGGCCCTGCGGGAGTCCAGAGTACAGGGGTTCGGAACAGGCCCGGTGGACGAAACTAAGTTGTCCGCCGTTCCGAGTAAGAAAAGAGAAGGAACAGAATGGCACAGGGAACTGTGAAGTGGTTCAACGCGGAGAAGGGCTTCGGCTTCATCGCGCCCGAAGACGGCTCTGCGGACGTCTTCGTCCACTACTCCGAAATCCAGGGTTCGGGGTTCCGTACCCTCGAGGAAAATCAGAAGGTCGAGTTCGAGGTTGGTCAGGGCACCAAAGGCCCGCAGGCCACCGGAGTTCGCGCGCTCAGCTGAGCGAGTACACCTCCCAGTTCGTCCCTCGATCCCGTAACGGGAGCGAGGGACGAACTATATGTGCGGTATGTGTAATTCCGCGGTCGTGGGCCCCGCGCGTTCCCGGCCTGCCTGCCCGAGTTGTGCGCTCGCAGCGACTCCGGGCTTTCACTCCGGCCGTGCGGCCTCCGGCTACGCCACCATCGGCCGCGCATTTTCCGGGCACCTGCGATCGAGCTCCGGTCGATGGTGTCGCACCACACTTCTCCCGGGCGGCCGGCTCGGCTCGTCCGAACTGCGCCACGCGCGGACGGATGGCCGATTACCGTCTTCATGCACCGCTCTCCTCGACAAGGCACGACTTCGTGACCTACCGTGCGTGCTGTGGTGGCCTCGCGCCCTGCATACTGAACGGCATCGACGCGCCATCGCCCGATGGTCGCAACCGCTCGACCACGCGCAGCGTCAAGGTATAAACGTGTCTGGTGGTGATGCTCGTCGTCACCATCTGTTCATCCAGCCGCGTCCTGCCCCCCAGCAGCGTCCAGCGGGTCGAGAAGGAAAGGGATTCGCCGGTGGCAACACGAGACCGTAGCGCAGCCGAGGCGGGTCGTCCCGTGCGTCGTCTCGTGATCGTCGAGTCCCCGACAAAGGCTCGTAAAATCGCGCCCTACCTGGGACGGAACTATACGGTCGAGGCATCGGTGGGCCATATCCGCGATCTGCCGCGCGGCGCCGCCGATGTGCCGGCCAAATACAAGGGACAGGACTGGGCCCGGCTCGGGGTGGACGTCAACAACGACTTCGAACCCATCTATGTGGTGAGCCCGGACAAGAAGGGCAAGGTCACCGAACTCAAGAGTCTGCTGGCCGACGCCGACGAGCTCTACCTCGCCACCGACCCCGACCGCGAGGGCGAGGCGATCGCCTGGCATCTGCTGGAGACCCTGAAGCCGAAGGTCCCGGTTCGCCGGATGGTGTTCCACGAGATCACCGAACCCGCGATCCGCGCTGCCGCCGCCGATACCCGCGACCTGGACAACGACCTGGTCGACGCGCAGGAAACCCGGCGCATCCTGGACCGGCTGTACGGCTACGAGGTCAGCCCGGTGCTGTGGAAGAAGGTGATGCCGCGGCTGTCGGCGGGCCGGGTGCAGTCCGTCGCGACCCGGGTGGTCGTACAGCGTGAACGTGAGCGGATGGCCTTCCGGTCGGCCGAGTACTGGGATATCGCGGCGCGACTGGACGCCGGCGGGGAAGCCGATACCGCCAACCCGCGCGTATTCTCCGCGCGACTGGTCGATGTCGACGGCTCCCGGGTCGCCACCGGCCGGGATTTCGGTTCCGACGGGCAGCTGAAGGCCGATTCGCGCGCCCTGGTGCTGGACGAGGCCCGCGCTCGGCGGCTGTCCGAGGCCCTGCACGGTGCCGATCTGGTGGTGACCTCGGCCGAATCCAAGCCGTACACCCGCAAACCGTATGCGCCGTTCATGACCTCCACCCTGCAGCAGGAGGCGGGCCGCAAACTGCGTTTCACCTCCGAACGCACTATGCGCACAGCGCAGCGGCTGTACGAGAACGGCTACATCACCTATATGCGTACCGACTCGACGACACTGTCGGAGTCGGCGATCAATGCCGCCCGCACCCAGGCGACCCAGCTGTACGGCGCGGAGTACGTGCACCCGACCGCACGGCAGTACACGCGCAAGGTCAAGAACGCGCAGGAAGCACACGAGGCGATCCGCCCCGCCGGTGATACCTTCGCCACACCCGGCCAGCTGCATTCCCGGCTGGACAACGACGAGTTCCGGCTCTACGAGCTGATCTGGCAGCGCACCGTCGCCTCGCAGATGGCCGATGCCAAGGGCACCACCCTCACTTTGCGGATCACCGGCACGGCCGGTACCGGCGAGGAGTGTGTGTTCTCCGCTTCGGGTCGCACCCTCACCTTCCCCGGGTTCCTCAGGGCGTATGTGGAGAGTGTCGACGAGGAGGCCGGTGGCCAATCCGACGATGCGGAAACCCGGTTGCCGCACCTCGCGGAAGGCGAGGGCGTGACGGCCGTCGAGCTGAACCCCGACGGGCACAGCACCAATCCGCCCGCGCGGTACACGGAAGCGTCGCTGATCAAAACCCTGGAGGAGTTGGGGATCGGACGCCCGTCCACCTATTCCTCGATCATCAAGACCATTCTCGACCGCGGCTATATCTACAAGCGGGGCAGCGCACTGGTGCCGTCCTGGGTGGCGTTCTCGGTCACCGGGTTGCTGGAGTCGCATTTCGGCCGGCTTGTCGATTTCGATTTCACCGCCGCCATGGAAGACGATCTGGACGCTATCGCCACCGGCCGGGCCCGGCGTGGAAACTGGTTGTCCAGCTTCTACTTCGGTGGGGACGACGGCGCCGAGGGATCGGTCGCGCGGGCCGGTGGGCTCAAGAAGATGGTCGGGGAGCGGCTCGACGAAATCGATGCCCGCGAGATCAATTCGATCAAACTCTTCACCGATGACGCGGACCGCGATGTGGTGGTGCGGGTCGGCCGGTACGGGCCGTATCTGGAGCGTATGGTCACCGACCCCGACAAGCCCGATGCGGAACCGACGTCGCAACGCGCCAACCTGCCCGATGATTTGCCGCCCGACGAGCTGACCCCCGACGTTGCGGAGAAGCTGTTCGCGACCCCGCAGGAGGGGCGCACCCTCGGTGTCGATCCGGTGAGCGGGCACGAAATCGTCGCCAAGGAAGGACGTTTCGGGCCCTACGTCACCGAAATCCTGCCGGAACCGCCGGAAGACGAGGCGGCGAAGAAGACGACGAAGAAGAACAACGGTCCGAAACCGCGCACCGGCTCGCTGCTGAAATCCATGGATCCGGCGACGGTTACGCTCGACGACGCGCTCAAATTGCTGTCGCTGCCGCGGGTGGTCGGTACTGATCCGGCATCCGGCGAGGAGATCACCGCGCAGAACGGGCGCTACGGCCCCTACCTCAAGAAGGGGACTGATTCGCGTTCGCTGGCCACCGAGGACCAGATCTTCACAGTGACCTTGGATGAGGCCCTCAAGTTATATGCCGAACCCAAACGACGAGGTAGACAGGCTGCGGCCGCTGCGCCGCTGCGAGAACTGGGCAATGATTCGGCCACCGACAAGCCCATGGTGATCAAGGACGGGCGGTTCGGCCCCTACGTGACCGACGGGGAAACCAACGCCAGTCTGCGTAAGGGCGATGAGGTGGAGTCGATCACCGACGAACGGGCCTCGGAACTGCTGGCCGATCGTCGCGCCCGGGGTCCGGTGAAGAAGGCGGCCAAGAAGACCGCGAAGAAGGCTCCGGCGAAGAAAGCCGCGGCGAAGAAGACCACTACCGCGGCGAAGAAATCGACCACCGCGAAGAAGACCACGGCGAAGAAAACGACTGCCAAGAAAGCCGCCGCGAAGAAAGCGCCCGCAAAACAGGCCGCGAGCCGCGCCGGCGAGGACGACGAATAGAACCTCCTCTGCCCCGGGAACGGCGATAGATGTCGTACCCGGGTCGTAGCCTGACGCGCGACACCTATCAGAAGGAGCGCCGATGGCCGTCCGCCAGGAGCATGACGACCTCATCCAGTTGCTGGACGAACAGCGCGAGATGTTCCGCATCACGCTGCGGGGTATCAGCGAGGAGCAGGCAAGGCAGCGCACCACCGCGAGTGAACTCACCCTGGGCGGGCTACTGCACCATTTGGTCGGTTGTGAACGGCTGTGGACAAAAGTGCTCGTGGACCGTGACGAGAACGCGGAACAGAAGCTGGAAGACTTCGCAGGCCAATACAGCATCGGCGATTCGGAAACCGTGGCCGGTTTGCTAGCGGAATGGGAGATCGTCGCGGCGAACACCGCGGAACTCATTCGCTCGGTGGACGATCTCGACGCCTCCATCCCCACCCCCACCAACCCGTGGGTACCCGGCCGGGTGTGGTGGTCGGCGCGCTTCCTGATCCTGCACATCCTGCGTGAGATCGCCCACCACAGTGGGCACGCCGACATCATCCGCGAACAGTTGGACGGTGCCAACACCACCGCTCAGCGTGCTGGATAGGCCCGCCGCTCCACTCCCGTCGCACGCTTCGCGCCGGTTCTCCGTTCGACGACACCGTGCGGCGGGCACACTCTGCGTCCCCTCCGCCTCCGACCATATGCCCGGCGCCCCGTCGTCCGATGCTCGGTCGAGAGGGATAACGGTGCGCGCATCTAGCGGAGTACGCCTTGTTCACGACCGGATGAACGTCGGCTGTACGAGGCCATCCGATGAGGAGGGGCCGGCGGGTCCATTAGGGTGTCGGACGTGACGGGCGTCTTCGATCGGTTGGTGGGGCAGGAAGCGGTAGCGGCCGATCTGACTGCCGCCGCGGTCGCCGGGCGGGCCGGTCCGGCAGAGGGCGCGATGACCCATTCGTGGCTGTTCACCGGACCACCGGGTGCCGGGCGGTCGGTTGCCGCGCTGTGTTTCGCCGCGGCCCTGCAATGCACCGACCCCGACCGGACCGGTTGCGGCCACTGCCATGCCTGCACCACCACGATGGCCGGAACCCATGGTGACGTGCGCCGGGTGATCCCCGAGGGTTTGAGCATCTCCACCAAGGAGATGCGCGGAATCGTGCAGATCGCTGCCCGCCGCCCCAGCACCGGCCGCTGGCAGGTGGTGGTGATCGAAGACGCCGACCGGCTCACCGAAGCCGCGGGCAATGTGCTGCTCAAGGTGGTCGAGGAACCGCCCGAACGGACGGTCTTCCTACTGTGCGCCCCCTCGGTGGACCCCGAGGACATCTCGGTGACGCTGCGCTCCCGCTGCCGCCATGTCCATCTGGTCACCCCGTCGGCCCCCGCCATCGCCCACGTATTGCGCGACCACGACGGCCTCGACGCGGAAACCGCCGAGTGGGCGGCCGCAGTGAGTGGTGGCCATGTGGGCCGCGCCCGCCGCCTCGCCACCGACGACGATGCCCGCGACCGCCGCCGCCGCGCGCTCGACCTGGTGGCCGCGATCTTCCGTGGCAACGCCTATCTCGCGGCGGATGAGTTGGTGAAAGCCGCCGATGACGAAGCAAAAGAGCTCAGCACCGAACGCGACGAACGCGAACGCGACGAACTCGCCACCGCCCTGGGCGCCGGCGGCACCGGCAAAGGCGCGGCCGGCGCCACCCGCGGTTCCGCGGGCGTCCTGAAAGACCTGGAGAAGCGCCAGAAATCCCGCGCCACCCGCACCGGACGTGACGCCCTCGATCGTGCCCTCCTCGATATAGCCGGCCTCTACCGTGACGGCCTGGCCGTGAGTTTCGGCGACCCCACCGGCCTCACCATGACTCACCCCGATATGGCCGACCGCGCCCGCGACCTCGCCACCCGTATCCGCCCCGAGGGCCTGCTCCGTTCGATCGACGCCGTCCTGGCTTGCCGCGAAGCCCTCGACCGCAACGTCAAACCCCGTTTCGCTCTCGCCGCGATGGCCGCCACCCTCCTCGCCCAAACGTCCTGACCACCCGTTTTCGCGTTCCCTGACCGGAGACGATAGACTCGCGACGCCGAACGGCACGCCGCCTTAGCTCAGTCGGTAGAGCGCTTCACTCGTAATGAAAAGGTCGGGAGTTCGATTCTCCCAGGCGGCTCCAGATCAGAGGCCCTTTCCGGTTCGCCGGGGAGGGCCTTCCTCGTTTCAGGGTGCCGACCGGCGGGAAAACCTGCCCGCGGCTCACTGGAACAGTGCAATCGTCCGCGTGCGTGGTCCTGCTCGGCGGCTTGCCGAACTGACCCAAGAACTCCACCGAGGCGAGCGGGCAGGTCGTCGGCTACCACCGCGCGCCCGGACGCCTGCGACAGCACCGCCGCGAGCCGCTCGTGGTCGAACGCGTTCCGGTGGGTGCCCGCCGCCGGGTCTACCAGGACGTGATACGCCCCTGCCCGCTACCAGAACCGGGCACCGTCGTCGGACCAGTGCGGGACCACCGCAGCCTGCGGGAGCAGCCTGTCCCGGTACGGCGCGAGCATCTGCTCTACGCCGGCGTAGTCGGTGTCGGTGAGCGTGATTCGCTCGGCCGGGACGGTCATGTCCGATCCTCTCGTCAATGGCGCTCTCAGTGACGTCAAAATTCACCGAGCACCCCCCAGGGACGCTTCACCGAGGTCGAGCTCGGTGGCGGAAGCGACAGCGAAGCGGCACTCCGGATGAAGCCGGCGCGCGTTCTCGATCACGGCCTCGGGGAACATCGGTACAGCGGATACCGGTGAGAACGATCACGGTCCGGGCCGTGCGAGTGTGGCCGCCCTGCTTCAGGATGGACTTCCTGTTCCGGCATGATTCCGCGCCTCGGTTATGCAGTCGTGCAGCCGGTTGCGCACGTCCCGCAGGTCCGTCATCTGCCGGTCGAGGCGGTCGCGTTCGGCCGCGAGCAGCTCCAGCAGTTCCGGTGACACCTCACCGGAGTCGGCGAACGGCAGCACCTCGCGGATGGTTCTGCTGGGCAAGCCCACGGAGTAGAGCTGTTGGATAAGCCTGACCCGTTCGACGGCACCGGCCGGATACTGGCGCTGGCCACCCGGATTCCGGGTGGAGTGCAGCAAGTCCTGCTGCTCGTAGTAGCGCAGCGCCCTGACGCTGACGCCCGCCTTCGCGGCGACCTCTCCGATCCGCATCCCGGCCTCCTGACTCGACTCCACGTCTCGCTTGCACCTGACGTGGGCGTCAGGTTTTAGCGTAGCGGGCACGGCAAGGACCCCCCTTACGAACTCTGGAGCAGGCCTGTGAACAGCACATCTCCGACTCACTCCTCAGGATCCCAGGAAGAATCAGCAATGTTTATCAGGAACACGTCCGTGATCGCCGAAAGCGCAGCGTGGTCGGCATGACCAACATCAACAAAACCGTCGTCGTCCTGGGCGCCACGGGGCAGCAGGGAGGATCGGTCGCCGCTGCGCTGCGGGCCGACGGCTGGGTGGTGCGCGCGGTCGTGCGCGATCCGTCCGGCTATCGGGCCCGGTCGCTCGCCGCCTCCGGCGTCGAAACCGTCCGCGGTGACCTCGGGGATCCGGAGTCGCTCCGCGCGGCCTTCGCTGACACCCACGGTGTCTTCAGTGTCCAGCCGAACTCCGGCCAGGCCGGCGCCGGTGTGACCGACGAGGACGAGGTCCGCTTCGGTACGGCGGTGGCCGATATCGCCGAGCGCTGCGGCGTCGCCCACCTTGTCTACAGCTCGGCGGTCACCGCGGGCTCGACAACGGGCGTCGACCATCTCGACACCAAGAGCCGTATCGAGGCCCACGTCCGGAATCTGGACATCGCCAGCACCATCATTCGGCCGGCCACGTTCATGGAGCTCCTGGTGACCTCCGAAATCGGCCTCGACCGGGGACATCTGTCCTTCCTGATGCGCCCCGACCAGGCCATGCAGTTCATCGCGG
This sequence comes from Nocardia speluncae NBRC 108251, assembly GCF_001613245.1. Classification (GTDB taxonomy): domain Bacteria; phylum Actinomycetota; class Actinomycetes; order Mycobacteriales; family Mycobacteriaceae; genus Nocardia; species Nocardia speluncae. The sequence continues at coordinate 21,087 of NZ_BDBZ01000034.1, read as the reverse complement.
TGCGCGACATCGGCCGCATCGCCGCCGCGGTCTTCGGCTCACCCGAAAGCTACGCCGGCCGCACCATGGAGATCGCCGGTGACGCTCTCACCGGCAACGCCCTGGCCGGGCATCTGACCCAGGCCGCCGGTCGACCGATCAGCTACAGCCGCCTGCCGACGACCCTGCCGGCACAGGACGAGGTCCTCAGCAAGTTGGAAGCACTCGTAGACGACGGCAGGCTGGTGGGAAACGCGAACCTCGACGCCTTGCGCACGGAGTTCCCGTTCCTGCTGTGCTTCGACCGCTGGCTGGCGGGCCCTGGTGCGGGCCTCCTCGATGAGGCGCTCCGTTCCACGGACACGGCAATCGCTCCGCGCTGAACGAGGCCCTTCCGGGCATCGGGGAACATCAGTACAGCGGTCGGCGACGGTCAACACCGAGCGTTCGTCCGGCCACACGATCCGGTAGCCGAGACGCCGCGGGAACCGCGTCACCCGGGCGGCATCCCACTCCGGCGCGGGGATGGACTCATAGGCAGCGGCTCAGGCTGGCTCACTACCTCGAGGGGCGCCGCGCAGCGCACCTCGGCTGACACATGGTGTCGAGGGCGAGTACGCCGGTGTCGAGACCGGTCGGACCTTCAGGCTCCGGCGCCCCGGAGCCTGAAGCCGAATCAGCGGGCGTTACTCGTGCAGACGACCTCGATGATCTGTGCGCCGCTCAGGTCGGCGGAGCCGAAGTTCGCGAGCGCCGCCGACGAGGTGAGGTCCGCGAGCCGCTGATAGGCGGCGCGCTCGGCCTCGGCCCGGTTCGGGCCGGAGCCGGCCGTGGCCGAGATGATCGCCGCGCGGTGGAGGGATTCGGCCGGGCGGCCGGGCGTTCGACTATCCGGCCGGGATGGGGACGGGGGCAAGGGAGTTGCCCGGGCCGACGGATGCGCAGTTGGTCGTGGGCGGGGTGCCGGCGAAACGGTCGGTGAGGAACTGGGCGGCCTCGGCTTGGAAGCGGGCGAAGGCGGCAATGTGGTCGTGGTGCTGGTAGCGGGCGTAGGTCACCGGGACGCCGCTGCCGCAGTATCGGTGGGCCAGGGCTTCGATATCGCGGGCCACCATTACGGAGTCGCCGATCGGATCGCTCTGGCCTACGGCGAGCAGCAGTGGAACGGCGGGGGTGCCGGCGGTGCCCATGATGTTGTCGTTGACGGCGGCTGCGGCCGCGGGGACGTCGAGCAGGGAATGGTAGGGGGCGCGGACCATTTCGGCGTCGGTGAGGCCGGGATAGCGCTTGGCGAACTGCCCGAGGCACATGGTTTCCACGGCGTCGGTGAGCTGGGCTCCGCGTTCGGAGAGGAAGGCGGCGGTGTCGAGGTTGTAGGCGCGCCGGAAGGCGACGACCATGGCCGGGATTACGCCCGCCCAGTCGGCGCTGCCACTGACATAGGGGAGGTTGTGGGCGAGGTGGACGGGTAGCCCGCCGGCGGCGGCGCCGACCAGGGTGAGTTCGGGGGCGTAGTGCGGGGCGATCTCGGCGGCCCATTCGGTGGCCACCGAGCCCCCCGAATATCCGGACATCGCGATCGGTGTCGAAGCGGGCAGTCCCAGGATCTGTTCGGCGGCCCGGATTCCGTCGAGGGTGGCGTAGCCGGATTGCCTACCGACGGTCCACTCGAGGTGCAGCCCCTCGTAATCGGGCACCACGACGGTGTACCCGGCGGTGAGATAGCCGGCGATAACGGCCTGTTCCATGACGGCCCCGGGGCTGTCGGTCCGGCCGGTGAGCGTGTAGGAGGGGTTGCATTGGGATCCGAGCGCGTCGTAGGCCATGTGGTAGGACAGCAACCGCGTAGGACCGGGGACGAGTGGGCGGAGCACGGTGGTGACTGCCGCGGTGGGCGTGTTCTGCTGGGTTGTGGTCCGGTAGAGCACCTGGGTGCTGGTGATGGGTGTGGATAAGTTCGGGAAGGCGAACGGCGCGGGCCGGGAGCGCAGGACCGTGCCCGGGTCGGTGGTGGTCAGGGGCTGGTCGTAGGTGTAGAAGGGGTCGTCGGACGGGAGCGGTGGTGGCTCGGCGTGCGCGGCAGCCGGGACTGCCGCTGTGCCGCCGGACAGCAACAGTGCCGTGATGACCAGGGCGCGGATCATCCGTGACCGTGCCCCGGAACCGAATGCGACCGTCCTCATCGGCGACTCCGTTCCCCGGCGATCGCCGGGCGCTACCGCGGGCAGGCTCCGGAACGGTGGCATACCGGCGCGGTCTGACGGGTTGTGCACAAGCCTGAGCAGCGAAAACGTCTTTCGGACGCCGCTGCATTGAAACGCACCCGCAAGCGCGGGTCAACGAACCGGTCGCGCGGGTCGCGGACGAAAGGCCGCCGGCGGCGCGGGTCCGGAGGGGAGGCCGGCTCGTTCGCCAGGATCGCCCGACCTGCCGCTACCGCACCGGCTACGTCCACCCTGCACTGCGGCTGCCACTCGCTGACCGCTCGGGGCACCGATGTGTCGTTGTGGTCAGCTGTCGCGGCTTGCCGTTGTGGTCAGCCAGGTCTGCAGGATCGCGAGGCGTTGTTCGCGGTACCCCGGGCGTAGCCGGTTGTTGTGTTCCAGGGTGGCGAGGCCGTGGAGGGTGCTCCAGACCGTTTCGGTGAGGGTTTCGGCATCGGCGTTCGCGGCGAAGGGGGCGAAGGTTGCGACCACTTCGGCGAAGGCGTCGCGGAGGGGTTCCGGGGCGCCGTCACCGAATGTGAGGTCGGTGGGCAGGACGAACATGGCGTTGTAGAGGGCGGGGTTGTTCGCCGCGAACTCGGTGTAGGCGCGGGCTACGGCGGACAGGGCTGCGGTTTCGTCGGGGGCCGTCGTGCGGGCATGGTGCAGAGATTCGGCCAGTTCGGTGATGCCGTCGAGTGCGACTGCGGTGATGATGGCTCGTTTTCCGGCGAAGTGGCTGTACAGGACGGGCTGGCTGTATTCGATGCGGTCCGCGAGTTTGCGGACGGTGACGGCGTCCCAGCCGTCGGTTTCGGCCAGTTTGCGTGCGGTATCGATGATGAGCCGGTGCCGGTCGGCCCGTTCCCGTTCTCGTCTGTTCTGGATACCCATACCTTGAATCTAGCAGCGCTAGACAAAATGGCTACGACACATTAGTGTCGCTACTAGATATAGCAACGCTAGATTTGGAGTAGGTCATGATCACCGTTCGGCATACCGCCACTGTGTTGTCCCTGATCGGGGCCGCATTCATCCTCTACATCGGGATCAGTTACCTGATCGCTCCCGAATGGATCGCCACCGGCTTCGGGTTGCCGGTATGGCCCACCGGCGACGCGGCAGCTTTTTCGAATCTCAAGGGAGTTCGCGACACAGTCACCGGCATCGTCGTGCTTGTCCTACTCGCGCTGGGGCAGCGGTTCGCCCTGGGAGTTGTGGCGCTCGGGTTCGCGCTGATCCCCATCGGCGACATGCTCACCGTTCTGCTCCACAACGGCTCGGCCGCCGCAGCTTTCGGAATCCACGGACTGACCGCCGTACTCGTCGCGCTCACCGGAGTGCTGTTGATTCGCGAACGCGCCGGCGCCGATACGCCTGTACAGGCCGCATAGCGCGGCAGAACCAACCGACAGGCCCCACGACGTTCAGGAGTCTCTCCCATGACCACGCTCATCCAAATCCTCGCGGTACTCGCCCTCGTCACCAACGGCGTCGTCTACGGCACCGATGCCTTTGCTGCACTCATCGCGCGCTCGGTGAACGCCCGGCTCGACGACGCCACCATGACGCGCAGCGCCGGCTGGGGGCACTATTTCGCTGATCGGCGAATGCCACCGGTCGGCATCACGGGACTGGTGAGCGCGGTCGCTGCTGCCATGGTGGCCGGGCTCGGTGGGCACCCGGTCTCGGCGGCAGCGGCGGCGGTTGCCGTGGTCGCTCTGGTCGTCTGGCTCGCCCTGTACGCGCGGATCGCCAAACCGGTCAATGCAGCGCAGAAGGCGGCGGCGCTTTCCGGAATCATCCCGGAGAATGCTCGTGCGCTGCAACAGCGTTGGGACAGCATTATCTTGCCGCGGGTGGGATTGCAGATGACCGCGCTGATCGCCTTGGCAGTCGTGATCGCCGCTGTCTGAACGGTGGTGCGGACGAACCGGAGGCGAAGCCCGGTTCGTTCGTTCGCCTCCGATGCCCGAAAGGTGGTGCTACCCGGCGAGGTCCGGGTGCGCGCGGCCGGTAACCACCGGCATATCCACGAACGTGAGAATGCCGGGTGGCGCGGCGCAAACAGTGGGGATCGAATTGACGCAATGCGCGGCGGTGACCACGATCCCGGGATTGCGGAGCAGCCCGGCCGTGACACTCGTCGGATGCCAGCCGTGGATGACCACCGAACAGTCCGGATCACCCTTGACCTCGATCTCGAAGCGTTCCCCACCGGACCCGAATTCCCAGGCAGGTTCCAGGCTTTCCTCGCCCATCAACCAGTTGACCGCCACGCGCACGACCTTTGTCTCACCTATGAACGCTTCCCAGGCGAAACGCTGTGCGGCCACCCGGCCGGGTTCGATTACGCCGGCCGGTGAATCGATCGGTGCGGTGGCGACCGCGATATCGTGGCTGCTGCGAATCTCGGCGTCAGCGAAACCGAGCGTATCCAGGCACATGCGCACCGACTGCTCGAAACCGCGGGCGAGCAAGCCGAGCATCGGGCCCGCTTTCGCCTCCTCTGGGGTGCCGCCGAAGCCCATGATGTGCCGGACCACATCGGGGGCGTTGTAGGTGCGGATATCGGAGAACTCCTCGCCGCGGACGAAGGTGATCGCCGAGGACAGACCGCTGAAGAAGAGGGGTTGTTGTTCGGTGGCGCCGCCGGGGTCGATACCGGTGCCGTGCAAGGTCACGCCGCCGTCGAGGGCCGCCGGTTCCATCTTCGACCGTTCCCTATCGGTCGGCCAGAACCAGCCCAGGGGAGTGACGACATTCTTGCCGGACCGCAGGATGGCCTGGACCTGGCCCGCGTCGGGCAGCAACGGTGCGTACAGGACGCAGTCCGCGTCCAGCGCGAGAACCTCCTCGACACTGTGGGTCGCGATAACACCGGTCTTGTCCGACCCGACGATATCGCCGACATCCTTACCGGATTTCTCCGGTGAATGAACCCAGCACCCGGCCAGTTCGAGGTCGGGATGTCGCAGGATATGTTCGATCGCGGCCTGTCCGACACCCCCGGTCGCCCACTGAATTACGCGCAAAGCCATCGTGTGAACCTACCTTCCGGAAGGGCGGCCGGATCCGGGAACGCGTGTACAGCCGCATGCGATGGATGGCCGGTCCCATTCAGTGGCGACAGCGCCGATCGTCTCCGCGACCCAGCGTTTCGTCCAGCCAGTCGAACATCCGCTGGTCGGTGAGAGTGCGGGCAAGCGGCTGACAGTGGTGATTCGCGCCTTCGGCCGCGGTGAACCGGCAGCAGTGCACCGGTCCCGACACCGTTTCGGCGAGACGCCGGGATTGGCCCGGCCAGAACTGCTCGTCCTCTGGGTCGGCGATGAACAGGGGTGTGGTGATCCGGGCAGCCTCGGGTGCGCCGAGTGTGTACTCGCGGACGGCGGTCAGGGTGTCGAAGTAACTGTCACGCCGATACGGTCGTGCCCGGAAATTCCAGGTGTGGGCACTCTTTCCGGAGAGTTTCAGGCCGATACCCAGTTCGGTGTCGAACTGCTTCTGCTTGCCCGCATGGAACAGTTTCATCAGCGAGTTCGGGATATTCGCCGCCCAGGAGGCCGAAACATCGACCACCCCGGGATCGGCGACAGCAGCCGCGAAACGATGCTCGAAGACCAGGGCCCGTGCGATCCAGAATCCGCCCTGGCTGATCCCGTATACCGCGACGCGGTCGGGGTCGACGCCGGGCCGTTCGAGCAGATGGTCGAGGACCGGCGTGAGCACCGCCTCCCAATCCGGGCGAAATGCGGTTTCCCGCTCGAACAACATCGATTGCTGACCCGGGCCGTCGAACATCAGCACGTTGTAGCCGCGTGCCAGCGCGCCGGCCGCCCCCGAATTCCACAGTGCGCTGAGGGCGCCGTCGCTGCCGTTGACCATCACGAATGTGGGTCGCGGCGTGCTGTCCGGCGCCGGGCGGAAGAAATAGCCGGGCAGAGTGCTGTTCTCGTACGGGATGGCGATGCGTTCGACCAGATGCGTGGTGGTGTCGACGAAACGGTCCCAACCGCAACGGTGGTTACGGAAGACCGGGAGAAGTCGGTCGACGTCGCCGGAACCGCCGAGCGCGTTGAGGGCTGTCGCGAAATAGGTGGCGGATCGCAGGTATGCCCAGGAGGCGCTGAGCCGGTGGCCGCCGGCTGCGGCGGTATCGGCGAGGGCGCGCGCCCGTTCGCCGGCGGCTTCCCAGGTGCGGAACCAGTTTTCGGGGTCATCGGGGTCGGCGGCGTCGACGGCCCACAGGACCTCGCCGATATCTGCCGCCCCGGAAGCGGTAGCGCCGAGGGCACAGCGCACCACGTAGTCGGCGTCGGTGTTCGGGTAGAAACCGGCGGTGAACACCTGATGTGGGAGAGCGGGCCGGAACGGGAACGTGGGCACGAGATCTCCTTCGCCGAGCCGGGGAAGTCGGATGCCGCAGTGGGTCTGTTCTAGGCCGCGCTACCGGGAGCTCAGAGAACGATGACGTTCTTCCCGCGGGTGTGCCCGGTGCGGCTCGCTGCGAATGCTTCGGGGACCTCGTCGAGGGAGAAGGTGCGGGCGATGGGGACCGTCAGGTTGCCCTTTGCGGCGAGGTCGGCCAGGCGCTGCGTCTGTGTGCCGTCGGGGCGGACCCAGACTATATGTCCGCCGTGTTCGGCCACGCTGTTGTCGGCGACCGAGGCGTGCCTGCCACCGGGAGCGAGTACCGCGAGGGTGGTGTCGAGCTGGCCGCCGACGAAATCGGCCACCGCTTGCACGCCGTCGGGTGCCAGTTCACGGATTCGTTCGACGACACCGTCGCCGTACTCCACCGGTTCGGCGCCGAGTTCACGGAGGTAGTCGTGGTTCTTCTGGGATGCGGTGCCCAGGACTCGGGCGCCGCGGGCGGCGGCGATCTGTACACCGAGGCTACCGACACCACCTGCCGCAGCATGGATCAGTACGGTGTCGTCGGCGGTCACCTCGAGTAGATCGAGGGTGCGTAGTGCTGTGCCACCGGCCAGGGGGAGGGCACCGGCCTGCTCCCACGGCAGTTCGGCCGGTTTACGGGCGATATGCGCGGCCCCTACCGCGACCAGTTCAGCGAAGGTGCCGGCCTGCAGGACGTCCTTGCGGGCGTAGGCCAGTACGTCGTCGCCCACCGAGAACTCCGGGGTGTCCAATCCGGTATCGACCACTGTCCCGGCGACATCCCAGCCGGGAATCACCGGGAACACCGCATCGATCAGCCCGTCGAGTGCACCCGACATCAACTTCCAGTCGACCGGGTTCACCCCGGCCGCGCGGACTTCGATCAGGACCGAACCGGGGAAAAGTTTGGGTGTGGGCAGGTCACGGACGCGTACATCGTTGTCGTCGGCGGTGTAGCGGTCGTAGGTCGCTGCGCGCATAGTCCATTCCTATCGCCAGAGAGCTGTCGCCGGGTGCAACGACGCGCCATCGCCGATATTCCGGTTCGCCTGGAGCCGGGCGCCGGATTTTCGCCGGTTCGCCGTAATGAAGTCCACCGAGCCGGGCATCGTCGACCGAACTCGGAGGACCTCCGCTCAGCCCGCGGCCACAGACCGCGAACCGGTGCGATTCAGGATGGAGACGAGCTCGGTGTCGAAGCGGTCTGCAGCCTCGATATTGCCGAGGTGTCCGGTGGGCCAGACCTGGTAATCGGGGCGGTGACCGGCCTTCTCCATGGTGTCGGCGATGATGCGCGACATCCGTTCGGGCAGCAGCCGGTCGTACCGGCCGGCGATGATCGTGGTGGGCACCGTGAGGTTCGCAGCCGCTGCGCCGAGTTGCAGGTCCGCCAGGAGGGCGGCGTGCCGGCCGCGGGCCAGGGGGCGGCAGGAGCGCACGATGCTCAGGGCGAAATCGGCCTGCTCGTCGGTGGCGCCGCGGGCCATGATGCGCTGTTTGAGCAGTTCCCGGGCAGCCCAGCCGCCGGGTAGTGGTACCGGGGAGGTGAGGATGGATTCGGCAACGATCATCGGGAGCCGGACGGGTGAGCCGAGCAGGGTGATCGGCTGGTTCCCTACGCTGAGCGGCTTGTTCAGCAACGGGAGCAGATCGGTGTCGTAACGGATATTGCCCGAGGTGGTGTTGGCGAGCACCACCGCGCGGGCCCGCCGGGCGACCTGCTGCGGATGCCGGGCGGCCCATGCTTGCAAGGTGATGCCGCCCATGCTGTGGCCGACCAGCAATGCGGTGCGATCGGGATGCAGGGTGGCGTCGAGGACGGCAGCGAGATCGTCGGCGAGGGTCCGGTCGCCGAGTGGAGCGCGGCCCAGGGTGCTCTCGCCGTGGCCGCGCTGATCGTAGGAGATCACCCGGTAGCGGCCGGCAAAGGCGTTGATCTGAGGGTTCCAGTACTCGATACAGCAGCTCCAGCCGTGGATGAGCACAATCGGCTCGGCATCGGCGGGACCGTAGGAGTGCACGCGCAGGCGGGCGCCGTCGACGGTGGTGACGGTTGAGACCTCGGGCGCATCGGCAGGACTGTTGAAGGCGGCGTTCCGGAAGCGGCGAGCGCGCAACGCGGCCCGGTACGGTGCGGTCAGCGCGCCGTGATGCGCTTGCGATAGCGCTGTCAACGATTTCACCAGCATCAGAACACTCCTTTGTGCCTAACTGACACGGTAACCTGCAAGCTGAGTGCTTACAAGAGCAAGCGCCGCGCCCGGATTCTCTGTCCGGAATGTGGTTCTCACCCCGGATGTCGGTCCCGCCTGTGGTGCCGTTAACCCAGAATTCCCATCAGGTGCCGTTTCTATGCACCGCAGCCCGGAACCGGAGCTAGCACCTCCGATGGTTGTGGCATCAACCCCGCCGCCGGGGCTACGGTGAGAACCGTGAAAGATTCCGACGCGGCCCCGCCACCACCGGCGCCATCCGGTGTGCCGGCCGCCGGAACGGAACCCGGGCGGAGCGGGCTCACGCGGCTGAGCGCTGTCGCGCTGCCGGCCGTGGTCGCGAGTGCGGGAGCAGCGTCTCTGCTACTGCTGCACTTCCGGGATCCGCACGTTCCGGGGTCGTACGGGCTGTGCCCCTCTTATGCGCTGTTCGGGGTGTACTGCCCCGGATGCGGGGGTATGCGGGCAGTGCACAACCTCACCGACGGGAACATCATCGATTCCCTGCACAGCAACCTGCTGGCCTTGCCGGTGCTGGTGCTGTTCGCAGTGTGGGTGGGTGATTGGGCCGTCCGTGCCTGGCGCGGCGAAGGACCGCGGCTGCCCGGAATAAGTACCGCGACGATGTGGGTGCTGCTCGGCTCGATCGCCGCGTACACCGTTCTGCGCAACACACCATGGGGCACCTGGTTGACGCCGGTCTGACCGGGTCGAACGCGCAGGAGGTGCAGCGTCACCACCCAGCGCTCCGATCATGTCGGAATGACACTGACCCGAGAGGCGGATATGCGCGACTCACTGAAGGACCGGGTACGGGACAAAATGCTGCGGCAACTCGCCGAAGACGGCCCGGCCGGACCCGAATCGGAGGATCCGCGCCTCATCTCGCTGGTGGCCGATCTGGACGCCTTGGAAAGCGTCGGTGAGGACGATCCGCTGGTCGAACAGCTGGCGGGCCGTTACCTGGTTTTCTGACCGGCGGGCGGCAGCTGCGGTAGCGGTTCGGAATACAGCCAGGTCTGCCACAGCGGATGCAGCGGCGCCATGCTGTAGTGACCGGCGAGATCGGTGAACTCCTCGGTGGAGACCGAGGCATGACGGTGCCGGGCGGTCCAATCGCGGATCAACCGGAAGAACGTGGTATCACCGAGTTCCAGCCGCAGCGTGTGCAAGGTGAGCGCGCCCCGTTTGTAGATGCGATCGTCGAACATCAGGGTGGGGCCGGGATCGCCGACCACGATGTCCTGCGGCTCCCGGCGCAGCGTATGCCAGGCCGCCCGGGCCAGTTGGTCCGCGCTCGCGCCACCGGCCGCCTCCGACCAGATCCATTCCGCGTAGCAGGCAAAACCCTCGTGCAGCCAGATATCACACCAGTGCTGGATGGTCAGGCTGTTGCCGAACCACTGGTGGGCCAGTTCGTGCGCCACCAGGCGTTCCGCGCCGCTACGGCCGTCGCAGTGGTTGGCGCCGAAAATCGAGAGGCCCTGGGCTTCGATGGGGATCTCCAGCTCGTCCTCGGTGACCACCACCGAGTAGCTCTGGAACGGGTACGGGCCGAAGCGGTCGCTGAACACCGACATCATCTCCGGCTGGCGCGCGAAATCGTGATCGAACGCGGCGCGCAGCGTGGTCGGGACGGCCGCGTACATCGGCACCGGGGTGTGGTGATCGCCGAGCCGGTGCTTGCGGTAGCGGCCGATCTGCACGGTCGCCAGATAGGTGGCCATCGGCTCGGCCTGCTCGTATACCCAGGTGGTCTGCCCGGCCTTGGTCTGTTTACCGACGAGGTTGCCGTTGGCGAGGGTGTAGTACGGGGTATCGGTGGTGATCGAGATACGGTAGCTGGCTTTCGAACTCGGGTGGTCGTCGCAGGGGAACCAGGAGGCGGCACCGTTCGGTTGACTGGCCACCAGCGCGCCTTCGGTGAGTTCCTCCCAGCCGACCTCACCCCACGGACCCCGCACGGGTTTCGGTGCGCCGGCGTACTGGACGACGAGTTGCAGCATCCCGCCCGCCGGGATCCGCCCGCGGGGCGTGACGGTGAGTTTGCCGCGCTGATGGTGGTACTTGGCGGCCTTGTTTCCGTTGACCAGCACCTTCGAAACCGCCAGGGCCTGGGACAGGTCGAGCGAATAGCGGGGGCGTTCGGCCGTGGTCACCGCGGTGATCACCGCGCGGCCTGCGAGGCGATTACTGGCGACCTTGTAGTTCAACTCCAGTTCGTACCGCGAAACGCGGTAGCCCCGGTTGCCGTTCTGCGGGAGATAGTCGTCGATGGGGGCGTCGTAGAACCGGCTCCCCATCAGCGGTCTTTCTCCTCGTCCGCCGAATCGCTGTCCGGGGAACGGGCCGGACCGGTCCAAGGGGCTATGGGGTTACCCCACCATCTCGTGGAGGGCGGTACGGTATCGCCGCGCATCACCAGCGATGCCGGGCCCACGGTGGCGCCCGCGCCGACGGTCGCGGCCGGTAGAGCGACGCAATGTGGCCCGAGGGTGGCGCCCGGTTCCAGGGTGACGGTGTCCATGGCCATGATGCGGTCGTGGAACAGATGCGTTTGCACCACACAGCCGCGTTCCACGGTTGCCCCGTCGCCGAGTGTCACCAGGTCTGCCTCCGGAAGCCAATAGGACTCGCACCATACCCCGCGGCCGATCTTCGCGCCGAGCGCGCGCAACCAGAGATTCAGTACGGGCGTGCCGGTTGCCGCGCGGGCGAACCACGGCGCCGCAACGGTTTCCACGAAGGCGTCCGAGACTTCGTTACGCCAGACGAACGAACTCCACAGTGGATGTTCCTCGGCCCGGATACGGCCCACCAGAACCCATTTCGCCGTGACCGCACTCGCACAGGCCACCGCGCCCGCGACCATCAGCACCAGCCCGGACAGCAACCCGGCTGCCAGGAAACCGAAACTGTCCGCCACTCGCGCTAGCGCCAGCAGCACCCCGAGGCCGATAGCGAAGGTCACCACCATCGCGGCCAGCCGGCAGGTCTCGAAGGCGCCGCGGAAGATTCGCAACCGCAGCGGCGGGTCGAAGGTGCGGTCGGTATCGGCATTGCCCGCCGACCGGCGCAACCGGACCGGCGGGCTGCCCAGCCACGACGATCCGGCCTTGGCCTTGCTCGGTGCCGCGGACAGTACGGCCACCAGGCCGTTCTTCGGCACCCGGCGGCCGGGCGCGGTCATCCCGGAATTGCCGAGGAAGGCGCGTTTACCTACCTTCGCCTCACCGATATGCAGCCAGCCGCCGCCGAGTTCGTAACCGGCGATCATGGTGTCGTCGGCCAGAAAGGCGCCGTCGGCGACGGTGGTGAACTTGGGTAGCAGCAGCACAGTGGAGGCCTCGACCCGTTTGCCGACCTTCGCGCCGAGCAGTCGCAACCAGACCGGAGTCAGCAGGGAAGCGTAGAGCGGGAACAGGAATGTACGGGCGGAGTCCAGCAGGCGTTCGGTCGCCCACACCTGCCAGCCGACCCGGCTGCGCACGGGATGGTATCCCTCGGTCAGACCGATACTGAGCAGCCGGACCGCGACAATGGTCGTTACCGCGTACACCACCAGACTGAACAGTGTCGCCACGGGCAGCCAGAGGAACGCAGGTAGCAGGGCGCCGGTGAAACTCGCCGAATCCCGGATACCCCACGCGATCACCACCAGACCCGCCGCCAGACCCGCGAGCGGTAGCGCGCCCAGCGCCAGCGAAGCGACCCCGTACGCCAGCACCCAGTGCACGGCACGTTCCGGTGTCCGGCCGGGCCAGCGGTGCCGCGCCCGCCCGACCTTCACGGCCGGAGAGCCGGCCCATTCCTGGCCGGCCTTCACCTTCCCGGATACCGCCGAACCCGCCGCGATCTCGGCATCCCGGCCGATCTTCGTCCCGGGCAGCAGCACCGAGCGAGCGCCGACAACCGCGCCCCGGCCCACCTGGATCGAACCGATATGCACGGTATCGCCGTCGATCCAGTAACCGGACAGGTCGACCTCGGGTTCCACGCTGCACCCGTCGCGCAGCTCGAGCATGCCGGTCACCGGGGGCAGCGTGTGCAGGTCGACACCTTTACCGACGGTGGCGCCCAACGCCCGCGCGAAAGGCACCATCCACGGTGCGCCGGAGAGGTTCTCCGCGCCGCTGGCCTCGGCCAGCCGGACCGCGGCCCACAACCGCACATGTACCGGACCGCCGCGTGCATAACTGCCGGGTTCCACTCCCGCGAGCAGGACGCGGGCCCCGGCGACACAGATCGCCATCCGGCCCAGCGGAGTGATGAACACCGTGAACAGCAGCGCGGTCCACCACCACGACAGACGCGGCAGCCACGGCAGCACCTCGAACCAGCCCGCGATACCCGCGGCCACCGCGAGCCAGGTCACCCATTGCAGCCCGGTCAGGGTGGTGAGGGCGACCGTCGCGAGGACCTGGATCAGCTGTGCCGAGCGTGGCGTGGGCTCGACCCGACGGGTTTCGGCGGTGGCGCCCGGACCGCTGTCGTCCAGCAGTTCGGCCAGCGCACCGAGCCGCGGATGGTCGTAGATATCGGCGACGGTGACCTGCGGATACCGCGTGCGCAGCGCCGACACCAGCTGCGCCGCCGACAGCGACCCACCGCCGAGTTCGAAGAAATCGGCATCGGCACCGGTGATCTCCGCGGCCAGTACGTCGGTCCAGATCTGTGCCACCCAGGCGGCAGTACCCGTCAGACCGTGTTCGATACCGGAGTCGGCACCCGCCAGCGGCCAGGGCAGTGCGTTACGGTCGACCTTTCCCGAGGTGCGAGTGGGCAATTCGGGGACGACGACCAGCCGTGGGATCAGCGGGGCAGGTAGCTGCCCGGACAGTAGTGTCCGCGCCGCGGCGAGATCGTAATCGGCGGGGACGCCGGTGAGGTAGCCGATCAGCACCGGTGCGCCCGTGGCGGTGGTGCGCACCGCGGCGGCGGCACCGCTCACACCGGGCAGATGCTGGAGGGCATTGTCGATCTCGCCGAGTTCGATCCGGCGACCGCCGATCTTCACCTGATCGTCCGCCCGGCCCAGGAAGATCAGGCCGGCGCTGTCGTTGCGGACCAGATCGCCGCTGCGGTAGGCGCGGTCCCAGGCCAGCGTCGCCAGTGGCGCGTATTTTTCGGCGTCCTTGGCCGGATCGAGATAACGGGCCAGGCCCACGCCGCCGATCACCAATTCGCCGGATTCGCCCTCGTCCACCGGGAGACCGTCCGCGTCGACCACCACCAGATCCCAGCCGTCCAGCGGCAGCCCGATCCGCACCGGACCGGCACCGTCCAGCAGCGCGGCGCAGGCGACAACGGTGGCCTCGGTGGGGCCGTAGGTGTTCCATACCTCGCGGTCGTCGTCGGCGAGACGTTCGGCCAGGTCCGGCGGTACCGCTTCGCCACCGAAGATCAACAGTCGCACCGATTCCAGCGCTTCGGCCGGCCAGGTCGCGGCCAGCGTGGGGACGGTGGAGACCACAGTGATGCCCTGCCGGACCAGCCACGGGCCCAGATCCGCGCCGGTCCGCACCAGCGCGCGCGGCGCCGGGACCAGGCAGGCGCCGTGCCGCCAAGCCAGCCACATCTCCTCACAGGAGGCGTCGAAGGCAACCGAGAGCCCGGCCAGGACGCGATCACCGGGGCCGAGCGGGTTGCCGCGCAGGAACAAGCGGGCCTCCGCGTCGACGAAGGCGGCCGCGTTGCGATGCGTTACCGCGACACCCTTCGGTGTGCCGGTGGAACCGGAGGTGAAGATGATCCAGGCGTCGTCGCCCACCGTGGGGGCAGTGGTCGATTGCTCGCCGATTGCCGCATCGGGTGTGCGGTCGCCGACCGGTTCGATACCCGCTGCGGTGGCAATGGCGGTGACCTGAGCTTCCCCGAAAACGAGCCGCGCCCGCTCCTCGGGGTCATCGGCATCGACCGGTACATAGGCGGCCCCGGCGTGCAGTACCGCCAGAATCGTGAGGTACAGCTCCCAGGTGCCCGACGGCATCCGGACACCTACCCGATCACCCTGCCGGACTCCGGCCGCCCGCAGCTCCCGAACCGAACGGTCGATCTCCACCAGTAGTTCGGCATAGGACAGGGTGCGGTCGGCGGTTGCGACAGCCGGAGAATCCGGGTGGCGGGCGGCTGTCTCGGCGAGAACATCGACCAGAGTGCGCGCCGGCGGCGCCGCCCCGGCGCGCAGGAGCCCGCTCAACTTCTGTAGCTGCGCCTGCATTTACCCGGCCCACCTTCCATCGCCCAGCCGACGGACTCGTTCTCCCACACGAGGGTTACCGCCCGGCAAACAGCGGTCGAACGAGTTTATTGGCGCACCGGTGGACGCGGGCTTCCGGCCCCTCGGTGCCGCCCCTGGGGACCTCGCGAGACGAGGTGGCGTCGCCGAGTCCGGCATGTGGTCTGGATGCGTCGTCAGCGGATCCACTCACCACGGACGCAGGGCCGATCGGCCGGGGTTGCGCGACTGTCGCGTCGGATTCCTGCCGCATCACCGCTTCGGGCAGGATCGCCGTCGCGGATGACAGGTCGGGCCGCGCTTTCGTCGCCGATCTTCATGCCGAACAACCTTCCGACGCCCGGAGGCGCCGGCCCGCGCGGGTCGATCCGCAGAATCGGCCGATTGCCGGCCGGGCTCAGTCGACGTCGTCCGCGAGTGGAGTGGGGCGGTAGTAGCGGCCCTTGTAATAGAGCAAGGGGACGGTCGGGGGTTCTTCCTCGGTATCGTCGTGGACTTTCACCACGCGGCCCACCACGAGGGTGTGATCGCCGATCGGGACGAGCTGCTCGATGGTCGTGCGCAACCACAGTGGGGTGCCGTGCAGGACGGGTTCGCCGGTGTCCAGGGCCGACCACAGGGCGGGGTCGCCGAACCGGTGCGCCGCGGTCCGGGCGAACCGCTGGGCGAGATGGCGTTGATGTTCGCCCAGGAAATGGATCACCACCGATTGCGCGGCGGTGAGCGCGGCGAGGCTGGAGGAGGTATCGGCGATATTGAACGAGATGAGCGGTGGGTCCAGGGACAGCGAGGCAAACGATGTCGCGGTGAAACCGACCGGCCCGGTCGCCGAGTTCAACGTCACGATCGTGACGCCGGACGGGTAGTGCCGCATCGAGGCGCGGTATTGCTCGGCAGTGATCCCGCTGAGATCGTCGGGAATCCGGATTCCGGTCTCGGGCCGTGGTGCTTCGGTCACCCGGCCGACGCTACGCCCGGATCGTCCCGATCGCGCGGGGTGGTCCGCTGGGTGGGAGGCCCTTCCGGGTCACTCCACATCGAGGGAGAGCCCGGCAGTGATCCGCAGGAGTTCGGAGTAAGTGGTGCGGAAAACGGCGCCCGGATAGCCACCGGCCGCCACCAGCTCGCCGAACCGGGACAGTGCGCTGTCGACCCAGGTCGGCAGGTTCGCGGGATGGCCCAGCGGCGCGATACTGCCCGGCAGCTGTCCGGTGTACTTGACGGCGAGATGCGGGGGCGCGGCAACGAGCTCACCGTCGAGCCGCGCGCCGGTGGAAGCGGCGTCCACCCGATGCGCCGCAGAAACCAGCAACAGAATCGGATCGTCCCCCAGCAGGAAGACATGTGCCTGCACCAATGCACCCGGTGCCACCTCCATCGCATGCGCGGTTTCCGCAGGATCGGCCGCGGAATCCGGGACAGTGACGATCAGACCGTGGTGTCCGCGCGCTATCAAGGTGTCCGAGACCCGGCAGGTTATCGGTGGAAGCGACCTGCGCATGGCCACAGGGTAAGGCGAACCCGGGCTTCTGCGTCGCCGTTTGCCCGATCACCGCCCAGGTCGTCCCGGCGAGTGGACAGGCCCGCCCAGCGATCCGGGATGGTGTGGAACGGGCATTAGTCTGGACCGATGACAGATTGGCAGGCTTTCACCGTCGAAACCGACGATCGCGTCGCCCGGGTGACGCTCACCGGCCCGGGTAAAGGAAATGCCATGGGCCCGGATTTCTGGCGGGAACTGCCGGAGATCTTCCGCGGTCTCGACGCCGACCCCGAGGTCCGGGCGGTGGTCCTCACCGGTTCGGGTAAGCATTTCTCCTACGGCCTCGACCTGCCCGCGATGAGCGGCACCTTCGGCCCGCTGATGGCCGACCGCGCCCTGGCCGCGCCCCGCACCGATTTCCTCGGCGAGATCCGGCGCCTGCAGGACGCGATCACCGCGGTGGCCGAATGCCGTAAACCGGTGATCGCCGCCGTCTCGGGGTGGTGTATCGGTGGCGGTCTCGACCTGATTTCCGCCGCGGATATCCGCTACGCGAGCGCCGAGGCGAAATTCAGCCTGCGCGAGGCCAAGGTCGCGATCGTGGCCGATGTGGGTTCGCTGCAGCGGCTGCCCGGCATCATCGGCGAAGGCCACTTGCGTGAACTCGCCTACACGGCCAAGGACATCGACGCCGCTCGCGCGGAGAAGATCGGCCTGGTCAACGATGTCCACCCGGACCAGGACGCGCTGCTGGAGGCCGCCCACGCGACCGCCCGTGAAATCGCCGCCAACCCGCCGCTGGTGGTCCAGGGCGTGAAAGATGTCCTCGGTCAGCGCAACGCCGCCGCGGTCGCCGAGAGCCTGCGCTACGTCTCCACCTGGAACGCCGCTTTCCTGCCCTCCGAGGATCTCACCGAAGCGATTCAAGCAGTCTTCGAGAAGCGCACCCCGGACTACAAGGGCCGTTAGCGAGAAACCCCTGTCCGATGGCGCGGATCCTCCGCTTCCGCGGAAAATCCGAGCGCAACCACACCGGCGCCGAGTTCAGCGAGGCCCTGTAGGGCTTCGGCCCGCCCCCGCTGTCCGTGCTCGATGCGAGGCGGCGCAGCCGCCGTTGTCGAGTGCGGAAAGCAGGGCCGAGGGGGCCGATACCCCGCGCGCCGGAGGCGCGCAGAAGACTCAGTGTCCGCCTTTGTCCTTCAGGCGCTGGAAAGAAGCCTCGATCTCGGTCTCGGCCTCTGCGCGCCCGACCCATTCCGAGCCCTTGACGTACTTGCCCGGCTCGAGGTCTTTGTAGCGCTCGAAGAAATGCTTGATCGCGGCCAGTTCGAACTCCGGAACGTCGGCGAGGTCCTGGATATGGTCCCAGCGTGGGTCGCCGGCGGGAACGCACAGGATCTTGTCGTCGCCGCCCGCTTCGTCGGTCATCCGGTACATGGCCACCGGCCGGGCCTCGACGATGACGCCGGGAAACACCGAGTCCGGCAGCAGCACGAGGGCGTCCAGCGGGTCGCCGTCCTCGCCGAGGGTGTCCTCGATGAAGCCGTAGTCGGCCGGGTAGGCCATCGAGGTGTACAGGAACCGGTCGAGCCGGACCCGTCCCGTTTCGTGGTCGACCTCGTACTTGTTGCGCGACCCCTTGGGGATCTCGATGGTGACGTCGAACTCCACGCCAGCTCCTTCCGCTGCTCTCACGATGCACCGTGGTGGCCGGCGCCGGCCGGCGCACCCGGTTGTTCGCCGAGAACGGTAGCCGAACACCGATAGGGTTGTCGGCGGCACATCGGTTCGGCGGGGTCCGGTGCCACGGACGGGTACGAGGGAGACGGCGGCAGCGTGGTTTGGCAGGGTGGCAGCGGGATGGACGGGTCGGCAGGGCGCCGGCGCCGTGGGTTGCGGGCGTGGGTGATCACCGTCCTGATGGGTCTGGTGGGTGCGGCGGCGGTGCTTGCGGTCGTACTACGACCGTGGACCCCGGAGTTCCGGCACGGTGGGCTCACCATCGCGGCGCCGCCTGCTCCCGTCCGGGTGCTTCCGGATGTCCGGCCGGCACCCGATACCGGTCCGGCGCCCAGCTCTGCGGGGGTCGCGGCGGCCGTCGGCCCGGTGGCCGCCAACCCTGACCTCGGTGGTTTCGCCGGGTCGGTCACCGATGCCGCGACCGGCACTGTGCTGTGGAATTCCCGTGCCGACGAACCGCGGGTGCCGTCGTCGACGGCCAAGATCATGACTACCGCCGCCGCGCTGCTCACCCTGCCCGCCGATCAGCGCGTGCAGACGAAGGTGGTCGCGGGAGCTGCGTCCAATGAGATCGTGCTGGTGGCCGGTGGCGATCCCACGCTGACCGCGCAACCCGGCGGGAAGGGCTACTACCCCAAGGCTGCCGGCTTGGCCGACCTCGCGAATCAGGTGCGCACCGCCGATGTGCGGGCCGACACCATCGTGGTCGATATCTCGCGCTACACCGGCCCGGCGATGGCCCGCGGCTGGGATCCGATCGATATCGGCGGTGGTTCGATCGCACCGCTGGAGCCGATCATGCTCGACGGTGGCCGGCTGGACCCGCTGGTCGAGTATTCGCCCCGTTCGAGCACCCCGGCGCTGGATGTGGGCCGGCGGCTGGCGACCGAACTCGGCCTCGATCCGGCGAAGGTGCGGATCGGCAACGCCCCGCAGGGCACCAAGCGGCTGGCCGAGGTGGCTTCCGCGCCATTGCGTGACCGGTTGCGCGACATGATGGTGCACTCGGACAACGTGCTGGCCGAGACGATCGGCCGGGAGGTCGCGCAGGCCACCGGCCATCCGGCGTCGTTCGACGGAGCCGCCGCCGCGGTTGCCGCGGTGCTCGCCGAGCACGGCTTCGATCTGAACGGTGTCACGATGCACGATTGCAGTGGCCTGTCGACCGACGACCGCATCCCGGCGCGAGTGCTGGACCGGATCCTGGCCACCGCCGCCGGCCCCGGACCGGAGGAGGCGACGACCAGCACCGCACCGAATCCGGTGATACCGCCCCTCGGTGCCGGAGCCGGATCGAAATCCGAACCCGCCGACCCCGAGCAGTCCCTGACCGCCACACTGGTCCCGCTGCTCGACTATCTGCCGGTCGCCGGCGGTACCGGTTCGCTGACCGCTCGTTATGTCACCCAGAACCAGGGCGGCGCGGGTTGGGTGCGCGCCAAGACCGGAACTCTGTCGGTGGCCAGTACGTTGGCCGGGTATGTGCTGGATCGTGACGGCCGGGTTCTGACCTTCACCTTGATGTCGAGCGATCGGCCGCCGGAGGTCAGCCGGCCCGCATTGGACGCCGTCGCGACCACGCTGCGCAACTGTGGATGTTCCTGACGGCTGGAGGGCGCATGACGATTCGACAAGGTCCCGGCGGGCCCGGCGCGCCCGAGTCGGCCGATACCGACCCATCCGATACCGGTAGCGAGCGGCGCGCATTCTCGGGCGCGGTGGATTGGCGTTGGGCCGCCCGTACGGGGGCGGCGCTCGTACCGGCCGGGCCGCGGACCTCTCGGCTCGCCGCCGAGCAGGCCGTGGCCGAGCTCGCCGACGCGTCGGTGCGGGCCGAGGAACCGGTCCGCGCGGTGACCGGCCTGCTCGACGATCAGCCGGTGCCCGCGGCGCGGATCGTCGACCGCCCCGGCTGGATCGGGGCAGCGGCCGATTCCATGTCGCTGCTCACCGGAACCGGGACGGCGGACCGGGGCGGCGCGCTCGCCGGGAAGCCGGCGGGTGTGCAGGTGGGGGCCATGCTCGCCTTCCTTTCCACCGCGATTCTCGGCCAGTACGACCCGTTCACCGGTCCCGACGGCACGCTGCTGCTGGTAGCGCCGAATATCGTCGGTGTCGAGCGGGCGCTGGGTGTGACGCCGGCGGATTTCCGTTTCTGGGTCTGCCTGCACGAGGTGACCCACCGGGTGCAGTTCTCGGCGTCTCCCTGGCTGGCCGGCTATATGCGCGAAAACGTCGAGGTGCTCGGCGATATCGAGGACGAGGCGACCTCGGAGATGCTGGCGCGGCTGATCACCGAACTCAAGCTGCGGCGCAGCGGCCGGGCCCCTGACGATCCCAATTCGCGTGGTGTGGTCGGTTTGCTGCGCGCCACCCAGCCACCTGCACAGCGGGAGGCGCTGGATCGGCTGCTTATGCTGGGCACCCTGCTCGAAGGACACGCCGACCATGTGATGGATGCTGTCGGCCCGAGTGTGGTGCCCACGGTCGAGCAGATCCGGGCTGCTTTCGATAAACGGCGCACCCGCCCCGCCAACCCCGTCCAGCGTCTACTGCGCGCACTGCTGGGGATCGACGCGAAGGTCGCGCAGTACGTGCGCGGTAAGGCCTTCGTCGATGAGGTGGTCACCACGGTGGGTATGCAGCAGTTCAACGCGATATGGACCGAGGCGGATACCCTGCCGCGCGCCGAGGAAATCGACGATCCGCAACGCTGGATCACCCGAGTCCTGGGCTGACCCCCTGCCCGGCCGCAGGAGTCCGAGGATAGGTTCCGAAACCGCGCCACCCCAAGACGCCGCCCCCCATAAAAGGTTCCCTCCATGGGTG
>NZ_BDBZ01000033.1 GCF_001613245.1 Nocardia speluncae NBRC 108251 | reverse complement strand
ACGCGGAGCGTCTCCAAAATTACAGCCCGCCCCTTCACGGATGGTCTACCCGAAAGCGGGGGGCTAATCGGCATCCCACACCCCGCCACAGCCATAGTGAAGATGCGAAGGTCAGGGGTGACAGCGCCCCACCCCAACGGGCTGAAGACGGCGCCGATTCCAGCAGGAGCGGAGCAGTGAAGAACGAGACCAAGGGCCGCCCAGACCCCGTGGCGCCATCTCACAGCGCTACGGCACGGCCGATCCTGTTACCGGAGACGCCCGCGGTGCTGACTCTGCGGCACGCCGTCCGGGATTGGCTGACGCGGTTCCGGCCCGCGGAATCGAAGGTGGCCGTGGCCCTGTCGGGCGGCGCCGATTCGCTGGCCTTGACCGCCGCGGCAGTCGCCGAGGCAGCGACGGTGGACGCGCTGGTCGTGGACCATCGGTTGCAGGCAGGATCGGACGAGGTCGCGGCGACAGCGGCGGCCACCGCGCGAGCATTGGGCTGCCGGTCGGCGCGCATACTGCCGGTCGATGTCGAAGGTCCCGGCGGTATGGAGGCGGCCGCACGCACCGCCCGCTACGGCGCGCTCGACCACGCGCGCAATGAGTTTCCGGTGCTGCTCGGGCATACGCTCGACGATCAGGCCGAAACCGTACTCCTCGGACTCGGCCGCGGCTCGGGCGCACGATCGATCCAGGGCATGGCACCGTTCGACGAGCCATGGGGTCGGCCACTGCTGCATATCCGGCGGGAGACCACCCGGCAGTTCTGCGCGGATCTGGGTCTGGCGCCCTATGAGGATCCACACAATCTTTCCCCGGAGTTCACTCGCGTCCGCCTGCGCACCGAAGTCCTGCCGCTCCTGGAAGATGTGCTCGGCGGTAGAGCAGCGGCCGCGCTGGCTCGTACCGCCGAACTGTTACGCGAGGACAACACCGCACTCGACGAGTTCGCTGCCGAACTGCTTGTCCGGGCGGAATTCGGAGGCATGGGCCTGTCCTGTGTGGTGCTCGCGGACGCCGCAGCGGCAGTGCGGCGCCGGGCCGTGCGGGCTTGGCTGCTGGCCTGCGGGGTGCGGGTGGTGACCGGCGCACATCTGCGGGCGGTGGACGATCTTGTGGTGGCCTGGCACGGCCAGGGCGGGGTCGCGGTGAGTGGGGGAGAGCGGGGGACCAGGTTGGTCGTCGTCCGCGAGCATGGCAGGCTGACACTTGCCCGCGCGACCGGGTGAGCCGAACCGAAGGGAAACCAGCTGACGTGTACGGGGACGATATCGCTTCGGTCCTGATCACCGAGGAAGAAATCGAGGCCAAGGTCGGCGAGCTGGCCGAACTGATCTCCAAGCGGTACCCGGCCGATGCCCCGGAGGGGGATCTACTGCTGGTCGGAGTACTCAAGGGCGCAATCTTCTTCATGACCGACCTCGCCAAGGCACTACCTGTCCCGACCCAGCTGGAGTTCATGGCGGTCTCGTCCTACGGGTCGTCCACCTCGTCCTCCGGCGTCGTGCGGATCATGAAGGATCTGGACAAGGACATCGCCGGTCGCAATGTGCTGATCGTCGAGGACATCATCGATTCGGGGCTGACGCTGTCCTGGCTGATGCGTAACCTGTCCACCCGCAACCCGGCCTCGCTTGAGGTGGTGACCTTGCTGCGTAAACCCGATGCGCTGCGCACCCAGGTCGAGGTGGCGAATGTGGGCTTCGATATCCCCAACGAATTCGTTGTGGGGTACGGCCTGGACTACGCCGAGCGCTACCGCGACCTGCCCTATATCGGCACCCTGCATCCGCGGGTCTACGGCGGCGAAACCGACTGAAGGCTTGATCGCTCGCGGGCATGGTCCGAACCGAACGTGCCCACCAGTGGTGAGGCGAACGTCCGACGGCGGGGGTGTTCCCGAATCGAACGTGCCCATCGTCGGTGCCGAGTTGAGCGAGGCCCTCGGCGGGTTCGGCCCGCGTCGTGCTGAAGCATGACGCCTGTCGGGCCGAACCCCGCGGCGCCGGCGGCGCCGCGAAACTCAAGCCGGGATTGCGGGCGGTTCCGCGAAACCTCCGGCGACGGCACGCTGGCCGAATTCCAGGATGGTGGGCCGGCTGTCGTCGGCGCGCCAGGCGATCGCGAGTTCGCACGGCGGGATCCCGGTGAGGGGCCGCGCGGTGAGGCCGGGCCACCGATACATCGGCACGTTGTTCTCGGCCAGCATGCACAGGCCCAGTCCCAGTCCGACGGCTTCCAGCCGGTCCTCCGGGGTGGCGGCTTCGGCGCCGATCTTCGCCGCTCGGCCGTTGCGGGCATCGTTACCGAGCCAGAAATCGCGGACCGCGCCGGCTTCGGCGGGTAGTGCGATGAACGGTTCGTCGATCAGATCGGCGAAGTCGATCATTTCCTGCCCTGCCCGGGGGTGGTTCTCCGGTAGCAGTACCCAACGCCGCTCGGTGCGTAGCACCTGCCAGCGGTAACGGTTGGAGTCGGGCAGCGGGAGCCATACCAGCGCCAGATCGGCCTGGCGGCCGGACAGACCGCTGGACGGATCGGTCCAGGAGGCCTGGTGCAACGCGAGCCGGTGGCCGCTGGCGCTTTCCAGATCGTTGAGCAGGCCGCGGCCCAGGTTCGATTGCAGGCCGACGCGCAGTACTTCGCCCGCTTCCTGCAACGAGCCGTTGGTGGTCTCCCAGAGTTCCAGGATCTTGCGGGCGCCGCCCAGCAGTTCCTTACCCGCAACCGTGAGTGCGACGCTGCGCTGGTTGCGATCGAACAGGACCACATCGAGCTGACGTTCCAGCTGCCGGATCTGACGCGACAGTGTCGGTTGAGCGATGTGCAGCCGCTGAGCGGCGTTGGTGAAGTGCAGTTCCTCGGCGACGGCGACGAAATACCGCAGATCGCGCAAATGCGGGTCCATAGCACCTTGCTATCAGAATCGTTGCTGAATTTCCAGCCCTAATATGTTCAGAAGGTCCGCATAGCGGCCCAGAAACAGTCGACAGGTTTGTTAGTGACAGCTTATTCGGTGTCACGGTGATGCGCATCATCGGTTTCGCGGCGCGCGGTCTGTGTGACGATCGCGAGCGATACGACGTAAAAATCCAGGCGTTTCCGGTGGTAGAGCTCTTTCTGAAATATGTGGTGCCCACCTCGGGGGATGAAGCCGCGGGACTGTTCGGGTTCCGGCCGCGGAAGCGGTTTTCGCGCGGCCTCTACCCGACTATGCACGTCAAGTGATGTTGATCACAATAGTGTTTCGATGGGCGTCCGATGGCGCCGGCGACAACGCCGCGGCCACCTCGCCAGTGGACCGTGGCGCGTATCGGCCGATCGAAGATCGGTGTCTCAGTCGTTGCGGATACGTTCCTCGTAAGCCCTGCGTTGTTCGCTGTCCACGTCGCCGAGGAAGGTCTGCGCCGACCCCATCGAACGGCCGAGTGCATCACCCACCGGTTGCGGCAGCAGGTTCACGAAAACCGACATGGCGCCCGCAGCCCGGGTTACCCGGGCCTTCGCCTTGGGCTTGGTGATGAGCCGGACCACCGCGCCGGCGATATCCTCCGGTTCGGCGGCAGGCAGGCCCTTGGGTGCGGCGACCCCGGACCCGAGTTCGGTCCTGGTCAGCGTCGGCAGGACCGAGGAGAATTCGACACCGGTTCCGCGGTACTCCTCGCGCAAGGTATCGGTGAAACCCAATACCGCATGCTTGGACGCGTTGTAGGTGGCCAAGCCCGGAATATGCGTCTCACCGGCCAGCGACGCGATATTGATGATGTGCCCGTGCCGGCGCTCGAGCATCCGGGCCAGGGCGATCTTCGACCCGAGGATCACGCCGTAGACGTTGATGTCCAGGATCCGGCGGGTGATCTGATCGGACTCGTCGACCAGCCGCCCGGTCGGCATGATCCCCGCATTGTTGATCAGTACGTCGATCGGTCCGAGTTCGCGCTCGACATCGTCGAGGAAAGCGGTGAACGACGGCTGATCGGTGACATCGAGGCGGCCGTAGTGATCGAAATCGTAATCGGTGCCCGATTCCTTCACCGTTTTCTCGTCGATATCGCCGATCGCGATCTTCGCGCCCAGTTTCGCCAGCGCTACGGCGGTGGCCAGGCCGATTCCGCGTGCGCCGCCCGTGATCACGACAACCTTGCCGCGGATGGAATCGGTGGTGGTCATCGATTGTCTCCCTTGAGTCGGAGCAGGGCGGGAAGGTCGATTCGGCGCATACCGCGCGCACCGGCCGCGCGCATGGCGCCGAGCCCGATCAGGATCTTGTTCAGGTCGTACGGCATCCAGGTCAGCTCGCGTTCCTGTGTCGGCAGCAGCGGTGTGGTGATCGCCTTGGCTTTGCAGTACTTGCGCACGCCTTGGGCGCCGCCCCAGCGGGCGCCGACACCGGAGTCGCCCCAGCCGCCCATCGGTAGCGCGAAGTTGAACAGGTTGGCGAAAATATCGTTGATGTTCACCGCGCCGGCGTTCAATGCGCGCGCGACCCGTTCGCCCCGGGCCTTGTCGCCGGTCCACACCGAGGCGGACAGGCCGTACACCGAATCGTTGGCCAGTCGGACGGCCTCGGCCTCGTCGGCGACCTTCATCACCGGCAGGGTCGGTCCGAAGGTCTCCTCGGTGATACAGGACATGCTGTGGTCGACATCGACCAGGACCGTCGGTTCGAAGAACGTGCCCTCGCCGGTCCGTTTGCCGCCGGTCAGTACTTTCGCACCCGCGGCCACCGCTTCCTCGACATGCCGGGACACGATCGCGACCTGGTTCTCGTTGGCCATGGCTCCGACATCGTTGCGGGGGGTGCGGCCGTCGCGACCCTGCCGCAGGGATTTCACGTTCGCGGTCAGTTTGGCGACGAATTCGTCGTAGACCGAGGCCTCGACATAAACCCGTTCCACCGAGATGCAGACCTGGCCGGAGTTGAACATGCCGCCGAACGCGATACCGTGCGCGGCGCGATCGAGATCGGCATCGGCCAGCACGATCGCCGGATCCTTACCGCCCAGCTCCAGGCTGTAGGGAATCATGCGGGCGGCGCAGTCGGCGGCGATCCGGCGGCCGGTGGCGGTGGAGCCGGTGAACTGGATGTAATCGGCGTTGTCGACCACTGCCGCGCCTGTCGCGCCCGCCCCGGTGGCGACGGAGAACACCGGGGGTGCGCCGATCTCGGACCAGCCGCGAGCCAGTTCGAGGGCAGAGAGCGGGGTGACCTCGGACGGCTTCAAGATCACTGCGGCTCCGGCTGCCAGGGCCGGGATCACATCGAGGAGGGGCATGGCCAGCGGGAAGTTCCACGGCGTGATCACGCCGACCACCGGATACGGTTCGAATACCGTGGTCAGCCGTTTCACCCGGGCCAGCGGGCTGTGTGGGGCAGGATGCTCGTCGGCCAGGAATTTGGGTGCGCGCCGTGCGTAGTAGCCGATCAGATCGCTGCCGAAGATCGGATCTATGAGGGAATCCACCCGGGGCTTACCGGTTTCGGACTGGAGAACGTCGGCGAGAGCCTCGGTATTGTCGATGATCCAGTCCTGCAGCTTCAGCAGCCATTCCTTGCGCCCGCTCGCGCCTATGGCCACCCATTCGCGCTGGTGCTCGCGTAGTTCGGCGATTCGCGCCGCAACCTGCTCGGCCGGAGTATCGGCAACGCTGCCGACGATCTCGCCGGTCGCGGGGTTGAGGACTCGGATATCCGCGTCCTGGGGCCGGCCCGTCGCGGGTTCGGTATCGGGTTGTTCCGATTCGTTATCGGTCACTGCTGTTCTCCCACTGCGTCGTGCTGGAACCGCTGGTGGCCGATCACAGTGGATCAGCGCACAGCACCGATCGTGACACAATTCATCGGTTACTGCCTCAGTAACTCATTGATGCGGGGAAGCTTGTCTGGGGTTACCGCGCCCGGTCGCGGCGTCCCGGTAGGTGAGTGGTTACAGATTTTCCCGAGCCAGCCGGCGCAGTGGCGGTTCGGAGGTGGGCGGAACGCGCCGGTCGGGTAACTCTGTCAGCAGGGCGGTGGTCGCCTCGGCGACCGCGGCCACTGCCTTGTCCACCGCGGGTTTGGTGGCCGTACTCAGCCCGGACAGGCCACCGACTTTGCGCACATATTGCTGTGCTGCGGCGTAGATCTCCTCCTCGGTGGCGGCGGGTTCCAGACCTCGCAAGACGGTGATGTTTCTACACATGAATGCACATTAGCGCCGGAACCAGTGCCGTGACAGGCCAAGCCGAAAATGTGAAAACACATTGACCGGTCCCGCCTCGGACGGGGGTCCTACACTCACGGTATGGCTGTTGCCGGATTGCCCACGCCGACCCCCTTCCCCTATCCGGAGCTCGACAAGCGCGAGGAGGACCACTGGTCCGGAGCACAGATCGACGATGACCGCCTGCGGGCATTGTCGCTGGGCGCCTTTTATTCGGCGCGCTGGGACGCATTCCACGACGAACTGATGCTCGGCCCCGAACGCGACCATCCGCTGGGTGATCGCCGCGAACTGGCCATCGACACGCTCACCGGAGCCTGGGGAATCACCGACGGTACCGAGGCTCGCGCCTCGATGGAACAACTCCTCGAAGGTATGCACGCCCCGCTCTATGCCCTGGTACACCCGCTCGTGACCGCATCACTGAACGCCAGCGAACGAGACCGGTTCGGTGAGCGCGCCGACCGGCACCGCGCCTTCCTCCGGCAGGTCGCCTCGTTCCGCGGTATCGATAATTCCGAAGCCCTGGTCCGCGACTACGACATCTGGTCCCAAGCGATCAAAATCGGTTTCACCGATCATCTGTCCCGTCCGTTGCCCGCCGATATCCACGCGTGGGATCTGGCGCGAGTGGTCGCGGTGGCCCGGATGGCCTATACCGCCGGCTATATCGAAACGGACGTGGCCTGGGACTATCTTGCCCGCGCGCTACCGCTGGCCCAGCGCAAATACCGCAACTGGCGCCAGTTCGGCGACGCCTACCTCACCGGCTGGACCTACTGGCAGGCATGCGAAGACCTGGCCGAACTCAAGGACGGCGGAGTGGACCGCCGGCTGGAATTATTACGACTATGGCTACGCCCGACCAGCCCGTGGCGTCGTATAGGCCTGGGGTAGTCCGGATGCGCACGAGGTAGGACCGGCTCGGCGAAAGGCTGTCCAGGTTCTGGACCCCTGGACTCTCTCGCCGAGCCGTGCAACCGAGCCCGTCAGATACCCGGCAGGGAGCGCAGGATGCCGCGGCCGTAGCGCTGGAACTGGGTGTCGTCGACCATTCCCAATGAGTGGCGTTCGACCAGTAGTTCCCATTCGGAGTACAGCTGCGCGACGCTCGGATCGGCCGGCCCCGCCGAACCGTCGAGGGCGATCAGCCGGACGGCGAAGTTGATGGCGTAGGTCATGCGTTCGGTATCGGCGCGATCCAGCCCCGTGAAGCAGATCGTGGTGTTGCCGTCGCGCACCTCGACGATGGGGCGGCGATCCGCGTCACGCAGCCCGCCTGCCATCGAACCGGGTTCCTCCGTGGCCCGCGCCATCATGATCATCGGAATCGGCAGATCGTGGGCGTAGGGTTCGTCCGTGCTCAGCGACGCCAGGAGCAGGCGTTTCGTGGTGACAGTGAGCAGGCAGGCGTCGTCGTCGCCGACCGGCGGATGGGCGATTACGTACGCAGTCTCCAGCACGTACTCGTCAGCGTCGACGAGACTGTGCAGATCGTGCAGAGCCGTCTCGCCCCGTCCGGTGACCGACATCCGGCCTACGGCCCGATCGACGTCCGCCCGGATAGTGCCGCGTTCGGTTTCCTCGGGGGCCGGGGCGTTCAGCGCCGGTGCCGAGATATCGATCCGCTGCGCGGCGAGGATCTGGTCGTTGATCCGCGAGACGATCCCGGCGGCGGCGGGAACGTCGTGCTCGGCGATCAGCACCGGAAGTGGTGTCCGGTCGGCGGGCACTCCGACCAGCACCGGGGTCGGATAACGCAGGTAGATCTCGATGACGACCGCATCATCGGCGCGCCGGCTGAGCCGCACTTCCAGCAGGTCGGTGACCGCTACGTCGAGAACGCGCTCGCCGTCGGTCTCGGTATCGCCGTCGGCTTCGGGGCGAAGGACTACCAAACGTCCTGCACCGTGCCGAACTATTGCTGTGGGTGTCCGTAACTCGACTATGTCCATACCCCCTGCGCTCGGGTCGTACGTCGATCATCATCGGTCGGGCGTGCCATGATTGTGATCACTACGAGATATCACAGACCACGACGCCGGGAACCACCGTGGTTTTCCGGCCGTTTACCTGTTGAACTGCATCACCAGCCGAACTCCTCGCTTGCGATAAGTCAGGAAGCGCGATGTATCGAGTAGACCGTACGCGGTAACGTGGCATGTCCGCATCCGAATCCGCCCACCGGGCGGTGCACGGATGTGGGTTGCGCCGCTCGAGACCGACGCATCGCTAGGCAAAACGCGGAGACGCCTGAAAGGACTGGCCGCCCGGCCGACGCTCTATGAACCGCAAGACAGTGTTTCGCACCCTGGCGATAATCGCGGGCATTCTGCTCGTGATCTATCTGTTCAGTTACTTCGGCAACGACACCCGCGGCTGGCAGAGCGTCGATACGTCGGTGGCGCTCCAGCAGCTGAACGACAAGGAGAACGTCGCCAACGTCCAGATCGATGATCGCGAGCAGCAGCTGCGGATCGAGCTGAAGAACGGTAACGACGCCACCGAAGGCCAGAACCAGATCATCGCCAAATATCCCGGCGGTAGCGATACCTCGTCGCAGATCTTCCAGGCCGTACAGAACTCCGGCGCGCCGTACAACACGGTCGTCAAACAGGAGAGCTGGCTCACCCAGATCCTGCTGTTCGTCCTGCCGATGGTGATCCTGCTCGGCCTGTTCATCTTCGTGATGTCGCGAATGCAGGGCGGCGGCCGTGGCGGCATGATGGGCTTCGGTAAATCCAAGGCCAAACAACTGTCCAAGGATATGCCCAAGACCACGTTCGCCGATGTCGCCGGCGCCGACGAAGCGGTCGAGGAGCTCTACGAGATCAAGGACTTCCTGCAGAGCCCCGTGCGCTACCAGGCGCTGGGCGCGAAGATCCCGAAGGGCGTACTGCTCTACGGTCCGCCCGGTACCGGCAAGACGCTGCTCGCGCGGGCCGTCGCGGGTGAGGCCGGGGTCCCCTTCTTCACCATTTCCGGCTCGGATTTCGTGGAGATGTTCGTCGGTGTCGGCGCGTCCCGCGTACGTGACCTGTTCGAACAGGCCAAACAGAACAGCCCCTGCATCATCTTCGTCGACGAGATCGACGCGGTCGGCCGCCAGCGCGGCGCCGGGCTCGGCGGCGGGCACGACGAACGCGAACAGACCCTCAACCAGCTGCTGGTGGAGATGGACGGTTTCGGCGACCGCACCGGTGTCATCCTGATCGCCGCCACCAACCGCCCCGATATCCTCGATCCCGCGTTGCTGCGCCCAGGCCGGTTCGACCGGCAGATCCCGGTCAGCAACCCCGACCTGGCCGGGCGCCGGTCGATCCTGCGGGTGCATTCGCAGGGGAAGCCGATTGCGCCGGATGCCGATCTCGACGGCCTGGCCAAGCGCACCGTCGGCATGTCCGGTGCCGATCTCGCGAATGTCATCAACGAAGCCGCGCTGCTCACCGCCCGGGAGAACGGCGCCACGATCACCGGCGACGCGCTCGAGGAGTCGGTGGACAGGGTGATCGGCGGCCCACGCCGCAAGAGCCGGATCATCAGCGAACACGAGAAGAAGATCACCGCCTACCACGAAGGCGGTCACGCCCTGGCGGCATGGGCCATGCCCGATATCGAGCCCGTCTACAAGGTGACGATCCTGGCCCGTGGCCGCACCGGTGGCCACGCGATGACCGTGCCCGAGGACGACAAGGGCCTGATGACCCGTTCCGAGATGATCGCCCGGCTGGTCATGGCCATGGGCGGTCGCGCGGCCGAGGAACTGGTGTTCCACGAGCCCACCACGGGCGCGTCCTCCGATATCGATCAGGCCACCAAGATCTCGCGGGCGATGGTGACCGAATACGGGATGAGCGCCCGCCTGGGCGCCGTCCGCTACGGCCAAGAGCAGGGCGACCCGTTCCTCGGCCGGTCCATGGGCACCGCCTCGGACTATTCGCACGAGGTCGCGGGCGCGATCGACGAGGAGGTCCGCAACCTCATCGAGGCCGCGCATACCGAAGCCTGGTCGATCCTCAGCGAATACCGCGATGTACTCGACGAGCTGGCCACCGCGCTGCTGGAGCGCGAAACCCTGCACCGCAAGGACCTGGAAATCATCCTGAGCGCGGTGCAGAAGCGGCCGCGTATCACCGCGTTCAACGATTTCGGTGATCGGGTGCCGTCGGACAAGCCACCGGTGAAGACACCGGGTGAACTCGCTGTCGAACGTGGTGAGCCCTGGCCGCCGGAGCCGAAGGTACCCGCCGGCATCGCCCCCGGCGATCCCGCAGCAGCCGGTAGCCTCCCGCAGCCCGCCGGATACCCGGGTGTACCCCTCGCCAAGCCCGGATACGGGCAGCCGCCGGCCGGCTACCCCGCTCCGCAGCCGCCCGCCCCTGCGTATCCGCGGGGCGCCACGCAGGGATCGCGTCCGGATTACGGTGCGCCCGCGGGCTGGTCGGCCCCGGGCTGGCCGCCGCGGGAACAGCAGCAGTCGCCGCCCGCGGACCGCGGTTACGGCGGCCCCGCTCCCGAGCAACCGCGCAATGCGCAGTCGGACCCGAACTCGGGTGAACCCCGCGGCGAAGGCGCTACCCCGCCGTACGACCGTGGCCAGGGCGACCCCGGTTACGGTTCCGGTGAGGAGCCCGGTCGTGGCGGCCCGCACTCCTGGGACAGCCCGAACGGCCGGCAGTAGTCAGGCGCCGATTACGCTCGGACCCGACGGCGCCCGGTCATTACTGCCGCGCCCGGATTGTGGAGGTGTCCTCGAATGTCGGCCAATCAGCAGACCAACGGCCATACGACCGGTATCCCCGCCGAACTGGGTGAGACCGGCGGCCCGGCGCCGGAGCTGATCGCCCGGCACACCGGAAAGCCGTTCGACCAGCAGCGCGCCGAGGCCGCGGTACGGGAGTTGCTGCTCGCGGTGGGCGAGAACCCCGACAGGCCCGGGCTGCTGGATACGCCCGCGCGGGTCGCGCGGGCGTACCGGGAGATGTTTGCCGGGCTGTACGTCGAGCCCGACGCGGTACTGAACACCACCTTCGACGAAGAGCATCAGGAGCTGGTGCTGGTTCGCGATATCCCGATGTACTCGACGTGCGAACACCATCTGGTGTCGTTCCACGGCGTCGCGCACGTCGGTTATATCCCCGGCCCGCACGGCCGGGTGACGGGATTGTCGAAACTCGCCCGACTGGTCGACCTGTACGCCAAGCGTCCTCAGGTGCAGGAACGGCTGACCAGTCAGATCGCGGACGCGATGATGCGCAAGCTGGATCCGCGCGGCGCGATCGTGGTGGTCGAGGCCGAACATCTGTGCATGGCCATGCGCGGTATCCGTAAGCCCGGCGCCAGCACCACCACCTCCGCGGTCCGCGGACTGTTGCAGACCAATTCGGCCTCGCGCTCGGAGGCCCTCGATTTGATTCTGCGCAAGTGAGCGGTCAGCGTTCCGCCGCCGCCCCCACCCTGGCCGGGGTGGTGCCCCGGCCGGGTGTACAACCGCGGCCGGGCCGGTCCTGTGTGGTGATGGGCATCGTGAACGTCACCAGTGATTCGTTCTCCGACGGTGGGCGCTATCTGGACCCGGACCGGGCCGTCGAACACGGGGTCCGGCTCTTCGAGTCGGGCGCCGACATCATCGACGTGGGCGGGGAATCCACCCGGCCGGGCGCGGTGCGGATCGACCCGGGAACCGAGGTCGAACGGGTGGTCCCGGTGATCGCCGGGCTGGTCGCGGCCGGCGTACCCACCAGCGTCGACACGATGCGCGCCGCGGTCGCGGAAGCGGCCATCGCGGCGGGAGTATCGGTGATCAACGATGTCTCGGGCGGCCGCGCCGACCAGGCGATGGCCGCGGTGGTCGCCGCCGCCGATATTCCGTGGATTCTCATGCACTGGCGGTCGGCAGCCGATTACCGGCACACCGGCCCGGCCGACCACTACGACGATGTCGTGGCCGAAGTACGGACGGAACTCGGGGATCAGGTGCGGCACGCGATTGCTTCGGGGGTGGATCCGGCCCGCATCATTCTCGACCCGGGCCTGGGTTTCGCCAAGAACGCCGAACACAACTGGGCGCTACTGGGCGCGCTGGACCATTTCGTCGCCGATGGCTTCCCGGTACTGATCGGGGCCTCGCGGAAACGCTTCCTGGGTACGCTGCTGGCCGATAACGACGATCCGCGCCCGCCCGCCGGGCGGGAAACCGCCACCGCCACGATTTCGGCGCTGGCGGCCTGGCACGGCGCATGGGGGGTCCGGGTGCACGATGTGCGCGGTTCGCAGGATGCGATCGCGGTAGCCGACGCTTGGCGCGGTGCGATGGGAGGCGCGCGTTGAGCGCGGGCACCGGGGACCGGATCGAACTCCGTGGCCTGCGGGTTTTCGGCTACCACGGGGTTTTCGAGCACGAACGCCGGGACGGGCAGGAGTTCGTCGTCGACCTCACTGTCTGGACCGATATCTCCGCGGCGGCGGCCACCGACGATCTCACCCGAACCGTGGACTACGGCGCGCTCGCGGATCTTGCCGTGACGATTGTGCAGGGGCCCCCGCGCAATCTCATCGAGACCGTGGCCGCCGAAATCGCCGGCCGGGTGCGCGCTGTTCCCGGTGTTGCCGATGTCGAGGTGGTACTGCACAAACCGAGCGCGCCCATCCCGCACAGTTTCGCCGATGTCCGCGTGGTAACCGCGGGCCGCCGGGAGCAGGGGTCCGAATGACGCGCGCGGTGCTGTCCATCGGTTCGAATATGGGGGATCGGCTCGCGCTGTTGCGCGGTGTCGTCGCCGGATTCGGCGCGCGGGTCCGCGCTGTCTCCCCGGTGTACCGCACCGCCCCGTGGGGTGGTGTCGACCAGGACGATTTCCTCAACGCCGTACTGGTCGTCGACGACCCGGCATACGACTGCCGTGCCTGGCTCGCGCACGGGCAACGGCTCGAACAGGCCGCCGGCCGGGAACGGACGGTGCGCTGGGGTGCCCGCACCCTCGACGTGGACATCGTCACCTGCGCCGAACCTGTCGCCGGGGAGTGGCGACCCTGCCGCAGTATCGACCCCGGCCTCACCCTGCCACATCCCCGCGCCCATGAACGCGCCTTCGTCATGGTTCCGTGGCTGGACGTGGAGCCCGAGGCCGTTCTGGACATCGCGGGCACCGGATACTCGGTGCGGGATCTGTTGTCGAAGCTGGACGCGGGCGAGGTCGCGGGGGTTCGCCACACCGACCTCACCCTCATCCCCGCCGCAGGAGCGGCACCATGACCTTCGGGGGCAGCGATAAGAACACCCACGGAAACGGTGGGGACGACGGCGATATGAGGCTGAAACCCACCCGAATCCGGGAGTTGCTGGCCAATATTGCGATCGCAGCCGTTATCGCCTGGGTGGCCACCCGGCTCGCCTACGGGAGTTTCCCGCCGATCTCCACGATTGCGGGGGCCTCGCTGTACCCGGTGGCCGCGCTCGAGGCGGTGCTCGGGTTCTATATCCGTGCCCGGGTGAGCAACAGCCAGATCGGTGCCGACCGGCGCCAGCTGCATCCGATCACGGTGGCCCGGGCGTTGGCGCTGGCGAAGGCGTCTGCGCAGGTAGGTTCGCTGGTGGCCGGGGTCTGGCTGGGATTCTTGCTCTGGATTTTCCCGCAGCGCGGAGATCTGCGGGCCGCCGACGCGGACTATCCGGGCGTCCTCATCGGCTGCGGCGCGGGTATCGCGCTGGCCGTTGCGGCACTGTGGCTCGAACACTGCTGCCGGGCCCCGGACGACCCCAGCGACGAACCCGCGCCATCCTAGACCTCTTCGTGATGGATCACGCCCATTCTGACCTGGGCGCGTCCGACTTTCACGATTACTCTTGCGGGCATGGTGTCACCGTCCCGCAGTAGTTCTTCCGTGCGCAGCCGGGAAGATGTGGGCAAGTTGTTCCTCGGCGGCTCGGTGCTGCTCGGGGTGGTGGCCAGTGTTTTCCTGGTGCTCAGCGATAGCGTGCAGCTCATCCGCGTGGGGCTGGTGGCCGCGTTGTGGGCGGCGGTACTGGGGGCGTGGGCGGTGAGCCGGTATCAAGCCAAGGTTCGGGATCTACGTGGCGCCTATGAACGGGAACTGGAGCGGGAGATCAGCGCGCGCCGCGAACACGATCTCGGGATCGAGGCCCGGGTGCGCTCGGCGGTGGGTGCCGACGCGACCGAGATGTCCGCGCTGCGGGCCGAGCTCGCGGTGCTGCGCCGACAGCTCGAACGGCTCTTCGACGGTGAGCTCCCGCCGGAGCGTCCCGCGCTGCGGGCTGCGTCCTTCCGTATCCAGGAATTGTCCGGCGCGCCGGACCGGGCCGGTTTCGCGGCGGCTTGGCCGCCGACCGAGGACGGTGAGCGGCACGCGGTCGACGCCTGGGCCAACGCCGCGGCGAGCTGGTCGCATGCGGCGGACAGCTGGGTCGATCCCGAAGACGAGGTGGCGGATTCGGGCGCCGGCATCGGGGAACGCAACACCGTCACTCCCGTCTACGAAAGTGATCATCCCGGTCGGCCCCGGTTCGCCGGCCCCGACGATGCCCCCATCACGGCCGAAACGGCGATCGTGCGCATCGACGACGAACCGGCGCCGGGCGGGGCAGAGTCGGAGCTCGCGGCGCCGAGCTGGGCTGATGCGTTCACCGAGGTCCACGACGCCCCGGATGGGCCCGGCGGTGCCGAGCGTCACGGGCCGCCGCACCCCGCCGAATTCGTACAGGGCCCGCCGCGGCCGCCCGAGCCCGTTCACGGTCCGCCCGCACCGCGTCGCCCGGCGGCCGCCTTGTCCGAACCGTCCGAGACACCGGCTCCGGCGAAGGTCCGGGAGAACACCCGGGCCCCGGGCAAGCTGTCCCCGCGCTCGGTCAATTCGCGCCGCCGCCGTGCCCAAGCCGAACCGGCCGGTTCGCGCCGGTTGTCGGTGGCCGAGATCATGGCGAACCTGCGCCGAGAGGAGGAGCAGCGCAGCTCCTGAAGTGCGGCAGATCACCCGGTGCGCCCATGGCGCATCGGCGGACGTGAGTCCTATCCTCGATGCGTAACGTCTGGTACCCGCTGTGCGGGACTGGAACGACTTTTCGAGAGGACACTGTTGACCTCGCCACGCGTGACTCCTGGCAATCCGGCCGCGAGTGGTGATCCGGCGCCCGCACGCCTGACGGTAGGAATCGTTTCGGCGGGGCGCGTGGGATCCACACTCGGCGCCGCGCTCGAACGCGCCGGACATGTGGTGTTCGGCGTCGCTGCCATCTCCGATGCCTCGGTGCGGCGGGCGCGTACCCGGCTGCCCGAATCCCGGATCCTCCCGGTCGAGGAGGTCGCCGCGCGCTGCGAACTGCTCATCCTGGCGGTCCCGGACGCCGAGCTGGCCGGGCTGGTGCGCGGGCTGGCGAGTGCGCGGACAGTGCGGCCGGGCACGATCGTGGCGCATACGTCGGGCGCGAACGGTATCGCGATCCTGGCCCCGCTGGAGGAAGCCGGCGTGCGCCCGCTGGCCATTCATCCAGCGATGACCTTCACCGGCCACGACGAAGATCTGTCCCGCCTGGCCAATGCATGTTTCGGGATCACCGCCGCGGACGAGATCGGCTACGCCATCGCGCAGTCGCTGGTGATCGAGATGGGCGGCGAACCGGTTCGGGTGGCCGAGGAGCACCGAACCCTCTATCACGCCGCGCTCGCCCACGGCAGCAACCATCTGGTCACCCTGGTACTCGATGCCGTGCAGGCGCTGCGCGACGCGCTCGCCGGGCCGGGGCTGCTCGGCCAGCAGACCATCGACGACCAGCCGAACGGCCTGCCCGAACGGCTGCTCGCGCCGCTGGTCTCGGCGGCGCTCGACAATGCGCTGCGCCGCGGCCAGGCCGCGCTGACCGGCCCGGTTGCCCGCGGTGATACCGCCGCGGTCGCCGCGCATCTCAACGCCTTGACCGCGGCCGATCCGCAGATCGCCGCCGGGTATCGGGCCATGTCGCGGCGTACCGCCGAACGGGCGCAGGCCCCCGCCGAACTTCGTGCGCTGCTGGAAGAGCACCGATGATGCGTTACCTGCGCCGTGGACCGCACGTACCGGCTTGGAAGGAGGCAGCATGACGGATCGGACCCTGCACGACGCCTACCGCGTCGGCGAGCTGACAGTGCAGCACGACCCGGTCGTCCTCGGCAAGGTCGTCCGCGCGCTGCGCCGCTCCGGCCGGACCGCCGGGCTCGTCCCCACCATGGGCGCCCTGCACGAAGGCCATTTGGAACTGGTCCGCCGCGCCAAGCGCACCAACCAGGTCGTGGTCGTCTCGATCTTCGTCAACCCGCTGCAGTTCGGCGAGAACGAGGATCTCGACAGCTACCCGCGCACCCTCGACGCGGATGTCGAACTGCTTCGCGCGGAGGGCGCCGACCTGGTATTCGCCCCGAGTGCCGCGGATATGTATCCCGACGGCCCGCGCACCACTGTGCAGCCGGGTCCGCTCGGCGCCGAGCTGGAGGGCGGCTCTCGGCCGACTCATTTCGCCGGGATGCTCACGGTGGTGGCGAAACTACTGCAGATCGTGAGCCCGAACGAGGCCTTCTTCGGCGAGAAGGACTATCAGCAGCTGGCGTTGATCCGGCAGATGGTCCGCGATCTGAATTTCGATATGAAGATCGTCGCAGTCCCGACGGTCCGTGAATCCGACGGTCTGGCGCTGTCGTCGCGCAACCGCTACCTCGACCCGATCCAGCGCGAACTCGCGACCACTTTGTCGGCCGCCCTACTGGCGGGTGCCCGTTCCGGAGCAGCTGGTCCGCAGGCCGTCCTCGATGTGGCGCGGTCGGTTCTGGCCGCGGCCCCCGAAATCGACCTGGACTACCTGGAACTCCGCGCCGCGGACTTGGGGCCGACCCCGGAGACAGGCAACGCCCGCCTCTTGATCGCGGCCCGGGTGGGCACGACCCGGCTGATCGACAATGCCCCCGTCCAGCTCGGCGTACAGCCCAACGAGACCCAGGGGGCCCCGAACCCCGCGCTGCCGGAGGCAGCGCCATAAACACAGCGGAGTGAAGAACGAGACCAAGGGGGGCCTCGAACCCTGCGACGCCGGAGGCGGCGCCATGGATACAGAAGGGCGACAGTGATGTTGCGGACCATGATGAAGTCGAAGATCCACCGGGCCACCGTGACCCATGCCGATCTGCATTACGTCGGATCGGTGACCGTGGACCAGGATCTGCTGGACGCCGCCGATCTGCTCGAGGGTGAGCAGGTCTGCATTGTCGATATCGACAACGGGGCCCGGCTCGAGACCTATGTGATCGCCGGTGAGCGTGGTTCCGGGGTGATCGGTATCAACGGTGCCGCCGCCCATCTGGTCAACCCGGGTGATCTGGTTATTCTCATCGCCTACGGGATGATGGACGAGGCCGAGCTGCGCGGATACGACCCGAAGGTGGTGTTCGTGGATTCGCGTAACCGGGCGGTCGAGCTGGGTTCGGATCCGGCGCATGCGCCGGAGGGCTCCGATCTCATCAGCCCGCGTAATCTGTCGCTGGTCTGAGCGCCGATAAACCGATGCTGCTGACCCTCGACGTCCGTACCACCAGCACTGTCATCGGGTTGATGAACGATACCGATTCCGGGGCGGAACTGGTGCGGCACTGGCGGATTCACACCAATCCACTCCATACCGCCGACGAGTTCGCCATGAATCTGCGCGGTCTGCTCGGGGCCGATCTCGACACGGTGACCGGTATCGCCGGCCTGTCGACCATGCCGCCGATGCTGCGGGAAATGCGGCTGATGCTGGACCGCTACTGGCAGCACGTGCCGCATGTGCTGGTGGAGCCGGGGGTGCGGACCGGTATACCGCTGCTGGTGGACAACCCGAAAGAGGTCGGTGCGGACCGGATCGTCAACAGTCTCGCGGCCTATCACGAATACGGCACCGCTTCGATCGTGGTGGATTTCGGTGTATCGATCTGTGTCGATCTGGTGTCGGCGAAGGGGGAGTTCCTCGGGGGTGTCATCGCGCCGGGGGTGGAGATCGCGACCGAGGCGCTGATCGAGCGGGCCGCGCTGCGGCGGGTCGAGCTGACCCGGCCGAGATCGGTGGTCGGCAAGAACAGTGTCGAATGTATTCAGGCCGGCGCCGTTTTCGGTTTTGCGGGGCTGGTGGACGGGCTGGTGGACCGGATCCGCGACGATATCGACGGTTTCTCCGGCAACGATATCGCCGTGGTGGCGACGGGCCCGGGCGCGCCGTTGATCCTGGACGAGTCCGAGACGATCGAACATCATCTGCCGCATCTGACGCTGAGCGGCCTGCAGCTCGTCTACGAACGCAACCAGCGGCGTAGTCGCGGCTGAGCGCACCGGGACGTAGTCGCGGCCGAGGGCACTGTGTGATGTATTCCGCTGGGCTGGGTGTGGCCGCGGCGGGTCCGGGTTGCTAGTATCGCCGTGTGCTGTTCCGCATGCGTACCCAGGAGTGTTGTCGAGGCTGATTCGCCTCGACCGTTCGAGGCATCCCGAATTCCTCGTTCGTTCTCATTCCTCTTGGAGATGCGCAGATGCGTTCCCCTGTTCTTTCTTCCGTAGTGCGGCCCTCGGTTCGTGATACCACCGCAGCGGCGGCGAATCCGATTCCCGATCGTCCGATTGCTCCGGCATTGCCTACCCGGCTGCGTCCCGCGGATCTGTTACGGCTGACCGACGAGACCGGTGAGGATGTGCTCGCCGGCCGATACGACCACCTGCTTCCCGAGGGCGGCCGCTGGCCGCTGGTGGACCGTTGGGCTACTCGGCTGGTCGCCGATGACGAGGTCGATATCTGGCTGATCAGTTGGACACCGGAGAAATCCACGAAACTGCACGATCACGCCGGTTCGCTCGGCGCGTTGACGGTGCTCAGCGGCGCGCTCGCGGAGTACCGCTGGAATGGATCAGAACTGCGGCATCGGATCCTGGCGGCGGGTGATCAGGCAGCTTTCCCGATCGGCTGGGTTCACGATGTCGTCCGTGCCTCCGACCGGGTTGCGGTCGCGGGGCGGTCCGATCCCGGGCCGCTGGATCCGACGCTGAGTGTGCACGCGTATTCGCCCCCGTTGACTGCCATGTCCTATTACGAGGTGACCGGTCACGGCAACCTCCGACGTACCCACACTGTCCTCACCGACCAGCCCGAAGGTGATCTCTGATGCCGTCGATGACCATCGACCAAATGCTCGACAATGCCCGCTCCCAGTTGCGGCGGATCCAGCCGATCGAAGTACCGGCCGCGCTCGCGCGGGGTGCGATCCTGGTGGATATCCGGCCCGCGGCGCAGCGAGCCGGGGAGGGGTCGCTACCCGGCGCGCTGGTGATCGAACGGAATGTCCTGGAGTGGCGGCTGGATCCGAGCAGTTCGGCTCGGCTGGCGCTGGCCACCGACCATGATGTCGAGTGGATCGTGGTGTGCTCGCAGGGGTACACGTCGAGCCTGGCCGCGGCCTCATTGCGTCAATTGGGGTTGCATCGCGCGACCGATCTGGTCGGCGGTTACCAGGCGCTGGTAGCTGCGGGTATGCGCACGGTGGCGACCGGCGCCGAACACTTCACCAGGGAAGTTCGTTCGCTCGCGGTTCTCTGAATTGTTCCGCGCCCGGCAGCGAATAGATCCGGAGCGCAATACATTTCCGCGCTGCCGCCACACCGGCGATATTTCCTAAGCAACCAAATGGTCTATTTTCGTGGTTAGCCCACGCGTGCCCGCGCCGATTCCATATGGGGCGGTCCAGGGGCGGGCGGCTGACGAATCGATTTGCCGTGCACGCTAGGGTGGTTCGCTGTGAGCAACCCGAACTCCTCGTCATCCGGCGGCTCCGCGGGCACTGTTCCCGTGGGCGGATCCGGCCGCGCAGCGGTTGTCGACGACATCCCCGAGCAGATGCGGATCCGGCGGGAGAAGCGGGAACGGCTGCTTGCCGCGGGCGGTGAGGCCTATCCGGTAGTGGTGCCCCGCACGCATTCACTCGCCGAAATCCGGGCCGCTCATCCGGATCTCGCGGCCGATACCGCGACCGGTCAACACGTCGGTGTGGCCGGGCGCGTCATCTTCATGCGCAATACCGGGAAATTGTGTTTCGCGAAGTTGCAGGAAGGTGACGGCACCACGTTGCAGGCGATGATCAGCCTGAACGGCGTCGGCGCCGACGCCCTCGCGGCGTGGAAAGCCGATGTGGATCTCGGCGATATGGTTTTCGTCCACGGCGAAGTCATCTCGTCGCGTACGGGCGAATTGAGCATCATGGCCGATTCCTGGTCGATGGCGTCCAAGGCGCTGCGGCCGCTGCCCGTCGCCCACAAGGAGATGAGCGAGGAATCTCGGGTCCGCCAGCGTTATGTGGACCTGATCCTGCGCCCGGAGGCCCGGGAGATGGCCCGCACCCGGGTCGCGGTGGTGCGGGCGCTGCGCAACGCGCTCGAACACCGGGGTTTCCTCGAGGTCGAGACACCGATGCTGCAAACCCTGCACGGCGGTGCGGCGGCACGGCCTTTCCGGACACATTCCAATGCGCTCGATATGGATCTCTACCTGCGCATTGCTCCGGAGTTGTTTCTCAAGCGCTGTGTTGTCGGCGGGCTCGAGCGGGTCTTCGAGATCAATCGAAACTTCCGTAACGAGGGTGCGGATTCCACCCATTCACCCGAGTTCGCGATGCTGGAAACTTATCAAGCGTACGGAACCTACGACGACTCTGCGCGGATGATCCGGGAATTGATCCAGGAAGTCGCTCGAGAGGCTCTGGGAACTGAGGTTGTCACGCTTGCCGACGGGTCGGAATACGACCTGAGCGGCGAGTGGACAACCGTGGAGATGTATCCGTCGCTATCGGAGTCGCTGGGCGTCGAGGTCACCCCCGAAACAACTGTCCCGGAATTGCTGGCGCTCGCCGAACGGGAAGGTCTGGAAATTCCCGAAGGCAAGGGCTACGGCCACGGCAAACTGGTCGAGGAACTCTGGGAGCACTGCTACGGCGACAAGCTGGACAAGCCGACTTTCGTCCGTGATTTTCCGGTCGAGACATCCCCGCTGACCAGGCAGCATCGGTCGCGTGCCGGTGTTGCCGAGAAGTGGGACCTGTATGTCCGCGGCTTCGAGTTGGCCACGGGTTATTCAGAGTTGGTCGATCCGGTCATCCAGCGCGAACGGTTCGTCGATCAGGCGCGGCTCGCCGCCGCCGGTGATGACGAAGCAATGGTTCTGGATGAAGACTTCCTCACCGCGATGGAACACGGGATGCCGCCGACAACCGGAACCGGTATGGGAATCGATAGGTTGTTGATGGCGCTCACCGGATTGGGAATCCGGGAAACGATACTGTTCCCAATAGTGCGGCCGGCCGGCCGTTGAGCGAACGGTTTGCATAGCCGATCGCTCGTCTTGGAATTTTCCGAATTCGAGGTATTCTTGCCTCGGGTAATCGGCCTGATTTTGCTGGGCCGCACGATTTCGAGAGGACGTTCATCTCATGGCAAAGAAGGTCACCGTTAGCCTGATCGACGATGTCGACGGTGAGTCCATCGCGGACGAGACCATCGAGTTTGCAATCGATGGAGTGTCGTACGAGATCGACCTGTCGTCATCGAATGCGGAGAAGCTTCGGGACGAGTTGGAGCAGTGGGTTTCCAGCGCCCGTCGCGTGAGCGGCCGGCGCCGGGTGAAGGCCGCGGTCGCCGCCGGTGCGGGCAACAGCAAGGGGCGGGCCACGATGGATCGCGAACAAAGCGCCGCAATTCGTGAGTGGGCACGGCGGAATGGTCACAAGGTTTCCGCGCGCGGGCGTATCTCCGCCGATATCACCGATGCGTACAACAAGGCCTCGAAGGGATAGTTCTTCTTTCAACCGTCGTTCGCTGAATATTTTCTACGAAGCGGACGGCGGTCGGTCTTTCTCGATAGCAAATTGGAATTACCGCTGGCCCCGGCGCTGTGTGCCGGGGCCGCTGCGCTCAGCGGTGTTCAGTCTTGCTCCACCGCCCGCTTGCCCGGCACCATAGGGGTGTTGGTAGTACCGGGCCCGTGCGGTCGGGGTGGTGTCCGGCAGTTGCTGCCGGTATGGAGAGGTCAGGTAGCGGCGCAGTGTCCGGATCCGTGGGATCGTTTCTACGTTTCACCGATGACGAGGGCCGGCGGTGTGAGGTGATGCTGACCCCCGACCGGCAGCGGATCACGATAGGTCGTTCGGCCGGCGCGGACCTCTCGCTGCGCTGGG
Source organism: Nocardia speluncae NBRC 108251 (assembly GCF_001613245.1). Classification (GTDB taxonomy): domain Bacteria; phylum Actinomycetota; class Actinomycetes; order Mycobacteriales; family Mycobacteriaceae; genus Nocardia; species Nocardia speluncae. Next base: position 158,040 of record NZ_BDBZ01000033.1, on the reverse strand, counting down.
ACGCCGAGGTGTCGCGACTACATGCCGCCGTGGAATACCTCGCGGCGCAATGGACCATCGTGGACGACGGGCTGTCCCGCAACGGCACGTTCATCAACGGCGAAAGATTGCACGGCCGCCGTCGGCTGATGCCGGGCGATCGTATCCGGGTGGGCACCTCCATGGTGTCGTTCCACGACTTCAACGGGGTCGCCGACGATGCGACCCGCGCATCCGGTGGCAGCGTCCCGACCGTCCGGTCGCTGACCGAGGCGCAACGAGGTGTGCTGATCGCCCTCTGCCGCCCGTACAAGGGTGACGCCGGATTCGCCGCCCCCGCGACCAATCAGCAGATCGCCGACGAACTTTTCCTCAGCGTGGACGCCGTCAAAACACATCTGCGCGCGCTGTTCGCCAAGTTCGGTGTCGAGGATCTGCCCCAGAACCAGAAACGCGTCCGGCTGGCCGCGCTCGCCATGCGCAGCGGGCTCATCAGCGATCGCGACCTGTAGACCTGCGGTTACTCCGACAGGCCCGAATCGGTGTGTTCGCTCTGGGCAAAACCGGAGTGGGAAACGAATACGTGGGTATCGGCGTTATGAATGAATAGAGCTGCGACCGGCCCACAGATCACTAGGGTGGACGGGCGGCAGCGTGACCACCCGCCAACTAGAGTGGGAGGCGGGGGCCGCAACCCCTGGCCTTCATGGCAGGCTGAGTCCGACGGTTGTCCACGACACACCACGGCGTCAGCCGGGCATAGAGTCCGGAGCAGGAGAGTGAGGGAGCGATGTTCGAGAGGTTCACCGACCGCGCAAGGCGTGTCGTCGTCCTGGCCCAGGAAGAGGCCCGGATGCTCAACCACAACTACATCGGCACCGAGCACATCCTGCTGGGTTTGATCCATGAGGGTGAGGGTGTCGCGGCCAAGTCGCTGGAGTCGCTCGGTATCTCGCTGGAGGGCGTGCGCAGCCAGGTCGAAGAGATCATCGGGCAGGGCCAGCAGGCTCCGTCCGGCCATATTCCGTTCACTCCGCGCGCCAAGAAGGTGCTGGAACTGAGCCTGCGTGAGGCGTTGCAGCTCGGCCACAACTACATCGGCACCGAGCACATCCTGCTGGGCCTCATTCGTGAGGGCGAGGGAGTTGCGGCCCAGGTCCTGGTCAAGCTCGGCGCCGACCTGAACCGGGTCCGCCAGCAGGTGATCCAGCTGCTGTCCGGTTACCAGGGTAAGGAGCCGGTGGAATCCGGCGCCCGCGGGGAAACCGGCACGCCGTCTACTTCGCTGGTCCTCGATCAGTTCGGCCGTAATCTCACCCAGGCCGCCCTGGAGGGCAAACTCGACCCCGTGATCGGCCGCTCGAAGGAGATCGAGCGGGTCATGCAGGTGCTGAGCCGCCGCACCAAGAACAACCCGGTGCTGATCGGTGAGCCCGGTGTCGGTAAAACCGCTGTGGTGGAGGGCCTGGCGCAGGCCATCGTCAACGGCGAGGTTCCCGAAACACTGAAGGACAAGCAGCTCTACACCCTGGACCTGGGTTCCCTGGTCGCCGGCAGCCGTTACCGCGGTGATTTCGAAGAGCGCCTGAAGAAGGTACTCAAAGAGATCAACACCCGTGGTGACATCATTCTGTTCATCGATGAGCTGCATACGCTGGTCGGTGCGGGTGCTGCCGAAGGTGCCATCGACGCGGCCTCGATCCTGAAGCCGAAGCTGGCCCGCGGGGAGTTGCAGACCATCGGCGCCACCACTCTGGACGAGTACCGCAAGTACATCGAGAAGGATGCCGCCCTCGAGCGCCGCTTCCAGCCGGTGCAGGTGGGCGAGCCGACGGTCGAGCACACCATCGACATCCTCAAAGGTTTGCGCGACCGTTACGAGGCGCATCACCGGGTCTCCATCACCGATAGCGCCCTGGTCGCCGCCGCCACCCTGGCCGACCGCTACATCAACGACCGGTTCCTGCCGGACAAGGCGATCGACCTGATCGACGAGGCGGGCGCCCGGATGCGTATCCGCCGGATGACCGCCCCGCCGGACCTGCGCGAATTCGACGACAAGATCGCCGATGCGCGCCGGGAGAAGGAATCGGCGATCGACGCCCAGGACTTCGAGAAGGCCGCGCGGCTGCGCGATAAGGAGAAGCAGCTCGTCGCCAAGCGTGCGGAGCGTGAGAAGCAGTGGCGCTCCGGCGATCTGGATGTCGTGGCCGAGGTCGACGACGAGCAGATCGCCGAGGTGCTGGCCAACTGGACCGGTATCCCCGTCTTCAAGCTCACCGAGGAGGAGACCACCCGTCTGCTCCGTATGGAGGACGAGCTGCACAAGCGGATCATCGGCCAGGAGGATGCGGTCAAGGCCGTGTCCAAGGCGATCCGCCGCACCCGTGCCGGCCTGAAGGATCCGAAGCGTCCGTCCGGTTCGTTCATCTTCGCCGGTCCGTCCGGTGTCGGTAAAACCGAGCTGGCCAAATCGCTGGCGAACTTCCTGTTCGGCGACGACGACGCGCTCATCCAGATCGATATGGGCGAGTTCCACGACCGCTTCACCGCCTCGCGGCTGTTCGGTGCCCCTCCGGGCTACGTCGGCTACGAAGAGGGCGGCCAGCTCACCGAGAAGGTGCGCCGCAAGCCGTTCTCGGTGGTTCTCTTCGACGAGATCGAAAAGGCCCACCAGGAGATCTACAACACCCTGTTGCAGGTTCTGGAGGACGGCCGTCTCACCGATGGCCAGGGCCGGACCGTGGACTTCAAGAACACAGTGCTGATCTTCACCTCGAACCTCGGCACTTCGGATATCTCGAAGGCCGTCGGTCTGGGCTTCACCCAGTCGAACAACGAGGGTTCGAACTACGAGCGGATGAAGCTCAAGGTCAACGACGAGCTGAAGAAGCATTTCCGGCCCGAGTTCCTCAACCGTATCGACGATGTGATCGTCTTCCACCAGCTCACCACCGATCAGATCGTGGCGATGGTGGATCTGATGATCAGCCGGGTCGGCGTCCAGTTGAAGAACAAGGATATGTCGATGGAGCTCAGCGACCAGGCCAAGAGCCTGCTGGCCAAGCGCGGATTCGATCCCGTGCTGGGCGCACGGCCGCTACGCCGCACCATTCAGCGCGAGATCGAGGATCAGCTCTCGGAGAAGATCCTGTTCGGCGAGATCGGCGCTGGTCAGAACGTGTTGGTCGATGTCGAGGGCTGGGACGGCGAAGGGTCCGGCGAGGACGCCCGCTTCACCTTCACCCCGAAGACCAAGCTCACCAAGGGCGACGGTGAGAAGAAGCCGGAGGTCGTGCTGACCGGTGCCGGTGAAGGCACCACCGAGGCCGCCTCGGGCGAGTAGGGACAAGTCCGCGAAGGGCCTGCCCGGCTGTATTGCACAGCCGGGCAGGCCCTTTCGCATGTTCGGACCTCCGAATGGTCCCGCCGCAAAACGCTCGAGCGAGTATGGCGGGTGCGCGCGTAGGCTGGCGGCAAGGGAACAACTCGAATGGGGGAAACGATGACCGATCCCGCGCAGAGCCTGATCGCGGTCCTACTGGACCGCTCCGGCTCCATGCAGTCGATCAAATCCGATACCGAAGGCGGATTGGCGGCCTTCTTCGAAGAGCAGCGCAAGGTCGAGAAAGCCGTACGGGTGACCTTCGCCCAGTTCGACACCGAGTACGAATGCCTGTACTCGAATACCCCGCTCGAACAGGTCCCGCCCCCGGTCCTGTATCCCCGCGGCGGTACGGCGCTCTACGACGCGATCGGGAAACTGGTCACCGATATCGGCGCCGAGCTGGCCGCGCGGCCCGAATCCGAACGCCCGGGTACGGTGGTCGTCGTCATCCTCACCGACGGTCACGAGAACTCCAGTCGCGAATGGACCCATTCCGCTGTGCGTTCGCTGATCCAACAGCAGCAGAACGACTACAACTGGGATTTCCTGTTCCTCGGCGCCAATATGGACGCGGTGCAGATCGGAACCGACCTCGGTTTCGCTCCGCAGCAGTCGATTACCTACGGCGCGGCCCCGGCCGGCGTGCAGGGTGTGTTCCGGGCTGCGGGGGCGTATTCGTCCCGTCTGCAAGCCCCTGGGGCCCCGGGAGCGGCCCGCGCCGCGGGGTTCACCGACGAAGAGCGGCAGGGGGCCGACCCCGGGCACTGACCGCTGCCCGGTCACCGCGAACGGCGTCGCCCGGAGCCCGCGGGCAGGGCGTCGGCGAGCGGGGACTTGATTTCGGCCTGCTCTATCAGGTCGTGTCGACGAGCAGATCTGTCCCGATGCCTGCTCCGCAGGCCGGCGGCTTCGCCACCTGTCGAGTGACAGCAGCCCCGGCCATCGGCTAATCCGTTGTAACGGGGCCTGTTTCGACCCGCTCCGGCGAATTACCACGGATTGCGGACCGGTCGGAAGACGTCGTCGTCCGTTTGTTCTCGTCCGAACCCGAACCCATTCCTGCCCGTGACCGTGGCGTCTTGTCCGGATCGATCGCGATTCGCAGCGGCCGGCTGGGCAACCGTGCCGCCACACGGAAACCGCCGCTGGGTTTCGGGCCGGCCGTCAGCGCGCCACCGAGTGCGTGGGTGCGTTCCCGCATGGCGATGATGCCCATCCCGCGCGTCGGTCCCGTGTGTTCGGGTTTGCCGGTAGGCCGGGTGTTGTCGATGGTGAGGTCCACGGAATCGGCGGTGAACCGGACGGTGACCGTGGCCTCGGCGCTGGGCGCGTGCCGGGTGACATTCGCCAGCGACTCCGTGATGATCTGTGTCGCCGCCTCGTCGATAGCAGCCGGTAAGGAACCGGCGGTGCCGACTACCTTGGTGTGCACGGTCAGGCCGGCCAGCCGAGGTTTACGGAGTAGTTCCTCCAGATCCGACATCGTCGGATCAGGTTCGCGCGGTGGTGGGGCCGGTGCCGCAGGCGGGGAGGCGCTCCGGCCGGCCGGCTCGGTGATCCCGGCCGGGCCGGTGATACCCGACCGGTCACGGCGCCCGAAACCGCCACGCCGGGCCCGCTTTTCCCGCTCAGCGCCCGAATCGCCGGGCCGTTCGCGGTCCGGCCGGGCCGGTTCGGCCGGCTCCACCGACTGGATGGCGTGGCGTAACGCCTGGACATCTTCGAGGGCATTACGGCTGGTGGTCTTGATTTCGGCCACCGTGCCCGCCGCCTTCGCCGATTTGTTCTCGACCTGTTGCAGCGCCATCCCCGACTGCACATTGATCAACGAAAGATTGTGTGCCACCACGTCGTGTAGCTCACGTGCGATCACCAGGCGCTCGGTACTCACCTCGAGTTCACCTAGCCGCTGCGCGGCGGTTGCGGTCGCGGCGTCACGCTCCCGGTGCACCCGTAGCAGTGCGCGGCGCTGCCGCAACAGCACCACCAGGGCGGCGGTCAGCGCAAGCCAACCCAGTAGCCCGACCATCTGCCAGCTCGTCATCGCGGACTCTCCACCTGCACCACCCTATTCGCATCTCGGGCGAAGGCGGCGGTGCACACCCGGATTCCCGGTGTAGCAAGGTGATTGCCGGTCCCTATCCGCCGATCGGACACGAAACGATGAATGACGGCGCGACGATCGGCGCATCTGCGGCGGCACCTGCCCCGGCGCGGGTATGGTCCAGAGATGGTCGACCAGCAAGTGCGTATACCGGACCTGTCAGCGCGACCGTACGAGCTGACGGTGGAGCGGGTGATGAAAGCCTCGTCCGAACTGTTGTACCTGGCATGGACCCAGGGATTCGATATCTGGTTCGCCGAGCCCGCCACAGTGCGGATGCGGCCCGAGGTGAACGAGCCGTTCTACTTCGAAACCGCGCACGAGGGAAGCATGCACCCGCATTATGGGCGCTTCCTGCGGCTCGAACCCCGGCGGCTCGTCGAAATGACCTGGGTAACCGGAGCCGCGGGTACCGAGGGCGCGGAGACCGTGGTCCGGGTGGAACTCGTCAAACAGCCCCGCGGTATCCGGTTACGCCTGCGGCACAGCGGATTTGCCGGCGAAGCCGCCCGCGACCGGTACCGCGCGACCTGGCCCAAGGCGCTGGCCCGCCTCGACGAACGTACCGCTGCCCTCGGTTGACGGGTGCGGGTAGTTTCGGAGCAGACCCGAACACATCGTCTTCGAAAGGATTGTGATGCCCACACGTACCGCGCGCACCGCATGGACCGGTGGTCTACAGGACGGCTCCGGCCAGGTCGAGCTGGTCAGCTCCGGAGTCGGTAAGTACGAGGTGTCCTTCCCCAAACGTTCCGCCGACGAAGCCGGCGGAACCACCAGCCCGGAAGAGCTGATCGCGGGAGCGCACGCGTCCTGCTACGCGATGGCATTGTCCAACGAGATCGCCCAGGCGGGCGGTACTCCGGAGAGCCTCGACGTCTCGGCCGCGGTTACGCTCGGCCCGGATCCGGCCGGTGGATTCCGGATCAGCCGTATCGCGCTGACCGTGCGCGGCCGGGTGTCCGGATTGGACAATGCGGGCTTCACCACGGCTGCCGCCGCGGCCAAGTCGGGATGCCCGGTGAGCAAGGCATTGGCGGGAGTCGACGAGATCACCCTGGACGCGGCACTGGAGTCCTGAGTCGTCGCCCGGGCTCTCCCGGTTGCGGGGTGGCCCGGGCGCATCGGCTGTCAGCGGCGTTCGCGCGTGAACCACGCGCGTGCCGCGGGCGTGTACATTGCCGGGATCGCGATCAGCACCGCGCAGATATGCCCGATACGGGTGATCGCCACGAGTACGTTCTCGACCGTCGCATCGGGCAGCAGGCCGCCGGTGCCCTCGGCCGCGACGAGCGCGGTGAGCGGCTCCACCAGCAGTGAGGCCGTGCCGAGAATACCGATTCCGAGCGCCAGCGCGAGACGTGCCCAACGGTCGCCGCGCAGCATCCGCCACGCTACAACCAGCACCACGATGTAGGTGCCGGTTCGTATCAGCCATCCGGTGGCGAGAGAGCCGAGTCCGATCGATTGCCCGAACTGCCCCGCGCTGTGTACCGCTGTTTCCGCGACACCGAATCCCACGGCGGCCACCAAAGCGCTGAACGCGAGGGTGACCGACCGAGGTCGCGGCACGGTGGCAGCGGTACTACCCGCGACGTGGAAGGCGATCTCGTTCATACCCCCGACATTGCCGCGGCCGCACCGCAACGGCGATCACCCTGCGGTAGCAGTCGTTTCTGCTACCGGAGTAGGGCCGACCCGGCGGTCAGGCGTTCTTACCCGAGACGTCGAGCACCACCTCGAACTCCAGCAGCGAAGCGCCGGTGGCCACCGGTTTGTTCTGCTGCCCGGCATGCGCTTCCTTGGCCGGGCCGTCGCGCCATGCCGCGAAGGACTCCTCGGAATCCCACTGGGTGACGACGAAATACCGGTTCTCGCCGGCGGTCGGCCGTAGCAGCTGGAAGCCGAGGAACCCGGGGGAGTTCTCGACGGCGTGCGCGCGGTGGGCGAACCGCTTCTCCAGTTCGGGACCCGCGCCCTCGGGGATCTCGATCGCATTGATCTTCACAACAGCCATCCCCCGAGCTTAGCCGCGGGCCGTGGGGTCGAATTAGACTTGGGCCGGTGTTGCACGACGAAGGTGGGTCCGGGGTTCCGATACTGCTGCTGCACGGGTTGATGGGTAGCGCCCGGACTTGGGTAGATCAGCTCGGCTGGCTGCGCGGCCACGGTCATGTGTACACGTTCGACGCGGCGGGGCACGGGCGGCCCGCTCCGGCCGAATTGACAACCGATGCGTTCGTCGCAGATCTGGCCGCGGCCACCACGGGGATCGGTGAGCCGATGGTTGTCATCGGCCATTCCATGGGCGCCCTGCACGGATGGGTTTTCGGCGCCGAGTTCCCGGACCGGGTCCGGGCGCTGGTGGTCGAGGATATGGCCGCCGATTTCACCGGCCGCACCGCTGCGCATTGGGCAGCCATGGTCGAAGCATGGCCACAGCCGTTCGCCGACGAAGCCGCCCTGCTGGAGTTCTTCGGACCTGTCGCTGGGCGTTACTTCCAGCGCTCTTTCGACCGAGCCCCGGACGGCTATCGGCTGCACGGACAGATCGCCACGTTCCGGGATATCTCCGAGGAATGGGGAACGCGTGCGTTCTGGCCGCAGTGGCGGCAGCTGCGCGTGCCGACCTTGCTCATCGAGGGTGAGTACACCATCACCCCGCCGGGGCAGATGCGCCGGATGGCGGAGCTCCATCCGGCGGCCGAGCACATCGTGATCTCCCAGGCCGGTCATCTGGTGCACGATGACCAGCCGGACCGCTACCGTGCCGCAGTCCAGCGGTTCTTCACCCGGGTGCTCGACACGGAACCTGCACCCCACCGCTGACCTTTTCCGTCCGCGCCCGCCGAATCCGCGCACCGTGTGCCGGCGAGCCTGCCCGCCGCCGGTGGTCCGGACAGTGGTGCAGGTCTCAGCCCTCGCCCGCCAGCGCGAACCGGCCGTCCCGGGTTTGTTCGATCAGGCCGTCGACCAGAAGCGAATCCAGCGCACGGTCGCGCTGCCCGGGGTCGCGTGTCCAGGCCAGGTCGAGGCGAAGGCGGTCCACGGGTTCGGTTGCCGCACGCAGCACATCGAGTAGCCGCCCGCGTGCCTGCCGGTCGGTGCCCTCGTACTTCTGGGTCCGGCGGGTCGATTCCTGGCGCGGCCGGCCCGCCGCCACCCAGGCACAGCGGGGCAGTGGACAGCGGGTGCAGTCGGGGGTGCGGGCGGTGCAAACCGTCGCTCCGAGCTCCATCAGGGCGGCGGAGAAGACCGCCGCCCGGTCCACCCGGGTGGGTAGCAGTGCCGCGGTTTCGCGCAGGTCCCTGGTGGCCGGATTACCGGCCTCGCCGCGGCCGTGGACAGCCCGGGCCACCACCCGGCGAACATTGGTGTCCACCACCGGGACTCGCTGACCGTAGGCGAAACAGGCGACCGCCCGTGCGGTGTAGTCGCCGATACCGGGCAAACCGAGTAGCACCTCGACATCGCCGGGGACCTCGTCCCCGTGCTCGGCCGCCAAGACCTGTGCGCATTCGTGCAGCCGCAAGGCGCGCCGGGGATAGCCGAGTTTGCCCCAGGCACGTAGCACCTCGCCCGCGCTCGCTGCCGCCATGGCCGAAGGCACGGGCCAGCGCGCCACCCATTCCCGCCAGATCGGTTCCACCCGCGCTACCGGGGTCTGCTGGAGCATGATCTCGCTCATCAGGATCTGCCAGGCGCTCACCCCGGCCCGTCGCCACGGTAGGTCGCGGGCGGTGCGGGTGTACCAGTCGATCAACACGTCGGAATCGAGCAGCAACGCCTCGCCCGCAGTTCCGCGGCCTGCCTTGTCCACCGGTCCGCCGACTGCTCCGCTGCTCACCCGAATCGCTCCGTTCCCACTGTGCAGTAGCCACCGGCGACGCGGCTACCGACGCCGTGCCGTGACAGGACCGAGGCCGGGGGCAATCTCGAATCGTGCAGAATGGACACCATGCCACAGTCCAACCCGGTGAGTGCCTGGAAGTCGCTGCGCGAAGGTAACGAGCGCTTCATGAACGGCACATTGCAGCATCCTAGTCAGGGAATCGCCGACCGAGCCAAGCTCGTCGGTGGCCAGAGTCCGACCGCTCTGCTGTTCGGCTGCGGTGATTCCCGGGTGGCTGCGGAGTTGATCTTCGATCAGGGCCTCGGCGATATGTTCGTGGTGCGTACGGCAGGCCATGTCATCGACGCCTCGGTCCTGGGTTCCATCGAATACGGCGTGGGCGTGCTGAACGTACCGCTGATCGTCGTGCTCGGCCACGACAGCTGTGGTGCAGTCAAAGCGACACTTGACGCGCTGGACGGCGGCGAGGTGCCGGGCGGGTTCATTCGCAGCGTTGTCGAGAAGGTCACCCCGTCGATGCTGATCGGCCGTCGCGAGGGGCTGGAAACAGTCGACGAGCTCGAAGCTCGCCATGTGGTGGAAACCAGCAGCCTGCTCATGGAACGGTCGAAGATCATTTCCGACCGGGTGGATGCCGGCGAATGCGCCATCGCGTGCGTCACCTACAAGCTGGCCGAGGGCCGTGCTCAACTGCAGCGCGTGGTCGGTCAGATCGGGGAGACCGTCTGACGGTCGTAGGTGCCGTCCGCCCGCAGAACCCGGCCGGACCACCGCGGTGGCGGCGCCCCGGACCAGCTTCCGGTGTGCCGTTGACCGCCACCGCCGCCGAATGCGCTTACCGTTGACACGTGTTGGAACCGACAGGACCGTTACCGCCGGAGATCTACTGGCGGCGTCGTGTTTTTGCCATAGGAGCGGTGGTGGTCGCGCTCGCTGTGGTGATCTGGCTGGTCGTGACCGTCACCCGGGGTGGCGGTTCGCCCGAGGCGACCGGCGCCGCGGCCTCGTCCACGGTGACCTCGGAGGCCACGGCGAGTTCGGCGCCGTCGGCCACCAAGACGACCGAGAAGTCCGCCTCGACCTCGGCCGCCGAATCGTCGCAGCCCGCGCCCGCCGCGTCCGGGCAATGTGCCGACCAATCACTGGCCATCAAGGTTTCGGTGGCCCAGCCGACCTATCGGGCCGGGGAGGAACCGGTTTTCGGGATCGTGATCACGAATATCTCCGGTGAGCCCTGTACCCGCGATATGGGGTCGGGGCTACAGCGGGTGTCGGTGCAGACGCTGGACGGGGGACGGCAGTTGTGGGCCAGTACGGATTGCTACCCCGACGGTGAACCCGATCTGCGTACTCTCGACCGCGGTGAGCAGGCCGCGTTCACGGTGACCTGGACCGGGACCACCTCGCAGCCGGAGTGTGCGGGGGAGCGGGTTCAGGTCCCCAGCGGCGCCTACCACGTGGTGGCGCAGCTCGGGGCGGTCCGCAGCGCACCCGAGCCCTTCAATATCGCGGAATAGCGGCCCCCGGCCGGAGCCGTTGCGCGCGCCGGCTACTTCTTCGACAACCCCGCCAGCCGTAGCGCGGCCCGCAGGCTGGACGCTTCGTGCAGAGTCATACCCGTGTCCTTCGCGGTAACGCCCGGTGGCACCACTGCGTTCGTGAACCCGAGCCGTTCGGCTTCGGCCAGCCGGCGGCCGGTGGCGGTGATCCGGCGGACCTCGCCGGCCAGCCCCACCTCCCCGAGAATTACCCAGCCCGGCGGAAGCGCGGTATCGCGGGCGGCGCCGGCGATGGCCAGTGCGATGGCGAGATCGGCGGCGGGTTCGGTGAGCCGCATCCCGCCCACCGTCGCCGCGTAGACATCCTGTTTGCCGACATAGAGCCCGCAGCGGCTCTGCAGGACGGCAAGCACCATGGCGACCCGGTTGTAGTCCAGCCCACTGACCGCGCGGCGTGGCGCCGGTACCTGGGTGTCCACCGTGAGGCCCTGAACTTCGCCGACCAGCGGCCGTTTCCCGTCCATCGCCACGGTGACCGCCGTGCCGGGTACCGAATCGGTCCGGTGATGCAGGAACAAGCCGGAAGGATCTGTAACACAGGCGATTCCGTCGTCGTGTAGTTCGAAACAACCGACCTCTTCGGCGCTGCCGAAACGGTTCTTGATACCGCGTACCATCCGCAGCGTCGAATTCTTGTCACCCTCGAACTGCAGCACCACGTCGACCAGATGTTCCAGTGTGCGCGGCCCGGCCACCGCCCCGTCCTTGGTGACGTGACCGACCAGCAGTACCGCGATACCGCTCGTCTTGGCCAATGAGGTGAGCGCCGCGGTGACCGCCCGGACCTGCGTGACCCCGCCGGTTACGCCGTCGCTGTCGGTGGCCAGCATGGTTTGGACCGAATCCACCACCAGCAGTGTGGGTTTCACCTGATCGACATGCCCGAGCAGAATCGACAGATCCGATTCGGCTGCCAGGTACACCCGATCGTGCACCGCACCCGTCCGATCTGCCCGCAGCCGCACCTGTCCTGCGGATTCCTCCGCGGTGACGTACAGGGCCCGTTCGTCGCGCTGCCGTGCCCATCGATGCGCGACCTCGAGCAGTAGGGTCGATTTCCCGACACCGGGCTCCCCGGAGAGCAGTATTACCGACCCGGCGACGATTCCGCCGCCGAGTACCCGATCGAGTTCGGAAACCCCCGTCGACCGGGCTGTCGTGGTGTGTGAGTCGATCCGTGAAATCGGTGCGGCTGCGGTGCTGGGCAACATCGCCTTACGCGCCGCCGGGACACCGGCGGCCCCCACCGTGGGCAGCGACTCGTCGACGGTGCCCCACGATCCGCAGGCCGGACACTTACCGACCCATTTGGCAACCTCGTGCGCGCATTCCGAGCACCGATAGACGGCTTTGGTCTTGGTCACTGCCACAGCCCGCACCTTACGCACACCGACCGACAGGATGCCTTACTCGGCACTCCTCGGCCTTTACCCGGCCGCAACCAGTGGCGCAGCCGAGTTCAGGTGTGGTCCAGGAAGCTTTCGGCCCGCATTCCGGGGAAGGGCGAAACCCACGCCGATGAGGCGGCGCGCCGAAAGATTCAGTGCCCGCCGCCCGATCCGGTGGTGCTCTGGGAGAGCTCGGATTCGTGGCGGGGAGACTCGATGCCGGCGTCGACCGGGACCTCGACCTGGACGGTGCCGTTCTCCTTGAAGTCGAACGAGACGTTGTAGGTCAGGCCCGGGGTGATGTTCTGGGTCAGCCCGGTGATTTCGATGGTGGCGGGTTTCGTTTCCCCGGCTGCGGTGTCGATGGTTTCGCCGGTGGTGTCGGTTTCCGCGCCTGCCGCCGGGGTCGATACGACGATCGTTTCGGACGGTGCGATTTCGATCTTGTCGCCGTCGGACGGGGTGATCTTCACCGTGCCGAGGTCGGTGGTGACGCCGGTGAGTTCGTCGGTGACGGTTTCGCCGGTGTTGATGATCGACAGCGCCAGTGCCGCCTGGCCGCCGGCGGTGTTGGTGTGCGGGCCGGATCCCGGGTAGACGATGTGCACATTGCGCAACGAGATGGTGCCGGCGTCAGCGGTGTTGCCGTTGATGGCCGCGACCTGGTCGGCGGTCTGCGAGACCTGGCCGGCGCTGCAGCCGGACAGGATGATGGCCGCTCCGGCGGCGAGCGCGGCGACCGGCACCAGGCGCCGGCGCCGCCGAGTCGAGGCGACCGGGCTCGCGGCAGTCACAGCAGTCAGGGCAGTCACGGGTTGTCCTCCATGTCCGAGTGGGCGCACTCCAACTAGGCACTGTAGTAGTCGCTGTACGGGCCGGGATGCACCGGGCGGCGTCAGGGGGTATTGCGGGATCGGAACTGTGTGATTTGTCGCACCTCTCGCTCGCGGGTATCGCTTCCGGGGAGTCGAGCGGGTAATGCTTCGTAACGGTGTAACCGTTGGGCCGTGCAGCCGGGTCTTCGGTGGCACCGCATGGCACCCGCTGACCGGTAACGATTCGGTTTCCGCGCCCCGGTTTCCGGCCCCGGTGTGCCGCGGTGCCGACCGGCCCGGTGGAGCGCGGCGCCGACACCCGTTCGGCCCCAACGTGATGCACACCAAACACGCCCTGTCAAGCCCCAGTACCTGGCCGTTGTGGCCCTGACCTGCGCAGTTGATCGCGCCGTTATCGAGTCGCGTGTTAAACTGTGAACATCGAAAGGGGCACGGGACACATGATTTTTAAGGTCGGAGATACCGTCGTTTATCCCCATCATGGGGCGGCTTTGATCGAAGCTATCGAGACCCGCACCATCAAGGGTGAGCAGAAAGAGTATCTGGTCCTGAAGGTCGCACAGGGTGACCTCACTGTTCGGGTTCCCGCGGAAAACGCGGAATACGTCGGCGTTCGCGATGTAGTGGGCCAGGAAGGCTTGGATCGGGTCTTCCAGGTTCTGCGAGCGCCACATACGGAAGAACCCACCAACTGGTCCCGTCGTTACAAGGCCAACCTCGAGAAGCTCGCCTCCGGCGATGTGAACAAGGTGGCCGAGGTCGTGCGCGACCTGTGGCGCCGGGAACAGGATCGGGGCCTGTCCGCGGGCGAGAAGCGGATGCTGGCCAAGGCACGGCAGATTCTCGTCGGTGAGCTTGCGCTCGCCGAGGGAACCGATGACGGCAAGGCCGAGACGCTTCTCGACGAGGTCCTCGCCGCGGCGTCCTGACCGTGTACGAACCGGACGGGTCCGGCCGTAACGCCGGGCCTGTCATAGCGTTGGTTCCTGCCGCCGGTCGTGGTGAACGCCTGGGAGCAGATGCTCCCAAAGCGTTCGTCCCGGTCGGCGGCATACCCATGCTCGGGTTGGCCGTCGGCGGGTTGATGGCTGCCGGGGTTGTCGACGAGATCATAATTATGGTGCCCGCCCAACTCGTCGAGGCAACGGCAGCTCTGCTCCCGCCCGCGGCACCGGCTCGGATCGTGGCCGGTGGTGCCGAACGCACCGATTCCGTGCGCGCCGGGCTGGCATATGCCGGCGCAGCCGCCCACGTTCTGGTGCACGATGCCGCACGGGCACTGACACCACCCGATCTGATTGCCCGGGTGGTGGCCGAACTAAGGGCCGGCCGCCCCGCTGTCGTACCGGTGCTCCCGGTGGTCGATACCGTGAAATCGGTCGATCCCGCCGGCATCGTGACAGGTACACCGGACCGTTCCGCATTGCGCGCTGTGCAGACCCCGCAAGGATTTGCCGCCGATGTGCTGCGCCGTGCTTACGAGCATCCGGAGAGTGCTACCGACGATGCCGGCCTGGTCGAACGGCTGGGGGTCGACGTGCACACCATTCCTGGTGATCCGCTCGCATTCAAGATCACAACGCCGCTCGACCTGCGCCTGGCCGAAGCCGTGCTCGACGGAAAGCAGGTGGCCGGGCGATGATGGACATTCGCGTCGGTATAGGCACCGATGTACACCCGATCGAGCCGGGACGGCCCTGCTGGATGGCCGGGCTGCTGTTCGAGGGTGCGGACGGTTGCGCGGGACATTCCGACGGCGATGTGGCTGTCCATGCGCTGTGTGATGCTCTGCTGTCGGCCGCTGGGCTCGGCGATGTCGGGTCGGTCTTCGGGACCGGGCGCCCGGAATGGGCGGGAGTGTCCGGGGCTGCCATGCTGAAAGAAGTGCGGCGGCTGCTCGAAAACTCCGGATACGCTGTCGGCAACGCCGCGGTCCAGGTCATCGGTAATCGCCCGCGGATCGGACCGCGACGAGCCGAAGCCCAGCAGGTGCTGGGTGATCTGCTCGACGCACCCGTTTCGGTATCCGGCACCACCAGCGACGGCCTCGGTCTCACCGGCCGCGGCGAGGGTATCGCCGCGGTCGCCACGGCACTGCTGCACTGTCCGGGGCGGCCGAGCGACCTCCCTGGGGACTGATAACCGGACACGATCGGGGACAGCGAAGCCGCTGCACCCAGCAACGCCGGAAAGAGCCCGGTCGGCGGTCGATATCGTGTGAACACCACACTGCCGGGTCCGCCGCGGCGGTCGCGGTGGGAAGGATTGCTGCCCCGCTGCAAGATCGTTGCCGCGCTCCTGCCCAACTGTCCCCGCCGCGACGGTGCGGCCGAATGCCGTAGAACCGGTCGTTGCCGCTACCCTGCCCATATCCCCGCTGCACCACTTCGAGTGCAATCCACAAACGAAACTAGGATCGACTGCCGTGACGCTGCGCCTGTTCGACACCGAGAAACGGACCCTGCGTGATTTCACGCCGCTGGTACCCGGACACGCCTCGGTGTACCTGTGTGGGGCAACCGTGCAGGGACTGCCGCATATCGGCCATGTGCGCAGCGGTGTGGCGTTCGATATTCTGCGCCGCTGGCTGGCCGCGGGCGGGCTGGATGTGGCATTCATCCGCAATGTCACCGATATCGAGGACAAAATCCTCACCAAGGCGGCCGCAGCCGGCCGACCCTGGTGGGAATGGGCCGCGACGCATGAGCGCGCCTTCGACCAGGCTTATCGGCAGCTCGGGGTGCTCCCGCCGTCGGCGGAGCCGCGGGCAACCGGGCATATCACTCAAATGGTCGATTTGATGCAACGGCTCATCGACCGCGGGCACGCCTACGCGTCCGAAGGCAATGTGTACTTCGATGTGCGGAGCTATCCGGATTACGGCCATTTGTCCGGACACCGGCCGGAGGACGTGCACCAGGGTGAGAGTGCCGGGCTCGGCAAACGCGACCCCCGTGATTTCACGCTCTGGAAAGCCGCGAAACCGGGCGAACCCACGTGGCCGTCGCCGTGGGGCCCCGGCCGCCCCGGCTGGCATCTGGAATGCTCGGCGATGGCCGAGTTCTACCTCGGACCGGTATTCGATATCCACTGCGGTGGTATGGATCTGGTGTTCCCGCACCATGAGAACGAAATCGCGCAGTCCAAGGCCGCCGGCGACGGTTTCGCGCAGTACTGGTTGCACAACGGCTGGGTGACCATGGGCGGCGAGAAGATGTCGAAATCGCTCGGCAATGTGCTGGCCATTCCGAATGTGCTGAAATCCGTGCGTCCGGTGGAATTGCGCTTCTACCTGGGTAGTGCGCACTACCGTTCCATGCTGGAATACTCCGATAAAGCGCTCGCCGACGCCGCCCAGTCGTATCAGCGGATCGAAGCTTTTGTGCAACGGGTCGCCGAACGCGGCGGTGATATCCCGATGGGCAAATGGACCGACGGTTTCGCCGCCGCCCTCGACGACGACCTCGGTGTCCCGAAGGCGCTCGCCGAAATCCATCACGGCGTGCACGAGGGCAACCGTGCGCTGGACGCCGGTGTTCTCGAGACCGCCCGCGAACACGCGAGCCAGGTCCGGGCCATGCTCGATGTGCTGGGGGTGGACCCGCTCGACCCGCACTGGAATACCGCCGCCGATCATTCGGCCGCCGATGCCGCCCTCGACGTGCTGGTCGGTGCCGAACTGGAACGCCGCCAGCAAGCCCGGGCCGCGAAAGACTGGGCCACCGCCGACGCCGTACGCGACCGCCTCCAGGCGGCCGGTGTCGAAGTGACCGATACCCCGAACGGTGCCGAATGGTCGCTGGGCACACCTACCCCTGGAAAGGCGGGCTGATGGCCGGCAATTCACAACGTCGTGGTGCAATCCGCAAGGGGGGCACTAAGAAGGGGCAGGTGGTCGGTTCCGGCGGGCAGCACCGCCGTGGACTGGAAGGTCGCGGGCCGACACCTCCCGCGGAGGCACGTACCAAACATCCCGCGGCGCGCAAAGCCGCCGCGAAAGCGCGTGCCGCCCAGAAAAATCCGACCGGACGTGGCTCCCGGCCCGCCGGCCGGCGCGGTGACGACAGCCCTGAGTTGGTCCTGGGCCGCAACCCGGTGACGGAATGCCTGCGCGCCGGCGTTCCGGCGACAGCGCTGTACGTGGCGGCCGGTACCGAGAGCGACGAGCGGCTCACCGAAAGTGTGCGTATCGCCGCCGATGCCGGGATATCCATCCTCGAGGTACCGCGCACCGATCTGGACCGGATGAGCTCCAACGGTTTACACCAGGGGATGGCACTGCAGGTGCCGCCGTACCGGTACGCGCATCCGGACGATCTACTCACCCGCGCCCAGCAATCGGTGGAACCGGCGCTGCTGGTGGCGTTGGACAATATCTCCGACCCGCGCAACCTGGGCGCCGTGGTGCGCTCTGTGGCGGCGTTCGGCGGGCACGGTGTGGTGATCCCGCAGCGGCGCAGTGCCAGCGTGACCGCGGTGGCCTGGCGGACCAGCGCCGGGGCGGCAGCCCGGCTGCCGGTCGCTCGCGCCACCAATCTCACCCGCACGCTGAAGGACTGGGCTGCCAAAGGAGTTCAGATCGTCGGCCTGGACGCCGGCGGTGACACCTTGCTCGACGATTTCGATGCCACCGGGCCCACGGTGATCGTGGTGGGTTCCGAGGGCAAGGGGTTGTCCCGGCTGGTCCGGGAGAATTGCGACGCGATCCTGAGCATCCCCATGGCGGGTCCGGTGGAATCGCTCAACGCCTCTGTGGCGGCCGGCGTAGTGCTGGCCGAAACAGCACGGCAGCGCCGCATCTGACCAGAGCAGTCCCGGTCAGCGGGCGGTTCCACGCCGATTCGGTCGCGCCCGGACCGCAAAACCGCCACCACACCGTAGAATTCGTTCCGTGGTGATACCCAACACGCCCATCGGTAAGCCGGTCGAGCACCCATATGCGACGGCGGTGCTGCTCCTGGGTGTGGTCAGCCTCCTGTGTTTCGGGCTGACCGGGCCGGTGGCCTGGGCTATGGGTAAACGCGCGTTGGATCAGATCGACGAATCGGGTGGCGCCTACGGTGGCCGGACCCAGGTCGTGATCGGGTTCACGCTGGGTGTCATCGGCACGATTCTGGCGGTGCTGATGGCGCTGTTGTTCGTCCTGGTGCTCATCACCGGTGGCTGACGGCGATCAGTCCAAGCTCTGCTGCCCGGTCCATTTCCCGGGCCCCCAGGTCGGCCATTCCTCACTGATCGAGCCCGACCAGGTGGGCTGACGGCGTTCCCGGAAGGCTGTCATCGCCTCACCCGCATCCCGGCCGCCGGCAATGTGATCGTTCAGATCGGCCTCCAGTTGGGCGACCGTCGCCGGTTCCAGGCCGGCCCCCTCCCAGAGCAGGCGCTTCGACAGAGCGGCGCTCAGTGGCGCCGAACCGCCCGCGATATCGTGCGCAACCGCCATCGCGGTGGGCAGCACCTCCACCGCGGGCAGGCAGGCATTTGCCAGGCCCATCGCTTTGGCTTCGGCGCCGTCGAAGGTGCGGCCGGTGAGCAGGATATCGGCGGCATTTGCGAGACCGGCCAGCCGCGGCAGTGTCCAGTGCGCGTAGCCGTCGGCGAGTACACCGCGCCGCACCTGGCTCAGTGCATATACCGCGTCGTCGGCCAGGTATCGCAAATCGCATTGCAACGCGAGCGCCAGGCCGACGCCTACTGCGTGCCCGTTGACCGCCGCGATCACCGGTTTGCGGACCTGGAACGGGGGCGGATCGATACTCGCGCTCACCTCTCCTACCCGGTCGGACAGATCTGCCCCCGCGCAGAACGCCGGCGGTGTCCCGGTGATGACCACTACCCGGATCGCATCCTCGGCGTCACACCGCTTCAACGCCGCCCCGAGCGCTTCGGTCATGGCGGGATTGAACGCGTTCTGTTTGGCCGGCCGATTCAAGGTGAGGACGGCGATGCCCGCTGAGACATCGACGAGCAATTCCGAACTCATGGTGGGGAGTGTATTGGTGGACGGCCGCGCCCGGGGTTTCGGGCCGTAATATCAGCGCAGCACTTTACGGCTGATGGCGTATTTGTGGACTTCGGTGGGGCCGTCGTAGAGCCGGAACGGGCGCATATCACGGAAGATCATTTCGACGACCGTTTCATCGCTGACGCCGATACCGCCGAGGATTTGGACACAGCGGTCGGCGACCTTGAACAGTTCCTCGGAGACGAAAGATTTCGCCATCGAACTCTCATGGCGGGCTTTTTCGCCCTGGTCCATGAGCCAGCAGGTATGCCAGATGGTGAGCCGGCACTGGTGCAGCGCGATCTCGTTATCGGCGATCATGAAGGACACGCCTTGATGTTCACCGAGGGTTTTGCCGAAGGCCGTGCGGGTTTTGGCGTGGTCGATGGCGATGCTCTGGGCGCGTTCGGCGGCGCCGAGCCAGCGCATGCAGTGGGTGAGCCGGGCCGGGGCCAACCGCAACTGGGCGTAGCGCAGGGCCTGCCCCGCCTCGCCGAGTAGGGCGGATTTCGGCAGCGTGAGCCCGTCGAAGCGAACCACGCAGTGTCCGGCCACGTAATTGCGGTCCATGGTGTTCATGGTGCGTTCGATGACGATGCCCGGCTGGTCGCCGTCGGTGAGGAAGAGGGTGGGGCCGGCCGGGAGGTGCGGGTTCTCGGCGAGTGCGGCCATGATGATCCAGGTTTTCGCGCCGTTCGCGCCGGTGATCAACCATTTGCGGCCGTCGATGGTGAAGTTCTCGCCGTCGAAGGTTGCGGTGGTGGACAGCTGTGCAGGGTCGGATCCGGCGCCGTCGGGTTCGGTCATGGCGAAGACCGACCGCTGGTGGCCGTCGATAACCGGTTTCAGGTAGCGCTCGGTCTGGTCCGGGTCGGCGATCTTCGAGAGCAGGAACATATTGCCCTCGTCGGGGGCCGCGCAGTTCATCGCGACCGGGCCGAGGGTGGACCATCCGGCCGCTTCGTAGAGAACGGACTGTTCGATATGAGTGAGGCCGCGGCCGCCGAGCTCGGTGGGCGCCTGGATGGTGAGCAGATCCTCGGCGCGGGCCAGCGCCACGAGCTCCTGGCGCAGTTCGTCGGTGGGGCCGTGCGAGGTGAGCCGGGGGTCGCGTTCGTAGGGCACGATTTTCTCGGCGACGAACCGGCGGATCCGGTCGCGTTCGGCGGCCAGGCCGGCGGGAATCGTGAAGTCGATCATGTGGGTGCCCTTCGTTCCGGGAGCGTTGCGCACGAGCATACGAGCCCCTGCCACCCCGACTGAAGGCACCTGCCCGCAGCGCCGGGGTGGCGCCCCGCTCTCAACCCACCGCCTGGTCTCCCTCGTGGTCAGTGGCTGGAAAGGCCCACCCGGCGCCGCCTACCGATCGAGACCTCTTGTCGCCGAGGTCGACGGCGCCGAGCGGCTCAGCCGTGTTTGCGCACACCCCCACACCCCCACAACCCCGCACAACCCACAACCCCGCGTACCCCACCTCTGTGGATGGTTCACCTCCATGGGTGGGGCCCGCCCCTGGTCTGGAGCGACGGAGCGGGGGAGCGAAGCGGAGGAGCGGAGGAGTGAAGACCAGGGGTTAATAGGGCTCAACCCTCGAGACGCGGAGCGTCTCCAAAATTACAGCCCGCCCCTTCACCGAAGGTTCCCCCCGAGCGCAGCATCGACAGGCTCACCATCTCCAAGCTCCGACCGGCCGTCCCAATTGCCGAGCGCACCCAAGCTGCCCAACCTCTATACCCGGGCTACCCGGACTTCCGCCCCACGTTTCCGGAGACTGCGTGATGACCGCTGCCGGGCGCCGATCACCCGGCAGACCAAGTAGATCAGGAACGAGATCGTCGTGACGAACGTAGAAACCGGAGCCCCCGGCGCCAGCGACAGCAGGATCCCGCCGACCGCCGCGATCTCTGCGAAGATCACCGCGAGCACTGTGGCTCGCACCGGGTCGGCGGTGAGCTGTGCCGCGGCGGCCGCCGGTGTGATGAGCAGCGCGAGGACCAGGAGCGCACCCACGATCTGCACGCCGAAGGCAGCGGTGATCCCGAGCATCACCGCGAACAGGATCGACAAGGCGCGTACCGGGACCCCGCGGGCCACCGCGACCTCGGGGTCGGTACTGGCGAACAGTAACGGCCGGTAGACGACGACGAGAACCGCCAGCACCGCCGCGGTGCAGGTGGCCAGCAGGGTCAGCCCGCTGAATCCGACACTGACGACCTGGCCGGTGAGCAGCGAGAACTTCGATCCCGCGCGTTCGGGACCCAGCCACAGGAACAGCACGGAGAGGCCGAGACCGAACGACAGCACCACCGCGATCACCGAATCGCGTTCCCGCGCCCGGGTGCCGAGGACGCCGAAGAGGACCGCGGCGATCACCGAGCCCGCGATCGCGCCGATGCCGACCCCGGCGCCGACGAGCAGTGCGGCGGCGGCGCCGGTGAGCGAGAGCTCGCTGGTGCCGTGTACGGCGAACGACATCTGCCGGCTGATGATCAGCGGCCCGATGGCTCCGGCGAGCAGGCCCAGCAGTGCCGCGGCGAGTACGGCCTGTTGTACGAAGTCGTAGCCGAGCAGGTGAACGGTGGTCTGCAGATCGAAGATCTCGGCCAGTACGTCGGAGAGTTTGTCCATCTAGGTGTATGCCTGTCGCGGTTGCCGGCCGGGGTCGGTGCCTGCCGGGTCGGGGGTGTGCGGGGTGCCGGGGTCGCCGTGGCAGTGGGCGCCGGCGGTGCCGAGCGCATCCATGGTGTCGCCGGTGCCGACCACGACCAGCCGGCCGCGGACGCGCAGCACATCGACATCGGTCTGATACAGCTCGGACAGCACCGCCGAGGTCATCACCTCGTCCGGGGTGCCGATCCGGAACTTCCCGTCGACCAGGTAGAGCACCCGGTCCACCAGCGGCAGGATCGGGTTGATTTCGTGGG
Source organism: Nocardia speluncae NBRC 108251 (assembly GCF_001613245.1). Taxonomy (GTDB): domain Bacteria; phylum Actinomycetota; class Actinomycetes; order Mycobacteriales; family Mycobacteriaceae; genus Nocardia; species Nocardia speluncae. The sequence continues at coordinate 136,005 of NZ_BDBZ01000033.1, read as the reverse complement.
TGACGAACAACACCGCGGTTCCGTGGTCGCGGCGCCGCCGGTCGATCAGGCCGGAGACGAGTTGCTGACTGGCCAGGTCGAGACTGAGTAGGGGTTCGTCGCAGAGCAGTACCGCCGGGTCGCCGACCAGTGCCTGCGCCACTCTCAGCCGCTGCTGCTCGCCGCCGGACATGCTCTCCAATGGAGCGCGCGCGAATTTCTCGGCACCGACATCGGCGATCGCGGCGGCGACCTTGCGGCGGCGTTCGGCGCGTCCGCCCAGCCCGAGACCCCAGCGGTGCCCGTCCACCCCGAGACCGACCAGGTCGGTGCCGCGCAACTGCACACCGGCGTCGATGGTGCGCTGCTGCGGGATGTACCCGATATCGGGATGCCCGGCGCGCGGTGAGGCACCGCCGATGCGGGCCCGCCCGGCGGACAGGCCCAATTGGCCGAGCAGCACCCGGAGCAGGGAGGTCTTACCGGATCCGTTGGGTCCGAGCACGGCGATGAACTCGCCCCGGGCGACGCTGAGGTCCAGTTCGCGCCACAGTATGCGGTCGCCGAAACCGAGGGTCGCCGATTCGAGCGCGACGGCCGGCGGTGCGCTTGCGGGCGCGCCCGGTACGGCGCTCTGCCCGTTGGGTGAGTTCGGCTTGTCGGGTTGCGCGGCACTCTGTGCGCCGGGCGCGATACCGCTTGTATCCGCGGGCAACGCCGTATCGGCGGATGGTGTCCCGCGACCGTTTGCCGACGCGGTTTCGCTCATCGGTTGTATCCGTTCGTCGCTCTCGGGCCGGGGTCAGCCGATGGCATCGGCCAGCGCTTCGGCGTTGCGGGTCTGCCATGCCACGAAATCCAGCCCCGGCGGCAGCGTCTCGGTAACCTCGACCACCGGGATACCGGCCGCGTCGGCAGCCGCCCGCAGATCCTGGCTGACTTTGTCCTCGGTCTGGACGTTGTAGATCAGTACCTCGATCTGCCGGCCGTTGATCAGGTCGCGGGTCGCGGCGACGGCTGCCGGGGCGGGATCGGTTTCCTGCTCGATTGCTTCCTGGTAGTCGCCCGGTGTCCGGTCGACGGTACCGGCGTCCTGGAGCAGGTAGTACGCCAGCGGTTCGGTCTGCAGCACCGGCGTACCGGGGTGCGCGCCGGCGGTCCGGTCGGTGAGGGTGGTGACCGCATCGAGTCGGCCGGTGAATTCTGCTGCGCGATCGGTATAGCCCTGCGCGTGCTCGGGGTCGAGTTCGCCGAGTGCGGTGCCGATCTCCTCGGCTACCAGTGCGACGGTCTCCATGTCGTACCAGACGTGCTCGTTCGTATCGTTCGCGATGGTGCTGTCGCGGGTCGCGACGGCTTCGACGGCGCGCTGTCCGCGGCCCTCGATCGCCTTCGCCATGAATTCGTCGTAGTGGCCGCCGTTGTACACCACCAGATCGGCGTCGCTGATCTGCGCGGATTCGGCCGCGGAGGTTTCGTGGGAATGCGGGTCGGCGGCAGGATCGGAGATGATCGCCGAAACTTCCGCGTCCGGCCCGGCTACCGCGCTCGCAATATCAGCCCATACATTGGTTGACACAACCACCTGTGGTTTGCCCGAATCGTTGCCGGTGTCACCGCAGGCGGTGAGTGCCGCGGCCGTCGCCACACCGACGGTGAGTAGTAAGGCGCTACGAGCAGATTTCAGAGACACGGCGTACCTACCAAAAAGTTTAATGGAAATCGTTTCCGTTTTACTTTAGCAGGGGACGGGAGGTCTTCTGAACCGACCGTCCAGTGTCTAACGGTCGCGTTCGGCGGTGCGTCTACCCGCACCCGACCCCACCCGTCGCGTTTCACCGGGCGGCTCGGCTGGGCTCACTCGACCCAGAGCGGCGCAATTCGTTCCGTCGCTCTGGGTCGAGTACGTCCCTATCGCTCAGGCACCGAGCAGTTGGGCGCAGCGCAGCAGGCCCAGATGGCTGTACGCCTGGGGATGATTACCGAGGGACCGCTCGGCGACCGGGTCGTACTCCTCGCTGAGCAGCCCCGTCGGACCCGCCACGTCCACGAGTTGCGCGAACAGTGCTTCGGCGTCGGACCGTTTACCGATCAGCAGATAGGCCTCCACGAGCCAAGCCGCGCACAGGTGGAACCCGCCTTCGCCGCCGGGCAGCCCGTCGTCGTGGTGGTACCGGTAGACGGTGGAACCGCTGCGCAATTCGGCCTCGGTGGCCACAACCGTCGCCGCGAACCGGGGGTCGGCGGGATCGATCAGGCCGCTGAGCCCGATATGCAGGGTCGCCGCGTCGAGGTCGATGCCGTCGTAGGCGGCGGTGTAGGACTGGACCTCGTCGTTCCAGCCCTTGGCCTTCACCTCGTCGGCGATGGTTTCGCGCAGCGGCAGCCAGTCGGCGTCGACGGGGCGGTCGAACTTCTCGGCGAGGGTGAGCGCGCGGTCCACCGTGAGCCAGCCCATCACCTTCGAGTACACGTGGTGGCGGGGATTGCCGCGGATCTCCCAGATGCCGTGGTCGGGCTCGGTCCACCGCCGCTGCACCGCCGACACCATGGCGTGTACCAGTTCCCAATCTGCGTCGGGCAGCACCTTGCGGGGATCGGTGATGCCCTGTTTCTCCCGGGCGTGGGCGAGGCTGGTGATCAGGTCCACGATGGGGCCGAAGACGTCCAGCTGAACCTGCATATTCGCCGCGTTGCCGACCCGGACCGGACGCGATCCGGCGTAGCCGGGCAGCTGATCGATCACCGCTTCCGGGGGCAATGTTTCGCCGTAGATGGTGTACAGCGGGTGCAACCGCTCGGGACCGGGCAGGGTTTCCAGTACACGATGCACCCAATCCAGGTATTGCTCGGCTTCGCCTACGGAACCCAGCGAGACCAGTGCGCTCGCAGTCAACGCGGCGTCACGCAACCAGCAGTAGCGGTAATCCCAGTTGCGTACGCCGCCGATATCCTCGGGCAGCGAGGTGGTGGCCGCCGCCAGGATGGAACCGGACGGGGCATGCACCAGACCGCGCAGGGTGAGTGCGGAACGCTTCATCAGGTCGGGTTTGAGCGCCGGCAGGTCCAGCGTGCGTGCCCATTCCGACCAGTAGAGTTCCGCTATCCGGCGGCGTTCCGGTTCGCTGGTCGCGGCCGGGCCGAGATCCTTCGAACCGCAGCGCAGTTCCAGGATCACCGGCCCCTGTGACGGGTCGACAACCGCGGTGGCCGAATCGTGCACACCATCGCTGTGGATCTCCCAAGCGACCCCGGGGGAGCGCAGTACCACCGGGTCGTTGGTTCCCCATACCCGCAGTCCGTCGCGTTCCACCTCGATGGAGACCGGCACCTGGCCGAATTCGGGCCGCGGCGCGAAGGTCACCTGGGCCGAGGTGGTGCCGGTGATCACCCGGGTGAGGTCGGTGCGATCCGGGTCCACGTCGTGCGGGAGATAGTCGACGACCGACAGTTTCGCCCAGCGGGTCTCCACCGTCATGGTGCTATCGATGTACCGCTGCGAGAGCGGTAGGCCCGGCCGTTGCGGGGTGATCGAGAAATGGCCGGCATCGAGTCCGCCGAGCAGATGCGCGAATACCGCCGCGGAATCCGGTTCGGGATGGCAGAACCAGGTCACTGTGGCGTCCGGGGTGAGTAATGCCACCGAACGCGGGCTGGCGAGCATGCTCAGGCGTTCGATCGGCGGCGCGCTGGCGCCGGCCAGCCAGGTCCGGCGTTCCTCCAGCAGGTAGGCGAGGGCATGCGAGACCGCTTCGGTGCTGTCCACTCGATACTTGGCCAGCGATTCGCCATCGCCGACCTTGATGCCGATATCGGGACCGGCCAGGACCCGGAAGGCTTTCTCATCGGTGACATCGTCACCGAAGAACACCGCGGCGGAGGCGCTTTCCTGATGCCGCACGGTACTCAGCGCGGAACCCTTGTCGGTGGGGACCACCGCGAGTTCGATCACGGCTTTACCTTCGGTCACCTGCACGCCGACCCACGACGCCGGACCCTGCCGGGCCTGGTTGAGCGCGCGGCGCCCCACCTCGGGTGCCGCGTTGCGCACATGCAGCGCGACACTGGCCGGTTTGACCTCGACGGAGGCGCCGGTATTCGCCGCGGCGATCTTGCTCAGGGCCGTGACCACTTCCCGAAGCAACTGTCTGGCGTCGTTGTCGATGGCATGGACGAAACCTACGTCGAATTCCGAGCCGTGGCTGCCGATCAACTGCACTTCTACCGGCAGTCGAGACAGTGCGGCGAGGTCGCGTAGGGCGCGGCCGGAGATGACCGCGGCCGTGGTGCCGGTGAGCCCGGCCAGCGCGCGTAATGCCCGGACGGACTCACCGTGCGGGTAGGCCTTGGCCGGATCGGAGACGATGGGCGCGAGGGTCCCGTCGTAGTCCGATGCGACCAGTAGCCGAGGCACGCGCGCGACTGTCGCCAGCGCTCGGCGGAGTTCCAGTGGCAGATCCTGTGCGCTCACGCATCCAACCTATTGATCGGAGTTTTCGTTAAGAGGGGGCGCGCATGACAATACTGTGTCGTCAGCGCCCGTCCGATTCGGCGGGAAGTGCGGGCGGCTGCCTGCGAAGCCCACACGGATCATCGTAGCTGCCGGGGCGGGCCCGGCGGTCGTGGCCCGAGGCAGGCTCGTTCGGTCAGGTACGGCTGCCGAGCAGCAGGTCGACGGTCAACTCCAGGCGTTCGGAGACGTCGGTCGCCGATGCTCGGCGAGTGAGCCAGGCGACCAGATTCGACAGCCACACATCGCTGATCACGCGGGCGATGGCGAGCTGGCGTTCGGTAGGGTCGCCGTCGTTCATGGCACGTGCGAACACCCGGTCCATCACTTTGCCGACCCGGTCCACCTCGGCGGCCGCCGAGGCGTCGGCGAACATGAACGCGCGGGTCATCGCTTCGGTGAGCAGCGGGTCGCGCTGCATCATGCGGGTGATCTGGGAGAGCAGCATATGCATCCGCTCCTCCGGCGTTTTGCCGGCGAGCGGTTTGCGCTTGCCCTCGAACTGCTCGAATTCCCGGGCCAGGGCCGAGACCAGTAGATGTACCTTGGACGGAAAATATCGGTACAGGGTGCCCACCGCGACATCGGCGCGTTCGGCGACAGCCCGCATCTGCACCGCGTCGTAGCCGCCCTTCGAGGCCAGGGCCAGGGTGGCGTCCAGGATCCGCTTGCGCCGCTCCCGCTGAGCCGTCGAGCTCAGTTCGTCCTCCCGCAGCGTGGTGACGGGTGTGCTCGAGGACGCATCCGAATCGCCGGGCCGGGGACGGGAGGGGCTGGCCATGGACGGGCGTCCTTTCCGTGACGTGGTCGAGCGCGAGCGCGGCCGGTGGGATCGTGCCTTGACTTCCGCCCGCCGTGGATATTAGAACATGTTCTAGGTGTGGGAGTCACGCCGGAAAGGCGGGATGGACTGTGACCATCGCCACCACTGACGAGCATAAAGCCGTTCAACAGTCGATGAACGGGTGGGCCGCGGCGGCCCAACCGATTGCAACAATGCGGGCCCAGACCACTGGCTTCTGGCGTTCGTACTGGCCAACGCTGACCGAGCTCGGAATCTTCCGAGTAGCGGTGGCCGAGGAGGCGGGCGGCGCGGGCGGATCGGTGACCGATCTGGCCGTGTTCCTCGAGCAGGCGGCGCACGATATGGTCGGCGGCCCGGTGCTGACCACGGCGGCGGCCGGCTACGTGACCGCCGGCGCACTACCGGAGGAACAACCCTGCGGGATCGCGCTGGATACGGTGGTCGCCGACAAAGCCGAGCCGGCGTCGGCGCCGGAGCTACGGCCGGATGGTGACGGGAGCCTGCTGAGCGGTACCTGGGAAACGGTGCTCGGCGCCGAATCCGGTACCGCGGTGCTGCTGCCGGTCGACACCCCGGACGGCCGGCGCTGGTGCCTGCTGCCGCCGGATACGGCCGGGCTGCAACTGGAGCCGCTGGAATCGCTCGACCTGGCGACTCCGCTGGCCCGGGTCCGCTGTACCGATGCGCGGGTGGATGCCGCGGCGCTGTTCGCGCCCGCCTACGCCGTCGAAGACCTGCTGGTCGCGCTGGCCGTGGCCGAACTCGCGGGAGTGACCGGCTGGTGCCTGTCCACCGCCGTCGAATACGCGAAGGTCCGTGAGCAGTTCGGTCGCAGTATCGGTTCGTTCCAGGCCGTGAAACATATCTGCGCGTGGATGCTGTGCCGGACCGAACTGATCCGGGCGGTCGCGGCCGACGCCGCGGCAGCCGTGGACACCGGCGCCGCCGAACTGCCCATCGCCGCCGCGATCGCCGCGACCATCAGTCTCGACGCCGCGGTGGAAACCGCCAAGGACTGCATCCAGGTGCTCGGTGGTATCGGGTTCACCTGGGAGCACGACGCGCACCTGTACCTCCGCCGGGCGGTGGCGCTGCGCCAGTTGCTCGGCGGCGAATCGTACTGGCGTAGCCGGGTCACGGAACTGACCCGCGCCGGGCAGCGGCGCACCACGGGCGCCGACCGGGTCTTCGCCGATGCGGCCGCCGTGGGCGGAACCGATACCGGCGCCGATACCGGCGAACTCGCCACCGAAGTGGCCCGGATCGCCGCTCTGCCGGCCGGCGAACAGCGCACCGCACTGGCCGAAGCCGGCCTGATCATGGCGCACTGGCCCGAGCCCTACGGCCGCGCGGCCGACCCGATGACCGGCCTGGTGATCTCCGAGGAGCTGCGCCGCGCGGGTCTGACGGTGCCCGATCTGACCATCGGGGGCTGGGCGATCCCGACCCTGCTGCAGCACGGAACACCCGAGCAGATCGAACGTTTCGCCTGGCCGACCCTGCGCGGTGAGGTGGTCTGGTGTCAGCTGTTCAGCGAACCCGGCGCCGGTTCCGACCTCGCCGCGCTGCGCACGAGCGCCGAACGCACCGACGGTGGCTGGATCCTGCGCGGCCAGAAGGTGTGGACCTCGCTGGCGAAGGAAGCGAACTGGGCGATCTGCCTGGCCCGCACCGATCCGGCCGCACCGAAACACAAGGGCATCAGCTACTTCCTGGTGGATATGCGCAGTGCCGGGATCGATATCCGGCCACTGGTACAGATCACCGGCGAGGCACGGTTCAGCGAAGTGTTCCTCGACGAGGTGTTCGTACCGGACGACTGTGTGGTCGGCGCGCTGGGCAACGGCTGGAAGATCGCCCGCTCCACGCTGTCGGCGGAGCGGGTCGCCATGAGCGGTAACGGGATCGGTCCCGCGCTGGAGGAACTGATCACCAAACTGCCGGCCACCGGGCGGGGGTCGGAACTGATCAACGACCGGCTGGGTGGTTTCGTTGCCGACGCGATCGCCGGATTGCTGCTGGAACAGCGTGCGGCGGTGCGGATCCTGGCCGGCGCCGACCCGAGCGCACAGAGCAGTGTGCGCAAACTGGTGGGCGTTCGGCACCGGCAGGCGGTCGCCGAGTTCGCGGTACAGGTGGCCGGCCCGGCCGGTGCGCGAACGACCGAGGACACCTCGGAATTCCTGCTCACCCGCTGTCTGTCGATTGCGGGCGGAACCGAGCAGATCCTGTTGACCGTGGCCGCCGAGCGGATCTTGGGCTTGCCCCGCGACGCGGCCGGCTAGTTCGTGCGACGACTGGAGAGCAGAACGTGGACTTCACCCGAGACGAAGCTCAGGAGGCGGTGGCCGAGGTCGTCGTCGGACTCCTCGAGCGACAGGCAGCGCGCGACAGCGCGCTGTGGCCCGAACTGGCCGCGACCGGACTGCTGTCGGTAGCGCTACCGGAGCGGTTCGGTGGCGACGACATGGGTATCGACGCGGTATCGGTGCTGCTGACCGAACTGGCCACCGACGCGGTGGCCGCACCTGCCCTGCCCACTCTGGGGTTCGGTGTCCTGACGCTGCTGGGCGCGGTACCCGAAAATGTGGCGGCGGAGGTGTTCCCGGCGGTCGCCGAGGGGGCGGTGCTCACCGCCGCCATCAGCGAGCCCGGTGCGCCGTTGACCACCGAGCCCACCACCAAAGCCGAAGCCTTCGGCGATACGGTGCGGATCACCGGATACAAGGTGGCGGTGCCGTGCGCGGATCAGGCCCGCTGGCTCCTGGTCACCACGGATTCCGGGGTCGCCATCGTCGATGCGAAGGCAGCGGGCGTGTCGTGCGCGCCGTCCTCGGTATCCGGCGGGCTCCCCGAGTTCTCGGTGAAACTCGACGCGGTGGAGATCCCGGCCGACCGGTTGCTGGCCGATGCCGGCCCGCGGCTGCACCGGGTCGTACTCGCCACCATCGGCGCCGTCGCCGACGGCCTGCTCTCGGGCGCGGTGAAACTGACTGCCGCGCATGTGGGCACCCGGCAGCAGTTCAACCGGCCGCTGGCGGAGTTCCAGGCGGTCGCTCAGCAGATCGCGGACCTGTATGTGGTCTCGCGTACCCTGCACGTCGCGGCGGTTTCCGCGAACTGGGCGCTGGGGCGCAACGATCCGAGCCCCGAACAGCAGCAGCGGATCGACGATGATCTGAACGTGCTGGCCTATACCGTGGCCGCGGAATTGCCGCGCGCCATGCAGAAATGTCATCACCTGCACGGCGGTATCGGAGTGGATGTCACCCACTCCATGCATCGCTACTACTCACAGTCCAAGGACCTCGCCCGCTGGCTGGGCGGCGCCGCACTGCGGCTCGAACGATTGGGGGCAGGGTGTTCATCGATCTGACCAGCGAACAACGCAAACTACGTGACGATCTGCGCGCCTATTTCGCCGATCTCGTCACCCCGGAAGAGGCCGCCGCGATGTCGGTCAACCGGCACGGCGACGCCTACCGCGCCGTGGTCCGCCGGATGGGCCACGACGGCTGGCTCGGTGTCGGCTGGCCGAAGGAGTACGGCGGGCACGGGTACGGCCCGGTCGAACAGCAGATCTTCTACAACGAGGCGTCCCGCGCCGATGTCCCGCTGCCGCTGGTCACCCTGCTGACCGTCGGCCCGACACTGCAGCAGTTCGGCACGCAGGAGCAGAAAGACAAGTTCCTGCCCGGAATCCTCTCCGGCGATATCCATTTCGCCATCGGATACTCCGAGCCGGAAGCCGGCACCGATCTCGCCGCGCTGCGGACGAGCGCGGTCACCGACGATTCCGGCGACTGGGTCGTCAACGGCCAGAAGATCTTCACCACCGGCGCGCACGAGGCCGATTACATCTGGCTGGCCTGCCGCACCGGTTCGGTGGAATCGCGGCATCGCGGGATCACCATTCTGATCGCCGATACCACGGATCCGGGCTATTCCTGGACCCCGATCATCACCGCCGACGGCGCACACCACACCAACGCCACCTACTTCGACGATGTCCGGGTTCCGGCGAGCATGCTGGTGGGCGAGGAGAACAAGGGCTGGCGGTTGATCACCACCCAGCTCAACCACGAGCGGGTGAGCCTGGGGCCGTCCGGCAAGATCGAACAGCTCTACGACAAGGTCCGCGATTGGGCGAAGCCGCGGGCGATCCTCGACGAACCCGAGGCGCAGCGCGCGCTGGGCCGCATCCACGCCATGACCCGGCTCAACGAACTGCTGAACTGGCAGGTGGCGGCCACCGCAGAGGATCCCAACACCGATCAGTCGCAGGTCATCGCGGATGCTTCGGCAACCAAGATCTTCTCCACGGAATCGCTGCAGGAAGCCGGCCGGCTGGCCGAAGAGGTCGTGGGTCGTTTCGGCGATCCGGCCGATCCGGCCACCGCGGAACTGCTGGGCTGGCTGGACCGGCGCACCAAACAGAACCTGGTGGTGACCTTCGGCGGCGGCGTCAACGAGGTCATGCGCGAACTCGTCGCCTCCGCGGGCCTGAAACTGCCCCGGGTCCCACGTTGACCGGGTTCGGCCGGATCCCGTGCCCCACCCTCTATCCCTAAGGAGCAGTTCCTTGCCGGATATCAGTACGCCGGAAGAGATCACCGCGGCCGCGGAGAAGATCATGGCGGCCGGCGCCAGCGCGCCCAGGCTCGGCCGTGACCCGGTGAACCAGCCGATGATCAACAACTGGGTGGAGGCCCTGGGCGATACCAACCCGGTGTACGTCGACGAGGCCGCCGCCGCGGCGGCCGGGTTCGACGGGATCGTCGCTCCGCCGGCCATGGCCCAGGTGTGGACCATGCTGGGGCTGGGCGGCAGCCGCCCGGCCGACGATCCCATGGAAGCCACCAACGCCCTGCTCGATTCCGCGGGCTACACCTCCGTGGTCGGCACCAACTGCGAACAGATCTACCACCGCTACCTGCGGCCCGGCGAAGAGGTGAACATCACCAGCGCGCTGGACAGTATCGTGGGCCCGAAGAAGACCGGGCTGGGCGAAGGGTTCTTCCTCACCTACCGCACCAGCTGGTACGTCGGCGACGAACTCGTCACCGAAATGCTGTTCCGCATCCTGAAATTCGCGCCCGGTACCGGTGCGCCCCCGAAGCCGTCGGCAGCCGACCGCGTCCGCCCGCTGGTCTCTCAGGACACCGAATTCTTCTGGGACGGGGTGAAAGCCCGCGAGCTGCGCATCCAGAAGCTGCCCGACGGCACGCTGCGCCACCCGCCCGTTCCCGCGATCTGGCAGGACAAGACCGAACCGGTCGACTACGTCGTCGCCTCCGGCAAGGGCACCGTGTTCAGTTTCGTAGTGCACCACGCCCCCAAGGTTCCCGGCCGCGACCTGCCGTTCGTGGTAGCGCTGGTGGAACTCGAGGAGGGGGTGCGGATGCTGGGCGAACTGCGCGGTATCGAACCCGGCAAGGTCGACGTGGGACTGGCCGTCGTCGCCGATTTCGAAAAACTGGACGACGATACGGTGCTGCCGTTCTGGAAGGTGATCCCGTGACGACAACATTCGACCCGGCGGCCGTCGCGGTGGGCACCGAACTGCCCGAACTGTCGATCCACGCCGACCCGACCTTCGTGATCAGCACCGCCCTGGCCACCCGGGATTTCCAGGATGTGCACCACGACCGGGACAAGGCGATCGAGCGCGGTTCGAAGGATATTTTCGTCAACATCCTCACCGATACCGGTCTGGTGCAGCGGTTCGTCACCGACTGGGCGGGTCCGAGCACGGTGGTGAAATCCATTTCGCTGCGACTCGGTGTGCCGCTCTACGCCTACGACACCCTCACACTCACCGGAAAGGTGACGGCCGTCGAGGGCTCCGAAGTGCAGCTCGAGATCGTGGGCAAGGACAGCCTCGGCGATCACATCGTCGCGAAGGCAGTTATCGATATCGCGCGGTGTGGCGGGGGGACGGCATGAGCGAGCGGAATACAGGCGTAGCGAGGGCGGCAGCGGCCCGCGGAACGAGGAACGCGTGAGCAACTCAGATCATCCACTGTCCGGCCGGGCCGCCATCGCGGGTATCGGCGCCACCGATTTCTCCAAGGAATCCGGCCGTAGCGAACTGCGGCTGGCCGCGGAAGCGGTGACCGCCGCGCTCGCCGACGCCGGACTCACCCCGGCCGATGTCGACGGCCTGACCACCTTCACGATGGATACGAACCTGCAGGTCGCGGTCGCGCGGGCAACGGGTATTCCGCAGCTGAAGTTCTTCAGCCATATCGGTTACGGCGGCGGCGCGGCCTGCGCCACCGTGCAGCAGGCGGCGATGGCGGTGGCCACCGGTGTCGCGGATGTGGTGGTGGCCTACCGGGCGTTCAACGAACGTTCGGTATCGCGATTCGGGCAGTTCTCCAGCTCGCTGGCCGCGGCGCCGACCTCGTCCGGGATCGACGCGGGCTGGTCGTATCCGCACGGTCTGGGAACCCCTGCCGCGCAGGTCGCCATGGTGGCGCGCCGATATATGCACGTCTACGGCGCGACGAGCGCCGACTTCGGGCGGGTCGCCGTCGCCGACCGCAAACACGCCGCGGTGAACCCGAACGCCTTCTTCTACAACAAGCCGATCACCCTCGAAGACCACCAGAAGTCGCGCTGGATCGCCGAACCGCTACACCTGCTGGACTGCTGCCAGGAATCCGACGGCGGGGTCGCGATCGTGGTGACCAGTGCGGAACGGGCCCGGGACCTGCCCAACCCGGCTGCCGTGATCACCGCCGCCGCACAGGGCAGCGGGGCCGACCAGTACGTGATGACCAGCTATTACCGCGATGCGCTCACCGGGCTTCCGGAAATGGGGCTGGTCGGTGACCAGCTGTGGCAACAGAGCGGTTTACGCCCCGACGATATCCAGACCGCAATTCTGTACGACCACTTCACTCCATTTGTGCTCATGCAGCTGGAGGAGCTGGGTTTCTGCGGGCGTGGTGAGGCGAAGGATTTCATTGCCGGCGGGGCAATCGAAATCGGTGGAAAACTACCGATCAACACCCATGGCGGACAATTGGGTGAGGCGTATATCCACGGGATGAACGGTATCGCCGAAGGGGTTCGGCAATTGCGCGGAACCTCGGTGAACCAGGTCGAAAAGGTGGAGAACGTACTGGTCACCGCCGGTACCGGGGTGCCGACCTCGGGATTGGTGCTCAGCGCCGACCACGCCGCCTGAGCCGCTACCGGGCGGGCCCGAGCCGAGCCGTATCGCGGTTCGGTCGGGTGCCGCCTGCGACGTGGTCCGCAGAGTTTGCGGGCCCGTCGCGGCACAGCGAGCTGCTGACCTGCTCCGGATGGCGCCCTGGGCGACTGTGCTCGTGTCGTGCGCGCGTCGGTAGCGGCCCGGGGCGCCCGCGTGCCGAGGCCGCGCCGGGGCGTGCTTTTCGTCAATCCTGATGGACGCGCGATGCCGGCCCGCCGGCACGACCGCACGATTCCGCATCGGCCGAGTCGGGCCCCTTCGCCGGGCGTTTCGCGGGTCTGTTCCCGGTGTACCGGCATACTTGTGAGTTTTCACAGTCGGGAACAAGATATAACTGTCGATTACGCAATATGCATCAGGTTTGCCGGCAAGGGGCTGGTAAAGATGGAAAACTCGTCGATTTATATTCTCGAATCGCTCCCGGACCGGCCGTCGGGCATGTAAATATGTGGCAGTTCTTGGCGGTACACATGGTGGAGTCGAGGTTTTGGCCGGGTCGCGGGCGCTGATCGCGCGCATTGTGGCGGTGTTCGCGCTGCTGTTCTGCGCTGTTGTCGCGCTGCGCGGACATATTCCGGGGATGCCGCAAAATCCGGCGGAGAACGCCGGGGGCGCATCCGCGGTGCTATCGGTCGTCCTCATGCCCGTCCTGCTCACCGTCTCGATCGTGGTGTTGCTGGCCGGGGTCATCGCCAGTCAGCACCGGCTGCCGTTGGCCATGCCCGACCTGGATGCCGACGAATCCGAACAGACCTGGCGGCTCGGTCGTTTCGGGGTGATCGTGCTGTTCGCGCTGGCTGTTGCCGGAGTGCTGGCGTCGATTGTTTTCGCCGTCTATTTCATCGGGTTCCAGCGCCCCGGCGAGCAGATTCCGGCGGCACCGGAACAGCGTTCCGAACAGCCCGCCCGGCCTGCTGTGCCGCCCGGAATGGAAGAGGACGAGCCGGTCCTCACCGGCACCGGCCTGATCCTGGCCAGCGCCGCCGCCGCGACTTTGGTGGCGGTAGCGGTGACAGGTCTGGTGGTCGTCACCGTGAACACGCAGCGCCGGGAACGCAGAACCGAATCCGAGGAGGCCGCGGGCGTCACCGACGAGCAGTTGCGTGCGGAAACCCTGTCCTTGGTCAAGGCTGCCGAGATGGGGCTGGCCGCGATGAACGCTCCCGGCCAGGACCCGCGTACCGCGATCATCGCCTGCTATCTGGCGGTGGAACGCGGGCTCGTCCACGCCCGTGCCGCCGCGCCGCTGGCCTCCGATACTCCCATGGAGGTGCTGGCCCGAGCCTTCGAGCACGGAGCCCTGCACGACGCCTCTGCCCGCGAGCTGGTCGCATTGTTCGAGGAAGCCAGATTCAGCCCGCACGCGATGCTGGAATGGCAGCGGATGCGTGCCGAGCAGTTGTTGCGCGTGGTGCTCTCCGATCTTCAGAGCACGCAGATACCCGGCGCATCCCATGCGGAATTGCCCGATCAAGTGACATATCTGCCCGGCGGGACGGTGGCCTGATGACCCGTCCATGGATAGTGGCGACTGCGATCCTTGCCGTCGCCGTTGTCGAGATCGTGGCTTATCTGCGGGCCCGCGAGTTCATGCTGATCGCCGCCGGCGTGCCGGTGGCAATCGCGCTGTGCTGCTTCGTCTGGGTGCTGTTACGCCCGGAGAAGAAAGAGAAGGAACTCGTCGACGAGATGGAAAACGGGCCCGCCGAAATGCTGCGCCACTGGCATGCCCGCGCCGAAATGCTTGTCGACCGCGCCGACGGAAACCGTGCCGATTGGGATCGGCATCTGCGCCCGCTGCTGGCCAAGGAGTTCCAATTGTCCGCCGGATTGCGGGTCAGCAAGAACCGGCGGGCGCTGGAAAGTGCCGGTATCCATCTTTTCGGTGCCGAATTGTGGTGCTGGGTGGATCCGGCGGATTCGGCGTTGCGTGACCAGAACACGCCCGCGCCGGGTCGCGCGGCTCTGGACGAGATCCTGAGCCGCCTTCAAAGAATGTGAGATGGGTCGACACATTGCGAGTAGAGACATGACGATGCCCCTGGACGCGACTGTCCAACGCACCGAAGCCGTGCTCCGGGAGGTTTCCCGGGTCGTGGTCGGTAAACGTGACGAGTTACAGCTCATCATGATCGCGATCCTGGCCGGTGGGCATGTGCTCATCGAGGACCTGCCCGGCCTGGGCAAAACATTGATCGCCCGCTCGTTCGCGGCGGCTCTCGGCCTGGATTTCACCCGGGTGCAGTTCACTCCCGACCTGCTGCCCGCCGATCTGCTCGGCTCCACCATCTACGACATGTCCACCGGCCGCTTCACCTTCCGGCGGGGCCCGGTGTTCACCCATATGCTGCTCGCCGACGAGGTGAACCGCACCCCACCGAAAACCCAGGCCGCACTGCTGGAGGCGATGGCCGAGGGACAGGTGAGCATCGACGGCGAAACCTTCCCGCTGCCGCAGCCTTTCGTGGTGCTCGCCACCGACAACCCCATCGAGTACGAGGGCACCTACCCGCTGCCGGAAGCTCAGCTGGACCGTTTCGCCATTCAATTGCGCCTCGGTTACCTCTCCGAACTCGACGAAACCGAGATGATCCGGCGCAGGCTGGAACGCGGTGCGGTGCAGCCGCGGGTGCAACAGGTGGTGGACGCGAAGGGGCTGCTGGAAATGCGCCACGCGGTCGAATTCGTCTCCGTGCACCCGGATGTGGTGGGTTATGTGGTGGCGCTGGCTTCGGCGACCCGCGGGCATGCACAGGTGGAAGTGGGTGCCAGCCCGCGCTCGGAACTGGATCTGGTGCAGATGGCGCGCGCCCGTGCGCTGCTGAACGGCCGCGACTACGTCATCCCCGAAGATGTGAAAGCCCTCGCCGTACCTGCCATGGCGCATCGCATCACCCTGCGGCCGGAAATGTGGGTGCGCCGGATCCGCGGCGAGGATGTGATCGGCGAACTCCTGCGCCGCCTCCCGGTTCCGCGCGCCGCCACCCCATGAGACACCGCGACGACACCGCGACCGTGGAGACGAGGCTGCGCTGGCGCCCCGCCCCGCTGACGTATCTGCTCGCCATCGCGTCGGCGGTCGCACTGTTCGGCGCGGTGATCTCGGCCAGCTGGCAGCTGGCGGTTTTCGCCGCGCCCATGCTCGGGGTGCTGGCCGGCGCGCCGTGGCAGGTCTCGCGCACCCGCATCCAGGTGGACGGTGGCGGCACCCAGCGGTGTTTCGAGGGCGAGCAGGTCACGGTCACCATCGCCGCGTTCGTCGACCAGGGACACGCCCTGCTGCGCTGCACACCGGTGATCACCGACGGGATGACGGTCACCGTCGACGAATCGTCGGATTCCGGGACGGCACCCGCCGGGTTGCGGTTGACGGTTTCGGCGCAGCGGTGGGGCCGCTATCCGATCTCGGTGCGGGTGAAGGCATTGAGCCCCGCCGGGATGGCGCTGGCCACCGCAACCCTGCCCGCCGGTGAAATCTTCGTCTACCCCGTCACAGACCCGCAGCGAATTCCGCTGCCCCGCACCGAACTGCCCGAACGTCTCGGCGTGCACCTGACCCGCCGGCACGGGCCCGGCGTGGAGTACGCCGATATCCGGGCCTACGCCCCCGGTGATCAGCTCCGCATCGTGAACTGGCCGGTGAGTGCCCGCCGCGGCCGGCTGTACGTGACCGAGCGCCTGACCAACCGCTCCGCCGACGTGGTCGTCCTGGTCGACACCTCCCAGCAGGCACCCGGCCCGGCCAGCGATGCCCTCGAACTATCGGTGCGCGGTGCCGCGCAGGTGGTGCAGTCCACGCTGCAGGCCGGTGACCGCACTGCCGTGGTCTGTCTCGGCCGGTCGCCGCGCTGGCTGCGCCCCGATATCGGCCGCCGCCAGTTCTACCGGATCGTCGACACCGTCCTCGACGTCGGCGACGAGCACATCCCCACCACCGGCACCCTCGCGCCGTGGGCCGCGGTGCCGCCCGGCGCGGTCGTCGTCGCGTTTTCCACGCTGCTGGACACCCAGTTCGCGCTCGCACTCATCGACCTGCGCAAACGCGGTCACGTGGTGGTGGCGGTGGATGTGCTGCGCGGCAGCCCGTTCGCCGGCGACCTCGACCCCACCATGGAGAAGATGTGGCAGCTCGAGCGGATGTCGATGTACCGCGATATGAGTACGGTCGGCGTCGATATCGTCGGCTGGGCCGCCGACACCCGGCTCGACCAGACCATGCGTCTGCTACCCCGGCGCCGGCGGATGATGCGGGTACGCCGATGACCAAATTCCTCGCCCACCTCTCCGGAATCCTGCTGGTGCTATCGGTCGCGTTGATCCAGCCGTGGGCGGCCCCGGCCGCGATCGTCCTGGTGATCACCGGCTGGTGGTGGCGTCTGGCGGCCGTCGGCGCGGTGCTGCTGGTGATCGGGGTGCTGGGACTGTCCGATGCCGGGCTGATCGCAGCCGCCGCCGCGGGCCTGGTCTCCACGACCTACCTGCTGAACATCGCCACCGTCACGGCCCCGCGGGGTGTGGTCCCGACGACGCTGCCCTCGGTGATCGGCGCCGTCGTCTGGACCGGCGCCGCGGCCGCCGCGGCCGCGCTACCCATCGAACTGGCGTGGTCGCCGGTGGCCGCACCGGTTCTGGTGATCCTGCTGTCCTCGATTCTCACCTACAGCATCACCGCTACCCGCCGGCGTCCTGCGAAATCGGATTCCGCGCCCGCGTCGGGCGCCGGCCGGTCAGGGCCGGGCTGACCCGGGCCGTGGCAGCTGTGTGCGCCGGCCGGATTCGGCAGAATCTTCTACGGGGTTTCCTGTTGACGAGTGTGATGTCGCCGCCGTAGTGGTCGAGGAGCCTGGGATCCATTACCGCGCGCCACAGCGGCGGGACGGCGGCGAGCAGGACCATGGTGGCGTAACCGAACGGCAGCTGGGGCGCTTCCTGCGAGCTGCGCAGCGTCTGGTAGCGACGGCCGGGGTTGGCGTGGTGGTCGCTGTGGCGTTGCAAATGGAGCAGGAAGACGTTGGTGACCAGGCGGTCGCTGTTCCAGCTGTGGCGTGGTGAGCATCGCTCGTATCGGCCGTCGGGGCGGCGCGTTCGGAGCAATCCATAGTGTTCGAGATAGTTCACGGTCTCGAGCAAGCCGATGCCGATCACGGCTTGCAGCACCAGGAAGGGGATGATGCCGGGCCCGAAGACGAGAATCATCGAGCCGAACAATGCGACGCTCATCGACCATGCCTGTAGCAGCTGATTATCGCGGCTCAACCATTTTTTCCCCTTGCGGGACAGGCGCTCCCGTTCCAGCGTGAGCGCCGATCGGAAACCGCCCCCCGCACTGCGCGGAATGAACGTCCACAACGACTCGCCGAACCGTGCGCTCGCCGGATCGCCGGGTGTGGCGACACGGACATGGTGGCCGCGGTTGTGTTCGACGATGAAATGACCGTATCCGGACTGTGCCAGTGCGATCTGCGCCAACCGCCGTTCGAGATGTTCGGCCCGGTGGCCGAGTTCGTGGGCGGCGTTGATGCCGATGCCGGAAACGACTCCCATCGTGACGGTCAGGCCCAGTTTGTCGATGAGCTGTAGTTCAGGGCGGGCCCACATGTATCCCGCAATGGCCAGGCCGGTGAACTGGATCGGCAGGAAGAGAAACGTGCACCAGCGGTAATAGCGATCGTTGGACAGTGCCTCGTAGTCCTCGTCTCGTGGGCTGCTGCCATCGCAGCCCAGCGTGACGTCCAGGATCGGTATCAGCACGAACACCACGATCGGACCGATCCACCAGAACAACGCCAGCCCCGTGAGGTCGACCAGTAGCGCCGGAAGTAGCGCGCAACCGGGCGCCACGGTACTCAGGATCCACAGATAGCGTTTGGGGTCGCGCGCGTTCGCCCGTCTGAGAATCGCCAGATCACGCGCCCGCGACCAACCGGCGCCGCGGGATCGTGGCAATTCTGCCGTCTGATCGCGGCGCCGGAGTACCGGAACCGGTTTGGTCTTCACCGTCTCACGGCAGCGCCGCGCAGTTCACCGGGGCGGGCGCACCTGCGAGGCGATCGGTCACCCACGGCAGCGAGGTGGTCATCGAGGGGAAGAACGCCAAATCGTGTGTGCTCAGGAATCCGCCTACGGGAGGCACGGCACCGTCGGCCTCCAGCTGAACGGCCGTACCGCCACCACACCAACTCGCGGCGATACCGCGGACGGCCGGGAACATCTCGTCGTTGCGCGCCGCGTAGATACGCACCGGCACCTCGGGAGCGGACCCGCCGAGCCGCTGCTCATCGAATGCCTTCTTCAATTCCGGGGAGCTTTCGATCACGGCCGTGATCGGCTGTCCGCTGGTGGTCCAGCGGGACGTCTGCGGCGGCTGAGTGACGGTGTTGGAGAGACCGCCGCCGCATTTGCCGATCGATTCGTGCAGGATAGCCTTACCGGTGTCGTTGAGGACGGCATCGAGCACCGGCCGGGTATCGGGGTAGTCGGCGGCGATACCGTTGAGGATCCACGCGATGGCCGGCGCGACGCCGGGTAGGCCATCGCTGCGCGCGATATATTCCGCGGGGCCGACCGGGGGCCCGCCCACATAGGCGCCGTGCACATTCAACTCCGGGGCATAGGCCGGTTTCAGTTCCGCCGCGGCCGCGGCGGCCATCCCGCCCTGCGAGTAGCCGTAGAGCATGACCGGCGAGCCGGGGTGGAGGCCACTGCCCGGCAGACGCAACGCTGCACGCGCGGAATCCAGTACCGCGTAGCCCTGGGTCTTGCGATTGAGGAAATTGTGGATACCCGGCGCGGCGAGGTCGTGATAGTCGGTCATCACCACCGCCATCCCCTGGGCCAGCAGGTATTGGATCGCCATGACGTCGTATTCGAAGACCACATCGACCGGCGGCTGGAATCGGACCACCTGCGACACCATCGCCGACGGCGCGCATTCGGGGCCTTGCCCCTGGGTGCCGCCCGCATATGCCACCAACGGACGTTCGCCGGGGCCGCGCCACGGCGCGGTCGGCTCCAGGTACGTGCCCACCACCGTGGTCGGCGCATCATGGGTATCGCTGCTGGCGTAGGTGAGGCGCGTCGACCGCACCGGCGTCGTTCCGGGCAGACCGGGTACCGAGAAGGCCACTTGCGATACTTCGGTACGGAAAATCTCGCCCCCGGCTGCCGGCGACTGCGATAGCGCCGGTTGTGTCCAGGCGGATGGTGCGCCCGCCGCGGCCCCGGCGACCATCAGAGTTCCCGACAGTACTGCGATCCATGCGCGCTTCCCGCTCTTCATTGCGATCCCTCCTGCGTACGGCACATCCCGGCAGCTATCGAACCGAAACGCGCCATGGACGCGAGCGCAACACCAAGGGCTCCTAGCAGCAAACGTGGCGCTTCGACTCAATAGTTCTAGATCGAGTTGCGAGTATTGCTGGTCGAGCGCGGAAACTGGCACATATGCACGTCGTGTCGCCGAAGAATCCGAGACCCGGCTCCGCCCTGGTTACTGTTCGGTCCCGGTTCGGCCGACGCGGCCGAAAGCCAGCAGCCGAGAATCGACGCGTTCGGCGCCGCCGGTCTGCTCTGCCACCACGGCGCGATTCGATCGGCTTCCTGTCGGTGGGGTGCCTCCAGGGCGTGCGCGCTCGCACTGTTGCGCCGTGCCCGGACTCGTTCCCGGCACTCGGAGAAGTGGTACCGGTGCGGGCGGTGGTAGGCATTCGTAGCACCGCCGCGCCTCCCACGACTTCGGTATCGCCGCATTAGCATCCATGATCGTTGGCTTCGCAGTTTCGGTTTCCGCAGATCGTCGGCGTACGGCTCAGGAAAGCAGGTCGATGAAAACCCTTCTCGCGCTGGTCGTTCGAATCGGATTGATATTTGTCTGCCTGGGGCTCGGTTCGACGGCCGGTCCGGCCGCGTTCGCCCAACCCGGCCCCGCCGCACCGAATCCCGTGTTGGTGATCGGCGGATTCGATGCCGACCATGGGATCCTGGAGAAGCTGCGCGAGGCTTTGGACGGGTGGGGATATTCGGCGTATTCCATCGTTCTTCCTGCTGTGCCGTCCCTCTCGGGTGCGCCGACGGGCTCGGCCCCCATCGCCGAATCAGCGGGCGCGGTCGCGCAGGCCGTGGACGAGATCCGGCGGGAGACCGGCGCGGCGCGGGTCGACGTGGCCGCGCATTCGATGGGTGGGCTCGCCGCCCGGCACTACGTCAAGTTCCTGCGCGGCGGCGAATCGATCGGCACCTATGTCGATTTCGGCACCCCGAATTCGGGCCAGTCGCTCGGCTTTCTCTGCTCCTTGTTCTGGCCGGGATGCCGCGATATCGCGCCGGAATCCCCGTTTCTGCGTGCGCTGAACGAACCGCCCGCGGTCCCGCCGGGACTCGTTGCCTACCACTTGTTCTCCGAGGACGAAGGCCCCGAACGTGAACCGCTGCCGGGCGCGATCAATGCGAGTGTGCAGGCGTTCTGTCCGGGCCGGCATGTGATCCACCGCGACGAACCACGCGACGGCGCGTTCCAGGAGCTGATCGTTTCGGCGCTGCGCGGGGGCCCGCTCGCCACCGGCTGCCCGTAGCAATACGGGGATCCAGTGGATCGCGCCGTCCGGGGGCGATCAGCTGATATCCGGTGCTTCAGGGGCGCGAACGGCCGACCGGAAGACGTATGGCCGGCGACCTCCGGTGAGGTCGCCGGCCATACGATCGAGAACGGGCGGTTACTCGGCGTAGGTGAGGACCACATCGCCCAGCACCGGCGCGTCCTCGCGGTCTACGGCGGTGGCACTGATGGTCAACTTGCCCGGTTCCTGCCAGATGCGTGACCGCAGCGTCTCACCGGGGAACAGGACCCCGGCGAATCGCGCCTTGAACCCGGTGACCCGTGTCGCCGCGGACTCCAGCACCGTATCGGTGGCGGTTTTGCAGATGATCCCGTACGTGCAGAGCCCGTGCAGGATCGGTGCCGGGAAACCGGCGCCCTTGGCGAATTCCGGATCCGAGTGCAGCGGGTTGCGGTCGCCGCAGAGGCGGTAGAGCAGCGCCTGCTGGGGCAGGGTCGCGGTGGTGACGTCGAAATCGGGGGCCCGGTCGGGGAGCTCCGCCTTGTTGCTGGGGCCTCGTTCGCCGCCGAAACCGCCTTCGCCGCGGGCGAAGATGGAGGACCGTTCGGTCCACAGGGCTTCGCCGTCGGAGCCGGTGATGGTGAATTCCTGCACGATCACCGCGTTGGATCCCTTGTCCCAGATCTCGCTGATCCTGCCGGTGCGGGTCGCTTTACCCGAAGCGGGCAGCGGCCGATGCACTTGGATTTCCTGCGCGCCGTGCACCACCTTGGCGAGATCGATATCGACGCCGGGGAATTTCACCTTCGGTGGGTCGGTATCGCGCAGGGTGTGCGCGACGGTGGCGAAGGTGGGCAGGACCTGCGGTTCCCGGTCGTCGAGGTAGCGCAGTTCGGCAGGATCGGTCCAGAGGTGTCCCGCGCCGATACCCAGGTGGTACAGCGCGATATCGGAGGCGGTCCAGGAGAATTCTTTGCTCGGCAGTTCCGCGCCGAGCGCTACCTGTGGATCGATGGGCATAACTTCTCCTCGGCTCAGGCCTCGGCCGGTGACGCGGTGGACCCGGCCTTCTTGCGGTCGATGATGTCGTGGACGGCGAGGTAGCCGAAAGCGATGGCCGGGCCGATGGTGGCGCCGGGGCCGGCGTAGGTGTGGCCCATCACCGGGGTCGACACATTGCCGGAGGCGTAGAGGCCGTCGATCGCGCTGCCGTCCTCGCGGAGTACGCGGGCCGCGGTATCGGCGACCAGGCCCCCCTTGGTACCGAGATCGCCGGGCACCATCTTTGCTGCGTAGAACGGCCCCTGGACCAGGGCGGCGAGGCACGGGTTGGGTTTGACGGTGGGGTCGCCGTAGTAGCGGTCGTACTGGCTGTCGCCGCGGTTGTAGTCCTCGTCCTTGCCGGAATCGGCGAACTTGTTGAACCGTTCGACGGTGGCGGCGAGCTTATCGGCGGGAACCCCGATCTTCTCGGCCAGTTCCTGCAGGGTGGCGGCCTTGACGATCAGATCGTTCTCCATCCAGCGCGACGGGAACTTCAGGCCCGGCTGAAGGCTGGCGAACATGTACCGGTTGCGGTAGCGCTGATCGAAAACCAGCCAGGTCGGGATGTTCTCGCCCGGACCCTCGCCCTGCCCGTATTCACCGCCGTACATGGTGTGCACGGCCTCCACGTAGGGCGCGGATTCGTTGCCGAATCGCTCACCCTTCGGGTTGATCATGATCGAACCCGGCAGGTTGCGTTCGGACAGCGCGAACCACGGCTTACCACCCTTGAAGATGGTCGGACCCCACCAGGCGTCCTCCATGAAGCCGATCGCGGCACCCGCGTCCATACCGGCGAGGATGCCATCTCCGGTGTTGGTGGCGGCGCCGGTCGTCCACTCAGTGGTAATCGGTTCCCGCTGGTACTTCGCGCGCATCTCGGCGTTGTGCTCGAACCCGCCGCTACCCAGCACCACACCGTGGCGGGCGGTGAAGCGGACGGTTTCACCGTTGTGGGTCGCCTCGACACCGGTGACCTTGCCGTCTTCGATCACCAGTTTGTTCATCGGGGTGTCGAGCAGCAGGGGCACGTTCGCATCCATCAGGCCCTTGCGCATACCGGCGATGATCGCCTGACCCATCACCATCAGATGCTTGCGGGTGAACTTGGCCCAGTAGGTACGCACACCGACCCGCAGCGCCCGGATCATGCCCTTGGGATGGCGGCGGATCAGGTTCAGCCGGACGAAATCGGCCTGGGTGACGGCGACGTTCAGCGGTGCTTTGGAGTAAGGCGGGTGGATATTGAAGCGTTCGTCACCGAGGATCATGGCGTTGAACGGTTTGGGTTCACAGGATCGGCCACCGGCCCGGCCACCGGGAGCTTCGGGGTAGTAGTCGGAGTACCCCTTGACCCATTCCATTTCCAGCGGGCTGTTGGCCAGCACGAAGTCGAGGGCTTCCGCGCCGCGGTCGATGTAGGTGTCGATCCGTTCTGCGGGCACGACGTCGCCGATGATGCTGTGCAGGTACCTGCGCGCTTCTTCGCGGTCGTCGGGACCGCCCGTATCGCGCAGGGCCTTGTTGCCGGGGATCCACACCCCGCCCCCCGAGCGTGCGGTGGACCCACCGTAGTACGGCGCCTTCTCCAGGAGCACCACACTCAGCCCGTTGTGCGCGGCGGTGAGGGCGGCGGTCATTCCGGCGGCGCCGCTGCCGACCACCACCACATCGTATTCCCGATCGTTCATGTAGAACACGTTATAGAATGATGCCGCTGTTGGTCTATGTTGTGTGGCAGAAGACTTATTCTGCCGCGGAAACGGCAGCGAAACTCGTTTCAATTTTCGGTGGAGTTGGCTAGATGACGCAGGAATGGGACCTGACCGCGGACGTGGTGGTCGTCGGATACGGAGCGGCCGGAGCAGCGACGGCGCTGCAGGCCACCGAGGACGGTGCCCAGGTACTCGTCCTGGACCGATTCACCGGCGGGGGAGCAACCGCACTGTCCGGCGGGATCATCTACGCCGGCGGAGGGACCTGGGTGCAGCGCGCGGGCGGAGTCGAGGACACACCCGAGCAGATGCTCGCCTATCTGGAACGTGAGGTCGGCGATGCGGTCGCGCCCGCGACACTGCGCCGGTTCGTCGACGGCAGCCCGGCCATGATCGACTGGCTGACCGGTCACGGGGTGCCGTTCGAGGCGTCGCTGTGCCCGTACAAGACCTCGTACCCGAACAACGACTACTACCTCTACTACTCCGGTAGCGAGATCTCCGGCGCCTTCAACGACATCACCCCCGCCCAACGCGGCCACCGGGTCAAGGGGTGGGGCACTTCGGGGAAGAAGCTGTTCGCGCCGCTCGCCCGGTCCGCGGCAAACAAGGGTGTCCGGGTCGAATCGCTCACCACGGCGACCACGCTGCTCACCGACGACACCGGCGCCGTGGTCGGGGTGCAGTGCCGCACCCTGCGCGATGCCCCCTCCCGGGTTCGCGCGCGCTACATCCGGATGGCCGCCGTCGCCGCCAAGCCCGGAATCTATTACCCACCCCTGCGCCGCGCACTGGAAAAACAGCTCGCCCGCCTCGACCGCCGGTACGGCACCACCCTCCGAGTGCTCGCCCGGCGCGGCGTTGTCCTCACTGCGGGTGGCTTCATCGCCAACCGGGAAATGATGCGTGCCTACGCCCCCGCCTACAGGAACGGCCTGGCACTTGGCAGCTCCGGCGACGACGGCAGCGGTATCGAAATGGGCCGCAATGCCGGCGCCGCCACCTCCCGGATGGGCAATGTCTCGGCCTGGCGGTTCCTGCTGCCGCCGAGCTCGTTCGCCGGTGCGCTGCTCGTCGACGGGAAAGGGCAGCGGGTGATAGATGAAACCCGCTACGGCGCCGCGGTCGGTGACGCCCTGATCAACCGGCACGACGGTATCGGCTTCCTGCTCGCCGACGACGAACTGATGCGGAAGGCGATCTCCCAGATAGGCCCGCAGGCCGCCTGGTTCCAGCGGATGCAGTTCGAGGTCATGCGGCGAAAGGCGAAGCGAGGCAAGACTCTGGACGCCGTCGCCGCCGCGGCAGGTATCGACGCGTCAGGTCTGCGGGAAACGGTCGCCGCACACAACTCCGCATACGCCACCGGCGCCCCCGACCCGGTAGATAAACCCGCCGAGTATGTCCGCCCCGTCGGTGGCGGCCCGTACTGGCTGGTGGATGTCTCGATCAAACGAAGCCTGACCAACCCCTGCCCGATGTTCACGGTTGGCGGGCTGGTTGTCGACGAGGACACCGGTGCGGTGAAGGGCGCCGACGGCGGCGATATTCCGGGCCTGTATGCGGCCGGTCGGACAGCCGCCGGAATCTGCGTGAACTCCTACGTCAGCGGGCTGTCTTTGTCCGACTGCATTTTCTCCGGCCGGCGCGCGGGTCGCAGCGCGGCAGGCGAACAGTCTGCCGCCGCCGACACCGGCAGGCGAAAGTAGCGTCAGGCGTCGGCAGAGTCGGCACAGTTCCCGGCGCGGCGGCACCCGGCACGCCAACCGTGCCTCATATGCGCCATGCTCAGTGGTCGTGAACCTGCCACCGAAGGTGGACCGAATCAACGGCGTTCGAGCATTCTCTGGAGGTCTTCTACCAAGATTCCGTGGGATCCGGTAATGCTGCACACCTTATCCAGAAGCCAGCGCGCGGTTGATTCCTCGCGGGTTCTATTCGAATTCAGGTCGCGCACGGTAATAACAATCGGATACTTCGAGAAAGGAATCCCGAGGTCATCCTCGTATTCGTGCGACATTTCCAGCTCCACCACGGTGTTGTCGAATATGAAAGCCCTCAAAGTGGCACCGTCAAGCACTTGTTGCGTACGCGGACG
Source organism: Nocardia speluncae NBRC 108251 (assembly GCF_001613245.1). Lineage (GTDB taxonomy): Bacteria > Actinomycetota > Actinomycetes > Mycobacteriales > Mycobacteriaceae > Nocardia > Nocardia speluncae. The sequence continues at coordinate 110,077 of NZ_BDBZ01000033.1, read as the reverse complement.
GGATCCAGTGATCGTCTGGATGGATTCGATCAGAGCCGATTCCTCTGCGTCTGTGTCGATGAATATCTGGTGATGCGAACTCACGACATATCTCCTAGGGCCAATTGATTTCCCAGCCGTCGCCAATTATGCGTACGGTGGTCATCGTATCCGGACTTGCACCGAGGAACCTATTCAAACCACGCTGCGCTTCATCTTGCGATATTCCGCTGTGCTTTGCGTTGATAATTGCATTCGGTGCCTGACCGCTGGCCGAGTCCAATGCATTCTTTACCGTGTTGTTCGAAGCGCCTTCGTTGAGGGTCTTGAATTCTGTTGGGGTGCCGTTGACGAGCGCATCGGGAGTTCTAGTTGTGCCTTCCGCCACACCCTTGACATCTTTCCGTCATTTGCAATGAATTTCCGCGATTTCTCTCTCTGCTGGATCGAATGGCTTTTCCGATTCGTCTATTTCACCACGTCTCGGCGTCGAGGCGGCTTCTACGGCCCAGTTCGGTGGGCAACTCGGTGGTTTCGGATGCCCCGGCGAGAGCGTTCCAGACGGTGTAAGCGGCGTGCAGTTTGTGGGTGTCGCCGTTGGGGGTGGGTATAACGATCTTGCGGGCGAGGTCGAGTCCGTCGTCGACCAGGCCGGACGCAGGGCCGCCGCCGACGGAGGGCGGTGGTGGAGACCGAGGAGCGAATATCAGGGGCGGATCGGCTGGTTTCGCAGGCGGTGGTGTGCCGGAGACCGGATCGTGGTCGGCCAAGGCGTAGAGGTGGCCGATCTGGTTGAGTGCGGTGATGTACCGGTCGGCAACGGTGATCAGGGCGGTGACGAGCTGGTCGGTGTCCTGGACGTGCTTGTTGTAGTGGTCGCCCCAGTGCTTTCCTGGGCCGATACTGCCGGCCATGGCCGCGGTTCTTTCGAGAGCTTTCAAGTGGAATGTGTAGGTGGTGAAGAATTCGCCGGCGGCGTGGTTGATGCCGGCGGCGGCCGCGTAGTAGGTGGCCGGGTCGACGTTGATGTAGTTCATCGGCCGTTATCGGCGGCCGAGGATGCGTTGCACGGTGTCGATGGCGGTGGTGTAGCGGGTGTGGGCGTCGAGGGCGGCTTGGCGCATGGCGTCGATGCCTTCGCTGACATCGGTGGCGCCGGTCGCCCATTGGCGGTACGCGTCGGCTTGGGTTCGGGCGGCGTCACCGGTCCAGGTGTGTTGCAGGCCGTCCATGCGTTGCTGGAGGCTGGTGAGGCTGTCGTTGAGGAAGCCGACGAAATTGCCTGCGCGGGCAGTGAGGTTGTCGAGTTGGTCGAGGTCGACTTGAAAGGCTTGTGAATCGTCGGGCACGATGGATGCCCCGGGGATATGGCTAAAGGTTCAGCGATGGGTAGCTCTGGGAATTGGTGTCGTCTTGTTCGACGAACCACGCGGTGGTGATGCCCAAGAGTTCGGCGATGGTCGACAACGCTTCCAGTACCTCGACCGCGCCTTGTTTGGTTTCGTCCCAGCCAACGCGGTAGGCGTTGGCCGAGTGTCCTTTCCATACCCCGAGTACGGCATCGATCTCGGTGTCGAGAGTGTGTAGGGCGTTCACCAGTTAGTCGGCGGTGAGCTGCATGAACTTACCCGCATCCAAGACGTGGCCAGGAACAACCTGCAAGCCCGGATCCGCTGTCTCCTCTGACAAAACGTCCCCCCGGACTCATCGAACAATCGCTGTACCAACAGCCCTGGCGCATGGTGCTCTGTCAACCGAGCGGATGCGACGTAAGGACGGTCTGCTGTAGATCACATTTTTTGATCTTCGCGGTGGTCATGAGAGACGGTCGGCTGGATTCTCCATGCAGAGGCCTGGTTTCCCGGCGGCCTCGAAGTACACCTATGGCGGCATTTTCTCCGGCTGGCGCGCGGTCGCAGCGCGGCGGATGCCAACACCTCGACGGCTTCGCCGGTTACCGCTCCTCCTTCCATGGACTGACGAGGGCGGATGCTCGCCGTCCAGGGTCGAATAGGCACGCAGACCGGTCGCTCAGCCGGACCGGATGGGCACCGCGGTCCGATCCCATACCGGGCAGGCCGTGTTTCATCAGTCCGTCCAGAGAGGGGGTGCCGAACGGGCCGTACGCGGGCTCCGGAACGGAGTCCACGAGATGAGGTTCCGGTGCCGCTGGTTCGCTCCGTAACTCGGCTGGTACCCGGGCCGATGCTGGTGCGAGGACACCTGCCATCGCGAGTTGGCTGGTGGCCGCTGCGGTGTGGAACCCGTCGTCATCACCGAACACCTCGGCGATGAGCGAGGGGGTCACGGCGCCGAACTCGGCGGCGCACACCATCGTGACCGCCGCCGCCCGCCGTTGCTCACCGACGATTGCTACGACAGTGTCGACCGCCTCGTCTGTGGCCCACACACTGGGGATCGCCGCCGCGCACTGATCGGCCGCCAGGGACTGATCGGCCACATACCAGCGGCCGGCCTCCCATCGGAAGCCGAAGGGCCGGACCGTGCCCTTCCCGGCCGGGCCCGTCACGGTTTCTCCCCACAACACTGCCCGTCCGCCAGGGAGTGAGTGCAGCACCGCCCCGCTGTGGTGACCGTTCTGGAACCACGCCAGCAACGGCAGGATACGGGGGCCGCGCAGGTCTCGCGCCGCGGCGAAGGCGGCCGCAGTCACCGTCCACCGGGCCCACAACTGTGGATACGGCGGCAGCGTATCGGGTCGCTGGGGAATGTGGCTGTTCATAGCGAGAGCCGTTCGGTTGATTGTCGGTTTCGGACACCGGCGTGCCGGTCGCGGAATCAGATGGGCGCGGTGAGTTCGAGTTGGATGCCGTCGGGGTCGGCGAATGCGAGAATCGCTATCCCGAACTGGTCCATTTCAGTGATCTTCCCGGGTGTTACTCCGGCCGCGGCCAGCCGGGCCGCCGCCGCGACGAGGTCCTTGCGGCTGTCGACCGTGAAACTGAGGTGATCGAGCCCGACCCGGTCGGGGTCGAATCTGTCGGTCGGCGCGGCCACCGGGCGCAGGCCCAACAGCATGCCGTTCGCCTGGAACACGACCCCGCCGTAGAGGGCGAAGGGGTCGGTACGAACTGCCGGGTCTTCGGGGCTACCGGCGGATTCCGCGGCCACCGCAAATCCCAGCACCTCTCCGTAGAAGCGACGAGAACGCTCTATGTCGGTGACGGTCAACCGAATGTGATGGGTACCAGTGGTCGAAACAAGCGGCGGCATCTTGGGCTCCGGGGTAGCGCGAGGTCGTCCGGGTGGTGCCCGGTGACCGGGATATGACGACAGTAGGACCGTTTCCCACCGATTTGAAGTGTCGGATACGACATGTTCAGTACTGTTTCCGACATGGATGTGGCAATTGTCGCTATGGACGGCGTCGCCGACCTCGGCCTCACGGCGGTGCTGGAGACGTTTGCCCTCGCCGATAGGCTCCGACACAGGCTCGTGGCGCCCCCATCACCGTGGCGGGTACACACAGTGTCGACCGGTAGCAGTATCCAGTCCGGCAACGGCTACACCGTGCCCACTGTGGCTCTGGGCGATCTGCAGTTCCACTCCGATGCGGCGGCCGTGCCCGGTGTGCTGATCGTGCCCGCCGTGCAGATCGGCGATCCGCAGGAACTCATCGCTCATGTATCGGGCGTCGGAAGCCGGCCGATACTGGACTGGATCGGCCGCGCACACTCCGCGGGGGTACATATCGCGGGCGCTTGCGCCGGTACATTCTTCCTGGCCGAAGCCGGTGTGCTCGACGGATTGCCGGCGACGACCAGCTGGTGGCTCGGTCCCGCCTTCCGCAAACGGTATACAGCAGTCGACCTGGACGAGAGCTTGACCGTGTGCCGCACCGAATCGGTTGTCACCGCCGGCGCATATCTCGCCCATGTCGATCTGGCATTGTCCCTGATCCACACGGCCAGTCCTGCCTTGGCCGAAAAGACCGCGCGGTTTCTGGTGACGGGCAGTGCCCGCGCTCAGGCCGACCATATCGTTCCCGAAGTAATGGCACAGGGCAACTCGCTGCTCGCTGGTTTCGAACACTGGGTCCGCCGGAACATCGGCGAGCAGTTCCGCATTTCGACTGCCGCACACGAGCTCGGCATAACCGAACGGAGTCTGCAACGGATCACCCAGGCGGAGCTGGGAATGTCGCCGAAGGATTTCGTTCACGATATCCGGATCGCGCACGCGGCACATCTGCTGCGAACGACATCGCTTTCATTGGAGTCGATCGCATCGCGAGTCGGGTACTTGAACGCTGGCACGCTGCGAAACTTGGTACGCCGCCGACGTGGTATGAGCGTTGCCGAATTGCGCGCGATACCCAACGTATGGTGACGCCGCCGCGCGCTTGTCTCGCTGATCAGGAACGGATCTGGCCGCTCTCGCGCCTCCAGCGCTGCTCTCGAACCCGGCGCGAAGTCGATATCTTCCCCTGGCGAACACATCGGCCGCCGGGCACGAGGATCCGAACATCTCACCCATGCTCACCGCGGCGATCGAGCCCCTGTACCCGGTGGCTGCTTACAAGCGGACGTTCGCCAGTAAACGCGACCTCGGGCGGGACTACGTCGTGGTGCCACTGGAGGGGCTGTGGTGGGCTGGCCATATGGATTCCTTCACGACGGCGCGGGACACATCCCGGTGGAACCGGACGCTGATTTCCGCCGGGTGGCGCCGGAGGAACAGCGGACGATCCTCCGGCAACCGGCCGGCTCCGCCGCTCCGGTAGTCGCTGCCTCGTATATCCGTTTGTGCGCAACGGCATTCGTCATTTCGGTTCGATCGCGTCGATACCGGCCTCGCCCCTGCTTCGCGGCGGAACCGGTTGCAGACCGCTCATGTCCGCATCGAGGAACCTGGTCCCGCGCGAATCGGCTCGTACAGTGGCGCGGCGTGGCTATACGACGGAACGGACCCGACGGATCGATGCGCCGGTTGGCGGAGCGTGAGATTGCCCGCGGATCGGGCGGCCGAGTACGCCGGCCCGCAGGTTCCACCGAGGTCGATATCGCCTATCTCCGGCCGGCACCGTCCGGCGGGATTCCGCTGGTGGTGATCCCGCACGAACTTGCCGGCTCGGACGGCGTCGACTGTGAATGCGGTGACAAGGTTGTTGGTGCCGCAGACCTGCTCGTCGTACGAGATGGCCCAGTCCTTGCCGGGGTCGGCGCTGCCCGCCATCTTGCTGGTGGATTCCAGGCCCTTGAGCTTCCCGGCGTAGGTGGCGAAAAACGCGGCCGCGGACTGGTTGCCGATTTTGGCGGCTTCGTAATACGTCGCGGGGGGTTGACGTTGATGAAGTTCATCGACCGCTATCGGGGCCCGAGTACGAATGCTGGATGCGCACGTAATACGTGCGCATCCAGCTGTGCATCGGTGCACGCCTCCTGCTGAAGCCGGAAAATTCGACTTAGGAAGTGGGATCACACGATCGGATGTCGGTGGTGAAGCTTGCCCACGCTTCGGGGGTGAAAGCCAGGGCGGCACCCGTTGGGTTCTTCGAGTCACGGACGCCGACTTGGCCGTCTTTCAGCCATGCCACCTCGACACATGCACTTTGACTGCCGCTGCGGCTGCTCTTGAACCAGGATGCTCCCGATAGATCAGGCTTGGTCACGCTCGAACTCCCTCGTAGCCCGGCGAATCAGCTCCCGGGACTGGCTTTCATCCAACGATGTGCTTCTGATTGCAGAGGCAAGTTCACTATAGAGGCGGACTTCTTCGGGCTTTTCGAGGTAAACATCCTGCGACGGGCCGCCTTCCAAGAAGACGATCGGTGGCTCAACAGATTCCCCACGGCCATCCGTGGCGAAAGACAGGATTGTGAACATGCCGTGTGGCATTCCCCATGTCATTCCTTCCTCGTATGGATGTACCTGCAGAATTATGTTGTCGCGCTTGGAGATTTCCGCCAGGTGACGTAGCTGCCTCGCCATGACCATCGAGCTGCCGATTACCCGATGGAGTGCCGACTCGTGTAGTAGAACCTCGAACATCATCGGGTTTGTCCTGCGGGTAATAATGGACTGGCGTTTGAGGCGGTGTTCCACGCGGCGGTCGATATCGTCACTACTCGTGAAACCGGGATAGGCGCCGATGATGGAGCGGGCGTACTCCGGGGTCTGCAACAGGCCAGGAACGTGCTCGTGATACGTCGTCTGCTGCTGCGCCGCTGCCTCGAGCCCGACATGCATGTTGTACGCGTCAGAGTACAAGCCGCCGTAAGCGTGGTACCAGCTCTGCGATCTGGCCAATACCGCAAGGTCCATCGCTGCGCGGGTATCGACATCGTCGACGTCGTACAGCTCGCAGAGTGCGCGGACGTCCTGCTTTCGGACCTTCTGAGTCTGTCCGGCTTCGACGCGCTGTAACGCCGAAGAAGATAAGTCGGCGAGTTTGGCCGCAGCAGCGAGCGTGAAGCCGTTCGCGTCGCGGCGTTCGCGTAGGAAACGACCGAGCTGACGTCTGGGCAGCGTCGAGGTCGGCGCCGCCTCTGCGTCGCCGTCCAGTTCTGTCATCATCAACCCCCTTGTTGCGGAATCGGGTCGGATTGACCACACAATCGGGTCAGTTGTATCTCATATCCGGTTGGCTTCGTGGGCTTTTCGGTAAGTTAGAATCGGGTACCCGATTTTACTTGGCCCGAAGTCGGTTACATGGTGTTCTGAGGTCAGCCTCCCGGCAGCTCCCGAACCGGAGCGCACGGCGCCGAGAATGACCGGCGCGGTCACCAATTGGTCAGCCCGAAGCTTCCACCTGGCACCTAACCGGGTATCGGTCTGTCGTGTCGGGAGGTCTTTTCCATCCACCGATCAGGTTCTGGAGGAGATCATGAGTCTTGCGCGCGTCAGGTGCGTTCGGACCGAAAATGGATCGCTGGCCATAGGCTTCGTGCGGTTACAGGTATCTGTCGATCGCGCACCGTGTCATGTCCGCGAGATCGAGCGTCACGCTCGCGGATCCGGCTATCGCTATCTGTCCACTATGCACCCGCCGACCAATGAACCGAACCCGCTCGCATATATCCGCGCCCGTGCAACCGAACTCGATGCCGAGGTGATCGTCGTGTTCGATCTCGCCCACGTCGACAACCAACCGCACTTGTTTTGTGACCTCGGATATCGCCTGGAAACCGTGTGCCCGCAACAGGTATGGGAGTCCAGCGTCCCATCGGCCGTAGCGGAGGTCCCGGTCATATGAGCACCTGGAACATCCTGCATTCGATCGTCCTGACCGCCGTGCTGTCCGGGATCGCCGCCACGGTTCTCGGCTGCGCGTGGCCCGCCGATCCGCCGCGCTCACTCCAGCGACTCGAACACCGCCCGCACCGCCGGCACCCATCGCACCGGCCGATCGGCGCCCTCCCCACACCGATCGCCTGGACCTGCGGGCTGCCGGGGGTACCGCTGAACCTCGACGACGCCCACGGCGCCATGCGCCGCCACCGCAATCACGACTGTCCCCGTAAGCGCGCCGCCTACGCCACCCTCGTCGCGTACGGCTGCGTGGTCCCCGATTCCGCTCGTCGTCACTACCGGCAGAAAGCCAGGTCATGAACCATATCGTCGTCACCGGCGCCGCGGGTTTCCTCGGCTCGCACCTGTGCCGCGCCCGGCTCGCGCGTGGCGACCGGGTCACTGCGATCGACAATCTCAGCACCGGTCGTATCGCCGCCGTCGCCGACCTCACCGCGCACCCGCGCTTCTCCCTGCGTATCGCCGACACCGCCGATATCGGCACCTTCGCCGACCTCGGCACCGTCACTCATATCGCGCACCTCGCCTGTCCCGGCAGCCCGCTCGCCGCGGCACGCGTAACCACCGCCACCCTGCGCTCCGCCGTCACCGGCACGCTCGCCGCTCTCGATGTCGCCGCCGCGCACGACGCTCGTTTCGTCCTCGTCACCGGGTGCGGACCGCACCAGATCGAGTCGGGAGGCATCCGGGAGCGGGCGGCGCCGTGCGTGCAGAAGGCCGCGCACCTGCTCATGGAAACCGCGACCCGCAATTTCCCCGATACCCGCATCGCAATCGTGCGGCCCTTCGAGGTCTACGGCCCGCAGCTGCGGCCGGGTGACGGTCGCCTCACTGCCCACCTTTGCGCCGCCGCGCTACGTGACCAGACAATCAACCTCACCGATCCCGGTTTCCGGTCGTTCGTTTACATCGCCGATGCGACCGAATGCTTGTCGGCAATCCTCGATTCCGATATCTCCGGTCCGATCGACCTCGGCGGTCCGTCCGCATCGATCGCCGACTTCGGCCGCACCGCATGCGAACTCGCGGGTACAGGCTGGGTCGAATTTGCTCCCGTCGACCCTGCCACCATTATTCGCCCGCCGGACCTCACCCGCACGCGCGCCGAACTCGGCTGGTACCCCACCACGGCACTACCCGTCGGCATCCACCACACCCTCGACTGGATGCGCTCCGCACTGCGCACCTGTGGGTGAGGGCGAGTGCGCTGGATACCGGAAGTCGGCTCACCAACCGTCCGGATGGCTGCCGAGGCCACTGCAAAAGGTGCTAGCGGCGTGCTCCCGAGAGCATAGAAGACCTGACCGCCGCTTTGGCGGAGTTCGAAGCGGTCGCGGCGGCGTTGGAGCAGGGTGGGGCAACAGGGTCGCCGAACTGATAGTGCGGCGCTCGGGTCAGGTGGTTCTGTCCTTATTGAGGACGAGAATTGGCCGGAAGACCCGCTACCTTGGTGTTCGTGACGGAAACCGCCCCCGCCCAACTCCTTCCCGACGACCTCGTCGCTCGCTACCACCGCGACGGCTACCTCCATGTGCGCAATGTCCTGGACCCCGCCGAGCTGACCGAGTTCCTCGCCGACGCTCGGGCCCAGTTGGACCGGCAACGCACGGTTGCCTGGGATGCCGAGGACGGGAACGTGATGGACTGGGTGGTCGAACCCGAGCGGGTCAGCGAACCGATGCGCCGCTTGGCATTACATCCTGGAATCACCGGGATCGCCGAACGCTTGGCGGGTCGGCCGCTGCGGCTCTACAAATCCGAGTTGCTCCGCAAAGGCACCTCCGGTAGCGCGCCGACCCCGTTGCACACCGATGACCCCGCTTTCCCGCTCGATGCCGCTCCGGTAACTCTCACGGCCTGGGTGGCTCTCGTCGATGTGCCCGTCGAGCGCGGATGTATGACCTTCGTCCCCGGATCGCATCAGTGGCCGGAGGGGACGGTCCCGCAGTTCGAGGACCCGTTCGCAGCCGCACCCGAAGCCCGCTGGTGGCCACAGGTCACCGTGCCGATCCGGGCGGGCGACTGCACCTTCCACAGTTCACGGCTCATCCATCGCGCCGGAGCCAACACCACCGATTCCGCTCGGATCTCGCTGGCGACGGTATACATGGACGCGGCGGCGATCTACCGCCCGATTCCGGGAATGACCTATTACGACCCGGTGCCCGACCGGGAACCAGGTCAACCGTTGGACAGCGACCGCTACCCCCGGGCCGGCTCCGCCGACGGTGCCGGATGACGGGAAAAATCGACTTCAAGAAAACCCTCGACGCCTACCAGGCGAAACGCGACCTGTTCCGGATCGTGGAGGTGCCCGGTATGCAGTACCTCATGATCGACGGCCACGGGGATCCGAACACTTCACCCGTGTTCACCGCGGCTGTCGAGGCCCTTTACCCGGTGGCCTACAAACTGAAGTTGGCCAGTAAACGCGACCTCGGGCGGGACTACGTGGTGATGCCCCTGGAGGGCTTGTGGTGGGCCGACGATATGGATTCCTTCACGGTGGCGCGGGACAGAACCCGGTGGAATTGGACGCTGCTGATCATGGTCCCGGACTGGACCGACCGGGAGATGTTTGCGGCCGCTGTCGAGCAGGCCGGGGCGAAGAACCGCCCGGCTCGGCTGGACGACGTGCGGCTGGAGTCGTTATCCGAGGGGCGTTGTGTGCAGACCTTGCATATCGGTTCGTTCGACGGCGAAGCCGAGGTGCTCGCGCGTATGCACCAGGAATTCATCCCGGACAATGGACTGCGCATGTCCGGCAGGCATCACGAGATCTACCTGAGCGATTTCCGTAAAACTGCACCGGATAAGCTGCGGACCATACTCCGGCAGCCGGTCTCGCTGACATCCCCGACCGGTGCTCGTCATCAGGCGGCGATATCCGGCAATGCCGGGTAGTCGATGTAGCCCTCCGGTCCGCCCACATACATCAGCCGGGACTCACGTATTTCGTTCAGCGGCGCGCCGCTGCGCAGGCGCCGGACCAGGTCCGGATTGGCCAGGAAGGCGCGGCCGAGGGCAATGAGATCGGCACCCGCTGCGAGCAGGGCTTCGGCCTCGGAAACGATGGCCGCCGGATCGCGGGAATCACCCGAATTCGCGGGGTTGGCGATGAGGGCCCCGGGCCAGCTGTCACGAAGCCGGCGCAGCAGCGGATCGGCCGGGTCGGTCCGGACTGTGTGCAGGTAGGCGAGTCCCCGGTCGGCGAGTGCGGTGGCGAGGGCCGGATAGAGGTCCGCGGTATCCCCTTCTTCGATCCCGTTGACGGGGTTGGCCGGGGAGATACGCAATCCGACGCGGTCCGCGCCGATGGCGGCCGCGACCGCGTCGACTACCTCCACGGTGAATCGTATTCGGTTCGCGACCGTGCCGCCGTAGGCATCGGTGCGCCGGTTGGTATTCGAGGCCAGGAATTGGTGCAGCAGATAGCCGTTCGCGCTGTGCACCTCGACCCCGGCGAATCCGGCGGCGACTGCATTGCGCGCGGCGGCCGCGAAATCGGCGACAGTCCGCTGAATCTCGGCGACGGTCAACTCTTCCGGGACCACGGCTTCCCGACGGCCGTTCGGCGTGTGAATCGTTTCGGGCAGCGCGATCGGCGAGGGAGCGACGGGTATCAGCCCGCTGTTGTCGGGATGCCCGACCCGGCCACCGTGCTGCAGTTGCAGGAACATCCGGCCGCCCCCGTGTTGTACGGCCTCGGTGATCCGTCGCCAGCCCGCGACATGTTCCTCGCGATGGATACCGGGAATGTTCGGGTAGGTCTGGCCGACGGGATTCGGGGTGGCGGCCTCGGCGATGATCAGTCCTGCCGTGGCGCGCTGTGCGTAGTAGGTCGCCATCAGGTCGGTCGGTGTGCCGTCGGCGGCCGCGCGGTTGCGCGTGAGCGGCGCCATCACCAGCCGGTGCGGCAGTTCGAGTTCGCCGAGACGGGCCGGGGTGAATAAACGGCCGGTTGCTGTGGTTGTCATGCCTGGACAGTAAGACTTCACATCAATGTGAGGTTCAAGTCCGAATGGCAAACTGCGAGGTGAGAATGCGGATCGGCGAGCTGGCGCGGCGCACCGGAGTCAGTGAACGGTCACTGCGCTACTACGAGGAACAGAAGCTGCTGACCGCCGACCGCACGCCCGGTGGTCACCGCGACTACGCGGAACCGGCGGTTGACCGGGTGATCCAAATCCAGGAACTTTTCGCGGCCGGGCTGTGCAGTAGGAAGATCGTGCATATCCTGCCCTGCATGCGGGAGTTCGACGGCGGCGCCGGCGAATACGCCACGCCCGAGCTCGTGACCGAGCTGGAGGTCGAGCGGGACCGGATCAACCGGATGATCGCCGACCTCGTCCGGTCCCGGGGTGTGCTCGACGAGGTGATCGAGCGGGCCGGCGCGGGTTATGCCCCCGCAGGGAGGTGACCTGGCTACCAGCCGCCTCCGATACGTCGATCGGACCCGCGTGCCCACCTGTCCGGGCTTCGTCTCGCGGCGGCACCTCCGGAGGGCGTCTGGCGTTCAGCCTGGCTTGTTGGGGCGATCGGTCGTCATCGGGCTGTTCACAGCAGTGATCGGACGACGACGCGGGCAGAGCTGGTAGAGCTGGCCGTCGAAGCCCGCGGCCCGGGACTGTGCCGACTGGTCGGGGAAAGCCCGCCCGGTGTCGGCGGCCGATACGCTGACACCGGGTTCCCGCCGGCCCGGCGCCCTATTCGAGCGGAATATCGACTTCGTTCTCGTGTTCGGTTCGTGGACCGTGGATCCTGCGATCGGATTCGGCTATCGCGACGTCGTTGATACTTGCCTCCCGGCGCCGCATCAGGCCGTGCTCGTCGAATTCCCACAGTTCGTTGCCGTAGCTGCGCCACCATCGGCCCGCGGTGTCGTGCCATTCGTACTGGAAGCGGACCGCGATGCGGTTGTCGCTGTAGCTCCACAAGCTCTTGCGGAGTACATAGTCCAGCTCCCGCTCCCATTTGGCGGTCAGGAACGCGACGATGTCCGCCCGTCCGGTGACGAACTGATCGCGATTGCGCCATACCGAGTCAGGGGTGTAGGCGAGGGCCACTCGCTGTGGGTCGCGGGTATTCCACGCCGCTTCGGCGGCCAGAACCTTCTGGAGCGCGGTTTCCGCGGTGAACGGGGGATACGGCGGACGGTTGTCGGTCATGGGCAAACCTCTCGTGGTGTGGAGCGGTTACGACGGTGGCCGGCCGGTTGCGGCCTGCTGCGCGGCGAGCGCCGCCTCGAGTTGGCTGATTCGTTCTCGTAGTGGTTCGGTGGCGGCCCGCATTTCGTCGACGGTGAATCGCGGGGTGATGAACTTGGGGCAATTCCAGTCGAAGGCCACCACTTCGACGGTCAGAATGCCTTCGAGCCGGCCGGTTGTCCCGAGTCGCTCGAGCACCTCGGGTGCCGGGTCCGGGTCGAACCGGGCGTGGCCGAGTACCTTGAGCCGCTTGCGGTTCGGATAGTCCATCGCGATGATCGCGACCCGGTCGTCGTGGTCGAGGTGCCCGGCGGTGATGTATTGACGGTTGCCCGTGCTTTCGACCCAGGTCAACTGTGTCGGACCGGTGACCTTCACGAAACCTGGTGCGCCACCGCGGTGCTGTACGTAGGGCCAGCCGTTGCTGCCCGTGGATGCGATGTAGAAACTGTCTCGACTCGCCAGGAACTCGGCTTCCGCCGCGCCCAGGCCCGTCGGCCCGGGCGCGGCGGAACGCGCGTGTTCGTAGCGGTCGAACGAGCCCTTGCGGCGCTGGTGCGCCTGCTCCTCCGCTCCGAAGGCGAGCGCGAAGAAATGCTCCATGTCAGAACGTGAGGATCGAGTAACCGTTGTCGGCGAGCAGGCGGAGGCTGGCCACACCGGACGTTCCCGGCAGCGGGTTGTCCTTGATCAGTTCTAGGCCGGCGGCCTGGGCGCCCTCCCCGCCGCCGAAGAGGTCGCTGCAGCCACAGGAGATACCGGCGATTGTGTGTCGTACTGCCTGGTAGACGTCGTAGGCGGGGTGGTCCGGTGATTCCAGCAGTTCGGGCCAGCGGGTGCCTGCGCCCTGGAATTGCACCCGGACTTCGGCGCCTGCCCGGTCGAAGTCGTAGGCGGCGGCGAGGGCGTTGAACATGCGGCCGAGGGCTTCGTCGCCGCCGTTCGGGTCGCTCAGTACGAGAACTGCGGTCTTGGTCGCGGTGTCGGAACTCATTGTTGTCTCCTTCGGGGCCTCGATGAGAACGATCGTTCTCACCGGCGTCTGTAGTGTAGGAGAACGAGGGTTCTCAACGCAAGGAGGTCGCTGTGGCGGCGGAAACGGAAGCGGCGCAGGTGCTCGCGGCAGCCGATCGCCTGTTCAACGATCGCGGGGTACAGGCGGTCGGAATGGACAGCATCCGTGACGCCGCGAATGTGCCGCTGAAAAGGCTCTACCGGCTCTTCCCGTCCAAGTCCGCACTGGTCTGCGCCGTGCTCGAGCAGCGCGACCGGGACGTGCGCACGGCCATCGCCGACTATGTGGGTGCGCGGGCCGAGACACCGCGCGAGCGGATCCTGGCCGTATTCGACTACCTGCTCGAATGGTTCGCCGACCCCGCGTTCCGGGGCTGCCTGTTCATCAACACTGTCGGGGAACTGGGCGGTACCTCCGACGATATCGGCCGGATCGCCCGCCGGCACAAACTGGCGATGCGCGATTACCTGGCCGAACTCGTCGCCGAATGCTCATTTCCCGCAGAGCTGGCCGATCAGCTGATGATTCTCGCCAACGGCGCTATGGCCACGGCCGCCGTGCAGGGCGACGGTCCACGCGCGGCGCAGCACGCGCGCGCCGCGGCGGTAACCCTGCTGGCCGCGGCCGAATATCGCGAGATTTCGTGAACGCTCTGCGGTCCAGGCCGATGCAGCGGATCGGTCGCCGGAACTAGAGCCAGGTGTCCAGGGTGGTGGTGGTGAGGAAATCGTCCAGGTCGGCGCGCCAAGGGGCCGGGGTGGTCTTCTCCGGTTCGATGGCGGTGTACTGACCCCGGTAGAACAGCAGCGGGCGGCCGTTCGCCGTCGCGGCGGTTTCCGTCATGGCCAGGACCCGGCCGATGACGATGTAGTGGTCGCCGCCGTCCACCACGCGGTCCACTTCGCATTCGAGGGTGGCCAGCGAGTTGTCGAGCCGGGGGAGGCCGAGTTCGGATGTGTGCCAATCGGTTCCGGTGAATTTGTCCGGTTCGCGGGACCCGAATTTCGCGCAGACAGGTTGTTGTTCCTCGGCCAGGACGTTGGCGCAGAACCGGCCGTTGGCCTCGATCGCGGCCCAGGAACGTGAGCCCTTGGTCGGGCAGAACAGAACCAGCGGCGGGTCGAGGGACAGCGATGCGAAGGACTGGCAGGCGAAACCGATCGGGGTGTTGTCGTCGGTGAATGTGGTGATCACCGTGATACCGGTGCAGAACTGCCCGATGGTATTACGGAACTGCCGGGGGTCGATGGCGGGCTGGGCAGCCGCTTCGGAGGCGCCGTCCGCCGGATCCGCTGATGCCGTCACGTTCATACCGTCCTTGCTGGTTCGCGAAAAACTGCCGGCGGGCGGGACCGCCGGATTGCGGCCGGCCCGGGGCGAGTATCGCACCGGGCCGGCCGTGGATCACTTGAATCCCACGGAGAAGTCGTGTCCCCACAGGCTCACGGCGGTGGATTCCCGCGCGATCCAGCTGTGGTCCTCGACTTCCAGTCCTTCACAGCCGAATTCGACATCGAATCCGCCCGGGGTCTTCATATAGAACGACAGCATCTTGTCGTTGATGTGCCGGCCCAGGGTGGCCGACATCTTCACCTTCTTGCGCTGCGCGCGATCCAGGCAGAGGCCGACATCGTCGGAGTTCTCCACCTCGACCATGAGGTGCACGATGCCGGTCGGGTTGGGCAGCGGCAGGAACGCCAGCGCGTGATGGCGGGGGTTACAGCCGTAGAACCGCAGCCACGCCGGATCCCCGTCCTCCGGGCGACCCACCATCTGCGGTGGTAGCCGCATGGAGTCGCGCAGCCGGAAACCGAGGATGTCCTGGTAGAACGCCTGTGCGGCCGCATCGTCGGTGCAGGTCAGGACGACGTGTCCGAGGCCTTGCTCTGCGGTGACGAACTTGTGACCGTACGGGCTGACGAACCGGCGGCCGAGGTACTGCGCGCCGTAGAACGCCTCGAGGGTGTTGTCGGAGGGGTCCTGGAACCGGATCATGCCCTCGACGCGGCGCTCGTCCAGCTCTTCCTTGGTGCCCTCGGTGTAGGGGATGCCCTCCTTTTCGAGGGTTTCCCGGAGCCGCTGCAATGCCGGACCGTCGGTGACCTCCCAGCCCGAGACCAGCAACCGGTCCTTATCGCCGGGCACGATCACCAGACGCGCGGCGAAATCGTCCATGCGCAGGTAGAGCGCATCGGGATTCGCGCCGGAGCCTTCCATCATGCCGAGCACTTTCAGCCCGTACTCGCGCCAAGCCGCCATATCCGTGGCTTCGATGCGCATATAGCCGAGCGCCTTGATACTCATTGTCATTTCTCCTTGACGCCGAGCAGGAAATCGGTGGCGAGCCGGTTGAATTCCGCGAACTTCTCGAGCTGCGCCCAATGCCCGCAGCCGCCGAAGACATGCAGCTGGGCGCGCGGAACCGACTTCAACGCGACCAGCGCACCGTCGAGCGGGTTCACCCGGTCCTCGCGACCCCAGATGAGCAGTACCGGCTGACGCAGCTTGTACGAGTCGCGCCAGAGCATGCCCTTCTCGTAATCGGCACCGGCGAACGATTTGCCCATCGCACGCATCGCCGCAATCGATTCCGGCTTCTTGGCTGCTTCGAAACGTTCGTCGATCAGCTCGTCGGTGATCAGCGCCTGATCGAACACCATGATCCGCAGGAACGCCTCGATGTTCTCTCGCGTCGGCTCATAGGTGAACTTCGACAGCAGCCGTACCCCTTCAGTGGGGTCGGGTGCGAACAGGTTTGTGCTCAGGCCGCCGGGACCCATCAGGATCAGCTTCCCGGCCCGGTCGGGATAGTCGAGCGCGAACCGCACCGACGCACCGCCGCCGAGCGAATTGCCCAGCAGGTGAACACGGTCGGTGATGTCCAGCGTGTCCAGCAGATCCTTCAGCGCCGACGCGCTGTGCGCGAAGTACTGCGGATGCTCGGTGGGCTTGTCGGACTGCCCGTATCCCGGCTGGTCCACGGCGATCACGTGGAAATCGCGGGCCAGCACCGGGATATTGCGGGAGAAGTTCGACCAGGACGACGCACCCGGCCCGCCGCCGTGCAGCAGCACGATGGTGGGGCCGTTACCGACCCCGGCCTCGTGATAGTGCAGTTTCAGATCCGGCCGGACCTGCGCGAACTTCGAGGTGGACTCGTAGGTGAGTTCGGCGGTCGAGGTCATCACACCATCCCGTCCGAAACCGGCAGGCCGAACTCGTGGGTGCCGTACATGAGGTAGGCGCGCTCCGGATCGTTGGAGGCGTGCACCCGGCCGGCGTGCGCGTCGCGCCAGAACCGCTGCAGCGGGGTGCCGTTGACCAGGGCGGTGGCGCCGGAGCTCTCGAACAGTTTGTCGATCGAGGTGATGGCCCGTCCGGTCGCGCGGACCTGGTCGCGCCGGGCACGGACCCGCAGGTCGAACGGGATTTCCTTACCTTCGAGCAGCAGTGCGTACTCGTCGGCGACATTGCCCGACAGCTGCCGCCACGCGGCGTCGATATCGCTGGACGCCTCGGCGATCCGCACCTTGGTGAACGGATCCTCCTTGGCTTTTTCGCCGGCGTAGGCGGCGCGGACACGCTTGCCCTGGTGCTCGACGTGCGCCTCGTAGGCGCCGTAGGCCATACCGACGATCGGCGCGGAGATGGTGGTGGGGTGGATGGTGCCCCACGGCATCTTGTAGACCGGATCGGTGTTGCGCTCCAGACCCGGCGACGTCAGGTCGTTCATGGTCTTGTAGCTCAGGAACCGGTGTGTGGGCACGAAAACGTCCTTCACCACGAGGGTGTTGGATCCGGTGCCGCGCAGCCCGACCACGTTCCACACGTCGTCGATCTCGTACTCCGAGCGCGGGATCAGGAAGCTGCCGAAATCCACCGGCTTGCCGTTCTTGATCACCGGTCCGCCGACGAAGGTCCAGTCGGCGTGACCCGAACCCGACGACCAGGCCCAGGATCCGCTGACCTGGTATCCGCCGTCGACCACGGTGCCCGCGCCCATCGGCGCGTAGGAGGAGGAGATCCGCACATCGGTGTCCTCACCCCAGACCTCTTCCTGGGCTTGCTGGCCGAAGAGGGCCAGATGCCAGTTGTGCACGCCGATGATCCCGGCCACCCAGCCGGTGGAACCGCAGGCGCTCGCGATTTTGCGGACCGTGTCGTAGAAGACGACCGGGTCGGCCGCCAGCCCACCCCACTGCTTGGGCTGCAACAGCCGGAAGAATCCGGCTTCCTGCAGGTCTTTGATCGATTCGTCGGGAATCTGCCGAAGATCTTCGGCTTCCTGTGCGCGGGCGCGCAGCGTGGGCAATAGCGCTTCGACCCGTTCGGTCACATCTCGCGTCATCTCCGGCCCTGCTCCTGCCTGGTCGTTTGCTAACCGGTAGTTATCTGCTCACCGCAGAATTTACCTCTGAGACTAGAACAGGTTCTTGTTCATGTCGAGAACCGGTGTCTGTATGCGGCCGAAATGGGACTTGTGCTGGAAGTGACGCGAATAGGCTGGCGTTCGGGGCGCCAGTTTTGTAACGTGTTCTAGTACAGCAGGAGGAGGAATCGCGATGGCAGTAACCCCGGCAAGCGGTGGTGCGAAGGTGCGGGAGCTCGACGTCGGTTCGGCCCCCACCCGGTACGCGCGTGGATGGCATTGCCTGGGCCTGGCGCAGAGTTTCCGGGACGGCAAACCGCATTCGGTTCAGGCATTCGGCACCAAGCTCGTGATCTGGGCCGACAGTAACGACGAATTGCACGCACTCGACGGCTACTGCCGTCATATGGGTGGCGACCTCAGCATGGGCGAGGTGAAGGGCGACGACATCGCCTGCCCGTTCCATGACTGGCGGTGGGGTGCGAACGGTAAATGCACCTCCATTCCGTACGGTCGGCGGGTGCCGCCGCTGGCACGGACACGGCGCTGGACCACCCTGGAACGGAACGGTCAGCTCTTCGTCTGGCACGACCACGAGGGCAACGAGCCGCCGCCCGAGGTGACTATCCCGCATATCGAGGGCCCGTACACCGATGCCGACGGCAATCCGGTCGAGGAACTCGACAGCGGCTGGACGCAGTGGACCTGGAACTCGTTGCTGATCGAGGGCGCGAACTGCCGCGAGATCATCGACAACGTGGTGGATATGGCCCACTTCTTCTATATCCACTACGCCTTCCCCACCTACTTCAAGAACGTTTTCGAGGGGCATGTCGCCACCCAGTTCCTGGAGACCAAGGGGCGTCCCGATATCGGGATGGGCGCCAAGTACGCCGGTGACCAGCTTCTGAAATCGGAGGCCTCGTACTTCGGGCCGTCCTACATGATCAACCCGCTGGTCAACAGCTACGGCGGCTACGAGATCACGGTCAACCTGATCAACTGCCACTACCCGGTGTCGCAGGATTCGTTCATGCTGCAGTGGGGTCTGACCGTCGAGAAGCCGAAGGGCCTCGACGACGATACCGCGCAGAAACTGGCGATGACCATGGCCGATTTCTTCGGCGACGGCTTCTTGCAGGATGTGGAGATCTGGAAGCACAAGTCCAAGGTCGAGAATCCGCTGCTCTGCGAGGAGGATGGCCCGGTCTACCAGCTGCGGCGCTGGTACGAGCAGTTCTACGTCGACGCCGCCGAGGTGACCGACAAGATGACCCAGCGCTTCGAGTTCGAGGTCGATACGACCAAGGCGAATGAAGCCTGGCAGGCCGAGGTCGACGAGAATCTGCGGCGTAAGCGGGAAGAAGAGGCCGCGGACGCCGACCAAGCGGAGGCGGGAGTCTGACATGCCCAGCTGGGCGAAAGCACCCGACTTCGCCGATCAGCCCGCGCGGCGGGACGCGGTGCGGGCCCAGACGGTCGTGGACCGGGAGCGGTACCTGGAGGAAGGTCTGACGCCGTTGCGGTGTCAGACCTGCCATACCGAGGTGCTGGTCCGTAAGAGCAGTTCCCGGCAGACCTCGGTGCAGTGGACCGGCGATCCGGCCGCCCAGTGCCCGGTCTTCGCCGAGATCAGCGCCAAAGGGCGCGGCCCGGGGCGCCCGGACACCTGCGAACGTTTGCAGAAGACGATCAAATGGGCCGTCGACGAGGGCGTGCTCGACGTCCCGGAGTAGCGGCCCGGCGCCGCCTGCACCTTTTCGGCCGGACGGTACCGAGATGATGCGATTCCCGCCGAACTAGAACGGGTTTCACTAATATGCCATCATGCGTACTGCCCGTTCCGTTGTGCGAGCGCTGCCGGTGCTCGCCATCGCGCTCGCACTGACCGCGGTACCGGCGAGTGCCGTGCCGAACTGGGGTCCGCTGGGGCCGGCGAATCCACATCTGGGTCCGCTCGGCACCGCGACCATGCACGGCGACGCGGGTTCATCGGACGTGACTCCACTAGCCGGACCGGGCGCGGACCTGGTGGTGCCCGCCGGTGATCCGATGGCGGCGGCCTGCCCCACGATTCTGCAAGGGGCGGACGGAATGATCGTCGCGCTGTGCACGGCGATCATCGATCGCGCGCCCACCGTCTATCTGTTCGATCCCGCGAAAGGTCCCATCGGTCCGGCGGCCGCGAAGATGAGTCTCACCAAGGGCAGTCTGCTGGGCGGTGTCTATGCCTATCTCGACAACGAGAACCGCTTGGTGGTCGTCGACGGGGAGCGGCGGCTGCTGCGGATTGCGCACAATCGTGACGCCTCCGGCAAATGGGGGCTGACAGTAGCCGAGAACACCGATCTGACTGCGGCGATACCGGCGGGCGACGCAGTCACCGGTCTGGTACCGGACTGGACGGGCAATGTCTGGTTCGCCACCGGCGCGGGGTTGGTCGGCAAGGTTACGCGCAACGGGGCGGTGAACACCCATCAACTGCCGGCGGGCGAGCGAGTGGCCAACAGCATCTCGGCGGCACCTGATGGTGTGGCCGTCGCGACCACCCACGCACTGTACGAATTCGCCGCCGGCGAATCCGGTGCCCCGAATGTGAAGTGGCGCGCCGCCTACGATCGTGGCCCGGCCCGGAAACCGGGCCAGCTCAGCTGGGGGACCGGCTCGACTCCCACCTACTTCGGCCCCGGCGACGGCACCGAATACCTCACGATCGTCGACAACGCCGACGACCAGGTCCATCTGCTGGTCTACCGCGCCGGCACCGGTGAACTCGTCTGCAACCGGCCCGTACTCACCGAAGGCGGCCCCGGCAGCGAGAATTCGCCCATCGGGATCGGCCGTTCGGTGTTCGTGGCGAGCACCTACGGCTACCCGTACCCGACGGTCCCCGACGACGCCGGCCCCGCCGAACCCGCCATCGCGCCGTTCTCCGGCGGGATGACGCGCGTCGATATCGACGACCAGGGCTGCCACACCGTGTGGGAAAACGATGTCCGCAGCGCGGCGGTACCGAAACTGTCCGCCGCCGACGGCAATATCTACACGGTCCTCCGGCTCGGCCTCGGCCTGACCACCCCGCTGGACGGCTACGCCTACGGGGTCATCGATCCCACCACTGGTGAAGTCACCGCCAAACAACCGATGTCGGCCACCATCGTCGCCGACACCCTCCAGATGGCCGGCCTGACAACGACGAACGGCGAACTCTGGCAGGGCACCATCACCGGCATCATGCGCATCCGCTGACCCGGTCCCGGGTCATTCGGTCTCCTTCGGATGCGCGGGTGTGCAGCGTTCCAGAAGAATTATCCCTGCGCATTTCGCACCCTTGGCCCCGGGCTCGACGAAATACCAGATGCGTGCGCCGTCGGTGAGTTTGTATTGGTACCGCTCGAAGGTTTGTCCCCGATACGTGCCGTAGCGCAGATCGCCCCGCAACCGGTAGAGCCGTAGGGATTCTGTCGTCGGCTGTGTGGTCAGCGTGTCCCAGGCATCGACGGTTGCGTTGCGCGCCATCGTCAGACAATCCGTCCAGCCCTTCTGTGCCTCGCGGGAGATGAAGGTGATGGCGTATTCGGAGCGTTTCAGCGGTCGGGGAACATCGCGGTTCTTGCTCACTCGCCGGTCCGCGGGTCCGGAACGGCCTCGGGGGCGTCGAAGTAGTGCAGATCTGAGGCATCGACGGCTACAGCCGGATCCGCGTACGCCTCGGCGGTGCTCTTCCATGCTTCGAGGGTGATCGTGAGCCGGTCGAAACGGCCCACAGCGAGGCAGGCTCGCGCGATGTTCAGGAACTCGGCGACAAAATCCGGGCGGACGTGCGCAGGCAGGAGATCTGCCCAGGGGAATGTGATGGACAGTCGAGTAACGATCCGTTCCAGCATCGCGTCGTCGATCGACAGGGCGAGCAGCTGCGACAGCGCCTCCAGCGTGCGCGTTTCGGATTCCGTATCCGCAGCGTTCGACAAGCGCAGCGCCGGGGCGGAGCGGCGGGTGAGCACGACATCGCCGGATTCCTATCTGATATCGAGATACGGCAGATATTCCTCGGCGAAGCTCTCGGTCCAGCTATAGGGATGAGCAGGTCGTAGTCGACCATGAGACGGTGGACTAATATCTTAGCTAAGGAGGTGGGTATGGCCGCCAACGCAGCAGAACAGTTCAATATCCACGAGGCGAAGACGAACCTGTCGCGCATAGTGGAACGAGTCGAACGCGGCGAGGAGATCGTGATCAGCCGGGCCGGTCATCCGGTGGCCAAGGTGGTGCCCCTGGTGCGACGGGTGAATCGGACTGCCAGGGGTTCGCTGCGCGGTGCCGACCTCGGGGCCGAGTGGGATTCCGACGAGACCAACGCGGCGATCGCGGACGATTTCGGCATTCCCCGATGAGCTTGCTGCTCGACACTCATGTAGTGCTGTGGTGGCTCACCGATGACGCGAGCTTGTCGAACGAACTGAAGGATCGGCTCGACCACGATCCGGACGTATTCGTCAGTGTCGTCTCGATGTGGGAGGTTTCGATCAAGCAGGCCGCCGGAAAACTCGGCGGCCCGCTCGATATGCCCGAGCGCATTCGCGACAGCGGTCTGGTGTCGCTCGAAATCAGCTCCGGCCATGCCATCGCAGCCGGCCGGCTGCCGCTGATCCACCGTGACCCGTTCGACCGGATGCTGGTGGCTCAGGCGAGTGCGGAAGGGCTCACGCTGGTCACCCGTGATCCGTGGTGCCACAAGTACGAGGTGCCGATCCTGGCCGTATGACGGCCGTACGGCCCGGTCGAACTCGGCACCGCAGAGGACAGCGTCGAGGTCGTCTACCGGCAGGCATGCACCGGTGCTGAACAGAACACCCGGCTGGAACCGGTTGCCGGGTGGCGCCGCCGCACCACCGCGGGTCCCGGCAGCCCGGTCAGCTGTGGACCACCGGCCGTTTCGGGGTGCCGAAGAGCTGGGCGTCGCCGTGGGCGCGTTTGAAGTACAGGTGGGCGTCGTGTTCCCAGGTGATGGCGATACCGCCGTGCAACTGAATGGCTTCGGCCGTGATCGTGGAGAAGGCCTCGGTGCACTGGCGGCGGGCGACCCAGACGTCCTCGGCTGCCGAGGGGCTTTCCTCGGCCAGAGCGATGGCGGCGGTCAAGGCCGTCGATTTGGCGGATTCGGCCAGAACATACATATCGGCCATACGGTGTTTCAGGGCCTGGAAGCTGCCGATGACCCGGCCGAACTGCACCCGCGATTTGGTGTATTCCACCGTCGCCTCCAGGCAGTACTCGGCGGCGCCGACCTGTTCGGCGGCCAGCGCGGCCCAGGCGATCTGCCGGAGCCGGTCGGCGACCGGGGCGGGGTCACCGGTGCCGAGCCGGCGGGCCGCGGCGCCGGTGAAAGTGATCTCGGACAGTGCCCGGGACGGGTCCATGGCCGCCACCTGCCGGCGCTCGACCCCGGCAGCTGAGGGCTCGACCTCGAACAGGCCGCTCGCCGTGACCACGATCAGGGTGTCGGCGATGGTGCCGCCGAGGACGTAGTGCGCGGTGCCGTCCAGGGTGTCCCCATCGGCACGCACCCCGAATTCGTCCCAGCCCGTGGCATCGGCCCAGCAGACGGCGAGGGTTCGAGTGCCTTCGGCGATACCGGGCAGCAGCCGTTCGCAGGCTTCGCTGTCACCGGACAGCAGTACCGCCTGCGCACCGAGCACCGCCGAACCCAGCATCGGCACATCGGCGAGGGTGCGGCCGAGTTCACCGACCACCAGCAAGGATTCGGGCAGCCCGGCGCCGAAGCCGCCGTACTCCTCGGGAATCGCCAGGGCGGCCACCCCGACCTGTTCGCACAGCTGTGCCCACAGCTTCGGGTCGTAGCCCAGGTCGGTGTCCATGGACTGGCGAATACCCGCCCGCGCATCGCGTTTGACCAGCAGTCCCCGCACTGCCGACACCAGCTCCTGCTGTTCCTCGCTGATCATCTCTTCTCCCGTAGGTCTGACGGACGGATGCCGAGGCGCCTACGTCCGGTTGTTGCGGTCGTGTTCTCAGGTGAGCGCGCCCGACGGGTCCACCGCTGCGCCGGCGCGCAATGCCTCGGCGACCCGGCCACGATGCAGATCGGGGGTGCCCCAGGCAGAGCGCAGGGCGGTGACCCGGGTCAGCCACAGCGACACATCGTATTCGGCGGTATAGCCGATCGCGCCGTGCACTTGCAGTGCGGCGCGGGCCGCCCGGTAGGCGGCATCGGCAGCGGCCACTGCCGCCGCGGAGATATCGCGAACCCGGTTCGCCCCTCCGGTGGTGAGCGCGGCCCGGTACAGCAGCGGTTCGGCGAGGTCGAGGCCGATGAACACATCTGCCAGTTTCTGTTTGACCGCCTGGAATTCACCGATCGGCCGGCCGAACTGTTTGCGCTGCTTCACGTATTCGGTCGAGGCGTCGAGCAGAGCCTTGCCGGCGCCGAGTAGCTGGGCGGCATTGGCCAGGGCACCGAAATCGAATCCCGCCGCGATGGCCGCGCGGGCCTGCGGTCCTTCGGCGACGGTCTCGTCGGCCTCGACGACGAACAACCGCCGGGCCGGATCCACCGACCGTATCTGTTCGCCCACTCGGCCCGTCGACAGTCGATCGCCCTGGGCCAGGAGGACGAGGTCGGCGCGGTCCGCGTCTACCGCGACCGCGGTGCCGGTGGCCCCGCCGAAGGAGATGGTGGCCGACAGGGTGCCTTCGGAGATCCCGGGCAGCCAACGTTGCGCGGGCGCGGGGTCGGTCTCGGCCAGAGCCTGGAGCAGCGCCGGTACGGCCGCCGCGGTTTCCACCAGCGGGCCGGGCGCCGCAGCCCGCCCGATCTCGATGAACGCGACCAGCTGGTCGAGCGGTTCGGCACCGAGACCGCCGAAATCCTCGGCGATGGTCAGGCCCAGGGCGCCGGCGGCGGCGAGCTGTTCGATCAGGCCGCGGCCGGGTGCGGGATCCGCGCCGCTCCACGCCCGCACCGCGGCGGGAGTCGAACCGGATTCGAAGAGTTTGCGGATACTGGCACCGAAGTCCAGATGCTCCGGGCTGAGTGCGAATTTCATCGGCTGCCTCCTCGTGGTAGGCCGAGGAGCCGCTCGGCGATGATGTTGCGTTGGATTTCGTTGGTACCGGCGTAGATCGGGCCGGACAGCGAGAACAGGTAGCCGTCGGTCCAGCGGCTCGCCTGTTCGGCGCCGGCACCGAGCAGATCGAGCGCGGTTTCGTGCATGGCGATATCGAGTTCGGACCAGAACACCTTGGTGATCGAGGATTCCGCACCGAGTTTCCCGCCTTCGTTCAACCGGGTGACGGTGCCGAAGGTGTGCAAACGGTAGGCTTCGCTGCCGATCCAGGCATCCACCACCGAATCGCGGGCCGCGGTACCGGTATCGCCGGTTTCGGTCCACAGGTCGACCAGCCGCTGCGCGGTCGCGCTGAACCGGCCGGGGCTGCGCAACGAGAGGCCGCGTTCGTTGCTGGAGGTACTCATCGCGACCCGCCAGCCCTCGTTCGGGGCGCCGATCACATCACTGTCCGGGACGAAGACATCGTCGAGGAAGATCTCCGCGAAACCGGGTTCGCCGTCGAGCTGCGGGATCGGCCGGACCGTCACACCGTCGGCGGTGAGCGGGAACATCAGGTAGGTGAGCCCACGATGCCGTTCGGCTTCGGGATCGCTGCGGAACAGGCCGAACGCCCAGTCCGCGAACGCCGCCCGCGAACTCCAGGTTTTCTGCCCGCTCAGTACCCAGCCGCCGTCGGTGCGGCGCGCGGTGGAGCGGATACCGGCCAGATCGCTACCGGCTTCGGGCTCCGACCATGCCTGCGCCCAGATATCGTCGCCGCGCGCCATCCGCGGCATGATCCGCGCCAGCTGTTCCGGGGTGCCGTGCTCGAACAGAGTCGGGGCGAGCAGGAAGATACCGTTCTGGCTCACCCGGCCCGGCGCGGCCGCCGCGTAGTACTCCTGTTCGAACAGCACCCATTCCAGCAGCGATGCGTCGCGGCCGCCGTATTCGGGTGCCCAGGAGACCACGGACAAGCGGGCCTCGGCCAGCGTGTGCTCCCATTCGCGGTGTGCTTCGAATCCTGCCGCCGTGTCCATCGAGGGCAGCGGTTCGGCGGGGACATTGGCGGCCAGGAATTCGCGGACTTCCCGCTGGAACTCCCGGGTGCTTTCGTCGAGATCGAGATCCATTCAGGCTTTCCCGTCGTTCGTCTCCGCGGCGGTGGTCGCCTGCGCTTTCATAGATTTCGCGTTCAAACCGCCGAGGGAGTCGGTGCCTACCTCGGCATTGTGGGCGTGCGCGAAATGGTGCAGGCCGAAAACCGAGTCCATCCCGGCCCGCATACCCATGAGGTCCTCGGACTGGTTGACCGCCTTCTTTGTCAAAGCCAGGCCGAATTGTGGCATCGCCGAAATCTTCTCGGCCAGGGCCATGGTTTCGGATTCCAGCTCGGCCCGGGGAACCACTCGGTTGACCATGCCCCATTCCTTGGCCTGTGCGGCGTCGAAACGATCGCCGGTGTACAAGAACTCCTTGGCGGCCCGCGGTCCCATCACCCAGGGGTGGGCGAAGTATTCGACACCCGGAATACCCATACGCACCACCGGATCCGAGAAGAACGCATCGTCGGAGGCGATGATCAGATCGCAGACCCACGCCAGCATGAGACCACCTGCGATACAGGCGCCCTGCACCATGGCGATGGTCGGTTTGGGGATCTCCCGCCAGCGGCGGCACATCCCCAGGTACACCTCCGTCTCCCGGGCGAAGCGCTGATCGCCGCCGGGGCGGTCCACATGGTCCCACCACAGCGCGGCCTTGTTGTCGTACTTCACGTGATGGTCGCGGCCCGGTGTGCCCAGATCGTGCCCGGCGCTGAAGTGCTTCCCGTTCCCGGCCAGCACGATGACCTTGACCTCGGGATCTTCCACTGCCCGTTCGAACGCGGTGTCGATCGCGTAGGTCATGACGGAGTTCTGCGCGTTGCGGTAGTCCGGCCGGTTCAGGGTGACCACCGCGACGGCGCCCCGGCGCTCATAGGTCACCACATCGGGTTCGTAGGGAATGCTCCCGTCCCCGGCCGGGGATATGTTCTCCGACATTACGAGTTCTCCTCACGTAACTGACGTTTGAGCACCTTGCCGCCGGCGTTGTAGGGCAGTTCGTCGCGGAATTCGACGAAACGCGGCACCTTGAAATTGGCCAGCACCTTGGTGGCGTAGGAGAACACCTGGTCCTCCGTGAGCGTCGCGCCCGGTGTGCGGACGATATAGGCCTTGCCCACCTCACCCATCCGGTGGTCGGGCACCCCGATCACCGCGGAGGTGGCGACACCGTCGAGTTTGGCGAGGGCCTGTTCTATTTCGGCGGGGTACACATTGAATCCGCCGCTGAGGTACATATCCTTGAGCCGGTCGGTGATCTTCAGGTATCCGCGTCCGTCGATCACGCCGATATCACCGGTGTGCAGCCATCCGGCGGAGTCGATGGTGTTGGCAGTCGATTCCGGATCATCGAGGTACCCGAGCATCACATTGGGTCCGCGCAGCAGGATTTCTCCGGCGTCGCTCAGCTTCAGTTCGAATCCGGCAATGGGCCGGCCGCTGGTCCCGGAAATGGTTTCCGCATCGTCGTCGACCCGGCACATGGTGCCGAAACCCGACGATTCGGAGAGCCCGTAGGCGGTGAGGACCACATCGAAATCGAGTTCCGCGCGCATCCGCTCGACCAGCGCGACCGGCACCTGCGCCGCCCCGGTGACCGCCACCCGCAGACCGTTCAGATCGAACTCGCCGCGGTCCGGGAAATCGAGAATGGTCTGGTAGATCGTCGGTGGGCCCGGCAGGACGGTGATTTTTTCTTGATCGATCAGGCGCATGGTGGTCGGCACGTGGAAGACGATCTGCGGCACGATGGTGGCGCCGGTCAGCAGGCAGGTGATGATCCCGGCCTTGTAGCCGAAGCTGTGGAAGAACGGGTTCACGATCAAGTAGTTGTCGGCGCTGTTCAGCGTAGCGCATTCGGCCCATGCGCGGGCTGTCGACAGTGTCTGCCGGTGCGCGATCAGTACGCCCTTGCTGCGGCCGGTGGTACCGGAGGTGAACAGGATGTCGGACAGATCCTCGGCGCTGACCGATTCGCCGCGTTCTATCACCTGCTCCCGGCTCACCGGGGCGGCGGTTGCGGCCAGATCCGACCAGTTCAGGGTGTCTTCGATCCGGTCCTGCGGGCCTTCGACGGGCAGTACCACGACAGTGTCGATATGCAGGTCGGGCGCCGCCGCACGTAGCTCGGCGACCCGATCGCGTTTCAGGAACGTCCCGGCGATGAACAGTGCCTTGGCGTCCACCCGGCGCAGCACGTCGACGACCTCGTCGGCGACGTAGCGGGTGTTGAGCGGAATCAATGTCGCGCCCGCGTAGTGCGCCCCCAGTGCGGCGACGACCCAGTGCCAGGTGTTGGGCGACCAGATCGCCACCCGGTCACCGACCTGGATTCCGCGGGCGAGCAGGGCTCGGGCCACGTCCTGGACCTCGGTGAGCAGCTGGCTCCAGTCGAGCCGGACGGGGCCGTCGCCCAGTGCGGGCGCCGAACCGAAGGTCTGGGCGGCGGCGTGCAGTGCCGCGGGGATGGTCTGTGCCACCGGCGGTGTGTGCGCAGGGGTTGTCACGGGTGTCCTCATGGTCGTGCGGCCGTGTGCGGTGCGCGCGGTCTCGAACGGAGTCTACAAAGCAAGTGCTTGGTAGGTTATCCTACCGGTGTGGGTGCTATCCAGACCTCAGAATCCGGTACCGGTCGCGACGGCGGGCGGCAATCGGCCGAATCGGCCGCTCAACCGCGCGAAACCGTCGAGCGAACCAGCGTGGCCGCGCTGAGCGACAGTGAGTTCGCCGCGCAGGTACGCGGCTGGCTCGACGAACAACTCGACGGCGAGTTCCGGGAGTTGCGCGGGCTCGGCGGGCCCGGCCGCGAGCACGAGGCATTCGACGAACGCCTGGAATGGGACCGCGCCCTGGCCGCCGCGGGCTGGACCTGCCTCGGCTGGCCGGTCGAACACGGCGGCCGGGCGGCGAGCGTAGGCCAGCAGATCATCTTCCACGAGGAGTACGCCAAGGCGAACGCGCCGGCGCGCGTCTCGCACGTGGGCGAGGAGCTGCTCGGCCCGACTCTGCTGGCCTTCGGTACCGACGCCCAGCGTGACCGGTTCCTGCCGGGTATCCGCACGGTCAGCGAACTGTGGTGCCAGGGCTACTCCGAACCCGGCGCCGGATCCGATCTGGCCGCGGTATCCACCTCGGCCCGCCTCGACGGCGACCACTGGTCGATCAACGGCCAGAAAATCTGGACGTCGCTGGCACATGTGGCCGACTGGTGCTTCGCGGTATGCCGCACCGAACCCGGCTCGAAACGCCACAAGGGGCTGTCCTACCTGCTGGTCCCGATGAACCAGCCGGGTATCGAGGTGCGGCCCATCGTGCAGCTCACCGGCACCTCCGAATTCAACGAGGTGTTCTTCGACGACGCCCGCACCGAGGCCGGTCTGGTGGTCGGCGACGCCGGTGACGGCTGGCGGGTCGCCATGGGCACACTCAATGTCGAACGTGGCATCTCCACTCTGGGGCAGCAGATCCGTTTCGCCCGGGAACTGGCGGCCATCGAGGAAATGGCCCGCGAATCGGGCGCCCTCGACGATCCGCTGCTCGCGGAACAGGTCGATCGCGCCTGGGTGGGCCTGCGTGTCCTGCGCGCGCACGCCATGCGCACGATGGCCGAAACCGCCGACGACGGGGGACAGGCCTCGGTCGGCAAACTGCTGTGGGCGGATTGGCACCGCGGACTCGGTGAACTCGCCATGGCGGTGCGCGGCGCGGCCGGCCTGGTCGCCGCCGACGGTGATCTCGACGAATGGCAGCGGCTGTATCTGTTCACCCGCGCCGATACGATCTACGGAGGTTCGAACGAAGTGCAGCGCAACATCATTTCCGAGCGTGTGCTCGGCCTGCCCCGCGAGGCCCGGCAGTGAGCGGGCCGCTGTCGGTGCCGCCGGCCCAGACCCCCGGCCACGGACTGCTCACCGGCCGTCGCGCCGTGGTGACCGCGGCCGCCGGGACCGGAATCGGCTCGGCCACCGCCCGCCGGCTGTTGAACGAGGGCGCGGACGTGGTGGTCTCCGACTGGCACGAACGGCGTCTGGAGGCGACCCGTGCGGAACTGTCCGAGGAGTTCGCCGATCGTAAGGTGCACGCGATCGTCTGCGATGTGACCAGTACCGGGCAGGTCGACGAACTCGTCCGTGGCGCTGCCGCGGCACTGGGCGGGGTCGAAATCTTCGTCAACAATGCAGGCCTCGGCGGTGAGACGCCGGTGGTCGATATGACCGACGAGCAGTGGGACAAG
Organism: Nocardia speluncae NBRC 108251; assembly: GCF_001613245.1. Taxonomy (GTDB): domain Bacteria; phylum Actinomycetota; class Actinomycetes; order Mycobacteriales; family Mycobacteriaceae; genus Nocardia; species Nocardia speluncae. The sequence goes on along the minus strand of NZ_BDBZ01000033.1, from coordinate 79,826 downwards.
GTCCTCGACATCACCCTCAACGGCACCTTCCGTTGTACCCGCGCCGCGCTCAACTACTTCCGGGACGCGAAGCACGGTGGTGTGATCGTCAACAACGCGAGCGTGCTGGGCTGGCGCGCACAGTACGGCCAGGCACACTATGCCGCCGCGAAGGCCGGCGTAATGGCTCTGACCAGGTGCAGCGCAGTGGAGGCCGCCGAACTCGGGGTCCGGATCAACGCGGTATCGCCGAGTATCGCCCGGCACGCGTTCCTCGACAAGGTCAGTTCCAGTGAGCTGCTCGACCGGCTCTCCGAGGGGGAAGCCTTCGGTCGCGCGGCCGAACCGTGGGAGGTCGCCGCGACGATCGCCATGCTGGCCAGCGATTACACCACCTACCTCACCGGTGAGGTGGTCTCGGTCAGCAGTCAGCGCGCGTGAGCTGTGACCGGCCGGTGCGCGCAGCGTGCACCGGCCGGGTCAGGCCCGGGTGAGCGCGAATATGCGCAGGTCGCGGCTGGTCCGTTCGCGATACGTGGCGTACGCGCTGGTCAATTCGATGAAACGCTGAAAGATCGTTTCCTTCGCCGAGTCGTCGACGGGGGTGGCGGTTACGGGGATCCGTTCGCCGGCGACCGCCACGGTCGCGCCCGGATCGGCCAGCAGGTTGGCGGTCCAGGCCGGGTGGTGGGCTTGCCCGAAATTACTGCCGATGACGTACAGCGTGTCGCCGTCGTGGACGTACAGCAGCGGCTGGGTGCGGGGTGCCCCTGTTTTACGGCCCGTCGTGGTGAGCAGCAGTACCGGTGCCCCGACCGGACCCAGCACGGTGTACTTCGCGCCGGTGCGTTCCAGCACCCGGCGATCCAGGGGTGTGAGCTTGCGGATCACCCAGGAACCGGGGGTGGTGGCGGCGAACCTGCCTGCCACCCGGGACAGGGCGCTGTCCGGTGATCCCCACTGCCACTGTGGAAACGGCTGCGTCATGGGTGGAATGTACCCGCACCGCCTCGATGGAACCGGTTCGCGGATTTGCGCGTCCAATCAGATCGGAAAGTAGTGCGGAAGTGTTGTTCCGTGATTCGGGCCCGGTGGGTCCGGCTCCGATATCCGAGGGGGGAGCCGGAATCGCCGGGCCCTATCGGTTTTCGAACTACCATAGACCCAAGCAAATGCTTGGTTGTATTATGGTCGGGTGACCGCACCCGACCCCACCAAATCGGCCCGGCGAACCGAACTCCTCGACTTGGCGGCCGAGCTGTTCGCCGAACGGGGCGTGCGCGCGACCACGGTGCGAGATATCGCCGACGCCGCCGGGATCCTCTCCGGCAGCCTCTATCATCACTTCTCCTCGAAAGAGGGGATGGTAGACGAGATCTTGCGCGGATTCCTCGACGAACTCTTCGGCCGCTACCGCGAAATCGCCGAGGAAGGGCTGAGTGCCCGCGCCACCCTGGAAGCGCTGGTGCTGGCGTCCTACGAGGCGATCGACCGCTCGCATGCCGCGGTCGCCATCTACCAGTCCGAGGCCAAACGGCTGCAGACCTCTGAACGCTTCGCCTACATCGACGAATACAACCGCGAATTCCGGGAACTGTGGCGGCGCGTGCTCACCAGCGGTGTCGCCGACGGCAGTTTCCGTCCCGAACTCGATGTCGATCTGGCCTACCGCTTCCTGCGTGACACCGTCTGGGTGGCGGTCCGCTGGTATCAGCCGGCCGGCGGATCGGTCACAGTCGACACCCTCGCCAAGCAGTACCTCACCATTGTGCTCGACGGGCTCACCGTGCCGGGCCATACCGATTAGGAGAAAACCTATGGCTACAGCTGCCCGCCGTCCGTACACGCCGTTGAGCGAGGCCTATGTGGTCGACGCGGTGCGCACCCCGGTCGGCAAGCGCGGTGGCGCGCTGGCCGGGGTCCATCCCGCCGATCTCGGTGCGGCCGCGTTGCAGGGCTTGTTGTCGCGTCACTCGCTCGATCCGGCGAAGGTCGACGATGTGATCGTCGGCTGCGTCGACAATGTGGGCCCGCAAGCCGGCAATATCGGCCGGACCATGTGGTTGACCGCCGGATTCCCCGAGGAAGTGCCCGGGGTGACGGTGGACCGGCAGTGCGGGTCCAGCCAGCAGGCGATCAACTTCGGTGCGCAGGCGATCATGAGCGGGACCGCCGAGGTAATCGTGGCCGGCGGTGTCCAGAACATGAGCGCCATCCCGATCTCGGCGGCCATGCTCGCCGGTAAGGAATACGGTTTCGATTCCCCGTTTGTCGGCGCGAAGGGCTGGGACCACCGGTACGGCACCGGCGAGGTGTCCCAGTTCCGCGGCGCGCAGATGATCGCCGAGAAGTGGGGGATCAGCCGCGAGGATATGGAGCGCTGGGCGCTGCGTAGCCACGAGCGGGCCCGCGCCGCCATCAAAGCCGGCCGGTTCGACAAAGAAATCGTGCCGGTGGGCGATTTCTGGATCGACCAGGGGCCGCGGGAAACCAGCCTGGAGAAGATGGCAACGCTGCCCGCTCTGGAGGAGGGCAGCCCGCTGACGGCGGCGGTGGCCTCGCAGATCTCCGACGGTGCCAGCGCGACCCTGCTCGCCTCGAAATGGGCCGTCGAGGAATACGGCCTGACCCCGCGTGCCCGCATCATCCACGTCAGCGCTCGCGGCGCCGATCCGCTCTACATGCTCACCGCGCCGATCCCGGCGACCAAGTTCGCGCTGGAGAAGACCGGTCTGACCATCGACGATATCGATGCGATCGAGATCAACGAGGCCTTCGCGTCCGTGGTGCTGGCCTGGTTCAAGGAGACCGGCGCCGATCCGGAGAAGGTGAACGTCAACGGCGGTGCGATCGCGCTCGGCCACCCCCTGGGCGCGACCGGTGCGAAGCTGTTCGCGACCTTGCTCAATGAGCTGGAGCGGATCGACGGCCGCTACGGCCTGCTCACCATCTGTGAGGGCGGCGGCACCGCCAACGCGACCATTATCGAACGTATCGCCTGACGATTCCGGCGCGGGCGGTGATCACCGCCCGCCGACTGTGGGTGTTTTCGGCCCCCGGCTCCCGGCTCTTTGCCGGTAGTCGGGGGTCTTTCGCGTTGGGGTGATCATTTCGACCGGCATGTGGCCAGGCTCGCAGCGGCAGGGGCTCGAAATAGATAGTTAGCCTATGTAACAATGTTGGAGTGCAGCCGTACCCGGTGACCGAGAAGGACGACACCGTCGTCGACCTGATCGTCACCGCGGGACGGCTCACGCGATCGGTCGGGGAGATCAGCGCCGACGATCTGCCCCGCGCCACGGTGCGTGCCCTGGCGGTACTCGACCACCACGGTGCCCTGCGGGTCGGCGATTTCGCCCGGATCGATCGCTCGTCACAACCCAGCGCGACCGCATTGATCGGCCGGCTGGTATCGCAGGGCTACGCCTCGCGCCACCGCGACCCCGCCGATTCCCGCGGCGTACTCGTAGAACTGACCCCCGCCGGGCGCGCCCGGCTCGCCGCCTTCCGGGCGGCTGTGCGCAATGCACTGCACGATCGGCTCGCCGGATTCGACGCCGAACGACTTGCTCGCCTGGCGAGTGACCTTCGCGAACTGCTGGCGGCGATCGACACCACAGCCGAACAGGATTCGCTACCGAGGACACCTTTATGAGCAACACCACCGATGTGGCCACCGCACCGGCCGATACCGACTCCACACAGCCGAAGGCGGTCTGGGCGGTCGCCTTCGCCAGCGTTATCGCGTTCATGGGCATCGGCCTGGTCGACCCGATCCTCAAACCCATCGGTGAACAGCTCAACGCCTCGCCGTCACAGGTATCGCTGCTGTTCACCAGCTATATGCTCGTCACCGGCGTCGCCATGCTCATCACCGGCGTCATCTCCAGCCGCTTCGGTGCGAAGAAAACACTACTGGCCGGCCTGGCCCTGATCATCGTCTTCGCTGCAGCGGCCGGACTGTCGAATACGGTCGGGCAGATCGTCGGATTCCGGGCCGGCTGGGGGCTGGGTAACGCCCTGTTCATTGCCACCGCGCTCGCCACCATCGTCGGCTCCGCGACCGGTGGAGTCGCGCGGGCCATCATCCTGTACGAGGCCGCGCTCGGTATCGGTATCGCCACCGGACCGCTGGTGGGTGGCCTGCTGGGCGGAATCAGCTGGCGTGGGCCGTTCTTCGGTGTTTCGGTGCTGATGGCTATCGCGCTGGTCGCCATTGTCGTACTGCTGCCCGAAGGGCCGAAGGCCGCGAAACCGACCTCGCTGGCCGCCCCCTTCAAGGCGCTGCGTCATCGTGGACTGCTGGTCGTGAGCATCACCGCGCTGCTGTACAACTTCGGTTTCTTCACCCTGCTCGCCTACACCCCGTTCCCGCTGGATATGGGCACCTACGCCATCGGCTTCATCTTCTGCGGCTGGGGCATCCTGCTCGCGATCTCCTCGGTGTTCATCGCTCCGAAACTGCAGGCGCGGTTCGGTACCCTGCCGATGATCGCGCTCGCGGTCGGCCTGTTCGCCGCCGACCTGGCCGTGATGGCACTGTTCGCCGACCACAAGCCGGTGCTGATCGGCGGCGTGGTGATCGCGGGACTCTTCCTCGGCGTGAACAACACCTTGATCACCGAGGCCGTCATGATCTCCGCGCCGGTGGAACGCTCCACCGCGTCCGCCGCCTACAGCTTCGTCCGGTTCGCCGGTGGCGCCGCCGCGCCGTGGCTGGCGGGCAAACTCGGCGAAACCAGCATCTCCCTGCCGTTCTGGATCGGCGCCGCGTGTACCGCCGTGGGGGTCGTGGTCCTACTGGGCGGCCGGAAAGCACTTGCTCATATCGACGACCACGACCCCGCCCCGCACAGCGTGGAGGAAGCGCAAGCGCTGACGGTCGGAGACTGACCTCACCGAGGTTCCGAAAATGCCCTGCGTCCGCCAAGCATTTGCTAGGTTCCGCACATGAGGAAGCTGCTGGCAGTCTTCGGTGCGGTGGTGACAGGGCTGGCAGTGGTCGCCGGAGCCGGAACAGCGACTGCCGAAGACCTTCCCGTCGATTTCAATTTCTTCGCCGGTATCGCACCGGAACTCCTGAACCCGGGCGGTTCACTGCCCGGATCCAACGACTACGGGTGCGTACCCGCACCCGAGCATCCCGAGCCGGTGGTGCTGGTTCACGGCACCGGAGGGTCGCAACAGACGAACTGGGGTGCCTACGTGCCCCTGCTGAAAAATGCCGGTTACTGCGTATTCTCGATCACGTACGGCGCGCCGTCCGGTCTGCCGTGGCCGGCCACCGCGGTCGGGGGGATGGGCGAGATGACCGAGAGCGCCCGCCAGTTGGGGGTGTTCGTCGACGGTGTTCTCGCCGCGACCGGCGCGGCCCAGGTCGATATCGTGGGCCATTCGCAAGGAACGGTGGTGCCGGCGTACTACGCGAAGTACCTCGGCGGCAGGGACAAAATCGACAAGTACGTTTCGCTGGCTCCCGCGTGGAACGGCACCACCGTGGCCGGCGCGGATGTCATCTTCGAACTCGCCCGGCGGCTCGGGATACAACCGGAGCACTTCCCGATCTGTCACGCATGCGCCGAACTGGACCCTGGTTCGCCGTTCATGCACGCGATCCGGGCAGGCGGGTACTACCTGCCCGAGATCGAATACACCAATATCGCCACGCAATACGACGAACTCGTCGTTCCCTACACTTCCGGACTGCCACCGGGCGGCAGCAACGTCCACAACATCGTGATCCAGCAAGGATGCCCGGTCGACTACACGGAACACGCGGGACTGGCAGGGGCACGCCGTGCGGCCTATTTCGTCCTCAATGCCCTCGACCCCGAACATCCGCAACCCGTACCCTGCGACCGCGCCGCCCCCTTCTCGGGCGCGCCGTTCTGAGCGCCCGGCCGCGAACCCGCGGACCGGCCCCGGACGCGACTACCGGCCCGCGGCCCACACGTCCCCTGCGTCTACCCCGCTGGTTCCTCCCCGTTGACTACCCGGTCGCCGCACAGTCCTGTCCAGTTGCCGGTCACCATCTCGATCGGGAACCAGATTTTCGTTTGGCCGCTACCGTATTGAGCGTGGGAGTCGACACCGCATCGCGGCGGTATATGGTCGGCGGCCGAAGGCAGGAACAGATGTCGTTTCACGGCAATCTGCAAGAGGGGGCTTGATGAGCGGAAATATCGATCTGAATGGGTCGCCTTCGCGAATTTCGTGGATGGCTGGCGCAAGATGTGCTGCCACTGGATGACCGGGATCTGTTCGAACGGTGTCGGGACTCCTGGTGTCCAGCTGCCCGGGTCGTATGCGTTGGCGACGAGCACACCGATTCCGTTTTCCCACTCCTCGATCCGGGCAATCGCGGCATGGATGCTGCCGGGATCGGCAAGATCCATCGCCACCGGCAGCGCGCGGCCACCGGCGGCGATCACCTGCCGGGTGACGTCCTCGGCAGCGGCTCGGTTCTTGCGGTAGGTAAAGGCGACTGATGCACCTCGCGTGCTGCAGGCGATGGCGATTGCCCGACCGATGCCGGTATTGCCGCCGGTCACGAGCACAGTGTGATGCATGTCGAATTCCTTCGGTACACAGGGCCGCATCGGTCAGCCGGCTGTCATGTTCGGTGGTGGCCCGAGGATCTCGACTCCGTATCTGGCCGCCGCGGCGATGAGGGCGCCGACGTCGGGTGGACTGTCCGGAATCGGCGGAAGCGACAGATCACCTGCGGGTTCACCGGTTTCGACGAACCACTGCTCGAACCCGGCAGGCATGATCAGTGCGAGGAAACGGCATTCCTCGGACTCCGCCTGATAGAAGTGCGGCAGCCCACGCGGCGCGAACGTAATCGAACCCGGCCCGGCGCGAAAGTCCCTGCCATCGATGTGGATAGCGAGTTCGCCCTTGAGCACGATGAACGTCTCGTCCTGTAGCGCGTGACGGTGCAGGGGCGCGGCAGTGCCGCGCCGGCACCTGTGTTCGGTGAGTGCGAAACGGCCGTCGGTTTGCTCACCAGTCAGTCGTAACTGCATCAGCGCGCCCAGGTGCCAGACGGCTCTACCGACATCGTCGGTGGCTTGGAATGGCTGCGACATGAGGTCGACTCCTTCGCTCAGCTGTTGCGGTGTGTTTCCGCGATTCCGGTTACCAATGTCGCGACGACTCCGATAGCGAACTCGCGCGCCTGTTCCCGGTGGGTGTCGGCGTCCGCGACGGCCGCGCCGTGGAAGTGGTGCAGGAATGCTCGTTGGAAGCAGGCGCCCAGCAACGCGGCCGCGGCGGAGTCGGGATCGGCGCCGGAGGACATCCGGCCGCGCGCCTGTTCGGCCCGCAGCAGACCTGCCAGATCCCGCAACGGGAGGTGCGGGCCGGTACCGAGCGCGGACATCGCCTCCCGGTGCCGGCGCAGGAGTGCCGGGTCCGAGAACAGCGATACATTGATCGCGAAACTGCCCTCGTAGAACAGTGTTGCCTCCACGGCGATCTCGACGAGGCAGTCGTGCAGAGAGCGTCCTCCCGGGTCTGTGGTGTACTGCGAGATCAGCGGGCCGAAGGCCGGTAGCCGCTCCTGCAACACGGCGACGACCAGATCTTCTTTGCTCGTGAAATGCCGGTACAGCGCGGGCTCGGAACACGCGGCTGCTCGCGCGATCTCTTTGGTGGTCGTACGCGCCAGCCCGGCCTCCCGCATCAACCGCTCGGCGGCCAGCAGGATGCGGGCACGGGTATCGGCACCTCTGGACATAGCCCTCGATTCCTCACTGTTATGCGTTGTTAGTTAGTGCTCACTACCTTAGCGTAGTGAGCACTAACTAACCAAGAGGAGTGGATATGAAACTCACCGTCTTCGGTGCTACCGGTGGCACCGGCCGTCATATAGTCGACCAAGCGCTCGAAGCCGGTCATCACGTGACGGCAGTGGTGCGCAATCCGCAACGCATGCCGGTATCGCACCCACGCCTCGAGAGGGTGACTGTCGGCATCGCCGATGCCGACGCGCTGGTTCCGGCCGTGCGGGGCCGCGACGCGGTACTGTCCGCGCTGGCCGCGAGCACAAAGAACGGGAGCATCGCGACGACCGGCGTACGAAACATCCTGCACGCCATGGCCACAGTCGAAGTGCGACGATTTGTCGTCGTGAGTGCAGTCCCTGTGGGCCCCGTACCGGAGGGCGAGACGTTCGTGATGCGGGCGGTGGTCACGCCGATCATCAGCCGCGTGTTCCGCGACGTCTACACCGACCTCGCCCAGATGGAAACCGGCATCCGCAACAGTTCAGCCGAATGGACTATCGTGCGACCACCACGTTTGCTCGATACGCCCGCCACGGGCGACTATCGCGTGAGTATCGGTTCGAACGTCCCACGCGGACACCGTATCGGTCGCGCCGATCTTGCGCACGCAATGCTGTCCAGTCTCGAGAACATCGACACTGTTCGGCAGATCATCGGAGTCGCCGACTGACAGGCCAACCGACCGCCCCGGCCCCTGGCGAGCTACCCGGACCAGGCTGGATAAGTGCCATCGGTTTGAGACGCCCACCGCCGGCTCAGGACGTGAGACAGCACGATAGGAGCAGGCATTCTGCCTGATCACACGTCCCGGATGACGACCCGGTCGCCACAGAGTTTGTTCCAGTCGTCCCGGTCGGAGGTGAGTACCAGCGCGGGGCCGGGGGCCCGCAATGCCATAGCGGCGACCAGGGCGTCGATGGCGTATTTGTGGCCGTGCAACCCGCCTGCAGCGCGAAGTAGTTTCACTGCGGCCAGCGAGTCGTTCGGTAGTGCCGGTTCGACTCGCAATCGCGAAAGGTACCAATTCAGGCGGGCGATATCGGTTTTTCCGTGGGCCGCCTCGACGATCGTCAGCACCGACACACGCACTACGATTCCCGCTCGGCGAGCAGCCTCCACCCGAGCGGTGAGCGCCCGGTCCTGCTGTAACAGCAGGCCGAATGCCTGGCAGTCGAGGACGATCGATTGGACCTGGGGCTCGTTCACGCGGCGCCGCGGCCGGTGGTCGCGCCGGCCGGACCGAACATATCCCGTGCCGCCGCCACGATCTCGGCTTCGGTGAGCGGTTCGTGAGTGGATTCGTACTCTGCGACGATCTCGGCCAGTCCGTCCATTTCCAGCTGGTGGCGCACCGCTTCGGCGATATATGCCGACACATTGCGCTGACCGGCACGTTCGCGGACGGCTGTCAGCAGATCGGTGGGCATGGACACCGAGACATTGGAGGTCGAGCCTGCGCGTGTAGTCGACACCCGGCTATTGTACGACAAAAACTATTACACTCGACCTGCTTACTCGAGTCGAGAGCCTCCGGCCGCAGGGGGTGATTCGACAGGAAGAAGGCCCGCCCACGCGTGGTGGGCGGGCCTGGCGTGAATTCGATCAGTTAGCGGATTCGGCGCCCTGGGGGAGCGCAGCGAGAGTGCCGATCCGGGCGACCGCGTCCGTGACGACCCGGTCGATGAGTTCCTGGCAGGTCGGTAGATCGTCCAGGATGCCGCTCACCTGGCCGGCAGCGAGCACACCGGCTTCGGTATTGCCCTCGACCAGCCCGGCGCGCAACAGCATCGGAGTGTTGGCGGCCATGATCACCTGCGACCAGGTGAGGTCCTTGGCCTTGCGCATGGCCAGGCCGTCGCGGACGAGGGTCGACCATTTCATGCCGGTCATGCTCTTGAACTTGGTCGCGTTGCCGACCGCCGCGGTGAGTCCGCGGATACGGCCCGAACCCTCCAGCTTCTGCACGAGTTCGGTGTTGAGTACCCGGTGCGGCATACCGTCGACCTTCGTCGAGACCACCGTTTCGCCGAGCCGGCGGCGCAGGTACTCCTGTTTCACCGAATCCGGGACGCTGCTTTCCTGGGTGAGCAGGAACCGGGTGCCCATGGCGACACCTGCGGCGCCGTAGGCGAGGGCGGCGGCCAGCCCGCGTCCGTCGTAGAAACCGCCGGCCGCGACGACCGGGATATCGACGGCGTCCAGTACCGACGGCAGCAGCAGAGTGGTCGCGACCGGGCCGGTGTGCCCGCCGCCTTCGCCACCCTGGACGATCACGGCGTCGGCGCCCCACGAGGCGACCTTCACCGCATGCTTGGCGGCGCCGATCGACGGAACCACCACCACGCCGGCGTCCTTCAGCTTCGCGATGAGATCTTTCTTCGGCGCCAGCGCGAACGATGCGACTTTCACGTTCTCGCGGATCAGCAGGTCGATCCGCTCGGGCGCGTCGGAGGCGTCGGCGCGGATGTTCACGCCGAACGGCTTATCGGTCTGCGTTTTGGTTTTGGCGATGGCCGTTTCGAGCTCGGCGTAGGTCATGGTGGCCGAGGCCAGAATCCCCAGGCCGCCCGCGTTGGAGGTGGCCGATACGAGGCTCGGGCCCGCCACCCAGCCCATCCCGGTCTGCACGACGGGGTGTTCGATCCCGACCAGTTCGGTCAGCGGGGTCCGCAGCCGGGAGGTCACTGCGGAACCTCCTTCTCGCGGATCTTCTTGGGATCCAGGACCTCACGGATGATGCGCAGTTCCTCGGTGCTCGGCAACCGGCTCTCCCCGGCGGTGCCCAGGTCGGCGATTTCGAACGAGGTGTTCTCCGCGACCTCTTCGGCGGTGACTCCGGGGTGCAGGCTCAGCGCGCGCATGGTGTTACCGGGCCCGCCGAAATCGAAAACGCCCAGGTTGCTGACCACATGGTGGACCTTCATGAACCGGTAGGCGGGGTTCTCGGGGTCGATCTTGTCGTAACCGATCCCGGCGACGATATCGACGTTCTCGCAGAACACCCGCCTGGTGTGCCGCGCAACCCAATAGCTCGTCGGGTGGTTGATCGTATTGCCCGGCGCGCCACGGACCCCGAACATCTGCCGGGTCGGCTGCTGCAGCGGTCCGAAGGCGGACAGGTTCTGGTTGCCGAATCGGTCGATCTGGTTGGCGCCCATGACTACGTGGCGTCGGCCCGAGGCCAGGACATCGAAAACCCTGCGGAACGGGATCCAGCCCTCCACCGGTGCCTTACCGCCGATGGGCGGTGTTTCGGCGAGGAAGAACGCTTCGCCGTCGGAGAGCAGCAGGTCGGGTTCGAAGGTGAGTTTCGCGAGCCGGGCGCCCAACTGGGCCATCGGCGTCATCGGGCTGGCGAAGATTTCCCCGGCATCCCGGAAGATCTCGGCGCAGGCGATCGCGCAGACCTCGGCCCGGGTGATGGTTTCGGTGCTGGTCACCGCTGCTCCTCCTTGAATCGCGCGACGGCGGCCTGGTAGTCGTCTTCGGAGCCGCTGAGGTAGGTGTCGACGAAGGTCTGCCAGGTTTCCGGTGACTTGGCGGCTTCGACGTAGTGGCGCTGGAACTTCTCGTCGCGCCCGTAGCTGTCCCCACCGAGGGTGAAGTGCGCGCCGTTCGGTGCCTCGGCCACCGCGTCGACCATCATGCGGTTGAGCAGCAGCGACTGCGTCGGAACGGTTTTGACCAGTTCTTCGGTGTCCACGATGCGCTCCACCGACAGGTACCGCTTCTCGGCGGCCATGCAGAACAGGTCGTCCATATACGGGTCCACCCCCTGGTACGCGGCGTTCCCGTGCGGGTCGCCGAGGTTCAGGTGTACCAGCGCGGCATCGAGGTTCAGTGCGGGCATGGCGATCAGGGTTTCCGCCTTACCACCCGGTCCCGGGTAGGGCGAGGTGACGGTGGTCAGTTCGCCGTCCCAGAAATTCGGCACATCCGAGCCGAGGCCCGCGCGGATCGGCAGGAACGGCAGCCGCGCCGCGGCCGCCTCCAGCCCGCATTTGAGCATGCCCTCGTCCATTTCCCGGGCCACGATCTGCCCCGAGGTGCGGGCTTTGGCGAACCACGGATCGTAGAACGGCGCCGAGTCGAGGGAGACGAAACCGTAATAGGCCTTGCGGACCTTTCCGGCCGAAAGCAGCAGGCCGAGGTCGGGGCCGCCGTAGGTGACCACGGTGAGGTCGGTGACATCCGACCGCAGCAGCGCCCGCACCAGGGCCATCGGCTTACGCCGCGACCCCCAGCCGCCGATGCCGATAGTCATTCCGCTGCGCAGTTCGCCGACGATCTCGTCCAGCGATTTCCGCTTGTCTCGCATGGTTTTCCGCTCCATGTCAGTTCTTGTCTTTTTGCGCTGCCAGGTCGTCGTCGAACCGCTCGCGGATCTCGTCCGAGGCGCCCGAGAGGTTCAGTTCGAAGGTGAAGCCTTGCTCGTAGCGGTAGCTGCGGTGCACGTCCTGCACGTCGATTCCGTTGAGTGCGCGTTTGGCGGCCCGGATCACCCGTCCGTCCTTGGCGGCGATGTTCTCGGCGACTTCGAGCGTTGCAGCGTCGAGTTCGTCGCGGGGCACCACCTTCAGTACCGAGCCGTGATGGTGCAGCTGCTGGGCGGTGGCCGTGGCGGCCGTGAAGAACAGGGCGCGCATGAGGTGCTGGGGGACCAGCCGGGACAGGTGGGTCGCCGCGCCGAGCGCGCCGCGGTCGACCTCGGGCAGGCCGAAGGTGGCGTCCTCGGAGGCGATGATGATGTCGGAGTTGCCGACGAGGCCGATTCCGCCGCCGAGGCAGAAGCCCTGGACCGCGGTGACGACCGGGACCGGGCAGTCGTAGACGGCGGCGAAGGCCTCGAAGCAGCCGTGGTTGGCGTCGATCAGCGCCTGGTGGCCCGGTGTGCGCTGCATTTCCTTGATATCCACGCCGGCGTTGAAGCCCCGGTTCTCCGCACGCAGCACGACCACGCGGGTTTGCGGGTCGCGCCCAGCGGCGCGGATCTCGTCGGCGAGGGTGAACCAGCCGTCCGAGGGTATGGCGTTGACCGGCGGATAGTCGACCGTGACCACGGCGATACCGGCGGATTCCGAATGGCGGGTGATCCCCATCGCGTATCCAATCTCGCATTCTCGAGCATCTTGGCTAAGCAAGCAATTGCTTGGTAGGTTAACACGGTGGCACTCGAAATCGACCTGTCCGATCGCGTCGTTCTGGTAACCGGGGGCGTCCGCGGTGTCGGCGCCGGTATCAGCCGGGTCCTGCTGGCCGCCGGCGCAACCGTGGTGGCGTGCGCGCGCCGACCGGCGGAAACTCCGGTGGAAGTGGGCGGACGCGCTATCGACTTCCTGCCCTGCGATGTGCGTGACGCCGAGGCGGTGCGGGCGATGATCGAGGAGGTCGTGCGCCGGTACGGCCGGCTCGACGCCGCGGTGAACAATGCCGGGGGATCGCCCTATGTGCTGGCAGCCGATGCCAGCCCGAAATTCCATACCAAGATCATCGAATTGAATCTGCTCGCGGCCCTGCACGTCGCGCAGGCGGCACACGCGGTGATGAGTGAACGGGAAACCGGCGGGTCGATCATCAATATCTCCAGCCTGAGCGGTCACCGGCCCTCGCCCGGTACCGCCGCCTACGGTGCGGCCAAGGCCGGAGTGGACGCACTCACCGTCTCCCTGGCCGCGGAATGGGCGCCCCGGGTCCGGGTCAACTCGCTGGTCGTCGGCGCGGTGGAAACCGAGCTCGCCGAATTGCACTACGGCGACGCCGACGGTGTGGCCGCCGTCGGGCAGACCATCCCGATGGGCCGGATGGCGCGGCCCGACGATGTCGGCAACGGGGTGGCGTTCCTGCTCTCCCCGCTCGCGGGATACATCAGCGGCGCCACCCTGCAGATCCACGGCGGCGGCGAACCGCCGGCTTTCCTTTCGGCCGCCAACGCCGCCCATTCCACCGACGCGGCGAAAACCGCACAGCCCTGACGCGCCTCGGCGCCGCCCCGCCGGCGCGACAACACCAGTGACGACCATCGACGATAGGAACGGATATGGCAACCGAGGGCATCTGTGCCGGACGGACAGTCATCATCACCGGCGCCGGCCGGGGAATCGGCCGCGCGCACGCACTGGCCTTCGCGGCCGCGGGCGCGAAGGTCGTGGTCAATGACATCGGCACCAGCCTCAGTGGTGAATCCACCGCGGAGACGCCCGCCGAGCAGGTGGTTTCCGAAATCCGCGCGGCCGGCGGCGAAGCGGTCGCCAACGGCGACGATGTGGCGAGCTGGGACGGTTCGCAGCGGCTGATCCAGCAGGCCGTGGATACCTTCGGCGGCCTCGATGTCCTGGTCAACAACGCCGGTTTCGTCCGCGACCGCATGCTGGTCAACCTCGCCGAAGACGAATGGGACTCGGTGGTCCGGGTTCACCTGAAGGGCCATTTCGCCACCATGCGGCACGCGGCCGCGTATTGGCGCGCGGAGTCCAAGGCCGGCCGCCCGGTCGACGCCCGGATCATCAACACCAGCTCCGGCGCCGGTCTGCAGGGCAGCGTCGGCCAGGGCAACTACGGCGCCGCCAAAGCGGGTATCGCCGGCTTGACCCTCACCGCTTCGGCCGAATTCGGTCGTTACGGCGTCACCGTGAACGCTATCGCGCCCTCGGCCCGCACCCGGATGACCGAAACGGTTTTCGCCGACATGATGGCCAAACCGGGCGACGGTTTCGACGCCATGGCGCCGGAGAACATCTCGCCGATCGTGGTGTGGCTCGGTAGCCCGGAATCGGCCGGGATCACCGGCCGGATGTTCGAGGTCGAGGGCGGGCGTATCGCTTTGGCCGAAGGCTGGCGGCACGGTGTCCCGGTGGACCGCGGAACCCGCTGGAACCCGGCCGATCTCGGCCCGGTGGTGGCGGAACTGATCTCGAAGGGGAACGCGCCGGAGCCGGTTTACGGGGCGTCGTAAACCCTGCCTCGGGCACCCGGCGGGCCGCATAGTCGAGTCTGCGCCCGCCGGGTTGCTCCGGCCACGGTGAACGGTCCGCGACGGATCGTGGTCCAGCACCCTTCCGATCGCCTCGAAGCGATCTGGTGTGGCCATTGCGGAAGCCGGTCATCCAAGCCGAGGCTGCCGGTGTCCCCGGGGTCGTGCCGTTGCCTGCGTTACCGGTTCAGGGGTCCCGGCGGAACTCCACTACTCCGCGGCCGATAGCCGTATCGATCAGCGGAGGAACCGGCGTACCCGGCCGCCTCGGCGGCACGGTATGCATGATCCACATTCACCGCTCGCGGACCCACCCCGATGGCAGGCGAACCCGGATACTCGGCGCTGCGACCGGAGCGGCGCAGGGAGCCGGGATGCTCGCTGTCGTCCGCTGGTGTGGACCGGCCGATGGCGCTTTCGGCCGAGGGCTCGTGTGGGAAGACGGACACCGTTCGCCGCCCGGATCCGCCGGCGTGCAGGTGGCTCAGTTACCGCATGCGCCGAACGGCAACTGTGAATAATCACACGCCCGATTGCGGTATCACCGCTGTGGCCTGTCGCTCCACCTGCGGTGCAGTGCAGGGCAGTTGCCGTCTCGCCGCTTTGTTATGCGGCGGTCAGGGCCCTGGTTTACCATGGGCAACCATCTGTTCGTTCTGCCCGGAAGGCGTCATCACCGGGGGATCCGCAATATCGATCGAGGGGATGGCTGGCGCATGGCCGTTGGTCGCAGCAAGCGATTACTCGCAGTAGCCGGGGCAGCGGGTTGCCTGGCGCTACTCGGGGGGCCGGGATACGCAGCCGCCGAACCGGGCCGCTCACCGAAGGTGGAGCAGGGGCCGACAGGAAGCGGTGGCAACGGGTTCGCGCCGCCCGGTGACGCCGGGCCCGAATCGGGCCCCAGCGCCCCACTCGCGATTCCCGGCCGGCCGAACGAAGCGCCCGGGGCAGTCGCACCGCCCCGGGACGACCGCGCCGGGGCCGGCCTCGGTACCGGCAGTGCGGGCGTTCCCGCACCCGCTGATACGCCGCCCGCGCCGGCCGATATTCCCTCCGCCCCGGAGCTGAGCGGGCCGGGCGCCACCGGCAGAAGTGGGCCGGAGCCCGGCGAGGTCGCGCAATGGCAAACCCTGGATATCCCGGGCCGCGGTAGTTCCGCGGGGGCAGGTCCGGCAACTGAATCCTCGGCGCCTACCGCGCCGGCACCCGCACCCACCGATGTTGCCGAACCCGTGGGCCCCATCGGCCTGGGCACCGCACTCGGCACCATTCTCGGCACCGGTTCGGCAGCGGTCGGTTCGGCGGCGCTCGCCCCCTTGGCCGTTACCGGCTCCGCTGCCGCGGGAACGGGCTCGGCGGCGCTGGGCACCGGTTCCGCCGCAGTGGGTTCCGCCGGCGTGGGGCTGGGAGCCACCGGTTCGGCCGGCCTCGGCACCGGTTCCGCCGTGCTCGGAACAGGTTCGGCCGCAGTGGGTTCCGCCGGAGCGGGTGTGCTGGGCTCCGGTTCGGCGGCGCTCGGTTCGGCGGGAATCGGGGTGCTCGGTACCGGTTCGGCCGGGCTCGGTTCGGCCGCAGTGGGTTCCGCGGCCACGGGTTCGGCGGCCGCCGGTTCGGCAGCGACCGGTTCGGCGGCCCTGGGGTCCGCCGGAGTGGGTTCGGCTGCCCCGTTGCTACTTCTCCTGTTACCGGTGCCGCCGGTGCCGTCGGCTCCGGTCGGGCCGCCGTTGGCGCTGCCGGCGCCCGGTGGTGCCGGTGCGGGCCCCGGCGCACCCAGTGTGGTGGATGTCGCGGTCGGCGGGGGTCTTCCCGCTCCTGCGGCGCCGGCCCCCGCCGCACCCGGTGCTCCGGCACCGAGCGCGCCGCCGGTGGCCGCGGCGCCACCGAGTCACACCGTGCGTCCGACCAGCGCCGAGGGCCTGCTGCCGGAACCGGCGCTGCTGTCGGTGATCGGTGGGCTCGTCGCCTTGGCTATCGCCGGCGGTGGTTCGGCCGTGATGAGCTATCAGAGCGCCGCACAGGCACAGGCGCGTATCGATGCCGCGCGCTCCGAATTCTTCGGAACGGGTGCGTGATCGCGATGACACAGAGCAAAACGCAAAGTACTCGTGCCTACCGTCGCGTCGCGGCTGCCGTGGATGCGGTGTGCGCGATTGCTGCCGACGCCGACGCCACCACGCTGGACCAGGTGGTCGACGCGGTGGCCGCCGAGCGGGGCCGGCCGATCGAGATCACTGATGCCGATCTCGGCCCCGGTGTCTGTGGGCAGCGGCGGTACTACCCGGCCAAGGACATCATCGTGCTGGCCAGCGCGCTGCCGAGTCGCGACCACACGCTCGCGCACGAGCTGGGCCATATCGTCTTCGACCACGAGGGTGCTCCGGCTACCGAGGTGACGCTCGAGGTGAGTGACGATCTGATCGCCTACATGCTGAGTCAGCGTGCACATCAGACCGCCCTCGAGGACGGGGAGAACGACCAGGCCGAATGGGAGGCCGAAACGTTCGCCGCCATGCTGATGACACGTTTGCGCGTTTTCAACAGCCGGGGCGCGGGCGTCTCGGTCCTTCGATTCGATGAGGCTCTGGGATGACCTTCTGGTTGACCGCCCTCCTGGTTTGGGTCGCCGCCGGCGCTCGGGTGGGGCGTGTTCTCGTCAAGCCGGCGACCACCGCCCGAGTGGCGATCGTGGTGGCTGTTGCCGCGGTGGCCCTGGCCTGTACCGCGGCGATTCCTGATGTGGGCCTGGCGATCGACAACTTGCTCCCCGGTGGACTGGCCGGTGAGTTGCTGTCCGAAGGTGTGGTTGTCGGCGCCTGGTTACTGTTCGTCACCGCGACCTCGGTGGTCGCCTCCGCGGCCTGGCCGGTGGTTTCGCGCCGGAATCTGCGCCAGATCGCCTGGGGGATATACGGTCTCGGGATTCTGGCGAGTGTCGCCGCGCTGCTGTGGTCGTTCGTTCTCGGCTGGGCGGTGGTCGCGGCTGCCGGGATTTTCATTGTGGTGACGGGGCTGCGCAATCTCAGTTGGACGGCGCTGGGCCGCGGTATCGCCCTCTACATCGCCGGAACCGCACTGGTGATCGGGCTGGCCGCCGGGCAGATCCAGCGTGGCCTTACCGATGCCCCCGGCGCCGAACCGGGCAAGCCGACGTGGGCGTGGCCGCTGTGGCAGGTCGCCGCGCTGCTGATCGCGTTCGGTGCGGTGTGGATCGTGGTCGAGATGTGGTTGCGGGCGCGGTTGTTGCTGCGGCGCGTGCAGAGCCTGCACAGGGTGATGGTGAAGCGGTTCCCGGAGGTGGTGCAGGAGGAGACCGGGACATCGACCCAGCTCAAGGCCTCGGATCGGGTCGCGCAGATCATGGATGCGCTGTACCTGCAATCGGGCGGTGGAGTGGAGATCGTTGCCGCCGGTGACCCCCCGGCGGCGATCGCCCGGCGGGCCGAGCGTGTTGCGGAGTGGGCCAGGCATCCGCTGGGACCGGCCGTGGTGGATGCCCGGTGGATCGCGCCACCGGAGGGAATCAGCCCGCGAGGCTGGGTGCAGGCGATTGCCCAGGCCTTCGACGCGCTGCCGGAACAGGCCGCGCAACCGGAGCCCGCTTCGGGCTAGTTGCCCGAGGTATGCGGTACGTCCGTTACGTCACTGTGATAACACTCGATGTGGCTCGTGAATCATGCCGAGTGGTCGGTACGGTGATTATCGGACACTGCAAATCTTCAGGCTCGACGATACTGGTGCCGCAGAAATTCTTCCCGGCTCGGCCGCCGGTATGACGGTTACCCCGGACAGAGACAGGCGCGGTGCGATCCTGATGAGGACCGCACCGCGCCTGTTTCCGGTTCTATTCCGTTCCGTCCGGAGGAACTTCGGGCAAACCCTCGCTGGCACGCAGTTTCTCCGCCATGGAGGTCAGCAGGTTCTGCGACTCCTCGGAGAGGTCGAAAGCCCGGCTGGACAGCCGGCGCAGGCCGTAACCCTGTAGCTGCGCTAGGAGTTCGAGGTCGTGATCGATCTTCGCGGCGTAGATGTCGTTGAAGAAGTAGTCGGGCTTCACCTTGAAGAACTTCGCCAGGGCGGCGACCGTCTCATCGGACGGATTCGTCCGCTGGCCCGACCGTAACTGCGACAGATACGGTTTGGAGATCGGATGACCGGATGCCGTCAGTGCGGCCGCTACCTCTGCATTGGTGTGCGGCTTACGCCCCGGGGGATGCACGGTTTCGAACAGCTTGTTCAGCCGCGCCGCGAAATCAGCCATTGTGAGCCGCCCAATTCCCTTCACTGTACTAACAGTCGTTATCTCGGATACCTATCATTGATATTAGCGGCTCAGTAACTGAAAACCTACGCCTGATTCAGGATTTCCTTGAAGCTTCTAGGTTGTATCCGGGGAAGTGGACCGCGGTATCGCGTTTGCGGGTTACCCCGCACGGAACTTGTGGGCTCGTAATACCACCAGGTCGCCGCCCGTCCCGGGGGTCTTCCCGGGCGGGCGGCGAGTAGCCTCCGGATTGCTGATGCCCCTTCTGAAGCACCGTATAGTGCATTGTGTGGTGTACGACACGTCTGGCCAACGGTGAGATGAACGTTCAACCTACGTGTGGAATTTACCGAGATCCGGGGCCCTTGCCTGTGAAGGGGGACTAACGCCCCGGATCCGCTGGATCATCGTCGGCGAATTCGCCGGGCCGTCACAGCCGTTCGATGATCGTTCCCGTCGCGAGTGCGCCACCGGCGCACATGAGAACCATTGCAGTGCTGCGATCGGATCGCTCGAGTTCGTGCAGGGCGGTGGTGATCAGCCGGGACCCCGTCGAGCCGACCGGATGGCCCAGCGCGATCGCTCCGCCGTTCACATTTACCCGGTCGAAATCCGGCTTGTGTACCTGTGCCCACGACAATGCGACAGAGGCGAAAGCCTCATTGATCTCGAAAAGATCAATATCGTCGATGCTCATCCCGGAGCGTTCGAGCAGCCGGCTGCACGCCTGCACCGGCCCGTCGAGGTGGAACTCCGGCTCCGCACCCACGAGGCACTGGGTCACCACCCGGGCTCGTGGCCGCAGGCCCTCGCGTTCGGCGGCCTTCTCGTCCATGAGCAGGACCGCCGCGGCGCCGTCGGAGATCTGCGAGGAGGTGCCGGCGGTGTGGATACCGCCCTCCAGCACGGGCTTCAGCTTCGCCAGGCTTTCCGCAGTGGTCTCCCGCAGCCCCTGGTCTCGGCTCACTTCCTGCTTCTCGCCGGTCGGATTGCCCTCTTTGTCGACGACCGGGGCCGTGATCGTCAGTACCTCGCGGTCGAAGCGGCCCTCGGACCATGCCTGGGCGGCCAGCCGCTGCGATCGGACGCCGAGTGCGTCGATGTCTTCGCGAGTGATGCCGCGCCGTTTGGCGATCCGCTCGGCCGCCTCGAACTGGTTGGGCATATCGATATCCCAGGAAGCGGGGCGCCGCGGGCCTGCCTGCTCGCCGACATTGGCGCCCAGCGGCACCTGGCTCATCGCCTCGACACCGCATGCGACCCCGATATCGATGGCATCGGTGGCGATCAGCCCGGCGATGAGATGGTTGGCCTGTTGAGCCGAACCGCATTGGGCGTCGATGGTCGTGGCGCCGATCTGCCAGGGCAGGCCCGCGGCGAGCCAGGCGGTCCGGGTGATGTTGTTGGACTGGGCCCCGGCCTGGGTGACGCAGCCGCCGATGATCTGCTCGACCTTGGCGGGGTCGAGGTGGGCGCGATCGAGCAGTCCGCGCTGGGCGAGACCGAGGATCTCGGCCGCGTGGAGCCCGGAGAGCCAGCCGTTGCGCTTGCCGATGGGGGTGCGAGCTGCCTCGACGATAACGGGTGTGCCCATCTTGAACCTTTCGTTTCGGACAGAAAACTGGAACGTGTTCCGCACATTGGTGGAGGTAAGTTCAGTCCGGTTTCTTTCCTCGTTCTTACGCCTGTGCTTCAATGATTGTAGAACGTGTTTCAGTTTGTCGAAGGAGACATCTGGTGGTGGATACGCGCATGGGCCGGCCGAACCTGCCGGAGGGGTTCGATGTCACGGACCCCGATATGTACATGCAGCGGGTACCGATCGAGGAGTTCGCCGAACTCCGCCGTACCGCGCCGATCTGGTGGCAGGAGAAATCGCCCGAGGTCGGTGGTTTCCACGACGACGGCTTCTGGGTCGTCACCAAGCATGCCGACATCAAGGAGGTCTCGCGGCGCAGTGATGTGTTCTCGACCTTCGAGAACACCGCGCTGCCGCGGTTCAACGACGATATCGAGCGCGAGCAGATCGAACTGCAGCGTTTCATTCTGCTGAACATGGACCCGCCCGAGCACACCCGGATGCGCAAGATCATCTCGCGTGGCTTCACCCCGCGCGCGATCAACTCGCTGCGGGACGAGCTGTCGAAGCGCACCGAGGCCATCGTCAAGGCCGCTGCCGAGGCCGGGTCCGGCGATTTCGTCACCCAGATCGCCTGCGAACTGCCCCTGCAGGCGATCGCCGAACTGATCGGCGTACCGCAGGAAGACCGGATGAAGGTGTTCACCTGGTCCAACGAGATGACCGGTTACGACGATCCGGAAATCGATGTGGACCCGGTGCAGGCCTCCACCGAACTGCTCGGCTACGCCTATGCGATGGCCGAGGCGCGCAAGGCCTGCCCGGCCAACGATATCGTCACCACCCTGGTCGAGGCCGATATCGACGGTGAAGCCCTCAAATCCGAGGAATTCGGATTTTTTGTGATGCTGCTGGCGGTCGCGGGTAACGAAACCACCCGCAACGCCATCACGCACGGCATGATCGCCTTCCTGGAGAACCCGGATCAGTGGGAGCTCTACAAGAAGGAACGCCCCAAGACCACGGCCGACGAGATCATCCGCTGGGCCAGCCCGATCACCACCTTCCAGCGCACCGCCCTCGAGGACACCGAACTCAACGGTGTCCAGATCAAGAAGGGCCAGCGGGTACTGATGGTGTACCGGGCGGCGAACTTCGACGAAGATGTCTTCGAGAACCCGATGAAGTTCGACATCACGCGCGAGGACAACCAGCATGTGGCCTTCGGCGGTACCGGGGCGCACTACTGCATCGGCGCCAACCTGGCCAAGCTGGAGATCGACCTGATCTTCAACGCGATCGCCGACCATATGCCCGATATCTCCCAACTGGGTGATCCGCGGCGGCTGCGCTCCGGCTGGTTGAACGGGATCAAGGAATTCCAGGTCGACTACAAGACCTGCCCGGTGACGGGGCAGACCGCGAGCTGAGCTCGGCGGAGCAGGCCTCCGGCCCCGGGGACAGCTGGTGTCCGGGGCCCGCAACCGGAATCGAGTGTGCACCGCGCCGTTGTGGCGGCGGCGCGGCCCACAGTTCGGCCCCGCATCCACAGGGTGCGGGGCCGAAGCTTTGCCGGCGGCCCGGGGGGCGTGCCGGGCCGAACCACATGGCAAGTTCGGGCAGGCGACACGAACCGGCCCCGCACCCCTGAGGGAGTGCGGGGCCGGTCCGGTACAGAAGCTGATCGGCAGGCGGGCCGTGAGGGGCAGCCCGGAGCCGATCAGCCGACCGGGGTGGCCGTGGCCATCGCGCGATCTACTTCCCAGAACGCGCGCAGGGCGAGAATCTTCCCGGAGTCGTCCACCTTGTACGTGAAAACACCCTCGGCGTCGATGCGATGCCCGCCGATGGTGCTGCGAATCGTGCCGGTGAACGCGATCTCCGCGCCGCAGGCGAAGGAATCGCCGAAAAGGAACTCGATCGAATCGGTTCCCGCGATCGCCTTGTCCCAGAAGGCCGCAATCGCCGCGGGGCCACGATGGCCCTTGCCTTCGGGGTCGAAACCGGAGGGTCCGATCGGGTCCTCCACGATCCCGTCCGGGGCGAACAGCGCGAGCCAAGCATCCTTGTCCCGGGCGCGTACTGCGGCCTGTGAGGCCAGTCCGGCCGTCCGTGCGGGATGTTCGTCGCTGCTCATGAGTTTTCCTCTCGGCAAGCCTGTGTTGCCGCCACCCCAGCGGGTGGCGGCAACGCTCAGGTGATCGGGTTCTGGATGTTCTCTTGGGCGAATGTGCGCAGCGCGTCCTTCTTCGCCTCGATATCCCCGTCGAATCCGATACCGGCGGCCAGCCAGGGGATCACGATCGCGTCGGTGACGCCGGCGTCGTACTGCTCCTGGTAGCCGTCGCGGCCGAACTTGTCCACGCAGACCGCCTGGATCTCGAACGGCACGTCGGCGCGGTCGTGTTCGGCGCGTAGCTCGCCGAGCCGGGCGATGGTGGTCTGCAGATCGTCGAACTTCATCATCGCCGACGTCCAACCGTCGCCCACCCGGGCCGCACGGCGCAACGCCACCTCGGTATGGCCGCCGATGTAGAACGGCACCGGCTCGCTCGGTGCCGGGCTCATCTGCAGCTCATCGAAATCGAAGAACTCACCGTGATATTCGGTCATGCCGCCCTCGAGGACCTTCTTGATGACCTCGATCATCTCGTCGACCCGGGCGCCGCGGCGCGCATACGGCACCCCGCACCACTCGAATTCCTCCGGCGCCCAGCCGATTCCCACACCGAAGCCGAACCGGTTACCGGAAAGATTCGCAACCGACCCGACCTGGCGGGCCAGCAGCAGCGGATTCCGGGAACCCAGTTTGAGCACATTGGTGTAGAAGCGGAGCCTGGTGGTCACGGCGGCCATGGCGGTCGCGGCGATCAGCGGATCCACCCACGGGGTGTCGGGGCCCCAGAAGCGGGCGCCGTCCGGGGTGTACGGATACTTCGCCGCCTGGGATTTCATATAGAACAGCGAATCCGGCAGTGCGATCGAGCTGAACCCGACCTCCTCCGCCGTTCTCGCCAGTTCGGGCAGTTGTTCCAGCGGGCTGAGCGCGACCCCGAGGCTGAATTTCAGCGTCATCGGCGTTCCGATCCGACGACCCACATCGAGAAGTACTGCGAGCCACCACCGTAAGCGTGACCCAGCGCCTTGCGGGCATTCTCGACCTGGTAGTCGCCGGCGCGGCCCATCACCTGCTTTGCCGCTTCGGCGAAGCGGATCATGCCGGACGCGCCGATCGGGTTGGACGAGAGCACCCCGCCGGACGGGTTCACCGGCAGCGTGCCGCCGATTTCGGTTTCCCCTTTGTCGGTGAGTTTCCAGCCGTCGCCGGGGGCGGCGAAACCGAGGTTCTCCAGCCACATCGGCTCGAACCAGGAGAAGGGCACATAGATTTCGGCGGCGTCGATCTCGGCCAGCGGGTCGGTGATCCCGGCCTGCGCCCAGAGAGCCTTGGCCGCTTCCTGCCCGGCCTGCGGGCTCACCTGGTCGCGGCCGGCGTAGGCCAGCGGTTCGGTGCGCATCGCGGTGGCGTGGATCCAGCCGACCTTCTTACCGGACGCCTCCACCGCGGTGGCCGATTCCTCGCCGCCGATCACCACGGCACAGGCACCATCGGAGGAGGGACAGGTTTCGTCGAACCGGATGGGATCCCACAGCACCTGCGAGGCGAGGACCTCTTCCATGGTCTTGTTGCCCTGCTTGAGATGGGCGTGCGGGTTCTTGGCCCCGTTGCGGCGATCCTTCGCGGCAACCATCGCGCCCACATGCAGCGGCGCGTTCGCCCGGCGGATATAGGACCGCACATGGGGCGCGAAGTAGCCCCCCGCACCCGCGCCCACCGGCATCGTGAACGGCACCGGAATCGACAGCGCCCACATGGCGTTCGATTCCGACTGCTTCTCCCAGGCGATGGCGAGCACCTTCTCGTGCACACCGCCCTGCACCATACTGGCGGCCACGCATGCGGTGGAGCCGCCGACCGAACCGGCGGTGTGCACGCGCAGCAGCGGTTTTCCGGGCGCGCCCAGCGCATCCGCCAGGTACAGCTCGGGCATCATCATGCCCTCGAACATGTCCGGGGCCTTGCCGATCACGATGGCGTCGATATCGGCCATGGTCAGGCCGGAGTCGGCCAGCGCTCGGTCGATCGCCTCCCGGCACATCCCGGCCATCGATACATCGCCGCGTTTGGCGACGTGGTGGGTTTGTCCGGTGCCCAGCACCGCGGCGGGGAAACTCATCGGCGGGCCTCCGAATCCAGGACTGTCACAAGGTTCTGTTGCAGGGCCGGGCCGCTGGTGGCGTGCGCCAGCGTGCGCTCGGCGGTGCCCGCCATGATGGGCAGCGCGGCGTAGCCGATGCGTTCCAGCCCGGTGGCGAACATGGGGTTGGCGGCCAATGCGCCACCGTTCGGATTGACCTTGGTCTCCGGTTTCAGTCCCAGCGCCTCGGCGAGGATGAGCTGCTGGTGGCTGAAGGGTGCGTGCAGTTCGGCCACGTCGATACCGCTGGTATCGCCGTTCGTCACTGCCTGCCCGGCGGTGGCCGCCGAGGGGGAGACTGTCAGATCGCGGGCGCCGAGCACGCTGGAATCGATCCGATGCGACATCCCGGTGATCCACGCGGGACGTTCGCACAGTTCGCGGGCGCGGTCGCCGGCGGCGAGCACGATCGCGGCGGCACCATCGGTGATGGGGGCACAGTCGTGTTCGCGCAGGGGGTCGGCGACGTAGGGCGCGGCGAGCAGATCGTCGACCGATTTACCGTCGACGGTGTGTGCGGCCGAGACGGCGGCCATATCGCGTTCGGTCCAGCGTCCGGCGTCGAGCCCGGCTCGGGCCTGCAACCCGGCGACGGCCAGCGAATCCGGCCACAGCGGAGCGACCAGGTAGGGGTCGAGCTGGGTGGTGAGGACCCTGCGCAGGGTGCTCGCGGAGGATTTCCCGAAGCCGTAGACCAGGGCGGTCTGTACCTGTCCGGAGCGGATTTTCACCCACGCCTCGTACAGGGCCCAGGCGGCGTCCATCTCCACATGGGATTCGTTGATCGGCGGGACGGCGCCGATCGAGTCGATCGCGGAGATGAACGAGAAGGACCGGCCGGCCAGGTAATCCGATGATCCGGAGCACCAGAAGCCGATATCGGATTTGGTGATGCCCAGCTGGTCGTAGAGCTGCTGGAAACAGGGCACCAGCATCTCCACACCGTTGGTGGTGCCATAGGTCTCCGGCACATGCGGTGCGTGCGCGAAGCCGACGACGGCGATCTCGGTGGCGTTATCGTTGGAACGCTCGGTGATGGTCACGCGGGGAGCCCTCTCACAGGTGATGCTTGTAGGTGTCGTAATCGGCATCCGGCTCGCCGGTCGGCTCGAAGTGGTCGATATTGGCCATGGTGTGGCCCCACTCCTCGCGCGGCTTCCAGACCACCTTGACCCGCATACCCATCCGTACCTTGTCGGCATCGATACCGAGAACAAGATGCAGGAAGGGGATATCCGCGCCGTCGAGCAGCACATACGCGGCCACGTAGGGCGGTTTGAGCCGCTGGCCCATGAACGGCACGTTCACGACGCAGAAGGTGGTGACGGTGCCGGACTCGGCCAGTTCCACCATGTCCGCGGTGGACCTTCCGTCGACCGGGTCGACACCGCGCGGCGGGAAATACACCTTGCTGTTCGCGTCGGCACGGCCGCCGATCAGCTTGCCCTCCTTCAGGCCGCGCAGGAACGCGGACTCCTCGGGGGAGGCGGTGTGCTTGTAGTCCATCCCGATCGGGGTGGTGATCATCGTGACCGGTTCGGCGTCCGAGGCCGCCGCCGGCTCCGCCGTCGGGGCGTCGCCGGGTTCGAAACAGGCGATGTCGTGGATCGTTCCGGTGAGCTCTTCGGCCCAGCGAACGGTGACCTGCATACCGGTGCTGATCTGCTCCGGGCTCCGCACGTCCACCGCGTGCAAGAGCGCGGTGTCGGCGCCGTCGAGCTGGATCAGCGCATAGGCGAACGGCCGGTCGAAGGGCTGGCCCGGCAGCACATCACGGACCCAGGTCCAGGATTTGACCGTGCCGGTGGTCGCGACCTCCACGAATTCCGACAGCGGTTCGGAAGTCACCGGGTCGAATTCGGCCGGTGGTACCAGCACCCGGCCGTCCGAACCCCGGTTCCCGAAGATGCGCCGCTCGCGCAGACCGGTGAGGAACTTGCCGATGATGGGTCCCACGGAGCGCGTGTAGTCGAACTCCATTCGCAGGGGCGCACTGAGCACATCGCCCGGTTTCAGTCCCGGCGGGCGTTCCTGCGTAATTACCGTGGGTGGAGTATTCCCATGAGTCACGATATCGAGTAGAACAGGTTCTTATTCTGCTGGCAAGCAGTAGGCCGGAAAGGGGTCGGTTGTGAAGTTCGGATTGCAGCTCGGGTACTGGGGCGCCGCGCCGCCGCAACACGCCGCGGAGGTCGTGGTGGCCGCGGAGGAAGCCGGGTTCGACGCGGTGTTCGCCGCCGAATCCTGGGGATCGGACGCCTTCACCCCGCTGGCCTGGTGGGGTTCGGCAACCGAACGGGTAAGGCTGGGCACCTCGGTGGTGCAGCTGTCCGCACGCACCCCCACGGCCACGGCCATGCACGCGCTGACCCTCGACCATCTCAGCGGCGGCCGGGCCATTCTCGGGCTCGGCGTATCCGGTCCTCAGGTGGTGGAAGGCTGGTACGGGCAGCCGTTTGCCAAACCGTTGCAGCGCACCCGCGAATACGTCGATATCGTGCGCAAGGTGCTCGCCCGAAACGGGCCGGTGACCAACGACGGGCCGAACTACCCGCTGCCCTACAGCGGTGCGGGCGCCACGGGCCTGGGCAAACCGCTCAAGCCGATAACCCACCCGCTACGTGCGGATCTGCCGATCTGGCTGGGCGCCGAAGGCCCGAAGAACGTGGCGCTCACCGCCGAGATCGCCGACGGCTGGCTCGCGATCTACTACACGCCCCGCATGGCCGGCGTATACAACGAATGGCTCGACGAAGGCTTCGCCCGCCCGGGTGCCCGGCGTTCGCGGGAAGACTTCGAAATCGCGGCCACCGCCCAGGTCATCATCACCGACGATATCGCCGCCGAGATCGAACGGATGCGCTGGATCACCTCGCTGTACATCGGCGGCATGGGCGCGCCTGAACTCAACTTCCACGCCCAGGTGTATCGCCGGATGGGCTATGAGAAGGAAGTCGACGAGATCGGCACGCTGTTCCAGGCGGGCAAGAAAGCCGAGGCGGCGGCCGCCGTCCCCGACGAACTGGTGCTGGAGACGGCGATCATCGGCAACGAGGCGCAAGTCCGCGAGCAGATCGGTGTGTGGGAAGCCTCGGGTGTCACCATGCTGCTGGTCTCGGTGCCCGACGTAGATCAACTGAAGCGTGTGGCTCCACTGCTCGACGCCGGGTGAACTTGTTTCAGAAATCGCCCCACGCTACCCGCTGTGCGCGCCTGTGGGGAGCGTGTGGCGAAATCGCCACATCCGAACCAGCCTGTTCGGATGTGGTGATTTCTTGACAGTGGAGCGAACTACCGTCTTCTGACAGGATCGGCCACCGCCCGGACGGTCGCTTACGGGCGGACGAGCCGTTCATAGTGCGGAGACAACCGGTACTTACGGGTTCGGCGGGCCGGGTCTTCGATTTCTAGGAAGTCGGCCTCGAGCCATTCGCGCGCCAGCAGGTTCGCGGTACGCGGTGAAATGCCCAGGTGCGTAGCAATTTCGGGGCCCGTGATCACCACGCTGGTGCGGAACAGTTCGAGCACCCGGCGTTGGCGAGGGTCGAGAGTACGCAGGACTGCCGCGTCATCGGTGTGCCGGGCGGTGGGGGTGGTGACGGTATCGGTTGCGCGGGCTCGAACCGAACTCAATGCGGCCGCCATGCTGTCGCAGAAGAATTCGAGGAAGCCGGTCAGATCGGCTTCGACGCGGCCGAGGTAGTAGTTGTGCGAAGGGCCGACGGTGAGGGCAGCGTAGTACTGGGACAGGTTCCGGGCGTAGTGCTCGTCGAGCGAGTAGATTCCTTTGAGGCCGTAGCCTGCGCGGTGCAGCACGAGGGTTGTGAGTAGCCGGGCCGTCCGTCCATTGCCGTCGTAATACGGATGGATAGTCGCGTACTGGTAGTGCGTGAGCGCGGCAATCAGTGGGGCCGGGAGTTCACGGGTAGCCATCTGGGAGTTGATCCAGTCGAACAGGTCCGCCATCAGAACGGCGACGTCCCCCGCTTCCGGCGGCAGATAGACGACCTTGCCGGTCGCGGCCTCACGGATGACATTCTGGCCGTCGCGGTAGGGAGTAGGTGTCCGCCTACCGTGCATCACGAGCCCGTGTACGCGCCGGAACTCGGTTTCGCTGATCGGGCTGTTCGCTGCTACGATGGATTCGATGTGCTCGAGGGCCTTGTAGTAGTTGCGGACCTCGGCCTCGTC
Organism: Nocardia speluncae NBRC 108251; assembly: GCF_001613245.1. Lineage (GTDB taxonomy): Bacteria > Actinomycetota > Actinomycetes > Mycobacteriales > Mycobacteriaceae > Nocardia > Nocardia speluncae. The sequence goes on along the minus strand of NZ_BDBZ01000033.1, from coordinate 50,797 downwards.
GCGTTCTCGCCCAGGAAAATGGGTGCCTGCCAGCGCTTCGACTACCTGCGCCTGCGTCAGTCGGTTGCCCTCGATCTGGGTGGAGTAGTGGGTTGCCGCGAGCTTTGCTGTCTCGCGGAGGCCGGCAAGGACATCGATATTGATCGGCAACTCCATGATCACCTGGCGGTCGGCCTCGATCGCCATCAACGCCGTCGCGGTCGCGGGATTGATCCCGAAGTTGGGTTCGAACACGCACCTAGTCTACCGATAGATTACTGATAAACCGACATTGAGCTACCGATATTTTGTCGATCGGCTATCTGGCATCGCCGATATGCTCGAACAACGGAACTTTCGCTCTGGAGGCGGTCTCCTGCCCGGGGCGACCACCGTCGGGGGCGGCAGGTCTGCGATCGACGGTCCACTCCGTGCCGTTCCAGTACCTGCTGAGGTGGTTGTTGTCCGGGTCCGGATACCAGCCTGCCGGTGGAGTGGAGTTCATGGTCCCCCTGCCTGTCAATGGCGGTGCGACTCAGCTCGACAGCTGAGTGCCGTGCCGGACAAGTATATCGATGGACTACGAAACCTACATAGCAACAGCGTGATTCGAGGCAGTGTCGTCGACGGTCGGTTCGACAGCTCCACGCCCACCGTTGGGGCGATGGGACGCCGCGGTGGCGGCCCACCGTCGGGAGCGCGGCGCAGCGCGAGTACCGCAGTACCGCACGAAGGAGGGATTCGCGCTCGGTTTCTGGCTCGGCACGCAACAGATCGCCGCGCTCGACGAGCTCGGTATGGGCTGAGGGTCTCACTCCGAGAGATTCCAGGATGGTTCCCGCCGAATAGAGGAAAGCTTCGCTCGGTTCCAAGTCCGTGGAGTGGCTCCGGAACGGGAGGCCGGTAAGGGCTGGTTCTGGTTGCGCACGTGGTCAAATGTCCGATACCGTCGCTGCAAGCTCGCGGGGGCGGAGGAGCCGGTCCAATCCTGCGGTACCAGTTCCGAGATCGGCGCAGGGGAACGAATTGGGCATCTGGCGTAGATCGGCGTATGCGGTGGTGGCCGGGGCGAGTGTCGTCCTGGTGGCGACGGGATGCCAGACATCTGCTGAGGGCAGCGCTGAGCCTTCGGATACCTCGGTGGCGGGGCAGTCTGTGGCGCCGGAGATACCGGACAAGTTCGACCCGTGTGTAGACATCCCCCAGTCGGTTTTGGATACGGAAGGCCTACACGCCGCGGGCAGCGAACCGGACAAGGACGAGATGCGGCGTGGCGATATCGCGTGGAACGGTTGCATCTGGGTGGTGTCCGACGGGTACAGCGCCACCATCAGTGCAACGAACCTGACGATCGACATGGTCCGTGATAAAGCAGTTCCAGGTACGCGGGCAGCCGTCGTGCACGAGCGACCAGTCATCTTCACTCAGCCCAATGGGGCGACATCGAGCGATTGCACCGTGAACGTGGAGCTGGTGGGGGGAAGCTTGGAGTTCCTGGTGGACAATCCGCCGTCTGGCCGTTTGACCGGGGATCAGGATCCGTGTGACATCGCGACGCGATTGGCGGAGAAGGTGCTGCCGCTGGTTCCGGCGGACGCGTAGGGGGAGTGGCAATGATGTATTCGAGCACCACGACAGGGGTGGGCCATGGCGGACGATGGTAAACGTCCCTTTCAGAGTCAGATCGATGCGGCCCGTGAGGGCCAGTTGTCGATGTCGTTCAGCGACGATATCCGGGTGAACGCCGAAGAGTTCGTCTACATGGACCGAGACTGCGCGGCGATGAAAGACAGGATCCGCGTTTACCAGGGCATCGCGAAGGGGATTGCGAACCGCGAACTGTGGGGTTTGGGTGAGGACCCGGCGACGTGGCCCCGGTCGGGAAAAGTCCTGGTCCAGCGGTTCCGTGACAAAGCCATGGGTGATGAATCCGGCAACAGCGTGCACGCCATTCTGGAACGTCACTACCAGATCATCGACGGTATTCAGGAGTTGCATCGGGTGATCGCGCAGCGCTATCTGGACACCGACAGCGAGTTCGCCTCGCGCTACAACGAGGTCATGGCGTCGGCGCCGCAGGGATTTCAGGGGCAGCAGTGAGTGACATCGGCTACGAACAGCCGCAGATCGATAAGCAGGGCGCGCGAGATAATCTCGCGGCGCATTCGCATACCGAGATCATCCGAGCCTTCGACGATATGACGCCCACGGAGGCTTCCGCCGCGAGCGACGACTACGCGAAGATCGCGGACGGTTGGGAAGACGACATCACCACGTTCGCCGCCCGGATCCGGCGTTCGAGTCAATCGGCGTGGGATGGCCCGGCGGGGGAGGCTGCCCGGCAGGCGGTCAACGATTACGCGACCGATGCCACGAACCTGTCGCTGGCGTTGCAGGGTTTGGCGAACCGGGTCGACGATGCGGCGAATGCGGTGTTGAACACCAAGAACGGTATGCCGCCGGTCAAGCATGATGCGCAGAGTTGGTGGAACCCCGGGGACTGGTTCGACGGTGACGGTGGGGTGTCGGAAGCCGAACAGAATGCACGGGTGCATGTCACCAACACCTACGGCGCCGGTATGGCCGCGGCGGACGCCCAGGTCCCAGTGTTGCCGCAGCCGAAGGACCCGGTGGCAGTGGAGCAGCCCGGCACAGGTGATCCAGGAGTTCCGGGTGGTACCGGCCCCGGTGGCCCAGGGACTTCCCCCGCGGGCAATCCGGCCGGCTCGGAGGCACCGGGGCAGGAGCCCCTGGATGAACAGCCCGGCGAACAACAACCGGCCAGTGCGGAGACGACGACCGGCGAGCCCGCGTCGACCGATACCGCAGCCACCACACCGGAACCCACCGTGCCGAGCACCACCGGGAGCCCCGCGGTGACCCCTGCGTCGACCACAACCGGTGCACCGCCGGGTGCCCCCGGGATGCCGTCCGGAACGCCTGGTGCGCCCGGCGGTCCGTCCGGTACTCCGGCCGCGCCTGTACCGGGCCGGACGGTGCCGGGTACGCCCAGTGGTATGCCCGGTGCGCTGCCCGCCTCCGCTGCCGGTGCGCCGTCCGGTTCGTCGGCGGCTCGTGGCGGAATGCCGATGATGGGTGCACCGGGCGCCGGGCGCGGTGGATCGGGAGGCGACGAACATGACCGGCAGACCCCCGATTACCTGATCAACGAGGAGAACACCCACGAACTCCTCGGGGAGGAACCGCGGACGATTCCCGGTGGTGTGCTGGGCGCGGATATCCCCGCCGCGCAGCCCGCCGAAGGGCCTCCCAGTTCCTGACCGGCCGGTCCGCCCGGAACCGCCCGCACCACCGCCGGACCCGCCCGCCGGTCGGTGCGTTGAACGCGCGACCGCAATACCTCGCTTCCCGCACTTACCGGGTGCCGCCCCTTCGGCACCGCGTACCCGCGACCGGCGACCACCCGATAACGCTCTACCGGAACGGATTTCACCCACATGGCCTGGACCTGGGAACCGGATACCTTCGCCGCGCACTGGTTCAGCGAAGGCAACGACCGCATGCCCGCACCCCTGCGCTACCGCAGCCGGTTCCCTACCCTCGACGGATTCGACGCGCACCGCGACGCCGTCCGCGCAGCCCACGACGCCGAGGAACGGGAGCGGATCGCCCTGCTCGTGCACACCCTCGCGCACTGCGATATGCGTATCGAGATCCTGTGCGGCTCGGTGAAACACCGCGGCGGCGACGGCAGCACCCGCAAGGACCTGCGTCTCGTAGGCGCCCGCACTCACGCGCACGCCGCCGTGCTCAGCCAGACGGCGGTGCACGGTACCGATAGCGATATCCGTGCCCAGTTGGTGCGCGCCGACCAGCTTCCCGCCGCGCTCGCCGCCGCCCTTCCACCGTGTGAACCCGGCCGGGACAAGCCTGTCACCTTCGATCTCGGGGATGTGAAGCCCGCCGCGCCCACCGGCTACGTCCCCGACACCGACCCGCGAAACCCGCGCCGGCAATTCTCGCAGCTCGCCCGTCGCCCCGCGGACGGCGGCGGGCACGCGATCCTGCGACTCGGCAATTTCCACGCAGCCCACAACCGGCACCGTGCCCTGCAATGGTTCGATATCACCAGCGACGGCCGTTACCTGGAACAACGTAACCGCACCCATCTCGAGCTCCGGCCCGCGACCGCGCAGGGATTCACCGCCGTGTTCGCCGGATGGATCGAACAGGCTCAGCGAACACTGCGTGAGATGGCGGACGACGCGGCCTACTGACCGCCGGTCGGGGCCGGGCGCGCGCCAGGTGCGTTCGCCGGTGCGCCGGTCGGTGGCTCGGGGACTGTCTCCCGCTCGCATGAGGCTCACCGATAGTCCTGGGCGCACAGTAGCGGTGGATGCAGACCCTGGTCGACCAGGCGGATACCGGTCCAAGGGCAGGGGCGGTATCCGTGTGGGGCGATCCGGCCGGCCTGGATCGGTGCGAATTCCCGGCATCCGCCGGGGCAGGCGATCGAGGCGATCGGCCCCCATGGTGTCGCGCCGGGACGCGTCACGATACGGAGTTGCCGGGTGGTGATGAACGGCGTGCATCCACATGGGGGTGCGGTGTCCCGTACCCCGACCCCGATCCATGGGCACAGACCGGCGACATTCCGGAAATGTGGTGCGATCCGCCCACCGGTGACCAGTGCACCGCGCAGGCAGTGCAGCGACTCGGGGCATCGGATGATGAGTTCGCTGTCGTCGCGGCGGGCGATATCGAGCGCGGTCAGCGGGACCCAGGGTTCGGTGTGCAGATCGCAGGTGTCAACGGCCATATCGCGCCTCGGGGTGGGTCGCGCGGTATCGGGCGATGACCCCGTCGATTTCGTATTGGGTGCGAATCGCGGGTCCGCTGCCGGTGTCGAGATCGCGTAGGCCGCGGGCAACTCGTTCGAGAACGTCGAGATCGGCGCATTCGGCCGCCCGCCACAGCCACGCCGCCGCCCCCGTTGCCGCGCGGCTCGGTCTCTTGCGCTGCGGTAGCGCGGTTGCCCCGGTCTGGGACATTTCGGTGTGGATAGGCGGCATCGGTGCCTCCGATCGTCGGTCGATTCGCTTGGGGCCGTGCTGTTCTGGCCGACTCAGTAGAGCGGATGGATTCGCGGATTCAGCGCCGATGCGGATGATCCGATCGAATCGATCCGCAGGCCGAGGACGTGATCCGGTGGTCGCTCGGCAGTCATCCGTAGATCCGGGTGGTCGTATCCAGAGAGAACGGGGTCGAATTCTGGATATCGACTCGGCGTTTGTTCTCCACCGGGAGCGTCGGGCAGATTCGGCACGATTCTCTGTGAGGCGGTGTTATTTCCGCGGGTAAGGTGCCGGGCATCGGCTGACGACGGCGCCGCGGGCGCACAGTCCGATGAGTTTCTTCAGACCGAATTCGAGGGCGTGATCCGGGGAAGCAGGTTGTCATGGCAGATATCGGCTCGACTCTCCCGCGTCGCCAAGTCGGGCGATACCTGCGAGAGCTACGGCAGGGGGCGGGGCTGACGATCGCGGAACTGGCCCGGCGTATCGAGCGCGGGGCGACCACGGTGCAACGGCTGGAAACGGGGACGGCCGAACGTATCCGGCTCTGGGATATCGACGCCATCTGCCGGGTGTGCGGTGCCGACGAAACTACCGCAGTAGCATTGAAAGGCCTTGCTCAGCAAGGAAATTCCAAGAATTGGTGGCATCAGTTCGGCGACTTGATCCCGCTGAAATTCGACGTATACATGGGCCTGGAAGCGGGGGCCGTGAAACTGGCATACTTCGCTGAACTCGTGCCGGGCCTGCTCCAGATCCCCGATTACGCGCGGACATTGACCCGGCTGGCTCATCCCACCGAACCTGATAGTGAGATCGTTCGACGGGTTGAGATGCGGGTACGGCGTCAGGTTCAGATAACCAAGAAGTCGAGACCGCTGCCGATCGATGTCATCCTGGACGAATCAGCCCTGTACAGGGTTATCGGTAGCCACCGCATCATGGCAGCCCAGCTTCGGCATCTTGCGGACACGGGAACTCGTCCGAATGTTTCGGTCCGCATTCTTCCCTTCGCTGCGGGGCTTCCGTTCGGCGACCTGACCGGACCGTTCATCATCCTTGATTTCCCACCGGGGTCCACGGGAGAGTCAGCAGAGCCGCCGGTGGTGTACGCGGAGGGTTACACAGGGGCGATGTACTTCGATGATCCAGAACTTCTCCACCGGTATCGCACTGCGCATACGAGCCTGCGGCGGGTAGCGTTGGACGAGCAGGAGAGCAGGAAATTGCTTCGTGAGAGGGCAAGGGAGTTCGCAGGGTGAGCACTGATCTATCCGAAACCCGGTGGTTCAAGAGCAGTTACAGCGGCGGCAGCCAAGAGTGCGTCGAGGTGGCGTTTATCGACGGCGATGCAGTAGGTGTGCGCGATTCCAAGGATCGTGGCGGCTCGGCGTTGTCCTTCACCCCTGCGGCTTGGGAAGCCTTCACTGCGAGTGCCCGTTCCGGCCGGTTCGACCGGCCGTAGCCCACTACTGGGCGGTGGAGCCGAACACGGGGGTGCCGACTTCGGGTTCGGCCCGACGAGGCTCGGCCGGGCAGCTTCGTTTCGGTTGAATCGAGCGGTGACCGACTTCCGGCAGCGGGCTTCTCGGTAAGCCCCCGGTGTATCGCGAGGTTGTCCGTATCGAACGCTCATGGTTCACTGGTTCGGCACTATGGGAGGGGGGCAGTGCATGCAGGCGGCGGCGGCACTCCGCGCGCTCGGCGTAATCAAACATGGGATCACTCTGCACGGCCAGTTCGGCATGTGGTTCGCAGCCTCCGAAGGGATCCTTGGGGCAGTGGAGGCAGGTATGAATGCCGTCGTCGAATTCCCTGAGATACCCGGCATCACAGCTGCCGAGGGTTATGACCATCCCGGAGCAATCACGGCATGAATAACCCGGAGCAACCAATATTGGACGTCGCGCACGGCGACAAGGCGCTCTCCCAGCAGGCCACTCGCGCCCTTCGGGTATTGGCCCAGCATTCTTCGGATCCGGACCTGAAGAATCAGATCAGCGATATCGCCAGTGGCCGATCGAGTGCGCGCGAACTGATGAACAACCCGGCTTTCAACCGTATTCTCGATAATGTGGCCCCGGCGGCGATCCGCTGGGCTGCCGAAACACCCGCCGCCGAGCGTGAGCGACTTGCCGAGCAGGGCCAGGCCGATCTCGACCGGCTGAGCACGGAGTCCACGGTCGCTGAAACACAGCAAACACCACCGGTAGATGTAGCTGACCGTCCGTCAAGCGATTCGGCGGGGAATGCCCCGGAAGCGTCCCGTTCCCACAAAGCCGAACCGGTACGCGATCCGAAGAAATCGTGGCGCGATATTGTCGTCACCCCCGACGAACCGGACGAGGACGACCTGTACTTCCAGGAACGACAACGCCGCGGCTGGCTGGAGTGAAGTGAGCATGGCCAGCCGGGGGCCGGTGGCAATCGCGATCCGTCCCGATCGGGTATACGGCGGCAGGACTGACAGAAGTCCGTCGGTCTTCGTGGTGGCCGAATCACTACCGGATCTGTGCAGTCGGCACGGATTCGAAGTGGCGGAACGACTACCGGTCGAAGCGATGTTCGCCGAGCCCGATCCGGAATCCCAGCAATTGACCTTCATCCATGACGTAGTCGACGCCCCCGGCCGCGGCTCGTTGGTGAATGCCTTCCGAGCCCCTGCCGCTGATGCGATGGTTACCGCGGAATGGCCCTGTTGCCCGTCGTGCCTGCGTCATATGCGGTTCTTTCGCTGGACGGGCCGTGTGCTCGTCGGAGTCGCGATGCTGATCCTGATTCTGCCATTCGCCCCGATAGTCGCGCCGGACTGGTTTCGCTCGCTCGCCATCGACGACAACACGGTGGCGCTCCTCCAACTGACTTCGTTCCTTGCGTCTACCAGTGCTGTGCTGCTCATGGCCGCGCGGGGCGCATTCAGCTACACGCGGCCGATACTGCAGGCCCGGCTGAACGAAAACCGGACAAGTCTGATCGTGTCGGCCGCCCACCCGGAATTCGCCGCGGAATTGGATGACCTCCGCGCGCAGCAGAACAGGACGGCGGGGTCGTAAACGAAGCGAGTGATCCTCCGGACGGTGGGTGCTGGTCATTTGGACGGTAGGTTGCTGGTCATTTGGACGGAAACGACCGGCGACGGTGGTGCAGGGCGTTCGGTGTCGGGCCGACACGAGTATGGCCGTTCGGCACCGACTCAGTGCGGTCCGGTCGTTTCCCAAGGATTGATGATGTCGAGACCTAGATCGGTGAAGTCCTTGACGTTGCGGGTCGCCACCGGGCAGTCGTTGGCGAGGCAGATCGCGGCAATCTGTGCGTCCGCGTATCCGATCGGCCGGCCTCGGCGACGGCGTTCGGCGAGAATTCGACCGTAGATACGAGCCGCACGGAAATCGTAGGCCTCGACCTCGTCGCCGAATTCGTCGAACAGTTCCGTCGCCAATGTGGCCAGGCCAGTATGAACAGCTCCGACACCACGGTTGCATCGGCGATGATCACAGCTGTGCTGCCCCGGCTTCGGGCTGCTCCGGGATGTCCAGCTCGGCGGCGTAGGGCCGACTGCGCTCATAGAGCTCGTGCAATAGCCGTTTCGGACGTACTGCCGCGGCAAGTATGGCTCGGGCTTCGGCTTCCATGGTTCGTCCGTGTGCGGCGGCTCGTCGGCGCAGGTGTTCCTTTACGTCGCTGTCCAGGTCGCGGATGGTTATTGTTGCCATGCAATCAATGCAATCAATGATTGCGTCGAGTTGTCACCGCCGGGGCCGGCGATCGATACCGCGGGACCGAGCATTCTCAGGCCGGTTCGCCGGCCGGTTCCTCCGTCCATTCCGGCGGCAGATCGAACAGCGGGAAAAGCCGTTCGGTATCGAGGAAGAAATTCAGGCCCGCGATCACGCCGTCCTGCATTTCCAGCACTGTCACCGACCAGGGCACCCAGCGGCCGGGTTCGCCGCTCGGCTTGTAGTGGCCGAAGGCCGGATGGCCGTTGGCGCCTCCCAGTGGGACCAGCCGGGAATTGCGGCAGGCGGCGCCGGTGCCGAGCATGAAGGCAGCCACATTCTCCGGGCCGGAGATCCAGAGATCGAACGGGGGCATGGACAGCGCCACATCGGTTTTCAGCAGTGCGGTGAGCGCGTCCATATCGTAGGACTCGAAGGCGGTGACGAAATCGTTGATCAGTTTGCGCTGGTCGGTATCGGTTTCGTCGTAGCTGTCGGTGTCGGCCGGTTTGACCTTGCTCATGGTGGCGCGGGCGCGCTGTAGGGCGCTGTTCACCGATGCGGTGCTCATGGTGAGTGCTTCGGCGGTTTCGTTGGCCGAGAAACGCAGCACCTCGCGCATGATCAGGATGGCGCGCTGGGTGGCGGGCAGATGCTGGCAGGCGGCGACGAAGGCGAGGCGCAGGCTGTCCTTGGCGCTGGCGTGATCGGCCGGGTCGGCTCCGAAGGCGAGCGAGTTCGGGATGGGTTCGACCCAGACATAATCCGGTTTCGGCGGGCCGAGTGGGTGATCAGGAGTGCCGGGGCCGGACAGGTCCATCGGCCGGGCCCGGCGCTGCGGCCCGTCGAGCATATCCAGGCAGATATTGGTGGTGATCTTGTAGAGCCAGGAGCGCAGACTGGACCGGCCCTCGAACGAGTCGTAGGACTTCCAGGCGCGGGTGAAGGCGTCCTGGACGGCATCCTCGGCCTCGAAGGACGAACCCAGCATGCGGTAGGCGTAGGCGCAGAGCTCACGCCGATGTGATTCGAAGGATCTCAGTACGTCGGCGTCGATCGTGCCGGTCTGCTCGCTCATGGGTGTCACTTTGACACAAGCCCCCGACATGTGAGCAGAGGATGAAAAAGCCTGTTCACAGGTGCGCCACTGCAGTCCCGTCAGGCACAACCGCCACATGTGTGTCCCCCGTCGAGGCTCGGGTCCGGCGGTATCCCGGTTCGGTGGTTGCGCCGCGAAACTGCCGGTCTCGCGCTTCCTGCGGCGGTGCGACGGGCCGTCCGGCCGCGAGTTGCCTCGCTGAAGTGGCTTGCGGGCCGGAAACCATTCGCGGCCGGTCGTCGTCCACCCCTGTAGACGCGAGGCAGCCCTCGAGCCGGTGCCCGGCGGCCCCTCGGATGCGTGGGCTGCCGGGTGGAGTGGAGAGCGCGGTCCGCCCGGGTTCCGGAGATCGGCGGGGGTTCCCGGACGCGCTGAAAAGTTTCCGTTGGGCGCCGATGACTTTCCGAAGCGGGTGCCGTCTCTATCCATAAGCCGGCCGGAGACCGAACCGCCATTTCGAAAGGACCGAAACCGTGAGCAGCAAAATGATTTTCGTGAATTTGCCCGTGACCGACCTGGTGCGTTCCAAGAGTTTCTACGAATCGCTGGGCTGGAAGGTGAACGACGATTTCACCGACGAGAATGCCGCCTGCATCGTCGTCGACGACAATATCTGTCTGATGCTGCTCACCCACGACCATTTCGGGGTGTTCAGCAAGCGGCCGATCGCCGACACCAAGGCCGCCACCGGAGCCGCTTATGCGCTATCGCTCGGCAGTGCCGATGAGGTGGACCGGCTCACCGATGCGGCCGTCGCCGCCGGTGGTACCGAAGAGGTCAATACCGATAAGCAGGCGCAGGAAGCGCAGGTCGGGATGCACGGCCGCACCTTCCTGGACCCGGACGGACACCAGTGGGAGCCCTTCTACATGAACTACCCCGGCGCCGAATAACAGCGCGTAGCGGAAGAAATGTCCCGGTCGACAGCTGTCGACCGGGACATTTCTGCTGTCTCGCCGGCCGCACCGGGCGGCGGCTATGCGTGAACCTGCAAGTTCACTTTCCGCTGAAGGTGGGCTTGCGCTTCTCCTTGAATGCCTTCGGGCCTTCTTTCGCGTCCGCGGACTGGAAGACCGCCATGCCGAGCTTGGCGTCGATCTGGAACGCCTCTTCCTCGGGCATGGCTTCGGTATCCCGGATGGTCTGCAGGATCGCCTGCACCGCGAGCGGGCCGTTGGCGGCGATCAGGTCGGCCAGTTCGAGGGCCTTGTCCAGAGCCTGGCCGTCCGGGACGACATGGCCGACGAGGCCGATCTCCTTGGCCTCCGCGGCGCTGAGATGCCGGCCTGTCAACAGGATGTCGGCGGCCACGGTGTACGGGACCTGGCGGACCAGCCGGACCGCGGAGCCGCCCAGCGGGAACAGGCCCCAGCGCGCCTCGGAGACGCCGAACTTGGCGCTCTCGGCGGCGACCCGGATATCGGTGCCTTGCAGGATCTCGGTGCCGCCGGCGATGGCAGCCCCCTCGACAGCCGCGATGAGCGGTTTGGTGAGGCGGCGGCCCTTGAGCAGTGCCTCGATCTTGGACAGGTCCCAGCCGCCGCCGGCAAACGAGTCCCCGGGGTGCTGCTGGGTCATACCCTTGAGATCGGCGCCCGCGCAGAACGCGCCGCCGGCCCCGGTCAGGATCGCGACCCGGATCTCCGGATCGTTGTCGACCTGATCCCAGGCGTCGCGCATGATCGCCATCATTTCGCCCGAGAGTGCGTTACGGGCCTCGGGGCGGTTCATGGTGACGATGAGGACGTGGCCGCGCTTCTCGACGAGGCATTGAGGCATCGTTGTTTCTCCTGTTACTCGGACCCTTGCCAGAAACAGTAACACGTTCTATTTTTGACCTTGTGACGTACAACATAGCCGACCTCGTCGAACACACAATCGATCTCGTGCCGGACCGGGTTGCGCTGGCTGACGACCACCGCTCGGAGACCTTTGCCCAACTGGAGGACCGCGCCAACAGGCTGGCGCACTACCTGCTGGAACACGGAGTGCAGCCGGGCGACAAGGTCGGCATCTACTCGCGCAACACCATCGAAGCCGTCGAGTCGATGCTGGCGGTCTTCAAAGCGCGGGCAGTGATGGTCAATGTCAACTTCCGTTACGTCGAGAACGAGTTGCAGTACATCTTCGAAAATTCGGACATGGTGGCGCTGATCCACGAGCGCCGCTACACCGACAAGGTGGCCAATGTCCGGTCGAAGGTGCAGGAGTTGAAGACCGTGCTCGTGGTCGACGACGGCACCGATGCCGCCACCGCCGAAGGCTCGGTGGATTACGAAGCGGCCCTGGCGGAATCGTCCGGCGAACGCGACTTCGGCGACCGTTCCAACGATGACATCTTCATGCTCTACACCGGCGGCACCACCGGGATGCCGAAGGGCGTCATGTGGCGGCACGAGGACTGGTGGCGTGTGCTCGGCGGCGGAATCAACTTCATGACCGGCGAATACGTGCAGGACGAATGGCAGCAGGCCAAGAACGGCGCGGCCGGCGGCCAGATGGTGCGGTACCCGATCCCGCCGATGATCCACGGTGGTTCGCAGACCGCCGTCTTCCACGGTCTGTTCGACGGCGGTAAGACCATCATGATCCCGGAATTCGACGCCCACACCGTGTGGCAGGCCGTCGACGCACACGGCATCAACATGATATTTATCACCGGCGATGCCATGGCCCGGCCGATGCTGGACGCGCTCGAGACCGGCCACCCGGAAAAGGGTGAGCCCTACGCGCACACCACTCTGTGGGCCATGGCGAGCAGTGCGGCGCTGTTCTCGCCATCGCTCAAGGATCGCTACCTCGAGCTGCTCCCGAATACGGTCATCACCGATTCGATCGGCTCGTCGGAGACCGGGTTCGGCGGTATCTCCATCGCCGCCAAGGGCGCTACGCACACGGGTGGGCCGCGGGTGAAGATCGACGCGTCCACCGCGGTGATCGACGACGACGGCAACCCGGTGCCGCCCGGTTCCGGGCAGGTCGGTCTGCTGGCTCGTAAAGGACATATCCCGGTCGGTTACTACAACGACCCGGTCAAGACCGCGGCGACGTTCAAGGAGTTCAACGGCGTCCGGTACTCGATTCCCGGCGATTACGCACGGGTCGAGGAAGACGGCTCCGTCACGATGCTGGGCCGCGGCTCGGTGAGCATCAACAGCGGCGGCGAGAAGATCTACCCCGAAGAGGTCGAGGGCGCGCTGAAATGCCACCCCGAGATCTTCGATGTGCTGGTGGTCGGTGTTCCCGACGATCGCTGGGGTCAGCGGGTGGCGGCCGTGGTGCAGTGCCGCAGCGATAAGCGGCCCACCCTAGAGGAGCTGCGCCCGGTCCTGACCCAGGAGATCTCTTCCTACAAGATGCCACGCAGCCTGTGGTTCGTCGACGAGATCAAGCGGTCCCCGGCCGGTAAGCCCGACTACAAGTGGGCCAAGGCGTACACCGAGGAGCGCGACGCGGACGAGCATTCCCAGGCGGGTAGCTCGTCGTAGTTCGGACGACTCGAGGGGCTGCCGCATGGATGGGGCAGCCCCTCGTCTCATGACATCTGATGGTACCGCATGGTACCGTCCGGTATGGCCGGTTTGAATGTCAGGTTCAGCGACGAGGAACTGGAAGCCCTACGAGAGCGGGCCGAACGGGAGGGGAGGAGCATGCAGCAGTTCGCGCACGACGCAGTGATCACCGCGATAAACGAGCATTCGCGCTTGTTCAACGAGGCTGCCGATCATGTGCTGGCGGCCAGTGAAGAGCTGAACCGGAGACTCGCTTGATCAAGTACGTCACGCTTGTCGAGTTGATGAATCTTGCCGACCGTCTCGGGACACCGGAGGTACGCGACTACGGGCTGTTGGAGTCGGCACTGGCGCGGCCGCAAGCGAGCGTTTTCGGCCAGGATGCGTACCCGGATCTATGGCAGAAGGCCGCTGCACTGATGGAGTCGATTGCGCGGAACCACGCGATGATCGATGGGAACAAGCGGTTGGCTTGGTACGCGACATGGGTGTTCCTGCATATGAACGGGCATCCGCTGGCCAGGAACTTCGATGTGGACGAAGCCGAACGGTTCGTATTGGCCGTTGCCCAAGGCCAGCTCGATCTGCCGAAGATCACCGAGCAGCTGACGAGGTTCGAGCAGTAACTCTAAGGTTTCGAATCGGCGCGGCAGGAGCTCGGACTGTGGTTCATCGCTCAGGTCGGTCGCCGCGAAGCAATTCCATGATCTCGTCGGTACTCATACCTTCGACCTCTGTGCTGTTCAGTATCACCGCGCGGCCGCTCCGGTGTGCGCCAGTCGGGCGGCGGCGATATCGCCCGCATGATTCACTGCCCAGCCGGCGATGGCCGAGAGTGGATCGAGGAGGGTTTCGCCCAGGGGTGTGAGGCTGTATCGGACCGTTGGTGGGACGGTCGGGTAGGTCATCCGGTCGACGAGGCCGTCGGCTTCCAGGGTGCGCAGGGTCCGGGTCAGCATGCGGCGGCTGATGTTTTCGATCGAGCGGTGTAGTTCGTTGTAGTGGTAAGGGCGGCGGGCCAGTCGGGCGATCACCAGCAGGGTCCATTTATCGCCGAGGAGTCGGACGATATCGGTGACCGGGCAGGCCTGATAGTCGGCGCTGGGGACGGTCGCGGGGAGTTCCGCCGTGACGAAGGAGGGGGTCTGCGCTGGGGTGGGGAACATAGAAGTGCCTTCTTCCGGGGTCGGTAGCCGTTGTCGAGGATGGGATCGACAGGTGGACCGATGGAGGTGCAATGACGAAAACTATTGTTATCAGTGGTGGTACCGATGGTATGGGGCGCGCGTTCGCGCTGGAGCGGCTCGCTCGGGGCGATCGGGTCGTGGTGATCGGCAGCAACGCTGCCAAGGGTGATTCGTTGCTTGCTGCCGCCGGGCCCGACGCGGACCGTGCGCGCTTTCTGCGGGCGGATCTGAGTTCGGTGGCGGAGACGCGAAAAGTCGTCGCCGAAATAGAGTCGGAGTACCAGGCAGTCGATGCGCTGCTGCTGTTCGCGAACCGGACTTCACCGAAGCGCATCCAGACCGAGGAGGGATTCGAGCGCACCTTCGCGCTGTACTACCTCAGCCGGTATCTGCTCTCTTACGGGTTGGTTCCGCTGCTCGAGCGCAGTGCCCAGCCGGTGATCGTGAACATTGCCGGAGTCGGTGTTCGGAAAGGTGCGGTGACCTGGGACGATCCGCATCTCACGCACGGCTACAGCGTGGTCCGTGCCCAATTGCAAGCCGGGCGGGCGAACGACCTGTTGGGAGTTTCGTTCGCCGGACGATACGGCGGGAAGATCGGATACGTCCTCTACCACCCTGGATTCACTCGCAGCGGCGACCTCTCACCACTGAATCCGGTCGCCAGGACGGCCATCAGAACGCTCGCCGCGCTCGCCGCCCGGCCCGTACGCACCGCGATTCACCCGATCCACGATTTCGTCGATACGCCGGCCGCGACCCCGCTCCGCGCAATCGATCGCGGCCGCTCCCTGGAACTGTCGCTGCCCACCCTCGACCCGGGTGCAGCCGACCGCCTTTCCCGGCTCACCGAAGAGCTGCTGGCAGCGCAGGCATGAAGGATTGCCGGATGCCCTGGAGGTGATCACGCGGTCCGCCAACCGCCGCGCTCCGGAGTGTCACCGGGGGCTGGATGCTGCCTGTTGCCACTCTGCTCGCATCGCGCGGGACTCACTCGTGGCTTCGCCCGGGACTCGGGCGAAGGTCTGGCAGTCCGCGGTATAGCCGGGGCCGCTCGTGCTGATTGCGACGCGACGCCGCGCGGTGCGAGTACGGTGCCGCAGGGGGCCGGTGTTCCGCGTTCGGCTGTCCGATTCATCGGTCCCGGGCTCGGTGTGGCGCTGCCGCCCCCGACCGGCCCGTTCCCCGTCGGGGTCCAGACTTCCACCTGGTCGACGATCGGCCCGATCCGTGGGTTCCGGACCGCGACCGCGAGTTGATGGTCTCCGCCTGGTATCCCGCATTGGCACCGCTCGGCCGGCCGGACGCCTATGCCACGCCCGAGGAGTCGGCGCTCATCCTCGCGTCGCTCGGCTTGGCGGGTTTCGCGCCGGACTCGCTCAGCAAGATCCGAATGCACGCCTATGTCGACGCGCCGAGAGCGGGGCACCCGCTGCCCACGGTTGTGCTTTCGCCCGGTTTCAGCATGCCGCGTGCATCGCTCACCGGCCTTGCCGAGGAACTCGCCGGCCGTGGCTATCTCGTGCTCGGTATCGACCACACATACGAGGCCTCCGCCGTGACCTTCCCGGATGGTCGCATCACCGAATGCGAGCAGCAAGTTCGCGCCGCCGACCCGTTGGGATGCCCCGGGCTGGTCAGCCGCAACTCCGCTGACCAGCCCGCGGGCACTAAGCGGATTCGGGAACGAACCGGGCCAGCGGGAGCAGATGGTTCGTTGCTCCGCCGAGAGCGAATTCGTTGTGTTTGGCGGCGGTGAAGTAGTTGTGCGCGATGTGGTCGCGGTCGATCCCGACCCCGCCGTGTACATGGACCAGCGTGTGCGCCACCTGGTGACCGGCCTCGGCCGCCCAGAATTTCGCGGTGTGGATCGCGCCGGTGGCATCGAGGTCTTCGCTGAGCTGCCAGGCCGCCTGAGTGGTGGTGAGCCGCAGGCCCTGGACGCTGATGTAGCCGTCGGAGAGGCGCTGGGCCACGGCCTGGAAGCTGCCGACGGCGCGGCCGAACTGCTCGCGTTCGCGGGCGTACCCGGCGACCAGTTCCAGGGAGCGTTCGAGGGTCCCCAGCTGCTGGGCGGCCAGGCCGAGCCAGGCGCGGTCGAGTAGCCAGGCCAGGATCTGTGCGCCGTCGGCGACGGTGCCGAGCAGTTCCGCGGGGGAGCCGGCGAATTCGACCAGTGATTCGGCACTGCGGTCGGTGACCTGTTGCGCGGTGACTGTAACGGATTCATGGGCCGGATCGACCAGGAAAACGGCCGGCCGGCCCGATACCGAGGCGGGCACCAGGATCCGCGCGGCGCGATCGGCGACGGGGACGGTGGTCTTCACACCGGTCACCTGCCAGTTGCCGCCGGATTCGGCGGCCGTGGTGCTGGGCCGGGCCGGATCCCAGTTGTGTTCCTCGGCCACAGCGGCGGTGAGAATCGATGTGCCGGCGGCGGCCGCGGCGGCGAGTTCGCGCTGCGGCGCGGAGCCGAACCGGGCAAGTGCGCCCGCGCCGAGAACGATCGACCACAGGTAGGGGACGGCCGCCACGGCCTTACCGAGTTCGCGCAGGATCGCGGTCTGTTCGAGCGTGCCGAAACCACTGCCGCCGATTTCCTCGGGCAGCGCGGCCGCGAGCACGCCGGTCTCGGCGAGCGATTTCCACAGCGGTTCGTCGAATTTGGCGGTGCCGCCGTCCAGTTCGCGCAGCCGGTCGGCGGTGACCAGTTTCTCGCAGACCTCGCCGGTGAGCCGGGCCAGGTCCAGCTGGGCTTCGGTGGGAGTGAAATCCATGGTGAACTACCTACTTCTGGAATCGGGCGAGGTCAGCGGGCGGAGGCAGGCTGCTTCAGCGCGGTCATGGCGATGATGTCGCGCTGTACCTCGTTGGTTCCGCCGCCGAAGGTGAGGATCAGGGCGGAGCGGTGCATCCGCTCCAACCGGCCGCGCAGTACCGATCCGGGGGAGTCCTGGCGCAGCGACGCCTGGGGGCCGAGCACCTCCATGAGCAGCCGGTAGGCCTCGGTGGACAGTTCGGTGCCGTACACCTTGCAGGCCGAGGCGTCCCACGGCCGGGGTGCGGCGTCGCCGCCGGCATCGGCCCGGCTGGCGATCTCCCAGTTCATGAGTTTGAGGTATTCCACCTTGGCGTGCACGCGGGCCAGGTTCAGTTGGACCCATTCGCGGTCGAACACCCGCGATCCGTCTGCTGCCTTCGTCTCCTTCGCCCACGCGGTCGTCTGTGCCAACGCCAGTTGCAGGGCCGCGGCGGAGGTCAATGCGACCCGTTCGTGGTTGAGCTGGTTGGTGACCAGCGGCCAGCCGCCGTTTTCCGGGCCGACGAGGGACGTCACCGGGACGCGCACATCCTGGTAGTAGGTGGCGCTGGTATCGGGGCCGGCCATGGTGTGCACCGGGGTCCAGGAGAAACCTTCGGCGGTGGTGGGCACGATCAGCATGCTGATGCCCTTGTGCTTCTTGGCGGCGGGGTCGGTGCGCACGGCCAGCCAGACGTAGTCGGCGTAGGCGATGAGGCTGGTCCACATCTTCTGGCCGTTGATCACGTAGTCGTCGCCGTCGCGGACGGCGGTGGTGCGTAGCGAGGCCAGGTCGGTGCCGGCGCCGGGTTCGGAGTAACCGATGGCGAAGTGCAGTTCACCGGCGGCGATCTTGGGGAGGAAGAATTTCTTCTGTTCCTCGCTGCCGTAGTGCATGATCGTCGGCGCGACCGAGTTGATGGTCAGGAACGGTACCGGGGCGCCGGCGATGGCGGCCTCGTCGGTGAAGATCAGCTGGTCCAGCATGGGCCGGTTCTGGCCGCCGTACTCCTCGGGCCAGCCCAGCGCGAGCCAGCCGTCGCGGCCCATCTCGGCGACGACCTCGCGGTACACATTGCCTTCTCCGTACTCGCCGGTCTGCGCGCTGAGCGCGGCCCGCCGTTCCGGGGTGATCAGGCGCGCGAAGTAATCGCGCAACTCGGCGCGTAGCTGGTCGTGTTCCGGGGTATACGCAATGCGCATGGCGGTACCTCGAGCCTTCGTTTTGCGGGTTGGAGATGTGCCTGGAGGTGGGATCGTGCCGCGCTCGGCCTCGCAGAGCGTGGAATGGATCTCCGATACCTGGCTCCGATCATTGCATATGCACTGAAACATGTTCCAGTATTGAAAGGTAATCAGCCCATGTAGCCCGCCCGCGCGAGCCCTGCTTGTTAGGCTTGCGCCATCGGGCGGGAAAAGGAGTTTCGATGAAGGTCAGCGTTGACTTCGACCAGTGCGAAGCAAACGGAATCTGCGCGGGAATCGCTCCCGACGTCTTTGAACTCGACGACGAGGACATGCTGCACGTCGCCGAGGGCGAGGTGGCGCCCGAGCAGGAGTCGGCAGTCGCGGATGCGGTTGCGCAATGTCCGAAAGCGGCTTTGCGTTTGCTGTGAATCTGCTCTTGCCGTGAATAAGAACACGTTCTAGAGTCGGCCCGGTGAGCGATACAGATACCAGCCTTGCCGGGCGAGTTGCGATCGTGACCGGAGCGGGTGCGGGCCTGGGGAAGGCCGAAGCGCTCGCTCTGGCCGGAGCCGGGGCCTCGGTGGTGGTCAACGACCTCGCCGAGTCCGACGCCGTTACCGAGACGCTGGAGCAGATCCGGGCCCTCGGTGCCAAAGCGGAGTTCGTCGCAGGCAGTGTCGCCGAGCGGTCCACCGCCGACGCGTTGATCGCCGCCGCCGAGGAATCCTTCGGCGGCCTGGACATCGTGGTCAACAATGCGGGCATCACCCGCGACAAGATGCTGTTCAACCTGTCCGACGACGACTGGGACGCGGTCCTGGCGGTGCATCTGCGCGGGCATTTCCTGTTGACCCGCAATGCGGGCGCCTACTGGAGGGCCCGGTCCAAGGAGGCCGGCGCCCCGGTATACGGCCGGATCGTCAACACCTCTTCCGAAGCGGGACTCCTCGGGCCGGCGGGGCAGGCCAATTACGCGGCCGCCAAGGCCGGGATCACCGCGCTGACATTGTCCGCCTCCCGGGCGCTGGAGCGCGTGGGTGTGCGCGCGAACGCGATCTGCCCGCGCGCGCGTACTGCCATGACCGAGCAGGTCTTCAGTGCGGCGCCCGAGGACGAGGTGGATCCGCTGTCGCCCGAGCATGTGGCGCGCCTGGTGGCCTACCTCGCTTCCCCGGCCGCCGAGCGGGTGAACGGGCAAGTTTTCGTGGTCTACGGGCCGATGGTTGCGTTGATGGCGGCGCCGGAGGTCGAGCAGCGCTTCGATGCGGCGGGTGCGCAATGGTCTGATGACGATCTGGCCACCACGCTGACCGGTTACTTCGCCGGGCGCGACGAAGGCCGTACCTTCTCTGCAACGGCGCTGCACGAGCTCGGTTGAGCCGATTCTGCCGAGCCGGGTTACGCAACTTTCCGCGCGACCCGGACGGTCAGAGTTGTACAACCGTCCAGTCATTGGTAAACAATGGGTCGTACTGTGCCCGGCTTCACACAATGATGCCCAAGGCGTATGAAACCTGTTCCAGTCCAGCTGTCTGAGATTGCAACAAGTCAACAGTTCACAAGCCTCAAAATGGCCCCAAATAGGAAATGAACGTGTTCTACTTAGCGGGGCGTGTCCCGGGGTGTAGCCCCATCGGCCGCCAGCGGGACCAGTCAGGCAAGGAGGATCCACAGTGAACAACGTCCTTGCCGTCCCATTGCGGGCCGTCGGCGGATTTTTCGAACTCACCGCGGCGGTGGCCCGCGCGAGTTTGCGACGTCCTTTCCAGTTACGCGAATTCATCGATCAGTCGTGGTTCGTGGCGCGAGTATCGATCCTGCCGACCATCCTGGTCGCCATACCGTTCACCGTGCTGGTCGTATTCGTTCTGAATATTCTGCTACGCGAAATCGGCGCCGCGGACCTCAGCGGCGCCGGCGCCGCTTTCGGTGCGGTGACCCAGGTCGGACCGATCGTCACGGTGCTCATCGTCGCCGGTGCCGGCGCGACCGCTATCTGTGCGGATCTCGGCGCCCGCACCATCCGGGAAGAAATCGACGCCATGAAGGTGCTCGGTATCGATCCCATCCACCGGCTGGTGGTGCCCCGGGTGCTGGCCTCGATGTTCGTGGCCCTGATGCTGAACGGCCTGGTATGCACCATCGGCATCGTCGGTGGCTTCCTTTTCTCGGTTCATTTGCAGGACGTGAACCCGGGTGCATTCGTCAACGGCATCACGCTGTTGACAAATCTTCCGGAGTTGATCATTTCCGAGGTCAAGGCCGGTCTGTTCGGCCTGATCGCCGGATTGGTGGCCTGCTACCTGGGTTTGAATGTCAAAGGTGGTCCCAAAAGTGTCGGTGATGCGGTGAACCAGACAGTGGTTTTCGCCTTCATGGCGCTGTTCGTGGTGAACGTCGTGGTTACGGCGGTCGGTCTCAAATTCTCGGTGCGGTGACGCGATGTCGGCATCGGTGATCATTCAATCCCGCTTCCCCAGGGTTACCCGGCGCGTCCGCAGATTCTCGAATTCGTTCGACGAGCTCGGTAAGCAGGCCGTGTTCTACGGCCGGGCGGTCGGCTCCATGCCGCGCGCGCTGACGCACTACCGCACCGAAACCATCCGCCTCATCGCCGAGATCAGCATGGGTACGGGTGCCTTGGCGGTCATCGGCGGGACCGTGGTGATCGTCGGCTTCCTGACCCTGTTCTCCGGCGCCACCATCGCTGTCCAGGGCTACAGCTCCCTCGGCAATATCGGCGTCGAGGCACTGACCGGCTTCTTCGCGGCATTCCTCAATGTCCGCATCGCGGCACCGGTCATCTCCGGAATCGGCCTCGCCGCGACCATCGGCGCGGGTTCCACCGCGCAATTGGGCGCGATGCGGGTCGCCGAAGAGATCGATGCGCTCGAATCCATGGCGATCCGGCCGATGCCGTACCTGGTGGGCACCCGGGTACTGGCCGGGATGATCGCGATCGTGCCGCTGTATTCGCTGGCCGTGATCGCCTCCTTCATCGCCAGCCGGTTCGCCACCGTCGTCATCTATGGGCAGTCGGCCGGCGTGTACGACCACTATTTCTCCACATTTCTCATCCCGAGCGACATTCTGTGGTCGTTCGTTCAGGCCATTGTCATGGCGTTGGCGGTGATGATGATCCATACGTATTACGGCTTCACAGCGAAGGGCGGCCCGGTCGGGGTCGGTATCGCCGTGGGTAATGCGGTCCGTACCTCGCTGGTCGCGGTCGTCTCGGTGACCCTGCTGATCTCCCTGGCCCTCTACGGCACCTCCGGCAACTTCAACCTTTCCGGATAGGCGCCATGACTGAAATGATGCGATCGGACAGCAAACAACCAGGGCACAATCCCGGCGCCACGAACGGTCTCCAGGATCCCGGTGAGCCCGCGGCGGCGCTGCGCCCGGTGAGCGGCTGGGCCGGCTTCCAGAAGAAGTTCGGGTTCAAGCTGGCCGGCGGAGCCATGATCCTCGCCCTGGTGGCGGCGGTGTTCGTCTCACTGACGATGTTCTTCGGCGGCTTCACGCCCAGCGTCACCGTCACCGTGGCGGCACCGCGCAGTGGTCTGGTACTGGACCCGGACGCCAAGGTCAAGGTGCGCGGTGTGCAGATCGGCCGAGTCGCCGCGCTGGAAACCACCGACGGCGGTACCGACCTGCGCTTGGCCCTGGACCCCGACAAACTGAGTCTGGTTCCCGCCAATGCCACCGTCGATATCCGCTCGACCACGGTGTTCGGTGCAAAATACATCAACTTCGTGATCCCGCAGGAGCCGCAGGAACAATCGTTGCAACCGGGTGCCCGGCTGGCGACCGACAAGGTCACCGTCGAGTTCAACACGATATTCCAGCATCTCAGCGATGTCCTGGCACAGGTGGAACCGGAGAAACTGAGCGCCACGCTCACCGCGCTGGGTACAGCGTTGCAGGGCCGCGGTGAATCCCTCGGCGAGCTGCTGGTGAACGGCAACGCCTATCTCGGCGAGATCAACCCCATGCTGCCGACCTTGCAGCGCGATTTCCAGGCCACCGCGGCGGTGGGCAACCTGTACGCGGACGTCTCCGGGGATCTGCTGCGGACCGTCGACAATGTCACGGTCAGCGGCCGCACCATCACCGAAGCCGAATCGGATGTCGACTCCTTGCTGGCGAATCTCACCGGCCTCGCCGACACCACCGGCGCGGTCCTGCACGAGAACGAGGCGCAACTCGACACCGCCCTGGAGTTGCTGCGCCCGACCACGGAACTGCTCAACGAGTACAAGCCCGCGCTGGCCTGCCTCATCGGTGGCGCGGCCAAGGCGATGCCGGTGGGTGAGCAGATCTTCGGCGGCGGACAGGAGGGCGTGGCCCTGAACACCGGTTTCATGTACGGCACGCCCGGCTACACCTACCCGAACGACCTGCCCAAGGTGAATGCCACGGGCGGACCGCGGTGCGCCGGGACAACCGACCGCGTGCCGGGCAGCAATGCCGACTATGTCGTCACCGATACCTCCGAAGGGCATCCCTACATTCCCTCCACCAAGCTGAATCTCAACGCTCCCACGGTTTTCCAGGTCCTGTTCGGCGGACTCCCGGGGGTGGGACGGCCATGAAAAACACCGCAACCACAGTCAAACTCGCCATCTTCACCCTGGTGATGACACTCGTCTTCGCCGGTTTGGCGATTGTCTTCTCCCAAGTGCGCTTCTCCAGCCAGAACGGTTACGACGCCGTCTTCACCAGCGCCTCGGGCATGCTGCCCGGGGACAAAGTGCGCATTGCCGGGGTACCGGTCGGATCGGTCTCGTCGGTGAAGGTCGACGACAATTACCACGCGCACGTGGAATTCGATGTCGACACCAAGTACCAGCTGCTCACCAGCACCAAGGCCACCATCCGCTACGAGAACCTGGTCGGCGACCGCTACCTGGAACTGCTGGAAGGCCCGGGGGAGGCGACCACCCTGCACAAGGGCGGCACCATCGGCCTGGACAAAACCGCGCCCGCCCTCGACCTCGACCTGCTGCTGGGTGGGTTCAAACCACTGCTGCGCGGACTGGATCCGGCGCAGGTCAACGACCTCACCAACGCGCTGCTGCAGATCTTCCAGGGACAGGGTGGCACCCTCGTCGAACTGCTCAACAGCAGCGGCTCGTTCACCAAAACTCTCGCCGACCGGGACGCGCTCATCGGCAGCGTGATCAACAACCTGAACTCGGTGCTGAAAACCCTCGACGACCGGGGCGACCAGTTCGCCACGACGATCGACGAACTGCGCCGGCTGGTCAGTGGTCTCGCCGAAGACCGCGACCCCATCGGCGCCGCGCTGCCGCGGATCGCCGATGCCACGCGCGCGACGAACGATCTCCTGGTGCAAGCCCGTCCCGATCTGGCCGCGACCATCGCCCAGACCGGCCGGTTGGCCACCAACCTCGACAATGGTTCGGACACTGTGCAGTACGTCCTCGACGAACTGCCGGGCGCCTACCGGATGCTGAACCGCATCGGCGCCTACGGCTCGTTCCTGAACATCTATGTTTGCGCGGCCAACTTCCTGGTCGACGGCCCGGACGGTAAGCCCTTGTTACTCGAACTGCCCGGTGGACAGACGACCGGAAGGTGTGCGAGCGAATGAAGGAGCAATCACGCTCGGTGACAATCGGCGTCGTCGGATTGGTACTGGCGGTCGCGGTGGCACTGTCGGCGCTGCAGTTCGAACGTCTTCCGTTCATCCGCGGCGGTGCCGTGTACACCGCGTATTTCGCCGACGCCGGCGGGTTGGTGACGGGTGACGACGTGGAGGTTGCCGGAGTGAAATCCGGCCGGGTCGAAGACGTAGGCCTCGACGGTGCCCAGGTACTCGTCCGGTTCAGCGTCGACGATTCGATCGCGCTGGGTGACAAGACCTCAGCCGCCATCAAGACCAATACTGTTCTGGGCCGTAAATCGCTGGCAGTGAACCCGGACGGCGAGGGGACCCTGACGGTCACCGAAACCATTCCGGTCGAGCGCACCACCTCGCCGTACTCACTGAACGAGGCGCTCGGCGACCTCGGTCAGACGGTGCAGGATCTGGATCTGCCGAAGGTGAACCAGACACTGGACGAACTGTCGGCGGCCTTCGCCGATACGCCGGCGCCGCTGCGTTCGGCACTGGACGGTGTGACGGCGCTGTCGCGCACCATCAACGCCCGCGACCAGGCACTGTCGGATCTTCTCTCCCGCGCGCAGAACGTCACCAAGATCCTGGCCGACCGTGCCGACTCGATCAATGCGCTACTGGTCGACGGGAATCAGTTGCTCGGCGAGCTGGACCGGCGGCGCACCGCGATCAGCCAGATGATCACCTACGTCAATTCGCTGGCCCAGCAGCTGTCCGGACTCGTCCACGACAACGAAGCCCAGTTGAAGCCGGCACTGGACAAACTCAATTCGGTGCTCGATCTGCTGGAGCGCAACCGGGACAACATCACCGAGGCTCTCGACGGCCTCGGCCCGTTCTCCGCGGCGCTGGGCGAACAGGTCGGCAGCGGGCCGTACTTCAACGCCTACGTCGTCAACGCCAGCAGTGAAACCCTGCACCCGCTGGTGGACGCGCTGGTCTGGCCGCAGCACCTGCCCGAATCGCTACGCGCCTATCTGCTCGAACCCGGTCCCAAGATCGGCCCGTCCGCACAGGAGCCGCCTCGATGAGCACGGTCAAGGACACACTTCGCGCACTGCCGAAGAAATGGGTAGGGATCGTCGCCGGGGTACTGGTGATCGCGCTGGTCGCCACCGGCGGTTATCTGGCGTACAACCAGCTCACCAAAAACGAGATCACCGCGTACTTCACCTCCACCGCCGGTATCTACCCCGGTGACGATGTGCGAGTGCTGGGCGTACCCATCGGCAAGATCGACTCCATCGAACCCGGTAAAGAGCAGGTGAAGGTGACCATGACGGTCGACGGCAGCGTCGACCTGCCCGCCGACGCGCGGGCCGTGATCATCGCGCCGTCGCTGGTCTCCGCCCGCTTCATCCAGGTCGCCCCCGCCTACACCGGTGGGGACACGCTGAGCGACGGCGCGGAGATCCCCATCGAACGGACCGCCGTCCCGGTGGAATGGGACGACATCAAAACCGAACTCCACAAACTCTCCACCGCGCTCGGCCCGGTCGGCGACGACCCCCAGGGCTCCTTCGGCCGCTTCGTGGACACCGCCGCAGAAAACCTCGACGGTAACGGCGAAGCATTCCGCAGCACCCTGCGGGAACTGTCGGCCACCCTGACCACTCTGTCCGACGGGCGCACCGACCTGTTCGGCACCATCCGTAATCTGCAGAAATTCGTGGACGTGCTCTCCAAGAGCAACGAGCAGATCGTCCAGTTCGGCGGGCGGCTGGCCTCCGTATCGTCGGTACTCGCCGGAGTCTCCGAGGATCTGGGTGCCGGCCTGGACAACCTCGACCTGGCGCTGGCCGATGTGAAGCGCTTCCTGGACGGCGGCGGAACCGAACTCACCGAAGGCGTCCAGCGCCTTGCCGACGTGACCCAGATCCTGGTCGACAAACGACCGGAACTGGAACAGGCACTGCATTCCGGGCCCAACGCGCTGGTGAACTTCTACCAGATCTACAAGCCTGCCCAGGGCACCCTGACCGGCGCCATCTCGCTGAACAATGCCGCCGATCCGATCAGCTTCCTGTGCGGTTCGGTACGGGCCGTGGAACAGCACGAATCCGATACCAGTGCCGACCTGTGCGCCGAATTCCTCGCTCCGGTGATCAGTTCGCTGGCGATGAACTATGTGCCCATCATGGCCAACCCCGCGACCGGTGTCACCGCGTTCCCGGACCAGTTGGACTACACCACCCCGGACCTGCCCGGCAAGGTGGATCCGCAGAAGGTGGGGCCCCCGGCGGCGCCCGCGCCCGCACCCGTCACGGTTCCGGCCGGTGTCGCGGGGCTGGCGATCCCGGGCATTCCGCTTCCCGAAATTCCCGGCCTGCCCGGAGGAGGACGATGATGCGCCGACTCGCGCTGCGGGTACCGGACATCCGGCCGAAGTTGCCCGCGCCGGGTTTCCGGCGCCGGGCGGCCGCACTCGCCGTCGGGCTCGCACTGGCCCTCCCGGTGACGGGCTGCCAGTACGACGGGCTCAACTCGTTACCGATGCCGGGCACCGAAGGTACCGGCGAAGATTCGTACACCGTGCAGATCCAGATGCCGAACGTCACCACGCTGACCCGCAATTCGCCGGTGCGCGTCGACGACGTCTCGGTCGGGGCGGTCACCGATATCGAGGTCGAGGACTGGCACGCGCTGGTGACGGTCTCGCTGAATCCCGATGTGGTGCTGCCCGCCAACGCGACGGCCAAGATCGGCCAGACCAGTCTGCTCGGCAGCAACCATGTGGAACTGGCGCCACCGGCCGATATCGCCCCCGAGGGCCGGCTCGCCGCCGGTGATGTGATCCCGCTGGACCGGGCCGGTGTCTTCCCCACCACCGAACAGGTGCTGTCGTCGCTGTCGGTGGTGCTGAACGGTGGCGGTATCTCGCAGCTGGAGAACATCACCCGCGAACTCAACTCGGCCCTCGTCGGCAACGAGGAGGAGATCCGGGATCTGCTCCCGCAGATGAACGATCTGATCGGCAACCTGAACGCGCAACGTGACGACATCATCTCCGCGATCAGCGGGCTGGACCGGCTCTCCGGCCAGTTCGTCGAACAGACCGACGTGGTGGAAGCGGCGATCGAGGAAATCCATCCCGCGCTGACCGTGCTGGCCGATCGCCGGCAGAACATCACCACCACCATCACCAAGCTCGGTGATCTCAGCGATGTGGTGAACCGGTTGATCACCAACAGCGGTGACGATCTCAAAGCAAACCTGGCCAACCTGGCCCCGGTCCTGCAGACGCTGGCCGATACGGGCGCCGACCTGACCGAATCGCTGAAAATCATCGCCTCGTTCCCGTTCCCGTTGACGAACCTCGGCAACGCGATCAAGGGCGACTACTTGAACCTGTTCATGACGATAGATATGACCGCCAAGCGGCTCGACTCCAACTTCCTCACCGGTACCGGGCTCGGTGGCACGTTCGGCGGCGTGGAAGTCGCACTCGGCCAGATGGCCGGACCCGCCGGCGAACAAGGCAACCCGCTGACGACACCGCTGGCGCCGCCTCCCGGCGCGCCGCCGAGCGACCAGCCGCAACCGACCATTCCCGGGCTGCCGCCGATTCCCGGCCTGCCCGCCATTCCCGGGCTGACAGTGCCGCTGCCCGGGCAGCCGCAAGGGGGCGAGGGCCCGTGACGCTCAGCCGTTTCGTCCGCATCCAGCTGATCATCTTCTCCATCCTCACGGTGGTCGGCCTGGCCGTCATGGGCGGTACCTACGTGGGCGTACCCGCCATGCTCGGCATCGGGCGTATCGGGGTCACCCTGCAACTCGCCGCCACCGGCGGGCTCTACCAGAACGCCAACGTCTCCTACCGGGGGACGAACGTCGGTGTGGTCCGCGAGGTCCGGCTCACCAGCGAAGGTGTGGAAGCCCAGCTGTCGGTCGACAGCGATTACAAGATCCCGGCCGATTCCAAAGCGCTGGTGCGCAGTGTTTCGGCGATCGGCGAGCAGTATGTCGACCTGGTACCACCGGAGCAGCCCGGGGACGCCAACCTGTACGACGGCAGCGTGATCCCCATGGACCGCACCGAACTGCCCCAGGATGTGGGCGCCCTGCTGGACCAGGCCGACCGGCTGCTGGCCAGCGTCGCCGACACCCGGCTGCGCCAGGTCATCGACGAAGCGTTCCGGGCGTTCAACGGCGCAGGGCCGGATCTGCAACGGTTCCTCGATTCCGCCGCCCTGCTGGTGCAGGAGGCGAACGACAATGTCGCGCCGACCAAACAGCTGATCGAACAGATCGGCCCACTGCTCGACACCCAGGTCGACTCGGATGCCGCGATCCGATCGTGGACCCGCGACCTGGCGGTCGTCACCGATCAGTTGCGCGCCCACGACCCGGCTCTGCGCAGTATTCTCGCCAACGGTCCCGCGGCGATGGAACGGGTCACCCAGCAGTTCGACGAACTGCGGCCGACTCTGCCGCTGCTGATGAACAACCTGGTGAGTGTGGGGCAGGTCGGTGTTACCTACCATGCCGGCCTGGAACAGATCCTGGTGGTGTACCCGCCGCTGATCGCCGCGCTGCTCACGGCCGTACGCGGCCCCATGGAGTACGGCGCTCTCGTCGACTTCATGACGGTCCTCAACGATCCACCGGCCTGTACCACCGGGTTCCTGCCGCCCGATCAGCGCCGCGGCCCCGACCAGGTCGATACGATTCCGACACCCGAGGGCCTGTACTGCAAGACCCCGCAGAACGACATCAGCGCGGTGCGCGGTATCCGCAACACGCCGTGTATGGAATTCCCCGGCCGCCGTGCACCGACCCCGGAACTGTGCCGCACCGGGTTCGTTCCCGAGGGCACGAACCCGCCGTTCGGGCCGCCGCAACCGGTAGCCCCGGCCGCCGAGCCCGCACCCGGTGTCGCCCCGGCCGCTGCGCCCGACACGGGCCCCGGGGTTGCGGGAGTACCCCCGGCACCTGCTAGTTTCTCGGGCGCAAGCACCCCCGCCGCCGCTCTCTCGTACGATCCGGCCACCGGGGTCTATACCGGCACCGACGGTCGCAGCTACCGTCAGGGCGATATCGCACCCGGCGGATCAGGCGCCGTACCCGCGGATTGGCAGGCAATGTTCGAGGAGCAGCAGAAATGAGCGAGACCAAGGACCCCCGCCGTACCCGTAGGCGGGCCAGCCGGACGGCGGGTCCACCGGTCGAGGATGCGACCGAGCAGCTCACCGAGGCGTCGGTGGCCCCCGGGGCCACCGCGGACAAGGCCGCCGGCGACGCCACGGGTAGGTCTGCGGATACCGTCGCGGAGAAGCCGGTGGATGTCACTGCGGCGAAGTCCGAGGATGTCACCGAACGGATCGATACAGCCGCCGATTCGGCCGCCGTCGACCCGGACGCGACCGTGCGGATCAACGAGTCCGCGGCGGAAACCGTGGCACTGGGCAAGACCGGAACCTCGGCGGAATCCGCCGGAAAATCGGCCTCCGGTGACGAAGAAACCGCCGCGGCCGTCGTCTCGATGGATAAATCCGCCACGACCGAATCCGGTGGCGCCGAATCCGCCACGAAGGGCGGCTCGAGCTCGTGGAAACGGATCGTCGCGCTCGCCGCCGCTGCCGTGCTGGCGATCGGCCTGGTCGGTGCCGCGGTGGTCTCCATGATCGCTGTCCAATCCACTGAGCAGCGTGACGAACGCCGGGCCGAATATGTGGCAACCGCGCGTCAGACGGTCCTCAACCTGACCACCATCCGGGCCGATACGGCCAAGGAGGATATCGACCGCATCCTCACCATGGCCTCCGGTGACTTCAAAACCGAGTTCGACGGCCGGATCGACCCGTTCACCGAGATCGTCAAACAGGCGAAGGTGCAGTCCACGGGCGAGGTCGTCGAGGCCGCCGTGGAACGCGACGACGAGAACTCCGGGGTGATTCTGGTGGCCGCGAAACAAACCCTCACCAATGCGGGTGCCGAAGGTGAACAGCAGCGGCACTACCGCTTCCGGGTGACCGTGCAACGTGCGGACGACGGCGCTCTGACCGCCTCGAACGTGGAGTTCGTGGCATGAGCGAAGAAAAGCGCCCCGCCGAGAGGACCGGCATGAAACTGCGCAACAAGATCCTGCTCGGTGCCACCGCGGTGGTGATCGTCGCCGCTGCGGTGGTGGCCGGAATCGGCGGCTACCGGTACTGGGACTACCGCCAATCGGAGCAGTCGCGCACCGACGCCGTCGCCGCCGCGGGCCGCACGGTCTCGGCCATCTTCAGCTATGAGCACCAGACGGTGGAAAAGGAACTGCCCAAGGCCGCCGAAAGCTTGGCCCCCGATTTCCGGGCCGACTTCGTCCAGCTCATCGAGAAGGCGATCGTGCCGGGCGCCAAGGAGAAAGAACTGACCGTCAAGGCCACCACCCAGGCCGGCGGCGTGGTCTCCGCCGACCGGGCCCACGCTGAGGTACTGCTGTTCCTGAATCAGGTCACCACCAGCAAGGAAGCTCCTCAGGGCACCACCACCGGCAGTCGCGTCCGGGTCGCCCTGGACAAAACCGACAACCAGTGGCTCGTCGCCTCGGTTACCCCGATCTGACGGCGATCATCCCGCTCGTACGCAAACGAAAGGCCCCCACCGGTACCGGTGGGGGCCTTTCGTATGGAGCCCCCTGTCAGGATTGAACTGACGACCTTTCGCTTACAAGGCGAGTGCTCTACCACTGAGCTAAGGAGGCGTGGGCGCAGCCATCATACCCGGAGCCATCCGCTGCGCGACACCGGATTACGGTGCCGCGCAGCGGTAGTCCGTTCAGCAGATCAGAAACTGCTACTTGCGGGCAGCTTCGTCGGCCGCCATGGCGTCGCGCAGGCTCTTGGGCCGCATATCGGTCCAGTTCTGCTCCACGTACTCCACGCAGGCCGCGCGGCTGTCCTCACCGAAGACCACGCGCCAGCCGGCCGGGACCTCGGCGAAAGCCGGCCACAGGGAATGCTGTTCTTCGTCGTTGACCAGAACGAAGAAGCGGCCGTCCTCGTCGTCGAACGGGTTGGTGCTCATTTCACCTCACAGGGGTGCTCGCGCGTATGTGTACGGATCTGTCCGGGTCCGGCACGGCAGTGAGGGTGAACCTCGGGCTGCCGTTTCGCGAACCCAACGATGTGTCGACCCTAGCAAGGCCGGCGTTAACTGTGGGCTCCCCCTCAGGAAGCGAAGAACTCCAGGAGGATCTTGTTCACTGTATCGGGTCGCTCCAGGTAGCCGTAATGGCCTGCATCCGGAACCTCCTGGTAGCGGCCGCCCGGAATGGCCTCGGCGACCTCTCGCGACAGGTACGGCGGAATCATCCGGTCATCGGCGAAACCCACAGCCAGGCACGGCACCCGGATGGCCCGGTAGGCGTGCACCCGATCGAATTCGTGGTCCATCCTGCGCTGGGCCCGGACCCCGGGGGTCGCCGGACCGCCGGTGAATTCGAACAGATCCAGCCAGTCGCGGGCCGCATTGGCGTCGGCCATGGTGGCGGGGGAAAGATTCATCACCGCGGTGAGGGCGGCCTCGTACTTCGCCGGCAGCTTCACTTCGCTCGCGTCGAGTTCGTGTTCGCCCAGTGAGAGGGTCTTCTGGAACTGGTCCAGCCGGCCGTGCCCGGCCAGGAACACAGCCTTACGCACCAGTTCGGGCCGGGCCAGGGCGAGTTCCTGCGCCACCCGGGCACCCATCGAAGTACCGGCCACCAGCGCCGGGCCCTCGTCCAGGAACTCGATCAGCCCTGCCGTATCGGCGACCATTTCCGCGAGGGTCATCCCGTCGGTGGCCTCATAGGAGGGTGCGATGCCCCGGTTGTCGAATGTGCAGACCCGGTAGCCGGCGGCGACCAGAGCCGGTACCTGATGCAGCTCCCATACGCGGCCCGGGCTGCCCGTCCCCATGATCAGCACGACCAGCGGGCCGCCGCCTTTCACATCGGTGCCCTTGGAACGGTCTCCTTTGACCTGATAGTTGAGCGATATTCCATTCACCGTGGCCAACGGCATGCTGACGGCCCCTTCCTGATCGTTTCCGGTGCCCACGGTATAGCCCTCGGGACGGCGTTGTGTTACCGCGGCCGCAGCGACCGCTACGTGGGACAGATACCATTGACATTTCACATAGCAGCGCACCTGCCGGGAGGATTGAGATGGCCGCGAAAAGCAGCGCCAACGGTATCGCCGACGACGAACTGGAACCCCTCGCCGACGAGACTGCTCGTCAGGCGCAGCGGGTAGTGGCCGCGTATGCCGCCGATGCCGATGAATGCCGGATGCTCCTGTCGATGTTGGGGATCGGCCCGGGCGGTCGAACCGAATAAGCTGAGCCTTATCCGCATGACCGAGCGCCTGGTCACGCAAGCTACCGCCTCCGGGCGCTGACGGTCATGTGGGCCGCCGGCGCCAACGGCGACGTCCGCGGATCCACACAACTACATGGCGTACAGCGCCGCGTGAAGGATGCGTGAGTGGACCAGATGACAGATCAGCCGTCCAGCGATTCCACCCCCCAGGATGAAACCGGCGTATCCACGGATCCATCCGGAACCGGTAACGGTTCCGGACCGGTCACGGCTCCGATCGATCTGGTGGAGGCCCAGCCCGAGGCGGTGGACGCCGAGCCGCTGCGGGAACGCGGGGCGGGCTCCGGTTTCGTCGTCGTGGCCAACCGGCTGCCGGTGGATCTGGAGAAACTGCCGGACGGGAGCACCCGCTGGAAACGTAGCCCCGGCGGTCTGGTGACCGCACTGGAGCCGGTGCTGCGCAGCAACCGCGGCGCCTGGGTGGGATGGGCCGGCGTGCCCGACGTCGAGGTGGATCCGATCGTCGAAGACGGGCTGGAGTTGCATCCGGTACCGCTGTCGGCGCAAGAGGTCGCCGACTATTACGAGGGTTTCTCCAATGCGACCCTGTGGCCGCTCTATCACGATGTGATCGTCCGCCCGGTGTACAACCGGGCCTGGTGGTCGGCCTATGTGCAGGTGAACCGGCGTTTCGCCGAGGAGACGGCCAAGGTCGCCGCCGAGGGGGCCACGGTATGGGTGCAGGACTATCAGCTGCAGTTGGTGCCGAAAATGCTGCGGATGCTGCGACCAGACCTCACCATCGGTTTCTTCTTGCATATCCCGTTCCCGCCGGTCGAACTGTTCATGCAGATGCCGTGGCGCACCGAGATCGTGGAAGGTCTGCTCGGGGCGGATCTGATCGGGTTCCATCTGCCCGGCGGCGCCCAGAATTTCTTGTATCTGGCCCGCCGGCTGGCCGGTCAGCCCACCTCGCGTGGCACGGTCGGGGTGCGGTCGAAGATGGGTGTGGTGCAGGTCGGATTCCGGACGGTGCGGGTGGGCGCCTTCCCGATCTCCATCGACTCCGCGGGGTTGGACGAGCATTCGCGGCGGCGTTCGGTACGGGAGCGCGCCGCCCAGATCCGTGCGGAACTCGGTAGCCCCAAGCATGTCCTGCTCGGCGTCGACCGGCTCGACTACACCAAGGGCATAGATATCCGGCTCAACGCGCTGGAAGAACTGCTCGCCGAAGGCCGGATCGACCCGGCCGACACCGTGATGGTGCAGCTCGCCACGCCGAGCCGGGAACGGGTCGAAAGCTATATCCAGATGCGTGGCGATATCGAACGCCAGGTCGGGCGTATCAACGGGGAGTTCGCCCGGGTCGGCTATCCGGTGGTGCACTATCTGCATCGTCCGATCGCCCGCGAGGAACTGATCGCCTTCTTCGTCGCCGCCGACGTCATGCTGGTGACCCCGCTGCGTGACGGTATGAATCTGGTCGCCAAGGAGTATGTGGCCTGCCACAGCGGCCTCAACGGCACCCTCGTCCTGAGCGAGTTCACCGGCGCGGCCGCCGAACTACGCCAGTCCTACCTGTGCAACCCGCACGATCTGGACAGCGTGAAGGACGCCGTCGTCGCCGCCCTCACCGACGACCGCGAAACTCGCCGTCGCCGTATGCGCGCCCTGCGCCGCCAGGTCCTCGCCCACGATGTCGACCGCTGGGCCCGCGCCTTCCTCGATGCCCTCGCCAAGGGGCAGGTCGCCGGGAAAGCCCTGGTCGCGGACTCGGACGACGACTACGAATAGGTCCACGCTCTGTTCCGAGCCCAGTGGGGTTTTCCGGGATTCGCCCGGCCGTGACCTGATGCAACCGGCGGCGGCGCCGCGTTCGGCGCAGCTCTGAAGGGTTATGGACTGTCTCTGCCGTCCGCGCTCGATGCGATGCGCAGTCGTGAGTGCGCCGGGTCCGAGTCGGCTCGGCGACCGCACACAGCGTGTTCACAGCGAGTACGCAGAGAAGTACCAGTGCGTTCGTTCAGGATGGGGGATATGAGTGGTGCACCGGATACCGCAGCGCAAGCACGGGTGCTGGTGGTCGATGACGAGGCCATGATCGTCGAGCTGCTGACCGTGAGTTTGCGGTTCCAGGGCTTCGAGGTGGCATCCGCGTCCGATGGTGCGCAGGCGCTGGATGTGGCGCGCGGCTTCCGGCCGGATGCGCTGATAGTCGATGTGATGATGCCGGGGATGGATGGGTTCGGGCTGCTGCGGCGGTTGCGGGCCGACGGGGTGGATGCGCCGGTGCTGTTCCTGACCGCCCGCGACGACGTGCAGGACAAGGTCGCCGGGCTGACCTTGGGCGCGGACGACTATGTCACCAAACCGTTCAGTCTGGAGGAGGTGGTGGCCCGGTTGCGAGTGATCCTGCGGCGTGCGGGTGGGGCCGCACCCGAGCGGGAGCGTTCCCGGATCCGGTTCGCCGATATCGAGCTGGACGACGACACACATGAGGTCTTCAAGGCCGGCGAGCCGGTGGCGCTGTCGCCGACAGAGTTCACCCTGCTGCGGTACTTCATGGTGAACGCGGGAACGGTGCTGAGTAAACCGCGGATTCTCGATCATGTGTGGCGATACGACTTCGGCGGCGAGGTCGGGGTGGTGGAAACCTATGTCTCCTATCTGCGGAAGAAAGTCGATACCGGCCCGCAGCGGCTGATCCATACTTTGCGCGGGGTCGGCTACGTTATGCGGGAATCGCCTGCGGGCCGGCCGTGAGTACCGAGGTGGTGCCGGCGGGTCCGCCCCCGAAGGGCCCGGCCGGCCGGCTCGCGGCGTTACCGCTGCGGGTGACGCTGGTGCTGGCGTTGGTGGCATTGGCCGCGGTGGGGTTGCTGGCCTCGGGGGTAGCGGTGACATCCGCGCTGCGGACCACGTTGCTCGATCGAGTGGATCAGCAGCTCGAGGAGGCGGCACACAGCTGGGCCCGGCCTGGTGGGCGGCCTCCCGTTCTGCTGCCGGGGGAGCCCGGCACGGAACGTCCGCCGGTGAAGTTCTACACCCGCGTGCAGGACACCAACGGCCGGGTGTTCCTCCAGGACGACCGAAACGGCGCTCCGGAACTGCCCGGCGATCTGCGGCCGGGCACGTTCACCACCGGATCGACCGGGGGCGCTTCCGGCGAGTGGCGGGTCCGCTACACCGAGAACGAATACGGCACCAGTGTGGTCGCGCTGCGGCTGGACGAAACCGAGGCGATCGTCGAGCGGCTTGTGGTGCTGCAGGTGGTGATCGGTGCGCTGGTGCTGGTGGTGCTGGCGGTGGCCGCGTATTTCGTGATCCGGCGCAGTCTGCGCCGGATGGAACAGGTGGAGGAGATCGCCGCCGATATCGCGGCCGGTGATCTGCACCGCCGGGTCCCGGTGCGCCCGACGAATACCGAGGTGGACCGGCTGGGGCGGTCCTTGAACACCATGCTCGCGCAGATTCAGCGGGGTTTCGCCGCGACCGAGGCCTCCGAGGAGGCGGCCCGGCATTCGGAGGAGAAGATGCGCCGTTTCGTCGCCGACGCCAGCCACGAACTGCGCACCCCGCTGACCACGATCAAAGGTTTCGCCGAGCTGTATCGGCAGGGCGCCACCCGCGATACCGATATGCTGCTCGACCGCATCGAACGGGAATCGAAGCGGATGGGCTTGCTGGTCGAGGACCTGCTGATGCTGGCCCGGGTGGATGCCGAACGGCCGGTGGAGTATGCGCCGGTGGATCTGTTGTCGCTGGCCAGCGATGCGGTACACAGTGCCCGCGCGGTGGCGGCGACGCAGGGCGGTACGCGGCGGTCGATCGAGTTGGAAGTACGGCCGGGCATCGGGACCACCGAGGTGCCGGGCGATGCGGCCCGGCTGCGCCAGGTACTGGCGAATCTGCTGAACAACGCCCTCGTGCACACGCCACCCGATACGGCGGTGACGGTGCGGCTCACTCCCTGCCCGGAGGAGGTGCTGCTCGAGGTCACCGATACCGGTCCGGGAATGTCGCGTGAGCAGACCGAGCGGGTCTTCGAGCGGTTCTATCGCGCGGACGATTCGCGGAGCCGGGCCAGTGGTGGGGCCGGCCTGGGGTTGTCGATCGTGCAGGCGCTGGTCGCGGCGCACGGTGGTGTCGTAGCGGTGGACAGCGAGCCGGGCCGGGGGGCCACGTTCACGGTGCGGCTGCCGCGTGAGTGCAGCACATGAGCAACCCACCCGCACGGCACAGCTCGCAACCAACAGGTCCTGGCAATACGTGAAGCCCGTCCGCCGCGGCTCGACTCCACTTCGAGGCGGCGGTCGCCGGTGAAAATACCTGCTGTGCGCCGATCAGGCGGGGACGTTCGTGCCGTAGCCGAGGTCGCGCAGGGCTTGTTTGATCCGGTTCTGTGCGTCGTCGAGTGATTCCGGGGCCGGATTCTGATCCGCTCCGGAGATATCGAAATTGCCCATGGTGAAGGCCGGGAAGACGTGTACGTGCAGGTGGGGAACCTCCAGCCCGGCGATCAGCAGACCGGCTCGAGGTGCGTCGAACGCTGCCCGTACGGCCTGCCCGACCTTCTGCGCCACACCGTTGAGGCGATTGAAGACCTCGGGGTCGATGTCCTGCCACTGGTCGATTTCCTTGCGGGGGACCACCAGGGTGTGCCCCTGGGTCACCGGCGCGATGGTGAGGAATCCGACGAATTCGTCGTCTTCCCAGACGAACCGGCCCGGCAGATCCCCGGCGATGATCGCACTGAAAACAGAAGCCATACGGTGAGCTTATGGCGCGCCGGGGCCGGCCGGGCAGGGCCGGGTGCTCTACACGCCGACGAAGTGGGACAGGATGCCCTGGACCTCGTAGATGTCGACCTGGCGGTTGAACCTCTTCTGCAGGGGCGTGTCGGAACCGGAGATCCACACCACCAGTTCGGCGTCCAGGTCGAAGGTGCCGGCGGTTTCCACCGAGAAATGGGTGATCGAGCGGTAGGGGATGCTGTGGTAGCTCACCTTTCGGCCGGACAACCCCTGCTTGTCGACGAGGATGAGGCGGCGATTGGTGAACAGCATGGCGTCGCGGACCAGGATGTAGGCCGAATAGATCTGTTCGCCGTTGCCCAATAGCCGCTGGAATTCCTGTTGCGCCTGCGCCGGCTCCATTTGCCCGGCATTACCCATGATCCCGTCCATCAGACCCATGACGACCGTCCTCCCGTCCGCGCGTTGACCCCAGCGGGCGGTGCGCGAGTTACCTACCCGCTTCGGGTGTTTCACCACCATCATCCACAAGGTCGCGCGGGCGGGCGGCGATCGGCGGGAACGCGCTGGTGTAAGGGCTGCGATTCGGTGGAACCGGAGGTGCCGTGGGACCGGCACACCGGCTTTCCGGCCGCTTTCCGGTCGCGGCGGCCGAGACCGCCGTGCGCGCGGCGGTGAGCGTCCGGCACTGCGCGGGCCGTTTCGCGGCACGCTCTAAGCTGTCCGGGTGCGAGTACTCGTCATCGGTTCCGGAGCCCGTGAACATGCCCTCGTCCTTGCGCTGCGCCGTGACCCGGCGGTGAGTGCGCTCATCGCGGCACCGGGGAACGCCGGTATCGCCCAGCATGCGCAGGTGCGCCCGGTGGACGCCGGATCCGCGGAGGCCGTGGCCGCGCTGGCGCGGGAAGTGGCCGCGGATCTGGTGGTCATCGGTCCTGAAGTGCCGCTGGTCCTGGGCGTCGCCGATGCCGTGCGGGCGGCCGGTATCGCCTGTTTCGGGCCCTCGGCCGAGGCTGCCCGGATCGAGGGTTCGAAGGCATTCGCCAAGGATGTGATGGCCGCGGCCGGCGTACGTACCGCGCACAGCGAGGTCGTGGACACTCCGGCCGAACTGGATGCCGCGCTGGACCGTTTCGGCCCGACCTGGGTGGTGAAGGACGACGGTTTGGCCGCCGGCAAGGGGGTCGTGGTCACCCAGGATCGCCTGGCCGCCCGCGATCATGCCGCCGAACTGCTCGAACAAGGGCATCCGGTGCTGCTGGAATCTTTCCTCGACGGCCCGGAGGTATCGCTGTTCTGCCTGGTGGATGGGGAGGCGGTGGTGCCGCTGCTGCCGGCGCAGGATCACAAGCGGGCGGGCGACGGCGACACCGGGCCCAATACCGGCGGGATGGGCGCGTATACACCGCTGCCGTGGCTGCCCGATGGTCTGGTCGGCCAGATCGTCGACGAGGTGGTGGCCCCGGTCGCCGCCGAAATGGTTCGGCGTGGCTGCCCTTTCAGCGGTCTGCTGTACGCCGGCCTGGCGATGGGTGCGGCGGGTCCGGCCGTGGTGGAATTCAACTGCCGCTTCGGGGATCCGGAGACGCAGGCGGTACTGGCGCTGCTGGACAGTCCGCTGGGTGAGCTGCTGTTCGCCACCGCGACCGGCACTCTCGCCGAGGCGCCGGCACCGCGCTGGCGCGGTGGGGCAGCGGTCACTGTGGTGCTGGCCGCGGAGAACTATCCCGGGCGGCCGCGTACCGGCGATGTGATCGCTGGGGCGAGCGATCCGGCGACCGACGATCCGGCGACCGTCCTGCACGCGGGGACATCGCAGCGCGCGGACGGTGCACTGGTCTCGGCGGGCGGCCGGGTGCTGAGCATCGTCGGCACCGGTGTGGACCTGACGGCGGCGCGCGAGGCAGCCTACGACCGGCTGGCGGGGATCAAATTGCCCGGCAGCCACTACCGCTCGGATATCGGACTCGCCGCTGTCGAGGGTCGTATCGAGCTCTGACCCCGGGATAGGACGCCGGGTTCTTCCGGGCGCGCGACGTTCGGTTTCCCGGGTGCGCGCCCCTGGAGTTCCCGGACTGCATGATGCCGAATGAATTCCCGGTGCACAGCGCCGGGGTTCCCGGAGACGAGATCGGGTTCCGGGGCGCGCCGCCGGCCGATCAGAAGGCTGCGGCGTCGCGCCCCGGAATCCGGTGCGGTCAGTATGCCCCGAAGACGTTGTCGATCGAGCCGTACCGAGCGGCGGCGTAATTGCAAGCTGCGGCGATATTGGCGACCGGGTCGTAGATGTCCCACGAGGTGCCTTCCACGTGGTAGGCGGCGAACGTGGGGTCGATGACCTGCATGAGCCCCTTCGAGGGGATACCGGCCGCGGCATTGGAATCCCAGAGATTGATCGCCTGCGGGTTTCCGCCGGATTCCCGCATGGCGTTGCGGTGGATACCTTCGAAGCTCGCCGGGATACCGCGCTGGCCGAGGATATGCAGCGCGTTGTGGATCCAGCCGTCCAGATTGTCGGAGAAGCTCGGCGGCAGGAGTTGCGGTAGTGGTTGCGGCAGCGGCTGGACGAACTGTTGTAGCTGATCCCGCTGCGATTGCGGCAGCTGCTGTTGCCATTGCTGGGCCTGCTGTTGCAGTTGTTGCGCGGGGGCCTGCAGCTCCGCGGGCACGCCGGCGACCGGGCTTTCGGCGGCGGCCGGTACGGGGACCGCGAGGGCGGCGGCAACAACGGCCAGGGGCAACAGTTTGCGTAGATGCATAACGAACTCCGGCAGCGCGGGATCACCACGCCGCCGCTATCTTGCCGGCGCCGTTGTTGCGCTGTTTCCTTTTTGTGATTGCGTTGTGGAATCTGAGGATTCAGTTGTCCGCGGCCAGTGGCGCGGTAATCCCCTGCGCCGCCGGAGATCGGCGGGCGCAGGGCGGGCGAATATTTTCGCCGCACGATATTCAGGCTTGCGGCCTGTTCTCTGGCGAATCACAGAATGATTGCGAAACATTAACAAAAAGTGAACGCATGGCGAATGGAAGGTTCTATTCTGCTGAGAGAAACGGCCGTACCTGGGGATTTTGAGATATCGATCACGCTGCGGTGCCTCCGGGCCGTGTAGGGATCCGGCTACCGAATATTTGCCGCGTGGAGATCAACCGTAGGAAAGGCCGTGTAGTGCAAGCCAGCGCTGAGGATCCACGTGCTGACCGTCCATGATGATCTCGAAATGCAGATGTGGACCGCTGGAATCGCCGCGATTACCCATCCGGGCGATCTGCATCCCGGCGGGCACCCGCTCGCCGACCGAAACGAAAAAATCGTACATATGGCCGTAGACGGAAATGGTGCCGTCGGTGTGCCGGATCCGGACCCACAGGCCGAACCCCTGGGCCGGGCCCGCATCGATGACCGTGCCGTCGGCGACCGCATAGATCGGTGTGCCGATCGGCCCGGCGATATCGATACCACGGTGGTAGGTACCCCAGCGGCTGCCGAAACCGGAGGTGAACGTGCCGGGAGCGGGGAGAACGAAGCCGCCGGGCCCGGGTGGGATGGCGCCGGGGGGCAGCGCGCCCTCGGGAGTGGGCGCGCTGTTGATCCACGGTTGTACCTGGCCCGCCGCCGCCGCGGCGGCCTCCGCCTTCGCGCGTTCGAGGGTCGCGCGGGCGGCGGCGGCCACCACGGCCTGCTCGCGGAGTCGCTCACCGTTGTCGATGGCGTCGATATAACGGCGTACCGAGGGGACCGGGGTGGACAGCTGCAGCGGGTGGGCGACCGCGACACGGTGGGCAATACCCGGCGGGGGCGGCTGCTCGGTCACCAGTAGACCCGCGCCCGCATCGCCGGCGGCCAGCAGCAGGGTGAGAACCAGACCGCCGAGGAGAAAACGATGCCGCCGCGCGGAATCGGCGATGTCCTGCGCCGACGGCCGGCGGTCGAGGAGGTCGGTGAGTTCGGCGCGAGTCGGGATCCGGTAGGGCAGCGCGGTGAGCTGCCGGCGTGTCCACCGGTGGGCGGCCGCCGGCCGCTGCCGGGGTGTCAGGTGTGGTTCCCGATCCTGCGCGGTGCGTTCCCGCCAGTCGGGTGCGATGAGCCGGCCACCGCCGAGCACCACCGCGCGCCGCAGGAGCGCGCGAGGTGCTGGGCCCGCCGGTGGGCTGTCGTCCTCGGGGGTGTCCGGGAGCGGTGTTTCGAACGCGATCTCTGACTCGGCGGACAAGATCCCGACACTCGGGGTGCTCACGGATTCCTGCCCGCCCGCGCTCGCCGGGCGCCCTTCATTTCGAATTCCGGCTGACGAACCGGTCTGTTCGGGCTGAGTGTGCGCCGTGCTGGGGCCGGGTTCCGGTATCCGCTCGGCGGAGGCCGCCCCGCGCCGGGTGGCCCGGCTCCAGCTACGCCGGAGGAGCCCGGGACCGCTACGGGAAGCGGTGGATCCGGGCTCGGCGGATGGCGGGCCGGCGGCCGGCCGGCTGGCCTTGTCGAGCATCAGAGCAGACCATAGCCGTCGAAGCGTCCGATGTGGTGTTCTACCGTCGGTCGGGTGTCCACTGAATCTCGGCGCTCGACCATCCCACCTTTTTACGTGATGGATGTCTGGAAAGCCGCCGCCGAACGCGCCCGAACGCACGGTGATGTGCTGAGCCTGGCTGCAGGCCAGCCCTCCACCCCGGCCCCGGCGCCGGTACTGCGTGCCACGAAGGCGGCGATCGATGCCGAATTGTTCGGCTACACAGAGACTTTCGGCATCCTACCGTTACGTGAGGTCATTGCGGACCATCATCGGCGCACCTACGGTTACCCGGTCGACCCGGACGATGTCGTGGTCACCACCGGATCGTCGGGGGCATTCACACTGATCTTTCTGGCGGCCTTCGACCCCGGCGATACGGTGGTGGTTGCGCGGCCGGGCTATCCGGCATACCGCAATACGCTGACGGCGCTGGGCTGCCGGGTGGTGGAACTGGACTGTCGTGCCGAAACGCGGTTCCAGCCCACCGTCGC
Organism: Nocardia speluncae NBRC 108251; assembly: GCF_001613245.1. Lineage (GTDB taxonomy): Bacteria > Actinomycetota > Actinomycetes > Mycobacteriales > Mycobacteriaceae > Nocardia > Nocardia speluncae. Next base: position 8,599 of record NZ_BDBZ01000033.1, on the reverse strand, counting down.
GATGCTGGACAGTCTGCCCGAAGCACCGCGCGGATTGATCGTGGCCAGCCCGGCGAACCCGACGGGCACCATGATCGAGCCCGCCGAACTCGCCGCGGTGGCCCGCTGGTGCGATGCGCACGGCACTCTGCTGATCTCCGACGAGATCTATCACGGCATCACCTATGGCGGGGAGCGCACCGCGTCGGCCTGGGAGACTTCCCGGTCGGCAGTGGTGATCGGGTCGGTATCGAAATACTTCTCGATGACCGGCTGGCGGCTGGGCTGGATGCTGGCTCCCGCGGCGATCCGGCCGGCGCTGCAACGTCTGGCCTCGAACATGACCGTCTGCCCGCCCGCCATCTCGCAGTATGCGGCGGTGCATGCCTTCGATGCCGAGTCCCGCTCCGAGCTGGACGGCCATGTTCGCCGATACTCGACCAACCGGCAGATCCTGCTCGACGGGCTGGCCGCGCTCGGGATCACCGATCTCGCACCCGCCGACGGCGCCTTCTACGCCTACGCCGATATCGGGCACCTCACCGAGGATTCGATGGCGTGGTGCGCGGACGTACTGGCGCATACCGGGGTGGCGCTGGCGCCCGGCCTGGATTTCGACACCGTGAACGGGACTCGGACCATCCGCCTCTCCTTCGCCGGTGCCACCGCTGATATCGAATCGGCACTCACCCGCCTGGCGAGCTATCTGCAACGGCGGTCTTGACACAATCTCTCTGCCCGGCAACAACTTTGCACAGTACGACACCATCGCTGCGAGGATGCTGTAGAAACATCGATGGTTGTTCCCCCTTTCCCTCATTTCGCACGGGTGTACTGATGGCCGAGAGATTTAGAGCGCATGCCCGGTTGTTCGGCGGCGGCCCGCCGCGCGGTTTGTGTGACACGAAAGTGAGCTACTGTGTTACGCATGGGCGTGCAGGTGGTGAAGCGGTCGTACCGGTATCGCTTCTATCCCACAGGCGAGCAGAAAAATCGGCTCGTTCGTACGTTCGGCTGTCGGGCCGGCTACCCGTAGTCCGGGAAAAAGGGCATGTCGAAGGATTCGGCTACCTACTTCGCCAACTGTTCCACCTACCGCAGCGGGCAGATCGAACTCACCGAGCAGTCGTAGCCGCTGAACATCCGATGGTCGCGTCCGCTGCCGGACCGGGTAGTTCCGTCGCAGGTAGCCGTATCGCCGGGCGCGGCGGGCCGCTATCACACAGCGGTGCTTGCCGAGGACACAATCGTGGCGCGGGCGGTCTCGGAAGCGTCGTGGGCACGCTTCCGGATGAGGCCGGCGTACAAGTCGGATCGGTACGGGCGCAATGTGGTTGCGGTGGACCGGTTCGATCCGTCCGGCAAGACCGGTTCGGTAGGTGGCCGGATCAACGATTCGATGCCGTTGCACGTCCGGAACCCGGGGCGCCCACGCGGTGCATTTCACGACCGGGACGTCGATGCTGCGAAGAATACTCGGGCCGCTGGGCTGGCGGTCCTGGCCTGCGGAGATGGTGTGAGACCACCCCGCAACTGATGTGGGGAGGCAACTGTCGATGAAACAGGAAATCCTGGGTGTGAACCCGGGAATCCTCCGCTTTCGGGCGAGGGTAGAAGCCAAGACTGGCACGATGGCACGGTGATAACCGCGACGACTCCGAAAGGTGAACGGCGTCGCCGGGCGCTGGTGGCCGCGGCCGCCGAACTACTGCTCGAAGGCGGTTTCGACGCGGTGCGGCATCGATCGGTCGCGACCCGCGCCGAACTCCCGCTGGCTTCGACGACGTACTACTTCGAATCGCTCGAGGACCTGATCGCGCGCGCCGTGGAGTTCAGCGGTAACGCCGAACTCGAGTCGATGCGGCGGCGCGTCGGTGAGGTGACCCACCGCCGCCGCGGTGCGGAGGCGACCGTCGACCTGGTGCTCGACCTGCTGATCGGCTCCGACGGGGTGGACGAGGGCGCGTGGGCCCGGTTGATCGCCCGCTACGAGCGCACTGTCGCCTCCGCGCGGCATCCCGAGCTACGTGAGGTCCAGCTCCGACTACGCGGGCAGCTCGACGAGCTGCTTGCCGATGTGCTGCGCCGATCCGACCGGATCGTCCGGCCCGAACAACTTCGCAGGCTGGTCGCGGTGGTCGACGGCGCCGCGGTTGCCGCCCTGAGCGAACCCGACCCGCAACCCCGGCGGCTGGCCCGCGGGGCCCTGCTGGAGGTCATCGATATCGTCGCTCCGGCGACGCACCAGCCGATGGACCGATACCGGTCATTAGACTGACCGGACGTGACCTCCGACCTGATTCCCAACGTCCTCGCCACCCGCTATGCCAGCCCACAGCTGGTGCATCTGTGGTCTCCCGAGCACAAGATCGTGCTCGAGCGGCGGCTGTGGCTGGAGGTGTTGCGCGCCCAGTCCGAGCTGGGTGTCGAGGTACCGCCCGCAGTGGTGGCGGACTACGAGCGGGTTGTCGAACAGGTCGACCTGGCTTCGATCGCCGAACGCGAGCGGGTGACCCGCCACGATGTGAAGGCCAGAATCGAGGAGTTCAACGCCCTCGCCGGCCACGAACACGTGCACAAAGGGATGACCAGCCGCGATCTCACCGAGAACGTCGAACAGCTGCAGATCCGGCTGTCGCTGGAACATATCCACGCGCACGGGGTCGCGGTGGCCGCCCGGCTCGCCGAACGCGCCGCCGAATACCAGACCTGCGTGATGGCGGGCCGCTCGCACAATGTGGCCGCGCAGGCCACCACCCTCGGTAAGCGTTTCGCCTCCGCCGCCGACGAACTGCTCATCGGCCTCACCCGGCTTCGGGAACTGATCGAACGCTATCCGCTGCGCGGGATCAAGGGCCCGATGGGCACCGCGCAGGACATGCTGGATCTTCTCGGGGGCGACGCCGCGAAACTGGCCGCCCTGGAGCAGCAGGTGGCGCGGCACCTGGGCTTCACCAGCGTGTTCACCAGTGTGGGGCAGATCTATCCGAGATCGCTGGACCACGATGTGCTGTCCGCGCTGGTACAGGTCGGCGCCGCACAGTCCTCGCTGGCGCACACTATTCGGCTGATGGCGGGGCATGAGCTGGTCACCGAGGGGTTTCAGCCCGGTCAGGTGGGCAGTTCGGCCATGCCGCACAAAATGAACACCCGGTCCTGTGAACGGGTCAACGGGTTGCAGGTGGTGCTGCGCGGGTACGGGTCGATGGCGGCCGAACTCGCGGGGGCGCAGTGGAACGAAGGCGACGTGTTCTGCTCGGTGGTGCGCCGGGTCGCGCTGCCGGACGCGTTCTTCGCTCTCGACGGTATGACCGAAACCTTCCTGACCGTGCTCGCCGAATTCGGCGCCTACCCGGCGGTGGTCGCCCGCGAACTGGATCGCTACCTGCCGTTCCTGGCCACTACTCGCATCCTGATGGCCGCGGTGCGCGCCGGGGTGGGCCGGGAGGCGGCCCACGAGGTGATAAAGGAACACGCCGTCGCGGTGGCGCTGGCGATGCGCGAACAGGGGCGGGAGCCCGATCTGCTGGACCGCCTCGCGGCCGACGACCGGTTGCCGCTGGACCGCGCCGCCCTGGACGCCGCGCTGGCGGACAAATCGGCGTTCATCGGCGCGTCCGACGCGCAGGTCGCCGAGGTCGTCGCCCAGGTGGGCAAGCTGACAGATGCCTACCCCGGAGCCGCCCGCTACACGCCCGCCCCCATCCTTTGAGGGGCGCCGCCACCGCGGGGAAGTCGCTGAACCTCTGTGACCTGGGCCGGTTCATGTGCGCTCGAGTCGAGTCACATAGTGGTGCTATGGATCCGTATTCGATTTTTGCCGACATCATCGCCGGGCGCGCCCCGGCCAGCCGGGTGTACGAGGACGACGATGTGCTCGCATTCATGGATATCCGCCCGCTGACCCCGGGGCATCTGCTGGTCGTTCCGAAGATCCCGGCCCGCGATCTCGGTGAACTCGATCCGGAAATCGGTGGCAAGTTGTTCAAGGTGGGGCAGCGGCTGGCGGCAGCTCTACGGGCGAGTGAGGTGGCCTGTGACGGCGTGAACTTCTTCCTGGCCGACGGTGTCACGGCCGGTCAAGAGGTCTTTCATGTGCACCTGCACGTGATTCCGCGGACACCTGGGGATGGATTCGGATTGCGCGCCCGCGCGCAGACCCCGCCGCGCGCCGACCTGGATTACCTGGCCGGTTCCATCCAGGGGGCTCTGGAGCGTGGATCCCGCTAGGAAGTGGCGTCGTGTCCATATCGGCGGCCGGCCGGGGGCGGGATTCCCACTCCCGGAGCGGTTTCGCGGGGGACGGATGTCCAAGGCCACGTAAGGTCGTGATTGATAACTTTTGAGCGTTCGCTGGCCGAATGCTGAATGTCGACTACATCACCGGGGCATGATGGTGTGAGTTGGCCTACGCCGAGTTCTGGGTGGGGATACGGAGGTGTGGACATGCGGTTGTTCCGGTTAGCTGTTCTCATGCTGGCGGTGGTCGGATTGGTTGCCGGTCTTGCTGTTCTCCGGCCTGCTCCCGCAGCCGCGGCCGAAGTAGTCGGGATCGACGCGCTGAGCCCCACCCGGTCCGCGGTGTTCATCGCTTCGCCTGCGATGAATCAGGTCGTGCAGGTGCAGGTGCTGCATCCGGCCGGAGGTGGTTCGCGGCCCAGCTATTACCTGCTCGACGGGCTGGACCCCGGGGTGGGGCAGAGTACCTGGACCAACGCCACCGACGCGGAAGCCTTCTTCCGGGGCAAGAACGTGAACGTGGTGCTGCCGGTGGGCGGTAAGGCCAGCTATTACACGAACTGGCAGCGGGAAGATCCGGCACTGGGCCGGTACCAGTGGGAAACATTCCTCACCCGGGAGCTGCCTCCACTCATCGATGGCCATTTCTCCGGTAACGGGGTGAACGCCATCGGCGGGCTGTCCATGGGCGGGCATGCGGCCTATATCCTCGCTGCCCGGCATCCGGCCCTTTACACCACGGTCGCCGGATACAGCGCGTGCCCGGATACGGGGATGGCCACCGGTGCAGTGCAGTTCTCGATCCTGACCCGCGGCGGCAATCCCGACAATATGTGGGGTCCGGGTGGCAGTCCGGAATGGGCGGCTCATGATCCGGCGCTCATGCTGGACCGGTTGCGCGGTAAAACCCTGTACCTGTCCACCGGGACGGGCCTGCCGGGGCCACACGAGCTGGAACTGAAGCCGCAGCTGCCGGAGAATATTGTGCTCGGCGGCCCGATCGAGTTCGCTGTCGATGCCTGTGTGATCGCCTTCGAGCAGCGGGCGAGGGCGGCCGGCTTGCCGATCCAGGTCGACTACAGCCCGGTCGGCACCCATTCCTGGTCGTACTGGAACGACCACCTGAAGGCGTCCTGGCCGGTTGTCGGCCGCGCGATCGGAGCATAGGGCCGGGCCGCTACGGTGGTGGCCATGGCTGACACTGGTGGTCCGATGACCGAGGCGGTGACGGCGCCGACGGCGAAGACGGTGCCGCAGGAGCGAGTGCATCACGGCGATCGTTTCGTCGACGAATACGAGTGGTTGCGGGACAAGGACGACCCGGAGGTCATCGCCTACCTGGAGGCCGAGAACGCCTACACCGAGGCGCAGACCGCGCAGCTGGCCCCGCTGCGGGAGAAGATCTTCGACGAGATCAAATCCCGCACCCAGGAAACCGATCTGTCGGTGCCCACCCGGCTGGGGGAGTACTGGTACTACTCGCGCAGCTTCGAGGGTAAGCAGTACGGCGTGCAGTGCCGTTGCCCGGTCGACGCCGCCGCGACCGGGATCGACGCCTGGACCCCGCCGAAGCTGGAGGCCGATACCGAGATCCCCGGTGAACAGGTACTGCTGGACAGCAACGAGCTGGCCGAAGGCCACGATTTCTTCGCTCTCGGCGCGTTCTCGGTGAGCCACGACGGCAGCCGGCTGGCCTTCTCGGTGGATACGGCCGGCGACGAGCGCTACACGCTGCGGTTCAAGGATCTGCGCACCGGTGAACTGCTCGGCGACGAGATCGCTCGGGCCGCGCCCGGCGCCACCTGGTCGCTGGACGGCAGCCATGTCTTCTATCAGACGGTCGACGAGTCCTGGCGGCCCGATACCGTCTGGCGGCACCGGCTCGGCACCGGCACCGAAACCGATGTCAAGGTTTTCCACGAACCCGATGAGCGGTACTGGGTGAGTATCGGCGGCACCAGGTCCGAGAAGTACCTGATGATCTGGGTGGGCTCCAAGATCACCACCGAGGGCTGGGTGCTGGAATCGGATAACCCGACCGGTGAGTTCCGGGTGCTGCTGCCCCGGCGTGAGGGCGTGGAGTACGCCGCCGAACACGCGGTGGTGGCGGGACAGGACCGATTCCTGATCCTGCACAACGACGTCGTGGACGGGGTGAAGGCGGAAAACTTCGTCCTGGCCGAAGCCCCGGCCGACGATCCCGCGCAGCTGCGTACGCTGATCGGCCACCGCGACGATGTGCGGCTCGAGGATGTCGACGCGTTCGCCGGGCAGCTGGTGCTCAGCTACCGCCGGGAAGCGCTGCCGCGGGTGGCTGTGTGGCCGCTCGGCCCGGACGGATACGGCGAGCTGCGTGAGATCGAATTCGATCTGGAGCTCTACAGTGCCGGGCTCGGATCCTGCCCCGAATGGGATCAGCCCACCCTGCGGGTCGGGTTGACCTCGTTCATCACCCCGACCCAGGTTTTCGATTATGTGGTGGACACCGGGGAACTGCTGCTGCGCAAGGAGCAACCCGTGCTCGGCGGCTACGACGCCGGAGATTATGTACAATACCGGGATTGGGCCGAGGCCGAGGACGGTACCCGGATTCCGATCTCCATCGTCGCCCGCCGCGATACGGACCTGAGTACCGGCCCGAAACCGCTGCTGCTCTACGGGTACGGCTCCTACGAGGCCAGTATGGATCCCGGCTTCTCGGTATCGCGGCTGTCGTTACTGGATCGTGGAATGGTTTTCGCCATCGCCCATGTGCGGGGTGGCGGTGAGATGGGCCGGCTGTGGTACGAGAACGGGAAGACCCTCACCAAGAAGAACACCTTCACCGATTTCGTCTCCTGCGCACGGCACCTCGTGGACAACGCGACCACGTCGGCGGACCGGATGATCGCCGACGGCGGCAGCGCGGGCGGCCTGCTGATGGGCGCGGTGGCGAATATGGCGCCGGAGCTCTTCGCGGGTGTATTGGCCAATGTGCCGTTCGTCGACCCGCTGACCTCCATCCTCGATCCATCGCTCCCGCTGACCGTGATCGAATGGGACGAATGGGGAAACCCCTTGGCGGACAAGGACGTCTACGATTACATGAAATCGTATTCGCCCTACGAGAACGTGGTGGCGCAGGACTATCCGGCCATTCTCGCGATCACCAGCATCAACGACACCCGGGTGCTGTACGTGGAACCGGCGAAATGGGTCGCGAAACTCCGCGCCACGAAGACCGGGGATGCGCCGCTGCTGCTCAAAACCGAGATGAGCGCGGGGCACGGCGGGGTCAGCGGCCGGTACGAGAAATGGCGTGAGGTCGCGTTCGAATACGCCTGGGTGCTCGATACCGTGGGAGTCGGGGACCGGTAGCCGAAGCGGCCGCCGGACGGCGCAACCGGGCGGTGCCCGGATATTCGCCCGGCGGCCGTACCCCACTGCACGCGGTGGTCACCGGGCCTGCACGTATAGGTCATCGGCATGGCATTCGGCCGCCATCTGCGACTGCCACCGTTGGTGTATGAACGCTGAGCTACTCGTATCGGTGTCCGGGGTCCGGGAAATCACCCGTGACGCGGCGATCGGGTTCGCCGAGGAGATGGATCAGCGCGGTGTGCGGTTGTCACTGCTGGTGGCGCCCCGCCTGAAGGGCAAGTACCGGCTGGCCGACGACCTCACCACACAGACCTGGCTGCGCGGCCGCCGAGAGCGCGGGGACGCCATCGTGCTGCACGGTTACGACCAGGCCGCCACCAAACGGCGTCGCGCCGAATTCGCGACCCTGCCCAGGCACGAGGCGCTGCTGCGGCTCACCGCGGCCGATCGGGCGATGGAACAGGTGGGGTTGCGCACCCGGCTGTTCGCGGCCCCACGCTGGGATGCCTCCGTGGGCGCCGTCGCGGCGCTGCCCGAACTGGGGTTCCGGGTCTCCCTGGGGCTGACCGGTATTCATGATCTGCCGCGCAATACGGTGCAGAAGGCGCGCGTGTACGGCATCGGCGAAGGTTTCCGGGCCGAGCCCTGGTGGTGCCGGGCCCTGGTGCTCGGCGCTGCCCGGACTGCCCGGCGCGGCGGGGTGTTACGGCTGGCGGTCTCGGCCGCGCAGCTGGGCCGGCCGGGTCCGCGGCAGGCGATTCTGGATGCGGTCGACCTCGCGCTTTATCACGGGGCGTGCAGCGAGGTGTACCGCTGGGAAGTCGTCGCCGCGGTGCGCGCGGCCTGAGAGTCCGCCGCCCCCGGATCGGCGATAACCGGGGGCGGCGGGTTCGAGTGACAAGGAATTCCGGGGAGGGGTGGTTGCCCCTGGTCTCGGGGTAGGCGCCTGGCCTCGGGGTAGACCATCCGCAAAGGGTGGGCTGTAATTTTGGAGACGCTCCGCGTCTCGAGGGTGGGGCCC
>NZ_BDBZ01000032.1 GCF_001613245.1 Nocardia speluncae NBRC 108251 | reverse complement strand
CACCCCGGGGGTGGTGAACCGTCCGGGGAGGTGGGGAGGGGGTGGTCGGTGTCGGGTCGGGATGGTTCGGGCTGCGCCGGGAGCGGGCGGGGGTGCGTTGGTGCCGGGTCAGAAGGTGGTGGTGTTTTCGGGGCGTAGGATTTTGAACTCTGTTTCGGCCTTGCGCATTTCGTCCAGGCGGCTGAAGTACACGCCCCAGGCGGGTTCGGCGATGATTCCGTAGTGGATGGGGAACGACACCCGCGGCGCGACCGAACGCAGATAGTCGACCGCTTCGCTGATCTTCATCCAGGGCGCCGCGGCGGGGACCGCCAGCACGTCCACCGGGGTATAGGGCACCCACAGTGAATCACCCGGATGGACGAACCGGGTCGGGTTGTCGGTGCTGCCGAGCTGGAACACGGTGTTGTCGACGACCGGGAGTTCGGGATGGATCACCGCGTGCCGGCCGCCGCCGCCGGTGATCCGCAGCTCGCCGAGTTCGATCACATTGCCCGCGTGTACCGCCTCCCACGGACCCTCCTGCAACTCGGCGGTCTGCGGGTCCGACAGCAGGCGGGCACCGGGGTTGGCGGAGATCAGCGCCTCGATCCGGTTCGGGTCGATATGGTCGGCATGCTGATGGGTGACGGCGATGGCGTCCAATCCGGTAAGGCCCTCGAAACCGTGCGAGAACGCGCCGGGATCGAAGAGAACCTTCTTGCCGTGCAGTTCGACGAGTACGCAGGAGTGACCGAAATGGGCTACATGCATGCTCCCAGGCTAGTACCGCGGAGCTGGTTCACCTCACCCGCCGCGAGCGCCGGTAGCCGCGGCAATTAGGCTGCTCAGGTAACCCCATCAGCGTTCCGGCCCGTTGCAGCGCCGGGCGCAGCTCACCCTTTTTCGTGAGGAGCAAACCGTGGCACGTGTCGTGGTCGAGGTGATGCCGAAGGCCGAGATCCTGGATCCGCAGGGGCAGGCCATAGCCGGTGCACTACCGCGCCTGGGATTCGAAGGCGTCACCGATGTCCGGCAGGGCAAACGGTTCGAACTGGAGGTCGGCGACGATATGAGCGACGACCAGATCGCGGCGATCGCGGAATCGCTGCTGGCCAACACCGTGATCGAGGACTGGAAGGTGGTGCGCGTCTCGTGACCGCCCGTATCGGGGTCATCACCTTCCCGGGCACCCTCGACGATGTGGATGCCGCCCGCGCCGTCCGGCTGGCCGGCGCCGAGGCGGTGAACCTCTGGCACGCCGACGCCGATCTCAAAGGCGTGGACGCGGTCGTGGTCCCCGGCGGTTTCTCCTACGGCGACTATCTGCGCTGCGGGGCCATCGCCCGGTTTGCGCCCGTGATGGGCACCGTGATCGAGGCCGCCGGCAAAGGTATGCCGGTACTCGGTATCTGCAACGGTTTCCAGGTGCTGTGCGAGGCCGGGCTGCTGCCCGGTGCGCTCACCCGCAACGAGGGCCTGCACTTCATCTGCCGCGACCAGTGGCTGCGGGTCGAGGCCACCGATACCGCCTGGACCTCCCGCTACGAACCCGGCGCGCAGATCCTGGTCCCGCTGAAATCGGGAGAGGGCCGCTATCAGGCCCCGCAGGCGGTACTCGACGAACTCGAGGGCGAGGGCCGGGTGGTGTTCCGCTACGAAGGCGACAACCTCAACGGCTCACAGCGTTCGATCGCGGGTATCGCCTCGGCGAACAAGCGTGTCGTGGGGCTCATGCCGCACCCCGAACACGCCACCGAAGCACTGACCGGTCCGAGCGACGACGGACTCGGGATGTTCCTGTCTGCTCTGGACGCACTGGTCGCCTCCTGACATATGGTGCCGGGAAGGTGAGGCATCGACGCAGTTCGGGTGTCATCTGGGGCTGCCAGCCGGTATGACTCGGTAATACCGGCTGGTAGACTGGCCGCATGAAGAAGATCACGATCAGTATCCCTGACGAGATCGCCGAAAAGGCCGCCCGCGCTGTCGAATCCGGCAGCGCTACGTCGGTGTCCGCGTGGTTTGCCGATCTCGCTCGCCGCGAACCCGATTGGGCCGCTGCTGTGGAAATCCTCGCCGAACTCGCCGACGAGGCCGGGGTCACCCACGCCGATCGCGAATGGGCGGCCGGTGTGTTCGACGAGATCGACGCCGAGCACACCGACGCCCTCGGTGGTGCCGCGTGATCGTTCTCGATACCGGCGCCTTGATCGGGCTCGAGAAAGGCAAGCCACGCTGCGTCGGGCTGCTCGCCGAAGCCGTCCGACGGAAAACCCAGATAGTCGTCCCGGCGACAGTGCTGGCGCAGGCGTGGCGCAACGATCCCCGTCAGCACCCGATTCGGCGGTTGTTGAAAACCGATACGGTGACCACCGTGGTGCTCGATGAGACCGCCGCTACGGCAATCGGTGCGGTGCTCGCCGCGAGCGGTACCGCCGACGTGGTGGACGCGCATGTGATCGTGGTCGCCCGTGCTCTGCGGGCCGATCGAGTCGTCACCGCTGACCCAGACGACTTGACCGCACTCGATCCTGCGGTGCGGCTGGTGGTGGTCTGATATGCCGAGTTCTGCTACTGCGGCTTCGGCCGCTGGGCTGTGTGCCTTCATCGATGCTTCGCCTTCACCGTTCCATGTCTGCCGGACCATCGCCGACCGGTTGGATGCCGACGGGTTCACTCGTCTCGACGAGACCCAGCCCTGGCCCGGTGCGGGCGGCCGGTATTACATCGTGCGTGGGGGATCGCTCGTAGCCTGGGCCGATCCCGCGCAGACCGGCCCGTTCCGGGTTGTCGGGGCACATTCCGACAGTCCCAACCTGCGGGTCAAACAGCACCCCGATCTGTCGGTGGCCGGATGGCAGCTGGTGCGGCTCGAGCCGTACGGTGGGGCGTGGCTGAATTCGTGGCTGGATCGGGAGCTGGGTATTTCGGGGCGGCTCAGTGTCCGCGAGGGCAACGGGCTGGCCGAGCGGCTGGTGCGGATCGACGAGCCGATTCTGCGCGTTCCGCAGCTGGCCATCCACCTCTCCGAAGATCGGCGCGGGGTCACGCTCGACCCGCAGCGTCATGTGAACGCGATCTGGGGGGTGGGCAGCGAACCCGCGTCCTTCCTGGACTATGTGGCCGAGGCTGCGGGGGTGGATCCGGCGGCGGTGCTCGGGTGGGAACTGATGACCCACGATCTGGCGGCGAGCCGGGTGATCGGCGCCGGCCAGGACCTGATCAGCGCGCCGCGGCTGGATAACCAGGGCACCTGTTATGCCGGTCTGCAGGCGTTTCGCACGGCGGTGGACAATCCGGGCGGCGCGGTTCCGGTGCTCGCGGTATTCGATCACGAGGAAGTGGGCAGCCAATCCGATCGGGGTGCCCAGTCGGAGCTGCTGCCCACGGTGCTGGAACGGATCGTGCTCGCGCGCGGCGGCGGTCGCGCCGATTTCCTGGCCGCGATGGCAGGGTCGGTCTGCGCCTCAGGTGATATGGCCCACGCCACCCACCCGAACTATCCGGAGCGGCACGAACCCGCGCACGGGATCGCGATCAACGGCGGACCGGTGCTCAAGGTCAACCAAAATCTGCGCTATGCGACCGATGCGGTCGGTGCGGGTGCGTTCGCGCTGGCCTGCGCGCAGGCGGGCGTCCCGATGCAGCGGTATGTGCATCGGGCCGATCTGCCGTGTGGATCCACCATCGGCCCGATGACCGCTGCCCGCACAGGTATGCCGACCGTGGATATCGGCGCCCCGCAGCTGGCGATGCATTCGGCGCGGGAAATGATGGGCGCCGCCGATATCACCGCCTACGCTGCCGCGCTGGCGGCCTTCCTCGCTCCCGAAGACTGATCCCGGGTACGATCCGCCGGGAAAAGCCGCTTCACTATCGGCGTCGTCGCAGCGGGCCGGGTGGGACGCCGTCGGCCTGACGACATGGGTCATGCAACCCGTCGGTGCCGTAGTCGGGTCACGGCGGCGGTGTCTGTTGCCGAACTCTCTCGGCGTTGAGGGGTACCGACCGGCCCAGCGACATCGTCGTGGCCGGACACGGTTAGGTCCGCGGCCGTCGAGACGGTAGCGCAGCTCAACGGACCGGGCGGGTGATGGCGTTGCCCGGTCCGTCGAGCGGTGGTTTGCCGCCGAGCCGGGCGTATCGGCGGTGATCGGGCGGCGCCTGGCCATGGACCGGTAGCCGGGGCGTCGGCGGCGATGGGGTCGGGAATGTGCGCGGCGCAGGTGAACGTAAGATTCGTGCTGGATCAAACCTGTCGGGGCCCCGCCGTCGAGGCCCTGTGTTCCGGCCCACCCGTGTTCCCGATATCCCGCGGCGTCGACGCGAAAAGCAGCCGTGGAATGCCCGGATACGCGACCCGGACCGGAGCCCGCGCGCGCCGGCGCGTCAACCTACGAAAGGATCCTGGTAATCCCGTGACTGAGCAGGTCGATACGGTCGCCACCGCCGCCGCACATCCGGATACGCCGCAGCCGTACGCCGAGCTCGGCCTCAAAGACGACGAATACGCCAGGATCCGGGGCATCCTGGGTCGCCGGCCCACCGACGCCGAACTGGCCATGTATTCGGTGATGTGGAGCGAGCACTGCTCCTACAAGTCCTCGAAGGTGCATCTTCGCTATTTCGGCGAGACCACCACCGATGAGATGCGCGCTTCGATGCTCGCGGGTATCGGGGAGAACGCGGGTGTGGTCGATATCGGCGACGGCTGGGCCGTCACTTTCAAAGTGGAGAGCCACAACCATCCGTCCTACGTCGAGCCGTACCAGGGTGCGGCCACGGGGGTCGGCGGGATCGTCCGCGACATCATGGCGATGGGGGCGCGGCCGATCGCGGTCATGGATCAGCTGCGGTTCGGCGCCGTGGATGCGGCGGATACCCGCCGGGTAGTCGACGGTGTGGTGCGCGGTGTCGGCGGGTACGGCAATTCGCTGGGTCTGCCGAATATCGGCGGTGAGACCGTGTTCGATGCCTCCTATCAGGGCAACCCGCTGGTGAATGCGCTGTGCGCGGGTGCCATGCGGGTGGAGGATCTGCATCTGGCGTTCGCGTCCGGTGCCGGTAACAAGATCATCCTGTTCGGTGCGCGGACCGGTCTCGACGGCATCGGTGGCGTGTCGGTACTCGCCTCGGATACCTTCTCCGGCGACGAATCCGGCGGCGGCCGCAAGAAGCTGCCGAGTGTGCAGGTGGGTGACCCCTTCACCGAGAAGGTCCTCATCGAATGCTGCCTCGAGCTGTACCACGCCGGATTGGTCGTGGGTATCCAGGATCTCGGCGGCGCCGGGCTCTCCTGCGCGACCTCCGAACTGGCTGCCGCCGGTGACGGTGGAATGCGGATCGAACTGGATCGGGTCCCGTTGCGGGCCGCCGATATGACCCCGGCCGAAATCCTGTCCAGCGAATCGCAGGAACGGATGTGCGCGGTGGTCACGCCGGAGAACGTCGATGCGTTCCTGGACGTCTGCGCCAAATGGGATGTGCTGGCCACGGTGATCGGTGAGGTCACCGACGGTGAGCGGCTCGAGGTCACCTGGCACGGGGAAACCGTGGTGGATGTGCCGCCGCGCACCGTGGCGCACGAGGGGCCGGTATACGAGCGTCCCGTTCAGCGGCCGGGCACCCAGGACGCCCTCAACGCCGACACCCCGGACAATCTGCCCCGGCCGAAAACCGCCGACGAACTGCGCGACACTCTGCTGAAGATGGTGTCCAGCCCGCAGCTGTGCAGCCGCCGCTGGATCACCGAACAGTACGATCGCTACGTCCGCGGCAACACCGTCCTCGCCGAATACGCCGACGCCGGCGTGATCCGAGTGGACGAGGAAACCGGACGCGGTATCGCGCTGGCCACCGACGCCAACGGCCACTACACCAAGCTCGACCCCTACACCGGCGCGCGGCTGGCGCTGGCCGAGGCGTACCGCAATGTCGCCACCACCGGCGCCACCCCGAAGGCTGTCACGAACTGCCTGAATTTCGGGTCCCCGGAGGATCCCGGCGTGATGTGGCAGTTCCAGCAGGCCGTACGTGGACTCGCCGACGGCTGCGCAGAACTCGGTATTCCGGTGACCGGTGGCAACGTCAGCTTCTACAACCAGACCGGGGAGAATGCCATCCTGCCGACCCCCGTGGTGGGTGTGCTCGGTGTGATCGACGATGTGCACCGGCGTATTCCGACCGGCCTCGGCCTGGAGCCGGGGGAGAGCCTGATCCTGCTGGGCGATACCCGCGACGAATTCGGTGGTTCGGTCTGGGCGCAGGTGGCCCACGATCACCTGGGCGGGTTGCCGCCGCAGGTGGATCTGGCCCGGGAGAAGTTGCTGGCGGAGGTGCTCACCGCCGGTTCCCGCGACGGCATGGTCAGCGCCGCCCACGACCTGTCCGAGGGCGGTCTGGCCCAGACTGTGGTCGAGGCCGCGCTGGCCGGTGAAACCGGTTGCCGCATCCTGCTGCCGGAGGACGCCGACCCCTTCGTCACGTTGTTTTCCGAATCGGCGGGCCGGGTACTGGTCGCCGTGCCGCGGTCGGAGGAAACCCGGTTCACCCGGATGTGCACCGCCCGCGAACTGCCGTGGGTGCGGATCGGGGTGGTGGACCAAGGGTCGGATTCCATCGAGGTACAGGGCCAGTTCTCGGTACCGATGGCTGAACTTCGCGCCGCCTACGAGGGCACTCTGCCGGCCCTTTTCGGCGGCCACGCCTGACTCCGGGGCGGGCGTGCCACGCCGGGGGTGACCCGAGCCACCCACCGGTAACGGTTCCGCCCGCCATACTGGATAGGTGCTGGAGACCGCGGACACAGTGACCCGATTGCGGTCGCGCTGTATCGCGGTGATCGAGCGCACCGAGCGGATCGTCGACCTGAACTATGTGGGTCTGGTGGTCGCGACGGTGTTCTTCGCGCTGTCGGTGACTCCGTCGCTGCTGCCGCGCGACTGGATGTTCCAGGGCCTGATCAGTGGGATCAACGCGGCCATCGGCTACGGCGTGGGGTGTCTGCTGGAATGGCTGTTCCGGCTGTGGATCCGGCTCCGGCTCACCCGGATTCCCGCCCCGCCCCGCTGGACTCGGTACGCGCTGAAATCCGCGGTACTGCTCAGTGCCGCGCTGGGCGCGGCGTACATGCTCGTGCAGTCCGCGCACTGGCAGCGCGAAATCGCGGCATTGATGGGGATGGAAGGCACCACGACCCCGGCGTATCTGCGGACCGGCGGGTTGAGCCTGGCCATCGGCATCCTCGTCGTCGCCGGGTACCGCACCGTGCGCGAGCTCATCCTGTTTTTCGCCCGGCAGTTGAGCCGCTGGGTGCGGATACCGCGGGAACTGGCGCCCTCGGCCGGGGCGCTGGTACTGGTCCTGCTGGTGGTGACCTTGTTCAACGGTGTGGCCACCCGCGCTTTCTTCGCCGTCGCCAATTCCGCGTTCAGCGTCCGTAACGACACCACCTCCGAGTATGCGAGCCGGCCCGGGCTGCCGGAACGGTCCGGCAGCCCGGATTCGCTGGCGGCGTGGAATACCCTCGGCTTCGAGGGCCGCTGGTTCGTTTCGCACGGCCCGAGCGCGGAACGGATCTCCTGGGTCACGGGGCAACCGGCCCGCGAACCGATCCGGGCCTATATCGGACTCGAATCCGTCGCCGATACCGGGCAGACCCAGGCCGAGCTCGCCGTCGCGGAACTGGAACGCACCGGCGCCTTCGATCGCGAGGCACTGGTGGTGGTCACCACCACTGGTACAGGCTGGGTCAATTCCATGGCAGCCAACGCGATCGAGTACATGTACGGCGGCGATACCGCGATCGTGGCCACCCAGTACTCGTACCTGCCCAGCGCACTGTCCTTCCTGGCCGACCGCGGCAAGGTCGCCGCCGCGGGCCGGGAACTATTCGACGCGGTGTACGAACGGACCCGCCTCCGTGCCCCCGAAGACCGGCCGAAACTACTGGTGTACGGGGAAAGTCTCGGTTCACAGGGATCCGAAGCGGCGTTCGACGGTCTCGCCGATCTGCGCGAAAAGGTCGACGGTGCGCTGTGGGTCGGCCCGCCCAATTCCAACCGGTTGTGGCAGCAATTCGCCAGCCGCCGCGACCCGGGCTCCCCGGAGACGCTGCCGGTGTACGCCGACGGGCTGGTGATCCGGTTCGGTGCCGACGCTGCCGATCTCGGCCGCCCCGGCCCGGAATGGCGGGCCCCGCGGATCGCCTATCTGCAACACGCGTCCGACCCGATCGTCTGGTGGTCACCGGATCTCGTCTTCAGCCGGCCGGACTGGCTGTCCGAGCCACGCGGCGTAGATGTCTCGCCGCGGATGCGCTGGATCCCGCTGGTCACGTTCTGGCAGGTCTCCGCGGATCTCACGAACGCCCAGGGCGTCCGGGACGGGCACGGACACCGGTACGGGAGCCTCGTCATGGACGCCTGGGCCGCGGTCACCCGCCCGCCGGGCTGGAACCCCGAACTGGCCGAACGGGTCAGACTCGAAATCGAGGCATACGAGGCCTACGAACGCGAGGTGAAATGAGAATCCGGGTCATCGCCGCACTGGCCGCGCCGCTGCTCTGGAACAACTGGCTGCTGCCGCGGCTCGCGCTGGATCGCGGCGGCCGCACCGCCGCCGGCGCTCTCGCGGCGACCGGATACGCAATCGCGTTGCGCGGCCGCCCGAACTGGTTCTCCGCACGCGGAGCCGGTGTCGGGATCGGCTGCGCCGCGCTGGTCGCGGCCGGGTACACGGTCGCGTCCGCGATACCGGCCCTGCGTCGTTCGCTGTCCGGGGCGGGAGATCGTGCGGCGGACGTGAGCACAGTGGAGTGGGTCGCGGTGCATATCCCGCTCGGCACCGTCTACACCGAGGAACTGATCTTCCGCGCCACCCTGGACCCGCTGCTGGACAAAGAATTCGGGACACGCGCCGGAATCGCCCTCGGCGGCGCGGCCTTCGGACTGTGGCATATCCGACCCGCCCTCGCCGCAGGGGACAGCGTGCTCGGCACGGTGGTCTTCACCGGCGCCGCCGGATCGGTGTTCGGCACGCTGCGCCGGTGGACGGGCAGCGCCACCGCGCCCGCGTTATTGCATTGGGCGGTGAATGCAGGCGGGGCTGTGCTCGCGCGGCTGAACCCCGGCCGCACCGGTCCGGTGCCGGTGGCTTCCGGTAGGCGCGGACGTCGTGAAAGTGACACACTTCGCCCGTGAGGTTGATCGACAGCGACGGATACGGTGTGGAACTCACTGTTGCCGGATATCAGTTTCCGGACCATATCGATCCGCGAATCAGGTACAGCTGGCTGGTAATCGCCGGTACCGCGAATTCCCCTGAGGGGAACTGGTCCTTCCGCTGGCAGGCACTGACGCTCGACGATGCGGTCGAACTGGCCGAATGGCTACGCCGTATCGCTGC
Organism: Nocardia speluncae NBRC 108251; assembly: GCF_001613245.1. Lineage (GTDB taxonomy): Bacteria > Actinomycetota > Actinomycetes > Mycobacteriales > Mycobacteriaceae > Nocardia > Nocardia speluncae. The sequence goes on along the minus strand of NZ_BDBZ01000032.1, from coordinate 18,217 downwards.
CGGAGCCGCACCCGGCGGCGACTCGCCACCCGAGCCCGCGCGGCTCGGGTTCACCGAACCGAACCTGAGCTTCACCGCCACGGCTGCGGCCGGTGCGGTGGAATTGCGGATCGGGCTGGACCTCGAATTCTCCCCGCCCTGGAACCGGCGTGTAGCGGCCGGTGAACCCACCGTGGTCACGGCGCGGCTCGGAGCGGCGGAGCTTACGACCGCGGCCGAGGATCTCGGTGCCGAAGTGGGCATTTTTCTGCCCCCCGGCGGCCGTCTGCTGGGCCGCGTCCGCTGACGCACGGCTCGAGGTTGCGTCGAAGATGCTGCGGCAGGTGATATCGCCCACGTTGCGCCGGGCCCGCCAGGAGGTTTATGTGCAGCGGTCCTGATGTTGGCAGCCGCTGGGCCGCCCCGGCACGTGCCGAGGCACGGAACACGTGGTCGCATCGCGCCGTTCGTGCAGGTGAAAGGCAGGTTAACTGGGTGGTTCGGTTTGCCGGCTCACGGTTGCCGACGCGCGCGACGGAGTTGCTGTGATCGCGATTCGATCAGTCCGACCGCGCTTGCTGCCGAGGTGCTGATCCCCTGCCGCTCGCGGGGAGTGCACCCGTAGAATGTGGATTGCCCCCACACCCGCCCGAACAGGGAGCGCACGGTGACCCTCGCCGACCGATCGGCCCTCAGCAATCCCACCGCAACCGACGAGACGGAGAACCCGCCTCGTGAGGAATGCGGAGTCTTCGGAGTCTGGGCTCCGGGGGAGGACGTGGCCAAACTCACCTATTACGGCCTGTATGCGTTGCAGCACCGCGGTCAGGAGGCGGCGGGTATCGCGGTCTCCGACGGTTCGCAGGTACTGGTTTTCAAAGACCTCGGCCTGGTGAGCCAGGTCTTCGACGAGCAAACCCTCGCCGCCATGCCCGGTCATGTAGCCATCGGCCACTGCCGGTACTCGACCACCGGTGCCACCACCTGGGAGAACGCGCAGCCGATCTTCCGGACCACCGCCGTCGGCTCCGGACTCGCGCTCGGCCACAACGGCAACTTGGTCAATACCGCCGAATTGGCCGACCGGGCGCGTGACCTCGGCCTGGTCGGCGGCCCCAGTCGCCCCGGTGCCGTCTCGGCAACCTCCGACTCCGATGTGATGACAGCGCTGCTGGCCCATGCCGCCGCCGATTCGAGTATCGAACAGGCCGCCATGGAACTGCTGCCCACTGTGCGCGGCGCGTTCTGTCTGACCTTCATGGACGAGCACACTCTCTACGCCGCCCGCGATCCGCACGGGGTGCGCCCGCTGGTGCTCGGCCGGCTGGACCGGGGCTGGGTGGTCGCCAGCGAGACCGCCGCCCTCGATATCGTGGGCGCCTCCTTCGTCCGTGAGATCGAGCCCGGGGAACTGCTGGCCATCGACGCCGACGGCGTGCGGTCGCTGCGTTTCGCCAACCCCGAGCCCAAGGGGTGCGTATTCGAATACGTCTACCTGGCCCGCCCGGACAGCACCATCGCCGGCCGCTCCGTCCACGCGACGCGGGTCGATATCGGGCGCCGCCTCGCCGGGGAACATCCCATCGACGCCGACCTGGTGATTCCCGTCCCGGAATCCGGTACACCGGCCGCGGTGGGCTACGCCCAGGGCTCCGGTGTCCCCTACGGGCAGGGGCTGATGAAGAACGCCTATGTCGGCCGCACCTTCATCCAGCCCAGCCAGACCATCCGGCAGCTCGGAATCCGGCTGAAACTCAACCCCTTGCGTGAGGTCATCCGGGGTAAGCGGCTGATCGTGGTGGACGATTCCATTGTCCGCGGCAACACCCAGCGTGCCCTGATCCGGATGCTGCGCGAAGCGGGCGCCCTCGAAATCCATGTCCGGATCGCTTCACCGCCGGTGAAGTGGCCGTGTTTCTACGGAATCGATTTCGCTTCCCGCGCGGAACTCGTCGCCAACAACGCCGGAACCGACCGCGATGTCCCCGGTGTACCCGCCGACCCGGCGGCGTTGCACGAAATGGTCGAGGGCGTACGCCGGTCCATCGGTGCCGATACCCTGGGCTACATCTCGCTCGACGGCATGATCGCCGCCACCGAACAGCCCAGCTCCCGGCTGTGTGCGGCATGCTTCGACGGCAACTATCCGATTCCGTTGCCTACCGAAGCATCCATCGGTAAGAACCTCCTGGAATTCGGCGGCCGCTCCCCGAGCTTGCTCACCGAGAACGCCAACGCCAGCGCCCTGAGCCGGCCGTAACACGGCGCCGCCTCCGGCGGCGCGGGGTTCGGCCCGCAAGCAAACCTAGGGGTAGCACCGCGCGCGCCGGAGCCGCGCCATAGACTCAGACCAGGCAATTATCCGCGGATTCGGTTTGGAGCTTCCCCCGACAATGACTGAGCAGAACGCTACCGGTGCCGGTGCCTCCTATGCCGAAGCAGGCGTGGATATCGAGGCCGGTGACCGGGCCGTCGAGTTGTTCGCACCGCTGGCACGTAGGGCCACCCGCCCCGAGGTGCAGGGCGGGCTCGGTGGGTTCGCCGGGCTGTTCGCGCTGAAGAAGAACTATCGGGAGCCCCTGCTCGCGTCCTCCACCGACGGTGTCGGCACCAAGATCGCGGTCGCGCAGGCCATGGATAAACACGACACCCTGGGCCTGGATCTGGTGGCGATGGTCGTCGACGATCTGGTGGTATGCGGTGCCGAACCGTTGTTCCTTCAGGATTACATCGCGGTCGGCAAGGTCGTGCCGGAGCGGGTCGCCGAACTGGTCTCCGGTATCGCCGAGGGGTGTGTGCGCGCCGGGTGCGCGCTGCTGGGCGGGGAAACCGCCGAACATCCCGGGATGATGGGCGCCCAGGATTACGACCTGTCGGCCACCGGTGTCGGCGTGGTGGAGGCCGATGAGCTGCTCGGCCCGGACCGGGTGCGCCCAGGCGATGTGGTGATTGCGATGGGATCGTCCGGTCTGCACTCCAACGGCTACAGCCTGGCACGCAAGGTGCTGCTGGAGATCGACCGTATGTCGTTGAGCGGGCATGTGGAGGAGTTCGGCCGAACTCTCGGCGAGGAACTGCTGGAACCGACCCGGATCTACGCCAAGGACTGCCTGGCGCTGATCGCCGAGACCGATGTCCGCACATTCGCGCATATCACCGGTGGTGGTCTGGCGGCCAACCTGGCGCGGGTGCTACCGGCCGGTCTGATGGCCGAACTGGATCGCGGATCGTGGAGCCCGGCACCGGTATTCAAGATGATTGCGCAACGGGGCCGGGTAGACCGCGCCGAGATGGAGAAGACGTTCAACATGGGCGTCGGAATGGTGGCCGTGGTGGCCCCCGAGGACGTCGACCGGGCGCTGGCCGTACTCACTGCACGCCATATCGAATGCTGGACACTGGGCACGGTGAAGAAGGCCAAGGACGCCGATGCGCCGCGTACGGCCCTCCTGGGCGACCATCCCCGTTTCTGAACCGAATCGATTGCGCCTGCCGGAGACTTCGAGTCGGCTGTGCAGGTTGCTACCTTGCCGACCCGTGGTCGGCTCGGAGGTGCGCGGCGCGCCTTGGTCGGCCTGCCTTGGTGGAGGCGGCCGGGGTGCGGTGGCGGTGCGGCTCCGGCTCTGCCATCGAGACCGGAGACTCGGCCGGTAGCCGTGTGGACGAGCTGGACCGGTGACGCAGGCCGGCCGAACCGAGGTGTGATTCGCCGACCGAGCCGACGTCGTATATCCGGGGCCTTTGCGGGCCGGGCCATTTCGAAGCCGCGGGTCTACGGTCGGGTGGACCCGGGGTGTCCGGACTGGGTTGCCCGGGAAACCGTCGGACATAGAGCGGTATCAGCCGTACCGCTCGGTGGACATGTGCGCCGGGTGGGCGCTGGCGTCCGAACACGGTAAGGCTATCGATGTGTGAGACGAAGCGATTCTTCGCCTGCGAGCCATCAGATGAACGATGTAGAGCGTGAGCAGGCGGCCTGTTGTACGGGCCGCCTGCTCACGTTGTTCCGATCCGGCGCTGCCGCCAGGTACCTGTTCGGGCCGACTCGCCGGTTCACGTCATCCACCGCCCGGAAACCCGGCGGGGAACGGCGCGAACCGGCGTCAACAGCCAAGGGGGGAGGCCCATCGGCCTCCCCCCCGAACGGTTTACCTGATCAGCGGCGCCAGTCGTTGTAGTTGTCGTCCTCGTCCCATTTGGACAAGGAGCCGTCCGCGTCGTGCTCATCCGACAGGACTCCGCCACCGCGGGCATTGTCACTACCGGAAAGCTCGCGCTGAAGGCTGGAGAAGTCGGTCGTAGGCGAGCTGTACTTAAGCTCACGAGCGACCTTGGTCTGCTTTGCCTTAGCCCGGCCACGGCCCATGGCTGACCCCCTCGCGTCACAGCGGGGCGGCCTGGGGATTGGTGGCGGCCCCGTTCGAATTAATATCTTCCTGACAGACACTTTAGCGCGTGTCCGGCGGTTGCGCCTCCATGAGTCGGCTATCCGGTGTATCGACCGCCCGGTTTGCCGATGTTTCGCTGCTCAGCCGCTAGTCGGAATCGCCTCGGGTATGGCACGTATCACACCCACGCGGTTGTTCCCGCCGAGTACCGGGGGCGCGGCGAGCTCGGCCAGTTCCGCCGACCACGTCACCCCCATGCGCTGCAGAATTGCCATGGTCAGTGGGATTCTCGCCCGGTCGGCGCCGTCATCGATCTTGTAGGCGAAGGCGCTGCCATCCGGCAACGCGCCCGCGTGCACACCGTCGGCGCCGATCTTGCACAGCAGTCCCGGCACCGCGCGCATGGCCAGTAAGTCGGGTCCGTTGGTGCCCGAAATCACCCACGGCCGGTCGCGTAGGGCATCCGCGATCCGGTGTTCGGGCGTATCGGGAGCCGAGGTAGCCAGTGCTGCGAAGGCGCGTGCGAGGTTGACGAGCGCGACCGGGACGATGGGCAGGCCGCACCCGTCGATCCCGAGATCGGTTTCCGGTTCGCCGGTCACCGCGATCACCTGCCCCGTGACCGCGTGCTGCAGGGGATGGCCGGGATCGGTGTAGCCGGCGGTCGGCCACCCGTTCAGCACACAGGTCGCCAGCATGGCGGCATGTTTGCCGGAGCAGTTCATGAACCGCTTCGCCGGGCCTGCACCGCGATGGATCACTTCGGCGCGGGCCTTTTCGTCCATCGGCAGATCGGGCGGGCAGGCCAGATCGTCGTCGGCGAAGCCGTAGCGGTCCAGGAGTCGTTCGACCAGCCGGATATGTTGCGCCTCGCCGGTGTGCGAGGCGACGGCGATGGCGAGCTCGTCCTCGTCGACCGGGTCGAAGCCGAGTTTCAGCAAGGTGAGGGCCTGCAGCGGTTTGTTGGTGGACCGCGGATAAATCGGCACGTGCACCGAGCCGGTCTCGAACCTCGGTTCACCATCCGGGCCGACGATCACCACCGAACCGCGGTGCACACATTCGCGGAACCCGGAGCGCACCACTTCTACCAGGTCGACGCTCATGCGTTGTCCTCCGAAAGTGCTCGGCCGCCGCGTTCCGGCGGGATCCGCACCGCCGACGGGCGTCGTCCGTTCATGCGGTCGCCGACAGCGCCTTCGGCGAGTACCCGGAAGTAGCAACCGGTGTTCGCCCGCTCGGTGAAGCGGCGCACCCGGCCGGTGTGCCCAACCCGCATCCGTACTCCTCTCGGATTGTCGTGCTCGATATGCGGCGGGTCAGCGCCCGCGGAGCCGTTCGATGGCCTGGCGGCCGGGCTGGGGGCTGTCGTCGGTGACGACCGAATCGGGGTCGATGGCCGCGGCGGTATCGCCCACGGTGAGCTGGGTATCGACCGGGATATTCCGTTTGATCAGCGCGAGGGCGATGGGGCCGAGTTCGTAGTGGTCGAGCACCGTGCCGAGCACACCGACCGCCCGGCCGCCCGCGGTGATCGGGTCACCGGGGGCGGGGCGCTCGTCGGCGGAGCCGTCGAGATGCAGCAGGACCAGCCGCCGCGGTGGTTTACCGAGGTTGTGAACGCGGGCCACGGTTTCCTGGCCGCGGTAGCAGCCTTTGTCGAGGTGCACGGCACCGTACTCGTCGGGCGCGCCGATCCAGTTCACCTCGTGCGGGATGGTGCGGTCGTCGGTGTCGACGCCGATCCTGGGACGGGCGGCGGCGACCCGCAGCGCCTCGTAGGCCCAGGAACCGGCCGGCTGCGCACCGGCGGCGGTGAGTTCGGTCCAGCGCGACATCAGCTGATCCCGGGGGACCACGAGATCGAACGAATCCGCGGTGGGCCACGGCATCCGGCGCAGGAAACCACCACCCGGCAGCGGCAGCGCCTCATACGTCTCCGGTAACCGGTCCACGCCCAGGGCAGCCGTCGCGGTGTGCGCCAGCGGGCCGAGCAGACTCAGCACCGCGTAATCCGGCTCCTCCTGCGGTTTGGCATCGGCCCAGAAAACCATTTTGGTGAGGAAGTCCAGCAGCGCCCGGCCGCGTTCGGCCTCGGTATCGATCCACACCGTGCCGGCGAGTTCGGTGAGGACGAAATGATGCTGCACCCGGCCGTTGAGGTCCAGGTCGAGAGTTTCCGCGCTGCGCCCGTCGGCCAAGTCGGCGATGTGCTGGCTGGTGACGGTGTGCAGCCAGGTCAGCCGCTCGGCACCCGTTATGGAGAAGACGAAACGGTGCGACCGGTCCACGATTGCGAGACGCTCGTTCGCGGCACGCTGCTCGCCCAGTGGATCGCCGTAATGCCAGGGAACGGGAGCGTCCTGGGAACCGGGCACAGCGGCTACGGCTCCCGGTACAGCGAGGACAGGGCTGGGTGCGGCGACCACGGACACGGTTCCACTCTAGGAGCTCACCGCCCCTGCGCGCACGGCCGGGGTGTCAACCAGCGGTTTCGGGTCGGTCCCGGTCCGGATACACCGGTACCAGTGGCAGCCGGCGCGCGATTTCCGGGGCGCGGCCACCGGAAGCGTCGACCCTGCCCGCGGCCACGGCCGCCGGGAAATCCAGGAGTCCGGTCGCCAGCAACAGCCACGTGCGCGGATCGGTTTCCACGATGTTGGGCGGGTTGCCGCGTGTATGCCGCGGACCTTCCACGCATTGGACCGCGACGAACGGCGGAACCCGGACCTCCACCGAATGTCCCGGTGCCGCGGCGGCCAGTGCGCGAGCGGTGCCGCGGACCGCGGCGGCCAATTCGGTCCGCGTAGGGGCCGGTGCGTTTTCGTCGAGTAACCATGCGCGCACCGCGGTCACCGCCGAACGCACCTCGGTCGCGTCGATCTCCGTCCGTCGAGCCATGATCAGACTTTAACGAGCGAGAAAATCTCGTCCGAAACGCCGGATCGCCACATACAGAAGTGGCGTGCTCGAGACATCGGGCGGCAAGTATTACCAGTACTGTCGATGTTTGCGCCCCTCATGTGGCCCATTGTTGGCCTACGCTCATGCGCATGGTGGATCGAGTACTTGTAACACTCGACGGTGAGGTCCGTGACGCGGACCAGCCGTTGTTGTATGCCGATGATCTCGGCACGTTGCGCGGCGACGGAATTTTCGAGACGGCGCTGGTTCGCGGTGGCACGGTATGCGCGCTCGATTTTCATCTGGCCAGATTGCGTCGTTCCGCGCAGGCACTCGATCTACCCGAACCCGACCTCGCGCGCTGGCGGGAAGCGATGGAGACCGCGGCCAAGGAATGGGGCGCCGAGACGGAGGGGGTTATGCGTCTGGTGCTGACCCGCGGGCGGGAGAGCGCGCTGGGTGGCCCCAAATCGGCGGTGCGCTCGGGGGAACTGTCCGAGGCTGTCCCGGTTCCGACGACCTACGTCATGGTCATGGCGGTGCCGGAACGGGTGGAGACGGCCAGATCCGAGGGCGTCGCGGTAGTGACCCTGACCCGCGGTATCTCGATCGATCTCGCGCAGGCCGCCCCTTGGCAGCTGCTCGGCGCGAAAACTCTTTCCTACGCGACCAATATGGCTGCGCTGCGGTTCGCCGCCCGGATGGGCGCCGACGATGTCATCTTCACCAGTACGGAGCACAGGGTCCTGGAAGGGCCGCGTTCGACCGTGATGATCGTGCGGGACAAGCAGCTGATCACCCCGCCGGCGAAGCACGGGGTGCTGCCGGGGATAACCCAGCGGGCGCTGTACGCGGAAGCGGAGCGCAATGGTTACGACTGCCGCTACGAGCCACTGTTCAGCGCCGACCTGTTCGACTGCGACAGCATCTGGATGCTCAGCAGTGTGGCGCTGGCGGCGCGGGTCAACTCGCTGGACGGGGTGCGGCTGTCGGCGCCGGAATCGGCGACCGAGATCGTCGCGATGGTGGATCGGGGGATCGACCGGGCCGGGACGATCGCAGACTGGTGAGCGGTGGACCCCGGAACACCGGCCTGATGTGATTGTTACGGAATCGTCGGTCATTCGGTGTCGGTGGACACATTGATTCGGCCGCGTCGACGCGTAATCTCGTACTACGACACGTCGTAGTAACAGGAGGTTCGTGTGGATGCCCTGGATGTCTCGCGATGGCAGTTCGGCATCACGACCGTCTACCACTTCTTGTTCGTTCCCCTGACGATCGGTCTGGCACCTTTGGTCGCCGGAATGCAGACCGCCTGGGTGATCACCGGTAAAGACCACTGGTACCGGCTGACCAAATTCTTCGGGAAACTGTTCCTGATCAACTTCGCGCTCGGGGTCGCCACCGGGATCGTGCAGGAATTCCAGTTCGGGATGAACTGGAGCGAATACTCCCGCTTCGTCGGGGACGTATTCGGGGCACCCCTGGCCCTCGAGGGGCTGGTGGCATTCTTCATGGAATCCACTTTCATCGGGCTGTGGATATTCGGCTGGTCCCGGCTACCGAAACTTGTGCATCTGGCCACCATCTGGATGGTGGCGATCGGCGTCAACGCCTCCGCGTATTTCATCATCGCCGCCAACTCGTTCATGCAGCATCCCGTCGGCGCCCGATACAACCCGGAAACCGGCCGTGCGGAGCTGACCAGCATCGTCGAACTGCTCACCAACAACACCGCACTGGCCGCGTTCCCGCATGTGGTCGCGGGATCGTTCCTCACTGCCGCTACCTTCGTGGCCGGGATCGCCGGCTGGTGGATGGTGCGTCACGCACGCAGCGGGGACGAGGGCAAACTGGCCGAGGCACGCGCCATGTGGCGTCCGGCAGCCCGGGTTTCGCTGCTGATCGCGGTGATCTCGGGGGCTGCCCTGGTCTACACCGGCGACGTCCAGGGCAAGCTGATGTTCGACCAGCAGCCCATGAAGATGGCGTCGGCAGAATCGTTGTGCCATACCGCCCTCGACCCGAAATTCTCGATCCTCACCGTCGGCACCCACAACAACTGCGACAGCGTCACCCACGTGCTCGAGGTGCCCTACGTCCTGCCCTGGCTGGCCGAAGGGGCCTTCTCCGGGGTGGAACTCGAGGGGGTCGTCGACCTACAGCAGGCCTACAACGAGAAATTCGGCCCCGGCGACTACCGGCCCAACCTGTTCGTCACCTACTGGTCGTTCCGCGCCATGATCGGTCTCGCCGCCGGTTCGGCTCTGCTGGTGTTCGCGGGCTTCTGGATGACCCGCCGCGGCCGCGTGCCCGATAAACGCTGGTACTCGTGGTTGAGCCTGCTCGCTATTCCGACCCCGTTCCTGGCCAATTCGGCGGGGTGGGTGTTCACCGAGATGGGCCGGCAACCTTGGGTGGTGGTGCCCAACCCGACCGGTGACCAGGATCTGCGGCTCATGGTCCAGGACGGGGTATCCGATCACGCGACCGTCACGGTGTGGATCTCGCTGATCACCTTCACCGTGGTCTACGGGCTACTTGCCGTCGTGTGGTTCTACCTGATGCGCCGCTATGTACGGGAAGGTCCGGAACGGCCGCCCGAGGCCGCGCCGGACGGCACGTCCGCTTCGGAAAAACCTGCCACCGAGCCGCTTTCGTTCGCCTACTAGGAGCCGGGGATGGAACTGCAGGAATTCTGGTTCGTACTGATCGGGGTGCTCTTCACCGGGTACTTCGTATTGGAGGGTTTCGATTTCGGGGTCGGGATGCTCATGCCGATACTCGGTAAAGGGTCCGATACCCGGCGACGGGTGGTGCTCAACACGATCGGACCGGTCTGGGATGGCAACGAGGTCTGGCTGATCACCGCCGGCGGCGCCTTGTTCGCGGCGTTCCCGGAGTGGTACGCGAGTATGTTCTCCGGTTTCTACTTCCCGCTGCTGCTGTTGCTGGTGGCGTTGATCCTGCGGATCTGTGCGATCGAATACCGCGGCAAGATCGACGATCCACGCTGGCGGGCGCGTTGCGACCTCGGCATCGGTATCGGTTCCTGGGTACCCGCGCTGGCATGGGGCTGGGTTTTCGCCAATATCGTGCGCGGCGTGCCGCTGGATGCCGACAAACAATTCACCAGCGCGGTCTCGGGCCTGTTCAGCCCGTACGCGCTGCTGGGCGCACTCACCACCGGATTGCTGTTCGCGCTGCACGGGGCGGTATTCCTGGCGCTCAAAACCGCGGGTGAAGTGCGTACCGACGCGGTGCGCACCGCCCGGCTGCTCCTGGTGCCCACGGCCGCGGTGGTCGGCGGCTTCGGTATCTGGACCCAGCTCGCCTACGGGGCCGACTGGACGTGGATCCTGCTGGCGCTCGCGGTATTCGGGTTGCTCGGCGGAGCCGCGGCCCTGTTCGCCGGCCGTGACGGCTGGGCATTCACCGGTACCGCGCTCACCGTTCTCGCCGCCTCCGCGCTGCTGTTCGGCGCGCTGTTCCCGGATGTCCTGCCCTCCACCATCGACCCCGCGTACAACCTCACAGTCGACAACGCCTCGTCCACCCCGTACACGTTGAAGGTGATGAGCTGGGCGGCGCTGGCCGTCACACCGGTGGTCCTCGTATACCAAGCCTGGACGTACTGGGTGTTCCGTAAACGCATCAGTGTCGAGCACATCCCGGCCGGAATCGGACTTTCCCCGCGTGTTGCAAACAAGGAGTGACCTCTGATGGCCCGCCCGCCCGTGGACCCGCGCCTGTGGCGATACGCACGCTCGGCCCGGAGCTATCTGGTGCTCAGTGTCGGTCTGTCGGTGCTTACCACGGTCGCCATCGTGACCGCCGCGGTCCTGCTGGGGCGGGTGCTGGCCGGCGTCATCACCGATCCGGGACAGCGGACGGTGGCCGCCTGGCATACCGAGCTGGTGCTGCTGGCGGTGGCGGTCGCGGTCCGGGCGCTGGCAGCCTGGTGGCAGGCGCGGATCGCGCACCGGGCCGGAGCCCGGGTCGTCGCCGAGCTGGAGCAGTCGGTGCTCGCCGCCGGTGCCGGACTACCGCCCCGCGAACTGGAAATGCGCCGCACGGAACTCGCCGTGGTGGTGAGCAGCGGGCTCAGCGGACTGCGGCCCTACCTCACCGGATACGTTCCCGCCCTGTTGCTGGCGGTGCTGGTACCGCCGGTGGTGCTGGTGGTGATCGCCGCGCATGACCTCACCTCGGCCGCCATCGTGGTCATCACCCTGCCGCTGATCCCGATCTTCATGGTGCTCATCGGCCTGCTCACCGAGGGCCGCGCCCGCGCCACCCTGGATGCCACCACCCGGCTGTCCGATCAACTGCTCGACCTGTTCGCCGGGATGCCCACCCTGCGCGCCCTCGGCCGCGAGACCGGCATCGCCACCGAAACCCCCGGTCGCACGATGAGCCGTCAGGTCCGGGAACTGGGCGAATCGTTGCACCGGCGCACCATGGGCGCGTTGCGGATCGCGTTTCTCTCCTCGATGGTGCTCGAACTGCTGGCTACCCTGTCGGTGGCGCTGGTCGCCGTGGCGATCGGAATGCGGTTGGTGGACGGCGATATGAGCCTGTATGCCGGGGTGGTCGCGCTGGTTCTCGCGCCGGAGGTGTATCTGCCGCTGCGCACCGTGGGGGAGCGATTTCATGCCGCACAGGACGGAATGGCGGCTGCCGAAAAAGCTTTCGCGATCCTCGATCCGGTACGTGCGGACGGTGAGAATCGCTCGGCCGCCGCATCCCCCGGGCCGGGAGTTCGTGGTGACGAGGGCCTGGCGATGCGTGGTCGCGGTGCGCGTGCGGCGGTGATCGGTATCGAGGAACACGGGGTGCCGGCCGGTGGCGGGGACGGCGTGATCGAACTACGTGGTCTCACCGTCGAATCCCGCGATGGTGCCGCACCCGACGGCTTGTGCGCACACCTGCGCCCAGGTGCCGTCACCGCGCTCACCGGACCGAACGGCAGCGGTAAATCGACCGTGTTGCAGGCGATCCTGGGGCTCGTCGAACCCACTCACGGTGCGGTATTCGCCGATGGTGTGGATATTCGGGAGCTTCCCACAGAGCAGTGGTGGCAGCGGCTGGCGTGGCTCCCGCAGCGGCCGGTACTGGTGCCGGGCACACTGCGCGAGAATCTCGAACTGCTGGGCGCCACCGTGTCCGGTTCACCTCGCCGCGGCGCCGCGCGGGTGCTCAGCGAACTCGATGCCGCATGCGCCGCAACGGGGTTCGACGCCGTACTCGAAGCGCTGCCCGCCGGATGGGATACGGTCGTCGGCTCCGGGGGTGTCGGGCTCTCGCTGGGGCAACGCCAGCGCCTGGCCCTGACCCGGGTACTCGCGGCGGGACGTCCGATCGTGCTGCTGGACGAACCGACCGCCCACCTGGACCCCGGCAGTGAAGCCGCGGTCGCGGCAGCGCTGACCACGCTCGCCCGCACCGGAGTCACCGTCGTGGTGGTCGCCCACCGTCACGCACTGCTGGCTGCCGCGGACGAAATCGTCACGGTCCCGTCGACCGCTCAGCGAGTGGCCCGATGAGCGATCGACCCTCGCGCAGCCGGCGACCGCGCTCCACCGGAAAGGCGGGGCGCCCGCAGCGCCGCTGGGCCCGGATGCGGTTGCTGCTGCGCGATACCCGCCAGATGTGGGAGCTGTTGGAAATCCCTCGATGGCGGCTGGCTGTCGCGGTCACGTGGGGCGTTCTGGCCCTGGGCAGTGGTCTCGGCCTGGCCGCGCTGGCCGCCTGGCTCATCGCCCGGGCCTGGCAGATGCCGCCGGTACTGGACCTCACCGTCGCGGTGGTCGCGGTCCGGGCGCTCGGTATCTCGCGGGGACTGTGCCGCTACCTCGAGCGGCTCGCCACCCACGATGTTGCGCTGCGTTCTATGACCGCGGCCCGCACCTCGGTGTACCGGGCGCTCGCGCAAGCACCGCTGTGGCTGACCCGCCGTTCGGATACCGGTGTACCCGAGGGCACCGGGAACCCCGCCGCGGCAGGCGCCCGCGGAAAGCGCGCGCCCACCACGCCGGGAATGCCCGGGGGCCTGCGGCGCGGCGATGTGCTGGTCCGGGTAGGCACCGATATCGACGATCTCGGTGCCGTGGTGGTCCGCACCTTCGTGCCGATGGCAGTGGCACTGGTGTTATCGGTGGCCGCGGTCACGCTGCTGGCTTTCATCTCGCCGGCGGCCGCAGTCGTCCTGGCCGGTGCGCTGGTCTTTTCCGGTGTCGTCGCGCCGTGGCTGTCGGCGCGAGCCGCGGCCGGAGCCGAACGGGCGGCGCGGGCCGACCGCTCGGAATTCACCGCCCACGCCCTCACGGTTCTCGACCACGCCGCCGAATTGCGGGTCGCCGGGAAACTGAGTACCGCACTCGCGACCGCCGCCGCGGCCGAGGACCGGGTTCTGACGGCCGAAGACCGTGCGGCCGCCCGTACCGCGTGGGCGGCCGCCGCGACCCCGCTGGCGACCGGGGTCAGTGTGCTCGCGGCCCTCCTGATCGGTATCGCCCTCTACGGCCCGGACGGCGGTGCCCCGGGGGCCATGACACCGATGGCGCTGACCGTGCTGGTTTTGCTGCCGCTGTCGTCCTTCGAGGCGACCGGTGCCCTGCCGGCCGCGGCTGCCGCCCTCACTGTGGCGCGGGCGGCGCTGCACCGGCTGCGCGCGGTCACGCCCGACCAAAGCCCCGAACCGGTCGAACCGCAACCGTACGGACTCGCTGCCGCGGCCGGAGCGCCCGCCGATACCCGCAAACGGTTCGGTACGGGCGGCAACCCGCATCCCTTCCCGTACGCCGACAGCCGCGCCGACGGTGTGGTGATCGGCTGGGTCGGCGACGGTCAATGGCAGATACCGCAACGCCCGCAGGCCGCACGGGTGGCGGTCGTAGGTCCCAGCGGATCGGGAAAAACGACCCTGCTGATGGCTTGGGCCGGACTTTTCGACCATCCGGACGAAGAGGTGCGTTTCTTCGCCGAGGATGCACACCTGTTCGGCACCAGCGTGCTGGAGAACCTGCGGGTCGCCCGCGGCGACCTGGATACCGAAGCGGCCGAACGGGCGTTGCGCACGGTCGGGCTGGGGGAGTGGCTGGCCGGCCTGCCGGACGGCGTGCACACCGTCCTCCCCGGAGGGGCCGCCGCAGTATCGGGCGGGCAGCGCCGGCGGATTCTGCTCGCCCGCGCACTGGTCTCGCCCGCCCGTGTTCTCCTCCTCGACGAGCCCACCGAACATATGGATGCAACCGCCGGAGCCCAGTTGCTACGCGATCTGCTCGACACCGGCAGCGGGTTGGTCGCACCGAACCGTGGTGTGGTGGTCGTCACACATCAACTACCGGCCGGGCACCACGCCGAACTGGTGCTCACCGTGGACGAGTCCGGCCAGGTCCGGGCGCCTTTTCCGGACGGCGACGGGACGCATTACGCCATCGAAGAAATTCCGTTGCCGACCCCGGCCGTCCGCAGCTAGGTTCGTGAGTACACAAGGAAGGAGGTGATCCGACGAATGGAAATTCAAAGGACTCGTGAGGTGGCTGTCAGCTGAGCGCTGAAGCCGGCTGTGCACGGATTTCGTTCACCCCGATGCGCTGAGCGAATTCCAGGCAGCCACCCGGCCCCCGAGCTCCCGGTCTGTCCGATCGGGATCGGTCGCGAATCCACCGGTACTCACCGTGGGAAACGTGCCGATACGGCTCGGGGGTTGTTCCATGTCCGGACCACTGTATGGCCCCGTCCACCAGCCGCGGTCGGTGAACCGGGTGGAGTTCAGCCGATAAAGCGCTGCAGGCGTGCCGAGAGCCTGGGCTCCAGCGGCCCATCGGCCACCACCCGTTCCTCCACGTACGCCAGATCGCCGCCCTCCACGATCCCGTACAGTCGCTTGGCGCCACCCACCACCGCGCCGGTCTGGCTACGGATCACCACATCGGTGGCAAGCTCCCAGGACGACTGCGTGAGCGCGGTGCCGTAGAAGAGTTCGACAATGCCCGTGCTGTGCGTGAGCAGCAGCTCCAGCACCTCGTCGTTCCCATCGACGCCGACCCGCCAGAATCCACTCTCCCGCAGATCCGGGCCACCGTAGCTGCCGTCGGATTCGAGGAACCAGGACCGCGAATCCCAGCTCAGATAGTCCCCACCGTCATGGGAGACCACGATCTGCTGCCCGAAGCGGTAATCGCCGCGCTGGGGATTGTGGCCCTCACCCTCACCGCGCCACACGCCGACCATCGGCAACAGCGCCAGCATGGCCGGATTCAGGTCCGGGCCGAGTCGCAGATTGGCCGTATCGTCGGGCAGCGGAAGATCCGGGAGAACCGGGATATTGCGTCCGGCGGTCGCCTTGGCGCGCTCGGCCGCATCGGCCACCGCCCGGTCGCCGCTCAGCGACGACTGATCGTCGGCCGACCGGCCGTCACCGTTGCGAACGGACGGCTCGGCCGCCGGGTCTCCGTTGCTGGTATCGCTCGCTCGCTCGGCCGGATCGGGACCCTCGCTCGCGAGACCACTCATGATTCGGTGAACAGCCGGTAGAAGACGTACAGGCCGAACCATCCGATGAGGACCGATACGGCGATCAGCAGAATCTCGAAGAAGAGGACCACCGTGTCAGTTTATGCGGCGCCTGCGGCGCCGCGGGGTTCGGCCCCCCTTGGTCCCTGCTGTCAGCACTCGATACTCGCGGCTCGGCCACATCGTCTCGAGCACTGACAGCAGGGACGGGCCGAAACCTTGCTCGGCGTGTCACCGCCCGAGAATTCGGGCACGGAAGTGCCGGCGCCGATGCCGCTCCCAGGGGGCCGGACGCGTAGCTCGACCGAGTGAATCAGGGCCCGCACGCGGACCGGCCCGGGACCGGCTCGTATGAGGCGGTCCCGGGCCGGTCCGTTCCAGCTGTTACTTCGAGACGGTGACGTCCACGTTGTGGATACCGGGGCCTTCGGGCTTCAGCTCGGAGGTGCCGTTACCCGCGGACGACAATGCCCGCAGGGTCCAGGAGCCGGGGGCCGCGAAGAAACGGAAATCGCCGGTTCCGGAGGCGACGACCTCGGCGGTGAAATCAGCGTTGCCGTCGAGCAGGCGTACGAAGGCGCCCGCTACGGGCTCGCCGTCGGTGCCGAGAACGCGGCCGGTGATGACCGTTTCCTTCTCCACATCGACACCTGCCGGAATTGCCTGACCTTGGGTGGGTGCTGCGCACATGGTGGTTACTCTCCCAACTCGATCGGTGCGCCGACCAGCGAACCGTATTCGGTCCAGCTGCCGTCGTAGTTCTTGACGTTCTGGTGTCCGAGCAGCTCCTGCAGCACGAACCAGGTGTGCGAGGAACGCTCGCCGATACGGCAGTAGGCGATGGTTTCCTTGTTGCCGTCCAGCCCGGCCTCGCTGTAGAGCTCGGCGAGGTCGTTATCCGATTTGAAGGTGCCGTCTTCGTTCGCGGCCTTGCTCCACGGCACGCTGATCGCGCCCGGGATGTGGCCGGGACGCTGGCTCTGCTCCTGCGGCAGGTGCGCAGGCGCCAGGATCTTGCCGGAGAACTCGTCGGGGGAGCGCACGTCGACCAGGTTCTTGGTGCCGATGGCGGCAATGACCTCGTCGCGGAACGCGCGGATCGAGGAGTCCGGTTCGGCGGCCTTGTACTGGGTGGCCGGACGGGAAACCTCGTCACGGGAGAGCGGGCGCCCGTCGAGCTCCCACTTCTTGCGGCCGCCGTCGAGCAGTTTGACGTTGTTGTGACCGTACAGCTTGAAGTACCAGTACGCGTACGCGGCGAACCAGTTGTTGTTGCCGCCGTAGAGCACGACCTCGTCATCGTTGGCGATCCCGCGTTCCGAGAGCAGCGCGGAGAACTGCTCCTGGTTCACGAAGTCACGACGAACCTGATCCTGCAGGTCGGTCTTCCAATCGAGCCGGACGGCGCCCTCGATGTGCCCGCCCTCGTAGGCGGAGGTGTCCTCATCGACCTCGACGAAGACGACGCCGGGGGTCTTGAGATTCTCTTCGGCCCAGTCGACGGAGACCAGGACATCGGAGCGAGCCATTTGTTTCCTTTCAGTGGTGACTAGCGATTCAGTTCGGTGCGGGGGATTCGGACAGGGAACGCGGGACCAGCCGGGTGGCCAGCGGGTAGATTTTGCAGCCGAGGCAGATACCGAACGCGGCATTCAGGAAGGCCGCGAACAGGGCGAACCCGGCGAACAACGGGCCCACCACGGAGTCGCCGAGCACGAAACCCAGCAAGCTCACGGCGGCGAACACGAAACCGAGGAGTTGGGCGAACCGCAACGGCGCGGCCGGCTCGGTCTCGGTGACCGGTCCCAGGCGTGGCGCGACGAGACGAGCGTAGAGCAGGCCGTATGGGTGCCGGCGGGGTCCCAGTGCCGCGCCCGATGCGAAAACGACGGCCTGGATCGCGATCAATATCGCGGCGGCCGGTGGGGCGACGGCGGCCAGCAGCAACACTACGACCAGGACGCCCGTGGTGATCCAGGCGACGAAGCGGGGACCACGGATATCGACCGGCCCGGCGGCTGACCCCGGGACGCTTACCGAGGTGGTGATACGGGACATGAAAGAAACTCCTGCGCTCGAACTGTTCGGCGGAATTCGGCCGGTTCGCCGGGGATGAATCACTCGCGCGGACGAACCGTGGTCGGCGTCAGGAAAAGAGCCGACCGCTCAGCGGCACAGGCAGCAACAACCACCGAGGCGGCACAGATCGACTGTGCGGCGACGGGTGAGCATCAGCTCTCGGTGGGATTGCACGTGATGCAGTCTACCCAATCCCGGCGAGGATCCAATGGGTAGGGGGCAATCCCCTGGTCACGCCCCTCGTATCAACCACCCGCGTCAACCACCCGCGCCCCCGGATCGGCCCCGCTCCCAAGCCGGCACCGAGCGGACCCCGCCTTGCTTCTCCCGCTCGATGGTGGGTG
>NZ_BDBZ01000031.1 GCF_001613245.1 Nocardia speluncae NBRC 108251 | reverse complement strand
AAAATTACAGCCCGCCCCTTCACGGACCGACTACCACCGGGTTGTCAGCCGCGCCCGGAGTCCGGGGCGCCGACCACACAGCGGAACAGTGAAGCAGAAGCCTCGATCAGGCCCCACCCTCGAGCCGCGGAGCGGCTCCAAAATTACAGCGCGGCCGTGAGCGGACTCAGTGCACTGCGTAGATCGCTCGTCTTGGGTACCCCGGAGATGCGGAACCGTTCCCGCCCCTCGGCGTCGAAGACGAAGGTGGTGGGTAGCGAGAGCACGTTCAACGCCCGGGCGAGCGCCGGATCCGCGTCGATATCGACCTCGATATCGCGCGGCGGCTGCGGGGAATCTGCCAGGTCAGCGGTGGCGTCGGCGACGACCCGGCGCACCGCGGCGCACGGCCCGCACCAATCGGCCGAGAAATGCAGTACTGCCGGCCCGCCCCCGGTGACCCCGGCGGACACCAGCAGTTCGTCGCGGGCGGCGGTATCGCGATCGAGGGTGATCGGAGCCGTCCGTACCGAGCCTTCGCGGTGGCGTAGGTAGAGCCCCACTGCCAGCCCGGCCAGCAGCATTACCACCAGTATGGTGATCTCGATCATGGTCGCCGCAATCTGTTCAGGTCGATCGTCACATCTTCGCCCCGGCCCTCTACCACGATATGGCCACCCAGCGCGGTGACCTCGATGGGCCGGATACCGAAGGGGAGTTCCTTCGTATCGATGGTACGGGTGAACATCGCCAGCACTGCCGGGATATCCGCCTCGTCGACCACCGGCTCCGACGGGACGGGGGAGAGTTCGTCGGAATACAGGCCGGTGGCCACTATCCGTACCTGGTCGCCGTCGAGCAGCAGATCCGCCGCCACACTGACCCGTTCCCCGGTGAAACTCGCGCCCTGCTGGCCGCTGGGGGCCTTCGGTAGCGTCCCGGTCAGCACCAGTGCGCCGGCGGTGGTCATTCCTGATCCGCCCGATCCGCCGGTCCCGTCGGATTTGTCCGCGGGGCGTGAATGCACTTCGAGGTCGGGGATGCCGAACAGTCGGCCGAGTTCGGTGGGGGCGACCCGCATCCGGACATCCACTCGATCCACCGGCAGGCTGCGGACCTGGCCGTCGACGAGGTCGCCGAACGGTAGCCGCATTCCCAGCAGGGTGGCTTCGAGCGCGATTTCGCCGGGTATATCGGCGCGGACACTGTCGGCGTTGATCTCGATATTGTCGTAACGGCCGCCGAGCGCCTGCCGCAGGAACGGGAACCCGTGGAATGTGACTTCCGGGTCGGCACTCAGTTCGGCGCCGACCCGTAGCGATCGGGAAACCCGGTATTCCGAATATGCGGCCGCGCCGAAATCGGCGACCACTGCCAGGCCGGCCAGGCACAGCAGTCCGATGATCAGCTTCCGCATGTCATGCACCCTAATGGACGCCCCGCGGCGCCTGCCCGGGGTCCGCCTTCCGGAGACGCTCCCGCGGCGCCGGAGGCGCTGCTATGGCCCAGCGCGCTAATCTTGTCGCCATCACTTGTGGATAAGCAACGTGGCGACGGCGACGAAGCTGGCTTTCGCGTAGCTACGAGATGGGAGGAGTGCCGTGGAGCTGCTCCTGCTGACTGCCGATCCGGACCCCGATTCGGTTCTGCCTTCGCTATCGCTGCTCGCACACAACGTGCGGCCCGCGCCGACCGAGGTGGCCTCGCTGCTAGAGGCGGGTACCGCCGATATCGCGCTGGTGGATGCGCGGACCGATCTGGCCGCCGCGCGCGGTTTGTGCCGGTTGCTCGGTAGTACGGGATCGTCGGTTCCGGTGGTGGCCGTGCTCACCGAGGGCGGTCTGGTCGCGGTGAACGCCGATTGGGGTCTCGACGATATTCTGCTGCCCGGTACCGGTCCGGCCGAGCTCGATGCGCGGTTGCGGTTGCTGGTCGGCCGGACCGGTGGGGCGGCGAGCCCGGAGAATGCCGGCAAGATAACTCTGGGGGAGCTGGTGATCGACGAGGGCACCTATACCGCGCGATTGCGCGGCCGCCCGCTCGATCTCACCTACAAAGAATTCGAGCTGTTGAAGTATCTCGCGCAGCATGCCGGCCGGGTTTTCACCCGAGCGCAGCTGTTGCAGGAGGTGTGGGGGTATGACTTCTTCGGTGGTACCCGCACGGTCGATGTGCATGTGCGGCGGTTGCGGGCGAAGCTGGGTAGCGAATACGAATCGCTGATCGGTACGGTCCGAAACGTGGGTTACAAGGCTGTGCGGCCGGCTCGGTCGCAGAACAAGGGTGATGCCGAATCCCGCGTCGGTAACGGCGGTCGCGAGGGCGCGGACGAGGATTCGATCGTCCCGGTGAACGGCACGATCCAATGAGTGCGGAAGCCGTGGCCGATTTCGAGTTGCGCTGGGTCGACGGTGCGGTCGGCGATGGTGGCGAGGTGAGTGCCCTGCTGGCCGCCGCCGCGGCGGCCGACGGTGTCGCACCGGTTTCCGAACAGGGGTTGCTCGCGCTGCGCGGCGATTCGCCGGTCCGGCATCTGCTTGCCCTGAGCAGCGGTGTGGTGGCCGGGTACGCGGGGCTCACCCCGGCGCACGATGAACATCCGGCCATGGCGGAAGCCGCCGTGGCACCCGCGCATCGCGGCCGGGGCATCGGCCGGGAATTGGTGGCCGCGGTACTCGCATCCGGCGGCAGTGGGGCACGGGTGTGGGCGCATGGGAAATTGCCTGCGGCGGAGGCGGTCGCGGCCCGGTTGGGGCTGGTCGCCGCGCGCGAACTGTGGCAGATGCGACGGCCGCTGGCAACGCCACAGCTACCGGATGTGGAGGTTCCGGCCGGTATCGTGGTGCGTCATTACGCCGGCCCGGCGGATGACGCGGAACTGCTGCGGGTCAACAACGCCGCCTTCGCTTGGCACCCTGAGCAGGGTGGATGGACTGCGTCCGAGTTGGCGCAACGCCGCGCCGAATCCTGGTTCGACCCGGCGGGTCTGTTCCTGGCCTTCGCCGCCGACGATCCCGGCCGGTTGCTCGGTTTCCACTGGACCAAGGTGCACCGCGACGAGAATCCACCCGCCGGCGAGGTCTATGTGGTGGGTATCGATCCCGCCGCGCAGGGTCGTGGGCTCGGCCGGTTGCTCACACTGATCGGCCTCCATTACCTGCGGGACGCGGGGCTGGGCGAGGTACTGCTGTACACAGAGGCCGACAACACCGCCGCCGTCCGGACCTACAGCCGTCTCGGTTTCGGCCCGGCGCATATCGATATCGCCTA
Source organism: Nocardia speluncae NBRC 108251 (assembly GCF_001613245.1). Classification (GTDB taxonomy): domain Bacteria; phylum Actinomycetota; class Actinomycetes; order Mycobacteriales; family Mycobacteriaceae; genus Nocardia; species Nocardia speluncae. Next base: position 7,249 of record NZ_BDBZ01000031.1, on the reverse strand, counting down.
CACGGAACCGGACGGGTTCGGATAAAGCCGGGGGTGGCGCCCTGCGCCATTGCCGCGCCGGCCGCCAGGCCGCGGCCGGACTTCCGCCCCGTGTCGGGGAGGCGGTCGAATCCGGTGCCCGCGGCCGAGCCTCACGAAACGGCCGGCGGGTTGGGTCGTCGTCCGTCGGCCGCCGAATTCGGCCGTTCGGCGGCAGGCCGAGGGTCCGCTGAGTAACAGCGCGGCAAATATCACACATATCGGGCGCCGTTCCGCCGCCGGTGTTCATTTCCCGTTCACTCACCCTGGTCCGGCTGTCTACCGACGGGACCTAGGTTGATTCTGGGCGGTCGTGGGCCGCCTGGTGTGCAAGTTCTCGCGAACGGCCACACCATGAGGCCCGTCCGGGCCGGTGAGGGACCGGGCGAGCAGGAAGTATCCGGAGGACTGGAGTGAAGTTCAAGCGCAGCAGCGCCATCGTCGGCGTTCTCGCCGCCGCGATCCTGCCGTTGGCTGCCTGCGGCAGCGACGACAACACCGGCACAACCGGCGTCGAAGCCAACGCCGAGGTCGAGTGCGGTGGCACGGAAGCACTCAAGGCCAGCGGTTCGTCGGCGCAGAAGAACGCTGTCGAGCGTTTCACCGCAGCCTACGAAACCAACTGCGACGGCCAGACCCTGAACTACACCTCGAGCGGCTCGGGCGCGGGGGTGAAGGAATTCCTCGGCGGCCAGACCGATTTCGCCGGTTCCGACTCGCCGCTGAGCGAATCCAAGGGCGAGGTGGCGAAGGCCGCCGAGCGCTGCGCAGCACCGGCCTGGAACCTGCCGGCCGTGTTCGGCCCGATCGCCATCACCTACAACGTCGCCGGTGTCACCGATCTTGCGCTCGACGGCCCGACCATGGCCAAGATCTTCAACGGCACCGTCAAGACCTGGGACGCACCGGAGATCAAGGCGCTCAACCCGGACACGCAGCTGCCCGCCCAACCCATCAAGGTCATCTACCGGTCGGACGAGTCCGGCACCACGGACAATTTCCAGCTCTATCTCGATGCGGCTTCCGAAGGCGCCTGGGGTAAGGAAGCGGGCAAGGTCTTCAACGGCGGCGTCGGTGAAGGCGCCAAGGGCAACGAGGGCACTTCGGCCGCGGTGAAGTCGACCCCGAACTCGATCTCCTACAACGAGTGGTCCTTCGCCAAGGCGCAGAACCTCTCCCAGGTGCGGGTCATCACCTCCGCCGGTCCCGAACCCGTCGAACTGACCTCGGAGACCGCGGGCAAGGCGATCGACGGCGTGAAGATCAAGGGTGAGGGCAACGACCTGGTGCTCGACACCTCGTCGTTCTACAAACCCACCGAGGCCGGTTCCTACCCGATCATCCTGCCGACCTACGAGATCGTCTGCTCCCAGTACGCCGACGGTGAGGTCGCCGCCGCAGTCAAGGGATTCCTGACCTCGGCGGTCACCAACGGTCAGGAAGGTTTGGAAGACAACGGCTACGTACCGATCCCGGAGCAGTTCAAAACCAAGCTGACCACGGCGATAAACGCCATCTCCTGATAGTGCGAATATGACAGTCAACCCAGAGGTAGCCTCCGCGGGTTCGTCCACCGGGGCGGGCCTGCGCAAGGCCGGAGACACCGCATCCATGTCGAGCGAACCGAACAAACCGCCGTTACGCCCGCTGGGCGGCGGGCACGGCCGGCGGGCCGAACTGGTTTTCAAATCGCTGGCCGTAGCCGCCGCCGCCATCATCGTGGGATCGATCGCGTTGATCGCGTTGTTCCTGCTCATCCGCGCGGTGCCCTCGCTCGGGGCTGACCAGGTGAACTTCTTCACCAGCACGGAGTTCAACACCGGCGATGCGGACAACCTCCGCTTCGGTATCCGTGACCTGTTCATGGTGACGGTGTTGAGCTCCGCGTTCGCGCTCATCATCGCGGTGCCGATCGGCGTCGGTATCGCGCTGTTCCTTACTCGGTACGCACCGAAACAGCTGGCCCGCCCGTTCTCGATGCTGACCGATCTGCTGGCCGCGGTGCCCTCGATCGTGTACGGCCTGTGGGGCCTGCTGGTGCTGGCGCCCTACCTGAAACCGGTCCAGCATTTCCTCAACGACAACCTGGGCTGGTTCTTCCTCTTCGCCGATGGCAATGTCTCCATCGCCGGCGGCGGCACGATCTTCACCGCCGGAATCGTGCTGGCCGTGATGATCCTGCCGATCATCACGTCGGTCGCCCGGGAAGTGTTCGCGCTGACCCCACCCGCGCATATCGAAGCGGCACAGGCACTCGGCGCCACCAAATGGGAAGTCGTGCGAATGACTGTGCTGCCCTACGGGCGCAGCGGCGTCATCGCCGGCTCCATGCTCGGTCTGGGCCGGGCCCTCGGCGAGACGATCGCCGTGCTCCTCATCCTGAAAACATCGGCGGACGCCGGCGGCTGGTCGCTGTTCGACGGCGGTTTCACCTTCGCATCCAAGATCGCATCGGCCGCTGCCGAGTTCAGCGCGCCGCTACCGACCGGCGCCTACATCGCGGCGGGCTTCGTGCTCTTCGTACTGACATTCGTGGTCAATGCGCTGGCCCGGTTCGTGGCCGGCGGAAAGGTGAACGGCTGATGGCCACCATGACCAAATTCGATCAGCCGATCAAGGCACCGACTTTCCGCGACGTGAGCACCGCGCGGAAGATCAAGAACAACGTCGCCACCGGGCTGTTCACCCTGTGCTTCGTGATCGCACTCATCCCACTGGTCTGGGTGCTGGGCATGGTGGTCGCCAACGGTTTCGAGGCGATCCTTTCGCTGGACTGGTGGCAGAACTCGCAGAAGGGCATCCTGCCCGATCAGACCGGTGGCGGTGTCTACCACGCGATCTACGGCACCATCGTTCAATCTGCGGTGGCGGCCGTGATCGCGGTACCGCTGGGCATCATGGCCGCGATCTACCTGATCGAATACGGCACCGGCCGTTTCGCGAAGGTGACGACCTTCATGGTCGATATCCTGGCCGGTATCCCGTCGATCGTCGCCGCGCTGTTCGTCTTCGCCCTGTGGATCGCCACCCTGGGCTTCCCGCAGAGCTCATTCGCGGTGGCCCTGGCGCTGGTGCTGCTGATGCTTCCGGTGGTGGTGCGCAACACAGAGGAAATGCTCAAACTCGTCCCCGACGAACTGCGCGAAGCCTCCTACGCGCTCGGTATCCCGAAATGGAAGACGATCGTCAAGGTCGTCATCCCGACCGCCCTGCCGGGCATGATATCCGGCATCCTGCTCGCGCTGGCCCGCGTTATGGGGGAGACGGCGCCGGTGCTGGTGCTGGTCGGCTACAGCAAGTCGATCAATATGAATATCCTCGACGGCAATATGGCCTCGTTGCCGCTGCTGATCTACCAGGAACTGGCGAACGCGGAAGATGCGGGACGCCAGCGCGTGTGGGGTGCGGCGCTCACGCTCATCCTGCTGATCGCACTGCTCTACCTGGCGGCCGCGGGTGTCAACAAGTTCCTGATGCGGAACCGATAAGGCGGAAACGGAAAATAGATGGCCAAGCGCATCGATATCAAAGACCTGAACATCTACTACGGCAAGTTCCACGCCGTCGCGGATGTATCGCTGAACGTCTTGCCGCGCAGCGTGACCGCCTTCATCGGCCCCTCCGGATGCGGTAAATCCACCGTCCTGCGGTCGCTGAACCGGATGCACGAGGTGACCCCGAACGCCAGCGTATCGGGCGCCGTCATGCTCGACGGCGAGGACATCTACGGCTCCCAAGTGGACCCGGTGGGCGTGCGCCGCACCATCGGCATGGTGTTCCAGCGCCCGAACCCGTTCCCGACCATGTCCATCCGCGACAATGTGGTGGCCGGTCTCAAACTCCAGGGCGTGCGCAACAAGGCCGAACTGGACGAGGTCGCGGAACGCTCGCTGCGCGGTGCGAACCTGTGGAACGAGGTCAAGGACCGGCTCGACAAGCCTGGCGGCGGGCTGTCCGGCGGTCAGCAGCAGCGTTTGTGCATTGCCCGCGCCATCGCGGTGTCCCCGGACGTACTGCTGATGGACGAGCCCTGTTCGGCCCTGGACCCGATCTCCACCCTGGCGATCGAAGATCTGATCACCGAACTGAAGAAGGAATACACGATCGTAATCGTCACCCACAACATGCAGCAGGCGGCGCGGGTGAGCGACAAGACAGGTTTCTTCAATCTCGAGGCCCAGGGCAAACCGGGCCGGCTGGTGGAGATCGACGATACCGAGAAGATCTTCTCCAACCCCGGTGAAAAGGCCACCGAGGACTACATCTCCGGCCGTTTCGGCTGAAACCGGCGAAGAGGAGCACGCGGGAACGATTCCCGCGGTCGTGGTCGAACAGCGAGCGATACCGGCTCCGGTCGAAATCTACGCTGTCGACAACTGGCAATCCGTCGGCACGTAACCCGACTCCGATGATCGACCCCGCCTGATATCACGCGGGTTTCAGCGATCTCCGCAACGCCCGGAAATTCTGGGTGTTGCGGAGATCGTGGTTTTCTCACCCGCCGGTTGCCGCGGCGGATCAGCAGAAAAGCCTGTAGCCCGAGAAACTTCTCGGGCTACAGTGCATCGTTCGCGGGCAGGTGGCTCAGCTCTCGGTGTCGGTGTCCGGGGGGAGTTCGCCTGTTACCAGGAAGATGACCCGGCGGCCGATCTCCACCGCGTGATCGGCGAACCGCTCGTAGTAGCGGCCGAGCAGGGTGACATCGACAGCGGGCGCCACCCCGTACTTCCAATCCCGGTCCATGAGCAAGGTGAACAGGTGGCGATGCAGATCGTCCATCGCCTCGTCGTCCTGGTTGAGCTGCGCCGCGCGTTCGGGGTCGCGGGATTCCAGCACTTCCTTGGCGCCCTGCCCCATGCTGACCGCGATCCGGCCCATCTCGGCGAAGTACCCGTTCACCGCCTCGGGCAGGGCGTGGTTGGGATGCCGGCGACGGGCCACCTTGGCCACGTGCAGGGCGAGCGTACCCATCCGGTTGACGTCGTTGACGATCTGTATCGCACTGACCACCTGCCGGAGATCGCCTGCGACCGGGGCCTGTGTGGCGAGCAGCGCGAAGGACTTCTCCTCCGCGTCGGCGATCATCTCCGCGATCCGATCACCCTCGCCGATGACCTGCTCGGCCAGCGGCAGGTCGGCCTGGAGCAGAGCCTGCGTGGCGCGATCCATGGCCGAACCGGCAAGCCCTGCCATCTCGCCCAGCAGGTGGGCGAGATCGGCCATTCGCTCGTTGTAGATGACACGCATGAGACGAAGACTAGTTCGCCCCACTGTCCACGTCACCAACACAGGGTGAACAACCCGCTGGGCGGGTTGTTCACCCTGTCACTACACGGCGCAGGGATCGTCGCCGGCGTTCACATGTTCGAGGTCGCTGGGCAGTTCCACCGCCTCGGTGCTGGCGGGCGCCAGATCAGTGATGGGGCTGCCGACCAGGGCGGGTTCGTTCACGACCTGCTGGTAGTTCTCGCCCAGGACGAGTTCGACGATGCTGCCCAGGGACTCGTCGAGCTGCATGGTCGCCCCGGGAATCGCGCTCGCCACCGTGGCTGCCTCGGCCTCGTGACCAGGGGAGTAGCGGACCTTCGTCTCGGTGGCGTTTCCTTCGGTGTAGTTGCCGTAGTTGTAGATGTTGAAACCGACGTTGGCCATCTCGCTCGCGGTGGAACTCGCCAGGCCCGAGATTCCCGAGCCGTTGGATACCAGGAGCGACAGGGTGCTGGGATCCACCGCGGTGAGCGACGGGGGCACCGGAGCTTCCGAGGTCGGCGGCGGTGCCGGTGCGGTCTTCTCTCCGGGAAGGGGCTGATCGTCGCGGATTGCTTGGAAGATCCCTTGGATATCGGAGGTGCGGGGGATCTCGTTGCCGTAGGACGTGGTGCCCGCGGTCGGTACCGTCAGGAACGTCACTGCTCCCGACTCCAGATCCTGCAGCGATTTGCCCAGCATGAGCAGATCGTTGGGTTCGACCTGGTCGACAAAGGTCGCCTTGGAGAAGGCCTGGACGAATCCGTTCAATTTGCCGGGATCCAACAGCATCTTGCTCGACAGTGCGCCGCGCAACAGTGAGGCCAGGAACTTCTGCTGCCGGTTGATCCGGTCGTAGTCGCTGCGCTCTTCCCCGTAGATGTGCCGGGCCCGGACATAGTTGAGCGCGGTCTTTCCGTCGATCTTATGGCGTCCCGCCTCCGGGATGATCGTGCCGAGCATGCCGTCCTCGAGCGGTTTGCTCACGCACACCTCGACCCCGCCGACCTTGTCCACCATCTGTTCGAAGCCGGCGAAATCGATCCCGATGAAATGGTTGATCGTGCTGCCGGTCATCCGCTGGATAGTGGACAGCAGGCAGCGGGGACCACCCAGCGCATACACGGCGTTGAGCTTGTCGCCCATTGCCGAGGGGAACACATCTTCGGTGTAGCCGGGCTTCTGGTTATCCCAGCCACTGCATTCGGGCCGGGTGACGTCCAGGTCGCGGGGGAAGGACACGATCACCACCCGCTGCCGGTTTTTGGGTATGTGCACCAGCATCGTGGTGTCGGCGCGCGCGCCCTCGGCATCCTCCACGGTGCCGGCGCCGACCTCGGCGTTGTCGCCGGCGCGGGTATCGGTCCCGACGATCAGATAGTTCTCGTCACCGAGCTGAGCTTGCGCATCGATCACATCATCTTCGTTCTCGGCGAGCGCCGAAACCTGAGTGAAGCTGTTGCCGGTGGCGCGCAGATAGCTCCAGCCGCCACCGGTGATCAGCAGTGCCAGCACGGAGAGGAACGCGACTCCCACGCGGGCTGCCAGGCGTAGCCGCTTCTCGCGCCGAGACCGGGCCGCCGACCGTGGCTTGGGCTTGCCGACTGTTTCGGGTCCGGCCGGTCCCGAGGTGGGCCAGCCGCCGGTATCGGTTCGTCCGCCGGAACGTGTCGCGCCGTCCTCGTCGAGGGGTGACATCACATCGGTGGCATTGTCGTCGACGGCGACCGCGGCACCTTTACGACGGCGGCCGAGTGTGCTGCGTGATTGCCGGGAGGAATTCGGGGGCCCGCCGGCGTCGGATTGTGGGCCGCCGTGCTCCGGATCCGGTTGCTGGGACAGCGTGGTTGTGGGTTCGGGCTCCGCAGCCGGCGCGGGACGCCGGCTGTTCGGCGGCTGGTTGCGGGGAGCGTCCCGGGCAGGTTCGGGCGGCGGCGGGGGTACGGCCGCCCGGCCTTCCGTGGGCGGCCGGGCGGGGCCTCGA
>NZ_BDBZ01000030.1 GCF_001613245.1 Nocardia speluncae NBRC 108251 | reverse complement strand
GGCCGGCTCCGGGGGCGCACCGGCGGAAGCCTGCCCCGGCTCGGCCGCACCGGCGGCCGGGGCCGATACGACGCCGGAAGCCACCTGCCGCTCCAGCCGTTCAAGCCGTTGCAGGGTTGCGGCGTCGGAGGTATCGGCCGCGGGGAGCACCATCCGGGAACACACGACCTCGAGCAGCAATCGCGGCGCGGTGGCACCGCGCATCTCCCCCAGGCCGGCATGCAGGAGTTCGGCGCAGCGGGTGAGCGTCGCGGGACCCAGCCGGGCGGCTTGATCGCGCATCCGGTCCAGCAGGTCGGCGGGCGCGGCCACGAGACCGCGCTCGGTGGCGTCCGGCACGGCCTGCATCAGGATCAGGTCGCGCAGCCGTTCGAGCAGATCCACTGCGAAACGGCGCGGGTCGTGTCCGGCCTCCATCACCCGGTCCACCGTGCGGAACAGCGCGGCACCGTCGCCGGCGGACAGCGCGTCGATCGCGTCGTCGATCAACGCCACATCGGTCACCCCCAGCAGCGCGACGGCGCGCGTATAGGTGACGCCGTCGCTACCGGCGCCCGCGAGCAACTGGTCGAGAACACTCAAACTGTCTCGCGGGGAACCCCCACCTGCTCGGATGACCAGCGGATACACCGCCTCGTCCACCGGTACGTGCTCCTGGGCGCAGATATCACCGAGCAGCCCCCGCATCGTGGCGGGCGGCAGCAGCCGGAACGGGTAGTGATGGGTACGCGACCTGATGGTCGGCAGTACTTTTTCGGGTTCGGTGGTGGCGAACACGAAGATCAGATGCGCCGGCGGTTCTTCGACGATCTTGAGCAGCGCGTTGAATCCGGCGGTGGTCACCATATGCGCTTCGTCCACGATGAACACCCGGTAGCGGGACTCGGCGGGTGCATAGAAGGCGCGATCGCGCAGTTCCCGGGTGTCGTCCACACCGCCGTGGCTGGCCGCGTCCAGTTCGATCACATCGAGGTTCCCGCCGCCGCCCGGAGCGAGGGATGCACAGGAAGCGCAGGTGCCGCATGGGGTGGAGGTGGGACCTTCCACACAGTTCAGCGACCGCGCCAGGATCCGGGCGGACGAGGTCTTCCCGCAACCGCGCGGACCGGAGAACAGGTACGCATGACTGATCCGCCCGGTATCGAGCGCGGTACACAGCGGGTCGGTGACATGCTCCTGGCCCACTACTTCAGCGAACGTTGCCGGTCGGTACTTCCGGTACAGAGCCACGCGGAGAGTGTAGGGCGCGACTACGACGTGTGGGGTCTCGGCCCGTCGACGAACCGCTCGGCCGGAAGGGTCTTCCATCCATGGGTTAACAGCGTTACGCTAACGCCACTAACCTATCTAGGCGGGGGCCCTGCACATGCTGATCCGAATCGCGCAACTCGTCACGAGACATCCACGGGCGATACTCGTCGGCGCACTGGCCGTCGCACTGCTCTGCGGCATCTTCGGCGCCACCGCCGCGTCCGGACTCAAATCGGGTGGATTCGTCTCCTCCGATGCCGAATCCACACAGGCCGGGGAGTTGCTCGCAGATAATTTCGAAGGCGCCGCACCCAACTACATCCTGCTGGTCGACTCGCCGGAAGGCGTCGATACACCCGCTGTACGAGCCCGGGCACAGGCGGCCGTCGACACGATCCGGGCGCATCCCGGCACCACCAGCGTCCAGTCGTACTGGACCGCCCCCTCGCCCGCAGTCGCCTCGGCACTACGCAGTACCGACGGAAATTCCGGGCTCGTTGCCGTACACCTGGACGGCGACGAAACCCAGATGCAGGAAGCCGCGGGTGAGATCAGCGCCCAGGTCACCGGCACAATCGACGGTGTCACTATCCGGGCGGGTGGCGTGGCCGCCACCTTCAACGAGATCAACGAGCAGATCACCCACGATCTGGCGGTCGCCGAGGCCGCGGCCATACCGCTGACCTTGATCGTATTGATACTGGTGTTCGGCAGCCTGGTCGCGGCATCGCTGCCATTATTGGTCGGCTTGTTCGCGATCGCCGCCACATTGGCGATTCTGCGGCTGTTCACACTGGTCACCGATGTGTCCATCTACGCGATGAACCTCACCACCGCACTCGGCCTGGCGCTGGCAATCGACTACAGCCTTTTCATCGTGAGCCGGTTCCGGGAGGAACTCGCGGGCGGCCTGGACCCCCGTGCCGCGACCGTGCGCGCCTTGCAGACAGCGGGCCGCACCGTACTGTTCTCCGCCTTCACCGTGGCATTGTCGCTTTCGGCGATGCTGGTGTTCGACCTGTATTTCCTGCGCTCGTTCGCCTATTCCGGCGTGGCGGTCGTGGTGGCCGCGGCGGCGGCCTCGGTGATCGTGCTGCCGGCGGCGCTGGTACTGCTGGGTTCCCGGGTGAACGCCTTGGACCTGCGCGCACCGCTGCTGCGCTTGTTCGGACGCAAGCCGGCACCGCTGGGCACCATGATTCCGGAACAGACCGGCTGGTACCGGCTGGTCCGACAAGTGATGCGGTTCGCGGTCCCGGTATCCGTGGTGATCGTCACGCTGCTGCTGGCGCTGGGATCGCCGTTCCTGTCCGTGAAATTCGGCTACCCCGACGAGCGCGTACTCCCGGAGACCGCCGCCAGTCGGCAAGTGGGTGACGAGGTGCGCGCAGAATTCCCGCGGGCCGATCCGGGCGGCAACACCACGATCGTGCTGAACGGCCACCAGGACGAGCAGAGTGTCGGCGCATACGCGGCCCGGTTGTCCGAAGTCGACGATGTGACGGGGGTGCTGTCCAGCGCCGGAGTGTATGTCTCCGGTAGCCGGCTCGCTCCCACCCCGCCGGGGATGGCCAACAACACCGGCACCTATCTGACCGTGAATACCTCCCTCGACCCGTTCTCCCCCGCCGGAGGCGACCAACTGGCGGAGCTCCGGGCGGTACCGGCACCGGCGCCCCCGCTCTTCTCCGGCGCCGCCGCGATGAACGAGGATTCCCTCGACGCACTCGCCGACCGGCTACCCCTGGCGGCACTGCTCATCGTCCTGGCCACCTTCGTCGTGCTGTTCCTGTTCACCGGCAGCGTGGTCCTGCCGCTGAAAGCGCTGCTGCTGAACACCCTTTCGCTGACCGCGGCATTCGGCGCCATGGTGTGGATATTCCAGGACGGCCACTTCGAGGGCCTGCTCGGCTTCACCGCGGTCGGCTACCTGGTGCCTACCATGCCGATCCTCATGTTCTGCCTGGCCTTCGGCCTGTCCATGGACTACGAGGTATTCCTGCTCTCCCGGATCCGGGAGGAATGGCTCCACCGTCGCGCGGGCCGCACCGGCGGCGAATTCGCGGCGGAGGACAACACCGCATCCGTCGCTGTCGGCGTGGCCCGCACCGGCCGGATCTTCACCGCCGCCGCCGTACTGATGGCCATCGTGATCGGCGCGCTGGCCACCTCGCAGGTCTCGTTCATCCAGCTGATGGGGTTGGGTTTGACGCTGACGGTACTGGTCGACGCCACCATCATCCGGGCCCTGCTGGTACCGGCGCTGATGCGGTTGATGGGCCCACTCAACTGGTGGGCCCCCAAACCGCTGGCTCGCCTGCACGAACGATTCGGGCTCGGCGAGGAAACCGAGCCGCGGCCGGCCGCCACCGAACCACCGGTGCGGGTATGACCGGGCGGCCGCGCTCACCGCGTGGAACCGGAGGCCGCTTACGGGCGGAGATCATCGCGGCCACCCGGGAGCTGCTCGAACGTACGGGCAATGTCGAGGCCGTATCCATCCGCGCGGTCGCGGGGATGGTGGGTGTCAGCGCACCATCGATCTACCGCCATTTCGCCGATAAGGACGCGCTGATCGAGGCCGCGGTGGCCGAGGTTTTCGAAGCGTTGAACACCGCCATGCAGGCCGCGGTGGACCCGGCCGACCCTCCGCCGCTGCGGCTGCGGCGGCTGGGCTTGGCTTATGTCCGTTTCGCCCTCGACCATCCCGAGCAGTACCGGCTGGCCACTATCCCCACCGACGCACACGGCGCAGTGGACTTCGTCCTGACCAGTGGCGCTTTCCAGTCCTTCGCGACCACCCTCGAGGAAGCCATGGCGGACGGGTTGATCGACCGCGGCGACCCGACCCCGGTGGTTCTGGAACTCTGGGCCGCCGCGCACGGTATCGCCTCACTGCTTCTGGCGAAACCTTTTCTGCCGTGGGGCGACCCGATGGCTGTGGCCGCCCGGGTGCTCGACGCGGCCTGCGCCGGACATGTCGTCACCGAACTGATCGGCCCCGAGGCGGACCCGGAGGAGATGACGGACTGGCTCACCCGATTGCGGAGCCGGGTACGCGGCACCGGAACAGCCGCCGACTGATTCAGCTCACCGCATCGTCCGGTGCGGTGAAGGTATTGCACTGGGCCGTCCGATTGTGCTCCACACCGAGCCCGAACCAGCGCCCGCCGTTCTCCGGCGTGCCGTGATCGCGCATATCACCGCTTCGATCACCACGATTGTCGGCATCGGTGCGCGCCTGCGACATCTGTTCGGCGGTCAGCGAACCACCATCGGCCGAGGACACCAGGTACATACCGTCGAAACAGTTGGCCTGCAGTTCGACCCGCCGCGACAACGCCAGGCCGTCCGGGCTCTGCGCACCCACATCGACACGTTCACCGTTGGCCGCGAGCAGGATGCCGGACAGGTTCTGGATGTGGTGGCCGTACTCATGGGCGAAAACCGACAGGTAGACCACCCAGTCGTCCCCGTAGTAATCGGTTTGCAGCTGGCTGATGGGCATATACACGGTGCGGTTGGCCGGACAATAGAATGCGGCGAAATTACTGGTCGAGCCGGTGCACGGGGTGGATATGCCCTCGGTGGTGGCCGATACCTCGATGGTCGGCGGTTCGAACGGCAACCCCGCGGCTTCCAGCACCGGCTGCCACGCCGCCTCCAGGCATTTCTCGGCGCTCCCGAAGAAGGCGCGGGCCGTTTCCTCGTCGGTCGACCACTCGGTGTAGGGACAGTCGGCGGGGACGAGAGTCGCGCCGGTATCGATGAGCAGCGGATTGGTACCGGTTTCGGACGGCCCGGTCACCCCCGTGTCGTAACCATGATCGGGCTGCGGCCCGAACACGCTCGAGCCACCCGAATCCAATGCTCCGCGAACCAATGCCGCCACCACGAATGCGAGGATCGCGAGCAATATCCACAATGTCCGGGCGCCACCACGCCGAGGCCGGGGCTGCCGAACACCCGGCGGCCGCTGCGGGACGGGCGGTGGCATGGGCGGAGCGACGATCGGCCGGTATCCCGGTATCGGACCGCGCTGCGGCGGCGGGCCCGGCCGCGGCGGGTAGCCGGGCCGCGGCGGCGGATACCCCGGTGCGGCCGGGTATCCCGGACGCACCCCCTGCGGTGGCGGCTGCAGCCGGCCGGGCGGCGGTCCGTAAGGTGGTCGCCCGTGCGGTGGAATCGGCTGTCTACCAGGCGGAACCGGTCCACGTTCATAAGGTGGTCGAGTCACTCCCCCGGTCCCTCTCGAATTCTCGGAACGCCAACAGCCGCTGACGCAGGATAGCAAGCTGTCTAAAGTTACGGACCATGCTCACTTTTCGGGGGGGCGCCGCGGCGCTACTAGTTGCACTGACCGGATTGTTCACCCTGTTCACGCCCACCGCCCGGGCCCAGGATCCCGCCGGTGTGATCCTGAACTTGGATATGACCCTCAGCCGCGAGGGCGTTCTCGAAGTGACCGAGCGGGTTACCGTCCCACCCGGTGAACAATTCACCATGTCCCTGCCGCTGCGGGTGCAGATCAGCGAGGATTCCGAACGCAGGTTCGCGGTCACCGATATCGAAACGACCGGCCCCGGAACCGCACAGGTAGCCGGTGACCTGTTCACCATCGAGGCCGGGCCCGGCGAGTCGACTTTCCGCTACTCGGTGCAGAACACGGTCAGCGACGCCGAGGGCAGCCAGGTGTTCCGCTGGTTCGGGGTGCTCAACGTCGATATCGCCGAAATCCACGCCACGCTGATCAGCCCGAGTTTCGAGATGGGCATCGTGGAATGCCTGCTCGGGCCGATCGGTAGCACGCGGCCCTGCGCCCAGGTGCGCATCGAACCCGACGGGGTGCTGTACCTGGACCAGACAAACCTACGCAAGGGCGAATCGGTCGATCTCACGCTGCAGATCCCGCCCGGCACCGTAGCGTCGAACGCCGATATCAGCGGTCCCGGCGACTCGCCTTTCGCGATCACCGGTCCGGTCCTCGTCGCTTTCGCCCTACTGCTTGCCGCGTCGGCGGGGCTCGCCGGCTACATCGTCTGGGCACGCCGGCAGACAGCTGCCGCCGAACCGGCGCAGCCACTGGTCCACGCCGAGGGCCGCACCCAGTTCAGCTCCCCCGCGGGCCTGCTCCCCGGCGAAGCGGGAGTTCTGCTCGACGGGCACGCCGACACCACCGATATCGCCGCCACGGTCGTCGACCTGGCGGTGCGCAACTACCTCTGGATCGGGCGCATCGGCGAAACCCAGTGGCGGATGATCCGGGTCAACCCGGCCGATGAACAGCTGCGGCCGTACGAGCGTGCGGTCTACGACGCCCTGCTCCCCGCGGGGACCCATGAGGTCACGGTGGCCGATCTGAGTGCCCCCGGCCGGCTTCCGATCGAATCACTCCGCCACACCATGCTCACCGACGCGGTCGAACGCGGCGCGTTCATCGACCCGTCCCGCCGTCGCATACCGCTCTGGCTCGGCGGAGCCCTCATAGTGCTCGGCGCCGGGGTGACCGTTGCCGCGGCACTGCTTTCCGGACACGCACTGGTAGGCATCGCGATCGTGATCGCCGGCGCCGCACTGCTCGCGGCCCAGCGTTTCCTGCCGGCCCGCACCGCTTACGGGCGCTCACTCACCGGACAGGTGCGCGGATTGCAGCAGGGCCTGGAACAGGTGAACAGCGCGCAGATCCCCGCAGGCGACCGGGAACTGGTGTTCTCCCGCGGACTGCCGTACATGATCGTCTGGAGCCGCGCCGACAACTGGGTGCGCACGTTCCGCGATATCGACCCGTCCGCCGACGACGATCCCGGTCTGTACTGGTTCGGCGGTTTCGAGGGCGACCGCGACCTGCATCGGTTCGCCGGACACTTCCCGTACTTCATCACCGCGGTGGAAGGTGTGTTCTCGGCACGTTGACGTGCGCGACCCCCGCACGCTGACGTGCGGGGGTCGCGGTCCTTCTGGACGGCGACCGGCAATCCTTGCGCTATCCGTTCCCGGCTCCGGTCGTAGACGACCGGAGCCGGTGCCGCCGGGGGGCGCCGGCCGCCGCTCGTATTCCGCACCGGCCGGGTTCGCGGATACCAGCCCTGCCTATACCGGTATCCGAGGTTCGGTTGTCGCTTCCGTACCGTCGGGCCCGGACCCGGGCACTTTCGGCGGGGCAAGTCGGTCCCACGCGAAAAACGGCATTCACCCGCCGGACCGACGACGCCCGAGAAGTGCAGAGTCCGATAGCCCGTAGGAGTTATCGGACACGCTTCAAGCCTGGATACGGCGCAGCGCGGCGACGGGGTCGGCGTACAGAGCGCTCAGCGAAGCGACCACGGCCGCGAACTCCTGCACCTTCGACGCGTAGCCGGTGACCCGGATATCGGTGGGCGGCAGTACCGTCGCCTCGTTGAACGAACGCGCCACATGCGCCAGGCCGGGACGGTAAGTGGTGAAGGCCTGCCCGCCGAGCACCACGCGGTCCGGGTTGAGCATATCCCGCACCAAAGCGACCGTCTGCCCGAGAACGGTGGCGCGGTCGGCGAGCAGCTCGCGGGCCGGTTCCGAACCACCGGCCGCGGCGCGATACAGATCGCCGATGGTCGAACTGGCTTTTCCGTTGTGTGCGGGAATGATTCCGCGGCCCACCGCGCGGGCGTGTAGCGCGCGATCACCGACAGTGGCCTCCAAGCAGCCGCGCCGGCCGCACTGGCATTCGACCTCCGAGCCGGTCGGTAGATGCGCGATCGAACCCGGCCCATTGCTCGGGGTGTGCACGCGACCGTCCAGCGTCACCGAGATACCCACCATCTCACGGACATAGAAGTACAGGCTGCTGCCGTGCGCGTGCCCCTGTTCGGGGGCGTCGGCCGAATCCTGCTGTACGCCGGGTAACAACAGCTCCGCGGCCGCCATCGCCTCGACGTGGGGCGCCACCGAAATCGGTAGCCCGAGCACCTCACTGAATACCGCGCCGACCGGCGCCGCCTGCCAGCCGAGCTTCGAATGGTCGACCACGCCGGTACTCGGATCGACCCGGCCGCCGATCGCCACCCCGACCCATAACGGAGTGCGCCGGTACCACCGCTGCAGGAAGGACTTCGCACTGTACGCGACGGTTTTGACTGCGAATTCCTGACCGGTTTGCGGAGTGGCGATGGTGAGACCGCCGAGGATTCGCCCACGCAGGTCGGCGACCACGATTCGGGTGGAGGTGGATCCGATATGCACGCCCAGGGTCCCGAAGGTGTCGATATCCACCTCGAACGGAACGCGGGGCCGGCCCACCGCACCGGAGGCGGTGAGGTCGGCACGCTCGCGTAGCAGTCCGGCGGTGAGCAGCGCGGAAACCTGGCGGTTGACGGTGGCGATACTCAACCCGGTGGCGCGGGCGGTTGTATCACGGAACACCGGGCCGGTGGTGGCCGACCGCAGCACGGCGGCGGCGGGATTATCGGAGATCCGCAGGTCCGGGGGGACGACAGGGCGGGGAGCACGGGTACGGGTGGTGGGAGCCTGCGACGCGATGCGTTCGGCGGTGCGGACAGCCATATGATTTCCTCGATTATTCCGGCGTGCGCCGGATATGCCTACAGGTGCAGCAACGAGGCGGCGAGTGGATCGAAATCGCTCAACCGCGGCGGCGGGAGCAACACAACTCACGGGTGAGCGGCAAGCGCAGACCGAGCGCGGCGGTCACATATGTGACCGGCTTCGGTTTGGTGCCGCTGGTAGACATAACGAATAAATTAACACCCGGCACGGCGCCGCACCAAGAGATTCGTTCACGCCAGTTCCAACACCCGGGCGTTTCCCCAGCTCAGATGCGCATTCCAGGCGAGTCGTCGGCAGCAGTGCATCAGCCGCCCCGTCCGGACCCGGCGGCCGGGAGAATGCGTCGCCGGACGTCGTCGCGCAGGGTTGTATCAGCCTGTCGGCCGATATCGGCAAACACGTGGTGAATCACCTGCGCCGAGCGCCACATATTCCCCGCAAATTTCCGGGGAATATCTCCCGGAGCCGGATGGCGAATAATTGTCCGGAATTATCCGGACAATATTTCCCCGGATGTCACGGAGAACCGGTGCGCGCTTCCGCCGAGACCACCGGACCCCGGCGCAACCCCACATCCCGGATACATCGACCCTGGTCCGGGACCATTTCCGCTGCTATGCTCCGACCACGAGGCGGGGAGTCCGAAGGGGGAAGACGATGTCCGTACCAGATCTGGGACAGCAGGCGGGGATTCGGCTGCACGAAGCGGCCCGGTCCGGAGAATTCCATATGTCGGCGGATGCGGCCCGGGAACTCGCCGCCTCTTGTGATCGGCTCGTGGAACGAGTGCAGCAGGCCAGAACCGACGCCGCAGACCTCACCCGGGTGTCGGGATTTCCGGACCTTCCCTCGGGACGGGCACTGACCGCCGGCTTCGACGCGAAGGGCCGGGAGTACCTCGAGGTACTCGACGCCTTCGAACAGGCCACCCTCCGGCACAAGGCGGCCTACCTGGCCGCGGCGGCACTGTTCGAAGAGGCCGATGCGGCAAACGGCGCTGCTCTGGCCGCCGCGGTGGCGGTTACCCCCTGAAGTACGGCATCATATCGAATCACGCAGGGGTGCAAACGAATTGAAACCATCCGGTCCGGGTCGTGTTTTCGGCGGTCGCGGACCGACAGGCAAGGGGGCCGACCGTGACGTATCAGGGACAGGCCGGTACAGCGAGGACCGGCACCGATCCGGCCTATGTACCGGATCGTGAAGTGTTCGACGCCTATACCCATCAGCAGATCTGGGACCTCGCACGCGAGCGGCTGGCACCGGCCGAGCTACGCCGGGTAGCCGATGCGTGGGGTCGTACCGCCGACACAGTGGAATCGGCATTCGACGAGCACGCCCGCGAACTCACCCGGCTGTCCAGCGAATGGTCCGGTGTCGCGGCAGCGGCCGCGATGCAGGCCGCGACCGCCCTCGTGCAGGCCGGTGACGACACGGTCGAAGTCTGCCGGGCGCTCCGGCAGCTCATGACGGCGAATTCCGATGCCGCCGAATCGGTCCGGGCGGCCGTCCCACGGCTACCGCAACCGTACCGGCCGGATCCGGATTCCGCCGTCGAGGCGGCCACCGGAGCGCAGCGGCGTACGGCCTACAACCTCGCGACGGCCGCAGCGACAGCCTCCGCCCAGGACGCCATGACCTTCGGTTACAACCCGACCATCCCGGCGAGCGGCGACAGCGTTCCCCGGTTTCCGGCCGTGGTCGCCACGGCATCGGAAAGCTCGGGTACACCGGCGGTTTCGGGACGGGGCCCGGACACAGCACCGAGCACGGGCCCCGGAGCAGCCGCCGGAACGGACCCCGAATCGCCGGAAACCGATGCGCCGGGATCCACGACTTCGCATATCGATGGGGCCAGAGCCCCCGTCACCGTGCCCGGCCGAGCCGGGGACGGGCCGCAACCTTCGCTCGGCAACGATTCGGCATCCACGCCCACCACCACGGAAACCGAATCGCAACCGGCGGGTGCCCCGTCCGACTCTTCACCGCAAGCAGGCACCCCCGCGGACACCTCGAGCCCTCCGGCCGAACCTCCACAGCCGGACAACACTCGGGCCCCCGATTCCCCCCACCACCCGGCCGTGCCTGCGGCCGGTACTGCACCCGCTGCCGAGTCTGCGTCGGAGACCCGGCCCGCACGTTCGGAACCCGCCGTGGCACCCTCCTCGGCCCCGGGCGACCGCGGAACAGTCCCGGCCGACCATTCACCGCGCTCACCGGCGAGTCCCCCCACCAGCGGCCCAGTCACCCCGGTCCCGGCCGGACCTGTTCCCGCCGCACCGCCGCCCGGCGCTACGGGTGGTGGCTCTGCACCGGGCCACAGCGGTTCGACCGGCGGCACTCCGGGGCCCGCGCACGCACCGGGCACCAATACGCCACAACACCGTCCGGCACCGGGCGTCCCGCCCACCTTCACCGGCGGACCAGGAGTAGCCCCGGCCACACCACCCGGCTACGCACCGGGCGCCACGACACCCGTATCCGGCACCTCGGCCGCCACCGGAGCCGGAAATCCACTGCCCGCCGGAACCGGGAGCTCCCCTGCTGGGGTGGGAACCACGCCGTCCATCGAGCAGGCCCCTCCGTGCGAGGTGGAGTGGGAAGGCCCGAGCCGCATCGAGTGCGGCAGCCCGCCACACCCAGAATCGGGGCCGGACTACCCAGATGGCCCGCACACTCCGGCTTGCACAGGATCGGGACCCCCTGGACCCGATATACCGGTAGTCCGAGCGCCCACGACATCAGGTTCGTCCGCCGGCCCCGAGCCGGCGACTGTCCCCTATTCCCCCGACCCGTCCGTCCGGACCCCGGCCGGCCATACCGATCCGGTGGTCCATCCCCCGTTGCCCGCGGAGCGCGAAGCGCTCGACCCCGCAGGAACGGGCCCGAACGGTTCTACAGCGGAAGCACACGAGCATTCCGGGCAGCGACCGGTCCGCCCGCTACCCACGGGCGTGCCGGTGCCATCCACCGCCGGTGCACTTCCATCCCGCCCGGCCGATTCCGAGCGGGCCAGCCCCGACTATCTGCACGCACCGAACGAGGAATTGACCGCGACCGATCCCAGGGTGCCCCCCGTTCTCGGCGAATACACCGAATCGGAACGAGCCGAACGCGGCGATCCGGGTGGCGGGAGCCGCTGATGGAATGGGTGTTCACGCCGGACGAGTTCAGCTACATCTGGCAGACCGAGACAGGACTCGACCGGCGGCCCCATCCCATCGATCTGGCGCCGCGGGCCACCGCGGCCACCGAGAGCGAGCGGTCGGCACTGGAGTTGGAACACCGGTTCCCGCCCAACGGCGACCCCGACCTCACCGGAACTCTGCGGTTCCTCGCCCGGACCGATGTCACCCGGGTGACCGTATTCGGGGACGATTTCGACGGTTCCGGCCATCGTGGCGATCCAGTGCTCGCGGTCGCGGTCGGGTTCGGCAACTGGGGTGCGCTGGTACGCGCGCAGAACGAGGCGATCACCCTGATCGCCTGCCATGCGCGGACCGTGGGCAAACATCTGGTCAGCACCTTGGGCCCGGCTCGGGCCGGGCGCCTGCCCGCCATGCGCGAACCACGCGCCGCGGTGCTCTGCCCGGAGCAGGGCCCCGGCGCGGCCGATGCCGCGGAGATCCGGGCGCGACGGCTGCGAGAAGCGCTGCACCGGCCGATCGATGCCCGCGGATTCTTCACCATCACGATCGCACCGGAGAATCCGATGTCACCGCCACCGATCCACCGCACCTGGCTGGATTTCACCGGCGACGGCCGCTATCTTCTGGCCGCCGGTGCCGATCTGTCGCTCGCACCGTTCGGCGATTCCGGTCTGGCCGCCGAACTCACCCGGCTTGCGCGCCTACGCTGATCAGCGGGTACGCCGCTCATTTCTGTTTCGCTGCGGCCTTCATCTGCTTCTTGAAGGCGCGCACCTCGAGCAAGGTCTCCCCGTCGACGATATCGGCCGCCGACCGTCGCGACCCCGGCTCGGCATAATCACCGGCGGCCGCTTCCCAGCCGGCCGGCCGGATATCGAGCTGTTTGCCGAGCAAGGCGAGAAAGATCCGGGCCTTCTGGTCGCCGTAGCCCGGCAGCGCCTTCAAACGCCGCAGCACCTCTTTACCGTCCGGGTTCCCAGCGGTCCAGATCGCCGTCACATCGCCGTCGTAGTGTTCGATCACATATCGCGCCAGATCCTGGATCCGCCGCGCCATGGACCGGCCGTAGCGGTGAATGGCGGGCGGGGTCGCCGCCATCTCCTCGAACTCGGCCTGATCCGCCGCCGCGATCGCGTGGATATCCAGCCCGCCCATCCGGTCGGCGATCTTCTTCGGGCCGCGGAACGCGTGTTCGAGCGGGTACTGCTGGTCGAGCAGCATCCCGATCAACAGCGCCGGCGCGCTTTCCGACAACAGCTGGTCCGCCTCGGGTTCCTGCGCGAGACACAACTTGGCCATGGCCTGCTCTCCTCACTGCGCATATCGAGCATGAGCGGGGTCCTGCCGGTCACGGCCACCGCCGGGCCCGGCCGACGCTCTGTACTACCAGCGATCATCGCACGCCCCCGAGTTAGGCTCAGCACATGCCACACACGGCGATACACCCACCCACCACACTGGATGGACACGGACCCATGGACAGTTTCGGGTTACGCCCCGACAGATTCGATGCCGCCGGCCAGGATCAGCTGGTCGATATCCGCGACCTACAGGCGGCGCTCCCCGGACTCGACCGGTTGCGTGACTGGGCGCACCAGGCGCTCGCGCTGCAGCCGGGTGAAAAGGCCGTCGATATCGGCTCCGGCACCGGTTCCGAAGTGGTCGCCTTCGCGGCGGCGGTCGGTCCCACCGGGGTCGCCGCCGGGGTAGAGCCCGACCCCAACCTGCTGGCCGCCGCCGAACGGCAGGCAGCCATCGCACATTCCACCGCAACCTTCCACTCCGGCGATGCCTACGGTGTGCCCTTCGGTTCCGATACCTTCGACGCCGTACTGTGCGAACGCGTCTTTCAGCACCTGACATCGCCCGCGCGCGCCGCCCGCGAGATCGCCCGCGTCCTACGGCCGGGTGGCCGGACCGTGGTGATGGATGCCGACTGGGGTTCGGCAATAGTGCACCCCGGCAGCACCCGGGTCGTGCGCGAGGTCGTGGACACCCTGATCTCGGCGACCACCAATCCCTATTCGGGTCGCCGATTGCAGGGACTGCTCACCGCCGCAGGCCTGGAGGCCGAGAGCATCGGATCGCATGCGCTGGTCCAGGAGCGT
This sequence comes from Nocardia speluncae NBRC 108251, assembly GCF_001613245.1. Lineage (GTDB taxonomy): Bacteria > Actinomycetota > Actinomycetes > Mycobacteriales > Mycobacteriaceae > Nocardia > Nocardia speluncae. The sequence continues at coordinate 144,248 of NZ_BDBZ01000030.1, read as the reverse complement.
TCGGTGGGAGCCGGCGCACTGGTCAGCAGGGTTTCCGCCATGGCGGTGGCGCGCCGGGTGATCACCGCGGCCGAGCGTGAACAGTTGCTCGCCGACCTGGCCGCGGGCGCCGCGAGCGGCGATATCCACCTGTCGGTGACGATGTTCGCCGTGCACGCCCGCAAACCGGCCTGATCCCTACTTCTGCAGTTTCTCGGTCGCTGCCAGCAGCACGCAGGTCGCCAACCCGTCCATGGCCTGCTCCAGCTCCGGCAGCGCCGGGAAACTGGGCGCGATCCGGATGTTCTTGTCCTCCGGGTCCTTCTTGTACGGGAAGGCCGATCCGGCGGCGGTCAACGCGATACCGGCATCCTTCGCCAGTGCGATGACCCGCGCCGCGGTGCCCTCGAGCACATCGAGACTGACGAAGTAGCCGCCCTTGGGCTCGGTCCAGGAGGCCACCTTGGACGAGCCGAGGCGTTCCTCGAGGATCCGCAGCACCAGCGCGAACTTCGGTTCCAAGATGGCCCGGTGTTTCTGCATATGCGCCCGCACCCCTGCGGCATCACTGAAGAAACGCAGATGACGCAGCTGGTTGATCTTGTCCGGGCCGATGCTCTTCTTCGACGCATGCCCCAGATACCAGTTCAGGTTCTCGGTCGAGGCGCCGAGGAAGCTCACCCCCGAACCGGCGAAGGTGATCTTCGACGTAGAGGCGAAAACAAAGGGCCGGTGCGGATTTCCCGCCGCCGCGGCGAGTCCGAGTACATCGACCACGGGCGCAGCGGTATCGGTGAGTGGGTGCACGGCGTAGGCGTTGTCCCAGAACAACCGGAAATCGGGCGCCGCAGCCGGCATCGAAACCAGTTCCCGCACGACCTCTTCGGAGAACACCGCGCCGGTCGGGTTGGAGTAGTTGGGGACCGCCCACAGACCCTTGATCTGCGGATCGGCGGCCAGCAGTTCGGCGATCATCCGGGTATCGGGCCCGTTCGGCCCCATCGGCACCGTGATCATCTCGAAGCCCAGCGATTCGGTGATCGCGAAATGCCGGTCGTAGCCGGGGCTGGGGCACAGGAATTTCACCACCGGCTCGTCGGCCCACCGGCGCGGCGAATCGGGCAGGCCGTGCAGGGTGGCGTAGACGATGGTGTCGTGCATCAGCTCGAGGCTGGCGTTGTTTCCGGCGATCAGGTTGTCGGCGCCGATGCCGAGGAGTTCACCGAAGATGGCGCGTAGCTCCGGAAGCCCGTGCAGACCACCGTAGTTGCGGCAGTCGATACCGGTGCCGTCGCGAAAATCGCCGTCACCGGGCAGCGACAGCATTGCGGAGGAGAGGGCGAGTTGTTCCGGCGAAGGCTTTCCCCGGGTCAGATCGAGGGTGAGTGCGGCGGCCTGCAGCATCGCGTAGTTCGCGGACTGGAGTTCGTGCTCGGCGGCGAGTTCCTCGGGACTCATCAAACCGATCTGGGTTTGCCGGGGCATCCTGGACAGCCTTTCCAACGACCTGGTGGGTGAATGCACTTACGGGCGGCCGGTGGTGCCGGGCGCCCGTGGCCACGTTACCCGGACGTCCACGACGGCTGGGAGGTGTTGGGATTCTCGGTGCCGGTCGGGAAACGTCACCGCGGCGGGTTCTCGTCCGGATGTCCGGACGGACACCGGGCCGGATATAAGGGGACCCCGCGCACCCGGCAGAGCCCGTTGACCCTTGCTGCCTTCCGGCCCTGGGGGAGTTCACAGGATGCGCGCCGCGCGGGATCCGTGGGCCAGTGTAGCCGCAGCCGCGCACACCGCGCAGCCGGGGCCTCACCGGCGGAACGGAAACAGGAAGGGGCCGGGTCGGTACAGAAAAACGGCCCCGCCGGTGGAATGCTCCACGGGCGGGGCCGGTTGCGGAGGATGCGGGATTCGAACCCGCGAGGGCTGTTAACCCAACCCGCGTTCCAGGCGAGCGCCATAGGCCACTAGGCGAATCCTCCGCCGAGCAGCATACCTGCCACCCCGGCGCATCGTGAAAACGCCCGCTCATTCCGGCCACCACGAACGGTCCGCCGCCTCAGCGACACGGCCCACATAGCATGAATCATCTTATCCCGCAAGATATCCAATGCTTCAGCCCCGCTGAGCACCCAATTGTGACGGCCGTCGCGCCCGACCGCGGCGACGGTGCCATTATGGGCGCCGTGGATCCCCAGGTGATCGAGATCGTTCAGAGTTCCCCGGCCTGGTGGCAGTCGTGGCTGCCGCTGCTCGGTTCGCTCGCGCTCGGTGGTGCGGCTGTGATCGCCGTACTGGTCAACAATCGGACGAGCCGGGATGCGATCGCCGCCGCCGACGAACGAGCCCAGCGGACCCTGTCCGTCGCGGCCCAGCACCAGACTGCCAGCGTCGCGCAACAGGCCGATTCCACCCGGTTGCAGCTCGACGCCGCCCACCATCAGGTGGAATCCGCCCATGCCGTGGCCTTGGTCCAGGCGAGCGAGCACTGGCGCCGGGACGCCGTCGCCGGCGCAGTGGCCGATTCGCTGGGTATGTCCAGCCGTATCTGCCAGGCGCTGCGCCGCGACGAGGACTGGACCGACGAACTGATCGGCGACCTGATCCACAACTTGGAAGCCGGTTCCGACCGGGCCAACGTGCTGCGGCTGGTCGGTTCGGATACGCACTACAAGCAGTGGCGCCGGCTGGCCGATACTCTCTCCGACGTACTGCTGTCGGCCCTGACCCTGCAGCGCAAGAAGCTGCAGGACGCACCGCCGGAGGAGATCCGCGCGGCCCGCGACCACAAGACTCAGATGCTGGGCGAGGTACGCGTCGCCGAACGCGACCTCATCATCGCCACCCGTGAAGAACTGGGCATCGACCCGAACTGACACACCAGGCGGGTCGGCCTGCGCGACTGCGCCGGCGGCTGTACGCGTCTTCGTCTCGACTGATCGCCGCCCGCGAAAGCGACCGGGGATCGGTGGCGCCCGCACGTGGCCGCCGCCGAAGTGGTCCCGCCTCGATCGCCGAGACGGCACCGAGCTCCGGACGCTGCCGAGACGGTCTCGTCAGCGGCGAAGGCGAGACAATTCGCGCAGCGCATCCCGGAGATGGCCGGTATAGGTATCCGGATCCACGACACCGGGGTCGGCGTGCACCGACAGCGTGACGGTCTCACCCAGCCCGTGGATCCCGTGGGTGAGATGCATCACCGCACCGAGCGCGGGAAATCCGCCGGTGAACCGCACCGGCGCACCACCGAGGGACAGATCCGCCGGCCCCCGGTTCACACTGGAGACCACGGTATGCCCGGTAACCCGCTCGGGGGTGCTGTGGATCGGATAGTCGCGTACGTCGCGGCGCAGCAGGAGCGGCGGCAACACCGCGTCGACGGCGTTCTGCGCATCGTGCAGCGGATGCCGGGCACGCTCACGCCGAGCAGCCAATTCCGCTGCGATCACCGCGGCCCGGCGCCGCGGGTCGCTTTCACCGGCGGCGAGGTCCACCCCGAGGCTGCGATAGTTGTTGCGGACATCGCGGCGCGGTGGCAGCGCCATCGGCACCTGTGCTCCCAGCCGCGTGACGGCTTCTCCGCGGCCCCGCAGATACTGCTCGACTGCGATCGATACCGCCGTAAGACCGATCACAGTGACACTGAGTCCGGGAACGCGAAAATCGTCCGCCGGGCACACCAGCATCCGTACGGCATGCCCGGTCACCCCGGCAGGCCGGTTCAACGGACCGGGCGGGTATCCGGGTCCGGGCGGTGGCACCCGGCCGGCCGCGGTGAGTGCGGCGAGCTCATTGCGCGCCCGCGCGGCGCCCACGCCGCGCCGAACCGTCCGGGCGACACCCACGGGCAGCGTCACGGCGGCCCGTAACGAGGCGAGGCGAACGGCCGAGATCGCCGGCGGCCTCGCGCCGGGTGCCGGTGGCAGCCCACCGACGCGCGGCGCCGGCGCAAGCACCTCCCCCGGCGTCGTCTCGGGGCTGTTCTCCGCCGGCACAGGTACGGCGAACAAGGCGCGGGCGATCCTCGAAGCTCCGCGACCGTCGACCAGTGCGTGCGATATCTGTAGTACAACCACTGTCACCTGCGGGTCCGATACGGGACTGTCGCGTATCCCACGGAAGATGTGCAACCGCCAGGAAGTTTCCCGCGCGTCGATACCGGTGCCGGTCAACCGGCCGAGCGTGGTGAGTAGTTCCGGCCAGTGGGGTGTGGGAAGCCGGTGCTGTTCGATCTGTGCCGCTGTGGGCTCGGCGGGAATCCACATCGGAGGGGCCAGGCCCGTGGGATCGTCGCGTAATCGCAGCCGCAACTCCGGGACGCCGGCGCACCGTTGCAGTATTTCGGCGCATAATGCGCTGTCCGCGCGGCTGGACTCCGCGAAGCAGTAGAGCAGGAACTGGTCGTTGCGGGTACGCCGGGACAGCCAGTACATGGTGGCGTCCGGAGTTGCCAGCGGGATCACCGGCCCGACCCTAGCCGCCATCGCGAACCCGATCGCGGACAGGCAAAGGCCCCGGGCCGACAGACCCGGGGCCGTACTGCCTGATATCGGGATAACCTCAGGCGCCGCGGCGATCTCCCGCCGACACGCCGGACAGGAATTCGGCCCATTCGCCGAGCGCGAAGGCCAGCACCGGCCCGTTGCCTCGATCCTTGGTATCTCGGACCGCTACGTTGCCGTCTACGAGAAATGCCACCTCCACGCAGTTCCCGTCCGGGCCACTGTATGAACTTTTCCGCCACACAGCACCCGTCATATCCACCTTCACGGCACTGCACTCCTTCGCTGCGTCGATAACGATATTCGATTCCTGCATAGTTCTCGAACTAGCTGGTATCCGGCGGTAACACCGAATACCTCCGATGCACGCGCAGATAGCGAGCAAATTTCCGGTTTGCCGGGTTCGGTCTATCGGACTCGCACCTGTCCGCGAACACACCTGACGCGGTGACTCAAACCCCTTGTGAGCGGCCGCGCATCCGGAAGACTAGCAGGTTCATGGCCAATTTGCCCATATCTTGCCAACGGATCCAATCGCCTTGCCAATTCCGCTAAGATGCGCCATTGCCACGCAATTGCGGACTTATAAGGATGACTTTGCTCGAAAATATCTGAAATGGTCTGGACGAATGGCCAGGAAACGACCGGCGTGATTGTTACGTAATCGACGTAATCACTTATTCACCCTATGTCAATCCCCCTGGCGCGCACTCCGCGCGCAGCGACCGCAATGATGGCCGCATGCCCGAACGCGATCGCGACGATCAGGGACGCGCCACCAACGCCCGGCCACGCGACCGGCTGGGACGCCCACTACCACCGGGTTCCCCCGGAGTTCCGCGAATCCCGGACGACCTGGACCTCCCGCCCGGCGAGGCACTCGTCTACGCACAGCAACTCCTGGACGAGGGCCTGGCCTTCAACGCCCACGAGGTCCTGGAATCGGTATGGAAGAACGGCCCGGCCGCCGAGCGCATGCTGTGGCAGGGTCTCGCGCAGTACGCGGTCGGACTGACCCATATCCAGCGCGGAAACCCCAAGGGCGCCCGGACACTACTGAACCGCGCGATCGGGCGCATCCGGGCATTCGACCCGGCCGCCGCCGGTCATCCCGCCGGGGCACTCCCCTACGGGCTCGACGGACCGGGCCTCATCGCCCATGCCGAAGCACTGCTGGCCGAACTGGACGAACAGATCCCGGCGCGACCGGGCACACCTACATCTCTCGCCGGACGCGCCGGGCTCATGCCCCGCCTCACCGCCGACCTACCATGACAGCGATGCCCACCGACCCCGCGCCCAGTACGCCCACCGCCGGCGCCGGCCGGTACGCGCCCAGCCCGTCGGGTGATCTACATCTCGGCAACCTGCGCACCGCGCTGCTGGCATGGCTGTTCGCCCGCAGTGCCGGCCGCCGCTTCATACTCCGCGTCGACGACCTGGACCGGGTACGACCCGGCGCCGAAGAACGCCAACTCGGTGATCTCGCCGCCCTCGGCATCGACTGGGACGGTCCGGTACTGCACCAGTCGGACCGGCTGGGCCGCTACGACGCAGCCGTCGGCAGGCTCACCGAAGCGGGCCTGACCTACGAATGCTTCTGCACCAGACGCGAGATCCAGCAGGCCGCCACCGCCCCGCACGGGCCGCAAGGCGCCTACCCGGGCACCTGCCGCGATCTCACCCCGGCCGAACGCGACGCCCATCGCGGCGCCGGCCGCCCGGCCGCGCTCCGGTTACGGACGGCCCGCCCCGACTTCGAGATCACCGATCGCCTGCACGGAAGGTACCGCGGGCCGGTGGACGATCTCGTGCTCCGTCGCGGCGACGGGATCCCGGCATACAACCTGACGGTCGTGATCGACGACGCCGAACACGGTATCGACCAGGTGGTTCGTGGTGACGATCTGCTGCCCTCCACCCCGCGGCAGGCCTATCTAGCCACCCTGCTCGGTCTGCCGGTCCCCGAGTACGCGCACGTCCCGCTGGTGCTGAACACGGCCGGACAGCGGCTGGCCAAACGTGACGGCGCTGTCACCCTCGCCGATCGGCGCCACCGCGGCGACTCCGTGCGCGATGTGGTCGCACTGTTGGCTACCTCACTGGGGTTGTCGGGTGGTAGCGCGGACGAACTGCTCACCGGATTCGATCCCGGCCGGCTGCCGCGAACCCCGTGGATACTGGACCCCGACAGCTTGGTGTGCACGGCCGGCGGTCCGTAATCTGGCCTGCGACCGGGTCTTTACGATTTTCGAGTGCAGGCAGGCGAAATGACCAGTGGCGGGTACGACCCCAGCAACCACCCCCAGGCCGGGCAGCCGTACGGGCAGTCGCCGCAGTACGGCGCTCCCGGCCCGTATGCGCCGCCGCCGGGCCCGCCCGGACAGCAGCCGCCGCCTCCGCAGCCGTACGGGCACCAGCCCCCACCACCACCGCCGCAGCAAGAGCGGCCCCCGTATCAGCAGACCGTGCACCCGCAGCCGCAGTACGGCGGCCATCGATACGGTCAGTTCGATCCCGCGTTCGGGGTGCCGGGCAAGGTGTGGCCTCGATTCACCGCCCGGGTGATCGACAATCTCATCGTCGGCCTCCCGCTGGCGATCCTGCTGAATTTCGTCATCATGCCGAATATGAGTGGTCTGTCCGGTATGTCGGTCAGCTATGCGATCGTCTTCGCCGCCATCCTGCTGTACTTCGTACTGATGGAGAGCCGGACCGGCGCGACACTGGGCAAAAGAATCATCGGACTCAAGGTCGTGGCCCCCAACGGCGCACCCACCGTACCGCCGCTGGTCTCCCTGAAACGCAATGTCTACCTGGCCGTATCGATCATCCCGTGCCTGGGCTGGTTGGCCGGGCTCGCGCTGATGATCTATATGGCCGCCACCGTGGACAAGGACCCCAACAAACAGGGCTGGCACGACAAGCTCGCCGGCGGAACCCAGGTTCTGGAGGCCTGATCGGCGGATCCGCTAGGACGCGGCGAAGATCAGCACCATATACAGCACCCAGAGCACGATCCAGCCGACACCGACCCAGATTCCGGCCAGCGCCATCCCGCGACCCTGCTGACCGTTGTCCCGGATCTGGCCGAGCGCGATCACGCCCATGATGATTCCGGCGATGGCCCCGATACCACAGCCGATACCCACCAGCGAAGCGATCAGCGAGGCGATCGCCAACCCGTTGGTGCCGCCGCCGGCCGCCGGATAGCCATAGGGCTGATAGCCCATGGGATATCCCGGCCCCGGGGGCGGGCCGGGATAGGACGGATTCGCCGGATACGAGGGATTCGCCGGGTACCCGGGCATCGCCGGGTAGGGGTTGGCCTGTGGGGCCGGCGTGGGCGGCACCCCGTACGTCGGGGGCACGGGCGGCGGCGTGGGAGCAGGCGCCGGAGACGACGGGTACGACGGGTAACTGGACGGTTCGCCCGCGGACGGCTGTGCGTTCGCGGGATCCGACGATACGCCCGACCCCCCGTATTGCTTCCACCATTCGTCGGAGTTGCCGGGGTTCGTCATCCCTACACCCTATTCGAGAGTTTGATTGGATAGCCGGGTGGAAGACTCCAACAAACCCCCGTTACCCGGCAAGTCTGGACACCCCGCGCCCGTTCACGTGGCATTCGCCCAGGTGGCGCGGGGGTACTACACGCCGATCGTCGTATTGTTCACCGCCACACTGCTCGTCTCCAACATCTGTGCGACCAAGGGCGTGCAGTTCTTCTCCGGTAGCTCGGTGAACCTGGGCCCCCTGGAGGTCCTGCCCATCACCACCGACGCCGCCTTCTTCCTGTTCCCCCTGGCCTACGTTCTCGGTGATGTGCTGAGCGAGGTCTACGGTTTCCGGGCCACCCGGCACGCCGTGTTCTACGGTTTCACCGCCCTGCTCGTCATGGTGGTGTGTTTCGCCGTCGCGATCCATTTGCCGGCGGCGGTGTTCTACGAAAACCAGGAGGCGTTCCGCAGCGTTATCGGCACCACCCCGCAACTGGTGGCGGCCGGGCTCGCGGGCTATGTCGTAGGCCAGCTGCTCAACTCCGCGACCCTGGTGCTGATCAAGGAACGTACCCGCGAGAAATATCTGTGGGCACGCCTCATCGGCTCGACGGTGGTGGGTGAACTCGCCGACACCCTGATCTTCTGCTCCATAGCGGCCACCGCGATCGGTATCGACAGCTGGAGTCAGTTCGTCAACTACGTGATCATCGGTTTCCTGTGGAAAACCTTGGTCGAGGTATTGATGCTCCCGGTGACCTACCAGGTCATCGGCCTGCTCAAAAAGCACGAACCCACCTACGCCCCCCGCGAAACCCCCCCGCTGCGTTCCTGACCCGGACGGTCCAGACCAGGGGCGGGGCCCCGCCCCTGGTCTGGACCGACGGAGCGAAGGAGGGAAGACCAGGGGTTGACAGGGCCCCGCCCTCGAGACGCGGAGCGGCGCCGGAATCACAGATCAGGGCGCCGTGATCCGCCCCCGCCAGCGCCCCATCGCCTCCGCCCGGAACTCGTCGAAATAACCACCGTCGATACTGGCCCGGATCCGGTCGACCAGCCGGATGGTGAACCGCTCGTTGTGAATCGTGCACAACGTCGAGGCCAGCATCTCCTTGGCTTTGAACAGGTGGTGGATATAGGCGCGGGTGTAGTGCCCACAGGTGTAGCAGTCGCAGGTTTCGTCGATCGGGGTGAAATCCCTTTTGAACCGCAGGGTATCGATATTGAACCGGCCGGCGTCCACGTAGATTCCGCCGTTGCGCCCCACCCGGGACGGGTTCACACAATCGAAGGTGTCCGCCCCCGCCTCGATCGCCGCGAACATATCCTCCGGTTCGCTGATCCCCAGCATATGACGCGGTTTGTCCTCCGGCAGCTCGTCACAGCACCAGCCGACGATGGTGCCTAGGTTGTGCTTCTCGAGTGCGCCGCCGATACCGTAGCCATCGAATTCTGTACCCGCGGCGCCACGGATCTCGGCGAGGTCGTGGGAAGCCTTCCGCCGCAGGTCCTCGTACTGCGCGCCCTGCACCACCGCGAACAGCGCCTGATAGGGCCGGTGGGTGCGGGCGGCGGTGAGCCGTTCGTGCTCATCGATGCAGCGCTGCGCCCACTGATGGGTGCGCTGTACCGATTTCTCCTGGTAGCCACGGGTGTTCATCAGGGTGGTGAGTTCGTCGAAGGCGAACATGATGTCTGCGCCCAGTTGATGCTGGATCCCCATGGACACCTCGGGCGTGAACCGGTGCTTCGACCCGTTCAGATGCGACCGGAAGGTGACTCCCTCGTCGTCCACGGTGGCCAGCCGTTCCTTGCCTTTGGCGATCACATCGTCGTCTTGTACGTCGACGGTTTCCATCGCCAGCACCTTCTTGAACCCGACCCCCAGCGACATGACCTGGAAGCCGCCGCTATCGGTGAAGGTGGGGCCGGGCCAGTTCATGAACGCCGCCAGCCCACCGGCCTCGTCGACGATATCGGGTCCGGGTTGCAGATACAGGTGGTAGGCGTTGGCGAGCAGGGCCTGCGCGCCGAGGTCGCCCATCGCCTCGGGCAGGACCGCCTTCACTGTCGCTTTGGTCCCCACCGGGACGAAGGCAGGCGTGGCCACGGCACCGTGCGGGGTCTGGACAACTCCCGTCCGGCCGTGCCGGCCATCGAGGCGGGTACCGATACTGAACGAGAAACCGGCGCTGTCGGACACGCCGCTATCCTCGCAGGCAGTATTCCCCGGGTATGAGCGAGGGGCCTACGTGGTGACTCCGTTGCCACCGTGGCGATGCTTCGCCACCGCGACCACTCCGGCGTCACTCGCTCACTCGTACCTGCTCACGCATCGACCGCGGCCGCCGCGAACTGCGCACTGTAGAGGCGGTAGTAGGCCGCCTGCCGCGCCAGCAGCTCCTCGTGGGTGCCCTGTTCGACGATATGGCCGTCCTCCATCACCACGATCAGGTCGGCGTCGCGGATGGTGGAGAGCCGGTGGGCGATGACGAAACTGGTGCGATCGCGGCGCAGTTCCGCGGTGGCCTGCTGCACCAGCAGTTCGGTGCGGGTATCCACGGAACTGGTGGCCTCGTCCAGTACCAGGATGGTGGGTTTGGCGAGGAACGCGCGCGCGATGGTGATCAGCTGTTTCTCGCCCGCGCTGACACCGGTGCCTTCTTCGTCGATCACGGTGTCGTACCCGGCGGGCAGCGAGTGCACGAAGCGGTCCACGTAGGCGGCGCGGGCGGCGTCGAAGATATCGGCGTCGCTCGCATCCGGATCCCCGTAGGCGATGTTCTCCCTGATCGTGCCCTTGAACAGCCAGGTGTCCTGCAACACCATGCCGATCCGGGAGCGCAGCGTGTCGCGGCCGATATCGGTGATATCCACCCCGTCGATGCTGATCGTGCCGGAATCCAGTTCGTAGAACCGCAACAGCAGATTGACCAGCGTGGTCTTCCCGGCACCCGTGGGGCCGACGATCGCCACCACATGTCCCGGTTCGGCCACCAGCGACAGGTCCTCGATCACCGGGGTTTGCGGTTCGTATCGGAAGCAGACATCGGCGAATTCCACACGCCCGCGCTCGGGTTGCACGGCGGCTTCGGGCACCGGGTCCGGGCTCTGTTCCCCGGCGTCCAGGATTTCGAAGATCCGCTCGGCCGAGGCCACACCCGACTGCAGCAGATTCGCCATGGCACCGATTTGGGTGAGCGGCTGGCTGAACTGGCGCGAGTACTGGATGAACGCCTGCACTTCACCCAGCGACAGCTGGCCGGAGGCGACCCGCAGGCCACCGATCAACGCGACCAGCACAAAGTTCAGGTTCCCGAGGAACATCGACGACGGCATGATCAGCCCGGAGATGAACTGCGCCTTGAAGCTGGACTGGTACAGATGTTCGTTGCGCTCGTCGAACTCGGCGCCGACCTGCTTGCTGCGCCCGAACACGGTGATCACCTCGTGCCCGGTGTAGGCCTCTTCCACCTGGGCGTTCACCAGTCCGGTGTACCTCCACTGGTCCACGAAATGTGGTTTGGAGCGTTTGGCGATCTGCGCCGTCACGATGATCACTGCGGGCACCGTCAGCAGGGCGATGAGCGCGAGCAGCCACGAGATCCAGAACATCATCCCGAGAATGCCGAAGACGGTGAGCAGCGAGATCAACAGCTGGCTCATCGTCTGCTGCAAGCTCTGCGAGATATTGTCCACATCGTTGGTGACGCGGCTGAGCACATCGCCGCGGGGTGCGGAATCGAAATAGCTCAGCGGCAGCCGGTGAAGCTTGTCCTCCACATCGGCGCGCAACCGTTTGATGGTGCGGTTGATCAGGTTGTTGAGCAGATAAGCCTGCAACCAGCCGAACAGCGCGGCGCCCAGATACAGCACCAGCACCAGCGTCAGCACCCGGCCGACGGCGCCGAAGTCGATCCCGACACCCGGTACGACCGCCATCCCCGACAGCATATCGGCGAAGGTGTCCTGGCCCTGCGCGCGCAAACCGGCGATGGCCTCTTCCTTGCTGGCTCCCGCGGGCAGTTGCCGGCCGACGACCCCGTCGAAGATCAGGTTGGTGGCCTTGCCCAGCAGGTAGGGGCCCGCGATATTGAGCACCACCGAGACGACGCCGAGGGCGACGATGATCGCCACCAGTGTTCGCTCCGGTGCGAGCCTGCCCACCAGCCGCTTTATCGAGGGCTTGAACGATTTCGGTTTCGCATCGGGGGCGCCCGGCGTACCCGGTCTCATCGCGCTTCCTCCACACTCAGCTGGGATTCCACGATCTCCCGGTATTCGGCGCAGTCGCGGACCAGCTGATCATGCGTACCGAGACCGACCATGGCGCCGTCCTCGAGAACCACGATCTGGTCGGCGTCGCGGATGGTGGCGATCCGCTGGGCCACGATGATCACTGCGGCGTTCGCCGTTTCCGGCTGCAGGGCCGCCCGCAGCCGCGCGTCGGTGGCGACGTCGAGCGCGGAGAACGAATCGTCGAAAAGATACACCCGCGGCGTGCGTACCAGAGCGCGGGCGATGGCCAGCCGCTGTCGCTGCCCGCCCGAGACCGTGGTGCCGCCCTGCGCCACCGGTGTTTCGAGGCCCTGTGGCATGGCCCGGACGAAATCGGCGGCCTGGGCGATCTCCAGGCACCGCCACAGTTCTTCGTCGCTTGCGTCCGGATCGCCGTAGCGCAGATTGCTCGCCACGGTGCCGGAGAACAGATAGCCCTTCTGCGGTACCAGCGCGATCCGGGTCCGCAGCTCGTTCAGGTCGAGGTCGCGGACGTCGGTGTCGCCGAGCAGGACAGTGCCCTCGGTGGCGTCCATGAGCCGCGGAATCAGGTTCAGCAGGGTGGATTTGCCCGCGCCGGTCGAACCGACGACGGCGGTGGTCTGCCCGGGTTCCACCCGGAAGTCGATATTGCGCAGTACCGGCTGTTCGGCACCCGGATAACTGAACCCGGCGTCACGTATCTGCAGGCGGGCGGGGTCGCCCTGGAACGGCCGCGGTTGTTCGGGGGAACGCACCGACGATTCGGTGCTCAGTACCTCGGAGATCCGGTCCGCCGAGACCGCGGCGCGCGGCGCCATCATGGCCAGGAACGAGGCCATCATGACCGCCATCAGGATCTGCATGATGTAGGACAGCAGCGCTGTCAGCGATCCGATCTGCATCTCGCCGGCGTCGATCGCTTTACCGCCGAACCAGATCACGGCGACCGAGGTGACATTGCTGATCAGCATGACGGTGGGGAACATCAGCGCCATCAACCGGCCGACCCGCACCGAAATATCGGTGAGCTCGGTATTGGCCACCTCGAAACGCCGGATCTCGAGCCGTTCGCGGACGAACGCGCGCACGACCCGGATACCGGTGATCTGCTCGCGCAGCACCCGGTTGACCTCGTCGAGCCGGGTCTGCATCAGGCGGAATGCGGGCACCATCCGGGCGATGATGAAACCCATGCTCAGTGCCAGCGCCGGTACCGCGATCAACAGCAGCCAGGACAGGCCCCGATCTTCGCGCACTGCCATGATGATGCCGCCGACGCACATGATCGGCGCCATCACCGCCACCGTCGAGGCCATGACGACAAGCAACTGCACCTGCTGCACATCGTTGGTGTTGCGGGTGATCAGCGACGGTGCACCGAACATTCCGACCTCACGGGCCGAGAAGGTGTTCACCCGGTGCAGCAGCGCGGCGCGCAGATCGCGACCCGCGCCCATCGCGGCCTGCGCGGCGAGCAGCACCGAGAAGGCGGACGCGACGATCTGGACGCCCGAGACGGCCAGCATCCGCAGGCCCGCGGTCCAGATATAGCCGATATCGCCCTTGGTGATGCCCTCGTCGATCAGGTCGGCGTTCAGGCTGGGCAGGTACAGCATGGCGATCACCGAGATCAGCTGCAGCACCACGATCCCGGCCAGCTGTTTCCGGTACGGGGCGAGGAAGTCGCGGAGCAGTCTGATCAGCATGATGACCGAACGCTACCGTCTGGATTTGCGGATCGCCCGGCAATTTCCGGCGGGTCCGGCAGGGCCGGATCGCCGGGTTCCCGGCGAGCCCAGGCTCCGGGGTCGTCGGTCAGGGCCGCCACGAAATCCGGTAGCGCACCGTCGGCGATATCGGCCAGCGTCACGTTCTCCAGCACGGCCCGGATATTCACCCGTAACGCGATCCACACCTGCTGCAACGGTTCGGCCGCTCCCGGATACCGCACCTCTTCGGGACGCAGCCCGCGCACCGACGCGAGCGGGCCCTCGATCGCCCGGATCACATCGGCGATCGAGATGGCGTGCGCCGGGCGGGCCAGCCGGTAGCCACCGTCGGGCCCGCGCCGGCTCGTCACCAGTCCCGCACGGCGCAGTTCGGCGAGGACGCTCTCCAGCACTTTGGGCGCGATCTGCTGGCCGGCCGCAATGGCCTCCGCCTTCACGGCCGCGGCCGAATCGGCTGCCGTGATCTCGAGCAGTGTGCGCACGGCATGATCCACCTTCGCGGTGATGTGCACGACCAACCTGACCTTTCACTCCGCCAGCGCCGCGAGCGCGGCGTCCAGCAGCGTCGACTCCACCACATCATCCCCCGCGTCCGGTGCTATCTCGTTCGAAATCAGGGCAACGGTCACGATCTCCATGGCCGCGGCGGCCCGCAGCAGCCGCACCGGTGTGGGTTCGGGACCGGCCAGCCAGTTGCGTACGACCTTGTGCGCGTCGACGATCACCGGATACTGATCGGCCACCGCGTTGACGATGGGCACCGCGTTGCGAACCATCATTTCTCCGGCGTCCCGGTTGCGGATCATGACCCGGATATAGCCGCGCAACACTGTTCGGCGGCCTTCGGTGTCGGGCGCCGGCATCGTCTCGACCTCGTCGGCCAACGCGCGTAATGCGTCCAGTAGTGGGTCGATGACGGCGACCAGGAGCTCGAGTTTCGACGAATAGTGATAGTAGAGCGACGGTTTTGTGATTCCGACCGCATCTGCTATTTCGCGCAGGCTGGTCTGCTCGAACCCCTTGTTCACGAACAGCCGCACGGCGGCGTCCAGGATTGCCTTCTTAGTGTCTCGACCTGCGGTAACGTGATCGCCAGTTCGCCGATTCGCCATGCTCGGTCCTCTCGTTCTTCCAGCCGTCGCGCGCCGTAGGCCACCGGAAGTCGAGCTTGTTCCTCCGTTTAACCTACCGGTAGTCTACCTACCGTACGGTAGATAAAAGGCGTCCACTGTGTAGGCGGATCCGAACCGATCGCGCGATCCGAGGCCGAAGCCTCCCCGCGCGATCCGATCCGCGAAAACGACGTCGGCCGTCAGTTCGTCACAGCAGAAGCACACGACCAAACCGTCTCGGCCTCGCCTAGGAGAAATCCCTCGTGTCCGTATTTCTGTACAGATGGGGAAAGTTCGCTTTCCGCCGGAAGTGGATAGTGCTGCCCGTATGGGCGCTGATACTGGTCCTACTCGGCGGGGCAGCGGGTGCGTTGGCCAAACCGTTCCAGGACAGCTTCGAAATGCCGGGGCTGCCCTCGGAACGAGCCACGGCCATCCTCGAAGAGCATATGCCGCAAATGGCCTCGATGTTCAGCATCGACGCCGTCACCGGCCAATATGTCATCGCCGCACCGAACGGCACACTGACCGACGAAACCAATATGACGGCGCTGGACGCGCTGGTCGGGCGCTTGAACGAACTCGATATCGTCGACCACAGTGAACCGGTCGTCAACCCGGTCACCGCAACCTCGATGATGCCGGCCAGCAAGGAGGCCGCCGCGGAACAGGCCGCGGCAGCAGCCGGCCCAGAACCCGGCCGGGCCCCGCCCATGCCGGAACCGAACTGCCTCGACGGCCGGAACTCTCCCGACTTCAAGGCCCTGTGTGGTGGTGCCCCACTGAACGTGCTCAGCGAGGACCGGCCGCAAACGGTCGCCGTCATCGATGTGAAGTTCACGATGCCGACCTTCGCCGACGTCACCGAGGAACACCGGCAGGAAGCCGAGAGAATCGCACAGGAAGGCCGCGACGCCGGGCTCACCGTCGAGATGAGCGGCGCCATCGCGCAGACTCAGCCCGAGACCGGGCAGGCCGAGATGATCGGCATCGGGGTCGCGCTGATCGTCATGATCATCGCCTTCGGCGCCATCGTTGCCGCGTTCGTCCCGATCATCACCGGAATCGTCGGCGTCGCCAGCGCGGGCGCTCTCATCCTGACCGGTACCTCGCTGACCGAAGTCCCGACGTTCACGCCGATCCTGGCGTCGATGATCGGCTTGGCGCTGTCCATCGACTACGCCCTGTTCATCGTGTCCCGGTACAAACACGAACTCGTCGTCCAGGATTCACCCGAGGAAGCCGCGGGTGTCGCGGTGGGCACCGCCGGTTCGGCCGTCGTATTCGCCGGGCTGACAGTGGTGGTCGCGCTTCTCGGCCTATCCGTGGTCGGGATCAGCTTCCTCACAGCGATGGGTATCGGCGGCGCCATCGCGGCGGGGTTCGCCGTACTCGCGGCCACCACCCTGATGCCGGCCCTGCTCGGCGCGTTCGGCAAAGCGCTGTTCAAACCGAAACTGCCGCTGATCGCCCGGCACGACCCCGAGGACGACACCTCGGTCACCAACGGGATGCGATTCGCGCGCATCATCGCCCGGATGCCGGTGCTCACGCTGATCATCAGCGCGATCGTGCTCGGTGCGCTCGCCGCCCCCGCGGCCCAGCTCAGCCTCGGCCTGCCCGGCGGCGACAGCATGCCGGAGGACTCGTCGGTCCGGAAGGCCTACGAACTACAGACCGCGGGCTTCGGCGAAGGCAAGAACGGCATGCTCGTGGTAGCGGTCGATCTCTCCGAAACTCCCCCCGACCAGCGCGATGCCGCACTGACCGCCCTGCGCGATCAACTGGCGGGCTACGACGGTGTGGACTACCTCAGCGTCGCGCAGCCCAGCCAGGACGGGCAGGCCGCACTGTTCCAGGTGGTTCCCCAATCCGGGCCCAACAGTGCGGAAACACAGGATCTGGTCGAACACGCCCGTGATGCCGAAGCCGCGCTGCAGGACCAGTACGGCATGGAATACGGCATCACCGGTCAGACGGCCATCTACGCCGATGTCAACAGCGTGCTGCTCGACAGCATCATCCCGTACATGGCCATCGTCGCGGTGGCGGCATTCATCTTGCTGCTCCTGGTGTTCCGGTCGATCCTGGTACCGCTCACCGCCGCGCTCGGCTTCCTGCTCTCGATGGCCGCGACCTTCGGGGTCACGGTGCTGATCTTCCAGGAGGGCGCCTTCGGCCTGGTCGACGACACCCATCCGATCATCAGCTTCCTCCCCATCGTGCTGATCGGCCTGGTATTCGGCCTCGCCATGGACTACCAGGTGTTCCTGGTGACCCGGATGCGCGAGGAATACGTGCGCGGCAAGGATCCGAAGCAGGCGATGGTCGACGGCTACCATCACGGCGCCCGCGTGGTCGCCGCGGCGGCCGTCATCATGATCTCGGTCTTCGGCGGTTTCATGCTCTCGCCCGACATCACGTCCAAATCCATGGGCTTCGCGCTGGCAGCAGGCGTTTTCTTCGACGCCTTCCTGGTGCGGATGGTGCTGATCCCGTCACTGCTGGTACTGCTCGGCAAATGGGCCTGGTGGATGCCGGCCTGGCTGGACCGGATCCTGCCCGATATCGACGTCGAAGGGTCGAAGCTGCGCGAATTGCAGGAGCGCGCCAAGGCGAAAGCCGTCGAAGAACCTGCCGGAGTCTGATCCAGGTGAACGAGCCGGCTGGCACCCACACAGGTGCCGGCCGGTTCTGCTTGTGCACGCCGCCAGGTGCCGGGCTCCGTACCAGCACACGACCGCTGGCAACACGCTCGGCGGCATCCGCAAAGATGCGGCTCGAACCAGCCACCGTCCTACATCGGCGGGGTACCGTCTGCCTCAGCACGAGCCGGGCGCACACAGGCTCGCCCCCGGCCGGACGCGCGCTGGACCGACACCAGCGGACCCGCGTTGTGCAGCGCGGGCAGGGGGACGCCGGGGTCAGCGCCAAACGGGCAGCTGCGGGAGCTCCGCGGGCAGGGTCTCGTCCGCACCGCGCCCCAGCAGCCAGGCCACCAGCGACGCGGCCGGTGCCGCCACCTTCCGGTCCGGATCACCGGTCCCGAAGGTCGCGCCGAAACCGGTATCGGTCGCCTCGATTTCGAACGGTTGCACGGCCGGGCGAGCGCCCAGATCAGCGGCGACCTCGGCGAGCAGTTCCGCTACGAAATCCGCAGGCCAATCTGCCGGGGTGTAGCCGGCAGCCAAATCCACATGGTGGATCCGCAGCTCCTGCAACCGCATCCAGGGTATCCGGTACGCCGGTAGCGGCCGCCCCTGCCTGGTGCGGACCTCCACCTGCCATTGCTCAGCAGTCGGCACCCGCGCCATCCCCATCAACCGATCCGCCGATTCCACCAGGTCGGCCCGTTGTTCGGCGAGCGGACGCGGCGCACCCAGCTCGATATCGGCATCGCGCAGCACGGTACTCGCGTACTGCGGCGTCTCCACTCCGGTATGCGCCCAGAGCAGCAGATTGACCAGGCTGTCGGCATTGCGCGAAATATGTGCGAGCACATGCCCCCTGGTCCAGCCGGGAAGGGCAGAGGGGTCGGCGAGCGACGCCTCGTCGAGTGTGTCGACGGTGGCGAGCAATTCGGTGGTCGCCGCGGCGACCGCCTCCATCCGCGTGGTGAGCAGTTCGATGAAATCCCTGGGCACGACACCGACCCTAACGGTGCGCTTCTCGGCCCGCCCACGAGCACTCGGCCGGGGTCGCGTCCGGACACACCATCGCGATCGAGCGCCGGCCTGCCCTCTCAACGTCTCAAGGCCACCTGTACCCGGTCCGCCGCGCGCACGGGATCCTCGTGTTCCCATATCCGCACCACTTGCCAGCCCGCGGCGGCCAGCGCCGCGTCGGTGTCCCGATCGCGCACGACGTTGCCGGCCAGTTTCTCCGCCCACCAGGCCGCATTGTTCTTCGGATCGGTCGCATGGACCGGGCAGCGATGCCAGAAACACCCATCCACGTATACCGCGACCCGGCGCCGCGGGAACACCAGATCCGCCCGCCGCCGCTGCCCCCGGATCGGCGCCCGATCCACGAAGTAGCGGATACCGCGCCGGTGCAGCTCACGCCGCAAGGCCAGCTCCGGCGCGGTATGCGCCCGCCGCTGCCGCGACATCCGTGCGCTGGTCACCGGATCGGTGGCCGGGCGGCGGCTGCTGCGGGCGGGGTCGCCGGTCATGCCGCCGAGCCACCCATCCGCACCAGATGCGCCTGCACATCGTCGAGGAAACCGGCCGGGAAACGCAGCGTTCCCATCCCGGTCCGGCGCAGGAAACCGGCCGTGGCCCGCGCCGACAGCAATCGGGTGTCGGTGAGGAAGAACCGCAGGTCCTCATAGGACTCGTGAACCGGCCAGGGCGACAGCGGCACCTCGAACACCTCCCCGGAATGCCCCCACGCCGCCCCCGGCCACGGGCTTCCCGGCGGTAACGGAATATGTCCGGGTATCGGCTCGCCCGGGATCCGCAACCGCGACCCGACCCACGACGCCATCCGCACACTCACCGCGTTCCCCACCAGCCGCCACCGCTGACCGGGCCGGAAACCCGGGACCGCCAGCGCCGGTTCGGTCCAGCCGGGCGCGAACCCCTGGAGCCGTTCCCCGTCGGTGATCCCCGGCGTGACCATTTCCCCGGACGGTAACCGCACCGCGGGCGCGCTCGGAATACCGAGCCCCGACCCGCCCTTGAGCGTGGGCACAGCGTTGACCACCCAGCCCAGGCCCCGCACACCCTCGGTCCAGTAGAAACCGCACGGGTCGCTCTCGACGCACCCCAGCAGTCGCGGGCCGGCATCGTCGGCGAACAGTACGGTGCGCGGATCCTCGGTCCGCGAAGCCAGCATGAGCACCCGGTTACGCCGCTGCGGCAGGCCGAACGCCCGCGCGTCCACCACCCGGTAGGCCCAGGTGTAGCCGAGTTCTTCGAGAGCGTCGGTGATATGGCGCATTGCCGCACCGCGACCGAGTTGCAGCATGAACGGCACGTTCTCGATCAGCAACCAGCGCGGCCCGCGTTTACGCCGTACCAGGCGGAACACATGGTCGACCAGACTGGATTTCGTCCCGGTGATTCCGGCAGTGCGGCCGGCCTGGGACAGGTCCTGGCACGGGAATCCCGCAGCCACCAGCTCGGTTTCCGGCGGCAGCGCCCGCAACCGGGTGATATCGGTGTGGAGTTCGGCTTCGGGAAAACGCGCCCCCAGCACCGCCCGCGCACCGGGATCGATCTCACACAGCAGTGTGCTGTGCCAGCCGTGCGCCGCCAACCCGAGCTCCAGCCCTCCGATCCCGGCGAAAAGCCCCACCATCCGCGCGCCCGTCACGAGGTCCTCTCCATCCGGTCCGGCTACCGAAGCGAGATTACTCCGCGCGTCCGGCGGGTCCACCGGGTCCGGGTGAGCACCGGCACATCGGCCGGGCCGAACCCCGGTGACCGGTGCGAACGATACGGCCCACGTGCGCGAGTCGATCATCACCACCCGAGATCCATTCCGCGACAATATCATCGAAAGACCAGGTCAGAGCATATAAATCGACCCTTTCGGTGCCCCGATGCAGGCCATCAGGTCTGGCAGGATGGGCGCCATGAGGTATCGCGTCGGCCTGGCCACCGTTGTTTCGGGCGCCGTCGCCCTGTGCGGTGCTGTCGCCCCCGGTGCAGCGCAGGCAGGCCCCGACGGACTGCACACCGCGCCCGCTCAGCCCGGCACCGGCTCGGCCGAGGACCCCGGTCCGGTCGAACGCCCCGAAGCGGTCCGGGCGCCACGGGCCGCCATCGTGGGCGTCCAACCGGTACACGACCGCCTGATGCGGGTATTCGTCGACTCACCGGCCATGCACCGCACGGTGCAGGTCCTCGTCCTACTGCCGGCCGACCGCAGCAAACCCCGCCCGACCGTCTACATGCTCGACGGCCGCAGCACCCAGATAGACAGCAACAACTGGCTGGACCGCGGGGGTGCCGCTCAGTTCTACGCCGACAAACCGGTGAATGTGGTGTTCACGGTCGGCGGTCCCGCCAGTTTCTACACCGACTGGCAACGCCCCGACCCGGTGTTGGGGGTCAACATGTGGGAGACATTTCTCACCGAGGAACTACCGCCACTACTCGACGCCGAATTCGCCGGCAACGGCCGTAATGCCGTGGTCGGAACCTCCATGGGCGCCGAAGGGGCCATGATGCTGGCCATCCGGAAACCCGAACTCTATTCCGCCGTAGCTGCCCACAGCGGTTGCTTCTCCACCGGAACCGACCTGGGCCAGGCGCAGGCCCGCATGGTCGTCACAACCTTCAAAGGCAACCCCGAGAACATGTTCGGCTCCCCCGACGACCCGGCATGGCTGGCCCACGATGTGACCCTGCACGCGGAAGCCCTGCGCGGGAAGAAGCTCTATCTCTCTGCCGGCAGCGGACGACCGGGTGTCCACGATGTACTGACCAACCCCGAGACCCCGGTGAGCGTACTGATGGGTGGCCCGCTGGAGGCGGCCACCGATTTCTGCACCCGCCGGCTGGCCCAGCGTTTCGACACCCTCGCTATCGATTACACCGCCCACTTCCGTCCGCAAGGCACCCATTCCTGGCCGTACTGGGCCGACGAACTGGTCACTTCCTGGCCCACCATTTCCGAGGGCCTCGGCATCGACCGAATCGGCTGATCCGCCGCTCGGTACTGCGATCCGGCGTCCGACCGGTGCGAGACACGCTCCTCCGGGCCGAGAACAGCCATCGCCGTATCAGCACTCGGCTCTGGACCCGTCCAGTGGCGTGCAGGGCTACGCGGTTACGAGGCTTTCGCCGCAGCAGTCACGGCCTGGCCCGGCCGCCGGTCTGCGTACCTGCCGACCGGCCGCGGCGGCCGGCCGCGGTCCATCGGCGGACGGCGGACGATACGCGAAGACCGGCTGCACAGGCCGGCCGAGACTCCTCGACTTCGTCAGGCGCCTGTGAAGCGCGCAACCGTATCCGCGGACGTGGCGAACCGCAGGAACAGATCGTTCTCGTGCGGGTCTCCCGCCGTGACCCGCACCCCTTCGCCGGCAAACGGCCGGATCAGCACCCCTGCCGCCGCGCTCGCCTCGGCGAACTCGGCCGTCGACGCGCCCAGGTCGATCCAGACGAAATTCGCTTCGCTCGGCGGCACCCGGTAGCCCGCGGCCAGCAGGCCGGCGCGCATCCGTTCCCGTTCGGCGATCACCGCGTCGGTGCGGTCCAGTAGTTCGTGCCGGGCCTCCAGCGATGCCATGGCCGCCGCCTGCGCCACCCGGCTCACGCTGAACGGGATGTGCACCTTCAGCAGCGAGGCGATCACCTCCGGTGCGCCGACCGCGTATCCGACCCGCAGGCCCGCCAACCCGTACGCCTTCGAGAAGGTTCGCAGCACAACGACGTTCGGCCGCGTCCGGGCCAGTTCCACACCGTCGGGGTGATCGCCGGGGATCCGCAGGTACTCGTAGTACGCCTCGTCCAGCGCTACCAGCACATCGGCAGGTACCCGGTCCAGGAACCGGCCCAGCTCGGCCGCTCCGACCGCGGTACCGGTCGGGTTGTTCGGGTTGCAGACGAACACCAGTCGCGTCCGGTCGGTGATCGCGGCTGCCAGGGCGTCCAGATCGTGTATGTGCTCGCGTAGCGGCACCGTCACCGCGGTCGCGTTACCGACCTGGGTGATGATCGGGTACGCCTCGAACGAACGCCATGCGAAGAGCACTTCGTCGGACGGATCCCCGCAGGTGATCTGCACCAACTCCTGACACAGCGCCACACTCCCGCAGCCGACCGCAACCTCGGCCGGCGTGACGCCGAGAAATTCCGCGAGCGCTGCTCGTAGTTCGCCGGACTGATTGTCCGGGTAGCGGTTGGCCAGCTCCACCGCCTCGGCGACGGCCTTGCTCGCGGCGGGCAGCGGACCTGTGGTCGTTTCGTTGCTCGCCAATTTGACCGCGCCGGGATGGCTGCGGCCGGGAACGTACGCCGGAATCGACTCGAGGTCCGGCCGGATGTGCGCGGTCACGTATCGAGCTTAGTTCCGATCTCGATCGTGCCACGTTCGGGCTGTTCACCTGCCAGTTCTTCCCGCTCCGCGGATATCGCCCTACGCTGGGAACATGTCGGGCACTTATGACGATATCGCTCCGCTGCGGCGCCACGGGCCGGAAACCACCGGAACCGATCAGAAGCCGGCAGCGGCCGCTACCAGCCCCGCCACCGACGAACACGTACCCATCACGGTGATCGAACCAGAGGGCTACGCCCGTGGCGGAATCGTGCTGCTCCACGAATCCCGCGAGTTCACCGGATCGTTGCTGGAGTTCATGCGCGCCCTCGCCGGCGAAGGCTGGCTGGTGGTCGCGCCGAACCTCTTCCACCGGGCCACCGCCTCGTCGGCCGGGGTCTACGGCGACGAACTGTTCGAGGATTTCGACGCCTGCTTCGATTGGCTCACCCACCGCGGGATCTTCCCCGATTGCGTCGGCGCCCTGGGTTTCGATACCGCCGGCACCGCGGCTTTCCTGGTGGCGACCAACCGGCCGATCGGCGCCGCGATCAGCGTGGCCGCCCCCGGCATCACCGCCCCCTTGACCGACCAAGCCGAAGCCCTCGTCGCCGTCGCGTCCCGGCTACAAGCCCCGTGGCTGGGCCTGTTCGGCGCGGAATCGACCACCCCCCTCGACGAGGTAGACCAACTCCGCGACGCCGCCGCCCGCGCCGCGGTCGCAAGTCTGGTGGTGATCTATCCGGGCCTGTTGCATCGCGCCGACCACCCCGGCGACGACGAGGACGACGCCGCCGAACTCATCGACTCCCAAACCCGCATTTTCGACTGGTTCGACAGCCACCTACGCTGATCAACCACCCGTTTTGCAGTTTCGCACCAGGCTCCGGTAGCCTTTCTGCTCGGCGGCCCGGAAGGGCCGGCGCCCTCGAAGAGAAGGCTCCAGGAGGCGTGCCAGAGCGGCCGAATGGGACTCACTGCTAATGAGTTGTCCCTTCACGGGGACCGGAGGTTCAAATCCTCTCGCCTCCGCCACACCCGGCAACGGGTGACAACTGAATAACGCGTACGCGCCCGTAGCTCAACGGATAGAGCATCTGACTACGGATCAGAAGGTTAGGGGTTCGAATCCCTTCGGGCGCACAGAGAACAGCCCCCGATCTGCGAAAGCGGATCGGGGGCTGTTTCGTGGTCTCGATGAAGAGACCGGAATCCCATACTTTGCCCGCACAAACGAGCCCTTACTTTCCTCCGGCGTGCCGATCCAGGGCGGTCCCCCGGTAGCTACACCCGCTCGAGCGGTGTTATTCGGGACGCTACCGATTCCCGGAACTGCGCGTCGAACGCCGACCGCAGCTCTTCCGGCGGGCTCGAACACGCCGATGCCTCGGCCGTGACCGCGAGGTCATCCCATAACGACCTCTCTACCCGCCGCCCTGCCGCCTGGTGGCCCGTATTGGGCGCCACATCCCCAGGACGCCCCCGGCTTCGGCTGCGCTGATTGCCGAACAATCGATTTCGGTCGATTCGAACCGTTCTACCAGTGCAAATGCGCGACCTCCCGCCGCGTGGCCCGGCTGACTGGTGGCCTGCATCGTGTTCCCGCGCCCCTCCACCGCCAAGGGGGATCACGTTACGGATCGCCGCGTAACCCGCTCGGACGCACGGATGCGTCTCTGATCGCGAGGCTCACGCAATCCCCGAAATCCAGGCCCGGTCGGCTCGGGAGGTCTTGCCTCGCCACAAAATGGAAGTTACTCTCAAAAAACAGTGACTTCCACTAAAGAGAGGCTGTCATGTCGGCCCTGCTCTATCGGATCGGGCGGTTCAGTTTCCGCGCTCGACGACTCGTTCTCCTGTCCTGGGCTCTCCTCGTCGCCGTCCTGGGGGTCGGTGCGGCCACCCTGGCCGCGCCCTCTGCGACGACCTTCAACCTGCCCGGTACGCAATCTCAGGAAGCTTTCGACCTACTCGAGGAACGGTTCGCCGAACTCCCGCTCGACGGCGGGTCGGCCCAGATCGTGTTCATCGCCGAGAACGGTACGGTGACCGATCTCGCCCAGCGGCAGAAAATCGATGAGGTGGTGCAGGCGGCGGCCGGGGCATCAGAGGTCGCGGCCGTAACAGGCCCCTTCCAAAACGGGCTGATCTCCGCGGATCAGCGGATCGCCGTCGCCGAGGTGACCTATGCGGTCTCCTTCGAAGCAGTGCGTGATTCGAGCCGTCAGGAGCTGATGGAACTGGTCGAACGGAGCGGTTCGGCCGATCTGCGCACGGCGGTGGGCGGCGATGTGATGGAGCTGATGCCGGATGTGAGCAAAGAACTCCTCGGACTGCTCGTGGCCGCCGTTGTGCTGGTGATAACCCTCGGATCGCTGGCCGCCGCAGGGATGTCGCTGATCGCCGGGATCACCGGCGTCATGGTCGGCCTGCTGGGCATTCTGACCGCGACGGCATTCCTGGATCTCGGTGTCACCACTCCGATCCTGGCGCTCATGCTCGGGCTGGCCGTCGGTATCGACTACGCGCTGTTCATCGTCTCCCGCTACACCCACGAACTGTCCCGGACTCCCGACCCCGAGGACGCCATCGGACGGGCGGTGGCCACGGCCGGTTCCGCTGTGTTCTTCGCCGGTATGACCGTGGTGATCGCGCTGACCGGACTGAGCGTGGTCGGTATCGGGCTGCTCACCGAAATGGGTCTCGCCGCGGCGGTGACCGTGGCTGTCGCCGTACTGGTGGCGATCACGCTCCTACCGGCACTCCTCGGATTCGCCGGGCGCCGGGTACTGCGGCGCGGGCGGCGCGAGCAGGCCACGGAAGCCACGACCGGCCGCACCCTGGCACCGCGCTGGGCATCGCTGACCACGCGACGGCCGGTGACAACGCTCGTCGTCGCGCTGCTCGGTCTCGGCATCCTGACCCTTCCGGCGCTGGACTTGCGGCTCGGCGTCCCGGACCAAGGGACATACCCGGAACACACCACCCAGCGCCAGGCCTACGACGCGATCTCCGAAGGTTTCGGTCCGGGCTTCAACGGGCCGCTTCTGGTCGTCGTCGACCTGGCCGGCGCGGCGCATCCCACCGACACCGCGCAGCGGGTCCAGACGGAATTGGCCGGGACCGAAGGGGTCACCATGGCCGCGCCGCCGGAGTTCAACCCGGCCGGTGATACCGCGATCATCGGCGTCGTCCCGCGGGGCGGACCGGACAGCGAGGAAACCGAGCAGCTGGTGCAGCTGCTGCGCGGCAGCGTCGCGGATACGGTCGAGGGTTTGGGCGCCCGGATCGCCGTCACCGGAACCGCGGCCATCATCATCGATTTCAGCGACCGGATGGCCGACGCGCTGCTGACCTACCTCCTGGTGGTCGTCGGCCTGTCGTTCGTACTGCTGATGACCGTGTTCCGCTCGGTTGTCGTCCCCCTCAAGGCGACAGTGGGTTTCCTGCTCAGCCTGGGCGCGACCTTCGGCGTCATGGTGGCCGTCTTCCAGTGGGGTTGGCTGGAATGGCTGGGCATCCACACCACCGACGTCGTGGTGAGCATGCTGCCGATCTTCATCATCGGTGTGGTGTTCGGGCTGGCCATGGATTACGAGGTGTTCCTGGTGACCCGGATGCGGGAGGAGTACGTGCACGGCGCCTCGGCGACCGCGGCGGTCCGGGCCGGTTTCGGGCACGGGGCACGGGTGGTTTCCGCTGCCGCGATCATCATGGTGAGCGTTTTCGCCGGATTCGCCTCCGGCGATGCGAGCGATATCGTGCAGATCGGTGTGGCGCTGGCGGCCGCGGTCGCCGTGGATGCGTTCCTGGTGCGGATGACAATCGTCCCGGCCGTTCTCGCGCTGGTCGGCGACAAGGCGTGGTGGCTGCCGAAATGGCTGGACCGGATCCTGCCGGACCTGGACGTCGAGGGCCGCAATCTCCGCGGCGCACCCGAGCCGGATACCACCGGGGAACTCGCCCATTCGTTTGGCCGGCCGGTCGAGGGTTCGGCAAAATGATCCTATGAGTACCGGTGGCCTGCGGGAACTGAAGAAGAAGCGCACGCGCGAAGCTATCCAGGATCACGCACTGCGCCTCTACCAGGAGCAGGGGTACGCAAACACCACACTGGAGGAGGTGGCGGCAGCAGCGGAGGTCTCGCCGAGCACGCTGTTCCGCTACTTCCCCGCCAAACCGGATACGGTGCTGTTCGACCGCGTGGACCCCATATTCCTCGAGAAGTTTCTCGCAGAGCCCGCCGGTGTCTCGCCGTTGCAGGCAGCACGTAACGCCATTCTCGGCGTCTTGAACAGCACGGACGTCGATATGGCTGCGCTGGAAACCACCCGGATGAAACTCATCGCCACCGTGCCGGAGCTCCGCGCGGCCGTGGTCACGAAGATCGAGACGGATATGCCGCCGTTCATCGAAGCTTTCGCTCGACGTGTGGGCCGGCAGCCCGATGATCCACTGGTCCGGTACTGGACCGGCGCCGTCGCGGGTGTGGCGGTGATGGCCTATCTGCGTGCAGTGGACAACGACGAGGACATCTATGTCATCGTCAACGAGGCGCTGGAGTTCCTGGAGAACGGTATGCCTCTCTGACACAGCAGAACCGCCACCCGGGCCCCATATTATCCGGCCCGGGTGGCGGTTTCGGTGGCGCAGCGCCCGCAGGGAGCTACCGGAAGGCGCTGCCCTGCTCCCGGTCGAGTGCCGTTTCGCTCTTGTTCTTCAAGGCGAAGACGTACACGAGCAGCGACGCGAAGACGACTACGGTCACGTACACGATGAACAAGGTCACGTGGCCCCCGTTCTTCGCGGCCTGGTAGATCACCGGCGCGGTACCGCCGAACGCCGAATTCGCCAGCGCGTACCCGACACCCACCCCCAGGGCACGGATATGTGACGGGAACAGTTCGGCTTTGACGATGGCGTTGATGGAGGTGTAACCGGTCAGGATGATGTAGCCGATCCCGGTCACCAGCAGGGTCGCCGCGACCGATGTCGCGTCCTGCAGATAACTGATCAGGAACCAGGTGTAGGCGACACCGCCGACACCGAAGAACACCAGTACGGGTTTGCGGCCGACCTTATCGCTGATCATCCCGCCGACCGGCTGCAAGAGCATGAGGAAGATCAATCCCGTCAGGTTGATCCACGTGGCCGTCATACCCCGGTCCCCGAAGGCGGTCTTGATCATGGCGGGGGCGTTCACGCTGTAGACGTAGAAGGCGAGGGTGCCACCCATGGTCACCAGGAAGCACAGCACCAGCGGCCGCCAATGGTTGCCGACCAGTTCCCGCAGCGATCCCGATTCGGAATCTTCACCCCGCTGGACAGCTTCGAGCTGCTCGGTACTGAGCGATTCGTCCATACTGCGGCGCAGCCAGAACACGACCACCGCGGCGATACCGCCGATGAAGAACGCGATACGCCAGCCGTAATCGGAGATTTCCTGCTTGTCCAGGAACAATTGCAGCACCAGCAGGGTGAGCTGGGCGAGCACATGACCACCGACGAGGGTGACGTACTGGAAGGACGAGAAGAAACCACGGCGTTCCCGGGTGGCGGCCTCGGACATGTAGGTCGCCGAGGTGCCGTACTCGCCACCGGTCGCGAATCCTTGCACAAGTCTGCACAGGATCAGGATCGCCGCGGCGCCCACGCCGATCACCTCCCGGCCCGGCACCAGCGCGATCACCAGTGAGCACGCCGCCATGAGCGAAACGCTGAAGGTGAGCGCCGCGCGCCGGCCGTACCGATCGGCGTAGCGGCCGAAGAACCACGACCCCACCGGGCGCATGAGGAAGGTGACGGCAAAGATCGCGTACACGTAGACGGTGGAATTCTTGTCGCCCGAATCGAAGAAGTGGCTTTCGAAGTACGAGGCGAACACCGTGTAGACGTAGACGTCGTACCACTCGACGAGATTGCCGGACGAGCCGCGCAACGTATTCCAGACGGCGCGGCGGGTCTCCGCGCGCGAAGACGCCGGTTCGCCGGGTACGCCCGGGTCCGCGGTAGTGGTTTCGGACATTGGTGCTTCCTCCGTTCAGCAGTGCGCGCCGGCGTGCTGCCCGCGCCGCTGCATGCTCAGTGTGCAGGTAGGAAGCGGGATTCGGAGCCGACTGCGGGATTTCCGGCTGCGCAACGGACCGCACCGCCGCGGCTGCCTACTGTGCCCCGGCAGCGGTTCTGCCCACGCCCTGGATCGGATGATCGCCGCGCTCGGGTCCCCGCCACCTACGACACGAGCGGACGCTGTTCATCCTCGGGCTGTACGGGCAACCCCCTCGGCGGTCAGTTGCGCATCGCCGCGCGCATGGTTGCGACAACTCCGCCGTCGACCAGCAGATCAGTGCCGGTGACGAAGCCGGCGGCGGGGTCCAGCAGGTACGTGGCTGCCGCCGCGATATCTTCCGCGGTACCGATACGCCCGGTCGCGGATTGTTCGATCATCT
The DNA here is from genome assembly GCF_001613245.1 of Nocardia speluncae NBRC 108251. Taxonomy (GTDB): domain Bacteria; phylum Actinomycetota; class Actinomycetes; order Mycobacteriales; family Mycobacteriaceae; genus Nocardia; species Nocardia speluncae. The sequence continues at coordinate 114,724 of NZ_BDBZ01000030.1, read as the reverse complement.
GCCGCATCCGCGCCCCGGACTCCCCGGCAAGTTCATCCCGGCCCTGCGCGGTGGAGATCACGCCCGGGCTGATCGAATTCACCCGGGCACCGGCGCGACCCCACGCGCCGGCCGCCGCCTGCACACGAATGATGGCTCCGCGCTTGGCAACAGGGTAGGCAAGCATCGGAGGCAGTGCAGGTTCCGGGTGCAGGAAGGAAAGGCCGGCCAGCGCGGTCGCCGGAGTGACGGCAAGCTCGGCTTCTTGTTCGGCGGTGAGCTGCGCCAGATGGCCGGCCATACTGGCGATCACCACACCGGCGCCACCGCGGGCCATCAGCGGCGCGAACTCGTCCAGCACATAGGCGACCCCGCACAGATCGACCCGGACGATCGCCTCGGTGGAGGCTTTCACCGGCGACACCCCCGCGGTGTGTACAAGATGCCGGATCGGCCCGGCGGCGGCGGCCGCGGACGCGAGTTCGGCCACGGACGCCGGGTCTCCGGCGTCGACCCGATGGGTGCTCACCTCGAAGCCCTGCTCGGTGAACTGCTCGGCCGCCCCGGCCAGCAGGCGTTCGTCGAAATCGGCCAGCACCAGGTGCCGGCCGCTACCGATCCGGGCGGCGATCGCACGGCCCATTCCCCCGACACCTACGACGACGCTGACATCCGTGCTCATACCGAGTTACCTCCAGGGCTGCTACAAGACAATCCGTACTGTAGGGCGCGGTTGTCGCCGAGACCGCCGAATCCACACCACCGCCGATTTGCGGCGCTGTCAGCCGGTGACCATCGGGACCACGTAGGTGCGGGCGAATTCGCCGAGTTGCTCGTCGGACTCCAGCGGCACCAGGCCGGACGGGCAGAGGATGAACGAATGCACCACCCGGCACACCAGTTCCGCGCGGGTGAGCAGGTCGGCCGGTTCGGTGAGGAGGCCGGAGTCCGCGGCGCGGCACAGGGCGGTGTGGGCGGCGGCGACCGACATCGCGAATACCGGACCGCCCTCGATGGTGAGTTTTTCCAGGATTCGCTCCGGTTCCACGTCGAGCATGCGCCGGACGAGAACGTGTTCACGCCACCGGGTGAGGATGGTGACGAAGATATCGGCGACCATATCCTCGAGGCTTTCGTGGCGAGTGGATATCGCATCGACCTCCGTGAGTACCGCGGCCACCTCGCGGCTGACCACGGCCTGGACCACATCGTCACGTGAGCCCACGCGACGGTAGATCGTGACGCGGTCGACGCCGGCCTGGCGGGCGATGTCTTCGATGGTGGTCTTCTTGACGCCGAACTCGCCGAATCTGATCAACGCCGCGTCCAGAATGCGGGCTTCGATACCATCCTGCAGCCCAGGGGACGATGTGTACGCGGCGGACATGAGATAACGCTAGCAAGAGCGCCCTCGGCGCAAACACCTATCGGCCAGGACGCAAAACGCATATCCTGCACTCGCAATATTGCAACATTGCCATTAATTCTGTTGCCGTGTACATTCGCCGAATGGTGCAGACCACCCAAGCAGCCGCTTGTTTCACCCTGGTGCGTCTTCCGGCCCGGCCGATGGGGCACAACTGATGGGCACCCAGACACCGGCTCGCGGCCTACAGATGATCGGCGCGGCAATGGACGCCTGCCGCTCGATATTCGTGACGCATCGGCCGGCGCCGATGCTGCCGCGGTCGAAAATGCTCTGGCACAGCGGTTTCAACCGGCGGCTCGTCGTCGCCGCCATTCAGCGGGAAGCGGCCGATGTCGTTGCCGTGGTCCTGGTCGACCCCGAGGGAGATCCCTTACCGGCCTGGCTTCCCGGCGCCCACCTCGATGTTTTCCTCCCCTCCGGCCGGCAGCGGCAGTACTCGCTGTGTGGCAATCCGCTCGACCGATCCGCCTACCGGATCGCCGTACGGCTCATGCCGCACGGCAACGGCGGATCGATCGAAATCCACGAAAACCTGCGCAGCGGCGATATTCTCCGCGTCCACGGCCCCCGCCACACCTACCCGTTCGTCGATGCCGACAACTACCTCTTCGTCGCCGGCGGTATGGGTATCACCGCGCTGCTGCCCATGGCGCGGGCGGCAGGACCACGCGGCACACTGATCTATACCGGCCGCTCCGCCGACTCCATGCCGTTCCGAGACCAGGTGCCCGACGCCGAGATCCGGCCCGACGACCGATTCGGCAGTCCGGATATGGCCGAACTACTCGCCCGCGCGAACCCGGGCGCCGCCGTCTACGTCTGCGGACCCCCACCCATGCAGGAAGCCGCAGCCCGCGCTCTGCCCCGGGTGAACCCCACATGTTCCCTACATCTGGAACGCCATCAAACACGACGGACCCACCGACCGGTAGCGGCGAACCTCACGGAAGCACGAAAAAACCTCTGATCCGGTTTCCCGGATCAGAGGTTGTGGCGGTGGCGGAGGGATTTGAACCCTCGGAGGGGGGTTACCCCTCACACGCTTTCGAGGCGTGCTCCTTAGGCCGCTCGGACACGCCACCGCAGGTGACGATACCGGACCGGTCACCGATCCTCTAAATCGGGCCTCGAACTGCGCTTATGAACCGGGTCGACGCTGAGAACGGAAGAACGAGTCGAGGATCGCCGCGCAATCCTCCTCCAGGATTCCTCCGCGAACCTGGGGGCGGTGATTGAGGCGGCGGTCGCGGACCACGTCCCACAGCGACCCCACCGCACCCGTCTTGGGCTCCCACGCACCGAACAGCAGCCGATCCACCCGCGCCGCGACCAGGGCTCCGGCGCACATCGTGCACGGTTCGAGCGTTACCGCCAGGGTGGTTCCGGTGAGCCGCCAGCCGTCGCCGTGGACGGCGGCGGCCCGCCGCAGCGCCACTACCTCGGCGTGCGCGGTGGGGTCGCCGGTGGCTTCGCGCGCGTTGACGGCGCGGGCCAGCTCACTGCCCCGGCTGTCGAACACCACCGCACCGACCGGTACGTCACGCGGATCGGCGGTGCCGGCGGCGGCCAGCGCCGCCCGCACCATCTCGGTATCGGAGAGCCGGCCACTCACTTCAGCGTGGCAGTTTGTCGAGCACCGCGGAGAACTCCGAGGCGAACCCGAGCCGTTCGGCGATCATCGCGAGCTGCTCGTCCGGGTAGAGGTCGGTTTCGGCGAGGATCACACTGAATACCGGTTCGGGGAGACCCAGATCGGCCAGAACACCGAGGTCACCTTCCTCCCACGGCTCCGTATCGTCCAGATCGTCGGGGTCGATATCGGGGATCTCGATATTCAATTCCTCCAGAACATCTGCCGCGATGTCGTAGTCGATCGCCGCGGTCGCGTCCGACACCAGCAACCGAGTGCCGCTGGGGGCGGGCCGGACCACGATGAAGAATTCGTCGTCGACATCCAGGAGTCCGAAAACCGCACCAGAGGAGCGGAGTGCTTTCAGCTCGTTCTCCGCGGCGGACAGTGTGGTGAGCGCGGCCGTGGTCAGCGGACTGCATTTCCATGTACCGTCTTCCCGGACAACGGCCACCGCGAACCCCTCGACGTCGTAATCATCGTCCGACGTCGAACGGTTCGTGCCCGAGCGCTGTGCTGCCATGGGCGCAACGGTAGTCGGCTGGAGCCCGTTAGATGAACTCGTATGCGAATCTGTTTCGGTGACGGCTGACAACCATACGGCGCTCTGTGTTCTCGGGACGGGTTTGATCGGCGGATCGCTGCTGCGTGCGGCGACCGCGGCGGGCTACACCGGCTGGGGATACAATCGGTCGGCGCCGGGCGTGGCGGCCGCCCAGGAAGCAGGTTTCGATGTTTCCGGTGACCTCCCGGCAGTGCTGGGCCGCGCCGCCGAGACCGATGCCCTGATCGTGGTGGCCGTGCCGATGCCGGCGGTCGATCCGTTGCTGGACGCGATCGACCGGTACGCGCCGCAGTGCGCGCTGACCGATGTGGTGAGTGTGAAAGCCCCGGTTGCGGCCGCGGTGCGGCGTTACGGCCTGCACGAACGCTATGTGGGCGGGCATCCGATGGCCGGGACAGCCGAATCCGGTTGGCAAGCCACCGATCCCGGCTTGTTCCAGGATGCGGCCTGGGCGGTGGGGGTGGATCCGGGAACCGACCCGCACGCCTGGACACGGGTCACGCGGCTGGCGCTGGACTGCGGGTCTGTGGTGGTCCCGGTGATCGCCTCGGAGCACGACCGTGCCGTCGCCCGGGTCTCGCATCTGCCGCATGTGCTTGCCGAGGCGCTGGCGGTGGCCGGGGCACGCGGTGGCGACCTGGCGCTGGGGCTTGCGGCGGGTTCCTTCCGCGACGGCACCCGGGTCGCGGCAACTGCGCCCGGTCTGGTGCGCGCGATCTGCGAACCGAACTCCGACGCGCTGCTCGCGGTCCTGGACGAAACACTCGCCGCCCTCGCCGAGGCCCGGGAATCGCTGAGCGTGCACACCTCGCTCGACGAACTCACCGCTGCCGGGCACACGGCGCGGCAGCGTTACGAATCCGCGCAACGCTGGGAGATCACCGATATCGCACCGGGTGCGCCGGGCTGGCTGGAAGAACTGCAGGACGCCGGCCGGTCGGGCGGCGTGATCACCCGCCTCGACATCAGAGCGGAGCCGAACTGACCGGCCATATCTGTTCGGCGGGGCCCGGCAATCGATGCCTCGACACCCTGCCGTGCCGGGGCCGAGCTGTCAGATCCGTTCGGCCAGGCCCGGATAGTCGAGTACGAAACCGTCCGGGTCGACGGTGAGCGTCGCACTGGACACCGGCGAGAGCACACTGATCCCGTCGCCCGCGCTGCTGTAGGTGAGATCGGCTTCCTGCACAGTCAGATCCGGGAGGCCTACGTAGACCACCGGAACCTGGACGTCCTCCATCGCATGCTGCAGACCGAAACGCCGGATCGGCAGCGTGTTGAAGAACGGGCTCAGCACCACATCGGCGTCCAGCGCCCCACCGAACGTCGAGCGGACATGGGCGCCGGTGGTTTCGATGAGCCAGTAGTTCTCCTCGTCGCGCGCGATCGACGCATGCCGTTCGCCGGCCGCGGTAGTGCTGCTCAGCGACAACCGCCTGGTTGCCCCGTTCTCATCCGTGACCAGGTCGTAGGAGGCGCTGAACGGGGGATGCTCCCCACAACCCCCGCCGATGATGCGGCCGCTGGCCCGGATCCGGTTGCCGTTGAGGGTGACGCGAACCGATTCCATCCGCGAGTAGTCGTGGGAGCGCCAGGTGAGCACAGCGGGCCACTGCACCCGCTCCGGCACGGCGCCCGGACCAGGGGTTTCGTCGCTCGTTTCTGTCACATGTCCACCGTACGCAACAGGCCGGCCTACGCAGTGCTACCGCAGGGGTCGATCAGTGCGAGCCCGCTCGACGCTGATCCACGACCGTGACGAAATCCGGGTGGGCCGACACAATCAGTTGCTCGGTGGTATCGGTCAACCAGACGTCCGCGAAGTAATCGGACCGCGTCCAGGCAACGATGCCGACAACCGCCGCGATGGGAAGGCATCCCGGTACCACCGCCAAGGCCAGCGGTACAGCGAGCTGCTCCACACCGGAAACGACCGCGACCACGATCGCCACGACCGTCGCGACAATCGCCGACAAAGCCGACAAAGCAATGCGCCGAAACTTCCCGACCTCGGATAAGCAGTACTCGCAGGCCGGGCATTCGAATCGCAGACGCGCCTGGATGCCGCAGTTCTGCCGCGGCCGCCAGGCCGGCTTGATGGATCGAAAGAACACCCCGATACTCGGCATCTCCGATCCCGGCAGCCCCTGGGAGTTCACAACGAAAGGCCGTCTTTCCACGGCCGGCAGACCGTGTTCGCTGCAAATATCGGGCAGCGCCTCGATCAGTTTCAACTCCAGCGGCGCGTTCGAAAAAGCGGGCGCCCGGTCCGGGTCGACCTCGGTGTCGAACAGCATCCTCGGTCGTCCGGTCACCGCAGCCACCCGTTCTTCCGGCGGTCGCTGAAGTAGAGATCGTCCTCGTCCGGTTCATCGGGCGTAACTACCTGGTCCTTGTAGGACTTGCGGCGCGCCGGGGATGCTGCCACGACGGGAGGCACCGGTTGCTGTTCGACCGGTGGTTGCGGTGGCGGTTCGGCCGGCCGGGGCGGTGTGGACCACTCGGGCGGCAGGTTGCGGAGCTGGTCCAGTTGGGCTTGCCCCTGCGCGGCGAGCCGCTGCCGTTCGTTCTCGGGCATATCCGCGAACTGCTCCATCGCTGCGGGCATGGTCCGATCCAGGACGATGTTGAACGCATCGCTGTGCATCAATTCGCGGGCGCTTCCCCGGCCGTCCAGGATGGCGCGGATCTGATTCCTCAGCTGTTTATCCGCTGTCCCGGCCATGATGACCTGGAGAGCCTTGGAGAGTTGACGCGATACTGCGACATCGCCCCGTGCGAGATCATGTATCGGCTCGGGTGCACTCATATCAGGCTCCGGCTCCGGGGTGGTCGTAGGACTTCTGCGGCAGGGCGGTCAGATCGCCGCCCTGGATGGCACCCGCACCCGCGTAGACGAGCCCCGCGATCCCTTCCAGGCCGATGTAGATCGATGAGAACGCCGCGACGATCAGCCCGAACTCCTCGATGACCTTGAGGGTGCTCAACGTGGCGGCCGCGATCAGCGCCGCTGTCGCGACGGCGCCGACACCCGTCGCCGCGGAAACCTTCACCGCGACCCATTCGATGATGGCAACGGCCGCCAGGTCCAACAGGGTCTGTACCGAATCGCCGATCGTCTTCGCGCCGTAATATGCCGCGTTCGCGAAGTTCTTTATCTCGTCGGCGATTGTGTTCAGCGAATCGACCTGCGCCGCGACCGAGGTGGACAGCTCCGCGAAATAGGTCTGAGCGCTGGTCGCCGCGTTGCCGTCCCAGGTGGTATCCACGGCCTTTGCCGCGTTCTCGATCTCGGCCGAGAAGCTCGAACTGTAGCCGGCCAGATTCTCGACGGCCTTGCCCGCTTTCTGCAGGGCCTCCCAGTCGCCGGCGATCTTCTGCGCGAACCACTCCACCGGATCCACACCGAGCACGTTCTTGCTCCAAGTGCACGCCCAGTAAGCCGGTGAGATCTCGTTGGCGGTCACCAGGAATTCGAACTTGTCGTTCATCGGATCTTCGAGGGCGGGCTCGGCCAGCTTCTCGACAGGTGGCACGGCCATTATTTGCCCCCCGGATAGGTGCGGTCCAAGGCAGTGGCGTTCGTTTTGTCCGTGGTCCGATACATCTGGGCCACGGCCGTTAATTCGGTCGCCGCGGCTTCGGATAGATTGCCCAGCGTCTCGTAGTTCGGTTTGAGCTTGTCGTACGCCTCGCTTATGGCGCCGAGCCCGACGCGGATCAGTCCACCGTCCCCCCACACGGTGTTGTCCACCCGTAACCATTTGTCGATGTATGCGATGGCGTTCGCGTTCTCGTCCGCCAATTTCTTCACGTTCGCCGCGAATTTGTCGACCTCATCAGGATCGACCTCGAGCTCTTCGGCCATCGGACCCCTCCCTTCGGCGGCACTCCCACACCGCACTCTGCATCGCGAAACCATGACACAGCCCGGTACCGAGGGCAAGCAGCCGTTCGCCGCACTCGAACACCCTGCTCCCGGCCACGTGCGCCGAGCGATCCCCCGCAACGACCGGCTCGACCGAGAACTTCTGGCGGAGACGGAGGGATTTGAACCCCCGGTCGCTCTCACGACTCTCGCTTTCAAGGCGAGTGCATTCGGCCGCTCTGCCACGTCTCCAGAGCCTCGATGTTAACCGATACACCCGGCCACAACCGAAATCCGGCGGGCACTCCCCCCGGGTAGCCGATTCCCGGGTTCAGCGGGGGACGGCGAGCAGATCCCGGGTGATTCCGGCGAGGTCGGCGCAGCCGGACAGGCCCATGGTGGAATCGAAATCGGCGAGCAGCAACCGCAGTGCGTGCCGCACCCCGGGCGCCCCGGCGATACCGAGGGCGTAGGCCCAGGGGCGGCCGTAGCAGACGGCTTTCGCACCGAGGGCGAGCGCGGTCACGATATCGGAGCCGGTGCGGATACCCGAGTCGAAGAGCACATCGGCACGGTCGCCGACGGCCGCGACGATCGGGCCCAGCGCATCGAGGGCGGCGATCGAGTTATCGATCTGGCGGCCACCGTGGTTGCTCACCAGGACCCCGTCGGCACCGGCGTCCACGACCGAGCGGGCGTCGTCGGGGTGCAGGACGCCCTTCACCGCGATCGGCAGATCGGTCCAGCCGCGCAGTTTGGCCAGATCGGCCGGGCGCAGGGTGTGGTTGCCGAACAGGCCCACCCAGGTGAGGATCGCCATCCGCATGGCGTCCTCGCTCTCCTCGGGCGGGGCGGGCAGCTTGGCGCGGAACACCGGATCGGATAGGTAGTTCGCAATACCTTTCCCCAGCAGGAACGGCAGATGAGCGAGCTCCAGGTCGCGGGGGCGCCACCCGAGCGAGGGCGTGTCCACGGTGACCACGATCGCCCGCGCGCCGGCCCGCTCGGCCCGTTGGACGAACGACCGGGCCAGCTCGTCGTCGGCCGGCCAGTACAGCTGGTACCACCAGTCCTCCGCCACTTCGCCGACTTCCTCGATGGTCGAGGAGGAAGCCGTGGACAGTACGCTGCCCACCCCGAGTTCCTTCGCGACCCCCGCCACCACGACCTCGCCCTTTTCGTGCAGCAACCCCAGCACCCCGACCGGCGCCGTGAGCACCGGCGCGGCGAGTTTCGTGCCCAGGACCTCCACGACGGTATCCCGCGTGCCGGGGCCGCTGGTACCGCGCAGCATGCGCGGCACCAGCCGGAACCGTTCGAACGCAGCCAGATTCGCGGCGGCGGTGCGTTCGCTGGAAGCGCTGCCGGCCACATAGGCGAAGGCGCGCGCATCGAGCAACTCCCGGGCCCGGTCCTCGAACCCGTCCGCCGTCATCGGCAGTTCGGGCACCGCTCCGCCCATTCCCTGGAGGTAGATCTCGTTCTGGAAGTCGATGAAGCTGCTCACGGACGCACACGCTAGCCCTGCGGGGCGTATCCAGGGCGCATATGAGCGAGGACATTGCTGTCACGCCGGCGCCGCCGTCACGATCTCGCCCTGTGTGGTCACACCCCCGTACCACCGCGGCGGCTCGCTCGCCGACGGTGCGCAGTCACCTGTCCGGTGAGCGCCTGTTGCACTATGGGGCGATGCGCGCGATCAATTTGAACGGTTTCGGTGGACCCGAGGTGATGGAGTGGTCGGCGGCACCCGATCCGGTACCCGGGCACGGTGAGGTGCTGATCGAGGTGGCGGCGGCCGGGGTGAACCGGGCCGACCTGCTGCAGCGCCGCGGCTTCTACGCGCCGCCGGCCGGGGCGACACCGGTTCCCGGGCTGGAGTGTTCCGGAGTGATCGCGCAGGTCGGCGAGGGTGTTCGCGAGTGGTCGGTGGGCGACCGGGTGTGTGCGCTGCTCTCCGGCGGCGGTTACGCCGAGAAGGTCGTGGTGCCCGCCGGCCAGGTGCTGCCGGTACCGGACGGACTGGATCTGGCGGCGGCGGCCGGACTGCCCGAGGTCGCCGCGACGGTGTGGTCGAATCTGGTGATGACCGCCGGTCTGCACTCGGGGCAACTGCTGCTCGTGCACGGCGGTGGTAGCGGTATCGGCACGCACGCCATCCAGGTGGCGGTGCGGCGGGGTGCCCGGGTCGCGGTGACGGCGGGCTCGGCGGCCAAACTCGAACGCTGCGCGGAACTCGGGGCGAGCGTGCTGATCAACTATCGCGAACACGATTTCGTGCAACTCATCCGCGCCGAGCACGGTCTGGGCGGGCCGGGCGCCGACATCATCCTCGACAATATGGGCGCCGCGTATCTGGGTCGCAATGTCGAGGCGCTGGCGCTGGACGGCCAGGTGGTGGTCATCGGGATGCAGGGTGGGGTCAACGCCGACCTGAACCTGGGTGCGCTGATGGCCAAACGGGGTACCGTCCGCGCGATCAAACTGCGCGACCGCCCGGCCACCGGCCGCGGCAGCAAGGCCGACATCATCGCCGAGGTGCGCGCCCACGTCTGGCCGCTGCTGGAGAAGGGTGAGATCGTCCCGGTGATCCACGCCGAGGTGCCGGTGGCCGAAGCGGGCCGCGCGCACGAAATGCTCGACGATCACGAGACATTCGGCAAGGTGATTCTGCGGGTGGGTGGCTGATCGGGGCGCCGCGGACCTCAGCCGAGGGACGTGAGCGCCCGGCCGAACAGGTCGATCTCGCGCCGGGTGGTGTACGGCGCGAGACCGATCGTCACCGCGCCGCCTTCGTCGTTGACACCCAGTGCGTCCAGCAGCCGGCTGCCGCCGTGCGCGCCGGCGAGCACGGCGATCCGTTTATCGGCCAGTTCGGCCGCGATCTTCTCCGCCTGCATACCGTCGATGGTGAAGCTGACCGTCGGGATCCGGGTGGACGCCCGGCCGATCACGGTGAGGCCACTGATCTTGTCCAGGGTGCTCATCAAATGGTCGAACAGCTGATCGTGGTAGTCCTGCAGAGAGGTCACCGAAATCTCGAGCCGTTCCCGCCGGGTCCCCTCGGCGCCTTCGTCGAGACCGGCGAGGTAGTCGATCGAGGTGGTGAGCCCGGCCAGCAACGCGTACTGGTGGCCGCCCACCTCCAGCCGTTCGGGACCCTTCGCGTACGGATTCAACGCCATGGACGGGATCCGGTCCAGGAACGCCGGATCCCGGAAGACCAGCGCCCCGACCTGCGGCCCACCCCAGCTCGGACCGCTCAGCGCGACCACATCGGCGTTCAGGTCGTCGATACCGATCAGCGCGTATGGCGCCGCACCCACTGCATCGGCGACCAGTAGCCCGCCGACCTCGTGTACCCGTTCCGCGGCGACCCGCACCGACGGCGCCGACCCTACGATCGGAGAAGCCGCCGTCAACGCGACCAGCCGTGCAGTGGGTCCGATGAGTTCCTCGAACTGCCAGGCCGGCATTTCACAGGTCTCGATCTCCACTTCGGCCCAGCGCACGTGTGCGCCGTACCGGTTGGCGATACGCAGCCATGGCGCGACATTCGCCTCATCGTCCAGGCGCGACAGCACGATGCCGGTCCCCAGGCCCAGCCGGGAACTCAGTGATTCGGACAGCCAGGACAGCAGGACCGCGCGGTCGGGCCCCAGCACAACTCCGCTGGGGTCGGCGCCGACGAGATCTGCGACGGCCACCCGGGCCTCGTGCAGGATATCGGCGCTGCGCTTGGCGGCACCGTGGCGGCCGATATGGGTGAAAGACGACGAGCGGAACCCGATCGACACCGCGCGGGAGACAGAATCCGGAACAAGCATGCCCGCCTGCGGAGCCAAGTTGATCCAGCCGTCGGCCAGGGCGGGGATCAGTCCCCTGACCCGCGCGACGTCGTAAGTCATGCAGGCCACTTTAAGGGCAGCGGCCTCGACTCGGTAACCCTGGCCCGGCCCAGCGCGGGGACTTGCCGCGGGCAGCAGGGCCGAGTTGCTGTGGGTGGCGCCGCCGGCACGACCCGCACTACGACCACCGGCTTTAGCGTGTTCGCCGTGAACACGACATGATGGAGAGCATGACGCATTCGGATGACGCATCGGATCCCGTTGTCGTGATCGGCCCCGAAGGCCGCCCGCTGGTGTTGCCGCCGGGTGCCGTATCGAACGCGTCGTATTCCGGCGGGGAGAACTCCACGGGTGACGAAGCCGAGGACGAACGCACCGAAACGCTCGCCGGTATGGTCGAGCAGCCGGCCAAGGTGATGCGGATCGGCACCATGATCAAGCAGCTGCTGGAAGAAGTGCGGGCGGCCCCGCTCGACGACGCCAGCCGCACTCGCCTGGCCGGAATCCACAAATCCTCGATCCGGGAGCTGGAGCAGGGCCTGGCCCCGGAGCTGCGCGAGGAACTGGAGCGGCTGGCGCTGCCGTTCAGCGAAGACGCTGTCCCCTCGGATGCGGAACTGCGGATCGCGCAGGCGCAGCTGGTGGGCTGGCTCGAAGGTTTGTTCCACGGCATCCAGACGGCGTTGTTCGCCCAGCAGATGGCCGCGCGCGCACAGCTCGAACAGATGCGCCAGGGCGCCCTGCCACCGGGCATCCACGCCGGTGAGGGCCGCAGCGGTCAGCAGGGCCACTCCATCGGGGGCACCGGGCAATACCTCTGAACGCGGTGGTGTATATGCCAGGCGTTACCGGATCGTGTTGCCGGGGTAGTGTCGTGCACCGTGCCTGCAGCTTCCGCTCGCCCCGACCTGGTAACCCCTGAAGATCCGGCGAGCACCGACGAGAGCTCGGTGCGCGCCGACCATACTCCCGCCGCAGATGAGAAGCCCGTGAGTTCCGAGCAGACCCCGGTAGCCGATACCGATATCGCCCAAGTGGGGGCCCCGGCCCCGATCGAGCCCGATTCACAGTCCTGGGCCCGCACCTGGCGCGATATCCGCGATGGCTTCGGACAGCGCGAACTATGGCTCTCTCTCGGCTGGCAGGACATCAAGCAGCGCTATCGGCGTTCGGTGATCGGCCCGTTCTGGATCACGATCGCGACCGCCGTACAGGCCACCGCCATCGGCATCCTGTACGCGGCGCTGCTCGGTCAGCCGCTGCAGGAGTACCTGCCGTACGTCGCGGTGGGCCTGATCGTGTGGAATGTCATCAACGCCTCGATCCTCGAGGGCGCGGATGTGTTCATCGCCAACGAGGGCCTGATCAAACAGTTGCCTTCGGCGCTGAGCGTGCACGTATTCCGGCTGGTGTGGCGGCAGATGCTGTTCTTCGCCCACAACCTGCTGATCTACGTCGTGGTCCTGGCACTGTTCGGGGTCTGGCGCGATCTGCACTGGACCGCGATCGCCGCGCTACCGGCGCTGGTGCTGTTGTTCCTGAACGCCATGTGGGTTTCGGTGCTGTTCGGCATCTTCAGCACGCGCTACCGCGATATCGCACCCATTCTCGGCAGTATGACGCTGATGCTCTTCGTGCTGACCCCGGTGATGTGGAGTACCAAGAGCCTCGAATCCCAGGGGGGCGAGGTCGCCGAACGGGCGCGGATAGCCGAAGTGGTCCCCACCTACCACTACCTGGAGATCGTGCGCGCGCCGCTGCTCGGCGACGATCAGAAGCTGTACCACTGGGCGATCGTCGGCACGATCACCGTGGTGGGCTGGATCGCCGCCGCGATCGCCCTGAAGAAGTACCGTTCGCGCGTGCCCTACTGGGTTTAGGAGTCAGCCGGTCATGACCGATCAGGTGAGTATCGAAACCCGCGACGCGTGGGTGGAATTCCCGATTTTCGACGCGAAATCGCGGTCGTTGAAGAAGGCGTTCCTGGGGAAGGCCGGCGGTTCGATCGGCCGCAACCAGTCCGATGTGGTGGTCGTCGAGGCGCTGCGCGACATCACGCTGTCGCTGAAGGAAGGCGACCGGGTGGGCTTGGTCGGCCACAACGGCGCCGGTAAATCCACCCTGCTGCGACTGCTGTCCGGTATCTACGAACCCTCGCGCGGCAGCGCGCGCATCCGCGGGCGGGTGGCACCGGTGTTCGATCTGGGTGTCGGGATGGACCCGGAGATCTCCGGGTACGAGAACATCATCATCCGCGGCCTGTTCCTCGGCCAGACCCGTAAGCAGATGATGGCCAAGATCGACGAGATCGCCGATTTCACCGAACTCGGCGAATACCTGTCCATGCCGCTGCGTACCTATTCGACGGGTATGCGGGTCCGGCTGGCGATGGGAGTGGTGACCTCCATCGATCCGGAGATCCTGCTGTTGGACGAGGGTATCGGCGCGGTCGACGCGGAGTTCATGAAGAAGGCCCGGATCCGGCTGCAGGAACTGGTCGCCCGCTCGGGCCTCCTGGTTTTCGCCAGCCACTCCAACGAATTCCTCGCCCAGCTCTGCGATACCGCGATGTGGATCGACCACGGCCAGATCCGCCTGCACGGCGGAATCGAAGAGGTGGTCCGCGCCTACGAGGGTCCCGAGGCGGGTAACCATGTGGCGACGGTATTGCGGGAACTGGAGGCCGAGAAGGCCGGTGGTTCCACCGCCGGAGCCGGTGAGGCCGCGCAGCAGGCAGACGGCGAACGAGAACTGGAGAAAAATCAGGTATGAGCGAGTCAGGCCCGGAGAGGGCGGCGAAGCGTGACCACGCGGAGCCCTCGCTCACGCCCGATGGACCGAGCACGATCGAATCGGGCGGCTCGGAGGCGCTAGCGGAACACGACCACGCAGCGCCGCCGCTCGACGCCGATGAACACGATGTGAGTGAACCCGCACATCGGCCGGCGGATCCTGCGCCCGGCCGCCACCCGGCCGCCCCTGGACAGCCCGTAACCGCCCCGGTCGAGCAGACCACGACGGCGCAGGGTGAGTCGGCCATCGCAGACCGTCCGGACCCGCCGACGACTGCTCAGGATGCCCGGACCGCGGCCGAGCAGGCCGTACCGACGGCGGCTGCCCGGGGCGTATCGCCTGCTGCCGTGCCGACGGACCCTGCCGCGGCGGTACTGCCTGCGGTCGACTACAGCGTGGACGCCACCGTCGTAGCCGTAGTGGTGACGCACAAGCGGCATGACCTGCTCGCCGAATCGCTGAAAGCCGTGGCGGCCCAGTCGCGTCCGGTCGATCACCTGATCGTGGTCGACAACGGTAACGAGGACGAGGTGGCCGAGCTCGTCGCCGATCAGCCGGTACCGACCACCTACCTCGGTTCGGCGCACAATCTCGGCGGCGCCGGTGGATTCGCGCTGGGGATGCTGCACGCGCTGAGCCTGGGGGCGGACTGGGTGTGGCTGGCCGACGACGACGGCCGCCCCGACGGTCCGGAAGTACTTGCCACGCTGTTCGATTGCGCACGCCGCCACGAACTCGTGGAGGTTTCGCCGGTGGTCTGCGACATCGACGAACCCGACCGGCTGGCTTTCCCACTGCGCCGCGGGCTGGTGTGGCGGCGGCGGCGCTCCGAACTCGGCGACGACGATTTCCTGCCGGGTATCGCCTCCCTGTTCAACGGCGCGCTGATCTCGGCGCAGGCAGTTGATGTGATCGGCGTGCCGGATCTGCGGTTGTTCGTGCGCGGTGACGAGGTGGAGGTCCATCGGCGGTTGGTGCGTTCCGGATTACCCTTCGGCACCTGCCTGCAAACGGCGTACCTGCATCCGAACGGTGCCGCCGAATTCAAGCCGATCCTGGGCGGGCGGATGCACACCCAGTACCCGGACGATCCGGTGAAGCGCTATTTCACCTACCGCAACCGCGGGTATCTCATGTCGCAGCCGGGCATGCGAAAGCTGCTGCCGCAGGAATGGATTCGTTTCTCCTGGTTCTTCCTGGTGACCCGCCGCGATCCGGCCGGGTTGCGCGAGTGGTTCCATCTGCGCAGCCTCGGGCGCAACGAGCAGTTCCAGAAACCGGATTGATCCCGGATCGCCCATACGGCTCATATCGGTCACCCAATGTGTAACAGGGGTTGACAGCGGATGCGAGAGTTTCCTCCCCAGCAGGTAGGTTCGGCTGGCAATCAGCATGATTCGGGAGGAGATCGATGAGTTACCCCGGCGGTCAGCCGCCACAAGGCATGCCCGCACCCGGCCAGTACCCGGCACCGCAACCACAGTTCGCGCCGCCGGCACCGTATCCGGGCGGGCAGCCGCAGCAACCAGGGGGACCACAGGGGCAGGAGCAGTGGGGCGTGCCGCCGCAGGGATTCGGGCAGCCCCCCGGGCAACCGCAATTCCCGAGCAGTCCGCAACCCCAGCCGGTGGGGCAACCACCGTTCCAGAGCGGACCGTACTCGCAGCCGGTCGGGCAACCGCAGGCACAGTTCGGGCCGGGCGGGCAACCCGGGCAGTACGGTCAGCAGCCGGGTCAGCCGGCGCCGAACGATCCGCCGGGCATCACGGTGGACTGTTCCTACACACCCATGGCCTTCCTTCTCGCCATCACCAAGCCGAAGATCCTCGTGAACGGGCAGCAGGTGCCGAATACCCGCTGGGGCGCGAACCATATCCCGGTCGGCGCGGGTAACTACCACGTACGCGTGGCGACGCCGTGGTTGTTCGATATGGGCCCCGCGGAGACCCCGGTTCCTGTTCAGCCAGGGCAGGCGGTTCGCTGCTACTACCGGACGCCCGCGATCATCTTCATGAACGGCGCGATCGGGCCGGTACCGCAGAAGACCCCGGGCATTGTGGTGATGTATGTGCTGTGGGCGTTCGTGGCCCTCATGTTCGTGCTGAACATCGCCGTGATGGCCTCGATGTGAGTTGACGCGACGCGCTCGGCGGACCGATACCGGCCCGCCGAGCGCCGGCGTGACACCCACACACCCGCGTGACGCCCTTGCCCCGGGCAAATCGCCGGCGCACGAAATGCCGAACACCGCACTGTACGGCAGATACGCCCCGCCCGACCTGCGGTAATCGCGCGCCCCCTGGGCAACGCACAGCCGGTTGCCTACGCTCGAACCGCATGCGCCGACCATGCGGTGAACCGCTGGGCGGCGGCCGCGACGACAAAAGGGGCAGGCTATGACGGCAACCGCAAACAAACCACTGAGCGGGCGGACGATGATCATGTCCGGCGGCAGCCGGGGCATCGGCCTGGAGATCGCCAAGCGGGCCGGCGCCGACGGCGCGAACATCACCCTGATCGCCAAGACCGATCAGCCGCATCCCAAACTGCCCGGCACCATCCACACCGCAGCAGCCGAGATCGAGGCGGTGGGCGGGACGGTTCTGCCGTTCGTCGGCGATATCCGGCTCGACGATTCGGTGGCCGAGGCCGTCCGCCGGACCACCGAGCGTTTCGGCGGGATCGATATGGTGGTGAACAACGCCTCCGCCATCGACCTGTCCCCCACCGACGCGCTGGCAATGAAGAAGTACGACCTGATGCAGGACATCAACTGCCGCGGCAGTTTCCTGCTGTCCAAACTCTGTATTCCGGAGCTGCGCAAATCCGCGGCGGCCGGGCGTAATCCACATATCCTCACCCTGTCGCCGCCACTGAACCTGGACCCGAAATGGGCGGGGTCCTCCCTGGGCTACACGATCGCCAAATACGGCATGTCGCTGACCACGCTGGGCCTGGCCGAGGAACTGAAGCCCGACGGTATCGGCGTGAATTCACTGTGGCCGCGCACCACCATCGCCACCGCCGCGGTGCGCAATCTACTCGGCGGCGAGGAGATGGTGAGCACCTCGCGGACCCCGGATATCTACGCCGACGCGGCCTACCTGGTGCTCACCTCGCCGGCCGCAGAAACCACCGGCAATTTCTTCATCGACGACGACGTTCTGGCTGCCCACGGCATCACCGACCTCGACAAATACCGCGTAGCACCAGGCGACGGCCCGCTCACCACAGACCTGTTCCTCTGAGCGTCCGCCACGCGAGTCGAACTCCGGCCCGGCACCCGGGGCAAGGCGTGAACGCCCTGTCCGTCCCTGCGGGGCCGACGGCGGGCCCACCTCCCGTTCCTCCACGAGCAGCTGATGGTCGCTGCCTGCGGCAGCGAGAGGTTCGCGACCGCCGCTGCACGCAATCGACCTACCGCGGGCCCGGTGCACGCTGAACAGAATCGGCTGTTACGGGTGGCGCACCTCGGGCTCCACCCGTAACAAGCTCATTTCCCGTCGATCCCGTAAAGCCGTTCCCAGTTCTCGCGACTGGTGAGCTCGGCGTGGGCACTGCGGTAACGCTCCTGCAGCGTCGGCAGTTCTTTGCGCAACCGGCGCAGGGCCCGCAGCGTGCGCAGCAGGAGGGCACGCGCACGCGCCTTGTCACGTTTACGCACCCGCACCCCTGATTGCGAAGCATCGGTGACGACCACATGGTCGAACAGCGAGACATGCCACCAGTGCGCGTCCTCGCGGGCCACCCCCATCAGCCCGTACTGCACCCGGCCGGTCCACTGCTGGATCGCCCGTTTGATCAGCACCGCCAGCAGCCGGCTCGGTTCGCCACCGGCCCGGCGTACCCGGATATCGGCGGAGTTCACCGACGGGGTGGCGGCCGGATGTTTCACGGTTTCCGAGTAGTCGGCGCGGCTGGTGCGGGCCAGGCGCAGCACCTCGGTGCCGCCGTCGCGCAGGATCTGCGGACCCTGCAGGAAGTCTTCGATTCCCTGCAGCGTGGTGTGCGCGAGACCGTACTGCATCCCGACCAGGTACTCCCCGATATTGCGGAGCAGCTGCCGGGAGATGGTGCCGGCGTCCAGGTCGGTGTGCATGGCGCTGACGATCAGCGAGTTACGGGTGCTGAAGTAGCGGGCCCAGTCGTCGAAATCCTTCCAGTAGAAGTCCGCGTGCCAGACCGCCGCATTCGGCAGGGTGACCGTGACGAACCCGTGCTCGCGGGCGCGGACCCCGTACTCCACATCGTCCCACTGGAAAAAGATCGGCAGCGGCAGCCCGATCTTCTTCACGACCTCGGCCGGGATCAGGCAGGTCCACCAGGCGTTGTAACCGGCGTCGACGCGGCGTTCCTGGTTCTTCTTCAGCATGCTGGTATTGCGCAGCGCCTTGGGTACCTTCTGGCCGTGCATCAGCTTGTTCAGGTGCACGTCCTCGGCGCCGACATTCAGGTAGTCGGGGTTGAGCAGGAAGAGCATCTGCGCACCGACGAGAGTCGGTTCGACGGTGAGGTTGGCGAAGGCCTGCAGCCGCAGTACGGTTTCGGGTTCGCAGAGGATATCGTCGTCCATGAGGATGACGTCCGCGTGTTCGTTGGCCGCCGAGACTTCGTACAGCCCGCGGGTGAATCCGCCGGCGCCGCCCAGGTTGGGCTGGCGGATATAGCGCAGTTTCGCGCCGAGCGCGGGCCGGGTTTCCTGGTATCGCGGCTGGTTCTCCACCAGGTCGGTGCCCTGGTCCACCACGTACACCGCGTCGAGGGCGCCGAGCACGGTCTGGTCGGAGGCCAGTGCCGCGACGGTTTCGGCGCAGTCCTGGGCGCGATTGAAGGTGCAGATGGCGATGGCCACCGGGCGTACGGTGTCGGGCGCCGGGGCGGTCCAGGTGAGGTCCGAAACGGCCAGTTCCGCGCCGACGGCATCGAATTCGAGCCAGAGCGCGCCGCCGTCGACGAACTGGTCCAGTGGCGCGGTCAGGGTCACCGGACCGCTGGCGGTGACCTCGGTGCTACCGACGATGCGCCGATGCCCGGCGATATCGGAGGCGACGATCCGGACTGCGGCCTGCCGGCCGACGTGCAGGGTCATGGTCGCCTGCACTTCGGTCACCACGGTCCAGCGCTGCCAGTAACTGGCGGCGAAACGGCCGAAGTAGGTGTTGGTGTGTGCGGTGGCGCCCTTTTCCAGGTGCAGGCTCAGCCGATCGCGGGTGGCGCGACCCTTGACCACCGCGTACAGCTCGTCGCTGATCTTGGGTGAGGGTCCGGTGAAGATGCCCCGGGCGAGCACCAGCCGGTCCGGTGCCCGATGGTGCTCGGCGAGCAGCGACTCCGGCGCGACCGCCGAATGTTCGTTCGTCTCGCTGACGGCCTGCGTAGCCGACTGGTCCATGAAATCCTCGAAATCCTCGTATATCGCGCATGTGCGAGGGCCCTGCGTGGTTACGCTTCGTTTCCGCCTCCGGGCCCGACTCGCTCATGCTCTGCCTATTAAGCCAGAGCGAGGGCCCTGCGTGGTTACGCTTCGCTACCGCCTCCGGACCTGACTCGCTCATGCTGGGTGCCGACGGGACCGACATGTCCCGGAACACGGTTCGCGGCGGGCCCGAGAATATCAATCAGCCACGCCGGTCGCCCGTTCGGTCGTTTCCCTTTCGCCTTCACCTGTAAACACGAACTTGTCGTAGGCCCAATACCGGAACACCACCGCGACGATCTGACCAATCAGTGTTCCAGAAATATTGTCCGCCAGCGGAGTGGACAGCTCCAGCACATAGCGGGAGAAACCCAGGCAACCCAGTTGTAGCCCGATGGCAACCACATTGATCAGCGCGTACATCACATATTCGCGGACCGGACTACCGGTTTGCTTATGCGAGAACGTCCACCATTTGTTGCCGAAGTAGGTGACCACGGTCGCCACCGCGATCGCGATGATCTTCGCGGGCAACGGGATGTGGAACATCACCCCCTCGCCGTCCCCGACACCGAAGTCGAACACCAACAGGTTGTAGGTACCGGCATCGACCAGGAACCCGATCACACCGACCACCAGGAACGCCGCGCTCTGCCGTAACCCGGCGCGCACTCGCGCGGCGAGCGAACGGGGGGCCGGCGCGCCGGTGTCGACCACGGCCGACGACTCACCAGATGACACGCGCCGACGGTACCGTAGTGACCTGAGCCATCGGTGTTGACATGGCAGGAGCGAGTCAGGCCCGGAGGCGGCAGCGCAGTGTAACCACGAAGGGCCCTCGCTTCTGCCCCATGGATACAGCCCGGTACTCTCCCGATGTTCCCATATCCATCGATTTCGAGGATCTGACCAGGTGGAGTCCACCGTTCTGCGCGTTGCTGCCGTGGTCCCGTGCCACAACGAAGAAGCGTCGGTCGCCAAGGTCGTCACCGACCTGAAGGCGGCGGTGCCGGGGATCGTCGTGTACGTGTACGACAATCTCAGTACCGATGCCACGGTCGAGAAGGCACAGGCCGCCGGCGCCATCGTGCGCAAGGAACTGGCCAAAGGCAAGGGCAATGTCGTACGCCGCGCCTTCGCCGATATCGAGGCCGATGTGTATCTCATGATCGACGGCGACGACACCTACGACGCGGCCGCGGCCCCGCAAATGATCGAAACCCTGCTCTCCGGCCCCTTCGATCATGTGCTCGGCGTCCGGAAACAAGATGTGGGCGGATCGGCCTATCGGGCCGGTCACGAAGCCGGAAACCGGGTCCTCAACGGCGTCGTCGGCAAGGTTTTCGGCGAAAACGTCGAGGATATGCTGAGCGGTTTCCGGGTGTTCTCCCGCCGCTTCGTCAAGAGTTTTCCGGCCGTATCCCGGGAATTCGAGATCGAAACCGAACTCACCGTGCACTCGCTGCATTTGCGCGTTCCGAAGGCCGCGGTGCCCGTCGGCTTCCGGGACCGTCCCGCGGGCAGTGAGAGCAAATTACGCACCTACCACGACGGGTTCAAAATCCTGGCCCTGATCTTCGGGCTGGCCCGGCACGAGCGGCCGGTCGCGTTCTACGGCCTGTTCGGGACCCTGGGCTGGCTGGTCGCGGTAGTGCTGACCATCCCGATCATCGCGGAATACTACGAATCACATACCGTGCCGCGCTTCCCCACTCTCTTCCTGGCGTGCACACTGCTGCTGGTGGGCTTCCTCGCTTGGACCGCAGGCCTGATTCTGGACGGTATCCGCCGCTCCCGGCACGAAGCCGCCCGGCTGATCTATCTGCGCTACGAGGCGCCGACCGCGGCGCAACCGGCCGCTTCGACCGGCGAACCCCAGCCGGATCCTGTGGCCGGGGATATCCGTTGATCGCCGATACCGAGACCCGTCCCGCCGGAAACGAGCGGGCCGCGGGCAAAAACCGCCTGTCCACTCCGGCCCGCGCCGGCCGCGCCGTGATTCACCGAGCCGGCCCGGCGACCGTCGCCTTCCTCCTGCTCGCCGGGATCTTCGGCCTGGTGTTCGCGGTGATGAGCCCGCCGTTCTGGGGCCACGACGAACTCACCCAGTTCGGCCGCGCCTACCAGGTATCGCAGGGCGGGTTGGCACCCACCGAGATCGAAGACGGCCGCGGTGTCGCCTACGGCGGTGAAGTACCGGCCACGGTGGAAGCCCTCATGGGATTCGCACTCGACGATTACACCCACAACCCCGGCGAGCCGTTTCCGCTCGTCGCCGACCCCGGCACCTACCAGCGGCTCAGCGACGCACCGGTTACCGACGAGCGGAAAACGGTGTGGTTCACCAATACCGCGGCGTATTCAGCGGTGCCCTATATCCCGAACGCCATCGGTATCTGGGCTGCCGACCTCATAGGTGCCGATACAGGCACCCTGGTACGCCTCACCAGGCTGGCGGGACTGGCCTCCTACCTGCTGGTGGTCGGATTCGCGCTGTGGGCGCTGCGGGCGCACCGAATCCAATGGCTGGCGTTCACCGTCGCCGTACTGCCGATCGCGGTGTTCCAGGCCGGCACCATCACCGCCGACACCCTCACCAACGCGCTCGCCCTGCTGGTCTCCGCGTTGCTGGTGAAGGGACTGTTCCTCGGAGACAGGCTGGGGCGCACCGAAACGGCCGCAGTGCTGGCCTGCGCCATTCTGCTGCCGTTGTGCAAACCGACATACATTCTGCTGGCCATGCTGGTGGTCTTGATCCCGGCCGAGCGGATGGGCCTGACCGGATGGCGCCGCTGGATCACCTGGGTCTGTGCCGCCCTGGGCGCCATCGGATTCGCGGTGTGGATGAAGATCGCGGCACCCACCGGCGAGGGCACCAGCCTGATGCGCCCGCAACACCAGTGGTACACGGTCGATACCGGCGAACAGCTGATCGGCATCCTGACCGACCCGTTCGGTTTCCTACGGACCTTCTGGGAAAGCATTCTGCGCCGCGACCACGAATGGTTCACCGAGTTCTTCGGCGAACTCGGCTTCGCCTACGTGAATGTGCCCGCCACCGCGATCGTGGCCTGCCTGCTGGCCCTCGCCGTAAGTGTCGGGACGGCCGAACGATTCACCCACCCGGATTTCCGGCGGACGCTGGTGGTCGCGCTGATCATGGCCGCCAGTGTCGCGATGATCTACGTAACGCTGTACATGTCGTTCACACCGGTCGGCTACTACATCATCGACGGAGTCCAGGGCCGGTACTTCATCCCGCTGGCCCTCGTGACCTTGGCGGTGCTGCTGCGCTGGATGCCGTTCCGGCTGCGCGGCCCCGGCGACCGTGAGCCAGGACGGGGTGCCGCGGTCACGATCGTCGTCGCGGCGACGATCGCATTGGTCGCCACGGTTGCCAAATACCACATCTACGTCTGGGCGTAGCTGCGCTGCCGGCGGCCGTGCCGAATCAGGAAACTTAGATGGTCCGTTCGCCCGCTTCGGCGTAGGCCTGTTCGGCGGCCGCCTTCATCGGGCGCCACCAGTGTTCGTTGTCCCGGTACCAGGCTACGGTGGCGGCCAGCCCCGCCCGGAAGTCCGCGTAGCGGGGCGCCCAGCCGAGTTCCTCACGGAGCAGGCTTGCATCGATCGCATAGCGCTGGTCGTGACCGGCGCGATCGGTGACGAAGTCGAAATCGTCCGGTGCGCGGCCGAATTCGGTGAGCAGCATTTCGACCACCGTCCGGTTGTCGAGTTCCCCGTCCGCCCCGATCAAGTAGGTCTGGCCGGCCCGGCCGTATTCCAGCACCGCCCAGACCGCGCGGTTGTGATCGTCGACGTGGATCCAGTCACGGATCTGGTGCCCGCCGCCGTACAGCCGAGGCCGTGCACCGTCGATCAGATTGGTGATCTGACGCGGAATGAACTTCTCGACATGCTGATACGGCCCGTAATTGTTCGAGCAGTTCGACAGGGTGGCCTTGATGCCGAAGGACCGGCCCCAGGCGCGCACCAACATATCGCTGGCGGCCTTGGTGGCCGAATAGGGACTCGACGGGTTGTAGGGGGTGCGCTCGGTGAACGCGGGATCACCGGCGGCGAGATCACCGTAGACCTCGTCGGTGGACACATGGTGGTAGCGCACATTGTGCCTGCGCACTGCCTGCAACAGGGCATAGGTGCCGACGATATTGGTCTGCAGGAACGGCCACGGTTCGGCCAGCGAATTGTCGTTGTGCGATTCGGCGGCGAAGTGGACCACCGCATCCACCCCGCTGACCAGTTCGTCTACGAGGTCCAAATCTGCGATATCCCCGTGCACGAAATCGATCCGGTCGGCCACCGGATCCAGCGAGGAACGGTTACCGGCATAGGTGAGCGCATCAAGAACGGTGACCGTCACCTCCGGCCGTTCGGTGACGGTCTGCTGGACGAAGTTGGCTCCGATGAACCCGGCCCCACCGGTCACGAGAAGACGCACCCGTTCACTCTACGACCCGCACGCACGTCCCGTCGTAATCACGAACGACTCCTGTAGAAACCCGGCACATATAGGGCAACTACGGATTTATCCGGAGGATTACGGCGGGCGTTCTCGACATCACCCGGCGCCTGCACCCGTGGCCCCCTGCGCGGCCATGACAGGGCACCTCAGGACAACCGCTGAACTCCGTGCCAGGACGTCCCCGACATCAGCTTGACACCGAGCTGAGGGTCTTCACCAGCCAGCTCGACGAGTTCGCGGGCTGTCGGGTAGCCGTCCTTACCCTTGAACCGGCTCAGGACCTCGTCGAGCAGTGCCCGGTCCGACGGTGAGCAGTCGGCTCTGATCGCGACGGCTTGTTCCCTGACACTGCTGATCGTCCGCTTCATCCGGTCGGGATCACGATCGAAGTCGAATCCCGCTCGCGCCCATGCGACACTTCCGTCTTGCACAGCAAATATTTCGATCCGGTCGACACCGGATCGGCGATAGTAGTCGTTCATCGACGCGGTGAAAGCCTGCGAGAAGCCGCGGCCGCGCGCCCCCTCTTCCAATCGCATATGCGCGTTGAACACAACGATCCGGCCATCCTTCACGCTGATATGTCGTTCGACGCGTCCTACCTGCCGGCCGGCGTCATCGACTACGGCACCATTGATCCGGAAACCGCTGACCGGCGGTCCCCCAGCGCTGGTGGGCCCGAAGTACGACACGTCGGTGAGCCGCAGGTGAAATGGACCATACCGACGCTCGAGCCCGGACAGATCCGAACGAAGCCGCCGGTTGTCCAGGGTGCGGACACGCAGTAATTCATCGACGCCCGGTACCGAGGCGAGGTTCGGTCCGGTGCCGGTTGGCCGATTGTCCGGCCCGGACATACCCGTTTCACGTACCGCCGCCCTGTTCGCCCCATCGAACCGATCGGCACCGTCGTCGAGAATGCCCGCAGAATCGCGCATCGATGATGCCTTGTGCCCGACGAAATTCCGGAACACTCGAGCTATCCGCGCTGTACCGTCGGACAACAGTTCACGAGCCGAACTCATCTAGCACCACGCTTATCACGCCGGAGTCATGCGGGCAGCCGATCCGCCCCCCAGCTGCGGTGCACATATCCGACGACCCGGTCCAGTTCGGTGCGGTCCACCGAGGCCAGTTCGCCCGGCTCCAGCGGGTCGAAATGGAAGATGTAGAGCCGGGAAGCGAACTGTTCGAACGGCAGCGACGCCTCGCCGAAGCGTTCGCCGTGGCCGGCCGTACCCACCACGACTCCGTCGCCCCAGTCCTGACCGCTGTCGTTGTTCGGGTTGTAGAAGTAGACCCGCATCCGGTCCTGCGGATCCAGCGCGACCCGCAGTACGGTGATCGCATGCCAGCCCACGAACCGGGCGGCGCTGTCGGTGACCGCGACTCCGGCCGGCTGGGGGTGGATCAACGGCTGGTTGCCGTTGTGGAACGGGTGGTAACTGGCATAGAAGTGGCGTAGGAACTCGTCCAGATCGGTGAGCTGCCCGGTGGCGACATCGACGTTGATCCGGAACCCCCGGCCCGACCACCAGCCGTGGAATTCCGGATTGACCCAGCGGTGCGGATCGCCCTCGCGGTCGGCGCACTCCCGGCCCATCTCCGCATAGATACGGTCCAGATGCGGCACAACCAGCAGCGAGACCGGGTCCAGATCGACCGGTAGCTTCGTGGCAACCCCGCCGGCACTGTCACGCGAGGAGATGGGCCGGCCCTCGAAATGCATGACGACCTCGTCGTCGCGCGCCGCCCACGCCAGCGTCTGTAGGAGGTAGTCGGGATCGTTGTAGGCCCACATCGACAGCGCCCGGGCCGACTGGCACGTCGGGTTGTCGCCCTGACCGACACCGAGCGGCAGCCCCAGAACGGACAGCATGCCCGCGAGCAGGCGGGAATGCGGGGCCGGGGCGGGACCGAAGGCCTGGATGAGGCGTTCGGCCGAATGCGGGGACAACTGCAGCGCGAGCTGCCGCCACAACGCCGGGGCGACCGGCGGCTGGTAGAGGATTCCGCGTTCCAGCAGCAACGCGATCCCGTAGATGCACTGCGCGGTTTCGACGTGCACGGCGTCGGCGATGAGACGGCGTACCAGTTCGTGATAGCACAGCAGGCATTCGCGACCGGTGCTGGACAGGCCCAGTGCCTCGCCCAGCAGATACTCGCCCTTGCCGAGCAGGAAACGCACGAGCACCGCGTGATACGGGGAGACCAGGCCGGTGTCGTGCATGGACCGGGCGAAACCCGCGGTCTCGTACGCCAGCGCGCTGTCATCCATCGTCTCGAGGCGTGCCCGGTAGACCTCGACGCCCGGATCCTCCCGGCACGCCTCGGTGGTGCCGTAGAGGCTGCTGATCAACCGGTCGGCGCCGAGTCCGGCGGCGCCCAGATCGATATCGGGGTTGGTCCGGGCGACGGCGATCTGGGTGATCATCCGCTTCACCGGCTCCACCTGTATCGGCCGCTGCCGCAGAATCCGCCAGATCTCGTCGACCAGGTTCTCCAGCACCTTCTCGTAGCCGATCTCCTCGACGAGATGGCGCAGCAGCTCCCGCGAAACCTGGGCCATTCGGCCCTGCTGCGCCCGCTCGGCCTCGGTGGGCGGCGCGAACAGCAGCGTCAGATTCATGGCCAGCACCTGGGACAGGTGATGGTTCGCGTGCTCGGCGGAGATCATCGGGTGCACGTACTCACCCTTGGCCACCGCCAGCAGTCGCAGATTGCTCACCGTCTCCAGCACTACGGTGTCGGCGTTGGCGCTGCGCAGCGAACCGGTGCTCAACGAGGGGATCAGAATCTGCGGCTGCGCCCAATCCGTACCGCGGAACAGGCCGGCCGATTCCAGCTGTGCCGACCGTGCCCGCACGGCCGCGCAGCCGCCGGGCAACAGCAGTACTCGGCGCAGCGCCGCGAGAACCCTCGACAGTTTCAGGTGTTTGCCGAAATCGCTGGTGTCCGCGAGCAGCTGCGTCGCATCATCCAGCATGGCCAGACGCCTGTCGAGGGTCGCCCCGTCGCCGCTGTGTGGGGTCAAATGAGGATCCTCCCCGTGATCATTGTCTATGGCGTATGAGCGACGGCCCTGCGTGGTTACGCTGCGCTACCGCTTCCGGGCCCGAGTCGCTCATACGCGAAACTGCCGAACGAATCAGATGTAGAAATCGAGCTCTTCCTGTCGCTTCAGCAGATCCCGCAAAGTGTACGGGTCGTCACCGAAGAAGTACAACAGGCCCCAATGGTTGCCGAACGCGGTACGTTTGGTCACTTTTTCGGTCAACGGCTCCGCGAGCTCGTGGGTTTCGAAATATTCGTGGTCCTCGGTCTCTTCGGGTACCGACAACTGACTGACCACTCGCCGCCGTGGATAAACCCCGAAGCAGCCGGCATGCCCCTTCGCATCCTCCACTTCCCGCGGGAAGAAGTTCTCGATCTCTTCCTCGGTGGTCTTGGGGTCGAATGCCAGAACGAGGGCATGGTAGGCGTTGAACCCGTACGAGCGCTCCAGCAGTTCGAACACCTTGAATCCGGGTGGACGGTAGGCGACCTCACCGAAATACATCTCACCGTCGCTGGTGACGAAGTACTCCGGATGCACGAAGCCGAATTCGATATCGAACGTCTTCACCAGCCGTTCGACCTGCCGGATGATCTCCGGCCGGAATTTCTCCAGTTCGGGTGTTGCCGGTACGAAAACAGAATAGCCGAGGGTGACGTATTCAGAAATGTTCAGAAAACATATCCGGCCGTTGTGGATCCATGCCTCCACGGCAAATTCCCAGCCGTCCAGATGTGATTCCATGAGGACCGGGAACTCGTCGTCGGGGATCGTATCTATCTCGTCCGGGGTCCGGATAATCCGATGTCCGAGGCATCCGGCCTTGTCGAAGGCCTTCACGTGGATAGGGTCGTTGGGGTCCCCGTCGAGCTTGAGCAGGGTCTGGTTCACTCGTTTCAGGAAACGGATCACATCATCGCGTTCGTGGGCTTCCTCGAATATTCCGACGCGGATACCGCCCAGCTGTGCGCGCCGCTTCATCAGCGCCTTGTCGCGCAACAGCATGGCCTGCCCGAAAAGGCGTGGATTATCCATCAGTACAGAATTGATGGCCCCCGCCCATTCGACGGTTTCCTCGAAGATGGGAATGGCGACGTCCACTCCCATGTCCTGGAGTGTCTCGGCGATTTCCATCGACCGATCGTTGAGCCGTTCGAAATTCCAGGGAAGATAGGGTATGCCGTTTTCGGCGCAGTAATCCGCCACCCATTCCGGTGCCACTACGACGTAGCGCCGGTCGAAACGATCCACCGCTTCCACGGCATTCAAACTCCAACCCAACAGGGCTACGTAACCTTTGTCCGGGTTGTACTCTTCATCCGGGTTCAGAACTCTGGACTCTGATGCCGAAATCGACAAAACCTCTCCCCTCTCGACCACATTTACAGCTCGCTGAATCACGAGGGCGTCGGTTCACACGCGAAACTCCGGCCACACCGCCGGCACAGATATCGGGCCGCTACCGAATCCGCGTCGAAAGTTCGAATTCGCCGTGGACCGAAAAATGTAACGCCCTCATTTCCACCGAGTACCCGATGTTCCCGGAACGAAACAGGCACCGGCCCGGGCCGGCCCGGTACCGCACCCGAAAGCCGCGCGGCCGCACTGTCATCGGGCCGCGCGCACCGGCCTCGATCCAGTGGCCACACCGGCCCGTACGCCGGGCACCGGACCCCGGAGGGCCTGCCGCACGAGCGCCGCCGCATCCCGGCTGGCACACTGATCGAACATGCGCGGAATCATTCTGGCGGGCGGCACCGGGTCACGGTTGCATCCGATCACGCGCGGGGTGAGCAAACAGCTGGTCCCGGTCTACGACAAGCCGATGGTCTACTACCCGCTGTCCACTCTCATGCTGGCCGGGATCCGGGACATCCTGGTGATCACCACACCCGAGGACGCCGAATCCTTCACCCGGTTACTCGGCGACGGATCACAGTTCGGCATCTCGATCAGCTATGTGGTGCAGCCGGTTCCCGACGGAATCGCGAGGGCCTTCGTGCTCGGCGCCGGCCATATCGGCGGCGATTGCGCCGCCCTGGTGCTGGGCGACAACATCTTCCACGGCCCCGGCCTGGGTACCAGTCTGCACCGGTTCGCCGATATCGACGGCGGCGCCGTCTTCGCCTACCGGGTCTCGGATCCGACCGCCTACGGTGTCGTCGAATTCGCCGACGGCAAGGCGATCTCCATCGAGGAGAAGCCGAAGGTCCCGCGTTCGAACTATGTGGTGCCGGGACTGTACTTCTACGACAACGACGTGGTGGAAATCGCCCGCGGCCTCGTCCCGTCGGCACGCGGGGAATACGAGATCAGCGATATCAACCGCGCCTACCTGGAAGCGGGCCGGCTGGGGGTCGATGTGCTGGCGCGAGGCACCGCCTGGCTCGACACCGGCACCTTCGATTCGCTGCTCGACGCCGCCAACTACGTGCGCACCGTCGAGGAACGCCAGGGTTTGAAGATCGGCGTGCCGGAAGAGGTCGCGTGGCGGATGGGCTATATCGACGACGAACAACTGTGCCTGCTGGCCGACCCCCTCACTCGCTCCGGTTACGGTAAGTATCTGCTCGATCTGCTCGAGCACGGACGGAGTTGGTGAGTAGGTAGATGCGGATCAGTGAGATGTCGGTCCCCGGCGCCTGGGTTTTCAGCCCCACGGTCCACGGCGACGATCGCGGCTGCTTCGCCGAAACCTTCCGCGCTTCGGAATTCGAGAAGGTCACCGGCCGGCCGTTCGATCTGTTGCAGGTGAACACCTCGGTATCCGCGGCCGGGGTACTGCGCGGGATCCACTACACCGACGATCCGCCCGGCCAAGCGAAATACGTCACCTGCGTGCGTGGAGCGTTCCTGGATGTGGTGATCGACCTGCGGGCCGGATCACCCACCTTCGGCCGGTGGGACAGTGTGCTGCTCGACGACCGCGACCGGCGTTCGGTTTTCATCTCCGAGGGGCTCGGGCATGCCGTCCTGTCCCTGGCCGACGATTCCACCCTCACCTACCTGTGCTCCCTCGAATACAGCCCCGAATACGATCACGACCTGGACGCCTTCGATCCGGATCTGGCCATCGACTGGCCGGCGGCCGGTCGCGACGGGCAGCGACTCACCTACCTCCGTTCACCGAAGGACGCGGCGGCACCGCGACTGCGCGACCGCTGACCGTCCGGACCGTCCAGGGGCGCAGGCCCGACGTTGCGCAGAAGCCGCCCGCCAGGACGGTTTCCGCCGGATTCGCCGAGTGGCCGGTTCGGCGGTAATGTCGCTGCCCGGCGGTTCTGTGGCAGGGCCGCCCCACGGTGCCGGTGAAATCCCGGCCCAGGCGCCCCGGCTGCCGCCGGGCCGGTTCTCGGGGATTCGTCCACTGACTCACTGGCCGTACCGGGATCCTCCCCTGGATTCCAACCGGGAAGCCAACCGTGACCAGGTATAGCGATGCCGGCCGCTGCTATTCCCCCGTGGAAAGGAATGAGACCTAGCCGACAGTCGAAAAAATTCGCTGGAACGGCGTAACGCCACGGGGACCCGGCACCGATACGACCCATGAAAGCCGGAGCTGATCTATACCGGGGAATGGAGATGACAGTGCGTACGACGTTTTCGACTTCCGTCTCGGCGGGCGCCAAGTCCGCGGCCGCGCGGGACTACGTCCAGCGTGGCTGGACGGTCGCCGAAACGACCAACGGCCTGTGCCTGATCACCGATGCCGACGTGTCCGCCGTCGAGGTCACCGGGGAGTTGGCCGCGTCGGTACGCCGGTACCTGCGCGCGAACAACCTGACCGGTCCGGTGATCGAGATTCCGGGCGCCGAGCGCCGCGAAATCCATCTGGTCACCGGTGTGCGCAAGGCCGAGCGTGCCGTAGAGGCGCTGCGTGCGGCCGGGGCGGTCGTGCATACCGACGGTGACGGCATCCCGCTGCCGCCCACCCACCTGTCGGCGGGTTCTGCGAGCTGGGGTGTCTCTCCGGAGGAGGCCCGCTGGATTCCGCCGGTGGTCGCGCTCGGCGCGGCGGTGCGTACCGCCCTCGCCCGGCGCCCGCACCGGCTGACCAGCGTCGCCTGAGCAGGCACAACAGATAAACAACAGTCGACAACCCCGGTCGCGGGTCCGACCGGGGTTCCGTCGTGCCATACCTCTGTCGTGCCATACCTCTGCTGGGATTCCCGCCGCACCCGGTCCGGATACGCGGATCTTCGCCGGGGAAGGCGCCGAACCGGATCAGCGGATACGGAAGATGACCAGTCGCTGCACCACGAAGTTGATAACCGTCGCCGTCCCCTGTGCGATCACATAGGCCAGCGGCACCCGCCACCACAGACCTTCGTCGATGGCCTCGTAGAAGACCCAGTTGATGCCGACCTGCACGCAGAAGGTCAGGGCGTAGAGCACGACCACAGCGGTGAAACGGGCCCGGCTGGGCGGCGCGTTGAAGGTCCACCGCCGATTGATCAGATACGCCGTCGTGGTGCCGGCGATGAACCCGATCGCCTTCGCGATATTCACCGGGAGTCCGGCCACCTCGAGCAGTAGCCAGTACAGCCCGAAGTCGACCACCGCCGAAAGCACCCCGGTGGCCACGAACCGCAGCAGTTGCGTCTTCAGGCCGATTTCCGCACTCTGCTGCCCGGAAACGTCCGGCGCGAGCCCGGCAGCCACCTGTTTCTCAGCGGAGGCGGAGGGATCCGCGGCTGCTCCCGGCACTACCCGAGGTTCCCGGCTTACGGCATTGCTTTCAGGGGCCACCGCCCGAAATCTACTTGCCGAACCCCACCCGCGGCACCCTTGGGTGGCCGGCGCCCCGTATCCCCTGCCCTTCACGAATGGTCTACGCCGATAGCACGGGCGATAAGCCTCGACCCGCGACGCCGCAAGCGGCGCAAAGTTGCAGTAGCCTCTATGCCGATGTCCACGAAAGCTCCGACCTCGACCCAGTCGGCCGGTACCGAAACCCCACCGGCCGGCGAACGCGACACCGCCGCCGGCGACTTCTCGCTACCCACTCGCACCAAGACGCTCACCGGATGGGGCCGCACCGCAGCGACCTCATCGGATGTGCTCGCCACCGACGATCCGGAACTGATCGCCCGAGCGGTGACCATGGTTGCGGAGGACAACGAGAGTAAGCCTGCCCACCTGCGGCGCGGGGTGATCGCGAGAGGCCTCGGCCGGTCGTACGGCGATCACGCGCAGAATGCCGGGGGGTTGGTCATCGACATGACCGCTCTCAACCGCATCCACCGCATCGACAGCGATACTCATCTGGTCGACGTCGACGGCGGTGTCAGCCTCGATCAACTGATGAAGGCAGCCCTCCCCTTCGGTCTCTGGGTCCCGGTGCTGCCCGGCACCCGGCAGGTGACCATCGGTGGCGCCATCGCCTCCGATATCCACGGTAAGAACCACCACAGCGAGGGCAGCTTCGGCAATCACGTCCGCTCGATCGACCTGCTCACTGCCGATGGACAGGTACAGCACCTCACCCCGAAGCGCAATGCCAAGCTGTTCTGGGCCACCGTCGGCGGTAACGGGCTGACCGGCATCATCCTGCGCGCGACCATTCAGATGGTGCCCACCGAAACGGCATACTTCCTCAACGACGGTGTGAAGACCCACACCCTGGACGAAACCATCGCCGCGCACAGCGACGGCAGCGAAGAGCACTACACATATTCGAGCGCCTGGTTCGATGTGATCAATCCTGCTCCCAAACTCGGCCGCGCCACGATCACCCGTGGACGGTTGGCCAAGGCGGACGAGCTACCGAAGCGGCTGCGGAGCAAACCGCTGAGATTCGATGCGCCGCAGTTGATGACAGTGCCGGATATCTTTCCGAACTGGACGATGAACAAGTTCACCCTCAAATCCATCGGCGAGGCCTACTACGCCATGGGTGGGGATTACACCGGCAAGGTGCAGAACCTGACGCAGTTCTACCACCCGCTGGACATGATCGCCGAGTGGAATCGGGGGTACGGCTCGAACGGTTTCCTGCAGTACCAGTTCGTGGTGCCGACCGAAGCCGTGGACGAGTTCAAGCGCATCATCGTCGATATCCAAGCCTCCGGCCATTATTCGGCTTTGAACGTCTTCAAGCTGTTCGGGCCGGGCAATGCCGCACCGTTGAGCTTCCCGATGCCGGGCTGGAACATCTGTGTCGACTTCCCGATAAAACCGGGGCTCAACGAGTTGGTCAGTGAGCTGGATCGGCGGGTGCTGGAGTTCGGCGGCCGTCTCTACACTGCGAAGGATTCGCGCACGACCGCCGAAACCTTCCATCAGATGTATCCCCGGATCGACGAGTGGATCAAGGTGCGCCGCAGCGTCGACCCGACAGGCGTATTCATGTCCGATATGGCGAGAAGGCTGGAGCTTCAGTGATCAACGCGGTAGGCAATCCGCAGTCCATTCTGCTGTTCGGCGGGACCTCGGAAATCGGCCTCGCGATCTGTGCGGAATACCTGAAGAAGGGCCCGGCCCGGGTGGTCCTGGCCGTTGTGCCCGGTGACCCGCTACGCGATACCGCCGTGGCCCAGCTGAAGGCAGCCGGCGCGAGCCAGGTCGATGTGCTCGATTTCGATGCGCTCGATACCGCCGCGCACCCCGAGGTCGTCGAAAAGGCGTGGGCCGAGGGCGATATCGATGTCGCGATCGTGGCGTTCGGCTTGCTGGGCAATGCCGAAGAACTGTGGCAGGACCAGCGCAAGGCGGTCCAGATCGCGCAGATCAACTACACCGCCGCGGTATCGGTCGGTGTGCTGCTGGGCGAGAAGATGAAGGCGCAGGGTTTCGGCCGGATCATTGCCATGTCCTCGGCGGCCGGTGAGCGAGTCCGGCGCTCGAATTTCGTCTACGGCTCCACCAAGGCCGGGCTGGATGGTTTCTACCTGGGCCTCGGTGAGGCGCTGCGGCCGTTCGGGCCGCGGGTGCTGGTGATCCGGCCCGGTCAGGTGCGCACCACCACTACGGTCGAGCATTGGAAGGCCACCGGCGCCAAAGAGGCACCGCTCACGGTGGACAAGGAAGAAGTGGCGGCGCTGGCCGTCGCGGCCTCGGAGAAGGGCAAGGAGCTCATCTGGGCGCCCGGCGCGTTCCGGTACGTGATGATGATCCTGCGCCATATTCCGCGCCCGATCTTCCGCAAACTCCCCGTCTGACGGGCAGTAATCGGGAACAGCAGGAAGCCGCGGCGGAGATACACCGTCGCCGTGCCGAAAGGGGCCCGGCCGGACCGGCACCATCGCAGGTCTCGGCACGATTGATCCCCGCTCACCGGGCTCGCTGCTTCCGTCGACCCGATCAGTAAAGCTCGAGGGCCGTCGCGCCCGGATGTACTCCGGCGCAACGGCCCTCGTCGTATTTCGGTTCACCCGGCCGCGGGTTCCGGCCGGGTTCGCTCATACTCGCGTCATTCGCTGTCCGAGTTCGCGGCGCAGCACCTCCTGAGACGGCAGGCGCCCGAGGACGCGTAATACCGTGGGTCGTAGTTCTCGCTGCTCTTCATCGGTGAGCAAGCCGACGAGATCGCGCAGTTCCATATCTTCGAAGGCCGAGGTCATGCGACCCAGGGTACGGCGTGAGTCGGTGTTCGTCACCCGTTCGGGAATTCCCTCACCTGGAAATAAACCGCACTGTGAGGTAACACACATGATTGACGAGTTTCGATGTAGCGCACCGTAGTTCAACTCACTTTGATGGGATCATCGGTGTCCAGACCGCTGCGATTACGCTCGGTGACAGCCAATTTCGCAGGCTGCGCGCCGGGCCGGTACGGGGTGTAACGCTCCAGCGAACCCCAGTCCCGCGCCCAGTCGTCGGCCAGGTAGGCGGCCACCGAATCCGCCCGCAAGAGCAGTTCGGTCCAGCCCAGCGGGCCCCCGCCGATATGGTCCTGCCAAGCATTGGACGCATCGGATCCGGTCCGGTCGGGCAGGATCCGCCAGCGCGGTACCTCCGCGACACCGTTTGCGTGGTCGAACGGCCGTTGACAGCCGAATGCGAGCCCGACGTGCCAGTCGAGCAGCACCGGGTCGGTATGCCCGACAACGGAATCCAGGGTCTCCAGGCGCGGCAGGCGCGGCGGTGTGAGGGCCAGCCATTGCCGGCTGGTGATGTCGTTGTCCACCGCTACCAGCCGGACGGCGTTCACCTCGGGCGGCAACTGATCCAGCGGGACCCGCAGATTGCGCCAGGACGGATTCGGGCCGATATCCAGCGGGGTCACCGAACCCAGCACCTGCATGCTGCCGTCGGCGGCGCGGGTACCGTATTCGACGGTCAATTCCTGCCCGTAGGTGAGAACTCCATCGGCGTCCACCGATTTGATCCGGCCGGCAGCCGTTATCGCCAGCACCCGATAGGCGGGGTCGGCACGCATCTCGTCGGTCAGGTCCAGGCGATACCACTGCGAGGTCAGTTCCGCCTGCTGCTGGTCACCGGTGTGGTAGCTGCCCAGCACCGGGGTGCGGGCGGGGTCGAGACCGAACGGCAGGGTCACGGTGGAACCGTTGATCCCGGCTTGTTCCTCGGTGCCTCCGCCGGTCCCGGCGCCGGTGGTGGCGGTTGTTTTGTTCTCGGTATCGGATTCCACCGAGTTCGCGCTACCGGTCACGGTTTCCTCCGCGTCCGCGGTGAGATCGCCGGCGACCCCGTCCGGGGTGAAACCGGAGGTCTGCGCCTCGGGGTCGGTGGAGACGAGACCGGCGGCCGGATCACCCTCATAAGGCTGCAGCAGCGAATCCGCGGTATCGGTCTCCACCAGCACCTCGTCGGCCATCCCGCACGGGTCACCGGCCAGCGCCCGGAAATTGGATTTTGCGATCGAGTACGCCGGGTACTGGCCCACGGCAGCCTTGGTGAGCGAGGCGATCTCGAACAACACCACCAGCGCCGCCGCAATCGTCAACGGGGCGGATGCGTAGCGCGCCGAGCGGGACGGCGGACCACTGCGGTACGGCGCCCGATAGTGCAACCACAGCGCCAGCAGCAACGCGAGCACGCTGAGCCCGAGGAACAGCGTCGAAAAGCCCTTACCCGCGATCACCGGCGCTTTGTCCCACCACGGGACACCGAAGCTGGACACATACCACCAGCCGTTCGACCCGGTGAAGGTGATCGCCAGCAGGAACAGTACGGTGGCGGCGAACAGCGCGCGGTTTCGGGGCGCGCGAATACCGTTGGTACCCACGGCCACCGCTGCCAAGGCCGCGAGCGAACCGGCCAGCCCGGCGTAGACGCCGAAGTGATGGGTCCATTTCGTAGGTGTGAACATCATCAGCAACAGCGCGGCGAACACGATGCCGAGAATGCGCACCGAGGGCCCCCGTGAGGTACCCGGGATCCGGCCCTTGCGCAGCACTTGCAGCACGCAGACCAGCAGGCACAGCAGCATCAACAGCACACCGAAACGCCGGGCCAGCGAACCGTCCGGGGAGAGCATGAGCAGCGAATCCCAGCGGGTGCGCTCATCGAACCACGCCACATTCGGGCCGACTGCGGTACGCACCCGGGTGGCCTCCAGCACCGTCGACAGTGTCTGATCGGCGAAGATCACCACGAGCACCAGCGTCCCGGCGGCCAGTCCGGGCGCGAGCAGACTCGCGTAACGCCCCATCGCGCCCCACACGCTGTTGCTCTCCATGCCGCCCCGAGCACGTTTGATGATGATCTGCAGAACCGGCCGGGAACCCGCGATCAAGGCGGCGATACAGATGAGCCCGGTCGGGCCGGCGGCCAGCGAGAACGCGGCGATGAGTATCGCGACCGCGGCCGGCAGCAGACGTGCAGTGGCGATGGCGCGTTCGATAGAACACCAGGTGAGCAAGGCACCTGCGGCGATCAGCGGTTCGGGGCGCAGACCGTTGTCGTAGGGCAGCCAGAACGCCAGGAACACCAGCCCGGCGGTCCACAGCGCGACCTGGTTACCGCGTACTCGGGCGCCGAGCCGCGGCAGCACTTCCCGGCTGATCACCAGCCAGCAGACGATCCCGGCAATCAGCGTGGGCAGTCGCATCCACGGGCTGGACTCCGAGAGCCGCGACATCCATGCCAGCACCTCGTAGGACCAGCCGAACGGCGCCTCCGGCACCCCGAACCAGCGGTAGTAGTTCGCCAGATAACCGGATTTCTCCGACACCCTGGCCATATTCAGGATGTAGCCGTCGTCGGAGGTGTTGGCGCCGATCACATGCCAGCCCACCAGCACCCCGAGTACCGCGCCGTCGGCCAGCCGGAACCGCCACCAGTGCGACGGCAGGAACCGCCGGGCACGACGGCCGTCGGCAGTGTCGAGCAGGTGCAGAGCGAGCAACGCGAGCGCAGTGAACACGACCGCGCCGATGATCGCCGCAAGTTTCAGCGGGGTCGGTGAGGAGGTGAAACGGGAGTCGATATCGGCGTGCAACCGGATACCGGCGAGCTGCTCGGCAGGCAGATCGGTGAAGACGCCGACCATCTGCGGCCGGATATCCCGATCCACCTGCGTGCGCAACGGTGTACCGTCCGCGCGGGCAGCGCCGATGATCTCGGCCGTGGTCGACGCCGCGGTCGATACCACCGACACCGATTCACAGCCGGCCAGTTCGGCGCGGTCGGCGGCGAGCAGCGGCACATCGCGCAGCACCACCGAAAGCGTGTCGCCGGACATGCCGACCCGCAGGCCGCGGGCCGACGATTCACCCGATTCGTCGGGAACCGTCGCCACCACGGTGCCCTCGGCGGCGGCCAGAACCGGGCACGGCACCGTGAGCTCCAGGCGCAGCGGCTGATAACTCACCAGCGGCGCCTCGATATCGGTCGCACCGGCCTGCGGCCACTCCAGGACCGTCTCGTCCTGCCGGACCGGCAGCACCGGCGCCAGGATCGCCAGCACGAACCCGAGTAGCCCGGACACCAGGGCCAGCAGACGGATACGGTTCAACGCTCGGGGGGATCGTTGCGGTCGCACGGGGCTCGACTCTAATGGGCGCAACCAGGCGCGGCGCATTCACGGCTGTGCATGGCCAGGCGGGCCGCCCGGAACGAACCGGGTTGCCCCGGACGTCGGTGAACTCAGCGTTTCACCACGACCAGGCTGAACGGTCCGATATCGGTGGTGGTGAACCGAGGATCGTCGAACACGGCCGCCGGGAAGGTGACCGTGTAGCGGCGGACGTTGGGGTCGTTCGGGTATACGTCTGCGGCGAGCCGCAAGGTGTAATCGTCGCCGCTGCGGCGGAACAGGAAAGCGTCGGGGGCACGCCAGGGTGCGGCGGCCATCGCGTCGAGGAGTTCCTGTGGTGTCTCCAGCTCGCTCCAGCCCTCGATGGCCGCCGAACGGTCCGCGTAGTCGGCCAGCGGATTGGCGTAATGCGAGGTCAGACCCTGGAATCCGAAGTACGGGTAGTAGGCGAGGAAGGTGGTGTCGCCGGTGAGCAATACGTTCTCCGACGGTTCGCGGCCGGTCTGCGCGCGCAGGGCATCGTCGATGTGGTGGTAGTGCCGGACAGCAGCGGGGTCGCGCTGGTCGGCGCGGTTACCGTCGCCGTCGGTATCGGTGTAGGCGGTGGTGATCTCGGGCGCCAGGACGTGCGCAATGTTCTGGCAGTAGGCCAGCGCACCCACGGTCGCGAGCACGATAGCCACCCAGCGGAATCGTGCCGGTTCGTTCAGTGCCTGATACACCGCTCGGGCGCCCTCGACGAACCCGAACGCACCCGCCGCGGCCAGCAGCACCAGCAGCACCGGTTCCAGCCGGAACGACAGCAGGGTGCTCCCCGCCACCGTGGCCAGCATCGACAACAGCGACCACAAATACACCGCGATCACCCCGAGCCCCAGCGATTGCGCGCGCCGCGAGGAGCTTGCCCGCAGCACCAGCCAGATCACTCCGACCAGGCACAGACCGCCGAGCAGCGAGAACTCGGCCATCGGTAGCGGCAGTTCGGAGCCGGCCTCCGGCAGATAGTGGAACGCGCCACCGGATTCCAGCTTCGGGTTGTCCAGCATCCGCAGCAGGAAGGGCACGAACACCGGCAGCCCGACCAGCGCGGTGACCACGCCCATCACGACCAGCCGCAGCAGCGGCGACCCGATCGCGCGCCCGATTCCCCCGACCGGTTGCCCCGCATCCCCTTGCTGCACCGCAATCCGCCGCGGTGTCCGCGCGGCGTAGCAGGCTCGGACCCCCAGCCCGGCCGCGAACACCGCCATAAGAACCACAGCGAACACCGCGAAAGCAAAGTAGAGCGTGTAAAAAGTGGCCGCGAGGCCGAGGAACAGCCCCGTCCCCAGTACTGCGGCCCAGCCTCCCGCAGTAGCAGCACCGGACAGCCCGGCCGCACCGGAATCCCGCGCGGCCGTCGCACCGGCCGCTTCGGCGGCGGCCGGATTCTCGTTCCCATCGCTCACGGCAGCGGTCCGAAGCGTGAGTTCGGCCGGTCGATACAGCGCTCCCCACGCCATCACGAGTACCGGCGGGATGAGGATCGCAATCACGGCGCCGTAGGCCTCGGGCGCGGCATAGGTGACGCCCACCGCGGTGATCGCGGCGGTCACCCCCACCGCCCAGTCGGCGCGGATCAACCGCGACCACAGCACCAGCGAGACCACCGCCGCCACCGCGATCGACCCGATCGCGTACGGCTTGAAAACCTCCCAGCCGTCCATTCCGAGCACATTCGCGACGCGCCCGCCGAGCCAGAACCACCCGGCCGGGTAGAACGGCGGCAGGTCCGCGTAGGTCATATCGCGCAGCGCGGCGCTGTCGGTGAGCCGGGTCAGGTATTCGGTGCGGAATTCCTGATCGACCGAGATCCCGAACAGGTACAGCTTCGTCGCCGCCAGCGGCAGCCCCAGAGTGACGGTGACGAATGCCGAGATCCCGGCCCAGGACAGTAGTTTCGCCCACCGGCGGGCCCGCCGCAGCCGAAACAGCGCGATCGATACCGCCAGCAGTACCGCGGCACCGACCTGCCCCACGGTGGTCAGTGCCCGCAGCACATTCGAGGAGTTGAACGCCGGCCAGTTCACCAGCGAAAACGCGGCCAGCCCCAGCGCGACCACCAGCACGGCGACCACCGTGGCCAGTACCGCCTCGCCGATTCCGGCCCCGACCTGACGCCCCAAACGCGCGCCACGACTCGTCGTCATCGGCGTACTTACCTCCGGCTCCTGTCCACCTACTGGCCGTCGGTCAGCCTAGTGGAGAACCACCCCGCGCCGACCGCGCCGTCGGAATGCCCCGGCCGGGGCGACCTCGGGACCGATGGACGGGCCGGGCTCAGGCGACCGGCCCGTCCGGACCTTCGTGCACAAGGCCCTGACCACAAACGGATCGATTATCAGTAGACCCGCAGCATCCCCGGATCCCACAGACCGCTCCGGGTTGCGGTGCCGGTCTGCAGCTGGGCGGGGACCGCGTCGTAGTACTGGTCGTAGCGTTCCAGCGTGCCCCAGTCGCGACCCCAGTCGTTCTTCAGGTAGGTCGGGATGGTGGTGGATTTCGCCAACATCTGGGAGAACCCGAGCGGGCCGCCGAACTCCTGGGCCTGCCAGGTGTTGGTGGAGCTCACCGCCAGCGGGCGGTCGGGCAGGACGCGGAACGCCGGTACCTCGGCGACACCGTTCTCGTGCCGGAACGGGCGCTGGCACGGGAACTGCAGGCCGACAGCCCAGTCGAGCAGGATCGGTTGTTCCGAGCCCAGGTAGTCGTCGGCGGTTACCAATTTGGGCAGCCGGGGCGGGGTGAAGGCCAGCCACTGGTCTCCGATGAGGATCGGGTCGTTGGCGACGATGCGCACCGCGTCGGCTTCGGGGGCGAGTTCGTCCAGCGGGATACGCAGATTGCGCCAGGACGGCGCGGGACCGATATCGCGCGGCACGTACGTGCCGATATGGCTGACCGAACCGTCCGGCTGCCGCTTCCCGTAGTCGACGGTGAGCGACTGACCGTACTGCATGACACCGCTGTCGTCGTAGGACATGATCCGCCCGGCGGCGGTGACGACCAGCAGCGGATGGTCCGGGGACCGCTGCGGCATTTCATACCAGCTCGAGGTGACCAGCGCGGGCCGCTGCACACCGTCCTGGTAGCTGCCGAGAATCGGCGTGGTGGCCGGATCCAGGCCGAACGGCAGGGCCACGGTGGAGCCGTTGACGCCGAGCGCGCCCTGGCCACCGCCGGTACCGGCATTCTGGCCTTCCGCGAACGAGGCGCCCACCGACTGGTTGGAGGTGTTGCCGGTACCCGGTTTCACCTCGACCGCGTCGGCGGACAGATCGTCGGGGACCCCGTTGGGATCGAAACCGACCGGTTCCACACCGGCCAGCGGGTCGCCGGGGTTGGTGGGCGGGTTCGCCGGATCGACGATCGGGTTCAACCGGCCCGCGTTGGTGTCGACCTCGACCAGCACATCGTTGGCGAGCCCACAGGATTCACCGGCGAGAGCGTCGATATTGCCTCGTGCCAGCGAATAACCCGGGTATTGCGAATACGCGCCTTTGGCCAGCGAGAGCACCTCGAACAGCACCATTGCCGCGGCTACCAGGGTCAGCGGGATGGCGGCGAATTTTCGAACCCGCCGGCCGCGCACCGTCCGGGTGGTGTTCGGCGGTTCGGCATACCCTTCCCGCAGTACATGCCAGCCCACCAGCAACAACGACAGCCCGAACAGCACCAGCATCACGGTGTTGGACGAGATACCGAACAGCGAGATCCGTTTGTCGAACCACGGGACCCCGTAACTGGAGACGTACCAGTAGCCGTTGATCCCGGAGAACGCGAGCGCCAGCGTGAACAGCAGACCGGCCAGGAAGATCGCCCGGTTCTTGTGTGCGCGCAGCGCCGCCGCCGATACCGCGACCGCGGTCACCGCGGCCAGTGAACCCGCGATACCGGCGTAGGCGCCGAAGTGGTGGGTCCACTTGGTCGGGAGGAACATCATGAAGAAGATCGTTCCGATCACCACGCCCATCAATCGCCAGGTCGGGCCGACGGCAATACCGGGTACTCGGCGACGGCGCAGTAGCACCAGCATGGTGGTGAACAGGCACAGCAGCATGACGAGGAACGCGAAACGGCGCGCCAGCGACCCGTCGACGGTTTCGACGAACAGGTAGTAGTAGCGCAGGTAGTCCTCGTACCAGGCGAGGTTCGGGCCGGCCAGCTGCCGGACGCGGTTGGCTTCCTGGATCCCGGCAAAGGTCTGGTCGCTGTAGACCACCGTGAGCACCAGGAATCCGGCCGCCGCCAGCGGGGCCAGCAACGCGGCCGTGCCGTGTTCGCGATGCCGCTTCACGATGATGCGGGTGATCGGCCGGATACCGGCCAGCAGCGCGGCCACACACATGAGGCCGGTCGGGGCGGCGGCCAGTGTGAGCGCCGCGACCACCACCGCGATCGCGGCAGGCAGCAGGCGCGCGGTGGCGATGGCGCGTTCGATGGAAACCCAGGTGAGCAGCGCACCCAGCGCAACGATCGGTTCCGAACGCAGGCCGTTGTCGAAGGGCATCCAGAACGCCAGGAACACCAGGCCGCCGGTCCACAGCGGCACACTGCCGAACCAGGCTCGGGCACGCGCCCCCCGCAACCCGTTACCCAGGCGCGGCACCACCTCGCGGCTGAGCACCATCCAGGACAGGATTCCGCAGGCCAGAGCGGGCAGCCGGACCCACGGGCTGGCCGTGGAGACCTCGGCGAACAGCTGGATGACGTAGTAATACCAGCCGAACGGCGCCTCCGGGACCCCGTACCAGCGGAAGTAGTTGGCCATGTAACCGGCGTCCGGCGCCACCCGGACCATGCTCAGGATGTAGCCGTCGTCGGAGGTGTTGGCGCCGAGGAAATGCCAGACCAGCAGAGTGCCGATCACTCCGCCGTCGGCGAGTGTGGGTTTGAGCCAGTTCGCGGGCAGGAACCGTCGGTGCCCGCGGCCGTCGCTGGTGTCCAGCCGGGCCAGCGCCACCAGCGCGAGCACGGTGCACAGTACGGCCGCGATCATGGCGGCGAGTTTGATCCAGGTGGGGCTCGAACTGAACCGGGTGTCGATCGTCGAGTCGAGAGTCATCCCGGCCGGGACATCACCGGTCATATCGGTGAAGATGCCCACCATCTGCGGGCGCAGATCACCGAGCAGCTGCCCCGCGTTGGGGACACCGGTCTCGGTGAACAGGCCCTCGAACGCCGCGGTGGTGCGCTCGCTGTCGGAACTGATGGTGATGGCCGAGCAGTTCGCCATCTCTGCCCGGTCGGCGGTGGCCACCACCGCATTACGGTCCACCACATCGACCGAGGTGTCCGAGACCCGCACGAACAGCGCCTCCAGCGCGGCCCGGTCGCCCTGCGGGGGCGCGGTGGCCAGCAGCATGCCCCCCTCGGGCGGCAGCTGGTTCACCGCCGAACACGGGATGGTCGCGGTGAGGTCGAGCGGAACCTGCGACATCAGCGGGGCCTGCGTATTGGCCAGGCTGTTGTTCTGCGGCCAGGTCAGCGTCGCCGTGGTCTGGGTGACCGGTAGGAACGGGGTGGCGATCGCGAAGAGCACACCGAGTACTCCGGTGATGATCGCGACGAGGCGCGCGACCCGGAAATCCCTCGGCGTAACCTTCGGCCCCGGTTCCGGTGGCGTCTTCGTCAGTACTGCGGTGGCGACTTCTGGCACGCTGGCATGCTACTTGGGCGCGCCGCGCCCGGCCCGCCGATACCCCGGCGCGTACCCAGCCGAAACGAAAACGCTCAGGCGAACAGGGCATAAAAAGTAGTGGAACGGGGTAAAGAGGGGCGGCTGGCAGAATCGGCCCGGAAATCACCCCCTTATGCGCGGGGTATAGCGGCGGTAATGGAAAGGTAGGGGCATGACCAAGGTGAATCTCGAGACGAACTACGGAACCATCGGCCTCCAGCTGGACGAGACGAAGGCGCCGGACACCGTCCGCAACTTCGTCGAATA
The DNA here is from genome assembly GCF_001613245.1 of Nocardia speluncae NBRC 108251. GTDB lineage: Bacteria > Actinomycetota > Actinomycetes > Mycobacteriales > Mycobacteriaceae > Nocardia > Nocardia speluncae. Next base: position 70,727 of record NZ_BDBZ01000030.1, on the reverse strand, counting down.
CGTCGAAGCCGGACACTACGACGGCACGATCTTCCATCGCGTGATCCCGGGCTTCATGGTTCAGGGCGGCGGCTTCGACCCTCAGATGCAGCAGAAGCCGACCAAAACGCCCATCCAGAACGAGGCCGCCAACGGCCTCAAGAACAACAAGTACACGGTCGCCATGGCGCGCACCAACGACCCGCATTCGGCGACGGCGCAGTTCTTCATCAATGTCGCCGACAACGATTTCCTCAACCACACTCAGCCGGCGGGTCAGGGCTGGGGTTACGCCGTCTTCGGTGCCGTCACCGACGGCACCGATATCGTCGATGAAATCGCGAAGGTGTCCACCTCGTCGCAGGGTATGCACCAGGACGTGCCGGCGGAGAACGTGGTGATCAAATCCGCGTCCATCGTCGGCTGAACCCGGGCCTCGGCAGCGGTTCGGGTCGCGCCGGCGCCGTTATCCGGCGGCGCGCCCCGATCCGTGGCCCGTCACAGCGGCAGCAGATGGTGTTTGCGCGGGTTGCGGATCACTGTCTTGTCACGCAGTAGTTGTAGCGCGCGGCGCAGTTCCAGCCGGGTCTGCGCCGGTTCGATCACCGAGTCGATGAAACCGCGTTCGGCCGCCACCCACGGCGTGGCCACGGTGGCGTTGTAGAAATCGACCAGCTGCCGGCGGACGGCCGCTTTCCGGTCCTCCGGCGCGGCGGCGATCTGGCTCGCGCCGATCAGGCTCACCGCGCTCTCCGCGCCCATCACCGCGATACGGGCGGTGGGCCAGGCGAGATTCACATCGGCACCGCACTGTTTGGACCCCATCACGGCATACCCACCGCCGTAGGCCTTGCGGACGACCACGGTCACTTTGGGCACGGTGGCCTCTACGAACGCGAACAGGAACCGGCCACCGCGTTTGATGACGCCGATCTTCTCCTGCTCCACACCCGGCATGAAACCGGGGGTGTCCACCACGAGCACCAGCGGAATCTCGTAGGCATCACACAACCGGATGAAATGCGACGCCTTGTCCGAAGCTCGGGCGTCGAGGGCGCCGGCGTACACCATCGGCTGATTGGCAACCACGCCCACACTGCGACCGTCTACCCGGGCGAAACCGGTGATGATGTTCTTCCCGGCTTCCGCGCCGTATTCGTGGAAGGCGCCGTCGTCGAAGATCCGCAGCAGGACATCGTGCATATCGTATCCGGCGTTGTCGGAATCCGGCACGAGCGAGTTCAGTTCCCGGTCGCTGTCGGTGACCTCGGGTTCCAGCCCCGGATTGATGACCGGCGGAACCTCCTGGCAGCTGGTCGGCATATACGACAGGTAGTCGCGCACCCAGGCGAAAGCCGCGGCTTCGTCCTTCGCGATGTGATGGATATTGCCGTACTGGGCCTGGGCGTGCGCGCCACCCAGCTCTTCCAGGCTCACGTCCTCGCCGGTGACCTCACGGATCACTTTGGGACCGGTGACGAACATATGCGCGGACTCCACCGCCACCACGACATCGGTGTTGATCGGCGAATACACCGCGCCACCGGCGCAGTTGCCGAGAATCATCGAAATCGTGGGCACCATCCCCGACAGCGGCTCCTGCCGGGTACTCAACTCGGCGTACCAGGCCAGCGAAGACACCGCCTCCTGGACGCGGGCGCCACCGGAATCGTTGATCCCGATCATCGGGCAACCGACCTTCGCGGCGTACTCCATGATCGCGGCGACCTTACGGCCGAACATCTCCCCCACCGATCCGCCGTAGACGGTCTGATCGTGGGAGAACACCGCCACCGGCCGCCCGTCGACCAGCCCGTGCCCGGTCACCACACCGTCCCCGTACAGGGCTGCCGGGTCACCGGGCCGGCGAACGAGCGCACCGATCTCGGTGAAACTACCCGGGTCGAGCAGCATATTGATCCGGTCGCGGGCACTGGGTATCCCCTTACGCGCCCGTTTCGCCACGCCGGCCTCGCCCGCCGGTTCCTGGGCGAGCTCCAAACGCTTCCGCAGGTCGGCGAGTTTTTCGGCGGTAGTGCTCACTTGCTCCCTTTCACACCCGATGAGTCGATCCGGGCGAGTTTAGCGGTGAGGTCCGCACCGATTTTCCCGATCCTGGGCTCGTCGACGATCTGGAGGTGGTCGCCGGGGATGTGGACAACCTCCAGGTTGGGCACGTACTCGTCCCAACCGCCGTTCGGCTGACGCTCGGCAAACCGGGGTTCGAGCTCGATCATGCCGTCGTGGTAGCGATCGGCGAGATAGAGCACCACATCGCCCTCGTAGTGGCTGGGTTGTACCCGCTGCAACGCCTGGTTCTCGATCCAGGAGGTGCGCTGGTGTTCGATCACGCCTCCGGGGATTTTCGCTCCGGACATCTTGATCAGGCTGGACACCATTTCGAACTGTTCTTCCGGGGTGGCATCGGCCAGCTCACGCAATTGCTCGGGGTCCAATTCGCCCTGCACCCCGTAGGTCTTCTGCGCGAAGGACTGGTAGCGCTGCATCCGGCGCAGGCTCTCCTCGGAGCTGTTGTCCTGCGGTTCACTCGGGATGGCGAGATCGATCAAACCCACAACCCGCACATCGGCGCCCTCGGCCCGCAGCACCTGCGCGACCGCCATGGCGAGAACCGCACCGAGCGACCAGCCGTACAGTACGTACGGACCTTCACCCTGCAGTTTCCGCAATTCCGGAATGTACTGCCGGGCACGCTCCTCGATCGAACCTTCGACCCGTTCGAATCCGTACATCGGTGTCTCGCCGGGCAAACGCTTCAACAGCGGTTCGTACACGAGGGTGTTACCGCCGGACGGATGGAACACGAACACCGGAACAGCCCGGGACCCCTCGGGACGTGCCCGCAACGGCCTGACGAACCCGTCCACATCGGCACCGCTGTCCTGCAGTGTGCGCACGATATCGGCCAGCTGTTCGATGGTTTCGCAGTCGAGCACATCATCGACGGTGATCTCCGCCCCGACCCGCTCGGTGAGGCGCTGCGCCAGCTTCTCGGCGGTGTCTTCGTCGAGGATCGGCAGGGTGTTGAAGATCCCGCCGGCCGATTCGCCGGTGATCGTCGCCCAGGACGCGTAGGTCAGCCGTTCCGCAGCGTCACGTGGCGGAACGTTGTCCTCGTCCGCGGCACCGGCCGCGCCGCCACCGAATACCGCCGGGGCAGGTTTGGCCGTGGGCTGCGGCGTCACCGCGGACGGGGCCGCGGTGCGCGTCGATTCCGGCTCGGAGGGAGTTGCACCGGAGGTTGTCTCGGCAGTGCTGTCGGCCGCCGGTTCGGTGGCTGGATTGCCGCCCGACGCCTGGTTCAAAGCCGCAACCGGATCTTGCCCCGATTCCATGGCCGCCTTCGCCGCTTCGACGAAGTTGTCGTCCACATTGAGCGCCCCGGATTCTCCGGCGGCCTGCTTCTCCGCCATTTCTCGCACCTCATCGCGGTGCTCGATCGCGTAGCGCAGCACCTTCCCGACCTCGTGCAGGCTGGCGTCGCGCACCGCCGAAACCTGGAGCTGCGGAATATCGAATTCGTATTCGACCCGGTTCTTGATCCGCATCGCCATCAGCGAATCGAGGCCGAGTTCCATGAGCGGGATCTCCATCGGCAGATCCTCGACCGCGTAACCCATGGATTCGGCGACGATCAACGCCAGCCGTTCGTCCACGGTCTGCCCGCTGTCCGGATCCCAGCGATCGCCGAAGCCGGCGGTGTCCACCGCGTCGAGAACCTCGGCTTCCGCGGCCGGGGCAACTGCCGCCGATTCCGCCGGGGCCGGGGTGGACTGCGCCGCACCGGAGGTGATCACCGCGTCGAACAGCAGCCGGAACTGCGCATCTTCGCGGGCATGCACCTGCACCGATGCGCCGCCGGGGTGCGGGGTGAGGGTGGTGGTCAGCGTTCCGGTCGCGGGCAACGGAGCGTGGGCGATACTGGCGCCCACGTGCACATCGGCCAGTACCTGCCCGGCCGCCGAACGTACCAGCGCCGGCAGTTCGTTCACCGCCGCGGCCTGTACCTCCCACACGTGCCGGCCGTCCGGCAGCGCAACCGAGGCGCCCGGCACCCGCGAGCTGCCGCCGGTGGACAGCGGGCTCACCTTGGGCCAGTAGTGCTTACGAACGAATGCGGTACGCGGGATATCGGCGTAGGGCCCGGCCGGTACCAGCGACGCCAGATCCACCGAATGGCCGTGCACGTACAGCTGTGCCAGCGCCGTGATCACCGCGGCGGATTCGTCTTCCTTGCGTTTGAGCGTCGGGATGAGCTGGGCGTCGTGCAGGCCGGCGGCGAAGGTGGTGCCCAGTACCTGCATGAGCGCCACCGAGTTCGGGGCCAGTTCCAGGAAGGTCGTGATCCCGGCGTCGACCGCGCGTTTCACCGCATTGGTGAAGTACACGCTGTGTCGCATGTTCTTCACCCAGTAGGTCTCGGTGTGCACCGGGTCGTGACCGGGTGCGTAGTACTGCTCCTTGTCGACCGTGGAGTACAGCCCGACCGTCGGTTTCGTCGGCTCGAGCCCGGCCAGTTCGGCAGCGAGTTCACCGAGCAGCGGATCCATCTGCGAGGTGTGCCCGGCGCCCTTGGTTTGCAGCACGCGGGCGAATTTCCCGGCTTCCTCGACCTTCGCGACGATCGCCGCGACCTGATCCACCGGGCCACCGATCACGGTGTTGGTCGGCGCCGCGTACACCGCGACCTCGATATCGGGGTAGTCGGGCAGCATGGCGGCGACATCATCGGCGCTCAACTCCACCAGCGCCATATTGCGGACGTCGTCGTCGGTGAGCATCTGCTCGCCCTCACGCATCAGGCGGGAACGCGCGCAGATGACCCGGACCGCGTCCTCCAGCGGCAGCCCGCCGCTGATATACGCACCGGCCACCTCCCCCTGGGAGTGGCCGACGATTGCGGTGGGTTCGGCTCCGTGTGCCCGCAAAACCGCGGCGAGCCCGATCTGGATGGTGAATGTACCGACCTGGGAGGTACCGATATCCCAGTCCTGGGCGTCGTCGAGCATCAGCTCGCGCACTGAATAGCCGGCCTCGTCCTCGACGAGTTCGTCGACCTCGTCGACGGCGCGGCGGAAGATCGAATTCTCCTGGTAGAGCTGTTTGCCCATCTTCCGGTGCTGGGCACCGAATCCGGCCATCACCCACATCGGGCCCTCGGGCGCGGGCGCATCCGCGGTGAACACCCCGGCCCCCGGCTTACCCGCGGCGATCGCACGCAGCCCGGCCACCGCCTCGGCGTGGTCCTTGGCCAGCACAACTCCGCGGGACCGCCAGTGACTGCGTTTGGCCAGCGCCCGTGCCACATCCGCCAGCGGAGTCCGCTGTCCCGCTTCACTTTCCAGCCAATCGGCCAGATCGGCGGCGGCGCGGCGACGACGCGAGGGCAGATAGGCGGAAACGGCCAGGATCACCGGAAGCGGTTCGGCGCGATCGGCCGACCATTCGGGTTCGCCGGAGCCGGTTGCGGTGCCGGACTCGGCTTCCGCCCCCGATACGGCGCCGGCCCCGGCAGCAGCGATCGCGTCGGCTTCCGCCACCACGTCGGTGGTCTCCGCATCGAGGTCCCCCGCATCCGGGGTGGTGGCGACCGGTGCTCCGGTCGCGACGGCAGGAGCTACATACTCCTGCACCACAACATGCGCATTGGCTCCACCGAATCCGAAACCGGAGATACCGACGGTCGCGGTGCCGCTGTAGCGCGGGAACCGGGTCGGTTCGTCGACGACCTTCAGCCGCGCCTGCTCGAACGGGATGTACGGGCTCGGCGCGGCGTAGTTGATATTGGCGGGCACCACATCGTTACGGAATGCCATGAGCACCTTGGCCAGGCTCGCCACGCCGGCCGCAGACTCCAGATGCCCGAAGTTGGTCTTGGCCGAGCCCAGTAGGACGGGCGCGTCGGCGGCACGGCCGGCGCCGACCACACGGCCCAGCGCCGCCGCCTCGATCGGATCACCGATGGGGGTTCCGGTGCCGTGTGCCTCGATATAGTCGACGGTGGAGGGCACGATCCCGGCGTCACGATAGGCGCGGCGCAGCACATCTGCCTGAGCCTCGGGATTGGGCGCAGGCAGGCCGTTGGATCGTCCGTCGCTGTTGACCGCCGAACCCTTGACCACTGCCAGGATGTTGTCGCCGTCACGTTCGGCGTCGGCCAGGCGTTTCAGTACGACCAGCCCGGCTCCCTCGGACCGCACCATACCGTCGGCATCGGCGGAGAAGGCCTTGATCCGGCCGTCCTTCGCGACCGCGCCGGCCTGGTCGAATCCCAGCGTGACCATGGGCGCGAGGATCATGTTGACGCCACCGGCAAGAGCCACATCGGCATCGCCCGCCCGCAGCGCCTGGACGGCCTGGTGTACGGCTACCAACGTCGACGAGCAGGCGGTATCCACCGCCACCGACGGACCGCGGAAATCGAAGAAATAGGAGACGCGGTTGGGAATGATGCTGTTCGCGCTGCCCATGATCTTGTATGCCTCGGCCGAAGCCGGGACGTTGGGATCTGTCTCGCCCAGGCTCATGGCGGCGAGCAGCTGGAAATCACTGGTCGAGGTACCGATGTACACACCGACCGACCCCCCGCGCAGGTCACTGGCCGGGATATGCGCGTGTTCCAGCGCTTCCCAGGTGAGCTCCATCATCAGCCGCTGCTGCGGGTCGATCCGCTCGACCTCGATCGGCGACATGGCGAAGAACTCTGCATCGAAATCGGTGACCACGTGCTGGTCCAGGTAGCCGCCGCGGGTATTACCCTCGGCCACGGCCTGCGCGAACTGCGGTTCGCTCGAGAATTCCGCCCAGCGTCCCTCGGGAAGGTCGCGGATGGCGTCGCCGCCGTTCATCAGGAATTCCCAGGTCGATTCCGGGGTATCGCCCGCACCCGGCAACCGGGTCGACAGACCCACGATCGCGATATCGTGCGCTTCCCCCGGCACGAACCCGGCGGTGTAGAACTGGTCGTCGGGGACCTCGAGCGCGCTCGCCGGCGGACCGTTGACGATCACCTCGGACAGTGAGGCGATCGTCGGATGCTGATAGATGATGGTGGGGTCGAGCATCACACCGGTGAGGTCCTCGATTTCGCCGCCGAGAGCCAGCGCATCGCGCGAAGCGAGCCCGAACTCCTCCATCGGCCGGTCGACGGTGATCTTGTCGACCGATTGGCCGGTGGCCTCGGCCACCCAACGCCGCAACCACTCTCGTAGTTCCGCCACCGATATCTCGGATTCCGCGGGGCCCACCCCGGCCGCGGCCGCCGCGCTCGTCCCGGCGGCACCGCCGTCCTGCCCGGCGGGAAGGTTCTCGGTCATATCCGGCGACGTGCCCTCGTTATCAGCCATCAGTCCTCAAGCTACCTGTCTGTATGCGGTGCCTGGCAACAGCCTGCATCGCAGGGATGGGTGGACGGCAACCGCCGGCGCCGCGGTGGTCACGATGCCGCCACCTCCGGAGCACGGCACAGGCCGCTGGGTTTCGTTGGGCCTCCCACCTGCGCCGATGCAGGTGAGCACCGCGCGATACGGCGCTCGGCCGCCGCGCCGGTGGGGTGGTCTCGCCGCGTATGCGTGATCACGCTGCGTTACCTCCTCCGGCACTACGCTCAGCCGCCTATCTTCCCGGACGCTGCGTCACCGCGTCGACCGGGCTCATTCCTCAGGTGCATCGGGGAACGCCTGCTGCGTGTAACCACCGCGCAGCGTGCCCTCGATATATGCCGCCTTACAGGCGCGCCGCGCGATCTTCCCGCTGGAGGTACGCGGGATCGAGCCGGCCGGCACCAACAGTAGATCGCGCACCGTGACACCGTGGCGCTGGGAGATCGCCGCCCGGACCGCGTCGGCGATGGGCATCGGATCGGCCTTACCGGCGCCCGGACCGCGCTCGGCAACGACGACCAACTGTTCGGAGGCATCGTCGGCGTCGAATTTCAGGCCCGAATGGCTGCCCTGCGCGAAAACCTCGGCGGGTAGCTGATTGGCCGGAACCGAGAACGCCGCGACGAACCCGGGCCGCAGCGCGTTGCTGGCTTCCTGCGCGGAGAATTCGAGGTCCTGCGGGTAGTGGTTGCGGCCGTCCACGATCACCAGGTCCTTCACCCGGCCGGTGATGTAGAGCTCGTCGTCGAAGAACACGCCGTAATCGCCGGTACGCATCCAGTGTGCGTCGGCGGCGCTGCCCTCGGCGTGACTGCCTTCGGGTAGTCGCTCGGTGACCTTGTTCCGGAATGTCGCATTCGTCTCGTTCTCGCGACCCCAGTACCCGATACCCATGTTGTTGCCGTGCAGCCAGATCTCGCCGACGTGCCCGTCGGGCTGTTCGCGCGGCGTACCGTCGACCGATTCCGGATCCACGATCACGGCCCACTGCGAACGGGCGATATAACCGCAGCTGACCTGGGCGATCGCATTATCCGAGCCAGGTTCGACCTGCACCATCCGGCCGGCGCCCAGCTCGGTGCGATCGACATAGGTGACCTTCGCCTCGTCCTCGGCCTTGGTGGCCGATACGAACAGCGTGGCCTCGGCCATGCCATAGCACGGTTTGATGGCTGTCTTCGGCAGGCCGTACGGGGCGAACGCCTCGTTGAACTTCTTCATCGACGAGGTGGTCACCGGTTCGCTGCCGTTGATCAGGCCGATCACATTGGACAGGTCCAGTGATTCACCGTTCTTCGGCAGTCCGCGCACGGCGGCGTGCTCGAACGCGAAGTTCGGGGCCGCGGCGAACGTGCCCGCGCCGTCGGAGGCGGCGGCGAGTTCCTTGATCCAGCGGTACGGCCGCCGCACGAATGAGGCCGGCGACATGATGGTGATGAACTTGCCGCCCACGGCGGGCAGGATCACGGTCAGCAGGCCCATATCGTGGAACAGCGGCAGCCAGGTGACACCGCGCGAATTCCAGTCCAGATTGATGGCGTCGACCATCTGCAACAGGTTGGTGCCCACGGCGCGGTGGGTGATCTCCACACCGGCCGGGGTACGGGTGGAACCCGAGGTGTACTGCAGGTAGGCGATATCGTCCACCGCGATATCGGGGCGCACCCAGCTTTCCCCGACACTGTCGGGAATCGCGTCGACGGCAATGATGCGTGGGCGCTGCGCAGCAGGTAGCGAACGGAAGAACTGGCGCACCCCGGCCGCGGACGAACCGGCGGTGAGAATGGCCGACGGTTCGCAGTCGCCGAGCACCGCGTGCAACCGGTCGGTATGGCCGGGCTCGTCGGGGTCGAACAGCGGCACCGCGATCGCGCCCGCGTAGATGGCGGCGAAGAAGGAGATCACGTAGTCCAAGCCCTGCGGTGCAAGTACCGCCACCCGGTCACCGGGCTTGGTCACCTGCTGCAGTCGACCGGCCACCGCGCGCAGCCGGACCCCGAACTGTTGCCACGTCAGCTCGTGTACCTCACCATCGCGTTCGCGCGAATAGTCGATGTAGCGGTACGCCAAGGTGTTCGCGTCGTTGCGGGTGTGCTTCTCGACGTGGTCGACCAGGGTGCGATCATCGGGAATTGTGATGTTCCCGTTCTCGTCCAGGTAGTCGTCGAAAGTCTCGTCCATTCCTTCTCCTCCGAGGCGCACGCCGCAACGGCACGATGACCGTTATTTACTGTGTGGCCCCGACTCGCTTTCGCCGCGGTGCTCTCATCCGAGAACTTTCCCGCAGGTTCGGTGTGCGGTCTGCGCGGTGACCGCTATCGGCTAGATGTTCTCAAACCAGAGACATGTTACAGAGATGAGCTTCTCACTCCTCCCGGAGCAAGGGAATCACCGGCGCGAAAGCGTCCATCTGAGTCGGGTAGATGCCGATATAGGACATGCCCGTGAGTTGGCGCACTCGCCGCATCTGCTCGGCGATCTCCTCGAACGTGCCTATGGCCACATACGGGGAGTTCAGGATGTCTTCGACCGTGAGCTGGACATCCACCTCGAGGTCGGGAAGCTGGCCACGGTCCAGAGCCGCAAGGGCCATTTCCGCCATCTTCTCCCTGTCGTCGGTGACGACGATCGCGGTAACCGCCCAGTTCAGCTCGATCTGGGAGAACCGCTCCCCGGCGGCTTCCTTGATCAGGTTCACCTTCTCGATGGTCTTCTCGAGGGTGATACTCGACAGCAGCCCCTGACCTTTCGGCGTGGTGACCGGGACCACCGAGATGATGTCGGCGTGTTTGGCGGCCAGCTTCAGCATGCGCGGCCCACCACCGCCGGTGCACAGCGGCGGACGCGGCCCCTGCCGCGGCCGGGGAGTCCCCTTGATGCCGTGGACCCGGTAGTACTTGCCCTCGAAGGTGCACTCCTGCCCACGCAGCAGCACATCGAGAATGGTCAGCGTCTCGTCGAGTTTGGCCAGCCGGATCCCCGGGCGTTCGTAGTCCAGCCCGGCGGCGGCGAACTCGTCGGCCTTCCATCCGGCCCCGATGCCCACCTCGAGCCGGCCCTTCGACAACACATCGATGGTGGCGAGGTCCTTGGCCAGCACCACCGGATGCCGGAAGCCGTTGGCCAGCACCGAGGTGCCGAGGCGGATCTTGTCGGTGGCCTGTGACAGCGCGCCGAGGGCGGCGATCGGACCGATCTGGTCACCGAGATGATCCGGTACCACGAAGGTGTCGTAGCCGTACTCCTCGGCCTGCTGCGCCGTCTGGATGAACTTTCGGGCGCCACCTTCCTGCTTGTTTCCCTCGCCGGCGGCGGCGAAGCGGAACTTTCGCAACGGAGTGCCCAGCGCGCTCAACTCATCCACCGGTACGGCGGCTTCTGTCATGAACTCATGCTCCTGGATATCGGAAGTCACTGCGTATCCCGGCCGGCGCAGGGCCGGGACGCGCGATCACCAGCGCACTTTACAGCGTGCTGCGGGGGAAGGAGCACGCTGCGTGCGGTGAATTGTCACAACACGCCGCGCGTACTTCGCCACACCACCGCAACAGCGGCTCACCAGGGACGATTTGGCCTACTCGAGCCGAACGGTCCGCGCTGGGTGTCTGGGCCGCCACTGCCGATTCACCGCCGGCCCCGCACCGCACGCCTCGGCTCCGGACACCGCCACCGGTGCGGGACCGGTGCCATTCGCCACGCGTGCCCCGCACCCGTGATCCGGCGGCCAGTTCAGTCACGAATGCGCCGGGCGCGGCGCATTCGTGACCAGACCGACAGCCCAATCGGCGGCCCACTGGGTGGCGGTGGTGCCATCGGGTTCCACCACGAAATTGTGATAGAGGCTGTGTACAGGATTACCGACGGCCGCCGTCAGTGTTCCCAGGCTGCCGATGATATTGCCGGGGCTGAGCGCACTACGCGGTGCGTCGCAGATCAGGTCTCCGGGCGCGCAGATCGTGTACACCCGGTCGGCGAGTTCGCCGAACCCCTCCTCACGTGCACCTGTCATGGTGATTCCGGGCACGCTCAACCCGGCCAGCGCGACCTCCGCCCCGGTCCCGGGCGGCGGGGTACCCACCTGGATGGGCTGCCCCGGACCCGGCTCGCCGGACCGGCGGCCGTCGGCGATCAGGGATACCCCCAGCACCCGGTCCGCCGGTACGGGGCCGTTGCCCTTACCGATCTGCTCGGCGATATCCCCGGCAATCACTGCGCCCTGTGAGAACCCGGCCAGCACATACGTGGTGAGCGGGCATTCTTCGTGCCGCTGGGTCAGGAAATCGAATGTCCGCCGCATGCCCTCGCTGCGCGAGACGTTGTAGGACGCCTGCCCGTCCGGCGGAAACGCCACCGGGTTGGAGAACTGCGCGACGTAGGGAACCGTGTACACGTCGACTCGTTCGGTCGGGAACTGCTCCCGCACCGGATCGCTGATATTCAGCATCAACGAAGCCGGGTTGGCCGACGGATTGTAGGGGTCGTCGGTACTGCTGGACTCCCACGTACCCGGCACCGAAATCATCTGCACATCCGGGCAGCTCGCCGGCTGACTGGTCGGTTCCTCGGGTCCCGGCCCCGGGCCGGGCCCCGGCGGAGGTTCCCGCAGGCACCCGGCCAGCAGATACCAGAGCAATACCACGATGACGAGCCCGGCCACACCGAGCGCAAGCAGCGTCAGGCAGCCCGCCGACCTCGACCGACGGGCTCCGGAGCGTCCCCTACTCACCGGCAGCCACTAGCAGTAGTGCGCTTTCGCGGTATTGATGTAGATCTGCCCTGCCTGCTCGACCGGCATCTTCGCGGGATCGAAGGCCGCGTCCGCACCGGCCATCGCGGTCACCCAGGTGAGCATGGCGGGATCCGGGGTGCCCTGCGCCACCTGACTGCACACGTAAGAGCCGATGCTCAGCGCGGTATCCGGGGACGACGGAGTCACGCCCTGTTTCGCCAGCTCATCGATATAGGTCTGCTCCTTGGGGCCGAGCTCCGTGTCCGCGGCTTCGGGGGGCTCCACCGGTGCGGGACGCTCCATTTCCTCCGGGGGCGCCTCCGGAGCGGCGCTCTCCTCCGGAGCCGGAGGCTCGGGCGCGGGAGTCTGTTCACCCGGCGCCGGAGCCGGAGCCGGCGCCGAGCTCTCGGAAGATGCGGCGGCCGGGGTCGACAGCGTCGGGGTGCTGGTCGCGGTCGATTCGTCGTCGCCGCAGCCGGCGAGCAGTCCGGCAGCCGCCACGGCCGCCACCACACCGAGCATCGTGCCTCGGGTCCGATACATACATTCCATCCTGTGTTCCGGCGCGCCGTTGCGCGCTGGTTCACGGCACCCATAGCGAGCACCGCCGAACCACTGGTTGACCGTCGGGTACGTCCAGGCCCGGCGAGCTACTCGCGGGCCGCGACCACCGAGGGTAATACCACCCGCCGGATGCCGCTGCGTTGTGCCTGACCACACACCGCATATCGGCACCGGCGAACGTGACGCCGGCCTGCGCCGGGTCAGCGAACTTCGGCGCGATTGTCCCGGACAGTGATGGCACCGTGCTGGAAATTCTGCTGCACCCCGCCCGGGACGGCGAATTCGTCACTGATCGGGAAGCCCAGGCGGCCGTTCTCGAATCCCGCGTCGCGCCAGGCATCCATGACCGGGCCGTTGCGGACCGCCCAGGCACCCGAGAGCGGACTCCAGTAGATGTTGCCGCCCTCGAACCCGCTGTACCTGCCGAAATCCTTCAGCGGGACTTCGGGGGCCACCGGGAAGCCGAGCCAACTGTTCTCGAAACCCAGTTCGGCGTATTTGCCGAGGATGAGACCCTCCACCCGATGGGCCCCGGTGGCGGGGCTGAAATAGAACGGGCCGCCTTCGAACGATTGCACCGCACCGTCGCGATGCGGTGTCCGGACCTCCGGTCCCACCGGGTATTTCGCCGGGCCGCCCTCGTAGCCCTGGCGACCCCATTCGGCCAGGATCGCCCCGCCCACCATCTGCGCACCCGTTTCCGGTGTCCAGTACAGCGATCCGTGCTGGAACGGCTGATAGCGACCCCGGCCGTCCGGCAGCGGTGTCTCCCCACCGATCGGCAGGCCGAGCGCACCGTGCGGTCCGGCCGCGGCCTGATAGCCGCCGCCGATACGACCGGCCACCGGGTGCGCGCCCGCCTCGGGGGTGAAAAAGACCCGGCCGTGCAGGAAATCCTGGGCGACGCCGCCCGGCACCCGGTATTCGCCGGTGAGGCAGTCACCGAGCCAGCCGTTGCCGGCCGTCACGCCGGCGATGGCACCGCCGACGGCGCATTCCGGTTTCGCGGCCGGCACACCGAGAGCAGCAGCGGCCTGGGGCCAGGACTGGCGCAGTTCGAAATCCCAGTAGGGCCAGGTGTGAGTACCGGCGGACCGGTATTTGACGGTCGCGGGGATGCGCAGTTCGTGCAGCTTCGAGACGAAATTCTGGGAGGTGATCAGAGATAGTGTTTCCAGACCCATCCCGAACATATTCGGGGTGACTCCCGGGATCTCGGATCCTTCGTCGTGTTTCCCTGAAGCGCCGGTTCCGCTCGATATATAGAGGGACTGGCCTTTCAGGCGGTCGGCGAGGTACACCGGATCGTGTTCTTCCCATTGCGGGCTGTCGGGCGGGCCCCACATCGCCGCGGCGTCGAATCCACCCGCGTCGATCATGGCGAGCCGGATCGCCTGTGGCATACCTGTACTCGTGGTGGTGAGGAAACCGGAGTAGGAGGCGGCGAATTTCGCGAAATCGCTGTTGCGGGCGGACAGGAACATCGCGGCGGTGCCGCCCATCGAGAGCCCGGCGATTCCACGGGTACCGGTGGCCCGCCATTGACTTTCCAGTAGGGGCGGAAGTTCCTTGGTGAGAAAGGTTTCCCACTTGTAGTTCTTGCCGTTGTCGGATTCCAGCCAATCCGAATAGAAACTGGCCTGTCCGCCGACCGGCAGCACGGCCGTGACGTTCTTGTCGGCGAAGAAATCGACGGCGCCGGTTTCGGCGATCCAGCCGCTGTTGTCGTCGGTGGCGCGGAGCCCGTCGAGCATGTAGAGCACCGGGAATTTCGCGTTGGGTGCAGTGTTCCAGTCCCGTGCCAACAGCAACCGCACCTGGATGGGTGCGCCCATGGCAGGCGAATTCACCCAGATGGCGACGTGGCGGTCGGAATGCCAGACGATATTGCGGATGGTCGCCGGCGCGGTGGTCGCGGTGGGCTGGGCAGGTGCCGGAGCCTGGGCGGCGGCGAAGGGCAACACCAGTGCGGCCGCCATCACGGCGAGTCCGCGCCGGCCGCGTATACCGGAACGGGCGGTCGAGCCCCCTCTTACGCGTTTCTTCCCTGCCACACACTGTTTGTACCGCCGTCACCGGCCGATTCGCGGTAGACGCGCGGGCAGCAAATCAGTTGATCACCGTCTCGACCCGCAAACAGCAACGGCGCCACCTGCTCGTATTGCTTTGCAGGTGGCGCCGTTGCGCGGTGCTATCGGTTCAGCGGCAACCGATCAGCGTGTCGTTTCCTCACCAGCCGTTGGTGGAATCCAGGAACATCTTGCGGGAGGCGAAGAGCTGGCTCTCCCAGTACTTCCAGGAGTGGGTGCCGACGCTCGGGAAATCGAAGTGGGCGTTGATCCCCAGGGTCTTCAACCGCGCCTGGAAGGCCCGGGTGTTGACCAGCGACAGCGCTTCCAGAGCC
Source organism: Nocardia speluncae NBRC 108251 (assembly GCF_001613245.1). GTDB lineage: Bacteria > Actinomycetota > Actinomycetes > Mycobacteriales > Mycobacteriaceae > Nocardia > Nocardia speluncae. The sequence goes on along the minus strand of NZ_BDBZ01000030.1, from coordinate 55,648 downwards.
ATGGCGTTACCGGTGTTGAACGCCCCGACAGCGCCCGCCGGCTGATCGTGCGGGCCCGGCAGGCCGCTCGCCGCCGAGATGTACATCGGCAGGCCACGCAGCTGCGGCGCGAAGACGAACGGATCCATCCGCAGCCACTGCGGGCTCCACGGGGCCGCCATCGAGTCGACGTTGTAACGACCGGCATCCAGCATGGCGATCCGGATGGCCTCACGCATACCCGGCGCCGAGATGTTCAGGTAGCCGGAGTAGGCGGCGGCCGACCTGAACTGGTCGCGGTGGTAGGCGGCCAGGGACAGCGCCGCGCTGCCACCCATCGACAGACCCGCCACCGCGTTGTTTGTGCGCGAGACACCGTGGCCTTCGAGGAACGCGGGCAGTTCCTCGGTGAGGAACGTCTCCCACTTGTAGGTGAACTTCTGACCGTTGGTGTTGCTCGGCGAGTACCAGTCGGCATAGAAACTGGACTGGCCGCCGACCGGCATGATCAGCGAGATGTTGTCGCCGCCGAACTGCTGGAGCGCGTTGGTCTCGAAGGACCAGGCGTTGCGGTCTTCGCGGGCGCGCAGGCCGTCGAGTAGGTACAGCCCGGCGTTGCCGCCGCGCGCCGCCCACTGCACCTGGACCTTGATGGGGCCCATGCTGGAGGGAACCATGAGTTCCTCCAGGGCGCCCCGGTGCACCGGCGCCGCCGGCGAGGCCACGGCGGTCGGAGCCGCGATACCCGCAGCGACCGGTAGCGCGAGTGCCGCCGCACCGATTGCCAGAATCCGGTTACGCCAACCGCGAGGTGCCCGTGACCGCCCTATACTTCTCTTCGGGCCGGCTGCCCTGCCGAAACGCATGAATTCTGCTCTCTTTCTGCTGTTGTGGTGTTGTACGCCACCGCTGCGCGGACAACACCCCGTTTCTCCTCGACGGCGCCGGCGGCCGGTCCCGACCAACCGTCGGCCGACAGCGCTACAACGATCTGGTCACAGATGCGCTCGCTGGACCTTATTCGACCTCATCCAGCCCAAGCAAGGCCGTGCTGATCGGATGGCCGAAATCCGCCGCGAGAACGTTGTGATCGCCCCGTGACGATACCTTGCCGAAGCGTTGATGTCTCGGTGGGCCGCGATATTCTTCCGTTATCGAAATCGCGCTCTGACCGGGCTTGTGTAACGGAATACGAACCATGGACGAATTCCCATCGACGGCAGTGTGCCCGCCACCGGAAAGTCTCGGTGGCGGGCACACTGCCGTCGATGGCGAGGCCGATGCCGGCCCCGCGACCGCCGGTTATCCGATATTCGCGGACAAATCCGGAATCATCCGATGCACTTCGGCTTCCCAGTAGGTCCAGGAGTGGATACCCGCTGCCGGGAACGAGTACGTGACATTGTTCGCACCCAGCGACATCATCCGCAGCTGGAACGATCGAGTGTTGGCGAGCGCCAGCGCCTCCAGCGCCATTCCGTTCACGGTATTGCCGTCGAATCCGTCGGCCGGCGCAGGCAGCCCGCTACCGGCGGATATCCAGAGACGGGTGTTGTGGTCACGGAGCATCGGCGCGAAGACGAACGGATCCATCCGCAGCCACTGCGGACCCCACGGCGGCGCCATCGAGTCGACGTTGTACCCACCGGCGTCGATCATTGCCATCCTGATGGCCTCACGCATACCCGGCGCGGAGATGTTCAGGTAGCCGGAGTAGGAACCGGCGAAACTGAACTGGTCCGGGTGATAGGCGGCCAGGGTCAGCGCGCCGCTACCGCCCATCGACAATCCGAATACGCCGTTGCGGTTCGGGTTGAACCCGAGCCGGTCGCGCAACGCCCAGCGCAGATGCTGATTGATGAAGGTTTCCCAGGCGTAGCGGAAGCTCTTGCCCGGCCCTTCCGAGATCACGTTGAGTGCGCCGGAACCCGAGGACGAGCCGGTCGGGGGCGCCCCGAAGAAGGAACTCGGCGCATTCCAGTCGGCGTAGAAGCTGGACATACCGCCGATCGGCATGACGACATTGATATTCCAGTCGGTGAGCGCGTCGGCAACATTGGTGTCGAACTCCCAGCCGCTGTGCGTCTCGGGGGCACGCATACCGTCCAGGGCGTAGACGACACGGTTGGTGTTGCCGTCCTTGGCTCGGAAGATCCGTGATCTGATCGGGCCCATCTCGGGGGAATCGACCACGAAATCGAAGCCCCGGGGGTTGGGTGCCGCTGCGACCCGGCCACCCGAATCGGACAACGACACCGCGAGTGGAGCGAGCAGTGCCACGGTGATCCCCAGTGCCCAACGACCGATCCACTGCCGGGATCGGGTCGATCTGAGCCTTCGCGCACTTCGCATTCGACTAGACCTTTCGCCTGGACAGCCGGACAGCAAATCACGAGCTACGTTACCGGCCCCATATCGGATACATAGACCACGGCGCCCACGGGATACCGGAGCCGTTACCTGGATACATGTTCCTGGTGCATCACTCGGGCAGATGCATGCTCATGTTGCCAGATAGTGGCGCGGGTCACGTGCATACGCGTCGCGCGGCTGCGATTTCGTTGTGGCACACCACGGGGAGCGGCCGCGGCAACGCTTCCACAAAACAGACCAAACGGTCTGGAATACCGGGCCGGGTTCAGCCGATATTCGCCGACAGATCCGGGATCATCCGGTACACCTCGTCGGTCCAGTAGCGCCAGTTGTGCACACCGACAGCCGGGAAGTCGTAGGTGACGTTCTGGGCGCCCAGCGACATCATGCGGGCCTGGAATGCCCGCGTGTTGACCAGCGCCAACGCCTCCAGGCCCATGGCGTTCACAGTGTGCATATCCAGCCCGTCCGCCGCCGCCGGCAACCCGCTCCCCGCTGAAACCCAGAGCCGGGTGTTGTGGGCGCGCAGCATCGGCGCGAAGACGAACGGATCCATCCGCAGCCACTGCGGGCTCCACGGTGGCGCCATTGCGTCGATATTGAACCCGCCCGCGTCCAGCATGGCCACTCGCAGGGCCTCACGCATACCGGGGGCAGATACGTTCAGATAGCCGGAATAGGAAGCCGCGTACCTGAACTGGTCCGGATGATATGCCGCGAGCGCAAGTGCCGCGCTGCCGCCCATCGACAGCCCGAAAACACCGTTCCCGTTGGGATTGAAGCCGAGCCGATCGCGCAGCGCCCAGCGCAGATCACGGGTCAGGAAGGATTCCCATTTGTAGGTATTCGAGCGGCCCAGCCCGGCCGCTGATCCCGAGGCCAGCCCCGAACCCGAATCCCCTGCCGACCCGCTGGCATCGCCGGCGCTGCCGGAACTGCCGAGGCCGAAGAAGTTGCTCGGCGCGTTCCAATCCGCGTAGAAGCTCGAGCGGCCGCCGACCGGCATGACCACATTGATATTCCATTTGGTGAGCTCGCGGGCGACATCGGTATCGATCTCCCAGCCGCTGAGATCGTCGCGGGCGCGCATCCCGTCCAGCGCGTAGACCACCCGTCCGGTGTTCCCATCCGCGGCACGGAAGATACGCGATTTGATCGCCCCCATCTCCGGGGATTCGACCCAGAAATCGAACCCGAAAGCAGGATCGAAACGCGCCGATGCCGGAGCGTCCGGACCGGCGACCGACATCCCCACCGGCAGCAGTACCGCCAGGGAGAGCAGCGCCGCTCGTTTCAGCCGGTTGCCCAGTCGCCGGGCCGGGTGGCCGGTCCGTTGGCCGCGGCCGATAACGCCTCGCATTACTCCCACCCTCCGTCGTGCGACCCATCGATCGCGTGGTCCGGCGCCGGTCCCCGGCTGCATGCGTACCGGGAACGGACGCCAGCACAATAGCGTGACACGCCGACAGCCGACAGCCGGGAACCCACGCCGATCCGGCAGTGCCGAAAAGCTATCGGAGAAAGGGGAGCTCAGCGCACCGGCGGGACCGGATCAACCAGGCCACAGCGTTGAATCTCATACTCCGGGACGCGATCTATGCGGTAGGAGGCGAAATCGAAAGCGTGCAACAGGTTGTGCTTGAAGCGTTGCAAGGTCAACGGGTCCTTGTAGGACAGCATCAGTGCGTGGGTCTGCGGGCAGGACATAGCCACGTGAGCTTGTTTCACCCAGTCCTCGTCCATATACCAGGGCAGCCACGGTTTGCGGTCCACCATGCCGGTTTCCACGATCACCCAGTCCGGGTAGAGGCTCTTGTCGTGGCCGATACGCCCGTCGTCGAGTCGTTCGGTGTGCGCGGCCAGCGGGAAGGCCAGTCCCATCGGATCGATGACCCGCACGTCCAACGGGACGTTCATGCTGGTCATACCGAGATTGAGGAAGTAGACCGTATGCCCCGCACCACCCGGTGGAATCGGAACCGGCGGCGGCGCCACGTACCAGAACATGAACGAGGGCGAATTCAGCAGCAGGCCACCGTCGGGCGTGTTCTCGATCGCCTCCACCATGGGCCGCATCCGCGCGTAGTCGAGGTAGTCCTCGGCGCGGATCGGGTGGTCGTGGCCGGTGTTGAGGACATAGTAGATACGTTCGTCGACGATACCGGAGTCATCGATCTTGGTTCCGGTTTGGATCGCAGTGGTCCCCGAGGCCATCAGCGCCCAGATCCCGGTCCCTGCCAGCGCGACCACCAACAGGCCGAAGGCCGGGGCGTCCCGGCGCGTCAACGCCCGAACCCCGCCCGCGGGCAGCCGCAGCGGCAACACCGCGACCGGCAGCAAGAACAGGAACAGCTGCGGCAGCAGCATCCGGCCGTGCATGAAATCGCCGCCGACCCGCAGCGCGTAGACGGTGAGGATCCCCGCGGCACACAGCACCAGCGTGACCACCGCGGCCGGTGTCCGCAGCCGTTCACGCAACCGCCGGAACCGCCCGGCCTTCTCTCCTGTCGGATCCTGTTCCACCACCGCCGGTTCGGCGCGATACACCCGCGCCGCCACCAGGCCCGCGATCAGCAGAATCGCCAGCGGAACATAGAGGTAATACGGGCCGGCGAGATCCCAGAGGTAGGTGAAACCTTGCCCCCATTTGGCCCCGCCCGCATCCTTGGCGACCGCGGTGTTCGGGTACGGCAGCCCGTAGTAACCCATCCGCCAGATCTGGTAGCACAGCGGTACCGCGCCGGCGGTGGCGACGATCAGCCCGCGCAGCAGCCACGGCCGCAACCGGGAGGCAGGCATCGGGGCGAAGAAGATCAACAGCAGGGCCAGTCCGCCGACAACCGCCATCTCCGGCCGAACCAGCGGAGCCAGGCCCGCCAGAAACGCCAGGGCGAGCAGCCCGGGAACGCGGGGGCGTTCGGCCTTGCTCCAGCGGATCAGCAGCAGCCACAGCAGCGCGATCCAGCAGATGACCAGGCCGTTCTCCAAGCCGGAGGTCACATAGTCGCGGGCCGGGGGGACCGCGATGTAGGCCAGCGCACCGGCCGGTAGCAGCAGCGTCGAGGAGGCCGGGCCCCACAGCTTGCCCGAACCCAGCATCGCGAACACCAGCGCGAGCACCGAGAGTGTCAGCGCAACTCCCAGAACGACATACTCGAGCCGGGCCTGGGTCACCCAGCTGAAGAACCACACGATGTAGGTCCACGCCGTACTGGTATTGGTCTCCACCCGCTCGCCCGGGTTGAACACCGGGCCGTTACCGGCCAGCAGATTACGCACGGTACGCAGGACGATGAGACCGTCGTCGGCGATCCAGCGCCGCTGCCAGCCACCGAAGGCCAGTAACGCGACGGTCGCCACGATCCCACCCGCGAACACCGCGCGCGGTATCCAAGTGGGACGAGCCGGCTTGCGGGGCTGCTCTGTAGCAGCCCCCTCGCCGGTCTTTTCTTGTTCGGCTACCGCAATCTCGTCAGAAGAGATAGACAGCGACACCTACCGCTCCGATCCAGGCAATGGCGAGCAACTGCAGGACGCGGTCGCCGAAGGCGATCTCTTCCGGTTCTCCCGCCTCACCACCGTCGACGTCGACTGCGTAACGCAGAATCGCGATGGTGAACGGGATCATCGAAAGAGCGAACCACTCCGTATCTTTGGCCGCACCCTGTTCGAAAGCCCACAGTCCGTAGAAGACCACGACCGCCGTAGCGGCCAGGCTCCAGGTGAATCGTAGGTAGGTCGGGGTGTAGTACTCCAGGGATTTGCGAATCTTGGCCCCGGTGGAAAGCGCCAGCTGTAGCTCGGCATACCGCTTACCGGCCGCCATGAACAGCGACCCGAAGGCCATGATCAGCAGGAACCACTGCGACAGCGGGATTCCGGCAGCCACACCGCCGGCAATCGCGCGCAGCAGAAATCCCGAGGACACGATGCAGATATCCAGCACGGCTTGGTGCTTGAGACCGAAGCAGTAGGCCAGCTGGACACCTACGTAGACCCCGATGGCGACGGCGAGCTGCCAGTTCGCCACGAAGGAGAGCGCCACCGAGCCGATCAGCAGCACTGCCGCCAGCGCGAAGGCCAAGTTCACCGGAACCACACCGGCCGCGATCGGGCGGAACCGCTTGGTGGGATGCGCCCGATCGGCCTCGACGTCCATCGCGTCGTTGACCAGATAGATACCCGAAGCCGCCAGACAGAAGGCCACGAACGCGATCGCGACGTGGGCGAGCACACCCAGATCAGTGACCGACCCGGCGGCCATCGGCGCCGCCAGCACCAGGACGTTCTTCACCCACTGGCGGGGTCGAGCGGCCTTGATCAGGCCACCGACCAAGGTCTTGGGCGGTCCCTTGACCTCGGCCTCGGCCAGATCGACGCCGGTGGGCTCTTCACTCATATCAGGCAGCGCCTTTTCGTCTTGTACGGTCACTGTCGAGTCTCTTTTCGGCGGCGAGCAGGACGGCGGCGGACGCAGCGCCGAGCGCGGAACCGGCGATCACATCGGAGGGGTAATGCACCCCGAGAACGACCCTGGACAGCAACATCGGCGGTACGAGTACCGCTGGCAAGGGTAGCCCGGTCAATTTTCCGAGCAGCACCGCCGCCGCCGTTGTCGAAGTCGCGTGCGAGGACGGGAAGCTCAGTTTGCTCGGCGTACCGACGTTCACCTGCACCGACGGCGCGTGGGGTCGCGGGCGGCGAACTATGCGCTTGATCACGATGGACGCCGCGTGCGCGCCGACGGCGCCGACGGCCACTCCGGCCCACTGTCGCCGGCGGGATTTGTCGGCGAGCGCACCGGCCGCGGCGATCGCGACCCAGCCGAGCGCGTGCTCGCCGAAATGCGACATACCGCGCGCTGCCGAGATCACCGGTGGGGTTGCAATGGCGCCCTGCACCGCTTCGATGATCTTCACTTCGGGCGGGGTCTGCCCGGTGGCCGAATCCTGCAGGCTCGGGTTCATCGCATTCACCGCTGGGTCTCCGTACTACCGTCGATTCCGAAAACCTTCTCCCACGCGGCGGTACCGGTGAGCTCCGCGTGCGCGGCGCGATAGCGCTGCCGCATCTCCGGCATCCGGTCGGCGAGTTCCTTACGCAACCGCAGTGCTTCGCGGAACAGCCCGTAGGCCTGCCGCGGATCCCTTTTCCGGTACACCACACCGCGACCGTCGGCGGTGGTGACGGTGACTCCGTCGACCTGGGAGAGCAGAAACCAGCGCGCGTCCAAGGTCGGCACATTGAGCTGCGGGCGCTCATGATGCTCCGGATGCGCCGGTCGCAGATTGTTCAGCACGCCTTTGCCGAGCCGCACGATCTTGGCGATCGGGTTGGCCGGTTCGCCTACTGCGCCGACCCCGATACCGCTGGCCAGCGGCAGTTCGGTCGAGGACGGCAGGGTCACCGCATCCGGATACTGTTTGCGCAGTTCGTGTACCGCCCCCAGCGCGCTGGGCAGCAGTTCGAATAGACGCTGCGGACCGGCCAGGAAATCGCTGATCGCCAGATTCTGGACCGCAACCGTCGAATATTCGAGGCAGAGCAGGTGTTTGAGGGTCGCCTTGACCGTATGCGCGATCATGGCGCGCCCGGTACCCGGCTGGTACAGCGATGCCACCACCAGGCGGTTGCGCAGATGGAAATACGCCTGCCAGTCGATGGCGTCGTCTTTATCGCTCCACGCCATATGCCAGACCGCGGCACCCGGAAGGGTGACAGTCGGATAACCCGCTTCGCGGGCCCGCAATCCGTATTCGACATCGTCCCATTTCAGGAACAGCGGTAGCGGTTGGCCGAGTTGTTCGGCCACCTGCCGCGGAATGACGCAGGTCCACCAGCCGTTGAAATCACCGTCGATACGCCGGTGCAGCAGTTTCGAATTGTCCCGGTCGCGCAGGGGGTACTTCGCGAAGTCGTGGTCGTATTCGACATTCGGAGCCGCCGACCACATGAAGATATTGCGGTCGACCACCTCGCCCATCACATGCAGGTGCGAACGTTCCTGCAAGTTGAGCATCTGCCCACCCACCAGCACGGGGGATTCGGCGAAACGAGCGAAAGCCAGGGAACGCAGAATCGAATCGGGTTCGATCTCGATATCGTCGTCCATGTAGACGATGTATTCGGCGCTGGTCGATTTCAGTGCCTCATACATCACCCGGCTGTATCCACCGGACCCGCCGAGATTCGGCTGGTCGTGAATGGAGAGCCGGTTGCCCAGCACGGCGGCGGCCTCGTCGAAACCGGGTTCGTCGACGACCTTGCGAGTGCCCTGATCAGGAATGATCACAGCGTCGATCTGCGCCAGCACCAGCGGGTCGGCACCGAGCGCGGCCAGCGTTTTCACGGCATCGGTGGGACGGTTGAAGGTCGGCATACCGACCGCGATCCGCCCCTCGCCGGGCGCTTCGATCGGTGCGTACCAGCCGCCGGATACCAGCGTCACCGCGGTGTCGGTGGTGATATCGAACCAGAGCCAGCCGCCGTCCTCGAACGGCCCGAAATCGGTCTCCAGTTCGAGCGTGACGGTTTCGGCGCCGGGCGCCACCGCGAACTCCTGGCCCTGTATGTGGATACGCGAGCCGTCGGCCTTGGACCGGTACATGTCGACCCGTCCGTGCCCGGCCAGCTCCAGCCGCAGCACCACCGAATCGAGCATGCTCCAGCGCCGCCAGTAGCTGGCCGGCAGCGCGTTGAAATAGGTGCAGAACGACACCTCGGACTCCGCGCCCACCGAGAGCGAGGTCCGGGTGCCGGCGTGTGCGCGCCGGGCGTTGGTCGCCGACTCTTCCAGGTAGAGGGTGCGCACATCCAGCGGCTCACCCGGGCGGGGCAGGATCACCCGCTGCAGGAGTGACTTCGCACGGGTGGCGGACGCGCTGTGCGTCAGTGATGCTGAGGTCATACGTCGTTGTTCTCCTCGGCCAGCGGTGCACCCGATTCCAGATGCGGCCGCAGCACATTGTCGAACATGTTCAGTGCACTCGCGATGGCCATATGCATATCCAGGTACTGGTAGGTACCGAGGCGTCCGCCGAACAGGACCTTCGTCGTGGCGGTCTCCTGCTTGGCCAGCGCGCGATACGCGGCCAGTTTGGCTCGGTCTTCAGGGGTGTTGATCGGATAGTACGGTTCGTCGCCGGTCTTGGCGAAACGCGAGTACTCGCGCATGATGACCGTCTTGTCCGTGGGGTAATCGCGCTCCGGATGGAAATGCCGGGGCTCGATGATGCGGGTGTAGGGCGGGTCCGCGTCGTTGTAGTTCATCACCGATGTGCCCTGGTAGTCACCGGTCGGCAGGACCTCGGTCTCGAAGTCGATCGTGCGCCAGCCCAGCTCGCCCTCGGTGTAGTCGAAGTAGCGGTCCAGCGGGCCGGTGTAGATCACCGGCGCGTCCGGGTTCTGCGCGCGCAACTCGTCGCGCACGTCGAACCAGTCGGTGTCCACCCGGACCTCGATCAGTTCACTGGCCGCCATGTTCTCCAGCCACTTCGTGTACCCCTCTTTGGGCAAGCCCTCATAGGTGTCGTTGAAGTAGCGGTTGTCGAACGTGTAGCGGACCGGCAGCCGGGTGATATTGCCGGCCGGCAGCTCCCTGGGGTCGGTCTGCCACTGCTTGGCGGTGTAGTCGCGGACGAACGCCTCGTAGAGCGGGCGCCCGATCAGCGAGATGGCCTTTTCCTCGAGGTTCTGTGCGTCGGCGGTCTCGATCTCGGCAGACTGCTCGGAGATCAGCGCACGGGCCTCCTCCGGAGTGAAATACCGGCCGAAGAACTGCGAGACCAGCCCCAGGCCCATCGGGAACTGATAGGCCTGGCCCTTGTGCAGGGCGAACACACGATGCTGATAACCGGTGAACTCGGTGAACTGCGTGACATAGTCCCAAACCCGTTTGTTCGAGGTGTGGAACAGATGTGCACCATATTTGTGGATTTCGATCCCGGTTTCCGGTTCGGGTTCCGAATAGGCGTTACCGCCGATATGCGGACGGCGGTCCAGCACGAGAACTCTCTTACCGAGTAAGTTCGCGCTGCGCTCGGCGACGGTCAGCCCGAAGAAACCGGAGCCGACGACGATCAGGTCGAACTGTGCGTTGTTATCTGAGTTACCCGGAGACGATGCGGCGGTCACGGGAGCCCAGCGTATCGGAAGCATTTCCCGGCGCCAGTCGGGATCAGCGGGTAGATGGTAACGCCAGGTGAGAAGGGTTCCGGCCGGGGCGGTCGCAAAACGTTCGCCGGGGCCGTGTCGATGACCGGGCCCCGGCGAACGGGTGTGTGGACCGTTGGATCAGTAGCCGTACGGGGTGGGCATATAGCCCCCCATGGCCGGCGCCCGCGCGGCCTCGATCCACCGTTTGGTGGACCCCAGAGAGGCCAGGACCAGGGTTCCGATGGCGAAGAGACCGGCGATGACCGCCGTGAGTCCGAAGCCGAAAATCGAGACGATGAGGAACGCGACACACGCGACGATCACCGTGGTCCGGCCGGCGCTGCTCCGTTTCAGCAGCATGATCCCGCCGACCAGCAGTGCCAGCGCCACGACGAGGTACAGGATTCCCCAGATGATGCCGACACCCTCGAAATCGATATCCACGTCGGTGCCGCTGCTACTGCTGCTACTGGAGGAACTGCTGCGCCGACGCGCCCCGGTGGCCAGCGCCGCCCCGCTGGTGAGCGAACTCTCCGAGGTGGCGGCGGTCAGGATGAACATGGAGATGGCCATGCAGACACTGGAGACGGCGCCCAGCAGCGCGAGGATGCCCGCGGTGATCCCGGTACCGCCACTCGGCGCGGGCTGCGGGTAGCCGTACGGGCCGGGTGCGGCCGCATAGGCCGGGGCCGGGTAGCCGGGACCGGGCGCCGGGTACCCCTGTTGGTGCGGCGGCTGACCATACGGATAACTCATGGGACCTCCCCCTCGTAAAGGTTTTCGGGAACCCTACCGCGCCGCAGTGGAGTTCGCCGACGTCTCGTCCCACTCATTGTGAAACGCAAGTGTCCGCATACTTTTCGTGTGCGGACACCGCGGTGGTTCCGTTTTCTATTCGAGATCGGTGTCCGCGTAATACTTCATCGCGTCACGAACCAGCTCTGCCGTTCGCTTTCCGTGCCGGTCGTAGTGGACTCCGGAACATTCGTCGGCGAAATACATTTCACCGAGCCCCGCGAATTCCTTCGCAGCGGTGTTCACGAACCGCTGGACAGGTCTGCCACCTCCATGTCCATGGGGATTTTCTGGGCACCCGGTACGGCAGCCGGGCGGTCGCCCTGCAGCGCGGGCCCGCCGGACGGGGTTTCCGGTGCGTCCGCGGCTCCGGCCCGGCCCGCCGGCACTCGCCCCGGAGCGGTACCGGGGTCGCTTCCGGCAGGTCCCGAACTGCCTGATTCGGTGGTCTCGGATTCGGTCGCCCCGGGAACGCCGGTGCCGGGTTCGGTTGTTTCCGATTCAGCGCTGCCGACCGCGGGGTCCTCGAGGTTCGGCACCATCTGCATCAGCGTGGTGAAGTCCACGACCTGCGCACCCAGGGCCGGGGTGTAGACGATGACGCCGTTCTCGAACAGCCGGTAGCTACCGGCATCGTCGGGTAACGGCATTTCCGTGGTGACCGGTAGGCCGACCACACTGCGCGCGCCGCCCATTTCCGCGTAAGCGGTATCGATCGGCGAGGGTGTCTCGCCCGGTTTCACCCCCGGGAGCGCTGGATTCGTCCCGTCCGGTGAAATCGGCAGGCTGCCTTCGGGAGTCCGCGGCACCGGTGCGCCCGCGTTCGGGGCGGTCTTGTCGCCCTCCGGTGACACCGGCGGTACGGAGCCCCCGGGCATACCGGGCGTGGTTCCGTCGGGCGCCGCGGCCTGGATCTGAGGATCGGCCGGCGCGGCCGGCATGGGGCCGGCGACCGCGAGTTCCGCGGGTGTCGGGCCCACCTCGAAAGTCTGGATATCGGCGGGTTGCCCGCCGTCGGGCGCGGCGGAGTACTCCGACCGCAGAATTCGCCCGTCACGCAGTAGCACCCGGCCCGCGGTGGCTTCCACCGCAGCGGTGGTGCGTGGATCTTCCTGGGCGGTACCGCTGTAGACCTGACAGTCGGTGGTGTCGCAGGTCTGCGCGTACGGCCAGCGGGTCTCGGCGAGAGCATAGGAGCGCGCCGCGATGGCCTGGGCCTCGAGCGCCACGGGGTCCCAGCCGGCGGGCATCTCCGCGGGGATCACGCCGCGTAAATAGTCCTGGACATCCACCCGGTTGACCGTGCGGGGGTCACCGTTTTCGGTGGCCACACCTACAGAGCCACGGTAGGCGCTGCCCCCGCACACGGTGAGGTGCTCGTTCGCCGGGCGGTTGGGGTTCGGGTCGACCGGATAGACCCAGGGGTCGCCGACGGAGGTCTCCCAGAGCACGCCGCCTTCGCATCCGTCGGTGACCACGACATGCGCGCCGCCGTCGGGCAGGGGGATCAGGCGGGCAGCCTCGCCCGGTTCGAGCACCCGGCCCGCCACCCGGGCGCCTGCATCCGAGAAGACGACGGGTTCGGCGCCGTCGTAGCCCTGCAACCGGACCGATACCGAAGCCGGGCCGACGCTGCCGATCTCGGCCCCCGGGTAGTAGTGCCCGAGAATCTGCTCGACACTCTGACCGCTGCGCGCGTTCTGCAGGGCACCGTGCTGGCTGAGCCCTCGGCCGTGCCCGGGGCCGGCCTCCGCAATCATCCGGTATACCTCACCGGCAGATGGCGCCAGTAACGATCCGCCGATCAGCAGAGCCGTGGCGCCGCAGGCGAACATCGGCCCGGGCCTGATCCTTCGTCCTTGCATCGACCCGGGTAATCGGCGCTTTACCAGTGGATTCGCAAGGCGCAGCGGAACTTTCGCGCGAGTTATGCTGTTTCGGTATGACATATGAGCACTCCCATCGATTCGCCCGGACGTTTGCCTCGACACGACGTCGGCATGTCGTTTCGACCGGCCACGCTCCGGGAGCTACATTCGAGCGACCAGGTAAGCCTCAACCTCAGGTTTAGATTTGTGACGAATGTGGCTAGTGTGGTCTGTGAGACTCGAGTACGCAAGCATCACTTGCTCACCGATCACTGGTTGCAACCCTGATTGGAGATGCTCGTGCCCTACCGCAAACCGAAGCGTTCCTACGTCCTGCCGGTTGTCGCGCTGATTGCGGTAGCGGGGCCACTCCTGGTTCCCACGGTCATCAGCCCACACAAATCCGCCGACCAGGTGGAACTCACCGCCGTACCGCCCCTACTCACCGAGCAGGCATTGAACAATGCCACCGATATCGTCCTGCCGCTGGCCGAATTGACCGGTCTAGAACTTCCCGACCTGCGATTATCGGACTTACAGGCACTCGATCTGTCCGGACTCGCCCCGGCTGATCCCCCACCGGGCCAGACATCCGGCCGGCAGGCCCCCGGATTCGTGACCGGATCCCCCGGCAGCGGCACACCTTCTGCCGACACGCCGGCACTCACGCCTGGTGTCATCCCCCCTGAATTCATGAACGCCGTCGGCGCGCAGGTCAAGGAACTGACCCGGGAAGAGCCGTTCAGTATGGTCGCGCTCACCGCGCCGGACCTGGCGAACACCACCGTGATGGTCCGCGCCAAACAACCCGACGGGTCATGGGGCCACTGGTACGAAGCCAGCCCGATCGACGGCGCCGACGGCGTGGCCGACGGCGCGCCCGCAGGAACCGACCCGATCTACGTCGGAAACACCACCGCGGTACAGGTTCTGGTCACCCGGACACCCCAGCAGGCCCCGGGCGGACCGCTGACCCCCACCCCCGCTGCGGCCGGCGAACAAGAACCTCCCCCCGACCTCACCGCAGTCTTGATCGATCCCGGTCGCGGCGCAGTCGACGACAATCTGCAGGACATCGCCGCCGCCCTGCCCGGCGGCGGACCACGGGTGATCACCCGTGATCAATGGGGTGCCGACGAATCGATCCGCTGCCAAGAACCCACCTACGACGACGGCCTCGGTGGTATCACTGTGCACCACACCGCCGGTCGCAACGATTACAGCAAGGGCGAATCGGCCGGGATCGTGCGCGCCATCTACGCCTACCATTCGAAAACCCTCGGCTGGTGCGATATGGGCTACAACGCCCTGGTCGACAAGTACGGGCAGATCTTCGAGGGCCGCTACGGGGGCCTGAACGAGCCGGTACAGGGCGCGCACGCGGGCGGTTTCAACGAAAACACATCCGGAGTCGCGATCATGGGCGACTACCAGGCCGAACAGCCCACCGACGCCTCGATCGAGGCCACCGGCAAATTCGTCGGCTGGCGCGCGAAGATCGCCGGACTCGACCCGCAGGGTCAGACCACCATGTACTCGGAAGGCACGGAGTTCACCCCGTACGCCCGCGGTGAAGAGGTGAAACTGCCGGTGGTGTTCGCGCACCGCGACGTCGGCAACACCAGCTGCCCGGGGGATGCCGCGTACGGGCAGATGGACCGCATCCGCACGATCGCCGCCGGTGAAGCCGGCGGGACACAATCGCAGTCGCCGTCACCGCGCAGCCAGGCCGCCCGTTCCGACCTGGCCGCGCTCGCCGATCTCACCGCGAAGCTGCTGACCATGGTCAACGACAACCTCATCGCCAGATACTGGGTCGCTAAAGGCGGCCCCGACGGCCCCCTCGGCCAGGCGGCCTCCGAACCGCTGCCCGCCGCCCACGGTCAGCAGTACGCAAAGTTCGTGAACGGCTACGTCTACACCACCCCGGAAGGGCAGGCCCACGAAGTGGTCGGCAAGATCCTGGACCGCTTCCTGGAACTCGGCGCCGACGCCGGCGCTCTCGGCCTGCCGCTGACCGGCCCGTACCAGGTCCCCGAGGGTTTGCGCACCGATTTCCAGAACGGTTCGCTGATCCTGAACCAGGCGACCGATGTCGTCACCACACTCTGGAAGACCTACAACGAACTCAACCAGCAGCAGGTCCAGGGCGCCCCGGGGCAGCCACCGCATCCGCAGGTCGCTCCGCCGCCGGGCCCGGGTCTACCGCAGGGGGTCGCGCCGACACCAGCACCCGCGCTCGCCGCCCCGCCGCCTGTGCACGCCCAGGTACCGGGTGCTCAGGCGCCGGCCTTGGCCGCCCCGGCACCGCAACCCCAACTGCCCGACCAAGCCCAGGCCCCGGTTCAGGCTCCAGGAGACAGTTCCACGCCGAGTAGTCCCGTCGCGCCGCCACCGGCCGGTGCGCCGATCAACGAAACCCCACCGGCGCAACCGGCACCCACCGGCGCGGCCGCGACCCCGCCCGAACCTGTCCCCGGCCCCCCGGCGCAGCAACCGCACCCATCCAGCCCGCAACCGGCTCCGGCCGGTCAGGAGCAAGCTCCGCCGCCCCCGGCCCCCACCAGCGAACCGATAGTCCCGCCGGCCCCGGCTGCCTGAACCGGGTCCAGATCACCGCGCCGGCCGTTCACCACGGCCGGCGCGGTTCTGTGTGTGCGGTCGCACAGATCCACCACCGGCGCCGGTCACGGCAGTCCCCGGCCTGATCAGCGGCGCGAATCGTCGTGCGGCCACCAGCGTTCCAGCACCCGCGCGACCCCGTCCTCGGAATTCGTCCCCGCCACCTCGTCCGCCGCCGCGATGGCCTCCGGGTGCGCATGGCCCATCGCCACGCCCAGCCCGGCCATCCGCAGCATCGGCACATCGTTGGGCATATCGCCGAACGCGACCATATCGGCCGCATCGATACCGAGCCGCTCACCGATGATGCGCAGCCCGTGCGCCTTGGTGACGCCGGGCGCGGAGATCTCGACCAGCCCGTGGTCGGTCGAAAAGGTGATATCGGCCCGGCCACCGATATGACCGGCCAGCGTCGCCGCCATATCGCCGCTACTGGCCCCCGGCAGCCGGATCAGCATTTTGATCGCCGGGGAGGCGATGACCTCATCACGCGCCACGGCCGTATCGTCGGGATTCAGCCAGGCGTGCACATACTCCGGCGAGCTCACGAACTGCGGTGTCGCCGCGTCCTGGGCACTGGCGCCCACTCGTTCGGCCGCCAGACCACATCCGGGCAGCACCTTTTCCGCGAGATCGGCGAGCCAGGCCAGCGTCGGCACGTCGAGGACGGTGGTACTCAGTACCTGATCGGTTTCGGGGTCGTAGAGCACAGCCCCGTTACCGCATACGCACAGCGGCGCGAACCCCAGCCCGGCGACCACGGGCGCGATCCACCGCGGCGGCCGCCCCGTCGCCAGCACGAACTGCACTCCGTCGGCCACCAGCGCCGCTACGACATCCCGGGTTCGCGCGGTGACCCGCTCGTACGGGTCGATCAGGGTGCCGTCCACGTCGGAGGCCACAAGCTTGGGTTTGGGCAGTTGCGATGCGGTCACCTCGTCCATTCTGCTGTGTCCCGGCACAGTGGTCCCGCGGTGTCCCCACCTGGCGACCGCAGTGGCCTGCGCGGGCCGGCCGGTGGTCCCTCCACGACCGGCCGCTTTTGGGGGTCGAACACGCAGCGAGCCATCCGGCGCGCAGGGCGCGGGAACGCTCCCTATGATCAGGGACCACACCTGATGTCGAGGGGAATGATGGCCGGCTTTCTGTTGCGACGCGCACTCAACTACGTCGTGCTGTTGCTGCTGGCATCCTTTTTGACCTTCACTGTCGCCTCGCTGACCTTCAACCCGCTGGAAAGCCTCGAACAACGGAATCCACGGCCACCGCAATCGGTGATCGATGCCAAGGCCGAAGAGCTGCATCTGAACGACCCCGTCCCGCAGCGCTATCTGATCTGGGTCTCCGGCGCGGTCCGCGGTGATTTCGGGACCACGCTGGCGGGGCAGCCGGTGAGCGAGGAACTGCCTCGACGGGTGGCAGTGAGTCTGCGGTTGCTCATACTCGGTTCGGTGGTGGGCACGGTGCTGGGTGTGCTCATCGGTGCGGCCGGTGCGATCAGGCAGTACAAGTTCAGCGACTACTTCACCACCGTGGTCTCGCTGCTGATCTTGTCGACCCCGGTATTCTTGCTCGCCACCTTGTTGAAATACGGAGCGCTGGAAATCAACTCGATGGCCGGACAGCAAGTCCTGCTCTATACCGGCGAAACGTCGGCCGGGCATATCGAAGGGCTCGGCGCCCAGCTGGTCGATCGGTTGCAGCATCTCGTATTGCCGACCCTGGCGATCGCGCTCGGCGGTATGGCCGGATACAGCCGCTACCAGCGCAATGCCATGCTCGATGTCCTGCAGAGCGATTTCATCCGCACCGCCCGCGCCAAGGGACTCACCCGGACTCGCGCGCTGTACAAGCACGGTTTGCGCACAGCATTGATCCCGATGGCGACCCTGTTCGCCTACAGTCTGGGCGGATTGATCACCGGCGCGACCTTCACCGAGAAGATTTTCGGCTGGCACGGCGTCGGCGAATGGCTGGTCGATTCGATCAACGCGCAAGACGTGTACGTGGTGGTGACGGTGACCGCGTTCGCCGGTCTGGTGGTGCTGATATCGGGGCTGCTCTCCGACATCGTGTACGCGATCCTCGACCCCCGGGTGCGTGTGGCATGAGAGGGCCGGTCCTGCGCCACGGGCACACGAGGAGCATCGAAGTAGGTGGCCCGCCGCGTGCCGGGCGCACAGATCCCGATACGGGGGCGCAATGACCGAAGCCGAGATCATCGTCCAGGGCGCCCCGGCGGTCGCGGCGTCGGGTCGGCGCAAGCTCGTCCGGAAACGGTTCCTGCGCAACCGGCCCGCGGTCACCGGAGCGGTGGTGCTGCTCCTGCTCGTCCTGGCCGCTTTCGCGCTACCGCCACTACTGCCCTACGACTACCAGGACCTGGACTACACGGCCCTACTGCAGCCGCCGAGTCCACAACATCCGTTCGGCACCACCCAGATCGGCCAGGACGTCCTCGCGCAAACGCTGCGGGGCCTGCAGAAATCTCTGATCATCGGCTTCTGCGTGGCGATCATCTCGACGACCATTGCCGCCCTGGTGGGTGCCTTCGCCGGACTGCTCGGCGGCTGGACCGACCGGTTCCTCATGTGGATCGTCGACCTGCTGCTGGTGGTTCCGAGTTTCATCATCATCGCGCTGTTCGCGCCGCGCACCAAGGGCAGCGGCTCGATCGTGCTGCTGATCATCCTGCTCGCGGTCTTCGGCTGGATGATCAGTGCACGAATCGTGCGGGGTCTCACCCTCAGCCTGCGTGACCGCGAATTCGTGCGCGCGGCCCGGTATATGGGCGCACCGACCCGCACAGTAATTCTCACCCATATCGTCCCGAATATCGCCTCGATCCTGATCATCGACACCACGCTCACCGTCGGCGCCTCGATCATGGCCGAAACCGGGCTGAGCTTCCTCGGATTCGGTGTGCAACCGCCGGATGTTTCGCTCGGATCGCTGATCGCCGCCGGCACCGACACCGCACTCACCTACCCGTGGCTTTTCATGTTCTCCGGCGGCCTGTTGATCGTTACCGTACTGTGCGCGAACCTCGTCGGCGACGGATTACGCGATGCGTTCGACCCGGGGGCGAAACGGGCGCGTTCGCGTACCCCACGAAAAACCCGCAAGGCCGAGCGTGCCCGGCAGGCCGGAACCACCCGGCCCGCGGAATCGTCCGGGAGCGAGCGGCAATGAGCGGAGACAAGACCATGGCGCAGCCGGCCGCGGATCCCCCCGAGGCCGCCGCAACCGGGAACACTCCCCTACTCGAGGTCTCGGACCTGCGGGTTTCCTTCCCCAGCGAGGAGGGCCGCATCGAGGCAGTACGCGGGGTGGACTACACCGTCTCCGACGGCGAAGTATTGGCGATCGTCGGCGAATCCGGCTCCGGTAAGTCGGTGTCCTCCCTCGCGGTCATGGGCCTGCTTCCCGACCAGGCGCGGGTCACCGGGTCGATCCGGTTGCGTGGCCGCGAACTTCTCGGACTCGGCGACCGGCAACTGTCCAGGTTGCGCGGGAGTTCCGTGAGCATGGTGTTCCAGGACCCGCTTTCGGCCCTGACGCCGGTGTATCGGATCGGCGAGCAGATCGCCGAAGCCCTCCTCGCCCACGGCGATATGAGCAAGGCCGACGCCGCGAACCGCGCAGTCGAACTGCTCGACCTGGTGGGTATTGCCGATCCCGAACTACGCGCCAAAGCCTTTCCGCACGAATTCTCCGGCGGTATGCGCCAGCGGGTCGTGATCGCCATGGCGATCGCCAACGATCCGTCGCTGATCATCTGCGACGAGCCGACCACGGCACTGGATGTGACCGTGCAGGCGCAGATCCTGAACCTTCTGCGCAAGGCGCGCGATATCACCGGCGCGGGCGTCATCATGATCACCCACGACATGGGTATCGCCGCGACACTCGCTGATCGGGTCGCCGTGATGTATGCGGGCCGGATCGTGGAAACCGCAACGACCCCGGATCTGTTCGCTGCCCCGCGAATGCCGTACACGGTCGGTCTGCTCGGGTCCATACCGCGGATGGACGGGCCTGCCCGGACCCCGCTGATCCCGATCGTCGGCGCGCCGCCGGCCATGCACGATCTCCCGCCGGGATGCTCGTTCGCCCCGCGCTGCCCGGTCGCCGTCGCCTTGTGCCGGGACAGCGAGCCTTCACTGACCGAGGCCACGAGCGGGCACCGTGCCGCCTGCTACCGCACGGGCGAAGTGGGTACCACGGAACTGTTCGACGCCTATCGCCATGAAATCGACGAACCGGCGCTCGATTCCGCTTCCCAGCCCGAACCCGACGTGGTGCTCCGGGTCTCGGATCTGGTGAAGACGTATCCGATCACTTCGGGCGTGGTGTTCCGGCGGCGCAAAGGCGAGGTACGCGCGGTAGACGGCATCAGCTTCGAGGTCCGTGCCGGCCGCACGTTGGCCCTGGTCGGTGAGTCCGGTTCCGGGAAATCCACCACGCTCGAACAGATCCTGGACCTCGTCCGGCCACAATCGGGCCGGATCGAAATCCTCGGCCACGAGACCGGTGAACTGACCAAAACACAGAAGCGCGAACTTCGCCGCCGGATGCAGATCGTCTTCCAGGATCCGACGGCCTCGCTGGACCCGCGCCTACCGGTATTCGACGCTATCGCCGAACCCCTGAAGATCGATCGGCGCCCGAAAGCAGAGATCGCACGCCGAGTGCCGGAGTTGCTCGCCCAGGTCGGTTTGCGCCCCGAACACTCCGACAGGTACCCGGGGGATTTCTCCGGCGGTCAGAAACAACGCATCAGCATTGCCCGCGCCCTCGCCCTGGATCCCGAGCTGCTGGTACTGGACGAACCGGTGTCATCGCTCGATGTCTCCATCCAAGCCGGCGTACTGAACCTACTGCGTGATCTACAAACTCAGCGCGGCCTGTCCTATCTGTTCGTCTCCCATGACCTTTCGGTGGTTCGCAATCTCGCACACGAGATCGCAGTCATGTACCAGGGCAAGATCGTCGAATACGGCCCTGCCGAGCAGATCTTCGATGATCCTCGGCACGCGTATACAAGGTCGCTGATCGAGGCGATTCCGGTGCCGGTCGTCGACCGTGGCAGGGGTTCGGACGCGAACCCCACCAGCAGGAAGGAAATCTCATGAAGATGCGATCCGTCGGTATCCGCGTGGCGGTGCCGATCACCGCGATCGGCTTACTGCTGAGCGGCTGCAGCGCGAACAGTGCCGAGGGCGGGGATGTGACCATCACCGGCACCAATCAAATCAACCCGCACGACCCGGGCGAACTACGCGACGGCGGGAACTTACGGCTGACAATCTCTGCGCTGCCGCAAACCTTCAATCCGCTGCATGTCGACGCGGACCTCGATGCTTCCGATGTCGCCTCCTGGACACTGCCGAGCCCGTTCCGGTCCGACGCCAAGGGCGAACTGTCGGTCGACACCGATTACTTCACCAGTGTCGAACTGACGAAAACCGACCCGCAAGTGGTCACCTACACGATCAATCCGAAGGCGGTCTGGTCCGACGGAAGCCCGATCACTTGGGAAGACCTCGCCTCGCAAGCGCACGCGCAGAGCGGGAAGGACCCGAACTTCCTGGTCGCCGCGACCTCGGGCTTCGATCGAGTGGAAAAGGTGGAACGCGGCGCCGACGACCGGCAGGCCGTGGTCACCTTCAACAAGCACTACGCCGAATGGCAGGGCCTGTTCGGCCTGCTGCTTCCGAAGGCAGTGACCGCGAACCCGCAGGTTTTCGACGATTTCTACCGCAACGGCATGCCGCTCAGCGCAGGCCCGTTCATGATCAGCAATATCGACCGCGCCCAGAACCGCATCACCCTCGGCCGTAACCCGAAGTGGTGGGGCGATACCCCCAAGCTCGACACCGTCACCTTCAGCGCGCTGGACATCCCGGCGCGGATCGCTGCGATCCAGAACAACGAACTCGACTCCTCGGACATCTCCGGGATCGCCGAAGTGACCACAGCCAAGAACACGCCGGGCGTTCAGGTCCTGCGGACCCCGCTGCCGCGCTGGTCGCACTTCACCTTCAACGGCGCACCCGGGTCCATTCTCGAGGACCCGGCACTGCGGCGAGCGATCGCGAAGGGAATCGACCGCCAGGCCATCGCCTCCGCCACTCAACTCGGTGTCGTTTCCGACCCGAAACCGCTGAACAACCACATCTACATGGAGGGCCAGAAGGGCTACCAGGACAACGCCGGCGTGGTCGCGTTCGACCCTGAACAGGCCGCCCGTGAACTCGACGAACTCGGCTGGAAGCTCAGTAGCGACGTCCGAGTGAAGGACGGCCGCCCGCTGGTGATACGTGACGTCATGTACCAGCAGGATCTGTGGGTCCAGACCGCCAAGATCGCACAGCAGAATCTTGCCGCCATCGGAGTGAAGCTGGAGATCGAGACCTATCCCGGGCAGGGGCTGTTCACCGACATCATCGACCCGGGCAACTTCGATATCGCCCAGTTCAGCTGGCAGGGCAGTGTGCTCCCGCTCAGTAGCCTGCCGCAGATCTACGCCTACAACCCGGATATGCCCCTGTCGAACAAGGGCAAGATCGGCTCGCCGGAACTCAACGCATTGATCGAACAGACCATCTCCGAGCTGGATCCGGACAAGGCGATCGAACTGGCCAACCAGGCCGACCGGATGATCTTCGAGGAAGTCCATTCGCTGCCGATCACGCAGTCCCCCGGGACCGTCGCCCAGCGCAACGAGGTCGCCAACTGGGGAGCGTTCGGTCTCGCCTCTCCCGACTACACCACAGTCGGCTTCCTGAAGTGAATCGTGGATCGGGCCGTCCGCTGGCCTATCCGCTGTGCGTAACGATCGGCGCCCTCGCGGTACTCACCGCGTGGGCGCCGTTCGCCGGTCCGGACCAGCTCAGTGCGTTGGCGGTCGTCGGATCGGGGATCATCGGCTACACCGGGTACCGGCTGGCAGTGGCGCTCGGGGCGGTCGCGCATGGCGCCGCGATGGCACGTCCCGCTGCTGCGCGCCGAGTCCGGCAGGAGTATCGGTTGCAGAGCAGGTCCTGGCTGGAAATCCGGGCCGGCGAGCACCTGCGCTGGATACCGGTCTATTTCACCCCGGCGCTCGTCGGATTCACCGGTGGTACGGCGGAGTTCGACGGCGACCGCATCTTCCTTCGCGAAACCGGCCCGAACAGGGCACCGAGTGAATCAGCTCCTGGCTCTCCGAACTTCCTCGCCGACGGCGGACTGTACGTACTTCCCGCGGGCCGGGTGCGTTCGCAGGAGCCCAGCGGGCGGCTGCTCGACAACCCCTCGCGCAGGGATGCCGCTACCGAAGAACGGGCCTGCGCGGCGGCGAAATTCCCCCGCAGGCTGCTGCTGGATGCGCAGTCCGTGGTCGCTGCACCGTTCATCGGGTTGTTGTGGGTCTACACAGCAGGCGGCGGACTGCCCGCGTTCACCGGTGCCGCCTGCGTGGCTGCCGCCGCAGCGATCTGGCTCTGCGCGATTCGCGGCTCCGATCCGAGTTGAGAAGCTACGGCGCCGCCGTCTCGCACCGGCGAGCGCCCGCCGACCGGACCGGCAATGGCGTCGAAATCTGCTCTCCTGCTCTCCGCAGCTGCCGAAATCGCCATCGAGTCTTGTGGCCACCCCGATCTCCGGCAGCTCGCTGCTTCACCTGATCCGATGCCGTGAGGCCGCGGCACGGGTCCGTGCCCGGTGCGGGCGGCCGGAACCTCGGCAGGATCTACACCGGATGCCAGAACATCAGGCGTGCAGGGCTTGCCGGATCAGTGCGGGATGGAATCGATGATCCTGCGCGCGCCCTGCCGCAGTAGGTCCGAACCCACGAAGAACCCCAAGGCTTGGGGATCCTCCGGGACACCCCAGTGCTGCGAATCCAGCCACTGGGTTCCTTCCAGGTTGAACACCTTGCCGTGCATCGAGAGCCGGCCGGCGGGCTCGATCACGCAGACCCCGGCGATCGGCGAATTGCAGTGGCCCTGCAGGGCGTGCAGCATCGCGCGTTCGGCGTCGACGACGCGGCGGGTTTCGGCGTGGTCGAGCCGGCCCGCGAGTTCGCGTACCTCGTCGTCGTCGGCGCGGCAGGCCAGGGTGAGCACACCGGCGCCGATCGGGGGGCACATGATTTCCAGCGGAAGGATTTCGGTGATCCGATCCTCCTGGCCGATCCGGTACATACCGGCGACCGCGGCGATCAGTACATCGCAGTACCCGTCCTCGAGCCGCATGAGCCGGGAGTTCATGTTCCCGCGCAGCGGTTTCATCTCCAGATGCGGATAGTGCAGCCGCAGTTGCGCGGCCCGGCGCACCGAACTGGTGCCGACAACGGTTCCCGCCGGCTGTTCCGACAGCGGCCGGCCGTCCTTGGTGATGATCGCGTCGCGCACATCGTCGCGTTTCGGGAATCCGGCGAACGCGATACCTTCCGGAATCGGGATATCACCGGGAATATCCTTCAGGCAGTGCACGGCCAGATCGGCCTCGTCGTGCAGCAGGGCATCGTCGATTTCCTTGACGAAAGCCCCCTTGCCACCGAGCGCCGCAAGATCACCCATCCAGCGGTCACCGGCAGCGGTCACCTTCACCAGCTCGGTTTCCGCACCGAACTCGGATAAACCAGCCGCCACCTGCTCGGCTTGGGCAACTGCCATAGGACTGGCCCGGGTCGCGACCCGGATTATGCGCGAGGCCATGGCGTGACTCTACCGCCGGCCCAAACCGCGGCAACCGGCCGTCCCCGCGGCGATCCGCCGCAGAGTTCTTGTCGACCGCTGCCCACGACCACGGTTGGTCCGCTCCCCCGAGCCGGCCGGTCGCGACGGCAGCGGTGAAAGCGTCCCGGGTCGCCGACTCGACCACCAACGCTGGACCGGCGCGATTCTCGGATCCACGGATGCCGATCGCGAATACGGTGTGGGCGCCGATCGTACGACCAGCCGATTCGCCGGCCCTGTACCGGGGTGGACGGCCGAAGCACCGAACAACGCGTAACTGTCGAGGTGAAACGCCGGGCGGACAGAGAAGGCGTCCCGCCGGCCGCAGGTGGCTCAGCTCGACAGTTATCTCGACCGTTCGGAGTTGGGCACCGGAGCCGACGGGGAATTATGGGGCTGCGGAATGCCTAATAGCATTCCCAGTAGACGGCGACGTCGGAGAATTCGTGTGCGGCGAGGTGTCCCGGATCGATGAAGCAATACAGGGTCCCGAAGTCTCCCCATCCCATACCGATGGCGTGATCGGTATCGAACTGGGCCAGCAGGATCTGACCGGCCGGCGCACCTTGCGGAAAGAAATGTCGTTCGGCGGCGCTGTCCGGGAGCAGGCCCCGGTCGCGCTCGCTCTGGATCTCGTTCGCCCAGCCCCCCAGTTGATGCCACGACCCGGAATGGGTGAAGAACTTGGTGCCGAAGGCTTCGAGCTGCTCGAGCACCTCGTCGGCGTCGTCCTCGTACAGCAGGTGTTCTTCGAGCCACCGTGGCGAAGGAATCGTCGGAACCACCGCGTAGGTCATCGGCACACGTTCGAAAACGCGGTCATCGCTTTCGAGATCCGGGGGCAGCGCCGCTTCCCGGAGGGCGATATCGTCCGGGAAGTAGAGGAATGCCCCCGCGCTTCCTTCGGTATCGCCGAATACCGAAATCCGGCCGCGGCGCGGCAGCTCCAGGTCCGACTTCGGCAGCGTGGCCAGGTCGATACTGGCCACGTGCTCATAGTGGGCTTTACCGTCACCGGGCCAGTCGACTCCTACCGGTAGCTCCGGCAGGCCGCCGAACCAACCGATGACCGCGTCCCCCGCACTGGCATGTTTCAACCGCAACCCGTCACGGATCGCCATCCGGAAGACGGAATGTCGGTCCTCGGGAATGTGCGACCGCATCGAACCGTACAGATCAGCTTCAACCACGAAGCAATCTTGTACCGGCCTGCCGGATCCCGGCTACCCCGCCGGTTCGGTCAGTTTGCGAGAGCGGAGTTCGTGGCCCTTCGAGGTCTTGCACCGGCCGGATTCCAGATCCCACTGCCAGCCGTGCAGGTTGCAGGTGAGTGTGTTGCCTTCCACCACACCGAATTTCGACAGATCCGCTTTGAGGTGGGGGCAGCGGCGCTGGATTTCCCAGCCGGCCACCTCGACCGAGGCCGAATCGTCGTGGGCTTCGGAGAACCAGCCGTCGGCATAGGCGATGCGTTCGCCGGTGAGGCATTTGAAGAAGGTGTACAGGTACTCGTTGTAGCCGCCGATGCGCCACGCCTGGAAGCGGGTGGACAGGAAAATCGTGTTCACCCAGTCCGGTTCCTGATCGCGCAGGACCGTGCGGACGAGTTCGGGAGCGATCCGGAAGCCGTAGCGGTACCTGCCCTCGCCGGCTCGGGGGGCGCGGACCTGGCGGGCCGGGAAGTCGAGGACCACGGTTTCGCCGCCGAGCACCAAGCCGACCGGGTAGCCGATGCCGTCACAGATGAGATCGCTCTGCCGCATGATCGGTTCGAACAGTCCGCGCAGGGGTTCGAGGAGCGGTTCGCCCTCCGCAGGGGCCCAGGTCTTCTTCTCCGCGACCAGGACCGGTGCCAGCCGCTGCGCCATCTTCTCGACGTAGGCGGCTTTATCGTTCCAGATGGTTTCGGGGTCGTAGGGATGGTTCAGTTCGAGTTCGGCACCGTGCACCTCGACCGTCGACCCGGGCACCATCAGCAGCCCGCGGTCGTGGCCGTGCTCACGCATCTGCTCGAGGAAGACCATCTGGTCGGGGAAGATGTTTCCCTCGTCGCCGCGATCGTCGTTGAGATAGCGCAGTTCGTCGTCCAGGAAAACGGGCGGGCCGGCCGCCGGAACAACCCAGGTGGCGCCGACCTGCTCGATATAGCTGCGGGCGCGGTCCATTCCGCGCTGCCGCTTCTGCTTCCCGAAATTCGATTTCGTACGGGCCGGGATGTCGTACACCATCGGATACCAGATGGCGCCCGAGTACTGCAGGAGATGGATATCGATCTTGCCGAAGGCGTCGTGCAGCACATCCATATCGACCGGCCGCGCATCGTTCATATTGAAACAGGTGGTTTCCCGGTCCGAGACGATGAGCCCGGAATCACCGATCGGGCCGTCCGCGGGAGCGCGCAGTGCGACGATCATGATGTCCAGTTCGGCTGTGGGATCACCACCGCCGGCGCCCATGGCACCGGTCACCGTGTGCTTGACCGAATCCTCGGTTTCGAAGAATTTGTGGAAGCCGAGTTTCTCCAGCTCACGCCGCAGATCCAGGACCGGGTAGTCGGGCAGTAGGACGGTGGCGTCCTTGTTGACGTACTCCAGCAGATGCGCGGCATCGAAATGATCGCGGTGCAAATGGGAAACGTAGAGAAAATCGCAGTTCCCGAGTTCCTCCCAATCGAGCTGGGTGTTGTCCGGGAACGGGAACCAGGAACCGAAGTACGCGGGGTTCACCCAGGGGTCGCATAGGATCGTCCCGGCCGCGGTCCGGATATGGAAACCCGCATGTCCGACGCTGGTGATCTGCACGTGCTCGCTCCTCTTGACCGATTGCAGGCTTCCAGGGTAGTGGCTCAGTCCGAGATTTCCCCGATGCAGTAGCCGTTGTCACCGTCGGCGAGGACAAATGTCCGATCCTGCGTGACTCCGGACGCATTTGTCACCGGCGCCGTCACCGACATATATCCCGGGGTCAGCTGCTGGGAACCGATCAGCTGATCGGTGAAACCGGTGGTTCCGGTGAGTATGCCGGGATTGTTCGCCAACGGGGCGGGTTCCGGCGCGCCGGAGCCCTGTGGATCCCAGGTGGCCGGATTCGCCGCGCAGACCAGCGGGTATTCGGCTTCCTGGTCGTCGGGGTGCAACGGTTGCCCGACGAGCCGCGCCAGGTAGCGGCGCACGGTGTGCCGGGCGTCGGCATCGTCGTGCGCGGGTTCCACACCAGCGGGGAACACGCGGCCGCAGGCATATCCGGATGCCACCTGATCTCGTTCGGCCGTGACGCTCGTCACTCCGTCTGTCCAAGTGATGGTTCCATCGGTGGCCGTACCCGGCTGGGCCAGCGCATCGAGCACGGCATCGGGGTCGGCGTACATGGTCTGCGTGGTGCGGGGCGGGATGGTCCAGCAGGCCTCTTGGAGAGTCGCGAGACCGCCGGCGCGCACATCGGCGGCGAAACGTTGCAGCGCGGGCGCGGCCTCCGGGACCCCGGGTACCTCGCCGACAGGAGGCGCGTCCGCGGGAACAGGCGGCAACGCAGGCGCAGGTGCCACGGCGGTGGCGGTAGCCGCCGGTGGGATGCTCATATCGGTATCGGCTGCCCCGGTCGCCGGATCGTCGACCGGAATTCCGGAGACCGAATCGCATCCGGTGGCCAGCAGCAGACCCGCCGCGGCCAGCCCGATCACCACCGACCGGCCCCGGCGGCGCGGTGCAGCACCGGCGCGGAGATCGTCTGCACGACGCGGTGCGGTTGCGCGGCCGGGTCGGCGCGACGGTACAGGGCGGACGCGTTCCACTTCGACGATCACCTTTCCTGCGGTAAATACCGGTTCGAACAGGGCCCGCCGGGCGTGCTTTCGCGGGCCGGCCGGTGCCGGTCATCATGGCAGCGACTACGCTAGCGGACTTGTGGATCCCGTCTACCGGACTGTCATCGGGCTGGCCCGGACCGTCTTCTTCCTCGAGGGCCTGAAATTCACCGTCACCGGCGACGAGAACATTCCCGCCACCGGCGGTGCGGTGCTCGCGGTGAATCACACCGGGTACATGGATTTCACGTATGCGGGCCTGCCGGTGCGTACGCCCAAGCGCTACATCCGGTTCATGGCCAAACACGATGTCTTCGAGAACAAGATCTCCGGCCCGATCATGCGGGCCCTGAAACATATTCCGGTCGACCGCACCGCCGGCGCCGACTCGTACCAGGCCGCCCTGGACTATCTTCGCCGCGGCGAACTCGTCGGTGTGTACCCCGAGGCCACGATCAGCCGCAGCTTCGAGATCAAACAGCTGAAATCGGGTGCGGCCCGGATGGCCCTCGAAGCCGATGTGCCGATCATCCCGATCGTCATCTGGGGTGCACAGCGCGTCTGGACCAAGGGGTATCCGAAACGACTCGGCCGCACCAACACCCCGATCTCCATCGCCGTCGGAGAACCGATCCGGCCCTATGAGCCCGCGGCAGAGCTCACCACCGAACTGCGCTCCACGATGCAGCGGCTGCTACACGGGTTACAGGAGAACTACCACCACGAACCCGGCGCCTATTGGGTTCCCGCCCGGCTGGGCGGTAGTGCCCCAACTCTGGAGGAAGCCGACGCGATGGACACCGCCGAAGCAGCGCAGCGCGACGCCCGCAAACAAGCCGGCGACGGCGCTGCGGACGTGTAGCCACCGCGCGGCGATACCGGGGAGCGGTTATATCCGCAGGTAGTGAGCGGAAGTAGCAATGGCGCGGGCGCCGGTTTTCGATATGCTCGCCGGGCTGGTGCCTACGGTGTGCTTCCCCCAGGGCCTACGTGTGGATATCCGCGGCCGGAAGTCCGACAGGGGCAGGACTCCGGCTCCATCGGTCAGTGGGCTCGGCGAGATCCACTACCGCAATCCCCGCCCGAACGGACCCCGGATCGACCTTCCGGAACCCCGGCGACGACCGGCACCGGCCCGATCCCGGACCTGCGCCGTCTCCGAGTTCGCGGTGAGCTCGGAACGACCGGACTGCAAGGTCGCGACGACCACCGCGGTGAGAGTGAGCCCACATCCGGCCAACTTCGCCGGCGACAACGGAGCGCCCGCGGGCAGGAGCCAGTCGAGCAGCACCGAGGTCGTGAGCTGGCCGGCCACGGTACTCAGGCCCATCAGCAGCACCCCCACCCAGCGCACGACCAGCACTCCGGCCGCGATGAACAACACTCCGATCGCGCCGCCCAGGTAGAGCCAGGGCTCGCGGGGGAACTCGGCGGGCGGTCCGATCCGGATCAGTACCAGAGCTTCGATGACAAGAAGGCCCAGCAGCCCGATACCGAAGTTGATCACGGTCGCGGCGAACGGACTACCGGCCGTACCGACCCGCCCATTCCACGCCTGTTGCCATGCCAGCCCGATCCCTGCCAGCACCGGCAGGATCAGCAGGACCGGCCCGGCGGTATCACCGAGCCAAGATGCCGTCGTCGCCTCCGCATCGGACCCCGGCCCGCTGGAGGCGGCCAGCAGCACCGCGCCCACCGCCAGACCCGCCCCGCCCAGCCGAGCCGCGGTGACCGGAGTACGGCCCTGCGGCCCGACCCCCAGCCGATCCACGACCAGGCTGCTCACCAACTGCCCGGATACCGCGCCGACGGTGAACGCGGTGACACCGACAGCGGCGACAGTCAACGACTGACTCGCCACGAACAGCGCCCCGCAGAGCCCGCCGAGCAACTGCCATCGCCGCAACTCCCCCGCGGCCACCGCCACTCGCACCCCGCGCAGGCCCGCCCGCAACCGCGGACTCAGCGCCACCGCGATCAACAGCAGCACGAACCCGCTCCCGAAACTCACCACCGCCGCGGCGACACCATCCGCCAGCCGCGCACCCAGCTCCCCGTTGATCCGCCCCTGCACTGCGACCCCGGCCCCGATCAACAAGCCCAGCCCGAGACCCCACCGCCGCAACACCATGACCGGAACCCTACCGACGGCGGGTTATTCGCCCGGTGACTCGCGGCCGGCATTCGCCGGTAACCAGGCCCGCGCGAGGACCGCGATCCCGGCGAGGGCAATTCCGAGCAGCGCGAGGGTGGAGGAGATCGGCAACCACATCGCCGTCAGGCCGACGAATCCGAATACCGCCAGCGAAACCAATTCCTGCGACAGCCCGGCAACCGACATCACGGTGGCTCGTGCCGGCCCGCTGATGGCGTCCTGCAACCGCGCTTCGGCAACGATGCCCGCGTTGTAGACGATGCCGTAGGAAACAGCCAGCGCCACAAAACCCAGGCCGGTGAGAACATACACAGCTCCCGGCCAGCGGCCTGCCCCGCCCGCGAGCAGTGCGCCCGCGCCGAAGAGTACAGCCGCCGCGCACAGGGCACGGGCCATGGTGCGGGCGTGCATCGCTTCGGTCCGGCCGGCCAGTAGCGAACCCAGCAGCGAACCGACGACCGTCACGCCCACCAGTACCGGCACCACCGAAGTCGCGGCACCGGCCTCACCGGCCAGCAGGCCGAAGTATTCGTCGAAAGCGGTGATCCCGTACAACAGCGCGAGCAGCCCCACACCGAACCGCACCCGCCGGACCCGCACCGCTTCGGTGACACCGGTCCGCAGCATGTGCAGATACCTACGGATCGACCCGTAGCCGCCGGCGGCGGGGTCGGCGGTGGCGGGTCGCGGACTCGGCGTGAGTACGGCCGGGCCCGTCGTATCCGATTCGGTTGCGTGCTCGTCCTCTTCGAGTTCGGCGACCTCGGCTGCCGAAACCGACCGCGGCGCCGACGGCAGGCTGCGCGCCAAAACCGTGTGCAGCACCGCGCAGCCGACGCTGGCCCAGCCCACCAGCTCGTAACCGCCCCACAGATACAACGGGGTCGCGGCGAGTATCGCGAGCACCGCACTGAATTCGCTCGCCGATCGCGTGTAACCGATAACGCGGGCATAAGCGCGGGATTCACCACGGACAGTGAGTTCGTCGTACAGCAGCGCTTCGAAGGTCCCCGACCGCAACGCGCCCGCCACACCCCACAACACGAAACCGAGTGCGAAGCCGAGGTACGAAGGCGCAACCGTCCACAGCAGGAATCCCACGGCCATCAGGAAACCGTTCAGGATCAGCAGGCCACGCCGCGAGACGGTATCGGCCCACGCGCCGGACGGGATCTCACAGACGAAGGCCGTGACCGACCAGAGCGCGAGCAGCAGCGAGATCTGTCCCGGCCCGAATCCGTGATCGGCGAAGAGCAACGCGTACAGCGCGTAGTACGGAATCAAATCTCCGGTCGCGGCGAACAGCATCGCGCGCAGTGTCAGCGCGCGCAGTCCGGTATTCCGCCCG
This sequence comes from Nocardia speluncae NBRC 108251, assembly GCF_001613245.1. Taxonomy (GTDB): domain Bacteria; phylum Actinomycetota; class Actinomycetes; order Mycobacteriales; family Mycobacteriaceae; genus Nocardia; species Nocardia speluncae. The sequence goes on along the minus strand of NZ_BDBZ01000030.1, from coordinate 23,826 downwards.
GAACTCACCCGTCGGTGTCAACAGTTGTAGATGACCAAACGCATACAGTCAGCCTTCCGGCAACGGGCCCTCGGGTCAAGGTATTTACTCCGAACACCGCAGGGCCGGGGCGACCTCGACGCCGGACGAATGGCGGCACGGCTGATCACCGGCCGCTGCCCGGGAGATTCAGAGCGGCACCCAGCCGTTCTGTTCTTCCGAGCCGATGCCGAGCGCGCGGGTATTCGCGGCGCCCAGTCCCCGATTCATATCGCTGATCAGATCGGCCACCGGATGCGAATCGCTGTAGTGATACCCCTGGGCCAGGGCGAAACCCAATTCGGTGAGCACAGCCGCCTGATGTTCGGTTTCCACGCCTTCGGCGATGACCTGCAGGTCAAGCGATTTACTCAGCGCCGCGATCACACCGAGCAGCGGCGGGGCCGGGGAATCGGAGCGGATGGCGGCCACGAACGACTGGTCGACCTTGATGATATCGCTGGGCAGGGTCGCCAACCGGCTGAGCGAGGAGTAGCCGGTACCGAAATCGTCGATGGCGATCCGCACGCCCCGGTCGCGCAGGGTGTGCAGATTCGCGATCGCGGTATCCGATTCGGCCGCCAGTTCGGTCTCGGTCACCTCCAGCACCAGCTGATCCGCGGGCCAGCCAGTGGTCTCCAGGATTCCGGCGACCTTGTCCGCGTACCCGGTTTCGGCGAGTTCCAGCCCGCTGACGTTCACATTCAGGGTGAGTGCCAGCGCGGCGAAAGTTTCCTGGAGTTGGGCGGCGTCGGCGCAGGCCCGGCGCAGCACCAGTTCGTCCAGGTCGGCGATGAGGTCGTACTCTTCGGCCACCCGGATCAGACCTTCGGTGGTGACATCCGGTTGCGCGCTCGACGACCAGCGCAACAACGCCTCCACCCCGACCGCTTTCTCGCCGCCGTCGCTGAGACTGACGATCGGCTGGTAGTGCACGTCGAGGGTGCCGTTGTCGATGGCTTCACGCAGTTCCACCGCCAGGGGCGTGCGATGCCCGGATTCCAGAACCGTCCGGTTACGACCGGACTGCTTGGCCCGGTAGAGACCCACATCGGCACGACTCACCAGCAGGGAGGCCGATTCCCCGGTCTGCCAGGAAGTGACACCCGCCGAGCATCCGGTGCTCACCGCGGCCCGCAACTGCTCGGTGAGCAGGATGGCCGCCTGTTCGGTGGTGCCCGGCAGCAGCGCCGCGAAGACGTCGCCGCCGTAACGGGCCAGCCGCTGACCGGGTCCCAGCAATCCGGCCCAGGTATCGGCGACCTTCTGCAGCACCGCGTCACCGGCGCGATGGCCGAGGTGATCGTTGACTTTCTGGAAGCGGTCCAGATCGACCAGCACCAATGCCAGTGCCTGACCGGAGCGGTCGGCGTGTTCGATGGCGGTGTTCAGGGCACGATCGAACCCGCGCCGGTTCAGCAACCCGGTCAGCGTGTCGATATCGGCTTCCGACGCCATCCGGGTGAGGATGCCCACCACGACACCGACGCCGAAGGTGATCCCCGCCGGAATCATCCCCGACCACCACGGCAGCCCCGCCCGCGTCGGCAGGACCCACAAGCACAGCGCCATACAGAGAGCGATATGCGCGGCGGCCTGCGTCCAGGCGAAGAACAGCGCGGCATCACAGGCGACGAAGACGTAGAACGAGGCCAGGGCGATCGCCGCGACGGTATTGGGGAACGAGTGCACGGCGATGGTCACCAGGATTGTCGCCATCACGACGTAGCCGTGGTGCAGCCAGTGCGGCATCCGGGGCCCCCAGCCGAGCAGGCTGATCCCCAGCAGCAGCGCCACCGCCGCGGCCGAGCCGACCAGTTCGCGATTGCCCTCGTCGCCCGGATAAAGCACCTGAGTGGGCGCGATGGCGGTCACCAGGAGACCCAGCACACCGCCCATGACGTAGAACGCCCCGGTGGTCCGGGACATGACCCTGGCCGTCGCCACACCCGACGCGGCCCGTACCCGCGTCCGGGTATCGCCGCGAGACCCGCTTCCTCGCACGATGAACAGCCTAAACAACGAGTTCACTGCACGGCGACCCAACCGGGTATATCGAGTACCCCGAAACTGGTGAATTGAACCGTTCAGCCCGCCGGGGTCAGTACATCGGTACCCACGAACGGCACCAGGGCGGCGGGCACCCGGACCGAACCGTCGGCCTGCTGGTGGTTCTCCAGCAGTGCGACCAGCCACCGAGTGGTGGCCAGTGTTCCGTTCAGCGTCGCCGCGATCTGCGGTTTTCCGTTCTCGTCGCGATAACGGACCGATAGCCGGCGCGCCTGGAAGGTGGTGCAGTTCGACGTCGAGGTGAGTTCGCGGTAGGTGCCTTGGCTGGGCACCCAGGCCTCACAGTCGTATTTGCGGGCGGCCGAACTGCCCAGATCGCCCGCGGCGACATCGATGATCCGGTACGGCACGTCGAGGGCGGCGAGCATCTCGCGCTCCCAGGCCAGCAGCCGCTGATGTTGGGCATCTGCGTCCTCAGGCCGGCAGTAGACGAACATCTCGACCTTGTCGAACTGGTGCACTCGGATGATTCCCTGGGTGTCCTTGCCGTAGCTGCCGGCTTCCCGGCGGAAACACGACGACCAGCCCGCGTAGCGTTTGGGCCCGGCACCGAGATCCAGGATTTCGCCGGAGTGGTATCCGGCCAGCGGCACCTCGGAGGTACCGACCAGGTACAGATCGTCTTCCTCGAGGTGGTACACCTCGGCCGAATGCTGACCCAGGAACCCGGTTCCGGCCATGATCTCGGGGCGGACCAGCACCGGCGGGATCATCATCGTGAACCCGTTGGCCACCGCACGTTGCGCCGCCAGCTGCAACAGCCCCAGCTGCAGCAATGCGCCGTAGCCGGTGAGGAAATAGAACCGCGAGCCCGATACTTTGGCCCCGCGTTCCATATCGAGTACGCCCAGTGATTCGCCGAGGTCCAGGTGGTCGCGCGGCGTGAAATCGAATTCGGGCACATCGCCGACGGTCTCGAGCAGGACGAAATCGTCCTCGCCACCGGCCGGTGCGCCGGCCTGGACGATATTCGAGATCGCGCGGTGCGCTTCCTGCAGTTCGGCCTCTGCGGCGTGCTCCGCGGCCTCGGCCGTTTTCACCGCGGCCGACATCTGCTGCGCCTGCTCCAGCAGCGCCGGCCGCTCTTCCTTACTCGCCTTACCGACCTGCTTGCCCATGGCCTTGTGCTCGGCCCGCAATTTATCGGCGGTGGCGATCGCGGACCGGCGCGCGCTATCGGCGGTGAGCAGCGCGTCGACGAGTGCCGGGTCCTCGCCCCGGGCTCGCTGCGAGGCGCGGACCAGCTCGGGATCATCGCGCAGGAGTCGGAGGTCGATCATGGCTGACCAGCGTAATGGGCTCGGTTTTCCGGTCTCAACCGAGTATCTCCCCCACCGGTCCGGCGGCCGGTCCTGCCGGTTCTCGCACAAGTGCGCCATACCGATCGGCCGGGTTCATGGCACGTTCGGGTGTGGCGCTGCCATGATGGACCGCGATGTCCTCCGAAAATGAGCCTGCAAACCGGCCCGGCCTGCGTGGCGGCCCATCGTTGCGCTCGCGTACCGCCCGCCCGGGCCGCGGTCGCAAGACCGATACCGCGCGTCCTCGGCCCGGTGGCCCGGCATCTCCCGATACACCGGACCACGATCGGGGGGCGGTCCGCACCCCGGGCCGGGGAAAACGGCCGGGCGCGGCAGGTTCGCGTCCGGGCGGGAAAGGCATACCGAAGCGGATCCCCGCACCGCGGTTGCGCTGGAGTCTGCTCGCGGTGGCCGTCGGTGCGATCGTCGCGGCGTTGCTCACGCTGATGCTCAGCGGGTTCGACAACAATTCGAACCTGCAGGCACGCAGCCCGGGCGGTGCGGTCGCGAAAGCGGACAAGGTATTCGCTTCGGTGGCTCCCGGTGATTGCCTCACCTGGACCAAACCCGACCATTCGGACCTGGTGGAACTCGATTGCGCCGAGGAGCACCTGTTCGAGGTCACCGATACAGTCGACCTGAGCCGGTATCCCGGCGCGGAATTCGGGCCCGGCGCGGTCTGGCCGGATTCGCTGCGGCTCACCGAACTCCGCGAGGAACACTGCGCACCGGCCGCCCAGCGCTACCTCAACGGCCGGTTCGATCCGCGCGGCAAGTACGCGGTGGGATTGATGTATCCGAGCAATGACGGCTGGAACAACTCCGGTGATCGCATACTGCGCTGCGGTTTGCAGGTTCCGGGGCTGAGCGGCAACCCGCTGCCCAATACCGGCCGCGTGGCCGAAGGCGACCAGTCCAAGGTGTACGAGCCTGGCGTATGCCTCGGGATCAGCCAGAATCTGCCGACCGATCCCGTCGACTGCACCCAGGAACATGCCGTCGAGATCGCCGCCACGGTCGATCTGTCCGCCCGGTTCCCCGGCGGGCCGCCGTCCAGAGAGGATCAGGACAAATTCCTGGAAGAAGAATGCGGCCGGACCACAAACGACTATCTCGGCGGCCCGCATGTGCTGCGGGACAAGACGCTGACGGTGTTCTTCGACTTCCTCGACGCGCGCAGCTGGCTGGCCGGTAGCCGGAAATTGAACTGCATGGTCGGAAAGGGCGCGGACCAGGAAGGTTTCGCACCGATCGTGGGTCCGGCCCGCGGTCGTGTCCTGATCGACGGTCAAGAGCCGGTGCCGCCGCCGAACTCGGGCCGCTCCACCCCGACCCCGCTGCCGGGTGCGGCGCCGCTGCCCCCGCAGCCGGAACCGCGGCCCGCGCCGCGCTGAGGCGGAACATCACTATGCCGGTATCCATGTCGGAGACCCGTTTCGAAGAGCTAGTCGGGGACGCGCTGGACCTGATCCCCCCGGAGTTGTCCCGAGCCATCGACAACGTGGTCGTGCTGATCGAGCCGCGTAATCCCGACGATCCGCACCTGTTGGGGCTCTACCACGGGATCGCGCTCACCGAGCGCGACAGTCATTACGGCGGTTCGCTTCCCGATACGATCACCGTCTATCGGGATGCCCTGTTGTCGATCTGCGCCGACGAGGACGAAGTGGTGGAGGAGGTGCGAATCACCGTGATCCACGAAATCGCACATTATTTCGGGATTGACGAAGCCCGGCTCCATCAGTTGGGATGGGGTTAAGCTGATCCTGGTCTACGCGACGCGCCGGCAGGGGATGCACGGGCGCGGCGCCGGACCGCACCGGAAGAAATTCTGGATTCGATGGAACCGCTCGCGGGGGTGTCGCGTCCAATGTACTCGTAGGGGGAATTCTCGTGGTTCCGCCCAAGAGCCGCCACAAGAAGGAGTCGAGGACATGATTGGCAATGTCGGCGTCACACCTGAGCTCATCCTTGCCGCCGCGGTCGAACTGGACCTGCTCGCCGACCGGCTGGCCGGGGTCGCCGCGGCCACCGTACCAGCCACATATGTCGCGCCGTCCGGCGCCGACGAGGCGTCGATACACGGTGCGATGCATATGAACAAGGGCGCGGCCACCCACCAAACCTCGCTTGCGCAAGCAGTTCTCGAACTGCACCACACCGCCGCGATCCTGCGTACCCAGCTCGCCGGATACCTCGCCCAGGACGCCGCTTCGGCGGGCGTACTGGCGCTCACCGGCGCACCGTTCGGCGCGATCAGCGCCTAGGCCACCGATGATCGAAGAGGTGCCGCGCCGCAGCACAGACCACGAGCGCGTGTGGCGCGAATGCCGAAGTATCAGCGATAGTTCACAAGGGGAGAAACAAGCATGACCGCAGGTATCACCGGGGTGTTCTGGCTGCCCAGACTCGCCGAGGGGAATTCGATCGCACTGAATGCGGGGTCGCACGCCATCCCGATGTCCGCGGCCGCCACCTCATGGGGCGCGCTCACCGGGGCCTGGGTGGATGCCACCGCCACCGCGGTCCGGGTGATGGCCGAACTCGGCGTCGGCCTGCAGAGCGTCAACGGTATCGGCGCGCTGGCCCGGCTGGTCGGTTTCACCGGGTGGGCCGAGCAGCAGGGGGTGATGTCCGCGGCCCTGGGTACCAAGGCGGCTTCCCAGGCCACCGCCTACACGGTCGCTTCGATCGCCATGCCGAGCCTGCCGGAGATCGCGGCGGTGAACGCGGCGCGCGCCGCGGCACACAGCACCGGCGGCGTGCTCAACGGCAGCTCCGAGATCGCGGAAGCCGCCAAGGCCGCAATGGATCTGCGCGCGGCGCTCACCATGGAGACCTACGAGGCGGTCATTACCACGCTGGTGCTGACGCCGGGTGAATTCCTGAATCCGCCGCCGATAGCCAACGGCGCCGGAATTGCCGATCCGGGCCCCGCCGAGGATGCCATGAAGGAAGCCAACGGCGATCCGGTGAAGATGCTGGCCGCGGCGGGTAGTGCGCTGGCACAGAACCCCGGCGTCGCGAGCGCGGTTACCCAGGCGGCGAATGTCGCCGGTTCGGTGGCGAGTACCGGTGTCACCACGGTCGGCAATCTGGGCGCCAATGCCATCGCGGCAGCCACCACCACATCGGCGCCGGCCTCGATGGCCCCCCTTCCCGGCGTGGTGACCGGTGCGGTCGCGGCGTCCACGGCCGCGGCGACCACCAGGGCCGGTGGGATGCCCAGCTCGGCCCTGGGTCTGAACAACGGTGGGCTCAAAGTGCCCGAGGGCTGGGGCGCGCCCCCAGCCGGCGGCGGCGCGCCCGCTACCGAATCCGTCGCCGTGACGCGTGGTGACGCCGCCCCCGTCCGCCCCACGGGCGCCGGTACCGGGAGCCCGCTGATGGGTAATGCCCGCGCCGACGGTGAGGACGAGCAGGACCACGACGCAGCCGATTACCTGCGCGGTGATCACTTCGCCGATGGGCGCTACATCGCGGACGGTGTCATCGGCGCCGAACCCCAGCGGTCGGACAAGTGACGGTGCTCGGTGCGGGGCGCGGGCCGTCCATGCTCGCGGCGGTCCATCTATCGCTCGACGAAATGCAGTATCTCCTGGAGAAACTGGAGATCGACGAGGTACCCGTCGTGCTCGACGCACGGGGTCGCTACGACAACGAAGTCGACCACGACAGAGCGATGAGCGCAGCCGAGCAGTTGCTGACCGAACGGGAACTGCTCGAGGGCGACCGTATCCATCCGGATCTCGCGGACCGGCTGCGTGGCCTGTACCGGCCGCACTGGGTGGTCGCGCTGCGACTCTTCGTCGGCGGTCAGGCGAGCCGAATGTGCCTGGCGAAGGGCGACGATCTGCTGACAATCGCCCTTCGCGGCCCGGAGTCCTACATGATCGACGAGGCCGGCGAGGATCTGCCGGGCCCGGTGATCGCGGCACTCGGCTACGCCGAACCGCTGGAGCTGACCGGGATGAACGCGCCCACCGAACAGCTCGTGCCGATTTTCGACGACGCCGGGGATCCGGCGGCCACGGCGGCTCGGCTGGCGAAGGTCGGCAATCCCGCACGCGATGCGCAGACCATCGCATCGGCCATGGCGCATTGCGAATCGCACGCCGAAATCGCCGGGGTCGTCTACGGGGACGCGAGTCGCGATGTCGCCGATAACCATATCGCCGTATTCAATACGCGGGCGGGCCGTTTCATCGCCACCGCCAGCGTCGCGGACGACGGAACCAAATGGACTTCGTTCAGCAGCGGTACGGATGCCCGGCTGCGAATCGCCCTGCAGGATCTGATCAATTCGCTGCCCGAGCGTTCGGAATTCCCTACCAATCCTGCGCTGGCCTGATAAGCCGGCCGGTCGAAGCCGATTCACCCCTGTGCGTTGCTCACGCACAGGGGTCGGCCGGTAACTCCGAACCCGACATACTGTGCCCAGGCAATGAGCGTCCGAGGGCCGCGCGTTACCCCATGGGATCGTCGGCGCCGAATTCGGCTTTACCGCCGAACGGCGGTGCGAACCGGCCCCAGCGGACACATTCCCAGCCACCACCGGGCCGTGCGACCAATTCGATCGTCTCGGTGTTGTCCAGATGATTGTTGGTGGTGAAGGGCGGCGCCACCCCGGCCAGTTCACGGCCCAGCAACCGCATGGCCGCGCCGTGGGTCACCACCAGAACATCGCCGCCGCCACCGGCTTCCAGCAGGAATTCGGTACGCAGACCGGTGATTGCCGGCAGGAATCGGTCGAGCACATCACGACCCGATTCTCCGCCGGGGACGCGCTCGGTCAGCCTGCCCTCATGCCAGGATCGGTAGATCGCCTGGAACTGTTCGTGGGCTTCGGGGCTGGCCGATCCATCCAGATCGCCCAGCTGCACCTCGTGGACGTCATCGCGTGCTATAGCGCGCACCCCGGTGGCTGCTTCGATGTAGCCGGCGGTCTGGCGAGCGCGCAGCGCATGCGAATGGAAGAGCGCGCGCGGCGGGGTCAGCAGTCTCTCACCGAATGCCTTGGCCTGGGCGGCGCCGCGCTCGGTAAGCGGTAGACCGGGCAGTTTGGTGTCCAGGATCTTGGCGACGTTACCTTCGGTTTCGCCGTGCCGGACCAGGATGAGCTTGGCGGTCACAGGTCGGCCACCCCTTTACGTAGCTGGGTCAGCCAGAGCGCTGCATCCTCATCCGATGGTGGCGGGGTGCCGTTCGCGGAGGTAGCGGGCCAGGAGCCGAGGAACCGGATATGCGCCGTGCGGTGCAGCGCCTTCAATGCCTCGGCGACCGCGGCGTCTTCGATATGGCCGACGCAGTCGAGGTAGAAACGGTAGGTGCCCATACCGGTCCTGGTGGGCCGGGATTCGATTCGGGTGAGATCGATTCCGCGGGTGGAGAATTCGGCGAAAGCACGCATGAGGGAGCCGGGCATGTTCGGTAGTTCCTCGATCACGATCGAGGTGCGGTCGCTGCCGGTGGGGGCCGGCGCCACGCGCGGCGCAGTAACCAGTACGAAGCGAGTGACTGCTTGGTCGTGGTCGGCGACCCCGGCGGCGAGCACGGCCAAACCGAGCCGCTCTCCTGCCAGCGCGGTGGACACTGCGGCGTCCGCCAGCCCGTCGCGGACGTCCTCCGCGGCCGCGGCGTTGGAGTTCGAGGTGTGAATCGAGATATCGGTCCAGGTATCGGCCACCCAGTTGCGGACCTGCGCCAGCGCGACCGGGTAGGCGGCCAGGGACCGGACGGCGGCTGTATCGGTTCCGGGCCGGGTGAGGATGGTGAACGTCACTTCCAGTTCGGCTTCGGCGATGATCTGTAGCCGCGGTCCGATGGCCAGCGAGTCCAGCGTCGCCGAGATGGAGCCTTCCACCGAGCTCTCGATCGGCACCACCGCCGCGGCCACCGATCCCGCACGAACCAGATCCAGGGCGGCCGCCTGGCTGGGGGCGGCGATCCGCTCGACCGGCCCGTCGAAGGACCCCGAGCTCTCGAATTCGGCGAGGGCCATCTCGGTGAATGTTCCGGACGGACCGAAATAGGCGATACGCGGCACGTCTACGAGCCTACTGGTGCGGGCGGTGTGCTCGCCTCCGGTATCGGGCACGCTGATGGGCGGGCGGGGAACCCGCACGGAGGCACCGGCCGGTCAGCTCCCGGTCTCCTCTGGGCGTAGTGCCGCGCGAAGCGCGCGCTCGATCTCTACCGGCGTATCGCTCTCGATCCCGAGCAGTACTTCCCGGACGGAGTCCGCTGCTCCGCTGGAAAGGCCGGCCAAGAATGCGGTATCCGGGCTGTTCAGTGCCTTGCGGATATTTTCGCCACACAGCGCGGCGACTGTGCCGGCAAGAACCGCCAGAGCCTGTGCACCGTCCTGCGCGCGGGCCACGAAACCATCCGGGCGGTGGGCGGCATCGGCCAGGAAGTCGGCGATTTGTTCGCCCGGCAGGGCCGGGTCCAGCCGGCGTTCGCCCGTGAATTGCCCCACTGGTACGACAAGGCCGTCCATCAGTCCGCGTTCGACCACGCGTTTGGGAACAGTCAGTTCCACCAGTACCGGTTCAGACTCGCCCGCGACCACTCTTCGATCGTAGGCAGGCCGTCCTAGGCAGCGGGCGACCGGCCCTGCCACCGGATGCGGAATCCCGTGGGCGACTTACGTGGCGATCCTCTTGCGTCGCACCCGAGTTTAACTTAGCTTAGGTTTACCTAATTCTCGATCGTGAAGTCGGGTACGCCCGCACTGGAGGTACCGATGGCGCCGACCGCCCCCGCCCCGTCCACCGCCGAACGCGTCCGCAGCGCCTGCGCACACGCCGAACAGGCCGTTCTCGCACTGCCCGGCGCCGACCCGACCCCGGTCCCAGTGCACTATCTGCGCCAGTGTGGCGATGTGGTGATCGCGGTACCGAACGAAAGCGCCGCGGTCTACGCCGCTCGGGAACAGGTCGCGGGTGCACCGGCCGTTCTCGAACTCACCGATCACGCCCCTTTACCGCTGCGCGAACCGGTCCGAGCGCTCGTCTGGCTGCGCGGCTGGATCCGCGCGGTGCCCGCCCGCGCCCAGCGCACCCTGGTCACCGCCGTCGCGGAGGAATACCCGCATCCCGGCCTGCTCGATATCGGCCACACCACCACCCTGCTCCGCCTGGTGTTGAACTCGGCGGTCGTCGCCGATTCGGCCGGCGCGGAATCGGTCTGCGTCGACGATCTTCGACTCGCCACCCCCGACCCGTTCTGCGGGATGGAATCGGCCTGGCTGCAGCACCTGGACGCCGACCACGGCGATGTGGTCGCGCAATTGGCCCGGCACCTGCCGGCCAGGCTGCGCCACGGCCGGATCCACCCACTGGCCATCGATCGCTACGGCCTCACACTTCGTATCGAAGGAATCGAAGGCGATCACGATTTCCGCCTGCCCTTCGCCACGCCCGCCGACGATGTCGAGGCACTGAGCAGGGCGGTCCGCACCCTCGCCGGCTGCCCGTTCCTCAACGGTTTGCGTTCCATCTGAAACGGCACCCCACCTCGGACCACACTTCCGGGCAGTAGGCCCATAAGTTCGGTACATGAGCGAAAGCGGTGGGACGGTCGCTGACCGGCTGCGGGAACAGCGGGCGGTCCGGCTCGAGATTCTCGTCGTCCTGAGTGTCACATTCGGCCTGAGCGGGATCAATGCCGCACTGTCGCTGCTGGAGAGCGCGCTGGCGCCGGGCGGTGTCGGCGAGCAGACCGTCGCGTTGAATTCATCCCGGACGAGTCAGGCGGTGCTGGACCTCCTGTTCCAGCTGCTCGGTGTGGCGCGTTTGGCCGCGTGGGCGGGGCTCGCACTGTATCTGCTGTGGCGCAGTGGGCTGGGACCCCGGGCGATCGGGCTGGCCCGGATACGTTTCCGGCCCGACCTACTGCACGGGCTACTGCTCGCGGCAGTGATCGGGTTTCCGGGTTTGGGGTTGTATCTCATCGCCCAGAGCCTGGGAATCAATGTCACCATCGTGCCGGACGCGCTGGCCGACCACTGGTGGCGGATGCCGGCGCTGGTGCTTTCCGCATGCGCGAATTCGGGTGCCGAGGAGATCGTGGTGGTCGCCTACTTGCTGACCAGGCTGCGCGCGCTGGGCTGGTCGGATAATTCGGCACTGGCCGCTTCGGCGCTGCTGCGCGGCAGCTATCACCTCTACCAGGGGCTCGGTGGGGGGATCGGCAACGTGGTGATGGGCGTGATCTTCGGGCGGTACTGGCAGCGCACCGGCCGGCTGTGGCCGTTGGTCATTGCCCATGCGGTGATCGATGTGGTGGCCTATATCGGCTACGGAGTGCTGCGCGGGCGGGTGGCGTGGCTGCCGTGACGTCCGGCGCGTAACCCGGCTGGACACGATCGGCGCCCCCACCTGGGGCGCAGTCCTGCCGGTCCCAGCGCTAACGAACACCGGCGAGAACGATAAGTACAGTCTGATGATGATGAACGGCGACGACCCACGGATGCGCCGGGTGCCGCCGCAGAACGGAGCACCCGGACGAGGCCCCGCGCGCCGGCCCGCCCCACCCCCACCGCACGGCGGGCGGCCGCCGGTCGAACCGCCGCAGGTAATCCGCCGCGGTCCGGGCCCGCCTCGTGGCGGACGACCGACCGAACGCTATGAACCACCCAGGGCGTATTCACAGGCCCCCGAGGGACGGCAGGCCACCCCCGCGCGACCCCCCGCGCCGGGACGTGGCGGCAAACCCGGCCCGCGCACGCATGCACCCACGCAGCGGCAGGCGCCTTACCGCGAATCCGAGTACGCACCCACCCAGCGCCCGGTCCCGGATCGCGGTGGACGCAGGCGGCCACCGCCACCGGGCAGGAATGCTCCCTACGGTGGCGCCGCGCCACGGCCGCGCCGCCGCCGGAAACGTCATATCGGCCGATGGGTCCTGGTTTTCCTGCTGGTGCTGGTCACCGCGCTCGTGTACGCCGTCGTGAAACTCGATGGTTCGCTCACCCGGATCGACGCGCTCGGCGATTACGAGGACCGGGTCGGTAATACCGCGGGTACCAACTGGCTGCTGGTGGGCTCGGACAGCCGGGCCGGCCTATCCGACGAAGAAGCCCAGGGCCTGGCCACGGGCGGTGAGGTCGGTGACGCGCGCACCGACACCATCATCCTGGTGCATATCCCGCCCTCGGGTCGCACCACCTTGGTGAGCCTGCCGCGCGATTCCTATGTCGGGATCCCGGGCTACGGCCAGGACAAACTCAACGCCGCCTTCGCTTTCGGCGGAGCGCCCCTGCTCACCCAGACAGTGGAGATCGCGACCGGCCTGCACATCGATCATTACGCCGAGATCGGTTTCGCCGGTTTCGCGGGCGTGGTGGACGGGCTGGGCGGTATCGATGTGTGCGTCCCGCAGGCCATCAACGATCCGCTGGCCGGGATCGATATCCCCGCAGGCTGTCAGGAATTGAACGGCCCCGAGGCGCTCGGCTTCGTACGCAGCCGGGCCACCGCACTCGCCGATATCGATCGGATGAACAATCAGCGGCTGTTCCTCTCCGCATTGCTGGAGAAGGCGACCAGCGCGGCTACCCTGGCCAACCCGTTCGCACTGTGGCCCATGGCCAGTAATACCGCGCGTTCGCTGACCGTCGATTCCGACGACCATATCTGGGACCTCGCCCGGCTGGCCTGGTCGTTGCGCGGCGACACCCTGGCGACATCGGTCCCGGTCGGCGGATTCACCGATACCGCGAGCGGCAACGTCGTGTTGTGGGCGAAGCCCGATGCCAGTCGTTTCTTCGAAGCGCTGGCCGATGGTGATCCGATCCCGGCGGAGCTCACCACCGAGTGAGCCCACCGGGCCCGGGAACGTCCCCGTTCCGGCCCGGCCCCCGGGCCCATCCGCAGGCGCGCGATAATCGATTCATGCACGACAGCGACCTGGCCCAGCCGTTCATTGCCCTGCTACGGGCCCAGGTACAGCACGGGCTCACCGCTTCGCAGCAGTATCTGGCCGCGGCGGTGTATTTCGATATCCAGCGGCTGCCACGACTGGCCGCGCATTGCTATGGGCGGTCGGAACAACAGCGCGGGCATGCACTCAGGATCGTCCAATATCTGATCGATAGGGACCTCGAGATCACCATCGGCGGCCTCGGTGAGGTCCGACAGACCTTCGAATCACCTCGTGCCGCAGCGGCTTTCCTACTCGCCCGCGAGCAGACGCTGACCGATCAGGTCACCGAACTCGCCAAGGTGGCCCGGGAATGGACGGATTTCCTGGGTGAACAATTCATGAGCTGGCTACTCGAGTGCCAGCAGCAGGATGTGGCCGGTATGTCGACAGTGCTGGCTGTGATCGATCGCTCAGCCGGCAATTTGTTCGACGTCGAGGACTTCGTGGCCCGGGAACTGCCCGCGGCCGCACCGCAAACGAACAGTTCGGTGCCGAAAATGGCCGGAGCCGGCAGAAATAAATAAGGCAACACTATCCTTATTCGAATAAGGCAACACTAGCCTCATTAAGGCTGCACTTGGATGACATAGCCTCTTTCCGGCATTAATGTCAAGGCATGTCCAATCATCCGGAGAGCCCCCGCAGCAAATTCCATGGATTGCTGCACGATCAGATTCGGCACGAGTTCAACGCCGAGCACCAGTACATCGCCATCGCCGTGTGGTACGACAACGCCGACCTGCCCCAACTGGCGAAGCGGTTCTACGCACAGGCGGTCGAGGAACGCAATCACGCGATGATGATCGTCCAGTATTTCCTGGACCGGGATATCAGCGTCGACATTTCCGGCGTCGATGCAGCAAAGTCACATTTCGAGAATTCCCGTGAGCCGATCGCGCTGGCACTCGATCAAGAGAAGACTGTTACCGACCAGATTGTTCAGCTGGCGAGCACAGCCCGCGAAGAAGGCGATTACCTCGGCGAGCAGTTCATGCAGTGGTTCCTCAAGGAGCAGGTCGAGGAAGTCGCGAAGATGACCACGCTGATGACCGTCGCCGACCGCGCCGGTTCCAACCTGTTCGACCTCGAGGAGTTCATCGCCCGCGAGATGAGTGACGACCCGACCTACGCGCCGGGCTCGCCCTCGGTCGCAGGCGGCCACATCTGATTACTGAACAGTCCGCCCCTACCCGGTGACCGCCGCAATGCGGACAACTCGGACGGGGCTCGTCGACTGTTTCCCGGGTGATGAATGGGAGCATCGGCCGTCCCGGCCTACTGCGCCGAGGTCGGGCGGCCGATGCTCCAGCACGTCAGCCGGCGCCGGGTCGTGTGTCGGCTGACGTTCGTCGCCGGGGGTTCCAGAAACGGCGACCCCTGAAACCTAGCGGAGATCAGCTTCGGAAAGAAGGGTTTTTCGGAAATTTCTCCGTTTTATTCAGCGGAGGGTCACCTGACGCGACCGCAGCCCGTCCCGTGAACGCCGCTGCTCCGAGGTCAACGGGGCGTCGACCGCCAGCGCTTCGGCCAAACGCTCCCCGAATTCTGTTGCCGGGGTAGACCATTCGCTCACATGACGCTCGGGATCGAGATCGAAGACCGGTACCAGCAGTCCGTGAGTGCGGAACGAACCGGCGAACCGCGACCCCGCACCGAGATGCAGCCCGCCCGACGCGTGCAACCGGGCCAGCGCCAGCATCAGATCATCTTCCGACTCCGGCCGGACCCAACGCAGATGAGCCTTCTCACCGGCGTCCACCCACCAGGGCGCGCCGATCGCCTCGGGGCCCAGATCCAGCCGATCCGAGGGCATGATGGCCTCTTTGGCCTGCTCGATGGTGGCGGCGATCTGCGGATCGGGCTGCACCCCTTCCGGCACCCACCAATCGAAATCCTGGTGCACCACCAGATCCAGCGCCGCATCGGCCACTATCACATCGGAAAGTGCGGGCCCACCCGGCGCGGCATGCGCCACGGCCAGCGAATCACCGGGTTCGGCGGATTGCGCCCACAGAATCGAGGCCGCGATATCGGCGGCCGGATCGGCCGTCGGGGCCTGCACCTGGACACCGACGTATCCGGCCGGTGTCTCGCCGGCGCGCACCAGCGCCGCCACCGCACCCGGCAGCACCGTCGCCAGGACTACCGGGCGCTCGGCGGCGACACCGGGAG
The DNA here is from genome assembly GCF_001613245.1 of Nocardia speluncae NBRC 108251. Classification (GTDB taxonomy): domain Bacteria; phylum Actinomycetota; class Actinomycetes; order Mycobacteriales; family Mycobacteriaceae; genus Nocardia; species Nocardia speluncae. Next base: position 8,338 of record NZ_BDBZ01000030.1, on the reverse strand, counting down.
CAAGCACCGGCTCGGCGGTCGCCGACGGTACGAACTCGCGCAGCGCGACCAGATCACATTCGGCGGCCAGTCCCTCGAATGGACGGGCGACGGCAGTTTCGGCCTCCTGCAACGCCGCCCGCCGCTCGGCCAGACGCTGAGCCCGGTTGCCGCCGGGTTTCGGACTATTGCGTTTGCTCTTACCCACGGCTGGTCAAATTACACGGCATACCGGCCCACCGGCGGCAGGCCACTCGATATCAGCGGTTGGGGAGTAACCCGGATCAGCGATTGGCGAGGACAGCCTTTGCCCGGCCCGGGTGATTCGTCGCCACCCAGCTCACTCCGAGATCCGCGCACAGCGCTATATCGTCGGGTTCGTCGACAGTCCAGCAGTAGGTCGCCCGGCCGGCCGCGGCGGCCCTGTCCACCAGTTCCGGGTGCTCTCGCAGCGTTTTCACCGAGGGACCCACAGCGGTCGCACCCACGGTGGTCGCCGCACTACCGCCCAGGTAGCGGGAGGATTCACCGAGTAGCACGGTCGGCAGCAACGGCGCCGCCCGGCGGATCCGCCAGACAGCAGTGGCCGCAAACGACATCACCACAGCCCGCGAATGGGCCGCCGACGCCGGGGTCGCGATCCCGAACCGCTGCAGTTCGGCCAGAACTTTGTTCTCCACCAGCGACCCGTATCGGACCGGGTGTTTGGTCTCGATGAACAGTTTCGTCGGACGGCTGCGCCAATCCAGCACCAGGCCGATGAGTTCGCTCAAAGTGAGCACACCGGCCGGGGACCCGTCACCGAAATCCAGTTCCTTGAGCTCGGCCAGCGTCAGTTCGCTGACCGAGCCGGTACCGGTGGAAGTGCGGTCCACCGTGCGGTCGTGCACGCAGACCAGATAACCGTCGCGGGTGAGCCGCACATCGCATTCGACCCCGTCGGCGCCCTCTTCCAGCGCCAGTTCGTAGGCTGCCAGCGTATGTTCCGGACGTGCCGCCGAGGCGCCGCGGTGTGCGACCACGAACGGCGCACGCGGGCCCTGGACCGACTGGTCGCTGTGCTCGCTCACTGGGCCACAACCTCCTGTGCTGCTCGGCCGGCACCGTTCCGGGATTCTGCTGACGCGGCGTCCGGCGCCGTGCTCACCGTAGCGGCACCGCCGGGATGCACCGGTTCGATCAGCGGGGTGGCCGGGTCGACGGCCACTACCCAGCGGTGGGCGAGCCGGTCCCGGCCGTGTAGATCGCGGCCCTCGACCGTGCGCACGACCCACAGTGTCAGCACGGCGATGGCGGCCGCGACGAGATCGGTCAGCGCAGTGAAAAGCACGCCGTCGGCCTGGGACTGCAGCGAATCGGCGGTCCGCCAGTAGAGAGCCGAGACGGCGAGCAGGCCGCCCAGGACCCATACCGCCCACCAGATCCGCACCGCCTGCAACGGGCGCGGGTCACCGCGTTCGGCCAGTACTTCCGAGAGGAAGACGCCGGGCCCGATCAGGTTCACCACCGGAATCAGGCAACCCAGCGCGAGTATGCGCGGTGAACGCGGGTCCCGGCGGCCGGTCGCGGCGAAGGTGGCGCGACGCAGCTCGATCAGCCAGCCCAGCGCGGCCACCGCGGCGACCAGCGCCATGATCAACGCGAAAAGCGCGGCGGTGTTCACGAGCGCGTCGGAGAACCACAGCAGCAGCGGTTCGATCAGTCGCGTGCGATTACGCAGCAGAATCAGGTACCGGCCGAGTTCGGCCACGGCGGCGAGGCCGAACAGCACTGCGGTGGCGAGCAGCGCGGTGTACACCCAACGGGTGAGCGTGCTCAGCGGGCGGGGTTGTTCACACGCCTCGGCGGCTACCGGGCGGTCCTGCAAACCCCAGCGCGGAATCTCGGTGTATCGGGGTGTCGCCGTGGATGCCCGGCCCGTTCCAGCGGTACGGCCGGAACGGTCGAGACGACCGGGCCGGCGGGCGACCCAGCGGTAATTACGGCGCTGTGGCGGCGCATCGATCGGGCCCGGGGACAGCAGAACACCGCGGCACCGCGGACACCAGTGCATCGGCGCACCCCGCACCGCCCAGCGTGTACCGCAGCGGGCACAAGGCTGCACCACCGTACTCACCGCGCACCTCGCAATTCGTCAGTAGATCGTCGCGGGCCCGGGGCCCTCGCCGGCCAGCGGACGGCCGAGCTGCTGCCACGCCACCATGCCGCCTGCCACGTTGACCGCTTCGTATCCGATGTTCACCAGATACTTGACCGCCTCCATCGAGCGACCGCCCTGCCGACAGATGACATACAGGTCGGCGTCGGGATCCAGTTCGCCGTAGCGCGCCGGGATATCGGACAGTGGGATGTGCACGGCACCCGGCGCACGGCCGAGCTGCCACTCGTCGTCTTCTCGCACATCGAGCAGGACGGCGGCAGCCGCCTCCGCCTGCCCGGGCGGCTGATCGAATTCGGCCGGTACGGCCTCGACCGATACCGACGGGACCCCGAAGCTCGTCACGTTACTGATCCTGCCACAACCGCCGGTACCGCCGCCGGGTCCGGGGCGAGCGCCCGCGGGTACACCCGCCCGTCACCGGCCAGTGGCCCACAACTGTCCGGACCGAACCGACACGCCGGGCGCTGCCGGGGATTCGCCGGATCGGGATACCGCGTCGATCCGCTACCGGGACGGCCACGTTCGAAGACGGTCTCGTGATGAGTAATATGCATAATTCGCGCCACGCTCGGGTGTGATCAGCTACCATTCAGCGCACCATTATCCCAGGTTCCCCGGATCGACGGCTCGACCTGCGGTAACGGTGGACCCGAACGGCCGATCCGGTACTCCCCTCCAAAAGATCCCGGAGCGGCCGTCCGGCCACCGCATCGTGCCGCGCCCCGCCGCGACCGATAACCAGTTGGACGCCGCCGGCGCCGAATCGGTTCCACCGGAACCGGAAAAATGAAAAATCCCCTGATCCCCGTGCTGATCTCGGTAATCTGGCGCCATGACATCGACCAGGGGGTTACTCGACGAATTGGACAAAGCCGGTCTCGACAAAGCGCTCTCGGAGGCCGGCTGCCTGGGATCGACAATCGATTCCGAGGCAAAACGACTAGTACTCGACCTCGAGATACTGAGCCTGCCGGAGCAAATCACCGGCATCGCCACCGGCGACGCCACACCGGGCACCCACACGGAACGGGTGCAGCTCACGTTCCACGGGGTCACCAGAATTGCCGCATCGTTGCGGGTGCAGCGGTGGGACGATCTGGAACCGCGAATCCTGCCGCTGGAGCTCACCGGCCTCGACGCCGCGGTTGCCAGTTTCGGCGGTAGCCGGCTACACGGCTGGGAATTCGTCGACCTGGACGACAGCAGCTGGGCGCTGTGGAGCGAACTGCTCAGTTTCGACACCACCATCGACACCCGGAGCTCCCGGCATGTCCTGGAGTTCTCCCAGGAAGAAGGAGTCGATCCCCGGGAACTCGATATCCGGGTCTGGTTCGATTCGGTTACCGCACACCGCGCCGACGGGGAACCCATCCCGCTGCCGGACCTGGTCGCCGGTTCGCAGCGCTGGTGGGCCGCTCACGACAAGGGCGACCCCCGCGCATCGCATCCGGGTATCGCCCCACCGTTGTGACCCATCGCCCGGCGGTTCGGAGTAGGGACCGCCGGGAACCGTTTGTCGCGCCGCGGCTTCCGCTCGTCGGGTAGCGCGCATCTGCCGAATGAGAGGCGGGATGCGGCGGCGGGATCGTCACAGGAACGGAACAAAAATGGTCGGTTTCCGTCCGATGTGGAATGGTGGGGCGTCGGGGCGAGTTGGACCGATCGGGTGTACGAATGGTCGGGAGCATCCGGTACAGGACGCGCTCGACCCGACAAGGAAGGGACATCGTGGCTGAGTACACGCTGCCAGATCTGGATTACGACTACGCCGCCCTGGAGCCGCATATCTCCGGGCAGATCAACGAGATTCACCACTCGAAGCACCACGCGACCTACGTCGCCGGGGTGAATACCGCGCTGGAGAAGCTCGAAGCCGCGCGCGAAGCCGGTGATCACGGCGCCATCTTCCTGAACGAGAAGAACCTCGCTTTCCACCTCGGTGGTCACGTCAACCACTCCATCTGGTGGAAGAACCTCTCCCCCAACGGCGGCGATAAGCCGACCGGTGAGCTGGCCGCTGCCATCGACGACCAGTTCGGTTCGTTCGACAAGTTCCGCGCGCAGTTCACGGCCGCGGCCAACGGCCTGCAGGGCTCCGGCTGGGCGGTGCTCGGCTACGACACCCTCGGCCAGAAGCTGCTGACCTTCCAGCTCTACGACCAGCAGGCCAATGTTCCGCTGGGGATCATCCCGCTGCTGCAGGTCGATATGTGGGAGCACGCCTTCTACCTGCAGTACAAGAACGTCAAGGCCGACTACGTGAAGGCCTTCTGGAACGTGGTCAACTGGGCCGACGTCCAGGAGCGTTTCGCCAAGGCCACCAGCCAGGCGAAGGGCCTTATCTTCGGCTGACCGTCGGCGGTCATGTTTATCGGCTCGAATTCCGGCCGGTGAACGGCATCGCGCACCGAGCCCGCGGATCTTCGGTCCGCGGGCATTTCGGCGTCTGCGGGCGAGCTGGCACTCTCTGGTACTTGTGTGCCAGACAACTTCTGGGAGATGCTCGAACTTCACATAACGGGCGGTATGAGCAAGCCAGGCCCGAAGGCGGTAACGAAGCGTAACCACGCAGAGCCTTCGCTCATACCCAGTAGATACAGACGGGCAAGGCCGCCCCGGTATCCGTACGGGAGGCATCATGCGCGGCAACGATCGAATCGGCGTGACGCCGTTCCACGCCGGCGGATCACTGCGCGGTTTCGTGATCTCCGGCCGCTGGCCTGACACGACCAAAGAATGGTCACAGTTGCTGGTGCTCGCGGTACGCGTGGCCTCCATGCCCGGCCTGCTCACCACCTCGACGGTCTTCGGAGTACGCGAGGACCTACCCGACGATCCGGCACCCGATACGGTCGGGCTGGTGCTCGCGGAAGGCCCGGTACTGGGCGAGGAGAGGGTGCAACCGGGGCTTTTCGGCGAACACACACCACCCGCCCTGTTCATGCTGCACCCCCCGGCGGAAACCAATCCCTCGCTACCGGAGTGCTCCGGGGCCGCCTCCGGGTGCGTACTACTGCCGGGCCTGCCACACCTCGGGCTGGAACACCGCGCCGCCTGGGCCGAGGCCGAAGCGGACGGAACGATCACTTCCCTGGTCAGCAGGGTCGGGCTGGATCCGATCAGCGATCCCGATACCGCCGTACTGGCGATGCTGCTGGCCGCCTGAGCGGCGGGCCGAGCCCGGGCAGGAGACCGGGCTCGCGTGGTAACTGCACCAGCCGCTTCAGGCCGAATGCGGCCGACCCCTGATCACTGCAGTTTCGACAAAACTTCCGTGAGCTTATCCACGACGGCTTGCTGACCCGTTTCGAGTCGGGCCTGCCCGGCTTCGAGCCGAGCCTGCCCGGTTTCGAGCCGAGCCTGCCCGGCTCGCAGATCCTGGACGTCGGCACGCAGCTTGGTCTGCCCGGCTTCGAGCCGAGCTTGGCCGGTCCGCAGATCCTGGACGTCGGCATGCAGACTGCCGAGCTCCCCCACAACCGCGTTATGGTTGCTATCGATCCGAGCTCGAAGAACCCGGACAGATTCCGGTTCCCGATCGCGCTCGTTGATTATCTGCACAACCTGGGCTTCCAGGACAGCCAAGCGGTTCTCGATCGACATCTGAGGTGATCCTCTCGTCGGTCGGTAGTGTACCGATCGACCCCACGGACCATGCCTACGTCCGGTCTCACGGTTCGTGGTTCTCTGATAATCCGGCCCTTCAGTAGCCGGAAGCATTCCCGCAACCCGCAGGACGCCCGGCCCGGACGTCGAGGGCCCCTGCTTCGACCGAGGGCTCACGATCGGATTGCTGAAGTGATGCCATAAAACCGTTCCGGATGACCGGGCAACAGTTATCAGGCTCCCCTAACTATGCCGCTACCTTACCCAAACTTATTGCCGGAAGCCATATTTCGCTGTTGCGTAATTGCGACACCGACGCCGATGCGATAGAGTTGCCGACAGCGAAGGGGAGTAGCCCCCAATCACGCGGTCGACATACTGGCCACGCCGCCCAGCGGCGGGTCCGGTCGCGTGAACCGGCACCCCGGTGGGCGAGACCTTCGGCCGGACAACTATCGCGTTGCCGGCCGGAGGCAACCTGTATCCGGCCGGTGAACCGGAGGATCGGGAGCCCCTCGGATGATCGCCACCATCGGACTCGCCATCGGTATCGTTTTCCTTGCCGAACTGGGCGATAAGTCCCAGCTCATGGCGTTGACCTTTGCCCTGCGTTATCGCTGGTGGGTAGTTCTGGGCGGTATCACTGCGGCCACCGCCGCCGTTCATGTGCTTTCGGTCGCCATCGGGCATTTCCTGGGCGCGGCCCTGCCCACCACGGCCATCGCCTGGGTCGCGGCGGTGACCTTCCTCGCAGTCGGCGTATGGACGCTGCGCGAACTCGCCGGCGACGACGACGGCGAGCCGTCACCTCCGAGGTTCGCCACCGCCGCGCCCTTCCTCGTGGTCCTCTCCGCGTTCCTGCTGGCCGAACTCGGCGACCGCACCATGTTCGCCACGGCCGCGCTCGCCACCGACAACAATTGGGCCGGTGTCTGGCTGGGATCAACCATCGGGATGGTCGCGGCCGACGCGCTCGCCATCGCCGCGGGCATTGTGCTGGGCAAGCACCTACCCGAACGAGCCATCGGATTCGGTTCGGGACTGCTGTTCCTTTTCATCGGCGCACTGACCGCCCTGAACACCGCGGCCCCGGCGATCGGGCTGCCGGCGGCGATCGCTCTCGCGCTGGCGGCGCCCGCCGCGGCCGCCCTGACACTGTGGTGGCTGCACACCCGCCGGATGGCCCGGGAAATGATGGTGACCTCGGCAGACACCATGGATGCCGATGAGCGACGAGTCGGCGGGCAGCACTAGCATCCGGTGACCGATCGACGCAAGGGGACCGTCCACGCCCACGGCGCATCCACGGGCTAGGGTGCAATTGACGTTAGGCCAACTGGCTTGTCACGAACGAGAGGACCATCGTGGAGATTTCGGGTTCCGCCGCCATCGTCACCGGGGGCGCGTCCGGTCTGGGCGCCGCCACTGCCAAGCGTTTCGCCGATCTGGGCGCCACCGTCTTCGGGCTCGACGTACCGCAGTCGATCGAGCGCGCCGGCGACAATGTCCCCGACGGGGTCACCCTGCTCGCCGCCGATGTCACCAGCCACGACGAGGTCGCCGCCGCGGTCGCCAAGGTGGTCGAATCGGGTACCCCGCTGCGTATCGTGGTCAACTGTGCCGGTGTCGGCTGGGCCGGGCGCATCCTGTCCAAGAACGGCCCGCACGATCTCGAACTGTTCCGCACGGTGATCACCGTCAACCTGCTGGGCAGCTTCAATGTCATGCGGCTGGCCGCCGATGCCATCGCCAAGACCGACGCGGTGGACGAATCCGGGCAGCGCGGTGTCGTGATCAACACCGCCTCCGTGGCGGCGTTCGAGGGCCAGATCGGCCAGATCGCCTACTCGGCGTCGAAGGGTGGCGTACACGGCATGACCGTTCCGGCCGCCCGTGACCTCGCGCAGTTCGGTATCCGCGTCAACACCATCGCCCCCGGCATCATCGACACCCCGATGCTGGCCGGTGTCACCGAGGAATACCGCCAGGGCCTCGAGGCCGGTGTCCCGTTCCCGTCGCGGCTGGGCCGCCCGGACGAGTACGCACAGCTCTCGCAGTACATCGTCGAGCACGACTACCTCAACGGCGAGACCATCCGCATGGACGGCGCCCTGCGTATGGCGCCGCGGTAGCCTCCCCCAGCCGATACGACGCCCGCCCTCCGAAGCCGTAGGGCGGGCGTTCGTCCTGCCGCGGCAGCGGAGAACTAGCCGGCGCTCCCCGTGGGGAGCCGGAGCCCGTTCGGACGCTCGGCCCGCCATGCGTCGCAGATCGCGCGATCGGCCCATTCCCGATCCACACCGTCCGCACGGCAACCCTGGTGCGTGTAACCCTCACGATCGAGGCCGAGCCGGTCGTATCCCTGTCGGTCGTATCCCTGACGGTCGTAGCCCCACCGGTCGTAACCGTAGCGATCGAAACCGCTGCGGTCATAGCCGAAGTCGTCGTAGCCGTCGGCATCGAAGGGCTCGTCCGGACCGGGTACGACACAGTGTGGGGCGTGCTCGGGTATTCCGTTGGGGCAATCGGCGGGTAGCGGCGGCCGCACGGGCGTCGTGGTCGGCGGCACGGGCGTCGTGGTCGGCGGCACGG
>NZ_BDBZ01000029.1 GCF_001613245.1 Nocardia speluncae NBRC 108251 | reverse complement strand
CGTGGCAGTGGGAGCAGGCGGCCGGGTCGGCGTGTCCTGTGTCGGCACCGGCGGCACTGCGGCATCCGTCACTGCATAAGCGGGGGCGGCCAGAATTACGGCCGCGCCCACGGAGCTCCACAGTGCGGCTCTGATACCGGTACGGCGCCGGCTCCTGCCACTCGTAACGGCTGTCGGCATCATCGATCTCCAATCCGAGCGCGCTCCTGCGCTTCGACCGCACTATCGCCGCGCCGCCAGATTTCTGTACAAACTGCAGGTCCATACAGTCGAGGAGCGGCCGACTACCTCCCGAACCGGAGCGGAACACAGTGCCGCACAGACAAACCCGGCAACGGATCATCGCCTGCCCCGGCAGCTCTGCCCCCATCGGCCGAATTCGCGGTGCTACACAGGCGTTCAGCGCATTTCGGGAACCGTACCCAGGTCGCCATTCCTGTTTCGGATGTCGCAGGTATCCCTCAGTCCCCTACAACCGCGCCCGCCGTCCCGGGCGATAAGCCGGGCGGCGGGCGTTCGCCTTCCAAGTGCGGCTACTACAGGAGGCCGGTTCGATCGGCGAAGGGGCCGGCAGCCGCAACTCGTGCCCGCCAGGCATCGCAGATCCGGCGGATTGCCCACTTCTCATCGTTGCCGTCGATACGGCATCCGTCGCGCGTGGAGTCCCACCGGTCGTAACCGTCCTCGTCGTAACCGTCCTCGTCGTAGCCCCACGTATCAAAGCCGTCGCGGTCATATCCGTCGCGGTCATAACCCCACCGGTCGAAACCTTCCTTGTCGTAACCGCGGTTATCGCGACCGAATCGGTCATAGCCGTCGCGGTCATACCCCCACCGGTCGTAGCCGTGGCGGTCATATTCATCGGAGACGGGGGCGAGGTGCGTCGTGATCGGACCGATCGCTGGTTCCGCCGACGCCGGTGCCACTGCCAGGGCGGGGGCAGCGAACAGCGCGCCCAGCAGCGTGATCCGAAGCGCGGTGTAGCGCAATCCACGGTGCGCCGCAGTGGTAGTCGACATGATCGAGCTCCTATCCGGAACACGATTTGCGTGTCCCGGATTATCCATCGCCTGCACCCCTTGACGAATTACAAACCGCAGGTCGAAACCCTGTGCGCCCAAAAGGGGTTCGGATGATGCGCCGGACAGCCCATACTGCGTACCGGCCGAGCGCAACCGTTGCCGGTGCCGACCTCGAGCATGCGGTGGCCGCACCAGCGCAATCGAAAAAAGCCGCGTACTCCTCGGCCACCTCGTCCCATGGGTGGCCTGGGCAGTTCGGGCGTCCGTTCTGCGGCCGTCACCGACCGCGCCCGGAGGAGGCCGCGGGGCACGCCGCGGCCTCCGGAGCGGTCAGAGCGTACGCGTCAGCCGGTCGGCGAGGATCTGCGCGAATTTGGCCGGGTCCTTCAGTTCTCCGCCTTCGGCCAGCACAGCCGTGCCGTACAGGAGTTCGGCGGTCTCGATGAGCTCGGGGACCTTCCCCTCATCGGCGTCGTCCTTGCGGGTGTCGTAGGCATCGCGCAGCCCGGTCACCAACGGATGGGTGGGGTTGAGCTCGAGGATCCGCTTGAACTGCGGTAATTCCTGACCCGAGGCCCGGTACATGCGTTCCAGCATCGGGGTCATATCGAAGACATCGCCGACCAGGCAGACCGGCGAGGAGGTGAGCCGGGAGCTGAGGCGGACCTCCTTGACGCTGTCCTCCAGGGTTTTACCCAGCCAGGTCAGCACCTCGGCGAAATCCTTGTCCTGCTGTTCGCGCAGAGCTTCGGATTCCTTCTTCTCCTCCTCGGTTTCCAGATCGACCTCGCCCTTGGCGATCGACTGCAACGGTTTGCCGTCGAACTCGGTTACCGATCCGACCCACATCTCGTCTACGGGATCGGTGAGGATCAGCACCTCGCGCCCCTTCGCGCGGAACGCCTCCAGGTGCGGTGATTTCTCCACCTGTTCCCGGGATTCGCCGGTCATGTAGTAGATCCCGTCCTGGCCCTCGGGCATCCGCTCCACGTACTGCGCCAGTGTGGTGGCGTCGGAATCGGAGTGGGTGGAGGCGAACGAGGACACTTCGAGAATGGTGGCCTGGTTGTCGAAATCGGCGAGCAGGCCTTCCTTGAGGACCCGCCCGAATTCCTGCCAGAAGGTACGGTACTTGGTCTGGTCCTCGGCGCCCTGCAGCTCCTTGACGGTGCTCAGAACCTTCTTGACCAGGCGTTTGCGGATCATCTGGATCTGCCGGTCCTGCTGCAGGATCTCGCGGGACACATTCAACGACAGATCCTGCGCGTCCACCACACCCTTCACGAAGCGCAGATACTCCGGCATCAACTCTTCGCAGTTGTCCATGATGAACACGCGCTTCACGTAGAGCTGCACACCGCGTTTGTGCTCACGGGTGAACAGGTCGAACGGCGCCTGCGACGGCAGGAACAGCAGGGCCTGATATTCGAAGGTGCCTTCGGCCTTGAGCGGGATGGTCTCCAGCGGCTCGTCCCAGGCGTGGCTGACGTGCTTGTAGAACTCGTGGTACTCCTCCTCGGAGACCTCGCCCTTGGGACGGGTCCAGAGGGCCTTCATCGAGTTGAGCGTCTGCTCCTCGACAACGGTCTTCTCCTGCTGGTCGTCGCCTTCGCCCTCGGTGACAGTCCGTTCGACCTGCATCCGGATCGGCCAAGCGATGAAATCCGAGTACTTCTTGACGATCTCGCGGAGCTTGTACTCCTGCGTGTAGTCGAAGAGGTGGTCCTCGGCGTCGGCCGGTTTCAGATGCAGCGTGACCGCGCTGCCCTGCGGTGCCTCGTCGAGGGTTTCGATGGTGTACGAACCGGAGCCTGCCTCGGACTGCCAGCGGGTCCCGGTGGTCTCACCCGCACGACGAGTGGTCAGTTCGACCTTGTCGGCCACCATGAACGTCGAATAGAAACCGATACCGAACTGCCCGATCAGATCCTCGGCAGCGGCATCGGACTTGGCCTCGTTGAGTTTGCGGCGCAGTTCGGCGGTGCCGGACTTCGCCAGGGTCCCGATCAGATCCACCACTTCGGCACGCGACATGCCGATGCCGTTGTCCCTGACCGTAAGGATCCGCTGACCGGAGTCGACCTCCAGCTCGATATGCAGGTCGTCGGTGTCGACGTGCAGATCCTTGTCTCGATAGGACTCCAGCCGCAGCTTGTCCAGCGCGTCGGAAGCGTTCGAGATCAGCTCCCGCAGGAACGTGTCTTTGTTGGAGTAGACCGAGTGGATCATCAGCTCGAGCAGCTGATGGGTCTCGGCCTGGAACTCGAGTTGTTCGACGTGCTCTGTCACGCTTTCACATGGTAATCAAGCCTGCGCCGGGCTCGATCGCAGGTCGGTCGGAGCGGGCGGGGCCTGCGCGAAATCCGCGAGCGCGGGTACCTCCCGTTCGGCGCAATGCCCGGTCGGGGTCCGCGGGTTCATCCATTCACGCAGGACAGCGGTCGCGCGAACATCATCTTCGTTGTATTCGAACAGGCGAGTGCGTTGAGTGAGATCCGGTGCGGCGTCGTAGCCGACTGCCCGCCGATACCAGCTCATCGATGCCTCACCCCCGGCCTCCGGATCGCGCCAGGCGAATCCGGCGACGGGCGCGATCTTCTTCAGCCCCTTACCGCTCGGGCAGATGAACTGATCGGTGACGGCCTGGAACATGTCCACCCACTGCACCGAATCGACGAACCGTGTCACCTGCGCCGCGGTGGGCACCCCCGGACGGCCGGCGAACCGGCGCGCGGACTCGTAGAGCCATTTGTCCTCGGCCGAACGTGAATAGCAATAGGCGGCGAAGGTTTTACCGGCGGCCACGGCCTGTTCGCGGATCCCCATCAACCAGGTCCAGAACTCGGCGAATGACCTCCCCTCGTCCTCGGTCGGCAGCGGATCCCAAGTGACGAACGGCCGGTACTCCCCGTCGAGCAGCGTGCCCCAGAGATAGGCACCGTCCTCCTGGTAGCTCTCCAGATCCACATCCACCTCGACATCGGCGCGACGCACCCACACGTGGTCGGAGCGGCGGACCAGCGGCGCGTCCACCAGCCAGGCCCGCGCGGTGACCACCGCCTCTTCGAACGGCCCGTGCTGCCAGTCCTCCGGTTCGGGGGCGGCCCAGGCCGCCAGTTCGTCGATGGTCCGCACACCGTGCGCACGCAGCACCTCGGCCCGCGAACCGGGCGCCACCACGCTCACATCGCGGTGCTCGTTGAGCCATCCCTGGCAGCCACCGGTGGCACCGCGCGTCCACCACGGGCACTGGCGGCATTCGGGAACCTTCGAGGGAACGGTGGCGACCTCGCCGCGCAGCACGGCGATCCGATCCGCGTAGCGGTTGTCGTAATCGGTGAGCACTGTGGCCAGATCGTGCACCAGGATCCGGTCGAAGTGGAAGCCGATAACGCCACCGACCGGGGTTGCGGTGGCCAAGCCGTGGCGTTGCAGCATCCGGTACACGTGCGCCAGGCGCTGCTGATCGCGGGGTTGCTGGCGGAGTTTGCGGGCCCGGTCGGGTTCGGGGTGCCATTGCAGCAGATCGGAGGTCAGCGGATGGAATTCGGCCGGTTCGGGCCGGCGCGGATCAGTGACCTTGTGGTTGACCACGATCACCGGGATATAGCCGCCGCCCACATCACGCAGCAGGATCTCGGCGCCGCCGCGGCGGCCGGTATCGGATTCCTGTGGAAGCAGGCCACCCCAGATCCGGGCCGCCCCCGCCGCGCACGCCCGTAACGTGGCGTCGGCGCGGGCACGGGCGGGCTGTGCCGGATCGATGATCACCCAACTACCGGGGTCCGCGGCGACCAGGGTGTCACGAACCCGGTCGCGATGGGCCTGCGCGGCCGCGCGCCGCTGCTGTACCCCGGGGTCCTCCCGGACCTCGGCCAGCTGCTCCGGATAGGTGGCGTCGAGCCCGAGCCGATGCCGGCATCCGATCAGCCCCCGGGCATCGAGGAAAGCCGGGCGGCCGCGCTCGCCACCCACCCGTGCGTTGTCGCCACCCCCGGCGTCGCCGAATCCGGCACCTGCGGCGGAGCCGTTCCCGACAGCCGCGCGGGCATCGTCGGCGCCTATGGCGGCGTCGCTTTCGGCACCCACGCCGGCGCCGGTTTCGGCACCCGCGCCGGCGGGGTCTTCGTGGTCGATACTGCCCGGTTGCACGCAAGCAGTATGGTCTCTGCCCCCGACAGTCCAACGAATCGAGTCCCGTTCGGCCCCGATCACCGACCCACGCCACGACACCACTCTGCCCTTACCCGGGTGGCGTGTCTCGCCGGTTGGGTGGGGAACCCGATAGGGTGTCGGCGAACCGTGTGACACGGGTGGACGATGCGGTTTCCGTGTCGTATCGCCGCAGCGAACCAGCATGACGGAGGGCCTTCGATGGGGTTGTTCACCAAGCGCAAGCGGCGGCCGAATCGGCGGGCCGAGGCAAAGGCTCTCAAGCACAAGGCTGCGATGGAGGCCAAGCTCGGCGCCAAGAACGAGCGCAAACGGCAACGCACCGAGGCCCACACCCAGCGTAAGGTCGCCAAAGCGCAGGTCGCGACGCTGCAGGCAGAGGAGAAGGCCGCTCAGAAGGCCGCCTCCCGCGCCGAACGCGACCCGTTCAGCCCCGGTCAGGTCAAGAAGTACATCGGGGTGGCGCGGGTGCTGGTTCCGGTACTCGCCCCGCTGGCCTACCGCGGGGCCACCTATCTGCGCGGGCAGCTGGACGCCCGGCGGGCGAAACAGCTCGGGGTGGGCGTGAATCAGCTCGGCGACTACGCCGGCCACGGGGGCCGGTTGCAGGCCCGGATCACCAATACCGCAGCCGCACTCGACAAGATCGCGAGCGACGACGGGGGCAAGGACACCCAGCAGTTCCTGACCAGTGCCCGCAGCCGGCTCGATGCGCTCGATTCGGCCGTGCGCACCGCCGACCAGATGCCCGCAGCGCGGCGGCGTTCGGTGCACGCGTCGATCGCCACCGAACTCTCCCGGATCGAGGCGGACGTCCTGGCCCGCCTCGGCGTCGCCTGAACCCGGACGCCCAGCACCGCCACCGCGGGGGCGGCGGCGAGGCCGAACCGGCCCCCGACGATGATGGACGCCGACCAGCCGTCCACCTGTGACCTCCCGAAAGTGCTCGATGTCCCGCAACCCGCACACCGGCCCCGCACAATTGCGGGGCTGCGTGGTGGGCGTGGCAACCGGGACGTTGGCCGTGGCCGCCCACGGCGCAGCGGGTGGCGGGTATCCCACGTCGGCCGGTACCGCCCTGCTCTTGCTGACCACACTGGTCACCGGGTGGGGCTCCGGATCCGTCGTCACCGGGGCGCGCAGCCGGTTCGCGAACCGGGCCGCTGTACCCGGACTGAGCATCTTCCTGCCACTGGCCTCGGGTCAGTTCGTCGGGCACTGGGCGCTGACCGGGCTCACCGGTCACCACACCGGAACAGCTACCGCGGGCAGTGAATCACCGACCGGCAGCCCGCTCTCCGCGGCGATGCTCGGCGCCCATCTGCTCGCGGTGCTGCTGTGCACCCTGACGATCGCTGTGGCCGAACGGCTGTACCGGGCGGCGTCGGCGGCGCTACGCGTGCTGCTCACGCCCGTGCACCGCCTTCCACCGGCCCTTCGGGCCCGTATCGCGGCCATCCTCATGATTCCGCGGAAGCACGCTCCGAACGGAGCGTCCGGTCCACGCGCGCCACCTGCTCGCGTGATCACCGACGTTCCCACATCCTTCGGAGAGAAAGTTTTCCGCCCATGTCCCACGGGTTTTCCCCGACCCTGCGCCGCGGTCTGACCACCGCCGCCGCCGCGGGTCTCGTACTGGCCGGCGCCGGTCCGGCCGCCGCGCATGTCAGCGTATCGGCGCCGAACGCGACCCCTGGCCGGTCCACCGTCGCGACGTTCAGTGTGCCCACCGAATCCGATACCGCCGCCACCACCGCGCTACGGGTCACCGTGCCGGAGATCGCGACGGCACGCACCGAGCCGGTCCCCGGCTGGACCGCGAAAATCGAACGCGACGACGAAGACCGGGTAGTGGCCGTCACCTGGACCGCGAACCCCAGCAGCCCCGGTATCCGCCCGGGTGAATTCCAGCGTTTCGTAGTGTCGCTGGGCCCGCTGCCCGAAACCGATTCGATCGACTTCCCGGTCGAGCAGACCTACAGCGACGGCTCCGTGGTGCGCTGGAACGAAACCGGCGACCACGATTCGGCGCAGTATCCGGCCCCCGTCCTGACGCTCGGCGCGGACGCCGGCGACCAGTCCGGTCACGAACACGGCGATCAGGCCGCGGCCGAACCGGGCGAGGGTACCGACACCACCGCCCGCTGGCTCGGCGGCCTGGGTCTGGCGTTCGCGGCGCTGGCCCTGGGCGCCGGTGTCGGCGCCGTGGTCAGGGGGCGGCGATGAACCGCCGGATACCGGTGATCGCCCTGGTCACCGCGCTGCTGTGGCTGTTACTCGGACCGATTGCCGGTACGGCCGGCGCGCATTCCGCCGTGGTAGGCAGCGATCCGGCCGACGGCGCTACTGTCGATGCCGGACCGGCGCGGGTCACGATCAGTTTCAACGAACCGCTGCAACCGGATTTCCCGGCAATGACCGTGGTGGGTCCCGACGGGAACCTGTGGTCGAAGAGCGATCCGGTCGTCGAGGGCCGTGATCTCAGTGTCGCAGTGGGCGAACTCGGTCCGGCCGGGGTGTACCGGGTCGCCTTCCGGGTCACCTCGGCGGACGGCCACGTCGTCGACGGCGAACGGACCTTCACGCTGACCACCGCGGGCCAGGGCACACCCGGTCCGGCGGTGGACGCACAGGGTTCCGGGGACGGGTCCGGCGGCGGAGTGCCGGTGTGGGTCTATATCGCCGGTGCGGTGGTCCTGTTCGGGGCCGGCCTGGCATTCGCGCTGTTCGGTTCGAACCTGGGCAAGGGCAAGAACGAGCAGTGAGAAGTAGTCTCCCGGGCGGGCCCGACCGCCGGGTCGCGTTCGGACTCGCTGTTCCGGCGGGCCTGCTCGGGGTACTGGTGGCCTGGGCGCTCGGCGATATCCCGGCCGCCGCGACAATGCGGTTGGGTGCGGATCTCGCCGGGGCCGCTGTTCTCGGCCTGGCCGTCCTACCCCGGTTGAACGACCGGCTCGACGTCCCGTGGCGCATGCTGGCGGTACTGGCCGGGCTATGGTGCTGCCTCGAATTCGCGGTGCTGGTATTCGCCGCGGGCGACGTGGTCGGCTCGGGCGTGACTGCGCTGAGCCCGGCGGATTTCGGCACCTATCTGGTGCGGATCAGCGGCGGGCAGATCGGATTGGCCATCCTGGCCGGTACGGCGGCTATCGCGGGCTACAGCGCGCTCGCCTTCCGGCGACCGGGCGGGCACACAACCGATCTGGTGCTGGTATTCGCCGCGGTCACCGTGACTCTGCGCCCCATTACCGGGCATATGTCGCAGCAGGCGTTCGGGTCGGTACTGGCCGGGGTGCACGCGCTGGCCGCGGCGATGTGGCTGGGCCTGCTGCTCGCGTTGGCGCTGGTGGTGCGCGGGCGCCGCGATTGGGCCGAGACTCTTCCCCGATACTCCGCGGTCGCCGCACCGATGGTGGCGGCCGTGGCCGTTACCGGAGTGATCAACGGTTTGGTTCGGATGGGCGGGATCACCCCGTTCTTCACGACCGGTTACGGCCGGATCATGGTGGCCAAATCCGTATTGCTGATCGTGCTGCTGGCGCTCGGCTGGTGGTGGCGCCGGAGCTGGGTCGCGGCGGCAGCCGCTCATCGGATGAGCGCCGCTGCGTCGCTGCGTCGTGCGGTGCTGGAGGTCGCGGTGATGGCGGCGGTGTTCGGGCTCGCCGCTTCACTGGCGGTCGCCGGATAGCGGGGTCGCTGTCGGCTGCTCCGCCCCGGGCGGCACAATCGGAAATGTGACTGAATCAGAGCAGCAGGTGGCCACCGCCGATCTCGCCGATGAGATCGGCGCCGATATCCGTAGCTGCGATACCCAGTTCATCCAGTTCGGCGGTCGGCAGGTGTTCGCCGGGCGAATCACCACGATTCGCTGCTTCCAGGACAACCTACTGGTCAAACAGACGCTGAGCGGGCCCGGGAACGGCCGGGTACTGGTGGTCGACGGTGGTGCGAGTGTGCATACCGCACTGGTGGGCGATATCATCGCCGGCCGCGGAGTCGAGAACGGCTGGGCCGGGGTCGTGGTCAACGGCGCCGTCCGGGACTCGGCGATTCTGCGCACCCTCGATATCGGACTGAAGGCCCTGGGCACGAACCCGCGCAAGAGCACGCAGACCGGGTCGGGCGAGAAGGACGTCCCGGTGGAATTCGGTGGGGTAACCTTCCGTCCCGGCGAAATGCTCTACAGCGACCACGACGGCGTCGTGGTTCGCGCCGAGGACTGACCCGGCCGGATTATCCGGCGCCCACCCTGGCTTGATGACCGGCGATTGCCACTACATCGCCCATCTGGAGCTGGCGCCCGCGGCGCAGTTCGACCTCGTCGTTGACCCGTACCAGCCCTGCAGCGATCACTGTCTTGGCCTCCGACCCCGATTCGATCAGATTGGCCAGTTTCAGGAACTGCCCGAGCCGTATGGTGTCATCGTCGATAGGCACATCGATTGGATCCGGCATGGTCTCATGCTTACTCCCCCGGTCAGCGCGCCTTCCGACCGCCCCGGCCGAATCCGGCCGAAGACCGGAACAAACGGGCATACCCGGCATTTCACGGCGTTCGCCCGCCACGCCCGGAACCCGGTTACCCATTTCGGCCAACCGTGCCCGTGCACAGGGCAATACGGGCGGATCTCGGGCGATCTGCCGCTAACACGCCGGTATACACCCCGGATTCGGTACGGGCGGGCGGCAGACTGGAACAGTGATGTCCACGCAGGAACCGCCAGACCCCGAAGTACCCGACCGAAGAGCAACACTCGGACGGCTCGCGGCCATACCGCGCGTCCTGGCTCTTGTATCGGGTGCTTTCGCGATGGCCTGCCTGGTGTGGAGCGTGGTGCCGGGGCTGTCCGGTGCACTGCGGATCCCGCGTGACTATCTGGACCAGTACTACCTGCACGCACCCGCGACGAATCTGCTGTGGGCGGCCGTGGCCGGCCTCCTTGCCGTCGGGCTCTCCCGGCGCAAACGGGTCGCCTGGTGGGCTGCGCTGCTCTACCAGGTGAGCTGGCTACCGGTAAATCTGCTCGATGTCATCCGCGAGCAGAACCCGAACGCGGTGCTGGGCCTGCTCGTCCATATCGGCGTATTCACGCTGCTGATCGCCGCGCGCACACAGTTCACCGCCCGGATCCGGCCTTGTGCACCGCGCCCCGCGGCGACCGCGTTCGGTACCGGCCTGCTCGCGGCCGGTGTGGCCGGTGGGTGTGTGGTGCAGCTGTTTCCCGGATCGCTGGCCGCGGGGGCGCCGCGTGTAATGTTCGCCGTCTCCCAGCTCACCGGCGGGCTTGTCGTACGTCCCGCACAACTCGCCGGTGCCGCACCGTTTCCCACAGCGTTTCTGGTGGGCCTGTTCGGCGCACTGGTTTTCGTGGCCACAGCCATGGTGCTGGTACGAACACAGCGCGCGGAACACGCACTCACCGAAGCCGACGAGATAGCGTTGCGCGAGCTGTTGAACAGCCCGGATCCCACCGGTTCGACCGATTACCTGGCGACCCGCCGCGACCGCGAGATCGTCTTCAGCCCGAACGGCCGCGCGGCCATCGGGTACCGGGTGGAGTCCGGTGTCTGCCTGGCCATGGGCGATCCCCTCGGTGCCCGTGACTGCTGGCCGCAGGCGGTGGAGTCCTGGCAGCGTTACGCGAAGCAGTTCGGCTGGCCGGTCGCGGTGATCGGGGCCGGTGAGGCCGGGATGCCGGTGTATCGCCGGGCCGGACTCGACGCTGTTGCCGCGGGCGCGGAAGCACTGCTGGATACCCGGACCTTCGCGCTGACCACCCCGGAACTGCGCCCCATCCGCGACACTCTCACCCGGCTGCGCAAACAGGGGATGACGGTTCGGATCCGGCGCCACCGCGATCTCGGTACCGCCGAGTTCGCGCGTCTGGCGGTGACGGCCGAGCAGTGGCGGCGCACCGAGACCGAACGCGCCTACCCGCTACCGCTGGGCCGGTTCGGCGACCGGCGCGACGGTGATTGCCTGCTTGTCGAAGCCCTCGACGCCGAAGACCGCGTACTCGGCATGCTCTCGCTGGTGCCATGGGGCCGGGCCGGCGCCACCTTGGAACTGCTGCGCCGCGAACCGGGCACCGCCGAGGACATCACCGATCTGCTCATCGCGGAATTCGCGCTCCGCGCCGAACAGCACGGTATCGAACAGGTTTCGCTGAATTTCACCGTGTCCCGCTCGGTCTTCGAAGCAGTGGGCCGTCGTGGCCGGCCAGGTCCCGCGCACGGTATACGGGCGGCAGCGATCGCATTGCGCGACGGTCTGCGCGGCCTGCCGCTGTCGTTTTCCCACTGGTGGCAGCTGGACCAGCTGTACCGGACGGCCAGGCGTTGTCAACCGCGCTGGGCGACCCGGTACGTCATGTCCGCCGACCCGCGAGACCTGCCGCGTATCGCCGTCGCTGCCGCCTTCGCCGAAGGGCTGCTACCGCGGCCGGGCGGTGCAGCCGGGGTATTCACCCATACCGGATGTCATAGCGCCGTTCCCGAACGCACCGTGGTGGCGCCGCCCACGACGGCCACGACTGCGGCGGCCGATCCGGCGCCCGCGCAGGATCTCCGGCCCGAGCAGGTGCGGGTGCGCACAGACAAACTGGACCGGCTGGCGGGCACGCATATCGACCCGTATCCCCCGCCCTTTCCGCCGACCCACACCGTCGCCGCGGCCCGGCGGGTACCGCGCGGCACCACCGTGCGGATCTCCGGTCGGCTGCTCCGGCTGCGCGACTGCGGCGGTGTGCTGTTCGCGGTGGTCCGCGACTGGACCAGCGATATCCAGCTCCTGCTCGATCGGGAACGACTCGGCGCGGCGCGCTGCGCCGAGTTCGGCGAGCACTTCGATCTGGGTGATCTGATCTCGGTGAGCGGACAAGTCGGATACAGCCGCCGCGGCGAATTGTCGCTGCTGGTGGCCGATTGGCGGATGCTGGCCAAATGCCTGCACCCACTGCCCGATAAATGGCATGGCCTCATCGATTTCGAGACGCGGATGCGGCGCGGCTACCTGGACCTGATGATCGATCGCGAGGCGCGTGAACTACTGGCCCGCCGCAGCGCCGTGCTGCGCGCACTGCGCGATGCCCTGCACGACGGCGGTTTTCTGGAGGTCGGTTCGCCGGTGCTGCAACCCGGCCCCGGCACGGGAACCGCCCGTAGTATGCGCACCCATATCGACGCCGACAACACTGATCTGCATCTGCGTCTGGGCCCGGAACCGGCGTTGAAACGATTGTGTGTCGGCGGCGTAGAGAAGATCTTCGAGCTCGGGCCCAGTTTCCGGAATACGCGCGCGAGTGCCCGGCACCTGCCCGAATTCACGCTGCTGGAAGCCTACGAGGCCCACAGCGACCATCAGCGGATGATGACGCTGTGCCGGCAGCTGGTGCAGCAGGCCGCGCTGGCCGCGAACGATTCGATGGTCGCCATGCGCCCGCGGACCGACGGTTCCCTCGAAGCCCTGGACCTTTCCGGTGAGTGGCGGGTGCGGTCGCTCTACGAGGCGCTGGCGCAGGAAACCGGCACCGAGATCACCCCCGACACTCGTTTGCCGGAGCTGCGCGACCTGTGCGAGAAAGCCGATATCAGCTGCCGGCCGAGCTGGGACCACGGCCGCACGGTCTACGCGCTCTACCAGCGATTGGTGGCCGAAACCACCCATGAGCCCACCTTTTACACCGACCTGCCCAGTAGCGTCGCACCACTCGCGCGTCCGCATCGCCGCCGGGCCGGTGTGGCCGAACGGTGGGATCTCGTGGCCGGTGGCATCGAATTGGGCACCGGGCGCAGCGAACTGACCGATCCGGTGGAACTGCGCCGGCGTTTCGCGGCGCAGGCGCGGTCCGCCGACGGCGGGCCGGCGATCACAGGGCTCGACGAGGATTTACTGTGCGCCCTGGAACACGGTATGCCGCCGACCGGCGGCCTGAGCCTCGGCGTCGAGCGTGTACTCATGCTGCTGACCGGGCGCACGATCCGGGAAACGCAGACCTTCCCGTTGGTCCGGCAACGCTGACGGTTCCCCGACGCGCAACCCGGCCAAA
The DNA here is from genome assembly GCF_001613245.1 of Nocardia speluncae NBRC 108251. Taxonomy (GTDB): domain Bacteria; phylum Actinomycetota; class Actinomycetes; order Mycobacteriales; family Mycobacteriaceae; genus Nocardia; species Nocardia speluncae. The sequence goes on along the minus strand of NZ_BDBZ01000029.1, from coordinate 19,955 downwards.
TCCGGGAACAAGTGGTTTCCCGGCCACGTAGCGGGGAAGTACCGTGTAGCGACCCGGCCCCAGGAGGAGGGGCCGGACATCATTTCGAACGGGGTTTTAACCTTGAGTTATCTGGATCTGCTCTCCCATGCGAGCCAAGTGGACTACTCCGCCTGGGCCGATACCGATGTACTGGCCTCTGCGGTCGACTTGGAGGCACGCCGTAAGAGCAAGGGCAAGGGTGGTGGGGGCGGTTTGATCTTCGGGCTCATCTGCCTGCTGGTCATCGTGGCCATCGTCGTCGCGGTCGTCGTGATGATGCGGAAGAAGAACTCCGGCGGTTCGCAGGGCGGCCAGTTCCCGGGACAGTCTCCCCAGGGCGGATACCCGTCACAAGGCGGCGGTTATCCCCAGCAGGGCGGATATCCACAGCAAGGCGGCTACCCCCAGCAAGGCGAATATCCACAACAGGGCGGATATCCACAGCAGGGCGGCTACCCCCAGCAAGGCGGATATCCACAACAGGGCGGATATCCACAACAGGGATACCCACAGCAGGGCGGCTACCCACAACAAGGTGGTTACCCGTCGGGCCCGGACAACCCGAACCCGCCCCAGAACGGCCCGCAGCAATACCCGCCGGCCGGTCACTGACCACCGGATACTTCCGCAACGGCCTGGTTCGCCACACGGCGGACCAGGCCGTTGCCGTCCATCGGCGAGAACAGGGTGCGCCCGGACGCAGGTCGGCGGCAGGACACTTCCCGTGGCGACGGCAGTGTCCCGAACCGGCAGTGCCTGCCCTCCGGCTCGCACAATGACGGTCCGGGGGTCGGAGGCCGTCCCGGCAGTTCGGTTGGTCAGCCGCTGCGGCGATACGGCAGAGTGGACCCGTGCAGTTGATACTTGTTCGCCATGCCCAGCCGCTCCGGGTCGACAATGCGGGAGAAGCCGCCGATCCGGGTTTGGCCCCGATCGGTGTGGAGCAGGCCGAACGGGTGCCGGCAGCGCTGGACCACCACCGGATCGTCCGGGTGATCAGTAGTCCGCAGCGGCGAGCCCGGGAGACAACGGCACCGACGGCCGCGAAACTCGGACTCGACGTGGAGATCGTGGACGGGCTGGCCGAATACGACCGCGAACTACCGACCTATATCCCGATCGAAGACGCGAAAACGGAACTCCGCGACACCTACGACCGGATCAAGGAAGGTCATCTGCCGCTCCAGATCGACGCCGAAGCATTCCGGCACCGGGTACGCGATGCGATCACCGATATCGCGGCCACGACGGCAGCGGCCGATACCGTGGTGATATTCGCCCACGGCGGGGTCATCAACGTGACCCTCCAGGACATCCTGGGTCTGGCCCGGCCGTTGACTTTTCCCATCGACTACTGCTCGATCACCCGGATCTTGTTCTCGCGCACCGGGCGCCGCAGCGCGGCGACGGTGAACGAGAACGGCCACGTCTGGGAATTACTCCCCCGCAATATCTCGAACGGCTGATCAGGCCATATCCGCAATCCAGTTGTGCATCCAGGTCAGTGCGGTCTGGCCGCCGCCCACGCGATAGCTGCCGTAGGCGTGATGTGATTCGGAACGGTAGAACGATTCGAGTTCTTTGAACCGCTGCTCGTTGGCGCCTTCGGAAAGCTGTGCCTGCAGTGTGGGCACACCGCCGTACTTCATCACATCGTTGACGATCGCCGCCGCCTCGAGCTGGTAGCGCCAGAGGTTGGCGGGATTGGCGTCGGAGCTCTGCGCCAGGAAGCCGGCGAAGCGGGTGACGAAATCGTCCTGCGCGGTAGCGCAGTAGAGATCGTTGGGAATGCATACGGTGCGGGTGCGATCGCTGAGCCAGCCGAAGCCGCCGACCCGCGGCCCGGCCGCGCCCGCGCCGGGAGCATGCGAGCCGACCTGGATATCGGCGGCGGCCCGGCGCGGATCCGAGATCAGCCCGACGCCGGAAATCCGTTCCGGCCGGATCGGGCCGAGTCCGGTACCGATCTCGGCCGCGAGATCACCTGCGGCGTGCGCACCTTGGCTATAGCCGACCAGGGCGACATCGGTGTTTCCGCAACGTGCGGTCATATCGGCGATCAGACCGCGCGCATTGTCGACGGCCTCGTTCTTGGACCGGCCGTAAACATCGCCCTCCCAGGGGAAGGCGGTGGCCGCGTAGCTGACGTAATCGACCTTCGCGGAGCGCGGTAGCCCGTCGGTCACATCGGCCAGCATGCCCGGCCCCGGGGACTTTTCGTGCCCGGTTTCCCATGTCCCCGGGATCGCCACCACATAAAGGCTGGGGCAATTGGGCGCGGCCGCTGCCGTCGCTCCTGCCGCTACCAGCCCGGATGCGACAGCCGCACACGCGCCCAGCGCTGCGGCAACCCTCTTGAACTGCATACTGCTCCAGTCACCCTGGCCCCGATCATGGGGCTCTCCCGATTCCGCCGTCGCGAGGTGCCGAACCGGCCGACGGCAGCCGATACGTAACAGGTGAACGAATACGCGTCACGAGTGCACGATCGGATCACGATCAGGCGCCGGATCACACCGGAGATAACAATAGAGCCACACCAGACCGACCGCCAGCCGAACCCGCCGGAGATCACAAACTCGGCCCCGGAAAGACGGCGGCGCGGTACCTCCGGATCGGAGGTACCGCGCCGCTGGAGGTTCGGTGCCTAACTCAACGCTGCGCGACCGCGGTCGGCGGGATGGGCGCAGGCAGGGCGGTTTCGCCCTCCAGGTACTCGTCCACTGCCGAAGCCGCCGCGCGCCCTTCGGCGATCGCCCACACAATCAACGACTGGCCGCGGCCCATATCGCCGGCGACGAAGACACCGGGGATATTGGTGGCCCATGTCTTGTCCCGTTGGACATTGCCGCGCTGGTCGTAACCGACGCCGAGATCGGTGAGCAGACCCGGCTTGTCCGGCCCGACGAAACCCATGGCCAGCAGGACGAGATCGGCCTCGAGGGTGAAATCGGTGCCCTCGACCTTCTCGAACCGGCCGCTGACCATCTTGACCTCATGTGCCTCGAGCCCGGTCACCTTGCCGTCGGAACCGACGAAACGTTCGGTGTTCACCGAGAACATCCGCTCGCCGCCCTCTTCGTGCGCCGAGGAAACCCGGTACATGAGCGGGTAGGTCGGCCACGGGGTGGAGCCTGCGCGTTCGGCCGGCGGCCGCGGCATGATCTCGAACTGGTACACGTCGGCCGCGCCCTGGCGGTGCGAGGTGCCCAGGCAGTCGGCGCCGGTGTCACCGCCACCGATGATGACGACCTTCTTGCCGTGCGCGTGGATCGGCGGCAGACCCTTCTCGTCGGTCACCGGATCACCCTGCTGGACTCGGTTGGCCCAGGGCAGGAACTCCATCGCCTGGTGGATACCGTCCAGCTCGCGGCCCGGAATGGGCAGATCGCGGGCCTGGGTGGCGCCCCCGGCGAGGACCACCGCGTCGTACCGCTCGCGCAGTTCGTCGGCGGTGATATCGACACCTACGTTCACTCCGGCCTTGAAGATGGTGCCCTCGGCCTCCATCTGCGCCAGCCGGCGGTCGATGAAACGCTTCTCCATCTTGAATTCCGGGATGCCGTACCGCATCAGACCGCCGATACGGTCGGCCCGCTCGAATACGGTCACGGTGTGCCCGGCGCGGGTGAGCTGCTGCGCGGCGGCCAGACCCGCGGGCCCGGATCCGACCACGGCGACCTTCTTACCGGTGAGCCGGGTCGGGTACACCGGAGCGACCCAGCCCTCGTCGAAGGCGTTCTCGATGAGTTCGACCTCGACCTGCTTGATGGTCACCGGATCCTGGTTTATACCGAGCACGCAGGATGCTTCGCACGGAGCCGGGCACAGCCGCCCGGTGAATTCCGGGAAGTTGTTGGTCGCGTGCAGCCGGTCGATACCCTCGCGCCAGCGGTCGGAATAGACCAGGTCGTTCCACTCGGGAATGAGATTGCCCAGAGGGCAGCCGTTGTGGCAGAAGGGAATACCGCAGTCCATACAACGACTCGCCTGCCGCTGCAGGGTTTCGTGCGGAAAGCCCTCCTGGTAGACCTCTTTCCAGTCCATCAGGCGCAACGGCACCGGACGGCGCTCGGGCAGCTCCCGCGAGGTGTGCTTCAGAAAACCTTGGGTGTCAGCCACGAGCGGCCTCCATAATCGCAGCGTCGACGTCTTTACCGCTCTTCTCGGCCTCGGAGATGGCGAGCAGCACCTTCTTGTACTCGCGCGGCATGACCTTCACAAAGTGGTTCACCTGCTGCGACCAGTCGCCCAGGATCCGTTCGGCCACAGCGGAACCGGTCTGTTCCCGGTGCCGGCCGATAATATCGCGCAGCCAGGTGAAATCGTCTCCGGACAGCGCCTCGACGGCGTCGGCCTGTTCCGGATTGACCCGGCCGCTGAACGTGTTGTCGGGGTCGTAGACGAACGCGAGACCGCCGGACATACCGGCGCCGAAGTTGCGTCCGGTATCGCCGAGGATGACGACTCGCCCACCGGTCATGTACTCGCAGGCGTGATCGCCCACACCCTCGACCACCGCGGTGGCACCGGAGTTGCGTACGGCAAACCGTTCACCCACTACACCGTTGATGAACGCCTGGCCGCTGGTCGCACCGAACAGGATCACGTTGCCCGCGATGATGTTCTCCTCGGCGACGAACTCTGCCGGGGCGTTGGGGGCAGGACGCACCACCAGGTGGCCACCCGAAAGCCCCTTACCGACATAGTCGTTCGCGTCGCCCTGCACCCGCAGGGTGATACCTGCCGGGACGAAGGCACCGAAACTGTTACCCGCCGAACCGGTGAGCGTGATGTCGATGGTGTCGTCGGGCAGGCCGGCGCCGCCGTAGAGCTTGGTCACCTCGTGGCCGAGCATGGTGCCGACGGTCCGGTTCACGTTCGTGATCTTGGTGTCGATCCTGACCGGTTTACCGAACTCCAGTGCGTCGCGGCTCTGCGCGATCAGCTCGTTGTCCAGCGCCTTGTCCAGGCCGTGGTCCTGTTCCTTGGTCCGGCGCCGATCCTGGAACATGAACGCCGTCTCGACATCGTCGAGGATCGGCGACAGATCCAGCTTGCTGGCCTTCCAATGCTGCTTGGCCTTGGTGGTGTCGAGCAGATCGACCCGGCCGACGGCCTCGTCCAGGCTGCGGAAACCGAGTTCGGCCAGCAGCTCCCGGACTTCCTCGGCGATGAACATGAAAAAGTTCTCGACGAACTCCGGCTTACCGGTGAACCGGTCACGCAGCACCGGGTTCTGGGTGGCTACACCCACCGGGCAGGTGTCGAGATGGCAGACCCGCATCATGATGCAGCCGGAGACCACCAGCGGCGCGGTCGCGAAACCGTACTCCTCGGCACCGAGCAGCGCGGCGACCACGACATCACGGCCGGTCTTCATCTGTCCGTCGACCTGCACCACGATCCGGTCGCGCAGACCGTTGAGCAGCAGCGTCTGCTGCGTTTCGGCCAGACCGAGCTCCCACGGCCCACCCGCGTGCTTGAGCGAGGTGAGCGGCGAAGCACCGGTGCCGCCGTCGTGACCGGAGATCAGCACCACATCGGCGTGCGCCTTGGACACGCCCGCCGCGACGGTGCCGACACCGGGCTCGGCGACAAGTTTCACGTGAATCCGCGCCTGCGGGTTCGCGTTCTTCAGGTCGTGGATGAGCTGTGCCAGATCCTCGATCGAATAGATGTCGTGATGCGGTGGCGGCGAGATCAGACCCACGCCCGGCGTCGAATGCCGAACCTCGGCGACCCACGGATACACCTTGTGCGCGGGCAGCTGACCGCCCTCGCCCGGCTTGGCGCCCTGGGCCATCTTGATCTGGATATCGGTGCAGTTGGTCAGGTAGTGCGCGGTGACACCGAACCGGCCCGAGGCAACCTGCTTGATCGCGCTGCGCCGCCAGTCGCCGTTCTCCTCCGGCTCGAACCGGGCCGGCGATTCGCCGCCCTCACCGGAGTTGGACCGGCCACCCAGCCGATTCATCGCGATCGCCAGGGTTTCGTGCGCCTCGGCCGAGATCGAGCCGTAGCTCATCGCACCGGTGGAGAAACGCTTGACGATCTCGGAAGCGGGCTCGACCTCCTCGATCGAAATCGGGGACCGCGCACCCTTCTTGAACTTGATCAGGCCGCGCAGTGAGGCCAGCCGCTCGGACTGGTCGTCGACCAGCTTGGTGTACTCCTTGAAGATCGAGTACTGCCCGCTGCGGGTGGCATGTTGCAGCTTGAACACCGTATCCGGGTTGAACAGGTGGTATTCGCCCTCACGCCGCCACTGGTACTCGCCGCCCACCTCGAGCTCGCGATGCGCGCGCTCGTTCCGGTTCTCCAGGAACGCGACCGAATGCCTGGTTGCTACATCGGTGGCGATCTCGTCCAGGCCGATACCACCCAGGTGCGAGCGCAGACCGGTGAAGAATTCGTCCACCAGGTCCTGTGACAGACCGATCACCTGGAACAGCTGCGCACCGTTGTAGGACGCGACCGTGGAGATGCCCATCTTGGACATCACCTTCAGCACACCCTTGCTCGCGGCCTTGTTGTAGTTCGCGACCGCCTTGCGATAATCGGTCGCCGGATCGCCGGTGCTGCCGGGAACGCTCAGTGCGCTCCGCTCGAGCATGTCCTCGATCGATTCGAAGGCCATGTACGGGTTGATCGCGGCGGCACCGAAACCGACGAGCGTGGCCATATGGTGTACCTCGCGGGCGTCACCGGCCTCGACTACCAGGCCGACCATGGTGCGGGTACGTTCCCGGACCAGGTGGTGATGCACCGATGCGGTGAGCAGCAGCGACGGAATGGGCGCGAGCTTCTCGTTGGATTCGCGGTCCGACAGCACGATGATGCGGGCACCGCCGTCGATCGCGGCCGAGACCTGGGTGTTGATGGCGTCGAGTGCGCGGCGCAGGCCGTCCCCGCCGGCCGCGACCTCGTAGAGGCCGCGCACCACAACCGACCGCAGGCCGGGATGGCTGCCGTCGTCGTTGATATGGACCAGCTTCGACAGTTCGTCGTTATCGATGATCGGCTGCTGGATCGCGATCTGCCGGCAGGATTCCGGGCTCGGGTGCAGCAGATCGGCCTCCGGGCCGATATGGCGGCGCAGGCTGGTGACGACCTCTTCCCGGATGGCGTCCAGCGGCGGGTTGGTGACCTGCGCGAACTGTTGGGAGAAGTAGTCGAACAGCAACCGGGGCCGCGCCGAGAGCACAGCGATCGGGGTGTCGGTGCCCATCGAGCCCAGCGCCTCGGCACCCGTTTTGGCCATCGGCGAGATGAGCAGGTTCAGTTCCTCGGTGGTGTACCCGAAGATCTGCTGCCGGATGAGCACCCGGTCGTGCGACATGTGCACATGCGGGCGGTCGGGCAGATCGGAGAGGTGCTTGATCCCGGCATCGAGCCATTCCCGGTAAGGATGCTCGGCGGCCAGCTGCGCCTTGATCTCCTCATCGTCGACGATCCGGCCCTGCGCGGTGTCCACCAGGAACATCCGCCCCGGCTGCAGGCGAATCTTGCGCACGACCTTGGACTGATCGATATCCAGCACACCGACCTCGGAGGCCATGACCACCAGGCCGTCCTCGGTAACCCAGATCCGGCTCGGCCGCAGGCCGTTACGGTCCAGCACGGCGCCGATGACGGTGCCGTCGGTGAAGCACACCGAGGCGGGGCCGTCCCACGGCTCCATGAGCATGGAGTGGTACTCGTAGAACGCCCGGCGCTGCGGATCCATGTTCTCGTTGCGTTCCCAGGCCTCGGGAATCATCATCAGCACCGCATGCGGCAGGCTGCGGCCGCCGAGGTGCAGCAGTTCGAGGACCTCGTCGAATCGCGCGGTATCGCTGGCGCCCGGAGTACAGACCGGGAAGATCCTCTCCAGCCGGTTCTTACCGGCCGAATCCTTGCCGAAGACATCCGAACGCAGCAGCGCCTCGCGTGCCCGCATCCAGTTCTCGTTGCCGGCGACGGTATTGATCTCGCCGTTGTGCGCGACCCGGCGGAACGGATGGGCCAGCGGCCACGACGGGAAAGTATTGGTGGAGAACCGGGAGTGCACGATGCCCAAGGCGCTTTCCACCCGGTCGTCCTGCAGGTCCAGGTAGAACGCACGCAGCTGCGGCGTGGTGAACATGCCCTTGTAGACGAAGGTCTGCCCGGACAGGCTCGGGAAGTACACCGATTCTTTACCGACCGCGCCCTCGCCCGCGCCGGCCTTGCCCAGTTCGTGCTCCACCCGCTTGCGGATGACATAAGCACGCCGCTCCAGGTCCATCCCGGTCAGCTGCTGTTCAGCACCCGTGGGCGAGCCGATGAAGAGCTGGCGGAACAGCGGCATGGCATCACGTGAGAGCGCACCGAGCGACGATTCGTCGATCGGTACCTCGCGCCAGCCGAGGACCGCCAGGCCTTCTTCCTTGACGATCTTCTCGACGCCGTAGGAAGCCCGTGCCGCCTCGCGCCGGGCCTGCGGCAAGAAGGCGATACCGGTGGCATATGAGCCCTCCGGCGGCAGCTCGAAATCGACGACTGCACGGAAGAAGCGGTCGGGAACCTGGATAAGGATGCCCGCGCCGTCGCCGGAGTTCGGCTCGGCGCCCGCGGCGCCGCGGTGCTCGAGGTTCAACAGGGCCGTGATGGCCTTGTCGACGATGTCACGGCTGCGGCGGCCGTGCATATCACCGACGAACGCGACACCACATGCGTCGTGCTCGTGCGCCGGGTCATAGAGCCCGATGGGTCCGGGGGACCTGTGGCCAGGTAGTTGCGTCATGCCTCTGCCTTCGAGAAAGTCGACCTCGACGTGGTGCGGCCTGGAGAGAACGCCTTGTCGAACGCCGGTACTGTCGAACGCTGCCTGATAGGACTGCGTTCGTACGTTGGCCGACACCAGCCGCGCTGATGGTGTTCGGCGTGCAGTCACGTCTGAAGTTGTTTCCACCTGCGGTTCTGCGCCGGTGCCCGCCGGTAACGAAGCGCTTACGCGCTCGGAACCCGGATACGGGTTTCGCCCGCTGGGCCGGCCTTGCCGATAGGTTGCCCGAACGTGCTTTCGGCCGGACATCGGTATGTGCGGCGTAAGAGCAAACGATAAGCCAGGCCCGGAAGCCAACCAACCAAGGTTGCCCTAATAAAATGGGCTGTTAGGCCTTGAGCTGGGCTTCTTCATTCATTCCTCCACATATGCGCGTTTTCTAGTGTAAAGCAGCGTTCCGGCTGAAATCGATTCCGGATCGACCCTCCGAACAGCGGCGATCCACTCGCCCGGCTCATTTCCCGATGCCCCGTCGCATCCGCCGAACCCACGCTCACCTGCATCGAAGATGAATTCCCGGCAGCAGCCGTCGGCAAACCCACCCGCGCGCGGCTAACTGTCACGCTCCGCGATGAGATGTTCGTGACAGCGTCGTGACAAGCACAGAACATGATCCGACCGTCCGGACTGTTTTACGTTTTCCATGGTTCAGCACACAGGCAGCAAATGCCGATTTCAGTGGTTTACGCCACATCCACGGGCGGTGAACCGACTCTTTCTCGTTGCGGGAAACCAGAATTCGGCCGGCCCACAACTGCGCCCGGCACCGGACGACATGCCTCGGCACGACATGCTCACCGACACCTGTGAAGATGACCACACCAGCGTGCGAGGGCTCGATCGAGCGCCGTACCGCCTGTCACGCTGAGACAACGAATCGATGACGGCTGCAGAGGTTATGGGTCCCATGAGCGTCACCGGCATGTTCATCTGGCTCGGCGGCGGACAGCCCACCGAGACCACCGACGGATATGAGCGCACCGGCTATATCGTCACCGGTACGGGCGTGGCGCTGTTCGCCCTGGTCGCCGCGGGAACAACCGGGGTAGCTCTGGCATCCGGCGGATGGCCGGCGAGCGCGGTGCTGCCCACGGCATTGATCACCGGGCTGCTCATCGGTCTGGTGGGCCGCGCCCTGGCCGGTGCCCAGCCCGCCGCCCGGCTGGACCGGCCCGCGGGCACGACCGATGTCGCGGCGGTGGCGACCCGCCTCGCAGTGACCGCGCTGACCGGCCTGGTGGTGGCCGAACTGGCCACCACCGTGTTGTTCGACGGCTCGATCGATCGGATCCTCGACGAACATGCGGTGGCCGCGGCCGCCATAACTCCGGCGGTACGCACCGCCCAGGACGAACTGGACCGCGCGGTCACCGACCGCACCGCTCTGGACCGCGATATCGCCGAAGCCTCGGCCGATCTCGACAACGCGCTCATCGTCGCCAGATGTGAGTTCAATCCTGGTCCGGGCTGCCCGCAGACCAAGATCACCGGTGTGCCGGGCCGGGGCCCGGAGGCGCATACCGCCAACGACATGCTCGACGACGCGCGCACCGCATTGTCGGCCGCGCAGAGCCGCGTCGCCCTGCTGGACGCGAACACGGACAGCGCACGGACGGCGCTCGACGACGCGCGAACAGCGGCCGTAGCCGAGGGCGACCGCGGTATCGGAGCCCGCTGGGCGGCCGTGCACGAGCACACCACCGACCGGACCGGCGCATTCCTTTTGCGACTGCTCATCTGGGCGGTCTTCATCCTGCTGGCCGCCCTCCCACTGATACTGCGCCGGTGGCGCGGCGAAACCATGCAGGAGCGCCGCCGCGCCGCCGCGGCGGTACGCGACCGCGCCGAACGCGCCGCCGACGCGGCGATCGCGGAGAAAGAGGCCGAAGTCCGTGCCGAAACGGCTGCTGTGAAGGCCGACCGGCAGTTGGCCGCGGCCCGCCTGGAAGCCGAGGCCGATACCGCCATCGACCGCGAACGCCAGCGGACCCGGGTGATCGCCGCGCTCGGCGGGCTGGAGATCGGCGTCACCGAGCGCTCTCCTGTACCCGCCGAACTGCCGGCCGACCGGTTGGCGCTGCCTGCTCCGGCAGGATCCGGCTTGCCGGTACCGCCGGACAAGCGCCCCGCGCGACTGTCCCGCGGCCTGGAACTCCCGCTGGTCGGCACGGTTCCGTTCACCGATACGGCCGCCCGCTGGATAGGCCCGCTGGTACCGGGGTTCGTGAGCTCGGTGATCGAGGACGCCCTCGACACCGCGAGCCGACCCCTGCGGACTGCCCGCCACGTCTTCACCGAAGCTGAGGAGATCACCTTCACACTGCGCCGGACCCGCAACGTCACGATCGACGGCGTGGCCGAGAAAGCACCGGCCGGACGCGACCGGATACGTGCGGGCGCGTCACCGAGGAACACGGTGATGGATGCCGAACTGACCCTGGATCCCGAGGCGATCGTCTCGGCGACAACCCGGCTGGAGCCCGCGACCGGTACCGCATTGCCCGGACGGACAGCGGGAGAACTGCCGCAAGGACGTACCCCTCGGGAACTACCTCCCGGCAACTGAACGGCGCCGCCGTCATCGGCTCGTCCGGTATCGCGGTAGTGAAGGCGGCACGCAACCTGCGACCTCGTCGTCGAACGATTACCACGGTACTTCCGCCTTACCGGAGAGCCTCCGTGCGTATCCGGCGGCAGTCCACCGGAATACCCGCAGACCGAGGTGAAACCGACCGCATCCGGTTCGAAGACCTGCGTCCATCGGCCGCCGGCCTTTCGGGGATTGTGGATCAGGATCATCATGCGGTACCGGGCCCTGGGCGATATCGAATCTGTAGCCGAGTTCGCATTGCAGCACCCGGCCCGCGCAAACCGGACCGCGGCCGCGTACGGGGGCAGTCGCCCGGCATTACGGCTCCGCACGTTGCCTCGGCGGACGTCTCGAGACTGTGCCCGGCCCGGTACGCAAGTGCGGCCGGATCATCACCGGCCCGCTCCCGGCGCACCGGTTAGACTCGGCCGCGTGCAGCCTGCCGCCCCTACGGCCGGCTCCGTCGGGGCGGGAGTAGATCCGGAACGCCGAGCCCGGAAAGCGACGGTGCCGATCCGTCCGCTGAGTTTCCGGGAACTGCTCGATGAGCCGTTCGCACTGATGCAGGCCGATATCCGGGTAACCGCGGGGTGCGCCGCGCCGCTGCTGGTGGCCGGCGGGTCGGTGGTGGCCGCGTTCATCGGGCTCGTCTCCCACCTGACAGACGGATCCGACGACGGCACCGCGCTCGCGGCGGTGTGCGCCACGCTCGTCGTCGCCTGGGTCATCCGGATCGTGCTGCGCGGGGTCACCGTGGCCACGGGCCTCGCCCGCGTGGGAGGCGCTCCGATCGGGGCGCGGGCGGCCTGGTGGCAGACCGGGCAGCGGCTGAGGCCGCTGCTGCTGACCCAGTTGTCGTTCACCGCGATCGGACTGGCCGTGCTTGCGCCGAGCATGCTGTTGCTCCCGTTCGGTTTTCTCGGCATCGTCTGGTTCCTGCTCGCCTACCCGTTCTGCTGGTTCGGCCTGGCGTGGTTACGGGCGCGGCATCTGGTAGCGGCACCCGTTCTTTTCGCCGAGCAGTCCACGGCCCGTGCGGCACTCGCGCGCGCCGGGTTGCTCACCGGCACTCTGCGGATGCAGCGCACCGGTGTCTGGATCTGCCGGCAGCTGGTCTACTCGGTGCTGACGGCTCCTCTACTGGGGTTCGCGCTGTTCGTCAGCGATATCTCCGGTACCCATCGCTGGCCCTTCCTCGTCCTGCTCACCGGTACCGTGCTGCTGTTGGCGGCCTTCACCGAGATCGTGGAATCCAGTGCCCGGGTGGTCGGCTATCTCGATCTTCGTTGCCGCCGTGAGGGTATGGATATCCGGATTCCCGTCACAAGCAGAGGTCATCGATGACCGATCCACGTCGTGGGGTCCCGGACCGGCCGCATCTGGATACCGCGGAAACCCACCGCGAGGCCGCCGAACACGCCGCGGCACAGGGCGATTACGACACCGCACTACGCGAGCGATTCCGCGCGGTGCTGCGCGGACTGGAACAGCACGGCGTGCTCGAAGTGCGTCGTTCCCGCACCGTCCGAGAAACCTCCGAGGAGGCCACGGCGGCGCTACCGTCCGAGCTCTCCGGCGAAATCCCCCCGGCCGCCGGAGTCTTCGACGAGGTTGTCTACGGTGGCCGCCCCGCAGCGGCGGACGAATACCATCGATTGGCCGGGGCCGATCGGTTCTCCGCCGCGGCACCGCCACCGGCGGCCGATCCGGTGGAAGTCGAGGCTGTCGGGCGCGGGTCCCGGGCGCGGCAGGGCAGCCGGACGCTACCCGCGATGGTGCGCGACCCCCGCTCCTGGGCGACGCTGGCAGCGATGGCGGTCGTGCTGCTGGTGCTCTACGCGATACTGCAGGGCTGCAACGGCCCCAGCGCACCGGAAACCCCGCCGATCGACCCACCGCCGGTCGTCCCACCGGACGACTACGATCCCGACCTCCCCCGCCCGACCGGTGACGACTCCGTCTTCACCGGCTCCTCTGCCTGGCTGGTCTTCGGCATCCTGCAATTCCTGATCGCCGGCGCAGTACTCGTGTGGTGGCGAGCGCGCCGCCGCGGCGCGGTGGTTGCCGAACCCCGTCCGGTGGATGTGGCCGCCGGCGAACTACTGTCCGGACAGGCCGGCCTGTACCGCCGCTCCGGCGACCACGCGCATATCGCGAGCGTCCTGCAGGCTGCCACACTGCGCCGCCTGCGCCGCGCCCTCGGCGTCGACGCCGGTATATCCCCGGACGCCATGGTGGCCGCGGTGGCCACCAGGATAGGGGCCACCCCGGACACTGTCGGCGCGGCGCTCTACGGACACGTACCGGATGCATCGAGCCTGGAACTCGTTGCCGCGCAACTCGAATGGATCGAAGCGGAGGTCGGATGACCAGCATTGACACCAGTAAGGCAGGCCCCGGCGGCCCGGCGGCGCCCACCGCCGATGCGGCCGCGGGCGCGTTCGCCGCACTGCGCACCGAGATCGGGAAGGCGGTCGTGGGCAACGACAACGCGGTCATGTACCTCGTGCTCGCCCTGCTGTGCCGCGGCCACGTCCTGCTCGAGGGCGTGCCCGGTGTGGCGAAGACACTGCTGGTCCGGGCCCTGGCCACCGCCCTGGAACTCGAACACAGCCGAGTCCAGTTCACGCCCGACCTGATGCCCGGCGATGTCACCGGCTCACAGATCTACGACCCGCATTCGGCCGAGTTCACCTTCCGCGACGGTCCCGTCTTCACCAACCTGCTGCTGGCCGACGAAATCAACCGCACTCCCACGAAAACCCAGTCCGCGCTGCTGGAATCGATGGAAGAACGCCAGGTCTCGGTCGACGGACGACCCCGGCCCCTGCCCGACCCCTTCGTGGTGGTCGCCACGCAGAACCCGATCGAGCAGGAGGGCACCTACCCGCTACCCGAGGCGCAGCTGGACCGTTTCCTGTTCAAGGTGGATATCCACCTGCCCGAACGCGACGACGAATTCCGGGTCCTGCAGCGGCACGCCGACGGTTTCGACCCGCGCGATCTCGCTGCCGCAGGATTGCGCCCGGTGGCCGGTCCCGCGCATATCGCCGCGGCCCGTGCCGCGATCGCGGCAGTCGCGGTCCGTCCCGAAGTGCTCGCCTACATTGTCGACCTCTGCCGCGCCACCCGGACAGCGGCGGCGGTCGCACACGGCGCGTCCACCCGCGGCGCAACCTCACTCATGGCCGCCGCCAGAGCCTTGGCCTGGTTGAACGGGAGGGGTTTCGTCACCCCCGACGATGTGAAAACTGTCGCGGTGGCCGTGCTACGGCACCGGCTGCAGCTACGGCCCGAGGCCGAGATCGACGGGATCACCGGCGAGCAAGTGCTGGCCGGCCTGCTGCAATCCGTCCCGGTTCCGGTGTAGCCGTGGTCGTCACGGGCCGGTTGTTCGGTATCGCGGTCGCGGCGGCGGTATTCGTCATGACGGTGTCACCGTCGTGGTTCGGGGTCCTGTTGACGACCGCGCTACTTTGCGCACTGGCCACGACCGATCGTGCCCTCACCGCCGACGGCGCGGACGTGGCGCTGGAGCGGACAGAACTGACGGTGCTGCGCCTCGGGGCCGCGACCGAGATCGAGATCGTGGTAACCAATACCGGCTCCCGCGCGGTTCGTGGCCGGCTGTGGGACGACTGGCCCGACAGCGCCGGGGCCGCCGGCCGGGAACACCGGCTGAACCTCGAGCCCGGCCACCGCGTCCGCATGCGCACCACGCTCACGCCGACCCGTCGCGGTGATCGCGCCGCCGGTCCGGTCACCGTGCGCCTGTTCGGACCGCTGGGGCTGGCCGGTCACCAGTTCCAGCGGGTTGTACCGGCGCGGATCCGGGCGCTGCCACGGTTCCACAGCGAACGGTTGCTCGGCGGCAAGGTCAAACGCCTGCGACATCTGGAAGGCCGGAATCTGGCGGATCTCCGCGGCCCGGGCACCGAATTCGATTCGTTCCGCGAATACGTGCCGGGCGACGATGTTCGCGCCATCGACTGGCGGGCGACCGCGCGGGCCACCGACGTGCTGGTGCGGACCTGGCGCCCGGAACGCAACCGGCAGGTGCTGTTGCTGCTGGATACCGGCCGGATCAGCGCCGCCCGTGTGGGTGCCGGAACGCGCCTCGACAGCGCGATCGAAGCGGCCTTGCTGCTGGGGAGTCTGGCCGCCGCGGGCGGCGATATGGTGGGCCTGCTCGCCTACGATCGCGAGGTACGCGCCGAGGTACGGACCGGGGTCGGGCGCGGTGTGCAGCCGAAGCTCATGCACGCGCTGGCCGGAGTTACCCCGGCACTGGTCGATACCGATTCCGAGGCCCTGGTGCGGGCCGCGATCCGCCGAGCCCGCCGTCGCAGTCTCATCGTCTGGTTCACCGGCCTGGACAGCGCGGCGGTCACCGAGAATCTGCTTCCGTTGCTGCCGGTGCTGGCCGAACGCCACCGGGTGCTGATCGTCTCGGTCACCGATCCGGAGATCACCGCAGCGACCGCCGACCGCAGCGACCTGCGCGCGCTGTACCGCGCCGCGGCGGCCGAATCCCGGATCGCCGAGCAGGCGGTAGTTCAAGAATCGCTGCGCCGGATGGGTATTTCCGTGATAGCGGCAGCCGGCCCCGACCTACCGGGCGCGCTGGCGGACGAGTATCTGGAGCTCAAACAGTCCGCCGCCCTGTAATCCGAGCACACACGGGCCGTACCGCGGCGTCCCCGGCTCAGTAGGACCGCACGACCGAAATCGGCGCCGGGGCGTAGATCATCGGTGGCAGCGGCCCAGCGGGTAGTGAACGCCGCTGCCGCTCGGCGAGCACACTGCCGAGTATCTGTACGGGCGGATAGCCGCTCGGCACCGCGGCCCGAATCCGGGCACAGACCGCGGTAACCAGCGCCTGCCCGATCTCGTGCTGTGCGCCCGGGGTGAGCGAGTCGATGCGAGTCAGGTACTGACGTACGGCGAGCGCCAGATCTTCGGACAACCCGGTGAGATCGAGTCCGGCCGACCAGCCGGTGAGCCAGGCCGGTGGTATCGCCAGCGCCGGCAGGAACAGCTGCTGGCGAATATGCACGACCACCGTTCCCGCCAGGACATCGCCCACTCGGCGCGCGCCGGGTGAGCACATCGAACTCGCCACCGCGATCAAGCCGAAGAGACCGAGCATCCAGAAATCGACGATCGCGCCGGTCAGCCCGCGAGTGAGCGCATGGCGGAAATCCACGGGGCCACCGTCGGCGCGCACCACACGTAGCCCGAGAGCGAGTTTTCCCGGTGTCGCACCGCGCAGCGCAGTTTCCCAGAACACGGGATAGCCGACCAGCACGGTGACCAGCGAGACCAGAATCAGTGTGGCGAACCAGGGGCTGCTGTCATCCCCGCGCGTCACGAGCATCACCAGGGTGAGCAGCAAGACCCCGAGCACGATCTGCAGGATCAGGTCGAGCACGAATGCCGCGGCTCGGGTCGGGACACGGGCGACCGGCAGCTCGAGTGCCACCGCTTCCCCCGTCGTGAATTCAGCCATATCGCATAGCATTCTTTCACGGCACCGGGTCGAACCGGCTTCGCTGAAGGCGGGGGGTGCACCATCGGGGCGCAGCGGTAGAACGGCGGGAGGTAGGCCGATGGATGTGGACGCCTACAGCATGAGGCATCGCCGAGCCTGGGCCAGGCTGAACTACCTGGCCGGCCGGCGTGGTTTGACCGGCGCCGAGGCCGACGAACTGGTGCGGCTCTACCGGCAGACTTCCCAGCAGCTGGCGCGGTTGCAGACGCATAGTCCCGAACCGGAACTCGTCGCCGGATTGAGCGCCGTGCTGGCCCGGGCGCGCGGCAGAATCGTGGGGAGCTCGCCCGATACCTGGACCGAGATCCGGCGATTCTTCACTCATCGGTTTCCGGCCGCGGTCTACCGGGCCTGCGGCTGGTGGCTCGCCGTGGCCGTCGTGTTCCTCACCGTGGTTGCGGGCTTCACGACGTGGATCTCGGTCGACCCCTCGGCGCGCGGAACCCTTGGGCTGCAAGAGGACACCCGGGCACTCACCGAGCCCGGTGGGGCCTTCGAAACGTATTACACCGAACATCCGAACGACGCATTCGCCGCATTGGTCTGGTCCAACAATGCCTGGGTAGCCGCCCTGACACTGTTTCTCGGCGTCCTGATCCTGCCGGTGCTGTACCTGCTGTTCATGAACGCGCTGAATATCGGCGTAACGGCCGGCCTCATGGCGGATGCCGGCCGACTGGATTCGTTGTTCGGCTTCCTGCTACCCCACGGAATGCTGGAGTTGACAGCGATTTTCATCGCCGGTGGCGCCGGCCTGAAACTCGGCTGGACGCTCATCGATCCAGGGCGCGCGAGCCGGGCCGATGCGGTGGCCCGGCAGGGCCGCACCACCGCCACCATCGCCCTGGGCTTGGTACCGACACTGCTGGTAGCGGGACTGCTCGAAGGTTTCGTCACCCCCAGCACATTGCCCACACCCGTTCGGATCGCCTGCGGCCTGCTCGCCGAGATGCTGTTCCTCGGCTACATCTTCACTGCCGGACGAAGGGCGAGCACCGAATCCGAGACCGCCGCCCTCCAGCTCACCGGCGGTAGGTAACGGAACTACGAATAGACAACGCCGAGCACACAACGGCAGGCACCGCTTTGTGAGGTGACAGCAACGTGGACCCGATGATCAGTGCGAATTCCCCCATTTGAATTCCGCTGGCCGCAGCGAGTCGCCGCTCTAGCTGCGGCCAGCGTTACCGTCGACTCTACACAATCGTTATGCCTACGCAACCCATTGCGTAAGAGGTCACAGGTATAAGTCGGAGCCCAGCAAATCTACAGACAACCCCCATCGGACCCCGGTCCAGCTAACTTCTGGCAGCCTCGAACGGCCTTACAGCGGTGCTTTCATTTGCAAGTACATTTGGTTTTTACTGGTCACGGCCATATCCGTTACCGGGGTTACACCCAACCGGAAAGTGGCCCGCGACAACCACAGCAAGAACCGCCGTTAACTCGGCCGCCCCGTCGGCGACCAGGGCATTCGCGAAGGATTAACACAACCCCAGAACCGGCCTCCGAGACAAAAGAAACCCAAGGTCGGTTTATTCGCCCCAAACCTTCACCTGCCCCTGTATTTACCTGCAAGGTAGACCCGCGCATTGTTAACCAGCGTGGTTCCGGGACGTGAACTGAGTCACCGGACACTCCGAGTAAGGCAAGCCTCAGCAGTGACACCGCAACCGAAAATTGATTGTGTGACCTTGGTCTCATTTCGGCATACGGCATTCAGTCCGTCGGCGCGCCCGCGAATCAGCTCCACCCATGCGCGACTCGGCTATCCGGTACCAACAGAAGCCGCATCGCTATGGAACGGCCATACGAAGAGCATCCCCACGCCGAGTTCCCGGCTCCCCCTGAACACCCGAGCGGTTCGCCTACGGGCCCCGCCGCCCGAGTTCCGAGCCCGCATCCGGCATCAGAAACGAAAAAGGCCGTGGACTCTGCGATCCACGGCCTTCAGTGGGCGAAGGGGGACTTGAACCCCCACGTCCCGAAGGACACTGGCACCTGAAGCCAGCGCGTCTGCCATTCCGCCACTCGCCCGAGCGACGGAAAAGACACTAGCACGGAGATAACCACGGGGCGAAATCACGTGGTCACGGGCTTGCTGGACGGGTCGGCGACGTAGATTTCGAGGCCTGTTCACACGCGCGGGGAACTCCGTCACCATTACGGTAGTTACAGGTATAGCCGATCGTGGATATCATGCAGAGAACGTGCTCGTAGAACGACACGCCGGATTCGCGTGTCGTCGTAAAGAATGAGGAGAGACTCACCGAAGGGAGGGCCCGAATGGGGATCGTCTCGAGATTCGAGCGGCGCCTCCAGGGCGCCGTCGGTGACGTCTTCGCCCGTGTCTTCGGCGGGAATGTTGTTCCGCAGGAGGTCGAGGCCGCACTGCAGCGTGAGGCCGCCGATAGCGTCCAGGATCTGGGCAGTGGGCATCTGCTCGCACCCAACAGCTATGTGATCACGATCAACTCGTCGGACCACCGGCAATTCGATGCCGATCACGACCTCACGACCCGTGCATTCGCCAAACATCTGCAGGATTACATCCGTGAACAAGGATGGCAGACGTACGGCGAAGTACACGTTGTCTTCGAGGCATCCCCTACGCTGCACACCGGAATGTTCAGGACGAGCGGCCGCGTCGACCCCGACGCCGGCCGTGGAGCTGCCTCGGCTCACCGCCCGGAACCGCTACAACGACCCGCTAACCCGCAACCAGGAGCTGGCCCCATGACGCAGAACTCTGGCTACGACCCGAGCCGTGAGCACGCGGAGTCCGATCCACGCAATCGCGGGTACGCTCCCGGCCCCGCGGGACGCGGGCCGCAGAACGGCGCGTACCCCGAGGACTACGGTCCCGGCGCGCAGTACAACGGCGCCCCCGATTATCAGAACGGCTACGAGTACCAGCAAGGTGGCGCCGCCTACGACCAGCAGGGGTACGGCGGTCAGCAGGGTTACGACCAGGGCGGGTACGC
>NZ_BDBZ01000028.1 GCF_001613245.1 Nocardia speluncae NBRC 108251 | reverse complement strand
AGCCCGGCTACGACCAGGGTTACGACCAACAGGGGTACGCGCAGCAAGGTGCGCAGGGGTACCCGCAGGGCGCCGCCCAGCAGGCCCCCTACGGGGCTCAGGGAGGGTACGCGCCGGCGGCCGGGCCCGGATTCTCGGCCACACTGGCGCTCGACGACGGCAGCGGCCGCACCTACCAACTCCGTGAAGGCAGCAATATCATCGGCCGCGGCCAGGACGCCCATTTCCGGCTGCCGGACACCGGTGTGTCCCGCCGCCATATCGAGGTGCGCTGGGACGGCCAGACCGCGATGCTCTCCGACCTCGGCTCCACCAACGGAACCCTCGTCAACGGTTCACCGGTGCAGGACTGGCAGCTGGCCGACGGCGATGTGATCCGTGCCGGGCATTCCGAGATCCTCATCCGTATTGTCTGATGCCGTAGGCTCGCCGTGCGGATCACGGGACGGCTCTCGCATAATAGGGCGGTCCAATCGTGATCGGTCTCGTCCGACGGTCCTATGATGTGCCGACACATGCGCGGCCCCGCAAGGTGGGTCGCCTGGACGAGCACGGCCAAGGGGTGGGTCACCACTCCGATGGCACCGGCACACAGTCGAACAGGAGGTGGAGCGCCGTGCAGGGATTGGTTCTGCAGTTGACCCGGGCCGGGTTCCTCCTGCTGTTGTGGCTGTTCGTGTGGGCAATCCTGCGTACCCTCCGCAGCGATATCTACGCGGCCTCCGGCATACGGCTCCAGAACCGGGGACCGCGCGGTTCCGCGGTACTGCCGTCGATGCGCCGAGGCCAGAAGGGCGCCAAACATCTTGTGGTGACTCAAGGTTCTCTTGCCGGTACCCGTATCACACTGGGTACCCAACCGGTATTGATCGGCCGTGCGGACGATTCGACGCTGGTCCTTACCGACGATTACGCATCGACCCGACATGCCCGGCTGTCCCTACGCGGTGACGACTGGTACGTCGAAGACCTCGGCTCGACCAACGGTACCTACCTCGATCGCGCCAAAGTCACCACCGCAGTCCGCGTTCCGCTCGGCATACCTGTCCGGGTCGGCAAGACAGTGATCGAGCTCCGATCGTGACACTTGTTCTCCGCTACGCAGCGCGCAGCGACCGCGGCCTGGTCCGCGCAAATAACGAAGATTCCGTCTATGCCGGTGCCCGGCTGTTGGCACTGGCCGACGGTATGGGCGGGCACGCCGCCGGTGAAGTCGCGTCTCAGCTGATGATCGCCGCACTGGCGCATCTGGACGACGACGAACCCGGCGAAGACCTACTGGGCAAATTGAACCGGGCCACCCATTCCGGTAATTCTGCGATCGCCGAACAGGTCGAGGAAGAACCCGAGCTGGACGGGATGGGCACCACGCTCACCGCCATCCTGTTCGCGGGCAAGAAACTCGGCATGGTCCATATCGGCGATTCACGCGCCTACATGCTGCGCGATAGCGAACTCGCCCAGATCACCCGCGACGACACATTCGTCCAATCGCTGGTCGACGAAGGCCGAATCACCCCGGAGCAGGCGCATACCCATCCGCAGCGCTCGCTGATCATGCGGGCCCTCACCGGCAACGAGATCGAGCCCACGCTGGTGATGCGGGAGGCGCGCGCCGGGGACCGCTATCTGCTGTGCTCGGACGGCCTCTCCGATGTGGTCAGCGACGAGACCATCGCCAACACGATGCGCGAGGGCAGTACCGACGAATGCGCCGACCGGCTCATCGAACTGGCGCTGCGCAGCGGTGGCCCGGACAATGTGACCGTCGTCGTCGCCGATGTGATCGATCTCGACTACGGCCAGAGCCATCCGATCGTCGCCGGCGCCGCCTCCGGTGAGGCCGAGGACAATCCGCCGCCGAATACCGCCGCCGGCCGCGCCGCGGCCATGCGCCCACCGGCCGCCGCGCCGCGGCGCACCGCGAGCGAGCCCGAGCCGCCACCGAAGAAATCACACAAACTGCGCTGGTTGCTACTCGCGTTGGCGCTGGTGTTCGCGGTGGTTGTCGGGCTGGTCGTCGGCTACAAGATGATCCGGTCCAACTACTACGTGGGCGCGGACCACGACAGCGTCGTGGTCATGCAGGGCCTGCCGGGGTCGATCCTGGGTTACTCCATACACGAGGTGAACCTCGTCGGCTGCGTCACCGCCAAGGGTGAGCTCACCCTCGCCGACAACGGCGCTCCACTGCCGGAGGGCTGCCGCCCCCTGAAGGTCAGCGATCTCGAGCAGACCGGACGCGATCAGGTCGAGCGCGGCCTGCCACCGGGCACCCTGGACAAGGCACGGGAGCAGATGCGCGTACTGGCCGACCGCGAACTGCTGCCGGTGTGCAAGAAAACCGGGTCCGCCGCCCAGCCGGGCGTGGTGACCACCACTCCCGCACCGCCACCCCCACCGGCCCCACCCATGCCCACCGAAGCAGCCCCGCCGGCGCCCGCCACGCAAGCACCCGGCCCCAACGGTGAGAATCCGGCACCGCCGGCGCCGCCGACCACCACCGCGCCGGCGCCGACCACCACCGCTGTGCCCCAGACGCCGGGGGAGAACTGCCGGGTGACGGACTGATGTCCGCACCGGCAGCACCGTCCGCCGGGGCTTTTCCGAGCCCCCCGGGCGGTTTCGCGGCAACGCCGCCACCCACTTCGCGGCGCAATACCGAGCTCCTGCTGCTCGGTTTCGCGGCGTTCATCACCACGGCGGCTTTGTTCCTGGTCGAAGCCAGCCAAGAACAATCCGTGACGTGGGATATCGCGAAATACGGGCTCGCCTATCTCGGGCTGTTCGCCGTCGCACACCTGGCGGTACGACGGTTCGCGCCCTACACCGATCCCCTACTGCTGCCGATCGTGGCGCTACTCAACGGGCTCGGCCTGGTACTCATCCACCGGCTGGACCTCGCCGACCAGCAGACCGCCGCCTACAACTCCTGGGATATCCCCTCCCCGGACGCCAATTCCCAGATTTTGTGGACCGCACTGGGAATCGTGCTGTTCGTAGGAATCCTGGTGGTGTTGCGCGATTACCGGACCCTGGCCAAATACTCCTACACACTCGGACTCGTAGGGTTGGTCGCGCTGGCGATTCCGGCGCTGCTGCCCAGTTCGTTCTCCGAGGTGAACGGCGCCAAGATCTGGATCCGGCTGCCCGGTATGAGCCTGCAGCCAGGTGAGTTCGCCAAGATCCTGCTGATCATCTTCTTCGCCTCGGTCCTCGTCTCCAAACGGGAGCTCTTCACCGCCGCAGGCCGGCATTTCCTCGGGATGGAGTTTCCGCGCGCCCGGGATCTGGGCCCGATACTCGCCGTCTGGATCGTCTGTATCGGCGTACTGGTCTTCGAGAAGGATCTCGGCACCTCGCTGCTCATCTTCGGCACCGTGCTGGTGATGCTCTACATCGCCACCGAACGAGTGGGCTGGCTGCTGATCGGCAGCGGCCTGCTCATGGTCGGATTCTTCTTCGCCTACCAGATGTTCGGCCATGTGCGGGTCCGGGTGGAGACCTGGCTGCACCCCTTCGACGACTACAACAACACCGGCTACCAGATCGTGCAGTCGCTGTTCGGCCTGGCCACGGGCGGGCTGGCAGGCACTGGTCTGGGCAGCGGCCGGCCTTCACAGGTGCCGTTCGCGAAAACCGACTTCGTCGTCACCACCATCGGCGAGGAACTCGGACTCATCGGCCTGACCGCCGTACTGCTCCTGTTCCTGATGCTCATCCTGCGCGGTATGCGGACCGCGCTGGCGATCCGCGACAGTTTCGGCAAACTGCTTGCGGCCGGGCTGGCGTTCACCCTCGCCATCCAAATCTTCGTGGTCGTCGGTGGAGTGACGAAACTGATCCCGCTCACCGGTCTCACCACGCCGTTCGTCTCCTACGGCGGATCCTCTCTGCTCGCGAACTACATTCTCCTTGCCCTGCTCATCAAGATCTCCGACGCGGCGCGCGCACCCGCCCCGGCCCGGCGCCGGGAACCGGCGCCCGCACCCCTGGCGGAAGCGCAGACGGTGATGGTGTCACGACGGCAAGGGGGCCAGCAGCGATGAACACACCACTACGCCGAGTGGCGATGGCGGTCATGGCGATGATCGTGGCCCTGCTACTCAATGCCACCTATATCCAGGTGATCAAGGCCGACGACTACCGAGCCGATCCGCGTAACTCCCGCGTCCTGCTCGACGAATACTCCCGCCAGCGCGGGCAGATCTCCGCGGGTGGTGCCGTACTGGCCAGTTCCGTCGAAACCGAGGACCGGTACAAGTACCTGCGCGTCTACCCCACAGACCCGGCCGCATTCGCGCCGGTCACCGGCTTCTACTCGATGCAGTACGGCAGCACCGGGCTCGAACGGGCGGAGGATCCCGTGCTCAACGGTTCGGATGCGCAACTGTTCGGCAGCCGGCTGGTCGACCTGGTCTCCGGACGCGACCCGCGGGGCGGCAATGTCGTCACCACGATCGATCCGATGATGCAGCAGGTGGCCTACAACGAACTCACCAGCAAGGGCTACACCGGCTCCGTCGTGGCCATCGAACCCAGTACAGGCAAGATCCTCACCATGGTGTCCACGCCCAGCTACGACCCGAACCAGCTGTCCGGGCACGACGGCGCCCAGGGCACCCGAGCCTGGGAGAGTCTGAGCGCCGACGAGAACCAGCCGATGATCAACCGGGCGATCTCGCAGACCTACCCGCCGGGTTCTACTTTCAAAGTCGTGGTCACCGCGGCCGCACTGTCCAACGGCGTCGCCGACCCGCAGTCCCAGTTCACCGCGGCACCGAACATCACCCTGCCCGGTACCAGCACCACTCTGGAGAACTACAACGGCACGAATTGCGGGTCCGGCGCCACCGCGACCCTGCATGAGGCGTTCCGCCGGTCCTGCAACACCGCGTTTGTCGAGCTCGGAGTCGACGTCGGCGCCGCGGCGCTGGAAGATGAGGCGGCTGCTTTCGGTATCGGCCCACATCGCGGTATCCCGATGCCGGTCGCCGAAAGCACCATCGGCAATATCCCGGACGACGCGGCGCTCGCGCAGAGCAGTATCGGCCAACGTGATGTGGCGCTCACCCCCCTCGACAATGCCGTAATCGCGGCTACCGTGGCCAACGGCGGTGTGCGGATGGAACCGTATCTGGTCGACCAGTTGCAGAACCCGGACCTGAGTGAGCTGGCCACCACCGAACCGGTGTCCGTGGGGCAGGCCGTGAGCGCCGATGTAGCGTCTACCCTGACCGATCTGATGGTCGCCTCGGAGGAGAACACCGCGGGTAGCGGCGGGTCGGGCTATCGAATTGCGTCCAAGACCGGTACCGCCGAACACGGCGCCGACCCACGCAACACACCACCGCACGCCTGGTACATAGCGTTCGCGCCGGCCGAGAACCCGAAGATCGCTATCGCGGTCATCGTGGAGAACGGCGGCAACCGCGCGTTGGCGGCAACCGGTGGATCGGTCGCCGCGCCGGTAGCCCGGGCGGTTCTGGACGCAGGTCTGCGAGGTCGGTGAACGAGATGGATATGCGAGTGAATCTGCGGGGAACCCGATGCTGACAAACGGCGCGATGATCGCGGACCGCTACCGGCTGCAGCGCCTGATCGCCACCGGTGGGATGGGCCAGGTCTGGGAAGCCCTGGACACCCGGCTCGATCGCCGGGTGGCGGTGAAGGTACTCAAATCGGAGTTCTCCGCCGATCCCACGTTCCGGCACCGGTTCCGCACCGAGGCCAAGACCACCGCACAGCTCAACCATCCCGGTATCGCAGGAATCTACGACTACGGCGAAACCTACGACCCGCAGGGCGGGGAAACCGCCTACCTGGTGATGGAGCTGGTGCAGGGCGAACCCCTCAACACCGTGCTGAACCGGCTCGGCCGCTTGTCGGTCGTACAGGGTCTGGATCTGCTGGAGCAGACCGGTCGCGCCCTGCAGGTAGCGCATCGGGCAGGGGTGGTGCATCGCGATGTGAAACCGGGAAATATCCTGGTCACCCCCACCGGACAGGTGAAGATCACCGATTTCGGTATCGCGAAGGCAGTGGATGCCTCGCCCGTCACCAAGACCGGAATGGTGATGGGCACCGCCCAATACATCGCGCCGGAACAGGCTGTCGGCGAGGATGCCACGGCGGCCAGTGACGTGTATTCGCTCGGTGTGGTCGGCTACGAGGCCCTTGCCGGTCAGCGCCCGTTCACCGGTGACGGCGCCCTCACCGTCGCGATGAAACATGTGCGCGATGTACCGCCACCGATGCCGACGGATCTCCCGCCGAACGTGCGCGAACTCGTCGAGGTGACCCTGGCCAAGGATCCGAACCATCGTTACACCGACGGCGGCGAGTTCGCCGAGGCGGTCGCCGCGGTGCGGTCGGGCCGGCGTCCGCCGCCACCCCGTACTATGGCCGCGGCCGGCCCCACCAGCGTTATCCCGGCGCCGCAGCCCGGTTACGACGATCCGGCGACCGTCCGCTACACCACACCGGCCACTGCCATGGCCGGACCAGCCACCGCGATGGACCACCACGGCGCGCACGAGGCCGATCCCGGTGGTTACGACGACGGTACCCGTGGCGGCGGCGGTCTCGAGAAGAACCGGAAATGGATGATCGGGCTGGGTATCGGCGCGCTGGTACTCGGCGGGGCGGTGCTGTGGCTGCTGTTCGGCGGCGATACCAACCCGGCGGGTACACCGGGCGAAACCTCGTCCACAGCACCTACCACGCGACCGGCGCCGCCCCCGGTGACCACCACCTACGAGGTGACAGAACCGCCGGTCTGGACACCCACGCAGGAATACACGACCACCCCGCCGCCGGCGACCACGACCACCCAACCGCCGGCGACCACCACAACGACCCAACCGCCGACCACCACCGCCGAGCCCACCACCACCGCCCCGCCGACCACCACGGAGTCGACGGGCAGCGAGGAAACGGACACCACCACCACCCCTCGTTTCCCGGTTCCGGAAATCGATCTGCCGGGGATCGGCAACAGCTCCCGTGACGACGACAGCTCTCCCGACGTGCCGAGCCACCATCAAGGACAGCCATGACGACCCCGAAGAATCTCTCCTCTCGCTACGAGCTGGGCGAGATCATCGGATTCGGTGGTATGTCCGAAGTCCACCTGGCACGCGACCTTCGGCTCAACCGCGATGTCGCGATCAAGGTGCTGCGGGCCGATCTGGCACGCGATCCCACGTTCTACCTGCGTTTCAAACGCGAAGCGCAGAACGCGGCGGCCCTGAACCATCCCGCGATCGTGGCGGTGTACGACACCGGTGAGGCCGAGGTGGACGGCGGGCCGCTGCCGTTCATCGTGATGGAATACGTGGACGGCGATACGTTGCGCGATATTGTGCGCAACGAGGGTCCGCTACCGCCGCGCCGGGCTATGGAAGTCATCGCCGATGTGTGCGCGGCACTCGATTTCAGTCATCAGGCCGGGATCGTGCACCGGGATATGAAGCCCGCCAACATCATGATCAACCGTGCGGGCGCGGTGAAGGTGATGGATTTCGGTATCGCGCGGGCGATCGCCGACGCCGCCAACCCGATGACCGCGACCGCCGCGGTGATCGGCACCGCCCAGTATCTGTCGCCGGAGCAGGCGCGCGGCGAAACCGTGGACGCGCGCTCGGACGTCTACTCGGTCGGTTGCGTCCTGTTCGAAATCCTCACCGGGGAGCCGCCGTTCACCGGCGATTCCCCGGTCGCAGTCGCCTACCAGCATGTACGCGAGGATCCGCGGCTGCCTTCGCTCGTACACGACGGTGTTCCGCGGGAACTGGATTCGGTCGTGCTCGAGGCCATGGCCAAGAACCCGGCGAACCGTTATCAGAGCGCGGCCGAGATGCGCGCCGATCTGATCCGGGTGCTGGGCGGCCAGAAGCCCGGCGCGCCGATGGTGATGACCGACGAGGACCGCACCACCATGCTGGGTCCGGCGGAAGCACAGTCGCGCGGCTATCACCGCCTGGACGACGACGATATCGACGACTACGGCGCCGGATCCGGTGGCAATCGCCGCCGCGCATATATTGCCGCCGGTGTGGTGGCCGCGGTGGCCGTGGCCTTCGGCCTGTTCTGGATGCTGCTCGGTCCGGGTAGCCGGCCCGAGCAGGTCGCGGTACCGGATCTGTCGAATTCCTCGGCCAGTGAAGCGGAGCAGAAACTGGA
This sequence comes from Nocardia speluncae NBRC 108251, assembly GCF_001613245.1. Classification (GTDB taxonomy): domain Bacteria; phylum Actinomycetota; class Actinomycetes; order Mycobacteriales; family Mycobacteriaceae; genus Nocardia; species Nocardia speluncae. The sequence continues at coordinate 156,715 of NZ_BDBZ01000028.1, read as the reverse complement.
TTCGCTCGGCTTCGACGTCGCCATCCAGGAGAAGCCCGACGGCCGGATCGGCGCCGGTAACGTCATCGCGACCCAGCCACTCGGCGGGTCGCGGGCCGACGAGGGCAGCACGATCACCATGCAGGTATCCACCGGCCCACAGCAGGTGCCGCTCCCGCGGGTTGTCGGGCTGAGCCAGCAGGAAGCCGCGCAGGAGCTCACCAATGCCGGGCTGCAGGTCCACCCGGATGTCAAGCGTGGTCCGTCCAGCCCCGAGGACAAGGACAAGGTGATCGCCCAGGACCCTTCCCCGGGATTCGAACTGGATGCCGGCAGTCAGGTCACGCTGACCCTCGGTTCCGGCCCGGAGCAAGTGTTCGTGCCGGATGTCGTCGGTCAGTTGATCGACCGTGCCCAGCCGAATCTGGAGGGCGCCGGGTTCAAGATCGAGATCCGCGAGGTGCAATCCGCACGGCCCCGGGGCGAGGTGCTCTCCACCAGCCCGTCCGGCGGTTCGAACGCCGACAAAGGCTCGACGATCACGGTGCAGGTCGCGCAGAGCGATCGGATCTCCATGCCGAACCTCGTCGGCCTCACCCCAGGGGAGGTCGTGGACACACTGCGAGAAAGTGGCTGGCAGGGCAGCGTCAACCAGGTCCGCCAGATCACCCAGATCACGCTGAACTCCGATCAGGCGGGCAAGGTGCTCAGCCAGCAGCCATCGGCCGGCACCACCGTGCCCTCGTCGACGACGGTCACGGTCAACACGGGTGTGCTACCGCTCGGCCCGCCCTGATATCCGCCACTCCACCGAACAGGCCCCTCACCACTGTGGTGAGGGGCCTGTTCGGTGGAGGAATGCATACGGGCGTCTGAGATCGGCACCGCCGGGCCGTGAACGACCACACCCGGCCGGCACATCCTTGTAGACGTCGAACAACGCGATATGTTCCAGCAACTCGCTACCAATGGACCGCAACGCCGTCTCGAATCACTGCTGCCGGGCACCGAAGAACCACGGCCTCGGATAACGCTGCCGCCACTCTGATGGTCGAGGCGCCCGCGCAGGCCGCCTCGGTCCCCATCGGACTGGACCTACGGCCCGATTTCCCCGGGGTGCGGCTCGGCACATGATTCCGACCGCTCGTCAGGCGAGCGTGCAGGCGGTCGCTTTCACGCGGGCGGCCGGGTATCGGTGCCGGGCGCACAACCCGCAGATGGCTCCGCCACAGCGCTCTGAACAGGTCTCAACGGACCGAAAGTCCCGCGACTTCCGCCTCGAGCATCTCCACAAGTCCCTCGGCAGGCCGCTCACCGCAGATTTCCAGCCAGTTCGCGAGCATCCGGTGCCCGCCCTGGGTCAGCACCGATTCCGGATGGAACTGCACACCGTGAATCGGTAGTTCGTAGTGGCGCAGAGCCATCACGATTCCGCTCTCGGTACGCCCGATCACATCGAAACCGGTCGGCAATGTGCTCTCGACTACGGTGAGCGAATGGTATCGGGTGGCGGTGAACGGGTCGGGTAGTCCTGCCAGGACGCCCGTGCCGATATGGAACACCGAACTCGTCTTACCGTGCAGTAGTTCGGGGGCCCGGGTCACTGTGGCACCGAAGGCCGCACCGATCGCCTGATGGCCGAGGCAAACACCGAGGAGCGGGGTGGCCTGCTCTGCGCACGAGCGCACGATATCCATGCTCTTGCCCGCGCGGTCCGGCGTACCGGGGCCGGGGCTGATGAGGATTCCGTCGAAATCTCGGGCGACAGCGTCGGTATCGGCAAGTTCCGGATCGTCGTTGCGCCAGACGACTGCCTCGACGCCGAGCTGACCCAGGTACTGGACCAGGTTGAACACGAAGCTGTCGTAGTTGTCGACGACCAGAACTCGCATGCACAAAGACTACGTGGCCGATCACCGGATACGGGACATCCCCCCTGATCACCTGGTGGGATAGCCTTGGGACACGACCTGCACGCTGAACACGAGGACATCATGCCCAAGTCGAAGGTCCGCAAGAAGACCGATTACACGATCAACCCCGCCAGCCGCACGCCGGTGAAGGTGAAGGCAGTGGGTCCATCGCCCGTCTGGTATGTCACCATCATGCTCGGTTTCATGCTGGCCGGGCTGGTCTGGCTGCTGGTCTACTACCTGGCGGCCGATCAGATCAGCTGGATGAGCGATCTCAATGCCTGGAACTTCCTCATCGGATTCGGGCTGATGGTGGTCGGGCTCATCATGACCATGCGGTGGCGCTGACCAGGGGATTACACGGGTGTAATTAATGCACACCTGTGGATAACCCTGTGGATAACTATCGAGACGGATAGGGGAACGCCGCGTGCAGCCGGAGAGCACACAACCACGCCTGGCCTGGTCGACCCCGCTGCCCGCACTGGCCGCGGTCGCGATCGGGGGTGCGATTCTCGCGGTCGCGGCGCTGCTGACCACCGAGGTGCCCGGCAAATTCCTGCTCGGTGCCGCATCCCTGGCACTCCTGGCCCTGGCCGGGCTGGGTATCCGGCAACGACCACGGTTGTCCGTTGTGCCGGGCGAGCAGCCGCGATTGGTCCTGCGCGGTCTCACCGGCGCCACCGAGTACACCCCGGACCAGATATTGCGGGCCCGGATCGTGGGGTACCGCCGCCTCGGCCGCAAATCCCCGATGCTGGAGATCGATGTCGATCATCAGGGCACCGAGCGTTTGCTGATCTTCGGCCGGTGGGATCTGGGTACCAGCCCGGAAGACGTCTACGAAGCGCTGCGTTCGGAGCTACACCTGCGCGGCGAATCGGCCCGCTGAACCCACTCCAGCGCTGGCGGTTTCCATCTCGGTAGATGTTTCACGTAAAACATCAGGGTGGGCCTCCGGCGAGTAGCGGCCGGCACACCGTCAGCCCAAGAACATCGCCGCGGCTCCGATCAACGCCAATGTGGCCGATGCCAGAACCACCAGCGCGATCACGCCGACCGTCCGGACCTGTTCCGGAGTTCGAGCCCGCAGCCACCCGGGCAGAAACATCACACCCAGGGTCGCGAGCGTGCCCGCGGCCAGCCCACCGAGATGACCCCACAGCGAGATGCCGGGCAGCGAGAAGCTGATGAACACATTGATCCCGATCAGGATCAGCATGCTGTTCGGATTCTGCCGAAGCCGCAGGAGTATCACGGTGACGGCTCCGAATAGGCCGTATACGGCCCCGGAGGCACCGGCGGTCAAGTTGTCCTGCGCCAGGAACATCACCGCGGCCGAACCGCCGAACAAGGAAATCAGGTAAACCGCGAGGTAGCGCGCGCGGCCGAGGACCGGTTCGATATCCCGTCCGACGATATAGAGCGCGAACATGTTCAACAGTAGATGGATCAGGCCGTAGTGCAGAAAGCCCGAGCCCACCACCCGGAACCATTCACCAGCGGCGACCGCCGGCGGATACATGACCCAATCAATGAAAAGCGCCGACCCCCGCTCATTGGCCATCAGGCTGCGCGACTGTGCCGCAGTGATCGCGTACACCACGACATTGAGGGCGATCAGCACGTAGGTGACGAACGGTGTGGCCGAACGCGCGGCCACCGCCCCCGACGCGGTGCGCACCTTGCGTGTACTGCGCTGATCGGCCCGGACACAGTCGACACAATGCTGGCCGACCGATGCGGGACGCAGGCACTCCGGGCACGCCGGGCGGCCGCAGCGAGTGCAGGACAGGCCGGTGGGGCGGTCGGTATGCCGTACGCATACCTGCGCCGGTGGCGAGGACTGCTGTGGGTTCACCGGAAATCCCGGTCCGAGGACGGCTGAATGGTCCGGCCGCGTCCTGCCGGCCCGGTACGACGTGTCGCGCTCACCACCCCATCGTGCCATGTGCCCTTTTTGCCCGGTGTCGGCCGGCGGCCGACCCGTCAACGCCGGCCAGGCCGTTGACCTGCTGGTCTGCGCCGAAGACGCGGCTGTGCCAGAGTTGAGCCATGAGCTCGAACCCACTGCGTCCCTCCAGCCGTTCGCGCTATCGGCTGCTCGCTGCCGCCGCCGTAGCTGCGGCAGGCGGTACCGCATGGCTGGTGCGCAGTAAACGCCCGCAGCCGCCCGAGCCGGCTCCCGCTCCGCCGCGTATCGGACAGACCCGTACCGGTACCACAGCGGCCACCACGAACGGGGCAGCCGCAACTCCGGAGAGCTGACCCGCGCCGTCAGCGGCTGACGGTCTTGCGGTACTGCCGCAGTGCAAGCGGGACGAAAACCGCCAGGATGATCGCGACCCAGATCAGAGTCGTCGCCACGGGATGCTGCAGCGACCACGCGGTGGACTCGTCGACCACGGGCGAGGAGTTGCCGAAAAGGTCGCGGGTGGCCTGGGCCAGCGCCGATACCGGGTTCCATTCGGCGAAGACCCGCAGCGGTGCGGGCAGATCCTGCAGGGGTACGAAGGTGTTGGCCAGGAAGGTGAGCGGGAAGATCACCATGAAGCTCGCGTTGTTGAACACCTCGGGCGTGTGCACCAGCAGGCCCACCACGGCCATGATCCACGAAATCGCGTACGCGAAAAGCAGAAGGAGCACATAAGCCAGCACTGCGTCCAACAGCGATCCGCGGATACGCCAGCCGACCAACAGGCCGGTCAGCGACATGACAACCAGGCTCACCACGTTGATCACCACATCGCTGACAGTGCGCCCGATCAGCACCGACGACGGGGCCATCGGTAGCGAGCGGAAGCGGTCGATAATGCCCTTCTGCATATCCTCGGCAAGGCTGAGGCCGGTGAACGTGGAACCGAACACCACGGTCTGCACGAAGATGCCCGCGATGAGGAATTCCCGGTAGCCGCCCTCGAGGCCCGGAACCTTGATCGCCGTACCGAAAATATAGGCGAACAACAATACGAACATGATCGGCGAGAGCGTGCTGAAGATCAGCACATCGGGCACTCGCTTTATCTTGATCACATTGCGCTTGGTGACGGTCAGGCTGTCGCTGACCACCATGGACAGCCGCTCACCCACCCCCAATGATGTTGCCGGAGCGCCGGCCGTTCCCACCGCGGTCATCTGCTCTTTCCTTCCACGACTTCGAGTTCGCCGGTGTCCCGCGACGCGGCAGCCGCCGAGTTCGGCGAGCCGGAGCCGGCTTTCCGGCCGCCGGATTCCGCGTCGGTCCCGCTCGGCTCGCGGGCCTCGTGACCGGTGAGCGAGAGGAAGACATCGTCGAGCGAAGGACGGCGCAATCCGACATCCTGGATCTTCACCCCCTGCTCGGTGAGCCTGCCGATGGCAGCGACCAATGCTTGTGACCCATCGCTCACCGGCACCACCACGCGCCGCAGTCCCGGCTCGATGTGGATATCCCCGTCGGCCAGCGGACTCAATGCCTGCTGTGCGACCGCGAGGTTGTCGAGATGTTCGACCGTCAGTTCGATCCGGTCGCCCCCGACCGTGCTCTTCAATTCGTCCGCCGTACCGCGGGCGATCACCTGACCGCGGTCGATCACCGCGATGGCATCGGCCAGCCGGTCGGCCTCCTCCATGTACTGGGTGGTCAGCAAGAGTGTGGTACCGGCGGCGACCAATTCCTCGATGACATCCCATAGATCCAGCCGGGCCCGCGGATCCAGGCCGGTGGTCGGTTCGTCGAGGAACAGCACCGGCGGGTTGGCAACCAGGGCCCCGGCCAGGTCCAGTCGGCGGCGCATACCGCCGGAGTAACCACGCACCGGCCGGTCGGCGGCCTCGCTGAGCCGGAATCGTTCCAGCAGTTCACGGGCGCGTTCCTTACTGCGCCGCGTACCCATGTGATAGAGCCGCCCGACCATTTCGAGGTTCTCGAAACCGGTCAGATACTCGTCGACGGCCGCGTACTGACCCGACGCGCCGATCCGGGAACGCAGTGCCCGCGGCTGCGCGAGCACATCGATTCCGGCCACCGTCGCCCGCCCGGCATCGGGTACGAGCAGGGTGGTGAGCACCCGGACAGCGGTAGTTTTCCCGGCACCGTTGGGCCCCAGCAGAGCGGTCACCGTTCCCTCGGGCACGGTCAGATCGAGGCCGTCCAGGGCGCGGACCCGCGGACCGTAATGTTTGACGAGACCCTCGGCGACGATTGCGTCGGGCATGATTCTCCTGATTCGAGTGATATGCGGGGCAGAGTCGGTGTATCGCCGATGGCGGTAGTGGGCCATCGACCTGAGCGCATCCGGCGAACGGCCGTGTAACGGGCCAGTATTGTCGCGAGCGGCGGGCTTTTCATCCGATTTATCCGGTTGTCCGGCTGACCGGGCAGTCCGGCGGTGTCCGTGAACGAACCAGCGGGGCCATGCATGAAAAGGGGCCGCACCCCGGCCCGGCTGTGCTCGGGGTAGCCGGTACGGGGTGCGACCGGTTTCGATACTCCTCGCCCCGGCCGGCCCGATCGCGCGTAGCGGACTACTCGATTCGGCGGGCAGCGGTACTCGGATCCGCGCGCTATCGGCGACGCCGCCGAAGTGTTGGAACTCACGACCGGGAGGCACAGCCGCATAGTGGCATCGACCTCCGACAACTCCGGCGGTTACACCGGCTGTGCCGATGGCGGCGGGGCCGGTTCGGATGGCTGGCCCGGTACGGTCTTCGCCGCCGAAAAGGACTGCATAGCAGCACTTTCGATAGCTTCCGGCGCACCGCGCCGGCATCGGAAGGGGCACCACGTCACCCCCGATGGGAGAGTTGTGATCGGCACCAGAAAAAGTCGGAAAGTACTAGGCCCCTTATACGCGCAAATACGGATCATCGCGTAGGATCGAACGCGTCGGCCCCTCCCCCCCGGGCCGACCTTATGCGGGCCTCGGCAAACTCCCCCCCTTCGCCGAGGCCCGCTCTCATGTCCGGGCCGGGTGCGATATCGCGCGGTATCCGGGACTCCCACGAAGAATCCGTTTCCGCCACTCTCCCCGGTGCACACTTCACCACCACCATCGCCGCAATGGTGAGAGATTTGGAGTATTATCGTCTCATTAGATCGATGTCGTAGATCAAGGGAGATCCGCATGACCGCGTCTGTAGACGTCGCAGCCATCGACACCCACGCTCCGGCCGAGCGCCGGCCATTCGGTCCCGGCACCCGAACCTGGGAAGAAGTCGGCCTGGTCACCTTTTCGCTGACCGCGGGTTCGGCCTTCCTGCTGCAGACCATGGAGCCCTCGATCTCCGCGGTGGTCGATGCCCACTCCACCTTCCGTACCGACCCCATCGGCCGTGCCCTGCGCAGCCTGTCCGCGGTGATGATGTGGACCTACGGTGGCGAAGAATCGCTCGGCGAAACGGACCGGCTGCGCAAAATGCACGCCACCCTCAACACCACCGACGCCGACGGGAAACGCCACACAGCCCTGTCCAGCGGACCCTGGGCTTGGGTGCTGCACACCGGCACCTTCGCCTTCGCCGAGAATGCCGAATACTTCGCGAAACGTCCGCTGACCACGGCAGAGAAGGAAGACTACTACCGCGAGACGGTACAGCTGATGCGGAACTTCTACGTACCGCCCAAGGAGCTGCCGGCGTCCTACGCCGACTTCGAGAAGTTCTTCGCAGACCAGGTGGAAAACCATTTGGAAGCCACTCAGACCGCAAAGGACTATCTGAAGGTCATCCGAACGATCGCCCCGCCGACCCAACTGCCTCATGTACTGCATCCGGTGTGGCGCGCAGTGACCGGCCCGTTCGGGCGGATGCAGCACTTCGTGACCGTCGGCACCACCCCCGAAGTGGCACGGCGAAAACTGGGACTCGCCTGGACCGAATCCGATGAGCGCAAACTGCGGATCCTGGGCTGGTTCATCGCCCGGCTGGTCCCGTTGCTGCCGGAGCGGTTGCGCTACTTCCCCATCGCCTACGAAGCCCGGAAACTCGAACGCGACAAGGCTCGGCTGCGCAAGATCATCGATATCCGGCCGCTCTGACCGACCGGCGAACGGCCCCCCGGAGGCGTGCCTCGCCCGGGGGGCCGGCTTCTGCATCGATACACTTCGGGACAAGCCGAGTTCGTCAGGAGTACCGACCGTGACCAGCACCACCACCACACTTCCCGAATATGAACAGGTCGTCCGGCTGCCGCGCGAACTCGGTCCGATCAGGGTCCCCGAGAGCTTCCGGGACGAGAACGACCATATGAACATCAGGCACTACTTCGACCTGTGTGTCGAAGCCGGTGGACAGGTTTTCGAACGCATCGGACTCACCGACGACTACCGCGCGAGCCGCGGCACCGGATTCTTCACCGCCGAGCATCACATCCGCTACTACGCCGAAACCCGGGTCGGCGAAGAAGTTTCGGTCTACGTGCGGGGCGTGGATCGCTCCGACAAGGTGGTTCATATGGTCGCCCTGTTGGTGAACGACACCACCCGGCGTCTGAGCTGCACACTCGAGATCGCCGCGATCCATGTGGATCTGCGCACTCGATCGGCTGCCCCGTTCGCAGCCGATGTCGCCACCGCCATCGATCGTGAACTGGCAGCCGACACGGCAGACTGGCCTGTCCCGGTGTGCGGCGCCATGGGGATACGCCGCTGAGCGCTGCCCGCCGAGATCAGGCCGGTTCGGCTCCGACGCCGGGTTCGGGTTGGCCGGCCGCCGGGCGAACCGTCACGGCTTCATGACCACGGGGGCGGGCCATGCTGACGAACGTCACCGGTTGCCCGGCGTGCAGGGTCCGGTAGCCGTCGGTTTCTATGCACCGGTACTCCACGAAGACTTGTTCGGTCCCGTCGTCGGGCTTGATATAGCCGAACCCTTTCTCGGAGTCGAACCAGAAGACTCTCCCCCGTCTCCAATCCGATCGGTCGATGCCGGGCGCGGCAGACTCCGAAGGGGTCATTACCAGGTCTTCTCCACTCGTGATGTCTTGGTCGACACCATCAAACGTACGCTCAGTGCCCGTCGACGTCACGAACGGTGCCCTCGGCACGCCGGTACGGTGCCTCTGTGCCAGAAGCATCCTTCCTCACCGACACCCGCACCGGCTACGACACCATCGCGGCGGCGTACGCCGAGAATTTCGCCGGCGAACTCGATACCAGCCCGTGGCAGCGAGCGATACTCGCCGCCTTCGCCGAAGTAGTCGGACCGGGCGAGCCGGTAATCGATATCGGGTGCGGCCCCGGCCGGGTAACCGGATTCCTTTCCGAGCACGGTCTGTCGATACGCGGAATCGACCTGTCCCCGGCCATGGTCGAACTCGCCCGGCGCCACCATCCGGATATCCGATTCGCCGTGGGTTCCATGACCGCGCTCGAGATCTCGGATGGCGCGCTGGGGGCCGTAGTCGCCTGGTACTCCCTGATCCATATTCCGCCGGCCGCACGCCCTGGGGTCCTGGCCGAGTTCCACCGCGTACTGCGGCCGGGCGGACATTTGCTGCTCGGGTTCCAAGCAGGCACCGAGGTAAAGCATTACGACGAAGGATTCGGGTTTCCGGTCTCGCTGGATTTCCACCGGATCGCCCCTGAGGAGGCGGCCGCATCTGCGGAAGCCGCCGGTTTCACCGTCGATATGCGTTTCGTCCGGGCACCGGCCGGAGCGGAACCGACTCCGCAGGCGGCACTCCTGTTGGTCCGCTCGAATTGAAGAGCGTTTCGGACGCTATCGAAAAGATAGTGATTCCCATCATTTCGATGTGATCGAAGTGATGGGAATAGCGAATCGCCGACGGCCGGACGCCGTTCCAGCGGTCTATCGAATTGATTCTTGACGCGATCATTTCGATAGATAAACCTGGTCAGGTGGTGATCAAGAAGAACCCGCTCGGCCCGACCGGGGATACTGTCCGGAAAAACGTCCTCCGCTACCGCACTCTGATGAACCTGGGATACGCCGATCTGGCGCGCAGGCTCGAGGCCCTCGACCGGCCTATCCCGGTTCTGGGGCTGTCGCGAATCGAGCGCGGCGAGCGCCGGGTCGATGTGGACGATCTGATGGCGCTCGCAGTCGCACTCGGGGTCTCCCCCACCAGTCTTCTGCTCCCGGACACGGGCGATTCGGACGACCCTGTCACCGCCACTGGAATCGACGGCACCGCTGGAGATCTCCTCGGATGGTTCCGCTTGCACACCCCCTCCGCACATATCGGCCAACCGGCCGGTCGGCGGTTCGTACGCGACGCCATCCGTTTCATCGCCGACGCCCGCCCCCGGTGGGACATCGAAGGTCTCACCCTCGAGGAGCTCCCCGGGGTCGGCCATCAGGAATACGCCGCGCAGATCGCGCAAAAGGCACGCCGATCGGACGGCAACGACAGCCGCTGATACACAACCGGGCAGCCGGGCGCCCGGCGACCACACTCGTGGTGGGGTCGAAAACCGGGCACCGAGACCGGGATCAAGCAGTTGACCCCACCATCAACTCGAAAACTGAGACCGGCCGCCCGGCTTCGGTACTGGCCGCCCTCGCCCGACGCCAGAGCCCCTGTGCAGTACGGGACAGGGTGGCATCCACACCGGCATCCTCGCTTGCGTCGATGATGTGCTGCGCGCCGGCGTCCATCATTGCGAAGGACGCGAGATCGCCCCATCCGCCCTTCTGAGCGGCCGCGGCGTACTCGGCCATGAAGAACGGATATGCCTCCGCAGAACGCAGCGCATACGGCAGGAATCGGTCGATATCGTTGCCGGAGCGCTGGACCAGGGCCAGGGCCTGATCGAAGGCGAGCATCCACGGGTGGAAGACGATCAGCAGCGCCTGGTAGAAAACCTGCGCCAAACCGTCGTCGTCCCCCAGATACTCCTGCGGACTCAGCGGCCGCAACAGTCCGGCGTGAGCATCGAATACGTCCCGCGGCCCGCTGTAGAAGATGTAGGAAGCAGGGTGGGCGATATTGTCACCCGCCGACATGAATCCCCCGGACAGGAAGCGGGCACCGTGCGAACGCACCCACTGCCCGCCCCTGCGGGCATTCTCCGGTGAATCCGACGATAGATTCACGATCACTCTCCCGCGCAACTCGGCGGTCGCCTGGCCGAGCACGTCGTACATCGCGGCGTAATGCGTCAAACTCAGGACGGTTACCTCACCCGCGGCCAGCGCCTCGGCCACCGTCGCCGCCCGCCGCGCACCCGCCTCGACCATGGCTTCGGCCTTCTCCGGGCTGCGATTCCATACGGTGACCTCGATCCCCGCGGCCAGGAAAGCCCGCACCATGGCCTGCCCCATGGGACCCAAGCCGATCACGCTGACCGACCGAGTGTGCTGCTGAGACATCGGATTCTCTCTTCCATCAGTGTCGAACTGTTTGTCGGCGCCGGAACCGATACTCATTCCCGCAGGTAATGTGGACAAGAACGTACGTTCGGGTGGGTTGCCCACCTCGAAGTCCGTAATGAGGTCGGGAGGTCGCAATGACCGGTGTGAGTGATGCAGATCACGATGTGTGCGGTATGTCCCTGGCAATCGATGTGGTCGGCGGCAAGTGGAAACTGCATCTGATGTGGGTCCTGGGTGCGGGGCCACAGCGCTTCGGACAGATCCACCGGGCACTGACCGGGGTCAGCGAAAAAGTGCTGACAGAGAACCTCCGTCAGCTGCAGGCCGCCGAAGTCGTGCATCGCGAGGTCTATCCGGAGGTCCCGCCCCGGGTCGAATACTCACTCACCGCCCTGGGTGAAGAACTCGCTCGCGCCTTGCGCCCCTTGGAGGAATGGGGCGATCGGCACCGCGGTCATCTGATGGGCGTCGCCTGCTGACGCGCACCGCAATGACGTTGCGCCACAACAGCCGAGCGTCCGCAGCGGTTCGCGAGGGCAAGCCGGAGATTTCGGCGTTTCGACAGGAAAGATAAACGCCCCCCACCTGAACTTGCAGGTAGAGGGCGCTTTTTGTGGAGCCTAGGGGAATCGAACCCCTAACCCCTGCCTTGCAAAGGCAGTGCTCTGCCAATTGAGCTAAGGCCCCGGGCATACGTGCCACCACGGTATGTTGCCTGCGAAACAGTAGCGTTCCGGCACGTGTACCGTCAAACAAGCCTACCCGGCGAGAACTGAGCGTTCACCTGCGCAGGGCGCCGGTGGCCTCGAACTCCGCCTCGCGGCCCTGCATCTGTTCGCGATACCAGTTCTCTCGATGCCAGAGCATCGCCTTTTCGTGCAAACGTCCGATCGGTGGAACTCGTCGCGCCAATTCCACCACGGTAACCAGTGGAATCCGGGCGATCGGCAACAGCACCCAGGGGAATGCCGCCGGCATCCGGTACTTCCGACGTGTAGTGGGCAGCATGTACAGAGCAGAGTAGGCGGAGTTGATCCGGTGGTTGTAGTGCGCCCGCAGCCGGGCGAATCCGCGCTGGTCCGGGCGGGGCGCGAACGCCGCGGGATAGGACTCGATGAGCTCGGCACCCTGCTCGCCGGAGTCGTGGGCACGGGCGATCAACGTCATCGCCATGACCCGCAAGGTGTCGGGCACGGTTTCCGGATGCCAGGTGAGCCGGACGCCGAGCAGATAGCCCATGTACTTCTGGAAATGCAGCAACGCGCCCTGACCGATGCCACGGGCCGGCTCCCACCGCAGACCATACTTCAATGTATGGAGTAACAGTACTAAATAGTATGGAGTGCGGGAAGATCATTCTTCCCCGAGACAATCCCGTCCCATAACCCCGGCCACATGCGGTGAACCACCCACGACAGCCGTAATCACCCGATCCTCCGAGCCCGCCGAACGACTCCCCTACCATCGGTGTATGGGACTCAGCGGCGAACAGTCGGAGAAGATAACGGCGGGCTCCGACGCCGCGGAACCACCCGCTGCTCGAGCCGCGCCGGGCCGGCCCAAATCGAAGAAAGCCCAGGCACAGCAGCGGCAGCGCCGGCGCACCGCCCGGCTCTCCTACGACGATTGGGTCGATGGCGCCCTGAATCTGCTCTCGCGCGAGGGTATTGGGGCGATCAAGATCCCGCGGCTGTGCCAGGAACTGGGCGTTACGAAGGGCAGCTTCTACTGGCATTTCGACGATATCGAGCAACTCATGACGGCCATGGCGGACCGGTGGAGCGCAACACAGAGCCGAACCGTACGCGACCTGGCCGCATTCGCGGAGATACCGGTGGAGGAACGGATCGAGAAAATGGCGGCCATGCTGGTGGACCAACGCCATTGGATCGTGGAGACCGGCGTGCGGGAATGGTCACGCAGTAACCCGAAGGTGGCGGCCGCGGTACGCAACCTGGATCAGCGCGTTTTCGAAACCGTCAAACGCACCATGCTCGACCTGGGTTTCGACGAGAACCAGGCAGGTATACGAGCGGGCGCGATGGTCTATATCGGCCTCGGATTGATCCACGGCCGGGACAATCTGCCGACGCCGTCCACCGAACAGGTGTCCTCGGTCATCGAACTACTGGCCCGGCCGTGATCAGCGGTAGGCAACCGGCCCACCGAAGACGACGTCAGCGAGTGGTGACCTCATGCCACGTATCGGCCTCATCCCGCTTGCGCAGCTTGCTGATACCGATGAGAACCGCAGCAATAATTCCGATGGTGAGAACGTATTTCATTTCTTCAGCCTAACTCTGTGGGACGGCGCCGACTCATCCAGGACCGGTGATTCCGGTACCGCGAACGAGCCGGTTTCGGAGGGAAAAGGAAACGACCCCCGAAACCGTTTCCGGTGGAGGTCGTCCATGTATTACAGAGAGTGGGTCTAGGAGGACTTGAACCTCCGACCTCTTCGTTATCAGCGAAGCGCTCTAACCGCCTGAGCTATAGACCCATGGTTTCGACCGCCGATAGAAGGTGATTTTCCTACCGGAACCGGCCGAGAACAGAGACTACCCGAACGACTGCCTTACAACCAAAACTGCTGGTCACAGCCTCATAGACCTTGGACTATCGATGCGGTGGGCGGTGCCGCGTTCGGGCACCGGCCACCGCATCGACCGGAATCAGTCGGGGTCGGCCAGGGTGACCTGGATACCGCCGACCATATCGCAGCACTGGTTGTAGATGAACGTCCCTACGGTTGCCAGTGCAGTGAACAGAACCACGTTGATCAGCCCGATCACCCCGGCATAGCCGAAGACCGTCCCGGCGTCGATGAGCCCGACCGAGCCGCTGTCCGGCGACACCATATCGGTGAAGGTGCTGTTGAGCCGCTCCCAGACGCCCATACCCGCCAGGACCATGTACAGCAGCGCAACCGCGATCATCCACACGAAGAACATGGCGATGCTGATCACCAGGGTGATCTTCAGTGTCGACCACGGGTCGATCCGCCGGACCTGCACCGTTGCCCGCAACGGTTCGCCACCGAGCACCGCCTGCGGCAAGCCGCGGGGGGCCGCCGGCGAACTCGGCGGCCCGGCCGACACCGGCGGGGTGTAGGCGGGCGGAGGTGCATGCTGCTCGGGTGGCAGCGGATGCCGGATCTCGGAGAGATCGGGCATATCCTTGGCCAGCTCGGGCCGGGCGATACTGCGGGTAGGTCCGTCCAGGCCAACGGATTTGGCCATGGCGGCTTCCTTACGGGCCGCCTTGGCCGCCAGATCGCTGGTGGTGCGGGCATTGGTGACTCCGCCGCTCAGCCCAACCGAACGCGGCTGGGCACCGCCCACCGGGGTGTGCCCGGGCCGCGGCAGATTCGACTGCGGCTCACGCTGCGGCAGATTCGACTGCGGCTCACGCTGCGGCAACTGCGACCAGCCCTCCTGGAACCGGCCCTGGTCGCCGCCGTTACCGCCACCGGACTGCTGCTTTTGGTCGCCGGGCCTCTGGGGGCCAGGGTTCGACGATCCGGCATTACGCGATTCGGACGCGAATTCGCCCTGCTGCTCCTGATTTTCGGGCGCGGAACCGTCGGTGGGCGCGCCGCCGGGCGCATTACCGCCCGGCTGTCCGCCCCCGGCCTGGTCGTTGTCCGCGGCATCGCCCGCCCGCTGGATCGGGCGGGGCGACATCGGGGACGGGGTGACCCTCTCGGTCACACCGTTCGTCTGCTGCCGCTCGTCGCTCGGCTGTTTCGGAGTGGTCAATGGGAATCCTCGGATCCGTTCTTTGCCGCCGATATGGGTTTACTGCTCGGGGGAACCGCCACCGTCGATCTGCTCGGGCTCGTCGGCGTTACGTGCGATCGCAAGCAAGGTATCGCCCTCGCCGAGGTTCATCAATCGCACGCCCTTGGTCTGCCTACCGGCCTTGCGCACCTGCCGGGCAGCAGTGCGGATAACCCCGCCGCTGGACGTAATCGCATACAACTCGTCGTCGTCGTCGACGATGAGCGCTCCCACCAGGGTGCCACGCCGGGCATCGAACTGGATGGTCAATACACCTTTTCCGCCGCGTCCCTGAGCCGTGTACTCCTCGATGGCAGTGCGCTTCGCATAACCACCGGACGTTGCGACCAGCAGATATGTCCCGTCACGGACCACATTCAGCGACAGCAGGGCGTCATCGGTGTTGAACCGCATCCCCTGCACACCCGAGGTGGCCCGGCCCATCGGACGCAGCGCCTCATCGGTGGCGGAGAACCGGATCGACTGCCCCTGCGCCGATACCAGCAGCAGATCATCCTCGGCGGAACACAGTACAGCGCCGACCAATTCGTCGTTGTCGCGCAGATTCACCGCGACGATGCCGCCGCTGCGGTTGGAATCGAAGTCCACCAGCCGCGACTTCTTGACCAAACCCTTCTGCGTGGCCAGCACCAGGTAGGCCGCGTCCTCATAGGACTTGATCCGGATTACCTGGGCGATCTTTTCGTCCGGCTGGAAAGCCAGCAGATTCGCTACGTGCTGTCCACGTGCCGTGCGGTTGGCCTCCGGCAGTTCGTATGCTTTGGCCCGGTATACCCGGCCTTTGTTGGTGAAGAACAGCAACCAGTCGTGGGTCGAGGTCACGAAGAAGTGCCGAACGATATCGTCCTGTTTCAGACCCGCGCCCTGCACACCCTTGCCGCCCCGCTTCTGACTGCGGTACAAATCGGTCTTCGTGCGTTTTGCGTACCCGGTTTCGGTGATGGTGACGACCACGTCCTCACGGGCGATCAGATCCTCGTCGGCGACATCACCGTCGGCGGAGACGATCACTGTCCGGCGTTCGTCGCCGTGACGTTCGACGATCTCGGCCAGTTCGTCCCGGACAATCGCGCGCTGACGTTCCGGCTTTTCCAGAATATCCTTCAGATCGGCGATTTCGGCCTCGAGCTTGGCCAGTTCATCGACGATCTTCTGCCGCTCCAGAGCCGACAGCCGACGCAACTGCATATCCAGGATGGCGGTCGCTTGGGTTTCGTCGATATCCAGCAGTTCCATCAGGCCGGTACGCGCGGTCTCGGTATTTGCCGAACGGCGGATCAGCGCGATAACGGCGTCGAGCTGATCCAGCGCCTTGACCAGGCCACGCAGGATATGGGCGCGTTCTTCGGCCTTGCGCAGCAGGTAGCGAGTGCGCCGGATGATGACTTCGAGCTGGTGGGCGACGTACAGCCGGATCATCTGGTCCAGCCGCAGCGTACGGGGCACGCCCTCGACGATGGAGAGCATATTCGCGCCGAAGCTGGTCTGTAGCTGGGTGTGCTTGTACAGGTTGTTCAGCACGACCTTCGCGATCGCATCGCGCTTGACCGTCACTACAATGCGCAAACCTGCCCGATCCGACGATTCGTCGTGGATATCGGATACTCCCGAGATTCGGCCGTCCTTGACCTGCTCGGCGATCGCGTTGATGAAATTATCGGTGTTGACCTGGTACGGAAGCTCGGTTATGACGATAGTGGTGCGGCCGCGGGCATCCTCCTCGATCTCCACCACACCGCGCATCCGGATGGAACCGCGCCCGGTGGTGTAGGCGTCGTGGATGCCCTGGGTACCGACGATCAGGCCGGAGGTCGGGAAATCCGGCCCTTTCACCCGCTCCATGCAGGCCGCGAGGGTCGTTTCCTCGTCGGCTTCGTGGTTCTCGAGCGCCCAGTCGATGGCCGCGGCCAGCTCGTTGAGATTATGCGGCGGGATATTGGTCGCCATCCCGACCGCGATTCCGTTGCTGCCGTTCATCAGCAAGCTCGGCACACGGCTGGGCAGGACGACCGGTTCCTGGGTCTTGCCGTCGTAGTTGGGGGTGAAATCGACCGTATCGTGGTCGATTTCGCGCAACAACTCCATGGCCAGCGGGGTGAGCCGGCACTCGGTGTAACGCATGGCGGCAGCGCCGTCATTACCGCGGCTGCCGAAGTTGCCCTGGCCGTCGACCAGTGGATACCGCATTGCCCACGGCTGAGCCAGGCGGACCAGGGTGTCGTAGATGGCCGAGTCGCCGTGCGGATGGTAGTTGCCCATGGTGTCGGCGACCGGTCGCGCGGATTTCACATAACTGCGATCGGGCCGGTAGCCGTTGTCGTGCATCGCGTAGAGAATTCGCCGATGCACCGGTTTGAGGCCGTCACGGACCTCGGGCAGGGCACGCCCGACGATCACGCTCATCGCGTAATCGATATAGCTGTTCTGCATTTCCTGCTGGATATCGACCGGCTCGATCCGGTCGCCCGCGCTCTCCGGCGGCAAGGTTGTATCGGTCATTCGATCTCCTAGGTACTGGCGATAAACGGCGGAAACCGCGCGTGGCGTGCGCTGCGGGCGAAACCGCCGGACCTACACGTCGAGGAAACGGACGTCCTTGGCATTACGAGTGATGAAGCTGCGGCGCGCGGCGACATCCTCACCCATCAGGACGCTGAACAGCTCGTCGGCGGCAGCCGCGTCATCCAGGGTCACCTGGCGCAGGACCCGGACCGACGGATCCATGGTGGTTTCCCAGAGTTCCTTCGGGTTCATCTCGCCGAGACCTTTGTACCGCTGGATACCGTCGTCTTTGTTGATCTTCTTACCGGCCGACAGGCCCGCTTCGAGCAAGCCGTCACGCTCCCGGTCCGAATACGCGAACTCGGGCTCGGACCGCTGCCACTTCAGCTTGTACAGCGGCGGCTGGGCCAAATACACATGCCCCTGTTCGATCAGCGGGCGCATGAAGCGGAACAGCAGCGTCAGCAGCAGCGTCGAAATATGCTGGCCGTCGACATCGGCGTCGGCCATCAGCACGATCTTGTGATAGCGCAGTTTGGCGATATCGAACTCGTCGTGGATACCGGTACCGAAGGCGGTGATGATCGCCTGTACCTCGGCGTTCTTGAGAACCTTGTCGATCCGGGCCTTCTCGACATTGATGATCTTGCCGCGCAGCGGCAGGATCGCCTGATACATCGAGTCGCGGCCGGATTTCGCCGATCCGCCTGCGGAATCGCCCTCGACGATGTAGATCTCGGACTTGCTCGGATCCTTGGACCGGCAGTCGGCCAGCTTTCCCGGCAGGCCACCGATATCGGTGGCGCTCTTCCGCCGCACCAGCTCCCGCGCCTTACGGGCGGCGAGCCGGGCTTGCGCCGAAGAAACTGCCTTGTTGACGATGGTCTTGGCATCCGCCGGGTTGGCCTCGAACCAGTGCGCGAGGTGTTCGTTGCAGGCACGCTGCACGAACGACTTCACCTCGGTATTACCCAGTTTGGTCTTCGTCTGGCCCTCGAACTGGGGCTCACTCACCTTCACGCTGACAATCGCGGCCAGACCTTCACGGATATCGTCACCGGTGAGGTTGCCGTCCTTGTCCTTGAGGAGCTTCTTCTCCTTTGCGTACCGGTTGACGACGGTGGTCAAGGCCGCGCGGAACCCCTCCTCGTGGGTGCCGCCCTCATGAGTGTTGATGGTGTTGGCGAAGGTGTGGACCGACTCGGAGTATCCGGAATTCCACTGCAGTGCCACCTCGAGCTCGTGCCCGGGGCCCTTCCCGTTGAACGAAAAGACCGAGTTGTGAATGGGCTGCTTCGTCCGGTTGATATGCCGGACGAAATCTTCGAGCCCCCCGGGGTAGTGGTATGTCCGGGTCTTCACCTTGTGCTCGAGCGCAGGCTTCTCGCCGCCCTCGTCGTGTTTGGGTGCTTCCGCGGTCTCGCTGACCACTTCGTCGGTGATTTCGGTCGCGCTGACCCGCTCATCGGTGAGCACGATGGTCAGGCCCTTGTTCAGGAAAGCCATTTCCTGCAGGCGCCGCGAGATCGTCTCGAAGTTATAGGTGGTGGTCTCGAATATCGCGGGATCGGCCCAGAATCGGATCGTGGTCCCCGTGGCCTTGGTGGCGTCACCCTGGACCAGCTGCCCCGGAACGGCGTCCTTGTAGGTCTGGCTCCAGTGGTAGCCGTCGGTATCGATCTCGGCTTCGAGCCGGCTCGACAGCGCGTTGACCACCGAGATACCGACACCGTGCAAACCACCGGAGACGGCGTAGGAATCGGAGTCGAATTTGCCGCCGGCATGCAATTGGGTCATGACGACTTCGATGGTCGGGATCCCCTGGTCGTGCATGGCCACCGGGATTCCGCGACCGTCGTCGACGACCTGGACGCCACCGTCGGCGAGGAGCGTGACCTCGATCTTGGTCGCGTACCCGGCCATCGCCTCGTCGACCGAGTTGTCCACAACCTCCTGGATCAGGTGGTGCAGGCCACGTTCGCCGGTGGAACCGATATACATGCCCGGGCGCAGCCGCACCGCCTCGAGGCCTTCCAGGACCTTGATGGAGGAGGCGCCGTAATCTTGTTTGTTCGATGCGCTCGAACCTGATGCTTTGGAGTCTTTGGCAGCCACTGGTCGGTAGCTCTCCTTACTTGCTGTTCCCCGGGACGGCGGTGGGACAGCGCACGTGAGCCCGGGACAGATATGCGGGCTACACACAACGCGCCGAAGGTATCGCCGCTGATTTACGTTTCCATCTTACTTCGCAGCCCAACTTACAGTGCATCTGCGACACCCCTGACGGCTCCCAGGATGGGAGAAATCGGACCGGCACGGGTCCCCTCGCGACGCTACCGTTTTCAGACCATCAGATTCGTCCTGAGAGTTCACTGGAGCTACCCGGCGCGGCGCGGCCTCGAATCGCAGAAAAACGGGGCTACCCGTAGGTGTCACGAGGACCCCGGCCGCGGATATGCCGTTCGCCCTTACGCCAACTCGGCGCAGTCGGACCCGAGATACGCAACGAGCGGACCACCCCCGGCCCGACGGCCGCGCTGATCTTCGCGAGCAACTGCGCCTGCAGCAACCGCAGCTGGGTAGCCCAGGCCGTGGACTCGGCCGTCACGCTCAGCACACCGTTCTCGAGCTTCACCGGTTTCGCGTGCGCGGCGATATCCTCACCGACCACACCGGACCAGTGCCCGAATACCGTCCCCTCGGCCACCTTGGTGGACCAACCACGGCTACGCGCGATGGAGGTGGCCAGTTTGGACAGGGGCTGCGGGTCGCGATCGTCGGGTCGCGGCCCCGACCAGCCACTGCGCCGGCGAGCCCCACTGCGGGAACTCCGCCGGGGCGACGACCGCCCCTGACCCACGGATTTACCACTCGCTCGCGCGGCCTCTCGCGCCTCTTCGAGCGCACGGCGGGCCAGGTCGATTCCGCGCAACTCCGGTTCGGCCGGCGGTACGGCACCACCGGGAGTTCCGGGTCGGTCGGTCATCGTCGCGCTCCGCTCACCAGCCGAGTTATCCCCAGGATCGGTCGGCATCTGCTCGAGTTGTGCACATCCGGAGGTGGTACCTCGGGATCGGGTCTCCATGATCGGATGTACACCACCTCCCAGGGCATAACCCCTGTTCAGGGCGGGTATTTCGCTTGCCGGTGCAGGTTGCCGCGGATTGCATCGGATCGACACCCGAGTGTGGGTCTACGACCGGTGCCGACAAGTTATCCACAGGCTGTGGATAACTGAGCACTTCGAGCCGGACGGGGATAACGGCCCGGCGTATCGGCTCACTCTACGAATGCACCGGCCCGGGTGCAAGGCACCGGACGCCGCGTGTTCACTGTGCCGACCGTTCGCCGGCCACTGGCTGCGGCGGGTTCTCCCCGCCAGGCTGCGCAGACTCCGCCGGAGGCTCACCGGCGAGCGCGGAGATCCGGTGTTCGGGGTCACCGTTGGTCGTCACCCGCAGGGTGTTCCCCGTCAGCTCGCCGGGCACATCCTCGGGCACGGCGGCCGTGATCAGTACCTGTTCCGCATCGGCGGCGACCGCGGCGAGGGCAGTCCGGCGGCGGCGATCGAGTTCGGCGAAGACGTCATCGAGCAGCAGAACGGGTTCGGATCCACCGGCCCGCAGCAATTCGAACGCCGCAAGGCGCAAGGCCAGCGCGAACGACCAGGACTCCCCGTGGCTGGCGAACCCCTTGGCAGCCGTCTCCCCGAGCATGAGGTCCAGGTCGTCACGGTGCGGACCGACCAGACAGACACCTCGGTCGAGTTCCTTGGAACGCGCCCGTGCGATCTCCTCGAGCAGAACCCGTTCGAGTACCGCGGGATCGTCGGAACGCGGTTCGCGCGCTGGATCGAGAAGCTCGGCCGGCAACGCAGCGCTGCGATAGCTCACAGTCGCCGGGCGCGATTCGGGGGCCAGCGCCGCATAGGCGCGAGTGACGTACGGGTGCAGGTCGTGCACAAGCCGCAGCCGTTCGGCGAGCAGAACCGATGCGTGACCGGCCAGGTGGCCGTCCCACACGTCGAGCGTGCCGAGATCCGCCCGGCCGGATCGCCCGGCGGTTTTCAGTAGCGCCGACCGCTGCCGTAGCACCCGGTCGTAATCGGCGCGCACGCCCGCCAGGCCCGGCCGCCGCGCGGTGCACAGCTCGTCGAGGAAGCGGCGGCGCTCCCCCGGGTCGCCTCGCACCAGCGCGAGATCCTCCGGCGCGAACAGCACCGTATGCAGGATGCCGAGGATTTCGCGTGGCCTGCGAACGGGTGACCGGTTGATCTGCGCCCGGTTCGCTGCGCCGCGGTTGACCTCCACATCGACGCGCAACTCACGACCCAGATTGATCACATTGGCGCCGACCCGGGCCCGCTCGGCGCCGGTTCGGATGAGCGGGGTATCGGCGGATACCCGATGTGATCCGAGCGTCGACAGATAGCCGAGGGCCTCCAGTAGGTTGGTCTTTCCATTGCCGTTTGCCCCCAGGAAAACCGTAGGGCCTGTGGATAACTCGATCTCAGCGTGTTCCCAGGAACGGAAATCATGCAAGGTCAGAGCACGAATATGCACTGGTTCACACCGTCCAGCAGACACCCACGAAGTTATCCACAGCTGTGGATAACTTGCGTCGGCGCAGGTCGCGGCGCGGGTTTGCGGAGATATCGCTCGGCCCGGGTCCCATGATCACGGTGGTGACGGGCACCCGGGCGACCGGCGTGGATCGGCGCCGGCGAAGCGCTGCCGAACCCACGCCCGATCAGCCCGGCAGCCGGACCGGCATCAGCAGGTAGGTGTAGGCGCTCTCCAGAGCCGGATACGCGCCACTCTCGAGCGGTTCGGGTTCCTCTTCGCGGGCCGGGAGCAGAACAGCGGGCCGGCTCGGCGTGGTGAACCCGAAGGTGACCCGGTCCGAATGCAACGCGGACAGTCCATCGATCAGGTATCCGGGATTGAAGGCGATGGTCAACGGCTCCCCCCGGAAGTCGGCCGTCAGCCATTCCTCCGCGCGCCCGGCATCGTCGCCACCGGCCGACAACTGCAACCCCTCGGTGGAGAACTCCAGCCGTACCTGAGCGCCCCGCTCGGCCACCAGCGCGACACGTTTGATGGCCTCGGCGAGCGTGGCCACCTCCAGGGTCGCGATCGACGTGTGCTCCTTGGGCAGCAACTGACGGAATTTCGGGAATTCGGCATCGAGCAGCCGGGTGGTGGTCCGGCGTCCGCCGTTGACGATGCCCAGGAGGCCGTCTGCGCCCGCACCCGAGCCCAGCGAGAGCTGGACCGGCTGATCGGAGGCACCGAGCGTCTTGGCGGATTCGGAGAGGGTGCGAGCGGGGATCAGCACCGCCGTTTCGATATCGGTACGCGCGGGCTGCCACTGGATATGGCGCACGGCGAGCCGGAACCGGTCGGTCGCCGCCAGCACCACCTGCGGGCCCTCGATCTCGACCCGGATACCGGTCAGCATGGGCAATGTGTCGTCACGCCCGGCTGCGACGGCGACCTGGCCGACGGCCTCGGCGAACACATCCACCACCAGTTGCCCACTGGACTGCGGAACCTCGGGCAACTGGGGATAATCCTCGACCGGCATCGTGGGCAGGGAGAACTTGGCGCTACCGCACTGGATCAGCACGCGGCTACCGTCGACGGAAACGTCCACCGGCTTGTTCGACAGCGCCTTGGTGATATCGGCCAGCAATTTGCCGGACACCAGCACCTTGCCCGATCCGGCGACCTCGGCAGCCACCCGCATCTGAGCCGATACCTCGTAGTCGAATCCGGAGACGGTCAACCCGTCCTCGTCTGCGACCAGCAGGACTCCGCCGAGAACCGGGACCGGCGGGCGAGACGGCAGACTGCGCGCCACCCATGCGACCGATTCCGCGAAATCCTCACGCGCGACCCGAAACTTCATGCCTGCAAGGTCCATCGCCCGAGGTGTCCTCTCCCGTTCAGTGTGGATCGGTGGCTGTGCTGCCCCGTGTATCCCGCCGCGCCGATTCCCGTACGGCGCTGTTACGGCGGCCGCGGCGCCGGCCGACCGCCGGAGAATTCTGGCATAGCGACCGACTTAAGACCGTACCCCGGTTCGCCACACCGGATCGGCCGCCCCTCCGTGTGGAGGATACGTCCTCGCGCCGATCTCGGACCAGCCCATAAACGGGTCCGCGGAACTCGCGGGCGTGTTGCGCACGACTGTGGGCAATCCGTGGATCGGCGATGCACGACCCATCCACAGGTCTGCCGGTAGTGAGCTGTGAACAACTCTGGAGTCGTGGTCCGTCCACGGTGCCCACCCACGGAGAGGGGTGCCGGGCACGTGTGGGCGCGAAGCTGCCCCGGGACGACCGGCAGGTGCAGCTCCTGCCCCGGGTATCGAGCGCTATGGGTTCCCGACGGCCGCGGCGTGCGTGCCGGGGGGGGGGGTGTCCGGAGCCCGTCCCCGGCCGTCCTTGTGTGGTTCCGAGGCCATCTTCGTCCGTGCGGTGCGTTCGAGACTTGTCCACACATCCTGTTTTCAAGAGAAATTTTCTAGATGAAGAACAGGGGTAGTAATAGGCCCTGTGGAAACTGTGGATTTCCGCTGTCTGCCCAGTTCATACGGCGTGTCTGCCTGTGGACTGCCGTGGGATAACTCGAGGATGAATCGGGGCTGCCTGTGGACAGGATTTGTTGTCCACACAGCATCCACAGTTCATCCCCACGTTGGTCCCCAGAATCCGGGCAGTTGTGCACACTGTGTACGAATCGGTGGATAACCTGTGGATTCCTCGAGGATTCCTCGAGGAATCCACAGGCTGTCCCCAGGCCTCTGACCGGAACAGCGCTGTTCAGTGGGTGTGGATGAAATCGCCTGTGGAAACTGTGGATAAACAGGTTGTGGACAACTTGCGCGCCCAGGACCCCGGACGCTGTGGATGGACCGGTGGATAACCTGTGGAATCCACAGTCGAACCCATCCCAAAGTCGCTGGTCAAGACATTAATAGGGTGTTAGCGACACACCTGTGAGTACTTTCGACACGCCGATAACGCGCACGTACCGTCACAGCGGGACGGATGGACACCCTCGGCACGGTTTTGCGAAGCCGTTTGCGGCAGTGGAACTTCCACACCATGAAGCCTCCGGCGGCGCCGGATCAGGCTGCGGTCGGTCGGCGCTCGGCCCGGTTGCCGCTCATATCCGCTCGAGACGGAGCACTGGACTCCAGTTCCCGAGCTACACCGGCGGCCACGCCCCTCCAACCGCAACAAGCTCGCCCGTCGGCCCGTCGGGGCCCACCAACGGGGCCGGCGGGCCGACGCGTCATCGTGGGTCTGTGCCGGCGAGGAGGACGGCGATGTGGTCCGGGCTGCGGCGAACCGGAGCAGCGCCAACAGTGCGCACTCGGACAGATGGGATCGCCCGGCTACGCGCCGGGGAGGGCGGATGGACCCGGTTACCGCCGTGGCCGGCGAATCAGCGGGAACGCTGCTTGATACGGGCGGTGAGTTCCTGAACCTGGTCGTAGACCCGGCGCCGTTCCGACATCTCTTTGCGGACCTTCTTCTCCGCGTACATGACCGTGGTGTGGTCACGGCCGAAAGCTTGGCCGATCTTCGGCAGGGAGAGATCGGTGAGCTCCCGGCACAGATACATTGCGATCTGGCGGGCCTGAGCCAGCGGACGAGCCTTACCCGGCCCCGTCAGCTCCTCCATCGACGTATTGAAGTACTCGGCAGTGACGCCCATGATCGTCGACGCGGTGATCTCGACGTCCTGTGATTCGGGCATCAGGTCGCGCAGCACCACCTCGGCCACCGACTGATCCAGTGGCTGGCCGTTCAACGACGCGAACGCGGTGACACGGATCAACGCGCCCTCGAGCTCGCGGATATTGCGCTCCACCCGGCTGGCAATCAGCTCCAGCACATCATGCGGCACGTCCAGGCGGTCCATCCGCGCCTTCTTGCGCAGAATCGCGATCCGGGTTTCCAGTTCCGGTGGCTGCACATCGGTGATCAGCCCCCATTCGAACCTGGTCCGCAGCCGCTCCTCCAGGGTGGCCAGCTGCTTCGGCGGCCGATCCGAGGACACCACGATCTGCTTGTTCGCGTTGTGCAGCGTGTTGAAGGTATGGAAGAACTCCTCCTGGATACCTTCTTTGCCCTCGATGAATTGGATATCGTCGACCAGCAGGATGTCGGTTTCGCGGTAGCGGCGTTTGAACGCCACCTTCCGGTCGTCACGCAGACTGTTGATGAAGTCGTTGGTGAATTCCTCGGTGGACACGTACTTGACCCGCATCCCCGGGAACAAACGCTGTGCGTAATGGCCGGCGGCATGCAGCAGATGGGTCTTACCCAAGCCGGAGGCACCCCAGACGAACAACGGGTTGTAGGCGCGGGCGGGCGCTTCGGCGATGGCAACCGCGGCGGCGTGGGCGAAGCGGTTGGACGCGCCGATGACGAACGTTTCGAAGGTGTACTTGGCATTCAAGCTCGCCGAAGATCTGGCCGCCTCACCGGCATCGGATGTCTTGGCGAAGAAGGTCGGCCAAGAATCCCTGACATTCACCACCGTCTCGTCGTCATGGTGGCTGTCCGGCGCCGGATCGATACCCGAATCGCGGACGCTTTCCCGCAGACTGTCGCGGTCGGGGTCGCGCAGCGGATCCCGCGCCGCGGGATCCGCTGCCGCGACATCGGGTGCGAAAAGTGTTTCCTGGGCCGGTCGAGCTGACCGGCGCGGCGGCAGATCCGGGTCGATGTCGGCTGCCGGCTCCCGGGCCGCAATGCCCGCTTCCCGGCCGTTGCCCACCGTTTCGCCGAGGCCCGTGCGGCCGGGCGAGTAGCTGTCGGGATAGTCGGCGCGCGGATATTCGCGGTCCCGTTCGTATTCCGGTTCCCGGGTGTACTCGGCCGCGGGTGGATAGTTACGGGGGTAGGCCCGGGGCGTGGCGTAGGTTTCCACGGTCGGCGGGTCGGTCTCGCGCGAGTCGGCGGGGCCACGCGTGAAGTCGTTGTCGTGCGTGCGGAACTCGGCGCCCGGTCCGGATTCTGCGCCGTGTGGCAACTCGGGCAGGGTCGAACGTCGCACCGAATCGGCACCGGCAGGTTCCCCCCCGCGCGCGCGGGGGGGATTACGGGGCAGTTCACCCGTCAATGGCAATTCGGCTTCGTGCGAGAACTCTGCGGCCGGGAAGCGCGGTTCATCGGGCCGCCTCGGCGCACCCGGAAACTCGGGACTGCGCGCGGGATAGGCACCGGCATCGGGCTCCCGAATCGGTTCGGGGCGCCATGGCGGCTCGGCCGCAGCGGGGGTGAAACCGGTGGGCGCGCGAACCGGACCATTGCCTCCGAACGACTCCGGCCGGGTATCGACGGGCTCGGGGCGGCTGGTCATCCGGGCATGCCGCGGCGGCCCGGCTTCGGACCCGGTGGTGGGTACTGGTGCGGCGATCCGAACGCCGAGACCCTCCACCTGCGGACCGAGCCGGCGGCCCAATGAGCGCAGGATGGGTTCACGCAGATCGCGTTCGATGGCTTCCTGGGCGATCGAGGACGGAACCGAGAGCAGTGCGAAACCCTGGACCACCATCAACGGTTTCACCAGTTTGAGCCAGGCCTGCTGGGCCCGCGTCACCGCGCCGATGGCACCGTCGGGAGAACCGGTGGTCAACTCGGTGACCACCTCCGGCCACACGGTGGCCAGAATGTTCTGCTCGTCGTCCATCCAGTGTCCTCCCCGGGAGTCGGTTGCTCGGCGCAGACGTCCGGGGCTCGCGGTGCGTCTACTGTACTGGTTCGTCCCAGTGACACCGCATACGTCGCTCACCGGACCTGCCGCATCTGACGGATATGGCACCCGGGGCGCTGCCCGGAACCCCCTGCTCCGGCTGCGGCGTGGCACCGTCGGCCCTACGAATATGCCATTCACAGGGTATTTCCACACAATTATCCACAGATGTGGACAATCTCCCGGGACCGCCGTTGCGGTCGCGCGCTGCGCCGGACCGGCGCGGGTGCTCGACCTGCGGCCCATCCAGGACGCGGGCCCTGAGGGTGACTATCGCCACCGCCCCGAGGCGACCCCCGATCGCTGTCTGGGGGGCGAGTTTGACCCGGTAGAACTGGATAAGTACCCTCATAAAGTCACCCTCGGCGTGGTGACTGCCCTGTGCTGACCAACTTCCGGGGCGGTGACGCCGAACCGACATCGAGAGAATCACCGAAAGCTTCGGGCGCCGTTGGGTGCCCACCAATTCGAGGAGTGTTGACCGTGGCCAAGGGCAAGCGGACGTTCCAGCCGAACAACCGTCGTCGGGCGCGGGTCCACGGTTTCCGTCTCCGGATGCGGACCCGTGCGGGCCGCGCCATCGTCTCCGGTCGGCGCCGTAAGGGCCGCGCCGACCTCACCGCCTGATTTCCGACCGAACTCGATGCCCGGACCATCGAACCTTGTGGCCCCGCCGCCGGTAAAGCTGCCGGTTCGGCGGATTCGATGATGTCCGGGTGTCCGCGTGCTTCCTGAGCCGCATCGGCTGCACCAGCGTGCCGATTTCTCCCGGACGGTACGGCGTGGTCGGCGTGCAGGGAAGCGGGACCTGGTTGTCCACGTACTTGTGGATCACCCGGATCCAGGAGATCCCGGGCTCCGGGTCCGATTCGGTGGCCCCCGGTTCGGGTTGATCGTCAGCAAGGCGGTGGGTCCCGCGGTCGTCAGGCACCGCGTGGCCCGCCGCCTGCGTCATATCTGTGCCGAACTGACCGCGGATATCTCCGCCGAGGTGGATATCGTGATTCGCGCTCTCCCCGGCGCCGCCGGTGCCGACAGCGACGAGCTACGCCGCCAGCTGCGTAATGGATTACGCAGGCTCGACCTCCCGGCGGCGGCCGATCCGGGCACCCCGCTATGAGCGCCCGTACCTCACCCATGTCCGCCGTCGCCCGATGGCCGGCAAATATTCTGATCTTCTCGATCGAGCTGTACCGAACCTACGTCTCCCCCACCCGGATGCCGGTCTGCCGGTTCACCCCCACTTGTAGCGAGTACGCGGTGACCGCCCTGCGCACCCGTGGACTGATTGTCGGCGTCGGACTGACGGTCGTGCGATTGGCCAAATGCGCCCCCTGGCACCCTGGTGGATGGGATCCCGTGCCGGAGCGGCAGCGCAGTGTCGGCCACGACGACCCGCGGCCCAAAGCTTGTAAGGGATCACCGCACGCGGTGATCGGTGACACTACCGACGGGAGTGCATAGAGCCGTGCTCGATATCATCTACTACCCGGTGTCCTGGATCCTCTGGTTCTGGCATCGGGTATTCGGCTTCGCGTTCGGGGCCGACAACGGCCTGTCCTGGGCGCTGTCCGTGGTTTTCCTCGTCTTCACGCTGCGTTTGGTGCTCTACAAGCCCTTCGTGAGGCAGGTCCGTACCACCAAACAGATGCAGGAACTGCAGCCGCAGATCAAGGAGCTGCAGAAGAAGTACAAGAACGACCGCCAGAAGATGGCGCTGGAGATGCAGAAACTCCAGAAGGACCACGGCTTCAACCCGCTCATGGGCTGCCTGCCGATCCTGGCCCAGGTGCCGGTCTTCCTCGGTCTGTTCCACGTATTGCGTTCGTTCAACCGCACCGGCACCGGTTTCGGCCAGCTCGGTATGGATCCGTACACGAACGCGCATACGCCGAACTACGTCTTCAATGTCGACGATGTTCAGTCGTTCCTGAGTGCACGTATCTTCGGTGCCCCGATCTCCGCGTTCATCACTGCACCGTACGAAGAGTTGCAGGCATTCGCCGATTACGGCGGTACCCCGAGCCGGGTCAGTATCGCCGCGGTCGCGATCCCGCTCATGGTGATCGCGGCGGTCGCTACCCATTTCAACGCACGTGCGTCGGTTGCCCGGCAGAGCGCCGAGGCGGCGGCCAACCCGCAGGCCGCGATCATGAACAAGCTGGCGCTGTGGGTTTTCCCGTTCGGTGTCCTGATCGGTGGTCCGTTCCTGCCCATCGCCGTCCTGCTGTACTGGGTGTCCAACAACATCTGGACCTACGGCCAGCAGCATCTCGTCTTCGGTCGAATGGCCAAGGAAGACGAAGCCAAGAAGCAGGCCAAACTGGAGAAGCAGGCGCAGAACGCCCCCAAGCCCGGCGCTAAGCCTGTCGATACCCGGAAGAAGCAGCCGGCCAAACCGGAGGACGGTTCCGAGGAGGCGGCCGCTGACGGTACGGCCGACGCGAACGGTTCGAGTCCCGCCAAGACGAACGCCAAACCCAAACAGTCGGGCCAGCGCCGGCCGGGTGGTCAGAAGCGGTCCGGCAATCGGGGCCGCGCCAACCAGAAGCGGCGCCGCTGACTCCTCCCCCGCAGACCCCTTGTGATCGGGACACCGGCCGCTGGGCGGTCGGTGTCCCGGCGAGCAGATAAAGGAAACATATGACACTCGAGACCGAAGGTGGCGACGCCACCGCCAGCGCATCCTCGACCGTGGTCGAGCCGGACGCCGTGGATTCGGCGGGCGACGCCGAGGAAGCGCTCATCGAAGAGGGCGAGATCGCGGGCGACTATCTCGAACAACTTCTTGATGTGCTCGACTTCGACGGTGATATCGACCTCGACGTCGAGGGTGATCGCGCGGTGGTCAGTATCGACGGCGGCGACGATCTGTCGAAACTGGTCGGCCACACCGGTGAGGTACTCGACGCACTCCAGGAATTGACCCGACTCGCTGTGCAGCAGGCGACCGGCG
The DNA here is from genome assembly GCF_001613245.1 of Nocardia speluncae NBRC 108251. Taxonomy (GTDB): domain Bacteria; phylum Actinomycetota; class Actinomycetes; order Mycobacteriales; family Mycobacteriaceae; genus Nocardia; species Nocardia speluncae. The sequence goes on along the minus strand of NZ_BDBZ01000028.1, from coordinate 126,477 downwards.
TGCGTAGCCGGTTGATGCTCGATGTGGCCGGCTGGCGGGCGAAGCGGCGCGCGGACCTGAGTGCCCTGGGCGCGGCAGCCGCGCAGCGTGTCCTGGAGAGCGGTTCGCCGGAGCAGCTCGCCCCGATGACTCCGTTCGAACGCAAGATCGTCCACGACGCGGTGGCCGCGATCGACGGGGTGGCCAGTGAGAGCGAGGGAGTGGAGCCGAACCGGCGCGTTGTTGTCATACCGGACTGAGACCTCCGCACCGGCCGAGTGGCCGGAAGGCCGGTGGATGCGAAGGGCCCGAGTCGCAGGGACTCGGGCCCTTTCGCGCATCCAGGTGCGGCTGGTCGAGGACGGTCCGGTGGTAGGGGGCTACGGTGAGAGGCCGTAGCAGGTCTATCCGCTAGAACTCGTCGATCACGATCGAACAGAAGGGTGTTTCACGTGAAACCAGAACTCGGCGATTCGGCGGCCGCGGTGTCGCAGTCGCCGCCGGCGGAAGCGGAATCGGTCTTCGGCGAGCGCCTGGGATCGGCGCGTGACTACTGGACCGCTCTCGCCACCGCCGGTGTGGAGCGTGGACTGATCGGCCCGCGGGAAGTGCCTCGCCTATGGGAGCGGCATATCCTCAATTGCGCGGTCGTCGGCGAACTGATCGGCGAGGGAGCCTCAGTGGTCGATATCGGCAGTGGTGCGGGATTGCCGGGTATTCCGCTGGCCCTCGCTCGCCCAGACCTCCGGATCACCCTCGTCGAACCGCTCCTGCGCCGAACTGTCTTCCTGAAGGAATTCATCGACGCGGCGGGGCTCGAGGTCACTGTGGTGCGAGGTCGCGCGGAGCAGCCAGGGGTGATCCAGGAAGCCGGCGGAGCCGATGTGGTGACCTCCCGAGCTGTCGCGCCCTTGGCGAAGCTGGCTGAATGGTCGGTCCCGCTGCTGCATGAGCACGGACATATGCTTGCGCTCAAGGGGGCGAGTGTCGCCGAGGAACTGGAACGTGATCGCGTGGCGGTCGAACGAGTGGGGGCCGGTAACTTCGCGGTACTGGAATGCGGTGCCGGGATCATCGATCCTCCCACGGTAGTTCTTTCCGCTGAACGTCTGCGGCGTTCGGAGCGACCGTCCCGGCGGCCGAAGAAGCGCACCCGGGCGCAGCGACGGACCGAAGCAGATCAAACCTGATCCGGTCCCCCGGGGCCCTGGGTCCCCCGGTCCTTCTCGGCTCGGCCAGGCCGAGATCGAGGTCGAATACGGGCTAGTGCCTTTCGCCGCGGCGGAGGCGGAGGCGGGCTCGCGGCGTGTGCGCCGCCGAACGTGCTCCCCGGTCGGTCCGACACCGCCGCCCGCCACGTCGGCCAAGCCCGTCAAGCCGCCCATTCCACTCCATCGAAATGCCACCCACCCCAACGCGACGCGGCTGCTCGCAAGGGCAAGAACGGCGGTCGGCCGGTATCGCGTGGTTCCGCAGTCCCCGGGTCCGTCTCCGCTCCCTCAGTGGGTGGCATCGAAGTTTCCCGTGAAACATCTGCTTACTCAAACGCACCCTCGGGAGTTCTGGGGGCCCGGACCATCGCGACTCCTGGTACCCAGCACCGAATGTCCGTCGCTGTAGACCACACAGCATCGCCGGAGCAAAGGGGAACTGGCGTGGCCGGAAGTTCCGCCACGAAGATAGCGCCGAGGTCGATGGGGGCGGCTGAAGTTCCAGTGGTCGATGGATGCGTCAATTCGTAGGTGCACTGCCGCGGATGCTCTCTAGTAAAGGCCGACGTTTCACGGGAAACATTGATAGCCCCGAAGGGTGAAAGCGGTCCATCATGACTGGCGACCAATGGGGACATATACCGGCGTCACTCTGGTTGCGCCGCATCCTTCGTCACAGTGACGAAGGATGCGGTGATCGGGGGCTGGCCGCGTGTGGATACAGAACCACCACCACTGTTCGGTTGGCAGCGTTTCGGGTGTCGTAGATGAACTGCGCGGCGGCGTAAGCCGGACGTAGGGAACGGCAGCCCACGACATGTACCCCTGAGGCGCGTGGGTAGAGGTGAACGGGCTGTGGTGGTGGTATCCCGGCATTTGAGGCAGCACTGACGCTTGGGTGCCGGTATCCATTCAGAGGGTGGATCCGGGCGCGAGATCATGGGGTGATGAGATGGGTGCCGGCCGCCGCAATTGTGGCCGTGGGTGGAGGCCCGCTGGCGCCGACGAAGTATTACCTGACAGGGAGGTGACCCCCTCTGGGATCATTGCCTTGCGTCGGCCACAAGAATCCGCCGGTACCTTCGGTGGCCGCGCGGAGCCGTCGCAGGCGCGGTCCCTCTTCGATACATGTGCGGCAGATGCTGGAAGAGGAGAGAGGACAGGAGCGCCGCGGATCACCCGATGTTTCCCGTGAAACATCGACTCGTGAGTGCCGGTGAGGCGCCGAACGTGTTTCCGGACGATGAATTCGGGAGAGTTCCGCGTGTCGCGGGCGCGTCGTAGCGATTCAGCTTTCTTCTGGCGCCCACTGCTGGCAAGCTATTGAACGTCGGGCGTGAGCGTCGGTGCCACGAAAGAAATCTTGGTGTTGCAGCGGTGCAGCTCCGTTCGAGCGACCGGCGGCACGGTGTCCGCGTCGGAGGAGGTAGCTTCGCGTGACTACGCAGTGCAGCGAAGTCACCCGCCTCGCACGGATGTCGCAGTCCTGGTCGCCGATCGTTGTTCGGTCCAGCACGGCTTGTTTCGACGACACAGCGTCGGCGTCTATCAGGCCACGTGATCTTGCAGTTCTCGCGTTAGGAGCGGTCTATGTCGAACGGTTCAGCGAATGTTTCACGGGAAACATCGCGCGTGCGGGGAATGCTGGATGGCAGCAATATCGGCCCGGAGGCACTCGGAAGCACACCGTATGGCCATATCTCCCCCACCGAGACGCCGATCGCTGCCGAGGCGCACCGGGCGAGTCAGTTAATGCATCCAGGAAAGGTGACAGTGCCGAAACCTCATGAGCAACGCATCATCACTGTAGCCAACCAGAAAGGCGGAGTCGGCAAGACTACGACAACGGTCAATCTGGCCGCAGCCCTGGCGCATCAGGGGATGAAGGTGCTCGTGATCGACCTGGATCCGCAGGGTAATGCCAGTACCGCGCTCGGCGTCGAGCATCACTCCGGTATCCCGTCGACCTACGAACTGTTGATCGGTGAGATCAAGGTTCAGGACGCGATCCAGCAGAGCCCGCATAGTGACAATCTGCTCTGCATACCGGCAACCATCGATCTCGCCGGCGCCGAGATCGAGCTGGTCTCGATGGTGGCTCGAGAGGCACGACTCAAAGGTGCTATCCAGGAAGCCAATATCGCCGGCTACGACATCGACTACGTGCTGATCGACTGCCCGCCGTCGCTGGGCCTGCTCACGATCAATGCCATGGTCGCGGCCCGGGAAGTCCTGATTCCGATCCAATGCGAGTACTACGCCCTCGAGGGTGTGGGCCAATTGATCCGGAATATCGGCTTGGTCCAATCCCATTTGAACCCTGAACTCCATGTATCGACAGTCGTTCTCACGATGTACGACGGTCGGACCAAACTGGCCGATCAGGTCGCCGAAGAGGTACGCAACCACTTCGGCGACGTTGTACTGCGGTCGGTGATTCCGCGCAGCGTCAAGGTCTCCGAGGCGCCCGGATACGGTATGACTGTCCTCGATTACGACCCGGGTTCCCGCGGCGCCCTCAGTTATCTGGACGCCGGCCGGGAAATGGCCGCGCGCGGCGCGGCGCGGCCGGCGGTGCTAACGGAAGGCGTTCAGTGAACGGACCGGGCATAGCTGTGGATGCGGGCAATGGAAAGGGTAGGCCGGTGAGTCAGTCGAAAAAGGGTGGGCTGGGACGCGGTCTGGCGGCGTTGATCCCGACGGGTCCGGCTCCGGTGGCAACCGGGCTGGGTGCCGAGGCCGCTGATGCGGTGATCGGTCTGGATCCAGGTCCGCGCCCCGCCTCCACTTATCTGCATCAGGTTCCCGACGCAGTGGAGAGCGCCGATCTGGCCTCCGTCGGCGATGCGGTGTACCGGGAAATTGCTCCCGGAAAGATCGAGCCCAATCCGAAGCAGCCGCGGCAGTATTTCGACGATGAGGCGCTCGCCGAGCTGGTCCACTCGATTCGCGAATTCGGGTTGATGCAGCCGATCGTAGTCCGGCAACTGGAGCCGGGAGGTGACCGCTATCAGCTGATCATGGGTGAGCGACGCTGGCGGGCCTGCCAGGAGGCAGGGCTGGAGGTCATTCCCGCCATCGTCCGGGAAACCAACGATGACGCGATGCTGCGCGACGCACTGCTGGAGAATATCCATCGGGTGCAGCTCAACCCGCTCGAGGAGGCGGCGGCCTATCAGCAGTTGCTGGAGGAGTTCGGGGTTACCCAGGAGGAGCTGGCGTCGCGACTAGGGCGTTCGCGGCCCGTGGTGACCAATATGATCCGCCTGCTGAAGCTCCCGATCCCGGTGCAGCGCCGGGTCGCGGCCGGGGTGCTGTCCGCCGGGCATGCCCGGGCGCTGCTCGGTTTGGAGGGCGGTGCTGATACACAGGAGGTGTTGGCCGCCCGGATCGTCGCCGAGGGGCTTTCGGTGCGGTCCACCGAAGAAGCTGTGAAGTTGGTGAACCGGGAACAAGAGCCGGCCAAGCCGTCCGCGCCGCGGCGGCCGCCCATTCACTCCCCCGGTCTACAGGATGTCGCCGACCGGTTGTCGTCATCTTTCGATACGCAGGTTTCGGTGAGTCTCGGAAAGCGGAAGGGCAAGATTGTCGTTGAGTTCGGGTCGGTCGACGATCTGGAGCGGATTGTCGGAATGATGCTGCAAACTTCGCTGAATAGTTGAAATTTCGGCTTGTAGTCTGCATGACCCCTGCCTCAGCCAAGAAACGTCACTGTGACGGCAACTGATCGAGGCCGAGGCAGTCCTTGACCGAAGACTTAGTGACGCGGAATGAGGCGGGTTCGCTTGATCGCATATTCTTGCTGGCGAGAAACCATTGATGCGGCGTGAGCATAGACGAATCGGATAGCTGGAGGCTGAGTAGAGCGGTGTCGACCAGCGTCACAGGGTTAACCCTGGAAAGCATCAGCCGCCTGCCGGCGCATGCTCGCCGGTGCGTGTTCTGGGAGATCGATCCAGCGGTGGCCGCGGACTCCTGGGGTTTCAGTGATCCGGTATTCGAGAAGGAAGCCTGGATCTCGACGGTGATGCTCGAATGGGGTTCGTGCGGGCAGCTCGCAACGATGGATGACAAAACCGTCGGGTGCGCGCTATACGCGCCGCCTCGAGTGGTACCGCGAGCCGGCCTCTTCCCCACTTCGCCGGTGAGCCCCGACGCCATCTTGCTGACCACTCTCGGCACCGAGTACCCCGATCTGGACGGTGATATCGCCTACCGGTTGGTGCAGGGGGTCGTCAACGATCTGGTCCACCGCGGTGTGCGCGCGCTGGAAGCGTTCGGTATCCAGGGAGCGCACGAAAGCACCGCCCTCTCCGACCGGCCGACCGGCACCATGCGTCTCATGGAAAGAATCGGTGTTCCCGGGCGTGGAGCCCGGCGTTCGGTAATGGAGTGCAGCCCGGAGAACTGCATGATCGACGCCGACTTCTTGCAGGAGGTCGGGTTCGAGGTAGTGGCGCCGCATCATCGTTTCCCTCGCTTGCGGCTGGAACTCGATACCGATCACGGCTGGAAAGAGGATGTCGAGCGAGCCCTGGACCAGCTGCTGGCTGCCGCCGCGATGACCGCCCCGACCCGGATACCCACTCTCTGAGGCCGACGGCCGGGGCTTCGCTAACCGCTGTCGGCGGCGGCGAGTTCCTCGGCCAACAGCTCGGCGAAAGTGTATGTGCCGGTGGGCTGATCGTCTTGACCCAGTAGGTAGAGGCGTTTCACCGAGATCAGGATTGCTTCCGCGATGACATCGCGCATCCGCGGATCGGCCAGCACCGACGCATCGTATTGGTTGGTCACGTACCCCAGATCCACCTGAACTGTCGGCATCTTGGTGAGCCGCAGCAGATCCCAGGTACGTGGATGGGTCCGGCAATCCTGCAACGAGGTCCGGGCCACCACTTCACGCTGAATGAACCCGGCGAGCACCTGGCCGATCATGGAAACCGACCCGTGCGAGTTACCGAAATAGAACCCGGCCACACCGTTGGCCATGGGGCTGGAATTGGAGGCGCACCGCAGAGAGATCATCAGATCCGCGTCGAAAGCGTTGGAAGTTTCGGCACGCTCCGCATCGGTGGGGTTACTCCCCCACGGGCGGGACAAGAAAGTTTCCATCCCCGTTGCGGCCATCCGGCCCTCCAGCCGGCTGGCCAGATCCCACAGGATCTCCTGCTCGTACACATCGCCGAACTCGGTGGGAACGGCACGGCCACGATCGGGCCCACCCAATCCCGGATCGATGACGATGCGTTTACCGGTGAGCTGCGGGCCGGCGCGGTGCACCACTTCTTCCTCGGCGATCCGGTGCGGATTACCACCGGTGACCCGGGCACCGAGCAATTCGAGCGAACGCAGCGTATCCGGACCGCAGATACCATCCGCGGCCAGACCTATTTCACGTTGAAACGATGTCAAACCCTCATGGGTATGCGGTCCGAAGAAACCGTCCACCCGGTGCACATAGAAGCCGAGGTCCTGCAATCGACGCTGCAGCGTCGCCACATCGTCGCCGTACAGCGGCGCCGAGAGCTGGTAGATGAGGGTGCGGGCACCCAAACGATAGGACGCTTCTTTCAACGCCCGGTAGGTCGCGGGACCGACCTCACCGTCGACCAGGAGTCCGCGGTGCTGCTGGAAGGCGCGCACCGCGGAGTCGAGCTGATAATCGAAGGTGGCTTCGGTGTCTTTCCAGTACTCGTCCGAACCATTGGTCTGCGCGCCGTTGTGCGCGTGCAGGAACCCCAGACTGGCCAGGGTGCTCCGAACCTCTGCTACGGCTGGACCGGTGTCGCCGTGACGAAGTCGGTGCATGCGTGAGGGCCCTTCCTTCCGTCAATCCCGGGTACCCACTCATGCGATGGCGTACACCCTCGCACGACGGAGCGTGGTCGATTCTGTCAGACCCGGACCGGAATTCGACAATCTTGGTCAGGGCATACTACGGCGCGTCGCCGCGTGACGGCCGCCGGATGGCCTATTCGAGACGTCAGATGATGTCTTCGATTTCCCGCAGGAGTGCGGCCTTCCCCTTGGCTCCGACGATCTGCTTCACCGGCTTGCCACCGGCAAAAAGGATCATAGTCGGCACGCTCATGACCTGGTAATCGCGGGCGGTATCAGGATTGGCATCGATATCGAGCTTGGCGACGGTGAGCTTGTCGGCGTGTGAGCCCGCGATCTCCTCCAGCACCGGGGCGACCATCTTGCACGGTCCGCACCAGGTCGCCCAGAAGTCGACCAGCACCGGCTTCTCGCTCTGCAGGACAGCATCGACGAACGAGGTATCGGTGACGGTAACCGTGTTGGTGGTCTCGGACATGGCTGTTCTCCTTGGTTCTCCGGACGCTCGTGCGCCCGAGGCTGGGGCGGGCAACCGGAACCCTGTGGCTCAGTTGCCCGGTGAGCCCACCGGACTCAATCGGCTGCCGAAACAGCGACGGGCTGGTCGGCGTGCGACAGCGTATTGCTGGTGATATCGCCCTTTTCGGCCAGCCAGCGCTCGGCGTCGATGGCGGCCCGGCAGCCGGTGCCGGCCGCGGTGATGGCCTGCATGTAGGTATGGTCCACGAGGTCACCTGCGGCATAGACGCCGGCGACCGAGGTCTCGGTGCCCGGATCACGCACGAGGACATAGCCTTCCGCGTTCAGATCCACCTGGCCGCGGACGAGTTCGCTGCGGGGGTCGTGACCGATGGCGACGAAGAGACCGGTGACGGGGAGCTCGGATGTTTCCCCGGTGCGGGTATCACGAAGGGTCAACGAGGTGACGCTTGTCTCGCCGTGCACCTGGATCACTTCGGCGTTGGTGCGAAACCGGATCTTCTCATTGTTCTTGGCGCGTTCGAGCATGATGCGCGAGGCACGGAATTCGTCGCGCCGGTGTACGAGGGTGACGCTGGAGGCGAACTTGGTGAGGAAGAGCGCCTCTTCCATGGCCGAATCGCCGCCGCCGACCACCACAATGTCCTGGCCCTTGAAGAAGAAGCCGTCGCAGGTGGCGCAGGCGCTGACACCGCGACCGAGTAGTTCCTGCTCACCGGGGACATTCAGATAGCGGGCGGCCGACCCCATGGCCAGGATCACCGCATGTGCCTCATAGACATCGTCTCCGACGGTGACCTTCTTCACCTGGCCGGTCAGATCGATGGCGTCCACGTCTTCGGTGCGGATATCCGCACCGAAGCGTTTGGCCTGTTCCCGCATCTGTTCCATCAGATCGGGGCCCATGATTCCGTCGCGGAATCCCGGGAAATTCTCGACCTCGGTGGTGGTCATCAGGGCACCGCCGAACTGGGTGCCCTCGAACACCAGCGGCTCGAGTTCGGCGCGGGCGGCGTACACGGCGGCGGTGTAACCGGCCGGTCCGGAGCCGACGATGATCAGGTCGCGAACTGGCGTGCTCATGGGGCCCTTCCGGAGAAAGCTGATGGGGACGTCTCGGTCAACAACAGGGTAGACGGGCTTTGTTCCCGACGACGGCCTGTACCGGGCCGCGACGAGCGTAACGCGCACGGCCGGAGCGAGCCGGAGGCATCCTCAGCCGATATCGGTGATCGCCGTCAGCAATTCCGGGTTGCCCGGTCCGCACGCGGGGCCGACGACGAGTGCGGTGACCTGCGCACCGTTTCGCCCGCCGACGAGTATCAGCACCGCGTCGTCCCGGTCGCGGAACCGCATTTCGGTGGATCCGAGCACTGGGCGATCGACCCCGGCGGCACGGACACACGCAACGAGCGCCGCGGGGTCGGCCAGCCGGCCGGGCACATCGTGGCGGCCCAGGGCCCGCAGCGCGATGGCCGTATCGAACTCGGCACCCGATTCTGTGCCTGCGGTGCCGGTGGGCGCGGCAGTCGGCGCCGTTTCGCCGTCGGGCCGAATGCCGACCAGTAGCGCGGCGCCGGCGCAGATCAGCACCGCCGCGGCTGCGGCGATGGCGGCGGTGAACCGCCGGCGCCGACGATGGGCGTCCAGCGATATCGGCGCTCCACCGGCCGGGGCTGCCGCCGGAGCGGGCCGACCCGACCTCATCGTGGCGCCGAATCTTGCGGTGAGCGCCGGCGGAGAGGCCGGGATATCGCCGAGTGGCACCGTTGCCTCTACCGGCTCAGCGGTATCGGCGCCGTCCTTGCGGCCGGCTTCGCTCCCGAGGGATTCGGCGAACGCCTCCAGCCGGGCCGCGATATCCGTCGGCATCGGCCGGACCACCTGATCGGACTGGGCGAGGCCGGTGAGGGATGTGCGCAATGCGTCCAGCGACTCGAGATAACGCCGAGCATCCGGATCCTGCCGGACCGCCGGCCAGAGCCGGGCCTCGAGCTCGGGGTCGATATTTCCGGCGTGCAGATCGGCGAGCAACTCCGTGGGGAAAGGAGGTTGCGGAACGGGGCTCATGTCCTTCGCACCTCCAATGCTGCTGCGTTCATCTGGCTCGGGTTTCGATTCCGGGATTCTGCGGTTGCACTCCGGTGAGTACATCCCATTCGAGAGGGAAAATGTGTCACTGGTTTGGACGCGTCGGCCCTACATCCGGTTCCCCTCCCCGTTCAGCGAATCCAATTCGGCCTTGAGCCGTTGTCGCGCCCGCGCACATCGGCTCTTGATCGTTCCCACCGGAACACCGAGTAGGCCGGCCGCATCGGCGACGCTGTACCCCTCCACATCCACGGCCACCACCGCCGCACGTTGGTCCGGTGGGAGCGCGAACAGGGCACGTTCCAGCACTATGGAGATATCGATACGGCTGTATTCGTCGGCGTAGTCGGATATTTCGGGCCAAACCTCCGGCGGGAGGACCACGTCCCGCCGGGCGCGATTACGCCGGATTCGGTCCAGACAGGCATTGACGACGATGCGGTGCAACCAGGTGCGGACCCCCGATTCACCGCGAAAGGAGCCCGCGTTGCGATGAGCCGACAGCAGGGCTTCCTGGAGAGAATCGGCAGCGTCCTCGGGGGTGTAGCAGACGCGCGCGGCGGTCTGCCAGAGATGGTCGTTGTGCCGGCGGACCAGCTCGGCGAAGGCGTGTGGTGCCCCGGCAGCGTGTGCTCGCAGCAATTCGGTATCCGAGGTGATATCGAACCCGGATTCTCGCGTCTCCGCCCCAGGAGCCGGCGCTGTCCCCCCGCGAACCCCCGCATTCAATTCGGACGACAATAGCCAACCCCTTGGACAACTGCCCACGACAGCTTCGGCGCGGCGCGAGCCGGCCGGTGGTGATTACTGCGTGTACTCAGCGAGCGGAACCGTACCCCTGATCCCACCGGCTCCCTCCTGGGAGCGCGGATCGTGATCATATCCCGGCTGTTACTGCGCGGCAACCGGATCAGGTTCCTCCGGATATCGTCACGGCGCGACGAAAGAGCAGGTCAGGACTTTGCTTCGAAACCCAGCTCGGCGATCGAGCTCTGGAACTGAGCACCGGAATTACCCAGGCCGGTGACCCAGATCAGGACGTAGCGGGCAGCCTGATCGCTCTGCACCGGCACCTCCGTGACCCCGTCGCCCAGCACCGCGGTACCGGCGAGCTGGGTCTGGTCCAGAGTGGGTGTTTCGGTGGGGGAGGTCCGGATCTCGACGGAGGTTCCCGGGGTCGGCGACGTGATGGTGACCTTGGTGAGGTTCGCCGGGCTCGGCAGTGTCGCCAGCAAGCCGACCCCCTGCTTCAACGCCGGGAACTGCTGGAAGTATTGGTCGGTGCTCCACGAGGTGGCCGGGTCACCGTCCATCGCCGCGGGCCCGCCGTCGGCGTCGTCCGGTGTGCCCTCCGGGGAGAACACCGTAATCCCCGAGATCGGCACCGGTACGCCGGCAGCCCCGGCGGGCGCACTCGGCGGGGCCGCCGAGCCCGGTGACTCCTCCGGCGCGCGACTGGTCGTCAAACCGATCACGCGCTGCTCGTTGAGCGGTTCACTGGAATCGCCCGGTGCGAAAACGCTCACCATCCACCAGATGACGATGCCGACCACTAGCGCGGTCAGGATCCCCAGGGCCACCATGATCCACATCATCCGCTGCGACTTCTCGCGTTCGGCGGCCAGCAGTTCTGGGTCGGCCAGCGATTCGTCGGCCGGTGCCGGGGCGCGCTGTCCCAGCCGCAATACGGGGATGAAATCGGTCTTCTGGTCCACCACCGACGCTTGTTCCAGCACGTGCTGGATGGTGGCGGCAGTGCGAACGCCCTTGTTCGGTTCCAGAGAGCGTACGGCCACGGCCGAGATCTCGAAGGGGACCTCCGGCCGGATCTGGCGGGGTTCCACGGGGGTGCCGTCGGAACCGAAATCGGCCAGACGCAGCCCGCCCACCGTGGCGGCGTTCCCGCTGACGCCGACGGTCCGCAGTGGCCACCGGGCGGTGATGAGCGCGTAGAGCATCGCGCCCAGACCGCGGACATCGCTCTGTGGGTCGGCATCGCCGAGGGTTCCGGGGAACGCCAGTACCGCATCACCGTTTGCACTGATGCGGATCCGGTCCGGATGGTCGATGGACAGTGCGCCGCCGCTGCGGTGCGCCATTTCGGTGGCCGAGGCCAGTACTCGGATGGCGCGCGCGGCGCCGATCGGTGACGGGACGATCTCGGCCATTTCACGCAGCGAACGCCCCGGTGTCCATTCGGCCACCACGATGCCGCCGGAGCTGCCGCGCACCACATCCAGTACACGCGCCAAGCCCGGTGAATTGATACGGCCCAAACGCAGCGTGCGGGACAGGATGGCCTGCGGACCGTCCTGTCCGGAGTCGCTCGCCGCCCGCTGATCGGCGTCGACGAAGGTCAGCGCCACTTCCCGATCGAGCTTGATATCGAGCGCCTGCCAGAACTTCAGGCCGCGCGCGCCACCGTGGTCGGCGAGCAGCCGGTATCGCCCGCCGGCCACGGAAGCACCGGCGATGAGTTTTGGCCCACGCTGCACCCGGCTCGCCTGCGTAATCGGTGGTACGGCGATCATCCCGGTGTCGTAGACCGGATCGGTGGCCGATACCGTGGCGCCGGTGCGCTGAACGCGCTCCTCGGACAGGTGATCGTCGGGCTGCTCAGCAGCTATGTCGTCGTACTGTGGCCCGCTGTCCGGCGTCTGCTCGGGCGGGTGGGCGGATTCGGCGGAACCGGTATCCGCACGCTGGGTGCGCGCTTCACCCGGCTCCGAGCGCTCCGGGGGAACATCGGTGGACAAGCGTCCGCTCGCCGGATTCCGCGCAGGATCGGCGGCTGGGACCTTGCCCACCGCGTCGTCGCTCACCCTCGGACCTCCTTCGCCCTGGTATGCCGCAAACTGGGCGGGTCTGCCACTTGTGCCGGTCTGCCGATCAGGGTACGGGAACTGGCCCGGCGCGGTGCGATCAACCGAGTCCGGGCGAATCACCGGTAGCACCATTGTGCTCTGTGCGTCCATGGCCGAATCGAAGCCGGAGTACGCGAGATACGGGTCGGGCCGCCGCAGGATCCGCGTGGTGCGCTCTTCTTCGGCCGGTTCGTCGAGATCCAGCGGGGGCGCCGGTGGGGTGATGCCGAGCCGCCGCGAAATCGCGACCGTGATGGCGACGACCTCGGGGATCCCGGCCAGGCGCATCAGCCCGAACGCCACCGCGAACATCACGATCGCAGTGATCACCACCCGGATGAACGAGCCCGGCCCGCCGAGGGAATCGGTGAGCCGGTCCAGGCCCATCACCCGGTCGGCGATGAGCATGACGGCGCCGCCGGCCAGCGAGGACAGCAGCACCCGGCTGACCGTACGTCCCACATTGGCCATTCGCAGATCGCCCAAGCTGCGGTGCAGCAGCCAGCCGCCGATCACCGCGCCGGTGGTGAAACCGAGGCCGGTGGCGATACCGAGAACGATCACGACCTGGTCGCTGCTGTCGGCGATGAGCGGGGCCAGCGCCGAGAACAGGATCTTGACAGCAGTGATCCCGAGGATGATCCACGTCGGGGTCCACGCCTGTTCGCGTGCGTAGAAAACCCGCAGATGGATCAGTACGAGCGAGTACGGGATCAGGGTGAAGGCCGAGAAACTGACCGCCATACCGAGGCGAGAGGCGTCCTCGGCGAAACGTGCGTACCCGAACAGTGCATCGCCGACCTGGGGCCCCGCGAAGGTCAGGAAGGTGACGATCGGGATCAGCGCGATCATTGTCAGCCTGGTGGCAGCCGACAGGTCGTCGACCACCGCGGGGGTGTCGTCATTGGCGGCGTTACGGCTGAGGCGCGGCATGATCGCGGTGAGCAGGGTGACGCCGATAACGCCGTACGGCAACTGCAGCAACAGCCAGGCATTTTGGTAGATCGCCGGCCCGGCTTCATCGGCGCGCGAGGAGATGTTGTTCGCGAAAATACCGCCGATCTGGCTGATCAGCACGTACAGAATGATCGCCGCGGCCATGGTGCCGAACTGTTTGAGCCGGTTGTCCATACCCCAGAGCGGGCGCAGATCGATACCTTGGCGGCGGATGGCCGGCAGCAGGCTGACCGCCTGCACGATCACGCCGAGGGTGACGCCGCAGCCGAGGACGAGCAGTTTCGGATCGCTCATCCGGACCGGATCCAGGGTGATCTCGCCGGGTGTCAAGGCGTAGAGCCCGAGCACCACCAGCACCACCACATTGTTGAGGACGGGAGCCCACGCGCCGGGTTTGAACGCCCCTCGAGTGTTGAGGATGGCGGTGAACAGGGCAGACAGCCCGTAGAACAATACGGCCGGGACCAGCAGGAAGGTCAGTGCCGTGGTGAGCGACGTATTGACCTTGCCGTCTGCGGAGACGAAAACGTGGGTCGCCAGAACCGGCGCCGCGGCGGTCGCCAGGACGGCAGCGGTACCGAGGATGACGGCAGCGGCCGTGACGAGCCGCCGGATGAACGCGGCGCCCTGATCGGGGTCCTCCTGTTCGGCCCGGACAAGTGTGGGCACCACGATGGCAGTGAGCACGGCGCCGAGCACCAGTTCGGCGATCATGTTCGGAATCAGGCTGGCCGACGTGAACGAACTGGCGATGGCCGGGCCGAGCACCGCGAGCAGCAGCAGCTGTTTACCGAATCCGGTGATGCGGCTGATCAGGGTGGCGATCGCGATCGAACCGGAGTCCTTGAGCAGCCTGGACTGGCTGTTGTCCGGCTTGTCCCCCGTGACGCCCGCCTCGCCCGGCTCGGCCACGGCAACTGCGGGCAGCGGGCCGGTGCATGGCCGGTTACCGGCGGCCGCCGGAATCCGGTTGGGCGCGGCGCGCTGCGGTTCGCGTGCAGGGGGGACCTGGCGCAGCGGCTGCGACGGCGGCGCCTGCCGGCGCGGTGGGGGCTGCGGATTCCCGGGCCGCGGTGCCTGCGGCCCCGGCCGGTTCGGCTGCCGCGGACCGGGAGCACCCGGATTCTGTGTGGGTGCGGGGTTCTGCCGATCGGCCGGGCGCGATGGCCGTTCGGGAACACGATTCTGCTGGATCGGCCGCATCCGCTGGGCCGGAAATGGTTCGGAAGCGGGCCCACTCGGGGGAGCGCCGGGCTCGGGCCGCGGCTGTTGCGGGGGCAGGGGCGGAACGGAACGCCGGTGGCCGGCATCGGGTTGTGCCTCGTATGGCCGGCCGGGTCCTGGCTGCGGACGCCCGGCGGGGGGTGCGGGTGGCCGGAACGCCGAGGGGCGATTCGCGGGCGGCACTGCGGGATGCGGTGCCGAAGGCGGTGCGGACCGTATCTGGTCGGGCCGTGCGCCGGCCGGTGGTTCGAGCGGCGGCATACCGGGCCGACCGCCAGGCCGCGGATTCGCAGGAGGCACCGGGGGCCGGCCGCCAGGAGGCGGGGGCGGTACGGCAGGCCGCGCGCCGGACGGCGGGTTTTGCGGCCGACCGGGCGCTGGGTTCCGGTTATCGGGCGCGGGGGGCCGCTGCCGGTTCCCGGCATACCGATCCGCCCCTGGATGCGGGCCCGGACCGGGGTCCGGATGCCGGGCCGGCGGGCCGGGGCGGGGTCCGGGATCGGCCGGCCGGTCGGGCCGGCGCAGCTGAGGTGGCGGCTCGCGGAAGGAATCGCGGTCGGTATCGCGCGGGTGGCCGGTCATCTCCGGCTCCGCTCCGGGAGACGGAGGCACCCGCTCCCACGGTGCGCTGGGTGCCCGCCGGCCTCGTGGACCGTCGGGCTGTGTACCGGGCTGCTGCCGATGAGCGGAGGATTCATCGTCGCTCATCATGCCTCCTGTATCGCCCGGACCCCCGTTTGCCGGTTGTCCCCTGTGTCGTGCCGAACACTTCGCCGCCGCTGCTGCGCGCAACGAACTGTACGGTGCGGACGGCATGCCGTATCCGGCCGCGCACCGGTACCCCGGACGGACCCGAAGCGCCGGTGCGCGCACCCCTCTATCTTCCATGCGACACCCGCGCCGGTCATCTCCCCAGGTCGTCCGGTGGATGACCTATCCGCGACATCGAGGAGCCCGGTTTACACCCGTTCGCGGCGCTGCACCGGGTGGCGACCGGTTTCCTGCGCTTCGGCACTCACCTCGGGATCGGTGTGACGGGTTTTGCGCCGCCGGGCCCGGCCCAGCCGGATCACTCGCCGCCGGATCCCCGGATCCACGCCCTTGTCGGCCGGATCGCGTTCGCCGTGGAACCGGCGCCACAGCCTGCGGCCGGCGAGCAGGAACAACAGCGCGGCCGCGCATGCGGTGATGATCGCCAGAATCTGCCCGTAGGCGTTGGAACGCACCGAAATCGAGGTGGCATGGCCGAGCGGGACCCCTTCGGGTGTGCTCAGCGATATCGGTACGACGAGGTTGCGGCTGTCACTGACCTCGGTCGGGATCTGGAACGAGCGGGTTCCGCGGGGTGGGAGCAGCTGTTCGCCGATATCGGTGATCTTCGTTTCCGGCGGTGCGTCGATCCGGAAGCGGATCCGCATCGAAATGGGCAGGTCGTTGCGTGCCACCAGCAGCAGCGGGCTCGATTCCGAGGCCAGCGTGTACACCCCGCCCGGTGGCAGCACCGTCACCGCGCGGTAGATCTCGTCCACCGCCGCGGTGGTTTTCTCGATTCGCCGCTGCGCGAATACCTCGGCCTGCCCGGTGGGGCCGCCGCGCCGATCCGACAGCGACAGCGCACGCACCAGATCGTCACGTAGCGGATCCAGGTAGGCGCGGGGGGTCGGTTGCGTGTCGGGTACCTCCACCATGGCCTGCATCAGCTGGGACAGGCGGTGCGACTGATCGCGGGCGGGTATCGCGAAATGCCCGGGGACTGCCTCGAGCGCGGCTTCCGGGAACGGAGACAGTTGATAGGGCGCCGGGTCGGGTGCCTGCCCGACCAGATCGTCGAACGGACGCGGATTCACCAGTTTGTTGTCCACCAGCAGTTCGAGCTGGCGCAACAGCGCGACGGCCTCGTCGCGGTTGGCGCCCCACTGCTGGGGCGGCATGATCAGCTGGGAGCGCGGGCGCCCCGGGGCGGCGTGCAACGCCTGCCAGGAAACCGCGCCCAGCGCATCCTGCAAACGTGCGCTGCGCGAATCGTTGGTCACCGGATAGCGGGCCGATTCGGGGACGTAGGCCGGGGTCGGTGGGTTGGAACCGATACCGGCGAGTGCCGCGGCGGGCCAGATATCGTAGGTCGCGACTCGCAGCGCGGGATCACGCGTCGAGGCGCCACCACTACCCGCCTGCTTTTGCGGTGCCGCAGCGTCGGGGGTCGGGGGCTGCCCCTCGGCCGGTACCGGACCACCGGCGGGGACGGCCTGCTGTCCGGCCTCCGCCCCCGGTGCGGGGGCGGCACCCGCGATACCGGGCAACCGCACCACGTCCGGCACCGGGGCGTAGGGGTCACCGGCCCCGCCCTCCGGCGCTACCGCGTTCCCCGCGAGCACCGCGGTTTCGAAACCCTGTGATTTCAGGAGCTGTGCCGCGGCCGGGTCGAGGCTGCTCGCATCGGGCAGGCTCACTCCGCGCACGGACCTGGTGTTGAGGACGGAATCGACGATCTGCGCGGGAGCTTCCAGTGCCCGTGCGGTGAGCGCCGGATCGTTGGCCGCCGCCAGCGCGGAAATATCGACCTGCGCGAACGGCAACGCCACCGTGCACATCGACGAGGCCAGCCCCCGCACTCGATCCAGCCACTGTTTCGCCGCCTCGGTACCCGTACCCGGCCGCGTCGCGCCATCGGGATCCGACGGACTGGCCAGGACCCGGTAGTCCTCGGTCATCGCCCGCACCGTGAGCAGCAGATCGGGGTCGACGGCCAGGCATATCGCCGAGGCCGGACCGTCCGCCGAGCGGTCGTCACCGACGACCGATTCCAACGCTGCGATCAGTTCGTCCAACCGGCCGCCGCGGCTCAGCGAGGCCGCGAGCTCGTCGTCGGTCAGTTCGACCGTCCGGTCCAGCTCGCCGGTCTGACCGGCCACCATCCGCGGCCGGTCGGCCACCGGCCACAGCAGTGTCGTCGACACCGCGGGGTTGGCCGGCGCGGGTAGCGGTGGGGCGCTACCGTCCGCGGCCGCGGGCAGGCCGAGTACCGGTAGCAGGAAACGGGCATCGTCCAACCGTGCCTGGCCACCGTAGTCCGGGGTTCCGTTGACATTCAGCAGTAGCGGATAGACACCGGGTTCGGTGATGTTCAACGATTCCGCGGACGCGTCCCGCAACGGCACCGACAGTGTGAACTGCTGACGCCCGCCCGGCTCCAACCGCACCGCGATGTCCTGGAATGGAGTCGGGTGGTCGTAGCTGGCCTGATCCAGCTTCAAAGTGGTGCGCAGCTCGCTGGGATCGGCGATGGCCTGCGACCGCTGCACCCGGACCGTCACGTCGTCCACGCCGCGGTCGCCGATATTGGTGACGGTGCCGGTCAGTGTCAGCAGCGGTTCGCTCGCGGTGGTCACCGTGCCCGGACTCACCGAATCCAGCGACAATTTCAGGAACTGGGGCGCATCGGAATCCTCGGCCGACCCGGTCGGCTGCGCGTGCGCGACGGTCAGTGGCAGCGCGGCCAGCGCCGACACCGCACCGAGGATGGTCAGGATCACGAAGATGATCCGACTCGGTCCACGCGTCATCGCTTACCGGTCTCCATCCGGTCGATCAGGCGGTTCGCCACCTCCGCCAGCCTGCGCTCGTCGGCGTAGGCGAGCCTGGAGTTCAATTCGCTCAACGGCACCCAGTCCACCTGGGTGACCTCCACATCCGCGTCGGATAGTTCACCACCGACCGAACGCAGCAGAAAATGGTGCACTGTCTTGTGTACCCGCCGCCCCTCGGTGACGAACCAGTAATCGATACTGCCCAATTCGGCGACCACCACGCCCTGAATACCGGTTTCCTCGGCGACCTCGCGAATAGCTGTCTGTTTCGAGGTTTCGCCCTCTTCGATATGTCCTTTGGGCAGCGACCATAGCAGCCGTCCCCGGCGGTCCGTCCGGCCGATCAGGGCGGCGCAGCGCTTCTCGGGTGGACCGTCCAGCCCATCGACCACCAATCCCCCGGCCGATGTCTCTCGCACCGTGCGCATACGCGGTTTCGCCGCACCACCGGCCGAACCACGGCGCCGGGGCTGGCGACGTCGACTGTTCGCGCGATCGGCCGGAGACACTACGCAATACTAGAGCAGTATCTTTTTGCGCCGCCTCCGGCGGCGCGGGGTTTCGGCCCCCGCGCGCCCGAGTCGCGCAAATAAACACAGTAAGGTTTTGCTGTGGTTTCGACGGAGTCCGAGGATGTAGTGCTGGATCGCCGTACTCGTCTGCTGGCGGCAGCGGCTGTCACGCTGGGCCGGCTTTCCGAGGTGCTGACTCCGTTGGGGGAGATATTCGCCGCTCGTGGTTTCCACTTGTATCTGGTGGGGGGCAGTGTGCGGGATGCGGTGCTGGGGCGGCTCGGCACCGATCTGGATTTCACCACCGATGCACGGCCCGAGCAGGTCCAGCAATTGCTGGACGGCTGGGCGGATCAGTTGTGGGATACCGGTGGGCTGGCGTTCGGGACCGTGAGTGCGGCCAAGAGTGGTCAGCAGTTGGAGATCACGACCTTCCGTAGTGATGCCTATGACCGGGTTTCGCGGAATCCGCAGGTCAGTTTCGGGGACAGTCTGGAGGACGATCTCGTTCGCCGCGATTTCACCGTGAATGCGATGGCGGTGAAGATCGCGGCCGACGGCGCATTGGAATTCGTGGATCCGTTGAACGGGATGGAGGCGCTGCTGGCGGGGGTGTTGGATACGCCGGCGGCTCCCGAGGATTCGTTCAACGATGATCCGCTGCGGATGCTGCGTGCGGCCCGGTTCGTTTCCCAATTGGGTTTCACTGCGCATCCGCGGGTGCGGGATGCGATATCGGAGATGTCGGCGGAGATCGAGCGGATCACCCCGGAACGGGTCCGGACGGAGCTGGACAAGCTGATCGGGGGCGCCTACCCGATAGACGGCATCAACATGATGTGCGAAACGGGGCTGGCGCAGCGGGTGCTGCCCGAGGTCCCGGAGATGAAACTGGAGATCGACGAGCACCATCAGCACAAGGATGTCTACTGGCATTCGCTGACCGTGCTGGAGCAGGCGATCGATCAGGAGGAGGGCGATCCCGACCTGGTGTTGCGCTGGGCTGCGCTGCTACACGATATCGGCAAACCGGATACCAAACGCAATGAGCCCGGCGGCGGGGTCAGCTTCCATCACCATGAGGTCGTGGGCGCCAAAATGGTGCGTAAGCGGATGCGGGCGCTGAAATATCCCAAGCAGTTCACCGAGGATGTGGCGCGGCTGGTGTTCCTGCATCTGCGGTTCCACGGTTACGGGAAGGGACAGTGGACCGATTCCGCGGTCCGCCGCTATGTCACCGACGGCGGGGATCTGCTGCCGCGGCTGCACAAGCTGGTGCGCGCCGATTGCACCACCCGCAACAAGCGTCGCGCCGCCGCGTTGCGCGCCACCTATGACGATCTCGAGGCCCGGATCGCCGCCCTGCAGGAGCGGGAGGATCTGGCGCGGGTCCGGCCGGACCTGGACGGTAACGCGATCATGGAGTTGCTGGGGTTGCCGCCGGGGCCCGAGGTGGGCCGCGCGTGGCGTCATCTGAAAGAGCTACGGCTGGATCGCGGTCCGCTGACCCACGACGAAGCCGAGGAGGCGCTGCGGCAGTGGTGGCAGTCGCAGCAGTGAACCGGCCGGTCAGAACACGATCAGGGTGGTTCCGGCCACGATGGCCGCGCGGATCTGCGCCAGGTCGAACGATCCGCTGACGGGTGCCACTTCGATCCGGAAGCGGACGAGTTCGCCCTCGCGGGCAGCGCGCCGTACCCGCGCCCCGCTCGGCAGTTCCGGTATCCGGATGGGTTCGGTGGTCCGCCACCGACGGGGCACGGGCATACCGAACCAGGTGGCCCGGTGGACATCGAGTTCGAGGAAGTCGTCGGTGATGGAGGCGTCCAGTTCGGCGCTGATCCGCCGGCGTCGATGGACCGCGCGGACGCGTCCCTGCTCGGTCGGCGTCAATTCCCATTCCCGCGCGCGGTTCGCGAAGCGGCCCAGCAGTGTCGGCAAGGTGACGGTGCCGTCGATATCGACCCGGGCCGCGCGGATCCTGGTCGGTACACCCGGTACCAGCCGGACCTCGTGGGCGATGACGGTGACCTCGGCGAGCGCAAGGCCGTCCCAGTCCAGATCCTGCAGCACGGTCTTGGTCTGGAAATGCGCGCCGCGCCGGCGCACTTTCAGTACGTCGAGAGTGCCGGTGAGGTGATGATCGAGCAGGGTCGCGCTGATCTCCCTGCCGCCGAACCGGCTCAGGATCCCCTCGCTGAGGATGGCGAGCACGGTATCCGGCAGCAGTGCGGTGACAGTGCCGGCGCCGAGGTCGGCCATGGGTTCCACCCAGGTGGTGGTATAGGTGATCCACTGTTCCAGCCGGGACTGCTCGAACAGTCGTTTGCCGAGGTCGACCGCCCACAGAGGGGAGAACAGGGAGGCCGCTCGGGGGTCGGAATGTGCCGCCATGATCATCTCCGAGGGTACTGGCCCGGACCGGCACGACACCATATGTAGTCGGCTGCGTCACCGTGCTGGACGAATGAGCGATCCGTGGCATCCGGCCCGGCGTTACCGGTGCGTCCCGATCATCAATGAGCACGATAGCGGCGAGGCTCGGGTAGGTTCACTGCGACAATGGCACTCGACAGGAGACAGTGAGCTGTTGACCGAGGTGGTGTGGAGTTTCCGTCCGGGTCGTTGCCGGCTCGTATTCCTCGGATTGGTACTGACGGGGTATGTGGGGATACCGGTGCCCGCACAGGCGGCGCCGCATCCGTGGGCTCCTCTGCCGGTGAACGAGTGCGGTGAGGCCGGGTTCGATCCGCTCGACCGCGCACCCGATCCATCCGCGCCTCCTCCCCCGCTGGTCCCGGTGCCACCACAGATCGATATCCCGATCCCGGTACCGCAGCTCACTCCCGTGCCGGTTCCCGATCCACCGCACGACAACACCCGGATCGTCGCGGATCCGCTTCCTGCCGACCCGTGCCGTAACCCGTGTCCGGATATCCGCGATACTCCCGAACCGGAGTCCTCGGACGAGGACGAGGACGGGGCCGCGCCGCCGGAGTCCGGTTCCGGCAGCGGTTCGGCCGCCGGTAGCAGTTCGGGTAGTGGTTCCGGTGATCCGGTGAAGTTGCCGAGAATCCAGATCGAACCGGAGATCGAACCCATTCCGATCCCGGTGCCCGGCGGACCGGGTGAGCCACCGCAACCCGCCCCGCCACCCGTGGTCAATCCGGCCGAACCAGGTCCCGTCGCGAGTCCGGCGGCGCTGCCCCGGGTGGAGTCGGCGCGCCTGGTCGAGCAGGTGACCGGGCACGGGTCACCCAATCGGACCGATATGCGCTGGCAGGTCGACGGAACCGATCTGGGTTTGATGTGGGAGACGAAACCCGGCGAGATCGCGGTGGTGTTCGGCGATACCTTCGGTGCGGGGTGGGTGCCCGGCGGCGCCGGCGGTGACGACGCGGATTGGCGCAGCAATATCCTGGCCTACAGCACCGACCGCGACCTTTCCGACGGGCTGCGCCTGGACACCATGGTGCAGGACAGTCGTTGTCATGCCGCCGAACTCCTGGGCAGCCGCAAGATCGAGAACTGGGAGACCACAACCATTCCCACCTCGGGTTTCGCCCTCGGTGAGCGCCAGTACATGAGCTATATGTCGGTGAACCGCTGGAGTCGCATACCGGGCCTGTGGTGGACGAACTACGGCGGTATCGCCTACTCCGACGACAACGGCAGCACCTGGGTCAAGGATCAGCACGCCAAATGGGAGAACCTGTTCGGGCTGAGCCGGTTCCAGGTCGCGGCGATGGTGCCGCACGGCGACCACGTGTATATGTTCGGAACACCCAACGGCCGGGTCGGTGTGATCGGGCTGGCCCGGGTGCCCAAGGACCACGTGCTGAACAAGACCGCGTACCAGTACTGGGTGAACGGCACCTGGGCGCCGGCATCGGAGAACTTGGCCACTCCGCTGGTTCCGGGTATCGCCAGTGAGCTCTCGGTGCGGTTCGATACCGAATCGGGACTGTGGCAGATGTCCTATCTGGACTCCGCGCGCGGTGCGATCGTGTTGCGCACCGCCGCGCAGCCGCAAGGACTCTGGACAGAGCCGGTGCCGCTGGTTTCCACCGCCGACTATCCCAAGGCGTACGGCGGGTTCATCCACCCCTGGTCCACCGGCCGGGATCTGTACTTCACGCTCTCGGAGTGGGATTCCTACAACGTGTACTTGATGCACGCCCGCCTGGCTCCGCCGGACTGATCCACCACTCAGACCGTACCGGCGCATCGGAACCGTATCCGCTGACCAGGCCGGGCTTGCGCAAACAGGTCGATATCGGCGTCCAGGACCACCGCGATCACCGGATAGCCACCGGTGATGGGGTGATCGGCGAGGAAGACCACCGGTTGCCCGCCAGGAGGCACCTGCACAGACCCGAGCGCCACCCCCTCGGTCGGCAACTCCGTTGCGCAGGCTTGCTGTAGTGCCGGCCCGTCGGCGCGCTCCAGGCGTGCTCCGACGCGGTCGGTGTCCCGCCCGACCGTCCAATGCCCGGTGAACAAGGCCGCCGGGTCGGTGAACCAGTCGTCCCGTGGGCCGAGCAGGGCACGGACCTCCATGAGGTCCGGGAGGCCGGGTTGTGGTGCCTGATCGATGTTCGGCCAGTTCAGCGGCGGCGGACCAGTGGGCAGGCGGGTCCCGGCGCGTAGCGGCGGCGGCCCGATACCGGAAAGGGTGTCGTAACTGCGTGAACCCAGGACCGGTGCGATATCGATGCCGCCGCGTACTCCGAGGTATGCGCGCAGGCCGGCCTGCGCGAAACCCAGCCGCAGGACCTGCCCCGCATTCAGGTACAGCACGCCGGCATGGCCGACCGGAGTCCCGTCGACGGTCGCCGGTGCCCGCGCCCCCGTGACCGCGACCAGCGTCCGCTCCTCGGCACGTACCACCAGGCCGCCGAGGAGAACCTCGATACCCGCATCGTGCTCCGGGTTTCCCACCAGCCGGTTCGCCAGCCGCAGTGCCCCGCGGTCGGCCGCTCCGGCCGGTCCGACACCGGAATCGAACCAACCCGGCCGCCCCAGATCCTGGACGGTGGCCGTTGGGCCGACTTCCTCGATCACGATCATCGGTCGACAGCCGCATCGACGAAGCGGACGAGTCCACCGGCCCGGATCAACGCGGGCGGGTCGCGTTCGGTATCCCACATGACCAGATCGGTACGGCCGATGAGTTGCCAGCCACCCGGGCTTTGCCGGGGGTATACGGCCGAATAACCGCCGGCCAGCGCTACCGAACCCGCCGGAATCCGGGTGCGCGGTATCGGCCGCCGCGCGACAGCGAGCCGTTCGTCCGGGGGTTCCAGATAACCGAAGCCCGGCGCGAAACCGACGAAGGAGCACCGCCACACCGTGCCGGTATGCGCTGCGACGACTTCGTCGGGACGCAGGCCCAACGCACCGGCCACCGCAGACAGATCCGGCCCGTCGTAGTGGACCGGAACCCGTACGGTTTCGTCGCGTGGCAATGTTCCACGGGAAACATCGCCGGGAACGGCCTTGTTCACCGCGGCGACCAGCCGCTCGATTTCCGGTCGCAGCCGATATGCCGACTCCGGCGAATCCAGGGTCACCAGAACGGTTTCCGCTGCGGGAAGTAGATCGACAACACCGGGCAATGACCGTTCGCGCAGCTCCGCGGCCAGATCGGCTACCCGGTCCGCGTTCGGGATGCACAGGTATGCCCGATCACCGGCGGGCCGCAGCAACGGACCGGCCTCGTCCCGGCTGCGTGATGACCGTGACACCGCACTCACCTCGTTCCCGCTCGTTCAGGTGAACGACGCTACCGCGATCCCCCCGTCCTCGAGGGTGGCCCGGATCCGCCGGGCCATCTCCACTGCCGCCGGAGTATCGCCGTGTACGCAGATACTGTCGGGCGACACCGTGACCGTGCCGCCGCCCGCGGCTCGCGCGGTCCCGGTTTGCGCCAGCGTCACAGCTTGGGCGAGTGCCGTATCGGCGTCCAGGACCGCCCCCGGGGTGTCGCGCGGAGCCAACCCGCCGGTCGCGGTGTAGGCGCGATCGGCGAACCCCTCACTCACGAACCGGATACCCGCGAGCGCCGCCGATTCCGGCAGGTGAGTTCCTGCCGGTCCGAGCAGGACCAGCGCAGAATCGTATTCGCGGAGCGCGGCGACGAGGGCGTCGGCGAGGGCCGGCTGCGCCGCCGCGGCATGGTAGAGCGCCCCGTGCGGTTTCACATAACGCACCCGATCCCCTGCGGTGCGGGCGAAACCGTCCAATGCGCTGATCTGGTAAAGCGTTTCGTCCCGTAGTTCCGCCGGGTCGACGGCCAAGGCTCGCCGGCCGAACCCCGCAAGATCCCGGTAGCCGATATGCGCTCCGATCCGGACACCTCTCTCCACGGCCTGCGAACAGGTGTGTCGCATGATGGAAGGGTCGCCGGCGTGGAACCCGCAGGCGATATTTGCGCTGGTGACGATATCCAGCATGGCGGCATCGTCGCCCATTTTCCAGGCCCCGAACCCTTCGCCGAGGTCGCTGTTCAGATCGAGTCCCACTTCGGTCCTCCTTCCGCCTGCTCCTATTGTTCCCGCCCGCCGGCCAGGCGACACCCTCGACCGGCTCGTGCCTGTGGGCCGGATTCGAATAGTGCGGTGAGAAGCATCGATGTGTTCAATTTCCGGGTCGCGATTGCGGCGGTCCGGTCACCGGACGATCGCTCTCGAATTTTGGGCAGTTTTCGAGTATCTGCGCAGTCGCCGGCGACGTTTGTCTACGCCGGCTCACCGAATGTGCGGCGGGTGATACTTTTCACACAATAAGTCGGCTTCGTATGGAACCGGGGCGGACGCATGGGAATTTCATCCGATGATCACCACGGCAATTACCGGGTGCCGGCGAATCGGTGGGAACTGCCGGCAATTGCTGTGCGGCCGGACTTTCGGCACGAGTACCTCGCATTGTCCGGTTTTCAAGTGTTCTATCGGCCCATGAGGCGATCATAAAGTTATTCCGTGGCAAATTCTCGGACGCAGAAGCCGAAGCCGTTGCCGCGCATCAGGGCTCGAACAACCTCGCCGAAGTTGCGGAATCCGATCGGGCCCGTAGTACTGTCTGGCCGCGGCCGGCCCAATACAGGGTGGCCGAATTCTGGGGAGGATCGAAATGAAATTAGGAAAATTCGGTGCTGTCGCATTCATGGCAGTCGCCGCCGTCGGTATCACCGCCGGTGCCGCGAACGCCGCGCCCGCCACGGCCGAGGGGGTGACAACCGCTGGACAGCAGCAGGGCATCGAGTACCAGAGCACGCTCTCCAGCGATGCGCGCGAGGTGACCACCACCGTCGACGCGGGAACGTTCACGCTCACCGACAACGGCACCACCGTCAGCCTGATCGCCGCCGACGGCGCGGAGATCGCCGAGGTCCCGCTCACCTTCGAGGTGGCGGGCCGGTCGATCCCGGTCGGTCACGATATCGCCGACAACGGCCGCAGCCTGACACTGACGCCGGAGGTCGCGCCGGCCGATATCGCCGAGCTGAAGAACATCAGCTCCTTCGACCGGTTCATCGACCAAGCCAATCAGAACCTGATCGGCATGATCGCCGGCGGCGTGCTCGGCGGCTTCATCGGCGGTCTGGTGGGCCTCGGCATCTTCAGCATCATCACCGGTCCGGTGGGCATGGTGACAGGCGCCCTGGTCGGTGGCGCCGCGATGGGTGGCCAGCCCTTCATCGATGCGCTGACCGCGGTCGCCACCGGTCAGCCCTGATCCCCGACCACCGCGGATCCAGCGGGCGCATCCCGGCCGGGATGCGCCCGCTGTCGTTTGTGGCGCCGGTTGTTCAGCAGCAGGGCGACTATGCCCGCCCCGTAGCACCCCGCCCCGGTCACGATCACCGCAACCGATCTGCCGTCCGCCGGGACGACCACCGCGGTCAGTGCGACCGCCAGCACGAACGCGATATTGAAGACCGTGTCCTGCAGGGCGAATACTTGTCCGCGGCGGTCATCGGCGATATCGATCTGCATGGCCGCGTCACCGGTGAGTTTGATGGTCTGGCCGGCCAGGCCGAAAAGGAATGCGCCGGCGAGCAGCAGGTGGTGCGCGCGGCGGGTGGCGTCGGCGGAATCGGCCAGGGCGGTCGGCAATACCAGCGCGAGTTGCACGACGATCGCGCAGGACAATCCCAGCAGAACCGTGCGTGCCCGGCCCAGCCGGGGAATCAGGAACGGGGTCAGCAGAGCGGCGAGCAGCATACCGGCGGCGGTGGCGCTGATCGCGACACCGAAACCGATGAGCCCGCCGTCGACCGTGGTCGCACCGGACGGCGATTCCCGCAGCACCAGCACCATGATCAGCGTGTTGGCGCCGAAAACGATGCGGTGGGCGCCGATACCGATCATCGCGGTGGATACATCCACCGAGCCGCGTACCGCCCGCGCCCCCACCAGCAGCCCGGTGAGCACCGCGCGCACAGCACCCGCCGTCCTACCGGGCTGCATTTCCGGCCCGAGGGTGTGCGGCCGGAACCCGGTGGCGAGTAGCGCACCGGCCACCGAACCGGTCGCGCTCAGCGCGACTGCCACCGCCGAGCTGGTATCGCCGGCCCCCACCGCCCCGATAACGGCTACCGCCGCAGCCGCCCCCACCGCCGCGCAGGCCGAGCCCGCTGTCGCCAGTACCGAATTGGCCGGCACCAGCCATTGTTGCGCCAGCACTCGGGGTAGCGCCGCCGAGACACCGGCCGCGGTGAACCGGCTGATCCCGACCACCGCCAGAGCCAACAGCAACAGCGGACTCGCACCGATGCCGGCCAGCAGCCCGAGCGTTACCGCGATGATCAGCAGCCCCCGCACGATATTGGCCACCAGCAACACCAGCCGCCGGTCCCACCGATCCAGCAGGGCGCCCGCATAGGGCCCGATGATCGAATACGGCAGCAGCAACACCGCGAAACCGGCTGCGACCGCAAGCGGGTCGGTCTCGCGTTCGGGGTTGAACAGAATCGCACCGGAGAGCGCGGCCTGGAACATCCCGTCGCCGAACTGGCCGGCGAACCGCACCAGGGTCAGCCGCAGTGCGCCGGGGCTCGCCCGGACCGCCGCGCGGATAGCCCGCAGGTCGTGTCTACGCTTGCCCGTATCGGCCACCCGGTCCGGTGCGGCAGGTTCGGGCGCAGCGGTGGACACGGCCGCGACGCTACCTGTTCGGCGGACCGGATCGTATTCCGGCGGGTCCGCACTCCTCGGTGATCAGCAGGTCCACGGCCTCGCGCATATCCGGGGCCATGGGCAGGGTGCCGAGGGCGGCGGCGTCTATCCAGGCGTAGGCGTCGTGCTCGCTGGGGTCCAGAGTTACTTCACCGGGTTCGGCTTCGGCCAGGAAACTGAATTTACGGACCTTCGGTTTCGTCCGGGTGGCGTAGTCGAACCAGCCGAGGAATTCGGTGACCGAACGTGCCACCAACCTGGTTTCCTCGAAGAGTTCGCGCACCGCGCTCTCGGTGAGTGTCTCCCCGTTCTCCACTCCCCCGCCCGGCAGTTCGTACATTCCGCCGAGGTCGGCGCCCGGCACCCGCCGGACCACCAGGAGCTTTCCGTTACGGAACACCGCGACACCGACCACCAGATCGGTGACACCGTCGCGGCGCGCACCGGCACGAAGCCGCTGCTCGATCCGTGCTAGTCCTTCGGGTCGCATCGTTCACCTCCCGGTCCGGTATATCCATTTTCGACGACCGCGTGCCATAGCGCCATTACCGTTCGCAGCTGCTCACCGGCCGTTCACCCCGAGGTCGCTCGCGTAAAATACCGGGAGCGGACAATCCGACCGAGTGGGGGTAATCGGGGTGTCCCTGCGGAAAAGGTAATTGTGCCCGAGAGCCGGAAGGGAGGCGTGTGATGTCCACACCGCCCACCTCGCATATCGATGTCCATCGTGGCGGCGATCGGATGAAAACGCGGATATCCTGGCTCGACTCCAAACACTCGTTCTCCTTCGGCGAGCATTACGACCCCGAGAACACCCATCACGGCCTGCTGCTGGTGAATAACGACGATATCGTCCTGCCCGGTCAAGGCTTCGACACCCATCCACACCGGGATATGGAGATCGTGACCTGGGTGCTGGAGGGCTCGCTGGTCCATCAGGATTCGCTGGGACACAGCGGTGTCATCTATCCGGGCCTCGCGCAGCGGATGAGTGCCGGCACCGGGATCCGGCATTCGGAGAAGAACGATTCCTGGCGAGTCGACCCAGGCAGCGCCGTTCACGAGCAGCCGGTGCATTTCGTACAGATGTGGGTGCTGCCCGACGAACCCGGTATCGAACCGGGCTACCAGCAGCTCGAGATCGACGACGAACTGGCCGGGGGCGGCCTGGTCACCGTGGCCTCCGGTCTACCGCGCTACCGCGACCGCACCGCGATCGCCATCAACAGCAGTCATTCGGCGCTGCATGTGGCGAAGCTCTCCCCGGACGCCGAACGCAGCGCCGACCTCCCCGAGGCCCCCTATCTGCACGTCTTCATCGCACGCGGCGCCGTGGATTTGGAGGGGGTGGGCCGCCTGGACACCGGCGATGCCGTGCGTCTCACCCATGCCGGGGGGCGGCGACTCACCGCTGCCGAACCGGCGGAAGTACTGATCTGGGAGATGCACGCCCGCCTCGGCGCCGGGTGATCCGTAACCGCTCGGCCGCGCCGAATCGGGTGCGGAACACACGGCTGCCGCGGTGACCGTCGACAATGGTGTAGCGAACTCCGCGTGTCGTTGCGGCGACACCGCGGCACTCGTGACCGCCAGCCGAGGAGGAACGATGACCTACCCACCGCCCCCGGGATACCCAGCCCCGGAGCCGTACCCGGGGCCCGGACAACAACCCCAGTACTGGCAGGAATCGCCCAAGAGCAAGGGACTCGCGATCGCCGCCCTGGTCTGCGGCATCCTGGCCGCGATCAGCTTCTGCACCATCGTCGGCGGCATCCTGTTCGGGCTCCTCGCCGTCGTCCTCGGTGCGATTGCCGCGGTGAAGGTCCGCCGGGGTACCGGAGGTGGCGGAGTGATGGCGGTGATCGCCCTGATCCTGGGCGTGGTGGCGATTGTCGCAGCGATCGTGTTCGGCGTGTTCTTCTGGAATTTCTGGGAGGATTCCGGCGGCAAGGATTTCACCGACTGCGTTTCGCGAGCCAATGGTGACCAGCAGCAGATCACACAGTGTGAGGACCAGTTCAATCAGCGTCTCGAAGACCAGTTCGGGGTGACGATGGTGCCCCCGGCTCCGACGAACTGACCGGCCCGGCCTCACAGATCGCATCGCACTACAGCGGACACCGGCATACTGGTTTGTGTGACTTCCGACGTGACCAGCCCCTCCGGTATCGATCTGACCCATCTCGACTCGGCCGTCCGGGTACAGGACGACCTGTTCACGCATGTCAACGGCGCCTGGCTGGCCGGGTACGAGATCCCGGCCGACCGGGCGGTCGACGGTGCGTTCCGCACGTTGTACGACCGCGCGGAGCTCGATGTGCAGGAGATCATCCGCACTGCCGCGGGCGAGCCGGGCAGCGTTGCCCGCAAGATCGCCGATCTGTACACCTCGTTCATGGACACCGAAACCGTCGAGGCGGCCGGTCTGACACCGGTGGCCGAGGAACTGCGCGCATTGGCGGCCACCACCGACCGTGCCGAGTTCGCCGCACTGATCGGCCGGTTGCAGCGGACCGGAGTTTCCGGCGCGGTCGCGGTCTACGTCGATACCGACGACAAGAACTCCCAGCGCTACCTCGTCAATGCGACCCAGTCCGGTATCGGGCTGCCGGACGAGTCCTACTACCGCTCCGACGAATACGCAGATATCCGGGAACGCTATATCGCGCATATCGATCGGATGTTCGCACTGGCCGCCGCCGACCCGGCCGTTGCGGAACTGCTCGACGTGCAATCGGCGGGGACGCGGATAGTCGAACTGGAACGCAAGCTTGCCGCCGGACACTGGGATGTGGTGCGCCGCCGGGACGCCGAACTCGGCTACAACCTGACGACTTTCACCGCGCTCGCCGAGCAGAATCCGGAATTCGATTGGGGCGCATGGGCAGATGGGCTGGCCGCCGGTGTTTCGGGCGAGGGTTCCCTGCTGCTGTCCGAACTGGTGGTCCGCCAACCCGATTACCTGCGCACTTTCGCGCAGGCATGGGAATCGGTGCCGCTGGCCGAGTGGCGGCTGTGGGCGCAGTGGCGGGTGCTGCGGGCGCGCGCACCGTATCTCACCGAGGCTCTGATCGAGGAGAATTTCGATTTCTACGGCCGCACCCTGACCGGCGCCCAGGAGAACCGCGAACGCTGGAAGCGCGGGGTTTCGCTGGTTCAGGATCTGCTGGGCGAGGCTGTCGGCAAACTGTATGTCGCCCAGCATTTTCCGCCCGAGGCCAAGGCGGCGATGGTCCGGCTGGTGGAGAACCTGCGTGAGGCCTACCGGCGCAACATCACCGAACTGGACTGGATGACCCCGGCCACCCGCAAGGCAGCGCTGGCCAAACTCGACAAGTTCACCCCCAAGATCGGGTACCCGGACCGCTGGCGTGACTACTCCGCCGTCACTGTGGATCCGGCCGATCTGGTGGGCAACTACCGTCGCGGGTACGCCGCCGAACACGACCGGGACCTGAACAAGCTCGGTGGCCCGGTGGACCGCGACGAATGGTTCATGACACCGCAGACGGTGAACGCCTACTACAACCCGGGGATGAACGAGATCGTCTTCCCGGCCGCCATCCTGCAACCCCCGTTCTTCGATATGAACGCAGACGACGCCGCCAACTACGGCGGTATCGGTGCGGTGATCGGCCACGAGATCGGGCACGGATTCGACGATCAGGGCGCGAAGTACGACGGCGACGGCAATTTGGTCGATTGGTGGAGCGATTCCGACCGCGCCGAATTCGGTAAACGCACCCGCGCGCTGATCGACCAGTACGACATCCTCTCCCCCGCCGATCTGGCCGATGAGCACACCGTCAACGGCGAGTTCACCATCGGCGAGAACATCGGTGACCTCGGTGGCCTGTCGATCGCGCTACAGGCCTACCGGATCTCCTTGAACGGGCAGGAGCCGACGGTGATCGACGGTCTGACCGGTTTGCAGCGGGTGTTCTTCGGCTGGGCCCAGGTCTGGCGGACCAAAGCGCGGCCGGAGGAGGCCGTGCGCCGCCTGGCCGTGGACCCGCATTCCCCGCCGGAGTTCCGCTGCAACGCGGTGGTCCGCAATATCGACGCCTTCCACGAGGCCTTCGAGGTGAAACCCGAGGACGCCCTCTTCCTGGCCCCCGAGAGCCGGGTCAAGATCTGGTAACCCACGCCCGGTGGAAAGAACGGTGGTGCATCCATTGGATGCACCACCGTTCAAAGTTTGTCCCGGTAGGTCCGCCGCGCTGGTGGCGCCGGACCGCTTCGAAGTTGCTCCCGGCCCCCAACCCCTGCACGCTGAGGTAGCCCCCAATCGTTCCCAGCGCGTAGGTGTCGGGTCGCGCCGGACTAGGCGGTGTTCCAGTCGCCCAGTCCGTCGCCCGCGTTCAACGTCGCGCCCTGGGTGTTCTGCACGATCACCGCGTCACCCTTGCCCACGTTCTCGTAGAACCATTTGCCGTCCTCGGTGCTCACGTTCAGGCAGCCGTGGCTGGTATTGGCGTACCCCTGCGATCCGACCGACCACGGGGCAGCGTGCACGAAGATTCCGCTGTTGGAGATGCGGGTCGCGTATTCGACATCGAGTTTGTAGCCCTCGGGGGCATCGACGGGGACCCCGTAGGTGGAGGAATCCATGACCATTTCGCGCCGCTGTTCACCCACGATGTAGGTGCCGTTGGGGGTTTCGTAGCCGGTTTTGCCCAGGGAGGTGGGCATGGTCCGCACGACCTCGCCGTTGCGGGTGACGGTGATGGTCTTGGTGTTGTCGTCGGCGGTGGCGATCACCGCATCGCCGACGTGGAAGGCGCTGCGGCTACCGCCGGCCTCTACCACCACATCGGTCTGCGCGGGCCAGAACTCGGTGGGCCGCCAGCGCACCTGCTTATCGCTCCACCAGTAGAAATTCCCGGCTACCTCGGTCGACGGGGTGATCTTGATGGCTCGTTCCGCCGCGGCGCGATCGGTGATCGGCTCCTTGAAGTTGATGACGATCGGCTGTGCGATGCCGACCTGTTCGCCCTCGGAGGGGTTGATTGCCGGCGGTGCGAAGTTCGCCGCCGGTGGGGTTGGCTCGGTGAACCCGGCCGCCGACCCCGTGGGCAGTTCCGGCAGTGCGTAGGCGGGCGCGGTGGCCACGGTGGTGGCGGTCGCGATCGCGGCCGTCAACAGGACACCCTGCCGGATCCGGCGCGCGACTCGGCGAGTGGTCGGCAGCGACCCGGTGTTCTCGGTGACATGCATAAGAGTGTTCGTCCGTCCATTCGACTCTGGAGCGTACGGCGGCCGGTGGCGCACCGGTACGTGGAGTTGCGGAGCGGTCCCGACGGGCGGTGGAGCATCGCGGAAGTCGTTCCATCCATGCTGGTGCGCCTCCGCTCCGAGCTCCTTCCTACTGCCTTCATCTCTTCGTGACCAACCTACGTTCCCGTTACATAGCTGTTATGCATGACCGGTGGTGTGAGCCACCTACGCCCGGTGATGGGATCGATCACGGCCCGCGCCCACCCGCTACCCGCGCCTTTTCCCGCCATCGACCGCCGTACGTCCGATAAAGGACACGTCGGCAGTCAAACCTGTGGATGACATATGTCACTCGGGCTCAGCGGTGACGAGACACGGTCGGCAGGCCCGGTGGGATCCCCGGTGGTGCGAGGTCTCACCGAGTCGACGCTCGCGCCGCCATGGTGTATTGATGGCGTGTTGTTCCAAGCAATAGCTGTAGTGAGGTTCGGATTCGACGGGGGAAGGGTTCGGCGTCGCAGCGGGAGGACTGTGCGTGTCAGGATGGACTTCGTCTCGATGGACGGTGGCGCTCGCCGGTATGGCGGCGGTGATAGCGGTGGCGGGTTGTAGCTCCACGATCGACGGCCGGGCGCTGCCGGCGACCGAAACCGGGACTGTGGATGCCGTGGATGTGACGACCACCCCCGATGCCGGTGACCGGACCACCACCACAACAACCACCACTGCCCCGACCACTACTGAAGCCGATGAGGACGGTATCGCCGGCTTCGATGCCGAGGTCGGCGATTGCGTACAGCTCGGCGGCACCACTACCGATGCCGATATCGAAGAGGCGTCGTGCGGTACCGCCGCTTCGAACTACCGGGTGATCAGTAAGGCCGCGCGCAGCAGCGACTGCGTCAGCGACGCCGACAACTACTACGCCGAAAGCCGCAACGGGGTCGAGACGGGCGCCCTCTGCCTGGATATCGACTGGGTGATCGGCGGCTGCATGGACGTGGGCAGCGGTAGCACCGGGCCGGACCGGATCGATTGCACCGAAACCACCGCGGTGGATGGGGTCAAGGTGGTCGCGATCGAGGAGAACGCCGACGATGTCAACGCCTGCGGGGCCGGCAGCAGCGGGTACGTGTATACGGAACGCCGCTTCGTGGTGTGCGTAGAGGAACTCTGAGCTTCGCGGGATACGAAAAAACGAGCGGGCCCCATGGGCTCGCTCGTTTTTTCGGTACCGGAGGATCCGGTGTCAGATGGGCCGGAAGCCCGAACCGATACTGGCCCGGCTGTCGATATCACCCATGATGGTGGAGATGTTCGTACCCACCTCGGGACCGAAGCAGGCGACGGCGAGATAGGCGTTGACCATGCCGACCAGCGTCGAACCGACGACGACCGGCGCGCCGGAATCGCCTTCCATCACACACATCTGGGACCAGGTCTCGATGCTGCTGGCAAAGATATCGCCGTAGGCGATTCCGCAGGTGTTGCCGGTGGTCCGGCCTTCCTTGCAGACGATATTCGGGAACTGTGCGGGCCCGCCGACTCCGGTGATGCTGAGGTTGCCGACCCGGTTGACCGGGGTGACCCGGCCCGGGTCGAACTGCAGGACCGCGTAGTCGAGTTCTTGGTTCGAGTGGACGAACCGGCCGAGCACTCCGGCCCCCGGATCCTGTTCGGAATAGATCTCGTGCCCAGGTGTACCGCAATGTCCCG
Source organism: Nocardia speluncae NBRC 108251 (assembly GCF_001613245.1). Lineage (GTDB taxonomy): Bacteria > Actinomycetota > Actinomycetes > Mycobacteriales > Mycobacteriaceae > Nocardia > Nocardia speluncae. The sequence continues at coordinate 91,622 of NZ_BDBZ01000028.1, read as the reverse complement.
CGGTGAGCCCGACCAGGCGGCCGGCTCCGTCGTGGCCGATCGTGGTGAGCGTGCACTGAATCGCCATATCGGACATGCGACCCGATTCCGAAGAGACGATCAGCCCTGATCCGCCGCCGAGTACGGGTCGGCCGGGATCGGCGACCGCCGCCCCCGGGCCGAGTAGTGCCGCACTCAGGGCGACGGCGAAGACGGCACCGGCCGCCTGGGCTAGTTTCCTGAACATATCCCTCCAGACCTCGAAGCCCGCACGATATCAATGTGTGGCACCTCATCGTGGCAGCATCGGCCGCGACGCGCGCCCCGAGAGCCTGTTACCCGCGGGTTGGCTTGCGGCCCTGGGTAATTCAGCTGTTCGGTCGAGCATTCGGCCGGTGAGCGCCATGTTCGGCGGAGACTGCGCGAAATTCCGGCCACGATACCTCCGGAAGAATAGCTCAACGCTATTAATTGCCCTCGTTCCTGCTACGCGCGTCGAGTAACGGTCGAATCTCCATGTCGGCGCGAATCGGTAATTTTCAGGAAAATCATCCGTTATTTATGTGAACGGCCATTCTTTGCGGATCTGCATCTCTGGCGCGCTTTATCCGCCGGTCAGCTGTATGTTCGTCCAAAATCGTGGAGCGCCCATTGGGATACGTACCAAGAAGCGCTGGATAACTCGATGGTCACGCCGCGGAGTGATGAACGTCTGTGATGGCCCTCACCCGTCTAAGGTGTGTTCCGCACTACTACGTAGTAAGGTTCCTCAAGCAAACCAGCCGTCGGGGTAGGTAACCGACGTCGAGAGGGGTTAGTCAGTGCAGTCGACCAAGAGTCCACCAACAGGTTCTCGGTTGAGCGGAGCGGTCGAGTGGACGCGGGACTACTGGCGCGACCACCCCAGGCGTTCTTTGGAGACCCTCGGTCGTCAGATGACGATGGGTGTCGAGGCCGTTACCGAGCTCGTGGTCAGTATCTTCCGCGGCCGATTCCCGCTCGCGGAGTTCATCAGGCAGTGCGCGTTCATGGCCAATGTGGCCGCGGCACCCACTCTGCTGGTGGCCATTCCGATCGGTGTGATCGTATCCATCCAGGTCGGATCGGTTGCACAGCAGGTCGGCGCCACCTCGTTCATTGGCGCGGCCAATGGTCTGGGCATCATTCAGCAGGGTGCACCACTGGTCACCGTTTTGATGATCGCCGGTGCTGTCGGTTCGGCCATCTGCGCCGATCTCGGATCCCGGACCATTCGCGAGGAAATCGACGCCATGAAAGTCATGGGTGTCGATCCGCTGCGCCGACTGGTCGCGCCCCGGCTCGGCGCGGCAATGCTCGTCAGCGTGCTGCTCTGTGGTTTCGTTGTCTTCGTCGGTTTTTTGACGGGCTACATTTTCAATATTTTCGTCCAGGGCGGCACCCCGGGGTCGTATATCTCGACCTTCGCATCGTTCGCAATTTCGCTCGATCTGCTTGTCGCTCTGCTGAAATCGCTGCTGTTCGGTCTGCTCGCGGCAATCATCGCCTGTGATACCGGATTGAATACCCGCGGTGGTCCGGGTGGTGTCGCCAACTCGGTGAATACCGCCGTTGTCATGTCCGCGGTGATGTTGTTCGGAGTGAATGTGATCTTCACCCAGGTGTACAACACCTTGTTCCCGCCTCAGGTGGTGTGAAGCGGTGTCCGCAACCTATGTACCCCCGCTGCTGAAACCCTTTCAGCAGCTGCGAAAAGCGGCCGGTGCTCCGGTCGATATGCTCGCGCGGCTCGGACACCAGGTCTTCTTCTTCCTGCGGGCCATCGGTTCCATGCCGCTGGCATTCAAGCATTACCCGAAGGAAGTGTGGCGGCTGCTGTCCGACGTCACCTGGGGTAACGGAAACCTCATCGTCGGTGGCGGAACCATCGGCGTAGTGCTCATCCTGAGTGCGTTCGGTGGTATCACGGTCGGACTGCAGGGCTACACCTCGCTCGACCTGCTCGGCCTGAGTCCGTTGACCGGCGCAATCTCCGCATTCGGCACGACGCGCGAATTGGGGCCCCTGCTCGCCGCACTGGCCTTCGCCGCCCAGGCAGGTTGTCGTTTCACCGCGCAACTCGGCGCTATGCGGATCTCCGAAGAGATCGATGCGCTGGAATCGATTGCGATCCGGCCGCTGCCCTACCTGGTCAGTACTCGGATGATCGCCGCGATGATCACGATCCTGCCGCTGTACTGCCTCGGCCTCGCGATGGCCTACATCTCCTGCTCGCTCACGGTGCAGGTGATCGGTGATACCGCCAGCGGAACATACCAGCACTATTTCTATCAGTTCCTGATCCCGACGGATGTCCTGTATTCGCTGCTCAAGGCAATACTCTTCGTCGCTATCACTACGTTCATCCAGTGCTACTACGGCTTTTTCGCCTCCGGTGGCCCCGAGGGTGTGGGTGTGGCGGCCGGTCGCGCGATCAAGATGTGCATCATCGTGGTCGTTTTCGTCGACCTCTTCATGACCTTGGCAATCTGGGGTGTCGACCCCGGTATCAGGATCTCGGGGTAGCGCCATGATCATCGATCCGAGTGGGCGTGGGCCCACGATGAAGCAATTGCTGATCGCCGGTGTATGCGGCCTGCTTGTTTTCGCAGTGGTGCTCGGTTTCCTGATGGCCCGTTATCAGGGCTTTTTCGTGGAGAAGGTGCGGGTCACCGCGAACCTGACCACCACCGGTGACGGGCTGCCACAGAAAGCCGACGTGAAGTTCCGCGGCGTCCTGGTGGGCGCGGTCGAAACGGTGTCGGTGGCCGCCCAGGGCGAACTTCAGCAGGTGAATATCGAGCTGAAGCCCGAGTTCGTCGAGCAGATCCCGGCGAACGTCACCGCCCGGGTGGTGCCCAGCAACCTGTTCGCTGTCACCTCCGTGGAGTTCCTCTACAACGGTCCCGCCGGGAACCACCTCGAAGAGGGTTCGCAGATCTCGGAGGACAAGAGCCAGGGCACCATTGCTCTCCAGGACACGCTGACCACGGTCCAGAACATTCTCGACCGGGTCGACCCGATGCAGTTCGGCCGTGTCCTGGGCACGCTCTCCTACGCCCTCGACGGTAGCGGCCGGGCGCCCGGATCGACCATCGAGCGAATCGACCACTGGTTGACCTCGGTCGACGAATCGATTCCGGACCTCGGCGTCTTCCTACAGGACTTCGCGAATTCGACGCATGCGCTCAACGAGTCGGCGCCGGAACTGATGGACGTTCTGGCCTCTTCGGTGCAGACGGCGAGCACCATCGCCGATCGGCGCGAGCAACTGGTCGACCTGATCAGCGGTGCCGGCAGCATGGTGGATCAGGTCAACGACCTGTTCGCGCGGAACCCGAATACCGGTAAAGAGCTCACGGTCGGACTGAACCAGACCTTCGGCGCGCTGGCCGCGAACCCCACCTCCATCACCAATGCGATCAGCAATCTGAACACTTCGTCACGCAACCTGCGGACGACGTTCAGCTGGGGTCCGCAGCAGCAGATGGTGTGGAACGCCGGGGTTTCCTTCACTCCGTTCAACCCGAACACCGTCGCGGACTGCCCCCGCTACGGTGAGCTGGCCGGACCGAGTTGCTTCACCGCGCCTGCCGTGGCCGATCCCGGGTACCTGCCCGAGCAGATGAAACCGCGCCGGCTCCCCGCCGCAGACGGACTGCCGGTGCTGCCGCCTATCCCTGGACTGCCGCCGATCCCCGGCATCACCACCGAGGCAGGTGCTCCCGCGCCGGCCGCGTCGCCTGCGAACAATCCGTTCGCCGGTACGCCGCTGGAGGGGCTGTTCCCGCAGGGGCTGCCGCAGATCCCCGGCCTGCCCGGCGTGCCGGCCCCCGCGCCGGCCGCCCAGCCCGGTGACCAGCCGCCGGCCCCGCCGGCCGAACCCGGTGCGGCGGCACCGGCAGCGGACAGCGGCAACGGCGCCGCGCCCGCGGCCCGGCCGATCGCCTCCTATGAGGGCGATGCCGCAGTGGCGGCCCTGCTCGGCCGGCAGCCCACCTCAGTGGAGTACCTGATGTTGAGTTCGATTCTCGAAGGCGGAACCTTGCGAGTGACCGAGGAGGCGTCCGCATGAAGGGGGTCCGGAAACCGCTGATCGGATTCGGCCTGTTCGCGCTGGTATCGGTGCTGGTCACCGTGCTGGTGTGGAATACGCTGGCCCGCACTGTGGACGGTGGTACGAAATCGTATTCCGCGGTCTTCACCGATGTGCTGGGTCTGCGTGAGGGCGACGATGTCCGGATGGCGGGTGTGCGCGTCGGGAAGGTCGAGAAGATCGAGCTGACCGGCGAGTCGAATGCCGAGGTGAGCTTCATCGTCCAGGACGATCAGACCCTGTTCGGTAATACCAAAGCGCTGGTGCGATACCAGAATCTGATCGGCCAGCGCTATGTGGCGCTGGCCCCCGGCTCCGGCGGGGATACGTCCCAGTTGGCGGAGGACGCCACCATTCCCGTCGATCGCACCGAGCCGTCCTTCGATGTCTCGGCGTTGCTCAACGGATTCCAACCCCTGTTCGAGGTGCTCGAACCCGAACAGGTGAACCGGCTCTCGGAGACCTTCATCCTTGCCCTGCAGGGCGACCGGGTCTCGTTGAGTTCGTTCATCACCCAGGCCGCCACCATGGCCACAGATTTCCAGCGGCGTGACGCCATTCTCAGCGATGTGATCACCAACCTCAGCGGCGTGATGGCAGGCCTGGCCAAACGGGGGGGTGAATTGGAGACGCTGATAACCCAGACGAGGGCGCTGATCGGCGGCCTGTACGAGCAGGGGCAGTCGCTGCTTTCCTCGACCGAGCAGATCGCAGGTGCCACCACTGCGCTCGTCGGGATGGTGGGCAATATCCAGCCCAAGTTGGAGGCGGTCCAGAATTCGACACGTGACGCTTTGACCCTGTTCCTGGCCAACGGTGCCAAACTGGATCAGGCCGCGATCGACCTGCCCGCGATCCTCGCCGACGCGGGACGCTTCACCTCCGAAGGCGCTTACGCGAACGCGTATATCTGCCGGTTGGATGTCTCACTGTACGGAGTCCTGTTCCCCCGCGGTCTGTTCTCGCAGATCGGCGGCAATTCGCAATCGGCGGTGTGCCGGCCATGATGACCGATTTCAAAACCTGGTTCAACAACAATCGCAACTTCGGGCTCGGCATCATGGGCGTCATCGTGGTTGCCGCCCTGGTCCTCGTGTCGAGTGGCTTCCGTAGTCTCGGTATCGGCGAGCAGTCGATCAAGGCCGAGTTCGTCCAATCCGCGGGTATCTCCGTCGGTGACAAGGTCAATGTGGCCGGTGTGCCGATGGGCCGGGTGTCGGCGGCCGAACTCGAGGGTGATCACGTTCTGCTCACCCTCCAGGTCTCCAACGATGTGGAACTCGGACCCGATGCGCGGGCGGCCATCAAGATGGCCACCCTGCTCGGCGCCCGCTACGTCGACCTCGTACCCGGTGACGGTACGGGCCTGTCCGACAACCGGATCCCGAAGACCAATACCGCGGTCCCCTACGACCTCGCCGATGTGGTCGACAAGGGCACCCCGGAATTCCAGGAGCTCGATCCCGGCAAACTGGCCGAATCGCTGAACCTGTTCAACGAACAGTTGCAGGGCTCCCCGGAGCTGGTCGTCCAGTCTCTGGACAGTATCGGCGCCCTGGCCAAGGTGATCGACAACCGCAAGGACGATGTCGAGCAGCTGCTGAAGGACCTCGACCGGGTGACCACCATTCTGGCCGACAACCGCAACAGTGCCCTGCTGATCATCACCCAGGGCGAGGCCATCGCCGCACGGGTGGTGGAACGCCAGCAACTGCTGCGGACCCTGCTGGACAATGTGGCGACCCTGACCGCGCAACTGCAGGCGATCGGCGCGCAGAACAACAACCAGTTCGGCACGACGCTCGATCAGCTCAACACCATGGCCGCAGGCTTGCAGAAGAACAAGGACAACCTCGACCGGTTGCTGTCGATCATGCCGCCGTCGGTGCGCTACCTGGCCAACGCCTGGGGTAACGGCAACTACGCCGAGGTCGGTATCCCCTGGTTGTTCCCGGACAACTGGTTGTGCTTCGCCCAAGTCGCCGAGGGGTGCCAGGGATGAATCCGTTGAACATCGACCTCGTGAAGAAGAGCGCGAAAGCTCTGGTCATCGGCGCATCGGCGCTGGCTCTGGGCAGTTGTTCGATGGTGAACAGTCTGGTCGGCGGCGATATGTTGATCACCGCGGATTTCGAGAACATCGCCGGTATGTACGAGGGCAACCCGATCACCGTGCTCGGGCTCGAGGTCGGCAAGGTCGACAAGATCATCCCGCACGGTGATCTCGTGGAAGTCCACATGAGCATCGACGGTGATGTGGAGATCCCGAAATCCGCCAAGGCCGTGGTGATCTCCCCGTCGATCGTCACCAACCGGCATATCGAGTTCACGCCGCGCTACGTCGAGGGCGAGACACTCGAAGACGGCGACCACCTGCCGCTGGAGAAAACCGATGTGCCGGTGGAGCTGGACACCATGCTCAAAACCATCGACCAGTTCGCCGATGCACTGAAACCGCAAGAGGGGCAGGAAGGTGTCGGCCCACTGTCGGGCCGGGTGCTGTATCCGATGCTCAACGGCCAGGGCGGGAAGATGCGCGACACCCTCAACGCGCTGTCCGGCGCGCTGAAGGTCGGTGTCGACAACAAGGGCGCTATCGCCAACATCATCACCAAGCTCAACGAGCTGACCACGATGCTGGCCGAGAACGATCAGGCCGTCCGCGATTTCAGCAATCAGGCCACTCAGATGACGACCATGCTGGCCGAGCAGGCGCCCGGCCTGCAGGCCACGCTGCAGCAGCTCTACGACTTCCTGAACAACACCAGTTCGATCTTCGGGCAGCATCAGGATCAGCTGGTGGACACGCTGACCAGGATGAACACGGTGATCGACCAATTGCGGCAGAACTCGCACGGGGTCACCGAAGTGGTCGACGTCGCGCCGATGCTGCTGCAGAACATCCACCGCTCGATGAACTACGAGCAGGGCTACGTCCGGTTGCACGCGCTGATCGGCACCAACCTCGCGGGCGGCGAAATCGTGAGCCTGTTCTGCGAACGGATTCAGATGCGATCCGACGGCTGCCGGACCGGCCGGCCCGAAGATTTCGGACCGGACTTCGGACTCACTGCCGCACTGCTGGGACTGACGAAATGATGCGAACAATCCGCCGCGCCCGCCGCACCGTAACCGCCCTGGTAGCGGCCGGTACGGTGGCGCTGGCCTCCGGTTGCGGCCTGACGGTGGAGGATATTCCGCTGCCGAAGCCGGGCGCGAGCGGGGAAACCCTCGGCCTGCGGGCGGTATTCGACAATGCACTGAATCTGCCCGACCAGGCCAAGGTGAAGGTCGGCGGTTCCGATGTCGGCGTGGTCACCAAGATCGAAACCAAGAATTTCCAGGCGATCGTGGATATGGAGATTCGCAAGGACATCGAACTCCCGGTCGGGACCACCGCCGAACTGCGCCAGGCGACCCCACTCGGTGATGTCTTCATCGCGGTCGCCAAACCACAGACCGAACCCGGAACGGCCCTACTCGAAGACGGCGACACCCTGCCCATCGAGAAGACCTCGGCCGGCGCCACGGTGGAGGAACTACTGCTGTCGGTATCGCTGATGTTCAACGGCGGCGGCATCGCCCACCTCACCCGGCTGGGCACCGAACTCGATTCCATTGTCGGCGGGCGCAGTGACCAGTTGGTCCATCTGGTCAACGAGATCACCGGCGTGGTTTCCAGTATCAACGCGAACTCCGCGCGGGTCGACAGTGTTCTCGGCGAATTCAGCGTGCTGGCAGGTACTCTCGAAACCCGCCGCAACGAACTCGGCCAGGTCGCCGATACGCTGCCGGATATGATCGGCGCGGTCGCCGAGAACAACCGGGCGCTGGGCGATCTGCTGAGCAAGATCTCCACCACCAGCGCGGCGCTCGGCGACTACGCGAACACCACCGGCGGCGATCTGGGGGGCACCCTGGACAGCCTGAACAGCTTGATGGCGGCGCTCGCGGCCACCGGGGACAAGTTCGGTGCACTGATGGATATCCTGCACGAACTGCGCGGTCCCGTGGATGCCACCTTCCGCGGAAGCAGCCTGGCCGCCCAGGTCAATGTGACCAATCTCGATATCGCGATGCTCACGGCCCCAGGCACCAGCCACTTCTACGATGTGCGCGATCTACAGGATTTCGCGGGCAGCCTGATCCAGATCCTCCAGGTCGTCCAGCAGCGTGTGGGAGGCCACTGATGCTGAAGAACAAGATTCTGTGGTCGAACCTCGGTATCGTCCTGGCCCTGCTCATCGGCGGAACCTATCTGATGGTCAACGTCATGCGGGTGAACCCGCTGCGCAGTACCTACACCGTCATCGTGAACCTGGATCGTTCCGGTGGCCTGCAAACCGGGAACGATGTCACGCTGCGCGGCTACCGGGTCGGCGAGGTGAGCAGTCTCGAACTCGTCGACAACGGCGCCGGAATCCAGGCCGAAGCCGAGATCGAATCCAAATGGGATATCCCGGTGGATACGAAGGTCGCGGTACAGGCCCTGTCCGGCGCCGGCGAGCAATACATCGATTTCCGGCCCGCCGGGAACCAGGGGCCGTTCCTGGCCGACGGTTCGGAGATCACCTTCGACCCCGAACGGGTCAGCACTCCGGTGCCGATATCCGCGGTCCTGGAGAACTCCAGCGACCTTATCGCGCAGGTGAACCCGGAGCATTTCTCGGTGATCCTGAACGAACTCGATATCGCGCTCAGCGGTGGGCCCGATCAGCTGCGTTCGCTGATCGAAGGCGTCAGCCTCGTATCGGCCGGGCTGGAGAATCTGCTGCCGCAGACCACGAACCTGATCACGAATCTGCGCACCATTGTCGCGACCACATCCCAGGCCCAGCCGGACCTGGGCACCCTGACCGCGAACTCGCAGGTTCTGTTCGACCAGTTCAACAAGGCGAATGCCGAACTGGTGAAGGTGCTGGATCAGGCGCCCGGACAGTTCGCCAGTGTTACCGCGACGCTGGATGCCACCAGCGATCCGATAACCACGCTGGTGAACAATTTCGTCGCCGTCACCCGTGCGGCGCAACTGCGCCAGCCGGCGCTGGCGGCGCTGTTCCCCGCGCTCGAACTCGGTGGCGCGGCATTGGGTGTACCCGCCCATGACAACGAGTTCCACGCCATGCTCGATATCTGGTTCCGGCCCTACTGCCAGTACCAGTCCACTCCGGTGAAAACACAGGTCGTCCAGGACGGCACGCTGCCGAAGTGGAACTACTGTGACAACCCAGGACCCGGTCAGCAGATCCGCGGCGCGGCCAACGCACCGCGACCGGACGTGCCGGACAACGGCGCGCACATCCCGCCGGGTGTGGATCCGAACGAGCGTACGCTGCCGCCTGTGCGGTAGTAGGAGACCGGTCGTCCGGTGCCGGGTGCGACGGTGCATACTCTCGCAGAGATGCCCGCCACACCCGGCGCTTGTCTTCCGGCCGGCAGATTACGGCGCGTCCGCAGAGATGCGCCGGGAAGGTGTGAACAGTACAGATGTCCTCGAAAAAACCCAGCTCCGACCCATTGGAGCCGGAAGGCACTGGTGTGCCGGCGGACGACGCGGCTGAGCACACCACCTCCGGTAGTCCATCGACCGACAGTGCTGCGACCGCAGACTCGACCGGTTCGGGTGAACCCGCGGATAAAGCAGCCGGGGAGTCCGCTGATCCGGACGCTACGGTGAAGGTCGACAAATCCGCCGATCCCGACGCTACTGCGAAGGTCGACCCCCCGGACTCGGAACCGACGGTTGCGCTCGGGAAATCCACGGCCGGAATATCGGGCGAGCCGGGGAGCGAAAACACCGTGCAGTCGGCGCAGCAGTCCGGTGCCGGCGAACCGGAAACCGGTGCGGAAGAAAAGAAGTCTTCCGGCCGGTTCCCGCTGCCGGTGCTGGCCGGGGCGGCCGTGCTGGTGATCGGTGCCCTTGTCGCGGTCGGTGTTTTCTTCTATCTCGCCAATGATCGCCAGTCCGAGCTGGACCGGCGTGCCGCGGCCACCAAGGCCGCCTGCGATTTCGGGAACAGCTTCGCCACCTACACCGGCGACGAGGCCGACGACTACGTGAGTCGGCTGGATCGGACTGCGACCGGTGACTGGAAGAAACTGGTGTCGCAGATCGGACCCGATCTGAAGGCCCGGTTCGCCGAAACCCAGGTCAACTCCACCGCCAGCGAGGTGCAGTGCGGATACGAATCCGGTGACGGCGACAAAGCGCGCGTGGTGCTGGTGATCGACCAGCAGTTCACCACCGTCGGCGGCCCGCAGGAGCAGGGGCCCGGCCGGGTCAAGGTGGCGGCCAATGTCGATATGGAGAAGGTCGAGGGTCGCTGGCTGGTGGCCGACTTCGATACGCCGATGATGCAGCAGTAGTGGCAGCCGCGAGACGAAACAGAAGTTAGGACTCGAAGCTATGGCGAAGAACGAGACCGCGGCAGCGCAGGACCCCGACGGCAAATCCGGTCTGCTCCCGGTGGTGATCGCCTTCGTCACCGGTGTGGTGCTGGTGGCGCTGGTCACCGCGGGGGTGCTGTATTTCCGCGCCTACCAGCAGAACAGCGGTGAACTCGCCACGCAAGACGAATCCACGCGGGCAGCATGCGATTTTGCCCGGTCGACCAACACCTACGATTTCGAGGGTGATCTCGACGGGTTCCTGAAGGCCATGAAGGACGGCGCCACCGACGATGTGGTGGGCTCGATGGAGCAGAACTGGGATGTCCTGCGCCAGCTGCTCACCGAATCCAAGGTGAAATCCTGGGTCGACGAAACGACCTGCGGTTTCCAGTCCGGCGACGAGGAAAGCGCCAAGGTCCTGGTGAATATCGGCCTGATGAAGACGAATGCCGTGACCCCGGAACCGAAGCGGCAGGACATCGCGGTGGTCGCGGGGCTGGAGAAAGATGGTGACCGCTGGATCGTCAACCAGTGGGATCTGGCCATGCTGGCGGGTGGAGCCGCGGGCCAGCCGGCCCCGGAGGGTGAGCCGGCACCGGCGCCGTTGCCGGGCAACTGATTCAGGCGCCTCCGTTGGTGGCCGCGCCACCAACGGGGGCCCTGGTCGGGGCGATTTCTAGGCTGTTTGGGCACACTCCGCCGGAGCGTAGGCGGTATGAATGCCGTCGGCCGGCTTGTCCAGGTCCGTGTCGAACAGGTCCGTGTATACCTTCAGCGTGATCGCGCGATTGGAGTGCCCGGCATCCTCGCCAGGGCGGTCGTTGCGGGATGGCCGCTGTCCCGCTGGACTCGAGGCCAACTACTGTCCGACGCCGCACCACGCAGCGAAGCCGCGCAGGCTCTCGGTACTCCGTGCTTCCTGCCGCGCCAACACCCGCACCGTCTCGTGCACCATCGGGTGATACCGGGTCTGTATCGGCGCCGTCTTCCGGGCCGTGTTCAATGCGTCCAGAGTCTTTGCCCGGTCGCCGTGCAGCAGGAAGCCGCGCGCCAGGTCGATATATAGATGACCCGCCCGAGACTTCGGCGTGGACGCCGGCACCGGCAGATTCCGGGCCCGGTTGATCCCCTCGGTACCGTCCAGCATCTCTACAGCCAGCCCGACCGACCAGATACCGACATTCGTCGGGCCGAAGTAGAACACCGGTTCGTGGTAGTTCGGATCCCCGACCCGCGCGGCCGTCTCCCGCGCTTCGGCCAGATGAGCGTCCGCGGTATCCCGATCGCCGGCGCGTGCAGCTGCCAGACCGGATTGCAGGTGTAGCCCGCCCCAGCTGACAAGATGCTCGATATCGTCGCTGGCCAGTTCGGATTCCAGTTCGGTCCGGCAGCGCTCGAGGTAGACCAGTGCGGTGTTCCAATCGCCGGTCGAGGTGAGGATCGATGCCCGGAAGTACTGCGCCGAGGTCACCCATAGCCGGCTGCCTGTGAACGCGGCCGCCCACCCGAGACGCTCGATAGCCACCGTCATCAGATCGGTGTATCCGAGCTTGTGCGCCAGCCCGCGGGCGCACAGGTACATCTCGCACAGCAGGCGATATGCGCGCTGCAGGTTGCCGCCCTGCTCAGAATGAACCAGGGCACGAACTTCGGTCATGAGTACGGGCAGGTCCTGCGACATCTGCCGCAGACTCGACGCGCGCCGCAAGGTCCGCATTCGCTCCACGTCCGCGGCTATCTCCGCGATTGACCGTGGCCGGAGCCCGGCCGGCGGAATGTCGTACGCGGCAAGTTCGCTGCGGATCAACGCGATACCGGAGGATACCTCGGTTTCGTCACGTGTCGTTCGCGGGTACGGCTGGCCGAGGATTTCGGCCGGACTGGTCTTGAATGCCTTGGCGACCGAGGATACAAACGCTGGTGAGGCCGGCGCCCGTCCCTGCTCCACGGCGCGCACCAGCGACACCGACACGTTCGCTTCCTGAGCCAACCGGGGCTGTGTCCACCCGGCAAGCTTTCGTTCTTCTGCTACCCGCTGGCCTATGCCACGCTCCATGTCCCTGCTCATCGTGGCTCCCATCGTGACCGTCCCCTACCAACCAGTGTGACAAAACAATTGGTAATCCACAGCCGGGCCGAGGTTGAACCTGAAATCAGCACGCGGGGCGGGTACCCCGCGCGCGAGGGTGGGGCTACCCGAACTTGGGTAGTGCTCGACCTGCTCAGTTGTGCCAGGAAGCCGGTATCGACCGGGTGACATGGAATGCTCGGCACGAGAACGACCCTTGGGGTGTCGGATCGACCTCGATATCCACTGGCATGCCGATATCGGCGGTGCCGTCATCGAGCGCTGATATGTGGAACCAGACGAGCGTTCCGGGGTCGGTGCGAACTACGCCGGTGCCCTTGGCCGGGTTCCAGCGCCACACGATGCCGCGTTTCATGTCGAGCCTTTCTCGATGACCCTGTGCCACGCGACCGCGCAGGTCACCCAGCTTGTCCACGTCGACAACCTGGGGTGATTCCGAATCACACCAGGGGCACACCGTCAGAGTTCTCGGCGATCGCCGGAATCGGTACCCCGTGGGCACATTTTGGGCACAACTTCTCGTGATTCGGGGTGATCTGGAGTGAGGTCGAATCCGCTATCACGGCACGTAGAGATGCATTTCCCCTGCCCCGGGCGCCTCCGGCGGTGGGTCGAGCCACCACCGCCGGAGGCTATTCGGGCGGTATCCAAATATCCGTACCACGACGACAACAGCGCGGGCGCCGCATCTGATTCAGAACAGGTGCAGCGCCTGCGCTGTTGTCGCGTAGTCGGCGGCCGGGCCGGCCGCCGGTTCCGCAGCCTTCCCTGCTGCCGCGGAGGTCTCGAGCACCGGGCGCGGACCGGACGGGTCTCCGGTGGACGTGCCGATGGTGGTTTTCTCGCTGATGGACGGGCGGGCGCCGGTGGCAGGGCGGTTGTCGCGCGGCGCGGTTGCCGCTGCCTTGCGGGCGGCGGCACCGGCCAGTGCGTCGGCCTGCTCGTTGAAGTAGTTGCCCACATGTCCGCGCACCCAGCGGAACCGGACCGGGCCCGGCCGGGCGGCGATGGCGTGGTCGATATTGCGGATGAGTTCGACATTCTTCACCGCGCCGCCGGTGGAGGTACGCCAGCCGTTGTTACGCCAGTTGTGTAGCCATTCGGAAGCACATTTGATTGCGTAGAGCGAATCGCTCTCGATCAGCAGTGGGTCGGAGCCGGGGTGGGACCGGATGGCCTCGAGAACGGCTCGTAACTCCGCGATCTGATTGGTACCCGTTGCGGCGCCGCCGCTTTCGGCGCCACCCGCATGATCGACCCATGCCCAGCCGATAGCCCCGCCGGGGTTTCGCAGGCATGAACCGTCGGTACTCACGATGATCATGGCAGTACCCTACGCAAGTCGGCCGACAAGGTCTGTACCGTGCAATTCTTCGATGGCCGCGCGCAACCTCGATTCGCTGCGGCGCAGTGCGTTGCGCAGCAGCGCCTTGCGTGGACGGTCGCGCAAGGGGGCTGCGAAACCCCGTGAACCGGTGTAGTCGAGCTCCGAGGTGAGCACAGATCTTCCGCGGCCCAGTGGGTCGAAACGTAGTGTCAGACAGGCGGTGAGCGGCCCGCCGACCAGGGTGTAGCCGATTACCGCGTCCTGGCGGTGCTCGGTGACCTCGCAGTTCAACACCGGACGCCACAGCCCGAACCGGAACCGGATGCCGTACTGGGCGCCGAGCCCTCGGTCGGCTTCGCCTCGGCGTGAGACGTGTTCGGCACCTGCCAGCCACTCCGTCATGGACCGGGGATTGTCTGCATAAGCGAAAGCCACGGTGATCGGCGCCGTCACATCGCTTGCGTACTTGATGAAGCCCACGGGCCCTCCCTCCACGGCTGCCCGACAAAAATACTATAGCCTTCCGCTTTATTTGTGGCAGTCCGGGAATCGATAGCCATGCGACGCATATGTGATGTACGGCCGAATCGTGCCGGAATCCTATCAGAGCAGATGGGTATCGAACCTGCTGTGACCAGCATACGTTTTGCGGAGACGAGCGTCACAGTGGCGTCGCTGTCGTTCGATCCGGTGATCGGATGCGCCGCAGGTTTTCGCGGGCGCTGTCAGGGGTACATAACAGCAGCCGGCGAGCGCCGTACTCGACTGCCGCGCGCAGGCACTCCGGCCAATGATGTCCGGCTGCGCGGGAACCTGGTCCGGCGCTCGCCGGCCCCCGTCAAACCGGCATTCCGGGCTTCCGGCCTTCCCCCGGCGGCCCGGCGAAAGCTTGTGCGATGGTCAGCCATCGGGCTGCGTCGCTGCCGGTCGCCCGGAGCGCCAGATCGTCCGGATGGCGCCGCTGAGTCACCAGCAGGCAGAAATCGAGCGCCGGTCCGGTGACCCGCTGCTGAGCCTCCTGTGGACCCCAGGACCACAGTGTGCCCGAAGGCGCGATGAGCTCGACCCGGAATTCCGCCGCCGGAACCGGCAGCTCCCGGACGATGTAGGCGAAATCGCGGGTGCGCACGCCGATATGCGCGACGGCGCGTAGCCGATCGGTCGGTTCACGCCGGACGCCGAGCGCGTCGGCGATATCTTGACCGTGGGCCCACGTTTCCATGAGTCGCGCGGTGGCCATCGACCCCGGGCGCATGGGCGGCCCGAACCAGGCGACCTTGGCATCGCCGGGCACGGCGCGTAGCGCTGCGTCGAGGGCCGTCCGGCCGTTGCGCCAGCGTTGTAGTAGGTCGGGGACCGGCGTTTCGGCGGCTTCGGCTGCGGCGTCGTCGACGAAGGTGGCCACGCGGTCGGCGGCCTCGGTCAGCAGTTCGGTGAAGGTCGTACCCCCGGTGCGCGCGTCGGTGGCGGATAGGCCGGCGACCTCGTCGGTCCAGGCGAGATGGCCGATCTGATGGGCGACGGTCCAGCCGGCGGCCGGGGTGGGCCGGGTCCATTCCGCGGGTGGTAGCGGTGCGACCAGCGCATCGAGTGCGGCGCTCTCGGCGGCCAGGTCATCGAGCAGTGTGGACAGGTCGGCCATGTGCACAGCATTCCAGCGGCCCGGGTCAAATACAAGCAAGCGTGCTTGAATTTTCTGGCGGACGCCTACCAGCCGAAGATCAGCAGGTGGGTTGCGCCTACGAACAGGCCGAGTACCGCACCGTGCAGATACAACAGCCAGGCATCCTGTTCGACCGACGCGTAGAACATCTCCATGAACTCGCCGGGGGTCAGCAGCTGGAGTTTGCGGGCGGCGAACTCATCGATCTTCTCGGCCTGCTCCCGGATGAAATCGGCATCCCCGACCAGTGCCGGAGCCAGCCCCACGGCCGCACCGGCCGCACCCACTTTCAGATTGTCGAACTGCCGGCGCCCGAACGCGGCGCGCACCACCGAGGTGGTCCGGCCCAGTTGCCGGTGGATCTCGTCGGAAATGAGTTGTTCGAGCAGCAGCCGGGTCTTGTCGCCGTTCGGCCCGTTCAAAAGCTCATTGGACAGGTTCGGCAGGGTCAGTACCTGATAAGCGAGAATATGCGCCAGATCGGTGGCCGCCTGCGGCTGCCGTTTGGCCAGCAGGGCCTGTTTCCACAAATATTTGTAGCGCGGTTGCGGATCGCCGGGTGTGAACACCACTCGGATGGCGATGATATTCACCACCACACCGATGAGCGCGGTGACGAGCAGGACGATCACCCAAGCCGGAACCCAGCCCCAAACCGGGATGTCCTGGTGAATATGCAGATACAACGCGAGCAGCAATCCGAACGGCGCGCCGAGCAGACCGACCCGGACCATGAATTTCAGCTCCGGCGCCGCGATAGTGGTCGTGAGGTCTTTGAGGATATGAGGGTTGTCCTGAAGATAGCGGATCACGAAACCCTTGATATCGATCAGCTGATCGACATTGTCGCCGAGCGAGGTGAATGCCCTCTCACACAGTTCGGGCATCTCCCGCTCGACCCGCTGGTAGATGAGCTGGCGCATCGGCCGCGGCAGGCTCTTCCATAGATCCGGATTCTCCCGGTTCATCACCTCGTCCACGATGGATTCGACCTGTTTACCCGCCAATGCGGCGACATAGTCGGCGATGCCGTCGAGATCGAGCTCGTGGATGAAATCCCGCGGACTGCCGATACGCATCAATGCCTTGTCGACACAGATACTGGCCATTTTCTCGGCCCGAGCCGGAATGAAACCCTGGAAGCCGATCCGGGAGCCGTCCTCGGAGAATGTGGGCAGCACCTGCACTCGGCGCGGGAGATAGGGGTAGAGCACCGCGAGCCCCGGAATCCGGACCCCGCGGAACAACAGCGGCCAGAAGAGCATCACCACACCGGTCCAGTTGGTGAACCAGCCGGCCGCCGCGCTGAATATCGGAAAACTGATCAGGTCGACCACGAATTTGGACTGCCCGGTGAGTTCCTCCCAGTCGATCAACACTCCGGACGAGAGTGTGATCATCGCGCGCTCCCCTTGGGCCGGATTGTGGATTCGATGATCACATTGTCACCGGGCCGTCCCGAGTGTCAATCAGGGCCCCGCCCCCGGCGGTCGCCCATCGTCGCCGGGCCTGCGGCCCGAGGCCGGCATCCACCGCCCCACCGCGGTCGAACGGGAATAAGGTGCCCGTATGACCGATCCTCAGGCCGCAGCCACCGCGCTGTCGACCTTCCTCGACGCCGTCACCACCGGAGACCTGGAAGTGGTCGACCTGACTACCGCGCTGAGCAGTTCGACCCCGGCGCTGCGCCTGCCCGCCCCTTTCGCCAACCTCATCGATTTCAGCCTGGAGGAAGTCAGCGCCTACAACGAACCCGGCCCCTTCTGGCGGCACAACAACATCCATACCGGGGAGCACGTGGGCACCCACCTCGACGCACCGGTGCACTGGGTCACCGGCCGCCACGGCGACGATGTATCGCAGATTCCAGTGCGGCGGCTGATCGGCCGGGCGGCCGTTCTCGACCTCGCCGAGCAGGTCGCCGCGGATCCCGATTACCTGCTCACCGTCGCCGATGTGGAGGCATGGGAACGCAGCCACGGCCGGCTGACGACGGGTACATGGCTGCTGCTGCGCACCGGCTGGGAATCCCGGGGCGATTCCGAGGCGGCTTTCCTCAATACCGACGGGACCGGCTCCCATACGCCCGGCGTGGCGGTCGATTGTGCCCGGTGGCTGGCCACCGAACGCGAGATCACCGGGCTGGGGGTGGAGACGGTCGGGGTGGACGCGGGCCTCGCCGGTGGGTTCGACCCGGCCTTCCCGGTGCACCACTACTTCCTCGGCAACGACAAGTACGGAATCACCTCATTGCGCAATCTCGGCCGGCTGCCGGCGGTGGGTGCGATGCTGGTGGTGACCCCGTTGCCGATAGTCGGCGGTACCGGCAGCCCGGCGCGGGTGCTCGCCGTGATCGATCCGGACGGTGCGCTCGGATGACTGCTGCGCAGCGCGGCGCCGAGGGGGAGTCGAGCTACGGCCCCACCGTCGCCGATGTAGTGGGCCGTGCACTGGCCGACCTGGGTGCCGGGCATGTCTTCGGCGTCGTCGGCAGCGGGAATTTCGTACTCACCGAGGCGCTGCGCCGGGGCGGTGTGCCCTTCACCGCGACCCGGCACGAGGGTGGTGCCGCGACCATGGCCGATGCGTATACGCGGATGTCGGGGCGGACAGGTGTGGTTTCGCTGCACCAGGGCTGCGGATTGACCAACGCGATCACCGGTATCGGCGAGGCCGCCAAGAGCCGCACCCCGATGATCGTGCTGACCGCCGACAGCCCGGCCGCGGCGCTGCGATCCAATTTCCGGATCGATCAGGACGCGCTGGTCCGCAGTGTGGGCGCGGTGAGCGACCGGGTGTACTCCGCCGCGACCGCCGTCGCCGATGTGACGCGGGCGTTCCGGACCGCTGCCACACAGCGGCGCACCGTGGTGCTGAATGTGGCCATCGATATTGCTGCCGCGCCGTGTTCGGCGACCGGGCCGGTGGTGGCGGTGGTGGCGCCGGCGCGGGTCCGGCCGGATGGCGACTCGGTGGCGCGTCTCGCTGAGACGCTCTGTGCCGCAAAAAAGCCGGTATTCGTCGCCGGGCGCGGCGCCAGGTCGGCCGGACCCGATGTTGCCGAGCTGGCGCGGGCTTGCGGTGCGTTGGTCGCCACGTCGGCGGTCGCGAACGGATTGTTCGCGGATGAGGAATTCGCTCTGGGCATCTCCGGTGGTTTCTCGTCCCCGGCCACGGCCGAGCTCATCGCCGGCGCCGACCTGATTGTCGGCTGGGGGTGTGCGCTGAACGACTGGACCATGCGGCACGGCCGCCTGATCGGTCCGGGTACCCGGGTTGTTCAGGTCGATGATGATATCGATGCCATCGGTGCGCACCGCCCGGTCGATTTCGGGGTGTTGGGCGATTGCGCCGCGACAGCCCGGGATGTCCTCGCCGAATTGCGTTCGTCCGCTTCGGCCGGCCAGATCGGTTACCGCACCGGCGATATCGCTCGGCGGATCGCAAAATCATCTCGCTGGCAAGATGTTCCGGTTTCGGATAGTTCCACCACGGAACGGATCGACCCGCGTGTGCTGACGATCGCGCTCGACGAGATCCTGCCGCCGGAGCGGATCGTTTCGATCGATTCGGGGAACTTCATGGGCTACCCGGCGACCCATCTGTCGGTTCCCGACGAGTTCGGGTTCTGTTTCACCCAGGCCTTCCAATCGATCGGCCTCGGACTGCACACCGCGATCGGCGCAGCCTTCGCGCAATCCCGGCGGCTCCCCGTGCTGGGTGTCGGCGACGGCGGATTCCTGATGGCGATCGCCGAACTGGAGACTGCGGTCCGTTCCGGATTACCGCTGGTGGCGATCGTGTACAACGATTGCGCCTACGGCGCCGAGGTTCATCATTTCGCCGATGCCGACCACACCACCGTCACCTTCCCGGAAACCGATATCGCCGCCATCGCCGCGGGTTTCGGTGCCGCCGGGGTGACGGTACGCACGGTCGAGGATCTGGCGCCGGTCCGCGAGTGGGTCGAGCGGTATCGCACGGATGGGCAGTCGCGACCGCTGGTGATCGACGCCAAGATCACCAGCGACGGCGGTGCCTGGTGGTTGGCGGAGGCGTTCGCCGGCCACTGATCAACCTCGATGGTTGCGTTTCACGGCCGGTGGGTCACTGCCGGGGCCGGGCTGAGGGGAAAAGTCACGCCGGTGAGTTCCTCGGAGATCGTCCACAGGCGCTGCTGGACCGCTCGGTCGTGGGAATCGGGGCTGGAGGCGACCGGTTTCGGATATCCCCGGATCTCCCCGCGGCCGCCGGGACCGTAGTACTGCCCTCCGGCGACGGCCGGGTCGGTGGCAGCGCGCAGGGTGGGCAGGGCGCCCATTTCGGCGGTCTGGGTGAGCAGCGGCGCGAGCCAGGTTACGGGCAGGCGGAGTGCGGTGGGCGTATTGCGGACGAGTTCGGTGTTGGATACGCCGGGATGGGCGGCGACCGCGACGGTGGTGCCGTGCGTTGTGAGACGGCGCTGAAGCTCGTAGGTGAACATCAGGTTGGCGAGCTTGGCCTGGCCGTAGGCGGCCATGCGGCTGTAGGAGTGCTCCCACTGCAAGTCGTCGAAGTGAATGGCGGCCCGAATGCGGTGGCCGGTGCTGCTGACCGTCACGACGCGGGAACCGGGGACGGGCAGGAGCCGGTCCAGTAGCAGGCCGGTCAGGGCGAAGTGGCCGAGGTGGTTGGTGCCGAATTGCAGTTCGAAGCCGTCGGCGGTGGTCTGGCGCGGGGTGTACATCACGCCCGCGTTGTTGATCAGCAGGTCGATGCGCGGGTGAGCGGCGCGTAGGTCGGCCGCCGCGGACCGGATCGATTCCAGGGAGGTCAGGTCGAGGGGCTGGACGGTGACTTCGCCGGTCATGCGCGAGGCCGCCTGCCTGCCCTTCTCGAGGTTGCGGACGGCCAGGACCACCGCCGCCCCGCGTGCGGCGAGTATCCGGGCGGTTTCGAAACCCAGTCCGGTATTGGCGCCGGTCACGATTGCCACTCGGCCGTGCTGGTCGGGGATGTCCTGCTCGGTCCAGTTGCTGTTCATGCCGCGCTCCTTATTACGAACCATCGGTCTCTTATGTGCACCAACATAAAAGACCGTCGGTCTTCTGTCAAGGGACCGGCGGTCTTTAAGTTAGGGTGAGGGCGTGACATTCCAACGGGCACGCAGTGAGGAGCAGCGGGAAATCCGCCGCCGGGCGATTCTGGATACGGCGGCGGCGATGCTCCACGAGATGCCCGTGGCCGAGGTGAGCCTCAATGAGCTCAGCCGGCGGGTGGGCCTGGCCAAGTCGAACGTCCTGCGGTATTTCGAGTCGCGCGAGGCGGTGCTACTCGAACTGCTGGACGACTTCCTGGGGAGCTGGCTCGCCGAGCTGGCGGACGAACTGGCCGCAGGTATCGACGCGCAGGCGGCGCCGGAGGTGCGGGCGGATCGGCTGGCCGAAATCCTCAGCCGGTCATTGGCGGAACGGGTGGTGCTCTGCGACCTCTTCGGTGCGCAAGGCGGCGTCCTCGAGCGCAACGTTTCGGTCGAGGTCGTCAAACGGCACAAACGTTGCTCGCTCGCGAGACTCGCGGCCATGGTCGATCTCATGCGCCGTCATCTGCCGGAGCTGGGCGACGACGCGCAGCTGTTCTGCCTGATGAGCCTGGTCTCGGCGGGTGCTCTGTCGGCATACTTCCCGCCGCCGCCCAGCGTCCTCGCTGCCTATGCGGACGATCCCGCCCTCGGCGTCCTCGATACAGAGTTGCGCGACGCTCTGCGGCACTCGTTCACTGCGGCGCTCGTGGGCGTGCTGCCGCGCACCTGAACATTCCGTTCGCGGCAATGCAGAGTCTGGATACTTGCCCCGGCCGCCGCGGCGAGTTCGCTGGTACGCAACCCGCTCATCGCGCGCCGCCGAACCCGGCCTGCACCCGGGCGGCGAAGGCATCGAGGACCTCGGCGTAGGCGGCGGCAACATCGACGCCCACCACCGAACCGTCGGTGGTGGGCGGCCCGGTCGGCCGAGCGCGACGTCGAGGCTGCAGTGAGGTCGTCGTAGCTTCACCCCATCCGGCTTGTATTTCGAACATGCGCTGATACATCTGCTCGAATCGCCCCTGCTGGGCGGCCGCTTCCACAGCCCGCGCGGCACGTTCGGAGTTGAAGTGCGAGGGAATAGGGAAGTAGCGCACGACGAAGGTCACTCGCCCATCCGGAGCAGTCGATAGCCGGTGGCTGTCGGCCCGCGCCGCGGAGGCCGGCGCAGCGCCGGGCTCGCCCTGAGGGGCCTCGTCGTCGTTGCTACGGGCCGCTGTGATCGCCGCGGCCGTGATCAGCACCGCGAGCACGGCCGCGAGGGTAGCCGAGATCCGCAGTTTCCGCGAGGAACACCGGACCAGGCGCCCTGGTGAGTGGGCGCCTGGCCCACGGTGCCGAGATCGGCCCCGTACCGTCCGATCAGCGTTGGGTCAGCGGGTTATGGAGACGCTGACGCCGGGAGTGCTCGCCACCGGTTGATCGATCACCACCGACAGTGTCGAGCCGGGGGTTCGGGCTGCCCGGGCGGCGAATCGGGAGATGTTGTCGGCGAGAGCTTGTTTGGCTTGCGGAGTGAAACCGGGAGGCAGTGCCCCCAGGACAGGGCCCAGATCGAATGCGGTGATCGCTGCGGCTTCGGCCTGGGTCAGTTTCACGGTGACCGTGCTGTCGGACGGCGTTACCGATACTGCTGCCGCCGGCGCGCTCGTCATCAGAAGACAACCGAGAGGGGCGGTGAGAACGGTAAGTGCAGCGAAGAGTTTCACAGTATTCCTTTGCTGTGGTGGCCGAACAGGAGGGATTCGGAGGTTGAACCGTCAGACCGGTGCCGGCTCCGGCTGGGTCTGTTTCACAGGGCGGGACCGATCGAGGCGATGCAGAGCCAGGACGGAGACCGCGCCGATAGCGGCGAGGCCGACCCAGACGAGGATTTCGGCATCGGCTTCTCGGGCGGCGCCCAGGACCGCCCCGGTGGCCAGGTTTCCGATCAGGATGCCGACACCGACGATGGTGTTGTAGAAGCCGTAATGGGTTGCGACGAGCCGATTTCCGGCCAGCGAGACCACGCTGTCCATTTCGAACGGGAACACCGTGGCCGTACCGACGGCCAGCAACGCAGCCGAAATCAGCAGCGCGGCGTAGGCGGCGACCACGCCGAAGGTGCCGACACCCGGCACGATGGCCAGTGGTAGGAACGCGACGGTGAGAACGCACATGCCGATCACCAGGGAGCGCCCGTTTCCGAAGCGGTGGCCGAAGAACGCGGTGATGCGCAGTTGCCCGGCGATCGCCACGACCGCGGACACCACGAACACGGCGGAAACCAGAATCTGGGCACGATCGCCCGCGATGGCCTCGGCCTGCAACGGTAGTGCCAGATAGGTCTGGAACGACAGCACATAGGACCCGATCATCGCGACGGAGAACCAGACGAAGCGGCGATTGCCCGCAACGATCCGCCAGTCGTGGAGCACCGAGGTCTTTTCCGGGGTCTCCGGGGCCTGCCGGGTGGGCAGAGCGCACAGTTGCGCCACGGTGAGTGCGGCGAAGACCACGGCCGCGGCGCCGGCGGTGACGCGGAAGTCCAGCGCCATCAGTGCCAGCCCGACCAGCGGGCCTGCCAGGATTCCGGCCTGGTAGAACACGTTGAATACGGCGAAGGCCTCGACACGGCGTGCGCCGGTATCGGCGGCGAGGTACGCCCGGACCGCTGGGTTGAACAGCGCGCCCGCGAAACCGGTCGCCGCCGAGGCGATCAGTATCGCCGGTAGTGATGTCGCGAAGACGAGCAGCGCGAAACCGCCGGTGCGCAGCAGGCATCCGGCGACGATGAGCGGTTTGTAGCCGAGTCGGTCGGCGAGGGTGCCGCCGATGAGGAACATGCCCTGCTGGGAGAAGTTGCGGACCCCCAGCACCAGGCCGACTGCCCACGCGGCGAGGCCGAGGGGACCGGCCAGGTACCCGGCGAGGTAGGGCATGAGCATGTAGAAACCGAGATTGATGCCGAACTGGTTGATCATCAGCAGTCGGGCCGGCAGGTCGAAGCTGCGGAACTTGCCCAGCAGGGTCATCGCGTCACCTCGGAGTAGGTCGTGAGGGCGCGGGGGTCGACCACGGTGGTGCACCGGGTCCAGGTCTGCACCACCTGTTGCTCGGGATGATCGATGGTTTCCGGGGCGAGTGGGGGTTCGGCGTCGAGTAGTCCGTGCTCGGCGCAGTAGCTGTCGTTGTAGACAGTGTCGAAATAGCGGTGCGGTCCGTCGGGGAACACCGTGGCGATCCGAGTGCCGGCCGCGTGCGTGCGCGCCACCCATCCGGCCACCAGCGCGGCCGCGCCCACGCTCCAGCCGCCGCTGGCGTAGTGCGTCTGGGCGAGGGCGCGGCAGGCCCAGACGGCGTCGGCCGGTCCGACCCAGTGCACTTCGTCGAAGGCGCCGTAGTCGACGTTGGCCGGGTAGATACTGGAACCCAGGCCGCGCATCAGGCGCGGCTGCGCTGGTTGACCGAAGATGGTGGAGCCGATGGTGTCCACCCCGATGAGTTTCATTTTCGGCTGGAACCGCCGTAGTACGCGGGCCACCCCGGCGGAGTGGCCGCCGGTGCCGACTGCGCAGACCAGAACATCGACGGCACCGACCTGGTTCACGAGTTCCAGTGCCAGCGATTCGTAACCGGCGACGTTGTCGGGGTTGGTGTACTGGTCCGGGCACCACGAGCCGGGCTCGGCGGCCAGTAATTCTTCGACTCGGTCCCGGCGGGCCTGCTGCCAGCCGCCGACCGGATGAGGTTCGGTGACCAGTTCGACCTGTGCGCCGTAGGCGGCCAGCATTCGAGAGACGATCGGTTCGAGTCCGGGATCGGTCACCACCGTGGTCGGGTGCCCGGTGACGATCCCCGCGAGCGCCAGTCCGAGGCCCAGAGTGCCGCTGGTCGATTCGATGACCCGCGCTCCGGGCGCCAGATCGCCGCGTACCTCGGCCTGCCGCACCATGTGCAGAGCGGGTCTATCCTTCATTCCGCCCGGGTTCGTGCCTTCGAGCTTCGCCCAGAACCCTCGGTCCGGAGGTGCCAAGGGCATCTCGATCCATTGCACCGGGGTGTTACCGATCAATTCGTGGGGAGAACGGGCGCGGCGTAGCGCTTCTCCCCAGGGCTCGGTGAGGTCCGTCAGGGTTCCGGACACGACGACATCGTCCATGGGTGTCGCTTTCTGTATGTGCGCCGATGCGGCGCAGACGATTTCGGGCAGCGGGCACCGGCCGCGCGACCTGCGTGGGTCGTCGGCCTGGCGCTGGCCTGTCAGCGTCTGGAGATACAGAAACGGGTCAAGGTGTCACGGCCACCCGCACAGGTCGGTGGGCCGGTAGTGAGCGGAAAGGCGGACGGCGCGAGTGCGCCCTCGACCGCAGCGTGCCCGCGCTGATCGGGGGCGATGCGAGCTTTCGGGGTATCGGATCCGGCGGCAACGAACTCGTCGGAGGCGATGTGGCGGGCGTGCGGTTGTTCGTCGGGCCTATCCGACGGGGTGCAGAACTCGGCTTCTTCGGGGCCGAAAGTCTCGGCGCCGGCGAAGGAGGTGGTCGTCTGGTGGAGATAGTCGCGTTCGCCGTCGCAGCCCGCCAGCGAGAACACCAGAACCAGAATCGCGGTAACCCATGTCACGGCAACGCGGCGGTATGGCTGGTGTCGAGGGCTCGCCGGAGTCTCCACCCGGTATTTCATCGCTAGCGGGTGACGAGCTGTTCTATGCGCAGGTGCACTGTCGCGGCGGAGCTGCCGGCCAGAGGTCTCGCCGCCGGTACAGGAAAAGGATGATGCCCGGGTCGTTGCGCTGGGGTCCGCTCCGAGACGTGATGCGCCGAGAAGTTGTGTACCTCGTTCGCTGCGCGGCAATTCGTGAAGGCCCGGCCGAAGCGAGCCTTCGAATTTGCCGGGGCCCGGAGAGCACAGGATGTGCCGGGTGAACCGGTGCGGGTGTCGAGCACGGGTGAACCATAGATGCCCACGCCGCCGCGTCCTGTGTCCGTGATCACCGTGTACAGCCATTCTCAGAAAATTCTCAGTCACGTGCCCGGCACGCGATTCGTGTCATGGCGAGGTGATCGTGATATTGCCGAAATGGGCAAGGGTTGTTTCGGTAGCAGGCCGCACCGGCCCCGGCCAGTAACCTGCGCCGTGAGGCGGTCATGGCCGAACCCCTTTCGATCTCTGTCGGCGTCCGTATCGGAGCATCGGTGGCCGTGGCGGGGACGCGGTTGCCGGCACGAGTATCCACACCTGTTGGCGTGTATGCAATTTCGCGAATTACCCACCAGTGGAAGTCCGGCGGTAGGTGAGCACTACCTCTTCGCCCTGGGCGAACACGGGGCCGGGTTGGAACAACAGCGAACCTCTCGAAGTTGAGTCGAGATAGCTCAACTATTGGAGGTTGTGTTCGTGACTACACCACTGAATCTTCCGGTGCTGTTCCTGACCGATCCCATCGTGCTGCCGGGCATGGTCGTCCCGATCGAACTGGACGAATCAGCGCAGGCGGCGATCGATGCCGCGCAGGCCGCGAAAACCGGAACCGTACTGCTCGCCCCCCGCCTGACCGAGGGGTACGCCGCCTACGGTGTGCTCGCCACCATCGAGCAGATCGGCCGGATGCGCGGCGGTACACCTGCCGCCGTGCTCAAGGCGGAACGGCGCGCGAAGATCGGCCACGGGGTTACCGGCCCCGGCGCCGCGCTGTGGGTGGAGGCCGAACCGGTCGAGACCCCCGACGCCGACGGCCGCACCCGTGAACTGGCCGACGAATACAAGAAGCTGGTGGTTTCGGTACTGCAACGCCGTGAAGCGTGGCAGGTAATCGATGCCGTCAACCAGCTCAGCAACCCCTCGGCCATCGCCGATACCGCCGGTTACGCCGCCTACCTCACCGCCGAACAGAAACGGGAACTGCTCGAAACCCCCGACGTCGCGGCGCGGTTGAACCAGCTCATCGAATGGACCCGGTCGCATATCGCCGAGGCCGAGGTCACCGAGAAGATCGGTGACGAGGTCCGCGAGAACATGGAGAAGAGCCAGCGCGAATTCCTGCTGCGCCAGCAGCTCAACGCCATCCGCAAGGAACTCGGCGAGGACGAGCCGGACGGTGCCGATGACTACCGGACCCGCGTCGAGCAGGCCGGCCTGCCCGAATCCATCCGGGAGGCGGCATTACGCGAGGTGGCCCGGTTGGAGCGGTCCAGCGACCAGAGCCCGGAAACCGGTTGGATCCGCACCTGGCTCGATACCGTGCTGGAACTGCCGTGGCAGGTGAAGACCACCGACTCCACCGACGTGGCCGCCGCTCGGGCCGTGCTCGACGCCGACCACCACGGCCTGGACGAGGTGAAGGACCGGATGGTCGAGTACCTGGCGGTCCGGGCGCGGCGTGCCCGGCGTGGGCTCGAGGTCGTCGGCGGGCGCGGGTCGGGCGCCGTGCTGGTACTGGCCGGACCTCCCGGCGTGGGTAAGACCTCGCTCGGCGAATCGGTCGCCCGCGCGCTGGGCCGCAAGTTCGTGCGGGTCGCGCTCGGTGGTGTACGGGACGAGGCCGAGATCCGCGGTCATCGGCGCACCTATGTGGGCGCGATGCCCGGCCGGATCGTGCGGGCGATCAAGGAAGCGGGTTCGATGAACCCGGTCGTCCTACTCGACGAGGTGGACAAACTGGGTGCAGACTTCCGCGGCGACCCCGCGTCGGCGCTGCTCGAGGTACTCGACCCGGCCCAGAACCACACCTTCCGGGACCACTACCTGGATATGGACCTGGACCTCTCCGATGTGCTGTTCCTGGCGACCGCCAACGTGATGGAAACCATCCCCGGCCCCCTGCTGGACCGGATGGAAGTGATCACCGTGGACGGCTACACCGAGGACGACAAGGTGGCTATCGCCCGCGACTTCCTGCTGCCTCGCCAGCTGGAACGCAATGCGTTGACCGCCGAGGAAGTCCAGGTCACCGATGCCGCACTGCGTGAGATCGCCGCCGATTACACCCGGGAAGCCGGGGTTCGGCAGATGGAACGGCTCATCGCCAAGGCGCTGCGCAAGGCCGCTACCCGGTTGTCCGAAACCACGATGTCCGCTGCGAGCGGCTCCGGCGCAGACGCCGCCGGCGATGAGGATGCCGTGCGCGGTCCGGATTACGACCTCGAACTCGGGTACAGCCCGGTCGGCGGGCACCGGGGCGGTACGACCGCACTGGATACCGGCGGACCCCGGGAAACTTTGCGTATCGATGTCGCCGACCTGAAGGAGTACCTGGGCCGTCCCCGGTTCACTCCGGACTCGGCGGAACGCACGGCCGTGCCGGGTGTGGCGACCGGACTCGCGGTCACCGGACTCGGGGGTGACGTCCTCTACATCGAGGCGAACACCGCGGAGGGAGAACGCAATCTCACCCTGACCGGTCAGTTGGGTGATGTGATGAAGGAATCGGCGCAGATCGCGCTGACCTACGTGCGCTCGCATCTCGGCGAGATCGGTATCGAGCCCGGTGTCCTGGACCGCAGCCTGCACCTGCACGTCCCCGCGGGCGCGGTACCCAAGGACGGTCCCTCCGCCGGGGTCACCATGGTGACCGCGCTGGTGTCGCTGGCGCTCGGGCGTCCGGTGCGGTCGGATGTGGGTATGACCGGTGAGGTCACGCTGAACGGCCGGGTACTGCCGATCGGCGGGGTGAAGCAGAAACTGCTCGCCGCGCAGCGTGCGGGTCTGAAGACGGTGTTCATCCCGGCACGTAACGAGGCCGATCTGGACGATGTCCCCGCGGATGTGCTGGCCGAACTGGATGTTCGTCCGGTGGCCGACGTGGCCGAAATCCTGGCCCACGCCATCGAGCCGATCCGGGAACCGGCCTTCGACAACCGGTCCCTGGCGGCCACCGCCTGACCGTTGCGCAGTTCCGCGGGCCGCGGCAGCCATCACCGGCTGCCGCGGCCCGCACTCGTTCAACCGAATGGTTCCCATCCGCCCGGCAGGTCCACCCGAACTCCGTCCAGCAATGTTCGCGGTACGACCGGCAACGTGGTCGTCCTGGCCGAAAGTGATGGAAACTCATGAAAAGCATGCAACGCGCTGTGCTTCTGGCCGCGGTGGTCTCCACAACCGCACTTCTGGGGGCGACAGCATGTTCCGGTGACGAAGGGGAAACGGCAGCATCGACGAGCAGCGCTCCCATGTCGTCGGCGGCGACCGAGCCCGCCGCCGGTGATCCCGCGGCCGGCCTTGTCGGGCCCGGCTGTGCCGATTACGCGGCTCAGGTGCCCGACGGTGCGGGATCGGTCGGCGGGATGGCGCAGGATCCGGTCGCGGTGGCGGCCTCGAACAACCCGATGCTGAAAACCCTCACCCAGGCTGTGTCGGGCGAACTGAATCCGCAGGTGAATCTCGTCGATACGCTCAACGGCGGCGAATTCACCGTTTTTGCTCCGGTCGATTCGGCCTTCGCGAAAATCGATCCGGCGACTCTGGAGTCTTTGAAAACGGATTCCGCCACGCTGACCGATATCCTCACCTACCACGTGGTACCCGGGCAGATCGCGCCCGACGATATCGCCGGGGATCATGCGACCGTTCAGGGGGGCACGGTGACCGTGACTCGCGAGGGCGAGACGATCGAAGCCGGGAAGGCGTCGGTGGTCTGCGGCGGCGTGCAGACCGCGAACGCGACGGTCTACATGATCGATGAAGTCCTCATGCCGCCCGCGTAACCGATTTTCGTGCGCGCCGGCGCCGGGTGCCCGAGACTGGGCCCATGACGCATCGCGGCCGTAGGTGTGACCTGTGCTACAACCCGGGGTCGGCGTCCATCCTCGCCGCCGCGGGTGGCGAACACCTTGCCATGCAGTCGAGGGCACGATCATGACGAAGTGGCCGGAATCCGGCTCCGGGGCGATCCGGCTCCGCAGCGTCGACGCGGAGCATGCCGGTACTGAAGACGGGGCGGCCTGCCCCGCCCGCCGCGCCGGCCACGACGACGGCGCAACCCAGCGCCGGCTCGCCGATCTGCTGCAGGCGGCCGGCAACGGTGACCGAGAATCGTTCACCCTCTTCTACCGGGAGACCAGTCCTCGGGTGTTCGGGCTGGCGCGGCGGATTCTGCGCAGCCCGGCGGCGGCCGAAGAAGCCACCCAAGAGGTGTATCTACAGGTGTGGTCGGCCGCCGCTCGCTACGACCCGGCGCGGGCGAGCGCGATCGGATGGTTGATGATGATCGCCCACCGGCGAGCCGTCGACCGGGTCCGCGCCGAGGAATCGGCCGCCGTCCGGGATGTCGTCTACGGCCACACCCATTTGGGACGCGACCATGACATCGTCTCCGAAACGGTGCACCAAAAGTTCGACGAGCAGGCTGTCCGCGATTGCCTCGAGGTGCTCACCGCCACGCAGCGGGAGGCGGTCGCGCTCGCCTACTACAGCGGGCGCACCTACCGTGAGGTCGCCGATCAGCTCGAATCCCCACTGCCCACCATCAAGAGCCGCATCCGCGACGGTCTGAAACGGCTCCAGAACTGCCTCTCAGGGGTTGTCTCCGATGCCTGATACTTCACCGCCCGATTCGCCGGACAACCACGGTGACCTAGTGGACCTGGCCTTCCCCTATGCACTCGACGCCGTCTCGGCGGTCGAGAGCGCCGATATCGAACAACGATTGCGCGCCGCCGATCAGGGCACTGTCCGCGCATTCGACAGTGTCGTACGCGATGTCCGCGAAGCGATGGGCGCCTTATCGGTGCTCGACGCGCAAGAACCGCCCGCCTCGGTGGAGGCGCGCATACTCGCCGCCCTCGGCTCCCGCCCCGGCGCACGTTCGGATGTACACACCGGTGCGCGCAGACCCGGTCCCGGTGAACTGTCGCCATCCAGGCAGCCGCAGGATCCGCGGGCAGATGCAGCAGTATCCGACCCTGGCGGCAGACCCGCGGACGCCGATGAACTGGCCCGAGCCCGTCGGCGCCGGCGTCGGCTGTCGGGACTTGCGGCCGCGGCCGCGGTGGTGGTGGCCATCGGTATCGGTTTCGGGGTCCTCGGCCGGCAGACCGGAGACGAACCGGGCGGAGCCGTCACCGCGCAGCAGATTCTCGCGCAGCCCGACGCCCGCACATCCACCACCCCTATCGGTGCCGGCGGGACCCTCACAGTGCACTTTTCCGCCGAACTGGGCGCGGTCACCGTCGCCTTCGATGCCGTACCGGCCCCACCGGACGGCAGCGACTACCAGTTGTGGTTGATCGATGCGACCGGTGTTCCGCAACCGGCCGGGGTGCTGGCCGAGCTGCCTGCGGCGAACGCACCCTATGTCACCGAGTTCACCGGTTCCGAACAGCTCGCGGTGACGCTCGAACCCGATGGCGGATCGCCCGCCCCGACCAGCACACCCCTCGGGGCGGTCGCGCTGGGGTGAGCCACCCGGTCGGCTCCGGCGAGAAACAGGGCACCTGCTTTCCGTGTCCGGCCGGGTCACTGCGTGGCCAAGGCCGGCCGCCGATTCCTGACGGTTCGGTGACGCTGTGCCCGCGCATCTTCCCGAACCGTGCCCGCAATGACACCATCCGCACCTGGGTAGTACGACGAACACCGAGGCAGGCGGGCCCGCCGGGGCCCGATGGCGGAACGAGGGTGCTGATGCAGGACGTACCGGACCCGGCCGGGATCGCGCAACGACCCCGGGCGTCGGCGGCCGACCCCACTCCCGGGGCGGTAGCGGCGGGTTTGTGCGGTCTCGTGGCCGCCGGGATGGTGCTCGGTATCGCGGAACTGATCGCCGGACTGATCGATCCGGACGCGTCACCGTTCGTCTCGACCGGCGCCACCGTGGTCGACCACACACCGAAAGCGGTGCGTGAGTTCGCCATCGAACAGTTCGGCACCGCTGACAAAGCCGTGCTGTTCGCATCGATGGCGGTGGTGATGGCCGTGCTCGCCGTCGTGGTGGGCCTGCTGGAACGGCGGCGGCCCTACGGAAGTGCGTTGCTGATCGCCTTCGGGCTCATCGTCTGCGTGGCCGTGCTGGGCCGGCCCACCGCGACTCCGGTGTTCGCGATTCCGATCCTGCTCGGTGCTGCGGCGGGTGTTGTCACCCTGCGCTTTCTGATAGCGCGCGCCCCGGATCCGAAGCCCGCGGACGAAGTATCGGCCGACGACCCGTCTCGGCGCCGGTTCCTGGTGCTGGTGGCCGGTGCCGCCGTTGTGGCGGCCGGGAGCGCGGCCGCCGGACGCTGGGTCGGTGAACGGATGCGGGCCGTAACCGCCGATCTGGAGCGTTTCGTGCTGCCGCGTCCGGTGACAGCGGCTGCCCCGCCACCACCGGGTACCGATCCGCCGGTACGCGGTCTCACCGAATTCGTCACACCCAACGAGACGTTCTACCGGATCGACACTGCCCTGCGTATTCCCGCGGTGACCAGCGAAGACTGGCGGTTGCGGATCCACGGAATGGTGGATCGCGAGATCGAACTGACAATGGACGAGCTGCGCCGCCGGCCCGCGGTGGAGAAGATGATCACCCTCACCTGTGTCTCCAACGAGGTCGGCGGCGACCTGGTCGGAAACGCTCGCTGGATCGGATACCCGCTGGCAGACCTGCTCGCCGAGGCCGGGGTTCGTCCTGACGCGGATATGGTGCTGTCCACCAGCGCCGACGGATTCACCGCGGGAACACCGGTGGCGGCCCTCACCGACGGTCGCGACGCGCTGCTGGCCGTCGGGATGAACGGGGCCCCGCTGCCGGTCGAGCACGGATATCCCGCCCGGCTGGTGGTCCCCGGGCTCTACGGCTATGTGAGCGCGACCAAATGGGTGGTCGATCTGGAGGTCACCAGATTCGACAGGGCCCAGGCGTATTGGACCCGGCGCGGCTGGTCTGCGCGCGGCCCGATCAAAACCGCCTCACGAATCGACGTACCCGCCCCGTTCGCGAAGATCGCACCCGGGCCGACCGTCGTCGCCGGTGTGGCCTGGGCGCAGCAACGCGGTATCGCCGCTGTCGAAGTCCAGGTCGACAACGGACCGTGGCAGCCTGCCGAGCTCGCGCCGGAATACTCCTCGGACACTTGGCGGCAGTGGACCTGGCGCTGGGACGCGGTCCCCGGCGACCACACCCTGCGGGTCCGCGCCACCGACGGGGAAGGTCGCGTACAGACCGAACAGCGGGCCGATCCGGTACCCGACGGCGCCACCGGCCGGCATACCCGAACCTTCCGGGTCGAGTAAGTGCCGTACCGGTGGTTCCACGCCTGGGTGACCACTCTGCCGCACTCTCGTGGACACTTCAGCGCACGGCGGGCGCGGCTCACACTGCGGCCGGTTCCGGTGCGCCGGCGAATTGGGTGCGGTAGAGCTCGGCATAGCGGCCGTCCGCCGCCAGCAGTTCCGGATGTGTTCCGCGCTCCACGATCTGTCCCGCTTCCACCACCAGGATCTGGTCCGCTGCGCGCACCGTGGAGAGCCGATGTGCGATCACCAGGGCAGTGCGGTCCTGCAATGCCTCGCTCAGCGCTGCCTGCACCGCCGCCTCGGAAGTGGAGTCCAATGAAGCGGTGGCCTCGTCGAGAATCACTACCCGCGGCTGTTTGAGCAGAAGCCGGGCGATGGTGAGACGCTGGCGTTCGCCGCCGGAGAGCCGATAGCCGCGTTCACCGACCACGGTGTCCAGGCCGTCGGGCAGCGAGGCGATCAGATCGCGTAGCCGCGCGCGGCCGAGCGCATCCCACAACTGCTCCTCGTCCGCTTCGGGGGCGGCCAACAGTAGGTTGGCCCGGATGGTGTCGTGGAACAGGTGCCCGTCCTGGGTTACCAGGCCCACCGTTTCCCGGATCGAGGCCGTGCTCAACTCGCGAACATCGGTGCCGCCCAGCCGTACCGAGCCCGAGTCCACGTCGTAGAGTCGCGAAACCAGCTGGGCGATGGTCGATTTACCGGCACCGGATGATCCCACCAGGGCGATGAGCTCACCGGGTTCGGCGCTGAGGCTGATTCCGTGCAGCACCTCCTCGCCACCCCGGGTGTCCAGGGTCGCGACCTCCTCGAGCGAAGCCAGCGAAACCTTGTCCGCCGCGGGGTAGCCGAAGCGCACATCGTCGAATTCCACCGCGACGCCGCCGGCCGGAACCGGCCGCGCATCGGGTGCGTCCTCTATCAGCGGTTCGAGGTCGAGGACCTCGAAGACGCGCTCGAAACTGACCAGGGCGGACATGACCTCCATCCTTGCGCTCGCGAGCGCGGTGAGCGGCGAGTACAGCCTGGTCAGCAGCAACGAGAGCGCGACGACTGCGCCGGCGTCGAGCTGCCCGCGCAGTGCGTACCAGCCACCCAGGCCGTACACCAGTGCCACCGCGAGGGCCGAGACCAGTGTCAACGCCGTGACGAACACGGTTTGCAGCATGGCGGTGCGTACCCCGATATCGCGCACCCGCCGCGCGCGCAGCGCGAATTCGCCGGACTCTTGATCCGGCCGGCCGAACAGTTTCACCAGGGTCGCGCCCGGTGCCGAGAAACGTTCGGTCATCTGGGTGCTCATGGCCGAGTTGTGTCCGGCTGCCTCGCGCTGGATATCGGCCAGCCGGTCACCCATCCGCCGGGCCGGTATCACGAAGACCGGCAGCAGCAGCAGGGCCAGCAACGTGATCTGCCACGACAGCTGGAGCATCACCACCAGTGTGAGTAGGACGGTCACGAGATTGGCGACCACCCCGGAGAGAGTGTCGCTGAAGGCACGCTGGGCCCCGATCACATCGTTGTTCAGGCGGCTGACCAGGGCACCTGTCCGGGTCCGGGTGAAGAACGCGATCGGCATGCGCTGTACGTGATCGAACACGGCAGTGCGCAGATCGAGGATCAGTCCCTCCCCGATGCGGGCCGACAGCCACCGGATCGCCAGCCCCAGCCCCGCATCGAGAACGGCGAGGCCGGCGATGGCGAGGGCCAGCATGATCACCATCCGGGTGGTGGAGCCGTCGATGATCTCGTCGACCACCCGGCCCGCCAGCAGCGGTGTGGCCACCGCGAGAACCGCCGCAACGACACTGAGTATCAGGAACGCGCCCATCCGGCGCCGGTGCGATCGCGCGAATGCCGCGATGCGCCGCGCTGTAGCGAGGCTGAACGCCCGCTGTTCCTCTGGGGCGTGCATCCGCCGATACATCTGATCCCAGGCAACCGATTCCATGCTCATCCGACATGTCCTTCCGCTCCGGAGCCCGATTCAACTCCAGTGCACCGACACTAAAAGCTCAACCATTATTTAGGTCAAGCCGGCGGGTCGGGAACAGGCGCCAGTTCGAGCCGGACACCGAGGAGCCGGATCGGACGGTCCAGTGGAAACCGGTCCAGAATGCGTAAGGCGGTCTCGACGATCGTGGCCACATCCGTGGTGGGTTCGGCGAGTTTCGACTGCTTGCTGCGGGTATAGAAGGTGCTGGTCCGCACCGTGACCGCCACCCGAACTGCGATCCGGCCCGCCGCGGCGATCTCCGCGGCGACGTCCGAAGCCAGCCGGGCGACCTGCTCGCGCATCTCGTCGCGCTCGGTGAGGTCGCGCGGGAAGGTCTCCGATTTGCTGCGGCCCACCGGTGGCGGCGGTGCGGTCACCACCTCGGTATCGCCGGCCCCACGTGCCATGACCCACAGATACGGGCCGTTGCTGGGCCCGAACTCGGCGGCCAGCACGGCCCGGTCCGCGGCCATCAGATCGCCGATGGTGTGGATCTCCAATTCGGCCAGGCGGGCCGCGATCCGGGTACCTATTCCCCACAGCGCGTTCGTCGGCCGATGCGCCATCACCTGCGACCAGTTCGCCGCCGTCAACCGGAACATGCCGGTGTGGGCTCCCAGTTGCTCGGCCGGCGCATCGGCGGATTTGCCGACCGATTTCGCGAAACCGGTGGCCAGTTTGGCGGTGAGCTTGTTGTCCCCGATACCCACCGCGCAGGTCAAGCCGAGTTCGGCGACCTCCGCGCGGATCGTGGTCGCCAGGCTTTCCGGGTCATCGGTCTCGGCCGCCACGAACGCCTCGTCCCAGCCCCACACCTCCACTTGATCGGTAAAGGTACGCAGCAGCGCCATGACCTGCTCGGAAGCCTCGTCGTAGCTGGGCGGATCCAGGGGCAGGAAAACCCCTTCGCGACATTTGCGCGCCGCCGTCCGCAGCGGCATCCCGGCGCGGACCCCGTATGCCCGAGCCGGGTAGGACGCGCAGGTCACGACCTTGCGAGGTTCCTCGGGGTCGCCGTTTCCGCCCACGATCACCGGCAGTCCACGCAGTTCGGGATGCCGCCGGAATTCCACCGCGGCCTGGAATTGGTCGAGGTCGACATGCAACAGCCATCTGGCCACGTCTGCAGTCTTACTCCTCCGGGGTGACAACAAGGTGGATGTCGCCCGGAGTGGGCGGCGTATTCGCCGGACTATCCGGAGGCATGCGCAGGCTCCATGCATTGCACGAGCCCTCAGGTCCGCCGGGAGGCAGACTGGACGCGCCGCCCCGGCACGGCTCGATTCAGTGGTGTTTCACCGAGCCACCGCGCGGCATACTCGTTCACCGACCGAAAGGCGAAGATGTCCGATCCAGCCCCCCTCGATTTCGACATGGCCGCGAAAGTGCTGGCCGCCCAGCCGTTCGCGAATCTGGTCGGCACCGAGCTGGCCGCCTTCGAAACCGGTGCAGCGACCCTGATCGTGCCGGTCCGCCCAGAACTCGCCCAGCAGTTCGGCTATGTCCACGGCGGCGTGCTGTCCTACCTGGCCGATAACGCGATCACCTTCGCCGCCGGAACTGTACTCGGCGCGAATGTGCTCACCG
Organism: Nocardia speluncae NBRC 108251; assembly: GCF_001613245.1. Taxonomy (GTDB): domain Bacteria; phylum Actinomycetota; class Actinomycetes; order Mycobacteriales; family Mycobacteriaceae; genus Nocardia; species Nocardia speluncae. Next base: position 55,226 of record NZ_BDBZ01000028.1, on the reverse strand, counting down.
GCGGTTTCTCGGTCACCTACCTGCGTCCTGCCCGTGGCGACCGCCTGCGGGCCGTCGCCACGGTCGCTGGATCCACCCGGCGCCAAGCCGTGGTGAACTGCGTGATCACCGCCGAATCGGAGGGGTCCGACCCGGTGCAGTGCGCGCTCGCCCAGGGCACCGTGCGCTCCGTCGAACGAGACCTCGGCGACTCCTGATCCGCGCCGTGCCTGCGCTCCGATCGTCGGCACCGGCCGGATCCGCGGGACCAGCACAATTCGCTCGATATCGCGGCAAGCCTCGGCCGTTTCGTCCGGGCCTCGGGGATTGTCCGGTCTCGGAGGGCCTTCCATCGGGTGGCTTGTCGGGCCGGCCCTTCGTCGTGCACTACGGCCTAGGCTGGTCGTCGTGACCGACCACGACAGGCGGCGGGATGTGCTCGCGCGGGAGCTGCGTGCCCGGCTCGGTGCGGATGCGGTGGATATCTCTCATCGCCGCCGGGTGGAGTACTCCTCCGATGCGTCGAACTATCGGGTGCTGCCGGAAGTCGTCGTGTTTCCTCGCGGGGACGCCGATGTGGCGGCTGCGCTGGAGCTCGCCCGTTGCGAGGGTGTGCCCTTCACCCCGCGCGGCGGTGGGACTTCCGTGGCCGGTAATGCCGTCGGGCCCGGTATCGTCTGTGATTTCAGCAGGTACATGAACGGTATCGCCGGAATCGACACGCAACGTCATACCGCCCGGGTGCAGCCCGGTGTCGTGCTCACCGATCTGCAACGCCGGGCCCGTGCGCACGGTTTGCGGTTCGGTCCGGATCCCTCGACACAGGACCGCTGCACTCTCGGCGGGATGATCGGCAACAACGCCTGCGGTCCACATGCCATCGCGTGGGGACGGACCTCTGATCGGGTTCGTGAACTGCGGATTCTCGACGGAACCGGGGCCGAGCGCCGGCTCGCCGACGATCTGGCCGCGGTGCCGGGATTACCCGAATTCACCAGCGCCTCGCTCGCGGTTCTGCGCACCGATCTGGGCCGGTTCGAGCGGCAGGCCTCCGGCTACGGTCTGGAGTACCTGCTTCCGGAGCGGGGTAATTCGGTCGCCGGCGCCTTCGTCGGTACCGAGGGCACCTGCGGTGTGCTGCTGGAAGCCGAAGTGGAGCTGGTACCGATACCCGCCGCGACTCTGCTCGTCGTCCTCGGCTACGAGGATCTGGCGACTGCGGCCGACGATATCGCCGCGGTGGTCTCGGTGGGGCCGGTAGCAGTCGAGGGTATCGATGCGCGCCTGGTCGATATGGTGCGCGCCCACGGCCGGCGCGTACCGGATCTTCCGCGGGGCCATGGCTGGTTGTTCGTCGAACTGGCGGGTGCGAGCCCGGCCGATGCCCGGGCTGCCGGCGACCGGTTGTGCCGGACGACCGGTGCTCTCGACGTCCGTGTGATCGACGAGCCCGGCGCCGCCGCGGCGCTGTGGCGGATCCGCGCCGACGGTGCCGGGCTGGCCGGACGTACCCGCGACGGGCAGCCCGCCTGGCCCGGTTGGGAAGATGCCGCCGTGCCGCCCGCTCGGTTGGGTGCCTACCTGCGGGATTTCGAGGAACTGACGCGGGAGCACAAGGCCGACGGGTTGCTCTACGGGCATATCGGCGACGGTTGTATGCATGTGCGGCTGGATCTGCCCATCGCCGACGCGCCCGGCCGCTTCCGCGCATTCCTGACCGATGCAGCGCATCTGGTCGTGCGTCACGGTGGTTCGCTGAGCGGTGAGCACGGCGACGGACGAGCCCGTTCGGAGCTGCTGGAGATCATGTACTCGCCCGAGGCGCGCGCCGTTTTCGCCGGTTACAAGGCACTGTTCGATCCGGCAGGTGTCCTCAATCCGGGAGTGCTGGTGCAGCCCCGGCCCCTCGATGCCGATCTCCGGTTACGCGGGCTGGGGCCGGTGGCCCCCGCTGGTGGTTTCGCGCTCGACCGCGACGGTGGCGACTTGTCCACCGCGGTGCATCGCTGCGTGGGGGTCGGCAAATGCCGGGCCGATACCCGCGCGGCCGGCGGCTTCATGTGTCCGTCCTATCTCGCGACGGCCGATGAGAAGGACACCACCCGGGGCCGGGCCAGGGTGCTGCAAGAGGTGGTCCGGGGGGAACTCGACTGGTCCGCGCCCGAGGTGACCGAATCCCTGGATCTGTGCCTGTCCTGCCGAGCCTGCGGTACCGACTGCCCGGCGGGCGTCGATATGGCCACCTACAAATCCGAGACCCTGTACCGCCGCTACCGGCGCCGTCCCCGCCCGCGCGACCACTACGCGCTGGGTATGCTCCCGCGCTGGCTTGCCGGAGCGACTCGCCTACCGCGTCCGGTGAACGCCGCGGCACGGGTGGAGCCGCTGCGCCGCTGGGGTATGCGCGCGGCGGGCGCAGACCCGCGGCGCCCGGTGCCGAAGCTCGCCGCCCGCCCGTTCCGCCGCATCTGGCGAAAGGAATCGTCGCAACAGCAGGTGAGAGGTCCGGAGGCGGGCATCGTGATGCTCTGGGTCGATACCTTCACCAATGCTTTCGACCCGGAGATCGCGCAGGCCGCCGTCACGTTGCTGAATTCGCTGGGGTACCGGGTCGTATTGCCCGAGCGGCAGGTGTGCTGCGGGCTCACCTGGATCAGCACTGGGCAATTGGACGGGGCGCGGGCCCGGCTACGGCGGACTCTCGACCAGCTCGACGCTCATGTCGGCGCCGGCGGCCTCGTGATCGGTCTCGAACCGTCGTGCACGGCCGCGCTGCGCGCCGACCTACCGGAGCTGCTCCCCGACGACGTCCGTGCCCGGCCGGTCGCTGCCGCCGTGCGTACGCTCGCCGAGTTTTTGCTGGCGCAACCGGATTGGTGTCCAGCCGTCCGCCCCGAGCACCCGATAGTGGTGCAACCGCACTGCCACCACTATTCCGTTCTGAGCTTCGAGCCGGATCGCCGAATATTTGCCCGAATGGGTATGGATGTGACCGAAATCGCAGGATGTTGCGGGCTTGCCGGTAATTTCGGAATGCAGCAGGGGCACTACGAAATATCGGTGTCGGTGGCCGAAAACGGAATGCTACCGGCGCTGGCGAGTGCAGCCCCGGATGCAGTGTTCGTGGCCGACGGCTTCTCGTGTCGTACCCAGGCTGCTCAGCTGGCTGCCGTCCGCGGCCGGCACCTCGCTCAGATCCTGTTGGACCACTGGTGATTTCAAATATCCAAGGTTCGGCCGTGCGCGCGGGTGACCGAGCGCCCGGCGCCCGGTCACCCGCTGTCGGGGATCAGCTTCCGGACGGCAGAGTGCCCGGCTGGATTTCGTAACCGGAACTACCGGCGAAAACACTGCCCCACAGATCGAGCATCCAATTGAGTGCCTCGGTGATCATGAAACCCTCCAATCGTGGCAGCAGCCACATATTTGCTCAACTCGGTTCATATCGTCCCGCAAACCACCGTCGTTACCGGGCAAGGAAACGACCGAGTTCTCTCTTTGCGGGCACAATGGCGGAGTGCCTCATCGATCCGCAGGATCCCCGGCCGAGTCCGTGCGGACCACCCGTGTGCTGACGGCCGGTGGGCCCGTCCACCTCGCGCATACCCTGGCGCCGTTACGCCGCGGGCCCGCCGACCCCTGCCATCAGATCGACGGCGACGGCGCGCACTGGCGGGGATCGCGGATGCCGGCCGGGCCCGTGACCTACCGGCTGACCCAGACCGCACCCCACATCGTCACGGCGGATGCCTGGGGCCCGGGCGCCGCGGAATTTCTGGACCGGCTCGATTCGATGTTCTGCCTGGACGAGAATGTGGACGATTTCGTGCCCATCCACCCGACGATCGCCGCCGCTCATCAGCGGCACCCGGGTTTGCGCATGCTGCGCACCGGACGGGTGTTCGAGGCTCTCGTTCCGGCGATCCTGGAGCAGAAGGTCACCATCGTGTCGTCGCATGCCGCGTGGCGGACACTGGTACATCGTTTCGGTGATCCGGCGCCCGGCCCCGCACCGGAGGGGATGCGGGTTCCGCCGGACGCCGCGACATGGGCGCGAATACCCTCATGGAGCTATCACCGCGCCAATGTGGGTCCGCAACGCTGGCAGACCATCGTACGGGCGGCGCGGGTGGCCGATTCGCTGGAGCGCACGGCGGGACTCCCGCCGGCGGAGGCCGCCCGCAAATTGCGAACCCTCCCGGGGATAGGGGAGTGGACAGCCGCGGAAACCGCGCAGCGTGCGTTCGGTGATGCCGATGCCCTGTCGGTGGGCGATTTCCACCTGGCATCGGTGGTGGGCTGGACCCTGCTCGGCCGGGATATCGACGATACCGAGATGGTCGAGTTCCTCGAGCCGGTGCGTCCGCATCGTTATCGGACGATCCGGTTACTGGAGATCAGCGGTCAGGCCCGGAAACCGCGGTTCGGCCCACGCGCTCCGATCACCGACCACAGCCGGCGCTGAGCTGTATCTATGGCGCCGCCTTCGGCGGCGCGGGGTTCGGGGCCCTTTGGGTCTCGTTCTTCACTCCGACGCTCCTCCGCAACGCTGCACCGCTCTGTCGCTCCAGAACGAGACGGGCCCCGAACCATTGGGGTGGGCCGGTGGGTCGTGGCGGTTGTGGCGGCGGGGGTGGGGTGACCTATTGGAGTGCGCGATTGTCCAGGACGCAGCGGCCGGAGTCCACCAGTGTCGCTCGGGCCCGGCGGCGTACCCGGCACATATCTACCGTGCAGTCCAAGTGCAGTTGCATCGCCGAATGCGCTTGTTCGGCGCTCATGTCTCCCGGATCGTCCCCGCAGTCGAGCAGGGTGGGGATCTGGGTACTCAGATTCAACCGCATCACACACGACCTCCTTGTGAACCCGCGGCGATCCTGTTGCCCGCGGTGGGTTTCCGGGTGTGCATATACGACCAACAGCTCACCATAGGCCGAGAACCTCCCGGAACGGGTGATATTCGGTGGTTTTGCCCGCATCGAATTCGCATTGCACTGATACACCACCGCTATCCGCACCGGTGTGGCCGTCCGTGCGCGTAGCATCGCGCTCGGTACCGGCGCCGGGTGGCGCCGCCCCTCGACGGAACGTATTGCGGCTGACAGAGGAGAACCGAATGAGCGTCGACAACGGTACAAATGTGGATCTTTCCGGCGCCGAATGGCTGAGTAGCCCCCCGGACGGTGCGCCCAGTTCGGACAGTGTGGAGATCGCGATGCTCGCCGAAGGTCATGTGGGTATGCGAGACGGAAAGAATCCCGACGGTCCGGTGCTGGTCTTCACCCCGGGGGAGTGGGCGGCATTCACGGCCGGCGTACGGGACGGTGAGTTCGATCGTCCGTGACCTCTCCGGGCCGTGTGAATCGTCCGATACGACCCGATCACGGTGGGTTTACCAGGTCGTATAACGGGTAGACAACGATATGTGGACCGAGGAATCAAGAATTCCCATCCTCGGCTGCGCAAGTTGGGGCCCAGCGACGGTGTGGCGTGGCTGATCGTCGGGCTGCTCTTCGCGGCGGCTGCGGTGGGGGTGTTCGTACTCACCGGATCGGTGCTTTCGGCACTGTTCATCGGTGTGCTCGTGGCTTTGGTGGCCACGGGTGTGGTCACAATGCTGTGACCACTCCCGAGCGTTCGTGAACGCTGTCGCCGCGTCTGTACTCAGCGCCGGAACAGTTTGTTGCCGAGCCAGACGATCGGGTCGTACTTGCGGTCGGCGACCCGCTCCTTCATCGGAATCAACGCATTGTCGGTGATCTTGATGTGCTCCGGGCACACCTCGGTGCAGCATTTGGTGATATTGCAGTAGCCCAGGCCGTGCTGTTCCTGCGCCTCGTCGCGGCGGTCGGCCACATCGAGCGGATGCATCTCCAGCTCCGCGATACGCATCAGATACCGCGGCCCGGCAAACGATTCCTTGTTCTCTTCGTGGTCACGGACCACATGGCAGGTGTTCTGGCAGAGGAAGCATTCGATGCATTTGCGGAATTCCTGCGAGCGCGCGACATCCACCTGCTGCATCCGGTACTCGCCCGGTTTCAGATCCGCCGGCGGCCTGAAAGACGGGATCTCCCGCGCCTTTTCGTAGTTGTAGGACACGTCGGTCACGAGGTCGCGGATCACCGGGAAAGCCCGCAGCGGTGTCACAGTGACAACGTCTTCGGGGGTGAAGGTGGACATTCGGGTCATACACAACAGGCGCGGCCGGCCGTTCACCTCGGCCGAACACGACCCGCACTTCCCGGCCTTGCAGTTCCACCGGACAGCCAGATCAGGCGCCTGTGTCGCCTGCAGCCGATGGATGATGTCGAGAACCACCTCGCCCTCGTTCACCGGCACCGTGAAATCTCGGAGCTCCCCGGTCTCGGAATCGCCGCGCCATACGCGGAACTGGGCGTCGTAACTCATCGCCTCACGCCTCCTCGGTCTTCGCTTCACGGCCCGGCCCGGCCGTACCGTCCTGAGCCGCCGGATGCCCGGCGAGTTCGTCCGGGGCGTAGTACTTCTCGAGCTCCCCGAAGTCGAACAGGGCCAGCAGCTCGGGCCGCATCGGCGTTTGTTCGAGTTCGGTCACCGAGATATCGGGGACACCCGCTTCGGCCGCTTCGCCGTCGATCGCGCAGACCAGCAGTTTGTTGCGCCACTGCGGGTCCATGCCCGGATGGTCGTCGCGGGTATGGCCGCCGCGGCTTTCGGTGCGCAGTAGTGCTGCCTGCGCCACGCATCGACTGACCAGCAACATATTGCGCATATCGAGGGCGAGGTGCCAGCCCGGATTGAACTGCCGGTGCCCTTCGATGGTGACGTGGGCGAACCGCTCCCGCAGCTCGTCGAGCCGGGCGATCGCCTCACGGACCTCCTGGTCTTTACGGATGATGCCGACCAGATCGTTCATGGTCTGCTGCATATCGGTGTGCAAGGTGTAGGGGTTCTCACCCGAACCGCCTTCCGGCGGGTCGAACGGGGCGAGCGCGATATCCGCCGCGGCGGCGATATCGGTCTCCGATACCGCGGGCCGGCCGGACAGCTGCCGGACGTACTCGGCCGCGCCGAGCCCCGCCCGGCGGCCGAACACGAGCAGATCCGACAGTGAGTTGCCGCCGAGCCGGTTGGAGCCGTGCATACCCCCGGAACATTCCCCGGCAGCGAACAGACCCGGTACGTGCGCCGCGCCGGTATCCGGGTCGACCTCGATACCACCCATGACGTAGTGGCAGGTCGGGCCCACCTCCATGGGTTCTTTCGTGATGTCCACATCCGCCAGCTCCTTGAACTGGTGATGCATGGACGGTAGCCGGCGGGTGATCTCCTCGGGGGTCAGCCGGGAGGCGATATCGAGGTAGACGCCGCCGTTCGGGGTGCCCCGGCCGGCCTTCACCTCCTCGTTGATCGCCCGCGCCACTTCGTCACGGGGGAGCAGGTCAGGGGTGCGCCGGGCCGAATCGTTGTCGCGCAGCCACTGATCGGCCTCCTCCTCGGTTTCGGCGTACTGGCCTTTGAATACCGCGGGAATATAGTCGAACATGAAGCGTTTGCCGTCGGTGTTCTTCAGCACCCCGCCGTCCCCGCGCACTCCCTCGGTGACCAGGATGCCCTTCACGCTGGGGGGCCAGACCATCCCGGTGGGATGGAATTGCAGGAACTCCATATTGATCAGCCGAGCCCCGGCCCGCAGGGCCAGCGCGTGCCCGTCACCGGTGTACTCCCAGGAGTTCGAGGTGACCTTGTAGGATTTGCCGATACCGCCTGTCGCCAGGACCACCGCCGGTGTTTCGAACAGCACGAACCGTCCGGATTCGCGCCAGTAGCCGAAGGCGCCGCTGATCCGGTCGCCGTCCTTGAGCAGATCGGTGACGGTGCATTCGGCGAAGATCTTGATCCGCGCCTCGTAGTCACCGGTTTCGGCATAATCCTCCTGCTGCAGCGAAACGATCTTCTGCTGCATGGTGCGGATCAGTTCGAGACCTGTCCGGTCGCCGACATGGGCCAGCCGGGGATAGGTGTGGCCACCGAAATTTCGCTGACTGATCCGGCCGTCGGGGGTTCGGTCGAACAGGGCGCCATAGGTTTCCAGCTCCCAGACGCGGTCCGGCGCTTCCAGCGCATGCAGTTCTGCCATCCGCCAGTTGTTCAGGAACTTCCCGCCGCGCATGGTGTCGCGGAAATGGGTTTGCCAGCTGTCCTTCTCGTTGGCGTTCCCCATGGCCGCCGCGCAGCCGCCCTCGGCCATCACGGTATGTGCTTTGCCGAACAGCGATTTGCATACGACCGCCACCGAGAAGCCCTGTTCGCGGGCCTCGATCACGGCGCGTAGTCCGGCACCTCCGGCACCGATCACGACCACGTCGTAGGTGTGCCGTTCCACTTCGGGCATAGCCGTCCATACTCCTCAGTCGATGATGCGAAGATCAGAAATCGTGCCGCTCGCCACCAGCATCACGTAGAAGTCGGTGAGCACGAGAGTGCCGAGCGTGATCCAGGCCAGCTGCATATGCCTGGTGTTGAGCTTGGAGATCTGGGTCCAGAACCAGTACCGCACGGGGTGGGCCGAGAAATGCTTCAACCGGCCGCCCGCGATATGCCGGCAGGAATGGCAGGACAGGGTGTAGGCCCACAGCAGGATCACGTTCCCGGTGAGGATCAGGCTGCCCAGGCCCATCCCGAAACCACCGGATTTCCCGTGGAAGGCGCCGATCGCGTCGTAGGTGTTGATCACCGAGATGATCACCGCGGCATAGAAGAAATAGCGGTGCGCGTTCTGGATGATCAACGGCAGCCGGGTCTCCCCGGTGTACTTCGCGTGGGGTTCGGCCACGGCGCAGGCCGGCGGGGAGAACCACACCGACCGGTAGTAGGCCTTGCGGTAGTAGTAGCAGGTGAGCCGGAACCCGAGCAGGAACGGCAGCACCAGGAACCCGAGCGGAATGAACATCGGGAGATCGCCGAACGGCGTGCCGAAATGACTCGCGCCCTCGACACACGAAGTACTCAGGCAGGGTGAGTAGAACGGCGTCAAGTAGTGATAGTCGGGCACCCAGTACGCGGTGCGCACGAACGATCTGACGGTCGCGTAGACGACGAAGGCGCCCAGCCCGATCACCGTGATCAGGGGCGGTAGCCACCATCGGTCCGTACGTAGGGTGCGGGCGCTGATCCGGGCCCGGGTCTTGCTGAAAACACCTGTTCCCGATTCGGGAGCGGTCGTGGTTGTCGCGGCACTCACTGGTCGATGCCTCACTGATCGGCGGTGCGGAAGGCCGGAAGACCTCCGCGATCGAATGTGATGCTGAGCACCATACGGCAGGGTTGCTATCGGTCGAGCCGGGTCCGGGCAATCTCGAGGGCCCGTAGGCGTAGTGATTTGCGACACATTTACTGCCGATCTTGTCGGGTGAATACGCCGCAAACACGAGCGGCCGGCCGCCTTTCCGGCGACCGGCCGCTCTCGACGCCCCGGCCTGCGGCGCGGGGCGGAAGGTTCAGTTATCCGGTGGTGAACCCGGTGGCGCTACTGGGTGCGCGGCCGCGAATGGAAGCCGAGCCCCTCGTCTTGGGCGCCCATCCATGCCGATTCGTCGGATTTGCTGTCGGGTACGTAGATGGGCTCCTGGGCGCGCCCGGCCACTGGTGGCGGCGGGCTCTGTTCGAACTCGTCGGCATCGATGCAGAGCCGCTCCAGGTCGTTCTCCAGCCGACGGATCGTGCCCGCGTCCCCGTAGTGGGCGCGCAACACTCCGATGGACTGCCGTAGTTGGTTTACGGCGTACCGGAGTTCCGCGAAGTCGCTACGTGTCATGGATACCTCCTGATTTGCTCACCGGTCGCGGTAGGTGACGCCGCGTGGGCTGCACTGGCCATCCGGCGTAGCTTGTGACCGACCACACAAGGTGATCTACAACACAGTACGGCAAAAATCCGATTCCGGCTCGTCGGATGGTCAAGATCAGATTTCGGTTGGGAGCCGATGTGCACAACTGCCGGGTCCGGCGACGGCTGCGGCATCCGTCGGCGGAGATGTGCTGGTGGTGCCGAGGTGTTCCCAGGGGAACCTACGGTTTTTGCTAGAGCAGGGAATGAATACGCATACGGGCTGGAGGTGAGCTCGATATTCAGGTTTCTTGAGTAATCACTAGATACTGTTAGAAAGTCCGATCGTCGCGCTCATGATCGCGTGGTTCGGTGCGCAGCCGGCCCATCGGGTTCTCTGGCCTTGTCTAGCGCAACCGTTAGATGGCCGCATAAACCGGAATGAACGACTCAGGTGGTCACACTGCGCAGGTAACGCCCGAAATGGGGCACCGTGAACCCGATTGTCCCCCGCTCGGCGGAATAGATGAGTCCCTTTTTGATCAGGCCGTCGCGAGCCGGCGACAAGGATGCGGGTTTGCGAACCAGTTCCGCCGCGACCGCCGCGGTCGCGACCGGGCCCTCGTCACCGGACAGGTCGGCCATCGCGCGCATGTATTCGCGCTCTGCCGGGGTCGCGCGTTCATAGCGGGAACCGAAGAACCCGACAGCCAGCTCCTCCTCGGCGGTCGGCGCGGCGACGTCCACGTCCTCGGCGGTTATCGGGCTACCGGGTGCCTGGTCCCAGGTCGCCTTGCCGTAGGCCTGGACGAAATACGGATAGCCGTCGGCCTTGCGGTACAGCGCCGCCAGCGCCTCGTCGGAGAACTTCACGTCTTCGCGTTCGGCCGGGGCGATGAGGGCCAGATCGGCCGACTCCCGATCGAGCCGGTCGATCCGGTGATAGCTGAACAGTCGTTCGGAATAGCTCTTCGACGCCGACAGTACGGCCGGTAGGTGCGGCAACCCCGCGCCTACGACGATCAGTGGCGCGGCGTCTTGGCTCAACTCATGGCAGGCGCCGCAGATGGCCGAGATATCCGTCGCCGCGAGGTCCTGCATCTCGTCGATGAAGAGGGCAATACCCACACCGATATCCGCGGCCAGGCTCGCCGCTTCCGTCAGCAGTTCCACCAGATCGATTTCGATATCGCCGGAGTCGGCGCGGCCGGTGACGGCCGGGACGTCGATACCCGGCTGCCAGCGTTCCCGCATTCCCTTGTCTGCGGTGGCGCGCAGGGCGAATGCCTTGAGTATGCCGAGGAAATCGTCGACGCGTTCACTGTTGCTGTGGGTTTTCGCGATCGCGCGGGCAGCCATGTGCAGAGCCGATGACAGCGGCCGCCGCAGTTCCTGGTCCGGTCGCGCCTCGATCTTCCCGGTGCCCCACCCGCGCCCACCGGCGGCCGATCGCAACTGATTGAGCAGAACGGTTTTGCCGACGCCACGCAGTCCGGTGAGCATCACGCTGCGCTCCGGCCGGCCCCGCGCAATGCGTTCGCAGACGACGTCGAATGCGTCGAGTTGCTTTCCGCGCCCGGCGAGTTCGGGTGGACGCTGACCTGCGCCGGGTGCATACGGGTTCCGCACGGGGTCCATAACTGTCCCACCGTAGCGCGCCTATCCGGATTTATGGGCGAATCTACGCCGTGTCCTAGATACGGCTATCCGGCGACAGTCGGGGAGTCGCCTTCGCGTCCGTGGAGAGGCCCATAACGGAACGACACGCCCGCCGATATCTCGCCGTGATCTATCACCGTGCCGAAAAACCCTTCGCGCACAGTGCTTTACACCTGTACTCCCAGCTCGCGAGAAAAGTCGGCCCCTTCGGCTGGACAACACCGGGCAGGCATCGTAACCTCTTTGTGACTTAGTGGAGTCGAGTCGTTTCGTCAGTGAGGCGGCGCCACTGGTCGCTGCCATCGCAAGCCGTCGCGATATGCGTAGGACGTGCATCCGACGATGGTGGAAGAGTACGAGGATCGGAGACGGAGCTCGGTGGGTAAGCACAGCTTGCAGCGAGAATCCAGGCTGCCAAATTCTGTCAAGGGCGCGCTCGTCATGGGCACCCTCGCCGCGACCACGGGCACCATGCCCGCCATCGCGTCGGCCGCGACCACCACGATCGACGTTCCCGGTGTCGGCAAGTTCGACGTCGAGGTTCCGGATCAGTACGCAGCCCAGGCAGATCAGCTCAACCAGCAGCTGAACCAGGCACTCTCGGCGGCCCCGCAGGCGATGCCGTCGGCACCCGCACTGCCGAATTTCGCCCCGCCGGCCCAGGCACAGCCGCAGACGGCCGGTGATGTCGCCCTCGACGCGGCCAAGACGAAGGTCGGCGCCATGTACTCCTGGGGCGCCGCGGGCCCCTACAACTTCGACTGCTCCGGCCTGGTGCAGTGGGCGTTCAAGCAGGCCGGCGTCAAACTGCCGCGCACCAGCTTCGAACAGTCCCACGTGGGCGCGCCGGTGGCATTCCAGAATCTGCAGCCCGGCGATATCGTCATCACCAATGGTGGCGGGCATGTCGGCCTGTATGCCGGTGACGGCAAGCTCCTGAATGCGGTGCAGTCCGGTGACCCGGTGAGCTACACCAGCCTGTCGGCCGACGATGTGGTCACCGCGCGTCGCATCGCCTGAGGGTGAGTCCAGCTCCCACTGTTCCGGACAACGGTCCGGCTCAAGTCCGGGTCGACTCTTGGATATGGGCCGTGCGGTTGTTCAAGACGCGATCGGCTGCCGCGGCTGCGTGTCGTGGGGGTCATGTACGTGTCAATGGTGCAACAGCCAAACCGGCTCAGCCGGTGCGGCCAGGTGACGAGATCCGCATTCGCAGCTCGGGGATCGAGCGGATCGTCATCGTGGAACGGGTGATCACCAAACGGGTCGGTGCTCCGATCGCCGCCCAATGCCTGATCGACCGCAGTCCACCCCCGCCGACGCGGGAAGTCCTCGCCTCCCTTCCGCAGCGTGACCGCGGGGCCGGGCGCCCCACCAAGCGGGATCGCCGGGAAACCGATCGCCTGCAGGGGCGGACCGGCGACTGAATTCGCACCGCGATTCGCCCCCGACCGGAATCGTGCTCCGTCGAAACAGCTCCACCGGATGTGACCCGGGTACTGGGTTCCGCGCCCGGCCAGGGTACCTACCTCGGCGTATTTTCCGTTCCGGGCGACGAATCATGTCCGAGTGCCTCCACCGACGTGAGGGTGTTGATCTCCCGAGACGTCGCGATACCGCCGAAAGGTGTCGAGAACACGGCAAAGAACGTCACCGGATCGGCGGCGGTGAGCTCGATGAGGTTGGCCGCGGCCGGTGAGATGCGCGCGAATCGCCGCGCAAGTCGCCCCGCATCCAGTGCCGGCTCCGGCGATTCGGGTGGTGCCGGCCCTATCCGAGCGGACCCCGGCACGGCATTCGCCGAGAGCGCGGCGACCACGGTGTCCTCGAAAACCTGAGCCGCGTGGACGACGCCGCGGATGGTGCACCCCGATTCGCGGATATCGCGCAGTGCATTGTCGAGATCGTGACGGTCGGCGGTATCGCAGCGCACCACCACAACCCTGTCCTCGAATCCGTCGAGCAGTGGGGGCACCGGGCGCGGTGAACGGGTGGGCACCAGAACATCGCGGGCGCCGGATGCCAATAGCCGGCGCACTATGACCGAGCCGAGTGCGCCGAGCCCGCCACTGACCACATAGGTGCCGGCGGTATCGATCTGCATCGGCGGATCCAGTGCGACCTGGGCCGCCAGGAAGCGGATAGCCCTGTTGGCGTCGACCATTCGAGTCCATGCGATGATATCTGTGGGTGGGAGGTTATCGGTGGGCCGTATCGAAGCCAGCGTTCCGGCAGCCGTGGCCTCCGCCCGCATATCTCCCCGAACCGGGCCGATTCCCGCGACTTCCGGATCCTGATGGTCCCGGCCCGTCGACAGGCCGGCCGCCGTTTCCTCCGACGCCCCGGTTCCGGCCGAAGTAGCCGGAGTGGAAGCGATTACGTATCCTCCGCCGAACTGTGTCCGGCCGTTGCCCGTTCCGGCATACGGTCGGCGGCCGGTGAAGCTTTCCTGGAGCTGCCGCGTCCGGTGTGGTGTGGTCGCCCGAATCGCCTGCACCTGAGCCAGACAGGTCAGGAAGGTGGTTCCCTCGTCGTCGTCACAAGCGGTGGGGTAGGTCGTATGGGTGAACCGCGGGAGTTCGCGCACCACATCGCAGAGAATCGGGTGCGGGGCGACCTCCAGCACGATGGTCGTATCCGAGCCCGCGGCCCGGTCGAGTGCGGCCGCGAATTGTACTGGTTCGGTGAAGTTCTCGATCCAATAGCTGCCCGTAGTGATCGGTGCATCGATAATCGCACCCCGACGGACCGTGGAGTACATCGGGATATCCGGGGTGGTGGGGTGCAGCGGGCCGAGGGCGGCGAAGGATTCTGTCGCGGCCGCCGATCGGCAGATCGCCGGGGCGAACCTATCGCAACGCCACGCGGGGATATCGCGGCGTCCGGCCCGGCGCACCACGGCGTCGATATAGCGCGGCGGCCCGGAGACGAGTACTGAGCGCGGTCCGTGGACGGCGGCAACCGTGACCTGTTCGCGGACGGGATCCACCAGGCGCCGCACGTCGGGCACCGGAGCCTGCAGTTCGGCGACAACATCGGTCTGCGCCCCCCGGCGCGCGGCGCGGCCGCGGGCGAGGACTACGCGGACGGCGTCGGACAGCGGGAGAGCGCCGGCGGTCACCGCCGCCGCAACCTCCCCGATACCGTGCCCGATGACCGCGTCGGGTCGCACACCCCACGAGGTCAGCAGCGTCGCCGTGGCCACCTGGTGAGTGAACAGGGCGGTCTGGGCGAACACCGGGTCTCGCTGCCGCCGGTCCGGCCACTGCGGACCGCCGGGGTGGCGGAAGCCGTGGCGCGGAGTCCATACTCGCGGTCCGCCCGCCGCCACCACGGCATCACTGGTGTCGAGCACCGCCGCGGCGAAAGCGGGGTATCGCCCGGCCAGGGTGCGCCCCATCCGCGCGTGTTCGCCACCTTCCGGCGAGAACAGGAAAACCACGCCGCCTGCGGAATCGGTCATCGGCACGACAACAGGTACGACAGGGTGCGGCTACGGCCGTGGCGAACGGTGCGCATGCGCCACCGGCCGCTCGGCGAGCCGTGAATCCAGCACAGCAGCTGAGTGTCCCGCCTCACGCTACGATTATGCCGGAAGAATCCGCTGTGCCGGACCGGCCGCCGGTGACGAAACCCGCTGCTGTCCGAGAGAATTCGGCGCAAATGTTCGGCAAACATTCGGCGGCCGCACTGGATCCGGCGAACCGTGTCCCGGTCCGGCCGCCACCTCGGCGAGCGGCGGCAGCGGAGCGCGCTGTGGTGGTGCCGAAGCGCCGATACGGGCGACGATCTGTTATCGGCGGCCGGCCGCATCGACAATATCGAACCCGTCCTCGCCCTGGAGGAGAAATCTGTCTGCCGTCGCACCGGACCAGGTGTTCGACGCCCCGCCCGAGCCCCGGGCGGCCGGTACCGTGGCGATGTGGCTGCTTCCGCCGACGGACGAACCCCGACCTTTCCCACGCTGCTGCGTTGCTGCGCGGCCTTGGCGGCCACACCGGCGCGGCTGCTGCGGCCCCGCAAGGCCGACACTCTGCTGCTGGCGCGGCTGGAATCGGTTGCCCCGCCGCCGGCCCGGGTGAGCGTGGAACTGACCGTGCTGTTGCAGGGCCGGATGCAGGCGCCGACCGCCATCGTGGCCGAAGGTGTCCGCAGCCTCGGGCATCTGCCGATGGCGATGGGGGCCTATCTGGTCGAACACCCGAAGGCGCGATTCCTGGTCGATCCCGCGCTTTGCGCCCACGTTCATCGGCGGGTGCTGCCGGATCTGCCGTTCCCGATCCCCCTGCTGGTCGCGCCGGACAAGCCGGTGCTCGGCTTGGCCGATGCGCTCGCCGCCCGCGATATCGATCCCGCCACCATTGATTTCGTTCTACCGACCCACCTGCATTGGGACCATATTTCCGGCCTGCTGGAACTACCCGGATCCGTGCCGGTACGGCTGCCCGTGTCCGAGCTGAGCTGGGCACTGGAAGGTCCGCACGCGCCGGCCGGGGTGGTGCGGGGCCCGTTGCAGGGGCCATCGCTGGATCCGCTCGAGTTGGACGGACCACCCGTGCTCACCTTCGAGCGCAGCCTCGATCTGTTCGGCGACGGGTCGGTGCTGCTGGTGGACCTGGCCGGGCACACCCCGGGCAGTGTCGGCGTACTACTGGCGGCCGCCGGCGGTCGCCGGGTGCTGCTGGCCGGGGATGCGGTGTGGAACCGGCTGCAGATCGATCTCATCCGGGAGAAGGCGCCGATGCCCGGTCAGTTGTTCGACGCCGATCGGGACCAGGCCTTCGAGACCATTCACCGACTGCACGCGCTACCGGCCGATATCGAGGTGGTAGCCGCGCACGATTACGACGCCGTCGCCGCACTGGCCGCGCACTGATCCCGCCGGCGGGGCCGCAGGCATTCACGGCCGTGGACGCATCCGCTCGCGGAGGGGGCACACAGCACTCGGGCCGCGACGGCGGGTGGGGCGCTTCCGGCCGTGACGTGGCGACGTGCTCGTCGTCGAGCCGATGTGGTTACAGCGCGGGAAGCCGACTGCTACGAGACGGCTTCCCGCACCCGGCGCCGGATCGATCGCCATCCTTCCGGCGCGGCTTACGGGTCGATTCAGGCCGAAACGAACCGGGCCAGCCGGGCGTTGATCAGTTCCTCGGCCTCCGAAACCATCCGGCCGATCAGTTCGGCGCAGGTCGGGATGTCTTCGATCAGGCCCTGGCACAGGCCGACCGACCAGATCCCAGCGTCCAGATCGCCTTCCTCGAACACCCGCCGGCCGCGTGCGCCGGAGACCAATTCACGGACGTCTTCGAACTTGCCGCCGGCCTTCTCGATCTCGACGACCTTCCGGCTGATCTCATTGTCGGCGACCCGTGCGGTGTTGTGCATGGTGCGGAAGATCAGCTGGGTATCGCGCTCCGAGTTGGCGACGATCTGCTCCTTGACCTGCTGGTCGATGGAGGATTCCTGGGTGCACAGGAACCGGGTGCCCATATTTACGCCGTCGGCGCCCAGTGCGAGCGCCGCGACCATGCCGCGGGCGTCGGCGATCCCGCCGGAGGCGACGATCGGGATGGTGAGCGCGCGGGCGGCCGCGGGAATCAGCACCAGACCGGGCACATCGTCCTCACCCGGGTGTCCGGCACATTCGAAACCGTCGATGCTGACCGCGTCGACGCCGATCTTCTGTGCCTTGAGCGCGTGTCGCACGCTGGTGCATTTGTGCACAACCTTGATGCCCGCTTCGCGGTAGGCAGGCAGGAACGGCTCCGGGTTGCTCCCGGCGGTCTCGACGATCTTGATGCCGCTGTCCACGATGGCCCGCACGTACTCCTCGTACGGCGGCGGGTTGATCGACGGCAGGACAGTCAGGTTCACCCCGAACGGCTTATCGGTGAGTTCGCGTGTGCGCTCGATTTCGCGCCGGAGGTCGTCGGGGGTCGGCTGGGTGAGTGCGGTGATGAAACCGAGCCCCCCGGCGTTGGCCACGGCGGCGACGAGTTCGGCCCGGCCGACCCACATCATTCCGCCCTGCACGATCGGATGTTCGATACCGAAAATCTCGGTGAACCTGGTCCGCAGCATCGCCTGCACTCCTCACTTTCCGCGGATAGTCCGCGCATGCTGCATGGTGCCATGCCGATCATGACCCGATCAACCCCAGAAGTGAGCCGTGATTCGCATAAGTGACCGAGTTTGCCGGTAGCTGGCAGGTATGCCTCTGTGCCGGTATCGCCGCAAATACGCGCGTCAGCGCGTGTGAACCTGTTAACCGGACCGGTTCCTCGGAATTAACGGCCATTCGGGCTCGATTTCCTTGCCGGTGCCGATGTGAATTGTTATTCTGCCGACATGTTCACACCGCGTGTGGCGCCGGACACTCCGGTGGGTCACGCGGTACCGAGAGGAGTACGTGGGATGACCACCGGTGCGCAGGCCCTCGACGAGCCGATCCGTTCGCGTCGCAACCACTGGAACAACCAGATCGCCACGCATGCGGTGATGCGGCCCGACGAGGTCGCGATCCGTTTCCGCGGTGCCGACACCACCTGGCGGCAGCTGCACGAACGGTCGCAGAAGTTCGCTGATTCGCTCGCCCGCCGCGGCGTCGGCTCCGGCGACCGGGTGCTCCTCCTGGCGCTCAATCACCCCGAATACTTGGAAGCCGTTTTCGGGATCAACGCGCTCGGCGCGATCGCGGTCCCGGTGAACTTCCGGCTCACCCCGCCCGAGGTGGCTTATATCGTCGGCGACAGTGGCGCCAAGGCCGTCGTCACCGATACGGTGCTGCAGCCGCTGGCCACCGCAGTGCAGGCGCAGGCCACCGGGCTCGACCACTGCTTCGTGATCGGCGGGAGCAGCGGTGAAGGAGTTGTCGGCTACGACGACGCGATCGCCGAGGAGGGGGCCGCGCACACCCCGCTCGACATCCCTGAGGACACTCCTTGCCTCATCATGTACACCTCCGGAACCACCGGCAGCCCCAAGGGGGCGGTCCTGTCCTACGGCAATATGAATGCACAAGCGCTCACCTGTATCCGGGCGTTGGCGATCGACCAGGAATCTGTCGGTTTCTGCACATCGCCGCTGTTCCATATCGCAGGTATCGGCAGCCTCGCGCCGGCCTTCATGCTGGGTGCGAAAACGGTGCTGCATCCGCTGGGCGCCTTCAGCGCCACCGAATTCCTCGACGCCGTCGAGGCCGAGCAGGCCACCACGGCGTTCTGCGTACCGGCGCAGTGGCAGCTGATCTGCGACGAGCCGACGGTGAAACAGCGAAAACTGGCGCTGAAGGCGCTGAGCTGGGGCGCCGCTCCCGCGTCCGATACCGTGCTGAAGGCGATGGCCGACGCGTTCCCGGACGCGTTCAACGTGGCGGTGTTCGGGCAGACCGAGATGTCGCCGATCACCTGCGTTCTCGACGGTAAGGACGGCATCCGCAAACTCGGCTCGGTCGGCAAGGTCATCCCCACCATCCAGGCCCGGATCGTCGACGACGAGATGAACGATGTGGCGCCCGGCGAGGTCGGCGAAATCGTCTATCGCGGCCCCACCATGATGTCGGGGTACTGGAACAAACCGGAGGCTACTGCGGACGCCTTCGCCGGCGGCTGGTTCCACTCCGGCGACCTGGTGCGCCAGGACGACGAAGGCTTCGTCTACGTCGTGGACCGCAAGAAGGACATGATCATTTCCGGCGGTGAGAACATCTATTGCGCCGAGGTGGAAAACGTCTTGTTCGCGCACCCGAAGATCCGGGAAGCCGCGGTTATCGGCAGGGCACACGAGAAGTGGGGTGAGGTTCCGGTGGCCGTGGTCGCGCTGGACGATGCGGACGGCACGCTCACCCTCGAAGAATTGGAACCGTTTCTCAACGAGAACCTGGCCCGCTACAAGCACCCGAAGGAACTGGTGATCGTCGCGGAACTGCCGCGCAACGCCAGCGGCAAGGTCGTGAAGGTGGAACTGCGCAAGGACGGCGCGTAGTCCCCGTACCGCCTGAGCACGGGCCGGGTCGGGCCGGTTTCCGGCCCGGCCGACCCGGCCGGCATTTCTCGTAGCGCCGATGTCCTGGTTTTTCTCCGACCCGTTGTGCGGCCCCGCGGCCGATAGTCGATCATCTACGGCATGCCGGAACAAAACGCTGCTGTTCTCGCCCTGCACTGGCAGGTGAATGTCATTCGGCCGGAAGGCTTCTTCGGCCCGATGCTCGCCGAACCGGTGGCCGCCAGCGGAGTGGTGCAACGCGCCGCCGCCTTCCACAAACAGGCCGCTGAGCTGGGGTTACCGATCGTCTTCACCCGGTTCATCGTTCCCGAGGACGAGGGCCGGCTGGTACGCAACACCGGGTTGATGGAATCGGTCGGCGCGGCGCAGCACGAGTTCCGGCCGGATGCCGCCGGCAGCCGGCTCATCGATGAGATGGCCGACCAGGCCGACCATATCGTCGACAACCAGAAACTCTCGGGTCTGGCCGGGAACACCCTCCCTCGCTGGCTGGTGGAAAACGATATCGACACCCTGTACCTCACCGGTGTCGCGACGAACCTCACGGTCGAGCAGACCGCGCGCCACGGCACCGATCTCGGCTTCACGGTCTACACGGTCGCGGATTGCGTGACGGCGGCCGACCCGCACGTACACACCGCCTCGCTGGCCAATATCGCGCTGGTCAGCGCCGGCCTGCGCACCACAGCGGACGCCTTCGGAAGCAACTGACCCCTCCCCCCAAAAAAACCTCCGTTGCGGCAAACCCAACCCCGCGCCGCCGGAGGCGGCGCCATAGATACAGCTCAGATCATGTTTTTATCGGTCATCCATCGCATTACCTGCCAGCCGCAGAAAACCGGAATCCAGCAGGTGAGCACCCGGTAGAGCAGAACCGACGGCACCGCTACCTCGGCGGGCAGACCGAAGGCGGCCAGGCCACCGATCAGCGCGGCCTCGACCGCGCCGACACCACCCGGTGTGGGCGCGGCCGAGGCCAGGGTGCCGCCGATCATCGTGACGATCGTGACGGTGACGAATGTGGTGCCGCCACCGAACGCCTGCACACTCGCCCACAGGGCCAGCGCCTGCCCCAGGGTCAGGGCCGCGCAGCCGAGCACGATCACCGCGCAGCGTTTCGGGTCGCGGGCCAGCCGGGCCAGCTCCCCGACGACCTCCTGGAGCTGCGGTAACACCGAGGTGTTCAGCCAGCGGCGCAGTTTCGGCACGAACGTGAAGGTGCCGATGATGCCGACCCCCACGCCGCCGATCAGGTACAGCACGGTGGGCGAGGGCACGAAATGCGAGAGGTTCGCCGAGGTTCCGGCAGCCACACTGAACAGCACCAGCAGCCCGATATGGGTCGATACCTGTACTGCCTGCTGTAGGGCGACCGCCGCGGTGGCCCGGACCGCTCCGACACCGCCCTTCTGCAGGAAGCGCACGCTCAGCGCCAGGCCGCCCACCCGCGCCGGTGTGGTGGTGGCGGCGAACGTATTCGCGATCTGCATGAGCACCAATGGCCAGTACTTCACCACGCCCGAGGCGCACGCCCACAACGCGGCCGCCGTGCCGAGGTAGGTCAGCGACGACAGCGCCAAACCCGCCAGTGCCCACCACCAGTTGGCCTCCCGCAGCTGTGTGAAGAAGGTCGGCACCGCGCTGATGAACGGGTAGGCGACATAGACCAGGCCGATCAGCAGCACCAGCTGGAGCAGGCTCTTGCGGTTGAACCGGGTGATCTGCTCGGCTTCGATGCGGTCCTGGCCGGTTTGCGTCCGCACTTCCTCGCGGGCCGCGGTCACCACCGATTTCCACTCGGGAATGGAGGCTCGGATACCGCGCGGCATGGCGAATTTGGTGAGCCGGCGCGAGGCGGTGAGCACGGTCTGTTCGCCGAGGACCTCGATCGCCGCGCGCACCGCGGCTTCCGGCCCGAACACCGCGGTCATCGAGACGAGCAGCTGGGCGATATCGGATTGCAGCTGGGCGTCGGAGGCGCATAATTCGGCCGCTGTGAAACCACCGAAGACCGCGCCCTGCTCACCGACCCGAATCTCGGCGGGCCGTAGTTCGCCGTGCGCGATCCCGCGTTCCCGCAAAACCGTGAGGGCCCGCCAGACCGCGTCCAGCGCGGCGGTATCGGACGGATCCTGTTCGATCGAGCGGCCGGCGGGCAGGGTGTGGGCGTAGAGCATCCAGCCGCGGGTCAGCGCCGCCACTGTTACCGGCCGGTGCGCGGCCACCCCCAGTTCGTCCAGCGCGATCGCCATCAGGGCCCGGTGTTCCACGGCGCGATGCATGGACCCGTGCAGCGGCGCGGTCTCGCTGGAGCGGAAAGTGAGCCGGCGCCACAGCTGGCGCACCGCGCTGAGCGTGCGCTGGTTCTTTCCGTACAGTTCGACCACCAGCGCCCGCTCGCGCTCTTCGATCGTCGCCGACAGCATGAGCGCGCCTGGACCGGCCGGGCGGACAACAGTGAGCCGGTTGACGGTGTAGCCACGTTGGGCCAGCTGGCGGACCGCCGCCTCCAGCGGCACTTCCAGCGCCGGGGTCCCGACCAGCAATACGATCACCGCGCCCACCAGCCAGCCGACGGCCAGGCCGAACATGGCGCGTGCCGGGACGACGGTACTGACCACCAGGTGCATCGGCGCGAAGGCCAGGATCAGCGCCCACAACCAGCGGCGGGGTCGTACCGGCAGCCACGGACTCGACACGGTGAGCACCGCGGCGAGCATGGCAATCCAGCGTGGATCGTCGAGGAACTGCTGGAGAAAGGTTTTGTCGGCCAGATTCTCCGGTACCTGCAGATGCCACTGCGGGGCCGAGAAACCGTTCGGCGTGATGGACAGCAGCAGCCCGGCCACCAGACCGGCGGTGGCGTATCCGGTGAGCAGTTTCCACTGTCCGCCCCACACCAGCTCCACCAGGATCGCGAAGGGCAGGATCAGGATGGCGATTCCGTACAGCAGATAGACCAGGTTCGACTGGTCCGGGTTCAGGAAGCCGACGATATTGGACACGGAACGCTCCAGCGCCAGCCATTCGGGCCGGGTGATCAGCGATCCGGCGATGACTACGGCCACCCCGGCGATCGCGAAGACGACACGCAGAATATCGCTGGTCCGCCTGGTGAGCGGTTGTAGCAGGCTGCCCGTTACCGGGATCTCCCGCCCATCGACTCGCATGTCGTATCGGTACTTTCGGATCGAGGTGCAGCCGGTCGGCCGTCCGCACACACCAGTTCGTGAGTATGCAGGAGACCGAGCCGGACGATACACACCAACACGCTGCCAGAATCTGTGGGTGAGTAATGATCTGCGCGTCTGTTTCGTAGGGGATTCCTTCGTCGCCGGAGTGGGGGACCCCGAGGCGCTGGGCTGGTGCGGGCGGCTGGCGGTCGATGCGCACGCCGCCGGACTCGCGCCCACCGCCTATAACCTCGGTGTCCGCCGGCAGACTTCGACCGATATCGCGGGTCGCTGGCAGGCCGAGTGCCGGCACCGGCTGCCCCGGGAAGTCCAGGGACGGGTGGTGTTCTCGTTCGGGGTCAACGACACCATGCTGCTCGATGGCCGGGCCAGGGTGGGCGCCGGTACGTCGGTGGGGAACCTGCGCGAGATGCTCGCCGGTGCGCACGCCGAATCGTGGCAGGTCCTCGTGGTGGGCCCGCCACCGGTGGACGATGCGGAGCACAACAGCCGTACC
Organism: Nocardia speluncae NBRC 108251; assembly: GCF_001613245.1. GTDB lineage: Bacteria > Actinomycetota > Actinomycetes > Mycobacteriales > Mycobacteriaceae > Nocardia > Nocardia speluncae. The sequence continues at coordinate 32,084 of NZ_BDBZ01000028.1, read as the reverse complement.
GCCGGACTCGACGAGCGGTTCGGCCGGATCTGCGCCGAGCACGGCGTGCCCTATATCAGTAGTTGTCACCGGCTGGCGGCCGATCCCGCCTGGATGGACCAGGTACGGGCAGGCGACGGGGCACACCCGGCGGCAGCCGGATACGCCGCTTTCGCGGAACTGCTGCTGCCGGCCTGGCGCGAATGGCTGGGGTACTGACCCCGGACATCCGGGACGGTTGCTCCGCCGAATGGATTTCCGCCCCGGAAACGTCCCAGACGGTGCGGTTTTCTCCCCGGTACGTCGTGACTCAGCTCGCGGATACGTCCGATACGAAACCGTGCCGCACCGGGGCGAAGACCCCTCCGAGTTCGGGAACCGACCGCACCAGTTCGGCGCCGTAATCGCATTCGCATTCCAGCTGGCTCAACGTCCCGACCAGGGTGAGCGAGGCACGGGCGAACGGTGTGCACGCCGGTGGCAAGGTCAGCTCCCGCATCACATTGGTCAGCCGCAGGCTCGTGGTGCGCAGCACCTGCTTACGCAGCCAGGACGTGGTCAGCCGGAAACGGTCGTGGCGGACCGGCTCACCACAGGCCGAAAGCGCCGATTCCAGCGCGACCGGGTCGAACTCCCGGCCCGGTAACGCGAACCCGTGCGTACGCACCGCCGATTCCAGCGCCGCCGGCCCGCCGTTGAAGATCGCATCGCACATCTGCACGACCAAATCGATGAACCCCGGATGCGGCCATGGCGCGCAGGCCCCGAAATCTGCCACCCCCAGCCGACCGTCCGGCAGCAGGAACAAATTGCCCGGATGTGGATCGCAGTAAAGCAATCCGTGCCGCTCCCAGCCGGTGAGGACGAACCTCATCATCAGTTCGCCGACCCGGTCGCGCTGCTCCCGCGTACCCGAAGCGATGATCCGCGTCGCCGGTGTCCCCCGCACCCATTCCGAAATGAGCACATCGCCGCGCTGCTCCAGCACTGGCGGGACATAGAACTCGGCACTGTCCTGGTAGAAGGCCGCGAACGTTCGCTGATTCTCGGCCTCGCCCGCGTAATCCAGTTCCGTGCGCACGCTTTCGCACAACGCCTCGGTCACCGATTTCACATCCGCACCCGGCAGCAGCACCGACGCCAGGATCGAAACCCGCCGCAACTGCACCAGATCCGATTCCACTGCGGCCCGAGCACCCGGATACATCACCTTCACTGCGACCGCGCGGCCGTCGTGCCACACCCCGCGGTGCACCTGACCGATCGAGGCTGCCGCGGCCCGGCGATCGTCGAACTCCCGGAACAGGTCGCGCCAGTGCGGGCCGAACGTATCGGCCATCACCCCATGCACGGTCGGTGGCAGCATCACCGGCGCCGAATCCTGCAGCCGGGACAGCGCCGCCTGATATGGCGCCGCGATATCGCGCGGCAGTGCGAGCTGATAGATCGCCAGCAGCTGCCCGAGTTTGGCGGCGCAGCCCTTCAGTTCACCCAGCACCGCAAACATATGCTCGGCGGTGCGGCTCTGGATATCCCGGTTCACCTCCGGCGCGGGCCGCCCGAGCGCCCGGCGGCCCGCCCCGGCCGCCTGCCGGCCCGCATAGGCGACCGGCAGCGCCATGAGCTTGGCGCTGCGCAGGGCCGGGCGTACCGGAGGCGCGCCCGAATCGCGTCGATTGCTCATAATCCCAATCCCCGAACCGAATCGCTTGTTCTCCCGTGCAGTCTGGCATATTTGTGCATAGACTGTCTGGGACGTAACAGCTGCCGAGAGAGGTGTCTCCATGGGGTCTCGCACGGTGGTCGCTGACGTCGCCGACGAACTGGCCCGGCGGGTCGCCGCGGGGGAATACCAGCCGGGTGAACTGATGCCCTCGGTCCGCCAGGTCGCCGACGAGTTCGAAATGAACCGAGCCACCGCACAGCTCACGCTCGGCCGGTTGGAATCCTACGGCTTCGTGGAGGCCAGGCGCGGTAAGGGCTTCACCATCCGCGAGGTGCGTCAGGCCGGTGGTCTGGACGTCTACCGCCACCTCTTCCGCTTCTCCATCCCGATGCCCGAGGTCGCGATCGAGATGTTCCGGGATATCGTCGAGGTCGAGCGGGGGATCGTCATGGACGCATTACTCGCCTACACCGGCGCGGCGCCGGGCGGTCCCGTCGCCGCCGGCTTCGATCTCGCCGAACTCAAGACCGAAGTCGATGCACTCGAAACCCTCGCCCGCACCGATGTACCCGATCACCGCCGCATTCTGGCCATCGAAATCGGTATCGTGCGGCGGTTGCTCGTCACCCTCGAATCCAGCCTGCAACGCGCCATCTTGAATTCGATCGGCGATATGGTCCTCGAGGTGCCGCAGGCAGTCGAGGCATATTTTGCCGGGGCGGCCGATCTGCACGTACTGGTCTGGCGGGCGCTGATCGCGGTGTGGGAATCGGAATCCGGGCCCTCGGCCGCGCAACTGGCACTGTTCGAAGATCTCTTCGGGATCTATCACCACAAGGTGATCAATCGCTTCGAGGAACTTCTCGGAGCCCAGGGGCAGCCGGAGATCCACGCCGTCACGGCCTGAGCAGGCCGCATTCCGCAGGCGGTTCCTGCGGTGCTCGTCGGTCCCGGGAGCACTGTTGAGCGTGTGTTCTGGGTCGCTTCAGCGCCTACACGGGACTCGGAGCTCTGCGGGGCGGGGACTCGGTCTCGCCCGGATCGTTCGAGGTCGGCTGTCTCGATTCAGTGACTCCACCAGGGGCCGTTCGGCCGGGCCCGACCATATGGCCGGGCCTGGCCGAACGCGGCGATCACTCGGCGTTGTTCAGATTGTTCAGCCGCTCGCAGGCGTTGACGTAGTCCTCGATGAGGCGGTTCATCACGTCGGCCGAACGCTCGGTCTTGTTCATCATGCCGACGATCTGGCCCACCGGGTTGAAGTTCACGTCCTTGGCGGCCTCCGGGTAGCGGTGTCCGCGCTTCACGCCGTCCAATGCGACCATCATCTGTAGCGGCATGGGCAGCGGATCCGGATTGTCGGCCGATTCCCAGGCGTCGGTCCATTCGTTGCGCAGCATCCGGGCCGGTTTACCCGTCCAGGACCGGGAACGAATGGTGTCGTGGCTGGACGCATCGATAAGCGTCTGCATCTGCGCGGGTGGCACATTGGCCTCTTCCACGGTGAGCCAGATGGAACCGGTCCAGGCGCCGGCAGCGCCCATCGCCATGGCGGCCGCGACCTGGCGACCGTCGCCGATACCGCCCGCGGCCAGCACCGGCAGATCGCCCACGGCGTCGATGACCTGCGGCCAGAGCACCAGCGAGGAGACCTCACCGCAGTGTCCGCCGCCTTCGGTGCCCTGACACACCACGAAGTCCAGGCCTGCGTCCTTGTGGTTCAGCGCGTGCTTCACCGAACCGCACAGCGCGCCGATGAGGCGCCCGGACTCCTGGATCTGTGAGACGAACTCCGGCGGCGGGGTGCCCAGTGCGTTCGCGACCAGTTTCGCCTTCGGATGCCTCAGGATCACCTCGACCTGTGGCGCGGCGGTGGTGGCGGTCCAGCCGAGTAGCTGCGGGTGCACCTCTTCTTCGGGCAGCTTCGGTACGCCGTGGTCGGCCAGGATCTTCTCGGCGAAATCGCGATGCCCCTGCGGGACGTGCTTGGCGAGTTCGGTTTCGAGCTCTTCGGGGGAGAGCCCGTCGATGCCCTTGCCTTCGTACTTGGAGGGGATCACCAGGTCGACACCGTAGGGGTTGTCGCCCACGTGCTCGTCGAGCCAGGCCAGCTCGACCTCGAGTTGTTCGGCTGTGAACCCGACCGCGCCGAGTACACCGAGACCACCGGCGTTGCTGACCGCGGCCGCTACGTCGCGGCAATGGGTGAAGGCGAAGATGGGGAACTCGATCCCCAGCCGGTTGCAGATATCGGTACGCATGGCGCTGCTGGTCTCCCTATGCCTGGAACAAGTTACATAATTGCCGCGCGGCGGCTGACCCGGCCGCTGTCACCTCGCGGACCCGAAATTGCCGCGTACCGACGGTACGGGCGGTGCTTGCGCGCGGATCCGACAGGTGTCATACCCTGAATGTAACACGTTCTAGTTTTAATGGAACGGATTCGCCGGTGCGATTGCCGGCCCGGGTTCGAACCCGCCCGTCGGAGCCCCGGCCGGCGACACCCATTCGGGTGGCTTCCGCAGCGGAACCTTCAGGAACAGAACGAACAGGAACACCAGCAGAGTGGCCCGGCCCCACACTCCGAAGCGCACCACGGCTTCCATCAGCTCGACCGAATGCCCCGTGCCCATCGCATAGAAATAGCGGAAAACCCCCACCCCGATCGCGATATCGGCGACGAGATAGCTCCACACGACCGGCCACGGCACCGCCAGGACGACAAGGAACGGAATCAACCACAGTGTGTACTGCGGTGAATGCACCTTGTGGAACAGCAGGAAACCGCACAGCATCGCCCCGCTGACACCGATCCACGGATACACACCCGTTTCGAGATACCGGCGGCGCCCGATCCACAACGCCAGGACGAACGAGGCAATGATCAATATCGGCGACGCGATAGCCACGGTATCGGCGAACGCCGCAGCACCGGAGCGATCGGTGCCGAACAGCGGCCGCAGCCCCCAGAACCAGATCGAATTCGTGGTGATATCTGCCTGGCGCTGCTGCTGGAATTCGATCGACGCCCGCCAGCCGTCGTATCCGCTGAGCGCGAAGGGCAGATTGACCACGACGACGGTGGCCGCCGCGGCAGCACCGGTCCACAGTGCGCCCCGGATATCGAGGCGGGTGCGGCCGTTTTCGCCGGGACCCCGGTCGCCGTCGGTCAATACGTACAGCATCAACGGCAGCACGAAAATGGCCGGATAGATCTTGAAACAGAACCCTGTCCCCAGGAGTACCGCCGCGAATATCGCTCGCGACCGCACCGGCCGCCGGCTCGGCGCCATCACCGCCATCGCCGCCACGGTCGTGCACACCACCGGCAGTTCCCAGTTGTGGAATGCGTAGAGCACCAGCGGCGGTCCCACCGCCCACAACAGGGCGGCCCGGCCGGCCATCCGGGCCAGCAACCACGCCGTCAACAAGGCGAACGGGGCCAGCAGTAGCGCCGAATACAGCAGGAACATCGCATCGTTGTCCGCACCCAGGGCGCCGAGCCACATCAGCAGTCCGCTGAGCACCGGGTATTCCACGGCCCCGCCGATCAGGGATCCGTCGGCGGTGATGCCGCCGTGGACATACGGGAAAATATGCTGATCGATATCGCGCCCCAGCCAGAGGAACTGGATATCGGAGTAACAGACCCGGGCATCCTTCACATAGTCGAACGCGACACTGCGGCCGTCGGCGCGAAATGGCGCTCCGGCACAGCGGGCCTTGTTGAGAAACGCCACTGTCAGCGTGATCGAGCACAGCAGAACCGCCGCAATCACCGCCGTCTGCCGGGAAACGCGACCGGTCACGAACGCGCGCGCGGCCGCTCCGATCGACATACCGCTCACCTTAGTGGTCGTGGGTTCGGTGAAGAGCGGCCGAGCGCGAGCACTCGAACCTGTAATACCGGGTTGCACCCGGCCGTATCGGCGCCGAATTCCGCTTCATTCCCTATGCCGGGAAACGGACTTCCACACGGCCCGGAGTGTGGTCGCGAAGTCCGCTGGATCGATTTCGTGGTGACCTACCCCCTCAGGTAGTCTTGCCCGGTTGCTGACGCGACGACCTCCTGCCACGGACCGTCCGTGGCCGAATCCAGACCACAGGAGGTGATTGGTTCGTGCGTCATTACGAAGTGATGGTTATCCTCGATCCGAGCATGGACGAGCGCACCGTCGGGCCGTCCCTGGAAACTATGCTCAGTGTTATCCGCACCGAGGGCGGTAAAGTCGACAAGGTCGATATCTGGGGCCGTAAGCGCCTCGCCTACGAGATCCGCAAACAGGCCGAAGGTATCTACGCGGTTGTCGACCTGACCGCCGAGCCCGCCACGGTGAGCGAACTCGACCGCCAGCTGGGCCTCAACGAGCAGGTGCTGCGCACCAAGGTTCTGCGCAACGAAAAGTAGTTCCGGCGGCATCGCGGTTCAGTCGGAGTCTGTCTCTAGGCTCTAGCGCAAACAGCGAGTGCACCGGACTGCACACCGAGCAGGAGGAACCCACCATGGCAGCAGGCGATACCGTAATCACGGTCATCGGAAATCTGACGGCCGATCCCGAGCTTCGATTCACGCCCGCAGGCGCGGCAGTGGCGAATTTCACCGTCGCCTCGACGCCTCGCATCTTCGACCGGAACACCAACGAGTGGAAAGACGGCGAGGCACTGTTCCTGCGGTGCAATATCTGGCGCGACGCGGCGGAGAATGTCGCCGAAAGTCTGACCAGGGGCTCCCGGGTGATCGTCAGCGGACGGCTCAAGCAGCGCTCCTACGAAACCCGCGAGGGTGAGAAGCGCACAGTCGTCGAGCTCGAGGTCGACGAGGTCGGTCCTTCGCTGAAGTACGCCACGGCCAAGGTCAACAAGACCAGCCGCGGCGGTGGCGGTGGTGGATTCGGTTCCAACAGCGGTGGTGGTGGAAACTACAACGCCGGCAACAGCGGCGGTGGACGGTCCGAACAGGGCGCAGCGGAAGACCCGTGGGGTAGCGCGCCCGCGGCCGGCTCCTTCGGGGGCGGCGGCCGGACGGACGATGAACCGCCGTTCTGAGACGGCCCGCATAGACCCGCGTCGCCGGGTCACCAAGAAGACGGAGTGAACGAAAATGGGCAAGGCACCGGCGCGCGAAAAGGTGCTCAAGAAGAAGGCTTGCACTTTCTGCAAAGAAAGCAAGACCGGACCTGTCAATATCGACTACAAGGATGCGCCGCTGCTGCGCAAGTACGTCAGTGAGCGCGGCAAGATCCGTGCCCGCCGGGTCACCGGCAACTGCGTGCAGCATCAGCGCGATATCGCCATCGCGGTGAAGAACTCGCGTGAGATGGCGCTGCTGCCCTACGTTTCGACGGCTCGCTGAGGAAGGTAGGTCAAGCATATGAAGCTCATCCTGACTGCCGACGTCGACAATCTCGGCGCCCCCGGCGATACCGTTGAGGTCAAGGACGGCTACGGTCGCAACTACCTGCTGCCCCGCGGGATGGCGATCGTTGCCACTCGTGGTGCGCAGAAGCAGGTCGAGGGAATCCGCCGGGCCCAGGAGGCCCGCCGGGTGCGCGATCTCGGGCACGCCAACGAACTGAAGCAGGCGATCGAGAACCTGGAGTCGGTAACGCTGTCGGTGAAAACCGCCGGCACCGGTAAACTCTTCGGTTCGGTCACCCAGTCCGATATCGCCGCGGCGATCAAATCGGCCGGCGGGCCGGTGCTGGACAAGCGCAGCATCGAACTGCCGAAGTCGCATATCAAGGCCACCGGTAAGCATCAGGTTACGGTGCATCTGCACCCTGATGTCGCCGCGAAATTCGGCCTGGAGGTCGAGGCCGCGGGCTGACCGCGGGTATCGGCATGCTTCGACCGGGGATCACGTGATGCGTGATCCCCGGTCGGTGTGCTCTTTTCTTCGGGGGTGTTAGCCAGTAGTTGGCTGGTCTTGTTGGTGGATAGATCCTCACGGCTGCGTCGTCGAGGTTTGTCTTCGGCGTGTCTGCGTTATCCACAGGATGTGAATCCTGTGGATCAATCACAAAACCAACCGGGCGTATTGTGACCCAGCTCATAACTGTTCGCTCGTCTGTTAACTCAACACGCCCGGCTGTTCAACAACTACGACACGCCGACGCTTTGTTTATCCACACTGTGTCGACCTCGAAAACCCCGGTCTAGCTGGGTATTTTTCCGGCCTGACCTGCGTTTTCCCCAGGTTGTCCACAGGTTGTACACAACAGGGGGTGAACTATCCCCAGGTTGTCCACAGGTCTATCCACAGGGCTGTTTGGCATGTGGATAGAACCTCGCCTAGGTTCATCCCAGCACCCCGTCGACGCTTCCGCCGGAAGCCGGCGGAACGGATCTATCTGGGTGATAGCTGGGATGTCTGAACACTGGTCGCAGACAGTTCTCGCCCCGACGAAACTGTCGGACCCGTGCAGTAGAACCATTCGGCACAGGGGTGCGTCCGGTCTGGAGGAGAGGACGGTCGAGTCTGATGGCAGTCGTCGATGACCGCGGGCACACGGACTTCCCACCCGAACCGCCCGGTGAGGATTTCGGGCGTCAGCCGCCGCACGATATGGCCGCCGAACAGTCCGTCCTCGGTGGCATGCTGCTCAGCAAGGACGCCATCGCCGATGTGATCGAGGTGCTGCGCTCCGGGGATTTCTATCGCCCCGCCCATCAGGCGGTCTACGATGCGATCCTCGATCTCTACGGCCGCGGCGAACCGGCCGACCCGGTCACCGTCGCCGCCGGCCTGGACCGCAGCGGCGAACTGAAACGAATCGGTGGCGCGCCCTACCTCGTCACTCTGACCCAGACCGTCCCCACCGCCGCGAACGCCGGCTACTACGCCGAGATCGTCGCCGAGAAGGCGATCCTGCGCCGCCTGGTCGAGGCCGGCACCCGGATCGTGCAGTTCGGCTACGCCGGCGCCGACGGGCAAGACGTCGCCGAGGTCGTCGACCGGGCCCAGGCCGAGATCTACGAGGTCACCGAACGCCGGACTTCGGAAGATTTCCTCCCGCTGGAAGACCTCCTCCAGCCCACCATGGACGAAATCGACTCCATTGCCTCCCGCGGCGGTATATCCCTCGGTGTCCCCACCGGCTTCTCCGAACTCGACGAGCTGACCAACGGCTTGCACCCGGGGCAGATGATCATCGTCGCGGCCCGGCCCGGCGTGGGAAAAAGCACGCTGGGTATGGATTTCATGCGCAGTTGCTCGGTTCGGAACGGGCTGGCGAGCGTGATCTTCTCGCTGGAGATGAGCCGGACCGAGATCGTCATGCGTCTGCTCTCGGCCGAGGCGAAGATCAAGCTCGGGGATATGCGCTCCGGGCGGATGAGCGACGACGACTGGACCAAGCTGGCGCGGCGGATGAGTGAGATCAGTGAAGCGCCGCTGTTCGTGGACGATTCACCGAACCTCACCATGATGGAGATCCGGGCGAAGGCGCGGCGGCTCAAGCAGCGCCACGATCTGAAACTCGTGGTTGTGGACTACCTTCAGCTGATGAGTTCCGGTAAGAAGGTCGAATCGCGGCAGCAGGAGGTCTCCGAATTCTCCCGGCATCTCAAGCTGCTGGCCAAGGAACTGGAAGTTCCCGTGGTCGCGATCAGCCAGCTCAACCGTGGGCCCGAGCAGCGGACGGATAAACGCCCACAGGTCTCTGACCTGCGTGAATCGGGATCTTTGGAACAGGACGCCGATATGGTGATCCTGTTGCACCGGCCCGACGCGTTCGAACGAGACGATCCGCGTGGTGGTGAGGCGGACCTGATCGTCGGTAAACACCGTAACGGCCCCACGGCAACCATCACTGTCGCTCACCAGTTGCATCTCTCCCGGTTCGTGGACATGGCCCGCGGCTGATCCGTGGGGGCGATTGCCGCGGAATCGGCAGGTGCTGTAGCGGCCGGCCTGCACAGTTCACAGGGGTTCGAGGTCGCGAGGTAGACGTTGTACGCGGCGGCTGCGTGGCCGGGTTCGGGGAGTATCGCGGTGCGGTTTGGGGGCAGACCGGGCGGTAATTCCCGTGTCGTAACGGTTGCGAGGTGTGCCGCTGCAATTCTCGCTCCGCTTGCTTGAATACCTAACGGGGGTAATGTATTCATTAACTGTCCCGCCGCAGCCGTTCGGTCATCACTGTCACCGGACGTCCGCGGATACTCACCAGATCGGCAGGAAACGATATGAGTACCGAGATCATCACCGTCACCGGAATGACCTGTGGAGGATGCGCTTCCAAGGTCCGCAAAGAGGTCGGTGCCGTCGCCGGTGTCACCGGTGTCGACGCGGATCCGGCTACCGGCCGGGTCACCGTCGAGTCCGGCGGTGAGGTCGACCCCGATGCTGTCAGGAAGGCCGTAGAAGCCGCCGGTTACCGAGTCGTCGTCTGAGCAGTCCGCTTCCGGGGTGATCCCTGTACCTCGGCCGGGTGCGGCGACTGCTCGTCTCCGTGGGGGCGACGCGGACCGGAGGCACCGCTCCCGGCGTCATCGGTGGGTCCGGTCGCAGGAGCCCCGGCGAGGATGAGTGTGGCGAGTAAGTTGTTCGGTGACCGCTGCGTTTCCGTTCGCCGACACGGGTCCTCGGCGTGAGAACAATTGAGCGAGACGAAGGAGGTGGTGCGGTGCCCGAGATATTCGGATACGTCGATGTACAGCGCGAACGCTCAGATCATGCTCGACATCGCGGCGCACCGTCTCCGGAAGCCGGGGCGCCGATACGCGGCCGCCGGGGCTCGGATCCGAGGGATTCGCGGTGAACCTGTGGGTCCGTGTGCGACGCATATCGGTGGCGCTGGTGATGGCGGTGCTACTGATCGCACCGATCCTCGACTGCACCCTGCACCTGGCAGGCGAGCACAGCCCGATCGCCGCACCGGCCGCCGGTAGCGCATATGCCGGTCACCTGCACGGCGTGAGCGCTCACTTCGACCACTGTGATCAGCACATGATCCACTGCATCGAGAAATCCGTGCTGCCTTCCGGTAGCGGGACTGTCCAGCAGTTGCTGTGGATGGTCCTGATCGGGTCGGTCACCGTCGCCGCGATTGCCCTGGTCTTCGCCGTTGCGCGCGGAATAAGGGGTCCGCCCGGCGGCGGCTTACCGGTATTGAACGGGCAAGCCGTTCTCACGAATTTCTGTATCTCCCGACGCTGATCGGTCAGCGCCAGGCCGAGACATTCACGTCGTCGGCCGGTGTTCGCTGCCCGCTCACCGTCTCGGCCGCCCTGTGTGGCGGTTCGGATACAGAAAGCGACAATCATGAACGACATCGTGTTCGGCAGGTCTGCCGAATCTGTTTCGACTGTGCTCACCCCGCCTGCTCCGGTGCGGGAGTCGAGTTCGCTGGTCGGCAATACCCCCGTTCTGTGGGTGGGGGAGCCGCTGGCTCCCGCAGGCCGCGGCTTCTGGGCGAAGCTCGAGGGTTTCAACCCCGGCGGGATGAAGGACCGGCCCGCGCTGCACATGGTCCAGCGGGCGAAACAACGTGGAGACCTGGCACCGGGGGCCCGCATCATCGAATCCACCAGTGGCACTCTCGGATTGGGGCTGGCACTGGCGGGAGCGGTCTATCACCACCCCGTCACCGTGGTGACCGATCCGGGGCTCGAGCCGATCGTGGATCGCCTGCTCGCCTCCTACGGTGCGCGGGTCGAGATGGTGGCCGAACCCCATCCCAGCGGCGGCTGGCAACAAGCACGCCGCGACCGGGTCCTCGAACTCATGGCGGCCGAGCCCGGGGCATGGTGCCCCGACCAGTACAGCAATCCCGACAATATCGACGGATACGAATCGCTCGGACTGGAGCTGATAAAGCAGCTCGGCGAGGTAGATGTGCTGGTGTGCGCTGTCGGGACCGGCGGCCACTCCGCAGGCGTGGCGCGGGTGCTACGCCGATCCAACCCGGACCTGCAGCTGATCGGTGTGGATACGGTCGCCTCCACAATCTTCGGCCAGCCCGCCGGACCGCGGGTCATGCGCGGGCTCGGGTCCAGCATCTTCCCGCGCAATGTCGACTACTCGGCCTTTCGTGAAGTGCATTGGGTGGCGCCGGCCGAAGCCGTATGGGCGTGCCGGGCGCTGGCCGGAACGCACTACGCGACCGGCGGCTGGAGCGTAGGTGCCGTGGCACTGGTCGCCGGATGGGCCGCACGCACACAGCCGGAAGGCTCGCGAATCGCCGCGGTCTTCCCCGACGGCCCCCAGCGCTACTTCGACACCGTCTACAACGACGACTACTGCCGCGAGCACGGCCTGCTCGATACCGATCCGCCGATCGAACCGGACGTTATCGAGCATCCCGGTCAGCGGGTGGTGCGCTCGTGGACCCACTGCACCACCGTTGTCGACCCGTACGCCACCGACCCGGCAGGAGGAGCCGCATCGTGACCGTACTGAGGAGCTTCCGCAGCTTCGACCTCGCCGCTCGGTTACTGATGATCAACCAGTTCGGCATCAACCTCGGCTTCTACATGCTGATGCCGTATCTGGCCGGCTACCTCGCCGGACCGCTCGGCTTGGCGGCCTGGGCGGTCGGCCTGGTGCTCGGTGTCCGAAACTTCTCCCAGCAGGGCATGTTCCTCATCGGCGGCACCCTCGCCGACCGGCTCGGTTACAAACCCTTGATCGTCGCGGGCTGTCTGCTGCGTACCGGCGGGTTCGCGCTCTTGGCGTTCGCCACCTCGCTGCCGTGGGTGCTGATCGCATCCGCCGCAACAGGGTTTGCCGGAGCTTTGTTCAACCCGGCAGTACGTGCCTATCTGGCGGCCGACACCGGGGAACGGCGCGTAGAAGCGTTCGCAGTGTTCAATATCTTCTACCAAGCCGGCATCCTGGCCGGTCCGCTGGTGGGCCTGGCATTGATGTTCCTGGATTTCCGCGTGACCGCCGCGGCCGCGGCGGTCGTGTTCGCAGTCTTGACCGTTGCGCAACTGTTCGCGCTGCCGGCGCGCCGCGAGCAGAAGGCGGCCGAACACACCTCGGTGCTGCAGGACTGGCGCGCGGTGGCGGCCAACCGCCGCTTTTTGTTGTTCTCGCTGACGATGATCGGCTCGTATGTACTGTCGTTCCAGGTGTATCTGGCCCTACCGCTGCAGGCCGAATATCTGGCCGGTGCGCATGCACAAGTGCTTGTATCGGCGCTGTTCGTGGTCTCCGGTGTGGTCGCCGTAGCCGGGCAGCTGCGGATCACCGGATGGTTCCGGGCGCACTGGGGAACCGGGCGCAGCCTGGCGGTGGGGATGGCAATACTGGCTGCGGCGTTCCTGCCGCTACTCGTGATACCCGGCCCCGGGCGATTCGGCGTCCCCGCCGCGATCGTCGCACTACTCTTGTCCACTGCGGTGCTTGCGGTCGGAACCGCCGCGGTGTTCCCCTTCGAAATGGATACCGTCGTTTCGCTCGCGGACGGAAAACTGGTGGCCACCCACTACGGTTTCTACAACACGATCGTGGGTGTCGGAATCCTGGCAGGCAACCTCGCCACGGGCGCGGTCGTCGGGGCTGCGCGCGCCGCGGGTGCGGATTGGGCGGTATGGGCCGGGCTCGGCCTCATCGGGGCAGTGGCGGCCGTGACGTTGTATCGGCTCGACCGGTCGCAGCCGGAACAAGCAGCTGGTGAAGGCGTGCCCGGTATCCGAGGCGAACCGGTGAGTCCGATACGCCGCTGAGCCCGGCAGCCGGGTCCGGCGCGGCCCGCCCGTTCGGAGTACCCGCCGGGTGGGCCGCGGTGCTGCTCTGCTCGGGTCTCGATTCGGGCCGGTGACGAAGCCGGGACCGGTGGTCGAGCAGGCCGGTCGTGCCTGGCATGTGCAGGAACTCGCCCGGTTGTACAAGACCGGTACGGCATCACGACGGTTCGGACGGTCCGGTGGTCCGGTTCCGCCTCCTAGAGTCGCGGTGACCAGACTGGGAGGTAGGCAATGACCGCAGTTCAGGTGCCTGACGGGGCACAACCAGACCAGGTACGCCGCATCCGGACCGAAATTCCCGGACCACGTTCGATGGAGCTCGCACAGCGCCGGGGCGTTGCGCTGCCGGCGGGTTTGGTCAGCAGCGCGCAGGTGTACGTGCAAGCGGCGGGTGGTGGAGTGGTCGTGGACGCGGATGGTAACTCGTTCATCGACTTCGGTAGCGGTATCGCGGTGACCACGGTCGGGAACGCGGCACCACGGGTAGTCGAACGGGTGACCCGACAGGTGCAGGCATATACCCACACTTGTTTCCTCGCGACACCGTACGAGCCGTATATCGCGGTGGCCGAAGAGCTCAACGCAGTTGCCCCGGGAGACCACGCGAAGCGGACCGCACTGTTCAACACCGGCAGCGAAGCGGTGGAAAACGCGGTCAAATACGCGCGTGCGTTCACTGGGCGGCCCGCCGTGGTGACCTTCGATCATGCGTTCCACGGCCGGACCCTCATGACGATGAGTATGACGGCCAAGAATCGGCCGTACAGGCAGGCGTTCGGACCCTTCGTGCCGGAGGTGTACCGGGCTCCGCTGCCCTATCCGTATCGGTGGCCGAGTGGTGCGGCCGCTGCTGCCGACGAGGCGTTCGCACATCTGGAACTGCTCGTGGATTCGCAGGTCGGAGCGGAATCGGTGGCGTGCCTGATCATCGAACCGATCCAGGGGGAAGGCGGATTCATTGTTCCTCCGGATGGCTTTCTGCGGCGGGTATCGGATTTCTGCCGGGAACGCGGCATCGTTTTCGTCGCCGACGAGGTACAGACCGGGATCGGCCGGACCGGTGCCTGGTTCGCATCCGAACACGAGGCTTTGGTCCCTGACCTCGTGGTGACTGCCAAAGGGCTGGCGGGCGGTATGCCGCTGGGTGCGGTAACCGGCCGGGCGGACATCATGGACGCGGCCCCCCCGGGGGGGATAGGCGGCACGTACAGCGGAAATCCCGCGGCGTGCGCGGCTGCGCTCGCGGTGTTCGAGACGATCCGTGCGGATGGGCTTCTCGAACGTGCCCGCGCCATCGGCGCCGGGATGACCACCGAACTGACGGCCATGGCGCGGGATTGTGCCTCGATCGGTGAGGTCAGGGGCCGGGGCGCGATGATTGCGGTCGAACTCGTGCATCCCGGTACGAAACGCCCGGACGCCGCCGCGGTGGCGGAGCTCGGCCGGTACTGCCAGGAACGCGGCCTACTGACCTTGTCTGCCGGAACATACGGCAATGTGCTGCGTTTCCTGCCGCCGTTGACCATCTCCGACGAACTGCTTGCCGAGGGGCTCGGAATTCTCCGTGACGGCTTCGCCGCCAGGAGCAGTTGACGTACTGCTGCGGGGGTTGCGGCCCAGCGTGATTCGCCGATCGTGCTCGGGGTGCGCCCTACGGCGCCGGCGTGCCCTGAGGGTCTGCTGACCCCGGCCGCGGTGTTTCGCCGGTGACTCGGGCTGGGGAGAACTGTGGACAACCTCGGACCTCCACCGCCGATCGTCGCCGGGCAGCCTGATCTGCGATCCGGGAGTGGGATGCTGCGAGGTGTCCGGCGCAGAGTCAGGTCGCTGTTCTGCCGCGGAAATCGAAAGACGATCAACAATTCGGTCGCGGGCCGTGGTGGCTTTACCAGTGTTGGTAGCCGACAGCTATTTCAGATGTGAAATAGGGTTACTTGAACGAAATACACAATTGCAAACCCGCAGCTATCCTCGCTGGACAAGCTAGGAGGTCAGCGGTGGATTCGACGCTGCGCAGCATTGTCGGTAACGGGTCGCTCGGGATCAGGGTGCTCGTCGGGGAGGATCGGCTCGATATCGATGTGTCGTGGGTGGCGACCAGTGAACACGAAGACCCCACTCGCTATCTGAACGGCGGGGAAATACTGCTGACCACCGGTATGCAGTTCCCTGCCGGTCGTGATTTCGGCGGATATGTCGAGCGCTTGGCCAAGGTGGGCGTGGTGGCGCTCGGGTTCGGACTGGGGCCGGTGCACGACGCGGTGCCCGGGGAACTGGTCGCAGCCGCGCAGCGGTGGGGCATGGTGCTGTTGGAGATCGCCTCGCCCACACCGTTCATCGCGATCACGAAAGCGGTGGCGGATGTGATCGCCGAGCGCACCCACACTGTCGAGGCGCGCGACAACCGGCTACGCGAAACCCTCACCCGGGCAGCGCTACGGGGTGGTGCCGAGGGCCTCATCGATGTGCTCGCGAAACAAGGCGCGTCCTGGGCGGCGCTGCTGTCGCCAGTGGGGGTTGTTCGTACCGTCGCACCGCGGCGGGCGGTCCAGCGGCTCGACGATGTGCAGGATGTGCTGGCCCGGACCCGGGAAGCGGGAGCGTTCGGCAGTGCCTCGGTGATCGCGAATGGGGAACGGATCGAGATCCTGCCGCTGGGCGGGCGTTCCCGGCATCTCGGGACATTGGTGGCCGGCGGCCTTCCGGAACTCCCCGGGCAGCGTGACCGGCTCGGCTCGATCGCCGCCGACGTGCTGGGTTTCGAACTCGAGCTGGAGACCACCCGCAAGCTTGCCGAACGCCGGCGGATCGATTCGCTGGTGATGATCATGGACAATCGCCTGCTGCCGGCCGACCAACTCACCGTGCTGCTCGGCGACCCGCTCGCTTCCGGTCGGATTGCGGTCGCCGTGATCCACGTGCCCAAAGAAGAAATCGATGCGGTGCGCGGGGATGTCGAGGCGTACCGGTCGAATGTGCTGGTCGCGCGCTATAAGAGCCGGCTTGCGATGTTCATGAACGAGCGCCATCTGGACGCCGGCGCGATCGAGCGAACATTGGTCAACGCCAGCCGGCACGCCGTCGGAATCGTGGTTGCGTCCGGTATCGAGCATGCCGAGCGGGCGCTCAAACAGGCCGATCGAGCTGCCACCGCCGCGGCCGCCACCGATATGGGAGTGCTCGAGGTCGGTGGCCGGATCGGACCCACCTACTCTGCGATGCTGGTGGCGGCCGACGAAGGAGATATCGCGGCCAGCATCTTCGCACCGATCGAAGTAGCCGACGGCCGGCGCGCCGGAGATCTGTGCCGGACCGTCATCGCCTGGCTGGGGCTCAACGGTCAGGTAGAACCCACCGCCGAACTACTCGGCGTCCACCGGCACACCCTGCGCGCCCGGATCCGCCGGCTGGAGCGTCTGCTGGGCAAGCCGCTGTCGGATCCGACCCTGCGCGCTGAAGTCTGGTTCGCGGCTTTGCAGCGCTATCCGCAACTATCCGAACAGGCGATGGATCGAATGCGAAATTGTCCATTCGGGAGTGTCCGAGCCGTGTGACCCCGCTCTTATGGTTGACCCATCGACGGTAACCGGTGGTCCAACGCCACGGAAACCGCGGTCGAACTCTCGCTCTGCGGAGATCCGCCGACGACGCCATGTCGTCCCTCGTATCCGGGGCGAGAGACGTGGGAACAGGTCAACCGGTCAGGAAGGGCCCACACATGACACCTCAGCGAAAGACTACCGCCGGGCGAAGAGTGCGAATATTCGGCATCGGAGTCGTGGCCGCCCTCGCACTCACCGCCTGCGGAGCCTCGGGATCGGAATCCGATGGGCCCAAGGTTGTTGTCGGCGGCTCGGATATCGGGATCGCCGCGCTCATGGTGGAGGCGATCGAACAGGCCGGTGCGGAACTCGGTGTGGAGGTCGAGTACAAGCCGATGGCGCAGAAGACTGCGCAGATCGCCTTGACCAACGGCGATATCGACCTGGGCTTCATGAGCATGGTCAATCTGGCCGCGGCCCGGGAACAGGGACATGAGGTCGTGGGTATCGCGCCCACCTGGGCCGCCAACAGTTCGATGCTGGTGAAAGAGGATTCGCCGTATCGGTCCGCTGCGGAACTGAAGGGTGAGCCGGTGGCTTCGCTGCACCGGACGGTGAGCGTTTTCGCGGAGTCGTATTTCGTGCTCGGCGATATGGGCATCGATATGGAGAAGGACTACCGGCTGATGCTCGCCGATTCCGGCGGTTTGCTGCAAGGACTGCTCGACACCGGAGAGATGAAGGCGATCACCCAGTACGAGCCGAACTCCACCCGCATGCTGCACGAGGGCGGATACCGCGAGGTGTTCCACACCTCGCACTACTGGCAGGACAAGGGTCGTGCTCTCGTACCGTCACAGAACTGGGCGGCGCGCAAGGATTGGTTGCAGGCCAACGACGCCGGGCTCATCCAGCGACTGGCCACCCGGGCGACCGAGATCGCGAAAACCGACGCGTCCATCTACGAGGCGAATGCCGAGGCAGTGAATCTGCCCGCGCCCGAGGGCACCGCGCTGCTGTTCGAACGCTTCGCTCCGTTGCTGCTGCTCGGCTACACCGACGAGAATTTGGCGGCGGCACAGGAAGAGCTGGATCTCGCGAAGCGGCTCGGGTTGCTGCACGGTGAGCACGATGTGACCACCATGGTGCTGTCCGGCGGCGACGAGGCGCAATCGTGACCGGCCTGTCGACCGCGCCGAAACCGGCCGGGGTACGCACCGAACGGACGAGAGTGACCGACGCCGAGGCGAAACCGTCGCTCACCGCGCGGATCGCCGGCTCGTCGACTGTGTTCCGGCTGGCGTTCCTGGCGACCGTGGTGATTCTGTGGTCCATCGGCAGCGCGACTGTGCTGGGTGATGTATTGCCCAGTGTCACCGACACCTTCTCCGCGCTGTTCGAGTTGCTGACCGGCAGCCAGTTCTACGAGCATATGTGGCTCACCGTGCGCCGGGTACTGGGCGGGTTCGCCATCGCCTATATCGCGGCGTTCGTGATCGGCACCGCCATGGGTCGTTCGCGCAAGGGCGAATCCTTCTTCGAACTGTTCATTGTCACCGGTATGTCGCAGCCGGGCATCTTCATCGCGATGATCATCCTGATCGCCCTGGGGCTGAAAGAGTCCAGTGCGATCATCGCCATCGGCTATCTCGCGATCCCGATGATCGCGGTGAACTTCTGGCAGGGCACCAAACGCCTGGACACCGACCTCCAGGAGATGTCGCAGGTCTTCGGGTACTCCAGGGTCGCTCAGTTCCGGCACGTGATCCTTCCGCAGCTGGCCGGTCCGGCGATCACCGCGGCCCGGCAGGCCTTCGGCGTGTGCTGGAAATACGTGGTGATGATCGAGCTGCTGGGGCTTTCCGACGGGGTCGGGTACCAGGTGAACCGGGCTTTCCAGCTGTATGACCTGACCTCGGTAATCGCCTGGACCGTCGGCTTCATGATCTTCGTAGCGCTGTTCGAATACATCGTGCTGCGACCGCTGGAACACCGCGCCTTCCTCTGGCGCGAGCGGCCGATGGGCAGATCCGGCGGCCGGAACACCGTGATCGAGGACGGAGACGAGCATGTCTGAGCCCATCATCACTTTCGACAGTGTGTGCAAGAGTTTCGATATCGCCGGCGGGGATTCGCTGCAAGTACTCGACGATATCTCGTTCTCGGTGGGGGACGGTGAATTCGTAGCCGTGCTGGGGCCTTCGGGCAGCGGTAAGTCGACACTGCTGAATATCCTGTCGGGTCTGCAGAACCCGACGAGCGGCCTGCTCGACGCGCCGTCACCGGATGAGATCGGGTTCGTCTTCCAGCGGGCTCGGCTGCTGCCCTGGCGTACGGTCGAACAGAATTTGGCGATCACCCGGGCCGCTCGGGCAGAAGGCCGGCGCAATCCCTTCCAACGCGATATCGCCGACTACCTCGCGGCGGCCGGGCTGTCCGACTACGGCGGCTTCTATCCCGCGGCGCTGTCCGGCGGTATGCAGCAGCGGGTTTCGATCGCACGGGCATTGGCCACCGAACCGGCCATGCTGCTGATGGACGAACCGTTCTCGGCACTGGACGAGATGACAGCGCGCAAGCAGCGGGCGTTCCTGCGCGACCTGTGGTTGAAGCGCCGCTCGACGATCGTATTCGTCACCCACAATGTGATGGAGGCGATTTCACTGGCGACCTCGGTAATCGTGCTGTCGGCACGGCCGGGGCGGGTGCTCGACCACATCGCCGTCGACGCCGAACATCCGCGCAGTCTCACCGATCCCGCGGTCGAAGCGGTGTACGAGCGGGTCATGGGTCTGCTCGGGGTCGGCGAGCGCGACCGCGCGGCGCTATGACTCCCGGCGCCGTGAACACCGCAGTGGGTTCACTTCGGGAACAGATCGCCAGATTGCGCGAGCTGGGTGCGCTGAGCACGGTCGAGCGTCCGGTCTCGCCGGTACACGAACTGGCTGCGGTGGCGCAGCGCTGCGACGTCGAGAACGGGCCCGCGTTGCTGTTCACCGACGTCGGAAAGCGTTCCGGGCGGGTCGTGATCGGCACCGACGGAACTCGGGACCGGGTGGCCGCGGCGCTCGGCGTCGAGGTCGGTGAGCTCACCGAACGGTACGCGCGGGCCCTGACCGACCCGATCCGGCCGGTCGAAGCCGGCTCGGGTCCGGTGCACGAGAACGTGCGTACCGGCGATGAGATCGATCTGACCGAACTGCCGATCCTCACCCATTTCGAACACGACGGCGGACCGTATATCACCTCCGGGATCGTTACCTCGGTGCATCCACACACCGGTGAGCGGAACCTGTCCTATCACCGGATGCAGGTGAAGGGCGCCCAGGAGCTGCGCATGGTGATCGTCCCGCGGCACCTGCACCGCATCTATGAGGCGTACGAGGCGATGGACCGGCCGATGCCGGTGTCGATCGTGCTGGGCGTGGATACGCCGCTGCGGTTCGCCGCCGGCACCTCGGGCTCGGCGGTGCCGTTCGGTTTCGACGAATACGCAATAGCCGGCGGATTACGCGGGCGCGGCGAGGAACTCGTGCGCTGTGTCACCAACGACCTGCTGGTACCGGCCCATGCCGAGATAGTCCTGGAGGGATATGTACCTGCCCACGAACGGGCCGATGAGGGGCCGTTCGCGGAGTTCGCCGGGTACTACAAAGGGGTGACCCCCCGTCATGTGGTCCGGATCACCGCGATCACCCATCGCCACGATCCGGTCTACCAGGGACTGGTCTCGGGATCGGCCGAGCAACTGTTGCTGATGGGGCTGCCGAACGAACCGGCGATGCTGACCGCCATGCGCGGCGGAATCGCCGGGGTCCGCTCGATCAATGTGACCCAGGGCGGCCTGCACAAATTCCATGTCGTCGTCTCCGTGGACAAACAGCACGAAGGTGACGGCAAGGATGCGATCGTCGCCGCCTTCGCCGCCCACCGCGATGTCAAACTCGTCGTCGTCGTGGACCACGACGTCGATCCGTTCGATCCGGTGGCCGTAGAGCGAGCGGTCGCCACATGGTTCCGTGCCGGCGAAGATCTGGTGGTTCTCGCCGGCGGCAAGGGCAACCCGGTCGACAAGCTGCTGACGGCGGCGGGCACCACCACTCGAATGGGCATGGATGCCACGGCGCCGCTCGCCCCCGCCTCGGCCGATACGCGCGCGGTGATACCCGGCGCCGCGCATATCGATCTCGGTGAATGGCTCGTCGGCTGAGCCGGCCCGGCCGAACCGCTTTTCCCCGTAAACCGACCCGGCGTGCCGACGCGCGCCCGGTAGACATCCGAAGGAAGACCGACGTGACTCTGGCAGCAGAATCCTCAGCGGGCGTGGACCTCACGGCCGCAACGCTCGACCGGGCGTTCGTCGGTGGGCAATGGCTCACCGCCGACTCCGGCGCGGATATCGCCGTCACCGATCCGGCGACGGGGGAGCGCATCGGATCGGTCCCTCGGATGGGCCGCGCGGAAACTCTCGCGGCGATCGAGGCCGCGCACGCGGCATGGGGGCCGTGGCGCGCGCTCACCGCGTCCGAACGCTCGGCGGTGCTGCGCCGCTGGGCCGGTCTGGTGTACCTGCACCAGGATCGGCTCGCCGAACTGCTCACCGCCGAGCAGGGGAAACCGCTGGCGGAATCGCGGGCCGAGATCGGTGCCTCCGCCGGCTTTCTCACCTGGTTCGCCGAGGAGGGCCGGCGCGCCTACGGCCGCACCATTCCGACCGACCGCGCCGATCGCCGCCTGTCGGTGATCCGGCAGCCGGTCGGTGTGGTCGCCGCCATCACCCCGTGGAACTTTCCCAGTTCGATGATCACCCGCAAGGCGGGCCCGGCGCTGGCGGCGGGCTGCACCATGGTGGTGAAACCTTCCGAGGAGACTCCACTCTCGGCTCTCGCGCTGGCCCGGCTGGCGGAGGAGGCCGGTGTACCGGCCGGTGTGTTCAATGTGGTGACCGGTTCGGCGCGTGAGATCGGCGGTGCGCTCACCGATAGTCCGCTGGTGCGCAAACTGACCTTCACCGGCTCCACCCCGGTGGGCAAACTGCTGGCCGAACAGTCGGCGGCGACGGTGAAACGGGTCTCGCTGGAACTCGGCGGCAATGCGCCGTTCATCGTGTGTGACGACGCCGACCTGGATGCCGCCGTGGCGGGCGCGATCGGATCGAAGTTCCGCAACGCCGGGCAAGCTTGCGTCGCTACGAACCGCATCTATGTACAGGACGGCATCCACGATCGCTTCGTCGAGACGTTCACCGCGCGGGTACGCGAATTCGTGATCGGTAACGGCGCGGCCCCGGGGACGGAGGTAGGCCCGATGATCAACCCCGGCGCGGCGGCGGCGATGTCGGCACTGCTCGACGACGCGGTGGGCGGCGGCGCCCGGATCGTTACCGGCGGCGCCCCGCATCCGCACGGCGCGGCCTTTTTCGCGCCCACCGTGTTGGTGGACGCGGCAGACGATATGGACTGCTGCCGGGCGGAGACCTTCGGCCCGATCGCGCCCATCATGCGCTTCGGCGAGGACACCGAAGTGATCCGCCGCGCGAACGCCACCCCCTACGGCCTGGTCGCGTACTGCTACACCACCCATTACCGCAGGCTCAACCGGTTCGCCGAGGAACTGGATTTCGGGATGGTCGGAATGAACGATTTCTCGGTCTCCACCGAGGTCGCGCCGTTCGGCGGCGTGAAGGAATCCGGAATCGGCCGGGAGGGGGCGCAGGACGGGCTCGACGAATACACCGAGGTCAAATACGTCTGCACCGGCGGCATGAGCTGACCGGGACCCGTTCGGAACGCAGCGTGCGGGCCCGGGCAGTTCTCACCGAGGAGTGAAAATGAGGAAATCGATCGACGAACTGGTCGATGTCGACAACGAGGGCACCGTCGCCCGGGAGATATTCGTCGACGACGAATTGTTCGAGCAGGAACTCGAGCACATTTTCGGGCGGGCATGGCTTTTCGTCGGGCATATCGGACTGGTCCCGAACCCGAACGACTATTTCCAGTCCCGGATGGGCACCGACCCGGTGATCCTGACCCGGGACAAGGCGGGCGATATCCACGTACTGCTCAACACTTGTACGCACCGCGGGATGAAATTGTGCCGATCGGATCAGGGCAATACCCGGACCTTCACCTGCCCGTATCACGGCTGGAGTTTTTCCACGGACGGCCGGTTGGTATCCCGGCCGGGCGGACTCTACGGTGTGCCCGGCTTCGAGAAGCACTATCACTCCGAGCTCGACAAGCAGAAATGGGGACTGATTCCCGTTCCGCGAGTGGAGGTCTACAAGGGCACCGTATGGGCTTCCTGGGATATCGGCGCGCCGTCGCTGCTCGACTATCTCGGTGATATGCGGCTGTACCTGGACTACGCCCTGGACTATCGCGACGGCCGCCCCGACGGTGCCGAGGTGATCGGCGGCGTCCAGAAATGGCGGGTCAATGCCAACTGGAAGATGATCCCGGAGAACTTCATCGGCGACCTCTACCACGATGTGAGCCACCGGTCGGTGGACGCGGTGGGCATCGGGCCCAGCGGTAAGGGCCGTCGCGACAAATTCGGCAACCGGGTCACCCTGTGTTTTCCCCAGCACGGCCACGGGGTGATCGGCCAGCTTCCATTCTACGAAGAGTACGAGGGTGTTTCGGGCACCTGGGGTGACAGTCCCGAAGCGCGCGAGTATCACGAGCACGTGCACCGCAGCCGGGTGCAACGATTCGGAGACCGCATGCGGGTCGCGATGAGCGTGGGCACCATCTTCCCGAGTATGTCCTTCCATGGGCGGCAACCACGGACGATCGCCTGGGTACATCCCCTGAGCGCCACCGAGACAGAGATGTGGCGCATTTTCCTGGTCGACCGGGACGCGCCCGACACCGTCAAGGACGAGGCTCGCCGCTACTACATGCGGTACTCCGGGCCGGGCGGGATGACCGAATCCGACGATATGGAGAACTGGTCGTATGCCACCCGGGCGAGTACCGGCTGGCGGTCCCGGCAATTGCATTTCAACTACCAGATGGGTCTCGGTCACGCCCGTCCCGTTCCCGGGCTGGCGCACGCGGTGGAGAACGGTGAGTACAACGAGGAGAACGCACGTGCCTTCTATCGGCGCTGGTCTCAGTTCATGAACGCGTCTTCGTGGAAAGAGATTCCGATGCCGGACGGCACCGGATCCGAACTGGTTACCGACAGCGAGGCGCGACAGTGACGAGCACCGCGGCCGGGTTTCGTGGACAGGCCTACATCGAACTGATCCGGGAAATCGAAGATCTGTACTACCGCGAAGCGGATCTGCTCGACGATCGTGACTTCGAGGCGTGGCTCGAACTGCTCGACGACGACCTCGTGTACTGGATGCCGCTGGTGCGCAACGTATCGAGCCGAGAACAGAGCGCACTGAGCGAACAGGGCTCCGATATGGCGTGGTTCGACGAGGACAAGGAGACTCTGCGTAAGCGGGTCGCGCAGCTGCGCACCGGTATGCACTGGTCGGAGGAACCGGTATCCCGGGTAACCCGAGCGGTCACCAATATCCGGGTCGCCGAACATGATCCGGCACACGGTGAGATCGTCGTGCGCTCCAAGTTCGTCCTCTATCAGAACCGCCAGGAGGACGAGGTCAATCTGTTCGCCGGCAAACGGCGCGATACCTGGCGCCGTCGTGCCGCGGCGGACTGGGGGCTGCGCCGGCGAGAGATTCTGCTGGACCAGAATGTACTCCTGGCCAAATCGCTGACGGTGTTCTTCTGATGCCGGGCAGCAACGGCACTGTCGTCGTCGGCGGCGGCCAGGCCGGTGCGGAAGTGGCCTTCGCTCTGCGGGCGGCCGGATACCACCGGCCGATCACGCTACTGTGCGGTGAACGGTATCTGCCCTACGAGCGTCCGCCGCTGTCGAAAGGTGTACTCACCGGCGCCACCGACCCGGCGAAACTCGTCATCCGCGCGGCACGGGCATACTCCGCCAAACAGATCGACGTCCGGCTGGATACGCGGGTGGTCCGGATCGACCGCCGGTCACGCTGCGTGCACACGGAATCCGGGGACAGCTTCCCGTTCGACTCACTGGTCCTGGCCACCGGCGCCGACGCGGTCCGGCCGCCGTGGGCGGATACCGGCCGGGTACACACCATCCGCACCCTCGACGACGTTCGCGCCGTGCGGCCCGGCGTCCGCGACCGGGTCGCCGTGCTCGGCGGGAGCTTCCTCGGACTCGAGGTTGCCAGTTCATTGGCGACGCTGGTGAAGTCGGTGACGGTGGTGGAATCGGCCCGGCGAGTACTACCCGGGCGGGTCTCCGAGTTCACCGCGAACCGGATCCGCGCACTGCACGAACAGCGCGGAATCCGCTTCGTCCTGGGTTCCCGGGTCGACAGGGTCTGCGCGGCGCCGGCCGGTTCCGTGCTCGAATTGGCCGGCGGGGCTCGCGTCGAGGCCGATTGGGTCGTGCTGTCGATCGGTGCCACGCCTCGCGACGAACTCGCCCGCGACTGTGGAATCGCCACCGCGCGCGGGATCCTGGTCGATCCGTGCTGCCGGACCTCCGACTCCGGCATCTACGCGATCGGCGATGTGGCGGTGACGCCCGCGCCGGCCGGCACCGTGGTCGGAATCGAATCCGTTGCCAGCGCGATGACCCAGGCCCGGATCGCCGCTGCGGCGATCACCGGAACCCCACCCCCCGCGCCGCGGCCCGAAACGTTCTGGTCGGAGCAGTTCGGAACGCAACTCCGGATCGCCGGGCTGGTGGCTGCGGGCCGCGGCGTCACCGACAGCGTCACCGAATTCGAAGACGGCGGATTCGTGGTGCGGCGCGCATGTGCCGGGACGCTCGTCGCGGTCGAGACATTCGGGAGCCCGAAAGAATTCGCACTCGGGCTGCGGGAACTGACAACAACCACGACCGGCAGGTGATTCGGATGAAGATCGTATTCAACTACAAGACCGGCATGCCTTCGGTCTCACTCGATATCGACGAGGGACTGACGGTGATGGAGGGCGCCCGGCAGGAGGGCGTCGAAGGGATCGTCGCCGAATGCGGCGGTGGCGCTATCTGCGGCACCTGCCATGTGATCGTCGACAGCGAGTGGTTCGACAGGTGTGGACCGCTGGATCCCACCGAGGAGGTACTGCTCGGACTGAACCCGGAACGGGCGGCGACCAGCCGCCTCGCCTGCCAGATCGAAGCCGGCCCCGAGCTCGACGGAATCTCGGTCACCGTCCCGGAAAATCAGGTTTGACCGGCACCGCAACGTTTATCGCACAACATGTTCAGGAGAAGAAGATGACAAGCAAGTCCAAGGTTCTGGTGTCGGCCCCGCTCGCCGCCGATCTCCTCGCGCGGATCGAAACCGAGTACGACGTGATCCAGTTGCCCTCGGCGAATGTTCTCACCGCAGGTACTGCGGGTGAGTACGCGGAGGTTGTCGGATGGCTCACCACGGTGAAGCAGCCGGTGAACGCGGGCATTCTCGCCGAACTCCCGGCGGTGCGGACGGTGTCGAACTATGCCGTCGGCTACGACAATATCGACGTGCCGGCCGCGACCGGCCGCGGCGTCCGGATCTGCAATACCCCCGGGGTGCTCGACGATGCGGTGGCCGCGCTGACGGTCGGGGCGATCCTGAACGCTGTCCGCGGCCTGTCCCGCGCCGAACGGTTCGTGCGCAGCGGGCAGTGGGCCGCGGGCTCGCCGTTTCCGCTCACTTCCGATGTGCACGGCAAGACGATCGGCATTCTCGGTCTGGGACGGATCGGCAAGCGGGTGGCACCGGTGATGGCTGCGTTGGGTATGCGGGTGATCTATCACAACCGCAGGCCGATCGAGGGTGAGGTACCTGCCGGTGCGGAGTATGTCGGGCGTGCCGAACTGCTGGCCGGCGCCGATGTGGTGCTGTTGATGGTGCCGCTGTCCCCGGCCACCGAAGGATTCATCGGTGCCGCCGATTTCGCAGCCATGAAGGACACGGCGTACTTCGTCAACCCGGCGCGGGGCGCGCTCGTCGACGAACCCGCTCTGGTCGAGGCACTGCGCAGCGGCAGTATCGCGGGCGCCGCGCTGGACGTGATGGCCGTGGAGCCGCTGCCCGCCGACAGCCCGCTGCTCGAACTCGACAATGTCACCCTGCTGCCGCATATAGGCAGCGCCACCGTCGAAACCCGGCGTGCGATGGCCGAACTCGCGGTGGACAATCTGCTCGACTCGCTGGCGGGTCGGGACCCGAAGGGCGCGGTGAACGAGCTGCCGGCCGGGGCCTCGCTATGAGTCCCGCGGCGTCGCCGCCCGGCCCCCGCGGGATCGACAACAATCTCACGCACTACGGGGACCGCGGTTTCGCTGCCTATCTGCGGCGCAGTTTCACCAAGTCCATGGGGTACACCGAGAACAGCCTGGCCCGACCGACAGTCGGAATCGTGACCTCGGAGAGCGGTTTCAACAACTGCCACCGGCAGATGCCGGAGCTGGTGCGTGCGGTCGAACGCGGAGTGTTGCTGGCGGGTGGACTGCCGGTCGCTTTTCCGACCATCTCGCTCGGTGAGCCGTTCCTGTACCCCACTTCGATGAAGTTCCGGAACCTGATGGCGATGGATGTCGAGGAGATGATCCGGGCGCAGCCGGTGGACTCGGTCGTCTTGGTGGGCGGGTGCGACAAGACCGTGCCTGCTCAGCTGATGGGTGCTTTCTCTGTGGATAAACCCGCGGTCCAGCTGGTCACCGGGCCCATGATGACCGGTAGCTATCACGGTGAGCGGCTCGGCGCCTGCACCGACTGCCGGCGCTTCTGGGGCCGGTATCGGGCCGGGGACGTGAGCATCGAGCAGATCGGCGCCGTGGAGGGCAATCTGGCCACCACCTCTGGTACCTGTGCGGTGATGGGCACAGCCAGCACCATGGCCTGCCTCGCCGAGGCGCTCGGGGTATCGCTGCCGGGAACCGCCGCGATCCCGAATGTGCACGCCGACCGCCTGCGGGCCGGTGAGAACAGCGGAGCCCTGGCCGTCGAACTCGCCCGGACCGGTGTGCCACCGAGCGCTGTGGTGACCGAGGAATCGGTGGTGAACGCGCTACGGGTTTTGCTGGCGACCGGGGGATCCACCAACGCGGTGATCCATTTGACGGCAATGGCACGCCGCCTCGGTCTCGGCTTCGGTGCCCGCGAACTGAACGAACTGAGCGATACCACCCCGGTGCTCGTGGATCTCAAACCCTCCGGCGAGCACTACATGGAAGACTTCCACCGGGCGGGGGGTGTTCCGGCGGTGTTCCGGGAACTCGGCGAGCTCATGAATCTCGACTGCCCCACCGTCACCGGCCGTACCTGGCGCGACATTCTCGCCGATACCGACCCGTGGCGCGACGAGAGGGTCGTCCGGCCGCTGGGGGCACCGGTGTCACCGGTCGGCGGAATCGTCTCGCTGGCAGGCAATCTCGCTCCGTCGGGGGCGATACTCAAGCGTTCGGCGGCCGATGCGCGGCTGTTCGAATCGGAGGGCCGCGCGGTGGTCTTCGAATCGCTGGCCGATCTGGCCGAGCGGATCGATGCGCCGGATCTCGATGTGGAACCCGGGGATTTCCTGGTGCTCAAGAACGCAGGCCCGGTGGCCGAGGCGATGCCGGAGGCGGGGTACATCCCGATTCCGAAGGTGCTCGCGGAGAAGGGCGTCAAAGATATGGTCCGGATGTCGGATGCCCGGATGAGCGGGACCGCCTACGGCACGATTGTGCTGCACATCGCGCCGGAGGCCGCGGTCGGCGGGCCGCTCGCTCTGGTCCGCGACGGCGACCGCATCCGGCTCTCGGTGCGCGATCGGTCGCTGGAACTGCTGGTCAGTGCCGCGGAACTGGAGCGGCGCCGCGCTCAGTGGGCGCCACCGACCCCGGCGACGCCCGAGCGAGGCTACGCGCGGCTCTATCGCGAGCACGTCCTACAGGCCGATCAGGGCTGCGATTTCGATTTCTGCCTACCCGTGGCCGCGGAGGTGTGACATGGACGCACCGCGGCGGATAGTTGTGGGAATTTCCGGGGCCTCGGGCGCGGTACTCGGGATTCGCGCACTGGAGATGTTGCGCGCGGCCGGGATCGAATCCCATCTCGTGATCACCCGCAGTGGTAAGGCGACGATCGGTCAGGAAACCGACTACACGGTGGCCGAGGTACTGGCCCTCGCCACCCACACCTACTCCGATAACGATCTCGGTGCCGCGATTTCGAGCGGCTCGTTCCGGACCGACGGGATGCTGGTGGTGCCGTGCAGCGTGAAAACGCTTTCCGGGATAGCGAATTCCTATGATGAGAATCTGCTGGTGCGGGCGGCCGATGTCACCCTCAAGGAGCGGCGGCGCCTTGTGCTCCTGCTGCGGGAGACACCGCTGCACGCCGGGCATATCCGTTTGATGGGACAGGCGACCGAAGCGGGCGCGATCATCATGCCGCCCCTGCCCGCCTTCTACACCCGCCCGCAATCGGTGGCCGACATCATCGATCACAGTGTGGCGCGCGCGCTGGACCTGCTCGATATCCGCACCGGAACGGACGCCGGCTGGACCGGATGGCAGAGCTACGACCACCGGGAACCGCTGCTGCGGGACCGTACCGGCGGCCCTGTCGTGAGCGAGGCCCGGTGATGGGCGAAAGCGGCCCCTTTCAACACGATCGATCTACATCCGATATCAGCGCGGATGCCGCGCGGCATACTCCAGGAGGAACAGTGGGGGAACTGACCGACCGCGTCGTCATCGTCACCGGCGCGACCGTGCATCTGGGCCGCGCCTACGTGAGCGCGCTCGCCGAGCGCGGCGCCTCGGTCGTCGTGGCCGATCTGTCGGGCAGCGCGGCGGTGGCCGGCGAGATCCGGCGCGCGGGCGGAACGGCGATCGGTGTCGATATCGACCTCCGTGAACCGCGCAGTCTCGAAACGATGGCCGAACGTGCCTGGACGGAGTTCGGCGCGGTGCACGCGCTCGTGAACAACGCAGGATATTTCCGCACCATGTTCCGTGGCCCGTTCGAGTCCATCCCGGACGACGACTGGGACCGCTGCTTCGAAATCAATGTGAAGGGCACCTGGTATGCCATCCGTGCGGTGGTGCCGTGGCTGCGCAGATGCGGGGGCGGCAGCATCGTGAACATCTCCTCGGCCACCGCGTTCAAAGGGCTCGGGAATGTGGTGCACTACGCGGCCGCCAAGGCTGCGATCACCGGGATGACCCGGTCGCTGGCCCGGGAGCTGGGCGCCGACGGTATCCGGGTGAACGCCGTGGCACCGGACTACGTACCGGACGACGACCTGCACAACCGCAGCCCGGCGGCCGGGGACCGTGCCGTCGCGAACCGCTGCCTTGCCCGGAAACAAACGGCCGAGGATCTGGTCGGGTCCGTCGCGTACCTCGTCGGCGCGGGCTCTGCCTTCGTCACCGGCCAGACTCTGCACGTCAACGGCGGATCGTATTTCGGATGACCACCCGACTCTCTCGTCTCGCGCGCCGGTCGTGGCGCACTCCCAGGAGAACGCCCATGATGAATTTCGCGCATATCGACGGCATCGTCGTCAGTACCGACCACTGGATCGGCGGTGAGCGGGTGTCCTCGGCGCGCCGGTTCGACGACCATTCCCCGATCGACGGTGGTCTGCTGGCGCGGGTCTCCCGCGGTGGCGCAGCCGAAGCCGACCTGGCACTCTCCGCTGCCACCAAGGCATTCCCGGAATGGCGGGATACACCGATCGAGCGCCGCGCGGCGATCCTGCGGCGGATGCACGATTTGATCATCGACCGGACCGAGGATTTCGCACGGGTGGAAACCGCCGATCAGGGCGGACTGCTGTCCTACTACACGGGCGAGCGGGGGATTCGGCGATCGGCATCGAATTTTTCCGCCTTTGCGGATATGTTGCTCGAGCGGGCCGACCCGGCGTTTGCGGGCGACGGCCACCACAGTCGAGTGAGTATCACCGGAACGGGGCCGGTCGTGCTGATCAACCCGTGGAACGGTCCGCTGCTGCTCGAATCGTGGAAGGTCGCGCCGGCTCTGGCCGCCGGGAACACGGTGGTGCTCAAACCCTCGGAATGGACACCGCTGACCGCGTCGCTGCTGGCGGATATCTCGGTCGCCGCCGGATTGCCGCCCGGCGTCCTGAACGTGGTCCAGGGATTGGGCGAAGAAGTGGGCGCGCTGCTGGTCGCGGATCCGCGGGTGCGCCGGATCAGTTTCACCGGGTCGGTCCCCACGGCCCGCGCCATCGCGGCCGCGGCGGCGCCGAACCTCACGCCGTGCTCCTTCGAACTCGGCGGGAAATCACCGTTCGTCGTCTTCGCGGACGCCGACCTCGACGCCGCGGTGCGCACTGCCCGACGGCAGTACTCGAATGCTGGACAAGTCTGCCTGATCGGCAGCCGGCTGCTGCTCGCCGAGGAGATCTACGAGGAATTCCTCGACCGCTTCACCGCGGCGATGGACGGATTCGTGGTCGGTGACCCCCGTAACCCACATACCGATATGGGCCCACTGATCCATCACGAACAGTTCCAGCGGGTGGACGGATTCGTACAGCGCTCGCTCCGTGACGGCGCGCGTGCCGTTTTCGGCGGCGGTCCGCTGCGCGACGACGGCAGCCTCTACTACCGGCCGACTCTGCTGGTGGATATGGAGCCCGGCGCCGAGATCGTCACCGAGGAGGTGTTCGGGCCGGTACTCACCGCGCAGTCGTTCGCCTCGGAAGACGAGGCGATCGCGATGGCCAACGGGACCCGCTATGGGCTGACGGCCACACTGTTCACCGGCGACGAGATACGGGCCGAACGGGTGGCGGCACGCCTGGACGTGGGCACCGTGTGGGTCAACTGCTTCTGGATCCGCGATCTGCGGGCCCCGTTCGGCGGGACCGGGGAATCGGGTGTGGGCCGGGAAGGCGGCGAATGGAGTTTCGACTTCTACTCCGAGGTCAAGAACACCGTCACCGGCGAGTAAGGGCCGGGTTGCGGCATGACACACCTGGAGCGGCCAGATATCCACGATCCCTTGCCGAGGCCGGGACCCTCTCGCCCTTTCCGGTATTTCGCGCAAAAAACGCGGGAGCGGACCGTATGGTCCGCTCCCGCGTTCGGTTACTCGATTCGGGATCAGGCGACCGGGGTGGGCTCCGCGGTCGCGGGCTCCTTCGGTTCGCCTTCCTTGCGGTTGCGGCGGATGCTGGAGAACACCGCGG
>NZ_BDBZ01000027.1 GCF_001613245.1 Nocardia speluncae NBRC 108251 | reverse complement strand
GATCAGATACCGAGACAGGCGGTTCACCCGAGACGAGAACTCGCCGTAGGACAGACTCGTCCCCTCGAACGACACCGCCACCCGATCGGGCTGCGCGGCCGCCATCCGCTCGAACCCGTCCAGCAGCAACCGCTCCGGCAGCGCGTGTTCGGTCGAGTTCCAGTCGGCCAGCATCTCCATACGCTCGATCGGCGCCAGGATCTCCAGATCGCCCACCGCAGCACCCGGATCCGTCACCACCGCGTCCAGCAACCGCAGGAACCGATCGGCGAACGACGCTGCCGTCGCGGGGTCGAACAGGTCGCGGGAGAACGACAGTTCGCCCTGCATCGGGGAGTTCGTATCCTCGCCCATGCCACGGAAATTGAGCGAAAGGTCGAACTTCTCCAACCCGATCTCGAAATCGACCGGGGCGACCCGCAGTTCCGGCAGTTCGAAGGTGCGGTCCGGCAGGTTCTCGAACGACAACGCCACCTGGAAGAACGGGTGCCGGGCCTGCGAGCGAGTGGGGTTGAGGACCTCCACCAGCCGTTCGAACGGCACATCGGCGTGCGCGAACGCCTGCAGGTCGGTATTGCGGACGGTGGCGAGAAGTTCGGCGAAACTCATCCCGCCCTGGACCTGAGTCCGCAGGACCAGCGTGTTGACGAACATGCCGACCAGGTTTTCCAGCGCGGCCTCACCGCGGCCGGCGACGGGAGTACCGACGGCGATATCGGATTCGCCGGTCAGCCGGGCCAGCAGCGCGGCCAGCACACTGTGCACCACCATGAACGGCGAGGCATTGTGCCGGCGGCCGAGATCCGCGATCCGGCGCCGCATCTCCGGCTCGATCACGAAGGAATGCGTACCGCCCACATACGACGACACCGCGGGCCGCGGACGGTCGGCGGGCAGGGCCAATTCGTCCGGAAGTCCGGCCAGATCATTTTTCCAGTACCGGATCTGATCGGAGATGAGCGATTGCGGGTCGTCTTCCGAACCCAGCACTTCCCGCTGCCAGAGCGCGTAATCCGCGTACTGCACCGGAAGGTTCACCCAGGCCGGCGATTCCCAGCTGATGCGTGCCGCGTAGGCGACCATCACATCCCGCGCCAGCGGGCCCATCGACCAGCCGTCGGCGGAGATATGGTGCACCACCATACCGAGCACGTACTCGGAATCACTGATCTCGAAAAGCCGCGCATGCAACGGCACTTCGCCGGTGACGTCGAATGCCATCGTCGCCAGATCGATCAGGTGATCGATCAGTTTGTCTTCACGGATCCGGAACGGGGTCAGATCCGGGACAACCTGCGCCGCATCCAGAATCACCTGGACGGGAGTCTGCCCGGTTTCCGGGAACACGGTGCGCAGGGATTCGTGCCGGTCGATCACATCGATGATCGCGACCTGCAGCGCGGCCACATCGAGTTCACCGGACATCCGGATGGCGACCGGAATGTTGTTGACCGCCGATTCGGTGTCGTAGCGGTTGAGGAACCACATCCGCTGCTGGGCCAGCGACAGCGGGATATCGCCGTCGCGGCTGCGAGCCACCAGCGCCTGCCGCGCACCTTCACCGACATGGGATTCGATCCGCGCCGCGAGCGCCATCACGGTGGACGCTTCGAACAGTGTGCGCACCGGCACCCGGGTGTCGAGGGCGGCGCCGAGCCGCGCCGCGACCTGGGTCGCGATCAGTGAATTACCGCCGAGTTCGAAGAAATCGTCGTCGAGACCGGCCCGGTCCACGCCGAGGACCTCGGCGAAAACGTCGGCGACGATCTCCTCGATAGGCGTAACGGGCGCGCGGAATGCCTGGGTCTGGAACTGCGGCACCGGGAGCGCCTTGCGATCCAGCTTCCCGGCCGGAGTCAGCGGGATCTCGTCCAGCACCATGATCGAGGACGGCACCATGTACGCGGGCAAACGGTCCTGAATATGTGCCGTCACCGCGGGCACATCGACCGAGCCACCCGGTGCGGCAACAATGTAGGACACGAGTGTCGTAGCGCCGGAGACGTTTTCGTGGCCGATGGTCACGGCGAAGTCGACGGCACGGTGCGAGGTCAGCGCGGCGTCGATCTCGCCGAGCTCGATCCGGAAGCCGCGGACCTTCACCTGGAAGTCGTTGCGGCCCACGTATTCGACGGTCAGCGCGTCGGAGGCGTCGCGCCGCCAGCGCACGACGTCACCGGTCCGGTACAGGCGCTCCCCGCCGAGGCCGAACGGGTCCGCGACGAACCGGCCGGCGGTCAGCGCGGGCCGGGCATGATAGCCGCGAGCCAGCTGGATGCCGCCGACGTACAGTTCGCCGATAACCCCCTCCGGCACCGGGTCCAGCCCCCTGTCCAGCACCAGCGCCCGCATACCCCGCACCGGCCCACCGATGGTGACCGGTTCGCCGGGACGCAGCGGCCCGCTGATATTGGTGGCGATGGTGGCCTCGGTCGGACCGTACGCGTTGAACAGCCGACGCCCCGTGGTGGCCGCCCAGCGCGCCGCGAGATCCGCCGGTATGGCTTCACCGCCGGTGATGACGACGCGCACATCGTCCATCGCGTCCAGATCCAAGGAGGCCAGCACCGACGGGGTGAGGAAAGCATGCGTCACCCCGGTCGTCTCGATGAGATCGGCCAGTTCCGCGCCGCCGAACATCATCTGCGGCACGATGACCATGGTGCCGGCCGCACCGACAGCCAGCAGCAGTTCCAGCACCGAGGCGTCGAACGACGGGGAGGCGAAGGCCAGCGCGCGGGTGGACGTATCCAGCCCGAACCGCTGCACCTGCTCGGCCGCGAAGTTACGCAGACCGGCGTGGGTGACCGCGACTCCCTTCGGCAGACCGGTCGAACCGGAGGTGTAGATCATGTACGCCGTGTTCGCGGTGCGCAGCGGCGCGCGCCGATCGGCATCGGTGATCGCATCCGCCGAGCTCGCCATGACCTCCGCGGCGAGCTCGGGATCGTCGAGGCTGATCCAGCCCCCGGCGAGCTCCGGCAGTTCCGATAGTTCGTAGTCCTCGGTGAGCCCGAATGCGGCGCCCGAATCGGTGACCATGTGGATGATGCGGTCGGCCGGATAGGCCGGGTCCACCGGGACCAGCACCGCCCCGGATTTGACGATCGCCCACAGCGCCAGCTGATACCGCCACGAGCGGCCCAGCGCCAACGCGACCGAGACCTCCGGACCGGCACCGCGCTCGATGAGCACCCGCGCCAACTGGTTCGAGGCGGAGTCCAGTTCGGCGTAGGTATAGGACTCGTCGTCGGCGACAACGGCGATACCGTCGGGATTGGTGACCGCCGCGGCGGCCAGCAGGCCCGCCAGGGTATCCGGCTGTTCGGCCGGTCCACCGGCACAGGCGGTGAGTTCGGCGCGCTCGGCGGCGTGTAGCAGTTCGATGGCCCCGACCCGCGTATGCGGATCGTCGACGATCACGGCGAGCAACCGCTGCCAGCGGGTGACGAACGATCGAACCGTGGACTCGTCGAACAGGTCGGTGGCATAGGAGAGGACCAGGTCCATGCCTGCCGGTTCACCGCGACCACTACGCTTTTCGGTGACGGTCCAGACGAGGTCGAACTTGGCGATCGCGAGTTCGATCTCCGCGGCGCTGATGGACAGCCCGGGAATCTCCAGATCGGCGTGCGAGATCTCCTGGAACGACAGCATCACCTGCACCAGCGGCTGCCGGGCCTGCGAACGGGCCGGGTTCAGCACCTCGACCAGCCGCTCGAACGGAACATCGGCGTGCGCAAAGGCGGCGAGGTCGGCTTCGCGGGTGCTGTCGAGGAATTCGGTGAACGGACGGGCACCGTCCACGGCCGAACGCAACACCAGGGTGTTGACGAACATGCCGATCAGATCGTCGAGTGCCTCCTCACCGCGGCCGGCGACCGGCGTACCGACGGCGATGTCACCGGTTCCGGAGAGCCGCGACAGCAGCACCGCCAGCGCGGCGTGCAGCACCATGAACAGTGTCGACCCATTACCTCGGGCCAGATCCGACAGGCGCTCGTGCAGTTCGGCATCGATGGCGAAATGGTGCTGCGCACCACGAAAACCCTGTACCGCCGGGCGCGGCCGATCGATCGGCAAATCCAGCTGATCGGGCAGCCCCGCGAGCGTTTCCCGCCAGAAAGCGATCTGCCGCACCGCCATGGATTCCGGATCGTCCTCGCGGCCCAGCAGTTCCCGTTGCCAGACGCTGTAATCCCGGTACTGCACCGGCAGCGGCGCCCACGACGGCTCGAGGCCCGTCGCCCGCGCCACATAGGCCGCGGCGACATCGCGGGACAACGGGCCGAAGGAGAAACCGTCGGCCGAAATATGGTGCACCACAATGGCGACCGCATGCTCAGGGGTGCCGTTGGACCGGCCGTCGGCCACTTCGTACAGCCGGACCCGGATGGGCAGTTCCCGGGTCACGTCGAAACCGCCGGCGGCGAATTCGGCCAGCGCGTCCGGCAGCCGGTCGGTGTCGATCCGCTCCACCCGGATACCCAGATCGACGTCGTTCATCGGCAGGACCAGCTGATAGCCACCGTCCCCGGATTCCGGGAAAATGGTCCGCAGCGACTGCTGCCGTTCGATCACATCGTCGAGGGCGGCGGTGAGCGCCGCGACATCGGCGTGGCCACGCAACCGGATCACGAACGGCAGGTTGTAGGTGGGCGCGGTGGGATCGAACTGGTTGATGAACCACATCCGCTGCTGCGCCGGCGACAGCGGTACCCGGTCGGGCAGCGCACGGGCCACCAGCGGCAGCCGGGATTCGCGGGCCTCGCCCGCGGCAGAGATATCGATACGCGTGGCCAGACCGGCCACGGTGGGCGTTTCGAACAGCGCCCGCACCCCGATGCGAACCCCGAACGCGGTGCTGATCCGCGCGACGACCTGGGTCGCGACCAGCGAGTTACCGCCGAGATCGAAGAAGTTGTCGTCGACACCGACGAGCTGCTGGCCCAGGATATCGGCGAAGATCGCGGCCACAACCTGTTCGGCCTGGGTACGCGGGGCGCGGAAACCGGCCGCGCCGGCGCTGAACACCGGCTCCGGCAGGGCCTTACGATCCAGTTTTCCGCTGGTGTTGAGCGGAAGTGCGTCCAGCACCACGATCGCGGCCGGGACCATATAGGACGGCAGTTTCTCCCCGAGGAACCGGGTGAGTTCGACCGTTTCGATGGTCTGCCCGGGGGCGGGTACGGCATAGGCGGCCAGCTGCTGACCGGTGGCAGTATCGACCACCAGCACCACGGCCTGACTCACTGCCGGATGGGCGAGCAGATCGGTTTCGATTTCGCCGAGTTCGATGCGCTGCCCGCGGAACTTCACCTGGAAGTCGGTCCGGCCGAGGTACTCGAGCACTCCGTCGGCGCGCCAGCGCACCTGGTCGCCGGTGCGGTACATCCGGTCCCCGGGCGCACCCAGCGGATCGGCGACGAAACGGTCGGCGCTCAGGTCCGGACGGCCCAGATAACCGCGGGCCAGCTGACGGCCCGACAGATACAGCTCACCCGGTGCGCCGACGGCCGCCGGCCGCAGGCGGGCGTCGAGTACTTGGACCCCGACATTCCACTCCGGCACACCGATCGGCACCGAGACCGTGTCGGCGGCGGTGGCCTCCCAGTAGGTCACCGAAACCGCGGCCTCGGTGGGTCCGTACAGGTTGTGCAGGCCGGCGCCGGTGATCGCCTTCATCGCCGCGACCGTTTCCGGCGGCAGCGCCTCACCGATCACGAATATCGCGCGCAGCGAAGCGATCTGCTCGGAATCGGCGTAGGAGGCGAACACCGTCAGCATGGACGGGACGAAATCGGTGACGGTCACCCCGTGCCGGGCAATGGTTTCGGCGACATAGGCCGGGTCGCGGTGGCCGTCCGGAGTCGCGACGATCAGCGTGGCACCCGACATCAGCGGCAGGAAGTAACCCCACAGCGAGACGTCGAAAGTGGTGGCGGTCTTCTGCAAATAGACGTCGTCCGCGGTGAAACCGTAGGTGTCCAGCATCCACAGCTGCTGGTTGACGATGGCGTGATGGCTCACCGCGACACCCTTGGGGCGGCCGGTCGAACCCGAGGTGTAGATGACGTACGCGGTGTTGTCCGGGCGCAGCGGGGCGAGCCGGTCGGCATCGGTGACCGGCGCGTCCGAGAATCCGGTGGTATCGAGGGTGTCGACAGACAGGAACCGCACCGATTCGGGCAGTTCCGCCTGGTCCGCGGTAACCGTCAGCACACGGACCGGCGCCGCGCTCTCCAGGATGTAGGCGGTGCGCTCCGCCGGATGGTCCGGGTCGATCGGGACGTAGGCGCCGCCTGCGCGCACTACCGCGTGCATCGCCACGACCAGTTCGACCGATCGGCGCATCCCGAGGGCGACCAGCGATTCCGGGCCCACACCGTCGGCGATCAGATACCGGGCCAGGCGGTTGACCCGCGCGCCGAATTCGGCGTAGGTCAGACTTGTCCCCTCGAATTCGACCGCGAGATTGTCCGGGGTCCGCGCGATCTGGACGTCCAGCAGCGCGGGCAGCGTGGTGTCCGGGACCTCGTGCGCCGCATCGTTCCAGGTCTCGACGGTCGCGGTATGTTCGGCGGCCGTGGTGATCGCGAGCTCCCACACCGGCTCGGCGGCCTCGGCGGCCAGGAACCGGTCGAAGAATTCGAGGAACCGGGTGTGGTGCCGGGTGGCCTCTTCGTCGCTGTAGAGGTTGGGGTTCGTTTCGAAGTCGATATGGCTGCGGGTGCCACCGATCGACTGATAGAAGTTGACGCCCAGGTCCTCGATACTGCCGGTGGACAGCACATGCAGGCTGCCGACGCTGTCGCCGAGCCGCAGTTCGTCCTGGAACAGCATGATGTTGACCCATGGTCCGAAGAATTCGGTGGTCACCATCCCACCGCCGGCGGAATCGCGGCGGATATCCTCGTGCCGGTAGCGCTGATGCCGCAGCGCCCCGGACACCTCGAGCTGCACCTGGCGGCGCAGATCGGCGATGGTGGTTTCGGCGCCGACGTGCAGCCGCAGCGGAACGATATTCGACGAGACGCCACCGGAACGGCGCATCAGCGCGGTCGTGCGCGCGGTGACAGGCAAGCTGAGGATGACGTCCTCGGTGCTGTTCCATTGCGCGAGGTAGGCCGCGAACGCGGCGATCAGTTCCTGGGCCGGTGAGGATTCGTAGCGGCGCACCGCCTCCCCGAGCGCGGCGTTCTGATCATCGGTGAGCGGTCCCTGGACGATTCCGTTGCGGGCGGCCGGGGCGGCCGAACGCCCGGCCAGGCTGGTGCCCTCCTCGAGCCCGGCGACCCGTTCGGCCCAGTGCTCCTTATCGGTGCGGAAACGGGTGCTCTCGCGGTAGGCGAGCTCCTGGTCGTACAGGGTGCGCAGCTGCGCGGCCTTGGACGGCGCGGGTTCCACACCCGCCCGGTAGGCCGTGTACAGCTCGGCAATCCGGTTCATCATGTTCATGGCGCCGTAGCCGTCGATCACGATGTGGTGCGCGCGCACATACCAGTACCAGTGGTTCTCGCCCAGATGCAGGGCGGCGGCACGGATGAGGCGGTCGGTGGTCAGATCCAGCGGGCGGCCGTACTCGGCACGCATCCATTCCCGGGCGGCGGCGGCCGGATCGTCGGCGGTCCGCAGGTCCACGTAGTGGACCTCGTCCTCGATACTGTGATCGACGAACTGCAGCGGTTCCCCGTCACGTTCGACAATGCGCAGGTAGCCCGAGCCCAGTTCGTGGGAAGCGTCCGAACTGGCCCGGGTCAGGGTGTCGACATCGAGCTCACCGTGCAGTTCGGCGTACTGGGCGATATTGACCGGCACCTGTGGGTCGACATGCTGCGCGTACCAGATACCCAGCTGTGCAGGCGACAGGGGAAACAGATCCCCGTCGGCGGTTGCCGAACCACTGTTCGTACCGTTCCCGCCGTTGTCCAGCCGGTCCAACCGTAACCTCGCTTCCGGAACGCACGCGTGCGCTTCCCGTTACCACCTGGTCGCGACGCGCACCGCCCGTAGCGCGATGTCCGCTGTTCCAGGTCCACTTCTTGTTCGATCAGGCAGAAATGTCCATCGGAAGTATCCGTTTATCGGGCCGGGGACGTTACATCGGACGCCCGGCACCACTCGGCACCGCCGGTGCCGTAGGACACCGTGTACCCGCACCCGCGCGCCGACTCCTGACCACCGATTCAATCTACCGTCGGACCGGCGCCACACCAACCGCGTTACGCAGGTGCAGGCCGTGGCCTGCACGGTGGGCGCCGGGGTGTCCGGGCAGGTCCCGCGGTGGGCACTCACCGCGGACTCATCCGGGTCTATCCGGTGAGGTGGGCACGGTCACGTGCCGGGTCGTAAAGGTGGGATTGCGCACAGGCCGTACCCGGGTCCAGCGCCCGGCCGACCAAGATCACCGCGGCCTGCCGCAGCCCGGCCGCCTCGACCTGATCTGCGATATCGGCGAGAGTGCCGCGCAGCACAGTCTGATCCGGCTGGCTGGCCCGGTACACCACCGCAACCGGACACCCGGCCCCGTAGTACTCGGCCAGTTCCGCCGCCAGCTCCCGAGTACGGGTAACAGCCAGATGCAGGGCCAGCGTGGCGCCGGTCCGGGCGAAACCGGACAGCGCCTCGGCATCCGGCATCGCCGTCGAACGGGCCTGCATCCGAGTCAGCACCACCGACTGAACGACCTCGGGAACCGTCAGCTCCGCGCCCAGCAAAGCCGCCGCGGCGGCATACGCGGGGACCCCCGGGGTGATATCCCACGGCACGCCCGCCGCGTCGAGCCGGCGCGTCTGCTCGGTGAGAGCGGAATAGAGAGAGGTATCGCCGGAGCACAACCGCGCCACCTCCCGCCCGGCCGCGGTCGCCCGCACCAGATGCCCGGTGATCTCGTCGAGGTCCAGCCGCTGGGTATCGATCAACTCCGTACCGGGGGCACAGTGCGCGATCACCTCGGGGTCCAGGTAGGTCCCCGGATACAGGCATACCGGGCACCGCCGCAGCAGCTCCACCGCACGCACGGTCAGCAGGTCGGCGGCGCCGGGCCCGGCCCCGATGAAGTGCACGGTCATCCGTCGAGCATAGGACCGGCGACACCTTCCCCCGAGCCCCCGCCCACGCACGCCGGGCAAAATGGGCCGCGCGTTCGAGTACTCGACGCATCGCCGCGATCACCGGAGCCGGTCCGGGGTCACTGCCGGAGACACGGGCGGACGACCGCCCGGCTCAGCCGACGGCGTCGAAGAAGGCGATGACCTTTGCCGGCTGTACCCGCACCAGGAGTTCACCGGGTACACCGTTGCGGCGGCCGAACTCGTCGGCGCGGGCCGTACCCATATAACGGCCACCGATCGCGGTCGCCGTCCGCAGCAGTTCGGCCGGATCCTCGGACAAGGTGGCCGTGCCCTGGATCTGCACGGCCGCATAGGGCGGTTCCTCGAGATCCACCACCAGCGCGACCCGGGGGTCACGCTGCAACGCCTTTCCCTTCGCGGTGTTCTTTCCGGTGTTGAACACGATTTCGTCCCCGTCGAGAAGGAACCAGACCGGGGTCACCACCGGACGCCCGTCACCAGCGGTGAACGCCACCTTGGCGGTGCGGGTTCCGTAGCTGAGGAATTCGCGCACCTTGGGATCGGAAAGCGAGGCCATACGGATCACCCTAGGGGCGACGCGACCGCTGCGCGGGCATGTTTCGCGGCGCGGCG
This sequence comes from Nocardia speluncae NBRC 108251, assembly GCF_001613245.1. Lineage (GTDB taxonomy): Bacteria > Actinomycetota > Actinomycetes > Mycobacteriales > Mycobacteriaceae > Nocardia > Nocardia speluncae. The sequence continues at coordinate 18,934 of NZ_BDBZ01000027.1, read as the reverse complement.
AGCCGAGGCCGCCACGGCGATGTCACACCCGGGTTGCCGGCGTCGTCGACCAGATACCCGCCGGTGATACGCCGGCCCCAGAGAGATTGGGGCGAGATGGACATCGCTTACTACACAGTCGGAATACTGACCGCTCTATGGGTCGGGTTCTCGGGTTACTCACTGTTCTCGAAGCAGCAATTCGTCGTCGAACCGCTCGAGCAATACGGTGTGCCGCGGTCGTGGTGGAACCGGCTGGCCGCAGCCAAGACTGCCGGGGCACTCGGGCTGGTGGCGGGTTTCGCGCTGCCCGCGCTCGGAATCGCCGCCGCGGTCGGCCTGATCCTCTACTTCCTCGGCGCCAACGCGACGGCCTTACGCGCACGCTCGTACAAGACCTCGGTCTTCCCGCTGCTGTACCTGCTTCCGGTCGCCGCGACGCTTGCCCTGCAACTCGCCCGGTAACCCGGCGCGGATGACGAACCCGGATCGGCCGGGTTCCGGACAAGCGCCGATCGTCGCCCGGGAGCCCCGCGGGCAGACCCGAGGCCGTCGTGGACCACCGTTCCCGCTGACCGGACTCCGTACGAACAAACCGCGCCGAATTGCCGATGCAGCGTCCTCATCCGGGCCATACTCCGAATAGCCCTCCGGGTCGGGGCCGCAGCGCGTGAGGAGTGGGCGATGAGCGTGGTGGACGGTGCGAAACAGGCCGACGGCGACTCACCACCGGAGCGGGGTGGGTTGCGGCGGGTGGTCGCCGCCTCCATGGCCGGGACCGTGGTGGAGTGGTACGAGTTCTTCCTCTACGGCACCGCGGCGACGCTGGTGTTCAGCAAGATCTTCTTCCCGGAATCCGACAGCGAACTCGACGCGATCCTGAAAGCCTTCCTTACTTATGCGGTCGGGTTCGCTGCCCGCCCGCTCGGCGGCATCGTCTTCGGGCACTTCGGCGACAAATACGGCCGCAAGCGACTCCTGCAGTTCAGCCTGATCCTGGTCGGTCTGGCCACCTTCCTGATGGGCTGCCTGCCCACCTATGGCCAGATCGGCTACCTGGCGCCCGCCCTCCTGGTCATCCTGCGCTTCCTACAGGGGTTCGCGGTCGGCGGGGAATGGGGCGGCGCCGTCCTGCTGGTGGCCGAGCACAGCCCGGACAAGAGTCGCGGTTTCTGGGCCAGCTGGCCGCAATCCGGTGTGCCCGGCGGCAATCTGCTGGCGACCGTCGTCCTGCTGGTACTCACCACCCTCCTGTCCGAGGACGATTTCCTGTCCTGGGGCTGGCGGATCGCGTTCTGGTTGTCCGCGGTGGTGGTACTGATCGGCTACTACATCCGCACCAAGGTGACCGATGCACCGATCTTCACCGCGGCGCAGAAGGAAGCCGAACAGGTAAAGACCTCGTCCTTCAGTGCGATCGAGGTTCTGAAGCGGTATCCGCGCGGCGTGCTCACCGCGATGGGCCTGCGCTTCGGCGAGAACATCATGTACTACCTGGTCGTCACCTTCACCATCACCTATCTGAAGGTCCAGCACGATATGGCGACCGACGACATCCTGTGGTGGCTGCTGGCTGCCCATGCCGTGCATTTCGCGGTGATCCCGCTGATCGGCGCTCTCACCGACCGGATCGGCCGGCGTCCGGTCTATCTGGTGGGCACGATCGGCGCGGGGCTGTGGGGCTTCATCGCGTTCCCGATGATGGACACCGGCAACGGCTGGATAATCACTGCGGCAATCATCCTGGGCCTTATCGCGCACGGCTTCATGTACGCCCCGCAACCGGCGATCATGGCGGAAATGTTCCCGACCCGGATGCGCTATTCCGGCGTATCCCTCGGCTACCAGGTCACCTCGATCATCGCGGGCTCACTGGCCCCGGTGATCGCGGTGAAACTCCTGGACACCTTCGACTCCCCGGTCCCGATCGCCGTCTACCTGGCTGCGGCGGCCGCAGTGACCGCGGTCGCGGTGCTGGTAGCGCGGGAAACCAAGGGTTTCGACCTGACAGATATCGACCGAGCCGATGCGGCTCGCGACACAACTGCAACCGCCCGGCTCTGACAACAGATATCGCGAGGAAGCGACGCGTACCGCGCTCAGGCAGGAGTTCCGTCGGCAGGTGGGTCCGCGAAGATACCTTCGAGCATGCCGGTGGCCTGGCCGACCTCGATCAGGTAACCGTCGGGATCCCGCAGGTAGCATCGGATCTCGGCTTTGCGGTCGATCGGTTCGGTCACGAATTCGGCGCCCTTGGCCACCGCATCCGCATGGAACGCGGCGATATCGGCCACCCTGATATTGAGGAATGCCGACACCGTATCTCCCGGCTCGGGCGGCCGGAGCGTGATGCCGGGCTTATCCGGGGTAGGGCCGCCGCCCGGGTTCATGATGATCCAGCTGTTGGCGACCTTGACGATCGCGGGGTTTTCCTCGAGGACCACTTCGCCGCCGAAGATCTCCGCATAGAAAGCACGTGCGGGGGCGACATCGCGCACGGTCAGAAAGTGGGTGACGAAGAGTCCGTGGTCCGGGGCGGGAAGTGCGTCGTGACCGGCCATTGTTCGTACCCTCCTAGTTGTGGACGCTCCTCCGCCACGGTCACCGGGCTCAGGTCAGTAGCTCGTCGAGAGTGGTCGCTGTCAGTACTCGCACTGTCCAGGTCCGCACCTGCTCGGGGTCTGCAGAGCGGACACGCCGGCCGGCGGCGGCCGGTAGCGGACCGAATTTGGCGGTCATCAACTCGAGCAGTGCTGCTGCCCGTCCGCGGGCTTCTCCGCGCGCTTCTCCGCGGGCTTCGATGGTTTCTGCTGTTGTCACGATCGCCTCCTTCGCTCGCGGACCGAGCCGCTCGAATACTGCCGCGAGGTCGGTCTCGGGGGTCTCGCCGACCCTCATGATGTAGGTCAGGACGGTCAGGTACTCGCCGAGGGGGTCCGGGCCGGACTCCAGTTCACGCAGGTCTTCGAGCCAGTCCAGCATATCGCGTCCCAACGCCGGATTCTTGGGTGCGATGCGCTGCAACACCAGCAAGACCCGGGTCGCGGGGGTGAGATCCCGCTCTCGAAGCGCCGTGAGGTCGAGCGCGGCGATATCGTCGACAGGCCGCCGCCGAATAAATCACCTGGGGGACACACTCTCTGGCCACCACTCTGCCGACGGGCGTTTGTTCAGCTCTTGGCCGACCCCGCGATATTGGTGTTGTGCACCGAACACACCCACCAGGTCCGGTCACGCCGCAGCAGGACCCAGGTGCCTCGGTTGGCGAGCGAAAACTCTGCGGTATGCAGGGCTTGCTCGACGTTGACGATTGCGTGGTCGGGCGTCAGAAGGCGTAGCGCGAGCAACTCGAAACGGGCTCGCGCGTCGGGGCTGTCACCGAGGCGAGCGCGATGGTAGCCGTGCAATTCATCCCACCCCCGGAAAATCGCGCCCGCCGGGGTGATGAAGACGACGTCTTCGGTGAACACCTGGTCGAACGCTGCCGCGTCCTTCGCCTCCAACGCTGATTCCAGTTGCCGGAAAAGAGCTTCGATCTCAGCAGTCGTCGTCGCGTCGTCGCCGGATATTCCAGCTGTCGGCCGGACGCCGGGCGCAGCGTGCTCGAGAAGACTCACTCCCCGGATGCTACGCCGCTGCATGCCGGTCTCCAGAGCCCTCAGTCGGGTAGCGGGCCCGTCAGTGCGGCCAATGCCATCGACCGCAGGACCGGCCGGGTGCGGTCGCGGGCCGGGCCGGCGCTGTGGGGGGTGGAGTTGAGCAGACCGAAGACTGCGTGGGCCTGGATACGGGCGGTTGCCTCGTCGAGATCCGGGGTCAGTTCGCAGAGGATCCGGACCCAGATCTCCACGTAGCGGCGCTGGGTGCGGCGGATCTCGCGGCGGGCCGGGAGCGGGACGTTGTCGAGGTCGCGGTCCTGGATGCGGATGAGTTCAGGGTCGCCGAGGGCGAAGTCGAGGTGGAAATCGACCAGGCCGGCCAGGGCGTCGGACGGATCGGCCGCTTCGGTGGCGACCGCGGTGCCGCCGTCGAGGAGGCGGCGGCTGATGCCGACGAGGAGTTCGACGAGGAGCGCTTCCTTGTTGGGGAAGTGCCGGTATACCGCGGGGCCGCTGATCCCGACCGCCGCGCCGAGATCGTCCAAGCGCATTCCGAGGTAGCCGCGTTCGGCGATCAGCCGGGCGCCGGCGGCCAATAATTGGTCGCGGCGCTGCTGTTTGCGCAGCTCCCGGTTCGTCGGGGTGGCAGAATCGGCGCTGGTCACCCGTACTCCTTCGGCATTCTCTGGACAACTCGGTTAGTCAAGATTAACCTGAATTCCAGTTATCAGCGATTAACTCAGATGGGCAGGATCATGCGATGACCCGCACCGCGAGCCCCGCGTCCGCCGCCCGGCCGGCAACCGATAACCGGGCCGCCAATCAGGCCCTGGTAGACGAGTTGCGCCGCCGCCTCGCCGAGACAGCCCGCGGTGGCCCCGAGAAGGCCCGGCAGCGCCATATCGACCGCGGCAAACTGCTGCCGCGTGATCGGGTGGATCAACTGCTCGACCCGGGCAGCCCGTTCCTGGAACTTTCGCCGCTGGCCGCAGGCGGCATGTACGGGGACGAATCGCCGGGTGCGGGGATCATCACGGGTATCGGGCGGGTGGCGGGCCGCGAATGCGTGATCGTCGCCAACGACGCCACGGTCAAGGGCGGCACCTACTACCCGGTCACGGTGAAAAAGCATCTGCGCGCCCAGGAGGTGGCGCTGCACAACAACCTGCCGTGCGTGTACCTGGTCGATTCGGGCGGCGCCTACCTGCCCGAACAGGACGAAGTGTTCCCCGACCGCGAGCATTTCGGCCGGATCTTCTACAACCAGGCCACCATGAGCGCGCAAGGGATCGCGCAGATCGCCGCGGTGATGGGGTCGTGCACCGCCGGCGGGGCGTATGTGCCCGCGATGAGCGACGAGGCGGTGATCGTGCGGAATCAGGGCACGATCTTCCTCGGCGGCCCACCGCTGGTGAAGGCCGCGACCGGCGAGGTGGTGACGGCCGAGGAACTCGGCGGTGGCGCCCTGCACTCGCGTACTTCGGGGGTCACCGACCATCTGGCCGAGGACGATCGGGACGCATTGCGAATCGTGCGCCGGATCGTCGATACGCTCGGACCGCGGCCCGAACCCGCGTGGGAGGTACGGGAAGCCCGCGAGCCCGCCGTCCCCGCCGACGACCTCTACGACGTGGTCCCGGTGGATCTGCGCACCCCCTACGACGTGCGCGAGGTCATCCACCGCCTCGTCGATGCCGGCCCGGACGGCAACATCGGATTCCACGAGTTCAAAGCCGAATACGGGACCACCCTGGTCACCGGTTTCGCACATATCCACGGACACCCGGTGGGTATTGTCGCCAACAACGGTGTGCTGTTCGGCGAATCCGCTATGAAGGGCGCACATTTCATCGAACTGTGCGATAAGCGCAGGATTCCACTGCTGTTCCTGCAGAACATCACCGGGTTCATGGTCGGGCGCGATTACGAGGCCTCCGGGATCGCCAAACACGGCGCCAAGATGGTCACCGCGGTGGCGTGCGCCCGGGTGCCGAAACTGACCGTGGTGATCGGCGGCTCGTACGGTGCCGGGAACTATTCGATGTGCGGTCGGGCCTATTCACCGCGGTTCCTGTGGATGTGGCCGAACGCACGAATCTCGGTGATGGGCGGTGAGCAGGCGGCGTCGGTGCTGGCCACCGTGCGCGGCGACCAACTCGACGGCAACGGCCGGCCCTGGAACGACGCCGATCAGGAGGCGTTCAAGGAACCGATCCGGCGCCAATACGAAGCGCAGGGCAATCCTTACTATTCGACCGCCCGGCTCTGGGACGACGGGGTCATCGACCCGGCCGATACAAGGACCGTGCTCGGACTGGCCCTCTCGGTGTGCGCCCAGGCGCCACTGGACCCGGTCTCCTACGGCGTCTTCCGGATGTGATCACTGTGCTGAACAACAACCAGCCCCTCCCGTTCGACACCGTACTGGTGGCCAATCGCGGTGAGATCGCTGTCCGCGTCATCCGCACCCTGCGCACCATGGGTTTGCGGTCGGTGGCCGTGTACAGCGATGCCGACGCACACGCCGCGCATGTCCGGGCCGCCGATATCGCGGTCCGGCTGGGACCGGCCGCGGCCCGCGACAGCTATCTGAATATCGACCGCATCGTGGATGCCGCCCGCCGCACCGGCGCCGGGGCCGTGCATCCGGGATACGGATTCCTCTCCGAGAACGCTGCTTTCGCGGCCGCGCTGGACGCCGCCGGGGTCGTTTTCCTCGGTCCGCCCGCGAAGGCGATCGAGGTCATGGGCGACAAGATCACCGCGAAGACCACGGTGTCCGCCTCTGGTGTGCCGGTGGTCCCGGGCATCGCCGAACCAGGTCTGACGGACGACCGGCTCATCGCCGCCGCCGCCGATATCGGCTATCCAGTACTGGTCAAACCGTCCGCGGGCGGCGGCGGCAAGGGTATGCGGCGGGTAGACGACCCCGCCGATCTGCCCGCCGCCCTGGTCAGCGCCCGCCGCGAGGCCGCTTCCGCGTTCGGTGACGACACCCTGTTTCTGGAGCGGTTCGTCACCCGTCCGCGGCATATCGAGGTGCAGATCCTGGCCGATACACACGGCACCGTGCTGCATCTGGGTGAACGGGAATGCAGTCTGCAGCGCCGGCATCAGAAGGTGATCGAGGAAGCACCTTCACCGCTGCTGGAGCCCGAGACGCGCGCCCGGATCGGCGCCGCCGCCTGCGCTACCGCGCGCAGCGTGGACTATGTGGGCGCGGGCACGGTGGAATTCATCGTCTCCGCCGACCGCCCGGACGAGTTCTTCTTCATGGAGATGAACACCCGCCTGCAGGTGGAACATCCGGTGACCGAACTGGTGACCGGATTCGATCTGGTGGAATGCCAGGTTCGCATCGCCGCCGGGCAGCGGATCCGGCTGGAGCAGGGCGATATCCGGCTGCACGGTCATGCGGTCGAGGCGCGGGTGTACGCGGAGGATCCCGGTCGCGGTTTCCTGCCGACGGGCGGCACCGTCCTCGATGTGCAGGAACCGGCCGGCCCGGGTGTGCGGGTGGATTCCGGGCTCGCGGTGGGCACCGTGGTGGGCAGCGATTACGATCCGATGCTCGCGAAGGTCATCGCCCACGGTCCCGACCGCGCGGCCGCGCTGGCCGCGCTGGACCGGGCGCTCGCCGAGACCGCGGTGCTCGGAGTGCGCACCAACACCGATTTCCTGCGTTTCCTGCTGGCCGACCCCGATGTGGTGGCGGGTCGCCTGGATACCGCGCTCCTGGACCGGCGGGCCGGCGATTTCGCGCCGGATCCGGTCTCCGACGATGTTTTCGCGGCCGCCGCCGTGTACCGCTGGCTGCGGCAGTGGCCGTCAGGGCCGGCCGACCTTTGGTCCTTCCCGACCGGGTGGCGGGTGGGCGCGGCCGCACCGATCCGGGTCCGGCTGGCCGGTGGCGATCGCATCGTGCACGTCTATCTCACGGGCACCCCGGGTTCGGCCGATCTGCGCGTGGAGGACGCCGAACCGGTATCGGTGACAGCGGAACCGGGAGGGGCAGCAGCCGGGCAGGATTCGGACGATTCCGTTCGCACCCTCACCCTCACCCTCGACGGCTTGCGGCGCGGTTACCGGGTCGCGGAGTCGGACGGCACCCTCTGGGTGGCCGGGCCGGGCGGAGTTGCGGCGGTGCGGGAGCTGGCCGAGGAATCGGTCCGGGCCGACACCGCCGCGGTGCACGACGCCGAGATCCGCAGCCCGATGCCCGGAACCGTGCTCGCGGTCGCCGCGGAAAGCGGCGCGACGGTGGCGGCCGGCGATCCGATCCTGGTGGTCGAGGCGATGAAAATGGAGCATTCGCTCACGGCACCGCTCGCCGGCACGGTCGAGATCCTGGTGGCGGCCGGCGCTTCGGTGCGGCTCGACGAGGTACTCGCCCGGGTCCACGTCGAGCCTGTGGGAGCAGGATCCGCAGGCGCGGTCCCGGGGGCCGGCGACGACCGATCCCGAATGGTCTCCCCGGGATCGACGACCGCAGGGTCGACACCGGATGGCGCGGCGGCCCTGTATCACTCCGAGAACGAGAAGAGGCAAAGGTGAGCGATTTCCTGTCCACCGGCACCCTGCCCGACCACTACCGCGACCTCGCGCTGACCGTACGGGAATTCGCGAACCAGGTCGTCGCGCCCGTGGCGGCACAACACGATGCCGAGCACAGTTTCCCGTACGAGGTTGTCGCGGGGATGGCGAAGATGGGCCTGTTCGGGTTGCCGTTCCCCGAGGAGTACGGCGGGATGGGCGGCGACTATTTCGCGCTGTGCCTGGCGCTGGAGGAACTGGGCAAAATCGATCAGAGCGTCGCGATCACCCTGGAGGCCGGGGTTTCGCTGGGCGCCATGCCCGTTTACCGGTTCGGTAACGAAAAACAGAAACAGCAATGGCTGCCCCGGCTCGCCAGTGGGGAGAACCTGGGTGCTTTCGGGCTCACCGAACCCGGCGCAGGTAGCGACGCCGGCGGTACCCGGACCACCGCCGTCGAGGACGGCGACAGCTGGATCATCAACGGCAACAAGCAGTTCATCACCAATTCCGGCACCGATATCACCGCCCTGGTGACCGTGACCGCGGTGACCGGGCAGACCGGCGGCAAAAAGGAGATCTCCACCATCCTGGTACCCGCCGATACCCCCGGCTTCACCGCCGAACCTGCCTACAACAAGGTCGGCTGGAACGCCTCGGACACCCATCCGCTCACCTTCACCGATGTACGGGTACCCAAGGAGAACCTGCTCGGGGAACGCGGCCGCGGCTACGCCAACTTCCTGCGCATCCTGGACGAGGGCCGGATCGCCATCGCCGCGCTCTCGGTGGGGGCGGCCCAGGGGTGTGTGGACGAAAGCGTCCGTTACGCCGGTGAACGCGAGGCGTTCGGCGCGACGATCGGCAGCAACCAGGCTATCGCCTTCAAAATCGCCCGGATGGAGGCCCGCGCGCATACCGCCCGCACCGCCTACTACGACGCCGCGGCGCTCATGCTGTCCGGGAAACCGTTCAAGAAGCAGGCTGCCATCGCCAAACTGGTGGCCAGCGAGGCCGCGATGGACAACGCCCGGGATGCCACACAGATCTTCGGCGGCTACGGGTTCATGAACGAATACCCGGTGGCCCGCCACTACCGGGACAGCAAGATCCTGGAGATCGGCGAGGGCACCACGGAAGTACAACTGATGCTGATCGGACGGGAGCTCGGGCTGTGAGCGGCGAGGACAAGATCACCAAAAATGTCGAGCACGACACCACCGGCCTGAAACGGGTCGTACAGTCCGGTCTGTGGTTCGAGGAATTGGAAACCGGTGTGCTCTACGAGCACCGGCCCGGCCGCACCATGACCGAAACCGACAATGTGCTGTTCAGCACCCTGACCATGAACAATCAGGGCCTGCACATCGACAAGGCCTACAGCGACGCCCAGGAGCCGTTTCACGAACGGCTGGTGAACTCGCTTTTCACCCTGGGCACGATGGTCGGGCTGGCGGTCGCGCACCTCACCCAGGGCACCACGGTCGCCAACCTGGGTTTCGAGGAGGTGAAGTTCCCGGCGCCGCTGTTCCACGGCGACACCGTCTACGTCGAATCCGTGGTCCTGAAGAAACGCGAATCGAAGAGCCGGCCGGGACAGGGCGTGGTCACGTTCCGGCATGTCGCGCGCAACCAGCACGGCACCATCGTGGGTATCGCCGTCCGGCACGCCATGATCCGGATGCGTCCGGCGGGGCAGGCGTGAACTCCGCACTGGATCGGACCATGCGGGACGAGCAAGGCGTATCCGGGTAGCGCTCGGGCATACAAGAGGAGAAACCGGTGACAGTTCCAGATACCGAGTGGCAACCCGCCGGACCGGCCTGGCTGTTCTGCCCGGCCGACCGCCCCGAGCGGTACCGCAAGGCCGCCGACGCCGCGGACGTGGTGATCCTCGACCTCGAGGACGGTGTCGCACCGGCCGATAAACCTGCCGCCCGTAAGGCACTTGTCGAAACTCCGCTCGACCCGGCCACCACAGTGGTGCGGGTCAACCCGGCCGGCACCACCGCGCACGACCTGGACCTACAGGCCCTGCGCAGCACCGAATACACACTGATCATGCTGCCGAAAGCCGAGTCGGCCGCACAGGTCACCGGCCTCACCGGCTACGACGTCTTCGCCCTGATCGAATCGCCCGTGGGCGCGCTGGCCATCGAATCGATAGCCGCCGCACCCAACACCTCGGGCGTGATGTGCGGGGTCGAAGACCTCGTCGCCGCCATGGGCGGTACCGGCACCCGGCGACCCGATGGCAGCTACCGCGACGTGGCGTTGCAGCTACGCAACGCCGGCCTGCTCACCGCCAAGGCGTACGGGCGGCTCGCGCTGGACATGGTGTACCTGAATATCCGCGACCTCGACGGTCTGCGCGTCGAAGCCGAAGACGCGGTCGCCGTGGGTTTCGATATCAAGGTCGCCATCCACCCATCCCAGATCCCGGTGATCCGCGCGGCCTACGCCCCGTCGCCCGAGGAGTTCGCCTGGGCCGAAGGGGTACTCGCCGCCGCCCCGAACCACCGCGGCGTCTTCACCTACGAGGGCCGCATGGTGGACGCGCCGCTGCTGCGGCACGCCGAGCAGATCCTTCAGCGCGGCGGCAACCGGGCCGCCGGCTGATATGCAGGCGGTACCTCACCGAACAACGAGGCAGCCCGGGTTCCGGCCGGCCGGCCCGGCTCCGGCGCCACTGCACCGAGAGCGGCCGTCCGGGCCCGGCACAGTTCACTGCCCATGCGGCGGGAAGGTCGCGTCTGCAGGCCGCCTCAGCGCCGATGTTCAGCGCGACCCGGAAATGCTTCTGGCCGTTCCCGCTGTCCGCGGGCGGCGATGCGGCAACAGCGAGCGCCGAAGCGACCACGGGGCCGGGACGGGAGACGCCGCCCAACCAACGGCGGCGATCGATCCGCGAACTGCGCCGGCGCGAGAATACGTAACGATCGAACACAGGAGGTTGCCGCGGTGGAACCACAGTGGGTCCCCAGCGCACGGGATATCGCCGACGCCCGGGTTACGGATTTCGCCCGCTTCGTCGAAACACGGACCGGCACCGAGTTACCGGACTATCACGGCCTGTGGCGTTGGTCGGTGGACAATATCGCCGATTTCTGGGCGGCGCTCTGGGATTACTTCGACCTCGGGCCCGTCGCGGGTGAAGTATTGGCCCGGTCCGATATGCCGGGTGCGCAATGGTTTCCCGGGACCACCCTGAACTATGTAGACCGGGTGATCACGCAAGCCCGTACCGACCGGCCGGCGATAGTGCAGGTCACGGAGGGTACCGCGGACGTCACCGAAACCTCCTGGGCCGAACTACTCGCCGGAGTGGCCGCGTTCGCGCGGACGCTGCGTGAACTGGGTGTCCGGCCCGGCGACCGGGTAATCGGCTATCTGCCGAACATCACCGAGACCGTGATCGCCTTCCTGGGCACCGCGGCGGTCGGCGCGGTGTGGAGTGCCTGTGGTCAGGACTATTCGGCCAAAGCCGCCCTGGACCGGCTCGGTCAGCTGGAGCCCACGGTTCTGGTCACCGCCGACGGCTACCGCTACGGCGGTAGTGCACACGACAAGAGCGCCGATATCGCCGCGCTGCGCGCCGGCCTGGAAACCTTGGAGGCCACGGTCGTGGTCTCCCGCCTGGGTATCGAGGTCCCCGGCAGCACACCGTGGGCGGTGGCCGCCGACCCGGCCGGGCACACCCTCCCGGAAACCGAAACGGTCGATTTCGCGCACCCGCTGTGGATCGTCTTCTCCTCCGGCACCACCGGGCTGCCCAAGGGAATCGTGCACGGCCACGGCGGCGTGGTCCTGGAACACCTCAAAGCCGTTGCTCTGCAATTCGATATCGGACTCGACGACACGTTCCTCTGGTACACCAGCCCGAGCTGGATGATGTGGAACTTCCAGATCGCCGGCCTGCTCACCGGCGCCACCATCGTCTGCTACGACGGCAGCCCCGCCCATCCGCGACCCGACACCCTGTGGGAAATCGCAGCCCGCACCGGCACCACCGTGCTCGGTACCAGCCCGGGTTACGTCCTGGGCTGTATGAAGGCGGGATCGGTACCCGCCACCGAGCACGACCTGTCCGCGCTGCGGCTCATCGGAATCACCGGTTCTTCGCTCCCCCCTTCGTCCTCACTGTGGTTGCAGCAGAACGCCGGTGGCGTTCCGGTGGCGTCCATCAGTGGCGGCACGGATGTGGTGTCGGCATTCGCGGGCGGGGTACGCACGGTTCCGGTATGGCCGGGCGAGCTGTCGGCGCCGTATCTGGGGGTCGCGTTGGACGCCTACGATGAGGCCGGGCAGCCGGTACGCGATGAGGTCGGCGAACTGGTGGTCACGGCACCCATGCCGTCCATGCCGATCCGTTTCTGGCGCGACCCCGACGGCACCCGCTACCACGACGCCTACTTCGACACCTATCCCGGCGTCTGGCGGCACGGCGACTGGATCACCCGCACCCGCCACGGCAGCGTGGTGGTGCACGGCCGCTCCGATTCCACCCTCAACCGGCACGGCATCCGGATGGGCAGCGCCGATATCTATCAGGCGGTGGAACGGCTGCCCGAAATCAGCGAAGCCCTGGTCATCGGTGCGGAGCAGCCGGACGGCGGCTACTGGATGCCGCTGTTCGTCGTACTCGCCCCCGGCACCGAACTCACCGACGGCCTGCGCGACAGGATCAAGGAGGTGATCCGCACCGAGGTTTCACCGCGCCACGTCCCCGACGAGATCCTGGCCGCTCCCGCCATCCCGCACACCCGTACCGGTAAGAAACTCGAGGTGCCGATCAAACGCCTGTTCCAGGGCGCCGATCCGGCACGAGTGGTCGAACGCAGCGCCGTCGACGACCCAGCGCTACTCGACTGGTACAGCGAAATCCGCCCGCCCGGCACCCGCTGATCGCATACCTGTCCGGCGGCATCCGGATCGCACGCCGCTACGAACACCACCAGCGCGCTCGCACCGTACGCGCCGATATGCCCTGGGGCGGTCGAACCACCTCGCCGATTGCCGACCTGCGCGGTGCGGCGCCGCCGAGGCGGCGGGAAGGTCCCGGTAACCGCAAAATCCACCAGGCGGGTCGATGCGCGAACTAGCCTGGACCGAGCTGATCCAGAAGCAAGGCCCGCTCCACCTGTACGCACACAGTCGTTCGGCTCAGGGAGAGGACAGGCACGCTATGAAGGCTCTGCAGCATGTGGCCGTCGGTGCGGAACCGGAGGTCCGCGAAATTCCCACCCCCGAACCCGGCCCCGGTGAGGTACTGCTCCGGGTGACAGCAGCCGGTGTATGCCATTCCGACGATTTCGTCATGAACAACCCGCCGGAGAACTTCGGTATCGAGCTCCCGCTCACCCTCGGGCACGAAGGTGCCGGTGAGGTCACCGCCGTCGGCGCGGGGGTCCGGGGGATCGATATCGGAACGAATGTGGTGGTCTACGGCCCGTGGGGTTGCGGGAACTGCTGGTCCTGCGCGCAGGGCCTGGAGAACTACTGTTCCCGCGCGGCCGAACTGCGCATTCTCCCGCCCGGCCTCGGCGCACCGGGGGCCATCGCCGAATATCTGGTCGTCGATTCGCCTCGCCACCTGGTACCGATCGGCGATCTCGACCCGGTGGCCACCGTGCCGCTCACCGACGCCGGCCTCACCCCGTACCACGCGATCAAACGCTCGCTGGGCAAGCTACGGCCGGGCTCCTGGACCGTGGTGATCGGCAGCGGCGGCCTCGGCCATGTCGCCATCCAACTGCTGCGTCACCTGACCTCCACGCGGGTCATCGCGTTGGACGTCAACGACGAGAAGCTCGACTTCGCGCGGTCGGTGGGCGCCCATGAGGCCGTGCTCTCCGACGCGAACGCCGCCGGCAAGGTCCGCAAGATCACCGGCCCGGCCGGCGCGAGCCTGGTACTCGATTTCGTCGGTTTCCAGCCCACCATCGATACGGCGATGGCGGTGGCCGGCGTGGATTCCGATGTGACCATCGTCGGTATCGGTGACGGTAAATCCGGCGCACGGATCGGTTTCGGCGTCAGCCCGTACGAGGCGACAGCCACCGCGCCCTACTGGGGCGCACGCGCCGAACTGATCGAGCTCATCGATCTGGCGCACGACGGCGTCCTCGATATCGCGGTCGAACGGTTTTCCCTGGATGATGCGCCGGAGGCCTACCGCAGGCTCGCCGCCGGCACGCTGCGCGGGCGGGCGGTGGTCGTGCCGTAACCCACCGGGAGCAGCAACAACCATCGAGTTCGCGACAGGTCTCGGCCCGTCGCGAACTCGCCCACCGGTGTTGCGTGCGGTCCCCGCAGGGCGGAATACCGCCCTGACCGGGGGGTGCGGGGCATGGACGCCGGTCGGCCGACGATAGGATTACGGGATGAGCGTCGACAACAGCCGGGCCCGGCCGTCCACGCCTGCGGTGCGCATGCGCGGCCGCGACGACCTGGCCGGAGACGGCGCCGACGCCCGCAAAACCACGGGTGATCTGCCCGCGCGCCCGGTGCGGCGACGGCCGAAGAACCGGCGAGCGCAGATCGCCGCCGCAGCGGCCAACGCCTTCGGTTCCCTCGGCTACCACGGCGTGAGCATGGAGGATATCGCCGGCGGCCTGGGGATCAGTTCGGCCGCACTGTACCGGCATTATCCGAGCAAGTACGCCCTGTTCCAGGAGGAATCGCTGCGGGTCGGCCAGGCGATGGCCGAATCCGTCCGGTTACCGGCCGATGCCACGGAGCAGCCGCCGCAGCAGGCGCTGCAACAGGTGCTCGAGGCGCTGAGCACGGTCACCGTCGCCAATCGGGCCAGTGTCGCGCTGGTGCGCTGGGAGGGTCGTTATCTGGAGCCGGCGGATCGGGAGATCCGCGCCGAGCAGCAGACAGCGGTGCTGGACGCCCTGGAGAGCCGGCTTGCCGCGTACTCCCCCGGCCTGGGCAACGGCGACCGCAAAGTGCTGGCGATATCGCTGCTGTCGGCCATCACGAGCATTGCCGATCACCATGCGACGCTCCCTACTAAACCGCTTGTCGCCCTGCTGGTTTCGACCTGCACCGGTCTCGCTGCACTCACCCTTCCGCCGCCGGTGGATATCGCGCCCGCACCGCCGGTGGAAATACCGGAATCGTTCAAACACGAACTGCTGCTGCGCAAAGGCGTGGAACTGTTCCATGCCCGCGGCTACCCCAATGTGAGTGTGGAGGATATCGCCACCGCCGCAGGGCTTTCCGCCGCGTCGGCGGTGTATCGCTTCTACCGCGGCAAGAGCGATCTACTCACTGCCGCGTTCCGGCGCGCCGCCGAACGGGTATCGAGCGCCATCGGCCCGGCGGTGGCGGCAGCCACGGGCCCGCAAGAGGCGCTGGATTCGCTGATCGACCAGTATGTGGCCGGTTCGTTCGCCGAACGGGAACTCACCTTCGTGTATTACACCGAGTTCCAGCACGTTCCCGCCGAGGAACGCGCCGCGCTGCGCAACGTACAGCGGCTCAGCGTGGACGAATGGGCCCGGCTGGTACGCCAGGTCCGGCCGGACCTGTCCGGCCCGCAGGCACGGTTCCTGGTACACGCCGCATTCGCCCTGGTCGTCGATCTCGGACGCTCCTTCGGCACCGTCCCCCTCTCCTCTCAGGAGCGGGTCACCCTACTCATGCAGACCATCCTGTACGGCCACCCCGCCGGGGGCTGATACCCGGCCGGGTGGCGGCGCCCGTGGTCACTGCATCGGCTCTGCCAGCGGTGAGGTCATCTGATCGACCAGCCAGCGGCCGTCGGTTTTCTGCATCCGCATCACCATGGCCAGCTGCCCCGGCGCGGGCTGCCCGTGGGTGCCCAGACTGGTGATGGTCTGCCCGATCACCACCACCACCTCGGCCGAGGTGGGGTCCGCGGTTTTCACCGCGCACTGGATATCCCCGGCGGCCGAGACGACTTCACCGGCTACCAGGGCCTCTCGTAGTTCGCCGGTGGTGGTCTCGAATTCCTTCTTCCAGTCGCCGGTGGCGCCGGCCAGGACGGAGGAGAAATACGGTTCCAGGTTCTGCGCGTCGTAGTCGGCCAGCACCGGTGCGTAACGGCACGCCGCCTGTCGCACCTCGTCGTAGGCGGCCAGCACCTCCGCTTTGTCCCGCTCCTGGACGTACAGATACCCTGCGGCCCCCACCGCACCGATCAGCAGGAGAACCGCCACAGCCAGCGCTCCGAGCAATACGCGTGGCCGCGCTCCCGAGCCGGGCGCCGCAGGATCGGCCCGCACCGGCTCGGCGCCTTCCGGAGTTGCCCCTCCCCGCCCTGTGGTCACCTCCGTTTCCAACGTCGCGGGCGCCGAGCTCACGGAATCTGCGGTTCCGGCACCTTCCCGTGGGCGATCCGCGCCTGACGCCGTATCGTCCGCCGCCACGCTCGCCACCGCATCCTCGGCGGGTATGTCGCCGGTCGCCGGTCTCGCCTCGGCCGCAGGCTCACCGGCGGCGGGTTCGGCGGGCTTATCGGTCATTCTCGTCGTCTCCTAACGGCCCGGGATGGGACGGGACAGTTCGTTTCCGGTGATTCCCGGCGGCGGCCCGGCAGTGTTGTCGGGGACGTTCGGCCGCGGTGCGTTGGCAGAACCACGCACCTGCAAGGCCGGGTCGTCGGTCACGCAGTAGTTGTACAAACGAACCCGGGTATCGGCCACCGGTTCGGTGGGAACCAGCGGGATGGTGTTGTACTCGCAGGTGGGTCGCGGCCAGATATCGACCAGGGTGTGGAACATTCCGTCGTGTACCGGAACATTCAGTGCCGAAGTACCTGCCCGCAGTGCCGGGAAGAGGGCCGCGATCGCGGGTTGGCGTAGCTTCGCGGCCCGGGTGATGGCCACGAAGTTGGTGACCAGGTTGGTGATCGGATCCTGGGTTTCGGTGAGGAAGCCGCCGAGCGTGGCGAGTTGTCCGGGCGCGAGGTCCAGGAGTTGCCGTACCTCCTGGTCGGCGGCAGTCAGCTGCTGGAACAACGCGCTCGCCGAACCCGTCAGAGTGCTGAGATCGGGTTGCGCGTATTGCGTGGTGTCGGCAATCACTGTCAGGTTCTCGATGAGCTGCCGAGTCTGTGGCAGCAGATCTTCCAGACCTGCCATCGCCCGGCTGATCCCGGAGATCATATTGCGCAGCCGGTCCGGCCCCCCGGCCAGTGCTTTGTCCAATTCGTCGACGATCACCGTCAGCCGGTCGGGATTGAGACCGCTGATCATGGCGCTCATATTCGACAGCAGCGAATGCACCGTCACCGGAATGTGGGTGCGCTCGGCTTCCACGCTGTCACCGTCACGCAGGTAGGGACCGGTATCCGAATCCGGCCGGAAGTCCAGGTACTGCTCCCCCACCGCGGACAGCCGCCCGACCACCACCGTGCCGCCGACCGGAATATTCACCCCGAAGCCGATTTCGGCGACCGCTTCGATTCCGGTATCGGAAACCCGGACCTCGGCCACCCGGCCCACCCTGGCGCCGCGGAAGTTCACATCGTGGTCGGCCAGCAGACCGCCCGACCCGGCGAGTTCCACGGTCACCCGGTAGGTGCTGTTGGGTAGCAGGTTGATCCGCAGCACTTCCGCGCCGAGGTAACCGCAACCGGCGATCAACACCACCACGAGCCCGATATTCGCGACCCTGATCCGGTGCCGGACCAGCCAGTTCCACAACGGAATATTCATCGCGGCCCCTCCTGCGGTGCCGGGGCGGGTTGCGGCGGGCTGGTCAACCGGCCCTGGATCTTCTGCAACACCTGGGCGAGGCTGCCGATGAAGGCCGGTACATCGGTGCCATCGGGCAGCCGGCTCTTTGCCGGATCGGTGAGCGCACCGATACTCAGGTAGGAGACCCGCGCCGCGACCGCCAGTGTCGGTCCTTCGAACGACTGTTCCAGCGAGGGGTACAGGGCGTGCAATCCGTCCAGGGTCTGCCGCAGGTTGTCGCCCATCGCCGTGAATCCGCCCATGAGACCGCGGATACTGTCGAACAGGCTGATGAATTCGGGGCCGGTCGTATCGGTGAAATCGCCCAGCGCCGACATGGTCACCGAAATCTTCTGGATCAGGGCGGTGATATCGCGATTGTTCTCCGCGACCAGGCCCAGCAGATCGGGGAATGCGTCCGCGGCCTGCCCCAATTCCTGTTTCCGTGCGGCCAGTTCACCGGTGAGCACGTTCACTCCGTGCAACACACCGTCGATATCGGCGGTCCGCGCGTTCAGGGCGCCCAGCACCTGGGTCATCTCGGTGATCAGATGCGCCAGTTGCGGGGCGCGACCGGCGAACATCGAATCCATTTCCGCGGTGATCCGGGCCGCCTGATTCAATCCCCCGCCGTTGAGCAGCAGCGATACCGACATCATGAGTTCTTCCACCGAAGCGCCGGCACCGGTGAGGTCGGTATCGATGACATCGCCTTCACGCAGCAGAGCCGCGTCGGGGTCCTCCCGCGGGAGAGTCATGGCGATGAAGACATCGCCGAGCGGGGTGGCCTGCCGCAATTCGGCGGTGGTCCCGCGGGGCAGCCGAATATCCGCACGGATCAGCAAGTTCACATCCGCCACGAAATCGGTGGTGGAAATAGCGGTGACCACCCCGATATCGGTGCCGCCGATCTTCACATGCGCCCGGTCGGGCAGGTTCAACGCATCCTCGAATCGGGCCCGCACGGTGTATCCCGGGCCACCGATACCCGGTTCCGGCATCGGGATGTTCTGCACCGTCACCGCCCCACACCCCGAAACCGCCAACACCCCCACCAGCACCAGTGCGATAAGCCCACCCCGTATTCCCAAACCCTTTCCGGTTCGTCGCCTC
>NZ_BDBZ01000026.1 GCF_001613245.1 Nocardia speluncae NBRC 108251 | reverse complement strand
CGGATGGCCCACCGTATCCCTTCCCCCATGGCCGACTCCACCCCGCCACGACCGGTCCCCCAACCCGTCCATTCGCCACTGGCCCCCTCCGCCCCCACCCGGCTGGTCCTGCGAACCCACTTCGACCGCATGCCCCCGCTCCGCCGGATGCGGTCCGGAAAAATCCAGCTCATTGCGTCAACCCCAGCAGCGCGGCGGTGATCCCGAAATCGGGACCGAAATCCTGGACCCGGCCGGTGCGGCACCCGTCGGCGCGCAGCTGGATCCGTTCGCAGAAGGTGGACAGCACCTCATTGTCCAGTAGCGCCTTGTCCAGCAGCCCGTGCACCCGGAAGGCCCGGTGTTCGTGGCTCACACCGTTGGCCAGGTTTTCGAAGAACAGTGGGCCCACATCCACCAGTTCGGTGAGACCGCGGGCGTTGGCCCGCATCTGGGCGGTGATGGTGACGAACCGTTGCAGTGCGCCCGCCAGCTGGTCCCGGTTCTGCCCGACGAGGGTCGAGGTGTTGTCGACGAAATCGTTCAACTGCACGAGCACCGCGTGCAGGCCCGGCGACTGCTCGCCCATCAACTGCACCAGTTCGGTGAGCCGGGCGCTGAAATCGCGGACGGTCTGGTCGTTCTGGGCGACGACCTGGGTGATTTCGTTCAGTTCGATGATGGTGTTGGCGATCTGATCCTTGTTTGCGAAGGTCACCTCGAACGCGGCGGACAGATCGTCGAGCGTTTCGCGCAGGCGGTCACCGTTACCTTCGAGCAGCGGGAAAAGCACCCGGCTGGCCAGCGGTCCGACCTCGTTGTCACCTTTGAGCGCAGCACCGAGCTGGTCGAAGTTCTCCAGGATCCGGTCGAGCTCCACCGGTACCCGCGTCCGCTCCAGTGGGATATGTGCACCATCGGTGAGAGTGGGCCCGGCACCGCTGTAGGCCGGGGCGAGTTCGACATGCCGGTTGGTGATCAGCTGCGGGGAGATCAGCGCGGCCATCGCCTCGGCCGGTACTTCGACATCCTTGTCCAGGGCCATGGTGACCTCGACATAGCTTCCGCGCGGAGTCACGGTTTCCACCCGCCCCACCGGCACACCGAGCACGGCGACCTCGTTACCTGCGTACAGTCCGGCGACATTCTCGAAATCGGCGCTGATCCGGATATGTTCGCCCAGATACTGTTCCGGTAGCCCGGCGATACTGTCGGGCAGTACCGCACAGCCGGCCGCGCAGAGTCCGGCGATTCCGGCGGCGACCACGCGCGCGATCCTCCGCACCCTCATTTGCCACACCCCTCGACGACCTGCGCGAAGCACAGCCAGTTGTCCGGTAGGAACCAGGGCGCCCACACATCGGCGTAGGGCCCGTTGCCCAGCACATTGTTGAACTGCCGCAGGGTGACCGGCATGATCTCGTACAGCCGGTCCAGGTTGTCCCTGTTCTTCTCCAGACCCTGCGTCATGGTGTCGAGGTTCTGGATCAGCGGTCCGAGCCGGCCGTTGTTCTCCAGCCCCATATCCCGCAGCAGGCCCGACAGTGCGGCAACGTTGTCCAGCAGCCGGCGCAGCATGTCCTGACGCACGGCCACCGCGTTGCCGATCGCCTCCCCGCGGGTGAGCAGCATGAGCACGCTGTTCTGGTTGTCGGCCACCAGCTGCGATACCTGGTCCATGCTCTTGAGCAGCAGGTCGACCTCGTCACGCCGGGCATTGATCACCTCGGCCAGCGAACCGATCGAATCCAGTGCGGTCACCGCGAGCTCCGGCGAATCTCCCATCTGCCGGGAGAAGACATCCAAGGCCTGGCGTAGTTTGCCGGGGTCGATCCGCTCGATCCGCTCGAACGACGATTTGTAGGTGGGATCCTGGATCACTTTGGCCAGGTTGTACGGCACGGCGGTATTGGCCAGCGGGATCCGGTTGTCCGGCGATTCCGCTCCCGCGCCCGGGATCAGTTCGATATGCAACCGGCCGAGGATGGTGGTCATCTCGATCGCCGCACGGGCGTCGGTGGCCACCCGGATGTCGCGGCTGATCTTCATCTCGACCTCGACCTTGTCGCCGGCCAGCCGCACCGCACGCACCTCGCCGACCTCGATACCCGAAACATCCACCGTGGCCCCTGCCCGCATCCCCGCGGCCTGCGCGAATTCCGCGACCACGGTCTTGTCGGTGAGCCGCATCTGCGAGAGCACACCGGACCCGCCGACCAACAGCGCCACCGCGGCCGCGGCGATCACCCCCTGCCACAGGAAGCGATTGTGCGCGAGCGGTATTCGTAACCTCACCATCAGCGGCACACCTCCGATTGCGAATCGCCGCCGATCTGGGAGAACAGTCCGGGCGGGAACAGCACACCCCACAGCGAGACGTCCAGGTTGCAGATATAGGCGTTGCCGTAGGCGCCGTAGCCGGTGAACCGGGCCAGGCCGTTGAGGACGTTCGGCAGTTCGATCGCCGCCCGGTCCAGCGCGGCGCCGTTGAGCAGCAGCAGTTCCACCGCCGTGGTCGCCTCGTCCTGCGCCAGCGCAATATCCGGCTTGACCGTGCTGATCAGATCGGTCAGCGAATCGGTGGAACGTGCCACCGTATCCACCGAAGCCTTCAGGGTCTCGCCTTCGGCGTACAGGGCGTCCATCAGGCCCCTGGTCTGGGTTATCAGTGTTTCCAGTTCGTGGCTGCGGTTGGCCAGCCCGGCGATCACACTGCTCAGGTTGGTGATCACCGCGCCCAGGATCTCGTCCCGTTCACCGAAGGTGGTGGCCAGTTCCGCGGCCTGGGTGATGAGCGCGCTCAGCGAAACCCCGTCGCCCTGCAACGCCTGGACCAAGGTATCGGACAGCGAATTGATCTGGTCCGGTTGCAGCACGCTGAACAGCGGTTCGAACCCGGACAGCAGCGCCGATACATCGAAGGAGGGTTCGGTGCGCTCCACCGGAATATGCGAACCCGGCGCGACCTGCGCACCTTTCTCCTGGCCCGGCAAGAGCGCGATATACCGCTGCCCGATCAGGTTCTGATACCGCACCAGCGCCCTGGTGGTGTCGGTGAGCCGCTGCCGTTCCGCGATCCGCAGTACCAGCCGGGCCTTGTAATCCGGTTCGAACTCGATCGCATCGATCCGGCCCACCCGCACCCCGGCCATCCGCACATCGTCGCCGACGCGTACGCCCATCACATCGGTGAAGGTGGCCGAATAGGTTTCGGTCTCCCCCGGCACCGACCGTTGCAGCGTGGACCAGATGGTGTAGGTCAGCACGATCGCGATTACCGCGAAAACACTGAAACCGGCGATTGTCCGCGCCAGGCGCATCAGGCGGCCCCCTCGGAGTAGACGTCGATCGTGCCGCCCGCCAGCACGGGAGTGAGCAGCAGTAATTCGGATGTGGTGGGTTGGCGGCCGAGCAGCGCGGCGACAGCGGCGTGCCCGCGTAACCGGGAGATCGGCTGCCCGGCCGGCGCCGCCGCGGGGGCCGGCCGGCCCGGCGGTACAGCTTGTCCCGGCGGGGCCGGTGGTCCCGCGGGCGCCGGGAACAGGGGCGCGGTGATTCCCGGAATGGCGGGCAGGATCGGCAGACCGGGCAGTACCGGCAGACCGGGGATCTGCGGTAGCGCGGGATTCGGTGCGGGGGCCGCGGGTAGCTCCGGTTTCGGGCCCGCTCCAGGCAGCCACCCCGGCAGCAGATTCGGCGGGTACTGCTGCACCGGGGCCACCTGGGGAACCGACGGACCACCGCAGCGCGGACCGGCCATCTCCCCGTAGCGGGGGCAGTCCTTCGCCGTGTACTGCTGGAACGGGGTAAACGACACATCCAGGCTCCAGCGCATCTGCCGCTGCGCTCCCCAGCCGAATGCGCCCGACAGGTTCCCGAGCGCGGTATTGAGATCGGCGACGGCGGTCGGGATCGCCTCCGGATCCTGTGCCAGCGCCCCGAACAGGCCGTCCAGCCCGGGCACCAATTCCTTGGCCGCGTCCGGGTTCCGGGCGAACAGGCTGTTCACCGAATCCACCGCACCGCCGGCGTTGGCGAGCATGGTGACGAGGTTCTCCCGCCGTTCGGTGACGGTGCGCGCGGTGGTCACCGATTCGGAGAGCACACCCACCAGTTCCGGCGCCGATTCGCTCAATGCGGTGGTCGCGCGGCCCAGGTCACCCAGCAATTCCCCGACGCCCTCGATAGTGCGCATCTCGGTAACCCAGGTGTCCAGCCGCTCGATCGTCGATCCCGGTGCGCGCGCTGCGGGATCGAGCGCTTCGGAGAAGGTGGCCAGTACCCGGCCCAGCTTTTCGGGCTGCATCTTGTCCAGCACGTCACGCAGCACGGTGAGCGTGGTCTGCAATTGGACCGTGCCCGCGCTGGTGTCCTCGGCGATTTCGGCGCCGGCGGCCAAGCGGCCCGGTGTGACGCCGTTGTCCACGAGTTCGATACCGGTGACCCCGAACAGGTTGTTCGGGACGACCCGCGCGGTGACGTTGTCCGGAATGGTCGGTGCGATCCGGGAATCCAGGTCGATCGCGACTTGTTGCCGTTTCCCGGCGGCGACCACGTCCACAGCGGATACCGCCCCGACGACCATGCCCCGGAACTTCACATCCGCGCGCTCCGGCAGTCCGTCGCCGGTACTGGTGAGCACCGCCCGCACCAGGACACTGTCCTCGAAACGTCCCGTATATCGCAGACCGAGCAGGCCCAGCAGCACCGCCAGAACGGTCAGCATCACCAGACCCGCCACGGTCATATGCCACGGCCGCGGCCCCCGGCCGCTGTGATCGACGATCATCGACGCCTCACCCCGAAATCCGGAAACCGGGGTCGATACCCCAGATCGCCAGTGTCAAGAACAGATTCGCGAACACCATCACGACGATCACCATCTTGATCGCCTGCCCGGCCGCCACTCCGACACCTTCGGGACCGCCGGCCGCGAAGAAGCCGTAGTAACACTGGATGAACGTGGCCAGCAGGACGAACACCACAACCTTGAGCAGCGAGAAGAACAGGTCCGGGCCGAGCAGGAACTGGTAGAAGTAGTGGTCGTAGGTGCCCGCGGAGGTCCCGCCCAGCACCAGCACCGACAGTTTCGTGGCCAGGTATGCCGCCGCCAGGCCCACGCTGTAGAGGGGGATGATGGTCAGGGTCGCCGCGATCATCCGGGTGGTCATCAGGTAGGGCAGCGGGCGGATGGCGATGGATTCCAGTGCGTCGATCTCCTCGGCGATCCGCATCGACCCCAGTTGCGCGGTGAATCGGCAGCCCGCCTGGATCGCGAAGGCGAGTGTGGCAAGAATCGGCGCTAACTCGCGGGTGGTCGCGAACCCGGATATCGCCCCCGTGAGCGGGCCCATCGTCAGCAGGTTCAGTGCGCTGAAGGCCTCCATTCCCACGGTGATTCCGCCGAAACCGCACAGAATGATCACCACACCGACGGTGCCGCCACCGACGACCAGCGAGCCGTTTCCCCACCCGACATCGGCGGTCAACCGCAGCACTTCCTTGCGATAGTGCTTCAGCACGAAGGGGATCGCGAACAGCGCCTGGACGAAGGTGATCCCCTGGTGACCCAGCCGCCGGTTGGCGTCCACCGGCACCGCCGCCGCGGAGGCCACCATCCGGACCGGTTTGAGCGCCGGCGGCGTATAGGGAGTACCCACCTCAGATCACCTTCGCCGGGAAGACGGTGTTGTACACCTGCGTGATGATGATGTTGGTAGCGAACAGCATCAGCGCCGACGAGACCACCGCCGAGTTCACCGCATTCGCCACCCCACCGGGCCCGCCTTCCGCGTGCAGGCCGATATCGCAGGCGATGATCGCGGTCAGTACCCCGAAGATCGCCGATTTGACCAGCGCCACCGCCATATCGTCGGCCACCGCGAAGGAGGCGAACGAGCCGATGAACGATCCCGGTGTGCCCGATTGGGCGTAGACATTGAACATGTAGGCGGTCGCGAATCCGACGAACACGATGAACCCGCACAGCAGCATGCTCACCACCACGGCCGCCACCAGCCGTGGCGCCACGAGTCTCCGGACGGGGTCGACCCCCATCACCATCATCGCGTCGATCTCTTCCCGGATGGTGCGCGAGCCGAGGTCGGCGCAGATGGCCGAACCGACCGCGCCCGCGATCATCAGCGAGGTCACCAGCGGGGCGCCCTGGCGGATGATGCCCAGGCCCGCGACCGCGCCGATGAACGTGGTGGCGCCGACCTGGTTCACCAGCGCACCGATCTGGATGGACACCACGACCGCGATCGGCATGGCGACGAAAATGGTGGGCGCGGCCGAAACATTCGCCATGAACCCGCACTGTTTCGCGAACTCGGCGAACGGGAAGCGGCGGGCGGCGACCGATTTCACCGTTTCCACCACAGCCTCGCGCCCCAGCGTGACCTGACGGCCGAGGGTTTCCAAGGAGCGCTGGGGGTGGCGCTGCCAGAGACCTTTCAGATCGCGCAGGGCCTGCTCGAGGTCGGTGCGCTGCTCCGGCTCGTTCTTTCCGGTGGTCACCATGGCAGTTCCGGTCCGGTCGTATCGAGGTCACGGTCGATGAGCCATACCAGCGCCGTCATCAGGTCATCGTCACGTTCGAGAAGGTGAGCACCGGCCAGCACACGATCGAACCCAGGAACGAAATGATCACGTCCAGACCGTGCATCTCGCGCAGATGCGAGGTGTGGGTGAGCGTCCAGACGATTCCGATGATTCCGTACGGGATTGCGAGGATGATGAGGGTGCCGAGGAATTCCGACACCTTCATCTCATAGCCGAGTATGCGATCCAGCCGTTTGAGCATGCTGCGCTCCTTCCTTGTCCGGCCGTTTCGCGCCCTCCCCACCGGGGAACGTCTGAGACGGCCGGGTCGGAGCGGTATGTTACGCACGATTCACGTCGCGGTGGAAGGTTTTCGCAAAGATCCCTGGTCGACAATAGGGGCTTGAAACCTGTTCTAGGCGTGTTTCTTGCCAAGGTCAAGTACGCATAAGTTAGCGACCGTTCCTTCATACCCAGTGACGGTCGGCGGAATTTGGAGTAACTTAGACCACACCGGATCTCTGGGGAAGGACACTCATGACCGCCGCAGCACACCCCTGGCAACCCGACAGCCGGCACGGCCCGCCGCCCGGAAATCAGTTGCCGCTGACCACCGAGCAGACCCGGATCCGGATCGGCACCACCCATCGCCCCTTCACCAAGCGCCCCCTGCAACTGACCGACGCCCTCGACTTCTGGCAGTTCGCCGGCGCCGCCGCGAACGTGATCATGCAGATGGCCCACCCCGGCGTCGGCTACGGCGTCGCCGAGAGCACAGTGGAATCGGGTTCGCTGATGAAGCGCCCCTGGAAGCGTGCCCGCACCACCACCCAATACCTGGCCGTCGCCATCCTCGGCGACGACGAGGAGAAGAGGGCCTTCCGCGAGGCGGTGAACGTCGCTCACCGCCAGGTACGTTCCGAACCCGGTGCCCCGGTGAAATACAACGCCTTCGACCGCAACCTGCAGCTCTGGGTCGCGGCCTGCCTCTACGTCGGCTTCGAGGACACCTACCAGCTCCTGTCCGGAAGGATGAACCCGGAACAGAACGAGGCGTTCTACCGCTCCTCGTCCTCGTTGGGCACCACCCTTCAAGTCACCGAGGATATGTGGCCGGCCACCCGCGCCGAGTTCGACGAATACTGGAACCAGGCGTGCGCAGACGCCGTCCTCGACGACTACGTCCGCGCCTATCTCGGCGATCTACTGAACCTCCGGATGATCCACTGGTACCTGCGCATACCGTTCCGTGGCCTGTTGCGCTTCCTCACCATCGGCTTTCTCGCCCCCTATTTCCGCGAACAGATGCAGGTCGAATGGACCGCCGCTGATCAGCGCCGCTTCGAAAAGCTCTTCCACTTCGTCGGTTTCGTCAACCGCTTCATCCCGCGTTTCCTCCGCCACGGCGGCAGCCACGCCCTCATGGCCGATGTCCGCCGCCGGATCAGGAAACAGAAGAACCTCATCTGAACCCGGCCGGCCACAGTCACCTCCAGCACCGACGGCTGCGGTCGCCGGCACACGGGTCGACGGCCTGAGCCGAATACTGACCCGGCGACTATCCGCGCTGCCCATGGCGCCGACCACACCGCAGCGACAGGCCGCGAACGTCGTGCGCTCACCGCCACCACAGGAGGCGGGTCTCGCCGCCCGGAACGCCGGGCAAAGTTCGGAGCCGGTGAGTCGTTCGAGCCGATCCGCGGTTCGGCGTTGGACAATCTGCTTACCGCACGCCCCCGAACAGGGCGTGCGGTACAAGATCCACGATTCCCGATCCGGACGATTCTGCGCGACCGAGCGCGGCGCAGGAACGAGGTGACGCGGCGTGCAGGAGCATGGACCGGCTGTGGGCCGGCGCGAGTTCCTGCGTATCGCCGGTGGGATCGGCGCCTCGCTGGCGGTTCCGGCGCTGAGCGGATGCAGCGACGCGGACGACGCGCTGACATTCTTCTTCCAGGCCAACCCCGACGAGGCCGACGGCCGGCAGCGGGTGATCGACGAGTTCGCCCGCCGGTATCCGGATATCCGGGTGCGGACCCTGCTGTCGGGACCCGACCCCATGCAGCAGATGCTCACCTTCTGCGCGGGTGGCAAATGCCCGGACGTGCTGATGGCCTGGGAGCAGACCTATGCCGGACTCGCCGACCGCGGCGTCCTACTGGACCTGAACACCATGCTCGAGCGCGATCCCTCCTTCGCCGCCGAACTGGGGGCCGACAGTGTCACGGCGCTGTACGACACCTTCCGTTTCAAGGGTGGGCAGTACGCACTGCCGGAGCAGTGGTCGGGGAACTTCCTGTTCTACAACCGGAAACTGTTCGACGAGGCCGGGCTGCGTGCGCCCGGATGCTGGGATGACGCCTGGAGCTTCGCCGAATTCCTGGATATCTGCCAGGCGCTCACCGAACGTGAGCGGTCGGGACGCGTCGGGCAGTGGGGGTTCGCCGATACCTGGGTGCCGTACTATTCGGCCGGTTTGTTCGCCATCAACAACGGCGCCGAATGGACCAGCCCGCGCACCGTCCCGGACCGCACGACCTTCGCCGACGATGCGTTCATCGAGGGCGTCCAGTTCTACGCCGACCTGGCAACCAGGCACGAGGTGGCGCCGACTCCGGCGGATCAGCAGTCGATCTCGACCATGGATCTGTTCACGCAGGGCAAGGCGGCGCTCGCCATGGGCGGCCACTGGCGCTACCAGACCTTTGCGGCCGCCGAGGAGCTGGATTTCGATATCACGGCACTACCGGTTGGTCCGAATGGTCATGGGGCAAGGTCGAATATCGGTACTACCGGCCTGGCCATATCCGCCGACAGCCCACGGAAGGAGCAGGCCTGGGAGTTCTTGAAGTTCGCGGCGGGGCCGGCCGGGCAGGCCGTTGTGGCGGAGTCCGGGCTTTTCGTCCCGGCCGGGAAATCCGCCGTGCGCTCACGCGGGTTCGCCGGAGCGCACAGCGATATCGAGAACCTGAACATTCTCGTCGAGGGGCCGGCGCGCTCCGCGCCGCTACCGGTCACCGCGTCGTGGGCGCGGATCGATGCCCTGATGGATCGCTATCTGGGGCCCGTGCTCCGCGGCACCAGGCCCGCGACATCGCTGAAGAACCGACTCGCGCCCGAAGCCGACGAGGTGCTGCGCAACCAATGACCGCTACCGAGAAGACCGTCCACGCGAAACCACCCCCGCCCGAACCTGCCCCGGCACGGCGGCCCTCGGAGCTTGCCGTGCGCCGGGCCCGGGCGGCGCGCTTGTTCATCGCGCCCAACCTGCTGGCTGTGCTGATATTCCTGCTGTTCCCCTTGGGTTTCTCGTTCTATCTGAGCTTTCAGGAGTGGGATCTGTTCGGCCCGATCCGGTTCACCGGACTCACGAACTTCCGCCGGTTGCTCACTGCCGACCCACTGTTCGCCATCGCCCTGCGGAACACGATCGTCTTCACGCTCGGCACCTTGCTACCGACCGTGGCGATAAGCCTCGTCGTCGCCGCGGCGCTGAACCGGCGGATCAAGGGGATCACTTTCTTCCGGGCCGTCATGTTCCTGCCGCTGGCGGTGTCGAGTGTGGTGATGGCGGTGATCTGGCGTTTCGTCTTCGATACCAACAACGGGTTGCTCAATACGATGCTCGGCTGGGCCGGAATCGGGCCGGTGCCGTGGTTGGTGGACCCGTGGTGGGCGATGGTCTCGGTCTGCCTGGTCACCACGTGGAAGAGCGTCCCGTTCGCGACGGTTGTCCTGCTCGCCGCGATGCAAGGGGTGCCGGACGAGCTGTACGAGGCGGCGGAGATCGACGGCGCGGGCGCCGTCCGGCGTTTCTTATCGATCACCGTACCGCTGATCCGGGGCGCGCTGTCGTTCGTCCTGGTGGTCTCGATCATCAACGCGGTACAGGCCTTCGACCAGATCTATGTCCTCACCGGCGGCCACGGCGGGCCCGAGACCGGCACCTACGTCCTCGGCATCATGATCTTCCAGAACGCGTTCGCGTTCGGTGACGCCGGCTATGCCTCCGCCATCGCGTGGCTGGTCTTCGTGGTTCTGCTGGCCCTCACCGGCGCGCACGTGTGGTTCTCGCGCAAGAACGCGGCGGAGTCGTGAGGGCGGCGCAGTGGCGGCCGACCCGGGCTCTCGGCCGGGCGGCAGCTCTCTACCTGGCCCTCATCGCGATGGCCTGGTGCTCCCTGTTGCCGATCCTGTGGGCGCTGGCGGGTTCGCTGAAGCGACAGTCCGAAGTCACCACCCCGGCCTTGTTTCCCCGGGATCCGCAGTGGTCCAACTACGGAGCGGTTTTCGAGCTGATGCCGTTCGGCCGGATGTTTCTCAACACCATCGTCTACGCGGGATGTATCACCGCCGGCCAGGTCTTCTTCTGTTCGCTGGCCGGGTACGCGTTCGCCCGGCTGCGCTTCCGCGGCCGGGAGGTCCTGTTCGTGGCCTATCTCGCGACGCTCATGGTCCCGCTCACGGTGACCGTTGTTCCGCAGTTCCTGCTCATCCGCACCCTGGGCTGGGCGGATACCCCCTGGGCGCTGATCGTGCCGGGCCTGTTCGGCAACGCCTTCGGCACCTATCTGATGCGGCAGTTCTTCCGGACGCTGCCCACCGAACTCGAAGAAGCCGCGGTACTCGACGGCTGCTCACCGTGGCAGATCTACTGGCGGGTGCTGTTGCCGAACGCCAAACCGGCGGTCATGGTGCTGGCGGTACTCACCTGGGTGAATGTCTGGAACGATTTTCTGTGGCCGCTGGTGATGATCCAGCGCGAGGACATCTCCACTGTCACCCTCGGATTGGTGTGGATGCAGGGCCAGTACGTGTCGAATTGGCCGGTGCTGATGGCCGCGTCGATACTCATCCTGTTCCCGCTGCTGCTGGTCTACCTGCTCGCGCAGAAGGCGTTCGTCCGCGGTATCACCCTGTCCGGCCTCGGCGGTCGATAGACCGGATCTTCGCAGGACAACGGGGGTCGCGGAAAGTTCGCTGGGACCTTCCGCACCGGCGCCGTACCTTCCCCGGTGTTCGGCGCCGGGTGCGGATTCCCGGGGGCCGGATCGCGTTGCCGCGCCGGGCCTCCCAGGGGACCAGAGTACTTGCTCGGCGGTGGATTACCGGGTAGATCCGGCCGGGGTGTCGGAAATGGGGACGCAATATTGCACGGCGGCACTTGGTATTTCGCCCGGCCCACCCGGTGAGCTGTATCCCCGACCGATACAGCTCACCTACCAGACCGGTTGCCCCGGCGCAGGCTGTCGAGGTGCGGCGAAAGCCGGTGACCGCACCCGCGGGCGGGCGGCGCGCTGCCGGGATTCGTGGCCGCGACGGAACACGCGCTCCGGGCAGCGAGGCACCCGACCGGCGTACCGCACCGGAGGAAAGTACCGTAGCGGAACCGGTGGCGCCACCCGGCCGAGCTGCGTCGTTGTCATGAGCCTGCCGCCCGGCCCGGCTCCGTTAGCGCGACAGTAGCCGGTGCATGTACCGAATAGCATGGAGTGCCTCCGAGACATCCAGTGCGCCATTGTTTCCGGTCGGGCTCAGCGCAGATCCGCCGTGGCGCGTTCGGCGAGCAGAAGCACCGTCGCGTGCGGACCCCGGCTGAGGGGTACCGGCACCACCGAGAGATCGACCACCGACAGCCCGTCCACACCGTGCACCCGGCACCGCTCGTCGACCACCGCTCGGGGATCGTCGGACCGGCCCATCCGGCAGGTACCGGCCAGATGCTGGGAGCTGCCGAGGCGTTCGTACAGCCAGTGATCGGATATCGCGCCCTCGTCCGTCCCGCCGGACCAGTCCGCCGACATCACGTCCAGGATTTTGCCGGCCAGTCCCACCGCAGCCCGCAGGCGCGAACGGTCGGCGGCCGTCGCCAGATAATTCTGTTCGATCAGCGGTGGCGTGAACGGGTCGGAGCCCGTCAGCCGAAGGCGGCCCGAACTGGTAGGCCGCATCAAGGTGACACCCATCCGGTGCACCCCGGGAGCGAAGGCGACCGTATAGGGCCGGATCTCGATATCGTCGAAACCCAGCACGTATTCCAGCGGAACCGCACCGACCGCGGGAGCCGGATGGCGGTACTCGATACCGATCTCGGGGTGGTCGACCGTCCACCGGCCGACCGGCGCCGCGACGATCACCGGAATCCCCAGCTCCGCGAGCTGATCGGCGGGCCCGATACCGGAACGCAGAAGCAGCGCGGCGGATTCGATCGCGCCGGCGCACAGTACGACCCGATCGGCGTGGATCGTTTCCGGTTTCCCCTCGATCAGGCAATCCGCCCCGACGACCCGGTCCCCCGCGAACCGCAGGCGGGTCGCCAGGGTGTCGCCCTGCACGATCAGGTTCGGACGCGACAGTGCGGGCAGGAGATAGGAGTGGGCGGGGCCGAGGCGCCGATGCCGTCCCGAAGAATCCGCCGCGCCGATCGTGCACGGCACCGGACCGACACCCGTATCCGGCCCGCCGGGCATCGAATTCCAGTCGGGTACCTCGCCGAAACCGAGATCCAGGCAGGTCGTGGCAAATTCCTGGGCCAGTCGGCTGGGCCGGGCGATCCGGCGGACCGGCACGGGACCCGTCCGGCTGTGCCCGGGGTAGTCGCCGTAGTCCTCGTCGTTCTCCAGCGAACGGAAGAACGGCAGCACTTCCTCGAAGTCCCAGGCGCGCGTGCCCGCCTCCCGGCTCCAGGCCGCGAAATCGCGCGCCGCGGCCCGGATGAAGTAGCAGCCGTTCACCGCACCCGAACCGCCGATCCCGCGACCACGCACGATCTGTCCCGGAAGTTCCGGAGTGAGCGCCACGGGATACCGCCACAGCCACGGTGCCTCGCCGCCCACCGGCAGCGCGGCGCTGTCGGCGAGTTCGGGCGGGAATTCCGCCGCCGACCGGCGAGGGCTACCGGCTTCCACGAGCCGCACGGTACGCCCCGGATCCTCGCTGAGCCGCGCGGCCAGCACCGAACCGGCGCTTCCGCCACCGATGATCAGCGTGTCCACCATGGTGCCCGGCCCCGCTATCGGGGTGGGGCGGTGGGTCTCAAAGCGGCCGGGCTGCCGGCCCGCCACGCACCCAGCCATAGCCCGGTGCCGTACCCGATATCGTCGATCCGCCGGAACGCGATATAGCGCATCGGGTCCAGACCTCCCGGCTCGCGATGGGTGTACCAGTCGACGGCGCCCTCGGCGAGCGCCAGGGTCAGCGCGGTCTGGCGGACCCGGCGGGAGAACAGCATCGCCGCAAGGGTTATCGGCCAGTAATGGCGGAACATCGCCGAGGACAGCCGCCACAACCCGGCGAAGAAACCGCGGGCCACATAGATCGCCGCGACCCCGGTCGCGTTGTCCACGCCCGCGAACGCGATCCGCAGCCGGCGCAACGGCACCAGCAGGGTCAGTACCGCGGCCAGTAGTCCCCACCGGCTCCGGGTCGCCAGGAAGATCGCGGACAGCGCGGTCCATTTGGGTATCTGCAGCGGCGAAACCTTTCCGGCGTGCCGCCGGCTCAGCGGCGCGGCGCCGGTACCGTAGAACAGTTTGCGGCGAAACCATTCGCGGAACGAGATCCGGTGATCGTGTGCCACATGCGCGGCCGGTTCGTAGCGCAGCCGCCAGCCCGCGCGTTCCAGCCGCCAGCACAGGTCGACATCCTCGGCCACCTGCATACTTTCGTCGAAACCGCCCTCGGCCTCGAGAACCGTACGCCGCACGAGCAGCGCCGCACTCGGGACATAGGACACGACACCACCGGACTGCACCGCGGATTCCCGGCGCCCCAGGTCCAGGGATGAACGGGTGTGTTCGTAGCGGGCCAGGGTGGTGGATTCCGGGTCCAGCGCGACGATCCGCGGGGCGACCAGCGCCACCTGCGGATCGCTGAAATGCCCCAGCATCACCTCGAGCCAGCCGCTGCGCGGCACCACGTCGGAATCCAGGAAGGCCACGAATTGGGTGGACGCGGCACGCAGGCCGGTATTGCGTGCGGCCGCCGGACCGCGACGCTGCTCGTGGCGTAGCACCTTCACCTGGCACCGGCGACCGTGTTCGTCGGGCACCTGAACCGGTTCGTCGGAACCGTCGTCGACCACGATGACAGTGCGACCGCTCAAGGTTCCCAGGAGCCGCCGCAGACCGGCGGGGTTGTTGTGCAGCGGAACGATGACGGTGACGTCCTCCGGTTTCGGCAGCAGCCGCGGCCGGGGATTGGCGACACCGGAATCCAGTAGCCGTCTGGCAACCACCGCCGATTGCGGGCCGTTCACCTCCAGGTAGCCGTCGCCGATCATCTCCGCAGCCTCGGGAGCGAGGCGCAGCAAACGAGCGGGTGAGCCACCGATCAGGATGCGTCCCCCCGAGTATGCGCGTACCCGTGGGTCGATCCGCACCCCGAATCCGTCGGGCAGGCGATCATGGCGCATTCCACGGATGGTAACTGCCGATTCGTTACGAGACATCAGCAGTCCGGGAAAAAGTGTTTCGTTCGGAAGAAATTTGCCGAACGACGGTGGACACAGTCATGAGATAGGTCACCGGAGCGATAGCACGGACAAGAGGAACCGCCCCGGGCAATGATCCGGCTACCATTGCCCAGGGCGGGTGTCATCGAACAATTCTCACATGAGCGGACTCTCGTCACAGGCACGAGCCGGACGCTTCGCCGGAGGCAGCAACGTCAGCGGCACCGGCCCACCCGAACGCGACCGGCGCGCAGTGGTCTTGCGCGAATGGTCGACAGCCGGACGCGGGATGATCCGTCCGGTATCGGCCAGCGCCGCTTCCCCGTAACCCTGGACGCATTCCGGGTCCGGTCCGTCGGCGGGCAGTCCGGTGAAGAACTTCGCCGCCATACAGCCGCCGCGGCAGGAGTCGTAATGCGCGCATTTGGTGCACGCACCCCCATCGCTGGGTTCGCGCAACTCGTTGAACAGCTCCGAATCCTGCCATACCGTGGCGAAACCGCCGTCGGTGACGACGTTTCCGGCATGGAACCGCTCGTGGATCGCGAACGGGCAGGCGTAGACGTCGCCGAGCGGATCCACCAGGCACACCACCCGGCCGGCGCCGCACATGTTCAGACCCGGCAGGGCCTCACCGTATGCGGACAGGTGGAAGAACGAATCGCCGGTGAGTACACCGTCGCCGTTGCGGACCAGCCAGTCGTAGAGAGTTCGCTGCTGTTCCGGCAGCGGATGCAGTTCGTCCCAGACATCCGCACCGCGGCCCGACGGGCGAAGCCGGGTGAGCCGCAGGGTGGCGCCGTAACGATCGGCGATCTCCTTGAACTGATCGAGCTGGTCGATATTGTGCCGTGTGGCCACCACGGACAGTTTCGCGTCCTTGAATCCGGCGTTCGCCAGATTCTCGAGCGCCCGGATCGCCGTATCGTAGGACCCCGGCCCACGCACCGCG
Organism: Nocardia speluncae NBRC 108251; assembly: GCF_001613245.1. Classification (GTDB taxonomy): domain Bacteria; phylum Actinomycetota; class Actinomycetes; order Mycobacteriales; family Mycobacteriaceae; genus Nocardia; species Nocardia speluncae. Next base: position 2,949 of record NZ_BDBZ01000026.1, on the reverse strand, counting down.
TCGTTCACCTCGGCATCGGCGCCGTCCAGCGAGATCTGGACATCCACATAGTCGCTCGCGGCCAGCCGCTGTGCGATCTCCGGGTTGATTCGCACACCGTTCGTGGAGAACTTCACGCCCACCTGATGGGCGGTCGCGTAGTCCACCAGTTCCCAGAAATCCGGGCGCACGGTCGGCTCACCACCGCCGATGTTCACGTAGAACACCTGCATCCGCTGGAACTCGTCGATCAGTGCTTTGCACTGCTCGGTGCTGAGTTCGTTCGGATCCCGCCGGCCCGAGGACGACAGACAGTGCACGCACGACAGGTTGCATGCGTAGGTGAGTTCCCAGGTGAGGCAGATCGGCGCTGCCAGCCCGGATTCGAACCGATCCACCAGCCGGACCGCCGGATCGGCGGGGCCGACACCGGTGAACGGCGCGGACTCGGGGAGCACGGTCGTTTCCGGTGCCTGCTGGATCATGTCCGATTCGGCCAGATTCGCCAGTGCCTGCACATACGGATCGGCGGCGGAATCCCCGATACCGGCGGCCCGGATGGCCGCGCGGGCCGAGGTGTGCCCGGGCAGGGAGCGCACGATCTCGACGATCCGCGGATTCTTCAGGAACGACAGTTTGCGGGTCCCGAAGTGGTACAGCAGGGCGCCGAACGGTTCCGGCCGCAACGCCACGCGGGGATGTAACTGCCAACGGGTTTCCAGATCGAGCATCTCCGGCCCGATCAGTAGACGCCGCACATACCGTCGATGGACACCTCTTCGATCAGGGTCTCCTCGACGATGGGAGCGTCCTCGCTCGCCTGGTTCTCGACTGTGCCGATCGGTCCGCGGTGATCGGTTTCTGCCGGTCCGAAGGAACGGTTGTCCGCCATGGCTACCTCCACTGATTGGCGCCTGCGCCGGCCAGGGGCTGCCACGACGGTTCCCGCGGTACCGCCTCGGATACCGCCGGTGGGCCGTGGCACAGTGCCGGCGCTGCGGCCGCCGGATGCGACCGCAGTCACACCATAACGTCATACACTGACAAAAAGAAAGAGTTTTCGAGTAATGTGGACGCTCACCCCGGAACGCGACCTCTAGACTGCGGGAGCAAAAGCAGCTGAACAGAACGTGACGGGCGCATGCCGCCCAGCATGTAGAGGTGGCAATGGGAGTCGTGCGAATGCAGACGAGCGGGGGCGGGGGCGGCAGCACCCTCTCGGAGACGGAGATCGTCGAGGCGGCACTCCGGGTCGTGCGTGCCGATGGGGTGGAGAAATTATCCATGCGGCGGCTCTCGCGCGAACTGGGCGTCTCCCCCATGGCTCCCTACTACTACGTGGCCGATAAGCGCGAACTACTCGACCTGGTCGCCACGGCCGCGCTCGCCGGGGTCCGCAAACCTCCACCCGAGTCGGGAACATGGCAGGACCGGCTGATCGATCTACTCGCTCAGATCGACGAACGCCTGCGCCGTCACCCCGGCCTGGGTGACATTCTCATCGAGCAGATGCTCGGTAAACAGCTCGACCTGATCGCCGCGATCATGGAGATCCTCTACGAGGCCGGCTTCGAGGACCGCAACGTCCTGGCCGGTTACGCGACCATCCACACCTACCTGTTCGGCCGCCGCCGGGTGAATCCGCGCAATCTCGACACCCCACCCGATGTGGTGATGCCGGAGCGAGTTGCCCGCGCAATGGAATACCTGCCCGATCTACGCGGCAAATACTCCTACGATTTCGGGGTCGGCGTGCTGGTCGCCGGACTCGAGGGTCAGCTCACTCGACAACAGGCAGCCGGCATAGGCTAAAATTGAAACACGTTCTAGTTTTGCCGTAGGCGGATGCCAACGGCCACCAGGTGTCGAGAGGACGAGATGACCACCGTCGAAGTGCCCCATGGCTCACGATCCGTCGTACTCCGGGTCGCCCAGGTCATCGCGGAAACCACCGACGCGAGCTCGCTGGTCTTCGAGGTACCGGAGCAGGCCCGGGAAAAGTTCAACTACCAGCCCGGCCAGTTCCTCACCCTGCGCATCCCCAGCGACCGCACCGGGTCGGTGGCGCGATGCTATTCCCTGGCCAGTTCCCCCTTCACCGACGACCTGCCGAAGGTCACGGTGAAGCGGACCAAAGACGGATACGGCTCCAACTGGCTCTGCGACAACATCAAACCGGGCGACGAACTGGAAGTCCTTCCGCCCTCGGGTGTATTCACCCCCAAGGACCTCGACGACGAACTGCTCCTCTGCGCCGGCGGCAGCGGCATCACCCCCGTGATGTCGATCCTCAAATCCGCGCTGGACCGCGGCACCGGCCGGATCGTGCTCTTCTACGCCAACCGCGACCCCGAATCGGTCATCTTCGCCACCGAACTACGCGAGCTGGCAGAGAAGAACCCGCAACGGCTGGTCGTCCTGCACTGGCTGGAAACCGTCCAGGGCCTGCCGACGGTCGCCGCGCTCGCCGAACTGTTCCGGCCCTACACCAGCTACGCAGCATTCATGTGCGGACCGAAACCGTTCATGGACGGCGTCCACGACGCCCTCGGCCAACTCGGTGTCCCGCGCAACCGGACCCACGCCGAAATCTTCAACTCCCTTGCCGGCGACCCCTTCGCCGACAGCGCGCCCCTCGAGATCTCCGCGGAGGAAGCCGCCGACGCGGCCACCGTCGAAGTGGAACTGGACGGCGAGGTCCACAACCTCAGCTGGCCGCGGAAACAGACCCTGGTCGACATCATGCTCGACAAAGGTCTCGATGTGCCCTATTCGTGCCAGGAAGGCGAATGCGGATCCTGCGCCTGCACGGTGCTGGAGGGCAAGGTCGAAATGGAGAACGCCGAAATTCTGGATCCCGAGGACATCGAGGCCGGTTATATCCTCGGCTGCCAGGCGCGGCCGGTTACGGATCGTCTGCGCATCCAGTTCTGAAATTTGGAGCCGCTCCGCGGCTCGAGGTCGGGGCCC
>NZ_BDBZ01000025.1 GCF_001613245.1 Nocardia speluncae NBRC 108251 | reverse complement strand
GCCCGTGGGGGTGTGAGTATCCGAAGAGGGGGAGGCATGGTGATAAGCGTTGGGTGGGATGGGGCACACGAACGCGATGGGCCGCTCGGCGACGCTAACCCGCGCCGAGGAGCCGGCCGGATTCGTAGGCGGCGGCGCCGGGAGGGAGGTCGCCCGGACGGCCGCTGAGGTAGACGCTGACGGTGCCGTTTCCATTGCCTGGGTTTCCCAGCTCGTCCATCCGGCGCACCGTTTGCGCGGCGACGGCCTGCGCGCTGTCGAACAGCCGGACGCCCGCAGGGAGCGCGGCGACGATCGTGTCCACGACCAGCGGGTAGTGGGTGCAGCCGAGTACGACACCCTCGACGTCGTCGGGTGTGCGGGCGGCGGCATCGGTGACCGAGGCACGGATCGCGGTCATATCGCCGCGGTCCACGGCCTCCGCCAGGCCGTGGCAGGCCACACCCGTAACGGTCGCGTCGCCGCCGAAGCGGGCGATCAGATCGGCTTGGTACGGGCTTGCGGTGGTCGCCGCGGTCGCCCAGACCGCGACCGAGCGGCATACCGCGGCCGCCGGTTTGATCGCCGGCACGGTGCCCACCACCGGCACCTGCGGGCCCAGATCCGCGCGGACCTGTTCGAGCGCGGTCACGCTGGCGGTATTGCACGGCAGCACCACCACTTCCGCGCCCAGATCCCGCGCGCTACGCGCGGCCGAAACCACTCGGTCGACAACCCACTCCTGCGGTTTCGGACCCCACGGCGCGCCGTCCGGGTCCAACCGGAGCAGGAGATCCACATCGGGGCGCAGCTTGCGCAGCCACGCTGCGGTGGGCAGCAGCCCGAAACCCGAATCGATGAGCGCGACGATCACACCGAACAGGTTATTGAGTGGCGCCGAGCAGTTCCTCCACCGGGGCGGCCGCGGCGATCGCGGCCCGCATCTTCATCACCCGGCCGGTCATACCGGCGCCCACCACACCGGCCAGCCGGCCTTCGCGGATGTAGTAGGCGAGGAACTTGCGGCCGTCGTCGGCGAGGATGCGGATCTCGTCGGACGCGCGTGGCGTGCCCAGGGCCTGGATCTTGAGGTCGTACTGGTCGCTCCAGAAGTACGGCACCTGCGGCGTGCTCGGTGGTTCGACGCCCAGCAGCGCACAGGTGAGCAGTTTGGCCTGTTCACCCGCATTGGTCCAGTGTTCGATCCGGCGGTGCTCGCCGGTCGGGGTGCGCCAGGCCGCGACATCGCCCACCGCCCAGACTCCGGGCACGCTGGTGCGCCCGGTCTCGTCGGCGAACACACCGCCACCGGCCGTGGGTTCGGCCAGTTCTATCCCGGAATCGGCCAGCCAGTCGGTGACCGGCCGGGACCCGATCCCGGCGACCACCAGCTGCGCCGGCACTTCCGAACCGTCGGCGAGCCGGGCACCACGGACCCGGCCGTCCGGATCGGCCAGCAGGGTGTCGACACCTATACCGCAGCGCAGATCGACCTTTTCGGCACGGTGCAGGCGGGCCACCAGTTCGCCGACTTCCGCGCCGAGCACACCGGCCAGCGGGGTGGGCTGTGGTTCCACCAGCACCACGGACAGCCCCTCCGCGCGGAGGCTGGCAGCGAGTTCACAGCCGATGAATCCGGCACCGATGATCAGCGCGTGCTCGGCGGCCCGCGCGCCCGCACGGATGGCGACGGCGTCGTCGTGGCTGCGCAGTACATGGACGCCGGTGACATCCTCGGTGCCGGGCAGTTTGCGCGGGGTGAGACCGGTGGCGATCACGAGGTGTTCGTATTCCACGGCCGAACCGTCGGCCAGCCGCACCTTCTTGACAGCGGTGTCCACGCCTACGGCCGCGGTTTTCAGGCGGAGGTCGATATCTTTCTCGCTGTAGAACTCTTGCGGGCGCAGCGGCGTCGAGTCGATTTCGCCGCGCACGAACTGTTTGGACAGGGGTGGGCGGTCGTAGGGCGCATGCGCCTCGTCCCCGATAACCACCAGTTCCCCGGCGTACCCGGCGCGGCGCAGCTCTTCGGCGGTGCGCAGCCCGGCCAGGCCGGCACCGGCTATCACGATCGGCGCGGACATACCGAACTCCCTCCCGCGGCCCGCTCGCGCCGCGCCTGAAACAGGTTCTAGAAAATGGTGTAGCCCACCCTAACTTGGACGGCCCGGTGGAGGCCAGCGACGCCTTACGCATCGTTTCGCCGCGCAATCGTGTCCATTGCGATATCGACCGGCCCCCCTTGGGGCAGCTATACCGAGGTCAGGCCCTGTCAACGGACCTGTATCCACTTTCAGGAGGCCAATATGTTCACCGAAAGCCGGACCCAGGATTTCCTGGCCGTCATACTCGGAGCCTTCACCGCCCTGTCGCCGATCTGGGTCGCCACCAATGATCGTGCCGTCTGGACGATGATCGTGCTCGGGGTGCTCATCGCGCTGACCGGGCTCGCCCAGATGTACCGGCCGTCGATGGCGGCCACGGATTACGCCATGGGCCTGTTCGGCGCGCTGCTGTTCCTCGCGCCCTGGGTCATGGACTACACCGCGTACAACGGCGCCGCGTGGACGTCGTGGGTCGTCGGTCTGGTCACCGTGGTTCTCGCGGTCGCGGCACTGCCCGCCGTCGCAGGACGAATGCACCGGGCAGCACCGCACCACTGATCCCGCGCGGCACCGGTCTACCCGCCGGCGGCACCGGCGGGTAGGGCGTTGCGGTTTCGTCCGGAGCAGGCCCCCGGTTGCGCACGCAGCCACCGTGGGGGCAACACCAGTCGCGTCCAGGGGCGCCGACTAGGCACATTTGCGCCATCGCACCGGAGGTGAACCGGCCCGGCGCAGCAGCTCGTGTCCGAGTGGCCCAGCCACCGGACCGGTCCTCGCCCCGCTACTCGACATCTCGTCGTCGAAGCACGTCAACGCGGCGTGTCCGTAACGCGACGAGCCTGCGTCCCAGCGAACAGTGATCACGACACCGATGTAATCCTCGTCACCCCGGGCGCTCCGTCGGGAGATGAGGTGCTTCGCGCACTAGAACGAAGCCCACCCGGGTGGGTAAGAATGAGCGCATGGATGCCGAAAATGCCAGCCTCGGAGACGAACGCCGCGCCCGCCCGGAGGAGTACGGGCGCGGGCAGAACAACTCCGAGTCGAGGGGCTTCGCCGGCTTCGGATCCAACGGATTCGATTCGGCGGAGGGGTCGAACGGCGCCACGAACCGGCCCGAGTCCGTTCCGGACCGCGGTTACACGTGGACCCCCGCACCACTGTCCACCCCACACCAGAACCCGCAGAACACCGGTGGTTCAGCGGCTCTCGACCCGTTCGCTGCCTGGAACACCTCGGGTGTCATCGGCGACGCGCCGGGGGTCCAGATGATGAGCCAGGCGGAGCCCGAGCCGAATTCCCGTTTCACCACACCACCGGCCGACGGCCCCCCGTATATACCGGACGACACTCCCGAAACCACGGCCTTGCCCACCCGCTCCGCGGCGACCGGCGGATCGCATCAGGCCCCCGGCCAGGCCGATTCCGCGGCGCTGCCACGTATTTCCCAGCCCGGCGGTCCATCGCCCGCGCTGTCGTCACAGCGGATACCGATGCCGGCGCCGTACCAGCCGGATGCGCAGCACCCCGACGAGCTGACCGTACCGGCCGGCGGCCCGGCCCAGTTGTCCGGCGCGACAACCACTCAACTGCCCACCGCCGAGCAGAACGAGGAGAGCGCCTCCGGAAAGCCGTTGCCGACGCGGGGAGATCCCGCGTCCTATCGCCCGGCACCCACCGAAACCGATTCCTTCGGTGGTTCGTCCGCCGATACGGGCTCCCTGCCCAGCTGGCTCAGCTCCATCGGCGACGAACCGGTACCGCAGGCCCTCGAAAGCGGTGGCAGGCGCCGTAAATCGGCGCTGACCGAACCGGCCGAATCCGACGCCGAACAGTTCAATCCGTTCGAAGACCAGCACCGCCCCGGAGAATCCGGCGCCCGTTCCGGCGACTCCTATGAGCTGCATGCCACCGCAGCCGATTCGGTCGAAGGTTCCGCACCGGCCTTGTCCGCCCTCCCCACCCGTTCGCCGCACGGGCAGACCCCCACGCCGGCGTCCGCCACGGAGGAAGACTCCGCCCTGCCTGCCCTGCCTGCCCGCCGCCTGCCTCGGTCCGCTGCCCGCCACACCCCCGCGGGAATCGAGGACGCGCCCACTCCCGGCAACGGCGAAGCACCCGCGCTGGACACCGCGGCCGCGGACCCGCAGCGGACGTCTCCGCAGCTCGATACCCCGGAATCGAGCGCGGCCGCGGAACCTGCCGCCCCGCGCCGGATGCCACGGTCCGCGTCGCGGTACAAACCGGCGAGCGAAGGCTCCGCGGGCCGGGAACCGGATTCCGCTGTATTCCGCGCCACGGAGCCGGTAGGCGATGCCGATTCCGGCGACCAGGGCAGCGATTTCCCGCCGGAAGCCGACGCACCCCCGCGACTCGCGCCACCGTCGGACAGCACTCCCATACTCGATCGTCTGCTCGATCCCGAGCCGGCACACAGCACCGAACCCGACGACGACGCCGCCCCCGTCTCCGAAATCCTCTCCCGAATCCTGGACTCCGAACAGGACGCACCCGGTTCCCGCCATTCCGAGCCGACCCCCCAACCCGAACCCGTTACCGCCGAGGCAGCGGCAGACCCGCTGCCCACTCCACGCCGCGGCACTTCCTCACCATTGACTCTGGTGCCCGACGAATCCCGTACCGCACCGGAAGCGCTGACCGGCGGCGACGAGTCGCGCCCACCACTGGAAACGCGCCGCTCCCGGCGCGCTCGGGAAGCCGCGGAAGCCGCACCGGCCGACCGGCCGGAGCCGATCGAGGCCGAACCCGGCACCCCAGGTCTCGCCGAACCGGAGCTCGGTCCGGTACCGGCCGAGCCCGCGTCCCGGCACAGCCGCAGCGAGGAAGGCGCGGATATCGATATCCACCTCATCATGCGTTTGCTCACCGCCAGTGATGATCTCGAGGTACTCGCCGGACAGGCCGAAGCCGGCGAGGTTTCGGCGGACGAGGTCGCCCGCGCCGCACGGGAGGCCCGCGCCGCGGTCCTGTCGGCGGTAACCGCCTGGTACGGCGGGCCCGCTCAGATGGTGAAGTTCGCCAACGCGCTCCTGCAGGCCGCCCGCGAATCCTGAACCGGCGCCACACCAGGCTATCGGTGCCGGCCGAACACGCCGGTCGGCAGATTCGAGAACTCCGGCGGGCCGGGCGATGGTCCCGACAGCCGGGTGCACTTCGGCGAACCCTGCGCATCCGGCGGCCACCGTGGAGCTCGAGGGTCACCCGGCCGATATCGGCCTGACCGACGGGCGCCCGCCACGGAGCGCAACCGCAGGGCTGGAGTTCACGGACGTGTCCCTGCGGTCGGCAAGCCCGTGCCTGCGGCCGCCCGGAATCGGTGCGCAAGCCGGTGACAGGCTGCCACCAGTTCGGCGGGTTGAACATCAGTGAGGTCGGTGTCGAAGGTGGCCAGCAATCCTGCGATACCGGCCCACGACCAAGCGCCGACGGTGAGGCGGCAGTGGCCGGAATCGAGGTGTTCGACAACCGATCCGCCGGGTGCCCAGCGCGCGACCGTCTCCGCCGGAAGATCGAGCCGGGCGCTTCCGGTGCACTCCCACGCGGCTGGTGTGTCGCCGCGGTCGTAGGTGGTCATGACCAGGTGGGCGACATCGCCTCCGGGTAGTTCTCGCGGAGTGAACCGAATTCCCGTGGGAGCGTGCAGGTGAAGACGGTCGAGGCGATGCACGCGCCAGGCATCGTCGGCGTGATCGAACCCGACCAGGTACCAGCGGCCTGCCCAGACCACCAGATGATGGGGTTCGATGCGCCGGGCCGGACTGAACCCGGCCGTACCGGGAACCGGGCGGGTACCGCCGGGGCCGAGGGTTTCGGCGATCAGCACCTCGTGCCGATGGACCGCACCGCCCGCGACCTGTAGCGCCACCGCCTGGATGGGCGGCGCCGGGAACTCCCAGTAGTTCTGCAACCTGGTGAGCCGTAGCGCTTCCACCGCCTGGCGCAGCCTGGTGGGCATGATCTGTTCGAGGGCCTCCAGGGCCCGTGTGGCGTCCTCGGCGAGCCCCGACACGGTGTGCGGCGCCGTTTGCAGGGCCACCGCAACGGCCAGGGCCTGATCGCTGTCGAACAGCAGTGGTGGCAGCGTATGCCCGGCCCCGAGCCGGTACCCCCCGGCCGGGCCGCGCAGCGAGGCCACCGGATAGCCGAGCCGGCGCAGCGTGTCGATATCCCGCCGCACCGTCCGCTCACTGACCTCCAGCCGGGCGGCGAGCTCACCGCGCGACCAGCTCCGACGGGCGGTGAGCAGCGACAGCAGGCGCAGTGCACGCCGGGAAGTTTCGGCCACCGGCACCAAAGTAGTGGACATTCGGCGGCCACTACCGATGGCACTGTCGGTGCCCGGAAGTAATCCACCACGAATCCAGGAGACCGATAGTGCGCATCATCATCGCCGGAGGCGGAATCGGCGGCCTGGCATTGGCCGCCGGGCTGCGCCGGCACGAATTCGAGGTCTCGGTTTACGATCGCGATCTCGATATCACGCAGACCGGGGGCTACCACATCACCCTCGACGGCCGGGCACAGGCGGCGCTTCAGGAGCTTGTCGCGCCGGAAATCTTCGAACGGCTGCTGGGGTCGTCCTCGGCGTTGCGCTTGCGAACCCGCGATGCCTTCTGGGACCGGCACGGCCGGCTGCTGGGGCACGGTCCGCGGCTCGACGACAACCCGGGCGTCGATATCGACCGCATCACCCTGCGAACGATCCTGGCCGACGCGGTCGGCGCCGACCTGCACCTGGGTTCGCCGGTCACCGATATCGCCCGCACGGCCACCGGCGCACCGCAAGCGGTACTCGCCGACGGATCCACGGTGCCGGGCGATCTGCTGGTGGGCGCAGACGGCGCCCACTCGCTGGTCGCGCGCCGATTGGCGGGCGGTCCGACCAACGAACCGACCGGAATCATCGGCTTCTCCGGCCGCACCACCGCCGGCGATCTCGGTGCCACCGAGCAGCAGCGGCTCGGGGCACGCTCGAGCATGGTGATCGGACTGCACGCCACGGCGCTGTACATCGGTTTCCTCGACCCGGTCGGCCATGCCGTCCTGGATACGCCCCGTCCCAGCGAGGCGATCACAACCGGCCCCACCTACATCTGGGGCGCCATGTTCGCCGAATCCGCGACCGATTCGCTGCGCGCGCTACAGGGCGCCGAGCTGCGGTCGGCGCTGCTCACCGCGTTCGATCGCGAAGGCTGGCGCCGATCCGCACTCGAGGTCGTCGAACGCGCCGAACCCGGCAGTATCGCGGCGTTCCGCTTCAATGCCGCCTCGACCCGGGCTCGGGACCTCGCCCCCTGGCCGGCCGGCTCGGTCACCGCGCTCGGCGACGCGGTCCATGCCACCCCGCCCACCGCGGGTATGGGCGCCGGGGCTGCCATCCAGGACGCCGCGAGCCTGGTCACCGCCCTGCGCGCGGTCTCGGCAGGCACGGTGACCCTGCCTGTAGCGGTGAGCCGGTTCGAGGCGGATATGCGGGTGCGCGGCAGCGAAGTACTGCTCGCGGCCATGCGCACCGTGCGGTTGATACGTGCCACCGGTTCGCCGCTCGGCGCAGGCGCCACCATCGCCACCGCCTCGGTTCTGGCCACCGCCCGACTACTCGGGCGCAAGCGCTTCACCTCTCCATGAGCAGAACCGACCAGCGCGGGTTCTGGAGCCGCCGATCAGAGGCGACGCCGAAAAGCTATCAGCAGCAATACTCCAGGGAGCAGGCGCCACTACAGAGCGGAGTTCGGCTGCCCCACAGGGGCTTTCCGGCTCACGGAGACAGTCGTAACCAAGGTGGGCGTTGGCTGGATGATCTACGCTGGACCCCATGCTCAGAAATAATGCGAGCGAACTCTCCCGGCGTTCGCGGCAGTGACTGCCACGGCACAGGAAGTTATGAAGAGGCTGGCCAAGGCGATCAACACAAAGATCGACCGGGCAGCTTTTGATTGTGCACGTCCCTTGAACGATGTGGCCGACGGCCTCGGCGAGGCCTTACGAGCGGCAGGGAAGGCCGACCGTGACGGTTCTGGTCCGATAATTGCCGAGATCCGTGGCGCAGACGAATACGGAGAACCTGCGGTATTCTCGCCCGACAGTGTATTATTCGACGTCCTGAGGGACCGACACGGCCCACGCGGAATCGGTTTCCCGACCAAGAGCCAGGACAAATCCGAGTATGTCGCATGGACACGCCTTGCCGGAGAAAAAATCGATAGAGAATTCAACCACTTCTGGCCGGCTTCGAGGGTGGACACAAGGGAATTGGGTTTGACGAGAGATCCCTTCCCTCAACCCCTTCCCAATACAGGGAACCAAGAGACCAGCCGCGGCATTCTCGTCATTTCACACGCCAATCCACATGGATTCGCCGTCAAAGTAAGAACAGAGGGACCACCGAACCTGAAATCCGTATCCGCCCCCCTGGGTACATTTTCCGTACTCACCGGAAATAGAGTGCCGGGATTTATGGCACACACTGGGACTCCCCGGCTCATATATCCCAGTCGGAATATATTCCTGGGCGGAGCGGAGTACGGACGATTACTTGCGGCAAAAAAGCCCGAGCTGGATGCTGCCGCCGAGACGCCCGACAGTCCGATACGAATGCTTTCCTGTAGCGCGGGGTCACATGAAGGCGATGCCGCCGAGAGTGCAGCAGCCTCTTTGCGGGCCAATGGGGTGAATCGGGAGGTTCAGGCCGCAACCGATTCCGTATTCTTGGCTACAGAGTACAGAAGAACCTCGTTCGGGCATGAAGCCGATTATGGATCCTCAGTGATCGGTATCGCCGGACGCGGAGACTCGGATGGCAATGTACTGACTGGGTGGCGAACTTTCCCGGAATCACCCCCCGGGGCCGGCTGATGATGCTTATTACTCAGTGCCTACGTCAGGCGTATGGGGTTAAAAAATGTGCATCGAGAGATGCTTGCCATCTGCCGCCGCTGGTTCGCTGCATACACCCCGATCGTTTTCGGCTGGGTTTTGCCGCCCACCAACTCGGCGCGGCAGTTGCCGCGTTCGGCGCCGGTTACGTCCGGACACGAACGGTTCCTACGACATCGCCTTCTACGTGGCCGCGGGCCTCTGTGTAGTGGCTGCGCTGATGTGCGTGGACAAGTATCCGCTCGGCGATCAAGGATCAACTGAGCCACGCCTTCAGAACGCCGCAGACCTTCCAGTCGCCGTCTTCTTCGAGGAGGTCGTAGTCGAGGGATTTGATGAGCGTCGAGGTTCCCTTCACCATCAGTTCGACGGTGAAGGTCCCTTGCTCGCTGCCTGCGGGCACATCGAGGTTCGTGATCGTCCTTGTCGCATAGGCAGAATCCGGCAGTTCGACCTGTCCGGACCCCGACTTTTCGGCCAACTCGAGGGTCGCGACATCCGCCGCGCAGATCAAGCCTTTGTCGGTACCGTCCCGGTCCACGAACTGCTGTGCAACAGCACGTGCGGCGCCGGGATCGCTACCGCCGGTACTGTCGCCGCCGGAGTCATTGTTCCCGGGTTTCTCGGAATCACCGTTGTCCGGCGCTCCGGGAACACCGTTGCCCGGAGCCTCGGAATCACTGTCGCCGGGCTCCGACGCCTCCAGAATTCCGCAGACCTTCCAGTCGCCGTCCTCCACGACGAGGTCGTACTCCACGGTCCGGCTGTGGCTCTGCGTCCCGATCGTCACGTCGGTCTTGACCGTAAAGGTCCCCCGGTCACTCCCCTCGGGCACATCGACACCGACCAGCTCGCTCGTGGCGGCCGAATCGTCCGGCATCGTCACGGGCGCGGTGGGCTGGGGCGCCGACTTCCCGGCGTCCTCGATCTTCGCCAGATCCGCGGCGCAGATGATTTCCTCGTTCTCACCTTCACCGTCCACGAATTGCTGTGCAACGGTGCGCGGATCTCCGGTCCCGCCGCCGGACACCAGGAAATATCCGCCGACACCGAGGCCGGCCACCAGTACGAGCACTACGAGCGTCACCATGACCACGGTCCCGCGGCTCTTGCCGGGCTGCGGTGGGTACGGCCCGCCGGGCGGTGGTATGTATTGTCCGCCGGGTTGCGGCGGGTACGCCGGCGGCCCGTACCCCGGAGGCACACCCTGCGACGGATACTGCTGTGGGCCAGGGGCATACGACTGCTGCCCCTGCCACCCGGCGGGCGGTTGCTCTCCGAACGGTTGCGGTGGATATCCACCGGGCTGATCGCCGGCACCCGGATATTGCGGGTTCGTCATCTATCTCGTCCTGCCTTTTCGACTCCAGGCCACCTGTACTGGAGCCCCTCCGGCCCCCCGGGGGCGACTGTTCGGTCCGCGGTGCAACGGCGCATCCGGTTGTCCGGCATCTCACTGGCCGGTAACAGGTTGTGCTGCCTGGCGGGTGCCGATCCGAATCGGACCCGCCCCGCTCTCAGCGAATCTGCCGACTCGGGCAACCGCGGAAACCGGCAGCGGCCATCGCGCAGATCGTGTCATCTGTCTACGCCCCAGCTCCGTTCGACGTTGCGCAACCGAGCGTTCGACCGCACTCGTCACCTGACCTGCCACGATAGCCAGCAGGCGTCGACGAATTCGAACTCGGGTCTCATATTTGACATCCCCTTGACAGTCCGGCCTCTCGGATTCGACAGTGCCCGCACCCGCACCCGCACCCGCACCCGACAGAGGTCACCTGGCGGTACCGACAGGCTGCCTGATCGCCGGCGATCCGACCGGACTCGAATTCCCAGAGGATTACCCGGCTTTCACAGTGGTTGTGCCCGTCCGATCATCGGCAGGGATGAGAAAGTGTGCCCGGCGGTTGTGAGTCGGTAATCGCGTAGCAGGACTCGGCTGACCGCTTCCTGGTGGCCGATCCCGGCGTGGGGCCAGTCGTGGGTTGTAGTACGCCCAGCGCGGCCTGGCGGGCCTGCCCGGAGTCGTATTCGCGCACGTAGGCCCATTCGCGGGCCAGAGTGGCGTTGAACCGCTCCACCTTCCCGTTCGTCCGAGATGTGTAGGGGCGGGTCCATTTGTGCGCGATCCCGGTGCGTTCGAGAGCGTGAACCCAGCGTCGGAAGGGGTTTCGCGTTCGGGGTGCGCGGTCGGGCGGTTGGTGCCCGGCTTGGCTGCCGATGAGGTTGATCGGCGGCGTGCTGGAGGCCGGGGTTCATGGCGACACCCTCTTCTGACCACGCTCGACGCGCTCTCCCGGTGTGGTCCGACTGTGCAAGCAATCTCGGTGTTCGAGGGATGGATCGTATTGGGGCCAGAGAAGGCCCCAATACGATCGTGGCGTGGATGTTTATGAGGCGGTATCGAGTAGGCAATCTATTCGTACGTTCACCGACCGACCCGTGCCGCGCGACGTGCTGAACAGGGTACTGACAGCGGCTGCCCGCACACCGTCGGGCGGCAATCTGCAGCCGTGGCATATCTATGTACTGACCGGGGATCGGCTGATGGAGTTGAAGAAGCGCATCGCCGAACGAGTTGCTACCGGTGACAGCGGCGACGAACCCGAGTTCGCCTTCTACCCGCTGAACATGGCCTCGCCCTATCGGGAACGCCTCGCGGCTATGGGCTCTCGTCGATACGGCGCACTCGGTATCGCCCACGACGACACCGAATCCCGCACTCGGGTCCGAGCCGAGAACTGGAACTGTTTCGGAGCCTCTACCGCGCTGTTCTGCTATCTGGACCGAGACATGCCCGCGCCGCAATGGGCAGACGCGGGTATGTACCTACAGACTGCGATGCTGTTGCTGCGGTCCGAAGGACTACACAGCTGCACACAAATCGCATGGGCGGAATATCACCGCACGGTCGGAGAGGTGATCTCACCTCCGGCGGAACAGATGCTTTTCTGCGGTATGTCCATAGGCTTCGCCCACCCCGCCGCCACTCACCCCTACCTGCCCCGGGCCCCGCTGTCCGAGACCGTGACCTTCCTCGAATGAACCCCCCTGCCCGACGTTCCACCGCATGGGCAGATACGAATCTCTCGGCGGGGGCAACCGCTTCCCAGCGGCGACCATGACCCGCATCCACACCGCCCCGCCTCGCACTCTGCGCGGATCGGCTGAGGCGTTCCTGGACACCCTCGGCCCCGGCAACACCCGCCGCACCTACGGCATCGCGGTCGTCAAGACCGTCGACCGACTTTTGAACAGTTGGCGTTTTCGGGCGACGTGGTCTTTCGTTCGCCGAAGCCCGTCTCGGCCCAACTGCTCAGAAAACGATCTTGGACTCAATCGGTCAGTGCATCATCGCGTGGATGATCATGTCGGCGTGGCGGGTTCGGTGCGGAATTACGGGTTGTCGCCTGTTGGTCAGGGGTGTTCGGCTGCGTAGTTCTCGCGCCACCGGTCGATAAGGGGTACCAGTTCGTTGAGCATGAAGGTGTAGAAGTCTTGCATCTCGTGCAAGCGGCGGGCGGTGACAGTGTCGGGGCCGGTCGTGTCCAGGCCTTCTTGTGCAGAATCGCGCATGGTGGCGAGCAGGCTGTTCTGCTGCGACATCAGTGCCGCCCAGGCCCCGGATCGGAACCGGTAGTGGTCCCGGCGGCTGCCTGGGGCGGGGACGCGTTCGATCAGCCCCACCGGGGTGAGGTGCTTGATCGCGGTCGACACGGCGCCCGAGCTGATCGAGAGTTCCTGGCACAGATCGGCGGCGGTCATGGTGTCCTGCTCTGTGTAAAGCAGCGCGGTGAGCACCCGGGCGGTGGAGCGTTGCATCCCGCCGCCGGCTGACAGAGTCAAAGCCAGTTTCTCTGCCGCTTCGCGCAATCGCTCGTTGGTGCCCATGCCCGTTAAGATATCAGAAGGATGAATATTCAGAGTATTTACAAATCTCTGAAAGCTGGATACTTTCATGCCATGGTGAAAGCAATCGAGCTGCACGGGCTCACGAAAACCTACGGCTCAGCCCGCGGGCTGGTCGGGTTGTCGCTGACGGTGGAAAGGGGGGAGGTCTTCGGTTATCTCGGGCCCAACGGCGCCGGGAAGTCCACCACCATCCGGCTGATGCTGGACCTGATCAGGCCCACGGCCGGAACCGCTGCGGTCCTCGGCATGGATCCGCGTGCCGACGCGGTAGCGCTGCACGCGCGGCTGGGCTATCTGGCCGGGGATTTCATCGCACCGGGGCGTCAGCGTGTCGGTGCGGCCCTGCGGTTTCTCGCCGCGTTGCGGGGCGGGGCGGGAGCGGACCGTATCGATGGATTGTGTGAGCGACTGGAGTTGGATCAGGGCAAACAGATCGCGGCGCTGTCGAAGGGCAACCGGCAGAAGGTCGGGTTGGTTCAGGCCTTCATGCACGAACCCGAGCTACTCATTCTCGACGAACCGACCTCGGGCCTGGATCCGTTGGCGCAGCAGATCTTCCTGGAGATGGTGGGCGAGGCCGCGGCCGCCGGGCAGACGGTGTTCATGTCCAGCCACATCATGAGCGAGGTCGAGGCGGTCGCCGACCGGGTCGCGATCATTCGTGAAGGACGCTTGGTCGCCCTCGACACCGTGGCGGGCCTGCGTGCCGACGCGGTGCGCGAGGTGGAGGTCGGCTTCACCGGCCCGATCGAAGCCGCGGAGTTTGTGATGTTGCCCGGGGTCAGCGATGTGCAAGTCGAAGCGAACACGCTGCGCTGCCGGGTGACCGGGAGCCCGGACGCCTTGCTGCGTGCGCTGGCCGGTCACCGTGTGGCCGGACTGCTGGTCACCGAACCAGCCCTCGAAGACCTGTTCCACAGCTACTACACCGGAGAAGCCGATGCTGCCTGACCTCTACCTCCGCACCCTGGCCGATAACCGCCGTGCCCTCCTGGCGTGGTCGGTCGGTATCGCCGTGGTGGGATTGATGTACGCCGCTTTCTACCCGCAGGTCTCCGCGGGCGGTGTGGCCGACACGGTGGCGAACTACCCCGAGGCGATGCGTGAAGCCCTGCGGATGCAGGATATGAGTTCCGCGGCCGGGTATCTCGGATCCACCGTGTTCGGATTGCTGCTGCCGCTGCTGGTCACCGCATTCGGGATCACCTTCGGTGCCCGTCTGATCGCCGGCGACGAGGAAACCGGATATCTGGACTTGCTGTTGGCCCACCCGCTCGGCCGCCTCCCGCTGGCGCTGCAGCGATTCGCCGCCTTGGCCACCGGCGCGGCCGCAACCGCGGTGCTGGTCTTCGCCGCGATGATGGCGATCCGATCCGGCGCCGACCTCGACACCATCGGGATCGCCGGGTTCGCTGGCCAATGCGTGCACCTGGCACTACTCGGCACCACCTTCGGCGCTTTGGCCATCGGCCTGGGCGCGGCGCTGGGCAGCCGCGGGCCCGCACTCGGCATTGCGGCCGGTATCGGCGTATTCACCTATGTGGCGGGCAATCTCGCTGGTGTGATCGGCGCCGATTGGCTGAAATACCTGTCCCCGTTCCATTACTACATCGGCGGCGAACCCCTTCGCCACGGCCTGCAACCGGGCGATGCCACGGTCCTGCTCGTACTCACTGCCGTCCTGCTCGCGCTCGGGTTCTGGCGGTTCGGCCGCCGTGACCTGCGCTCCTGACCAAGCACCGCAATCGCCCTGCAGCTCAGTGCACAGCGATGATGCAGACATTGATGTCCAGGAATTCATGCCGCTCTCAGCGATTCAGCGATTCCCTTGATGCTCTTCGTAACCCGGCCGACGCCGATTGTCAGCCGGTCACCTCTGGCGGAATCGGGTCTATCGGCCCCGGCGGTGACTGCGGGAAGAGCTGGTAGCGCACGTCGGCCCGGCCGGTGGGATTCGCGTTGGGGTCGCCGGGGTTCAGCCACCGGAAAGTGATGGTGATCTGCCCGGGTGCGTCGCTGCCGGCAACGTTGACGAATGCCTCGGGGTCCTCGGTCGCTGTGCTCCCGTACTTGAAGTGGTCGAAGAGCAGGATATGTGTGGGGGAACTCCCGGTCGCGCCATCCGGGTCGACCTGCACCCAGTTCAGTGCGCAGTCGACGGACGAACCACTTCCCGTCACTTTCCACGGCACATCCGGGAAAGCTTGCGGTAGCCGGCTGACGGCGTCGTCAACTCGGTCGGCGGGAACCGCGGGGCACGATTCGGGTGTGGCGGGGACTTCTGGAGTAGCACCGGCGGTGCCGGCACCGGCCGCCGTGGCGGCGAAGGCGAGTGACAGGGCAGCGGCAGCTTTACGTATCAAACCGAGTTCCTTCGTTCGACATCGGACACCCATAACATCGGCTGAGAAGTACGAGCGTTATCAGACCGGCCGGCGCATGGAAAGCGTCGGCTTGCGGTCGGTGCTCCTACCTGCATCATTGCGTGAAACGAAAAACGGCGCCGCTCCCTTTTCGGAGCGACGCCGTTTCAGCGATTCAGCGAATCACTTCAGGATCTTCGTAACCCGACCGGCGCCGACGGTGCGGCCACCTTCACGGATCGCGAAACGCAGACCCTCGTCCATGGCGACCGGCTGGATCAGCACAACCGACATCTCGGTGTTGTCGCCGGGCATAACCATCTCGGTGCCCTCGGGCAGGGTCACAACGCCCGTCACGTCCGTGGTACGGAAGTAGAACTGCGGACGGTAGTTGTTGAAGAACGGGGTGTGGCGGCCGCCCTCGTCCTTGGACAGGATGTAGGCCTGGCCCTCGAACTCGGTGTGCGGGGTGGTGGTGCCCGGCTTGACGACGACCTGGCCGCGCTCCACATCTTCACGCTTGATACCACGGATCAGCAGGCCCGCGTTGTCACCGGCCTCGGCACTGTCCAGCATCTTGCGGAACATCTCGATACCGGTGATGGTGGTCTTCGTCTTCTCCGGCTTGATGCCGACGATCTCGACCTCGGCGTTCAGATTGATCGTGCCGCGCTCGACGCGACCGGTCACCACGGTGCCACGACCGGTAATGGTGAAGACGTCCTCGATCGGCATCAGGAACGGGAGATCGGTCTCACGCACCGGATCCGGGATGGACTCGTCGACCGCGTTCATCAGCTCGACGATCGACTCGCTCCACTTCGCGTCGCCCTCCAGCGCCTTCAGGCCGGAAACACGCACGACGGGGGCGTCCTCGTCGAACTCCTGCGAAGCCAGCAGCTCGCGGACCTCCATCTCGACGAGCTCGAGGATTTCCTCGTCGTCGACCATGTCCGACTTGTTCAGCGCGACCAGGATGTAGGGCACACCGACCTGACGAGCGAGCAGCACGTGCTCACGGGTCTGCGGCATCGGACCGTCGGTCGCCGCGACCACCAGGATGGCGCCGTCCATCTGAGCCGCACCGGTGATCATGTTCTTGATGTAGTCGGCGTGGCCGGGGGCGTCGACGTGCGCGTAGTGACGCTTCTCGGTCTGGTACTCGACGTGGGAGATGTTGATCGTGATACCACGAGCCTTCTCCTCCGGCGCCTTATCGATCTGATCGAAAGCGAAGCTCTCGTTCAGCTCCGGGTACTTCTCCGCCAGCACCTTGGTGATCGCTGCGGTCAGCGTGGTCTTGCCGTGGTCGACGTGACCGATGGTGCCGATGTTGACGTGCGGCTTTGTCCGCTCGAACTTCGCCTTCGCCACTGTGTGGTCCTCCTGGACTTGTTGGTGCTTGCAGTTGCAGCAGTGCGGGGGTCATCCCCACTTACGCGGGGAACTAACGGGTTGTACAAACTCCCGGGAGATCCGGGGCGGGCGAGCTACCCGCCCCGGAGGGGCACTTACTCGCCGGTCGCCTTGGCGATGATCTCCTTCGACACGTTGGCCGGAACCTCCGCGTACGAATCGAACACCATGGAGTAGTTCGCCCGGCCCTGGGTCTTCGACCGCAGGTCACCGATGTAGCCGAACATCTCCGAGAGCGGAACCAGCGCCTTGACGACACGGGCACCACTGCGTTCCTCCATGGCCTGGATCTGGCCACGGCGGGAGTTCAGGTCGCCGATCACATCGCCCATGTAGTCCTCGGGCGTGGTGACCTCGACCGCCATCAGCGGTTCGAGGATCACCGGACCGGCCTTGCGGGCCGCTTCCTTGAGGGCCTGCGATCCGGCGATCTTGAACGCCATCTCCGAGGAGTCGACGTCGTGGTATGCACCGTCGAGCAGGAGCACCTTCAGGTTGACCAGCGGGTAACCGGCGAGCACACCGTACTGCATGGCGTCCTGCGCACCCGCGTCGACCGAAGGGATGTATTCCCTCGGCACACGGCCGCCGGTGACCTTGTTCTCGAATTCGTAGTGCGCACCGTCCTCGCCGACGAACGGCTCCAGGGCGATGATCACCTTCGCGAACTGACCCGAACCACCCGTCTGCTTCTTGTGGGTGAACTCGAGCTTCTCGACCTTCTTGGTGATGGTCTCGCGGTAGGCCACCTGCGGCTTGCCGACGTTGGCCTCTACCTTGAATTCGCGCTTCATCCGGTCGACCAGGATGTCGAGGTGCAGCTCGCCCATACCGCCGATAACGGTCTGGCCGGTCTCGTCGTCCAGCTTCACCGTGAAGGTGGGGTCCTCTTCGGCGAGCTTCTGGATCGCGGTGCCCAGCTTCTCCTGGTCGGACTTGGTCTTGGGCTCGATGGAGACCTGGATGACCGGGTCCGGGAAGGTCATGGACTCCAGCACGATCTGGTTGTTCGGATCGCACAGGGTGTCACCGGTGGTGGTGTCCTTCAGGCCGATGACCGCGTAGATATGGCCGGTGCTGACCGAAGGAACCGGGTTCTCCTTGTTGGAATGCATCTGGAACAGCTTGCCCAGACGTTCCTTCTTGCCCTTGGTCGCGTTGATGACCTGGGCCCCGGAATCAACCTTGCCGGAGTAGACGCGGATGTAGGTCAGCTTGCCGAAGAACGGGTGCACGGCGATCTTGAACGCCAGCGCGGCGAACGGCTCGTCGGCACTCGGCTTACGGGTGAGGACCTCGTCCTCTTTACCGGGCGCATGCCCCTGCACCGACTCGACGTCCAGCGGCGACGGCAGGTAGTCGATCACGGCGTCGAGCATGGGCTGCACGCCCTTGTTCTTGAACGCCGACCCGCACAGCACCGGGTAGAGCTCGGAGTTGACCGTCATCTTGCGGATGGCGCCCTTGATCTCGTCGATCGTGAGATCTTCCCCGCCGAAGAACTTGTCCAGCAGCGCCTCGTCGGACTCCGCCACGGTCTCCAGCAGTTCCTGCCGGTACTGCTCGGCCTTCTCGACCAGATCGGCCGGGATGTCCTGGAGTTCGTACTTCTCGCCCAGCTTGGTTTCGCCGGTCCAGACCTTGGCCTTCATCTCGACCAGGTCGACGACACCCTCGAACGTGTCTTCCGCACCGATCGGCAGCTGGATGACCAGCGGCTTGGCACCGAGACGGTCCTTGATGGTCTGCACGGTGAAGTAGAAATCCGCACCGAGCTTGTCCATCTTGTTGACGAAACAGATCCGCGGCACGTCGTACTTGTCGGCCTGACGCCACACCTGCTCGGACTGCGGCTCCACACCCTCTTTGCCGTCGAAGACGGCGACGGCGCCATCGAGCACACGCAGGCTGCGTTCCACCTCGACGGTGAAATCGACGTGGCCGGGGGTGTCGATGATATTGATCTGGTTCTGGTTCCAGAAGCAGGTCACCGCCGCGGAGGTGATGGTGATACCGCGCTCCTGCTCCTGTTCCATCCAGTCGGTGGTCGACGCACCGTCATGGGTTTCACCGAGCTTGTAATTCACACCGGTGTAGAAGAGGATGCGTTCGGTCGTAGTGGTTTTACCCGCATCGATGTGAGCCATGATGCCGATGTTGCGGACCTTGTTCAGGTCGGTGAGCACGTCCTGTGCCACGGAATTCTTCCCCGCTCGTAGCTAGTTGGGATTCTCGCCGACGACCTTCCGGTCGCCATATCTGTCAAAGCGGAAGCGGTGCTTCCGTAAGCCTCCCGACCCGAGCGATGGGCCGGACAGACATCACCAGCGGTAGTGCGCGAAGGCCCGGTTGGACTCGGCCATCTTGTGGGTGTCTTCACGACGCTTGACCGAAGCACCGAGGCCGTTGCTGGCATCCAGCAGTTCGTTGGCCAGGCGCTCGACCATGGTCTTCTCACGGCGCGCCCGCGAGTAGTTGACCAGCCAGCGCAGCGCGAGAGTGTTGGAGCGGCCGGGACGGACCTCGACCGGAACCTGGTAGGTGGCGCCACCGACGCGGCGCGGCTTGACCTCGAGGGCCGGCTTGACGTTGTCCAGCGCGCGCTTGAGAGTGACCACCGGATCGGTGCCCGTCTTTTCGCGCGCCTGCTCCATTGCGCCGTACACAATGCGCTCGGCGGTGGACTTCTTGCCGTCGAGAAGAATCTTGTTCACCAGCTGCGTCACCAGCGGCGACCCATAGACCGGGTCGTTGATCAGCGGACGCTTGGGAGCGGGGCCCTTGCGAGGCATATCAGCTCTTCTCCTTCTTGGCGCCGTAACGGCTGCGGGCCTGCTTGCGGTTCTTCACACCCTGGGTGTCCAGCGATCCGCGAATGATCTTGTAACGCACACCGGGAAGGTCCTTCACACGACCACCGCGGACGAGCACCATCGAGTGCTCCTGCAGGTTGTGGCCTTCGCCGGGGATGTAGGCCGTGACCTCGACCGCGCTGGTCAGGCGAACACGCGCGACCTTGCGGAGCGCGGAGTTCGGCTTCTTCGGGGTGGTGGTGTACACGCGGGTGCACACGCCACGACGCTGCGGGCTCCCCTTGAGGGCCGCGGTCTTGGTCTTGGCGACCTTGTCGCGACGACCCTTACGGACCAGCTGGTTGATGGTTGGCATAGACCGGCTTTCCTTTAATCGGTTCTGGCGGTGTCAGGTCTGTTCATCGAGCTTTCACCCGCACGTCCAACCACGTTTCTCGCGTCCCGAGGTCGGGCGTGTCGCACGCAGTTCAGGGCCCGAATTACAGGCACGCTGGAATCGTCAGCCGCTCTCGCTGGCCTACGTCTGCGCTCGAACTTGCCCGTATCCTTCCGGGCACAGCCGTCCACTGTACTCGGACGCCGATGACACGGTCAAAACAGGGGTACAACTGTACCCTTCATCGCGCGATGTTGAGCGTGAGTTCGAGGAGTTTCTTCGCGGCAGCGCAGGGGTCGGCAGTGGCACCGGGAGCGGAATTCACCCACCAGCCGATAACTCCCGAGTCGGCCGCACTGGCCGTCATACCGCAAGAGTTCGGATCGTTCGGCCGGCGGATTTCCAGCGCGATCGTGCCCTGCACCGTGGTCTTCGTGCTCGTGTAGCCGAGTTTGTCGTTGGTCTCCTGCTCGTTGCGCAACGATCCGTTCTCGTACCAGTTCAGTGTGAGCATCCCGGAGCCGCCGCCGATATCCCACATGCACACTGCACCGAAGAACGAGTCGCTGATATAGGTGTTACCGCCGAGAGCGTCGATGATCTGCTGGTCGGTGACCACATCGCATTCGCGGAGCAGTTTGTCGATCTGTGTGGTATCGACGGTTTCTCCGCCGCCGACCGGCAGGGCCGTACCGTCCACCGTGCTACCACAGCCCGCACCGAAGACGGCGGCCACCAGTATCGCCGCCGACGCGGCCAGCGTGCGGATTCGGCCGCGGCCGGATCGTTCGCGCAACGTCATCGTTTCACTCCAGCCGCTCGATGGTCAGTTCGGCGAGCGCGCGGCTGCGATCACACGGATTGCCGCCGATATCGGAATAGCCACCCAGCGCGGTCGACCATTCGAAGAAATCGTCGTCGAGCTGCACCGCCAGATCGCAGATACGGCTGCTCGGATCCAGCGCCGCGAAACCCGGGCGTCCCCCCACGGTGATCGGTTCCGGTGGCCGGCCGTGCGTGGTGACCCATGCCTTCTCCCGCTCCAACGGACTGCCCCGATATGAAGCGAACGTTATCGACGCACCACTCAGGCCACCGGACTGCCAGTTGCAGCCGACCGCGTTCTTGTACGACTGCGCAACCTGGCCGAGCCCCCCGATATCGCGGACCTCGTCGTCGGTGACGTGTCCGCACTCCCCCACGAACGGACCCAGCGCGGCCACCTTGGGAGCGGGACCCCGCGGACCGTCGGCTACCTCGGAGCCGGCGTCGGAACCACACCCCGCCAGAGCAAACGCCGCGGTTAACCCGAGGACTATCGCCGACCTGATCCGCATGGTGTGAACAATACCGACGAAACAGCGACCCCCGAAGGCGGCGCAGGTCACCCGTGGATCCCACGCCGGCGGTGCCGGTTCAGCGCAGGGTGACCACGACCTTGCCAGTGGCAGCACGGTTTTCCAGCGCGGCCACGGCCTGCGCAGCCTGCTCCAGCGGGAACAGCACCGGCTGCGGGGGCGCGATCTTGCCGGCCTCGAACAGCGGCCCCACCTCGGCCCACTGCTCGGTCAGGTAGCCGGGGTGCGACAGCATCCATTCACCCCAGCCGGCGCCGACGACCTCGACGTTCTTGAGCAGCAGACGATTCACCTTGACCGTGGGAATGTCACCGCCGGTGAAGCCCACCACCAGCAGCCGGCCGCCGCGCGCCAACGAGCGGATGCTGTCGGTGAAACGGTCGCCGCCCACGGGGTCGAGAACGATATCGACACCGCGGCTGCCGGTGAGTTCTTTGACTCGATCGAGCCAGCCGTCGGTGAGCACCACATCGGTGGCGCCCTGGGCGCGCGCGATTTCGGCTTTCGCCTCGGTGCTGACCACTGCGATCACCCGTCCGGCGCCCAGCGCGGCCGCCATCCGCAGCGTCGAGGTGCCGATCCCGCCGGCCGCGCCGTGCACGAGCACGGTTTCGCCTTCGGCGAGCCTGCCGCGGTTACGCAGGCAGAAGTGCACGGTCATATCGTTGAAGAGGATTCCGGCGCCCGCTTCGAATGAGATGTTGTCCGGGAGCCCGAAAACCATCTCGGCGCGGGTGGTGGCCACCTCTGCCATGGCGTTTCCGAGCAAGGTGAGGGCGCAGACCCGGTCGCCCGGTTTCACGTGTGAACCCGCTGGGGCTTCCCTGACCACACCCGCGACCTCACCGCCGACGACGAACGGCATCTCGGGTTTCATCTGATACAGCCCGCGGGTCATCAGCACGTCCGGGAATGCGACCCCGGCCGCGTGGACATCGATGACGACCCCGCCGGGCAGGGGTTCCGGCTCCGGGATGTCGACGATCTCGATCGCTTCCGGCCCTTCGAGTTTGCTGACCTGAGCTGCGCGCATATGCCGACCTCTTTCGTTCGCTCACCGGCGAGCATGAGACGCACCGGCTGATATGTACCAATCCATCCGTCCACCTCAAACTATCGGTCGCGGCCGCGGGAAGTCCATAGTGTGCGCTGTCGGCGCCACCTCCGGTGGCGGGCCGGGCAACCTGCCGACCCCACACCACCCACGCCGGGTAATGCACGTCACCGTAAAGTCTTGGCTCAGGAACTCAGTAGAAGTACCGCGGCGCGACCCGCCGCGCGAGGAGCACAAGTGTCACTCGATCAGCCACTCGCCCCGCTTCCCCAGGAGGGCATGGGGTTCGTTTCGGCGTGGCCGGTGCGAGCCGGTGACGTGGACCCGTACAACCGCGTGCGTCTCGACGGTATCGCCCGCTACCTCCAGGACATCGCGTGGGAGCACCTCCAGCAATCCATCCTGGAGCAGACCGACCCCAGCTGGATAATCCGGCGCACCGTGATCGATGTGATCCGGCCTGTCCGGTGGCCCGACACCGTGCATCTGCTGCGCTGGTGTTCGAGTATGTCCACCCGCTGGTCGAATATGCGGGTGCGGATAACCAGCGACCGCGGCGGCCTGATCGAGACCGAGGGTTTCTGGATCAAGATCAACGAGGCCAGCAATATGCCCGCCCGGATCAGTGATGCGGGCCTCGCGTATCTGGCGCAGACCACCATCGAGCAGCGGCTGCGCTGGCGGCCCTGGCTCACCGACCCCGCTCCCCCGGAATCCGATACCGATCTACCGTTCCCGCTGCGCGCCACCGATATCGACCAGTACAACCACGTCAACAACGCCTGCTATTGGCAGGCGGTGGAGCAGTATCTCGTGGACTACCCCAAACTGGCCAGCGGCCCACACCGGGCCGTGATCGAATACGTGGCCCCCGTGCTGGCACGCCAGCACATCAGCGTCCGCAGCCGGTACGAACCCGGCGACCGGCACGCACGTCCCACCTTGCGCCTGTGGTTCGTGGTCGACGGGATCACCACCACCATCGTCCGCATCGCACCGCTGTGATTTCGGCGCCGCCTCCGGCGGCGCGGGGTTTCGGCCCCCCTTGCCCCTTGGATGCACCGAAACCTTTCAGGGCCCCACCTACCTCCGCAACCGCGGAACGAATTCAGTCGGGCGCCCCGAGGGCAGGGAACAGGCCATTCCTCGGACCCCGGATACGGCGGGTACCGGGGTCCGAGGCATGGCACTCGGGTTGTACTCGATCTACCGGCGCCGGGCGCACCGGATCACTGGCTGCCTTTGGCGGCCTGGAGTAGATCGGTGTGGGTGGTGAACTTGACCCGCGGGCGGCCCGCTTCCTTCCCGGCACCGCGTTCGGCCTGATCGATGGCCTTCCAACCGGCACGATCCACCAGATCCGGCTGACGTTGCTGTACCAGGGCGCGCAGGGCATCCCGGTCACCGGTGGGCGCCGCCAGTTTGCCGGACATGAAATCCGCGATGACGGCTTCGACCGTTTCCTCGGAATCGACGCGGTTCGAGCCGATGACGCCGCGGGGGCCGCGCTTGATCCAGCCGCTGACGTACACACCTGTCAGCGGAGTGCCATCGGGACCGGTCACCCGGCCGTGCTCGTTGGGCACCACGGCACGTTTTTCGTCGAACGGCAGATCCGGTACCGGTTCACCGCGGTAACCGATCGAGCGCAGCACCAGGGAGGCGTCATAGCTGCCGGTGCGGTCGGTGGCGCGGGCGTTCAGCACACCGTCCACCTCGACCAGCTCGTTGTGCGCGTACTCGACCCCTTCCACCTTGTCGGTTCCGAGTACCGCGGTGGGCGAGGCCAGGTACTTGAACACGATCCGCTTGTTGCCCTCGCTGGGCGGTTCGGCGGCGTATTCCTCGGCCAGCGTGTACTTCAGCCGCAGCGACGGTTCGACCTCGGGATCGTCGAGCACCGCCTGCGAGGCGGGGTCGAGTTTCAGTTCGGCCGGATCGATGACCACGTCGACCTCGGACAAGTGCGTGAGCGCCAGGAATTCCGGTGAGGTATAGGCGGCCTGCAACGGCCCGCGGCGTCCCAGTACCACCACTTCGCGGATGTTGCTGTTGCGCAGCGCAGCGAGGGCGTGGTCGGCGATATCGGTTTTGGCGAGTTCGTCGGGGTGCACCGTGAGCACACGCGCCACATCGAGCGCGACGTTGCCGTTTCCGACGATGATCGCC
The DNA here is from genome assembly GCF_001613245.1 of Nocardia speluncae NBRC 108251. Classification (GTDB taxonomy): domain Bacteria; phylum Actinomycetota; class Actinomycetes; order Mycobacteriales; family Mycobacteriaceae; genus Nocardia; species Nocardia speluncae. The sequence goes on along the minus strand of NZ_BDBZ01000025.1, from coordinate 15,058 downwards.
CGTTCCCCGGACAGATCGAAGGTGCGGTCGGCGTAATCGGGGTGGCCGTTGTACCAAGCCACGAATTCGGTGGCCGAATGACTGCCGGCCAGCTCCTCGCCCGGGACGCCCATCCGCCGATCGGAGGAGGCACCGACCGCGTAGAGAACCGCGTGGTGGTGCGCCAGCAGTTCCTCGTGACTGATGTGCTCGCCGACCTCGACGTTCAGGTAGTACTGCAGGGTGTCGCGGCGGAAGGCCGATTCGAACATGCCGGCCACCGTTTTGGTACCGGGATGGTCCGGGGCCACCCCGGCGCGAACCAGGCCCCACGGCGTGGGTAGGCGGTCGAACATCTCCACCTGGACATCGCAGCGGCGCAGGAGTTCGTCGGCGGCATAGGCGGCCGCCGGGCCGGCGCCGACGATCGCGACCCGCAGCGTCCCGAGTTCCTTGGGCGGGCGCACGGGCGTGGCGATCGGATCCAGATTGGATTCCAGGGGGTGCCGTTCGAACCAGGCGGCATTGATATCCCGGAAGCGGGCCAGCGGCGCAGTGAGATCGTCCTCGGAGAAGATGGCCTCCACCGGGCACGCGTCGACACAGGCGCCGCAGTCGATGCAGGTGTCGGGGTCGATATAGAGCATTTCGGTCGTAGCGAATTCCGGCTGGTCCGGAGTCGGGCGGATGCAATCGACCGGGCACTCGGAAACGCAGCTGGCATCGTTACAACAACGCTGAGTGATTACGTAGGCCATATTTGTGCAGATCCTCGAGACTTATGTGCGGGCTGGTGCCTTCCGGGTCACGGCGGGCAGGGCGAGACGATCGGTGTGGACCGGGGTCACCGGCCCACCTCCATTGTGACGCCACTTTCAGTCTGCCTCGAGTGTGTTGTCCGTCTCCGCACCGAGGGTGCTTACGGTGGTCACCATGACCCGGACTCTGATCTTGATGCGGCACGGGAAGTCGGCCTACCCGCCCGGAATCGACGACCACGAACGCCCGCTGGCACCGCGTGGCCGGCGCGAAGCCGCACTGGCCGGGGACTGGCTGCGCGCCACCCAGCCGCCCATTTCGGCGGTCCGCTGTTCGACCGCGACCCGCACCCGGGAGACCCTCGCCGCGACCGCGCTCACCGCGCCGGTGGAATTCGATGCCTCGATCTACGAGGCGGCCGCCGATCAGCTGATCGAACTCGTCCAGCTGACCGATCCTGCCCTGTCGACACTATTGGTGATCGGGCACGCACCCGGTATGCCATGGACCGCGTGGGACCTGGCGGCCGATCACGATACCGAGGATGCACAGCGGCTGGGCCGCAAATTTCCGACCTCGGCCATGGCCGTACTGCGCTTCGACCTGCCGTGGGATCGGATAGATCCGGGCACGGGCGTTCTGGCCGCGTTCCATATCCCCCGCTGAGCCGACCCGGCTGCTCAGCGCAGGAGTTTGCCGCCGAAGACCGCGCCGGCGCCCAGCAGCACCAGCAGCAGGAACGCCGCCCAGCCGCCGATCAGCCACCAGACCAGTCCGAACACCACGACAATCGGCGTCACCGCGATGACGGTGATCACCGGGCTCTCCTTGACCGTGGCCCAGGCCGAACGCGCCCGGACCCGGTCGATTTCCTTTGCCATAATCCCAGGTTACGTGCCCTGGACCGGATGCGCTGGCAGGCGCGGAATTCGGTACCTTCCGGCTCGTGCCGCGGTACGGCAGGCTGGGTACGCTGGCCTTCGGGGTCCGGCTTCCGGCCGCGCCGCCGGAAGCCGGTAGTCGCAACCGAGAGGAAGTGCGGAGATGACCGGAGCAACCGAGGAGAGCGTGGTCGTCCGAAACGCGGACAAGGACCGCTACGAGGTGTTCTACGGCAGTGATCTCGCCGGGTTCGCCGAGTACACCGAACGCGGCACGGAAACCGTGTTCACCCATACCGAGGTCGATTCGGCATTCGGGGGCAAGGGGCTCGGCAGCAAACTGGCCGCTTTCGCGATCCGCGACACGGTCGACCGCGGGCACCGGATCCGCCCCGAATGCTCCTTCATCCGAAGCTACCTGGAGCGCCATCCCGAATATGGCGCGCATGTGACCGGTGTCAGCGATGAATGATCTCGACCTACCTCCGCATACCGGCCTGTAGACGGTTATCCGCCGCCGGAGGGAAGGGTCCGGCATCGTGATTCGCGACATTCGGCTGTGCTGTATAGAACGGGCCGGCCGAACCTGATCACCTCCGGCCGCGGGATCACCCGTTCGAAGTACACCGTTGCGGATGCCTCGGCCGGCGCGGGCTGGAGCTGTGGCTCGCTCTACCCGACTCGCACCGCGGTATCGCACAGTCGAAACCCCGCGGCCGCGCGGCCGAATCTTGCTCCCCACCGCTTGCCTGGAGCCCACTCCAGGTGGCTACCGTTGTTACTGTTCGACGAGAGGACGCGGCTCGCCCGCAAAAAGGGCTGTGGCGCAATATTTTTCAGTGAAAAGAGGGAAAGCCGTGAGCCTTTCCGCACCGACCGGCGCCGAGCCCGGCCGGGATATCCCCCGGCATACGATCGGCGCCGCCGCCCGGCACTGTGGGCTGAGCCAGGACACCCTGCGCTGGTACGAGCGCATCGGTCTGCTGTCACATATCGGCCGCGATCACACCGGTAGACGCAGGTTCAGCGACCGGGACCTGGAATGGCTGACGCTGATCACGCGGCTACGCACCACCGGCATGTCGGTCGCGGACATGATCCGCTACGCGCAGCTGGTCCGGGCCGGGGAGAGCACTGTCCCGGAACGGCTCGCCATGTTTCGCGCCACCCGCGCCGAGGCCATCGACCGTATCGCCGAACTCCAGCAGACCGTGGCGGTCCTGGATTACAAGATCGCGCTCTACGAGGAGTGCACCGCCCCCGCCCGGTCACCCGACAACGCCGCATCGTGAAGGGATTTCCGCGAATGAGCACCCCCGCAACACTGCCGAGCACCCCTCTGAGCCCCGACGTGATCCGGGTGGGTATCCAGGGTCTGGGCTGTATGGGTATCAGCGAGTTCTACGGTCCCACCGACCGCGCCGAAGCCCGCGCAACCCTGGACCGAGCGCTCGAACTCGGCGTCACACTGTTCGATACCGCCGATATCTACGGTTCCGGCGACAACGAAGAATTCATCGGCGATTTCGTCCGCGCCAACCGGGACCGGGTGGCGCTGGCGACCAAATTCGCCATAGTCCGCAAGCCGGACGACCCCCACTACCGCGGCATCGACAATTCGCCGGAATACATCCGCACCGCCGTGGACGCCAGCCTGCGCCGCCTGGGCATCGAGACCATCGACCTCTACTACATGCACCGCCGCGATCCCGAGGTGCCCATCGAGGAGACGGTCGGTGTCATGGCCGAGCTCGTCCGGCAGGGCAAGGTACGTACGCTCGGACTCTCCGAGGTCACGGGGGAGGAACTGCGCGCCGCGCACGCGGTTCATCCGATCGCGGCAGTGCAATCGGAATGGTCGCTGTTCTCCCGGGACGTCGAACGCACCGCGGTACCCGCGGCCGCCGAACTCGGCGTCACCTTCGTTCCCTACTCACCGCTCGGCCGAGGTTTTCTCACCGGATCGTTCGCGCAGGCCGGTGAACTGAACGACACCGATTTCCGGCGTCACATGCCGCGGTTCACCGGCACCAACGCGGCACACAACGCGGCGCTGCTGGCCCCCGTGTACGCCGTCGCCGAAGACCGGGGGCTCACACCCGCGCAGGTCGCCCTGGCCTGGGTGCATTCCAGGGCCCAGGAACACGGGCTGCCGATCGTGCCGATTCCGGGCACCCGCCGCCGCACCCGGTTGGCGGAGAACATCGCGGCGGCGACGGTCGTCCTGACCGCCGCCGAACTGGCCCGGCTGGAACCGATCGCCGAACAGGTCGCCGGCCAGCGCTATCCGGATATGTCTTTCACCTCGGCCGGCCGCGAGTAAGGGGACGTTCGGAACCGGCCACAACCCGGCCCTCGAGGCAAACCGGCGATCCGGCATCGCCGCGAGGCGCGCGCCCGACACAGTGACGATCCGACACCGCGGCGGGCGGCTGAACGGGCACGCCACCGAGCCGACATCACCACACGGCGTCAGTCGGGCACCGCGGCTCGCCGCTGTTCAGCCACTGCGGCGGAATACAGAGGAGAGACCGGCTCCGAGCCGCCCAAGCGCTGGGTACCGATGACGCGCAGGAGTTCCAGCTTCTCCGCGGCATCGGTACCCGGCCGCGGCCGATAGATCAGCAGCCGCTGGGTGGCGCTGGTGGTGAGCAGCGTTTCGCAATCGAAAGCGATCGCACCGACTTCCGGATGCACAATGCTCTTCACATCGGAAAGCCGCACGCTGACCAGATGTTCGTTCCAGAACTGTTCGAATTCGGTACTGGCCGCCCGCAGCGCGCCTACATAGTCCAGGACATCGGGGGCTTTCGCACGACGCGCCGCGGTGGCTCGCAGATCGGCCACCTGCCGGCGTGATATCCGGTCCACATCGCCGGGCGGGCAGAATTCGCGGACCGCCGGGTCGGTGAACCACCGCCAGGCGAAGTAACGGTTCCGGCCGGTCAACACGGTTTGGTCACCGACCAGCAGCATATGCATCCGGTTCTGCACCAGGGTTTCGCCGAGGTCGGTGATCACAGCGGCCGGTGTGTCATCCAGTTTTGCCAGAACATGCATCATCCCCGGTCCCACATGTTTGTCCGGGCCGCTGCCACCCGGCGGAGAATGCTCGCACAGGAAGTAGACATGGTCGCGCTCGTCGCTGGTGTAGCGCAACGCCCGGGTGAGGGCGGCCAGAACCTGCGTGGACGGCCGCGGACCCCGGGCTTGCTCCAGCCGGGTGTAGTAGTCGGTGGAGATCCCGGCGAGCAACGCCACTTCGTCGCGCCGTAATCCCGGCGTCCGGCGGCGCGAACCGGGCGGTAGTCCGACCTCCGTGGGGGTCAGCTGTTCGCGACGCCGACGAAGGAAGTCGGCGAGTTCGCTGCGTTCCATACCTCCACTGTCGCGCACTGCGGCGCCCGCAGCCAGGGATCGTCGCTCCCCCGATAAAGCGTCTCTGCCAACGACGCAACCGGGTCATCACAGTGGATCCCATGACGAATACACAGATACAGACCTCGCGGCTGGGTAGTGCCGGCCCCACGGTCGGCCGGATCGGATTCGGCGCCATGGGCCTGTCGGGCGTGTACGGGCCCGCCGACGAGACGGAATCAATGGCAGCCATCCATGCCGCGCTGGATTCCGGCGCCGGGCTCATCGATACCGGCGACTTCTACGGCAGTGGCCACAACGAGATGCTGGTCGGGCGGGCGATCGCCGACCGGCCGCGCGAAGAGGTCACCCTCAGCGTGAAATTCGGCGCACTGCTGGGTCCGGATATCAGCTGGCAGGGCATGGATACCCGGCCGGCGGCGGTGAAGAACTTCCTGAGTTACAGTCTGCGCCGGCTCGGTGTGGACTACATCGATGTCTATCGCCCGGCGCGGCTGGATCCCGCAGTTCCGATCGAGGACACCATCGGTGCCATCGCCGAAATGATCGACGCCGGTTACGTCCGCCATATCGGACTGTCCGAAGTGGGTACCGAAACCTTGCGCCGGGCTGCCGCTGTACACCCGATCGCCGACCTGCAGATCGAGTATTCGCTGTTCTCCCGCGGTATCGAGGCCGAAATCCTGCCTACCTGCCGCGAACTCGGTATCGGCATCACGGCCTACGGCGTGCTCAGCCGCGGTCTGCTCAGTGATTCGCTGCGCGGCCGGGACGGTGCCGCCCTGTCGGATTCCCGCGCCGGCATTCCCCGCTTCCAGGGCGAGAACCTCCACGCCAACCTGAAACTCGTCGACACCCTGGCGGGTCTGGCCCAGGAGCGAGGTGTCACCACCGCGCAACTCGCCATCGCCTGGGTGCTCGGCCGCGGCGACGATATCGTCCCCCTCATCGGCACGCGCAGCGCGCGGCGCTGGGCCGAGTCGATCGCCGGCGCGGCGATATCGCTCACTCCCGCCGAACAGGCCGCGATCGCCGAGGCGGTACCGGCCGCCGCCGTGATCGGCAGCCGCTACCCGGAGCCGATGATGGCCACGCTGGACAGCGAGCGATGAGCCGCTGACTTCAGCTTCCCGGCCGGAGCGTGAACACGTGGCCGGCCTGCCTCGTCATCCTCGGCCCGGGCCGGGCCGAGGATGCGGGGCGGCCACTGGTTACGTCGCCAGGAGCGCGTCCGGGGCCCGGTAGCCGGCCCGTACTCGATTGCAGCATGCCGTCCCCTTTCTGCGGGTGTGGAATCGGCCGACGGTGACCACTCGCGTCTCCCCCCAGAACCTCACCAGCGATAGTCGAGGAACTTCCCGTCGAAAGTGATGACAACCCGATCACCGTCGGGATCCGGCCGACGCGCGAAGTCGACCTTGAAGTTGATCGCACTCATGATCCCGTCCCCGAACTCCTCGTGGATCAACTCCTTGAGCGCGGGACCGTATACGGAGATCGCTTCCACGAATCGGTAGATCGTCGGGTCGCTCATCAGGGCCGGGTCCGCGCCACGGGCGGGTTGCCGGCTCAGGCTCTCCGCCACCGCGTCGTCCAATCCCAGCAGGTCACACACCTGATGCGCCTGCTCCGCCGTCATCGGATGCTGTCCGAGCAACGCGGCCGTGGTCCAGACCAGCGGAGCGCCCAGCGCATCGGCGATGGCCGCCCAGGTCAGTCCGCGCCGGATGCGGGCCGCGACAACGCGGTCCGCGGCCGCGCTCTTGCTCATGATCGGTTCCATACAGACCTCCTGATATCGGAATGACGGGATATTCCGGAAATATCGAAAGCCTGCCACCGCCGGGCACATCCGACAGCACCGGCATCACACTGTTTACCTTGCCGATACATTCGCTGCCGAAAACCTGGAGGACACAGATATTCGAAGGAACAGCCCCGGTGAGCACCCGGTTACACAGGTGCGCCCGGCTCGATACGGCCCGGAAACCCGGGCATCGCACACTTCGCCCACGAGCACTACAAGCGAAGGGCGTGTCATGTCGTACCTCAAACCGGCGGAATTCGTCGGCGTAATGATCGACGCCGGCGAATCGAAAGCATTCATGTCCACGCGCGATACGGTGATCCGCGCCTTTATGGCGGGTGCGATACTGGCCCTCGCCGCCGCATTCGCGGTCACCATCACGGTGCAAACCGGCAACGCGCTCCTCGGCGCGGTCCTGTTCCCGGTCGGCTTCTGCCTGCTGTATCTGCTGGGTTTCGATCTACTGACCGGTGTATTCACGCTGGTCCCGCTGGCCTGGCTGGACAAGCGGCCCGGGGTGAACTGGCGTGCGGTACTGCGCAACTGGGCTCTCGTTTTCGTCGGCAATTTCGCCGGGGCGTTCACCGTCGCTGTCATGATGGCGATCATCGTCACCATGGGTTTCTCCATGGACCCGAACGAGGTCGGCCAGCGGCTCGGTGAAATCGGCGAATCCCGAACCGTCGGTTACGCCGACCACGGCGCGTCCGGCATGCTCACCCTTTTCATTCGTGCCGTGCTGTGCAATTGGATGGTTTCCACCGGCGTCGTCGCGGCAATGATGTCGACTTCGGTGTCCGGCAAAGTGATCGCCATGTGGATGCCGATCATGTTGTTCTTCTACATGGGATTCGAGCATTCGATCGTCAATATGTTCCTCTTCCCCTCCGGTCTTCTGCTGGGTGGCGATTTCTCCCTCGGCGACTACCTGATCTGGAACGAAATCCCCACGGTGATCGGTAATCTGGTGGGCGGACTGGCCTTCGTCGGCCTCACGCTCTACGCCACCCACGCCCGCACCGCGAACCCTCGGCCCCGTCCGTCGACCGGCCCGGCCACTCGATCCGAAGGTCCGGCCGAGAACGCTGCCCGGACCTGAAACGACTTCGGACGCTCACCGGGGGTGAACTCAGGTGAGCAAGGCCAGGGCCCGAGCCGCGATATGGAAGGGCGCCCGTCCGGCTTTTCGAATCCGGTAGTCCATGCGGCGACCGTCGCCGGACAACTCGGCACGATATCGCCGCGCCCGAGACCAGCCCTCGGCATCAACGCAATCGGCCCCGCACCGAAACGGTGCGGGGCCGATGTGCTGTTACCGAACGAGCCTACCGGTAGTCGCTGAACCCGTAGTCGTCCAGCGGAACCGCGGCACCGGTGGTGGCGCCGAAGCCCTCCGGGCTGTAGTAGGTGTCGTCGTAGGACGGCACCGCGTACGCCGCGGCACGAGCTTCTTCGGTCGGCTGAACCTGGATGTTGCGGTACCGGTTGATACCGGTACCGGCCGGGATCAGCTTACCGATGATCACGTTCTCCTTGAGGCCGATGAGCCGGTCGGAGCGGCAGTTGATGGCCGCGTCCGTCAGGACTCGAGTGGTCTCCTGGAAGGAGGCAGCCGACAGCCACGAATCGGTGGCCAGCGACGCCTTGGTGATACCCATCAGTACCGGGCGACCCGCCGCGGGCTCGCGACCCTCGGCGACGACCCGGCGGTTGGACGCCTCGAACTCGGCGCGCTCGGTGAGCGAGCCGGGCAGGAACTCGGTGGCGCCCGAATCGATGATCGTCACCCGGCGCAGCATCTGGCGGACGATGACCTCGATGTGCTTGTCGTGGATCGACACACCCTGCGAGCGGTAGACCTCCTGGACTTCGTGGACCAGGTGGATCTGCACCTGCCGGGGGCCCATCACGCGCAGCACCTCGTGCGGATCCGCCGCGCCTTCCAGCAGCTGCTGGCCGACCTCGACGTGATCGCCGTCGGACAGCAGGCGCTCGGAACCGTCGTCGTGCTTGAAGACACGCAGACGCTGACGCTTGGACAGCTTGTCGTAGACCACTTCGTCGCCACCGTCATCGGGGATGATGGTGATCTTGTAGAAGCGGTCGTCGTCCTCCAGCCGGATCCGGCCCGATACTTCGGCGATGGGCGCCTTGCCCTTGGGCACACGCGCCTCGAACAGCTCCTGCACACGCGGCAGACCACCGGTGATGTCATCACCCGCGACACCACCCTGGTGGAAGGTACGCATGGTCAGCTGGGTACCGGGCTCACCGATGGACTGGGCGGCGACGATACCGACGGCCTCACCGATATCGACCAGCTTGCCGGTCGCCATCGAACGGCCGTAGCAGACCGCGCAGACACCGGTACCGGTGCCGCAGGTCAGCACGGAGCGGACCCGGACCTCGGTGATACCGGCTTCCAGCAGCGCCTCGATGGCCGGGTCGCCGAGATCGGCGCCCTTGCCCACCACTACGTTGCCGGCGGTGTCCAGCGCGTCGGACGCGAGCGTCCGGGCGTAGGCGGAGGTCTCCACATGCGCATCGCGGATCATCGTGCCGTCCGGCTGCTTCTCCGCGATATGCACCACGATGCCGCGCTCGGTGGCGCAGTCGGTTTCGCGCACGATCACGTCCTGCGAGACGTCCACCAGACGACGGGTCAGGTAACCCGAGTCGGCGGTACGCAGCGCGGTATCGGCCAGACCCTTACGAGCACCGTGGGTGTTGATGAAGTACTCGAGAACGGTCAGGCCCTCACGGAACGAGGACTTGATCGGCCGCGGGATGAACTCACCCTTCGGGTTCGTCACCAGGCCCTTCATACCCGCGAGGGTACGGGTCTGGGTGAAGTTACCCGTGGCGCCCGAATCGACGATCGTGATGATCGGGTTATCGGGCGGGTAGTGCGCGCGCAGCGCCTTACCGACCTCTTCGGTCGCTTCCTGCCAGATCTTGACCAGGGCGTTGTTGCGCTCCTGATGATCGAGCGCACCACGCTGGTACTTCTTCTCGATCTGATCGGACTGCGCCTCGTAGCGCTCCATGATCTCGGCCTTCTCCGGCGGAACGAGCACGTCCGACATGGAGACGGTGACACCCGAACGCGTGGCCCAGTGGAAACCGGCGTCCTTGAGCTTGTCGACGGTCTGCGCGACCACGATCATCGGGTACCGCTCGGCGAGATCGTTGATGATCGTCGCCTGCCGTTTCTTGGGCATCGGTTCGTTGATGAACGCGTAGTCCGCGGGGAGCAGTTCGTTGAACAGCACCCGGCCCAGTGTGGTCTGGATGGTCCAGGCTTCGCCGCGCCGCCAGCCCTCCGGGAACAGCTCCGCTTCGATTTCCTTGGGCGGACGCTGATCGGTCAGCCGCACCTTGATGTTCGACCGCACGGTCAGCTCGCCGCGATCGACCGCCATCTGTGCTTCGGCCGGCGAGGAGTACACACCCGTCTCCGGGCCGTCGGCGGTCGCGGGCTGGTATTCGCCCTTGGCGCCGTCGTCGAACCGGGTCAGGTAGTACAGGCCGGTCACCATGTCCAGACGGGGCATGGCGAGCGGGCGGCCGGACGCCGGGGACAGGATGTTGTTCGAGGACAGCATCAGGATGCGGGCCTCGGCCTGCGCCTCCGCCGACAGCGGCAGGTGCACGGCCATCTGGTCACCGTCGAAGTCGGCGTTGAACGCCTCACAGACCAGCGGGTGCAGCTGGATGGCCTTACCTTCCACCAGCTGCGGTTCGAAGGCCTGGATACCGAGGCGGTGCAGCGTCGGCGCACGGTTCAGCAGCACGGGATGCTCGGCGATAACCTCTTCGAGCACATCCCACACCTGCGGCCGCTGCCGCTCCACCATCCGTTTGGCGGATTTGATGTTCTGCGCGTGGTTCAGGTCCACCAGTCGCTTCATCACGAACGGCTTGAACAGTTCCAGCGCCATCAGTTTCGGCAGACCGCACTGGTGCAGTTTCAGCTGCGGGCCGACGACGATGACCGAACGGCCGGAGTAGTCGACGCGCTTACCGAGCAGGTTCTGGCGGAACCGGCCCTGCTTACCCTTGAGCAGATCACTCAGGGACTTCAGCGGACGGTTGCCCGGGCCGGTGACCGGCCGGCCGCGGCGGCCGTTGTCGAACAGCGCGTCCACGGACTCCTGCAGCATCCGCTTCTCGTTGTTGACGATGATCTCGGGCGCACCGAGGTCGATCAGTCGCTTGAGGCGGTTGTTGCGGTTGATCACACGACGGTAGAGGTCGTTCAGGTCGGAGGTGGCGAACCGGCCACCGTCGAGCTGAACCATCGGCCGCAGTTCCGGCGGGATCACGGGAACGGCGTTGAGCACCATACCCATGGGCGAGTTGCCGTTGGTCTGGAAGGCGGCCACGACCTTGAGCCGTTTGAGCGCGCGCAGCTTCTTCTGACCTTTACCGCTGCGGATGGTCTCGCGCAGGTTCTCGGCCTCGGCCTGAATATCGAAGTTCTCCATCAGCTTCTGGATGGATTCCGCACCCATCGCGCCGGTGAAGTATTCACCGTAGCGGTCCTGCAGCTCGCGGTAGAGCACCTCGTCCACGATCAGCTGCTTGGGGGCCAGCTTGATGAAGGTGTTCCAGATCTCCTCGAGCCGGTCCAGCTCACGCTGGGCACGGTCGCGGAGCTGCTTCATCTCGCGCTCGCCGCCGTCCTTCACCTTGCGGCGGACGTCGGACTTGGCGCCCTCGGCCTCGAGCTCGGCCACATCGGCCTCGAGCTTCTGGGCCCGGGCCTCGAGGTCGGCGTCGCGCTGATCGGTGACGGTTTTCTTCTCGACCTCCATCTCGGCTTCGAGAGTCGACAGCTCGTTGTGCCGCATCTCGTCGTCGACAGCCGTGATGACGTAGGCGGCGAAGTAGATGATCTTTTCCAGATCCTTCGGCGCCAGGTCGAGCAGGTAGCCGAGCCGGCTCGGCACACCCTTGAAGTACCAGATGTGGGTGACCGGGGCGGCCAGCTCGATATGCCCCATCCGCTCACGGCGCACCTTGGCGCGGGTCACCTCGACGCCGCAGCGCTCACAGATGATGCCCTTGAAGCGAACGCGCTTGTACTTACCGCAATAGCACTCCCAGTCCCGGGTGGGACCGAAGATCTTCTCGCAGAACAAGCCATCCTTCTCCGGCTTGAGCGTGCGGTAGTTGATGGTCTCCGGTTTCTTAACCTCGCCGTAGGACCAGTTGCGGATGTCTTCGGCGGTGGCCAGGCCGATCCGGAGTTCATCGAAGAAGTTGACGTCTAGCACGTAACTTCCTTTCCCCTGTGCGGGTCGAATACGAGCAAAAGTTCTCTATTGGTTCGAACGCACCGGCCGGGTACCGAGTCGTGACTACGGCACCCGGCAGGCGCCCTAGTTCGCCAGATCGTCGACGGTGGCCGCTTCGTTGCGGGACAGGTTGATGCCCAGGTTGGCCGCCGCCCGCTCGAGGTCCTCGTCGTCGCCGTCGCGCATCTCGATCGCGGCGCCGTCGGAAGACAGCACCTCGACATTGAGGCACAGCGACTGGAGTTCCTTGAGCAGAACCTTGAACGATTCCGGAATGCCCGGTTCCGGAATGTTCTCGCCCTTGACGATCGCCTCGTAGACCTTCACTCGGCCCACCACGTCGTCGGACTTGATGGTCAGCAGTTCCTGCAGGGTGTAGGCGGCACCGTAGGCCTGCATCGCCCAGCATTCCATTTCGCCGAAACGCTGGCCACCGAACTGTGCTTTACCACCCAGCGGCTGCTGCGTGATCATCGAGTACGGGCCGGTCGAGCGGGCATGGATCTTGTCGTCGACCAGGTGGTGCAGCTTCAGGATGTACATGTAGCCGACAGCCACCGGGTACGGGAACGGTTCGCCGGAACGGCCGTCCAGCAGCATCGCTTTACCGTTGTCGTCGACCATGCGCTCACCGTCGCGGTTGGGCAGGGTCGAGGCGAGCAGACCGGTGAGCTCCTCCTCGCGGGCACCGTCGAAGACGGGGGTCGCGATATTGGAGTCGGCCGGGGAGCCCAGCATCTGCTCCGGCAGCGCCTGCGCCCAGTCCGGGCGAGTGCCGTCGGTGGCGATATCGACCTTCCAGCCCGCCTTGCCGATCCAGCCGAGGTGGGTTTCCAGGATCTGGCCGATATTCATACGACGCGGCACACCGTGGGTGTTCAGGATGATGTCGACCGGAGTGCCGTCCGGCAGGAACGGCATATCCTCGGTCGGCAGGATCTTGCCGATAACACCCTTGTTACCGTGGCGGCCGGCCAGCTTGTCGCCGTCCTGGATTTTGCGCTTCTGCGCGACGTACACCCGGACCAGCTCGTTCACGCCCGGAGGCAGATCGTCGTCGTCCTCGCGGGAGAACACCCGGATACCGATGACCTTGCCGGATTCGCCGTGCGGCACCTTCAGCGAGGTATCGCGCACCTCGCGCGCCTTCTCACCGAAGATCGCGCGCAGCAGTCGCTCCTCGGGGGTCAGCTCGGTTTCACCCTTCGGGGTGACCTTGCCGACCAGGATGTCGCCGTCGCGGACCTCGGCACCGATACGCACGATGCCCCGCTCGTCCAGATCGGCCAGCACCTCGTCGGAGACGTTCGGGATGTCCCGGGTGATCTCCTCGGCGCCCAGCTTGGTGTCGCGGGCGTCGATCTCGTGCTCTTCGATATGAATCGAGGTGAGGACATCGTCCTCCACGAGGCGCTGCGACAGGATGATCGCGTCCTCGTAGTTGTGACCTTCCCACGGCATGATCGCGACGAGCAGGTTCTTGCCCAGCGCCATCTCACCGTTTTCGGTGCACGGCCCGTCGGCCAGGACCTGTCCGAACTCGACCCGCTGGCCCTCGTCCACGATCGGCCGCTGGTTGGCGCATGTGCCCTGGTTGGAGCGGGCGAACTTACGCATCCGGTAGCTGCGGCGGGTGCCGTCGTCGTGCATGACGGTGATGTAGTCGGCGGAGACCTCCTCCACCACGCCGGGCTTCTCGTTCACGACCACATCGCCGGCGTCGACCGCGGCGCGCAGTTCCATACCGGTGCCCACCACGGGCGCCTCGGAACGGATCAGCGGCACGGCCTGACGCTGCATGTTCGCGCCCATGAGGGCACGGTTGGCGTCGTCGTGCTCGAGGAACGGGATCATGGCGGTCGCCACCGACACCATCTGGCGCGGCGAGACATCCATGTAGTCGACCTCGGCCGGGGAGACGAATTCCATCTCCTCGTTGCCCTTACGGGCCAGGATGCGATCGTCGGCGAAATGTCCGTCCGCACGGACCACCGAATTGGCCTGGGCGCGGGTGTGCCGGTCCTCTTCGTCGGCGGTCAGGTACACGACCTCGTCGGTGACGATTCCGTCGATGACCTTCCGGTACGGCGTCTCGATGAAGCCGAACGGGTTGACCCGCGCATACACCGCGAGCGACCCGATCAGGCCGATATTCGGGCCTTCCGGGGTCTCGATCGGGCACATGCGGCCGTAGTGCGACGGGTGGACGTCGCGGACCTCGAGGCCGGCGCGTTCACGCGACAGACCACCCGGGCCCAGCGCGTTGAGGCGGCGCTTGTGGGTAAGGCCGGACAGCGGGTTGTTCTGGTCCATGAACTGCGACAGCTGCGAGGTGCCGAAGAATTCCTTGATCGCCGCCACGACGGGACGGATGTTGATCAGGGTCTGCGGCGTGATGGCCTCGACGTCCTGGGTGGTCATGCGTTCACGCACGACACGTTCCATCCGGGACAGACCCACGCGGATCTGGTTCTGGATCAGTTCACCGACGGTACGGATACGACGGTTGCCGAAGTGATCGATATCGTCGACCTCGACCGGGACCTCGACGCCGCCGGGAACGGTCATCACACGATCACCCTGGTGCAGCCGCACCAGGTATTCGATGATGGCGACGATATCGTCCTTGGTCAGCACCGAACCGGTCACCGGGACGCCGGCGTTGACGCCCAGCTTCTTGTTGACCTTGTACCGGCCGACACGGGCCAGGTCGTAGCGCTTCTCCTTGAAGAACAGATTCTCCAGGAGGGTCTGCGCGGATTCCTTGGTCGGCGGCTCGCCCGGACGCAGTTTCCGGTAGATATCGAGCAGTGCCTCGTCCTGGCCGGCGGTGTTGTCCTTCTCCAGGGTGGACATCATGATCTCGGAGAAGCCGAAACGCTCGGCGATCTCCTCGTTGGTCCAGCCGAGGGCCTTGAGCAGAACGGTGACCGGCTGACGGCGCTTACGGTCGA
>NZ_BDBZ01000024.1 GCF_001613245.1 Nocardia speluncae NBRC 108251 | reverse complement strand
CGGTCATCATCGGGAAATCGCCCATGAAGACCGTCTGGCTCTTGATCTCACCGGTGTTGTTGTTGATGAACTCCGCGGTGACGAACAACGGCGCCGCGTAGGTCATGTCCTTGTCTTTGCACTCGTCGAGAGAAGCCTTGACCTCTTCGAAGCGCGGATCGGAGAAGGACAGGGACATCGAGCCGGAGAAATCCTCGATCGGAGAGAGCTCCTCGAGGACTTCTTCGAGCCCGCCGACCAGCCCGCCGTCGCCTCGAGCGGCTGCGCGCTCACGCCATTCCGGCGTGCCGACCAGCCAGGCGAAAGATTCCGTTTGTAGATCGAGAAGTCCGGGCACCTCCAGCGGCTCCCGGAGCTTCGCGAAAGACACCCGCAACGGAGCTCCGGGGATACCTCCGGAAACTCCCAGCTTCGTATTGGCGCTTGTCTGGGTGGAGACTGCCAAGATGCGTCCTTCCAGCACCTCACGCGCGTCGCGTGGTGGTCCGCGACCGTCGCTTGTCTGCTACATTTTGGGATTCTCGCTGGTCACAACCCGAACGAGACTCGAACAGCAAACAACGGAAGCAACACCGGAAGGGTGGAACTTTCGTAGTGCGATCAAGGTATGGACAGGAGGCAGCCAGCGCAACGTCCAAACCTACACCTACCTATACGGAGGTGTCAAAGTACCACCCCCACGAACCGCTGCGCGGCTGACGCGCCGGGCCGGTTTCGCTGGCTGCGTTCCGGGCCACGGCCGGGCCGCCGACGTATCGATCCGGCGTAGGTGGTCGTGCACTACGGAGGCAACTGATGCTGCCCCCCAATAGCGTGACTGGTCCGGCGAAACTCGTCAAGTGCCCGTGCCGACCTGGGGGTCTGCCGGATTACAGGTCGCACTACAAGATCAGCACAAACGGCCCGGATGGGACCGGTGGTGGCACCGCGGTCACATCGGCACGCGACAGCGAACAGCGCGCCGGGTGAAAAACCCCGACGCGCTGCTTCCTTACCGGCGTACTCGCTAAACCTTGGGATACTGCATGGTGTCGAAGTCCGAACCCGGGAAGTCGTTACCTTGATCACCCGCACCGGGCTGCTGCCCGGAGTTGTAGGACATCACCATCGTCTCGTCGGCCTCGTCGAGTGATTCGCGGATGGCGGACTGCGCGGCATGCGGCAGGGTGTGCATGATCTCGCGCACCCGGTTCTTCCGCCGTTGGACGGCCTGCCGTACCGGCATACCGGGCTCCGCCTTCATCTGCGGAATGATGCCCTCGACCTCTTCGGCACCGCCGTGATGGTGTCCGGCGTCCACGAGCGCCTGCTCGCGCGCCATCTGGGCTTCGTCCTTCTCCTCGGACATACCGATGGGGCCGATCATGCGACCGTTGAGGAACTGCTTGACCACCGGTTCCTCACTGGTCAGCAGCACCTCACGGGGGCCGAACATCACCAGCTGGCGGCGGAAGAGCATGCCGATGTTGTCGGGCACCGTCCGTGCCAGGTTGATGTTGTGCGTCACGATCAGGATCGTGGCGTCGATCTGGGCGTTGATATTGATCAGCAATTGGCTGAGATATGAGGTACGCACCGGATCCAGGCCCGAGTCGGGCTCGTCGACCAGGATGATCTGCGGATCGAGCACCAGCGCGCGCGCCAAACCGGCACGTTTACGCATACCGCCGGAGATCTCGCCGGGCAGTTTGCCCTCGGCACCGAGGAGGCCGGTCATTTCCAGCTTCTCCATCACGATCTTGCGGACCTCGGACTCCGACTTCTTGGTGTGCTCGCGCAGCGGGAAAGCCACATTGTCGAAGAGATTCATCGAACCGAACAACGCGCCGTCCTGAAACAGCACGCCGAACAGTTTGCGGATCTCGTAGAGCTCCTTGTTCGAACAGGTGGTGATATCGGTACCACCGATGTAAATGGATCCGCGCTCCGGCCGCAGCAGGCCGATCAGCGATTTCAGGAATACGGACTTACCGGTACCCGACGGGCCCAGCAGCGCGCTGACCTCACCGGCAGGCAGGGTTATAGAAACGTCCTGCCAAATCCGCTGTGAACCGAACGACTTGGTTGCACCCTCGGTCCTGACCTCGACGCCCACGCCAACCTCCACATTTCTCAGCGAGCTACCCACTCTGCACCGCTTACCCGGTAGCGGTGCGTCACGTCACAGTGGGTGCGGCCACTGTATCTCATGGGACCGCGGTAACACACCCGACCTGACTGAAGAGTAACCAACGCCGGCGGCCGCCACGCCGCAGAATCACGGTTAACCTGCGAACAAAAAAAATGGGCGGCTCCCGCAGGAACCGCCCATTTCTTATGCTGCAGCGTAGGCAAGTCAGGCCAGGAGGTGGTAGCGAAACCTCACCACGCAGACCCCCGCCCACGCTCAATAGCCACAGCTCGTAATTACTTGACCGAAACCTTGGCGCCGGCAGCTTCCAGCTTCTCCTTGGCGGCATCGGCGGCATCCTTGGCCACCTTCTCCAGGATCGGCTTCGGGGCGCCCTCGACGAGGTCCTTGGCTTCCTTCAGGCCCAGACCGGAGACGATCTCACGGACCACCTTGATGACCTGGATCTTCTTATCGCCGGCACCCTCGAGGACGACGTCGAACTCGTCCTGCTCCTCGGCGGCCTCGGCGGCGGCCGGGGCGGCACCGGCGGCCGCGACGGCGACCGGAGCAGCGGCGGTGACCTCGAACTTCTCCTCGAACTTCTTCACGAAGTCCGACAGCTCGAGCAGGGTCATGCTGCCGAAGGTTTCGAGCAGCTCGTCAACGTTGGCCATTGTTGTTTCCTTTCGATAGTGAATGTCTGTGCGGGCGAGCCGGGATCGACCGTTCCGCGGTGAATGCGGAAGGTGTCACTCCGCGGCGGCGTCGCCGCCTTCGGCCTGTTTCTTGTCCTGCAGCGCAGCGGCCAAGCGGGCCACCTGCGACGCAGGAGCGTTGAACAGACCGGCGGCCTTGGCCAGGTTGCCCTTCATGGCACCGGCCAGCTTGGCCAGCAGGACCTCGCGGGACTCCAGATCGGCGATCCGCTCGACCTCGGACACGGACAGCGGCGCGCCGTCCATGTAGCCGCCCTTGATGACCAGCGCCTTGTGATCCTTGGCGAAGGTCTTGAGCGCCTTGGCCGCTTCGACGGGTTCACCGGAGATGAACGCGATCGCGGTGGGTCCGACGAACAGGTCGTCCAGGCCCTCCACGCCGGCCTCGGCCGCGGCACGCTTCACCAGGGTGTTCTTGGCGACGGAGTACGTGGTGTCGGCACCGAGCGCACGGCGCAGTTCAGTGAGGGCACCGACGGACAGGCCACGGTATTCCGTGATAACTGCTGCCGTCGAGCCCTTGAACTGCTCAGTGATCTCCGCGACCGCGGTGACCTTCTCGGGTTTCGCCATACTTCGCCTCCTCTCTGATGTCGGTTCGGGATTGCCCTACCGAATCAGGGGCCGGCGAAAGAACAAGCGCCCCGGACGCAGAGCGTCCCGGGGCGCGAAAGATAATCCGGTACAAGGGTGAACCTGTACCCACTTCCAGCCTCGGCTCTCCCTGCGCGGGCCGCCGGCACTCTCGCCGGACCTTCGACCGATTCCATACGAAATCGGCGACCAACGGTCTTCGGTAGAACAGATTGGTGGTGTCGAACTGGTCGACAACCTCGTCGAGCATAGCCGCACATTGCCTCATCTGGCAAAACGGTCGCGATACCCGGATTGACTCGGACAATCCTACTCCCTTGGCCGAGCGGAGGCCGGCGTCGAACCTGTCGGTGCGCCGAGCCCCGTCAGCGCGCAGCCAAGCGGCGCACTACTTCGGTCGCACCGGCCCGGAATTCCGGCGAGACCACGAGACCGTCTCCCCCGATATCGGTTCGCGAGAGGGGCAGACGAACGCAGATCGTCTCGTCCACGTCGGCACCGACGTATCCGAGCACGCTCGCCAGCGTCGCCGCGGCTCCGTCACCACGCCCGGGTGCCGCGACCGTGAGCCAAGCCGCCGGCTTCTCGTTTAGATCGCCCGTACCCACCGTCCAGTCCAAAAGGTTCTTCAAGCTGCCCGGTAGCGTCCCCGCGTATTCCGGGGTGCAGAACAGCACCGCGTCCGCAGCCGCCAATTGCTCTCGTAGCCGCAGGACCGCAGGCGGGGCGGGCTCGGGCGCCTCGGGTACGAATGCGGGTAATTCGGCCAGTCCGCCGTACCAACGCGCCTCGATCCCCTCCGGCGCCACAGCTTGCACCGTACGTAACGCAGCCGTATTGGCCGACCCGCCGCGGGTACTCCCGGAAATCAGCAAAACCACCGTCACGCAATGCGGCAACCACCGGCCGCACGAAAAAAGTCCACGCCTGCGGCAGAAGTCGTATTCGAGCCCGGATGCACGAAACGGCGGGAGCGTCGGATGACGCTCCCGCCGTTTCGCGGTTCCGTGTTCAGGAAGCGCTTACGCGTCCTCCTCCAGGAGGTTGCGGGTGCGGTTCGGGTCTACCGGGATGCCCGGTCCGGTGTTCGTCGAAACCGTCACCTTCTTGACGTAACGCCCCTTGGCCGTCGACGGCTTGGCACGCAGGATCTCGTCCAGCGCGGCACCGTAGTTCTCCACCAGCAAGCCGGCATCGAAGGACGCCTTGCCGATGACGAAGTGCAGGTTGGCCTGCTTGTCGACGCGGAAGTTGATCTTGCCGCCCTTGATGTCGTTGACCGCCTTGGTCACATCGGTGGTGACCGTACCGGTCTTCGGGTTCGGCATCAGGCCACGCGGGCCCAGCACACGCGCGATCCGGCCCACCTTGGCCATCTGGTCCGGAGTGGCGATCGCGGCATCGAAGTCCAGCCAGCCGCCCTGGATCCGCTCGATCAGATCCTCGGCGCCGACGGCGTCCGCACCGGCGGCCTCCGCCTCGGCGGCCTTCTCACCGACCGCGAAAACGATGACGCGAGCGGTTTTACCGGTGCCGTGCGGCAGGTTCACCGTGCCGCGCACCATCTGATCGGCCTTACGGGGATCCACCCCGAGTCGCACAGCGACCTCGACGGTGGCATCGGTCTTGGTGGTGGAGGTCTCCTTGGCCAGCCGCGCGGCGGCCAACGGGGAGTACAGCTTGTCGCGATCGACCTTCTCGGCCGCGGCGAGATACGCCTTGCTTCGTTTTGCCATGTTTCTCTGTCCTTGTCCGTGGTTCAGCTGTGGTTATCGGGCCTGGCCGGCCCTCCCACCGAATGCAGGATCGACGATCCTCGGCCTCAGTGCCTGATGTAAGGCTGCGCTACGCCTGCGTGGTTACGCTGCGCTGCCGCCTCCGGCGCCGACGCTCAGCCTTCGACAGTGATACCCATCGAGCGCGCGGTTCCTGCGATGATCTTGGCCGCCTGATCGATATCGTTGGCGTTCAGATCTTCCTGCTTGGTCTTGGCGATCTCGCGCACCTGGTCCATGGTCACCGTGGCGACCTTGTTGCGGTGCGGCTCGGGCGAACCCTTCTGCACACCGGCAGCCTTGAGCAGCAGCTTGGCGGCGGGCGGAGTCTTCAGCTTGAAGTCGAACGACCGATCCTCGTACACCGAGATCTCGACCGGCACAACATTGCCGCGCTGCGATTCGGTCGCGGCGTTGTAGGCCTTGCAGAACTCCATGATGTTGACGCCGTGCTGGCCGAGCGCCGGGCCCACCGGCGGAGCCGGATTCGCCGCGCCGGCCTGGATCTGAAGCTTGATGATCCCGGCGAGCTTCTTCTTCTTGGGGGGCATCTTTCTTTCCTAGTTGTGTGGTGTTCCTTGCGCTCTGCAAGGTCCGGCCCGGGACGCAACCGCCCCGGGGAGGCACAGGCGCCGCCGCTAGATCTTGGCGACCTTGGTGAATTCCAGCTCGACCGGCGTCTCGCGACCGAAGATCGAGACCAGCACCTTGAGCTTCTGCTGTTCCGCATTGACCTCGGAGATGGTGGCAGGCAGCGTCGCGAACGGGCCGTCCATCACCGTGACCGATTCGCCGACCTCGAAATCGACCTCGATGGCCGGTTTGGCTGCGGTCTCGCCGGCGGTTTCCCCGGAGGCCGCGGCAGTAGCGGGCGCGGGCGCCTTCTTCTGCTGGGAGGCCGGGACCAGGAATTTCACCACTTCGTTGATGGTCAGCGGCGAGGGGCGCGAGGTCGCACCGACGAATCCGGTGACGCCCGGGGTATTACGCACCGCACCCCAGGACTCGTCGTTCAGATCCATCCGGACCAGGATGTAGCCCGGAAGCACCTTGCGGTTCACGCTCTTGCGCTGACCGTTCTTGATCTCGGTGACCTCTTCGGTGGGCACCTCCACCTGGAAGATGTAATCCTCCAGATCCAGGTTCTGCACGCGGGTCTCGAGGTTGGTCTTCACCTTGTTCTCGTAGCCGGCGTAGGAGTGGATGACGTACCAGTCGCCGGGAGCACGCCGCAGCACGGCCTTCATCTGCTCGACCGGATCCGGCTCGACTTCCTCGGCAGATGCGGGTGCGGCCTCGTCGGCAGCCTCGGGCGCGGCGTCGGGCGCCGGCTCCTCGACGTGTACAGCGGCCTCCTCGGCCGTCTGATCGTCGACCGGGAACTCGTCGGTGGTGTCGTTCTCCGGGGTGCTCACTGGGCACTCGCTTCCTGTGTCGTCACGTGCATCCTCTGCGTGCCGGGTTCGGGCGCGGCGGTCTTGTCTGGCGTCCGGCCCGCGGGCGCGGATCGGGGCACCGGCGCCGATATCGCCTGGCTAGCCGAACAACCAGTCGACACCCTTGATGAACGCCAGATCCAACCCGCTGATGAAAGCGACCATGAAGATCACGAACACCAGAACAACAGCCGTATAGGTGATCATCTGCTTCCGGTTGGGCCAGATAACCTTCCGCAGTTCCGCGATCACCTCACGCAGGAACTTGAACAAACGTTTGAACGGATTCCGGGACCGGTCCCGATCGGCTCGGCCGGACTTCTTCTCGTCCTTACGCGCGGTCCGATCGATGGTCGCGATCGAACCGGTATCGGACGCACCCGACGTCGCGGACCGACTCCGCCGAGCGGAGCGCTTTCCGCTCGGCCGCTGCGCGGCGGCGGTGTCATCCCGCTCGTCGGTCACGTCGATCCTCTCTCATCGCCGGGCATCCAGGGCAGGGGCGACAGGACTTGAACCTGCAACCTGCGGTTTTGGAGACCGCTGCTCTGCCATTTGAGCTACGCCCCTTCGGCTGAACCGGACACTTGCGTGCGATCCAGCCACACTGCGGTATTCAATTATCGGTGCTGTGGTCACACAACACGCGCGCCGCTCCGGAAGGTACCGGCCCCGTCGGCGGGACCGGTTCGACCGGCTCGACCCGAGCCTACCCAGCCAGTTCGGCCGATGCTCGAGAACCCCGCCTGGGACCAGCCTTGCAGAACAGCGCGCATCAGCTGGTGACCCCAGAAACCCGAGTGTACGGCACGGCTGGCTACGGAAGCCAATCAGGAGCGCTCGACCAGGTCAGGACAACTGGACGGTTGCTGTTGCCCGGCCGAAAATCTTGCGTCCACCGGATTTGGCCACGATGGCGATCACTGCTGTCCGGGTCTCCGGATCGACAGATTTGATCTTGCCGGTGAATTCGACCTCGGCCGGCTCGGTAGCACTCACGAATACCGGACTGGTGAACCGGACGTTGTACTCCTTCACTGCACCCGGATTGCCCAGCCAGGAACTGACGAATCCGCCGCCCAGCCCCATCGAGAGCATGCCGTGGCCGACGCAGGTCTCCAGATCCACCAGCTTCACCACCTCGTCGCTCCAGTGGATGGGGTTGGCGTCGCCGGACACACCGGCGTAGTTCACCAGATCACCGCGGGTGAGGCGCACGACCCGGGCGGGCAGCTCGTCGCCGACGGTGACGTCGTCGAACGAGCGCGCGAACCGGATGGGCACGGCCTGCTCGGCCGCAGGGGCCGGCGGGGCCGGGTGCGAGCGCGGCGTGTGGTCCGGCATGGAGGCTTCCATCCCGTGCATCAGGACCTTGCGCACAGCCTCGTTGAGGTTGGGATCGATATCACCGCCACTGCGGCCGACCAGGGTGGTGTAGGTGGTGAGCACCACCTCGTCATGCTGATCTGTGACGATGTTCTTGGTGACGATGATGTCGCCACCGAACGCCTGGCGGAACGAATGCAGATAGACGTCGCAGGTCAACCGGTCACCCACCAGGATCGGGCGGTGGAATTCCAGGATCTGGTCTGTTTGCATGATCTGGCTCAGGTCGTAGCCGGTGACGACCGTCTCGAAGAGTTTGCGCTGTGCCAGGATTCCGACGAGCGAGATGAAGGTCACCGGGGCGACCAGACCGTCGTAGCCGTACTCCAGCGCGATATCTTCGTCCCAGTGCACCGGGTGGCTGTCCTGTACGGCACGAGCGTACTCGCGGACCTTCTCGCGGCCGACCTCGTAGTAGTCGTCCACGCGGTAGTGGTGACCGACCATAGCGGCCGCATGGACGGCAGGATCGAATTCCGCTTCCATCGCGGCCACTTCGTCTGTTCCGGTGTTCGTTGTCACGGGAGGACTGTACCTATCTGACCCCGCAGCACGGAGTCTGCTTGGCGGCTGGACGTCAGTCCAGTAGG
Source organism: Nocardia speluncae NBRC 108251 (assembly GCF_001613245.1). Classification (GTDB taxonomy): domain Bacteria; phylum Actinomycetota; class Actinomycetes; order Mycobacteriales; family Mycobacteriaceae; genus Nocardia; species Nocardia speluncae. The sequence goes on along the minus strand of NZ_BDBZ01000024.1, from coordinate 66,517 downwards.
TGGTAGCCGGCGTAGCCGAGAGGGAGACCGCACAGCCGCCCGATCAATACCGCGGCCCATTGCCGACCGCGAACGGGCGGGAGCCCGCCCATGAGGGAACCATAACTGTAGCGAGCCGAACAGGCGCGTCACGGCGCTGCGACAACGCGAAACCCACATGGGTATCGATCGGGGTGACCCCGTTCGCCCCGGCAGGTGATGCGCCGCCGCCGGAACAGCGACGCCACATGCGAGAGGTCAGCGGGATTCGCGGTGGGCGCGGTGCGTACCGCAGTTCGGGCAGAACTTCTTCAGCTCCAGCCGATCCGGGTCATTGCGCCGGTTCTTCTTGGTGATGTAGTTGCGATGCTTGCACTGCTCGCAGGCCAAGGTGATCTTTGGCCGGACATCGGTGGACTTCGCGGCCACGATATGCCTTCTTTCCGGTCAACCAGAGGGTCAATCAGTATGGGTAGCGATGGCCGGACTTGAACCGGCGACACAACGATTATGAGTCGTTTGCTCTACCGACTGAGCTACACCGCCTTACGTACCATCTGCAACGGCGACGTCGCGGCTTGGAACGCCGAGTCGGACACCACCGGCAATCCGGCGAGCCCCCTAACGGAATCGAACCGTTGACCTTTTCCTTACCATGGAAACGCTCTACCGACTGAGCTAAGGGGGCACGACTTCTCCGCAGCGGAGCCGGATGATCTCCTGCCCGTTGCCTCGAAGACTTGAACGAGAGTACACACTTACCGCCGACAGCACCAAACCGGGTGCTCAGAACGTATTTTTCGGTTGTATCGGACGATGCACGGTGTCCCGGATACGACAGAACCCCCGCCGGATTTCACCGACGGGGGCTCATGGTGGCAGGTGTAGGATTCGAACCTACGTAGGCTTTCACCGACAGATTTACAGTCTGCTCCCATTGGCCGCTCGGGCAACCTGCCTGGAACCACACCCGGCGATCTCGCGATCGCTTTTCCGAGTGCGGTGAGCAGGATACAACGAACCCGCACCCGGAATGCAAACCGGCTGGCCAGATCGCCCGATCGACCGAAATCGGCACGGCCGCGCAGCCGGCGGTACAGGCGTGCGGTGGGTACTGCGCATGAGCGGAGTCCCTCCGTGGTGACTCGGCGCCGACGCCGGGCCGCCCCGCTCATGGTGTGGCACTTCGCGAACGAGGTAGCTTGCGTAAGCACTCAGGGTGATCCAAACAGCGAACAGGAGCGCAGTGTGGCCGATTCATCATTCGATATCGTCAGCAAGGTCGAACGGCAGGAGGTCGACAACGCACTGCATCAGGCCGAGAAGGAACTGAACACACGCTACGACTTCCGGGGAACGGGCGCCGGCATCGAATGGTCGGGCGAGGACAAAGTGGTACTCACCGCCGAAGCCGAAGAGCGCGTCAAAGCTGCACTCGAGGTTTTCAAGGAGAAGCTGATCCGCCGGGATATCTCCCTCAAAGCCTTCGATGTCGGCGAGCCGGTCGCGTCGGGCAAAACCTACAAGGTCACCGGCTCGCTGGTACAGGGCATCGACGCCGAACATGCGAAGAAGATCTCCAAGAAGATCCGCGACGAAGGCCCGAAGGGAGTCAAGGCGCAGATTCAGGGCGACGAACTGCGCGTGACCAGTAAGAAACGCGATGATCTGCAGGCCGTGATCTCCCTGCTCAAAGGCGAGGATTTCGGAATCGCACTGCAGTTCGTGAACTACCGCTAGAACCGCTCAGCGCCGCCCGGCCATCTCTTCCAGCCGTGCGATCCGGTCGGACATCGGCGGATGCGTGGAGAACAACCGGGCCATCCGATCACCTGCCCGGAACGGGTTGGCGATCATGAGATGCGATTGTGCGGTGAGCCGGGGTTCGGGCGGCAGGGGCGCTGCCTGTACCCCGCGCTCCAATTTGCGTAACGCCGAAGCCAGCGCCAGCGGATCACCGGTCAACTCCGCACCCGATTCGTCGGCCTGATATTCGCGGGAACGCGAAACCGCCAGCTTGATCAGACCCGCCGCAATGGGGCCCAGCAGCGATACCAGCAGCACTCCGATGAAATTCGGGCCGGAACCTCCCCTGTTACCGCCGAACGCGGCCGCGAAATAGGCGAAATTCGCCAGGCCGGAGATCACCGCCGCCATCGCACCGGCGACCGAGGAAATCAGAATATCCCGGTTGTAAACATGGGACAGTTCGTGCCCGAGCACCGCCCGCAATTCCCGCTCGTCCAGAATCTGGAGGATCCCGCTGGTACAGCACACCGCCGCATGCCGCGGATTACGCCCGGTCGCGAACGCATTCGGTGCATTTGTGGGACTTATGTACAGGCGCGGCACGGGTTGGCGCGCGGTGGTCGCCAGCTCGCGCACAATGCGATAGATCACCGGCGCCTCGAGCTCGCTGACCGGCTGCGCCCGCATTGCTTTCAGGGCGAGTTTATCGCTGTTGAAATACGCGTAACCGTTCATGGCCACGGCGAGTAACACCGCGATCACCAGAATGGTCGTGTTCCGGAACGCTGCGCCCGCCAGCACGATGAGCGCGGAAAGACCGACCATGAGCCCGAACGTTTTGAACCCATTCGCAAACCCGTGCCCGTGCATAGCACTCCTGTATAGGTGACGCGCTCATACGCGCGAATTTCGGCCAGAACCGCTACATGGGCTCAACGACCGAGCCGACTCCGGAGTTCCACCGTCCACGACGCGCTCTGCCCAGCCGAGCCCGAACGCGCCCGGTAGATCTCGAGCACGTCCTCGCCCCCGGTCGACCTGGGGCACCGCGCCTTCGTGACCCGGCTCGCGACTCACCCACAGGACCGGTGAACCGGGAATCTCACACGCGCAGAATCAACCGACGCGTTCGATTGTGTACTGGACCAACTCCACCAGGGCATCGTTCGCCGGGCCCGCGGGCAGCGCCTTCAGTTCCGCGTGAGCGATATCGCTGTACTCCCGCAGTTTCTCCTTGGCCTGCGTCATCCCCGGGGAACGGCCGAGCAGTTCGAGTGCTTCGGCGACCTCCTCGTCCGAATCGAGAGGATGGTCCAGCAAGGTGCGCAGGCGGTCGCCGTCGGGGCCGGGAACCCGGAGGGCATAAAGGACCGGCAACGTATGCACGCCTTCGCGCAGGTCGGTGCCCGGGGTCTTGCCGGACTGCGCGGAGACCGACGAGATATCGATGATGTCGTCGGAAATCTGGAATGCGGTGCCCACCGCATCGCCGAGGCGGGCGAGACGTTCCACATGATCGAGATCGGCGCCGGAGAACGTACCGCCGAAGCGTCCGGACGCCGCGATCAGCGAACCGGTCTTCTCCCAGACCACCCTCAGGTAATGCGCGACCGGATCGGCGGCTTCGCGGGCACCCATGGTTTCGCGCATCTGGCCCGTGACCAGTTCGGCGAACGTTTCCGCGATGATGCGCACCGCGTCCGGACCGAGGGTGGAGGTGAGCCGGGAGGCATGGGCGAACAGGTAGTCACCGGCCAGGATCGCCATACTGTTACCCCAGCGCGAGTTCACGCTCGGCGCCCCGCGTCGCATGGTGGCCTCGTCCATCACATCGTCGTGGTAGAGCGTGGCCAGATGCACCAGCTCCACGACGGTGCCGGCGGTGATGAGCTCCGGATCGTCCGGGCGGGGGCCGAGCTGGCCCGTCAATATGGTGAACAGCGGGCGGAACCGTTTACCCCCGGCCCTGGCCAGATGCAGCGCGGCTTCCTGCAGGAACGACGCCCCGTCCGACAACTCCTCGACCAGTAAATCCTCCACCCGGTCGAGCCCCTCGCGCACTGTCGCGGCGAGGGCGGCGTCTCCGAGGTCCACCCCCGCCACCACCGTGCCGGCTTCGCTCACAGCAGATGTGCTCATACCTTCTCCCAAGGACGCGTCCGACCCCACGGTGATGAACCTAGCGTGTCCATGCCGCAGCGCCCATGAACACCGTCACTGTATTGACCGTACCGCCATCGACATAGCAGACCGCAGCCTGTAACTATTGTCCGCATGGGTGCACCCGAAGCCACGCCAGCCGATAGCGACCGGGGGCCGCTGCCCTCACATGTGCAGGTGCTGGTGGTGGGTGCCGGTCCGGCCGGTTGCGCGTCCGCGGCCTGGGCGGCCCGGGCCGGTCGTGATGTGCTGCTGCTCGATTCCGCGGTGTTCCCGCGTGATAAGACCTGCGGGGACGGGCTGACCCCACGCGCCACCGCGGAACTCGAACATCTGGGCCTGGGTGAATGGGTGCGCGCGCATACCGTGAACCACGGTTTGCGGATGACCGGATTCGGGCGCGAGGCCCTGCTGCCGTGGCCGGCCGGCTCCTTCCCGACCTACGGCAGCGCGATACCGCGTACCGAGCTGGACGACAAACTACGCGAGACGGCCGTGAAATCCGGGGCCCGGATGTTCGACGGCACCAAGGTCGTCGACGTGGTACGCGACGGTGACCGGGTCACCGGAGTAGTGGTGCGCGCCGGCGAACGGACCACCGAGATCCGCTGCAAGACCTTGATCGTGGCCGACGGTGTCCGCTCCCCGATCGGTAAACAACTCGGCCGGGCCTGGCACCGCAAGTACGCTTACGGGGTGGCCGCGCGCGCCTATATCGCGTCCGGGCGCAGTGACGACCAGTGGATCACCTCGCATCTCGAGCTGCGCAATGCGCAAGGTGAACTAGTGCCCGGCTACGGCTGGGTATTCCCGCTCGCCAACGGCGAGGTGAATATCGGGGTCGGTTCGCTGGCCACCGAGCAGCGGCCCTCGCATATCGCGTTGAAACCTCTGCTGGAGCACTACACCGCGCAGCGCAGCGACGAATGGGAGCTCACCGGCTCGCTGCGGGCGGTGTCCTCGGCGTTGCTTCCGATGGGCGGGGCGGTTTCCGGTATCGCGGGCCGCAATTGGGTGCTGGTGGGTGACGCCGCCGGTTGTGTGAACCCGCTGAACGGCGAAGGTATCGACTATGGGCTGGAGGGCGGGCATATGCTCGCCGGCCTGCTGGACGAGCCCGATCTGACCAGGCTGTGGCCGGATCTGCTGTGCCGCAAATACGGGCGCACATATTCGGTGGCCCGCCGCATCGCCGGGCTGGCGACCCACCCGCGGATGGTGCCGGTGGGCGGTCCGCCGGTGATGCGATCGAAACTGTTGCAGCGCACCGCGGTCCGGGTGATGGGCAATCTGGTCACCGACGAGGATCTGGACCTGACGGCGCGGGCGTGGCGTACGGCCGGGCGCGCATCGATGCGTTTCGACGAACTCGTTCCGTTCGGATAGGCGACGATGGCGGCGCGACCGGCTCACGAGGATCTGCTCCCGCATCTGCGCCGGGCGCGTGATTTCATCGACCGCGAATACGCACAGCCGCTGGACCTGGACGGGATGGCTGCGGCGGCGGGGGTCTCGAAATATCACTTCCTGCGTTGTTTCGCCGCGACCTACGGCCGCACGCCGGCGCTGTATCTGGCCGAGCGGCGGATCGAGCGGGCCCAGGACCTGTTCCGCGCCACCAATACGACGGTAACCGAGGTATGCCTGCTTGTCGGGTACACGAGCCTGGGGTCGTTCTCGCGCAAGTTCACCGAACTGGTGGGGGTTTCACCATCGGAGTACCAGGCGAAATTCGCCGACGGTGCGCCGCGGATCCCCGGCTGCTATGTGTTCATGCACGGGTTGTCCGACCGCCGGCCGGACACCGCAATTTCGGAGAAGCCGCATCGTTCGCGGCGCACCTAAGCTCAGCTCATGAACCCGATCATCACCAACATTTCGCTGGTCACGGTGTACGTAACCGACCAGACCGAGGCGAAGAACTGGTACATCGACACCCTCGGTTTCGTGGAGACCGCCGATGTGCAGATGGGCGACAACGGTTTCCGCTGGGTGACCGTGGCCCAGCCGGACCATCCGGAACTCGAAGTGACACTGATGGTGCCCGGCCCGCCCCTGGACGAAAACCTCGCCGAGGCGGTCCGGCGGTCGCTGGCCAACGGCACGCACGGTTCGCTGGGCCTCACCACGAAGGACTGCCGGCAGGCCTACAAGGAGTTGACGGCCAAGGGCGTGGATTTCGTGCAACCACCGTCGGATCGGCCCTACGGTGTGGAGGCCGTTTTCCGAGACAACTCCGGGAACTGGCTCGTCATGGTCGAGCCGAAGGAGTTCGACCCGTCCACCGCGATGGACGCTCCCTGGGAAGAACCCTGAGGCGCGGGCGCACGGTCGCGGAGCGCAGCGTCGGCGATCCGCGAGGTCCGAGCCCGCTCGCTGCTGAGGCACGGTGATCTCGGCGCACCGGCACGCACACGGTTGCAACGCTTCGGCGCCTGCTTCCGCCCGCGATATTCACGGGTGGAAAGCCGGGACAGGCCGACAATCCCGGCCCACGAGTGTCAGGCGTTCGCGCGCTCGGCGAACCATTTCACGATGAATTTGCGTTCGCTTTCCACCACTCGCCGCTGCAGCTGTTCGGCGAGGGGCTCGATGGCCCCGCCGACCAGGGGGACCTTGACCTTCACGGAACCGGAGACCTCCAGTTCCGAGCCGTCACCGGCGGGCCGGAGCCGGTAGGTCCCTGTCATCTCCGAGGAGATGGCCGACGAGGTGCCTTCGAAGGTGCCCTCGGCGGTGTCACCGGTCAGCGGCTGCCAGCTGTCCACGCGGGTGACGACCAGATCGCTTTTGAGCACCTTGCGGACGAGACCGGGGATCTTCTCCGGGCGGATCTTCTCGCTCATCGCGAGCCGGACGGTGCCCGGCCCGCCCGGATGGGTCAGGTCGAGCGTGGCTGTTTGCGCCCCGGCGAAGCGGTCGCGCCACAGTTCTTCCCCGGTGAGCGCGGCGTGGAGTTCGGCGACCGGGATGGGATAGGTCAGCGTGAAGCCGAATTTACGGGCCATGAGCGCCCAGAGTAGCCGAACCTGCCGCACTCACCTGCCGGCAACTCGACGCCCGATCCCACCGGCACCGGGCACCACCCGGACCCGGACGCCGGGCACCACAGCGCCCGTTAGGCTGTTGCGGTGCCGCGCCCCGGTGACCGGGTCTCATGGTTTTCGCCGGCGCGGCAACCGCCGGGCATCCGCCGGCACCGCCCGGTCGCGGACGCCGACAGGGACCGAATCCGGAGGAGGTAGCGTGCCCGACCAGGCAGATGTGGCCGAGCCGCCCGATCCCGTGCACGAACTGGACGAGCCCGCGGGCCCGGAACCCGCGCCGGCGGGGAGTGGGTCCGCAGAGTCCGCGCCGCCCGACTACTCGGCCCGGGCCGAACGGCTGCGGCGGATACGCGTCGGCGTGCTGATCGCCGCCGTTTCGGTGAGCGTGCTTGTGATGTTGCTGGTTTTCGCAGCCTGGCGCAACGATTACCTGATCGAATCGGACAAGGGCGAGACAACGGGTGAAGTACTGTCCGCCGGACGATTGCGGTCGGCGGTGATGTATGTCACTCCGGACGGTGTGACCCACAATCCCAAGGTGGGTGTGCTGTACCCGACCAACCTCACCGCGGGCGAACGGATCAACGTCGAATACAACCGCGCCGACCCCGACCTGGTGCGCGTGGCCGGTCGCGATGTGCGGGTCGCGATACTGCCGGCGCTGTCCGTGCTCGCCACCGTCTGGGCATTGACGCTGCCCACCCTGTGGCTGCTGTTGCGTGCGGAAACCGGTTCGATGAGTGTTCGCCGGATCTTCGATCCGGTGTCATATCGACGACGTGTCCCGGGATCCCGCGACCCCGCAGACTGACCCGTGTGCGCGTAGCCATCGTTGCCGAATCCTTCCTCCCGAATATGAACGGCGTCGTGAACTCGGTCCTGCGGGTGCTGGATCATCTGGACCGGTACGGACACGAGGCATTCGTGATCGCGCCGGATACCCTGCGCGGACGTCCCCCCGCGCCGCGGCACCACGGCAGATTCCCGGTGCACCGGGTACCCGCGGTGATGGTGCCGAAGATCAGTTCGCTACCCGTGGGCCTGCCGCATCCGGGGATGGTGAAGATCCTGGACGATTTCGACGCCGATGTGGTGCATCTGGCGTCTCCCTTTCTGCTGGGTGCCGGCGGGCTGGCCGCCGGGTTGCGACTGGACCTGCCCACGGTCGCGGTGTATCAGACCGATGTGGCGGGTTTCGCCAAGAGTTACGGACTGGGGATGGCCGGACGCGCAGCCTGGGGTTGGACCAGGCGGATCCACGAGGGCGCGACCCGTACCCTGGCGCCGTCGAGCGCCGCGGCGGAGAGCCTGGCCCGGCACGGGATTCCGCGGGTTCACCGGTGGGCGCGCGGAGTCGACACGGCGCGGTTCACACCGGCGGCGCGCAACCCGCGACTGCGCAACGCATGGCTCGGCGGCAACGATCGGCTCCTGGTGGGATTCGTAGGCCGGCTGGCTCCGGAGAAACATGTGGAGCGGCTCGCGGTCCTGGCCCGCGAGCCGGGCGTTCAACTGGTGATCGTCGGCGACGGACCGCAACGGCCGAAACTGGCCGCAATGCTGCCGGACGCGATCTTCACCGGTGAACTCGGCGGCGACGAATTGGCGCAGGCCTACGCCAGTTTGGATGTGATGGTGCACCCCGGCGAACACGAAACCTTCTGCCAAGGTGTCCAGGAGGCATTGGCCAGCGGGATACCGGTGATAGGTCCTGATGCCGGCGGGCCCCGCGACCTCATCTCCCCGTGCCGCAACGGCTACCTGCTGCCGGTCGCGGAGTTCACCGAGCTGCTGCCGGGCGCCGTCGCCGCATTGTGCGATCCCCGGCTACGCACCCGGTTCGGTGCGGCCGCTCGGAAATCGGTGCTGCATCGCACCTGGCCGGCCCTGTGCACCGAACTCATGGGCCACTACGCCGACGTACTCGGCACCGAATACCAGTTACCGCGTTCCGCGTGATCGGCCGTCGGCACGCCCCTGTTCGGCCTGGGATGTGACATCGAACAGCCCGCCAGGGCGACGGTGATCGGCCACCGAAGCTACAGCAGCGCCGAGTAGGGTCGGGCTGTGGCGAAAACGCAATCGGTTCGGGCCTCGCTGGACAAGCAACCGCACGAGGTCGCTTCGATGTTCGACGGGGTGGCACGACGATATGACCTGACGAATACCGTGCTCACGGCAGGCCAGGACCGCTACTGGCGGTGGATGACCCGCAAGGCCGTCGCCCCGCGGCCCGGCGAGCAGATACTCGACCTGGGTGCCGGCACCGGCGTCTCCACGGTGGAGCTGGGCCGGACGGGCGCTTGGTGTGTGGCCGCCGATTTTTCACAGGGCATGCTGGCGGCCGGGCAGTCCCGGGGCCTGCCCATGGTCGCCGGTGACGCCACGGCTCTGCCGTTCGCCGACAATTCCTTCGATGCGGTGACCATATCGTTCGCCCTGCGCAATATCGCCGACTACGACCTGGCGCTACGGGAAATGCTGCGTGTGACCAAACCCGGCGGGCGTCTGGTGATCTGCGAGTTCTCCACCCCGGTGATCCCCGTGTTCAAGACCGCCTACCGGACGTTCGTGATGAAGGTATTGCCGATGATCGCCCGGGTGGTCAGCAGCAACCCGGACGCCTACGTGTACCTGGCCGAATCCATCCGCGACTGGCCGAACCAGCGACGGCTGGGCCGCCGGGTCGCGGAGGCAGGCTGGGCGGGAGTGAAATGGCGCAACCTCACCGGCGGGGTGGTCGCCCTGCACCGGGGCTACAAACTCGGTAGCTGACACGCAGGTTCATTTTCCTCACAGTTGTGATTTCCGCTGGTGAAGTGGAATGTGATGCGGCGATAACATCGGGCAAACCCGAGGAAACGGCTCGCGGGCACTATCGGGGACATGTCCGAGGGATACGGCACGAACGAGTCAGGTCCGGAGGCGGCCGGACTGTCGGACCACGCCGGATCGCCGGCCATGCTCGATGGGCAGCCGGTCAAGACCAGGACGGCCTGCTCGTACTGCGGGGTCGGCTGCGGGATCGAGGTCACCACGACTCCGGATGCCACCGGCGCTCCGGTGATCGCCCGGGTCAGCGGCGATAAACTACATCCGGCGAACGCCGGTCGACTGTGTACGAAGGGCGCCACCCACCTCGAGCTGATGCGGGCGCCGGGCCGGATGACCACCGCGTACCGTCGCCCGGCGCGCGAGACCGAACCGGAGCCGGTGGGGGTGGACGAGGCGGTCGCCGAGACCGCGGCGCGGTTACGGGCAATCCTGGACGAGCACGGACCCGACGCGATCGCGCTGTACGTCTCCGGTCAGATGTCGCTGGAGGCGCAGTACCTGGCCACGAAACTCGCCAAAGGGTATCTGCGGACCGTACACATGGAGGCGAACTCCCGGCTGTGCATGGCGAGCGCGGGCACGGGATACAAACAGTCGCTGGGCGCCGACGGCCCGCCCGGTTCCTACGACGATTTCGACCGCGCCGACCTGTTCTTCGTCATCGGTGCGAATATGGCCGATTGCCATCCCATCCTCTTCCTGCGCATGTCCGAGCGCCTCAGATCCGGCGCGAGGCTGATCGTGGTGGACCCGCGGCGTACCGATACCGCCGCCCGCGCGGACCTGTTCCTGCAGATCCGGCCCGGAACCGATCTGGCGCTGCTCAACGGCCTGCTGTATCTGCTGGTCGAGGCCGGTGATATCGACGAGCAGTTCATCGCCGAGCACACCGAGGGCTGGGCCGCGATGCCGGATTTCCTCGCCGCCTACACTCCGGATCGAGTCGCCGGGATCACGGGCCTGGCCGAGGCGGATATCCGCACGGCCGCCCGCTGGATCGGGGCGGCGGGCGAATGGATGAGTCTGTGGACGATGGGCCTGAACCAGTCCACCCATGGCACCTGGAACACCAATGCACTGTGCAATCTGCATCTGGCCACCGGTGCCATCTGCCGCCCGGGGAGCGGGCCCTTCTCGCTGACGGGGCAGCCGAATGCCATGGGCGGCCGGGAAATGGGGTATATGGGGCCCGGGTTGCCCGGCCAGCGCAGCGTGCTCTCCCCCACCGACCGGGCATTTGCGGAAAGGGCGTGGGACCTACCGGCGGGCACCATACGCGCCGAGGCCGGGCCGGGCACCGTGGAAATGTTCCGGCAGCTCGCGGCCGGAACCATCAGGGCGGCGTGGATCATCTGCACGAATCCGGTTGCCACGGTGGCAAATCGCAAAACGGTGATCGCGGGCCTGGAGGCCGCCGAACTGGTGATCACCCAGGATGCCTACACCGAGACAGCCACCAATACCTACGCCGACTTGCTGTTACCGGCCACACTGTGGGCCGAGGCCGATGCTGCTGTGGTCAATTCCGAACGGACCGTCACCTTGCAGCGGCAGTCGGTCGAACCGGCCGGCGACGCGCGGCCGGACTGGCAGCTCATCGCCCAGGTGGCGACCGCTATGGGCTTTCCCGGATTCGAATACGTTTCCGCCGCCGACGTATTCGACGAGATTCGCGGCTTCGCCAATCCGGCCACCGGTTACGACCTGCGCGGTATGAGCCACGATGAATTGCGCGAGGGCCCCATGCAGTGGCCGTGCCCGGATCCGGCACAGCGCCGCAACCCGATCCGCTACCTCAACGACGGGATCGGCCGGGAGGCGTTCGTCGACGACACCGGACACCGGCCACACCTGGCCTTCCCCACTCCCAGCCGGCGAGCGGTCTTCTGGCCGCGCCCTCATATGTTGCCGGCGGAAATGCCGGACGACGAATACCCGTTCCTGCTCAACACCGGACGCCTGCAACATCAGTGGCATTCGATGACGAAAACAGGCCGGATCGACAAGCTCAACAGGCTTGACCAGGAGCCATTCGCCGAGGTCCATCCCGGCGACGCCCGAGAACTGGGGCTGGCCGCGGGCGACCAGGTGGAGATCGCCTCCCGGCGCGGGCGCGCGGTACTCCCCGTGCGGATCAGCGACCGGGTACGTCCCGGCGGATGTTTCGCACCGTTCCACTGGAACGACGAACAGGGTGAATACCTGACCGTCAACGCCGTCACCAACGACGCGGTGGACGCCGATTCGCTGCAACCGGAGTTCAAGGCCTGCGCCGTAGCGTTGCGCCGGGTCGCGCCGGCGGTACCCGCCGAAACACCGGTGGCCCCCGGCAGTCCTGGAGAACCCCCGGCGAGCACCGGAGACCATCCACTCGCGGCGATACTCGGCCTGGGCGCGGCCATCTCGCCTACCCTCAGCGAAACCGAGCGGATCTACCTGGGTGGATATCTCGCGGCCCTGCAATCCTTGCCGGTGTCGGGGCAGCCGGTGCTCCCGGAAACCGCGCCGTTGTCGCGGCAGAGCCGGCTGTGGGTGGACGGATTGCTGGCTGGAATGTATTCCCGTGCCTGCCAACCGGGTTCGGCGGTACCGGCACCGCCGAGCCCGGCCGTAACGGTGCTGTGGGCCTCGCAGACCGGCAATGCCGAAGAGTTGGCGGCCACCGCGGCGCAGCGGCTCACCGAATCCGGTTACCGGCCGCGGCTGATCGATATGGATTCCTGCGACCTCCCTTCGCTGACGGGCGATGTCCTGGTGGTCAGCAGTACGTTCGGCGACGGCGGTCCGCCGGACAACGGCGCCGATTTCTGGGCCCGGCTCGACGAGAACGCGAACAAGCTCACGGGCATACGTTTCGCGGTATTCGCCATGGGCGATTCCTCCTATGACGATTTCTGCGGCCACGGCCGGCGGCTCGATACGGCGTTCGCCGAACGTGGCGCGACCCGGTTGCTCCCGCGCGTGGACTGCGAACCGGATTTCGACGGCCCCGGATCGAGCTGGCTGGATGAGGTGATCGCGGCGCTCGACGGCGCCCCGGCGGACAACGACGCCGGTGGGGACTCCGGGGACCATCTGAGCGGCCACGGCACCCACGTGCGCCCGGAGGGTAGGTTCGGTGACGCAAGTCCACGCGAACGAACCAGTTCCGCATCCGGTGTGGGCACAGCGACGGATCTGCTGGAGCGGGGGGCACCCGCACGCCCCCGGCGCCCGGCCCCGACTCCGTTCAGCAGGGCGCTACCGGTTCCCGCTGCATTGGTCCGCAACGAGGTCCTGACAACTCCTGGCGCCACGAAGGAGGTCCGGCGGGTAGCCTTCGATCTCGGCGATTCGGGCGCACGCTACGAGGTGGGGGATTCGCTCGGGGTATGGCCGAGCAACTGTCCGGCGCTGGTCGGCGAGTTCCTCGACGCGGCGGGTTTGGACGCCGGGCGCACTGCCACCGCGGGCGATACCGAGATGCCGTTGGAACAGGCGCTGCGCACTCATTTCGATATCACCCGGGTCTCCCGGAACCTGCTGGAATTCGTGGCCGACCGCAACCCCAGCAACCGGCTGGCCAAGCTGCTGCGCCGCGATAATCGCAACGAACTGTCCGGCTACCTGTGGGACCGCCAACTGGTGGACGTACTGCGCGATTTCCCGATCCGCGCCGGGCTCGTGGAGTGGCTCGACGTTCTGAAGAAGCTGCAACCACGCCAGTATTCGATCTCCTCCAGCCCGCTGGTCAGCCCGCGGGAAGTGGAGCTGACCGTCGGGATCGTCCGCTACGGTGATCCGCGGGTCGCGGGCTCGGCGGCCCGCCGCGGCGGCGTCTGCTCCACCTTCCTCGCCGACCGCGCCGCCGGTGCCGTGCCGATTTTCCTACAGCGCGCCCCGCATTTCCGGCCGCCGGTGGATCCGAGCGTGCCGATGATCATGGTGGGTCCGGGCACCGGTATCGCCCCGTTCCGGGGTTTCCTGCACGAACGCCGCGCTCTCGGCGCCACCGGGCAGAATTGGCTGTTCTTCGGCGACCAGCACACGGCACAGAATTTCTACTACCGCACCGAACTCGAGGATATGTTCCGATCCGGCCACCTCTCGCGACTGGATCTGGCCTTCTCCCGTGATCAGCGCGAACGCATCTACGTGCAGCACCGGATGATCGAACACGGCGCAGAATTGTGGTCGTGGCTGCGCGAGGGCGCCCACTTCTATGTCTGCGGTGACGCCGCCCGCATGGCCAAAGATGTCGACGATGCCCTGCTGCGCATCGCCCGCGTCCACGGCACACTCGACGAGGACGGCGCCCTGGCGTTCAAGAAGCAGCTGGTGGCCGAGAAGCGTTACGTCCGTGATGTCTACTGAACCGCTCCCACCGGGACGGCGGGCGGGTTCAGGCGGGTGAAATCGGGCAGGCGGTAGTACGGGTAGTAGGGATAGGGCGGGGTGAGTGTGCTGGCCGCGTCCAGCCGCGCGATCTGATCGGCGGTGAGCTTCCAGCCGACCGCGCCGAGATTCTGCCGTAGCTGCTCCTCGTTGCGGGCACCGACGATCACGGTGCCGACCGTCGGCCGGGAGAGCAGCCAGTTCAACGCAATCTGCGGGACGGTCCGGCCGGTTTCGGCGGCGATCTCATCCAAGGCATCGACGACGTTGTAGAGATATTCCTGGTCCACGGGCGGGCCGGCCTCCGCCGTGCGGTGCAGCCGGCTCTCCGCGGGAAGTGGTTGGCCACGGCGGATCTTGCCGGTCAGCCGGCCCCAGCCGAGCGGACTCCAGACCACCGCGCCCACACCTTCGGCGACCCCCAGTGGCATCAGCTCCCACTCATAGTCGCGGCCGGCCAGCGAGTAGTACACCTGGTGGGCGATATAGCGGGTGAGCCCGTGCCGATCAGCGGCGGCCAGCGATTTCATCAGCTGCCAACCGGCGAAGTTGGAGGCACCCAGATAACGGATCTTGCCCGCACGGACCAGGTCGTCGAGGGCGCGCAGGACCTCCTCGACCGGGGTCCGGGCGTCGAATGCATGCAACTGGAACAGGTCGATATGTCCGGTGCCGAGCCGGCGCAGCGCGGCTTCCACGGCGCCGATCAGCCGAGTGCGACCCGAACCCGCATCGAACGGACCGGGCCCGGTGGGCAGACTCGCCTTGGTGGACAGCAGCAGCCGGTCGCGCCGGCCGCGGATGGCGGCGCCGAGCACTTCCTCGGAGGCGCCGTCGGAGTACACATCGGCGGTATCGAACATCGTGACGCCGGCGTCCAGGCTGATATCCACCAGGCGGCGGGCCTGTTCGGCGTCGGTATCGCCCCAGGCGCCGAACAGTTCCCCGCGTCCTCCGAAGGTGCCGGCACCGAAACTCAGTGCGGGAACGATCAAGCCGGAAGCTCCCAGGCGGCGATATTCCATCTCGACTCCTAATGGGTCTAGAGTGTCATTAACGATTATGAAGATACACCGAAAGACGGCTAAATGAAACTGGAGTTCCTTTATGGCTGACGAAGACGGCCCCGGATCGGTTCGCCCCGGCGGCCGCACCGCCCGCGTCCGCACCGCAGTACTCGAGGCGGCCGGCGACCTGCTCGCCGAACACGGCTTCGCCCGGCTCGACCTCGCCGAGGTCGCCGCCCGGGCCGAAGTCGGGAAGACAACGGTCTACCGGCGCTGGCGCACCCCGGCCGGGCTGACCGCCGACCTGCTCGTCGATATGGCCGAACAATCCCTACCGCGCGCGGATACCGGCTCGTTGCACGGCGACCTCGAAGCCAACGCCCGCCTGGTGGCAAAAACTCTGACCGACCCCCGGCAGAGCCGGCTGTTCCGTGCGGTGATGGCCGCCGCAAGCTTCGACGACGCGGCAGCGATTGCGCTCCACCGGTTCTACGATGTGCGGCTCACCGAGTGGTCCCCCTGTGTCACCGATGCCATCGGCCGGGGCGAGGCGCCGCCCGGCACCGAACCCCGGGCGGTACTCACCGCCGTTTCGGCTCCCCTGTACTACCGGCTGCTGGCCAGCGGCGACCCGATCGACGAGCAGGCCGTCCGGGTCGCGGTACAGGCCGCAGTGAGCGCCACCACGGCCGGAGTTTTCGTCCGCAGCGCAACCTGACCGCCCGCGACCGGCGAACCGTTCGCGTCACCAGAGGTGCTGGTAATCGAGGGCCGCGGCAACAATCAGCCCGAGTCCCAGCAGGACGAAGATAACGCGCACCGACAACGGGCCATAGCTGGTGACCACCCGCAGAACGGATCGGTACACACGCTGGGCCCGGCGCGTCCGCCTGGTCGCCAGCGCGAGCACCACCAGCGGCGGCAGCAACGCGAGCGCACAATAGGCGATGACGATCAGCGGCCACACCGACGGCAGCGGGTCCCGGGCCGATATCAACGCCAACCCGGCCAGGTACGGAATCGCGGTCGGTGCCTGCGCCAGGCCGACGACCATACCTGCCATACCGAGTAGCCAAGGGCGCCGCCGGAAGGTCACCGTCCATGCCGGAGGTTCGGCCTGCGCACCGGCCGGCACGGCGGCGATCACGAGCAGTACGAGGCCGAAGCCCAAGGCACCCCAGGTACGGATCGTCGGAGTGAGCTCGAAATCCACCAGATCGGTGAGGAAATCGATCCCCAGCACCGCCAGCAACCCGAAAGTCGTGGTTACCGCGAAAACCCCGGCAATGAAACTTGCCCCACCGGGTACCGGTGATTTCCGGGCGAGCCTGCTGTCCATGACGATCGCCGCGGTAACCCCCACCAGCAGGAGATCGAGCGAGTCTATGAACGCGAACCCGGCGAGGGCGAGCAGTAGAGCGATCATGGCGCCGCCAGCCTACGCGGTCGCCCACCGGCATCGCGCGGGTGGCCGAACGCCCCGGTACGGGTTCACCCGGCGGCGCGGTCCGCCGGCTCACCTCGCCGGGGGATCCAGAAGGGGTCTCGCCCGGCGAGTCCCAGAACCCGGTGCAGTACCGGCGCCGCCGGCCCGATCGGCACGATCGGGCCGAAGAGGCCGGGGGTGCCCTCCGCGGGGGTGTCCTTCAGGAAATCCAGCAGAACGGCGAGATCGGAATCGCCCACTTTCAGTTCCTGGCAGGTGGCGTGCGCCAGATCCCAGGCATGGACGACGATCTCGTCCAGCGCAACCCGGGCAGTGACAGGTGCCGGCATGGTGACCCCACCCGCTTCGGTATCGCCCTGCCACGCCGCGGGTTCGCGCCAAGCCCGCGCCAGCGCCCGCAGCCGAGCCGGGACGGCAATCCGCCACTGCGCGGGTAGCGCGGCGCCGGAACCGAATTCGGGAGCGGCGGATGCGCCGAGCGATTCTTTGGTGGCAGCGGCGCGGAACGCCTCCGCCAAACCATCCACGTGTTGGATCAGCACACGAACGGGGACATCGGCGGGCGTGGGCGCCTCGAGCTGGGCGTCGTCGATCGCCGTGACGATATCGGCCAGCGCGTCCGCCGCGGGCGACAGGTCGAATTCCGGGTGCATGCGGTCTCCTCGATCCAGGGCTGCTGTAGTCCAGACGAGGCCGTGGACACAAACTCATCGGCCGCACGCAGCCGGGGACCGTCGCGTGAATCGTCGCGACCACCGCCAGCGCCGATTCAGTGGGAAGGCCGAGCTCGCTCGCGAGAGGTCAGGAATCGATCCCGGCGCGGACCGCGGCATGCAGCTCACGCAGCCCGGAGCGATCGGTAAGGACCTCGAGTACCCGGAAACCGGGACCGGGACCGGCGAGTTCGGCGGCCAGTTCGGCCGGCCCCACCTGGCGGTGCGGGATCCGGTACGCAGCGCAGAGCGCGGACAGATCCATCCCGTGCGGGGTGCCGAAAACACGCTCGAAAACACCGGCGTACTGGGGGTCGCCCTGTTCGAGGAGTTCGAAGATACCGCCGCCGTCGTCGTTGGCGACCACGATGGTGAGGTCGTCGGGGCGGGGTTCGCCCCGCCCGATCAACAGACCGGACGCATCGTGCAGGAAGGTGAGGTCGCCGATCAGGGCGATGGTCCGGCCGCGGTGGTGCAATGCGGCGCCGACCGCCGACGACACCGTTCCGTCGATACCCGCGACACCGCGGTTCGACAGCACCCGCACGCCCGGTTTCGGTGCCGAGACGAGCGCGGCGTCGCGGACCGGATTCGACGCACCCAACAGCAGCTGATCACCTTCGCGCAACGCGTCCGTGATCACCGCGGCCACGTGCAATCCGGTGGGTTTGGGGTGGCGATCCAGCTCGTCGCGCACCACGGTGCGGGCCCGCCGGTCCAGTTCCCGGCAGCGGTCCAGCCATTGCACTGTAGGGGCGCCGCTGGTCACCGCCCGGGTACCGGTTCCGACCACATTGCCCGAGACATCGGGCCAGCGCGGGCCGGTGGTCAACGCGTACACCGTCACCTCGGGGTCGGCCAGCACCCGCGACACCTGACGATGCAGGGTCGGGCGGCCGGTGATGATCGCCTGCCGCGGTTTCAGCAGCGGCAGCGCCAGGGGATGCAGGGCCGGGCCGTGCACGGGGGCGGTGGGTTCGGCCACCGTGGGCAGGCCGGCGAGCTCGGCGCGCAGTCCGGCGCCGTGGCCGGAGATCACGACGGTATCCGGGGTGAGGTCGATGTCGAGTGGAACGTCGAGGGTCGCGTATTGGGTGGCCGTCCACGGCTGGTCCACGCCGCGCCCGGCCGGGGTGAATTCCGGACTACCAGGCTCCGGGACCAGTGGTTCCCGCAAGGGGATATCGAAATGTACGGGACCCGCGTTGCCCGAACGGGTGCCTCGTGCGGCGGCCAGTACCCGGCACACCGCGGACCGCCACACGCTGTTCTGCCGTGGGTATTCGGGGCCGGATTCGGTTTCGGCCAGGCCGAGGCTGATGGTCGCCCGGACCTGGCTGCTGAACAGGCCGAGTTGTTCGACCGTCTGATTCGCGCCGGTACCGAGCATTTCGTAGGGACGATTGGCACTGAGCACGATCAGCGGAACCCGGGCGTAATTGGCCTCCAGGACCGCCGGGCCGAGGTTGGCGACCGCGGTGCCCGAGGTCATCACCACCGGTACCGGAGCGCCCGAGGCAACGGCCAGGCCGACCGCGAGGAATCCGGCCGTCCGCTCGTCGACGCGCATATGCAGCCGTAGCTGCCCCGCCGCGTCGGCCGCCTGCAGTGCGAAGGCCAGCGGGGCGTTACGCGAACCGGGGCACAGCACCACTTCCCGCACCCCACCGCGGGCGAGTTCGTCGACGACCACCCGAGCTTGCGCAGTTGACGGATTCACGACTCCAGACTGTCAGACCCCTGGGGCCGCGTCTGCGTCACCCTGCTCACATCGGCAAGGCCGGTCGCGGACAGCGCCCGGCGCCTGGGAACCCCCTGGAACTCCCCCGTTGGGGACCTCGTCGTCGAGGCCCCCACGGGCCGCGCTGACGCGCGGCCGAATCGCTACGCGCGCAATGCTATCCGGCGTGCTTCTGCACCAGTTCGCCGACGCGGGGCAGCGCCTCGATGACATTCTTCTTGGCAGAGGAACGCATCGAGTTGTACACCTTCTGCAGGGCGGGCCGGCTGGAGGCCGCGGCGCGCGCATCGGTGACGGTCAGCAGGGCCTCGGCGACCTCGTCGCCCTTGCCGGCGAGCAGTTCGCCGAAGGTCCCCGCCGCACCGGCCTGGTACTCGTTCCAGTAGGGCTCGAGCTGCTCGAGCAGTTTGGGCGCCAGCGATTCCAGGCCGTCGGGAACGATGGACGGGCTGATCTTCTTGACCGCCGCGTACCCACCCTTCACAGCCAGACCCGAGGCACCACCCTTATCGGAGACCTCGGCATCCAGGACCTGGACGGCATCGGCGAGGAAGGCCGGGCGCGTAGACTCGCCAAGCAGTGATTC
Organism: Nocardia speluncae NBRC 108251; assembly: GCF_001613245.1. Lineage (GTDB taxonomy): Bacteria > Actinomycetota > Actinomycetes > Mycobacteriales > Mycobacteriaceae > Nocardia > Nocardia speluncae. The sequence continues at coordinate 46,879 of NZ_BDBZ01000024.1, read as the reverse complement.
AGACAGTGCTGCAACCAATTTAAGGATCCTCCGGATCAGTACTCGTATGGACGGGCAACGCAACTATACGCATCGCCCACACGAATGCATTTCCGCCCGTAACTGTCTGCGGAGCGAGGAGCAATATTGGACAACCGACCGAACCGGGCACAGCAGCAAGCGATCCGAGAGCACCGGGACCGATCGGGTCCGCGACGGCAGAGGGTCAGGGCTGCCAGGGCAGGAGTTGCACCATGAGGCCTTCACTGTCGGCCAGGACAGTCCCCTCCTCATCCACCAGTTCAGCACTGATGAAGGTTTTCCGCCCCTCGATCCGCTCGACCCGGCCGCGCACCGTCAGCGGAGTGTCGAGCGGAGTCACCTTGCGGTAGTTCACGTGCAAGAAGGCGGTCCGGCTGATCGGCCGCCCGGCGTAGTGGACGGTCATTCCGAAGAGGTCGTCGAACAGCAGCGGCAGGACACCGCCGTGCGCGGCGGAGTTCCCGCCGAGATGGAACCGGCGGAACACACCCTTCATCACGATGCCGTCGGGTCCGGCCGAGACCGTCTTCCAGGGCAGCAGGAGCAGGCTGCCGCGACCGGGCAGTTCGACGGCCCGGCCGGCGGGACCCTGTTGTTCCGGCGCCCGATACGGTTCGAGCAGTTCGATCAGTGCGTTCACCCGGTCACGGGCTTCGCGATAGACCTCGTCCGGGGCATCGACCGAAACCGTCAGGTCCTGCAGGGTGCGCATACCCGCAACGAATTCGCCGTATTCCGGGCCGACCTGAGCCGGAGTGATCCTGGGAAATCCCCCGTGCCTCTCGTACCGATCCGCGTCGACAGCGGTTTCGTCGATCCTCGGTCGGGTCTGCTCGGTCATACAGGCACCGTAGCCCCGAATTTTACGGCGTCCAAACATTTCGGCCGAACTGTGGTGAAGTCAACGCGACACCACCGGCCCCACCGCGCCTGATGTAATCACACCCATGACGTTCAATCCGACGCTGTGGCGCGACGTGGCCGGGTTCGAGGGCCTGACCGATATCACCTACCACCGGCATATCGAACAGGGCACCGTCCGGATCGCGTTCGACCGCCCCGAAGTGCGCAACGCCTTCCGGCCGCACACGGTCGACGAACTCTACGCGGTTCTCGACCATGCCCGCACAACCTCCGACGTCGGCGCGGTCCTGCTCACCGGTAACGGACCGAGCCCCAAGGACGGCGGCTGGGCCTTCTGCTCCGGCGGCGACCAGCGGATCCGCGGCCGCAGCGGCTACCAGTACGCCAGCGGCGACACCGCCGAAACGGTCGACAAGGCCCGCGCGGGCCGCCTGCACATCCTCGAGGTGCAGCGGCTCATCAGGTTCATGCCCAAGGTGGTGATCGCCTTGGTCAACGGCTGGGCCGCCGGCGGCGGGCACAGCCTGCACGTGGTGTGCGACCTCACCCTGGCCAGCCGCGAACACGCCCGCTTCAAGCAGACCGATGCCGACGTCGGCAGTTTCGACGGCGGATACGGCAGCGCCTACCTGGCCAAACTGGTGGGCCAGAAGTTCGCCCGCGAGATCTTCTTCCTCGGACGCGCCTACACGGCCGAGGAAATGCACGCCATGGGCGCGGTGAACGCCGTGATCGACCACGGCGAACTCGAGGACGTCGCCCTCGAATGGTCCGCGGCGATCAACGGGAAATCGCCCCAGGCCCAGCGCATGCTCAAATACGCGTTCAACCTCGCCGACGACGGCCTGGTCGGCCAGCAGCTCTTCGCCGGTGAGGCCACCCGGATGGCCTATATGACCGACGAAGCAGTCGAAGGCCGCGACTCCTTCCTGGAGAAACGCGACCCCGACTGGAGCCCGTACCCCTGGTACTTCTGAATCCACGGCACGCAGGGAGCCCAGGCCGGACACTGGCATGCTCGGGTGCGCCCGAGGTCCGGCGGCAACAGCCGACCTACCCCTAGACTTGCCGGTGATGGACATCCTCAGCAGCCGGATAATCCTGCGCCCCCGCGACTATGCCACCACCCTGGCGTTCTATCGTGACTCACTGGGGCTGGCGGTTTTCCGGGAGTACCCGGGTGGCACGGTGTTCTTCGCCGGCCAGTCACTGATCGAGGTCGCGGGACACGGCGCATCGGAGACCGGCCCGCAGGGCTTCGCAGGGGCGATCTGGTTGCAGGTCCGTGATCTCGGGGCCGTCGCGGTCGAGTTGACGCTGCGTGGGGTCGCGATCGAGCGGGCCCCGGTGACCGAGCCCTGGGGGCTGATCGAGATGTGGCTGAAGGATCCGGACGGGGTGCCGATCGTGCTGGTCGAGATCCCGGAGGAGCATCCGCTGCGGCGGGACAACCGCTGACCGGGACCGGCTCCGGTTTTCTGCCGGGTTGCCAACCCATGGCCCGCCACGCGACGATACGATCGGATGGCCGCCCGATCACCGACGCCCGGTGCGACCGCTTTCGTACCGTCCGACGAGTGAATCGCAGTTCCATGCCTGGCCCAGCCCCAACCGATCATCCGGCTCCGGCGCCCTGCACCGGCAGCACCGGCCCCTGCTGTCCGCGGCCCGGCCGACGTGACGACACCATCGCAGCCGTGAGCGAGTACAGCGAGCGCACCATGGTTTTCCGGTTCACCGGAGGCAAGGCGTGAGCGTGATGAAAACCTTGCGTACCCTGCCCATACCCACCGGCGGTGGAGTCAGCGACGTGCTCCCGCACCTGCGGCAGGTCCTCGACGGCAGTGGTTCGGCCGCCTGGCTGCCGGTGCCCGCCAGTGATCGGCGCGAGGCCCGCCGGCTGGGTGACGCGCTCGCGCCCGGCGAACCGATCGACGACGATATCGCGCTGGTGGTCACCACCTCCGGGACCACGGGGGTGCCGAAGGGCGCCATGCTCACCGCGTCCGCGTTACGCGCCAGCGGCGACGCCACCCACGAACGGCTCGGCGGCCCGGGCAGCTGGCTGCTGGCGCTGCCCACTCATCACATCGCCGGACTCCAGGTATTGCTGCGTTCGCTGCTTGCAGGCACGGAACCGACCGTGGTGGACGTTTCCGGCGGCTTCCTGCCCGAGGCTCTCACCGGGGCGATCGCAAGTATGCGCGGAGCACGCCGCTACACCTCGCTGGTGCCGACCCAGCTGGTCAAGGTGCTCGACGCTCCCGCCGCGACCGCCGCGCTGGCCGAACTGGATGCAGTGCTGATCGGCGGCGCAGCGACCCCGCTGCCCCTCTACGAGCGGGCCCGCGACGCCGGAATCAATATCGTCCGCACGTACGGGATGAGCGAGACCTGCGGCGGCTGCGTATACGACGGTATCCCGCTGCGCGGCGCTCACGTACGTATCGAGGGCGGTCGCATCCTGCTCGGCGGCGATATGCTGGCCGCCGGTTACCGCAATATGCCCGATCACCCCGCCTTCGCCGAACCCGGCTGGTTCCGCACCGACGACGCGGGCGTTTTCACCGACGGTGTCCTGCGCGTTCAGGGCAGGCTGGACGAGGCGATCTCCACCGGCGGCCTGCTGGTGATACCGCAGGTCGTGGAGGCGGTCCTGGCGACCCATCCCGCGATCTCCGAATGCGTGGTCCTCGGCCTGCCCGACGAACGACTCGGGCAGCGGGTCGCTGTCGCGGTGGTACCGGTGCCGGGTACCGCGCCCACGCTGGACGAACTCCGTGACCACGTGCTGGCAGAATTGGATACCGCCGCCGCGCCCCGCGAACTCACGCTCGTCGACGACATCCCGTTGCTGGGTCCGGGTAAGCCGGACCGCGCCGGACTCCGCAAATACCTGCTCACGGGGTCTGCGTCCTGAAGGGACGGGTTCGGCACCGCGTTCCGAACTGAAGCGCGACGGCTCAGGCCACGCCCCTTCCGCCGGTCACCGACTACCTACGCGAGACCAGCCCCTGGTGACCGGGACCAGTAACTTCTGCCGCCGGACCGGCACCACTCGAACGACGTGGCTACACGGGTCATGGGCCCCGGGTGGCCTGTCGCTCGGCGGCCGGACGGGAACGGTCGAGCCGACCTCCGGCGAGTTCGCCGGGGATACGCAGCGCCCAGTCCGGACGGACGAGTGAGTCGTCGCCCGTCCGGACGCTGTCGTGCGCAGCCCGGACGCTCTGCGTTCAGCGTCTCTTGCGCAGCTTGTTCAGGGCTCCTCGTCGGCGTAGGAACCGTCGTAGTCATCACCCATCGGCACCGGGATGGACTGTTCGGCGATATCGACCGGGTCCGCGCTCCAGATGTCCCGGGTACCACCCGGGGCCGTCACCGCTTCCTCCGGCACCGGCATATCGTCCGGAACCGAACGCGGGTCGATATCGGTGTACGGGGCGTCGTCGGGGTAAGCCGGTGTGTCCTGTTCGGCACGGTCGGCCTCGGACACCGCCTCGAAGGTGCCTGGTCCGGCCGTCCGGGAAAACTTGCGCTCCGCCATGGTGGGCTCCTCTCCTCCGTTGTGGCCTCGCCGGGCGACTACCCGCCGAGAGGAAGATCAGTCCAACGATCTCGACAATGCCCCCGTACGGCCGATCCGGCAAGTACCGTTCCGGCAGCGGGGGGGGGATATACACACCGGCACCACGCCGCCGCCGAGGTGCCCACGTGCGGTCTGCGGCTGCACCCCGCCCGGTCGCGCGGATTAGGCTTCGAGAATGGCTACCGCAGCACAATGGATCGAGGGCGCCCGGCCCCGGACTCTGCCGAACGCGATCGCCCCCGTTCTCGCCGGAACCGGCGCCGCGGCCGCCATCGACGGTGCGGTCTGGTGGAAAGCGCTGCTGGCGCTCGGAGTTTCGATGGCATTGATCATCGGGGTGAATTTCGCGAACGATTATTCCGACGGGATCCGCGGCACCGACGACGAACGCGTCGGCCCGCTGCGCCTGGTCGGCTCCGGCGTGGCCGCACCCGCCGCCGTACGCGGCGCAGCGATCGCGAGCCTGGCCCTGGGCGCGGTATCGGGCCTGATCCTGGCCGCATTCTCGGCCTGGTGGCTGATCCTGATCGGTGCGATCTGCCTGGCGGGCGCCTGGTTCTACACCGGCGGCAGCAAACCGTACGGCTACCGCGGTTTCGGGGAGATCGCGGTTTTCGTGTTCTTCGGGCTCGTGGCTGTCCTCGGCACCCAGTTCGTCCAAGCCGGGCGGATAGATTGGGCCGGGTTCGCGCTCGCGGTGGGAGTCGGGGCGTTCTCGAGCGCAGTGCTGGTGGCGAACAACCTGCGCGATATCCCGACCGATACCGAGACCGGGAAAACAACCCTGGCCGTGAAACTCGGCGATACCCGCACCCGCACGCTGCATCTGGCGCTGCTGGCGGCGCCGTTCGTGATGACCCTGGTATTGGCCGCCCGCACCCCCTGGGCCCTGGTCGGACTGCTGGCCGTACCGCTGGCCGTCCGCGCCAACTCCCCGGTTCGGGCGGGCAAGGGCGGGCTTGAGCTGATCCCCGCTCTCCGCGATTCGGGTCTGGCAATGCTGGCCTGGTCGGCCCTCGGTGCCCTGGCCCTGGGGTTCGGCGCCTGAGTCCTCAGTCGTCCGGCAGGATGATGCCGATCGCCCAGTTCACGATGGTGATGATGACCGCGCCCAGCAGCGCGGCCCAGAAACCGTCGATGCGCAGACCGTAATCGGTGGCCTCGGTGATCCACGCCGTGAGCCACAGCATCAACGCGTTGATCACCAGCAAGAACAAACCGAGGGTCACGATCACCAACGGCAACGACAAGAGTTTCACGATCGGCTTCACGAACGCATTCACCAGTGTGAACACCACTGCTACCGCGAGCAGTACAACGATTTTCGCGCCGTTGCCCTGATCCGGTGGCGAGGCGATCTCGATTTTGCCGACCCACAACGCGGCCAGCCAGATGGCGAAGGCGGTTCCGATCAACCGGAGCACAAGCTGCATGCCCCATGCTAATCACAGGTGCGCTTGTTTTGCTGTATATATCTGCGCCGCCCGGGGCTGCGCGGGTTTCGCTCCCCTTGGTCCCTGCTGTCAGCAACTCGACACTCGCGGCTGTGCCGCATCGCAACGAGCACTGACAGCAGGGACGGGACGAAACCTCTCAGGGCCTCGCTGAACTCGGCAGCACCCTTCGTTACGCCGGGATTCTTCGGCCGAATAATTCGAAGCGTTACTGCGGCGCCCTGCGCCGTACAGAGGTCGGGCCGCGAGTGTGGCGGCCGGCGAAGTTCCCCGCGGGTGCCGGGCCGGCCGGTTCAGGCTGCGCGGTCGAGGTGGGTGTGTACCTGCTCGCGTAGCCCGGTGAGGGCCTCGGCACCGCCGAGGAGTTCGGTGGTGGCCGGATTGGGGGCGCGCAGGACAGCGAGCAGGATATGCCCGGACTCGATGGTTTTGTCCTTGCGCGCCAGAGCCTCCCGCAGCGAAAGTTCGAGGGCTTTCTTGGCGTCGCGGCTGAACGGGATATGCCCGAACCGCATGCGGCCGCGGGCTTCCTCCGGCGGGATGGCGCGGTCGAGGGCGTCGGCCCCGAAATTGGCTTCCAGGCTTTCGCGTACCGCGTCGAGATCGATCCCGATGGAACGCAGTGCCTCGGCGTCTTCCGCACCGAGCGGTTCGGCGCGGGCCGCGGTGGTGAGTTCGTTCAGCGCAGCATCGTGGGCGATACCGTTGCGCTCCAGCAGTGTGCGTAAGGCCGGTTCGGCCTCGTCCAGCAGACCGAGCAGCAGATGCTCGACCCGGATATCGGGCGACCGCAGTTCGCGGGCGTGTTCCTGGGCTGCGACGACCGCCGACCGGGCGCTTTTTGCGAATCTCTCGAACATCTATCGGCTCCTGCCTTTCCGGTTGTACTTCTGATGGACCGCCTGTTTGCTGACCCCGAGTGCGTCGGCGATGGCCTGCCAGGACCAGCCCTGGTCTCGGGCGTTGCCGACCTGGATGGCCTCGAGCCGGTCCAGCAGTCTGCGCAGCGCCAGCACCGCCCGCAATCCCACCGCGGGGTCGGGACTGCCCGCCGCCGCGGCCAGTGTGGTTGCTTCTGTCATGCGTCAATTTTGATTGACGATTCGCCGGATGTCAACAAAAATTGACGAAGGGCCGGCGCAATCGCCGCGCAAGGGCCGTGCAAGAAGCGAACGCCACCGTGGTCACCATGACGAATCACGTATCAGCGGCGCCGCTCGCCATCGAGGCGACGGGCCTGGTCAAGGTGTTCGGCACCCAGCGCGCCGTCGACGGAGTGAGCCTGGCGGTACCGCAGGGCTCCGTCTACGGCGTCCTCGGCCCCAACGGCGCCGGAAAGACCACCACCATCCGCATGCTCGCGACCCTGCTGCGGCCCGACGGCGGCAGCGCGCGCGTCTTCGGTCACGATGTGCTGCGCGAACCATCCACCGTCCGCTCGCTGATCGGGGTGACCGGTCAATACGCCTCGGTGGACGAGGATCTGACCGCCACCGAGAACCTGATGATCTTCTCTCGGCTACTCGGGCTGAGCAGGCCCGCGGCCCGCCGGCGGACCGCCGAACTCCTGGAGGAATTCGCGCTCACCGAGGCTGCCGGAAAAGCACTGAAGAACTTCTCCGGCGGTATGCGCCGCCGGCTGGACCTGGCCGCGGGCCTCATCGCGACACCTCCGCTCCTGTTCCTCGACGAACCCACCACCGGCCTGGACCCGCGCACCCGCGCCCAGATGTGGGAAACCATCCGCAAGCTGGTCCGCGAGGGTACGACGGTTCTGCTCACCACCCAATACCTCGACGAGGCCGATCAGCTCGCCGACCGGATCGCGGTGATCGACCACGGCCGGGTGATCGCCGACGGCACCGCCGACGCGCTCAAATCCTCCATCGGCGGTTCCTCGCTGCATCTCACGCTGGCGGTGAGCACCCAACTCGACGCCGCCCGCCGCATCATCACCGACGTATTGGGGAGCGAACCGCAGCCGGCACCCGAGGCCGGCCGGCTCACCGCCGCGCTACCCGACCCCAACGACACCACCGAACTGCTGGTCCGGTTGCGCGAACGCGGTATCGCGGTGGACGAGATCACCGTGAGCAAACCCAGTCTCGACGAAGTCTTCCTCACCCTCACCGGCCACCCGGCCGATACCGATTCCGAACGGACGGCGGCATGACCACCACTCTCATCGAACCCACCACCGCGCCGGCACGGCCGGTACCGCCACCGACCGGCCGGATCGGTCTGCGCCGGACCGTGGACAACACCTTGACCATGGCCTATCGCGGGCTGCTGAAGATCAAACACAACCCCGAACAACTCTTCGACGTAGTCATCCAGCCGGTGATCTTCACCCTGATGTTCACCTACATCTTCGGCGGTGCCATCTCCGGTGATGTCCAGAGCTATCTGCCGGTGATCATTCCGGGCATTCTCGTGCAGACCGTGGTGATGACTTCGGTGGTCACCGGGGTCCAGCTCAAGGAGGATATGGAGAAAGGCGTTTTCGACCGGTTCAAATCCCTGCCCATAGCCCGGATCTCGGCGCTGTCCGGGGCGCTCACCGCCGATATGGTCCGGTACGGCATCGCCTCGGTGCTGACCGTCGTGATGGGCCTGCTCATCGGTTACCGGCCGAATGCCGCCGGGGTCGCGGCGGCCGTGCTGCTGGTGGTCGTCTGTTCGTTCGCCACCAGCTGGATCTGGGCGTTCTTCGGCGTTATCGCGAACAAAGCCTCCGCGGTACAGGGCTATTCGATGCTGGTCATGTTCCCGCTGACTTTCGCCTCGCCCGCTTTCGTCCCGAAGGAGACGATGCCGGGCTGGCTGCAGGCGTTCATCGATGTCAACCCGGTCTCACATCTGGTATGGGCCTGCCGGGAACTGATGAACACCGGGCATATCGGAATGCATGTGGTCTGGTCGCTGGTGGGCGCGGCGGTAATCGTCGCGATCTTCGCGCCACTGACCGTGCGGTCCTATATGCGGCGCGCCTGACCACGATCCCGCTCCCTCGGCCGGTTACGGGCCGGGCGAGCGGGCCGGTAGGTGCGGGCCCAGGTCACGGATCACTTCCACGATCCGCTCCGCGGCCACGCCGCGGCGCAATCCGCCCGCGGCGGTGACTGCCGACGACAGCCGGTCGGCCCCGATCCGGTCGCGCCACAGATCACGATGCCGGTCCCACCGCAGCACCGGATAGTCCTGCCGCGACACCACCCGCGGCGCCAAGGCCAGCAGTTCCACACCGGCCGCCTCCTGCTCGCCCAGCAAGAGCAGGCCCGAACCGACGGCACAGGCCACCGCACCGAGCTGCGGCAAGTCCAGCACATGACCTAATCGCCGCGGCACCAGATCGATGAGCTCGGGCACCAAACGGGCGACCACATCACCGCGGTCGTACAAGACGTGCGCGGCGAGGGCCGCCGACCCGGTGAGGAGCATCCCGGGTCCCGGCGTGGTGTCGTGGACCGGCCAGCCGATCAGGTCGAGCGCACGCCGGAAATGCCCCAGCCCGGCCTCGGTTTCACCTTCGACGAGTTCGATTCCGGCCAGCACGGCGGCGATGGTCGACAATCGGTGATTACGGTGGATCCCCGGGTCGTCGATCACCGCCGGATCCGCCCCACCGGCCCCGGAGAATCCCAGCGCGGTGGCGAGTTCCCGCCGGGCCCGAGCCGGTGCGCCGCTGCCGGCCAGCGATGCCGCGAGATACGAATGCACTTCCAAGCTTTCTTCGTAAGCGCGGATCCGGTGCAGCAGCCCGGCCGCTTCCGCATAGAACGCGACCGATTCGCGATACCGCGCGACCTGCCCGGTCAGCGCCCCTCGATGCTGGGCCAGCATCGCCCGGCTCCATACTTCGGCCTCGGTGAGAGTCGACACCGCCGCCCGGGCGTCGCGGCTCGATTCGTGAATGCGGCCCATGTTCTCCCAGATATTGGTGCGGGCCATCAACGCCAGTGCTCTGGTGTGCCGGTCCGGCGAGCGCGTCGCGCGCGCCAACAGCCGGGCGAGCCGCAGCGATTCGGGCGGGCAGGTCAGCAGCTGCGCGAGAAACCGGAACGGCGCACGCAGGCCGGTGTCGCGCCGCAGCAGCAGCCGCGCCCGGGTCCGCACAAGTGCCAGCGGCCGGAGGCTACGGTCCATGAAGGCCAGATGCAGGGCGATCACGGCGTGGCCGGCCGCTTCCAGTTCCGCGTACACCCCGCGGGAACCCGCCGGCGGCGCTATCGCGAGCATTCGGGGAATCCAGCCCATGAGTTCGAGGTTCGCCCCGTGCATCACCCACCGCATGGCCGCGACCGGGAAGACCGCATACATGGTCTGCCGGTCGCCGGCCGATTCGGCGCGGCGCAGTACGGCAACCAGGTTGTCGAGTTCCGCCGCTACGGTCAATGCCGGCCCGAGCTCGTCACCGCGGCCGTAGCATTCGGCCATCAGCACCGCGAAATCGCGCGCCCAGCACGCCATCCGCGTTGCCACCAGATCGATTTCCGACCCTGGGCCGAGATCCGCCGCGACAAGCTCTTGTTCACCGAATTCGCGAACGGTTTCCAGCATCCGGTAGCGGAGTCCGGCCCCCTCGGTCTCGACAACGGTCAGCAGAGACTGCCCGACCAGCCCGTCCACAGCCGACGCGATATCACCGACCGATAGTGCACCGGCACCGGCGACCGTTTCGGCGGCTGTGAGCGTGAACCCGCCCGGGAATCGGCACATCCGGCGCAATGTGATCTGCTCGTCCGGTTCCAGTAGATTCCAGCTCCAGGCGATCACCGCGTGCAGGGTGCGATGACGTTCGGGGGACGTCCGGTCCCCGGTGCGCAGCAGTGCGAAACGCTGGTCCAGTCGCCGCTCGATATCCTCCACGCTCATCGTGCGCACGCGGGCGGCGGCGAGTTCGATGGCCAGCGGAAGGCCGTCCAGCGTGCGGCAGAGTCGCGCCACGGATTCCATATCGAGGCGTACGGACGGCCGCACCGCCCGCGCCCGCGCACTGAACAGATCGGTCGCCGGGGAGCCGGCGGCATCGCTGGCCAACGGCCCCAGCGGGTACACCGTCTCGGCGGTGATCGCCAGCGGTGCGCGGCTGGTGGTGAGCACGGTGAGCTGCGGGCAGCTACCGACCAGATCCGCCACCACCGCGGCCGTGGCGTCGATCAGGTGCTCGCAATTGTCCAGTGCCAGCAGCATGGGCCGGGCCGACAGCGCGTCCCGTAATCGCCGGCGGGTATCGGGCCCCGAAACCGCCGGCGACAGTCCGGATTCGCGCCTGATCTCCCCCAGCCCCATGGCCGCGGCGGTGGCCGATTCGATATCCGCCACCGCCTCGGCCGGCGCACCGCCGGGCCGGACAGAGGCCAGCTCGACAAGCACCACCGGCTGGTTTCCGGCTTCCCGTAGCGCAAGCTCGTTGGCGACGCGGGTCTTCCCGGTACCACCCGGCCCGAGGACGGTGACGACCCGGGAAGCCCGCAGCAGCCGGGACAGTTCGGCCAGATCGTCCGCCCGGCCGAGCAATGCGTTGGGCGCCGCCCGTACACCTACCGCCGCCGGCCCCCGGGCCGCCGGGCCGGTACCGGGCAGGGTCGCCCGCGGGGTGAATCGCCCGCGCAGTACGGCGGTATTCAACTCGGTGACAGCAGGCCCGGGATCGGTACCGAGTTCACCGGCAAGCGCTGCCCGCAGATCGGCGAACACCCCGAGCGCCTCGCTGTCGCGACCCGCCGTGGCCAGCAGCCGCATGAGCGGATGCGCGACCGCCTCGGCAGTGGGCCGGCGGCGCAGCTGTCGCCGGGCCACCGCTATGGCGCCGTCGAGATCGCCCACTGCCGCACGGGTCTCCCGCTCGATCTCGTCCAGTACTTCGGTCTGCGTCGCGGCCGCGGCGGCCAGTTCGTCGGCGAGCGGGCCGGCAGGCAGATCCGCACCCGGCTCACCCGACCACAGCGCGCGTGCCCGGTCGACGCTGCGCTGGGCGGCCTCCACCTCGCCCGCAGTCAGCTGGGCTCGCGCCTGCACCGCCAGCTCCCGCGCCGCGGTGAGGTCGACCTGGTCCGCACGCAGCGCCAGGCGGTAGCCGCCCGGCCCGGCCTCCAGCACGCCGTCCGGCAATACCGACCGCAACCGGGAGATCTGGGTGTGCAGCGCGTTCGCCGGTGCTCGCGGCGGTTCTTCCCCCCAGACCTCCCCGATAAGCGCGGCAGCGCTACGCGTCCGGCCCGGTCGCAGGGCCAGCGCCACCAGCAGCGAACGCGCCCGGTTGCCCGGTACATCCACCAGCGTGGAGTCGTGGCGCAGCGCGATCCGGCCCAGCAGGGTGACCACGAGCGGATCGTCCGCCGGTACCGGCGTCACGGGATATCGGCCGCCCGAACGGCCCGGATCGAGAACCATACCGGAGTCATCGTATGCGCCGCCCGGTTCGGCGGGCCGCCCCGAATCCCGGTGTCAGCCGGACCAGCGGCCGGTCGCGACGAACTCCTCCAGCGCCGCCGTGGGGCCCGCCAGATCCCAGCCCTGAGCGGCGACCCATTCGTCGTCGTAGTAGGTCCCCGTATACCGTTCGCCGCCGTCGCACAACAATGTCACCACGCTGCCGCCACGTCCGGCCGCCCGCATCTGCGCGATCAACGCGCAGGCGCCCCAGAAGTTGGTACCGGTCGACCCACCGACCTTCCGGCCCAGCCCGGCGCTCGCGAACCGGGCCGCGGCGATCGATGCCGGGTCGGGTACGTGGATCATCCGGTCCACCACCTCCGGGACGAACGAGGGCTCCATCCGCGGCCGCCCGATACCTTCGATCCTGGAGGGCAGACCGGTCGTGTAGTCGCGGGCCCCGGTTTCGTAGGCGCCGTAGAACGCGGAGTTGTCCGGGTCGACGACGGCCAGCCGGGTCGTATGCCGGCGGTAGCGCAGGTATCGGCCGATGGTCGCACTGGTTCCGCCGGTACCGGCGCCGACGACGATCCACTCCGGGACGGGATCGGTTTCCAGACGCAACTGGTCGAAGATCGATTCGGCGATGTTGTTGTTGCCCCGCCAGTCGGTGGCGCGTTCGGCGTTGGTGAACTGATCGAGGTAGTGGCCGCCGTATTCGGCCGCCAGCCGCGCCGCCTCGGTGTACATATCCGGCGGACGTTCCACATAGTGGCACCGCCCACCCTGCGCTTCGATCAACGCGATTTTCTGCGGCGAGGTTCGCGCCGGAACCACCGCCACGAAATCCAGCCCGAGCAGCTTGGCGAAGTACGCCTCGCTCACCGCCGTCGAGCCCGACGAGGCCTCCACGATCGTGGTGCCCTCGGCGATCCAGCCGTTGCACAGCCCGTACAGGAACAGCGACCGCGCCAGCCGATGCTTCAGGCTGCCGGTGATATGAGTCGATTCGTCCTTGAGGTACAGCCGGATATTCCACTCCGGCGGCAGCGGGTAGCGCAGCAGATGGGTATCGGCGCTGCGTTGCGCGTCGGCGTCGATGAGCCGGACGGCGTTATCGGCCCAGTCCCGCGGGTTACCGCGAGTGCAGGTTTTCACGCCGTACCGCCGGTGCCGCCTGGTTCCTCTCCTTCGCCCGCGTCTTTCGGCGGCTTACCGGATGTTCCCGGTTCGGTTTCCCCCGACCCGGCCGGATCCGCGTCGCCCCGCAGACGGGCCCGCAGTTGCGCCTTGTCCTCACGGCGGCGTTCGTCGACCGCGGCGATATCGGAGTTCACCTGTCCGCGCAGCCCCTTGAACAGGGTGAGCGAGAGCGGCATGGCGATCACGATGGCGAACAGGATCGCCACGATCAGCGGCACCTCTACCGACAGCACCCACGCGCCGGCCATGATCACGGCGGTGAGTAGCACGACCAGCACCAGCCGGGCCAGCGTGTAGAGCGCCAGGTTGCGGGCGAGTCGCCGGCCGGGCGACGTACCGGGCTGCGGGGCGGTCGATTCCTCGAACGGGTTCGCATCACTCACCTGACCAGCGTAAGCGACCGGTTTGCTACCGCCGCACGCGCACATCCGTTTTGTCCATTACCTCCGCTTTACCAACAGTAGGTGGTTCGAACACCCGGGGGTCGCGGTGCCACTATGTCGGAATCCGATGAGAAAACGTGACGAAACAGAAAGGTTTGCCATGACCGCGATTGCCGTCGGGGCCCAGGAGAACCTGCTGACCCCCGGCCAGGTTGCCACCCTGTTCCACGTAGACCCCAAAACCGTCACCCGCTGGGCACACGCGGGACGACTCGGTTCCCTGCGCACGCCGGGCGGCCATCGCCGGTTCCGCGAATCGGAGGTGATGCAATTGCTCGAATCGCTCACCACCGAGGCAACCGTGCAAGGCGCCTGACCCGGATTTGCACCGCAACCGGAACGGGGTGACTCGGCCGGCCCGCAACGGCGCGGCCGAGTGCGACCCGTAGCGGTTCATCCCGGCGTGATCCGCCCGCTGTGGGCGGCGGACTCACCCTCCGGCAGTTCCGGAGTTAACCTCGATAGAGGAGGTGAGCCACGTGATCTACGTGTTGGCACTCATCGCGATCGTGGTGATCGCGGTGCTGTGCTGGAAAGCATTCGGCCCCGCAGGCCCCACATCGACCCCGGGACCCACCCGTAAACGGGTGGTCGGACCGGATGACGATCCCGAATTCCTCTGGCGTATCTCGCGCCCGCAGAAACATACGGACGGCGATTCGGATTCCACCGAGCATTGATTCCGCGCCCGGAAACGACATCGGAAATCGGCCTGGGCAGCCGAGAGCGCGCCTAATCGGCCGTGCTGTCCAATTGCGGTAGACCTTCCACCGCCCGCAATTTATCGGCAACTCCGGCCAGGCGGTCCAGCGCCTCGGCCGGCAGTCCGACAGCGGTCTGCACCAACCGCACGAGGGAATCCGGTTCGAGACCGCAGATGATCGCGGAGTTCGCGGTCTCGGATGTACAACAATCCAGGTCGACGCCGGTATCCGCACTGACATTTTCCGAATCCACTGCCGCTCTCCTCACTGTTCGACGCGGCTTTATCCGCGTGGTGGAGGGGAAAAGACCGTTCACACCCGATTTTCGCGCGAGCTACCGGGCTGTATGCAATTCAGCTGTTACCGACGGAACAATAGCAACTCGGCATTGCGGTGGCGTAACGAACATCGGCACAGAAAGCCCGTGTCGAATGAAAGCGCTTCGAATCGTTACGAAAGTGCCGGGTCGAATCAGGTCAGGCCGGAGTAACTGTGCAATCCGGACACGACCAGATTGATGATGAACAGGTTGAACAGCATCGCCACAAAACCCGCCACATTGATCCACGCGGCTTTCGTATCCCGCCAGCCCGACGTGGCACGGGCATGCAGATACGCGGCATACAGCACCCAGGCGATGAACGAGCACGTTTCCTTCGGATCCCAGCCCCAGAACCGCCCCCAGGCCGCTTCTGCCCAGATCGCGCCCAGGATGACACCCGCCCCGAAGAGCGGGAAGCCGATGATCGTGGTCCGGTAGGCCAGCCGGTCCAGAGTGCGGGCATCAGGCAGCCGGCGCGCCACGGCACCGAGTACATTGCCCGATTCCGCGCCCTCGGGCTGCCGCAGCCGGTACAGGAACAACAGGCTGGCGATACCGGAAACCAGGAATACCCCGCTGCCGATACTGACGATCGTGACGTGCAACGGCAGCCAGAACGACTGCAGCGCGGGGACCACCGGTGCCGCATCGGAATAGAGCACGGTTCCCGCGAGGAACATCAGGATCAGCATCGGCACCAGCAGGAACGCCCACATACCGCGGTAACGCTGATCGCGCATGAATACGAGCCCCACCACCGCGGCGGCGGCGGTCGCCATGGAGACGAACTCGTACATGTTGCCCAGCGGGAAACGGCCGGTCGCGAAACCTCGCAGCACGATCGAGGCGATCTGCAGGCCGACTGCCACGAAAAGCACCGAGAAGGCGATATTGCCGAGACGCTCGGACAGCGGCGCTCGCGGCTCCTCGCTGATCTTGCCCGGCGTATCGCTACCCGCTGCGACCCCACCGGCCGGCACCAGTTCCCGTTCGGTCACCTGACGGGCCCGAGCGGAGGCGTACTGCACAATCAACAGCAACAGCACCAGCGCGTATACAGCGGACGCCGTTTCATAGGCGAGGTCGCTGTAGCGTGCGAGAGTGTCGTCGATCGACATCATTGTTCTCCCGTGTTCGTGCCGCGGCGCCTTGCGGGCACCGCCGCCTGACCTGCGTGGCGTGGCGTGCCCACTCCTGCCGGACCCGCGTTCACTTGTCGGACGTGTCCAGCAGGCGGTCCCGCAGGCGATCGAATTCTCCGCCCCAGCCGGCCTGGTCGGTGCGGGCCAGCCCACCCATCTCTACTACGACGCGTCGTTGGTCCACGGTACCCTCCGGGGTCACCCGCAGCCAGACCCGCCTCCGGGTAATCAGCAGTGACACCAGCAGACCGGCCATCATCACCACCGAGCTCACCAGCACCCACTGCTGAGCCGGGTCGTGCGAGACCTGGATATTCGCGAACTCCTCGGCCCCGTCGAACCGGACCTCGGTGCCGTCGGACAAGGTGGTCGATTCGCCGGGCCGCAAATTCACCCGGTCTTCTTTGGTGAGCCGTCCCTGCCGCACCATCTCCTGGTCCAGCGCGAAGATCGACTGCGAACGGCCGGTATCCAGGCCGGTGTCACCGCGATAGACATCCACCGCGACCGCCGGATCCGTCATCGCCGGATACACCGAGGTGAGCAGCGTGCCGTGGAAACTCGCGGTCGGCGCGAACAGACCCTCGATCGCGATCTGGTTCTGCCGGCGCTCCGCATCGGTGGCATACATCCCGCCCGGCGGGTCGATACGCAGCACACCACTCGACAGAAAGGTCGTGGCGTCGTTGGGCGCCCACTGTATGGTCTCGGTGCGGGTCTCGCCGTTCGGGAACGTCACGGTGAAGGTCGGGGCATACCCGTGCCCCTGCAGATAGACCCTGTCGCCGCCGACCCGCAGTGGATGGTTGACCTGGATGGTCGTATCCCGCCAGGTGTCGGTCGTCAAGTCCTCGCCCGCCTGATACGAGATATCGGAAGTGAACATCTCGGCCTGGCCGTTGTCGAGATAGTCGGCCCGGAAGTTCTTCACCTTGACACACATCGGGGTCATCCCGGTGCCGTCGTTGACATTGCCGGTGCGGAACGAATCGAAAACCGCCGGCGAGGTGGTGCAGAAACCGGGCCCGCCGTTGGCGATCACGATCACATTGCCCTCGTAGCCGAACAGTTTGCCCACCGCGATGGCCACCAGCAGCGCCACCAGCGCGAGATGGAAGGCCAGATTGCCCAGTTCGCGCGTGTAGCCCTTCTCGGCCGACAGTGTCACCTCGCCCTCGCGCTCTCCGGGGCGGACCTCGGTGCGCCAGCCACGTAACCGGGCGCGAGCCCGGTCGGTGATCTCCGCGGCGGTACCGTCGACGACTACGCGATGGTGATGCGGTAGCCGGGCGAGATTGCGCGGCACCCGCACCGGCGGGGTACGCAGGGCGCGGTAGTGGTCCACGGTGCGCGGCAGGATGCAGCCCACCAGCGAGATGAACAGCAGCACGTACACCGCGGTGAACCAGAAACTGGAGAACACATCGAACAGTTCGAACCGGTCCATCCATTCTCCGAGGACCGGGCGGTCGGCGATGTACTCGTCGACCTTCTGCTCGTTCAGGCTCCGCTGCGGCAGCAGCGCACCGGGTATCGCGGCCAGCGCCAGCAGGAACAGCAGCACCAGAGCCGTGCGCATACTGGTGAGCCCGCGCCAGGTGTTTCGCACGAACCCCCAGGCACGACCCAACGGGGACTGCCGGGGCGGACCGGGGGTCGCCTCGGCTCGGTCTGTCACGGTCATATCGGCAACGTCACCTCTGCGACGAAACTGTCGCGCACCCAGCTCACGAACAGATCCCACGCCCCGGTTACCAGCGCCACCCCGACCGCGACGAGCAGCAGCCCGCCGACCACCTGAATAGTGCGGGTGTTGCGCCGCAGCCAGC
Source organism: Nocardia speluncae NBRC 108251 (assembly GCF_001613245.1). Taxonomy (GTDB): domain Bacteria; phylum Actinomycetota; class Actinomycetes; order Mycobacteriales; family Mycobacteriaceae; genus Nocardia; species Nocardia speluncae. The sequence continues at coordinate 28,930 of NZ_BDBZ01000024.1, read as the reverse complement.
CCACCCCGCGCAGCGCACTCGCCGAGCCGAACGCCAGCACCACGAAAGGCAACCCGAGCCCGGCGCAATACGCCACGATCAACGCGATCCCGCGCACGGCGGTGGTGCCCTCGGTACCCGCGGCCACGGCCATCACACCGGAAAGAGTCGGCCCCAGGCACGGCGTCCAGCCGAGCGCGAACACCCCACCGAGCAGCGGCGCCCCGGCGATCCCGGCGAACCGGCGCGGCGCCATTCGGGTATCGCGCTGCAGCGCCGGGATCAGCCCGAGGAAGGCCAGGCCCATCACGATGGTGACCACACCGCCCAGCCGCTGTAGCAGCTCACGGTTCACGTTCAGCGTTTGGATGAGCCCGAAAACAGTGGCCGTGGCCAGGACGAACACCACGGTGAAACCGGCGACGAAAAGCCCGGCCGCACCAGCCACCCGCAGCCGCCCGTTATTCGGCGTGGGGCCGGTGTCCTGTTGCGCCACGGATTCGGTCAGTACCGCCGTAGTACCCGAACCGGCGGCGGCCGCGGCGCGGTCGCGACGGGCCTGCTCAACTGTGACCGGCGGCGACTGGGCGCCCACCAGACCGGCCAGATACGACAGATACCCAGGCACCAACGGCACTACGCACGGCGAGGCGAACGACACCAGACCGGCCAGCAGGCAGGCACCGAGGGCCAACAGCAGCGGCCCCGTGGCCGCTGTCTGCTGAAATGACTCCCCCACTCCTGCCAGCACAATCAATTCGAACTACGCTCCGGTTCCGTTTCGGGATTGTTCGCCCGCCGGTCACCGGACCGGCCGGCCGGCGCGGTCGAACCGCGCGCGCCCGCCGGACGCGAATTCGAGACCTTCCGATCGCTACCGGTGGTTTCGGCCGGCTGTAGCTCCCAGGAGCCCAGCGACGATTTCACCAGTACCTCGGCACGGACGCCGCGCGGCGGGCGGGTCGCCCCGTACCGGCGTACGCCTCGAGACCGCAAACTCCTCATGATGCTCCCTCCGCGGCGATGCGCTGCACCACCGGCATAAGATCTTCGGCAATTAGGGCGCGCAAGAACACTGCCGCTACCCGATGGTCCCGATCCAGCACCACTGTGGTGGGAACGACGCTGGTCGGGATGCCACCGAGTGCCAGCAGTGTGCGCATCGGCGGGTCGTAGATCGACGGATAACCGATGTTGTTGTCGGTAACGAAATCGCGAGCCTTGTCCCGATGGTTGTCGCGGACATTGATCCCGAGGAAAGCAACCCCGAGATCCTTGGTCTGCTCGTAGACCTGTTCGAGCGCAGGCGCCTCGGCACGGCACGGGCCGCACCACTGCCCCCAGATATTGATCACGACCACCTGTCCGGGGAAATCGTTCACCGAAACCTTCTTGTCCTCGTCGGACATCAGCTCCGGCCCCGAAAGGTCGCCGATGGTGCCGCGGGCAGACGGCGGATCGTAGAAGATTTCGGTCTGCCCACCAGGTGAAACGAATTCGAACGTGCCGCCGCCCGTGGCGACCGCGTCGGTCCCCGTCGCGCAGGCCGGAACCAGCGCGAGGCACGCCAGCGCGGCGAGGGCCGGCAACAGCCGGCCCCGGAGCGCCGAGGCAACCTTGTTCATACGCCGGATCCGCTCGTGCTGTGTCCATGTCGCAGGTGCGCGGGCCCTGCGTGGCCACGCTCCGCTACCGTCTCCGGGCCTGGCGCGCTCATGCGCCGTGCACTGTCGGATCCGAACCACCGGCGGGTTCGGAGTAGACGATATCGACCAGAGTGTCACCCCGGTAGACCAGCGATGTCAGTGACGCCAGACCGCACTGCCGGCTGCGCGGATCGTGCCAGAGCCGCTGGCCCTGCAGGAACCGGCGCAGTGTCCACACCGGGAGTTGATGCGAAACCAGCACCGCTTCGCGGCCGGCCGACTCCACCCGTGCCTTGTTCGCCGCAGCGAGCATCCGGTGCGCGATCTGCAGATACGGTTCGCCCCACGACGGAGTGAACGGATCGCGCAGCTTCCACCAGTGCCGGGGTTTACGCAAGGCGCCGTCGCCCACCGAGACCCGCAGCCCCTCGAAGGTGTTGCCGGCTTCGATGAGGTTCTCGTCGGTACGCACGGAGAGTCCGTGCGTACCCGCGATCGGTTCCGCGGTCTCCTGCGCGCGCTGCAGCGGGGACGCGATGACCAGGGCGATATCGTGATCGGCCAGAGACCTCGCCACTGCGCCGGCCTGGGCACGCCCGGTCACCGACAGCCCGAATCCCGGCAGCCGCCCGTACAGGATGCCCCGAGGATTGTGCACTTCACCGTGGCGCAGCACGTGCACGATGGTTTCCACGGATTCGGCGTCGTCGGAGCCGGACGTGGGCGGTTCGGCGGCGATACCGCTCCCGGCTGCGGAGGTGACGGAGTCGATACGGTCGGGCGAATCCGCCGCTTCGGCGGAGCCGGCGGATACGCGCTCGGAATCGGATCGGCTCACGCTGATGTTCCTTGTCCATCGTGCATGGGCGGGGGCCCTCCGTGGTTACGCTCCGCTACCGCCTCCGGGCGCGACCCGCTCGTGCGGTCGGGTGTGGCAGCGGCGGCCGCGGCAGCGGCGGCGGGCAGCGCGGCGGCTATCCGCTCGAAGGCATCGTCGTCGAGGGCCGCGGAGACGAACCATGCCTCGAAGTTGCTGGGTGGGGCATACACTCCGCCGTCCAGCAACCCGTGGAAGAAGGCCGGATAGCGCCAGGTCTGGCTCGCTTTGGCGGCGGCATAGTCGAGGACCGGAGTTTCGGCGAAGAACACGCTCACCATATTGCCTGCGAACTGCACCTGATGCGCGACCCCCGCGCCGGTGAGGGCCTCGGTCAGCAGAATGCCCAGCCGTTCGCTGTTGCGGTCCAGGGCCGCGTACACCTGCTCGTCGGCGGCGTGCAGCGTGGCCAGCCCGGCGGCCACCGCCACCGGATTCCCGGACAGGGTGCCGGCCTGGTACACCGGGCCGAGCGGGGCAAGCCGGTCCATCACCTCGGCCCGGCCGCCGAACGCGGCGGCGGGCAGCCCGCCACTCATCACCTTCCCGTAGGTGTAGAGATCCGCGGCCACGGATTCGATTCCGTACCAGCCCGCACTGCTCACCCGGAACCCTGTCATCACCTCGTCCATGATGAGCAGCGCACCGTTGTCGGCGGTGAGCCTGCGCAGTCCGGGGTTGAAATCGGGCAGCGGCGCCACCGCACCCATATTTCCCGCGGCGGCCTCGGTGATCACGGCGGCGATCTCACCGGGATACTGTTCGAAGGCCGTGCGCACGGCATCCAGATCGTTGTAGGGCAGCACGATGGTATCCGCGGCCTGGGCACCGGTGACGCCGGGCGAAGTCGGCAGCCCGAATGTCGCGACCCCGGATCCCGCGTCCGCCAGCAGCGCGTCGACATGGCCGTGATAACACCCGGCGAACTTGATGATCTTGGCCCGGCCGGTGTAGCCGCGAGCCAGGCGCACCGCGCTCATGGTCGCCTCGGTACCGGAATTCACCAGGCGCACCTTCTGCACCGGAGCGACTCGTTCCACGATGAGTTCGGCGAGTTCCACTTCGCCGGCCGTCGGCGCACCGAACGACAACCCGTTGCCCGCGACCGCGCGCACCGCCTCGACCACCGCGGGATGCGCATGCCCGAGAATCATCGGCCCCCAGGAGCACACCAGGTCCACATACTCGTTCCCGTCGGCGTCGACCAGGCGGCAACCGCTGGCGGACGAGATGAACCTCGGCGTGCCACCCACCGAGCCGAAGGCCCGCACCGGGGAATTGACACCACCGGGGACAACCGCTTCGGCTCGCTGGAAAAGCTGACTGGAGGCCGGCACCGCCGTACCGGCCACGCGCAGAGAACTCACGGCCTCCAGTTTGGCAGCCCACCCCCGCAGCGTCGACGACAGGGTGCGCCATAGGTGACCCATACCGCCGCCCCGACACTTGCCGCATCAAATACACCGGGGGTTCGCCCGGAGTGCGTACTGTTCTGTTCCGTCGTAACAACTCCGTGAATCATCGGCCGGGGAGGTCGTTTTGCGAATTGCCATCAGAGGTTCGGCGCTGGCCGCAGTCTCGGTCGCGTGTGGTGTCCTGGCGACCGGATTCGGCGCGGGAACGGCCGCGGCAGCCGAACCGGTCGTGGATCCCGACAACGCGCGCGCCGGTCTCCGGCTCAACCAGGCCGAAACCGCGGCACTGGCCGGCGGCCCGGTACCGGCGCTGGTCGACCAGGTCGTGCCCGCTTCCCGGATCGGCGCAGGTCTGCACGGCGGGACCCGCCTGTACCGCGACGAAGACGGCGGCGTGCACGCCTCGCTACGGCAGGTGATGCTGGAATCGGTCGACAACGATGGTTCGGTGATCGTGTTCGTGCACGTCCCGGGCGCCCCGCACGGCCGCGTTTTCGATATCTACCAGCAGTGGGACTAGCGGGGACCGATCCGGTCCGCTCGAGCCCGCGCAGGGCGCAGAAGCCGGGCGACCGCGTCGATGACGGCCAATCCGGCGCCGGTCACCAGCACCCCCGCGAGGAAAAGCCACGGCGCGACGTATCGGGTCGCGGTGTAGGCCGGGTAGTCGCCTGTGGCAGGGAGATCGGTGGTCTGCAGGCCCCGCGCCCAGCACAGTGCGGCCAACCCGATCGCGAGAACCGCCACCGCGAGATCGACAGCCGGTACGACATGCGAACGGTTCACGGGTCTCCTCATCTACTGCTGCCTGTCGCGACTTCTCGATCCTTTACGACTCCCCCGCATCCGGAGTATGCCGACCGGCCGGCGGGCGGGCATTTCGCGATACCGCCCCGGCCATGACAACAGATGCTGCCCGTGCGCGATCCGATAATCAATCGTCGCGGGCTGTGTCGCCTTCCGAACCGGCACCGGACCGGGCGATCGCCTCGGTCAGCGCGGCACGTAGGGCCCGGTGGTCCTTCGCCCAGGTGCGGACCAATTCGCCGTCGCTGCGCCGCAGGCCGACGGCGGTGCGCCGACGCGGCACACCGGTCAGTTCGCCCAGCGCCCGGCCGCCCTCCCAGGGATCATCCGAGTCCGCCGGCAGTACCGCGGCGATGGACCCGATCGGGGTCGTCTCCGCGCCGTTGCGCAGGAAACCGTCTGTCACTTCCACGCTCACGTGCGTGCGGGCCGCATAAACCTGTAGAACCGCGAACGCGGTGATCAGCGCGGCACAGAACAGTAATGCGAACCAATGGGGAGTAACACCTGCGGCAATTTCGGCGGCCAGCAGGAGTGCGCAGATCAGTGGACCGTATGCCACCGCACGCCATCGGGCTCCCGGCTCGGTGAAGAGCAGCTCTCCGGTATCGGCCGTGGTGCCGGATCGTTCAGACATACGGGCGCGAACCGGAAACCGGGAACACTCGAATCAGCCGACGATACTGGGAATCAGCAGCACCGCGACGGTGAGAACACCGAACAGGATCAGAAGAGTCAGGACGAGCATATCCCGCCGAATACTCTGCGGCTGCTGGATCACCACTCGCATCGTTGCCTCCGATCCCCGGGAAATCGGTCCCGGGATTTCGTCCTACTGGACGGGTACCCGTGACCACCGGTTCGCATGTCGTCTGTGACAGCCCTCACCATACATGCCGGAATACCGGTAACAAACTCGACGTTCGTTATCTGAATGCACCGCCTACCCGAAGCCGGTATCAACCTGCTGATCAGGGGGCTGGTTCAGAGATTTCACGATCTTCCGGGCGCACCCGGACCGGGCGGTATGAACCATTTCGCGGCCTCCGGCCGCTGACACAGGTAGATCGCGCCGCCCGCCAGGACAGCCTGCAGGATGGACACTGCCCCGGACAGCACCTGACCGGCACTCTCCACCACACCGATGGAGAACAGAGCGGCAACGCCCATGATCACCAGCCAGATCCCGACGAAGGTCAGCAGCGTCCGCGCCCACAACTTGCCCTTGCCGAGCTGATGGGCGACCAGTACCCCCAGCGCGGCAATCAGCGCTCCGAACACCACGCCGAGCACCGCACCCACCGTGACGAGCAGATCGATCGTCGCCGGCGCGAATTGCTGATCCGCCGTCTGCATCCGTTCCCGGAACTCGGCAGTGAACCGCTCGCGATTCAGCAACGTATCGGCCAGCGAAACGAAAAGCTGAACGAGGCCCAAACCGATTACGCCCCACCATAATTGCCGCGCGGTGACGACATCCGCGGGCGGATTCACGACCGACACAGCCAACGCGCCGCCTCGGTCGCCCAATAGGTGAGCACGATATCCGCACCGGCGCGGCGGATACCGGTCAGCGATTCGAGTATCGCGGCCCGGCGATCGATCCAGCCGCGTTCGGCGGCCGCCGTGATCATCGAATACTCGCCGGAGATCTGGTAAGCCGCGACAGGCACAGGCGAACGGTCCGCCACATCACGCAGGATATCCAGATAGGCCATGGCCGGTTTCACCATGACGATATCCGCGCCCTGTTCCAGATCCAGTTCCAGCTCGTGGATGGATTCGCGCCGATTCGCGGCGTCCTGCTGGTAGGTGCGCCGGTCGCCTTGCAACGAGGAGGCCACCGCTTCGCGGAACGGCCCGTAGAACGCCGACGCATATTTCGCCGCATACGCCAGAATCGCGGTATCGGTGCGCCCGGAGTCGTCCAGCGCCTCCCGGATCGCGCCGACCTGCCCGTCCATCATCCCGCTTGTCCCGAGCAGATCGGCCCCGGCCTCGGCCTGCGCCAACGCCATCTCCACATAGCGCAGCAGGGTGGCATCGTTGTCGACCGCGCCCGACGCGTCGAGCACACCGCAATGCCCGTGATCGGTGAATTCGTCCAGACAGGTATCGGCCATCACCACGGTCGCGTCACCCACCTCGGCAGAAAGCGCCCGCAACCCTCGGTTGAGGATGCCCTCCGGCGCGGCCGCCTGACTACCCTCCGGATCTTTGTCCTCGGGTTTGGGGACCCCGAACAACATCAACCCGCCGACCCCGGCCTCCACAGCTTCCACCGCCGCCTTGCGCAGCGAATCCGGCGAATGCTGGAAGACGCCTGGCATCGAACCGATTTCCCGCGGTTCGGACAGCCCGTCCGCGATGAACATCGGCAATACGAGATGCCGTGGCTCCACACTTGTCTCGGCCACCAGCCGCCGCAGCGCGGGGGTGCGCCGCAACCGCCGCGGGCGCTCGATTCCGCTCATGGGCCGAGTCTATTTGCGCGCTGTCGCGCGCAGGTTTCGGCCCCCGGGTCCCCGCGCACCGCCGAGGCCGATCACCTGCTGCGGCGGCTCTTCTTGCGCGGGGGCGGCAACAGACCCTCGGCACGGAGGCGGGCGGCGTGTTCGGCGAGAGCTTCCACCAGCGGGCCCACCTGGGCAACCTCCGGCTGCACGTCGACGCGCAGGCCGAATTCGACCGCGGTTTCCGCAGTTTTCGGGCCGATGCAGGCCACGATCGTCCGGGCGTGCGGTTTACCGGCGATACCCACCAGGTTCCGGACCGTGGAGCTCGAGGTGAACAGGACCGCGTCGAAACCACCGGTCTTGATCATCTCGCGGGTCTCCGCAGGCGGCGGAGAAGCGCGCACCGTGCGGTAAGCCGTCACATCGTCGATCTCCCAGCCGCGTTCACGCAGACCCTCCGCGAGGGTTTCGGTCGCGATATCGGCGCGCGGCAACAGCACGCGGTTCACCGGATCGAACACATCGTCATAGGGCGGGAAATCGGCGAGCATGCCGAGCGAGGACTGCTCTCCGCTGGGCAGCATCTCCGGATTGATACCGAAGGAACGCACCTTGTCGGCGGTGGCCTCACCCACACAGGCGATCTTCACACCGGAGAACGCCCGCGCGTCCAACCCGAATTCGGCGAACTTCTCCCAGACCGCGCGCACCGCGTTGGTGGAGGTGAAAACCACCCACTGATATCGGCCGTCCACCAGCCCCTTGACCGCGCGTTCCATCTGCGCGGGGCTGCGCGGCGGTTCGACGGCGATCGTGGGAACTTCCTTCGGGATGGCGCCGTGGGTCACCAGCCGTTCACTCATCTCCCCGGCTTGGTCCTTGGTGCGCGGCACCAGGACCGTCCAGCCGTAGAGCGCCCGCGATTCCCACCACGACATCTTCGACCGCTGCGCGACCGCCTTGCCGATGGTGACGACCAGCGGACCGACCAGTTCGGAGGCGGTGCTGTTCAGCGTGGCCAGGGTCGCCTCGATGGTGCGCTGCTGGCGGGTGGTGCCGCGGACGGTCACCGCTACCGGGGTCTGCGGTGCCATACCGTGCTCCACCAGGGCGCTCGCGGTCTCGGCCAGATGGCCGGAGGTCGCGTGCAGTACCAGCGGGCCGGGGGCAGCGGCCAGCGCCGGCCAATCCACCTCACCGCGCACATCGGCCTCGGTATGCCCGGAGCCGAGTGCGATACCCGCGTAACTGGGCACCGCCGAAGCGGACGGTAGACCGGGTAGTACTTCGAAAACGATATGTGACCTGGTGACCGTGGTGACCTCGGCGATCACCGCATCGGTGGTCAGCGGATCACCGGAGACCACCCGCACCACATCGTGGCCGGCCTTCGCCTCGGCGATCAAGGTTTTGGCGACCTCGGCAGGGTCGCCGAGGGCGGGCCGCACGTCCACGGGGCGCTGCCCCTCGGCGTCGGCTTCCACCTCGGTGCCGATCAGGGCGAGTACTCCGGCGTCCACATCGGGATCGGTGAACGCAAGGGTGGCCCGGCACAGCACTTCGCGGGATCGGGTGGTCAGCAATGCCGGGTCCCCCGGGCCCGACCCTACGAACAGGATCCGCCCCGGATGCTTCTTGCTGGCTCGACTCATCGGTTGTTCTCCATTGGACTGGGTTCGGTGAAGTCCGTGGCGGTGCTCGTTCCCGCTGCGGCGGTGCCGCCTGGTTTCGCTGCGGCGGTGCTCGTTCCCACCGGGGTGGTGTTACTCCCGGCCGGCGCGGCGGGTGAATCCGCGGTGCCGGGTTCGGCGGCGAGTAGCTCGCGTGCACCCAGCTCCAGCAGTTCGCGCGCCAATGCGCGGCCGAGTTCCGCGGCCTGCGCCGGTGCTCCCACCGTCGAGGCCCTTATCACATCGGAACCGTCGACCGCGGCGGCACCGCCGCGCAGTGACAGTTCCTCGACGATGCGTCCGTCGTCATCCAACGATTCGACGATTTCGGCGATCGCTCCGACGGGCGTCGTACAGCCCGCCTCGAGTTCGGCGAGCAGGGCACGTTCGGCGGTCACAGCGGTTCTGCTGCTGTGATCGTCGAGCGCGGCCAGCAGCTCGATCAGTTCGGTATCCCCGGCCCGGCATTCGACGGCCAGCGCGCCCTGAGCGGGCGCGGGCAGCATCTGCACGGGTTCCAAGGCTTCGGTGACAGCGTCGAGCCGGCCGATCCGGGCGAGCCCGGCGCGGGCCACAACCACCGCATCCAGCTCACCTCCGGCGACCTTGCCCAGCCGGGTGTCCAGATTGCCGCGCAACGGCTGGATATCCAAGCCGAGCCCCAGGGCGCGCAGTTGCGCGATCCGGCGCGGCGCGGAGGTCCCGACCACCGCGCCCGGCGGAAGTTCCCCGAGCACCATGCCGTCCCGGGCGACCAGCGCGTCACGCGGGTCCTGGCGGGGCGGCACCGCGGCGAGTACGAAACGCTCATCGGCGGCAGTGGGCAGATCCTTGTACGAATGGACCGCGATATCGATTTTTCCGGCGGCCAGTTCGGCACGCAGCGCGCTGGTGAAAACCCCGACGCCGATCTCTTCGACCGGCCCGGTGGATAAATCACCCGGCGTTTCGATCAGCACCAGCTCCGCCGGCTGCCCGGCCGCAACGAGTGCGTCGCGCACATCGCCGGCCTGGGTGCGGGCAAGCAGGCTGGCGCGGGTACCGATCCGCCACGCCGGCCGGCCACCGGAGCCGGGGCCCGCGGCCGGGGCACCCTCCCCGTGCAGGACTGTCATGTCGACCGCTCCTGTTCGTCGTCGTGGCTGCCGGGGGTGAAATCGTCGGCCAGGGCGACATCGCCGTCCAGACCCATCCAGCCGGCGCCGTTGTGTTCGGGACGGCTGATCTCCATGGGCGTTGCCACGGCCTGGGCCGCTCCCGGCTTCAGTTCGAACAGCTCGCGCAGGGCCTCGGCATAGCTGTCGCCGCCCGGTGTGGTGGCCAGCTGCTTGACCCGCACTGTCGGCGCGTGCAGCAGTTTGTCCACCACCCGGCGCACCGTACGGGCAACTTCGTCGCGGTCCGGATCGGCAAGGCCGGGCAGGCGGGAATCCAACCGGAGCAGTTCGGCCTCGACCACTTCCGCGGCCCGCTGCCGCAGCGCAGCAACGGTGGGGGTGACCTCGGCCATCCGCTGCCCGGCCAGGTATTTGGCGAGTTCGTCGGCGACGATGGTCCGGGCCGCGGCCGTATCGTCGGCCGCCGCGCCCGCGGCCGGGTCGCGCTGAAGGGTTTCGATATCGATCACGGTGACACCGGGCAGCCCGGCCACCGCGTGATCGACATCGCGAGGTAGCCCGAGATCGCAGAAGACCAGCGGCCGGCCGGTGCTGCGTTCCGGATGCGAGAGCGCGTTGTGCGCGTCGGCCAGAGTCACCACCGACCCCACCGCACCCGTGCAGGTGATCACCACATCGGCGGCTACCAGCGCCTCGGGCAACCGGGACAGTTCGTAGGCACGGGCTTTCACACCGTGCGATTCGGCGGTCGCGGCCAGGCGTTCGGCCCGCTCGATGGTGCGGTTGACCACCAGGATCTCGTCGATTCCGGCGCGGGACAGATGCGCCACCGACAGCCCGCCCATCGCTCCGGCGCCGACCACCGCCGCCGACCGGCCGGCCAGCGGCCCGAGAATGGTGGCCGCGCGGTCCAATGCCACCGACACCACCGAGGCGCCGGCCCGGTCGATGCCGGTTTCCGAATGCACCCGCTTACCCACCCGCAGCGCCTGCTGCGACAACTCGTGCAGGGTGCGCCCGATGGCCTGCTGAGCGTCGGCGGTGGTGTAGGCGCTGCGGATCTGACTGAGCACCTGTTGTTCGCCGACCACCATGGAATCCAGCCCGCTGGCCACCGCGAAGAGATGTTCGGCGGCGGCCTCGCCGTAACGGACGTAGGCGTGGCGGGTGAGTTCGGGCATGGGCAGCCCGGAATGCGCCGTCAGCAGTTCACCGACATCGGCGAGGCCGCCGTGGAACGCGTCGACGATGGCGTAGATCTCCACCCGGTTGCAGGTCGATACGATCATCGCTTCGGAGATATGGGCCGAACTCAGCATTCGGTCGATCAGTTTGGGCCGATCGGCATCGGTGATCGCCACCTTCTCCAGCATCGCAACAGGTGCGCTGCGATGGGAGATCCCGACGAGAAGAACGCTCATGGTGTGACCACCGATCCCTTGCTGGTTGGCTCCGTTGCCGTATGCGAGGTCGTCTGGGCGGCCTGCGCCGCGCAATGGGACAGTCCGGCGGGACCCGGCGTCGGGTGGGTGGGCACCCGGCGGGCGATCCGGCCGGAACCGGTCAACGGACGAGCGGCCGGTACGGCACTGTTGGGTACAACGCCGGCGGCACCGGTTCCATTCGCCGGACCGGTGGCGGTCTGTGCCACACCCGCGGTGGCCGAGCCCTCCACGGCCCCGGCGGGGTCGGCATTGCGGACGCGCTCGAACGAGAGCATCTGCATCTCCACAGCGAGATCGACCCGCCGCAATTCGACCCCCGGTGGTGCGGTGAGCTGGCACAACGCGAAGCTGAGGATGGACTGCATCCCGGCCGCCACCAGCTCGTCGGATACCTGCTGGGCACTGTCGTCGGGCACCGCGATCACGGCAATGGTCGGACGCAGCAGCGCGATCCCACCGGCCAGGTCGGCGGCGTCGCGCACCCGCAGGCCCTCGACCTCCAGACCGATCACCTCGGGGTCGTTGTCGAAGATGCCCACCACGGAGAATCCGCGCCGCCGGAAACCGCGATAACCGACCAGCGCACGGCCCAGATTGCCCGCGCCGACCAGCACCACCCGATGACCACCGGACAGGCCCAGAACATCTTCGATCCGGGCTCGCAACCTGGCGACGTCGTAGCCGACACCGCGCACCCCGTTCGGGCCCAGGAACGACAGATCCTTACGGAGTTTGGCCGAATTGACACCCGCCGCGACAGCCAGCTCCTCACTGGATACGATGGCGACACCGTCATCGGTCAACAGGGCGAGCACCCGGAGATAGGTGGCGAGCCGGGCCACCGTAGCCTGAGGGATGTCCTTCTGCGGTGTACGAGAGGTGACGTTGGGAGCATCGCCGGAGACGTCGCGCGTCTCATGGTGCTCACTCACGTCCTCGGCTCCTCGTCCGGACCGCCAGACGGTCCAGGATGCTCGGCGACCTCGGCCATGATTTTGTGCCTGGGGTCGGATATCGGGTTGATTCACCTGCTACCGGCGGCCGGATACTCGCCCCGGCCTGCGGTTCGCGTGCCACCACCGTAACTGCTTGTGAACCCATGCACAAAGTCGGTGAAATTCGCCTCATTTTGTGTCGCGGCCGAGCCTTGTACGATCTGCGCCCACAATTCACGGAAGGTCAGCGACCGAGGTCGCTGCGTAAACGTGTCTCATCCACATCGAAATAGCTGTGTTCCCGGCCATCGAGCAGCACGACGGGGAGCCGGTCACCGTATTCCGCGCGCAGTGCCGGGTCGGTACCGGCGGCCACATCCACATCCACCGCACCGGGGGTGAGACCGAATTCCGCGCATATCGTTCGCAGCTGCTCCAGTGCCCGGTCACACAGTGCACAACCAGCGCGGGTCAGCAGTGTCACCTCATGGGTCCTCGGGTAGGTCATAACCACCATTCAACCCGCCCGGCGGTGCCGTTCGCGCCACTGCGGTGCGTCCAGGAGCGCGCGTCCGGTTAGTGTGGACGTGATTCGCGCGAACAGGCGGAGGTACTGGTGCCGGAACGATCGAAGGTGGGGAAAACCGGGTTCATCGCGGGCCGGTTCGGGGAACTTCCGGTGCGCTGGAATCTCGGGCCGCTCGGACAGGGCCTCACCGAGCAGCTCGCGCGTATCTCACGCAGCCCGTTCGGGCCCAGCGAGGAAGAAGTCCGCGCCAACGTCGCCGGTGAGGCCAGTGCCGACGCCGCCCTGGCGCTCCAGGATGCCGAACGGGCCGACGTCGGCGATACGGGGATCCCCGAGGCCCCACGTGACCTCACCGCCGCCGCATTCTTCGACGTCGACAACACGATGGTGCAGGGCGCCTCGATCGTGCATTTCGCCCGTGGACTGGCGGCGCGCAAATATTTCCGCAGCGCCGATCTGGCGGATATCGCGTGGAAGCAGGTGAAGTTCCGGATCACCGGCAAAGAGAACAGCACCGATATGGCCACCGGTAAAGAGAAAGCACTGGAATTCATCTCCGGTCGCTCCACCGCCGAACTGGCAGCGCTGGGCGAGGAAATATACGACGAGATCATCGCCGACAAGATCTGGCCCGGTACCCGCGCCCTGGCGCAGATGCATCTCGACGCCGGCCAGCAGGTCTGGCTGGTCACTGCGACCCCGGTCGAACTCGCCCAGGTGATCGCCAAACGACTCGGCTTGACCGGTGCCCTCGGCACAGTCGCCGAAAGTGTCGACGGAAAATTCACCGGCCGCCTGGTCGGCGATATTCTGCACGGCCTCGGTAAGGCGCATGCCGTACGCGCGCTCGCCATCCGCGAAGGCCTCAACCTCAAACGCTGTACGGGCTACTCCGACAGCCACAACGACGTGCCGATGCTCTCGCTCACCGGCACCGCGGTCGCTATCAACCCCGATTCCGACCTGCGTGAAGTCGCCAAGGCGCGCGGCTGGGAGATCCGCGATTTCCGCACGGGCCGCAAGGCCGCGAAGATCGGTGTCCCCACCGCTCTCGCCCTCGGCGCCGCCGGCGGTGCCGTTGCCGCCGCCGTAACCCGCCGGCGACGGTAGTACCCCAGCGCACAGCCGAGACGGACGTGCTCATGTCTCGGCCCCTCGACCCACCACCACCGTGCGGCCGGCCGAACGCGCCGCCCCGGAAAGCGACGGTCGAAACGTCCCACAATCCGATACCGACACAAACCGACGCAACAGTCGGCACCACCAACGCAACCGAAGGCGGCGCCGAGTTCAGCGAGGTCCTGAAAAGTTTCGGCCCGGCCCGGCTGTCAGTGCTCGATGCGATGCGGTGCAGCCGCGAGCATCGACGTGCTGACAGCAGGGACCAAGGCGGGCCGAAACCCCGCGCCGCTGAAGGCGGCGCACATAGACACGGACCTCAACCCATGAAGGTATTGCGGCGTTTGATGAGCAGTTTGTAGAGGGTCTGCTGGATGGTTTCGCGGACCTGGTCGGTGACTTCGAACATGAGCATCGGATCGTCGGCGTCCTCGATTTCGTATTCGGCGGTGCTGATCGGGGTGCCGAATTCGATGTACCACTTGGAGGGCAGCGGGACCGCTCCCAGGGGGCCGAGATGCGGGAAGGTCGGGGTCACCGGGAAATACGGCAGCCCCAGTAGCCGGGCGAGCGGTTTGATATCGGCGAGTTTCGGATAGATCTCCTCCGACCCGACGATCGAGCACGGGATGATCGGCGTACCCGCGCGCACGGCTGCGGCCACGAAGCCGCCCCGGCCGAAGCGCTGAAGCTTGTAGCGGTCGGCGTACTGCTTGCCGACACCCTTGAATCCTTCCGGAAAGACCCCGGTGATCTCACCGGACCGCAGCAGACGTTCGGCATCCGGGCGGCAGGCCAGGGTGTGTCCCGCCTTACGGGCGAGCGAGCCCACCATCGGCATCTCGAAGACCAGATCGGCCGCCAGCAGGCGCAGGGCCCGCTGTTTGGGGTGGTGGTCGTGCACCGCCAGCTGCAGCATGAGCCCATCGATCGGGATGGTGCCGGCATGGTTGGCCACGATCAGCGCGCCGCCTGCCTCCGGGATGTTCTCCATCCCGTTCACCTGAACCCGGAACCAGTTCTCGGCGAGCGGTCGCATGGCGGGCAGTAGCACCGATTCGAGCAGATGCTCGTCGAAGCCGAACTCGTCGACCTGGTAGTCGCCGGTGAGGCGGCGACGGGCGAACTCGGCGGTGCGCCCGACCTGTTTGCCGACGGCGTCGCGCAGCAGATCTCCGAACGACCGTGGCGGCGGCGGGGCGGGCGGTGTCAGCCGGTCGATCAGCGAGGTCACCGACCGGTCGACGGAATCGGCCCGGTCCCGCGCGGGCGGCCTGGGCCGCGGCACGGTGGAAAGATCTTGTAACCGTATAACTTTGGCGACGTCGTTCATTTATGTGCTCCCGTACCGGCCCTCAGCAGGCCGAGCAGTTTGTTTTCTGCGGCGTCGATCCACAGTGGATCGACTACGGGCCGCAACGCTGCGCCCCCGGTGAAGTCGTCGAACGCCTGTACCGTCGTCCAGCGCGGCTCGAACCCGAGTTCTGCGCGCATACGCGTCGTGTCCAGACCACAACCGAAAAGGAAATAGTCGAGCTGCTCGGAACTGAAATCACGCATCACCGGGCCCATCAAGGTCCGGCCGACGGTGCGGAACACCGACCACGGTACCGGCATCGCGACCCGGCCCGCACGGCGAACCGCCTGAGAAAGTGCCAAGGCTCCGTCGCCGGCGATGTTGAAGGTACCGCCCGGCCCCGCCGCAGTGGCGTGGACCAGTGCCGCTACGGCATCTTCTTCGTGCAGGAACTGCATCCGCGCATCCCGGCCGAGCACGGTCGGCGTGATCGGCGAACGCAATAGTTGCGCGGCCCGCCCGCCCAGGCCGGGGCCGACGATCGGCGCGAGCCGCAAGGTGGTGGCGGCGATATCCGGCCGACGCCGGGCCAGGCCGCGGGCGAAACCCTCGACCTCGATCATGTCCCGGGCGAACCAGCCGCCCGGCGGTGTGCGCGCGCTCATTTCTTCGGTGAATTTCGCGGGATCCTTCGCACTGCCGCCGTATACCCCGGAACTCGAGCGCAACACCACCCGGCGCAGAGTCGGTGATTTCTGGCAGACCGCGAACAACTGCATCGCGCCCAGCACGTTCATATCTTTCATCGCCGCCCGGCCGCCGCCACCCGAAGGCGGTTGCGACAAAATCGCGGTATGCACCACGGTATCGACGCGATAACGTTCGATAACCTTACGAATCAACGGGTTCCGGATATCGGCGCGCACGAATTCGGCGCGGCCCATCCGGCGGCGCAGCGGCGGGGCGGGCGTGAGTACATCGACTGCGACAACACGTTCGATATCGGGGTCCGCTGCCAATCGGCAGACGACATTTCCGCCGAAATATCGGCTGGCGCCGGTCACCAGCACCACCCTGGGCTTGTCGTCGCCGTTCACGTCAGCGTCCACTTGCACCGGACCGTCCCACCTCGAGCATCGGAATCCCCCGCTCAATGTTCCACGTACCAGACTAGCGACCGTGACAGCGACCCCCGCCGCCGTTAACGAGGATCTAACCCCAACTTCAGCCCACCGAAACGCAATGAAAAACCCGCCACCGAATGGTAGCGGGTTTTTCCCGATACGAGGCGCCTCGCGCTTACTTGCCGAGTTTGCGCCGCTGCACGCGGGTACGACGAAGCAGCTTGCGATGCTTCTTCTTCGACATGCGCTTGCGGCGCTTCTTGATCACAGAACCCATAGGGTGTCCTCGCGTTCTCTCCTCGGCGCGTCACGCGCTCGCTTACGTTCTCTATCCGGCCGTATGCCCGGTTGCTCGCGGCTGAGCACTCAGCCCTGGAGGCGGCGGCCGGCCACGACCGCCCGAAGGCAGTTCGAGGGCCGCCACCGATCCAACACAGCGAGGGTTGATGTTACCGGCCCACCGGACGGGGCCGGTAACCGCCTTCACCCGGCATCGAAGTAGGACGTCTCCAGATATTCGTGTACCGCCTTCGCGTGTACCCGGAACGATCTGCCGACACGTACTGCCGGTAACTCGCCCGAATGCACCAGCCGGTACACCGTCATCTTCGATACTCGCATCAAATCTGCCACCTCGGCGACGGTGAGAAATTGCGTCCCACCACCGAGTATTGATTGTCCTGGGGACGAACCACCGCCGCCACCAGCGGACATCTTGTTAGAAGACATCATCGCACCACTGACCTCCGGCACGTCCGCGCCGCCGGCTTCCCCACCGGCGGAACAGACACGCACGTGCTCCTTGAAGCTTAGCGGGACCAGTGGGATTACTGCGACGGGAGTGAGAAAACAGGTTCATACGCTGGGGGTCAGCAGGTCATTCAGCGGACCCGCCCTGTTCCGACGAACGCCGCTTTGCCGCATGCAACGCCTCGAGGAAGGCCGACCGCAGTCCCGAACGTTCCAGTTCGCGCAGGGCCGCAGCGGTCGTTCCGGCCGGCGAGGTGACCGCCGCCCGCAGATCTACTGCGGTCTGCCCCGACTCCGCCAGCATGGCCGCCGAACCGAGCATGGTCTGGGTGACCAGCTGGGTAGCGATATCCCGGGTGAGCCCCAGCCCGACACCTGCCTCGACCATCGCTTCCACGACGAGGAAGAAGTAGGCCGGACCCGACCCCGACACCGCGGTCACCGCGTCCATCTGCGACTCGGGCACCACACAGACCTGACCCACGGTGCTGAGCAACTCGGTCACCAATTCCAGCTGCTCGGGCTTGGCATAACGTCCCGCGGCGAGCACACTCATTCCCTCACCCACCAGCATCGGCGTGTTCGGCATGACCCGGACCACCGGGAAGCCCGCCGGCAATTTGTTCTCCAGCCGGAGCGTCGGCACCCCCGCCGCCAGCGACACCAGAATCTGATCCCGTTCACCACCGAGATCGGCTTTTCCGAGTTCGGTGAGCACCGCGTCCACATCGATCGGTTTCACCGCGACCACCAGCAGATCGGCACCGACGGCCGCGTCGGCGACCGCATCGGCCACCCGCACCCCGAATCTTCCCGCCAGCAGTTCGGCCCGGTCGGCATGGGTTTCGACGACCACCAGGTCTCTGACGGCTCGCCCGGCCTCCAGCAAGCCGGCAATCAAGGCCTCACCGATCCGGCCACCGCCGATCACCGCAATACGTGTCATGAAGACAGTGTCCAATGCCGCACCGCAGGCGGCGCGCCGGGCCCCGCCCGAGTCCGGCTACCGCTTCGGAGAGGGCAACAGCGCCAGCTGGCGGCTCTGCGCCACCAGCACGCCGGTGGAGTCGACGACTATCTGATCGGAATCGAACATGCCCCCGCCCACCTCATGGGTGGTCGCGATGATCCGCAACCACCCCGGAGCCGGGCGCCGCCGCAGATAGGTCGTCATCTGCACGGTCGGTGACCAGCCGAAATATCCCAGGTTGATGGGTACAGGCGGGCACATATCGGCGGCCATGATCGCGATATAGGATGCGGTCTCCGGATCGGCCTGATCCCGCGGCCGCGGCCGCAGCCACATCCGCAACCGGGGTTCGCCCTGCTCGTTGTCGATGAACCGCGCCCAGTCACGGTCGAGGAACGCATCCATACCGCGGGCGACGTGCACGATCCGGCCCATCGAGGAACCCGGTTCGTAACCGATCGCATCCGCGGACGGTTCGACCGGAAGATCGGTATGGGTAGGGGTGTACAGGGGAGCCCGCTCCGGACCGTCGAGATGACCGAACGTGAACGCCGTACGGACCAGCGGTCGCCCCCGCTGGTTCAGCGTCACATCCACCAGGCATATCTGCCGGCCCACCTTCCGGATGGACACCTCGTAGAGGACCTCACCGGGCTCGGGCGCACCCAGGAAATCGGTACTGCCCGACAGCGGCGCCATCGCCGCCCGATCCGGCTCCACGGTCCGCAGCCAGCGGGCCGCGGCCGCGGCCGAGCCCGCGACCATCGTGCCGCCGTGCACCTTCGGCCCGATCGTCCAGATCTCGTCGACGACGCCGCGATAGCGCCCGGCGCCCGGCTCGTCGGCGGCGAGCTCGGTCAGAGCACAGACCCGACTGAACGGCGCCTCCGCTTGCACCAGGTCGATATCGGTGCCGGGCTCCGTTTCCGTCGTCATCAATACTCCTGTGTTCATGTTGCGGCGCCTGCGACGCCACGAGGTCGAGGCCCGCGGGCGCACTTCGAGCCGAGGGGCGTCGCCGGACTCGGCGCCGCGGTGGTGCCGTTCCTGAGAGAACAGCCTACGGGTGATTTCCGAGGAACCCCGAGAGGTGTGGGCCCTCTTGTCCGGAAGACCGCGCGTTCTATGACGCGTCTCACGGCGACCGGGCTCAGCGCGACCCGCCCGATTTCGAGAAGCAGATCAACACAGTTGTGCGCGAGCGAAGTCCAGAGTGCGGGTCAGCATGGCCGCGCGGGCCGCCGTGGTACGAGCTTCCTGGGTGTTGATCTCGGCAACCACGTGACCGGTGAAACCGTTGCCGACAAGTGCGGCGCAGACCTCCGCGCAAGGTTGCGTCCCCTCGCCCGGGACCAGGTGTTCGTCATGGGCGGCACCGCGGCCGTCGGCCAGGTGCAGGTGGACCAGGCCCTCGCCCATTCGTTCGACCAGGTCCAGCGGGTCGGTACCCGCGGTCGCGGTATGCGAGAGATCCAGCGTGTAGTGCTGGAAACCGGTCACGGTGGGGTCGTAACCGGGGCTGAACGCGGTCAGCGCCAGGCCGGGACCACCGCGGCGCTCGAGGCGCCGGATATCGCCGGACCGGCGGCCGAACAGCTTGTCGGCGCGCATCGGGAACATGTTCTCCACGGCGACAGCCACCGAACTCTGCCGCTCCAGGCCGGCGACCTGTTCGGCGAACCCCTCGGCATAACGGCGCTGCCACCGGAACGGTGGATGCACGACCACGGTATCGGCACCGAGAACCTCGGCGGTGCGCACACTGCGGGCGAGTTTGGCCACCGGGTCGGCGCCCCACACCCGCTGCGAGATGAGCAGACACGGCGCATGCACCGCGAGCACAGGCACCGAATATTTACGCGAATATCCGCGCACGATGTCGACACTCTGGCTGGCCGGTTCGGCCCACACCATCAATTCGATACCGTCGTAACCCAGTTCGGCCGCATAACGGAAGGCTGCCTCGGTGTTCTGCGGATAGACAGAGGCAGTCGACAGACCGACCTCTATCCCCCCGTCCCGCGGCCGGGCCACGGGAGTGTTGCCTGCCATCGCTGCCCTCGCTCAGCCGGTACTGAGTAGAAATGCCAACGGCCCCAATGTCACGAACACACCGACGACCACGGCGATCACGGTACTCAAGATATCGTCGGTGCGGCGCAGGATCCGCACCAGGGCCACGAGACCGAGGATCACCACGACGGCCAGCGCGAGCGCCGCCAGCGGCTGCATCTCCCACAGCATTTCGAAGCCCTTGAACATCAGCATCCCGGCCAGAGCCGCGCCGACGCTCTGGACACCCAGCATGACCCATTGCTTCCGGGGATCCGCCGCTTCCGCGCTGTCACGTTCCCGGCCAGCGGCGGCCAGCCGCGAGCGAGCGGCGGCGAGTTTTCCGCTCGCCCCACCGAATTTCGTGCTCGTCGCGCCCGGTTTGCCGGAACGGGAGAGCCGGTTGCGGCCCTTGCGGGGCTCGTCGTCGATCTCGTCCCCGGGGATGGCGTAGACATCGGAATCCGGCTCGAAATCGCCCGTGTCGGTGTCGCGCTCGCGCGGCATGGGACCCGGCGCCGGCGGCATGGGTCCGTGCACATCCGTGGCATACATATCGGTATTGCGGAAACCGTCGCCGGCCGCGAAATCCGGGGGCGGCGGACCGGGCTCGGGGAAACCCGGCGGCGGGGCGCCGGGTTGATCGCTGCGCTTCCCACGGCGCAGGCCCCGGTCCACCTTCTCGAGCGGCGGCGCGAGGGCCGGCGGGCCCGAAGGCGACCCCTGGTTCTGTTCGGCCAGCGACCACACCGCGGTCGCGTGATCCGCGTTCGCCGGCTCGCCGGGTTGCCGCGGGGGTTCCGGCCGGGGGGCGGGATCGGGCAGTGGGCGCGCACCTCGGCGTCGGCGTTCGAGCTGGGGCCGCGGATCATCGGCGGGTGCGGGCGCCGACCATACCTCGGTGGCAGGTGCCGGCGGGCCCAGGCGCGGCGGCCCGCCTTCCGACGCCGGCCAGGGCGGGCCCATATCGGGATGCCCGAACTTCGGCGGCGCGGCCGCGGGGAACGGAGCGACTCCCCCGGCTGCCGGAGCAAAGCCGTATTCCGCCGGGGCCTCTGCCACCGGGGCCGGTGGATCGTCCACCACCGATGCGGCCTCGGCGGCTTCCGCTGCCCGTCTGCGAGCCGCCCGGCCGCCGCCGGGCAGCGGTGGACCGGTCTCCCGGGGTTCATTCGCCGCGGCCGGGTCGGCGCCCGGGTACATGTCGGCCCCAGGCTCGTCATCGTCCGGTTCGGCGCGCCGGCGCCGGCCGCCGCGCCGCGGTGCGGTGTCTTCGGCCGGGTACGGGACCGGCTCACCCAGGCGGGCGGGCGGGCCGTCCGGCGGGGCGCTGTCCGAGTGCGGGGCCAACGGGTTGTACACCGTGATCGGCCCGGACATCGGCGACTGGCTCGGCTCTCCGCCCGAAACCTGTTCACCCGCATAGCCGTCGTGTGGCGAGTATCCGGTGCCGGCGGGCGGATAGCCCGCCGGGTCCTCGTCCTCATCGGCGGCCCCGTGCGCGGTACCGGCGTCGACGACCGGAAGATCGCCGGTCAGCTCGGAGACCGAAACACCGCCGGTACCGCGCCGTCTGCGTCCGCCGCCGGCGGCCGGCTGCTGACCGTTGCGGGCCAAGAGTTCGGCGACCGACAGCTGATTGGAATTCCTGCTCATGAAGGCACCGTTTCGACCGGGCCCGCCGACGTGCTGCCACCGGGCACCCAACCGTTACCGGCCGCCGCCTTCGGAGCGTTCGTTGTCAGTGGTCCACCATCCATATCGGTATCCAGTTTGCGCAGGATCAGCCCTTCGCGCAGCGCCCACGGACAAATTTCCAGCGTATCGAGGGAAAGTGCGCGCATGGCGGCCTCCGCAACAAGCGCCCCGGCCACCAATTGCTGCGAACGATCGGCGCTGACCCCTTCCAGTTCCGCACGGTCGGCCGCGGTCATCCGGGAGATGAACGCGATCAGCTGCCGCAGTCCCGAACCGGTCAGTGTCCGCCGTACCCGCGGCCCCGCGCCGGAGGGGGCAGCGCCGGTGAGCCGGGCCAGCGACCGGAAGGTTTTGGAGGTGCCCACCGCCAAATCGGGTTTACCCGGCACCGACAGCTGTTTGGCGGGGTCGACCAGTTCGGCGGCAAGCCAGTCCCGCAGGATATTGATCCGTCGTTTGCTCGGCGGGTCCTCCGGCAGCCATTTGCGGGTCAACCGGCCGGCTCCCAGTTGCAGCGACAGCGCCACTTCGGCTTCCTCGTCGACACCGCTGCTCATCTCGAGCGAACCGCCACCGATATCGAGATTGAGAATCCGGCCGGCGCTCCAGCCGTACCAGCGGCGAACAGCGAGGAAGGTCAGCCGCGCCTCGTCCACTCCGGCCAGCACCCGCAAGTCGACGCCGGTCTCCGTACGGATGCGCGCCAGTACCTCGTCGGAATTGGTCGCCTCGCGTACCGCCGAGGTGGCGAACGCCATCAGTTCCGCGCAGCCGGAGGTGATCGCCAGATTGGCCAGATCGGCCACCGTATCGACGAGCTTCTGCGCCCCCTCGGCCGTGATCCGCCCGGCATCGTCCATGCTCTCCGAGAGCCGCAGCGACTCCTTCGTCGAGCTCATCGGCATAGGATGACCACCTCTGTGCGCGTCCACCACCAGTAGGTGAACAGTGTTGCTGCCGACATCGAGGACACCTAGACGCACACGAACACGGTACTTGGTCTACCTGAACAGCAATCGACCTGGTCGTGGTGTTAGCGTTAGGGGTTGTGACGTCTGGCGCAGCCACGAACGACTCTATGCCCACCCCCGCTGGGCACACCCCGACCGATCTTCCGATGCCGAAGATGCGGCCGAGCGGGGAAGTGTCCCTCGACTTCCCCCGGGAATGGCTCGAGTTCGTGGATCCGGCCGACGACAAACATCTGATCGCCGCGGATCTGACCTGGCTGCTCTCGCACTGGACCTGCGTTTTCGGCACCCCCGCCTGCCAGGGGATCGTCGCCGAACAACCCGACGCCGGCTGCTGTACGCACGGCGCGTTCCTCTCCGACGACGACGATCGCAAACGTCTGCGCACAGCGGTGAAGATGCTGACCGCCGACGATTGGCAGTTGATGGATCAGGCCCGCAACGACAAGGGCAAGATCAACCGCAAGTCCTACCTGGAAACCGACGAACTGGACGGCGAGTCCGCCGAACGGACCCGGCGCCACAACGATGCCTGCATCTTCCTCAACCGGCCGGACTTTCCGGGCGGCGCCGGCTGCGCCCTGCACATCATGGCCGTACGCCGGGGTCTGGAACCGCATACCGTCAAACCCGACGTCTGCTGGCAGCTGCCGATCCGCCGGACCCAGGACTGGGTCACCCGGCCGGACGGCGAGGAGATCCTGCGAACAGTGCTCACCGAATACGATCGGCGCGGCTGGGGCCCCGGTGGGATCGACCTCGATTGGTACTGCTCCGGATCCCCCGACGCACATATCGGTGAGCGGCCGGTCTGGCAGGCCTACCGCGCCGAACTCATCGAATTGCTGGGCGAACCCGCCTACCTCGAGCTGGAGCGGCAGCTGCGCCGCCGCGAGGGCACCCCGATCGTCGCGGAACACCCCGCAACTACCGAGGCTCGCCGCAAGGCCCGGGCGCGTCACAATGATTTGCCGCCCGCGGCGGATAAAATTCGGGGACTCGAGCTGCGATAACCCCCACTACCGGAGGCTGCGCCATGAAAGTCGGGCGATTCGCTGCACTCCACACCAGGTTCATCCGCCCCGATAGCAAGTCCCCGCGCTACGACCGGCCGAGCAGCGCCTTGGGCGGCGTCAGGAAACTTCTACCGGTGCAGCAGGGTCGCGTAGCACCACGACCAGCGTGGTGGCCTGGGGCGCTGCCTTCGTCCGGCCGGGCGGCACCGACCGTCCGGACTGCGGGCATATCTCGCACCGTGTTCACTGTCGTCCTCATCGGCACCGGCGTGACCGTGGGTGCGGCCGGCGCGCACGCACAACCGGCCGCGGACCCCCATCAGTTCTCCGATCACACCGCCGAATTCGTTCCGCTCGGCGCACCCAATGCGCTGGCCGCCCGCGATACGGGAAAACAGCTGGTACTCAGCCCGCACGGAACGCGGCGCAGTATCGTCTGCCGCGGCGACGGCATCACCGTGCCGCGATACGACTGCAGCCAGGAAGACGGCCTGGGCTGGGCGCCGCTGCACCGGACCGATACGCCTGTGGGCGAGGTCTGGATCTACTTCCCCTGAGTGCCACTACAGGATCGCCCGCGTCGAGTTCGCGTGCTCGGGCTGTACTCCTCGGCCCGGCCGAGAGAACGCGCCGCCCTCAGGGCGAAATAACTCACTCAGGCTTCGAGCTTGTATCCCAGGCCGCGCACGGTCACCAAGTGTTCGGGCCGGGCCGGATCGGCTTCGATCTTCGACCGCAGCCGTTTGACGTGCACATCGAGGGTTTTGGTATCGCCGACGTAGTCGGCGCCCCACACCCTGTCGATCAGCTGGCCGCGGGTGAGGACCCGGCCGGAGTTGCGGAGCAGGTATTCGAGCAGGTCGAATTCCTTCAGCGGCAGGGTTACCGGGTTGCCGTTCACCAGCACCGTGTGCCGGTCCACATCCATCCGCACGGGGCCGGCCTCCAGAACACCGTTCTCGCTACCTGCGTCCAGTTCGTCACCGGCGCCGCGGCGCAGCACTGCCCGGATGCGGGCGATCAATTCCCGCGCCGAATACGGTTTCGTGACGTAGTCGTCCGCACCGAGCTCCAGCCCGACCACCTTGTCGATCTCGCTGTCACGCGCGGTGACCATGATGACCGGGACCCCGCTGCGGGTGCGCAGCTGTTTGCAGACATCGGTACCGCTCATCCCGGGCAGCATCAGGTCCAGTAGGACGATATCGGCGCCGGAACGGTCGAACTCGGCGAGCGCCGAAGGTCCGTCGCCGACGACCGTCACCTCGAAACCTTCCTTGCGCAGCAAGAATGCGAGCGGATCGGCCAGCGATTCCTCATCTTCGACGATCAACACACTCGTCATCTGCGTGCCTCCACACCATTCGATCGGCCCGGGCCGGACGGCCGCGGGCTGGGTTCTCTCTTCGTCAACGCGGGCAGACCCGCGACGCCGCTACCGTCGGCCTCCTGGTGCGCGGGTATGCGCAGGGTGAATGTCGA
Organism: Nocardia speluncae NBRC 108251; assembly: GCF_001613245.1. GTDB lineage: Bacteria > Actinomycetota > Actinomycetes > Mycobacteriales > Mycobacteriaceae > Nocardia > Nocardia speluncae. Next base: position 3,574 of record NZ_BDBZ01000024.1, on the reverse strand, counting down.
GCCGGTGCCGAGCTTGCTCCACAGCGTGATCTCACCGTTGTGGTTGGCGGCCACGTGTTTCACGATAGCCAGGCCCAGGCCGGTTCCTCCGGTCGCGCGGGAGCGCGCTTTATCGGACCGGAAGAAGCGTTCGAAGACGCGTTCCTGGTCGTCTTTGGCGATACCGATCCCCCGGTCGGTGACGGCCATCGCCACATAGTCACCGCGGATCGAGCGACTGACCGAAACATGCGAGCCGCGCAGCGAGTAGGCGATGGCATTCTCCACCAGATTCGACAGGGCGGTGATGAGCAGGGTTTCGTCGCCGCGAACCTCCAGCCCGCTGGGCCGATCGGTACTGACCGTGATCCCGGCGGCTTCTGCGGCCGTGCGCGAACGGTCCACCGCCTGGCTCACCACCGTATCGACATCCACGACCTCGAGTTCGGGCAGTTTCTCCGCCCCCTGCAACCGCGACAGCGCAATCAGCTCCGTGACCATTTTCCCGAGCCGATTGGATTCGCCCAGGACGCGTTCCCCGAAATGCCGGACCGCCTCGGGATCGTCGACCGATTCCAGCAGTGCCTCGGCCAGCAGGCTCATCGCGCCGACCGGAGTCTTCAGCTCATGGCTCACATTGGCGACGAAATCGCGGCGGGTGGCTTCCATCCGGGCCTGTTCGGAATCGTCGTCGGCGAACAGGACGGTGAAACTGGTTTCCTCCGGAGAAAGCGGCCGGGCCAGGCCGCGCACCGCGATCCGGCCACGGCCCGGTGTGGGTTTCTCCGCGGTGAGATCGAACTCCGCCGACTCGGCGGTGAGCAGTACCTTCTCGACCGCTTCCCACGCGCGCTCGTCGAGCAAACGGTTGCGCACCAGGCCGAGCTCCTCGGCGCGCGGATTGACGAGCACGACATCGCGGTACTCGTCCACCACCGCGATACCACTTTCCGAGGCGAGCACGATCAGATCGAGAACCTGGGACATGGTGAGACCGGAGTCGGTCTGCCGGCGCTGCGCCGTCCGGGCGTTCACATAAGGGATCAGCAGGCCGCCGACGGCCAGTCCGACGACAGCCGCCAGGACTGCCAGCAGTACGGCCTGAGGAACGCTCACACCAAGAATCGTACGGTCGACCACGCGTAAACAAACCCGGGGTCGGTGAAGTTTCACGCAGGTCACGGGCGCTTACGGCGGCGTTCGCCGGGCGTTTACGCAATGTTGGGCATAGGCCGGGTTTCAAATCGGTCCGGGCGTGTTCCACCCCTGACAACAACGGACCCCGTTGCGTCTGGGACACAACGGGGTTCGCATCGTTCACCGCCCGCAGGCGATCACCAGCCGGGGTTTCCGCGTACCGGCACGTTCACGAAACTCGGCCGGTTCGGGTCCAGCTGCACATGCTGTGGCTTGAACCCGGTGTCGAGGAGCATCGGCAGTGGCGGCACCCCCTTCGGGGGATTACCGGCATAGACATCCACCCGCAGCCGATGCCCGGGCTCCAGCCGCGCCTCGATCGCGGGCACCGCAATATCCAGTGTGGTGATCTCACCCGGCGCCGTGAGCTGCCGGTGTTCGATCGAGACGAACGGCCGCGGATCGGTGTAGTCGCCGTTGGCCGACCGGCTACTGCGGGATTCGTCGATCTCGCGCAGGGAGGCCATCAGCTGCCCCGACGACAACACCCGCGACTGCCCGTCCGGCGCCACATCGTTGACCGTCACCGACCAGTAGCCGTCGGCCGCATCGTGCACGGTCTCCAGATGCACCGCGATCGGACCGGAAACATCGACGGCTTCGGCGACCGGGGCACTGGTGAAGGTCAGCCCGTTCGATTCCTGGATCCGGGAATCCGCACCACAGGCATTGATGATCGCCACAACCCCCGCGGTGGCCTGGCCGGCGTCGTTGGAGCACAGGCCGGTGAGGCCCGGCGCGACGGTCAGCCGCGCGGAGCTGTCGGCGGCCGTGGTCAGCGAACCGTCGTGCACGCTGTGACCACCTGTACCGCTGGGCGCCGCGGACAAATACATCCGGCGGTGGCCGGCCTGCTGATCGGCCGGCGCACTTTCCCCGAAGCCGTCCCGGGTGACCCAGCCCCCACCCTGCTGCCGCAGCGTCACCGGCCCGTACCGATCGATCCCGTTGTCGATACCTTTCAACCACTTGTCGAACCAAGCGCGTTGCAGCACGTCCAACCGCGGCGGCAACCCTGGTCTACCCGATTCGCTACCCGAATTGATGTGGTAGGTATCGCCCATGAGCAGCTGTTTCTGCCCTGGGGCCAGCGGGATCCGGTTGTAGATCTGCGATTCGGAATAGGTGAACAGATCGTGCCAGCCACCGGTGACGAAGGTCGGCACCTCGATATTCGCCGGGTCACCCAGCCAGGCCTGCCGGTCGGCGCTGTCACCGCGGATCATGTCCTGCAGCCGCGGATCCAGATCCTCCACCCGCGGTGTGGTGTAGGCGTTGAGGAAGACATCCAGGTAGGTGAACGGCGAGGACAACCTGTCGTGCAACCACCGCGGATCGAAGGTGCCGTCCACCATGGATTCCACATTCGGCATCCATTTGGTCGCGTTGATCAGCGTCATCCACAGCGGGATGAAGTTGAAGCCGAACCCACCGCCGGGCATGAGGACGTCTTGGGCGAGATCACTGCCCGGCACCACGGGGAACAGCGCCTTCAGCGCGGGCGGATGCTTTTCGGCGGCTTGGAGCTGGTTGATCCCCGAATACGACATGCCGGTCATCCCGACCCGACCGTCCGACCAGGACTGCCGGGACGCCCAATCGATCACCTCGACGGTATCGGCCTGTTCTCGCTGCCGCAGCATGTCCCATACGCCCTGGGAGAATCCGGTACCCCGGACATCCACCACGACCTGGACGTAACCACTCTTCACCAGCTGCCGGTCGACGGCGAAGTTCCGCAGCGCACCACCACCGAGCGCCTTGGTGAGATCGGTGAGCCCGGACAGCGGGGTACCGGTCATATCGATATCCCCGGCCAGTTGGCTCACCGCATCGGACAGGCCCGGCACCGATCCCAGGTGGTCGACGAGATTGGACGCCAGCTTGGTGTAGGGCGTCATATTCACCAGCACCGGTGTGTGAGTGTCGATCGGCCGCGATGCGGTATCGGCGGGCCGGTACACATTCGCCTTCAACACGGTGCCGTCACTCATCGTGATCGGCACATCCCAGGTGATGTGGATATTCGGATACTGCTGCGGCCCATCATGGGTGGCTGCCCACTGCGCCCCCGCCGCTCCGCCATCCGGTCCCGTGACCACCGGCGCGGCCGCGGCGCCGCCGCCCAGCAGTGGCACCATCAGCACGACGGCGGCCATTGCCACAGTGGCGCGTAACACGAACTTCATAGGTCGTGATCCATCTCTCGAGCTGGTCGAATGATCGAGAGCATACACAACGTTACCGGCGGGTAACGAGGCTTTCTGAGACAGATTTCGCCAAAACCCATTTCGCATCACACAATTCGGTATCCGGACACAAAAAGAGTCGCGCCCCACCAGGAAAACTCACAAAACACTGCACGACCACGGGTGGGGCCCGCACATGACCATGGGTG
>NZ_BDBZ01000023.1 GCF_001613245.1 Nocardia speluncae NBRC 108251 | reverse complement strand
CCGCGGAGCGGCTCCAAAATCACAGCCCACTCCTTCACGGATGGCCCACCCCGATAGCAAACCCACCAGATCCCCACCCCGCGCCGCGAAACACCCCCGAAGTCCCCCGCCAATTACCGGTGCCCCACCCTGATGACAAGCCCACCAGCCCCCCACTCCCGCGCTGCGTAGCCCCTCCGAAATTCCCCTCCACAGAGGGGCTACCCAGCAGCCAGGGTCAACAGAACCTCAACCCACCCCCCCCCCCGGAAAACCACCACAATTAAAGCGCCACAACCCTTCCTAAGCCGCGGCGCTGTCGCTGAGACTCAGCGCCCACCCTGGCTCGCGACGGCAGCAGCCCCGGCGGCAGCGGCCTCCGGATCCAGGTACTCCCGCGGACGCACCGGCCGCATATCCTCGTCGAGCTCATAGCACAACGGAATCCCGGTCGGGATATTCAACCCCGCGATATCGTCGTCGGAAATCCGGTCCAGATGCTTCACCAGCGCACGCAGCGAATTACCGTGCGCGGCCACCAGCACCGTCTTGCCCCTCTTCAGCTCCTGCGAGATCGTCGATTCCCAGTACGGAACCATCCGGTTCACCACATCGAGCAGGCATTCCGTGCGCGGAACCTCGATATCGGCGTACCGCGGGTCACCCGACTGGCTGTATTCGTCGTCGAGGTCGATCGGCGGCGGCGGGGTGTCGTAACTACGCCGCCACAGCATGAACTGGTCTTCACCGTATTCGTCGCGGATCTGCCCCTTGTTCTTCCCCTGCAGCGCGCCGTAGTGGCGTTCGTTGAGCCGCCAGTCGCGGACCACCGGAATCCAGTGCCGATCGGCGGCATCGAGCGCGAAATTCGCTGTAGAGATCGCCCGGCGCAGCAACGAGGTGTAGGCGATATCGGGCAGAATGCCGTGTTCGGCCAGCAGATCCCCGGCGCGTTTTCCCTCGGCGATGCCCTTATCGGTGAGGTGCACGTCCACCCAGCCGGTGAACAGGTTGAGGGCATTCCATTCGCTCTCGCCGTGGCGCAGCAAAACGAGGGTGTAGGTCATGCCGTAATCCTGCCATGCTGTTTATATGGGGGCGCCTCCGGCGTCGGAGGAGAAACGGTCGGTTCTGCTTCCGGGGGCTTCCCTCAGCCGAGGGGGGCCTCGGGATCGAAGGGGCTCGTTTCCGAGTGCGCAAGGACGCCGGCGCCGACCAGGGTGGCCCCGTCGTCGAGCCGGGACAGTTCGACTCGGAGCCCACGTACGAAATTCAGCTTCGCATGCCGCTCGACCGCAGCGCGCAACGGCCGCCAGAGGAGCTCGCCGGAGTGGGCGAAACCACCACCGACCACCACCGTGTCGATATCCAGCAGTCCGGCCGCGGAGCTGATCGCCTGACCGAGCGCGGTCCCGGCCCGCTCCAGCGCGGCCAGGGCGATCGGGTCCCCGGCCCGGGCAGCTTGCGCCAGCTCGGCACCGGTCTCGCCGCTCCAGCCGCGTTCCCGCGCCCAGCGCGCCGAGGACATCCCGCTCGCCACGGCTTCCACGCAACCCACGCCGCCGCAGGCGCAGGGCACTTCCCAGCCCGGCACGACGATATGCCCGATATGTCCCGCATTTCCGGTGCGTCCCAGCGAAACCCTCCCGTCGACGAGGATTCCGCCGCCGATTCCGGACGATACGGTCATTGCCAATGCATTGCGGACTCCGTGCAGCGCGCCCGAATCCCGTTCCGCCAGAGCCAGACACGCGCCGTCGATCGCGAATCGTACGGTCGCGCCCGGGAAAAGCGAATGTACTGCGGCGACGATTCCGAATCCGGACCGCCACTCCGGGATGTTGAGCGGGCCCGTGACCCCGGCCGGAACGTCCACCGGCCCCGCCGATCCGATGCCCACCGCCGTCACCGTCTCACCGCCGGCGACCGCCAGCAGCAACTCGCGGCATACGTCCCACACACCGGTGACCGGTACCGACGCCCGCCGGACCGCGTATACGCGCCCCGTATCGTCGACCGGCCCCGCAGCGAATTTCGTCGCCCCGACATCGAGCGCCAGTACCGCCATCCATGCCTCCCGACCAGCCCATCCGGGCGTCGGCCGGCACCGCGCCGTCGACGTCCCGCGAATCATGTCCGCCGATTGTCACCCATACCGGCCCGGCGGCGAACGGTATGCCGGCTCCATCTCGTGCACGATGGTCGGCGGTGCGCTACCACTTGCGCTGCACGAAGGGCCGCCCACGACTCCGTCCCGGCAATCGGGTCGAGTGGCCGGTCGAGCGCGGCAGTCCGGCCGCGGCCGCGATTCCGGTGGCCGTCGAACCGGTGACGGCGACAGCCCGTTCAGGAGTTTTCGTCGACCAGATGCTCGAACGCGCGCAGGTTCTTCAGTGATTCACCACGGGAAACCCGCCATTTCCATTCCCGACGAATGGATTCGGCGAAACCGAGTTCCAGCAGCGTGTTGAAGTCGCCGTCCACCGCTTCGAGGATTTGGCCGAAGATACGGTCCAGTTCCTCGGCCGTCACCGAATGAGTGGCGGCGCGACCGACCAAGTAGATATCGCCCACGTTGTCCAGTGTGTAGGCCACACCGTAGAGCCGCCGGTTGCGGCGCAGCAGGAATTTGTAGACGCCTTCGAAGTTCTCGTCGGGTTTACGGCAGACGAACGATTCGAACCGCACTCCGTGCCCGCCCACGGTGAGCATCACATTGGTTTTCAGTTTCCGCTCACCGGGCAGCACCGCGACGAACACTTCGTCGGCCGGCCGGGTGTATTCGATCTCCCGGTCGCGCAACGTCTCCTCGACGATCCGCGCGGTCTCCGGCACCTCACTCATCGGAGCACTCCCGTCCGGCGCCGCCACAGCGCCCGCGATCTGGCCTGGCTCTCGCCGAGGATACCGGCAGCGCGACCGGGCCCGGACAATGCGGCGGTATAGCTGGCGAGCAGTTTCTCCGCGGTATGCGCCCAGGAGAAATCCGCGGCGTGCGCGACCGCGCGCTCCCCCATCAGATTCAGCCGGGCCGGATCGTCCAGCAGGTATTCCAGGGCACCGGCCCAATCGGGTATGCGATGCCCTGCCACCAGCAACCCACTGTGCTCGTGCCGGACCGCAGTGCCCAGGCCCCCGACCGCGGCCGCGAGCACCGGAGTTCCGGCGGCTTGCGCTTCCAGCGCGACCAGACCGAACGATTCGTTGTAACTCGGCACCGCCACCAGATTCGCGGCCCGATACACCAGCACCAGCCGGTCGGCGGGCTGCGGCGGCAGGAAGGTCACATGGTCGCCGATACCGAGCTGGTCCGCGAGTTCGATGAGCGCGTCCGGACGTTCCAGTCCGCTACCCGACGGCCCGCCCACGATCAGCGCCCGCATTCTGCGGCCCGGCCGCCGCCGGATCGCCTCGGCAACGGCCCGGACCAGTACATCCGGTGCTTTCAACGGCTGGATGCGGCCGACGAACGCGACAATCTCCTCATCGCCGGCCAACCCGAGCTCGGCGCGCGCGGCAGCCCGGTCGCCGGGGCGGTAGCGGGTCAGGTCCGCGCCGGGCGGCACGATATCGATACGTTCGGGCAACGCCCCGTACAGATCGACCAGCTGCCTGGCCTCCCGGGCAGTGTTGGCGGTGAGCCGGTCGGCCTCGGCGATCACCTGCTTCTCACCGATCTCCCGGGTCACCGGTTCGGGCGAATCCCCGTCGGCCAACGCGGCGTTCTTCACTGCCGCCAAGGTATGCGCGGTATGCACCAGCGGTACCCGCCAGCGATCCCGCGCCAGCCAGCCGACCTGACCGGACAACCAGTAATGCGAATGGACCAGGTCGTAATAGCCGGGTACCTGCCGGGCTTCCTGCCGCAGCACCTCTGCGGTGAACGGGCACAGCTGGGTCGGCAGATCATGTTTGTCCAGGCCCTCGAACGGACCCGCGACCACATTGCGCACCAGTACACCGGGCGCGGCTTCCTGAACCGGCGGCAGATCAGAGGAGGTGGCCCGAGTGAAAATCTCCACCTCGGTTCCCCGCTGGGCCAGCTGTTCGGCGGTTTGCAGCACGTAGACGTTCATACCGCCGGCATCACCGGTACCGGGCTGGGCCAGTGGTGAGGTGTGCACCGTCAGTACGGCGATACGGTTCGGCCGTCGGTCCGGGCGTTCACTCACGTTGTCCATATTGCACGGTGCAACACAGCGACCCGGCGGCTCCTTCCCGCGAGGTGAAAGTGATCACAGATACCGGATTCTGCGCCGTGCCCGCGCAGTCCATGTGTACAGAGGCCGCCTGCCGGACACCTGTACATAACGTCGCTGCACCCGCGGAATGACCCCACTCGTTATTCGCCACCGAGGACGCCCGGAGCCGGCGATGCCGAGGCGAAGCAATCAAGCACCGCACTCCTGAATGAAATCGCGGACCTCTGTGACGAACCGGTCCGGATCCTCGATGAACAGCCCGTGCTGAGCCCCCTCCCAGATCGAGGCCCGGCCCCGCGGCGCGGTTTCGGCGATATAGCGGCCGTCGGCGGCCGGTACCACCGGATCGGCCGAACCGTGCAGCACCAGAACCGGGATTTCCAGCCTGCGCAGGGTCTCGGTGTTGTCCACGGAGCGGTAGAACAGGGCCTTCCGCACGAACGGCGGAGTCGACAGACTCGCCCCGTACAACCGCTGCGCGTCCGCCCCCTTGTCCGCGCCGGTACCGGTATTGGCACTACCGAATGCGGAGAACCCGCGCATCGCCCGCCCCGGGCTCTCCTCGAACACGCCCGGGATGGCCTGTTGCATCGCCGCGCCGACCTCGGCACCCGGCACACCCCTGCCGATATTGGCCATCGCCCCGGTGAAGACCACCCCCGCGATCGCACCGCTGCCGTACTCGGCGAGATAGTCGCTGATCACGATCCCGCCGTAGGACCATCCCAGAAGCACCGCACCCGAGTCGATCGATTCCGCCGCCAGTACCGCCGCGATATCGCCGGCCCAGTTCTTCGGCTCGTCGTAACCGGAACCCGGCGCATCCGAATATCCGTGCCCGCGCAAATCCACCGCGATCACCCGGAAATCCGTGGCGAACTCCTCGAACACCCGCCCCCAGCAGCGCAGATCCGCCGACCAGCCGTGCACGAGCACCAACGGCGGCGCATCCGCGGGCCCCTCGGTCCGATAGACGATGCCGGTCCCGTCGATACTGCGCGCTTCCTTGATCACAATAGTATTT
>NZ_BDBZ01000022.1 GCF_001613245.1 Nocardia speluncae NBRC 108251 | reverse complement strand
AACCCTTGAAGGTGGGCCGCTGCGATATCCGGCCGGAGAACGGTAATTAGGATCTGGGCATGGGTACACGGACCGCAGTTGTCACCGGGGCAAGCTCGGGGATCGGGGAAGCCACGGCACGGGAGCTCGCGAAACAGGGCTACCACGTGTACGTGGGTGCGCGCCGGGTCGACCGGTTGCGGCAGCTGGCCACGGAGATCGGTGGTACCGCGCTCGAGCTCGACGTCACCTCCGACGATTCGGTCGCGGCCTTCACCGAAGCGGTCGACAGCGCGAACATCCTGGTCAACAATGCGGGCGGCGCGAAAGGGCTGGCCACTGTCGCCGAAGCCGATCTCGACGATTGGCGCTGGATGTGGGAAACGAATGTGCTGGGCACCCTCCGGATGACCAAGGCCCTGCTGCCGAAACTCATCGCCTCCGGTGACGGCCTGATCGTCACCATCACCTCCGTCGCCGCGTTCCATGCCTACGACAACGGCTCCGGCTACACCTCGGCCAAACACGCCCAGGCCGTACTGCACCGCACCCTGCGCGGTGAACTGCTCGGGCAACCGGTCCGCCTCACCGAGATCGCGCCCGGCGCGGTCGAAACCGAGTTCTCCGTGGTCCGCTTCGACGGCGACGCCGAGCGCGCCGCGAAGGTCTACGAAGGTATCGACCCACTCGTCGCCCAGGACATCGCCGAAATCGTCGCCTTCGCCGCGAGCCGCCCCCCGCACGTGAATCTCGACCAGATCATCGTCAAACCCCGCGACCAAGCCGACCCCGGCCGCTTCGCCCGGCGTAACTGACCGCCCCTCACCGGTGCCAGGATCTGATCCGGGTCACCCGTTGCTTCGGACGGCGGGGCACGCACTGTCGCGGCAGCCGCGGTGGTCAGATCTCCACGCCCACCGTTACCGGTTCCGGCGTCAGCGTGATGCCGAACCGGTCGGCCACACCATCGCGCACCGTGCGAGCAAGCGCGACGATATCGGCGGCGGCGGCCGCGCCGCGGTTGGTGAGAGCCAGCGTGTGTTTGGTCGACAGCCGGGCGGCAGCATCCGGTCCCGGGAAGCCCTTGGCGAAGCCGGCGCGTTCGATCAACCAGCCGGCAGAGAATTTCACACCGTGGGCCGCGGGAAATTCGGGCACCTGCACCTCACCGAGCTGTGCGCGAATCGCGGCACGGACTCGGTCCACCCGGTCGTGGGCGACCACGGGGTTGGTGAAGAAAGAACCGGCGCTCCACGTGTCGTGGTCGGCGGGATCGAGCACCATCCCCTTCCCGGCGCGCAGGCCGAGAACCGTTTCACGAACGGCGGCCGCCGGACGGCTCTCGCCTTCCGCAGCGCCCAGCCGTTGCGCGAGCTCCCGATATCGCAGCGGAGCACTGGCCCCGGTGGGGTCGAGCGCGAACTCCACCGCCAGCACCACCGCGCCGGATCGGTGTTTGAGCCGGCTCGTCCGGTACCCGAACCCGAGTTCACCGGGTTCGACCCAGTGGGTTTCGCCGGTTGCCCGGTCCAGTAGCCGCACCCGGCGCAACAGATCGGCGACCTCCACGCCGTACGCGCCGACGTTCTGCACGGGCGTAGCGCCGGCCGACCCTGGAATCCCCGACAGGCATTCCAGGCCCCCGAACCCGGCGCGCACGGTTTTCGCGACCACCGCGTCCCAGTTCGCGCCCGCGTCCGCGGTCACCGAATCGGCACCCAGTTCGACGCCCTCGGCCATGATCCGGACCACCACCCCGGGCACCTCGTCGTCGGAGACGAGCAGGTTGGATCCGCCGGCGAACAGCAGCACCGGGACCCCGGCCGCGTCCAGCGCCCGGACCGCCGCCACCAGGGCATCTGTGCCGGCGCATTCGGCGATCGTGGCCCGGCCGCCGACCCGCAGGGTCGTCAGCTCGGCCAGCGGCACCGCGGAGCGCACCAGCGCACCCGTTCCGGCCAGCAACTGCCGCAGTTCGTCCGCGGGGACAACCCGAGAAGTTCGCACGACCAGACGGTAGCGTGTCCGCTCATGGCTACAGCGCTGGCGTACACGGCTCACTACTCTCACCCCGTTGCCGCGGTGCGCGAAGCGTTCCGCACCGAGAAGTACTGGCAGGACCGTATCGCCGCGGTGGGCGGGCCGGGCGCCCGGTTCGTTTCCCTGGAGCTGGACGGCGAACAAGTTCGTATCGAGGTCGTGCAATCCATTCCGGCCGATCTGCTGCCGCCCGCCATCACCGCCGTACACCCCGGCGATCTCATGATTCCGCGCACCGAACTGTGGTCCGGGACCACCGGTAGTTTCGAGGCCCGGGTCGAGGGCGCGCCCGCGGAGGTGCGTGGCACCATCACCGCCACCGACGAACCCACCGGTGCCGTCGCCGAGGTCTCCGGGTCGATCGAGGTGAAGGTTCCGCTGTTCGGTCGCAAGATCGAGGAGGCCATCGGGGAACGTCTCACCGAGTTGCTGGCCGAGGAGACCGAGTTCACCAACGGCTGGATCGCCGAACAGGTGTAGGCGGCGGCCGCCCGGCCTCCGGCCCGCACCGGCACAACCGGACGGTAACCTACCGCGCATGGCTCGCCGACTGGACTATTCCGCCCGCTACCCGCTGCACACCACCAAAGAGGTGTATGCGGCGCTGACGAACCGGGATTACTGGGAAGCCCGGATGGTCGAAATGCGGAAGTACTCGCCCAACGAGGTGGTCTCGATCGATGCGAGCGATAACGGGATCGATGTGGTGCTGCACCATATCCTGCCCCGCGAAATGCTGCCCGAGGTCGCGCAGACGGTGATGCGCAAAGATATGGTCATCACTCGTAAGGAGAGCTACGGCCCGTTCGGCCCCGAGGTCGAGGGCAAGTATTCCGCCTCCATCCCGGCCGGCCCCGGCAGCCTCACCGGGACCATACGCCTGTTCCCCACCGATACCGGCTGCACCCTGCGCCTCTCCTCGGAGGCGAAGGTATTCGTCCCGATGATGGGGCCGCGGCTGGAACAGCTCATGCTGGTGAATCTGGTCGATCTGTTCCGCGCCGAGGCCGAAGTGACTCAGAAGTGGCTGGACGACCGAAAACTCTGAACATCCCCCTCGGCACGGTCACTCGGGGTACCACCGGAACGAACCGGCTCCGCCGCAGTGACCGCCGGCTCGTCCACGAGCCACAGATCACCAGCGTGCTACGCCGCACTACCGACCCGCTCGTGGTGGACCTCGGTTACGGCGCGCAACCGTGGACCACGCTGGAATTGGCCGCGCGCCTGCGCACGGTCCGCCCCGACGTCCGGGTGGTGGGCCTGGAAATCGACCCGGCCCGCGTCGTACCCGCCCGCGACGGGGTGCGGTTCGCCCGCGGCGGCTTCGAATTGGCGGGCCTGCGACCGCACCTCGTGCGCGCGTTCAACGTACTGCGCCAGTATCCGGAATCGGCGGTCGCCGACGCGTGGGCGACGATCCTGTCCGGGCTGGCACCGGGCGGGGTGCTGGTCGAAGGAACCTGCGACGAACTCGGCCGGCGTTGCGCCTGGGTACTCCTCGACGGGTCCGGCCCACGGAGCCTCACGCTGGCCTGGGATCCGCTGACCGTCGACCGCCCCTCCGACCTCGCCGAACGACTACCCAAAGCGCTCATCCACCGCAATATCCCCGGCGAACGTATCCATACGCTGCTGTCGGCGGCCGACCTGGCCTGGGCACACACCGCACCGCTGGCCGTATTCGGCCCGCGGATCCGCTGGCGCGCGGCCGCCGAACTGCTGCGCGAACAGGGCTGGCCGGTCCACAACCCGCGCCGCCGGATGCGCGACAACATCTTGACCGTCCCCTGGGCCACCGTCGCGCCGTCCTGAACATGCAGACCCACGCGGTGTGTCCCATCTCACAAACGCGGCCGCCCGACCGGCGCTGACGTCGCCACGTTCACCATCTGCCCACACCCGGGCCTCATAGCCGGCACAGAATAATGCGGAACAATCGCGTGCATGCCCAAGAACCTGTCGGTACCGAAGGTCAGTCGCCGGACCGCGGTCATCGCCGTGATCACCGCCGCCGTGCTGGTGGCCGCCGCGCTGATCGGCGGTGAAGCCTATGCGCGGCACCGGATCGCGAGCTGTATCAGCAGCCAGTTCGAGAAGGAGATGGGCTCGAAGATCAACGTCGGCTTCGGCGCCAAACCACTACTCGTCACCATGGTGGACGGGAAAGTTTCGCGGATGGACGTCGACAGCGAGGGAGCCGAATTCGGCCCCGCAGTCGATATGCAGGTACACGCGCAGTTCCGCGATATCAAGATGCCGGAGGGCAGTAGCAGCGGTAGCACGATCGGCAGCTCGAACGCCGACGTCAGCTGGAGCAACGAGGGAATGACCCAGACGCTGCAGGGCCTCGTCAGCGAGGTCCGGTCCGATCCGGACTCCGGGAAACTCACCATGGCGGTGCTGGGCGGGCTGGGTGAACTCCAGATCACGCCGCAGATCGTGGACGGGAAAGTGCAGCTGGAGGTCGGGCAGGCGCAGTTCCTGGGCATCGGGGTGCCGGAGGATCTGGCCGAGGGGGTGGTGAACCTGTTGACCGAGAGTATGCAGGTCTACCCACTGGGCCTGGAACCGAAGGAGCTGCGGGTCACCGATAACGGTGTCGAAATCGATCTGCAGGGTGGGCAGGCGGAGTTGCCGCCGCCGCCTGAGGGCAGTACTTCCTGCTGAGGGGTGAATTCGGCGGTGCGGTGCGGGGCCGGGCTCCGGTGCGCCTGCTGTCGGGTGGTTACTTCGGCGAAGCCGGTTTCATTCGGGGAAGCCGTCCAGGACTGCTCGGCTGCGGGAAAGGCCGAGGCGGGTGGCGCCGGCGGTGATCAGTTCGGCGGCTGCTTCCGCTGTGCGGATGCCGCCGCTGGCCTTGATTCCGAGGCGGCCGCCGACGGTGTCGGCCATCAACCGCACCGCATGGGGGTCGGCGCCACCGGTGGGGTGGAAGCCGGTGGAGGTTTTCACGAAATCGGCGCCGGCCTGTTCGGCGGCTCGGCACACCTCGACGATCGCTTCGTCGGTGAGCGCGGCCGATTCGATGATCACCTTCAGCACCGCACGCTGGTCGATCGCTTCGCGGACCACGATGATATCGGCGAGCACGGCGGCGTAATCGCCTGCGACTGCCGCGCCGATATCGATGACCATATCGACCTCCGCCGCCCCTTGATCCACCGCGAGCCGGGCCTCGGCCCCCTTGATCAGCGAATGGTGTTTCCCGGAGGGAAATCCCGCGACGGTGGCCACCACCACGCCCGGCGCCCGCACCGGCAGCATGGCCGGCGAAACGCACACCGCATACACGCCGAGCTCCCGGGCCTCGGCCACCAGGGCGGTAACATCCGCGCTGGTCGCTTCCGGGGCGAGCAGCGTGTGGTCGATCATTGCGGCCACCTCGGACCGGGTCAGCGATACGGAATCGGCCATGGCACGAGAGTCTGGCACACCCGGTCCGAATTCCATTGCGGGCCTCCGGTTCGTCGGGAACACTCGTATCGCAATCGGGCACATATGAGAGGACGACGTTGCTGATCCGTCGCGAACGTGGCGTCGACACCGCCGCCGTGGCCGCCGTACACCGCAGTGCATTCGCCGCCCAGTACGCCACATCCGGTGGAGGTGGCGCCCAGGATCCCCCGGAAGTGGCGCTCATGGAGCAGTTGCGCAGCGATCCCGGCTGGATTCCGACGCTGTCCATGGTCGCGGTGGCCGGCGATACGGTGGTCGGCCATACCTGTGTCACCCGGGCCACGGTGGGCCCGTTCCCGGTGCTCGCGCTGGGCCCGATCGGGGTGCTCGCCGACCGGCAGCATCGCGGGATCGGTTCCGCACTCATGCATGCGGTGGTCGGCGCCGCCGACGCCCTCGACGAACCTCTCATCGGCCTGCTCGGCAGTCTCGACTACTACCCGCGTTTCGGGTTCCAGCCGGCCGAACGCCTCGGCATCACCCCGGACCAGCCCGAGTGGGCCAGTCATTTCCAGGTGCGCCCGCTGACCGCCTACGACTCCCAGATCCTCGGCGAATTCCGTTACGCCGACCCCTTCTACGCCCTCTGAACACAGCCGGCGCGTACCGGGCCGAACCCGCTGACCGGGCAATACGGCCCGCACCTGGACCGGTACCGGGCACAAGAAACCGATACACCGGCGCCGCGAATCCGGCGAGCGTGCGGAGTTCGGTGAAACCCTGCACAGTTGCGGGCCGCGCGCCGGGGAGGCGTCGAACGGCACGGCTAGGCTCACGTCATGGTTTCCGCCGTCTCCGACGATCGCCGATATGTGCTGACCCTGGGCTGCCTCGACCGTCCGGGCATTATTGCTGCCATCACCTCGTTCATCGCCGAGTTCGGGGGCTCCATTCTGGAGGCCGGTTATCACTCGGATCTGGAGACCGGCTGGTTCTTCACCCGGCAGTCCATCAAGGCTTCGACAGTGCCGTTCGGGGTCGAGGAACTGCGGGAACGGTTCCGGCAGATCGCAGATGAGCTCGGCCCGGACACCGAATGGCAGGTGCACGATTCGGGGCTCCGCCGGCGGGCGGTGGTGCTGGTCAGCAAGGAAGGTCACTGTCTGCACGATCTGCTCGGGCGGGCGAGCGCGGGGGAACTGCCCGCCACGATCGAGGCGGTGATCGGCAACCATCTGGATCTGGCCGCGATGGCCGAGGCGCACGGTATCCCGTTCCATCATGTGCCCTTCCCCAAGGATCCGGCCGAACGCGGACCGGCTTTCGACCAGGTCCGCGAGCTGGTGGACAAACACGATCCCGACGCGGTGGTGCTCGCCCGGTTCATGCAGGTGCTGCCGGAGCGGCTGTGTGAGCACTGGGCCGGGCGGGCCATCAATATCCACCACAGCTTCCTGCCGTCCTTCGTCGGTGCCCGCCCCTACCATCAGGCGTTCGTGCGGGGCGTCAAACTGATCGGCGCCACCTGCCACTATGTGACGGCGGAGCTGGACGCGGGCCCGATCATCGAACAGGACGTGATCCGCGTCGATCATGCCGACGGGGTGAGCGATATGGTCCGCCAGGGCCGCGATATCGAACGGGTGGTGCTGGCCCGGGGTCTGCGCTGGCATCTGGAGAGCCGGGTCCTGGTGCACGGGAAACGCACCGTCGTGTTCTCCTGATCGGGGTTTTGCCGGCGTGCGCGGTCAGCCCACGGCTTCGGCGGGCGCGCGCACGGCGGCGAGTACTTCGCCGAGGATCTCGTTGAAGCCATCGATCGCTTCCACAGTGCCCAGATGCCCGGTGGGCAGCAGCACGAACCGGGCGAGATTCCCCGATTCCCGTAGCCACTGCGCAATCTGCTCGGCATGGACGGCGGGCGTCATATCATCGGCGGTGCCCGCGACGACGGTGGTCGGCACCATCAGGTGACGGGCGGCGTCGCCGAGATCCATTTCCGCCAGCAACCGGCCGAATTCCGACCGCACCCAGGAGCGACAGGACCGCACGATATTCAGCCCGAAGTCGATGATTTCGGGGTCGGCGTCCAGGCTCATGATCTGCCGCGCGAAGACCCAGCGGACAGGGGCCACCGGCGGGAAGACTATCCGGGCACTCAGACCGCCCCGCCCGAGCCACATCGGCAGCGGCACCTTCCGGTTCAGTAGCGGTAACGGACGGTTGAAGAACGGCACCACCGTGGTCTCGTCCACCAGGGCATACGGCCCGGTATTGGCCAGCACCACGGCCGCGGCCTGATCCAGCACCCGCTGCGGATATTTACCTGCCCAGGCCTGCACTGTCATCGCGCCGAGACTGTGCCCGACCACCACCGCCCGCTGCCCTGGCGGAAGCACAGTGTCGAGGACTGCGCAGAGATCGTCGGCGAGCAGGTGGCAGTCCAGCTGATCGGGCCGGCCGAATTCGCTCTCGCCGTGCCCGCGCAGATCGAAGGCGATCACCCGGTACTCCCCGGCGAAGGCGTTGATCTGCGGGTTCCAGTATTCGAGGCAGCAGGTCCAGCCGTGTATCAACACCACAGGCTGCGCGTCCTGCGGGCCGTAGGCGTGTACGCGCAGCCGGGCCCCGTCGGCGGCCCGCACATCGATGACCTGATGTTCCGTGCTCGGCGGGTTGAGCGCGGGGTTGCGGTATCCGCCGCGGCTACGCAGTCCGGCCCGGTGCACCTCGAGAATTCCATCGATCTGATGGGCGAGGGCGCCCCAGAGCTCCGACATCATCGCACGCATCGACACTCCTTTGTGTTACCAACTGACACAGTAACGCGCAGGAGTGGACCCCGCCAGCCGGACACGGCGACCCGGAACAGCGCGCCATATGCGCACCGAACACCGGGCCGCCCCTTTACCGATGACGGATCCAGGTACCCACTACCAGCGGGGACCGCGCTGAACCTCATCCACCTTGGGCCGCACATCGGCGAGATAGATACCGGTCGCGATGATGGCGATGAACGCCAGCAATCCCAACGAGGGAAAACTGAGCAGCATCAGCAGCACGGCCGCGCCGAGGATGCCCAGCCAAATCGGTTTAGTCAGTTTGTCGACCGCGGTGAACGCGTCCGAACGCTGGCGCACGGCATGCACCAGCGCGAACACAGTCGCGCTGATCGCCAGTAGCCACAGCGCGGCCATGATCCATCCGGTCAAGCCATACACCTGCTGCACCCCACCATGATAGGAGCAGCGCCCCCGTGCTCCGCAGGTGCACGGGGGCGGCGGCCCACATCGGCAGGTCAGACCGACTTCGGGGGAGCTTTCTTGGCCGGCGTCTTCTTCGCGGGGGCCTTCTTGGCCGCGGGCGCCTTCTTCACCGGAGCCGGAGCCGGAGCCGGAGCCGGAGCCGGAGCGGGCTCGGGGACCGGGTCCACTACTTCGGCGTCGACGACGTCAGGCGCGGAGGGAACCTCGGCCTCCACCACCGGCGCGGCCGCCGCCGGCGCCTTGCCGGACCGGACGATCAGGCCCGACACCCGATCGAACACTTCCTCGGCCCGGCCGCTGGCGTCCTTGTAGAGGGTCTCCACCCGGCCCACCTGTTCTTCGACCAGATGGTTCGCGCGCAGCCGATCCACGGTTTCCTCACCACGGACGGCCAGGTCGGCATAGAGGTCGACTACCTGGCGGTAGTACTGTTCGGCCAGTTTGCGCAGTTCCTCGGAGGTGAACTTCTCGCGCAGCTCGGCCAGATCCTCCGGCAGTTCCGAGGGCAGCTCGGAGAGCCGCGCACGGATCTGCTCGAATTGGGTCTGCACATCGGCGGGCAGACCGGCGAACCGCTCGCGAGCCTCGTCGACACGGCCGTTGACGTCGGTGGCACGTTCCCGCACCTGGGTCACCGCGTCGAGAACAGCGGCGTAGACGGCATCCGTGGCACCGACGGTGGCGAACAGCGGTTTCACAGTGGTGTTCTTCTCGGTCATTTATCGTTCTCCTGGCGTGGCGGAGCATCGGCGTTCGGTAGTGGAACAACGCTGTCCCGGACGATCGTTTCCTCCGGCCCGTTCTCCCGGCGGAACGACTCGTAGATGTCCAGGAGCACCTGCTTCTGCCGCTCGCTGATCGCGGAATCGGCCAGCAGTGCGTCCCGGACGGGACTGTGCGCCCGCTGCTCTAGGTAGCCGGCGCGCACGTACAACACCTCCGAAGAGACCCGCAGCGCCTTGGCGATCTGCGTGAGCACTTCGGCGGAGGGGTTTCGCAAACCGCGCTCGATCTGACTGAGATACGGGTTGCTGACCCCAGCCAGCTGGGCGAGTTGACGCAGCGAGACCTGCGCGGCCTCCCGTTGTGCCCGGATGAACCCGCCGATGTCCTGCGCCGCGTTCACTACGCGGGCTGCCTTGTCGCCGGCGCCGGCGGTGGCCGCCGGATCGTCGGTGTACTGAGCGGAAACGTGGGGCTCCTCGGCCATTACTCACCTTCTGGCTTGTACGTACGCAACGATAGAACAGGGTGCTAGCAATAGCAAGCACTTCTGCTAGCAGAACTTCCGGCGCTCCGGCGCGCGCGTCACCCGCCGAACATCAGATGGGAGACGGTGTAGATCAACAGACCCGCGAGGCTGCCCACCACCGTGCCGTTGATCCGGATGAACTGCAGATCACGACCCACCTGGACCTCGATCTTCTTACTGGCCTCCTCCGCATCCCAGCGGGCGACAGTATCGCTGACGATGGTGGCGATCTCGTCGGCGTAGTTGGCGGCCAGATACCGGGCGCCGCGTTCGATCCACCCGTCCACCTTGGCGCGGGCATCGGTATCGTCGCGCAACCGCTCACCCAGCTGCTGCACGTTCTCCGCCACCTTCCGGCGCAACGTACTGTCCGGATCGTCGGCGGATTCCAAGATCAGCCGTTTGGCCGCCCGCCAGGTGGCCTCGGCCAGGCCGGTGATCTCCTCGCGCCCCATGATCTGGGTTTTGATCCGTTCCGCCTTGGCGATCATCGTCTCGTCGTACTGCAGATCGTGAGCAAACTCCTCGAGGAACCGGTTCACGGCCAGCCGGACCTCGTGATCCGGGGTCGAGCGCACCTTCCAGGTGAACTCGACCAGCTCGCGATACACCTTCTCCGAGAGCAGCACGTTCACGAACTTCGGCGCCCACTGCGGGGCCTCGCCCAGGACGATCCGGTCCACCGTCTCCTGGCTACCCAGCGCCCATTGGTGAGCCCGCTCGGCCAGCAAGTCGACCAGTGGCAACTGGCGGTTGTCGGCCAGCAGCTCGGCCAGCACCCGGCCGATCGGCGGACCCCACTGCGGTTCGGCGATCCGCTTCACGATCGTGTTATCGATCACCTGCTCCACGTCTTCGTCCCGGAGCACCCCGACCACCGCCCGCAGAATCGTCGAACTCTCCTCCGCTACCCGCGCGGCATTGGCCGGATTCGCCATCCAACGCCCCACCCGCCACGGGATCTGGGCGGAGTTCACCTTCGCGGTAACCACCTCCGGCGAAAGAAAGTTGGCGCCGACGAAGTTGCCCAGACTGGCACCGAGCTGGTCTTTCTTACGCCGGATGATCGCGGTATGCGGAATCGGCAGACCCAGCGGATGCCGGAACAACGCAGTCACCGCGAACCAGTCGGCCAGCGCGCCCACCATTCCCGCCTCGGACGCGGCCCGCACATAGCCCACCCAGTCACCGGCACCACCGCGTGACTCCAGCCAGCGGCACACCAGATAGATGACGGTCGCCACCGCCAGCAGCCCGGTAGCCACGACCTTCATTCGCCGCAGGTCACGCTTTTTGGCCGCGTCATCTGTGAGTGTCGAGAAGACGCCCGGTGGTTCCGCCGAACCGCCGGGGCCGCGAGTCGCGGGAGCGGAATCGAGCACCGCACTGCTGCCGGTCGCTTTCTGCATAGCTTCCATTCTGCTGTGTTGTTTGCGGCGCCTCCGGTAGCGCGGGGTGGGGGGCCTGGTCGATGCGGTTATAGGTGGACCGAACGGACCACCGCGTCCAGCGGGGGGCCTAGAGTGGAATGGACGCGAACCGTACCGACCTAGGAGCCCACGCTGTCCACCGATGACCTGCTCGATATCGGGAATTCCGCCGATCGATCGGCGCCGGTGCGTGCCCCGCGGACCGATGGGCGGAAACGCCGCTGGCGCCAGCACAAGATCAATCGGCGGGAGGAGCTCGTCGACGGCACGCTGGCGGCGGTGCGCACCCGCGGCGGCAGCGCCGGGATGGACGAGATCGCCGCCGAGATCGGCGTCTCCAAAACTGTCCTGTATCGCTACTTCGCCGATAAGAACGATCTGGTCAACGCCGCTATGCAGCGGTTCATCGAGATCACCCTGATGCCCCGGGTGTACGGGGCGATCAGTTTGGACGCCGACGAGTATCAACTGGTGCGTTCCGCGCTGGCCGAATACGTGGGTGCGGTCGACGAAGACCCCGAGGTCTACCGGTTCATCATGGGCACCGGTTCCGGTGATCCGTCTTCGCTGGCCGATTTCGAGCGGCTGTTCGCCGAGGTGGTGGCGGCTGCCATCACCGAACGCGGGAGCGCCCTCGGCATCGAGACCGAGGGGGTGATGCTGTGGTCGTATGTGATCGTCGGCGGTATCCAGCTCGCCACCCACTGGTGGACCAACAACAAATCGATGGACCGCGACCAGGTGATCGATTACCTCACCATGATGGTGTGGAGCGCCATCGAGGGGATGGCCCGCGCCGGCGGGTCGCGCGACAAGTTCGGCGCACAGGAGCATGTGCTGCCGCCGATTCCCTCCGGCGACCAGGCCGTCTGAGCCACTCGGCTCGCCGGGCTCGACAACCCCGCCGGTTTGGCTAGTCTGATTGCCGTGCGGCGGCGGAGAACCGGCTGAGTTCTCCGGCCACTGTAGGCGCGCGTCGGCACCAACGGAGGTACCTCGATGGCGAAACAAGTGCCGACTTCCCGCCTGGCCCGCGGCACCAAACTGGGTGCGGTGGCTGCGGGGTCGGTAGTGCGCACACAACGCGCCCGGCTCTCGATGCGCGGCCGCTCGGAGGCGGTGCGGGCACGGATGGCCGAGGAATCGATTCTGCGTAGTACCGAACAGCTGGTCATGGTGCTGGGCACCATGAAGGGCGTGGCCATGAAGCTGGGCCAGATGATGTCGGTGCTCGATCTGGACCTGGTCCCGCCGGATCACCGCGAACGGTTCCAGAAGCGGCTGGCTGTTCTGCGCAACGCCGCGCCGTCGGTGTCGTTCGAGGCGATGCGCGCGGTGATCGAGGAGGACTACGGGCAGCCGCTGGACGCGGTGTTCGCCGAATTCGAACCGGAAGCCATCGCCGCTGCCTCGATCGGGCAGGTGTATCTGGCCCGATTGCACGACGGCCGGCAGGTCGCGGTGAAGGTGCAGTACCCGGGGATCGATGCCGCCGTGCGGGCCGACCTCAAGAATCTGACCATGTTCCGGCGGGTCCTGCAGTCGGCTTTGCCCTGGGTGACCCCCGCGGTGCTCGACGAGCTGCGGCTGAACATGGAATCCGAACTCGACTATCATGTCGAGGCCGAAACCCAGCGCGATATCGCGGAACTCTACGCCGGCCACCCGTTCATCGTGGTCCCGCAGCCGCTGCTGGAGCACAGTACGCAGCGAGTACTGGTCACCGAATATCTGGCGGGAACGGCCTTCGAGGATATTCGCACCATGCCGCGGCACGTACGCGACCGCGTCGGCGAGATCATCTACCGCTTCTATGTGGGATCGCTTTTCACCTTCAACGAATTCTGTGGCGACCCGCATCCGGGGAATGTCCTGCTCGCCGAGGACGGCCGGGTCGGATTCCTGGATTTCGGGCTGTTCAACCGGATGGATCCGGAGCATGTGCGGTTCGAGGCAATCTGCCTGTGCGCGGCCGCCGAGGACCGCGGCGCGGATCTACGGGATCTGATGGTGCAGCGCGGGGTCATCGACTCGACCGACGAGATCGGTGTCGAGGAATGCTTGGAATACGTGCTCTCGGCATCCGAATGGTGTCTGGTGGACCAGGAACTCACCATCACCCCGGAGTTGGCCAGCGGCGCGTTCCTCCTCGCCGTCGACCCGCGCTCGAGCGAATTCTCCGGGATGAAACAGCAGAATCTGCCACCGGAGCATTTGTTCTCCCGGCGCGCCGATTTCTTGACCTTCGGGATGCTGGGACAGTTGGAGACCACGGCGAATTGGTATCGGATCGCCCGGGAATGGTTGTACGGCGATGAGCCGGTCACCGAACTCGGCCGGATCCACCGGGAATGGCTGGACGGGCGCCGGCCGCGTAAACGCGGTGGACGCCGCACCGGCTGAGCGCGTCCACGACAGCACATCCACGAGGGGTTCATTTCATGACGGATACACGCGAATTCGACCTGATCGTTTTCGGCGCGACCGGCTTCGTCGGCAAACTCACCGCCCAGTACCTGCTGGGTGCTGCTCCCGCGGCGGCGCGGATCGCGCTGGCGGGTCGTTCCGAACACAAACTCACGGCCGTCCGCGACGAGATCGGCGCGCACGATTGGGGTCTGGTGGTTGCCGACAGCACCGACCAGGGTTCACTGGACGCGCTGGCCGCCCGCACCACCGCGGTGGTTACCACGGTGGGCCCGTATCTGCGTTACGGGATGCCGATGGTCGCCGCCTGCGCGAAAAACGGCACACATTACGCGGACCTGACCGGTGAACCGCTGTTCATCCGCGAGGCTATCGACTCGTATCACGACGAGGCGGCGCGTACCGGCGCAAAAATCGTGAATTCCTGCGGCTACGATTCGGTGCCTTCGGATCTGAGTGTCTATCAACTGTACCGGCGTACGGTCGCGGACAATACCGGCGAGCTCGGCGACACCACGCTGATCGCCACCCTGCGCGGCGGCGTGAGCGGCGGCACGATCGATTCCGGGCGCGCGATGATGGAGGCTGTCGCCGCGGACAAATCCAAGGGCGCGATCCTCAGCCATCCGTATTCCCTGAGCCCCGACAAGTCCATGGATCCCGATGTCGGCCGGCAATCCGATCTCGTCCTGGAAAGGGCCCGCGAGATCGACCCGAGTCTGGACGGCTGGGTGGGCACGTTCGTCATGGCCGCCCACAACACGAAGATCGTGCGCCGCAGCAACGGCTTGCTCGGCTGGGCGTACGGCAAGAACTTCCGCTACCGCGAAACCATGGGCGCGGGTAATTCGCCGTGGGCGCCCGTGGTCGCGGCCGGTATCTCCGGTGGTGTGGTGGCGGGTATGGCGGCCGGCGGTCTGCTGTCCCGGTTCCGGGCCGGTCGCGCCCTGCTGGACCGGATCCTGCCGGCACCCGGTACCGGTCCCGGCGAACGGACCCGGGAGAACGGCTGGTTCCGGATGCGCACCTATACGCGCACCAGCTCCGGCGCACGCTATCTCGCGACCTTCGCCGGCCAGGGCGATCCGGGTTACAAGGCGACCGCGGTCCTGCTCGGCGAGAGCGGGCTGGCGCTGGCATTCGATCCGAAACCGGAAATCGCGGGCATCCTCACTCCGGCCGCCGCCATGGGCGATATCCTGACCGAACGCCTGCGGGCCGCGGGAATGACCATCGCCGTGGAGCCGCTGGCATGAACCTCGCCCGGCGCACGATGAATGCCCCTGCGCTGGCAGCGGTGTACGAGCGGGCGTGGCGGCCCACGCTGTTCTATCTCGCCTCGGGGCGCAGCACCGGGGCCGATCGCCGCTTCGCGGTGGACTCGCTGCGGCTGGGCACGGCCCGGCGGGTGCTGGATATCGCTTGCGGTCCAGGTAATTTCACGCGTTACCTCAGCGAACACGTACCCGCGGACGGATATGTGACAGGCATCGATTACTCGCCGCCGATGCTGGCCCGCGCATCGGCCGATAATTCCGGCCCGCGTGCGGGATACGTACGCGGCGACGCCCGGAATCTGCCGTTCGCGGACGGAACTTTCGATGCCGTCTGCTGTTTCGGCGCGCTGTATCTGATCCCCGACCCGCTGCACGCGGCCCGGGAAATGATCCGGGTGCTGGCCCCGGACGGCCGGTTGGCGGTCACCACCAGCTACCGCCCCGGCAACGCGTTCGGCGAATTGACCCGGCGCACTGCGGCGGTCAGCGGTTTGCGCATGTTCGACGGACAGACGTTCCCGGATCTCTTCGCCGCGGCCGGGCTGGTCGATATCGATCAGCAAATGCACCGGTTCCTGCAGTACCTCACCGCAGTGAAGCCGGCGGCCGCCGTCCCGCAGCACGAGGGGCGGTCCACCACCTCGAACAGCGAGGTCTGACGGGACGTCGACGGTATCCGGCCGCGCTGCTGTGCAAACCCCCGTCTCGTGCGTTATTTCACAGTGCGATCCCCCGCCATGGCCGGTTTTCGCGGGCACTGCGGGCTACCCGTCGGTAAAGTCACGGGTCGTACCAACGGTCCGGAAGGGGGATTCCAGATGTCGCTCCCGGAACTGGGCCAGGGTGTGGCCCGGCAGTTGTACGCCGCGGCCACGGCCGGCGGCACGGATTCCTTCACCCTCACCGAAGATGTCGCCCTGCGCCTCGCAAGCGCCTGCGATGCGCTGGTCGCGGACCTGGAAGCGGCCCGGACCGGGGGCCGGCAGCTCGCCGCGGCAGCGGGTGCCGCCGGTTTCCCCGATCTGCCCACCGGGCACGCCCTCGCCTCCGGGTTCTCCGCCAAGTCCGTCGAGTATCTGGACACACTCACCGCGTTGCAGGAAACCGCCCTCCGATTCAAGGCGGCCTATCTGGCAGCCGCGGGCCTACTCACCGAGGCCGATCTGGCGAACCGTGCCGCACTCGCCGTCGCCATGCATGCCGAAGGTGGCGGAAATGACTGAATTCGCCGAACAGGATCCGCCTTTCGCGCCGGAACGCGAATGCTTCGCCAGCTTCACCCACCAGGAGATCTGGGACCGGGTCCACGAGGTGATCGACCCCGCCGTCCTCGGCGCGTCGGCCGCTGCCTGGAAATCGAACGCCGACGCCGTAGCCGCGGCCTTCGCGACCTTCGCCGATACCGCGCGCCGGGAATTCGGTGGCTGGTCCGGCCATACCGCGACCGCCGCATGGCGAGCCACCCAGGATTTCATCCGCACCGGTGAGGCAACCCACGACGTCTGCCGGGCGCTACAGCGGATCATGACGGGTAATTCCGATGCTGCGCAGACACTACGAGCCGCGCTGGCCGCCCCGCAGCCGTACCGCCCGCTCGCCGACCCGGCGGCCGAGGCCGTCCACGGTGGCCGGCGCCGGATGGACCACGATATCGCCGCGGCCGCGGCCACCGCCGACGCGCAGGACGCGATGACCACCATCTACCTCCCCACACTCCCGGCTTCCGGGGATCGGGTGCCCAGGTTCCCCGATACGTCCACCGGCGCCGACCGTGGGAGCCCACACAGGTGAAATGGATATTCACCCCCGACGAATTCAGTTACGTCTGGGCCGCCGAGACGGGCCTGGACCGCCGTCCCTACCCGGTGAACCTGGCACCGGCCAGTGTGGTCCGCACCGAATCCGAAGTGGCCGCCCTGCGATTACCTCAGCGGTTCGCCAGACAGGCCGACCCCGATCTGGCAGCCGCGCTCATGCTCTGCGCCCGCCCGGACGCCACCGCCGTCACCATCTCCGGAGAACGCTCGGGGCTCCCCCGCAACGGCCGATCGCCGGAAACCGAGCAGATTCTCGGCTTCGCCGCCGTGATAGAGCACCACGCCGCCGTCCTACACGCCACCGACACCAGGGTCACCGTGCAGATGTGCCATGCGCACGATCTCGGGGACCGGCTGGTCGCGCTGATCGGTTCGGCCCGCCGCGGTACCCACGGACCACTGCACGAACCGCAGGAAGCAGTACTCACCGATGCGCCGATTCCCGGCAGCCGCGAATCCGGTGACGCTGCGCGATTCCGTAAGACACTGCGCGAACCGGTGGATTCCCGTGGTTTCATCACTGTCACCGTCGCCCCGGACGATCGGATGTCGCCGCCCACCCGGCATCGCAGCTGGCTGGATATTCGCGGTGACGGGCGCTATCTGCTGACCACTGCCGATGTCCTGGTCCTGCACCCGGTCGGCGATACCGAATTCGCCCGCGAACTGCTCGGTCTGGCCGGTATCCGCGCCGGAACGCACCGCCTGTGATACTGCTCCGATGGCCGAGTACTGGAACGAACCCGCGAGCCGGGCACTGCGCGCCGACGGCTTGCAGATCGCCGACCTCGACACCTCCGCCCGCCCCGGTTTCCAGGGCGGCAAGTCGGTAGGTAAACGGCTGCTCACCGAACGCGGCCGCGTACTGGCCGGCGAACAGGAGAAGCTCTACGCCAACGGACGCTCCGGCGACCAGCGCAGCGTGCTGCTGGTCCTGCAGGGTATGGATACCGCAGGTAAAGGTGGGATCGTGCGCCACGTGATCGGCTCGGTGGACCCACAGGGCGTAGACCATGCGGCCTTCGGTGTGCCCACAGAGGAGGAGAAGCAACACAACTTCCTGTGGCGGATCCGGCGCGCCCTGCCCCGCGGTGGGCAGTTGGGCGTGTTCGACAGATCGCACTACGAAGACGTCCTGGTCGCGCGGGTGCACGGACTGGTTCCCGCGACGGTCTGGCAGGGACGCTACGACGAGATCAACCGATTCGAACGGGAGCTGGCCGACAACGGTACGACGCTGGTGAAGGTCGCGCTGTTCGTGTCCCTGGACGAACAGAAGTCAAGGCTGCGGCAACGCCTGCAACGACCGGACAAATACTGGAAGTTCAGCCCCAGCGATATCGACGAGCGTGCCTATTGGCCTGCGTACCAGGAGGCCTATCAGGCAATACTGGACCGGACCGGTACCGAGCACGCGCCGTGGTACGTGGTACCCGCCGATGCGAAATGGTACGCACGGCTGGCCGTCACCGAACTGCTGATCGAAGCCCTGCGCGGCCTGAACCTGAACTGGCCGGGACCCACCTTCGACCCGGCGGCCGAATTGCGGCGCCTCGAGCACGCCTGACCGGGCCTACACGTGGCGGGTTGTGGAAACTCTCAGCAAGCCGGGCAATGATGGGGGCGGTGCGCCGGATAAACCGGCCGCCCCCGCCGGGCCTACCACCGGGTGGGGCATCCAGGTAGCGAAAGGCGTGGTGAACGCACGGTGAGCAAGAAACCCGGGCGGCCGAATCCGCTGGCGGCGGCCCAGCGCGCGGAACGCAATCGCAAAATCGCGATACAGGTGGGCGTCACCGCGGTGCTGGTGGCACTGGTGGCCGCGATCGGGATCGGATTGGCCGTGCGCAACTCCGGTTCCGACTACGACGGGCCGGTACCGGCGGCGGCCACCGAGAACGGCGCCATCCGGATCGGGCAGCCCGAGGCCCCCGCGACAGTACGTATCGTCGCCGATATGCAGTGCCCGGTCTGTCAACAATTCGAAGCCGACCACAGCGAGCTACTGAAGCAGTCGGTGGCCGACGGCACCGCGCAGATCGAATACAACATCGTCGGGTATCTGGACAGTATGTCCAGCACCGACTACTCCACCCGAGCGGCCAATGCGTCCTACTGTGTCGCAGACAAGGGCACCGAAAAATATCCGGACTGGCTGGAGCTGATGTTCCGGAATCAGCCACCCGAGCGCGGGGCGGGCCTGTCGGACGAGCAGCTCATCGATATCGCGCACCAGGCCGGTTACACCGACCCCGCGGTCGGCAAGTGCATCGGCGACGGCACCTACAACGACTACGTCGCGGAGATGTCGGACCGATCGTTGTCCGAGGGTATCGATGGAACGCCGACGGTGTTCGTCAATGGTGAGCAGGTGAATCTCACCCTCAACCAGAACAAGACCGGTTTCGACACCGCCCCCTTGGCCACAGCGATCCAGGCGGCTGCGGGCCGGTGATCACGACCTCACCGCGGGCCGCCTGGATCCTGCTTCTCACCGGTCTGGCCGGCTGGGTGGCGTCGCTGGTCCTGCTGGTCGAAGATTTCAAACTGCTCAGCGAACCCGGGTACGTCCCGTCGTGCAGCCTCAACCCGGTGCTGTCCTGCGGGTCGGTGATGGTCACCGATCAGGCGCAGGTCCTGGGGTTCCCGAACCCCATCATCGGCGTGACCGGGTTCTCGGTGGTCGTCACGCTGGCGGTGCTTTCGGTCGCGGGGATCGGCCTGCCCCGTTGGATCTGGGCGGGCCTGTGGCTGGGCACGGCCGCGGGCACCCTGTTCATCTGCTGGCTGATCTTCCAGAGCCTGTACCGGATCAACGCGCTGTGCCCGTACTGCATGGTTGTCTGGGCGATCATCACTCCGCTGCTCGCGGTGCTCACCGGACAGCTGTGGGGTAACGACCGCGGGGCACTGCGCGTGGTCGCGGAATGGCGCTGGACCTTCGTAGCGGTTTTCTACGCGCTGGTGCTGGTGCTGGTGTTCCTGCGGTTCCAGGACTACTGGCTGTCGCTGTTCTGACCGCCGGAGGCTCCTATCCGGGCGCCAACCGCACGGAGACATCCCGTTTGTCGCCGTCGGTTTCCAGTACCCCCAGCCGCACCACGTCGGCGGGCCGGCGGGTATCGATCGCCGTGCGCAGAGCGCGTGCGCTGGTGACCGCCCGGCCGTCGATCGAGGTCACGATCTCACCGCTGGTCAGCCCCGCGCTCTGGCCGGGCAGGCCCGGGATCGCCATATCGATGCGCGCACCGCGCGGACTGGCATCGGAGATCACCACACCGAGGGTCGCGGCGGGGCCGATATGCACCGATTCGGTGGGTGTTCCGGACCGGATCTGGCGCACCACCCGCATGGCCGCATCGATCGGAACGGCGTACCCGTTCGGTGGGTCGGCGACATCACCCGGTGGCGGTTCGCGGTCCCCGGAGGCTGCCGCGATCACGCCGACCACCGCACCGGTGTGATCGGCCAGCGCACCCCCCGACTGCCCGGAACTGACAGGTGCCTCGATCTCCAGCATCCCGGTGAGCGCCTGGCGCGAAAAATCCTGTTCGTTCACCGCCATGATGGTGCTGTCCAGATCGCTGACCCGGCCCGGGACAGCAGTGGCGGCGCCGCTGCCACCGGCATTGCCGATCGCCAGGACCTCGTCCCGGACCCGCAGGTCGGACGAGCTGCCGATCCGGGCGGCCGAAAGGCCGGCGGCTCCGGTGAGCGAAAGCAAGGCGATATCGGCGCGTGCGTCGTACCCGAGAACCTTGGCGTTGTAGACCGCCCCGTCCGTGACCCGGCTGACCTGGACCGCCTTCGCGCCCTTCACGACATGATGGCTGGTCAGCACCTGGCCGTCGCCGGTGAGAACGATCCCCGATCCGGCCGCCGCCGCCCCGAACGCACGAGTGGTGGCGGTGATGTTCACCAGCACAGGCGATACATTCCGGGTGACATTGCCGGGGTCCAATGGCGCCCGCGGCATCGGCCGCGCCGGAGCCACCGCCACATCCGGCCCCGGCCGGGCCAGCCCGGGCAGCTCTCCCCGGTACCCGAAAAGAGCCCCGAGCACCAGCACGACGGCGAACACGGTGACGAGCACACGCCCGCCGCCACCCGGCCGCCCGGGCTCGGTGCCCTGCCACTGGTCGTCCAACGAGCCTCCTGTGCTTATTTGCGGCGCCTCCGGCACTGCGGGTCGCGGCCCCCTTCGGCCCCTGTTTCGCGCCTGCCGCGCATCGCATCGCGCACGGGCAGCCGGGACGGGCCGAAACCGCCGAGGGCCTCGCTGAACTCGGCGGCACCGCTGGGCGCGTTCGGTTCGGGCGAGGCCATACCTCAAGTGTCTCCTAAGTCAACGGCGACCGGGAGGATTTATTCGGTCGAGCCGCACGACTACCTGCGGGGGAGAAAGTTATCCACAGGCTTCCCCAGTTATCCACAGGGTGCGCGCCGCCGGGCGCAACTCCCGGCCTGAGCTGTGGATTCGTTGTCCCGGAGCCGGCCACGGTCACGTCCGCGTCACAGCGGCGGGTGGGCCGGCGGCGGCAGAGGCTGCGAAAACAAGCCGCTGACATGTCGTTTTCACGGCAGAAAGCGAGAAAAAGCCGGGGCGGAAATCGCACCCCGGCCGTTATCCATCGGTCACCGAATCAATAGATTCACGGTATCGACCACCGAATGCTGCCGGAAATCCATCCACAACTGTGGCCGTCCATCCACAAGCTCCGGCGGGTTTTCCACAGGCTTCTCCACATGTGCAGAAAGGCCTCTGTGGAGAAGCGCGCATTGTTCGACAGCGGTCGATCCAGACGCCGGGACCGGCCGAATTCGCTCCGGTCAGGGCATCATATGGTCGCGGTATCGATCACGAATCGGTACCGCACATCGCTGGCCACAACCCGCTCATAGGCACCGTCGATCTCGTCGGCGGAAATAACCTCGATTTCCGCACCGATTCCGTGAGCGGCGCAAAAATTCAACATTTCCTGCGTTTGCGCGATACCGCCGATCATCGAACCCGAAAGCGACCGCCTCCGCCCGGCCAACACCTTCGGCTGCACCGCCAGCGGCTGTTCCGGCAGCCCCAGCACGACGAGTGTGCCGTCCAAGCGCAGCAGTTTCATATAGTCGTTGATCGGCAAATCGGCGGAGACGGTGTTGATGATCAGGTCGAAGTGGCTGCGCAGTTCCCGGAATACCTGCTTATCGCTGGTGGCGTAGTAGTGCTGGGCGCCGAATCGTTTCCCGTCGTCCTGTTTGCTCAGGGAATGACTGAGAACCGTCACCTCGGCACCGAGCGCCGCCGCAATCTTCACGGCCATATGCCCGAGCCCCCCCATTCCGATAACCGCGACCCGCTTCCCCGGCCGGGCCCCCCAATGCCGCAGCGGCGAATACACGGTGATCCCGGCGCACAGTAGCGGCGCGGCCACCGACAGTTCGATACCCTCCGGAATTCCGAGCACGAAGTTCTCGGTGACCACGATCTGGGTGGCGTAGCCGCCCAGGGTGTGCCCACCGGGCTGGACCTCTTCGGAGACACGGCTGTTGTAGGTCATCACGGCACCGCGCAGGCAGTACTGTTCCTCCTCCTGGAGGCAGGTTTCACACACGCCGCAGGAATCGACCATACAACCGACACCCACCCGGTCCCCGACCTGATGACGACTGACGGCCGGCCCGATCGCCGCCACCGTGCCGGCGATTTCGTGGCCCGGAACGCACGGATATCCGGCTCCGCCCCATTCGTTGCGCGCGGTGTGGATATCGGAATGGCAGATCCCGGCGTAGGCGATATCTATCAGCACATCGTGTGGACCGAGTGCCCGGCGCTCGATGGTGACCTTCTCGAACGCGGCATCGGGTCCGGCCATGGCGTACGCGGCAGCACTACTCATGAGTTCATGCCTACAGTATTTTCGGCGCGCCGGCGCGCGCGGGGTTTCGGCCCACCTTGGTCAAAACCTCGCAGGGCCTCGCTGAACCCGGCACCACGGTGGTTGGTTGGGCCGGAGAACGGAGCGGACAAGGCGGTCACTGAACTCGGTAACGGCCCGTGGTGCGGGTTCGCGGGCCGGGTGCCCGTCAGCTTTGCGTCAGCCTTCGCCGGACGCGGCGGGCAGCGGCGACCATATTGCGCAGGGCCGGATCCAGCTGCCAGTGGTGGCGGGTCTTGAGACCACCGTCCGGGTTTGCCCACAGGCGTTCGGGGCCGACGGCGGCTGCCGCGGCGGTGAGCAGTTCGTCCAGTTCGTCGATATCGGGAATCCGGGCCGAGCGGCTCTCGTACACACCCGGACCGACGCCGTGGCTGAGACCGTGCCCGGAGGCATAGTCCTCCTCCAGCGCCTTGAGCACCCATTCGATGGATCGCGTGGCGACGATCGCGGTGACATCCGCGTCCAGCTGCTCGATGGCCTCCACGATCTCGGTGCGGCCCGAGTACGGGATATGGGTGTGGATCTGGGTATCCGGACGCACCCCCGAGGTCGCCAGCCGGAACGCACCGATCGCCCAGCGCAGATATTCGGCGCGCCCCTCGGGCCGGGCCGGCCACAGTTCACGCAGGGCGGGCTCGTCGACCTGGATGATGCCGATACCGGCGCGTTCCAGATCGACCACCTCGTCGCGGACGGCCAGCGCCACCTGGTCGGCGGTTTCGTAGATCGGCTGATCCTGCCGCACGAAGGAGCGCGCCACCATGGTGACCGGACCGGTGACCATACCCTTCACCGGTTTGTCGGTGAGTGATTGCGCGTAGGTGGTCCACTCCACCGACATCGGGGCCGGCCGGGACACATCACCGTAGATGATCGGCGGCCGCACGCAGCGTGAACCGTACACCTGCACCCAGCCGAAATGCGTGGTCGCGAAACCGTCCAGCAGTTCGGCGAAGTACTGGATCATATCGTTGCGTTCGTGCTCCCCGTGGACGAGCACATCGAGGCCGATATCCTCCTGCAACGCAATGGTCGCGGCTATCTCCGATTCGATTCTCTTGCGGTATTCGTCGTAGGAGATACGGCCTTCGCCCAGATGGTGGCGGGCCTGTCGCGCCTCGGCACTCTGCGGATAGGAACCCAGGGTGGCGGCGGGCACCAACGGCAGTTGCAGTCTCTCCTGCTGCGCGACCCGGCGCACCGAATACGGTTCGCGTTCGCGCATCTGCGGGGTGATCGCATACACCCGCTGACGCACGGCGTGCTTCTGTTTGAAATGCACTTCGCCGGGGCGTTTACGCCATTTGTCGGAAGGCCCCTCGGTGAGCGCTTTCGCCAGCGAAACGACCTCGCCGACCTTCTGCTTCGCGAAAGCGAGCCGGTCGGCCACATTCCCGGCGATATCGTATTCGGCGAGCACGTCGTAGGGCACGTGCAGCAGCGTGGTCCCGGTGGAGACCACGAGATCCGGGCACACCTTGGCGAGCTCGTTCAGGTATTCCAAGGTGACGTAGCGATCGGCTCGCCACACATTCGTCCCGCTGATCACCCCCGCGTACAGCCGTTTCCGCCGGATACCGGGGATAGCGGCGAGCACCTCGGGGCGTATCCGATAGGACGCCAGATCGAGGCCGATCGCCTCCACCCCGGAGGCGGCGAGGATGGTCAGCGCCTCCCCGAAATCACCGTACTGCCCGGTGACCAGGATCCGCGGCCGCAACGGGGCCTTGGACAGCCGGTCGTAGGCACGTTCGAACGCGGCGAGTTCGGCCGCCGAACGTTCGGCGGTGAAACACGGTTCGTCGAGCTGAATGCAGGTGGAACCGCGCCGCGCCAGGATCTCGAAGAGTTCTTCGTACACGGGCAGCAGTTTGTCCAGCAGTTCGATGGTGTCGAAACCCGCCGATTCGCCCGGCACACTGCCGGCCTTGGACAGCAGCAGCAGCGATACCGGCCCCAGCACCACCGGGCGCAACTCGATATCGGCCGCCATCGCCCGATCCCATTCGTCGAGCAATGCCTCGGGATGCAGCGAGAATTCCGTATCGGCGTCGAGTTCGGGCTGGCGGTAGTGGTAGTTCGTACCGAAGAAACGCACCAGTTCCAGCGGCGGCAGATCCGGGCGGCCCCGCGCCATCAGGAAATAGAAATCCAAGGGATCCATCTCGTCCCGGTGTTCGGCGAACCGGGACGGCACGGCACCGAAAAGCAGCGCATTGTCGAGCACATGGTCGTAGAAGGAGAAGGTGTTACCGGGAACCTGCGTAAGCCCGGTCGCCGCCAGTTCGTAGAACTGCTGCTCCTGGATATCGCGTGCGACCGCCCGCAATTCTGCCTGCGTGATCGCTTTCCGCCAGTACGCCTCGAGCGCTCGTTTGAGCTCCCGGTGCGGACCGATCCGCGGATATCCGAGCACACTCGACCCGAACCCCTCGTTGACATTGACCATTGCCGACCTCCGTGTCATTTGGGGCCATTACCACCGACGGTACGGATCTTGCCCCGGTCCTACCCACGAATAAGAGCTGCCGCTTCCGGTATCGAACCCGCGCCGCCGCAGGCGGCGCAAAGATTCAGTACTGATAGAAGCCGGCGCCTGTCTTCTTACCGAGGAGTCCGGCCTCCACCATTCGCATCAGCAGCGGCGGGGCCGAGTAGAGCGGTTCCTTGAATTCGCCGTACATCGAATCGGCGATGGATTTGACCGTATCGAGGCCGACGAGATCGGTGAGCGCCAGCGGGCCCATCGGGTGGGCGCAGCCGAGAACCATCGCCTTGTCCACGTCCTCCTTGGTGGCGAACCCGGACTCGACCATCCGGATCGCGGACAGCAGGTAGGGCACCAGCAGGGCGTTGACCACGAAACCGGAGCGGTCGGCGGAACGCACGACCTCTTTTCCGAGGATTTCGGCGGCGAATTTCTCGGCGCGCTCGGAGACGGAGGCGCTGGTTTTCAGGGTGGTCACCAGTTCGACCAGTGGCAGTACCGGCACCGGGTTGAAGAAGTGCATGCCCACGACGCGCTCGGGTGTGTTGGTCGCGACGGCGATCTTCATGATCGGGATGGAGGAGGTGTTGGAGGCGAGCACCGCATTCTGGTCGGTGACCACCTTGTCCAGTTCGGCGAAGATCGAGGTCTTGACCTTCTCATCTTCCAGAACTGCCTCCACCACCAGCTGGCGATCGGCGAAATCCCCCAGGTCGGAGGTGAACCGCAGCCGCCAGGCCGTCTGCTCACGCTCGCGTTCGGTGATCTTGCCGCTGCTCACGCCACGGTCGAGCGACCGCAGGATGCGCGAACGGCCGGCGGCGGCGAGCTCACGGCTCTGCTCGTACACCAGCACATCGACATGGGCGCGGGCGCACACCTCCGCGATGCCGGCGCCCATCTGTCCGGCGCCGATGACACCGACGCGCTGAATCTTTTCGCTCACAATCCCGCTCCTGTATCTCTGGCGCCGCCTCCGGCGGCGCGGGGTTCGGGGCCCTGTGCCCAATCGCGCCGCCTCCGGCGTCGCCGGTTCGGGGCCCCATAGG
>NZ_BDBZ01000021.1 GCF_001613245.1 Nocardia speluncae NBRC 108251 | reverse complement strand
AACCTTGAAGATGAGAGTACGAGTAGAACTCCAGGCCGTGCGGTGAGGAGGGCGTGCCGCTGTACTGGGTGAGGTTGTGCTTGTGCAGTTCACAGTAGAGGCACCGAAGCCCCCTCGCCGGGCTGTTGCGAGGGGGCGGCGGGTACACCCCTACCGAGGTAGTGGTTGCCGGTATCCAACACGGATACCATGTCCGGCTCCGATGAACCCGGACCCGGGCCGGGCCCGCTGTAACCAGCGGTGGAGCCGAGTTCAGCGCGGCCCGGGGAGGCTTCGGCCCGTCCCTGCTGTCGGTGCTCGATGCGATGCGGCGCAGCCGCGAGTGTCGAGTGCTGACAGCAGAGATCGAGGTGGGCCGAACCCGCCGCGCGTCAGTGCGGCCTAGTGGAACTGTCCTTCTTCGGTCGAACCCTTCAGCGCCGCGGTGGAGGTGTTGGGATCGACGGTGGTGGCGATGGTGTCGAAGTAGCCGGCACCGACCTCACGCTGGTGCTTGATGGCGGTGAAGCCACGCTCGGCGGCCGCGGCGAACTCGCGTTCCTGCAAGTCGACGAAGGCAGTCATACCCTCGCGGGCGTAGCCGTAGGCCAGGTCGAACATGCCGTAGTTCAGCGAGTGGAAGCCCGCCAGGGTGATGAACTGGAACTTGAAGCCCATGGCGCCCAGCTCACGCTGGAACTTCGCGATGGTGGAATCGTCCAGGTGCGCCTTCCAGTTGAAGGACGGCGAGCAGTTGTAGGCCAGCAGCTGGTCCGGGAACTCGCTGCGGACGGATTCGGCGAACTTACGGGCGACCTCGAGGTCCGGCACGCCGGTTTCCATCCAGATGAGATCGGCGTAGGGGGCGTAGGCCTTGGCTCGCGCGATGCAGGGCTCGATGCCGTTCTTCACGCCGAAGAAGCCCTCGGCAGTGCGGGTGCCGTCGAGGAATTCGCGGTCGCGCTCGTCGACGTCGGAGGTGATGAGGGTGGCGGCCTCGGCATCGGTGCGGGCGATGATCACCGAGGGAACCTGGGCGACATCGGCGGCCAGCCGGGCGGAGGTCAGGGTGCGGATGTGCTGCTGAGTGGGGATCAGCACCTTGCCACCGAGGTGGCCGCACTTCTTCTCCGAGGCCAGCTGATCTTCCCAGTGCACACCGGCGGCGCCGGCGGCGATCATGGCCTTCTGCAGTTCGTAGGCGTTGAGCGCGCCACCGAAGCCCGCTTCGGCGTCGGCGACGATCGGGGCCAGCCAGTTCTCGACCGAGGTGTCGCCCTCGACCGCGGCGATCTCGTCGGCGCGCAGCAGCGCGTTGTTGATGCGGCGGACCACGTTGGGCACGGAGTTGGCCGGGTAGAGGCTCTGATCCGGGTAGGTGTGGCCGGAGAGGTTCGCATCACCGGCGACCTGCCAGCCCGACAGGTAAATGGCCTTGAGACCGGCGCGGACCTGCTGCACCGCCTGGTTACCGGTGAGGGCGCCCAGCGAGTTGATGTAGTCCTCGTTGTTCACCAGGTCCCAGAGGATCTCCGAGCCACGCCGCGCGAGGGTGTGCTCTTCGACGACGGTGCCCTGCAGCTTCGACACCTGCTCGGCGGTGTAGTTGCGGGTGACGCCCTTCCAGCGCGGGTTGGTGTCCCAATCCTTCTGGATTTCCTCGGGGGTCTTCGGGGTGCCGGTGGTCGACATCTTCGACTCCACTTCCTTGGTCGGTCGGTCCGTCGGGCCGCGTCGACGGTGCGTTTCCGCGCCGCACTGCTGGATCGACGATTTGCAGGGTTGCAATGCCCAGCGGGGGTACTTGCACACCATGGCACACGATTAAAACGTCGTCTACCTGTTGCTTCTGTGAATCCGAGCTAGGATAGGTCACAAGATTGTTAAGTCTGCGAAAGTAGCCAGCACATTGCCCCCACTAATCCTACTGACGAGTAGCGCTGACATGGGACTTTACCGTAACGCTCGTACTGTTAAAACAAGCGTCGATCCGGCACGCACCCACCCGCCCCGGCTACCACTGTGAGGACGTTCATAACTGAAGTCACCCAACTTCAGATGTGACAGGCGCTCGAACGAGGCCCGGAAAACAACGGATGCACCCGGCAGCCAGAAGCCCTCGATCGCCAGGGACCGCGATGGCCCACGCGGCCGGTCTCGACCGTTATCGATGGCAGGTCGGCTACGGCGGCAGAATTATTGTCACTGCCGCTTGCCATCTGTTCCCATCCGGTTGCAGATCGGCAAGGTCGAAATCGCGGCTCATCAGATGGTGCCGCTTCCCGCTGCCGGGGAGATCACCCGCTGGTGAACCAGCAAGATTTCACAGCATGCCCAGAAAGGGACCGCGGCGGCACACAGCACGTGGCCAACCGTTCATATTCTCGCCCGATGAGATTTTCGCAGGCGTGCCAAATTCCCAGAGAACAACGCTAGGGTGTCCGTCACGTGCGCGGTCATCGGTGACGGGTGCCGATGGTGAGCGCCTGCCCTCCGTCGCACGGTGGGATCGGAGCTGTTGATGCGCGACATCGTCGACGACCTGCTGCAGGTGTGGAGTTCGGGCCGGACCGGCGGACTGGCCACCATCGTGCGCACGGGCGGGTACGTGGATATTCCGGTGGGAACGGCGATGCTGGTGGACCCGGACGGAATGATCTACGGATCCATGGCGTCCACCGGTATCGAGGACATTGTGTACGAGGCCACTGTGCAATCGGCCCGAACCGGTCAGCGCGCTTTACACCGGCTCACGGTGCCCGGAGCCGAATCGGCGGGCGACGGCGGGATCATCGATGTGTTCACCGAACCGTTCTCGCGCGGCTATTTCCCGGAATTCCCGGCCGTGGCCGCCGAAATAGCCGAACATCGGCGGATAACGGTTTTCACCGTGGTCTGGAATCCGGAACCCGGGATGATCGGGCAGCATCTGATCACCGATAAACGGCATGCAACCGAGCTGGTATCACTACCGCAGTCCGATATCTTCGTCGCGTCGTTCGCCCCGCCGCCGCTGCTGGTGATCTTCGGCGCCAATACGACCACCGCCGCGCTCGCCTCGCAGGCCCAGCTACTCGGCTATCGGGTGGCCATCTGCGATCCCCGGCCCGCATTCGCCGTACCGGAGTCTTTCCCGGGTGCGGAGGTGGTCTGCGATTGGCCGCACCGGTATCTGAACGTGCTGGTCGCCGAGGGGGAAGTCGACGCTTCCACCGGGATAGTGCTGGCCACCCACGATCCACAGTTCGAGATTCCGCTACTCACGGTGGCGTTGCGCCTACCGGAGATCGGCTATATCGGGGTGACAGGGTCGGCGCACACCTGCACCCGCCGCCTCGACGAGCTACGTGCCAGCGGGTTCGACGAGACGATGCTGGCGCGGTTGCACGCACCGGCCGGTATGGATATCGGCGCCGCGACCGCCACCGAAACCGCACTCGCGGTGGCGGCGGAAATGGTGGCGGCCCGTAACGGCCGGCTGGGCCGCATCACCGTCGCGTTCCCCGCGGAGGCGGCGATCTGATTCCGTACCTTTCGCGTCCGGGCCGGGTGCCCGGCAACCGACCTCATCCGGGCCCGCCGACCACCCGGACTTGCGGCGCGCCGACTCTCGTGGACAGTGGTTCTCGTGATCCTCACCGTGACAATGAATCCCGCATACGATGTGACCTACCGGGTCGAGAATTTCACATGCGGCCGGACGCACCGGGTCCGGTCGGTGGAGCAGCGTCTCGGCGGTAAGGGCATCAACGTGACCCGGGTGCTGAATCAGCTGGGTCGCTACGCCCGGGCCACCGGTTTCGCGGATCATGCGTTTGCCGCCGCGGCCGAAGCCGAGAT
Organism: Nocardia speluncae NBRC 108251; assembly: GCF_001613245.1. Taxonomy (GTDB): domain Bacteria; phylum Actinomycetota; class Actinomycetes; order Mycobacteriales; family Mycobacteriaceae; genus Nocardia; species Nocardia speluncae. Next base: position 161,984 of record NZ_BDBZ01000021.1, on the reverse strand, counting down.
GCCGGTGGATTTCGTGCACGCGCTGCCGTGGGTGCGGCGCACCGTCGTAATCAGCGAATCCGATACCGGCACCGCCACCGCGCTGCGTGAACCGGGTGCGCGAGTAGCCAACCCGCACGCTTCCGAACAGCTCGAGGTGCGGGTTTCGGGCATGCTGCCGCATATCTCGGGGTTGGTGATCGCCGGATCACTACCCGAAGGTATCGATCCGGGCCTACCCGCGCGAATCGCCCAGGGGGCGCTGGAGGCCCAGGTGCCCACAGTATGCGATCTGGACGGACCCGCGTTGCGGATGGCGTCGCGGGTCCCCGGGGTGGTGTTGCTGCCGGGGCTCGCGGAGTTCGAGGAGCTGACGAAATCCGGTGCCGAGACACCGGCCGCGCTGGTCGCCGCGGCCCGGCCGCTGGTGGGTCGCGGAGCCGGGGCGGTGATCATCACGCGTGGTCCGCTGGGCATGGTGGCGGTGACCGCCGGCGGCGCCTGGGATGCCCACCTGCCCGAACCGCTCACCGGAAACCCCACGGGCGCAGGCGATACCGTAGCGGCGGCCGTAATCGCCGCCCTGGCGAATGCGAATCCGCCCGATTGGCCCGCGACCCTGGTGGACGCAGTGGCCACCTCCGCGGCCTCCGTGGTCATTCCGGTGGCCGGCGAGATCGACCGCCGCCTACGCGGGCACCTCACCCCCACCGTCGTGGTGTCGGAATTGGACATACCGAGTGCCGGCCCCACCCGGATCTGAACGTCCACCGGCCCACCGCTCGGCACTCCACCGAACGCGGACCACAAGGGAACAAACGCGTCTGGAGTTCGCCGAATTCAGCGCCCCCACGGTTCCGGCCCCAAACCCGTCACAACCAGCAGCGCCGAACCCCGCGCCGCCGAAGGGCGGCGCAAATAAACACAGCTATTTCAGGACATAAGGCGATACCGAGCTGCGGTGTTCGCTGATATCGAGGGTTTTGCCCAGCGGCGGGAAGGCGCGTTGTGGGCAGTTGGTGCGGTCGCATACCCGGCAGCCCGCGCCGATCGGGGTGGCGTTGACCTCGCGCGTGTCGATTCCGTCCGCGTACACGACCCGCGCGGCGTGGCGGATTTCGCAGCCCAGGCCGATGGCAAAGGTTTTGCTCGGTTGTCCGTAGCGAGTGGCGCGGCGTTCGACGGTGCGGGCCACCCACAGGTATTTGCGGCCGTCGGGCATCTGGGCGATCTGGGTCATGATCTTGCCGGGGTAGGTGAAGGCCTCGTACACGTTCCACAGGGGGCAGGTGCCGCCGCTGGAGGAGAAGTGGAATCCGGTGGCGGACTGCCGTTTCGACATGTTGCCGGCGCGGTCCACACGGACGAACGAGAACGGCACACCGCGTAGTTCCGGTCGCTGCAGGGTGGACAGCCGGTGGCAGATCGTTTCGTAGCTCTGGGCGAAGAACGCCGAGAGCCGTTCGATGTCGTAGCGGAAGTCCTCGGCGACCTCGTGGAAGTAGGTGTAGGGCAGTACCGTCGCGGCCGCGAAGTAGCTCGCCAGACCCAGCAGTGCCAGTCGGCGGGCGTCGGGACCCGAGAAGTTCCCTTCGTCCACGAGTTTTTCCAGTAGCGAGCCGCATTCGAAATAGGACAGCTCCGCGGCGAGTTTGAACAGGCGCTGCCCGCCCGAGAGGTGCGGGGCGATTTCGAGGACCTGGTTTTCCGTGTTGTATCGGTGTAGCACACCTTCGCCGAGGTCGATCCGTTCCATGATCCGCACGCCGTGACTGCGCAGCACCTTGGGGATTTCGCTGTGGGCATCCCCGCCGTGGAAGCGGATCCGGTTGGCCAGTTCCTCGGCGGCGGTATCGAGCTGATGAATATAGTTCTGCCGCTGGTAGAAGTAGTCGCGTACTTCCTCGTGTGGTTTGCTGATCGTGGCGCTGCCCGAGCCGTCGGCGAACCGGTCCTCGGTGGCCGCGGCGAGTTGGGCACTGGTGTTGCGGTAGCGGTTGTGCATATTGACCAGGGCGCGGGCCATGCTCGGATGGGCGGAGACCATTTCCGCGATTTCCCGGGCGCCGGCTTCGATACCGAGTTCCTGGTCCATCACGACTTCCTGCAGTTCGGCGATGAGCCGGGTGTCGTCCTGTGGGGAGAAGAAGGTCGCCTCGACGCCGAATACCTCGCTGATGCGCAGCAGTACCGGCACGGTGAGCGGACGGACATCGTGCTCGATCTGGTTCAGATAGCTCGCCGATATCTCCAGTTGCTGGGCCAGCGCCACCTGACTGAGCCCGCGTTCGGTGCGCAATTGCCGGAGCCGGGCGCCGACGTAAGTCTTGGCCATATGTCCAGCTTAGGAGATGTTCGCAAGCTGCGATAGCAGGGTTAGCAACTCGGCGGGGTCGCCGGCGCCGGGTTTCATTCCGGCCAGCCGGGCGGATCCAGGCGGGACAGGACGCGCTGCACATCGGTATCGGACGGCATCTCGTCGGTGACCTTGGTGATCATCACGCGGATATCGGTACGGTCCAGCCGATGGGCGGGGGAATTCAATACCTCGGCCGCGATCTGCTCGACCTCCTCGCCGGTGAGCCGCCGCCGCAGCAGCGCGACCAGCGGAATGTAGTCCGCCTCCGGCACCCCGTCGGGATACCCGCGCCGCAACCAATCGATCACAGCGTGCAGCATCCGGGGCATCATGGCTGCCGATCCCCCGGTACCGGTGCGGCAAGCGGCCACCCGCCGGCGGCCAGATGCGAGGCCACCCGCGCGATATCCTCGTGACCGGCCTGTTCCTTGGCCACCAGTTTCACGGCCGCCTCGATATCGGCGTGGGTGATCTCCTGCCGTTCCACCCTGTCACGCAGAACCTCCTCGGCCACCAGAAGGACCTCGTATTCGGTGAGGTCTCGATGCAGTACCGCGAACAGCGCGACATAGTCGTTCTGCGGCACACCCTGCGGGTATCCTGCCCGCAACCATCCCACGATCCGCGACAGCAGGCCCTGCCGCGGCGGCTGCACCTCGTCCGTGGCCATCAGGACTCCCCGAACAGGTGGATACCGAGCCGGTCGGAGAGGAAACCCTTCGCGACGAACAGCACCCCGGCGACGACCACGGTCACCACGATCAGCAGGCAGAAACACGCCGCGGCCACCGCGACCGGGTTACGCCGGACAGTACCGTCGGGATCGGTCACCTCGGCGCCCGACCACCAGCGCACCCCCAGCGCGAACAACATGGGTACGGCGGCACCCAGGGCGAGCGCTGCCAGCGTAACGTCCAGCAGTGCCCGCAGGTGGGTCAGCAGAGTGGACATCTCATGCCTCCTCTCCGGCAGGAGTCCGGTACGCGGCTCGCGGTTCGGACGGCGCGGGTGTCGCACCGGGCGAGGGCGGCGCGGGATCGTTGACGTTGTGGCTGGAGACCTGGTCGCGCAGCGAACGCCGATACATCAGGCCGGCCAGCCCCGCCAGCAGCGCGAATACGACCAGGACCCCGGCGAGCCCGCCGATGTAATGCGCCAGCGACCAGCACACCGCGCCCACGATCCCGGCGGCCGGCAGGGTGAGCAGCCAGGCCACCGCCATCCGGCCCATCACTGCCCAGCGCACCTCGGCGCCGCGGCCCAGCCCGGTGCCCAGGATCGCGCCGGTGGTGGTCTGGGTGGTCGACAGCGGCAGCCCGAAATTCGCGGAAGTCAGGATGATCGCCGCCGATGCCGATTCGGCCGAGAATCCCTGCGGTGATTCGATCTCCACCAGGCCTTTGCCCAGGGTGCGGATGATCCGCCAGCCGCCGAGGTAGGTGCCGGCGGCGATGGCGAACGCGCAGGCGGCTATCACCCAGATCGGGATTTGCGTATCGGCGGTGACCGTACCGTGCGCGACCAACGCCAGGAAGATCACGCCCATGGTTTTCTGCGCGTCGTTGGTGCCGTGTGCCAGCGAGACCAGTGACGCCGAGCCGATCTGTCCCCAGCGGAAACCGGTGGTCACCTTGCCGGGGTCGGCGCCGCGGGTGATCCGGTACACCGACCAGGTCCCGAGGGCCGACACCATTCCCGCGATGACCGGCGAGAGCAGGGCGGGCAGGATGATCTTGTAGAGCACGCCGCCGCCCGCGCCGTTCCAGACCACCCCGCTCCAGCCCAGCGACGCCAGGGTGGCCCCGATCAAACCGCCGAACAACGCGTGCGACGAACTGGAGGGCAGGCCGAACAGCCAGGTGAGCAGGTTCCACAGGATTCCGCCCACCAAACCGGCATACACGATGATGAGCAGCTCGTGCCCGGAGACCGCGTCGAGCCGGACGATCCCCTCGGCCACCGTCGCCGCCACAGCCACCGACAGGAACGCACCCACCAGGTTGAGAACCGCGGACAGGGCCACGGCGATCTTGGGGCGCAGTGCCCCGGTGGCAATGGATGTCGCCATCGCATTGGCGGTGTCGTGGAATCCATTGGTGAAGTCGAAAGCCAGCGCGGTGACAATGACGACAAGCAGGATCAGCAGCTCAACTGTCACATCAGGCATTGTGCACGCCGGATGGCGGTGCACCGGAAACCGGTACGGCGCCGCTGCCGAAGTGCCCGGATATCGGCTGGTACAGCGTTCGCAGCGGCAGTCGTAACGGCATCCCACCGGCGGGGAACGTACACGTGCGGTCAGGCATCGGCGAGCTGCCGTCCGGGCTCGGGAACCGGTTGGGCGGTACGCGCCACCAGCCGGGCGAGCACACCCAGTACGACGGCGACCACGATCGACACTGCCATCGGGATTCCGGTGCCCGGCCCACCGAGTCCGACGAGGGGCGAGACCAGCGCGCCGAGACCGAACTGCAGCGCGCCCATCAGGGCAGAGGCACTGCCGACGGCATACCGGGCGCGGCCGATCGCCAGCGCGCTGGCAGTGCCCATGACCATCGGGGCCGAGATCACCGTCAGGAACAGCACCGGCAAGACCGCTATGGCGGGCGCGCCGGCGGCCAGTAACGGCAGCAACGCCAGCCCGCCGGCCAGGGTCACCGCCTGACCGGTTCGCAGGATCGGCTCCGGACCGAATTTCCCGAGCAACCGGGAGCTCACCGTACCGACGATGACCATACCGGCCGCGTTGATCGCGAAGATGAGCGTGTACGCCCGGTTCGACATACCGAGTACGTTCTCGACCACGAACGGTGAAGCCGAAATATAGGACATCAGCGCGGCGAACCCGAACCCGAACGCGAAGATATAGCCGAGGTAGCCGCGGTCGGCCGTCAGGCGGCCGAGCGTCCGCAGCGTCCCGGTGAATCCGGCGGTCTGCCGGTTCTCCGGTCGCAGCGATTCCGGGACCACCAGCAGGGCGCCCAGGAACATCAACGCGAAGATCACGCTCAGGGCCCAGAACTCGGCCTGCCAGCCGAAGGACACCAGCGCCCCGCCGAGCAGTGGTGCCAGCACGGGCGCAATACCCCCGATCGCCGAGAAAAGAGTGAACAATTTGGCGGTGGCTGCGCCCTCGGTCCGGTCGGCACCCACTGCGCGGCCGATCACCAGGCCTGCGGAGGCCGACAGGCCCTGGACGAACCGCATTGCGATCAGCAGCCAGATGGTCGGCGCCAGCGCGCAGACCACTGTCACGACGACGGTGATCGCTGTCGCCAGGATCAGCGGCTTGCGCCTGCCGTACCGATCCGACAGCGGCCCGATGAACAGCTGTCCGACGGCGAGCCCGATCAGGAACGTGGTCAACGTCAGTTGCACACTGGCGGCGCTGGTATCCAAATCGTCGGCCAGGTCGGTGAAGGCCGGCAGGTACATATCGACGGCGAACGGCGCCGCGGCCGACAACAACGCCAGCACCACCAGCAGTAGACCGGACACTCCGGGGCGAGCGGTGATCGGCATATCGGCGCACCTCCTCCAGATACTTACTTATGCAAACATAAGTTACCTGTCCGGGCGATGCGCCGGCCGAGGCCTTCTCCGCAGGTCAGAAAGCATCCTCAGGGAGGGCCATGATGTCGGTATCGAGGTTCTCGACAACTGTCCTGGTCGAGGTCAGCGTGGGCAGCACATTCTTCGCGAAGAAGCTCGCCACCCCCACCTTGCCCGTATAGAACGGCCGATCGCGCTCCTCCGCAGCGCCGGCCAGCGCCCCCACGGCCACCTCTGCCTGCCACAGCAGCAGCCAGCCGATCAGCAGATCGCCCACCGCCAGCAGGAAGCGCACCGAGCCCAGACCTACCTTGTACAGCTCCGCAGGGTCGGTCCGGGCCGCCATCGCGTACCCGCTCAGCGCCGCGGCCATCCCCTGCACATCGCCCAGCGCGGTGCGCAAGAGTTCACGCTCGGCGGTGAGCCGCTCACCGGGCGCGTCCAGGAATTCGTTGATCTTGGTGAAGATATGCCCCGCCGCGACCCCCTTGTCCCGGATCATCTTGCGGAAGAAGAAATCCTGCGCCTGGATGGCGGTAGTGCCCTCGTACAGGGAATCGATCTTGGCGTCGCGGATGTACTGCTCGATCGGATAGTCCTGCAGATACCCGGATCCGCCCAGGGTCTGCAGCGATTCGGTGAGGTATTGGTAGGCCCGCTCGGAACCCACGCCCTTCACAATCGGCAGCAGGAAATCGTCCACCCGGTGCGCGGTATCGGCGTCGACACCCGAAACCAGTTCCGCGACATCAGCGTCCTGGTGGACAGCAGTGTAGAGATACACCGCACGCAGACCTTCCGCGTACGCCTTCTGGGTGGCCAGGCTACGCCGCACATCCGGGTGATGGGTGATGGCGACCCGCGGCGCCGCCTTATCCGACATCTGGGTCAGATCCGCACCCTGGACACGCTGTTTGGCATACTCCAGCGCGTTCAGATACCCGGTCGAGAGGGTACCGCTCGACTTGACACCCACCATCATGCGCGCGTTCTCGATCACCTTGAACATCTGAGCGATCCCGTTGTGGGTGTCGCCGACCAGCCAGCCGACGGCCGGCCTTTCACCACCGAAGGTGAGTTCACAGGTCGGCGAGGATTTGAGCCCCATCTTGTGTTCCACGTTGGTGACGTAGACACCGTTGCGCTCGCCCAGCTCCAGAGTCTGCGGATCGAACAGGTACTTCGGCACATAGAACAGCGACAGGCCCTTGGTGCCGGGGCCTGCACCGACAGGCCGGGCCAGCACGAGATGGAAGACGTTCTCCGCGGTCTCACCCACATCGGCGCCGGAGATGAACCGTTTCACGCCATCGATATGCCAGGTGCCGTCGGCCTGTTCGACAGCCTTGGCCCGGCCCGCACCGACATCGGAGCCCGCGTCGGGCTCGGTGAGCACCATCGTGCCCTGCCAATGCCGCTCGAAACCGGCTGCTGCCCAATGCTTCTGCTGATCGTTTCCGATCCCGTACAGCACCTGGGCCATGACGGCACCCATATCGAAGAAGATCGCGGCGGGATTTGCGCAGGTGATCATCTCACTGACCGCCCAGTTCAATGCGGCGGGCGCGGGCATCCCGCCCATTTCCTCGGGTTTACCCAGCCGGTTCCAGCCGGCCTCCCGGATCGCCATGATCGTCTTGGTCAGCGGTTCACCGACGTCGATCGAATGGGTTTCCGGCCGGAATTCCACCGGCTCCCGATCTGCGGCGGCAAACGATTCCGCGACCGGCCCCTCGGCCAGCCGTTTCACCTCGGCCAGTATCTCGCGGGCGGTTTCGGAATCGAGATCGCCGTACGCGCCGGCATCGAGAATTTTTCCGAGTTCGAATACTTCGAACAGGTTGAATTCGATATCGCGCAGATTTGCCTGGTAGTGGCCCACCGGTCGTCCTCCTGGTCGATTCCCTGGCGGCCGGGCGGACCGCTCGGTTACAGGCGTTTGGACATCGTACAAACCGCAGCCTGCCGGACCGCACGACGCTACGCAACCGTAGCCGCGCCATGCGGCGGCTACCCCGGACCGAGCACTCCCACCTGCTCAGCAATCCGTTTGCAACGGCCAGCACTCCGCTGAACCGGTCGGCGGCGGCACGGTCGGGTCGGCACTACTACTGGGCGCCGCGGGTTCGGCGGCAGGACCGTCGGTGATCAGTGACCCGGCGATGGCGGCCAGCACGGTGAGCATGCCGAGTACCGCCACCCCCAGGACCACCCAGCCGATCAGATCGTGGGCCCGCCGCGAGTCCGGGCGCCGCAGCGGCCACGTGCGCGGCTTCTTCGGCGGCTCCGGCAATTTGTCCTCGAACCCCGCCGCGATCAATTCGTCGCGGTCCGGCGCCCAGCCCGTGAGCGCCCGCGTGGCCGCGCACACCCGGCCCAGCGTCCAGCGCGGCGGGCCGGGAGCGAAGTTCTCCAGGAAGATCCGCAGCTCAGTGGGCTCTCCGGTATTGCCCACCACCACGTCGAGACCCGGCCGCAGCGTCTCGCGCGCCGGGCGCAATACCGCGCCGCGCTGCGGGATCAGCGCCACGGCACCACACAGGTGGCCGGGGTCGTAGGAGGCACGTTCGAACGTGAGCTGCACCTCGCGCAGCGCACTCTCCACGCGGCGTACCGGATCGGCTCCCAGTTCCAGGTCCAGGTCCGCGGCAGTATCACCCACCCGCCAGGGACGTTCGGTGGATACGGTCAGCATTCCGCTCTGCTTGCTGCGGAAGCCGATCACCTCCACCACGAGGATTCCCTGCGGAGTCCAGACCACCGCACCGACCTGCCGGGTGCCGCGCTGGGTCCCGACTCTCAGGTCGACGATCGCCAGCCCGGTCGACGGCAGTTGCCGCAGGCATTCCACGAATTCCCGTTCGGCGGCGGATAGCTCCGCCCGATCGTCGACCTTCACCAGCATCGTGTTCCACCTCTGCTGCGTGCCGTTGCTCCCGGTGCCACCACTGACCCCCGCTGTCGATATTCACCCGCCTGCTCCTTTCGTACCATTCAGATGGGCTGCGGCTCGGGTGAATCAGCAATCACCGACCGATTTTGCGGGATATCCGGCCGGTCGGCGATCAGTCGACCCACTGCACCAGCTGGTAGACGATTCCGTTCGGATCTGTTGTCTGGAAATAGCGTTCACCCCATTCCTCGGTCTCGATGGTCGTGACGATCGGTGCGCCCGCGGCTTGCAGGCGCGCGTATTCGGTGTCGATATCGGCCACCACGAACACCACGAGCAGACCGTCGCCCGCCGCCCCGGCGATACGCGCGGGTTTGAACGTGGACAGCCCGGTGCGCAGGTAGATCAGGTTCAGGCCGGCATCGGGATGGGTCAGCGAGACGAATCCGTCGGCCGACATCTGCTCGGTGAATCCGAAATGCGCCGAGACGAAACCCGCCGAAGCGGCCGGGTCGGCGACGTTGAGTGAAATGGCGGTTCCGGTTGTGCGCACAGGTCCTCCACTAGCGGGTCGGGTTTAACTACGTACATCGTACGTAGTTATTTCCACCTCGCCACTCACCGCGTTACACAGTGATCCGCTTCACACCCCGGCGGCCGGGCGCGCCGCGTTTCCGCGAGCCGCCGCATCGAGCGTGCGGTTCGAGTCTTGGCTAACCTGCTGCCATGCCCGACGCCGTACCGCACCGAGAAACCACCGTCGCCCTGGTACTGGGCGGCGGTGGCCCCGTCGGAATAACCTGGCTGGCCGGCCTGACCCACGGATTACGTTCGGCCGGAATCGATTTGGCGCGTGCCGATCGCATCATCGGCACCTCGGCCGGTGCGGTGGTGGGCTCCGCCATCGCCGCCGGCACAGACCTCTCCACCCTGCTCACCCCACGCCCCGGCTCGGCCGAACCGCCTGCCGCGGCACCCGCGCACGACTACGGCGTACTACTCGAAATCACCACCCTGTTGCGTACCGGCGACCAGGACCGCGATCTCGCCCTGCGGCGCGTAGGCGAACTGGCGCTGGGCGCGAATACCGGCGAACCCGCCGAACACCTGAAGCGAATCGGGGCACTGGTGGATTTCGCCGAGTGGCCCGACCACGATCTGCTGGTCACCTCCATCGATATCGGCTCCGGCGCGCTCACCGCCTGGACCCGCAACGATGCCGCCACCCTCGTCCAGGCGCTGGCGGCCAGCACCGCTGTGCCGGGGATCTTTCCGCCCATCGAAATCGCCGGGCGCCACTACATCGATGGCGGGGTGCGCTCCACCATCAACGCCGACCTCGCCGCTGGTTACGACGCAGTGGTGATCCTCGAACCGCTCGCGCACCTGTACCCCAGAAGCCGCGCCGATCGGAGTCCGGTCACTGTCCGCGAGGTCACGATCGCGCCGGACGAGATCGCGGTGGCCGCCTTCGGACCCGACCTGTTCGGTGAGGCCGCACTGGTCCCCTCTTATGAATCCGGGCTGCGCCAGGCCGCCGCGGCCGCCGCGGACCTCCGGGAATTCTGGCCGGGCGCCTGAGCTCGCGAGCCGGCCCGGCCCCCCTGGTTCTTCCGGGACACAGGAGCCGCACCGGCGCAGGGCGCGAACACAGTGACCGCACTGCCGACCACCGTGAGTTGCCGGATAAGTCGCAAAGGTTCCGCGAGCCGCCCGGAAATGCCCCGGCTTCCCGAGTGATTCGCCCGCAATGCTCCTGGTATACAGCTTTGATGCGACGGTGGACGATCTGGGCAGCGCTCGCTCTGGTGACGATACTGGTGGTGCTCGCAGGCGGGTACTTCCTGATGAATTCCCGCACCTACCAGCTGGCCGGACAGGTGGTGGACCGGGTGGAAACGAACGAGAAAATGGTCGCGCTGACCCTGGACGACGGCCCCGGCGAGCACGCCGGTGAAGTACTCGACCTGCTCACCGCCGCCGATATACCCGCGACCTTCTACCTCAACGGCCGCGATCTGGCCGCCCGCCCCGAACTGGGCCGGGCTATCGCCCGAGCCGGCCACGAGATCGGCAACCACACCTACAACCACCGCCGCATGGTGCTGGTCTCTTCCGCAACGGTCGCCGACGAGGTGGAACGCACGGATACCGAGATCCGCAGAACGGGCTATCAGGGCGACATCACGTTCCGTCCGCCGTACGGCAAGAAACTGTGGACGCTGCCGAAATACCTGTCCGACCACAATCGCACCACGGTCACCTGGGATGTGGAACCGGAAGCCGGGAACAGCTCGGCCGACGCGATCGTGGCCGCGACTGTCGACCGCGTTCGGCCCGGATCGATAATCCTGCTGCACACCATGTTCGGCAGCGGTTCGCCGTCCAGGGCGGCTATCGGCCCGATCGTCGACAAGCTACGGGCCGGCGGCTACCGGTTCGTCACTGTCTCGGAGCTGATCGACGGCGCCGGTTCCGGCAAGCCGTAACCTTCCGGGACAGGTAGGTTCGCAGCAATCGCATGCCGTCGGGAATCCGGTAGCGGCAGAAGAACGACTTCCACCGAGAGGGGCAGATTGATGGTTTCGGCGTCGCAACCCCGGATCGCCCCCGGCCGCCTGCGCGAGCTGGGACCGATCAACTGGGCCGCCTGGCAGATACTGTCCCGCGCCTCGGGCACCTCGGATGCACAACTGTTCAGTACCCTCGGCCGCACCGGCCGCCTGTTCCGCGGCTGGCTGCATTTCTCCGGAATGCTGATGCCGGCGGGCCGTTTGCGCCGCCACGACAGCGAACTGGTGATCCTGCGCGTCGCCCATCTGCGCGACTGCGCCTACGAAACCGACCATCACATCCGCCTGGGTCGCCGCGCCGGAGTCACCCCGGAAATCCTGGACCGGATCCGCCAGGGCTCGGGCGCCGACGGCTGGACCGATAAACACCGTGCCCTCCTGACCGCCGTAGACCAACTGGTGCAGATCCGCGATATCGACGACTCCACCTGGAACCACCTGTCCACCTACTACGACGACAAACGCTTGATCGAAATCGTCCTGTTGGTCAACCAGTACGAGGGCCTCGCCGCCACCATCCACACCCTGCGCATCCGCCGCGACGATTTCTGAGTGCGCAGACCGCCCGGGAAACCGGTCCCGAAGCGCTGAACACCTCGTACCGGCGGTCTTCCTGGACAGCGCACGGACCACCGAGAGCATCTGCGCTCGGTCGAAGTTCCGGAACCCCAGCATCAGTGTCGTCATTTGACCGACCCGGGCGCAGCGACGTCCGGGGCAAGGATGCGAATCGCCCCCGCCCAACGTCCAGCCGAACTGTCCCATTCGAGCAGTTCGAATCCGAGGTCGCGCCCCAGGAGCAGCTCCGACTCCCAGGACCACGCCGATTTTTCACCGATGAAGAACCCCGGGGTGCCGGGCGGAACCTCGATACGCAGATCGGTGTCGCGGCCACGCGTACGCCCGAGGGTCTCGATACCGCCACGCGTCAAGGAAGTACTGACGAAGTCAGCGAAATGACCCCGCCGACCGGGCTGGACATCGCTGGGTAGACATTCAGGAAACAATCTGTCGAACCGTATGGTTTTCCAGGCTTCGAGCCGGGCCGGAACCGGTTGCAAGTTCAGAATCCGATCCAGGCGTCCCACGCGTTCCCAGTTCGGAGGGTATGTCGCGTCGCCGCGTAACGGAGCGTTGATTCCCTCCGAACCCAGCCAATAATCTCGCAACGATTCTCGCTGCGCGTGATCGAGTCGATCGTAGAACGGACCCCACACGGAATTGCCGTAGTCATCGGCCAGTTTCTGAGTCGGGAAGGATAGCGGCGGGCGGGGCGTCGAGATGGCGGCAGCACGCGATTGCGCCGCTGCGGCGCGGATTTCGTCAGCGACCGAGGCGGCCCCTGCCCCGTCGGCCCCCGGGGCGGTCCGTAGTAGGTGGCCGATCGGCACGCTGGTGATATTTCGGTAGCAATCGCTACGGGCAGTACCCAATGCCGCGACATTGTCGTCCAGCTTATCGGCCAGCGCACGCATCGCAGTGGCGAGACGGCTGTACATGACTACCCCTCGATCCACCCGTGCGAAAACTACGCATCCGGCGAGAACGACCTGCCGAACAAAAATCCGGGTGCCCGAATCCGGTGCCGCCGTATCGCGGATTTCGGCCCAGGGTACGGGAAAACCCCGGAAACCTCGACCGGTCACCGGGGCATCGACACTCCGAACCTCAGAAGTTGATCATGTGACCTGCCAAGCCGTGGATGGCTTCCTGCAACGCCTCGCTCAGCGTCGGATGTGTGTGCACATTGCGGGCCAGTTCGTTCACCGTCAGGTCCCACTTCTGCGCCAGGGTGAGTTCCGGCAGCAGTTCGGAGACGTCCGGGCCGATCAGATGGCCACCGATCAGTTCACCGTATTTGTTGTCCGAGATCAGCTTGACGAAACCGGTGGCATCGCCCAGGCCGTGCGCTTTGCCGTTGGCGGTGAAGGGGAACGTCGCGACCTTCACGTCGTAGCCCTCGTCCCGCGCCTGCTGTTCGGTGAGCCCGAAGCTGGCGACCTGCGGCTGGCAGAATGTGGCGCGCGGCATCATCCGGTAATCGCCCAGGGTGAGGGTTTCCGCGCCGCCGATGGTCTCGGCCGCAACCACACCCTGTGCTTCCGCGACATGCGCGAGCTGAAGCTTCGCGGTGACATCGCCGATGGCGTAGATATGCCCCACATTGGTGCGCATATTGTCGTCGATGGCGATCGCGCCACGCTCGGTCAGCGCGACCCCGGTGTTCTCCAGCCCATACCCCTCGACACGGGGCGCGAAGCCGACGGCCTGCAGCACCTTGTCGACCGTGACCGTCTCCACCGTACCGGACTTGTTGTCCTTGATCGCCACGGTGACCTTCGCACCGTCGTCGTCGATCGACTGCACGGCCGCGCCGGTGCTGATGGTGATCCCCAGCTTCTTGTACGCCTTGGTGATCTCCTTGGACACATCGGCGTCCTCGTTGGGCAGCGCGCGGTCCAGGAACTCCACGATCCGCACATCCACGCCGTAGTTGCGCAGCACGTAGCCGAACTCCATCCCGATGGCGCCGGCGCCGACGATCAGGATCGAACCGGGCAGGTCACGGGTGAGGATCTGCTCCTCATAGGTGACCACATTCTTGCTCAGCGAAGTACCCGGCAGCAGTTTCGTCTCGGTGCCGGTGGCGATGATGACGTTGTCGAAGGTGATCGACTCCGTGCCGCCTTTGCTGAGCTCCACCGCGATGGTGCCGGGATCGGTGAACGAACCCTTGCCGTCGTATTCGGTGATCTTGTTCTTCTTCATCAGGAAGTGGACGCCCTTGACCCGGCCGTCCGCGACCTTACGGCTCCGGTCGAACGCCGCCCCGAAATCGAACGACGCCTCCCCGCTGATACCGAAGGTTTTCGCTTCTTTGGTGAAGATATGGGCCAGCTCCGCATTGCGCAGCAGCGCCTTGGACGGGATGCAGCCCACGTTCAGGCATACGCCACCCCAGTATTTCTGCTCGACGATCGCTGTTCGCAGGCCGAGTTGAGCGGCGCGGATCGCGGCGACGTAACCGCCGGGACCAGCACCGAGAACGACGACATCGTAGTGGGAAGTCACGGTGTCGAGCCTAACTCTCTACTCGTGGCCGGGCCCACCCCACCCGCTTGCCGGTGAACCGGATCACCGGCACCGATACGCCACCGGGCCGCGGGCGGGTTACGCCGGTATCCGCGATCAGCGCAGCAGGAACGCAACCAGGAACCCCGCCGCGGTCGCCAATCCCACCCACCAGCCGCCCTCGCGGTATGCCTCGGGCATCAAAGAGTCGGCGAGCACGGCGATGGTGGCGCCCCCGGCGAAGGCCTGGACGGTGCTGATGGGCGTCGCGCCGAGATGCTCGGACAGCAGGTGCCCGGCCACCGTGACCACGACCAGCACCACTCCCGTCAATACCCAGAGACCGAACGCTTTACCGGTGGAAACATCGCGTTGCCGGCGCAACAGCGCGGATCCGCCGATCGCCTCCGGCACGTTGCCCACCGCGATAGCCACCAGCAGCGCCAATCCCCCGCCCGATCCGAGCGTGACCCCCAGCGCCGTATTCTCCGGAACGCCGTCCAGGACGGTGCCGAGCATGAGGGCCCAGCCGACGGCCGCACCGCCGCTCTGCCGTTCGAGGAATCGGTTGGCCACCACGTAGATCGCGGCGCCCAGGAACAGCGCGGTGCCGGCGGTGAAAGCGCCGGCCTGGAGGAACGCAGGTTCGAACAACTCGTTGGAGACCGCGGCGATCATGGTTCCCGCACCGAAGGCCATCAACGAGGCGAGCAATGGTTTAGGCAATGTGGTGCGCAGCCCGATCGCCGCACCGATCACCAATGGAATTGCCGTACCGAGGCCGTACAGGAGTGCGGTTCCCATAGGGGTGACACTATGTGTTTCCCGGTAATTACCTCGAATACACGCAGCCACCGATAATTATTCTATTATTTCCCTCTAAATTCTGGCATCGAAACCTCGGCCCAGCAATGTCCGATTCGGCGGTTCCACCTGCCACCATGCCTGCTAGCAGCCAACTTTCGGCAAACCTGCGGGAACCGGCGGGTGCGCTACGAAAGACCCGATCGATGACGAGAGGATCGGGCTTTTCGGTATTGTTCTGCGCGATGTCACAGGAAGCGAATTCGGGACGAAGGTATGCCGGCCAGCCCGTAGAAGATCGGCAACGCGAGCGACGCGCACGTTTTCTCGAATCCGGCCTGACGGTTTTTGCCCGCGACGGGTACGCCAATAGCTCGGTCGGTGCGATTTGCAAAGACGCGGGGTTGTCCTCGCGTCAGTTCTACGAGGAGTTCACCGGGCGCGAATCCTTACTTCTCGAACTCTTCGACCTCATCGACCGCGAATCCCGGGCGGCGGTGCTGGCCTCGCTGGACCACAGCGCCGAGCAGAGCGCGATCCAGCGGATCGACGCGGCTGTCCGCGCGTACGTGCATTCCATCGGGTCCGATATGCGGCGGGCCAGAGTCGTCCTGGTCGAGGTCGTCGGCGCCGGCACCAAGCTGGAGAAGTTGCGCACGGAATCGCGCCGCGCCTGGAGTGCCGTCCTCGCACGCGCCGCCGAGGACGCGGCCATGCACGGCGAGATCCCGACCGGCGACTACGACCTACGCATGCTGGCCATCATCGGCGCCGTGAACTACGTGGTCGAGGAGTGGAGCGGAACCGAACCTCAGCGACCACTCGACGAGGTCATCCGGGTGCTGAGCCGCATCATCATCGGCGCCATCCGGGCTTGACGTGCCGCGCTCGGCCAGGCGCGTCGATTAGCGTCGACACCGTGGAAACCGTTGCCATCCAGATGCCGGACGGTAGCACCGTCCCGGTGCGGCTTATCCCCGCCACCGGACCGCACCGGCATCGGATCACCCTCGACCGGCCACGCCCGGTGCTCGTACTGATTCCCGGACTCGGCGTACCCGCGGAGTATTACCTCTACTTCGCCCGGGAACTCGCCCGCCGCGGAGTGGATGTGGCGGTCGGCGAACTCCGCGGCAACGGTGACAGCACCCCGAAACCGAGCGCGGCCAGTTCCTACGGCTACCACGAACTGGCCGCGGTCGATTTCCCGGCGATCTTCGAAGCGGTCCGCACCCGGTTCCCGGACAGCACCCCGTACCTGCTCGGCCACAGTATGGGCGGGCATCTCTCGGTGCTCTACGCGGCACGTGTCCGGGGACGGCTCGGCGGGCTGATCCTCGTCGCCTCCGGCACCCCGTACTACCGCGGATTCCGTGGCATCCTGGGCCCGGGGTTGCTGCTCGGCACCGCCGCCGTCTCACTCACCGCGAACCTCGCCGGTGTCTGGCCGGGCGACAAACTCGGCCCGAACGGGTTCGGCCGCCAATCCAAGGTGCTGATCTCGGATTGGGCGCGATTGGCCCGCACCGGCCGATTCACCCCGGCCGGTGCCGATATCGACTACGAGGAACGGATCTCCCGGCTGAAACTACCGGTACTGTCGATCACCCTGGCCGGCGACGAACTGACCCCACCGGCCTCGGCCCGCCACCTGCTGGAAAAGCTTCCCGCCGCGGAGAAAACCAGCCGGCACGAACCGCTGCCGCTGGGCCACAACGGCTGGATCTCCGATCCGGGCCCGGTGGTGGACCGAATCGAAAAATGGCTGCACGACCGCTGACCGGCTACTTCGAGGTACGGCCCTCGATCAGCATCTGGGTGAAGAATTCGTAGATCAGCGCCGCCTGGAACGCCGACTGTTTGTTGTCCGCCGCACCGCCGTGCCCGCCCTCGATGTTCTCGTGGTACCAGACCCGGTGCCCCTGGTCCTCGAGCAATGCCGCCATTTTCCGCGCATGCCCCGGATGCACCCGGTCGTCGCGGGTGGAGGTGGTGAGCAGAATCGGCGGATACGTAGCACCCGCACCGTTTTCCAGTGCCTGCTGATAAGGCGAATAGCGGCCGATGTACTCCCATTCCTCCGGTATATCGGGGTCGCCGTATTCCGCGACCCACGACGCCCCGGCCAGCAGCAGGTGATACCGGCGCATATCGAGTAGCGGAACCTGGCAGACGATCGCGCCGAACAATTCCGGATACCGGGTGAGCATCACACCCATCAGCAAACCGCCGTTGCTGCCGCCCACCGCACCCAATTGCGGTGCTGTGGTGATCCCCCGCTCCACCAGATCCCGCGCGATCGACGAGAAATCCTCGTAGACCTTGTACCGGTTCGCCTTCTGCACCGAGGTATGCCATTCGGGCCCGTATTCCCCGCCACCGCGAATATTGGTCATCACCCACGTGCCGCCCTGTTCCAGCCAGCCCATACCGGATGCCCCGCTGTATCCGGGAGTGCGGGAAACCTCGAATCCGCCGTAACCGGACATCACCGTCGGCGCCGGCCCGCCGCGATTATCGCGATGCCGGATGACGAAGTACGGGATCATGGTGCCGTCGTCGGAACGGGCGAAGAACTGTTCGGTTTCGATCCCCGTCGCATCGAAGAAAGCGGGCGCCTGTTTCAACTCGGTCGCCGGCGCGCCGACAACACCCGACAGCAACGTTGTCGGCGTGGTGAAACCGCTCGTCATCAGCATGAAATCGTCGCCGCCCTCGAGCGGGTCCAGATTCATGACGCTCGTGGTGGCCATGGCCGGGGTATCGGCGAGAGGCGCAGTGCGCCAGCCGTCGGCGCCCGGGGTGAGGACATACAGTTTGGTCTGCACATCTTCCAGGGTCACCAGCAGCACATGGTTCTCGCTCCAGCCGTAACCGTGCAGCGCGGTATGCGCATCGGGCTCGAACAGCACCTCGAAATCGCGTTCACCGGACAGGAAACGGTCGAAATTCGTCACGATCAGTGATCCGGCGGCATACGTGCACCCGCCGGTTTCCCACGGCGATTTCAACCGCACCAGCAGCCAATCCTTGTACCAGGATTCGTCGGCGTCGGACGGGGTTTCGAGCCGGACCCGGGAACCGTCGTCCTGTAGCAGGTACACGTCCTCGTTGTAGAAATCGGTCGCCTGCCCGACATAGTGGCGCTCGTAACCGGGTGTCCGATCGTAACCCGCGCTGATCGCGACATCCGTTACCGCGCCTTCGAACACCGTCTCGGCGGTTTCGAGAGCGGTGCCACGACGCCAGCGTTTCGCTATCCGCGGATAACCGGAATCGGTGAGCGAGCCCGGACCGAAATCCGTTCCCACATACACGGTGTCGATATCGATCCAGCTCAGCTGGGATTTTTCCTCCGGCAGATAGAAACCCCCGTCTTCGGGCGCGATGAATTCCCTGGTCTCGAGATCGAATTCGCGCACCACCTTGGCATCGGCGCCGCCGCGGGAAAGGCTGATCAGGGCACGGGCCTGCGCCGGCCGCAACACCCCGGCCCCGCCCCACACCCAGTTCTCGTCCTCGGCCGCGGCGACCGCGTCGAGATCGATGAGCACATCCCAGTCCGGTTCCGGTTTGCGGTACTCGGCGAACGTGGTACGCCGCCACAGCCCCCGCGGATGCTGCGCATCACGCCAGAAGTTGTACAACCATTCGCCGCGGCGGCCCGGAAACGCGATCTTGGCATCTGTATCGAGCATGTCCAGGATCCGCCGCTGCAACATATCGAACCGGTCAGCGGCGGCGAACCGCTCGACAACCGTCTCGTTGCGCGCGCGAGCAAAGGCCAGCGGGCGCTCCCCGCCGACCTCTTCGAGCCAGAGATAGGGATCGGTTCCGCTGTCCGGTGCGTCGCTCATCCACCCATTCTCACCCGGCCGGAAGAAACCGGGAAGTCCGGTCAGCTCCCGGTCCGGCGAACAACCAGAACCACCAGCACAACCACACCGGCCAGGACGATGACCCCGACGACGACAGCCACCCAGACCAGCGGGGATATCCCCGCGTCCGCATCCACGCCGGCGGGCTGCGCTTCTCCGGCCTCCACGCTGCGTGGTTTCACGTTCTCGCCGAATACCGGATCGTCTGCGGCGCCGTCCCGGTAGCTCGGACCTGGCTCCGGGTCACCGGTGACGTCGATTTCCAGCTCGATCGGAACCGGCCCAGCCGTGCGTTCACCGTCGAGTGTCGGACTCAATTTGACCGCGATGTAGTACCAGCCGGCCAATGCCTGGTTCGCGATAACGGCATCGGAAGCTTCCCGATTCGCATAACGGACCGGAACGGTCGCGAGCGCGGGTTTGTTGCCCGGCAGGATGTTCTCGGTGCCGTTGTAGGAGGAGAAATCGGAGTCGAGTTCCACCCGGTAAGGCGTGTACAGGGTCGTCCTGATATTCGAGAGGTTCTCGACACCGCGCAACGGGCTCTCGCCGAACCGCACCCGGTAGGCCAACCCCTGACCCCAGTCCAGCTGCACCCGATAGAAGACGTACTCGCCACGTTGCAACGTATCCGAGTATCGGCCCGAGCCGGGCAGATCGGCCGCGATATTGAACGATCCGCCACCTACTACCGGCGCGGGCGCCCCCTGCGGCGCACTGTACGTCACCGGAGTCGGCTCGGCCGCCGCGCCGGGGTCGGCGACACCGGGCTCCAGGCCGATGGATACCTCCAGCGGCAACTCCGCCGGGGCGTCATCCGCAACACCGGCCCATTCCAGCGTGAAGTAGTAACGTCCCCCGCCCTTGCACTTATCGGTGCTGTAGCTCCCCGTTTCGGGTTCGGCGGCTCCCGCCCAGACACTGCCGACGGTCAGGCTCACACCATCGGAGGAGCCGGTGGACGCATCGCTCTCGAAGACATGGCAGTCCTGGCCGTCGGCGCCGTACACCTCCATCTGGAGTGAGTTGTTCGAATGCTCGGTCCCGTACACCCGCGGAAACGACACTGTGCCGGTGAAATACGCGGTCGCGCCCGCGGGCACGTCCACCGCGTAATACCGCGGCTGCTCGGGGCCCAGAACGTCCACATACTGCCCCGGTGTCGCCACCGGAGCATCCCGGTATTGCGGCGAGCCCGTGATCGGGGTGCCGGTCACGGCGTAGGTTCGCAGTGCGGCGGCGCTGACGCGCGGCAGCACTTGTTCGAGGATTTTGCCGTCGGCAGCGTCGGTGTAGGTGCCACCGGTGGCCTGGGCGATGCAGGTCAGCTGCGCTCGGGAGGCATCGTCGACCCCGAAGCCGATCGCGTGCATCACGATCTCGTTGCCCTGGGCGCTGAGTTCCCGGGCGATATCGCACGGATCCGGCGGGGCACAGGTGTCGAGTCCGTCGGAGACCAGCACGA
Source organism: Nocardia speluncae NBRC 108251 (assembly GCF_001613245.1). Lineage (GTDB taxonomy): Bacteria > Actinomycetota > Actinomycetes > Mycobacteriales > Mycobacteriaceae > Nocardia > Nocardia speluncae. The sequence continues at coordinate 141,409 of NZ_BDBZ01000021.1, read as the reverse complement.
TCGAGCGCGGGCCTTCCTGCGGCAGCGCGGCAGCGGCGGCCCGCAGCGAGGGGCCGATCGGCGTGTATCCGCGGGGCACGAGCCGATCGGTCGCCGCGGTCAGCGCAGGTTTGTCGATGATGTCGGCGGGGTGCAAAACTTTGACATCCTGGCAACCTGCGGTCTTCTCCGCGTCGGAGTTGCCGGTACCGGTGCCGTATGCGGTGAGCCCGACCTTCGCGGCATCAGGTGCCGCGGTGACGAAATTGCGGACGGCGTTCCTGGCCGCGTCCATTTTGGTGCCACCGCTGGGATCGGCGGCCAGCATCGACCCCGACGCGTCCAGCACCAGCATCGTCGGCGCGTATTCGGTTCCGCTCGGTTCCGGCATTTGCTGAGCCAGGGCGGGCAGCGCACCCGGCACCAGGCCGATCACCCCCACGGCAGCCGCGACCAATGCCCTCTTCACCATCGACACGTTGCCGGACCTCCGTTCGCGGATGCCACGTCCGGCACAACGTGACCGATGAACACTACGGAATCATCTGCGGCCTCACCATTCGAGGGGGTTCACCCGAGAGGCCCAGGGCTGTGAGCCGCCCACCCCGGCGCCGGAGGACCAGTAGGCGGCCGCATGCTCGATCCCGAGGGGCAGTATGCGGTGCGGCCTGCCCTTCCGGCAGCTGACGCGCCGCCGTCCACCGGGTTCACCACTGACGCCCCGGCCTGCGAGACCGGCATCGGCGGCCACGGCGCACAGGGCGGCTACGGCTACGGCAGCCTGCCGAACCGGTCACGTAGGGAGGTGCACCCGCTCGGCGTCGATCCGGACGATACGGTCGACACCCCATCGACCCAGGGGTTCGAGCGCCGCGTTGAGCGCCTCCCCTTCGGTGGTCAACGAGTACTCGACCCGCGGCGGCACCTCCCGGTACACCTCGCGGTGCACAATGTCGTCCTCGGCCAGCTCACGCAGCTGCTGGATGAGCATTTTCTCGGAGATCCCGGGCAGCCCGCGTTTGAGTTCACCGAACCGCCGGACGCCTTTCTCGTGCAGCTCCCACAGAATCAGCGATTTCCATTTGCCACCGACAACGTCCATCGCGGCATCGATACCGCAGAAGTACGGACCGCATCGCTTATCGTCCACCATCTGTCCTCACTACCTGCACACATACCATTTGGTGGGTACCAGACAAAAAAGTAGGTACTTGCAGGGACAACAGTACCCGGGGGACGCTCGGTTCACGCACAGACGATGTGCCACGCCAGTGCTCTAGAAGGAGTCACACCCCCATGGGACAAGCAGAACCGACCCCGGTCACCGTGCTCGGACTCGGCGTGATGGGCAGCGCCCTCGCCGCCGCTTTCGTGAAGGCCGGGCACCCTACAACCGTCTGGAACCGGACCCCCGGTAAGGACGCCGAGCTGATAGCGGCGGGCGCGCTCGGCGCCGAGTCGGTCGAAACAGCCGTGGCCGCCGGAGACCTGGTCATCGCCTGCCTGTTCGACCACGCATCGGTCCATGAAACCCTGGACCCGGTGACCGCAATACTGGCGGGCCGCGACCTGGTGAACCTCACCAGCACCGAGCCCGCCGACGCCCGCGAACTCGCCGATTGGGCTGCCCGGCACGATATTTCATTTCTCGACGGTGGCATCATGGCGACCCCGCCCATGATCGGACAACCCGGATCCGCATTGCTGTACAGCGGTTCGACCGAGGTATTCGACCGGCGCCGACAGGTCCTCGAACTACTGGGCTCCGCAGAGTATTTCGGTGCCGAACCGGGCAGGGCTTCGCTCGTCGATTTCGCATTGCTGTCCGGGATGTACGTAATGTTCTCCGGCTATTACCACGGCGCCGCGATGGTGCGCTCCGCCGGCATTTCCGCAGCCGAATTCGGCCGACGCGCCGAAGCGTGGCTGGGTGCCGTCCTCTCGACTCTGCCTGCCGCAGGAGAACAGATAGACAGCGGTGACTACTCCGTACCGTTCCAGACCTTGAACTTCACCAAAGCCGCCGTCGACGCCATCGTTTCCGCCAGTCGCGACGCCGGAGTGGATCTGGACATCGTCGGCCCGGTGAAGAACCTCGTCGACCGGCAGGTCGCCGCCGGATACGGCGCCGAAAGCTCCGAGCGGATGTTCGAAAGCCTGCATCCACCAGACCGACCGGCGGGGTAGCCGAGACCAAAAGACTCGGATAGAACTGCGGAAGTATGCGCTACTCGGTGGTGGTGTAGTAAACCGTCACCGAGCGACCCACGTCGATATCATCAACCGTCGGCTTGAAGACCACGTTCTCGATCGACACAGCACCGAGGCAGCCGACAGTCTCATCGGCGAACTTCTTCAGAAGACCAACTGTTCCGGCGCTGTCGGCTCCTGCGGGCTGAGCCTGCGAAGCGTGGTAGACGACATTCGAACCCGCCGGAATCGGACCGACGACATCCACGTCGTTGTAGAGGGTGTAGTATACATCGACTATCGGCGTGAACTCGCCGATATCGGTGAGCACCGTGTGAAAGGTCATGTCCGAGACCGTAATTTCGCCCAGCTCGTCCATGGCGTTCGCCGTCTCCCGAAGAAGGTCGGAGAGCCGCCCTGCCTCTTCGCCCGTGGCCCGGAAATGCAGCTGCTCCCACTTCGGAATTCTGTCCACAGTCCTCCCATCCTTGTATTGAGTGGCCGACCAGCCACGTGTACACGCCCGCTGAGCAGTGCATCGCGACTCAGTCGTCGAGCAGTGTCTCCCATCGCGAATAGGCTTCGAAGTCACGAAAGTGGCGTGAATACAGGTCACCGCCCTCGGAGAGGTCATCGGTCAGCGAGGCTGTGACGTCGATGATCGCGGTGGGGGTGACGGTGATGGTGTTGCCTGCTTCGTTCTTATAGGCCCCCTCGTCGCTTCGGAAGTTCTTCTCCGCGAGTTCCCGCGCTTCCTCTTCGGATTCCGCGTAGATGAGGGTCGTGTCTTCCCTGTACAGGGGTACATAATCGGCGGCATCGGAAGTGAATTCGAACAGTGTGATAGCGATGTATGGCTGTTTGGCCATCAACTACTCCTTACCTGCACGCCGGACAACCGGCTGGTGGAGTGCCTGCCGCAGCTGGGACATATCGGTGACAACCGCCGCGGGACGCCGTGCTGTCAGCCGCGCGAGCTTACCGGGTTTGTCGGCGTATGCGATCGTCGGAATCCCGGCGGCCTGCCCCGCTTCGATATCGGTGATGGAATCGCCGACGAACACGGCGTGCGCATCGTCGCACCGCTGGTCGAGAAGAGCTGCGGTGAGCAGGTGCGGTGCCGGTTTCAGTAGCGAGATATCAGCGGAGGTGCGTGCATAGACACCCGCGATATACGCCGCGAAATCGTTGGCCGCCAAAAAAGTCCGAATGGCGGCTTCCGAGTTGTTGCTGACAATAGCTACCGCCGTCCCTGGAAGTTCAGTCGCTTCGCGGATGAACTCCAGTGCATGCGGTTTCGAGCCGGCGCACATCACGGCCTGAGTCTCGAGATCCGTGAACCGGCGCTCGATATCCGCGGCCAGCTCGGGTCGGGACTCGGCGGCGTATTCGAGCACCCGGAAAGGATCCTGCGTTCCAGTGAGCGCAAGCGGCGGATCACTGATCATGCCCAACAGTTCTTGTGCCACAACATCGCTGGGTATCCCGCTGAATACGCCGCATATCGGCCCATCGAAATCTAGAAGAATCAGCCACCGGCCACCCAGCAGCGTCCCCAGCTCCGTCACGGCCGGTAGTCCCGGGCAACCGAGTTCCAGATGCTGTCGAACCAAACCTGCGACTGGTCGACGAACCGACTGCTGCTGGAATCGGGGTCGGTGTCGCGCGAGTACTGGAAGAGCATGGCGTCTTTGCCCATCAGGTCCCAGATCGCCGTCGACTCACCATCGAGCTCGAGCTTGCTTTCCCGCACGGGGTAGTAGCCGAAGAATACGCGCTCTCGGTTCAGTACGTAGAGCTTGAAGAGTGGAGTCGCGGGATATGAACGGACCCGCGCTGCCGCGGAGGCAACGAGCCCCAACCGGCCGAGCTCATCAACCGCATCGACGACAGCCAGCGCGTGCCGCTCCATGATGCGGGTGGCACGGCGGCGAAATGCGGGGCTGTCGGTCAAGTCGTCCACCCGCGCCGGGAGCGTCCACGGCGATGATGTATCCGGAACGAGCATTCGCACCGTGAGCGAGTCCGGTCGAAGACGGCCCTCCCTGATTCGATCGATCGGCTCGGCAATCGCACCGTGCAGTGTCTCCCCGGAGAACCCGGCGAAGTCGATCGTCACCGTGGAAGATCCGAAGGACTGTTCGATATGCGGACGCAATCCGACCGGCCGCTCCGTGCGCTCCCGAACATAGACACCACTCCCCTTCCGGGACACCACCAAGCCCTCGTCCCGCAAGATCCGAACGGCCTGCTCCGCAGTGGCCTTGGCGACGCCGAACCGTTCCCTGAGCTGCGGGCCTGACGGCAATCGCTCGCCTGGGGAAAGCTTCCGGGTCAGAATCGCAGCCCGCAGCGCATTCGCGATCTGCTGCGAGGGCGGGCGCGGGTCATCCGGGTCGATCCTGTCCATTCGACCACAGTAGCCAATCTACCTAGGTACGCCAGGTTGTGGCGGGTGTTCAGGGCTGACCGTTTAACCGAATCGGCTTGCTCTTCAACGGGCCAGCGGGATTGACAGCGAACTCTTCAGGCGGTCACCTGTGTGCCGGTTTGATCACATGCCCCAATGGGCTTTGCGGCGCCCCCAGCTGCCACTGCTGCGAGTCCGCATACCTGGGCATCCTGCTCCCTGTGCCTGTCACCGACGATCTCCGGCAACTGCGCCCTCCGTACGGTCGAGGTGTGTAGCCTTGCCGTGCAACAGGTCTGAAGGGGAATCGGTATGGATCCGTTCACGTTGATTGTGACTGCGTTGCTTACTGGTGCTGCGGCCGGTGGGCAGGAGGCGGCGTCGGCTGCGGTGCGTGATGCGTACGGGGCGCTGCGTCGCCGTATCAGCGGTGACGGTGCGGACGTGGAGGTTACCGCAGCGCTCGAAGCGAACGAGTCCTGCGCCGGTAGTGATCGCGCTGTGGTGGAGGCAGCGGTGCGGCGTGCCCGAGCCGATGACGACGTCGAGGGGCAGGTGCTTGCGCAGCGTGTGCTCGATGCGGTGCCGTCGAAACAGGTGTTCAACGACCTGCGGCATGCTCAAGGTGTGCATGCCGGCGACGGAGGCACCGTCAATGTCACCTTCCACAACAACAACTCCCAGTGATAATGCGCCAGCTCAGCGGCGCAGGGTCCGCACCGGTCCAGTGTTACCTCGCCCGGCGGCGTTCGGTGTGCGGGCCGGTGGCCCGATCTACATGTGGATGAGCGCGGTGTCGTGGTGGATCTAGACCGCGCCAGTGCGGAGGGCGCGGAGCATCCGACCGGCGGCGGCGGCGCCGGGTTCATCGATGCTCGATACAGCCAGGGCGTGATCGCGGGTGACGGCAACACCCAGAACGTCACCATCTACAACTACCGGGGAATGTCTCCGGATCGGCCTGCACCCGCGCCGTTGATCGGTGTCGGTGGCAGGGTCGAGTTCCCGTATCGGGGTCTGGGCTGGTTCGGGGAGCACGACGCGCCGTTGTTCTTCGGTCGTGATTCCGCGATCGACGATGTGCTGCACCAGCTCTCCGAGGTGTTCACCGAGCCACGGATTGTGGCGGTGGGCGGGGTATCCGGTTCCGGGAAGTCCTCGCTGATGCGGGCCGGCGTGCTACCCCGGATCCGCAGCGGCGCCGTGGACGGGCTCTCGGGAGCGGATCGGTGGCCACCATTCGTGGTATTCAGCCCGGGTAGCTCGCCTCTCGACGACCTGGCGGGCGCGACGGCCAGCGCGACCGGTATGGACGCGGCGACCCTGCGGCGGGAGTTGCGCCACGACCCCACCGGATTCGCGGCCACTGCGGCCCAATCCACCACCGTGTCACCCGGGGCGCCACCCGATGGTGGGCGCCGGTTGCTGGTGGTGGTCGACCAGTTCGAACGGATCTTCACCCAGTGCACCGACCCGAGCCTGCGCGAAGGGTTCGTCGCTGCCCTACATGCGGCAGCGACCACACCGCAGACCGGGACCGGTACACCGCCGGCGCTGGTGGTGTTGGTGGTGCGTTCCGATTTCGAGGGTCACTGCGCCGAACTCGAGGGGCTGGCCGAGGCGATTCGGCATCGGTGCATGCTCACCTCGATGACCGAACGCCAACTGCGACTCGCGATCACCGAACCCGCCAAAACAGCCGGGGCCCAGGTCGAGGATGAGCTCACCGAACAATTACTGCGCGAGGTTCGAGCCGCTACCCGCATCTCCTCGAACACGCCCACCGCAGTATCGGGGGCAGGGGTGTTGCCACTCGTCTCCGACGCCTTGGACCGGGCCTGGCGTCAACGGGCCGGAGATAGCCTCACTGCTGCCGACTATGACCGGGTCGGCGGGATAGATCGCGCGGTCGCCCGCAGTGCCCAGCGTACCTACGACGACCTCACTCCCGAGCAGCAGGTGGTGGCGCGCAAGGTGTTCACCCGGCTCGCGGTCGTCGGCCCGGACGGCACCGACACTGCCGACCGCGCCCGCCGCAGTGATCTCACCGCGATCGAGGGTGAGGCCGTGGGCGTGGAGACGGTGCTGGAAGCGTTCGCCGCCGAGCGGCTGCTGACTCTGGGCGACGACAGCGTCGAGATCAGTCACGAAGTGCTGTTGGGTACGTGGCCGCTGCTACGCGATGAGTGGCTGGCCGACACCCGTGCCTACCGGGCCATACGCACCCGCCTGCGCACCGCGGCCGACGTCTGGGATGAACACGGACACGACAACTCCTACCTGTTCACCGGAAACGTCCTCGACACAGCAACTGCCACCGTGGCCCGGATCATTACCGACCCGGACCGCCATACCCCACTGACCGATCTCGAAGACCGATTCCTCACCGCCTCCACCCGCGCTGCCCGCCGCCGCGCCAGGCAACGACGGGCCTTCACCGCGACGCTTGTGCTGCTCGTCGTCGCCCTGACCGTCGTGGCAGGTGTTGCGATACAGCAGACCCGGGAATCGAATGAGCAACGCAGGATCGCCGTCGCCCAAAACCTGATCAGCAGGAGCCAACTCCTGTACACCACCGACCCCGACGGCTCCCGGGGCGCCGCCTTGGCCGCGTGGCGCATCCACGAAAGCGACGAAGCCTTTCACGCGATGCTCAACGCCGCCAGCAACCCGCGCACTGCGAAACTCACCGGCTACTCCGGCAGCGTCTTCTCGGTAGCGTTCAGTCCTGACGGTCGTGATCTGGCCGTAGGCAGCAGCGACGGCACCGTGAGGCTGTGGGATCCGGCCACCGGGAAGCAGATCGGCGAGCCCATCAACAGCCACACCGACCCCGTCTACGCGGTGGCGTTCAGTCCCGACGGTCGTGTTCTGGCCACCGGCAGCAGCGACGGTCCCCTGAAACTGTGGGACCCGGTTACCAGGAAGCAGATCGGCGAACCCCTCCAACAGCCTGGCGGTATCGCCTCGGTAGCGTTCAGTCCCGACGGTCGCTTCCTGGCCACCGGCAATGGCTACGGCACTGTGTCATTGTGGGATCCGGTCACCGGGAAGCAGATCGGCGAACCGTTCGGCGACCACAATAACGTCGTCTTCTCGGTGGCGTTCAGTCCCGATAGTCGCACGCTGGCCTCTGTCAGCGGCGACGTTGTTTTGTGGGATCCGGTCACCAGGAGACAGATCGTCGACACCCACACCGACTACACCTCCGGCTTCAACTCGGTAGCGTTCAGTCCCGACGGTCGCTTTCTAGCCACCAGCTCCGGCGACGGGACCAACGACGGCACCGTTATTCTGTGGGACCCGGTCACCGGGAAACAGATCGGCGAACCCCTCCAACAGCCTGGCGGTATCGCCTCGGTGGCGTTCGGTCCCGACAATCGCATCCTGACCACCGGCGGCGGCGACGGCACCGTGAGGCTATGGGATCCGGTCACCGGTAAGCAGGTCGCTGAACCCCTCATCGGCCATACCGGCGTCGTCGACGCGGTGGCGTTCAGCCCAGACGGTCGCACCCTGGCCACCGGCAGCGGCGACGGCACCGTGCGACTGTGGGATCCGGTCACCGGGAAACAGATCTACGAACCCCGCGACCAGCCCGGCGGTGTCGCCCGGGTAGCGTTCAGTCCCGACGATCACACGCTGGCTGTCAGTCGCGGCGACACTGTACGGCTATGGGATCCGGTCACCGGACAGCAGACAGGCGAGCTCCTTGACCGCATCCACGGGGACGTCGGCCCGGTGGCGTTCAGTCCCGACGGCCGCGCGCTGGTCACCGCCAGCGGGTTGGGCGTGCAGTGGTGGGATCCGGTCGCGCAGCAGGCGCTCGGCCCCCCACTTCCTGGCCACAGCAGCAGTCTCACGTCGGTGGCGTTCGGTCCTGACAATCGTACGTTGGTCACCAGCGACACCACGGGTGTCATTTTGTGGGATCCAGTCGCCAGCCAGCACCTCCCCCCCGAACACACCCGCGCCATCCACGAGGCAGCGTTCAGTCCCGACGGTCGCATCATTGCGGCCGGCACCAGCGACGGCACCGTTCTACTGTGGGATCCGGATACTCGGCAGCAGACCGGTGAACCTCTCACCGGCCACACCGGCATCATCTACGCGGTGGCGTTCAGCCCTGACAGTCACATCCTGGCCACCGGCAGCGACGACGGCACCGTGCGACTGTGGGATCCGGACACCGGTAAGCAGATCGGCGAACCCCTCACCGGCCACACCGGCGGCGTCGGCTCGGTGGCGTTCAGCCCCGACGGTCGCGTTCTGGCCGTCGGCAGCGGCAATGGCACCGTGCGACTGTGGGATCCGGTCACCGGTAAGCAGATCGGCGAACCCCTCACTGGCCACACCGACAACGTCAAGTCGGTAGCGTTCAGTCCGGACGGTCACACGCTGGCCACCGGCGGTTTCGACAGCGCCGTGCGACTGTGGGATATCGGCTCCACGGATGACGTCGTCGATTCTCTGTGCCGCTGGGGCGGACAGCGCCTCGAATCCGTGCCATGGCCGCCAGACATCCCCACAGATCTACGACCCGAGCTTTGCCCATGAACGGGAGCACGCATTTCCGGGGGTTTGACAGCTGAAACAACGGCGACGGCCGAGGCAGTCCATCCTCTGTGAAGGACATCTACGAAGGCACAACAGCGCATTCTCCGTCCGAGGCCCACTCGTTTGTCATGCCCAGGCACACCATGTTTCGGCTCTCACACGAGCCCGGGTCAATTTCCTGGTCATCGTATGGGCTCCGGCGGACAGCAAAGGTCACCGCCGTGTGGGCGGAGCCGTCAAACTCCGATTGGTGCCAGCTCGCGCAAATTTCCGCATCCGGCTGCCTCAGGACAGTGGCCGCTCAGCCCGAGTGCTCCCGCGGCCGCGCCGGCCGCTCACGCCGCGCCCCTCGTCGGCGGTGTGAAATCATCAGGCAATTCGCCGGGCGGGATTTCGCGGGGATCATCCCAACCGTCTTCTGAGCCGCTAACTCCCGGTCCCATGTGGAGTCCTCGATCAAGGGACCGCCAGGATGGCGCCGACGCCAGCCGGATGATCGTCAGACATGGCATCTCGCCACGACTACAATGAACACGCCCCGCGTCCGCACATCCCCCCGAGATCCCCACTGTCGCAAAGGTCGATAGGTGCCGCGTTGAATCTGTGGCGCGAGGGTGAGTGCTACGACTTCGCCACACTGGAACTAATCGCGGTAGGCCTGCGAAGGCTCGACATACCTTTCGGAGGGTCCGAACCACGTACCCAACATGAGATCGATGGTGTCATCGCACGCTGGAAAGCCACACATCAGAGGGATATTCGGTGACCGCGCCTTCGGAACGGGTACCGGCGATCGCGTATATCCGCACAGATTTATGTGGAGCATCTCGGCGGCTGAACGGGCAACGCTTGCACCGGCTATCCCTACGGCTGGGATATGCGCTACAGGAAACAATCCGGACCGACACGACGGTGCCTGACCGATTGATGCTACTCGAGGACCGCATCCGAATTCATCGAGCCGAAGCGGTATTCGTGCCCGCCGCCGACCACCTGGATGGACAGTTGGCCCGGATCGTCGCACAGGCCGACGTGATAGAGCGGGATGGGCGGACCCATGCGCGGTGGTCACCGTTTGCAAACCTACTCGACGAACCCGTAATTGCACGACTCACGCAATGGTGGATCGATGAGCAACACCGACTTCGCAACCAGGCCGAATGAACCAACCCCGCAGCAAGTAGGGGCGAGCGCTGCGGGTGGAGCCAGGAGATACCGGGCTCCACCCGACACCCGACTCGTGGAACTACCTGACTTCGGAGGTCCCCGAGCAGTCGACCGTTTGGGGCACCAGCCCCGAGTTGACCACCGTGAAATCGGTGCGCACCGTCCCCGGGCCGGTATGGGGGCTGAAATACATTGTGCTGCCGTTGCCGATCACGAAACCGACCGAACCGCGCTGGGTTTCCGAACCGGATGCGCCGGTGCTGAGGTTGGTCCAATTCAGGGTGACCTGGGTGTCGTAGCCACCCCACAGGCTGCCGCCGGCGTCGATCGTGTAAGTCGCTTTGCCCGGCGAGTTGTACTGCCCGCCGGTGACCTGACCCGAGTACGGGAAGTCCAGAAGGAAGGGGCTGGCGCCGCGGCAGGTAGTCACCATCCAGCTGTCGGCAGCCGAGGCGGTACCGGTCATCGGCAACGCCAAGGCGGCCAGAGCGGCGCCTATCACGGCAGTCCTGCCGACTTTGGTTCTTTTCGTACGAGCGCTTCGGAAAAACACCTGGGAGGATCTCCTAACGAAAGTCAGTGAGCCACCGATCCTAGCCCGCCGCCCACCTTGGGAACCTGGGGATCGGGCGCAGATCTCAGAGGTACACGCGACCGCACCAGTTGCGGCCGTGTCCGGCTTTCCACGACTCGTACCGACCGGCCTCCCCGCCGGATAGTCACGAATCGGCGCCAACAGCCTCGATGGTCAGCCGGAAGTACCGGACACGAACGCCACCTGCTGGCCGGTTATCCGGGCAACAGTCGCGAAATCGTTGTCATCGCACAGGATGGTGAGACGGCGGTGTTCGGCGGTCGCCGCGATGAGTAGGTCCACCGGGCCGGCCGAACGGTGTGTTCCCTGCTCTGTCATCAACTGCTGGACCACCTCGGCACGTTCGTAGGCCCGGTCCGGCATCGGGGTCCAGCCGAACAAGTCGTGGAGTAGTCGCCGCTTCTCGAGCCGGTCGGCCAGTGTTCGGGCCGAGTACAGGAATTCGAGTTCCACTATCGGACAGGTGGCGATAACTCCGGCGGCCAGCTGATCGGCCCACGCCTTCCGGTAGGGCTCCTGGAGAATCCGGAACAGTCCGGAGGTATCGATGAGGTAGATGGCAGGGGTCACCGGCGGTAGGCCGCCTTGTTGTCGAGGAACTCGTCGAAGTCGCCCTGGTCGGCCATCTCGCCGAGACGGGCGAGAGCGCGCATACGGACCAGTCGTTGGCCGACCTCACGGAGCGCAGCGTTGACGGTGTCCTTTTTGGTCTTGGTGCCGAGCACTTCCGCAGCGATCGCCAGCGCTTCGTCGTCGATCTCGATCGGCGTCTTGGAAGATCCCATTATCGCCTACCTCCTCAGGATATCCGTTACACCAGAACTAGACGTCCAGGATACCCGAGGGGCAGCCTCGGCAGAGCCCACAGAGGCCGAGGGCCGGCCCACCTGACGGTGGACCGGCCCTCGGTTCGAAAAGACTTGCCAGGAGGCTGGACTCAGAAGTCCATGCCACCCATGCCGCCGGTCGGATCGACCGGCGCAGCGGCCGCCTTCTCCGGCTTATCGGCGACAACGGCCTCGGTGGTCAGGAACAGGGCCGCGATGGAGGCCGCGTTCTGCAGGGCCGAACGGGTGACCTTGACCGGGTCGGCGACACCGGCCACGAGCAGGTCCTCGTACTCGTTGGTCGCGGCGTTGAGGCCCTGACCGGCGGGCAGGTTGGAAACCTTCTCCGCCACCACACCGGGCTCGAGGCCGGCGTTGAACGCGATCTGCTTCAGCGGAGCCGACAGCGCCACCTTCACGATGTTCGCGCCGGTCGCCTCGTCACCCTCGAGCTTCAGGTCGTCCAGAGCGGGGGCCGACTGCAGCAGAGCCACGCCACCACCGGCGACGATGCCCTCTTCGACGGCAGCCTTGGCGTTGCGCACGGCATCTTCGATGCGGTGCTTGCGCTCTTTGAGCTCGACCTCGGTCGCGGCACCGGCCTTGATGACCGCAACACCGCCGGCCAGCTTGGCCAGGCGCTCCTGCAGCTTCTCGCGGTCGTAATCCGAATCCGAGTTCTCGATCTCGGTGCGGATCTGCGCGACCCGGCCCTGGATGGCATCGGCATCGCCGGAGCCCTCCACGATGGTGGTCTCGTCCTTGGTGACGACGACCTTGCGGGCCTGGCCGAGCAGCTCGATGCCGGCGGTCTCCAGGTTGAGGCCGACCTCTTCGCTGATGACCTCGCCACCGGTGAGGATGGCGATATCGGCGAGCTGGGCCTTGCGGCGGTCACCGAAGCCCGGGGCCTTGACGGCGACGGACTTGAAGGTGCCGCGGATCTTGTTCACGACCAGGGTCGACAGGGCTTCGCCCTCGACGTCCTCGGCGATGATCAGCAGCGGCTTACCGGCCTGGATAACCTTCTCCAGCAGCGGCAGCAGGTCCTTCACGGTGGAGACCTTCGAGCCGACCAGCAGGATGTACGGATCCTCGAGGACCGCTTCCTGACGCTCGGGATCGGTGACGAAGTAGCCCGAGATGTAGCCCTTGTCGAAGCGCATACCCTCGGTGAGCTCCAGCGACAGACCGAAGGTCTGCGCCTCTTCGACGGTGATGACGCCTTCTTTGCCGACCTTGTCCATGGCCTCGGCGATCAGCTCACCGATGGACGGGTCGCCCGCGGAGATACCGGCGGTGGCGGCGATCTGCTCCTTGGTCTCGACCTCCTTGGCGGAGTCGAGCAGCTTGGCGGTGACGGCCTCGACGGCCTTCTCGATACCGCGCTTCAGGCCCAGCGGGTTCGCGCCGGCCGCGACGTTACGCAGACCTTCGCGCACCAGCGCCTGGGCGAGCACGGTGGCGGTGGTGGTGCCGTCGCCCGCGACGTCGTCCGTCTTCTTGGCGACTTCCTTGACCAGCTCGGCGCCGATCTTCTCGTACGGGTCCTCGAGCTCGATCTCCTTGGCGATGGACACACCATCGTTGGTGATCGTGGGGGCACCCCACTTCTTCTCGAGCACGACGTTGCGGCCCTTCGGCCCCAGCGTCACCTTGACCGCGTCGGCGAGGCTGTTCAGGCCCCGCTCGAGGCCGCGACGGGCCTCTTCGTCGTACGCAATTGTCTTGGCCATTGCGGTGAGATCCTCCAAATGATGAGGCTGACACACAGAGTGACCGCCTTGTCGGGTCACCCTTAGCTACGCTGCGGCCAGGCTCGGTGCCCGCGACGGACGACCAGGGGTGTCGTGTACCCGATCTCACCGTCCCGACCTAGCACTCTCCGTTCAAGAGTGCCAAAGCCATTTTTAGCACTCGTCGATGGCGAGTGCAAGGTAGATGTGCGCGAAGGCCACGAGAATGCCACCGCCGCGCCTGCCGGAGATACCTCAGAGACTGTCGGTCACACGGAGAGCCAGCGCCAGGAAGGCGTCCGCGCGACGCTCGTCCGGAGTCCGGGGCTCCCCCTCGTCGATGGTGACGAATTCGGCATCGTGCAGCAGGAGTTCGGCCTCGACCCGCATAATCGCCCGAATGAACGGCGGCGCGACTTCGGGCGGTAGATCACCGTTGACCACGTAGCTGCCGTCGGACAGGGATTCGGTGGATACATAGGTGAGCGCGCGCAGCAGATCGTCCCGGTGTTCCCCGGCGACCAGATCGGGGTCCGTTTCATCCGCCATTGCTATAGGTTACCGGGACTACCGCGCGCGCCGGGAGCGCCGACGCGCGCGTGGACGACGCGCCCCGCCGCGGCCGCCCTTCACGACAGCCCACACTTTCGCCCGGCTGCACGGCACTCGGCGGGCGCATCAGGAGCTCCCGCACTGAGGCTCCGGACTACGGCTTACCAGCGACGATCTGCTGGAGAAGTTCGACCAGCCGCGCTTCGAGCGCATCCTTGCGCAGGCCCGCATCGGACAGAATGCCCGTCCCGTTTTCCTGTTCGAGGATCGCCAGCAGGACGTGTTCGGTGCCGATGTAGTTGTGACCGAGGCGCAGCGCTTCCCGGAACGTCAGTTCCAGCGCCTTCTTGGTTTCGGCGTCGAAGGGCACCAGCCCGCTCATCTTGCCGCTGGAGGTGGCGGCCTTCAATTCTTCGGGCGAGATCGCCGCGCCCGGTTCCGCACCCGATGCCGCGATGGCGGCAGCCGCGAGATCGTCCGGTGAAACACTCTGGTCGGCGATGAGCCGGACCGCCAGACTGTCGGCCTCGCTGAGCAGGCCGAGAATGAGGTGGGGGAGGTGGATCTCGGCACTACCGGCACCACCGGCCGCTTCCTGCGCGGCGACGACCATGGTTCGGGCTCGTTCGGTGAATTTGGCGAAGCCCGCGTTGGGATCCATCTCGGCGGAGGGATCCCCCGGCGCCTTGGGGACGAAACGTTTCTGCGCGGCCTGTTTACTGACGCCCATATTCGCGCCGATTTCGGTCCAGGAGGCGCCCGAGCGGCGGGCCTGGTCGACGAAATGGCCGATCAGATGGTCGGCCACATCGCCGAGGTGGCCCGCGGCAACCACCGCGTCGGACAACTGTTCCAGGGCATTATCCGGACGAGCCTTTTTGATGACCTCGATGAGGTCGTCCAATCGCACGGGTGAATTCATGCGTCAACTATAGGTTGACGCACCGCTGTCGTCAACCAGAAGTTGACGATTTCAATTCCGGCCGCTCGGTCGCCGCAACCGCAGGCGTGAATCCCCACGCAGCACCGGCCGCCGGATCTCCGGCCGGCGCAGCACCGGCATCCGGCGGTCGGCCCGGCGCTGAGCCCGCCGTTCGGCCGGTTTGTACTGCCAGGTCTCGGGCCGGGCAGCCACCCACCGCTGCGAATACCAGGCGAACGGGATATGCCCGATATACAGCACGATCAGCACCAGCAGCAGCACGATCGGATAGGTGATCAGCGCGGCACCGGCCAGAGCAACCAGCACCAGCAACCCCGCGGCCGCCTGCGGGGCCACCGAGACGGATTTCATGGCCAGCGTCGGGATCGTGCTCACACACAACGCCGCGGTGAACACCGTCCAGGCCGCCACGATCGGGAAACTGATCCACCAGCCGTCGCCGAACTGGACGAACAACGCGATCGGCGCCATCGCGATGAGCGCACCCGCGGGCGCGGGCACGCCGACGAAATATTCCCGCGCCCAATCCGGCCGGGTGTCGTCGTCCATCAGCGTATTGAACCGCGCCAGCCGCAGCACGATGCTCACCGCGTACAGCAGGGCGATGATCCAGCCCGCGCTACTGCTCTCACCGTCGAACAGCACGACGTAGATCACCAGCGCCGGCGCCACCCCGAACGATATGGCGTCGGACAGTGAATCCAGCTCCGCACCGATCTTGGTGGTGGCCGATAGCAACCGGGCCAGCCGGCCGTCGAGGGTGTCGAGCACCGCGGCGGCGCCGATCATGGCCAATGCGATCTTCAATTCGCCCGCGAGGCCGAATTTCACCGCGGAAAGCCCCGAGCACAGCGCCAGGATCGTGACGATACTGGGCAGCAACCTGATGGACCGGCGCCGCCTGCCTTCGATGACCTGCTCCATCACGACCCCGCCGACGGCAGAACCGCCAGCACCGTCTCCCCTCCGATCGTCCGCTGCCCGCTGTTCACGAGCAGTTCGGTACCGGCCGGGAAATACGTATCGACCCGGGAGCCGAACCGGATCAGGCCGTAGGTGTCGCCGATGGTGATCCGGTCACCGGGGGCCGCATCGCAGACGATCCGCCGCGCCAGCAGCCCGGCGATCTGGACAACCACTACCTGTTCCCCGGATTCGGTGTCGATCACCATACTGTTGCGCTCGTTGACCGCGCTGGCTTCGGGGAGGTCGGCGGATTTGAAGCTGCCGCGCTGGTACTGCACCTCGCGGACCACACCGGAGACCGGCGTGCGCTGTACATGCACGTCCAGGACGGACAGGAAGATACTCACCCGCGGCAGCGGCCGATCCCCGAGACCGAGTTCGGCGGGCGGAACGGCGGTATCGACGAGCGCCACCTCACCGTCGGCGGGCGCCACCACGACACCCGGCCGGTTCGGCGGAACCCGGTGCGGGTGCCGGAAGAATGTGGCGCTCGCCGCGGCGGCAGCCAGTCCGGCCCGCCGTAACCAGGGGCGACGCCGCCCCACCAGGGCCACGGCCAGGGGCGCGGCCACGAAAGGCAATCCGGCCGGATGCATCGGCGGGACCGCTTTGCGCACCAGATCGGCCAGATGGCCCGGCCCGGTACGTTCCGGAGTGCCGGGCGGAGTGGGACGGCGTGCCACAGATTCCTCTTTCATACTCGATTCGATCCACTCGGACCGACGGTACGGTCGGACACCCGTGGCATCCCGGCCGAACCTGTCGGCGCAAGCGTTCACACCTTACGCCGAGCAGGTGCATTCGTGCCGGGTGTCGCCGCAGGCTTACCTCCTGACCACCAACTTCACCAGGAACAGCAAAATGACCGCGCCGGCCAGGCAGGTGAAGAAGCTGAACCACCAGCCGCCTCCCGCGACGTCGACCCCGAAGGCCGCCAGCAGGAAGCCGCCGAGCAGGCCACCGACGATACCGACCACGATATTGAGAAGGATCCCCTGTTGTGCATCGGTTTTCATGATCTTACTGGCTATCCAGCCGGCGATACCGCCGATGATGATCCAGCCGATGATGCCGAGACCGAGCATGAGTGTTCCTCGCTATCTGTCCGGTTGCGCGCTCGCGGTGGCGAACGCCTGTCCGGGCGATACCCGGGCACAGTCCGGATAACCCCTCGAAGAAAATCGGATATGAGCTGCCATCGCGCGAACATCGAGCTAATATGAGGGTGCCTCATGTCTTCGGATTGTCTGGCAGACGTCAGCCGACGCCGGGCCGAGCAGAATCCACATCGAATCGGATCCACCCTCGCGGCGATGCCGCCGCAGGTACATAGGAGAAGCACCATGGCTACTCAGATCGCCCAGACGACCGGGGCGCAGTTCACCGCGATCCTGGGACTGGGCGTCTATCGCCCCGCGCGCGTCGTCACCAACGACGAAGTGGCAGGGCCGATCGATTCCAGCGATGAGTGGATCCGCACCCGCTCGGGTATCCGCACCCGCCGATTCGCCGACGACTCCGAAACCATCCACTCGATGAGCGTCGCAGCCGCACGCGGCGCCCTCGAATCCGCAAAGGTCGCCGCCGACCAGGTCGACTGCGTGATCGTCGCGACCTCGACCCACCTGCTGCTCACCCCCGCCGCCGCGCCCCGGATCGCCACCGAGCTGGGGACGGGCGGCGCCGCGGCCTTCGATATCTCCGCCGGATGCGCCGGTTTCTGCCACGGCCTGGCCATGGCCTCGGACCTCGTACGTGCCGGTACATCGTCGCGGGTGCTGGTCATCGGCGTCGAGAAACTGACCGACACGGTCAACCCGGCCGATCGCAGCACCGCGTTCCTGTTCGCCGACGGCGCGGGCGCGGTGGTGGTCGGCCCGGCCGACGAACCGGGTATCGGCCCGACCGTATGGGGGTCCGACGGCACCCAGCACCAGGCCATCCGGCAGGACAAGAACTGGATCGAGTTCTTCACCGAGATCGAGGAGAAGGGACTCGACGCGGTGCGCCCGTACCTCGCAATGGAGGGCACGGCAGTGTTCCGGTGGGCGGCGCATTCACTGGAGAAGGTGTGCCGTGACGCGGTCGACCGGGCCGGTCTGGCCATGGACGACCTGAACGCCATGATCCCGCATCAGGCCAACGGCCGGATCATCGAGATCATGGCGCGGGTTCTGAAACTCCCGGAGAACTGCGCGCTGGCCAATGATATCGAGGAGGCCGGCAACACTTCGGCAGCCTCGATTCCGCTGGCCATGGAGACACTGCTGCGAACCGGTGAGTCGAAACCGGGCGATACCGCATTGCTGATCGCCTTCGGCGCCGGACTCTCCTACGCCGCGCAGGTCGTGAAGCTGCCGGAGTTCAGCTCGCCTCAACCGCTTTCTTGATCTTCGCCAGCGATTCGTTCATCCCGCCGACCAGGCTCTCCTCGAAGGCCTCCTCGCCGCCGAGCATCGCGTTCACCAGGGTGCTCGAGAGCCAGGTGGTGCCGTTGGGGACGTCACGGCGTTCGATGAGCCGGGTTCCGTCCTCGGTCGCTTCCAGCGTGTAGGTCCACACGGTGCGGTTCTGGCTGACCCGGAACGCCAGTGCACTGTTCTTCTCGTAGCGCAGGATGCGGGCGGTGGTCGGCCAGAACTTCCAGCCGTCGCGGTTGAGGTTGACGGTGATCACGCCGGCCTTCGGCTTGCCGATCGGGATCATCCGCACGCATTGCGGACTGAACTCCGGCATCCGTCGCGGGTCGGCGAGTACCGCCCAGACCCGGTCCGGCGCCGCGGCGATATCGATGCTGGTTTCCAAATTCTTCGGCACCATTGCCTCCAAGTAGCTGACACTCCAAGTATCAGAAAGGGTAGCGATCGGCTTCGTCTCGGTCACATTTTCCCGGCAGGCATATCGATAGTGTGGTTGCGGAAGCAGAATCGAGGTGTAAGACCCGCCGGTTCCGTTAACGCCACCGCAAGCAAGACGCGACGCCAGCAAACACCCAGCTACGGTAAGGTGATGGGCCGTGAACCTTCGCTCGCTATTACGCCGCCAGAACTCCGAGGGGCTACCGCAGTTGCCCGCGCTCGAACCGGATGACGCCCTCGGCGACGACCGCGTCGACGAGCAGCTGGAACGTCTGCTCACCCCCACCGAACTCGATATGGTGCGCAGACACCGAGTCTGATTTCCCCGCTACCTCGAGCCGCCGAACCCGCCTGCGCTTACTGCCCACTCCGATCGTTCGGCACCAAGCGACGCCTCGAACCCCCGCATCACCGCAGGCAGCGCGGTGAACACAGAATCACCTTCCACGACGGTTCACCAGAATGGTTCGAGACCCATAGGGCCTCGAACCCCGCGCCGCCGGAGGCGGCGCAAATAAGCACAGTACGCTGCTGGTCGCGCCGGAGGCTCCGGCGTGGCTGATCTCGGGGAATGCGTTATGAAGCGAATTTCAACTGTTGTCCTGGCCGCGGCCGCCGGCACGGCGCTGGTGCTGACGGGTTGTTCGTCGGAAGAACCCGCCGAAGCGTCCGGCCTCCGGAAGAGCACCACCACCGGGCAGACCTCGCCGCAGACCAGCACCACGAGCGAAACCCCCGCACCGAGCGAAAGCACCGAAGCCCCCGAGGCTCCCGCGCAAACCTCCACCGCCGAGGAGCCGGCCCCTGCCTCCGGACGCGCCTCCGACACCACCTGCGCCCAGTTCGCCCAGCTCGACGAGCCGGAGCAGCAGCAACTGGTTCAGACGATCCTCGCCGAGAACCCCGGCAGCACCTTCGTCGGTAACCCCAACGCCGCTCTCGGTACCGCGAAACTGGTCTGCAACTCCAGCAAACTCGCCGATCAGAAGGTATCCGTGGTCTCCGGGATCGTCGTCGACGAGTGAGATGCTCGTCGCCGCGCGCAGAATAGACACTGTGGCTGAACTGGCTTTGACCGTCCGATTGAATTCGTCCGCCGCGGATGCCCGGCGGGGGGTGATCCGCCTCCACCCGGAAGTGCTGACCGCGCTGGGGCTACGCGAATGGGACGGGATCACACTGGTCGGCGCGCGCCGGACCGCCGCCGTCGCCGGGCGTGCCCCGGCCGATACGCCGGCCGGCACCGCCCTGCTCGACGATGTGACCCTGTCCAACGCCGGGTTGCGGGAGAACGCCACTGTGGTGGTATCCCCCGCGGCGGTACTCGGCGCCCGGCATATTTCGC
Source organism: Nocardia speluncae NBRC 108251 (assembly GCF_001613245.1). Taxonomy (GTDB): domain Bacteria; phylum Actinomycetota; class Actinomycetes; order Mycobacteriales; family Mycobacteriaceae; genus Nocardia; species Nocardia speluncae. The sequence goes on along the minus strand of NZ_BDBZ01000021.1, from coordinate 121,284 downwards.
TGAGCGGGTCCCGCCAGGCCACACAGTCGATACCGGCCGCCACTCTGCGGCAGGCACTTCTCGGCAAAGTGGTGACCGTCGGCGATACGGTCTCGCTACTGCCCCGCGATCTCGGCCCGGATATTCCGTCGTCGGCGGCCAGCCAGGCCTTGTCCCGGGCGTTCGGCATCGCCTGGACCTCCGAACTGCTCACGGTGGTCGCCACCGATCCTCCCGGCCCGGTGAGTGTGCAGCCGAATTCGGCGGTCGAATGGACCGCGGGCGCGGGCGCCGGGAACCAGCCCGCGGCGGTACGGGTCAACGAGCAGGGCGGGCCGGACCAACCACTGTTGCCGAGCCACCTCGACACCGTCAGCGAGACCGATCTGCCGGGAGCCGTCCCCGTCACCAGCACACCGGCCACCGGAGTGCGGGTAGAAGAACTGGCCGGCGCTCGCCAGCAGGCCACCAAACTGGCGGAATGGCTGAGTCTGGCGCTGGACGAACCCGAGTTACTGAAAGCCCTGGGCGCCGCACCCCACCTGGGCGTCCTCATCACCGGGCCGGCCGGGGTGGGCAAGGCCACGCTGGCGCGGGCGGTGGCCGCACCGCGCCGGGTGGTGGAGTTGGACGGGCCCTCGGTGGGCGCCGCCGAGAGCGGGGCCCGGTTACGCGAGGTGGCGGCGGCTGTCGCCGCGACCTCGGGTAAAGGCGGAGTACTGCTCATCACCGATATCGATGCCCTGCTACCGGAACCGGCCGAACCGGTGGCGACCCTGATCCTGGACCAGTTGCGCGCGGCGGTGGCCGAACCGTGTGTGGCGTTGCTGGCAACCACTGCCCATCCCGCGGCGGTCGATCCCCGGCTGCGCGCCCCGGACCTGTGCGATCGGGAACTCGCGTTGGCCCTGCCCACGGCAGCCATTCGTAAGGCCCTGCTCGAACAGTTGCTGGCGAAGGTACCCACCGGCGAACTCCGGCTGGACGAGGTCGCCGCGCGGTCGCCCGGTTTCGTGGTCGCCGATCTCGCGGCACTGTGCCGGGAGGCGGCGTTGCGGGCGGCGGCGAGGGCCAGCCGGGAAGACAGCCCCGAACCCCGGCTGGAGCACGAGGATCTGCTGGGCGCACTGGAGGTGATCCGGCCGCTGTCCCGGTCGGGAACCGAAGAACTGGCGATCGGCAGTCTCGGTCTCGACGATGTCGGCGATATGGCCGAGACCAAACAGGCGCTCACCGAGGCGGTGTTGTGGCCCCTGCGGCACCCCGATTCGTTCGCCCGGCTGGGGATCGAACCGCCGCGCGGGGTGCTGCTGTACGGCCCGCCGGGATGTGGGAAAACTTTCCTGGTCCGCGCGCTGGCGGGTAGTGGTCAGCTGAGTGTGCACACGGTCAAGGGTGCAGAGTTGATGGACAAATGGGTCGGCTCGTCGGAGCGGGCGGTGCGGGAGCTGTTCCAGCGCGCCCGCGATTCGGCGCCGTCGCTGATCTTCCTGGACGAAGTGGACGCGCTGGCGCCACGGCGCGGGCAGAGTTCCGATTCCGGAGTAGGCGATCGGGTGGTCGCGGCCCTGCTGACCGAACTGGACGGGGTGGAACCACTCCGCGACGTGGTAGTGCTGGGCGCCACGAACCGCCCGGAACTCATCGACCCGGCACTTTTGCGGCCTGGTCGCCTCGAACGGCTGGTTTTCGTTCCGCCGCCGGACGCGCAGGCCCGGGAGGCGATTCTGCGAACGGCGGGGCGTTCGGTTCCGCTCACCGATTCGGTGGACCTGACTCGGCTGGCCGCCGACCTGGACGGTTTCTCCGCCGCCGACTGCGCGGCGCTCCTGCGCGAAGCCGCGCTCGCCGCGATGCGCCGCGACGTCCTGGCCGCCGATGTCACCGCCGACGATATCGCTGCCGCGCGCCGGGCCGTCCGGCCTTCACTCGACCCGGACCAGGTCGAGGCGCTACGCCGCTATTCCGAAGGGTGAGTACTTCCTGCGGTTCCCGACTGCTTCGGCGCCGCACGTTTCGCTGCCCCGAGTTCACGACCTCTAGCCGACCCGATGGATTCGCACGGGTGCGAGGGACACGTGCCCCGTTCCAACCCGCGACGCCCTCGGCTCGGCACCGGAAACACCACCGGCACCGATGCGCGGCTCGGCCCGAGCCGACTCACTCTGGGCCGAGCCGGGCCGAGGAATTCTCGATGGTTACGCCGGACGGCGCGGTGCGCGTGGGCGGGTGCCGCCCGAGCCGATGAGCAGGCCGCCGGACGACGGTGACAGCCGGGGCCGGCGTCACTGCGGCCCCGGTCGCAGCGGAGCCCTTCCGTTATGCCTGACCTGCACAAATCGTTGCCGAACGGTAGCCGGATACGGACCGAGGTCCGCATACCTGTACGATTTGTGCCAGTTCGTGCTCGCATATGATGAGCGCGCAATACCCCGCCGCCCCTGATTCCGACGGAGGTAACGCTTGCTCGCCATCCTGCTCGCGCACGCCCTCGCCGCGCTTGTCGCGCCCGTAGCCGTGCGAGCAGTAGGGCGTAACGCGTTCTATCCGCTCGCACTGGTGCCGCTGTTATCCCTGCTGTGGGTGATCGCGGGATGGAACGACGTCCAGCAGGTGGACTACCCCTGGGCGCCCACCATCAACCTTTCGCTGCAGCTGCGGTTCGACTCCCTCGCCACCGTGATGAGCGCGCTGGTCCTGGGTATCGGCGCGCTCGTACTCGCCTACTGCGCCCGATACTTCGACGACGACGAACCGAAACTTGGTTCCTTCGCCGCCTGGCTGGTCGCGTTCGCCGGAGCCATGTTCGGGCTGGTCACCAGCGATAACATGCTGCTGCTCTTCGTCTTCTGGGAGATCACCACGGTGCTCTCCTTCCTGCTGGTCGGGCACAACTCCGACAGTGCGGCCGGGCGCCGGGCCGCGCTCCAGGCGCTGCTGGTCACCGGCGCGGGTGGGCTGGCCATGCTCGGCGGCATCGTCGTCCTCGGCGAGGCGTACGACAGCTATCTGCTCTCCGACCTGCTCGCACGGGAATCGCCGGGCGGGATCGCTGTGCAGGTCGGGCTGGTGCTGGTACTGATCGGCGCGCTCAGCAAATCGGCCATCGTCCCGCTGCATTTCTGGCTGCCCGGCGCGATGGCCGCGCCGACCCCGGTCAGTGCTTACCTGCACGCCGCGGCCATGGTGAAGGCCGGTGTGTACCTGATCGCCCGGCTCGCGCCCGCATTCGCCGACGAACCGATCTGGCGGCCGTTGATTCTCACCCTCGGCCTTGCCTCGATGTTGCTGGCGGGCCTGCGCGCCATGCAAGTCACCGACCTGAAACTGGTCCTTGCCTTCGGCACTGTCAGCCAGCTGGGCTTCCTGGTGATCATGGTCGGCCTCGGCACACCCGACGCCGCGCTCGCCGGTATCGCACTCATCGTCGCGCACGCCCTGTTCAAGGCCTGTTTGTTCCTCGTCGTCGGCATCATCGACCACGGTGCGGGCACGCGGGAAATCGGCGAACTGTCCGGGCTCGGCCGCCGCGCGCCGATACTGTTCGCGACCGCGACCCTGGCCGCGCTGAGCATGGCGGGGATACCGCCGCTCTGGGGCTTCGTAGCGAAGGAATCCGCGCTCGGCGCTGTCCTGGACGCGGAGCCGCTGAGCAGTACCGGCCGGATCCTGCTCTGCGCGGGCCTGGTGCTGGGTTCGATGCTCACCGTCGCCTACAGTGCACGCTTCCTCTGGGGTGCTTTCGCCGACAAGAGCGGCGTCCGGGTCCCGGACTGGCACGCGCCCGGGGTCGCGCTGATCGCCGTACCGGCCCTGCTCGCGCTGGGCTCGCTCGGCGCCGGGCTCGCCGCGCCCTGGGTGGACGGCCTGCTCGCCCCGTACGCGGCAACTCTGCCCGGCGCGCTGACCGCACATCTGCAACTGTGGCACGGCCTGACCTTGCCGCTGCTGCTCACCGTGGTGATCATCGCCGTGGGCGCGCTGTTCTTCGTCCGGCGGGACTGGTTCGGTCAAACGATGACCCTGCTCGGGAACGCCGACCGCGGTTACGACGCCGCGCTACGCGCCATGGACCGGGTTTCACTGCGGATGACAGGTTCAGTGCAACGCGGTTCGCTGCCGCTGAACCAGGCAATCATCCTGGGCACCCTGGTGATCCTCCCGGCGACCGTGCTGGCCCTCGGCACCCGTACGGGGGTCGAGCTGCGGCTTTGGGACCGGCCACTGCAACTGGTGATCGGCGCGATCATGATCGCCATGGCGCTGGGCGCCACGGTGCTGCGAAATCGCCTGGCCAGTGTGCTGGTGGTCGGGCTCACCGGCTACGGCTGTGGCGTGATCTTCGCCCTGCACGGCGCACCCGATCTCGCCCTGACCCAGTTCCTGGTGGAAACGCTGACACTGGTGGCCTTCGTTCTGGTGCTGCGGGCCTTCCCGGCCGAGATCGGGCCGGAACAGCAGACCGGCTTCCAGGTCGGCCGGGCCGCGATCGCCGTCGCCGCCGGTATCACGGTGCCGGTGCTGGCGGCGTTCGCCACGGCCGCCCGCAGCACCGAGCCGATCTGGGAAAGGATCCCCGCGGCCGCCTACGAATTCGGCGGCGGTAAAAACGCCGTCAACGTGCTGCTGGTCGATATCCGCGCCTGGGACACCCTCGGCGAGATATCGGTGCTGCTGGTGGCCGCCACCGGCGTGGCATCGCTGGTGTTCCGCAGCCGCCGGTTCGGCCTGCCGCCGCGGGCGGCCGACGCACCGAACTACCTCCCCGGGAAGGTGGGCTGGCTGCCCGCCGGCCGACTGGTGGACCGGCGGGACCGGTCGATGGTCCTGCAGATCACCACCAGGCTGGTGTTCCCGACGATGATGGTGCTGTCGGTCTACTTCTTCTTCTCCGGTCACAACGCCCCCGGTGGCGGTTTCGCCGGCGGGCTCATCGCCGGCCTCGCGCTGGTCCTGCGCTATCTGGCGGGCGGACAGTACGAACTCGGTGAGGCGCTGCCCGTCGACGCCGGCCATCTGCTGGGCGCCGGTCTGATCCTGGCCGCCGGAACGGCCACCGTTCCGCTGCTGTTCGGCGCGCCACCGTTGCACTCGGTAATCCTGGAGGCCACGGTTCCGCTACTCGGCCACGTCAAGCTGGTGACCTCGCTGTTCTTCGACCTCGGTGTCTATCTGATCGTGGTCGGGCTGGTCCTGGACGTACTGCGCAGCCTCGGGGCGCGCCTGGACGACGAGCTGGTGCAAGCATGAGCGCGAACCTCACCCTGCTGACCGTCGTCGGAGTCCTGGTCGCCTGCGGCGTCTACCTGCTGCTCGAACGTACGGTCACGAAGATGCTGCTCGGCATCCTCCTGGTCGGCAACGCCGTAAACCTGCTCATCCTCACCATGGGCGGCCCGGACGGTGCGGCGCCGATCCAAGGCGCGACCGATACCGTGCGCGACACCATGGCCGACCCCCTCGCGCAGGCCCTGATCCTGACCGCCATCGTCATCACGATGGGTGTCGCGGCGTTCGTCCTGGCCCTTGCGTACCGCTCCTACATCCTGACCACCAGCGAAAAAGTCGAGAACGACCCGGAGGATGTCGGGATCGCGGAGCGCGAGCGTGAGGAACCCGAAGAATGACCCTGCCGCAGACCTTGCTTCCCGTCCTGGCACCGCTGCCGGTGCTCATCCCGCTGCTCACCGCCGCCGCAACCCTGATCGTCGGCCGCCGGCCCCGCTTCCAGCGGGTCGTGGTCATGGTCGCGCTCACCGCCGCCGTGGTGGTGTGCGCCCTCCTGCTGTTCCTGGCAGACCGCGACGGTACGGTCGCGGTCCAGGTCGGCGGCTGGGAGACGCCGATCGGTATCACCATCGTGGTGGACCGGCTGTCGGCCGCGATGCTGCTGGTGTCGCAGATCGTGCTGCTCGCTGTCGCCGCCTACGGCGCCGGGCAGAATATCGGTGACAGCTCGGTGCGTCAGCCGACGTCGATCTTCTGGCCCACCTATCTGGTGCTCAACGGCGGTGTCTCGATGGCCTTCCTGGCCGGCGACCTGTTCAACCTGTTCGTCGGCTTCGAAATCCTGCTGGTGGCCTCGTTCGTCTTGCTGACCCTGGGCGCCACCGCCGAACGCATCCGGGCAGGTGTGTCGTATGTGATGGTGTCGATGGTGTCGTCACTGATCTTCCTGATCGGTATCGCCGTCGTCTACGGAGCCACCGGCACGCTGAATCTCGCGCAACTGGCCATGCGGATGGATACCGTTCCCGACGGTATCCGCCAGGCGGTCTACGCCGTCCTGCTCGTCGCGTTCGGCATCAAGGCGGCGGTGTTCCCGCTGTCCAACTGGCTGCCCGACTCCTACCCCACCGCGCCCGCACCGGTCACCGCGGTCTTCGCCGGCCTGCTCACGAAGGTGGGTGTCTATGCCATCGTGCGCACCCAGACTCTGCTGTTCCCCGACGGCGGCTTCGACAACCTGCTGCTGATCACCGGCCTGCTCACAATGCTGATCGGCATATTCGGCGCCATCGCGCAGAACGATATCCGCCGGCTGCTGTCGTTCACGCTGATCAGCCATATCGGCTACATGATGTTCGGTGTAGGGATCGCGAGCAAGATCGGCTTGGCCGGCACCGTGTACTACATCGCGCACCATATTCTCGTGCAGACGGCGCTGTTCCTGGTGGCCGGTCTGATCGAACGCCAAGCCGGTTCCACCTCGCTGCGCCGGGTCGGCGGAATGGCGGCGGCGAGCCCGATACTGGCCGGGCTGTTCCTGATACCGGCACTCAACCTCGGTGGCATACCCCCGTTCTCCGGATTCATCGGAAAGGTCGCGCTGCTACAGGCGGGCGCCCAGGACGGCAGCGTGCTGGCCTGGATTCTCGTAGCCGGCTCGGTGGTGACCAGCCTGCTCACGCTGTACGTGATGGCGCGGGTGTGGAGCAAGGCGTTCTGGCGGCCACGGGAACAGGCACCGGACGGCCATCTGGTATCCGCGACACTGCCCTCACTGGTCGAAGACAACACCGACATGCTCTACGACGAACGCACCGACCCCGGCCGGCTGCCCGCCATGATGGTGCTGCCGACCGCCGCGCTGGTCGCGGTGGGTGTCGCGCTCACGGTCTGGGCCGGACCGGTAATGGGTATCGCCGACCGCTCCGCCACCGAACTATTGGACCGCGGGATCTATATCGGCGCCGTCCTCGGCGGGGGCACGAAATGACCCGGCTGCGGCTGGCGCTCAGCCGCGACAACATCCATCGCCTCGGCGTGCTGGCCTGGCTGATGGTGGTGTGGGTGGCGCTCTGGGGCCAGATCAGCGCGGCCAACGTCCTGGCGGGTCTGGCGGTCGGCACGGTGATCATGGTGGCGCTGCCGCTGCCCCGGATCCCGGTGCGCGGGCGGCTACGAATATGGCCGCTGCTGAAACTGCTGGGGGTGAGTGTCTATTCGGCGGTCGAATCGAGTCTCCAGCTCGCCTGGTTCGCGTTGCGGCCCGGACCGGCGCCCGTATCGGGCGTGCTGGAGGTGGCGTTCGCGTTCCGCTCGGATTTCGTCATGGTGTTGTGCGCCAACCTACTGAACCTGATCCCCGGCACCATGGTGCTCGAGATCGACCGGGAGCGTTGCGTGGCCTACGTCCACGTCATCGACGTCGGCAGCGATAAGGCCGTAACCGACTTCTACCGCACCATCCGGCAGATCGAAGCACTGCTGATCGCGGGCCTCGAGAACCGCGCAACCCCGCTGCCCACTCAGGAGGTGAAGCCGTGATCGTCGTAGCCGTAGTGGCCGGCGTCCTGCTCTCGGCGGCCGCATTGATCACCGGATACCGGATCCTCGCCGGTCCCGGCACACTCGACCGGGTGGTCGGCATCGACTCGATCATCGCGATGGCGATCTGCGGTCTGGCGGTATGGGCCGCCTACAGTCGCGACACCTCCGTGGTGCCCGCCATCGTCGCGCTTTCCCTGGTCGGTTTCCTGGGGTCTGCGGCCGTCACCCGCTACCGGGTCCGGGACGACCGATGAGCACGGTACTGAACTGGCTGTCGGGCACGCTGATCATCCTCGGTGCGCTGCTGGCACTCACGGCGGCGATCGGGATCGTCCGCTTCCCCGACACCCTGCTGCGAATGCACGCCGCCACCAAACCCCAGGTGATCGGCCTCAACCTGGTACTCGCGGGAACCTGTCTGCGGGTCTACGACGACCCGAACGTCTGGATGCTGGTACTCGTGGGCCTGTTCACCCTGCTCACCGCCCCGGTGATAGCCCACCTCATCGGCCGCACCGCCTACCGGGAACGGCGGTACCGGGCCGACCTGCTGGTGGTCGACGAGCTCGGCGACAAACTGGACGAGTAACAGGTGAGAGCCCCTGCCCGGCCGCGTCGAAGCACCCGAACCCGGTCAGCGTGATTCGACGGGTTCGCCCGGCAGCCCGGCCATCCGGCCCGCGGCGGCGCTCTCCGGCGGCACGTCGACTGTGCCCTCCCGAACGGTGGAGACTTGCTTCCGCAGCGATACCGCTGCCGGGCGGCAGATCTCGGTGGTGGCCGGAGCAGTCAGGAACTTATCCGTACCCGCCACGTCCGAGCCGGCGGCCAAGGGCACACCCGTACGGCGGCGGGCGAACCAGGTCACGTGGAAACCAGCGGCCACCGCTGCCAGCAGGGCCAGCACGATCGATCCCGCCACCACCGGATGGTCGGCCATGTGCACCGCGAGATATCGGTACCCGAGCAGCAGAGCCAGCAGAACCAGCACCCCGCCACCTACCAGGCGAACCCGGAACCAGCCCCAGCCGCGTTCGGGTTCGCGCAGCGCCGACTCCACCGTCAGGCAGAGCACCGCACCGGCGACCAGGTCGACGCCGTAGTGGTAACCGAAGCCCAGGGTCGCGGTCAGGGTGCACAGCAGCCAGAACGTGCCACCCCAGCGCAACCAGGTGGGGGCCAGGGTGCCGTCGGCCCGCCGGCGCGTGTGCAGGAACAGTGCCAACGCCCACGCGGTGTGCATCGAAGGCATGCAGTTGCGCGGGGCCAGATCGGAGAAGGGCAGGGCCTGCGGACTCCGATCCAGCGGCGGCACCACCTCGGGCCAGAAGTTGCCCACCTGAAAACCGTTACCGTCCACGCCGTAGACGAACATCGGCCCGACCACCGGAAACAGGACGTACACCAGGGGACCCACCAGCCCCAGCACCAGGAAGGTGCGCACCAGATAGTGGTTCGGCCACCGGCCACCGTCCGCTACCGCGCGCAGCTGCCATACCGCCACCAGGATCGCCGCCGCGGGCAATTCGATGTACACCCAGTGCAGGACGGCTTCGGGAATCGGGCCCGCTACCTCCAGCACCCGGCCCATCACCCAGGCCGGATCGCCGAGGGCGTGGTCGGCGAGCATCACATACTGGTCCAGCACGTGCGGCCGCAGATCCACCGTGATGTGCAACCAGACATCGCCGACCTTGGTCGCCAGGATCAGCAGCGCGCCCAGCGCCGCCGCATGCAATGCGGTCCGCCGCTGCCGACCCGACCAGCGCCACCAGGCCACTACCGCCAGCCCGGTGAGAACCACTACGGGACCGTTACCGACGGTGAACGGGCCCCCCAGCGCCAACCGCACCCCCGCATAGACAAGATCGATCCCCACGGCCGCCGCAAGCGCGATCACCCGGTGCTTGTTCCCGATCCCGACCAGCGCAAGAACCAGACCCGCCCAGGGCACGGTCATCGACTTGGGGGTTCCGACGTAATCGCGGAACAAACTCTCCAGCGGCCCCTCGTACCCCCGCCACAACGCCACCCCCTGCAACGCCACCAGCAGGACCGGCACCACGAGCACGGCGAACACCCGAACCCGGCGGTGCGCGAACACCCGAACCCCCCAGCGCGGCGCAGGTCTTCGCACCGCGGCTCCAGCTCCCATATTCGGGTTTTCGACCAGCACCCGCTCATCGTAAACGGCAGGTGAACGGAGCACTCACGCGCTGTTGAACAGCTGTGCTCATTTCATGGCGCCGCCTCCGGCGGCGCGGGGTTGGACTCCATCGAGCGGTTCAGGCATGTACCGGCCCCTATGGGGGTCCCGGTAGTAACCGCAGCAAAAACAACGGATATGGGGCCTGGCCCGGATAACGGGGCCGCTTCGCGCGGGCTGGAGCGCTATAGCCGCAGGTCGGCAGATGCACTACCCCGGATATCGGGCTGCTATCCCGGTCCGCCTCGGTGATGAACCGCAGCCTCCTGACCAGGGACTGTATCCATATCCGCCCGATTTTCGGCGGTTACTACCGGGACGCCCAGTGGGCCGACGAAGTTCTGTTGCCGCACAAGCCCAGTGCCACGAACGACCTACACGACGGTCAGCGGCCGATGCATCGCGAGAACGCACTAACGATGCGCTACATCGAGCACTCGCCCTACGTCCTGCTCGGGTCGATCGTGATCGACTGCGACCACGTAGATACGGCCCTGAGAGCATTCGAGAGGCCCAAGAACCAATCCGGATCCGAACTGGGTGGCACAGTCGCCGTCCGGCCGGGGACACATCGGCTGGTGTTCTTTGTCAGTCGGCCCGCGTAGGCCGGATCGCCACCGACCGCGATCCGGAGTCCTGCCTCGACGCGCTGCGCGAATCGCAGCGGCTTGAGCCGGGCCGAATCACTCTTGCAAACAGGCCATTTGAGCCCATTATCTGCGGTCGTTCTGGTGCCGACCTGGGTGAATGCTCCCGCCAGGTGGAGCCGACTCCGCGAATTATCTGCTGTAGCGGGCTTACCGCCGGATTCCGGCCGTTTGGACCCCACGTGCCTATGACGCGGCGACCCGACACACCGGCCCTGTTCGGGCGGGTTCAACCCTGGTGGCCACCACCAGATCAGCAGTCCCGTGCAGGCCCGATGGCGGTTATGAGGCAGGTGGCTCGTAGAGCCGACGGTGCAGTTCGCCGAGGATTTCCACCGCGGTGGTGAAGGACGGGATCGTCTCGGCCGGGAGTGAGTAGGCGGTCACCTTGGAGGTGAGCGGATGGGGGTAGCGGTGGGCCTGAATCAGCCGCCTCTCTGGTAGTACGCGTGCGGCGCCTTCCCGGCGGGCCGCCGTGTTGAGCGACAGTGTGGCCGCCCGCAGCGTCGTGTCACCGGTCAGCTCGGTGAGCCGGTCGACAGAAGCAGAGCCGCCCTCAGCGAGCAGGGCCCGCACCAGCCGGTGGCCGGCGGGTGACGAGGACCGCAGGATCCGCTCGCACAGTGCCGGAGTCCACCGCGTATCCGCGGAGACCTTTCCGGCCGCGAGCGCCAACTCATCGACGACCGCCACTCTGTCTGCGGCCGGGGGGTGCTCCGCAGGAGGGGCTTCGGTAACCGCGTCATCGGGGAGTAGCGCGGATAGACGATCGCAGATGGCGACCTGCGCGGCCAGCAGTCCCAGCTGAACCCGGTCCTGTGGTGTCATCTCGGAACCGGAGAGCTCCGAAACAGCGAGATGCAGCTGCTGCCGCGCGAACTCGAGATCGTCGAAACCTGCCCCACCCATGCCGCCGATGGTATCGACACCAGCAGAGATTTACCGCTTCAGTCGGAAATGAAGGTTCCCGGTCTTATCGGGCCGACCGGGCCGACTGGCGACCTTGTCGATGCGGACACACTCGTATCCGGCTCGCTGGATAGCTTTCAGGCTTTCGGGGTTGTCGGCGGCGATGACGCAACCAAAGGAGCGCACCCCCACGGCAACTTCATGTTCGCTGATTGCCCGTTTTGGGGTTCCGGTAGTAACCGCCGAAAAACCAACGGATATGGCGTAGCCGCGGCCACCGCATCGACGACGAGGTCCTGGCCCACATCTCACCCGCGCACAGCGCCAACATCAACTTCTTCGGCGCGATCGAAGTCGACATCGACGCCGAACTCGCCGCGCTCGGCCCGACGGGCTACCGGCCGCTGCGGGTGCGCGACACCCTGTTCTGACCGGTCCCGGCGCTACCCCAGGGCCCGGTTCGTGTGCTCGCGGCCGAGCCATTCGGTGGTCGTCATATCCGGGATCAGGTCCGCGCAGGATCGTCCGTCCTGGGTCCAGTCGTGGTCCCAGGCTCGCGGGTAGTGCGGTCCGGCGACGTAGCCGAAGGAGTAGGGGCGCCCTCGACTCCGATCCGCAGCTTGTCGGCGGTGATGCCCGCCCACTGGCGTCCGGAGTGCCAGATGATCACCCGCCACACCCGGCCAGTGGCGAGCCCGACATATGCAGAAGTTAGGACTTACTGCGTGCGAAAAGAATCGCTTGCTGAGCCTTCGCATCCGGGTCGAGCAGCATCTGGGCCTCGACCACGAACCCGGCATCGTGCAGCCAGGATGCCACCTGGTTCGGCTGACGGTGGTGGACATGGACCTTCATCGGGTGACCGCCGTAGCCCTCCGTCTTCAACCGCGACTCGTCGCCGACGTGAAACAGCAGTTGCAACGGTCCGCCGGGACGCAATGCTCGGTGGAAGCGCCCGAACACAGTCGGCACCTCGTCGTCTGGGACGTGGATCAACGACTGCCAGGCGAGCAGGCCGGCCACCGAAGCGACGGGGAGGTTCAGCTCCGTCATCGAGCCCACCTCGAACCGCAGGCCGGGGTGGGCGCGCCGGGCCACGTCGATCATCGCCGGGGAGAGGTCGATACCGAAGGCGTCGACACCGAGCTCATGCAGGTGGGCGGTGACTTCACCGGGGCCGCAGCCGACGTCCGCGACCGGTCCGCTGCCAGCGGTCCGCACGCTGTCGGCGAACAACGCCAGAGCCGCGCGAAGGTACTGGTGTCCGGCGAGGGCACCGCGCACTTGGTCGGCATAGCTGACCGCGACCGTGTCATACGAGGTTCGGGTGTCGGCCAACCAGTCATCCGTGGTCATGACCGGCACGATATTCCATGATCGCGGCGGCGCCGCTACCCGGGAACGACGAAGGTGCCTCCACCCGACCGGGTGGAGGCACCGGTAGGCAGGACGGCGTCGCTCATTGCGCGGGCCCCGAGAGACTCTGGCCGACTCTGTCATCCGGCGGCGTGGGCATCGGTGACTGCGGCGAAAAGCGGTACGCGTCCGGCCGTGACCGCTCAACGATAGCAGGGATACCCCGGATAACAGCCCGATATCCGGGGTAGTGCATCTGCCGACCTGCGGCTATAGCGCTCCAGCCTGCGCGAAGCGGCCCCGTTATCCGGGCCAGGCCCCATATCCGTTGTTTTTGCGGCGGTTACTAACGGGCCCCCTATGGACCGGCGCCGACACGACTACTTCGTCGCCCCCGAACAAAACCGGAGCGCAAACCCTTCTATGGACCACACCGAGCAATTCGGACATACGCGGATACCCGCGGTCCGGTGGCGGGATCAAGCCGGATACGAAAAGGGTCCCGAATTGTTCAGCTCTTGAACAAGAGCATCTACTACGGCGATCAGGTCGCCCTGTGCAGCGGCGGCGGTTTGACGCTGGCGTTGATAGTTCGCGCCCCGGCGTGGGATATCCGCCACAGCCGCGAGCTCATCGGCGCAACCCAGCCGTCGTGCGGTCGGTTCCAGCCGATTCAGCAGATCGTCGAGATCCTCGGTGACCAGGCGTTCGGTATTGTCCGAGCCGACGATCACAATGGCGTCCAACCCGTATCGGGCCGCCCGCCATTTGTTCTCCTGCACATGCCAGGGCGGCAGGGTCGGCAACTCTTCGCCCCGTTCCACCCGTTCGTCGAGATGCACGATCAGACAGTGGATCAGCGCCGCCAGCGCGGCGAGCTCACCGCGGTTGGAGATCCCGTCGCAGATCCGTACCTCGATGGTCCCCCATTTCGGTGCGGGCCGGATATCCCAGTGCATACCGCCGAGCTGTTCGAACACACCGGTTTTCATCTCGTCGTGCACGTAATGCTCGAATTGGTTCCAGTTCTCGAACTGGAACGGCAGGCCCGCCGTCGGCAATTGCTGGAACATCAGCGCCCGGTTGCTCGCGTAACCGGTATCCGAGCCGGACCACATCGGCGAGGACGCCGAAAGCGCCAGCAGATGCGGATAGGACAGCAGCAACGAGTTCAGGATCGGGAAAACCTTCTCCCGGTGCGATACCCCGACGTGCACGTGCACACCCCAGATCAGCATCTGCCGACCCCACCACTGGGTGCGTTCGATCAGCTCGTCGTAATGCACCGAACGCGTGAGCTGTTGGGTCGACCACTGCGCGAACGGGTGGGTACCGGCGCAGAACAGGTCCACGCCGAGCTCGTCGGCGGCCCGGCGCACGGTATCCATGGTGGCGGACAGGTCCTGCACTGCTGCGCCGACGGTTTCGTGCACCCCGGTGACCAATTCCACGGTGTTGCGCAGCAGTTCCTTGCTGACCTGCGGAGTGCCGTCGTGGGCGCGGAGTTCACCGACAGCGTCGAAGACGGCGGATGCGGTATTGGACAGATCGCGGCTCGCCTTGTCGACGAGTGCGATCTCCCATTCGATCCCGATGGTCGGCCGGGGCGAGCCACGGAAAGGTACCGGGTCGATCCGTGCCCCACCCATACACGCCTCCGTCGCGGGTCGACAGCTACCCGATGACGCCGCAGCCCACGCGGCCGCCCGCGTCACCGGTGCTCATCGTCTGCTCATCCGGGCCGGTGCCACCCGCGCGGGAGTAGCGGTCCGGAATATTGGCGAAGTTGTCCGAACCGGCATGGATGATGATCGCCTTGCCCTGGATATCGGACATGGTGACGTTGTCGGTGGTCGTCACCAGGTAGCCGTGGCCGTCCTCGCGCACCTGCAGCGAGCTCAGATCACCACTGGCCGGATGCCCGGTGGCACCGCCGACCTGCAGATGCCCACCCGCGGACAGGAAGTCGCCGGGCGCGCCACCGGCAGGCGGCGCGGAATTGGCCTCGCATTTGCCCTGCTGGTGGATATGCAGCCCGTGGAAGCCCGGCGTCAGGCCGGTGGCGTCGACGGTGACGCGCAGATGGTTGCCCTCGTCGGTGAAGTTCGCGGTACCGATCTTCGCGCCGCTCGGGGACTTCAGCTCGACCTCCGTACCGGAACCGGCCGGGGTGTCCTGCTGCGCTTCGCCGTGCTCACTTTCGCCGGCCGGGGCAGGCGAGGAAGTGAAGACCGGCGGAGTCGTGCCCGCCACGTCGCTGGATTCCTGGCTGTTCGTGCAGGCAACGAGGCCGAAAGCCGCGACAGCCAGCACCGGGGTCACGCTCCGCCAAGACGGGCGACGAGATGTGGACTGTGCCATCAGGAACTCCTTTACGAGTACCGAGTTTACGGATACAGCGTTTCGACAACGATCATTCGACGCAGATGATGATGCCACGCCCGCGACACCTGCCCGGGAGGCCCCCGACCTCCGGCTGGTCCTGCTCACCGGCCGGTGACCACGACGACCACGCCCGAATCTTCGCCGAGCCCGGGGGGCATGGGCGCGGTGGTGGCACCGAGATCGGCGGCGACCGCCGCCGCGGCGGCTTCGTCGCCCGGTGCGGAACCGTAGTAGACCGTGGTGGCCGCGAGCGTGTTGGCGGCGTAGTTACCGGTCGAGGTGTTGGTCCAGCCGAGGGCCACGAGTTCGTCGGCCGTGGTGGCGGCCAAACCGGCGACCAGACTGTTGTTGAGTACGCGGACCGGGGTGGCGCGGTCGACTTCACCGGCGGGAGGTGTGGTGCTCGCGCCCGGCGTAGTGGTCGCGCCGGCGGACGGTGCACCGACGGCGGCAGTGGTGGGCGCCGCCGCTGTGGTCGTGGCACGCAGGGTGGTCTGCGCAGCGGAGGCCGAGGTAGTGCCGGCCCCCTCGGCGTTGTCACTGCCGGAATCCGCACTCGACAGCGACATCGCGCCCAGACCGGCGAAAACGATCGCCAGGGCGATCAGAACCATTGCGGTCGCACGCAGCGGCGGACCACCGGAGCCAGGGTTCGAATTGCTCACCCGCCCGAGCCTAGCGGGAGGTGGCTACGGCGCACCCCCGGCGCGCGGATTCGGCCTTCGCGAACAGCACACGGGTACGCGAGTGGGGTTTACACCTGAAACCCGAGGCGGCGGGCGGCCCGGGATTTCTGGCGGCCGGCGCGCAGCCGGCGCAGGCGTTTCACCAGCATGGGGTCGACGGCCAGGGCCTCCGGCCGGTCGATGAGGGTGTTGAGGACCTGGTAGTAGCGGGTGGGCGAAAGCGCGAAGAGTTCGCGGATCGCCTCCTCCTTGGCGCCCGCGTATTTCCACCACTGCCGCTCGAAGGCCAGGATCTCGTGTTCGCGGCGGCTCAAGCCGCTCTCGGGATCGTGGGCCGGTTCGGGGAATGTATTCGTACTGGCCGGAGGACTGCCCTGGATTGCGGAAAGCTCCCGCGCTGCTGCGCCGTCCATCTTGCTCCTCGCCGAGTTACCACCGGATGCGATCGAATCGTGACCGAACGCGTCACCGTGTTACTGCCTTGCGATATTCAACCACGACGCCCCGCCGGCCGCTGACGAGTCGACCCGGGCGTGTCCGGTACATCAGTACCAGAAATCCGGGCGCCGACCGGCCGGTCCGGCCACCACTGCGTCCCCGACGGCCACGGACAGGCCCTATTCCGGCCGCAGCACGCGTCCCCATAAGCTCGTAATCATGTCAATCCTGCCCATCGTGATCGTCGGCGATCCCGTGTTGCATCGCCCGACCGAGCCGGTGACCGAAACTCCGGCCGAACTGGCCGGGCTGATCGCCGATATGTACGAAACGCTGGACGCCGCCAACGGCGTGGGCCTGGCCGCCAACCAGGTCGGAGTGTCCAAACGGCTCTTCGTCTACGACTGCCCCGACCCGGCGGCAGACGGCACGGTGGCACGACGCCGCGGGGCCGTGATCAACCCCGCACTGGAGACCTCGGCAATCCCGGAGAACATGCCGGACCCCGACGACGACGAAGAGGGCTGCCTCTCCGTACCCGGCGAACAGTTCCCCACCGGCCGCGCCGACTGGGCCAAGGTCACCGGCACCGACGAGCACGGCGAACCGGTCGAGATCGAGGGAACAGGTTTCTTCGCCCGGATGCTGCAGCACGAGGTCGGGCATCTGGACGGCTATCTCTACGTCGATGTGCTCATCGGCCGGCACGCGCGGGCGGCGAAGAAATCGGTGAAACGCAACGGCTGGGGTGTTCCCGGCCTGAGCTGGCTACCCGGTGTCGATCCGGATCCGTTCGGATATGACGACTGAACCGCCGGAACCCGAACAGCACCCGGCCGAACCGGATATCCCGGTCGGTGAGCGGGTCGTTGTCCGGTACCGGCTACCGGACGGCAGCGATCCGCCACTGACCGATGTGATCGGCGAGGTGGTTTCCACCAACCCGCTCACTGTCATGGGCGCCGACGGCCACCCGGTGCTGATTCCGGCCACCCGGGTGGTTGCGCTGAAAACACTGGGCCCCAGGCCGATTCGCATCTCCGAGATCCGCACGCTCGAATCCGCGGCCGCCTACGGCTGGCCGGGCACCGAATACGCCTGGCTGGACGGCTGGCTACTGCGCGCCGGGCACGGCTATACCCGCCGCGCCAATTCCGCTGTACCCATCGGTGATTCGAGCGGGCCGGCGCGGACCGACGCGGAAACGCTGCACCGCATCGGCGCCTGGTACGCAGCCAAGGGGCTACCGCTGCAACTGGCACTACCGGACCGGCTGGCGACCGTACCGCCGGGCTGGAACAGCTGGGGCGAAACCCAGGTACTGGGCATAGATCTGGAGAATTTCGTCCTCCCGCAAGGGCCGTCCATGGTTCGCATCTCCACCGAACCCGATATCGCCTGGCTCGAGATCCACCGCTGTCGCGGCGACGAACCCAGCGGCCAGACCGCCACCGTCCCCCTGCCGGAGGTGCTGACCTCGGTGCACGAGGGGCAACTGGGATTCGCGTCACTGGGCCTGCCCGGCCCCATCGCGATCGCCCGTGGCGCCCTCACCACCGCCTCGGACGGCCGCCGCTGGGTCGGCCTGACATGCGTGGCAGTCCTGGCCGCGCACCGCCGCCACGGCCTGGCCGCACTGGTCTGCGGGGAACTGCTGCGCTGGGGTCACGACCGTGGCGCAACCCACGCGTACGTGCAGGTCGATGCCGGTAATGTGGAGGCACTGGAACTTTTCGGCGAGCTGGGTTTCCTCGACCATCACAGCTACCGCTACGCCGTGCCCGGCGGCGCAGCGCCGGCGTCGTAACGTCGCCGCACCTCGACACAGACGGGAATTCAGTTGCGACTGGCCACCTGGAATATCAATTCGATCCGCTCGCGGCAGGACCGCGTGCTGGCCTGGCTGGACCGCCAGGACATCGATGTCGTGGCATTACAGGAAACCAAATGCCGCGACGACCAGTTCCCGTTCGAACGGTTCACCGAGGCCGGTTACGAGGTCGCGCATGTGGGGCTCAACCAGTGGAACGGGGTGGCGATAGCGTCGCGGGTCGGGCTGGACGATGTGGAGATCGGGTTCCCGGGCCAGCCCGGATTCGATCGGGATGCCGCGGAGGCACTGATCAGCACCCCTACGGTCGAAGCACGTGCGCTCGGGGCCACCTGCGGTGGCGTGCGGGTTTGGAGCCTCTATGTGCCCAACGGCCGCGCACTGAACGATCCACATTACGAATACAAACTCGCCTGGCTCACGGCTCTGCGCAACAATGCCGCCCGCTGGCTGACCGAGAACCCGGAGACCGCGACCGCCCTGGTCGGCGACTGGAATATCGCGCCCACCGACGACGACGTGTGGTCCACCGAATTCTTCACCGGTAAAACCCATACCTCCCAGCCGGAACGGGACGCGTTCACGGCCGTCACGGCGACCGGATTCACCGATGTGATGCGGCCCTTCGCCCCCGGACCCGGGGTGTACACCTACTGGGACTACACGCAGCTGCGATTTCCGCGGAAGGAAGGGATGCGGATCGATTTCATCCTCGCCTCTCCGGCGTTGGCGGCGAGCGTGGTGGACGCGGGGGTGGACCGGGAGGAACGCAAAGGTAAGGGAGCAAGCGATCACGCGCCGGTGATCGCGGAGTTCGATATCTGATCGCATTCGGTTGCGCCGCTTGCCCGGCGCACACGGTTGTCCACCACTCGATCATCGGGTAGGTAACCAGCACCTGCCTGCCCCGAACACGCGCCGAAGAAAGATCCGTATGTCCATGATCTTCAGCCACAAACCCACGCTCCGCGGCGAGCGCGTCACCCTACGCCCCGTCCATGCCGACGATGCCGACGTTCTCGACGAGATCATTCGCAAAGATCCCGAAGTCGCGATTCTGACCGGCACAGTACATTCCCGTGACGAGCCGGTCACCAACCCGCCGATCGAGACGATGCGCGAAATCTACCGCCGGTGGAGCACCGCCGACGACCGCCTGGTCCTCGCCGTGACCGCCGGCGACAACAGCGTGCTCGGCGAAGTCGTCCTCAACGACTGGGACAAGGAGAACCGGTCCTGCGGCTTCCGCACCCTGATCGGGCAAGCAGGGCGCGGCCGCGGGCTCGGCACCGAGGCGACCCGGCTGATCGTCGCCTACGGCCTGCAGGAGCTCGGTCTGCACCGCATCACGCTGCAGGTCTATGCCTTCAATCCGCGCGCCCGCCACGTCTACGAGAAGGTCGGTTTCCGTCTCGAAGGCACCGGCCGCGACGCGCTCCGGTTCGACGGCGACTGGATCGATGTCCACTACATGGCTGCCCTGGCCACCGACCCGGAATGGGCCGTCGAGGAGTCGGCGGCCGTGCCTGTCCCATCCGACCATCGACGCCGTGCACCGCGTTGAGAAGGGAAGCCGGGAAACCCCGAACATCCGATTCCGGCGGGCAGGCCAGAAGGGTGACAGGGCGCCTTGTGTGAGAGCTTCTTGTAGCAGCCGAGGGCGGCGGCAAGTGGTAGGACGGCTGCGAAGAGCCGAAGACATCCTTCGCGACAGTTGGGCGGTTCAGGTCCAGTCGAGTAGGGCGTCGGTGGCGAGGATGACGTTCAGGGGGTCGGGGATTTCTATATCGGTGCCGAAGGGGAGGGTTACGCGGGAGGCGTAGCGACCGTCGTCGGGTTCGCTGAAGATATTCATCTCGGCGGTACCGCGGTCGATGAGCAGGTAGAGCGGAATACCGGTCGCGGCATACAGGAACGGTTTGTCCAGGCGGTCCCGGAGTTCGGTGTGCTGGGCCCGGGTGGTGACCTCGATCGTCATCAGTACCGGCTGCGGATCCGACCATTCGCCTTCCCCGGCGAACGCCGAAGCGGGCGCGAGGATCGCATCCGGGCGTACCCGGCTGCCGCCGCCGCGGCCGGCCCGCAGGCCGTGGTCGGCGAAAAGCCACAGTTCCGATCTGCGCGGTACGAGAAACCGGGCCAGCCATTGGATGACCCGGCTGTGGTTCGCGTCCGGACGCGCCTTCGCCGCGAGCAGCCCGTTGAGGTATTCCAGCCGCAGCCCCTCGGATATGCGCTGGGCCGCGGCGTCGAGTTCTTCGAACTCGTCCACGTTCATCAGCGATCCATGCGAGAGCGTCACCGTTCGACCCTATCGCTCACGGCCCCGGGAACCCGCACCGAACACCCGGGCGAAGTCCTGCGCCGGTAGGAACACTCCAGGTATGGTCGGCGGCGGAAAAAATCCATACCGACGGGGGCTCGCACCAGCGGGCTGAGAGGACGGCTAGCCCATCCGGGCGTTCAGGGCCGTCGACCGTATGAACCTGACCGGGTAATGCCGGCGTAGGGAGAAAAAATGACGGGCACACCTGTCGATTCCGTGACCACGGGTCCGATCGAGGGCAGCGTCAAGCACTACCGGGAAGCGAACGGTCTGCGTATACCGGTACGCCGGATCGCCCTGACCAACGACGAACATTTCGATGTCTACGACACGTCCGGGCCGTATACCGATACGTCGGCGGCCATCGATCTCGAGGCCGGACTGCCGAAGTTGCGCGATACCTGGGTGACACCGGATGTTCCCGGCCCGCGCACCCAGTTGGCGTGGGCGCGGGCCGGGGTCGTCACCGACGAGATGCGATTCATCGCCGCGCGTGAGGGCGTCGAGACGGAGAGAGTGCGTGCGGAGGTCGCCGCCGGGCGCGCGGTGATCCCGGCGAATCACCGGCATCCGGAGCTCGAGCCGACCATCATCGGCAAGAAGTTCCTGGTGAAGATCAATGCCAATATCGGTAATTCCGCGGTGTCGTCGTCGATAGCCGAGGAGGTCGAGAAAATGGTGTGGGCCACGCGCTGGGGTGCCGACACCATCATGGATCTGTCCACCGGTAGGAACATTCACGAAACCCGCGAATGGATTCTGCGGAACTCTCCGGTCCCGGTGGGGACGGTGCCGATCTATCAGGCGCTGGAGAAATGCGCCGGCGATCCGGCCGCGCTCACGTGGGAACTCTACCGCGATACCGTGATCGAGCAGTGCGAGCAGGGCGTCGACTATATGACCGTGCACGCCGGTGTGCTGCTGCGGTATGTGCCGCTCACCGCGAAGCGGGTCACCGGGATCGTTTCGCGCGGCGGGTCGATCATGGCCGCGTGGTGCCTGGCACATCATCGGGAATCGTTCCTGTACACGCATTTCGAGGAATTGTGCGAAATTCTGGCCCGGTACGACGTGACCTTCTCTCTCGGCGACGGTTTGCGTCCCGGCTCGATCGCCGACGCGAACGACGAGGCGCAGTTCGCCGAACTCCGCACGCTCGGTGAGCTGACGAAAGTGGCGAAATCGCACGGTGTGCAGGTGATGATCGAAGGTCCGGGTCATGTGCCGATGCACAAGATCGTGGAGAACGTCCGGCTGGAAGAGGAGCTGTGCGAGGAAGCTCCGTTCTACACGCTCGGCCCGCTGGCCACCGATATCGCGCCCGCCTACGACCACATCACCTCGGCCATCGGTGCCGCGATGATCGCGCAGGCGGGGACGGCGATGCTCTGCTATGTCACGCCCAAGGAACATCTCGGCCTGCCGAACCGGGACGATGTCAAGACCGGCGTCATCACCTACAAGATCGCCGCGCATGCCGCCGATCTCGCCAAGGGGCATCCGGACGCGCAGCGACGGGACGACGAATTGTCGAAGGCCCGTTTCGAATTCCGGTGGCGTGACCAGTTCGCGTTGTCGCTGGACCCCGATACCGCTCGCGAATATCACGACGAGACGATGCCCGCGGAGCCGGCGAAAACCGCGCATTTCTGCTCGATGTGTGGTCCGAAGTTCTGTTCGATGCGTATTTCGGCGGATGTCCGCGAGTACGCGGAGCGAAACAATCTGACCGATATCGCGGCCATCGAGGCGGGGATGGCCGAGAAATCGGCCGAATTCGCCGATTCCGGGAAGCGCGTGTACCTGCCGATCACCAGCTGACCAAGTGCCGGCGCCCGCGCCGAGTGCGGGCGCCGGCGCTGTCCGCAGTCCGGGTGTTCCGCTTGCCTGGCCGGCGGCCCCGGTGTTCTCGTTGATCGGTGATCGATCCACGGTTCGTCTTCCTCGGGGCCGCCCTCAGCATGGTAGGAACGCTCAGTTACGCCTTGCTCACCGTGCGCGGCGAGGTGAAACCGAACCGCGTCTCGTGGTTCCTGTGGGCCGCCGCGTCGCTGACCGGGTTCGGCGCCCAGCTCGACGACGGTGTCGGCTTGCCCGCGGTCCTCACTTTCTCGATGGGCGCCGGCCCGGCAGTGGTGTTCCTCGCGTCGTTCGCGAACAGGTCGAGTTACTGGCGGCTGTCGTTCGCCGATCTGCTCTGCGGGGCGGCTTCGGTGGTGGCGCTGGCGATCTGGCTCGGCTGGGACGATCCGCAGACGGCGGTGATCTTCGCCGTGTTCGGCGATCTGGCCGCGGCGATTCCGACCTTCCGTAAAGCCTGGTCCGCGCCCGGCAGTGAGAACCCGCTCGTCTTCGGTCTCGTCGCGGTGAACGGAATCATCACGTTGCTCACGATCACCGTCTGGAAGCCTGCCGTGTGGGCTTTCCCTGTCTACGCGACCACTTTGGGGGCCGGTCTCTTCCTGATCATCGTGGTCCGGCAGCGCATTGCCGGTGGTAGGGCAGCCCGAACAAGGCAGCCTAAATGAAAATGGTTATCATTTACATGTGACCAGTTCTGCGCTTTCCCGCCCGCTGCCGGTAACCGTGCTGTCCGGATTCCTCGGCGCCGGTAAGACCACCCTCCTGAACCACATACTCGCCAACCGCGAAGGACGCCGCGTCGCCGTCATCGTGAACGATATGAGCGAGGTCAACATCGACGCGGCCCTCGTCGCCGGCCAAGGACATCTGGACCGGACACAGGAGAAGCTCGTCGAACTCACCAACGGCTGTATCTGCTGCACACTGCGTGAGGACCTGATCGAGGCAGTGGGAAAGCTCGCTCGCGAGGGCCGATTCGACCAGCTGGTGATCGAATCCACCGGTATCTCCGAACCGATGCCGGTGGCGGCGACATTCGAATGGGAATTCGAGGACGGCTTCTCCCTCGGCGAGCTCGCCCGTCTCGACACCATGGTGACGGTGGTGGATGCCACCACCTTCCTCACTGAGATCACTCGCGGCGAAACACTGGCCGCCCGCAATCTGGAAGCCGGCGACGGCGACGAACGCGGTATCGCCGATCTACTCGCCGACCAGGTGGAATTCGCCGATGTCCTGCTGATCAACAAGACCGACCTGGTGAGTCCGCAGATCGTGGGCGCCGTGGAAGCGGCCGTCCGGCGGATGAACCCGCGGGCCGAACTGATCCGCACCAGCAACGGCGTCGTGGACCTGAGCGAGGTGCTCGACACGGGCCGCTACGACCCGGTGGCCGCTGCGAGCACCGAGGGCTGGGCCGACGAACTGACAGGCGGGCACATACCGGAAACCGAGGAGTACGGAATCAGCAGTATGACCTACCGCGCCGAACGCCCGTTCCACCCGCAGCGCCTGGCCGACGCCTTGACCCAGGTGCGCCGGCTGTTGCGCAGCAAGGGTTTCTGCTGGATCGCCAGCCGGCCCCAACTCGCCGCAGTCTGGTCGCAGGCGGGGCCGAACCTCACCTTCGAACCCGCCGCCTGGTGGTCTTCGCTGGATATCCCCGCAGGTCAGGAAATCGTTTTCATCGGGGTCCGGCTCGATCGCCCCGCCCTGCGCGCACTACTGGACTCAGCATTGCTCACCGACACCGAATATACGGCCGGGCCGGGGATTTGGACCGGCTACCCCGACCCCTTCCCTGCATGGGACACCGTCCACGAACACTCCTGAAACACGGCCACAGGCCCCGCACCGGCCAGGTGCCGTGTGACAGTTCGGTCGCCGCTGGGCGACCGGCCCACCGCCGGGCGCGACGGCGGTGGCGATGATCCGGCCGAATTCAATTGGACAGGCCCGCAGCCCGGTGCACATAGGTGCGGTCGGTGACCTGATCCAGCAGGAAGGCCGCGATATCGGCGCGCGCGATCTTCAGATCGAGACCGGTTTCGCCAGGACCGAATCCGTGGCGGTAGGTTCCGGTGCGGGGACCGTCGGTGAAAGCGCTCGGGCGCACGATGGTCCAATCCAGGTCGCTCGCGCGGACGTAGGTCTCCTGCTGCTGATGGTCGGCGTAGGCGGGGCGCAACAGCAGGCCGAACATGACGTATTTCCACAGGAAGTTCAGGTTTGCCCGGCTGTCGCCGGCGCCGAGGGTGGACTGGCAGACGAGCCGTTTCACCCCGGCCCGGTTCATCGCCTCGATCACCGTGCGGGTGCCCTCGGCCCGCACCACGCCCTGACGGCCGTTACCGAGCGCCACCAGAACCGCGTCCTGGCCGGTGACCGCTCGTTCGACCGCGCCGGGGTCGAGCACATCGCCTTCTACGATGTGCAATCGTTCGTGCGCCCGGCTGATCCGGGCGGCGTCCCGGGTGAGCGCGGTGACCTCGTACCCGCGTTCGAGCGCCTGGTCGACGATGTGCCGGCCGACTGTGCCGGTGGCTCCGAAAATCGCGATTCGCATATCCGCTCCTGGTCGAAGATTGTTGGCTGGTTACTGAATCCAGTACAGCCGCCAGAAGCGAGACGGAACATGGCTCGAGCGCTCTCCTACATAAGCGAGCGTCTACAGGCAGTGTTACGGCGCGCGGAAAGCCCGCGCCGTCGCCTCGTCCGCGGGGTAGAAGGCCTCGATATGCAACTCGTCGATCGTCACATCGGTGGCCGACATCGCCGAGGTGGTGACACTGAAGAAGGAGAACTCCGTATCACCGACACCCAGCCGGAGCGGAACCACCACATCCGCACGCGCCGCTATCCCCGTATCCCGGCACGGATAGGCCGACACCTCGTCCAGCAGTGACCGCAATCGCGGATCCCCGGTGGCCGCCGAGCGGGACCGGATCTGACTGAGCAGATGGCCCCGCCACTGCCCCAGGTTGCGGATCCGCGGCGCCAGGCCGTCCGGATGCAGCGAGATCCGGATCGCATTGACCGGCGGTTCGAGCAATTCCGGGGCGCAGCCTTCGAGCAGCACATCGGTGGCGGTATTGCGATCGACCACGTCCCAGCAGCGGTCCAGGACCAGCGCCGGATGCGGGAGATGCGCATCGAGCAGAGTGCGGAAGGCGTCCATCACCGCACGCAATTCGGGCGCGTCCGGGTCACGCTGGCCGTAGCGCGGCGCGTAGCCGGCCGAGAGCATCAATTCGTTGCGTTCACGCAGTGGTACATCCAGATGCGTGGCGAGCCGCTCGATCATCTCCCGGGTGGGTCGCGACCGGCCGGTCTCCAGGAAGCTCAGATGCCGCGTGGACACCTCCGCCTGCGCGGCCAGTTGCAGCTGGCTCAGCCGCCGCCGCTCTCGCCAGGCGCGGATAAGGCCGCCCACCTGGGATTCGGTCTCCAAAGTCGCCACACGTCGAATGCTAGCCGTCCCGGTAGCCGATCCCATTACCTCCGGGGTAATCGCCGGCTCGCACGATCGCGGCGATGCTGTGAGCACATTCACCCACCCGAAGGAGCACCCGATGAACGATATCGTCACCACCTACCTGCACACCTGGAACAGCACTGACCAGCAGGCCCGCACCACCCTGCTCACCGAGCACTGGGCGCCCGAAGCCACCTATACCGACCCCCTCGCCGAGGCAGCGGGTCGCGAGGCGATCGGTGCCACCATCGGCGCCGTGCACGAGCAGTTCCCGGGATTCGTATTCACCCAGGTCGGCGAGCCGGACAACCACCATCGCCAAGTCCGATTCCAGTGGGGCCTGGGACCGGCCGGCGCGGAACCGGTGATCATCGGATTCGATGTCCTGGTCACAGATGAACAGGGCCGTATCGAGACCGTCCTCGGATTCCTGGACAAGGTTCCGGGCTGAGACGTCGAGACGACCGGCGCCCGAGGCCCTCGGGCCGCCTCCGGCCGAGGCGGCCCCGCGACCGATCGGAGCCGTGCCCGCACCGTCGACATCGATCCGGCTCCGATTTCGCGACCTACTCGCCGGCACGGTACTTGTCGAAGAACCCGGCGATCTCCTCGGCCATGAGCTCGGGAGCGGCATGGTGCAGATAGTGGCTGTGCACATCGTGGGTCCGCCAGGACACCACATTGTGGTCGCGTTCGGCGAAACGCCGGATGCCGTGGAAATCCCCGGTCGACCCGGACAACGCGAGCGGGACGGTACTCGGTTCGGTGGGCTGCTCGGCCTTGTCCTTCTCGTAGTAGTGCCGGATCGCCGAGCCGGCGGTTCCGGTGAACCAGTGGATCGCGATATTGGTGACGACGAATTCGTCGTCCAGGTCGGGTCCGAGCAGCTGGCTGTTCCAGCCGAGCAGGCCGGCCGGCGAATCCGTCAGGGCGTGCGCGAGGGTCTGCGGCTGCTGTGATTGCAGGACGTTGAAGCCCATCTTGTTCTTGACGAACCAGTCCAGCGTTGCCATGGCCTGCTGTTCGTCGGCGGTGAGATCGGCCAGTTCGGCGGGATCACCGGAAGGGAACGAATACACCTGGGCAACGTGCACTCCCACCACCTGTTCGGGAGCGTATCGGCCCAGTTCCGCGGAAATGGCCGATCCGCCGTCGTTTCCTGCCGCGCCGTAACGGCGGTAGCCGAGGCGACGCATCAGCTCCGCCCAGGCGCGGGCGATCCGGGCATCGTTCCAGCCGGTTTCCGTTGTCGGGCCGGAGAAACCGTAGCCGGGTACCGAGGGGATGACCAGGTCGAAACCGGCCCCCGTGAGCGGCTCTACGAGATCGAGGAATTCGACGAAGGTGCCGGGCCAGCCGTGGGTCAGGATCAGTGGGAATCCCTGCGCGCCCGTCGACCGGATATGGAGGAAGTGGATCAGCTGGCCGTCGATTTCGGTGCGGAACTGCGAGTAGGCATTCAGTGTGCGTTCCTGGGCGCGCCAGTCGAACGAGCGCCAGACATCGGCCAGGTGACGCACCCGGCCGACACTCACGCCGTACTCGTCACCGGAGCCGGGGATCTGATCCGCCCAGCGGGTGCGGTCCAGGCGGGCATGCAGATCGTCGAGGTCGGCGCCGGGGATCTCGATGCGGAAGGGCTGGATGGCGGTCATATCGACTCCTATTGGAACGGAATGTTTTGTTCTGTTTAAAACCTATCAGAACGGATCATTCCGTTTCAAGTGCTAGCCTCGGAGCATGCCCCGATCAGCCGAACCTCCCGCGGCCAAACCCCTCCCCGGCCGCAAAGCACAGGCCGCCCGTAACGACGAGCTCATCCTCGACGCCGCACGAGCGGTATTCCTCGCCGATGCGAACGCGCCGATTTCGGCCGTCGCCGAACGAGCCGGAGTCGGTATCAGCGCCCTGTACCGCCGCTACCCGAGCAAAGACGTACTGCTGCGCACCCTCTGCCACGACGGACTCCGCCGCTACAACGCCGAAGCCGACGCCGCACTGGAGGAACCGGAAGGCTGGCAGGCACTGGCCGGTTTTCTGGAGCGAGTGGTCGAGGCAGATGTGCATTCACTGACCGTCCACCTCGCCGGCACCTTCACACCCGACGAATCGATACTGCCCGAAGTCCAGCACTCCGAGCAGGTGAACAACGAACTCGTCCGGCGCGCACACGAATCCGGACAGTTACGCCCAGACATCACTCCCCAGGACCTCGGCATTGTTCTGGAGGCCTGCGCCGCGGTGTCGACCCCGGACGCCGAGCGCACCGGACAGTTACGCCGCCGGATTCTCGCCCTCCTGCTCGCCGGCCTGCGCGCCGACGGAGAGCTGCCCGGTCCGCCGCCCCACGCCGGGGAATTCGCCTGGCGCTGGAAACGCACCCCTGGGCCCAGGGCCGGCGATTGAGCAGGTACGCGCGGTTCGGATCATGCGCGCCCGAGGGCGAGGGTGACGTTGTGCCCGCCGAATCCGAAGGAGTTCGTCAGGGCGTACTCGCAGGCCTGCGGACGGGCGCGACCATGGACTACGTCGAGGTCGACGTCGCAGTTGTCGAGGTTGAGAGTGGGCGGAACGACCTGTTCACGCAGCGTCAGCGCGGTCAGGATGGTTTCCAGCGCACCGACCGCCCCGATGGAATGTCCGAGCGCTGATTTGGGCGCGTAGACCGAAGCCTCCGGTGTCACCGCGCGGATCGCGGCCGCTTCGGACGCGTCGCCGATCGAGGTCGAGGTGGCGTGTGCGTTCACGTGCCGGATGTCGGCGGGCCGCAGGCCTGCCGCGGTAATCGCTTTACGCATGGCCCGGGCCGCGCCCGCACCGGCCGGGTCGGAAGCGACGATATGGTAAGCGTCGGAAGTGATACCCGCCCCGAGCACCCGGGCGTGGATCCGGGCGCCGCGGGCGTGGGCGTGCCGCTCCGATTCGAGGACCACCAGCGCTCCGGCCTCACCGAAGACGAAACCGTCGCGGTCCCGGTCGAACGGGCGGGAGGCACGCTGTGGCTCGTCATTGCGGGTGCTCATCGCACGCATCATGGAGAAACTCGCGATCGGTACCGCGTGGATATGCCCCTCCACACCGCCCGCCACCACCACATCGGCCTCTCCGGTGACGATCAGCCGCCAGGCCTGCGCGATTGCCTCGGTTCCCGATGAGCACGCCGAGACAGGGGCGAAAACACCCGCCTTCGCGCCGATTTCGAGACTCACCGCCGCCGCGGGACCGTTCGGCATGACCATCGGCACCGACATCGGCGAAACCTTGCGGTACCCACCCGCTCGCATGGCGTCGACCGCGTCGATGAGCGCATCACCGCCGCCCAGCCCGGTACCGATACACACCGCGAGCCGTTCACCCTCCACCTCGGGCCGTCCTGCCGCCCCCCAGACTCGCCGCCCGAGCACCAGAGCGAGCTGTTCCACATACGAATGCCGCCGCTGCTCGACCCGGGTGAGCTCCGCGCCGGGATGCGATTTCAGCTTGCCGCCGATACGTACCGGCAGGTCGTACTCGGCGACGAAATCGTCATCGAGAGTGGTGATACCGGTTTCGCCGCGTAGCAGCGCGGCCCAGGTGCCGTCCATATCGTCGGCCAGTGAGGTGGCTCCCGCATAGGCGGTGACGACCACTCGGCCGGACGCCTGCCGAGTTTCTGAAGCGATCGGTACATTCACGGGGTTCATCAATACCTGTAGCGTTCGCTACAGTCAACCCATGGCCCGCCCCCTCGACCACGCCAAACGCGCCGAACTCCTCGACGCCGTGGTCCGCTATATCGCCGAACACGGCCTCGCGGACCTCTCACTCCGCCCCCTGGCCGCTGCCCTCGGCACCAGCTCCCGCATGCTGATCTACTACTTCGGCACCAAAGAAGAACTGCTCGTCCAGGCTCTGACCACCCACCGTCCCGACCTCACCGCCGTATTCGCCGATATCCACGACGCCACCGCGCTCCGCGAACGCCTGTGGGACTTCTATCGCTCCAACGCCACCGGCCCCGAGGCCGTCAGCAACACCGTGATGTTGCAAGTCCTCGGCGCCGCCTGCGCCCCATCGGCCCCGTACGCCCGCTACGCCGACGAGGCGATCGCGGCCTTCACCACCGCCCTGACCACCCGACTGGCTGAACTCGTTTCGGTGGACGACCCCGAAGTCGTCGCCACCCTGCTGATCTCCGGCCTCCGCGGCATCCTCCAGGACCGCCTCATCACCGGCGATACCGAACGCACCGACCGCGCGGCCCGCCGCCTCATCGACCAGGCCATCCGCTGAGCACATGGCCGGCCCGCAGCCGAGTCCACGTAGGGTGACTGCGTGAATTTGTTGCCGTTGACCCCGCCGGGACAGACCCCGGTGCGAGTGCTCACCATCGCCGGGACGGATTCGGGTGGCGGCGCCGGGATCCAGGCCGATACCCGCACCATGGCGCTGTGCGGAGTGCATGCACTGGTAGCGGTTGCCGCGGTGACCGTGCAGAACTCGGTGGGGGTGACCGGGTTCCACGAGGTTCCGCCGCAGGTGGTGGCCGATCAGGTGCGGTCGGTGGCCGGCGATATCGGAATCGGTGCCGCCAAGACGGGCATGCTCGCCTCCAGCGCCATCATCGAGGCGGTAGCCGCGGTCTGCCGGGAGGTCGGGATCGGGCGCGACGGCTCGGCGCCGCTGGTCGTGGACCCCGTCGCGGCCTCCATGCACGGCGACCCGCTCCTGCACACCGAGGCCCTGGACGCTGTGCGCTACACCCTGTTTCCGCTGGCCACGATCGTCACGCCCAATCTGGACGAGATCCGGCTACTGACGGGGGTGCGGGTCACCGATACGGCTTCGGCGCGTTCGGCGGCCGAAGCTTTGCACGCCCTCGGTCCGCAGTGGGTGGTGGTGAAGGGCGGGCATCTGCGCACCTCCGCCGACAGCACGGACCTGCTGTTCGACGGTGAACGCTTCCTGGAGTTCCGGGCGCCCCGCATCGCCACCGGTAACGACCACGGCGGCGGCGACACTCTGGCCGCCGCGCTGGCCTGCGCCCTGGCCAACGGCCACTCGGTGCCCGACGCGTTCGAATTCGCCAAGGAATGGACCCGCCGCTGCCTCGAAGCCGCCTACGACCTGGGCAAAGGGCACGGTCCGGTATCGCCGCTGTGGCGGCTGCACTGACCCGGACCTGTCGGTACCCGCGCGCATACTGAGGGCGTTACGGAACAACACCACAACGGCGTGCGAGAACAACGAGGTTCCGGTTGGTCCGTGGCCGAACCGCCGATGCATCGGCACTTTCGACAATTGAAGCGTAGCCGGGCCGAGCTCGGTCACCACGAACACAGGAACCTCCCAGGTTCGCTGGAGCCCGGCCCCAGCCCACCGGTCGAGTCTGGGCGATATGACCGAGACCGTGACCGTCGCCGGACCGGCGGATCAAGTCGACCACCCGTCAACACCCCCCGTGCTGGATGTGGTCGTCCCCGTGTACAACGAAGAAACCGACCTCGGCGCCTGCTTGCGCCGCCTGCACGAATACCTGGGCAGCGGGTTCCCGTTCCCGGCCCGGATCACCGTCGCCGACAACGCCAGCACCGATGCCACGCTCGCGGTGGCCGAACTGCTCGCCGCCGAACTCGGCGATATACGCGTGGTGCATCTCGACACCAAGGGCCGCGGCAGGGCGTTGCGAACCGTGTGGCAGGAGTCGGATGCACAGGTCGTCGCCTATATGGATGTCGATCTGTCGACCGATCTCGATGCCCTGCTCCCGCTGGTCGCGCCGCTCGTCTCGGGCCATTCCGATCTGGCGATCGGCACCCGGCTCAGCGCCGGCTCGCGCGTGGTGCGCGGACCCAAACGTGAATTCATCTCCCGCTGCTACAACCTGCTGTTGAAAGCCTCGCTGCGGGCCCGCTTCTCCGACGCCCAATGCGGGTTCAAAGCCATGCGCACCGAGGTGGCGCGCACACTGTTGCCGCTGGTCGAAGACGGTGAATGGTTCTTCGACACCGAACTACTGGTGCTGGCCGAACGCGCCGGGCTGCGGATCCATGAAATCCCGGTGGATTGGATCGATGATCCCGACAGCCGGGTGGATATCGTCGATACCGCCCGCAAGGACCTACAGGGGATCTGGCGGATGGGCCGCGCATTGACCACCGGGTCCCTACCGTTGGCCGAACTGCGCCGGGCGGTGGGCAGAGAGCCGCTGGTTTCGGGTGTGCCGTTGGGCATGGCCGGTCAGTTGATCCGGTTCGCACTGGTCGGCGCCGGTTCCACGCTCGCCTACGTGCTGCTCTACCTTCTGATACAACCGGTGACCGGCGCGCAGGCCGCGAACTTCGCGGCGCTGCTCGCCACGGCAGTCGCCAACACCGCCGTCAACCGTTCGTTCACCTTCGGCGTGCGCGGGCAGCGCGGGATGGCATCGCATCAGTTCCAGGGCCTGCTCATCTTCGGGTTCGGACTGTCGGTGACCAGTGGATCGCTGTTCGCGCTGCATCATTGGGCGCCCGCGGCGCCGGTCCAACTGGAACTGTTCGTGCTGGTCGTGGCGAACCTGATCGCGACCCTCATGCGCTTCGTCGGCCTGCGCTGGGTGTTCCGCAATACCTCCGGGCCCGCACAGCTCACCGTGGAGGTCGCCCGATGACTCTCACCGCCGTGCCCCCCTCGACCACCGAACCCGTCCCCGCGGACAGCATCGGCCCCACCCGCGCCGGCCGCTGGGAGTTTCCGGCGCTGGCCGTACTGCTGCTCACCACCGGACTGACCTACCTGTACAACCTGGGCGCGAACGGCTGGGCGAACTCCTTCTACGCCGCGGCCGTCCAGGCCGGTTCGGTGTCGTGGAAGGCGTTCTTCTTCGGCTCCTCCGATGCCGCGAATTCCATCACCGTGGACAAACCACCTGCCTCACTGTGGGTTATGGAACTGTCGGTCCGGCTGTTCGGGTTGAACAGCTGGAGCATGCTGGTCCCGCAGGTCCTACTGGGTTTGATGACGGTGGCACTGCTCTGGGCAACCGTCCGGCGTTCGTTCGGCCCCGCGGCGGGACTGATCGCCGGGTTCGTCGTTGCGGTGACACCGGTGTTCGCCCTCATGTTCCGGTTCAACAATCCCGATGCTCTGCTGGTGTTGCTCATGGTTGCCGCGGCGTGGGCGATGACGCGGGCACTGGACGACGGCCGCTGGCGCTGGCTGGTACTCACCGGCACCTGCCTCGGTTTCGGTTTCCTGGCCAAACAGTTGCAGGTCGTGCTGGTGGTTCCGGTGCTCGCACTGGTGTACCTGTTCGCCGGCCCGCCGAAGCTCGGTAAGCGGATCGC
The DNA here is from genome assembly GCF_001613245.1 of Nocardia speluncae NBRC 108251. Classification (GTDB taxonomy): domain Bacteria; phylum Actinomycetota; class Actinomycetes; order Mycobacteriales; family Mycobacteriaceae; genus Nocardia; species Nocardia speluncae. The sequence continues at coordinate 88,103 of NZ_BDBZ01000021.1, read as the reverse complement.
GCAGTTGTTCGCGGCGGGCACGGCCTCGGTGATTGCGGCCGGTTGGTGGCTGCTGGCCGTAGAACTGTGGCCGGCCGATTCCCGGCCGTATATCGGCGGATCGCAGAACAATTCGATTATCGAGCTCACCCTCGGCTACAACGGGCTGGGCCGGTTGAACGGCAACGAAACCGGCAGCGTGGGTCCGAGCGGCGAATTGCCGCCGGGCGGAAACGGAATGTGGGGGCAGACCGGGATAGCCCGGATGTTCGACCAGGCCCAGGGCGGGCAGATCGCCTGGCTGCTCCCCGCGGCACTGATCGCGCTGGTCACGGGCCTGCTACTGCGGGGCAGGGCCGCACGCACCGACACCGCGCGGGCCCACCTGCTGCTGTGGGGCGGCTGGCTGCTGATCACCGGACTGGTGTTCAGCTTCATGGCCGGCATCTTCCACCAGTACTACACGGTGGCGCTGGCGCCCGCGATCGCCGCGCTGGTGGGTATCGGTTCGGTGTTGTTCTGGCGCAACCGGTCGCGCCGGTGGGTGCGGATTCCGGCGGGTGTGGCGATGGGGCTGACCACTGCGACCGCGTGGATGTTGTTGTCACGCAGTGCAGATTTCCTACCGTGGCTGCGCTGGACGATTCTGGTTACCGGCATCATCGCCGCCCTCGCTCTCCTGCTGCCGCTCCCCCGCCGAGTTGCTGTCGTGGTGGCCTTGCTGGCCGCGGTCGTGGGGCTGGGCGGGCCGGTCGCTTACACCGCCGACACCTTGAATTCGGCGCACGCCGGACCGATTCCGACTGCCGGCCCGGATACCGGAACGTTCGGCGGGATGCGGCCACCGGGTAGGAAAAACGGCGATAACGGGCCGGGCGGGTGGGGTGGGATACCGAGTACGCCCGCCGGTACACCCGGTACACCGGGCGGAACCGGCGGGGCGGCCGGTGGGCCCCCTGTTCCCGGCGGAACGCACGGCACAGGGGCCGGGGCGAGTGGCGCCTACGGCGGGGCGGCCGGTGGGCCCGGCGGGATTCCCGGTGCGGCCACCGACGGCGGCGGGCCTGCGGGCGGCGGCACCTCGGACGCCGGTGGCGCGAACGGCGCGATGGGTGGCGGTCCCGGCGGCGTGATGGGTGTGAGCGAACCCGGCGACGCCCTGGTCGCGTTGCTGGCGGACAACGCCGGCGCCTACACCTGGGCCGCGGCCACCGTATCCGCCAACAGCGCCGCCGGATACCAGCTGGCCGTCGAGGAGCCGGTCATGGCGATCGGCGGTTTCAACGGCAGCGATCCCTCACCCACACCGGAAAAGTTCCGGCAGTACGTCGAATCCGGGCAGATCCACTACTTCCTCGGCGGTAGCGGTGGCGGACCCGGCGGCCGGACCGGAACGGGCGCGGAAATCACGCAGTGGGTGCAGGAGCATTTCACCGCGCAGGAGGTGGACGGTGTAACCGTCTACGACCTGACCGCACCGAAGTAGGCAAGACAGGCGGCCCCGGGCACATTCGCCCGGGGCCGCCTGTGCGAGTGCTGGGATCAGCCGGCGAAGACCTCGGTGAGATCGCCGTAGAGGCGCTGTTCGGTGATCATGTTGTCGGCGTTCACCGTCGCGTACACCGCCCCCGGAATATCGAGCTCTTTACCGCTCTTCAGCCAGTAGTGGATCCGGATCTCGAACATCACCTCGGTGGTGCCGTCGGTGGCCGGGTGCGGTTCGATCCAGTGCACCACCTTGTGTTCGATCTTCGTGGTCTGGTCGAGTACGTACTGGATGGACGCTGTCGCCGCGTCCCGGCCGGTCACCGGTTCGGCGTTGGCGAAGGTCAGCTTCACGTCATCGGTCATCAGCGCCGCCGCCTCGGCCAGCCGCCCCGAGTCGATGAGCTCGTAGTATTTCTCCGCCAGCTTCCGAACCGCCATCAACCACTCCTTGCCGAGTTACCTACGTAGGTAACGTTTTTCCGTAATGCGTGCCCAGGGTAGTGCAACATCGCGGCCCGCGCGGCCGATGAGCACAACTCGGAACTCACGATTCAGCGCACGGCGTAGCAGGTGTAGGTGATCCCGGACCGAAAGGATTTGCTGTCGGCGAGCCGCAGCGCCGGGATCGTGTAGCCGTCCGGAAAGAGCCTGCGCCCCCGGCCCTGGACCACGGGGTAGGTGAACAGCCGGTACTCGTCGACCAATCCGGCTCCGGGCGAGTGCGACCGGCGACTCCCGAATCCAGCGCCGCTGCCCCAGCGGTGGTACCAAAATCATAACGTATCCCGTTAATAACGAGAGACGTTATATTATGTCTGTGATCGCATCGTTCGCAGACAAGGAGACAGAACTCGTGTTCCACCGGGTTGTGTCCACGAAGTTGCCACAGGACATCCAGCGCACCGCCCGCCGCAAGCTACTCCTCATCGATGCGGCAACCGATGTCAACGACCTTCGGGTACCGCCCGGAAACCGGCTCGAAAAGCTCAGTGGCGACCGTGCGGGCCATTACAGCATCAGGGTGAACGACCAGTACAGGATCTGTTTCGCCTGGCATACCGGCGCTGCACATCGTGTCGAAATAACCGACTACCACTGACCGCACCCACCCATGAGGTACACGAGATGAACAATCCACTGGCTACGCCCATCCACCCCGGCGAGATCCTGGTCGCAGATTTTCTGGAGCCGTTCGGGATCACCCAGCACCGACTGGCCGTCATCATCGGAGTTCCGCCCCGCCGGATCAACGAGATCGTACACGGCAAGCGTTCCATCACTGCCGATACTGCGCTGAGGCTCGGAAGAGTATTCGGTAACAGCGCTCAATTCTGGCTCAACCTGCAGGATCGCTACGACCTAGACGTAACCGCCGACAAGCTCGGGGATTCGCTGGACCGAATAGTTCCACTGTCGGCCTGATCGGCCCAGTGTTGCGGGGTCGAGAGTGGATCAGGTCTGACCGAATGCCGTTCGAGCTGTCCGGCGAAGCCGCGGAATCGCCGTCGCCGCGCCTCCGCGATCGTGGCTCCGCGGCGGTATTCACGGCGCGATGGAGGCACGGAGAACGGCTCGTGGCAGCGGTTGCAGGACGGTGCCGATCGCGGCCAGCTCGACGGGTTCGGCGACCAGGTCCGGCCACGGCAGAGTCCGGGTGGTCCGGGTCAGGAATTCCACGGCCCGGATCAGATGGCGGGGTTCGTAGTTGTGCACACCGGTTATGGTCAGCCAGCCGCGGACCACGGCCTCCGGGTCGAGTGCGATGGCAGGGCCGGGGGTCACCGAGCCGGCCAGCACCAGCCGTCCGCCGAGGTCGACGCGGGCGAGTGCGCCTGTGACAGCATCGGGTGAACCGGAGAAGTCCAGTGCGATATCCACCCTCCCGCCGGGGTCCGGGGTCGCGCCGAATCGTGCCGCGATGTGCTGTCGCTGCGGGTGCGGGTCACTGATCAGCACCTCTGCACCCTGTTCTGCGCAGGCACCGGCAGCGGTGACGCCAAGCATGCCCGCCCCGCAGATCAGGACGCGGCGGCCGGCCATCGCTCCGGCCGCCTCGAGCACGGCCATAACGGTCGCGGTAGCGCATCCGGCGGGTGCGGCAACCGCATCGGGAACCGTCTCCGGGACCGTGACCGTGGTGACTCCGGCGGGGAGCAGTATGTGATCGGCGTATCCGCCGGACAGCGGCCAGTCACCCGTGAACGCCTCGTGCCCGACCTTGCGTACCTGTTCACATTTGGCGGTGAAACCGCGCCGGCAGCGCCCGCACCGGCCGCAGGTCGCGGTGACCGACCAGACGATCCGCTCACCGATCTCCCGTTCGGCGCCGGGGCCTGCGGCCGCCACGTGCCCGACTGCCTCATGCCCGAGGATCGACGGTGACGGCGCCGGGCGGCGCCCGGAGACGGTGTGCAGATCGCTTCCGCAGACGGTGGCCAGGTCCACACGGACCAGCAGTTCTCCGGGGCCGGGAGTCGGCAGCTCGACGTCGCGGATCCGGATGCCGTCGGCGGACCATACGGCTGCGCGGGTCATACGACGAGTGAGCGTATCCATCCGGAAAGCCTTTCGATGGTGTAGACGATGACGAAGACGACCAGGACGATCGCGCCCGCGATATCGAAGTTCAGCGTCCGGATGGCTTCGAACAGCAGGTATCCGATACCGCCCGCGCCGACGATGCCCAGCACTGTCGAGGTACGAATATTGACGTCGAGTAGATAGAGGCTGGAACCGATCAATGCCGGGACGGCTTGCGGGATGACCGCGGCGAACAGGGTTTTCCACCAGCCGCCGCCGACCGCCCTGACCGCTTCGAGCGGTCCGGGGTCGATCTCTTCGACCGCGTCGGCGACGAGTTTGCCGAGAAATCCGATGGAGCCGAGGGCCAGTGCGCAGGTTCCGGCGATCGGGCCGAGACCGAGCGCCGCGACGAACACCACTGCGATGATCAGCTCCGGAACCGCGCGCACCACCAGGATCCAGGTCCGGGCCAGCCAGTACAACGCCGGGTGCGGGGATACATCGGCCGCGCCGAGGATACCGAGCGGAATCGAGAGCACCACCCCGATCGCGGTCGCTACCAGGCCGATGGCGATGGTCTGGACGGCGGCATCGAACAGGTCGGCGCCGAGCGCGTCGAAATCCGGCGGGATCATCCTGCCGAATACCTCGAACGACGGCCACGGCCAAGTGAACAGCGCGAACGGGTCGATATCGAGGACGACCAGCGAGGCGAGACAGGTGATTGCGAGGAGCACACCGAAGGCGAAGCGCGTCTGCCGGTCTCGGCCCGGACCTGCCTTCGACGGTGTCAGCAGGGTGCGCCGGATGACGATGGTGAGGACTTCCATGGCCGCGATGATCACCAAGATCACGGCGACGATGCCGAGGGCACGCGGGTAGATCAAACCGCGCAGCGCGTCCTGCAGGGCGAAACCGATCCCGCCCGCGCCGACGAAACCGAGTACCACCGACATCCGTAGGTTGATATCGATGCGGTAGACGAAAGTGCTGATCCAGGAGGGGATCGCCTGCGGTACGACGGCGTTCAGCATCTCCCGGACATATCCGGCGCCGGTCGCGCGGACCGCTTCTCGCGGGCCCGGATCGGTCTGCTCGATGGCATCGGCGAACAATTTTCCGAGCATCCCTATCGAATGCAGCGCCAGCGCCAGAATGCCGGGCAGCACACCGATCCCGAGTGCACGGACGAACAAGGCCGCGAACAGCAGATCCGGCATGGCCCGGCAGAACGTGATGACGCCCCTCGCCGCACCGTAGACCACGGGATGAGGGGTGGTGTTGCGGGCGGCGAGGAACGCCAGCGGCACCGAGACCAGCGCGGCCAGTACGGTGCCGAGTACCGCCATCAGCAAGGTTTCGACGGCGAGGGAGGATATCCGGCCGGGGTCGTCGAGCCGCGGCGGCAGCATCCGTTCCAGGAGCGCGGCGATCTCGTCGAGACCGTCGACGAGCGTGGCCGGCGCGAAGTCGATGTACCAGGCGCCGGCCAGGGTGGCCAGTACGGCGGCCGCGGCGCAGGCCCGTAACACCACGGTGCGAATCGTGTTCGGTACCGGTGGTTTCGCGGCCCGCCGTTGCGGGGCGAGCAGCGCACTCATCGTGGTTCGACCACGTTCGCCCCGGACACCGCCGGTTCGACCCGCCGATAGATCTCCATGACTTCGTCCCGGGACAGGCCCACCGCGGGGCGGTCGAGCACCTTCGCTCCACCCCGTAGCCCGATCAGCCGGTGCGCCCAGCCCATTGCCAGATCCACCTGGTGCAGTGTGCACAGCACCGTCAGTTTCTCCTCGATGCACACCCGGAACAGCAGGTCCATCACCACACCCGCGTTCTCGGGGTCGAGGGAGGCGACGGGTTCGTCGGCGAGCAGCACCTTGGGTTGTTGCATGAGGGTGCGCGCGATCGCGACCCGCTGCTGCTGACCGCCGGAGAGCGTATCGGCGCGGCGATCGGCGAGATCGGCCAACCCGACCCGGTCGAGATGCTGGAGTGCCTCGGCCCGCATCCGTTTCGGGTAGGTGAGTGCCCCGTAGCGGGGCAGCGTGATCCGGCCGAGCCCGCCGATGAGCACGTTCTCCAGGCAGCTGAGCCGCCCGACCAGGTTGAACTGCTGGAAGACGAATCCCACATCACGCCGTAGCGCGCGCAGGCGGGCACCGGATGCGAGGTCGACCCGGGTCCCGCCGACCTCGACCCGGCCCGAGCTCACTGGGTGCAGGCCGTTCAGGCAACGCAGCAACGTCGATTTTCCCGAGCCGGAAAGCCCGAGCAGAACGACCATTTCACTGCGATGCACCTCGAACGACACTTCGTCGAGCGCGGTGGTTTCGCCGAATTTCTTGGTGACCGCGTGCGCGGAGATGACGGTGTCGTCGCCGGCGACGGTCGGACGGTGCGGCGCGGGAGGCATCGGATCAGCCCTTGCACTTCTCGGAGCCGGTTACTTCACATACGTGGCGCACGCCGTTGTAGTCGGCGTCGGTGGCAGGGACGACGCCCCACACCCGTTCGTCGGTGATCCGGCAATCGCCGGTGCACAGTCCTTCGCCGAGCATGTAGTCGGCGTTGACCTTTTCGGTGAAGACGGTGCGTAGTCTGTCGACGGTTTCGGTGCCGAGATCATTGTTCGCGGCGAACAGCGAACCGGCGATGGTTTCCGATTTCCACACGGTCTCGAGTTGACCCGGTTTAAGGTCGCCCTTTTCGATCAGGGTTTTGTCGACCATGGTGTCGAAGGCGAACCCGGCATCGCAGTCACCGGCTGCGATGGCCAGCGCGGAGGCATCGTGGCCGCCGGCGTAGATCGGCTGCACACCGGCGGAAAGGTCCGCTTCCGATCCGGACTCGATAACCTTGTTCTCGATCAGACCGGCTGTGGGATAGAGGTAGCCGGAGGTCGAACCCGGGTCGACGAAGCAGACCTTCTTGCCTTTGAAGTCGCCGAGCTCGTTGACCTGATCGTTATCCGCGCGGGCAAGGCCGTAGGACCGATAGCCCGGCGGTGTGCCCTTGTCCTGCACGACCGCACCCAGCGGGGTCATCTCCGCGCCGTTCACGCCGGCCACCACATAGGCGAACGGTCCGAAGAACGCGAGGTCGACATTGCCGGCGATGAGCCCCTCCACCACCCCTGCGTAGTCGGAGGCCTGCACGAAATCGATCTCCGAACCGGTTTCGCGTTCCAGCAGGGCGATCACCGGTTCGTAGCTGGCTTTCAGATCGGTGGAGTTCTCGGCCGGGATGGCGGCCAGCGTCAGGGTTTCGGGGTAGCCCTGTTCGTTCAGCGCCTCGGAATCGGAGCCGGAACAGGCGGACAACGTGAGGGCCAGGCCGGCGAGTACGGCGGCCACGGTATGACTGCGGCGGAAGAACATGGAACGTCCTCGGAGGAGTCGGGGTCGAACGGGATCAGGCAGAAAGGAGCAGGTCGGGGAGTTCGGCAATGGTGTCGAGGATGTGGGTGGCGCCCGCCTCGCGCAGGGCCTGCGCGTTGTGCGCGCCGGTGAGGGTGCCCGCCACGATGGAGGCGCCGGCACGCAGACCGGAGGTGATATCGCTGGCGGTGTCGCCGACGACTGCCACTCGACGGACGTCGTCGACCTCGGCTCGCAGCAAGGCGGTAAGCACCAGGTCGGGGTAGGGACGGCCGCGGCCGGCGTCGGCGGGCGCCAGCACCAGGTCGGCTACTTCGGTCCAGTCGAGGGCGGTGAGGATTCGGTGCTGGGTGGACCGGCTGAATCCAGTGGTCAGCGCAACCTTGACACCGCCCGCGCGCAGTTTCGCGATGGCTTCTTCGGCACCCGGAATCGGCTCGAGCGCGCCCTCGTCGACGTAGCGTTCGTAGGCGGATTCGAATGCCGCGTTGGCTTCGGCCGCCTTGCGCTCGGAACCGAACAGCGCCCGGAAAACTACAATTTTCGACTGACCCATCGTGTCGAGCACGTAGCGGCGGGCGTTGTCGCGCTCGGGGCCGGCCACCGGCAGACCTACCGCCGTGGCGGCGTCGTCGAAGGCCGCGATCACGGCGCCGTCGTCGGCGACCGTGGTTCCGGCCATATCCAGTACTGCCAGGGCGATATCGCTGTTGTCTTGCACGGGACCGAGAATGCCATGCTGGTATAGACCAGGGGGCTGCCGTTGAGCGAACCTTGGGTTAACAGCTGGTATAGACCACCTTCGCGGTAGGGTTGGACCGTGACGTCGACCGTCGAACCCCGGGTTCTCAAACACCAGATCGTGCGCGCGCGCATCGAAGAACTGCTCGCCGGGCTGAACGTCGGCGATACCGTGCCCTCCGAACGCGATCTCGCGGTGCGGTTCGACGTAGCCCGGGAAACGGTGCGGCAGGCGCTGCGCGAACTACTCGTCGCCGGACGGATCGAACGCCAGGGTAAGACCACCCTGGTGGCCGGCCCGAAACTCGTTCTTCCCCTTGCTCTCGGCTCCTACACCGAGGCCGCCCGCACCGAAGGCCGCACCGCCACCCGAATTCTCGTCGGCTGGTCCCGGCTCGCCGCCGATCCCGATCTCGCCGGCCGACTCGCCATCGACCCGGGCGATCCGGTGATCCAGCTCGAACGCGTACTCACCACCGACGGCGTACACCTCGGCCTCGAAACCACCCGGCTCCCCGCCTACCGCTACCCCGGACTGATCGACACCTTCGACTACACCCAGTCGCTGTACGCCGAAATCGCCGGCCGTGGAATAGCTTTCGCCAAAGCAGTGGACAGTATCGAAACAACCCTGCCCGACGCCCGCGAAGCCGCCCTGCTCGCCGTCGACACCCGCACCCCGATGTTCCTGCTGAAACGCCTCTCCTACGACCCCGCCGGGGTCCCCATCGAACACCGCCGCTCCCTCTACCGCGGCGACCGCATGACCTTCACCGCCATCCAAACCCCGTAACCCAGCACGGGTTCGAGCGGGCCAGACCCCGAGTCGCCGCTTCGCGCGGGCAGGTTCGATGCCGGCCGGGACCGCCGCGGCCGCCTGCCCATACCCCGGGGCCACCCCCTCCTGGACCCTCTTCCGCGACTCGCCCAGTGCCTGCGGCCCGAAGACTGTGCGACCGCTCGTCGATGCCGAGCCGTCGCATTGCGCCACGCCGAACGGCAACGAGCCGAGTTCGCAGACCACGCGGTCTCGCACCGAGCCACGACGCCGACCGTGTCGGTAGGGGGCCGCCACCTTGCCCGATACGACACGGTGAACGCCGTTGACAATCCCGCTTACCAACCAGTTTCGAGTCCCTATTGAATGTGCCGTTATCTAGCGGTACGGTAATGAATGTATCGATAGACGCCCCTGAAGGTGTAACCGTCCGAAGTACACGGGGCGCGACGAGTGAGGACTCCACCGATGAACCGAAATCCCGAACAGCGCACCCGCCGCATCGCCGCCCGGATCGCCGCGATCGCGGTCATCGCCCTCGCTCCCTTGGCCGCCGCCACCGGCACCGCCCTGGCGGACCCGGCAGGCGCGACACAGATCAGCGACCGCGATTCCCACAGTTCCGGCGGCCGCGGCAGCGACGGCGGTCACAACTTCGGCGACAACAGGCTCGGCGACAACACACCCGGCGACTACGGCATCAGCGATAACGGTTTCGGCTGGGACGACAACGGCCACTACGGATATCGCGACCACAACCAGCAGAACTACGACGGCTGGAACGACCAGTTCAACACCGGCCACACCAACCGCGGGAGCCGCGATTCACACGCCGGTTACGGTGGCGGCCGCGACCACGATGGACCGGCCGGCCACGGATACAACAACGGTGGCGGGACCCAGAACCAGGGCTGGAACATGCCCAACCCCTACATCCCGCCGCCCCCGCCGGCCCTGCTGCCGGCGATCCCCGCGCTGCATATGCCGGTACTGCCGCACCTGCCCCTGCCGATGGCCGGGCTGCCGGGCACCGGTAGCGCGTTCTGACGCCCCCGCCTATCGCGCCGTTGTTCAACGGTTCGTTTTCTGGTGACCCTCTGTTGACACTGGGCCGGGTCCGCCACCCCTGAGGGACCCGGCCCAAGCACCACAGAACCGACGCCGACAGATCGGACCGCACCACCGGGAACCGCCGGCCCGGCATATCGGTGCCGGCCGAGCCCGATTCGATATCCATCATGGTTTCGAGACTTGACCGCAGATCGAGCCGGGCACCTCAGCTCAGGTCTCAACCGTTGTTTCAACGATACGATTCACATGCATGAACCGAACCGCAACGAATCCCCCCGCCTCACATACCGAAGCCCGAGCCGTGTTGTATCCCGCAGTCACCGAAGCAGCCCGCCGGGTGAGCGCGAACACGGTCGGACTGATCGATGTGGGTTGCGGTGCCGGTTTCGATCTCACCGTGGATCGTGTCGGCATCACCTACCGCGACGGGCACCCGCTGGGCGACCCACAGTCTCCTGTCCAGCTGTCATCCGCGATCGTCGGCCACCGCCCCGTCCCGGTGCACACCATGCCGAAGGTCCGCACCCGGATCGGCATCGACAACGACCCGATCGACGTGACCGATCCGGCTGTGGCCCAACGGCTACGAGACTCCGTCCCGCCGGACCGGCCTGAACAATCGGCTCGGCTGGACGCCGATATCACGTTGACCACCGCGACAACCGCACAACTGCTGCGCGGCGACCCCATCGACCTGTTACCCGGCGCTATCGCCCGAGTCCCCGCGGACGCCCTGCCCGTTGTCACTACGACCTGGGCCCTGTCCCGCTTCTCGCGCGAACGTCGCCTGCGTTTCCTGCACCGACTGGACGAGTCGGCCGCCGGTCGCGTGGTGGCCTGGGTTTCGGCCGAAGGCGTCGGCGTGGCGCCGGCCGTACCGACACTCGGTGATCGGCACGCTTGCGGTCACAGCATCATCGGTCTGGCGATCTTCGACGGTCCGGCCTTGCGCGCCGAGGCCATCGGCCGGTGCTGGTCACGGGGCCGCATGCTGAGCTGGCTGACGGATTCTGCCCCGCACCACCGACAGCTGTCCGATATCACCTGTTCCATTCGTTCCACACCGGCGCCGGGCCGATGAAGAACACACCGTAGTCCTCCAAGACGGAGGTGTTCGCGTCGTCGTGGCGAGCATCCGCCGGACCGACTCCGGTGAAGTACCCCTCCAATGCGCCCGGGGTGTTACCTATCAGCACTTCGGCGGTTTCGGTGATGGTCTGAAAGGTGTGCGGGACATTGCGTGGACCGAATACGAAGGCGCCGGGGTCGGCTTCCTGCACCGCACAGCTCTCCAGGGTGGGTCCGCCGAGCCAGAACCGCACCCGGCCGGAGACCACCGTCCAGAATTCGTCCTCCCGGGTGTGGAAATGCAGTGGCGGCGCGGACTCGGGGTTGAGCGTCGTCCGCATCATGGTCAACTGACCTGCGGTGTCCTGTTCGGTGAGCGACTGCTCGAATCGAGTGTTGTAGTAACCGTATGTCGGCTGCGTCCACGGATTACGGACGCCGCCACGACCGATAGCAGTCATGTCCAGCCCTCTTTCCTCTTGCGGCACCGGCGATTTCGTTGACCCAGCCGACTGTAATCGGCAGCCACGCCCCCGGCAGGCGAACGCGCAGCACGCATGCGGGACCGCAGGTCCACGCGGCGCCGCCGCCCCGCGTCGACCACGAGCCGTACCGGTGGATACCCGCGCCACGGACCGGTCCGTCGGCGGTTTCGCCGATCGGTCGCCGTGCGAACCACCGCTACCGCCGAATGCCCACACCGATAAGGGGGGTGGCGTCGAGTTCGCGGACCCCGGCGGCGTCGAACGAACTCAGGTAGGCATCGCGGACCGCAATTCGCTGTGCCTCGTCTAGTTCGGCGAGGGCTCCGGCGAACCCGGAGCCGGTGACCATCAGCCAGGCGATGTCGGGTGCCAGCGGGAGCCGGAGTTCGTTTTCTTTGACGGTGACATCGGTGAGACCGCGTTCACCGAGCCAGATGCGCAGCGGGTCCGGTCGGTTGAGCTCGTCGACGAGATGCGGTGGCCGCGGCGGTGGGGGTGTCGCACCGGTGACCGCGGCGACCGCCGCCCCGAGGTGCTTACCCGCGATTTCGACGGCGCCACGCCGCCGGATCGTGAACCCGGTCCGGCCGCCGGGACGCACCCGGCCGATCAGGTATTCGGCTCCCGCGGTCATATCCGGGAAGAAGAAAATCCCCAGCACCACCTGCACCAGGTCGTAGCCGTCGGACGGCCAGGCGGTGACGTCACCGATATTCGGGTGCAGCTGGCCTTAACGGTGATGGCTTTCAACTATTCTGGCCACACCCCGCAGCACGGACCGGGCGCACCACCCACGGCATGGACGATCACACAGAAACTCTGGCGTTCCACCTATGGATTCGGGCGGGCAAATGCCGTTGACTCGCTGCTATGAGCGACGACTCCGCCCACCTCACCGCCGCCGATCTCGAGTTCCTCGCACGCCCACTGCACGGATTTCTGTCCGTCGCCGGGGCGACACAGCCACCGCAGCCCCGGCCCGTATGGTTCGAGGCCACCACGGATGGAACTATCCAGCTCTTCACGGAACCGGACTCGCTGAAGGTGCGCCGGCTGCGCCGCGATCCCCGCGCCTCGATCGTCGTCGCCGCGCCGGTAGGCGAGCTCGAACGCTGGGTGTCCATCTCCGGCCATACCACCATAGAGACCGACGGCGCGCACGACCTGTGTTCCCGCCTCGCCCCGCGCTATTGGGACCTCGGCGAACAGTCCCGAGCCGACACACTCGCCGAGATACTCGCGGGCGATCTGCTCCGCGTCGTGATCCACCCGGAAAAAGTGCACCGCTACGCTCTCTGAACACAGACCGACATATCCGGAGCAATCATGAACACTGCCGCTCGTTCGGCTACGCGCCTGCGGCCGCAGCGCTGGACCCCGCCGCCGGCCCCCGCACGGGCGAAGCAGAAGGTGAGCACGCCACCACTTCCACCGGTGCGGCGAATCGAACTTCCGGGTCCCGGACCGGAAGATGTGGTTCGCGGTGTGGACGGAGCTGTCTATACGGGCCTCGCCGGCGGCGAGATCCTGCGCGTCGAGATCGACACCGCAGCGGTCACCACGGTCGCCGATACCGGCGGCCGCCCGCTCGGACTACACGCCCGACACGATGGATCACTGCTCATCTGCGATGCGGAACGCGGTCTGTTGCAGTGGCCGGGGCCGGACCGCCCGATCGAGATCCTGGTCGATGCTGTCGACGGCCACCGGCTCGAATTCGCGAGCAACGTCATCGAAGATCCCGCCGACGGAACCATCTACTTCACCGCCTCGTCGACCCGCTGGCCACTGGACCAGTGGCTCGGTGACCTGTTCGAACACTCCGGCACAGGCAGATTGCTGCGCCGGAAACCGGCCGGCACGGTAGACGTCCTGCTCGACGACCTGCAATTCGCCAACGGTGTCGCATTCTCGCCCAACCGAGATTCGCTGATCTTCGCCGAAACCGCCGCCTACCGCCTCGGCCGTTACTGGCTACGCGGCCCGAAAGCAGGCACGCGGGAAACGCTGGTGGACAATCTTCCCGGAGCCCCCGACAACATCGCGCTGGGCAGCGACGGACTGATCTGGGTGACCCTCGTTTCGCCCCGCAATCCGCTGCTCGACGCACTGCTACCACGGCCCGCCATACTGCGCACCGCAATCTGGGCATTGCCCGACCGCTGGAAACCGGCGCCGGCCCGAACCACGTGGGTGCTGGGCGTGGGAACCGACGGTTCTATCGTCCACGACCTACAGCGCGACGGCACGGACTACGCCATGGTCACCGGAGTGGTCGAACATGAAGGCACCCTGATCCTCGGCAGCCTGCACGAGTCGGCCATTGCAATAACCCGGGTACCCCGAGGGTAGGAAAACCCTCCTGAGCGCACATTCGTGTGACAAGGAGACCTTCCCGGCCGAGTTCTTCCCCGACGAGAACGAACGGGTCGAGGCCGAAATCAGCCGCGGTTGTTTTCCGCCTGTTCGCGTCAACTGTCCTCGGTGGTTGCGCACCTCACCACTCCGAGCGCTACCGGTTCGGCTCTTCCGGCTTCTCGTGATCCGCCGAAGATTTCGACGTCCGATCATTGAAACTGTTCAATCGCGCTGTGAGCCGGTTCAGTACCGGTTCCAGTGGTCTCAGCAGGCGGTTCGGAACCAGCAACAAGAGCAACAGCAGCCCCGGAATGCCGAACAGAAACACCGGAATGATCGATGTCAGGCCGTTCAGAACCGAGGCATTCCCGTGGTACACATACTTTTCGACTCCGGTATCGATCAGCCGTGGCCGCGCGGTCAGCGTCTCCCCGGAATCCGCGTCGTAGATGCCGACCTTCCGGCCTTCGCCGATCACCTCGGCTGCACCGGGGCCCGGGGAGTCACCGCCGGGCCCGAGGAAACTCGTACCCGCACTGACCTCGACACGCATCTCCTTGCCGTAACCCAGGTAGTAGGCAGCGATATTGATCGGATCGGTCAGAAAGACCGCCGCCATCGCGCTCAGCGCAAGACCGGCGATGCCACCGACGATGCGCCAGAACCAAAACGGCATACTCCCCCCTCCATCGGCCACGAACCGACTCCGACGGACCCATCGAACCACAGGTCCCGGTCTGCCTGCGACCCGAGCGAGGCGTCGAGCGTGCTGTGCAGACAACAATCCGGACAGCGGTAATAGCCGTATGACACTGACGACAACCGGCCATGGTCGACGCGATCGTCGAGCACATGGCAGTATCGGATGGCGAAATCTCGTTATGCAGCAGGGGGTTGGAATTGGTCTACGAGTTCAAGGTCGAGCCGGACGATCTCGACGAGTCGGCACGCCACCTGTGGAGACTGGGACAGGAGAATTCCCGAACCGTCTCGTACGCAGAGAAGTGGCTGAATGTACAAGAGAGCGGCGGGCTGATATTGACACCGGTGCTCGATCGGCTACAGGAAGTCTGCGAAGAGTTGAAATCCAACTATGAACGCCTGGGATCCGTCACCGATTCCTCGGCAACAGAGTTGACCGATGCGGCGGCCATGTACCGGAATACCGATAATTCGACAGCCGCTGATCTGGATCGAACTTATTCCGCGGGCGGCGGCAAATGAGCACCGAAGAAGCAGTCGTCGGGTTTCCGATAGAGAAGCTCACCGACCCCACGGACAATGATCCGTACCCCAATCTCCTCGAACTGATCATCAACGGCAACGGACTCAGCCTCACCTACCACGCCAACAACCTGATCGTCATGGTTACCGGGTGCGATCTGCTTGCGACAATAACCAACAATGTGACCGGGAACTGGTCCTCGCTTCAGAAATCCTCCAGCGCTATCCGGAACCTATCCGCCTATAACGGCGCTTACCATGAGGCACTCGACGGAGCAATGGGCCTCTCCGAACAGACCTGGAAGGGCAATGCGGCGGATTCCGCGCGAGAGTTCTTCAAAACTCTCGACGCCGCCCTCGACGCCCAGGTGGATCCGCTGAACAAGATGGCGGACGATATCGATGGATTCGCACTGGCGTCATACCATATGGCAAACGGCCTCGCCACCGTGGTCCAGGCCCTCGGGGACCTCGCCATTCAATGGATGATCACGAAAGCAGCTGCCGCAGCAAAACGTATTGCCGCGGCGATTGCGGCAACGACCGGTGTGGGGGCTGCCGTGGCGGCCGGTTTGACGACTACCGCAAATATCTTGGAGGGTGTCGCCGCCGCTATTGCGGCAATCATGGCAACGAAAGTCGCAAAGGCGATCAACGATCTGAGCCAATGGGTGGGCGCGGCTCAAGCCTTGGTCGGCGCCATCTCCGCAGGACTTCTCTCCGCGCTGGAGACAGGGACGATCCCCGACCTGCCCAGCGCATCCTATGACCACCCCGGAGTGCTATGACGAACCCCGAAGAGGAACCGGTGCTCGATCTCGCCGGCGGCGATATCGGTATGTCACGTCATCTCAGAAGTGCTCTGAACATTCTCGCCGGCAGTGGGCTGGCCCCGGATATGGAAAAGCAGCTCCGGGAGATAGCGCAGGGCAACGGCAGTCTGCGCGATCTCCGGCACAGCGAATCATTTCTGCGGCTCAGTGATTCGGTGCTCACGCAGGCGCAGGAAGACCTGCGTGAGCAGACGCCGGAGGAAAAGCAACGGCTGATCGACGAGGGCAACGCAACCCTCGAAAGCTACCGACGGCGCGATCCCAACGCCCCGGAACCGGCGCCCCCTCCGGCCGCCCCCGTGGCGCCGCCTTCCGCCGCGAGCGAGCCGCCGCCGAAACCGGCTCCCGCACCGCACCATCCCGGCGCCCTGCCCGGTTCTGCGGCCGCACCAGGCCCCGCAACACCGGGCGATCCCGCGCCCCAACCGCCACGCAACCGCCGGCAATCGTGGCGCGACGTGGTCGTCACCCCGGACGAACCCGACGAGGACGACCTCTACTTCCAGGAGCGACGGCAACGCGGCTGGTTGCAGTGAGCTGGAAGGAGCGGATCGAAGACGTCCGGTACCGCCCCAACGAATATCAGCGGATGTGGTCGCTTTCCGAGCATTCGGGTGGGGCCGGACGCGAGGCGCACTACGCACCGACCGATGTGACCGTATCGCTGGGGCGCCGGCCGGGGGCGCGGGAGTACAAGGACCCGCACTGGTACAAGAGGCGCCGTTCGCCGCTGAGCGTGGCACCGCTCGAACTGGAGGTCATCCAACCACTCCCGGACGTCTGCGCCGCGCATGGCCGGCCCGCGGTGTCCCGGCTACTCGTGCGGTCCCTGTTCTACGAGACCACAGTTCACCCCCGGCACCCGCAGACCGGACGCTCGATGGGCCGCCACCCCACACCGGTTTCGACCATCGTTGCGGGTGAGTGGCCGATATGCGACCGGTGTACCCGCCGAAGGCAGTGGTACCACGGGACGGCCGGTGTCCTCGTCCTGGTGATGGCTCTCAATGTGATCGCGATGATTGTGGTTGCGCGTGTCCTGGAGTACGAACCGCTGATCGTGCCACTGGCCGTCGCTACCTTCCCGGGTTCGCTCCCGATCGGGTTGATCGTCGCGCTCTTGCTCTACGAGAAAGGCAATACCCGCGTACAGGTCCGACCGATCGACGATGAACGGTTCCTCCGGGTCGACGCGCATCCGAATTTCGCGACAGCCCTTCACCGGATTCCCTCGCCACCTCCTGCCGAAGAACTCCCGCCACCCCGGCTCCGGCTCGAGAACGGGCGGGTGGTGCCGGACTGTTCAGCGCCGAATGACCGGACAACACGACCCCAGCGCCCTACTCGATGGGGAGCATAGAAACCCTCCGGGCAGCGTGCCAGGGCCGCGGCACAGAGCGGCCGATCTGAACCCGTGTACCTCCACGGCCACCGCCACACTCGAGCGATGGAGAAGCCTCGGTGAACATCGTGAAAGCGGCACCCTATGCGCTGGTGGGCTCCCGTTCACCCATGGTGCTTTCAGCTATGCACGTCCTGTTCTGCGCGCCCGGCTCAGCGATGAGCGCACCGCCCTGGTGGTGACCGCACATCCCGCGTTCATCGCGGCGCTGGACGATCTCAGAAGGCATCCACGGCCGGTAGCGGCTCCCTCGGTCTGGTAGCCGCCGCGAAGGCAGGAGCAGGCCGACGCCGGCAGCGGTATCACAGGGCGGCCGGGCTCCTCGTCCTGGCGATTCGCCCGCTCAGCGAGTCTCCTCGATCTCCAGGTACCAAACCGTTGTCGGCTCCCGAGTGAACTGATCGGGTTCAACTTCACTGACGGGCGTCACCGCCGACTCCGGCGTAGCGTATGCATCTCGTCCCACACTGTGCCGTGGATAGGTGTCCACATAGGCACCCACCGCTTCCCCGTCCTTCACGAACACCTGTACAGCGGAGTCGGAGTCACCGGGCAGACCCCGCCAATAGGCGTCGGTGCCGAGCTTGGAATTCACCTCGTCACTATCGACAGGCGAATGGAAGGTATACATGCGGTCCCAGGAATCCAACGGTAGACCGGCCGCGGCAATCACATCGCCCAGCCGAGCCGGCATGCGCGAGTCCAGGACCCGCTGAAATGCCGCGTTCACCGACGAATCGTCCTCGATCACCTCGATACGATCGAAAAGAAACCCACAACCCGGCACAGCCAGTGCAGTCACGGCGGCCGCAACCATCGCGATCCACCGACTATAATTCCGAACGCGCACCGGATTCACCGTCTCCTCGACTCGACATCATTTGGGCGACGAGCCATCGTCACCCACCGGCGAACCCGGCAAGAACTCGGCCCTGTTGTCGAGCTCGCCCGAGTCCACCGTTTGACCGATTTCGACGTCATCAGACCAGCTCAGTTCGCGGTCCTGGTTGATGACCACAGTGTCTCCGCGTTCTACAGCATCCTTCACCAACCCCTGCAACTCCTCCGGGCTCGCATCAGGATTCTGTAGTGCGATCGTTCGCCCGATTTCATTGTTGTGCAGGTCCATGGCCTCTCGAACAGAGGCATTGTCCGGGCGGCCCTCGTGCTTGGCGGTGAACTCTGTCGTCCAGTCCTCGCCGAACTCCTGCGTCATCAGCGCATTCCAGTAAGCGTGACGGAAAGCATCGGTGTGGTCGTCCTGCTCCACATCGCCGTCATACATCCCGTTGGCGGTGTCCTCGGCCTCGGTCATGATCCGATAGAAACGGATCTGATCGCCGAGACCGAGATTGCTCAGCATCTCTGCCTCGGCAGCGGTAACATCCTTGGCTTTCCCCAGCGGGCCGGCGATCATACCGAGCAGGCCGTCCTCAGGCCATTTGACCATGCCGCCCGGGTCGGCTTCCGCCTGGTTTTCGAGGAGGACCGCCTCCAACTCCCAGCCCGGCGGCAGCCGGACATCTTCGAAAGCTCTGTCCAACTCCGTCCGGACCGATTCGGCGGCATCGCCGGCGGCTCGAAGGGCGGCTTTGATGGCATCTCGATGGCTTTCCGCCTGTTTGTACAGAACAGAATGCGCCACCATCCAGCTGGCTACGCCCATCTCCTGCTGCACCCAAGCGAGTAGTTCCTCGCTGTAGCCCACATCCCCGGTCTCACCGACCAGGAACCGCTCCCGTTCAGCATTCGCGATCGTGTCCACCGCGGTGGTTTTCGCAGTGAACAGCGCGGTTCCCGCGCTCGTAAGGACAGTGCCGGCTTTCTCCAGCGCCGTGGAAACGCTGGACAGCGAGGTTCGCGTCTGATCGCCCTTCACCCGCATGGCATCGGCGGCATCGCCGCGCCAGAACCCCGGCGAATCCGCGAGCTGGTGCGATACCGCACCATGTTCGACGAGTACCGCCTGCGCGGCCCGTGCCCATTCCTGCCCCTGGTCGGTCAGCGGCGCCGGGTTCCACTGGCGGATTTGTGATTTCGATGGCGGGATTGAACTCATCGCGGTGGCTCACCGGCATTCTCGAGCCCCGCCACGTTCTGTGACTCGGTGTGCAGGAACTCTCCGATATCGGCCCTCGCCCGGTCGCAGATCTCCTGGACCTGTCCGCCGGCTCCCCGGGTGGCGGCGCGGGCCCGAAACCCGGCTGTCATCACCGCGTGCCCGAGCCCGGATCCCGGTAGGGCGCCTTCGACCTGCGCAACAAAGCTTTCCGTGGACACCCCGTCCAACTGGGTTCTGGAACGTCCGAGTGCTCCGATCATTCCTTCTACCGCAGGTGGATCAACGGAACCGAGTCCAGTGGCAGCAAATTTCGGCGAAATCGACCCCCTGAGCGGCCAGCTCGAAGCCGTACAACGCGCGCTGCTGACCGATGCCGCAACGGCCGGGCGATACGGGGTCTCGGTACGGGTCCGTGCGGACGGCGCGCTCGAATCGGTTGAAATCGACGAGACGGTCACCCCCTATGGCACCGAACTGGGCAAGCTGATCACGCAACTCGTCGGCGAGGCATTAGTCCTCGCGCGCAACAATGTTCGTGACACCCTGGGCCGACTGACATCGGACCCTCGTATTGCCGCCGCCACCGAATCATTCGGTGACGCCGCCGAGAAACCCCGGCCGGCACCGGCAGCTTCCGCCGGATTCGTCGATCCGGATGACGAACTGACCGAGGAAGAGTTGATCGAACAGAATCAACGCCGCAATCAAGGATTTTTCCGAACCTGACCGAATCGACCAATGGGGGCTCGACATCGGCCGGGTCGTGGTCGGCCGAATTTCCGCGCTGCCCCGGACTTCGGAACTGCTTTTCAACGCCTGCCTACGGCGCGGCATGCAGCCAAACCCGTCACTATGGCGTCGACGAGGATCCCCGCGCGATACCGCGGCGGCCGGTAAGCACCGGGCCGCGGCGCCCACCACCGACGCATCCCCGCAGGGTTTCCCTTCGCATGAATGATTGCGCACTACTTAGTTGTGCAATACTCACTTGCGTGGCACGATTGCCTGCATGGAAGAGGACCTGCTGCTGGACTCGCAAGTCTGCTTCGCGCTGTACTCGGCGGCGCGAGTGGCGTCCAATGCCTACCGGGACGGGCTCGGCGAGCTCGGGCTCACCTACACCCAATACGTCACCTTGCTGGCACTGTGGGAAGAGGACGGGATCACAGTCTCTGCACTCGGGAAACGACTGCGGCTGGACAGCGGGACATTGTCACCGCTGCTGCGGCGGCTGCAGACGCTCGGGATCGTCGAGAAACGGCGTCAGGATACCGACGAGCGGCTGGTCACCATCCACCTCACCGAAGCAGGCCGGCACTTGCAGCCGCAAGTTGCCGCGGTGCAGCGCCGAGTTCAACTGAAGTTCCAGATGTCCCCCGAAGAAGCCGTTCTACTGCGTGACCTCGCCACCCGGTTCTGTGAATCGCAGAACCGGGAAGACAACCAGGAATGAGGATTTCCATGCCCGATATCGCCTACACCGCCGAAGCGATCTCCACGGGCGCCGGCCGCAACGGCCGCACCCGCACTCCGGACGGGCGGATCGACCTGCAACTGGCCATGCCCGAAGAAATGGGTGGCAACGGTGACGGGGCCAACCCGGAGCAGTTGTTCGCCGCCGGTTACGCCGCCTGCTTCCACTCCGCGCTGCAACTCGTGGCCCGCACGAAGAAGGTCGAAATCGGCGACTCGAGTGTCGGCGCACGGGTCGGCATCGGGCCGAACGGCAGCGGCGGATTCGGCCTGGCAGTCACCCTCGAGGTGGTCATCCCCACCCTCGACCATGCCGCCGCCCAGGAACTCGCCGACGCCGCGCACCAGGTGTGCCCGTACTCGAATGCGGTGCGCGGCAATATCGACGTCGATGTGGTCGTCACCGACGACTGAGCAGAGCCCCATGTCACCGCAGTCCGAGAACGACAGGATGACCGGCCTTCCGGAGCCGGATCGCCGGCACCGGCGCCCCGGCCCGCCGGACAATGTCTGCTACCGGATGTCGTAGCCACCGCGCGTCATCAGTGCAGACAATGAGCACATGGCAGGCCCGGCGCAGTCTGTGTCATTGCGCCGGGTGGGCGAAGTTCGCGGCGATATCGACTCCGGAGGGTCGCCTGGGCCGCCCGGGCCCGATACGGTCGGAGCCATGAGTTCCACGCACTGGACCGCGGCCGAGATGCCCGCGCTCGACGGCCGAACCGTGATCGTTACCGGCGCGAACAGCGGCGTGGGCCTCGGTACCGCCACCGCGTTCGCACGCGCCGGAGCGCATACCGTGCTGGCCGTCCGTGACCTCGACCGTGGCGCCGAAGCCGCACGGCGGATCGGTGGCAGTAGCGAGGTGCGCCGGCTCGACCTCGCCGACCTCTCCTCCGTGCGCGCGTTCGCCGAAGCATGGGACGCAGAGATCGCGATTCTCGTCAACAACGCGGGGGTCGCGATCGTGCCCGAATCCCGGACGGCCGACGGGTTCGAAATGCAGTTCGGCACCAACCACCTCGGACATTTCGCGCTCACGAACCTGCTGCTGCCGCATATCACCGACCGCGTGGTGACAGTGTCCTCCGGTGTGCACCGCTCGGGCACCATCGACTTCGACGATCTCGACTTCCGGAAGCGCGGATACAACCCGGTGAAGGCCTACGCCCGCGCCAAACTCGCGAACCTGCTGTTCACCCTCGAGCTCGAACGCAGGCTGCGCCGGGCCGGTTCGGATATCCGCTCGATGGCTGCGCACCCCGGTTACGCGGCCACAGAGTTGGGCACTCGCGACCGCAACAAGTACCTGGTCGGGCTCGTGCACCTGGCCGGCCGGATCCTTGCCCAGACTCCGGAGCAGGCCGCCCGGCCGACCTTGTTCGCCGCGACCCAGGACCTGCCGGGCGCGAGCTATGTGGGGCCCGACGGCCGCGGGGAACTCCACGGTTACCCCACACTGGTCGGCCGCTCGGCCGGAGCCAGTGATGTGGGGACCGCGCAACGACTCTGGGAGGTTTCCGAGGATCTCACCGAGGTTCCGTTCGGCCTGGGCTGAATCCGATGACGGACGGTCCGGAGAAGCGCGGGGCGCACCGGACCACCACCCCGGCCTTCACAGGTCGCCGGACATCCGCCCGTACACGATCAGCAGGATCACGTTCAGCAGGGCTATCCCGACCGGAGCCACCCACTGCCGGGGCCCTTGCCCACGCAGCGCCCGCACCGAAGCAGTGACACCCGCGGCGCCCGCGGCGCAGTACCCGATCTGCCATCCGGCGTGTTCGGATGTCAGTCCCATCATCAGGGTGGACAACGAGAGCACGATGGCTGCCACCGCAAGCTCGTGGCGTAGCCATCCGTCGGAAAGCCGCGCGCCCACCGTGTTGACCGACGCAACCAACCGGCCCGCATATCTCGAACGTCTTCTATCCGTCATCCACGCCTCTTCTCATCGGCAGGGCCGCGTTCCGCTTGCCCCGCTGCGCAATGAACCCGAACTGTCGAACAGACCGACCGCGAACACGGTTGGTAATCGAACACGCGTGAACCGGTCGTCCCACTGGTAGCCGAAGCCGTCGGTCGAATTACCGACCGCGTTCGCTACCTGGACCTTCTTCGAGTTCTTTCGTTCCGGACCGCCGCGTGTTACCGATGGCTGCCCATCGAGTACCGGCGATCGCGGCGAAATGCCCGCGCGGGAGGCGTACCGCGAAGTGACGAGGCATGAATCCCTGAAATATGCACTCCGGCGGTGCGGCTCCGTCAGGGGAGGCAGGCCCGGGCGATGGAGACGCTGTTCTCGTAGAGGTGGTGGCGGGTGATCCGGCCGTTCTCGACGGTCAACCGCAGTGCGAAGGGACCCTCGAAGGTTTTTCCGGTGGCGCGTACCCGGCCGGCGAGGTGACCGAACAGGACCGCGTCTGCCCCGTCGACCAGGAAGGTGTCGATTTCGGCGCGGGCGTCCTCGGCGACGACATGTGCCATCAGTTCATCGAACTGGGCGGCGCATTCGGCGGCGGTGCGGCGCGGTTTGATCCAGGGCACCACGGGGTTCGCTGCCAGCTGCCAATCGACCTCGTCGGCGAACAGCGCGGTGAGAGCCGCGGTATCGGCGGTGGAGCGGGCTGCGAGAAACTTCTCGACGGTAGCGCGGGTGGTATCGGCAACGGTGGTTTCGGTCATCGGGTTCTCCTGGTTTCGTTCCGTGTCACCCGATATTCGCAGTGCACGGCGCGGCGGGGCGATTACCTGGGAGGTAAAGGATTCCGTGCAGGAGGCGGCGGCTACTCCCGGCCGCCCGGATAGGACCCGGCTCCTCGGGAGTTACCGGGCCCGGCTACCGCCGAGCCTCGAGGGCATCGTGCAGGGTGCCGGCCCACTGGTGCACGATCTGTTTGCGGCGGGCGGAATCATCGGTGAGGACGTCGGCCAAGCCCAGGCCGCGGGCGAGATCGAGGGTGGCCTGGACCAGATGGTGGGTGACCGGGTCGGAATCGTCGACACCGAGGGCTTCTACGGCGCGGCGGTGAGCGCCGCGACCGAAACGGGCCTCCAGCGGGGCTATCCGTTCGCGCAGAGCCGGGTCGGCGGCGGCGTGGGTCCACACCTGTAGGGCGGCTTTGAAGAGGGGGCTGGTGTAGGACTCGACCAGGCCCGCGACGACCGCTTCGGTGCGGGCCGGACCGGATTCGGTGACCGCAGCCGTCACCGCCTGGTCCGTGCGGGTGTCGAACATATAGGTGAGGGCGGCGGTGATCAGATCTTCCCTGGTGGGGAAATGGTGCTGAGCGGCACCGCGGGAGACCCCGGCCCGTTCGGCGACCACAGAAACCGTCGCGGCAGCCCAGCCCTTTTCGGCCAGGCAGTCGATAGTTGCCTCCAGGAGCCGCTGCCGGGTGGCCCGGCTACGGTCCTGTTTGGGTTCATGCGGTGTCGCCATAATTGCCTATTCTGCCGAGCGTGGTTCCGTTGCCCGGCCGGCGGAGCCGGTGGTCTCCGCAGGTGCGCTGGGTTCGGCGGCCCACCGGGGAGGGCGGCGCTGCAGGAACGCCGTCATCCCTTCGATCACCTCGGGTGTGTCGAAGAAACGGCCCGAACGCCGTGCCAATTCGTCTGCGCTGCGGTCGAATTCGGCCAGCATCGCGGCGGTGGTGAGGCGTTTGCTCTCGGCGAGCCCCTGGGGCGAGCCCTGCCGGAGTTCGGTGAGCACATCGGCCGTCGCCGTCAGTGGATCGTCGGCGGCGACAGTGACGAGGCCGATCCGCTCGGCGGTAACGGCGTCGAATTTCTCTCCGGTCAGGAAGTAGCGGTCGGCGGCGCGGGCCGTCAGCTTGGGTAACAGAGTCAGGGAGATGACGAAGGGCGCCAAACCGAGCCGCGCCTCGGTGAGGGCGAAACTGCTGCCACGGCCCGCGACGGCGATATCGCAGGCCGCGAGCACACCCATACCGCCGGCCCGGACATGGCCGTCCACCCGGGCGATCACCGGTTTCGGCAGTTCCAGGACGGTGCGCAGTAACCGGACCATCCACTGGGTGCGGATATCGGCCGCCGCGGCCGGGTCGGCATCCACCGCCTCCTTCAGATCCGCGCCCGCACAGAAGGTGTTGCCGGTGTGGGTGAGCACCACACCGCGTACGGCCACATCGCCGGCGGCGCGCTCGAACCCTTCCAGTAGCTGGGTCACCAGCGCGGACGAGATGGCGTTGCGGTTGTGCGGGGAATCGAGCGTGAGGGTCGCGAACCCGTCTTCGACGGCGTAGCGGACTACCTGATCGGTTCCGGTCACGGGAGCCTGCCTTTACGGGTACGCGGCGCTGGGAGATCGGTAGCGGCCCGGCGGTCTCCGGCCGGCAGTCGCAGCCGGGCCACCGGCCGAAAGGCCGGCGCACCGGGGCGCACCGACAACGCGGGCGCAGAGTTCGGCCTCTTCATCGGTGCGGACCTGCCTTTCTTCGGGATCGGCGGAGTGGTTTGTCGCTCAGTAGGACTTCGGCAGTCCCAGCGAATGCTGGGCGACGAAGTTGAGGATCATTTCCCGGCTCACCGGGGCGATACGCGCGATCCGGGCCGCACCGAGCATGGCGGCCAGGCCGTATTCCGTGGTGAGACCGGAACCACCGTGGGTCTGGATTGCCTGGTCCAGCGCCTTGATACTGGCCTCGGCGGCCGCGTATTTCGCCATATTGGCGGCTTCGGCGGCACCCATCTCGTCTCCGGAGTCGTAGAGGGTAGCGGCCTTCAGCATCATCAATCGAGCCAGTTCGACTTCGATCTTCACCTGGGCCAGCGGATGCGAGATTCCCTGGTGGGCACCGATCGGGGATTTCCACACGGTGCGTTCCTTGGCGTATTCGACCGCCCGGTCGATGGCGTAGCGACCGATTCCGACAGCCATCGCCGCGCCCATGATGCGCTCCGGGTTCAGGCCCGCGAACAGCTGCATGAGGGCGGCGTCCTCCTTGCCGACGAGGGCGGTGGCGGGGAGCCGGACATCATCGAGGAAAAGGGTGAACTGGTGATCCGGTTCGATGATGTCCATTTCCTGCGGGGTCTTCTCGAACCCGGGAGCGTCGGTGGGGACGATGAACAGGGCAGGCTTTAGTTTGCCGGTCTTGTGATCGGAGGTGCGGGCCACGATCAGCACGGCCTCGGCCTGATCGACCCCGGAGATGAAGATTTTCCGGCCGGTGAGCAGCCAATCGTCACCGTCGCGGCGCGCGGTGGTGGTGATCTGATGCGAATTGGAGCCGGCATCGGGTTCGGTGATTCCGAAAACCATTTTGGCCGAACCGTCGGCGAGTTTCGGCAGCCATTCCGACTTCTGCGCGTCGGTACCGTATTTGGTGATGATGGTGCCGCAGATGGCGGGCGAGACCACCATGAGCAGCAGACCCGCACCCTGCGCGGACAATTCCTCCATCACGAGTGCCAGCTCGTACATACCGGCACCGCCGCCACCGTATTCCTCCGGCAGGTTCACGCCGAGGAAACCGAGGCCGCCCGCTTCGTGCCACAGTTCGTCCAGCGGCTCGTTGTTACGCGCCTTGGGCAGCACATAGTCGCGGTAGCTGTATTTCGCGGCCAGCGCGGCTACGGCGGCCCGCAGCTCTTTGCGTTCGTCGGATTCTATGAAACTCATTACTGCTCCTGGTTTTCCGTGTGGGTTCGGATCCGGCGCCATCGGTGAGCGCGGCTATTCGCCCTCTTCGGCAGGGTCGACCACGGCGAGGACCGCCCCGACATCGACCTGCTGCCCGATTTCGACATTCACGGCACTGAGCACTCCGTCCGCTGGGGCGGCGATGGTGTGCTCCATTTTCATGGCCTCCAGCCACAAAATGGGCTGGCCGGCAGTGACCGTGCTGCCTGCTTCGGCGCCGAGCCGGATCACACTGCCCGGCATGGGAGCCAGCAGCGAGCCAGTGGCGACCTGGTCGGCCGGATCGGTGAAACGGGGCAGGCGCCGCACTGCCACCGGGCCGAACGCGGAATCCACGCAGACCATTTCACCGTGGCGAGCCACCGAGAACTGCCGCCGGACCGGCCCGTGCGTAGCTGTGCGTTCGTCCCCGTTGCGCTCGGCGGGAACCGCAAGGACGACCTGATCCGGTGTGGCGGAGATCAGTTCGAGTTCGGGGAACCCCTCGACTGTGACACCGGATCGGGTGAACCGGTAGTCGATCTCGTGCACACCGGTCGTGCGGCTTTCATAGGATTTGCGCTGCGCTTGCGATGCCAGATTGCGCCAGCCGCTGGGCGCCCCCGCGACCACCGCGGCGCCCGCCCGGTTGGCTGCGGCCTCGGCGAGCGCGGCCGCGACAATGGACAGTTTCTCGGCGTCCGGGCTCACCAGGGGCGCGGCCAGGGCGTCCAGGCCGTGGGTGCCGAAGAAGGCGGTATCGGTATCTCCGGCCAGGAAGGCGGGGTGGCGCAGTACCCGGACCAGCAGGTCACGGTTGGTGACCAGGCCGTGGATCCGGGAGCGCTGCAACGCACCGGCGAGCAGCCGCGCGGCTTCGTCGCGCGTGCGGCCGTAGGAGATGACCTTCGCCAGCATGGGGTCGTAGTGGACACCGACCACCGACCCGTCGGCGACGCCGGAGTCCAGCCGGATACCAGGGCGTGTGAGCAGATCGAATTCGCTTGCCACCGACGGCACCTCGATCCGGTGCACGGTGCCGCTCTGCGGCTGCCAGTCCTGCGCTGGATCCTCGGCGTAGAGCCGGACTTCGATCGAATGGCCGCGCATGGCGGGTGGCTGTGCCGGGAGCCGGTCGCCCTGAGCGATCTCGATCTGTAGCTGCACCAGATCCAGCCCGGTGGTGCATTCGGTAACCGGGTGCTCGACCTGCAGCCGGGTATTCATCTCCAGGAAGAAGAACTCGCCGGATTCGTCGGCCAGGAATTCGACGGTACCGGCGCCCGTGTAGCCGATCGCGGCGGTTGCTTGCCGAGCCGCCGCGTACAGCCGGCCTCGCATACCGCCCTCGGGCGCCGGGTCCGAGGGCGCCCGGTGTCGGTCTCCCGCGGTCAGGGAGGTGTCGCGGTGGTCGACCGGCTCGGATTCCCACGCCGACGCGAACTCCGCTGAGCTGCCCTGCGCCGCATCCGGCGACCCGTCCTCGGACGCGTGCAATCGCGCCCTGGCCGGGGGACCGTCGGGGGCGGTATCGCCCGTCTGCGCTGCACCGGTACGTGCGGCGTCAATGCGCTCGACCAGCGGCGAGGGCGCCTCCTCGACAACCTTCTGGTGCCGGCGCTGGATCGAGCATTCGCGCTCGCCGACCGCCCAGATCGTGCCGTGCGTATCGGCCAGCACCTGGACCTCGATATGGCGGCCGGTTTCGAGGTAACGCTCGCAGAACACCGTCGGGTCGCCGAAGGCGGATTCGGCTTCCCGGCGCGCCCCGGCGAGCTGCTCGGGCAGTTCGGCGAGGGTGCGCACCACGCGCATCCCGCGCCCGCCACCACCGGCCGAGGCCTTGATCAGGACCGGCAGTTGGTCCGCGGTGACCTCGTCGGGGTCGAGTTCGGCCAGCACCGGCACCCCGGCGGCGTCCATCATCTTCTTGGCCGCCACCTTGGAACCCATCTCTTCGATGGCGGTGACGGACGGCCCGATCCACACCAGTCCGGCCGTTTGCACCGCGCGCGCGAATTCCGCGTTCTCGGAGAGGAAACCGTAGCCGGGATGGACGGCGTCGGCGCCCGCCGCCTGCGCGGCGGCGATGATCAGGTCTGCGCGCAAGTAGGTCTCGGCAGGGGTGTTCCCGGGCAGGCGGACCGCCGCATCCGCCTCGGCCACATGCGGGGCTTCCGCGTCGGCGTCGGAGTACACGGCGACGGTGCCGAGCCCCATCCGGCGGCAGGTCGCGAAGACCCGGCGGGCGATCTCACCGCGGTTGGCCACCAGAACACTGGTGATGAGCTGTGAATCTGTCACGACCGGCCTCACATTCGGAAGACGCCGAAGCCTTCGGCGCCCTGGACAGGTGCAGTGTGGATGGCCGACAGGGCCATACCGAGCACTGTGCGGGTATCGCGCGGGTCGATGACACCGTCGTCGTAGAGCCGCCCGGACATGAACATGGCCAGCGATTCGGCCTCGATCTGCGCCTCCACCATGGCACGCATCCCGGCATCGGCTTCTTCGTCGAAGGCCTGCCCGCGGGCCTCGGCGGATGCGCGGCCGACGATGGAGATCACGCCGGCCAGTTGCGCCCCGCCCATCACCGCGGATTTCGCGCTGGGCCAGGCGAACACGAAACGGGGGTCGTAGGCACGGCCGCACATACCGTAGTGCCCGGCACCGTAGGAGGAGCCCATGAGTACCGAGATATGCGGGACCTTCGAATTGGAGACCGCGTTGATCATCTGGGCACCGTGTTTGATGATGCCCTTCTGCTCGTATTCCTTACCGACCATGTAGCCGGTGGTGTTGTGCAGGAACAGCAGCGGGGTGTTCGTCTTGTTGGCCAGCTGGATGAACTGGGTGGCCTTCTGCGATTCCTCGGAAAAGAGCACACCGCGGGCATTGGCGAGAATGCCGACCGGGTAACCGTGCAATTCGGCCCACCCGGTGACCAGGCTCGAACCGTACAGTGGTTTGAATTCGTCGAAGTCGGAGCCGTCGACGATCCGGGCGATCACCTCGCGCGGGTCGAACGGGATCTTGAGGTCGGGCGGGACGATACCCAGCAGATCCTCGGGGTCGAAAAGTGGTTCCGGTACCGAGCTCCGGGGCGCGGGGCCCTTTTTCTGCCAATTCAGCCTTTTGACGATGCGCCGGCCGATCCGGATGGCGTCCTGCTCGTCCAGTGCGTAGTAATCGGCGAGGCCGGAAACGCGGGCGTGCATATCGGCGCCACCCAGCGATTCGTCGTCGGATTCCTCGCCGGTGGCCATTTTCACCAGCGGCGGCCCGCCCAGGAACACCTTGGAGCGTTCCTTGATCATCACCACATGGTCGGACATACCGGGAATGTAGGCGCCGCCCGCGGTCGAGTTGCCGAATACCAGTGCGATGGTCGGTATGCCGGCTGCCGAAGCCTGGGTGAGGTCGCGGAACATTCGGCCGCCCGGGACGAATACCTCTTTCTGCGTAGGCAGGTCGGCGCCGCCCGATTCCACCAGCGAGATCACCGGCAAGCGATTCTCGCGGATGATGTCGTTGACGCGCAGCGTTTTCCGTAGCGTCCACGGATTGGAGGTACCGCCGCGCACGGTGGGGTCGGGAGCGACGATCATGCATTCGACGCCCTCCACGACGCCGATTCCGGCGACCGTACTCGCCCCGACCTGGAATTCACTGCCCCATGCGGCGAGTGGGCACAATTCGAGAAACGGCGAATCCTCGTCGATGAGCAGTTCGATTCGTTCCCGGGCGGTCAGCTTGCCGCGTGTGCGGTGCCGGGCCAGCTTCTCCGGGCCGCCCCCGGCGACAACTTTCTCGAACTCTGCGGAGACCTCGGCGAGCTTGGCCGTCATAGCCTCGGCCGCCGCCGTGTACTCCGCGCTGGTGGTGTCGAGAGTGCTGCGCAGTGTCGTCATGCCTGATACCCCAATCGTTTCGCAGCCAGGCCGGTCAGGATTTCGGTGGTACCGCCGCCGATCCCGAGAATTCGCATATCGCGGTACTGGCGCTCCACCTCGGATTCGCGCATATAGCCCAGGCCGCCGAACAACTGCACGGCCTGGTTGGCGACCCATTCCCCCGATTCGACGGCAGTGTTCTTGGCGAAGCACACCTCGGCGATGAGATCGTTGTCGCCGGCGGCGGCACGGCTGAGCACCTCCCGGGTGTAGACGCGGGCGATATCGACCCGGCGCGCCATCTCGGTGACGGTGTTCTGGACGGCCTGACGGCTGATCAACGGCCGGCCGAAGGTTTCCCGGTTGCGCACCCACTCCAGAGTGAGGTCCAGGCATCGCTGCGCGCTCGAATACGCCTGCACCGCCAGACCCGCACGTTCGCTCACGAACGCCGAGGCGATCAGCAGGAATCCCGAATTCTCCGGGCCGACCAGGTTCGATACCGGCACCCGGACATCCTCGTACGACAGCTCTGCGGTATCGGAGGCCCGCCAGCCCATCTTGTCGAGTTTGCGGCCGACGGTGAACCCGGGCGTGCCCTTCTCGACCACCAGTAGCGACACACCGGACGATCCCGGGCCGCCGGTACGCACCGCGGTGACCACGAAATCGGCGCGGCAGCCGGAGGTGATGTAGGTTTTGGCGCCGTTGACGATGTAGTGGTCGCCGTCGCGCCGGGCGGTGGTGGTCAGGTGGCCGACGTCGGAGCCGCCGCCGGGTTCGGTGATGGCCAGCGAACCGATCTTGTCGCCGGCCAGGGTCGGTTTCACCCAGCGTTCGATCTGCTCGGCATCACCCGTAGCGACCAGATGCGGTACAGCGATCCCGCAGGTGAACAGGGAGGCGAACAGCCCGCCGGAAACTCCGGCATAGTGCAGTTCTTCGCAGACGATCGCCGCGTCGATTCCGTCTCCACCGGAACCGCCCACGGATTCGGGGAACTGGATACCCAGCAGCCCCAGGGCGCCGGCCTTCTTGTGCAAGTCCCGCGGGATTTCGCCGTCACGCTCCCAGACGTCCAGATTCGGCAGGATCTCGCGTTCGGCGAAAGCACGGACGGTGGCGCGCAATTCGCGGCGTTCGGGCGTGTTCCAGGCAGTGCTCACGGCAGCAGCTCCAACGGTATATCGATATGGCGGGACCGCAGCCATTCGCCGAGGCCCTTCGCCTGCGGATCGAAACGGGCCTGATAGGCCACGCCTTCGCCGAGCAGGCCGGTGATCAGGAAATTCAGTGCCCGTAGATTCGGCAGGACGTGCCGGGTGACCGCCGACCCGGCGGTTTCCGGTAACAGTTCACGCAGGCGGTCGACGGTGAGGGTGTGCACCAGCCAGCGCCACTGCTCGTCGGTGCGGACCCATACGCCGATATTGGCGTCACCGCCCTTGTCGCCACTGCGGGCCATCGCGACCCTGCCGAGCGGGACACGCTTCGTCGGTGCGACCGGAAGAGGTTCGGGTAGTTCGGGTTCGGGCACATCGGCGAGTACCCGGGTTTCCGAGGGGGCACCCACCAGGACCCGGCAGCCGGTGGGGCGCACCGCGGTATGCGGAACCTCGGCGGCATCGACGAACCCCGGGCGGTACACACCGTAGGGCGAACCGTTACCGGGTGGGGTGGTGAAACTACAGCCCGGATAGCTGGCCAGCGCGAGTTCCACGGCGACGCTGGAGAAAGCGCGACCCACCTTGTTCGGGTCGGGGTCGCGGACCACGCAGCGCAGCAGGGCGCTCGCCTGTTCCTCGGTTTCGGCATCGGGGCTGTCGAGCCGGGCCAGCGTCCAGTCGAGTTCGGCGGGACGCTGCGGCAGCCAGGATTCCAGTTGCCGCTGTGCCAGTTCGGCTTTCGCCTCGATATCGAGCCCGGTGAGGATGAATTCCATCTCGTTGCGGAAACCACCCAGCGTATTCAGCGAGACCTTGAGTTGCGGTGGTGGCGGCTCGCCCTGCGCTCCGCTGATCAGCACCCGATCCGGTCCGTCGCCCGTCAACTCGACGGTGTCGAGCCGGGTCGTGACATCGGGCCCGGCGTAGCGCGCACCCTGGATTTCGTACATGAGCTGCGCGGCGACCGTATCGACCGTGACCGCACCGCCGCTGCTCGCGTGTTTGGTGATCACAGTGCTGCCGTCGGCCCGGATTTCGGCGAGGGGGAAACCGGGCCGGCCCAGATCGGGCAGTTCGGTGAAGAACGCGAAGTTGCCACCGGTGGCCTGGGTGCCGCATTCGATCACATGACCGGCGACAACCGCGCCGGCGAGCTGGTCGTAATCGGTTCGCTGCCAGCCGAAATGGGCGATTGCCGGGCCCACGACCACCGAGGCGTCGGTGACCCGGCCGGTGACCACCACATCCGCCCCGGCGGTGAGGCAGTCGGCGATGCCGTAGGCGCCGAGGTAGGCGTTGGCGGTCAATGGGGACCCCAGGCCGAGTTCGGTGGCGCGGTCGAGAAGGTCGTCGCCCTCGACGAAACCGACGCGCACGTCGAGGCCGAGCCGGGCCGCCAGTTCGCTCACCTTCTCCGCCAGCCCGGCCGGATTCAGGCCCCCGGCGTTCGTGACGATCTGCACCTTGCGTTCCAGCGCCAGGCCGAGACAGTCCTCGAGCTGGCGGAGGAAGGTTTTGGCGTATCCCAGCCCGGAATCCTTCATTCGGTCGCGACCCAGGATCAGCATGGTCAGTTCGGCGAGGTAGTCACCGGTGAGCACGTCGAGATGCCCACCTTCGAGCATTTCGCGCATGGCGGTCAGCCGGTCACCGTAGAACCCGGAACAGTTGCCGATCCGGATCACGTCCGGATCGGCGGCCAGAGCACTCATCAGCGGTTGTGCCTCCTACCGCTACGGGCGGGATAGCGCGCCCGGGGCTGTTCGTGTACGAGTTCAGCATCACAGGCGTCCGAAAAAAAATCAAGCACGCGTGCTTGTTAAATTCGCAGGGTCCGTGCCCGGCCACGTCCACCCGGGCTGTCGGTTCCCGTCGGAAGTGGCGGATTCCCGGTGTATGTGGCGGAGGTTCGCTGTATGTGGCGGATGTTCGCTGTATGTGGCGGGGATTATGTCGCGGTGCTGGGAGATCGCGCAGTTGAGCTGTGCCGATGATGAGTTCGAGGCAGTGTTTGTGACCAGGGCCGGGGTGGAGCGCCGGGTGCCGTGGCGGTGGTTGCCGCGAGGCTCTCGGCCAGATCGTGCGCGTCATCGTCGCCGCCCCAGGAACACTGGCCGGGCTCGCGCCCGAAGGCAACACCGGCCGCGCCAACGTCGGGCTGCGCCAAACCATGCCCACGCCACCCGGCCTCGCCGCGCTGCTGCACCCGGCCGCGGCATAGCTTCACCGATCCCGTGTCGCCCCGGATAATGGCCTGTTATCCCGGGTAGTGCCTCGGTGAGGAACCGCAGCCTCCTGACCAGGGACTGTATCCATATCCGCCCGATTTTCGGCGGTTAATACCGGGACCCCTACAGGACCACCGGGCGCATCGCCGACCAAGAACAGGGCCTGGCGTCGGGTCTGGTGCAGACCTTGTTCCGGATCGGCGGTGCTGTGGTGCTCACCGCCGATTCCCGTCGCCATCGCCGAAGCCCTGTCGGTGCCCGTTACCCCGGACTCTGCAGCGGGCGGACCGGCGGGGGTTCCGATCGGCGGCAGGCCACCGCGCAGGCCGGGCAGGCGTGCCAGGATGGACAGCACACGGTGGCGACGAATCCGGCGCCACCGGCACGGCAGCAACAGACCGAATACCTGGACAACGGGCGGAACCAGCGGTCTCCGCCCACCCCGCCGGTCCCCGCGACCGGCATCGCACTCCCCAACTTCCCGGCCCCATGAGAACGCAGAGGGAGAAGTTATGCGTGCATATGAGAACGTCCCGGTCGATCCCACGCTGACCCGCTTGTATCAGGATCTGCACCGGCATCCGGAACTCGGCTTCCACGAACACCGGACTGCGGGCATCATCGCCGATCGGCTGAACAGGCGGGGCCTGCGGGTGACGACCGGGGTCGGCCGGACGGGAGTGGTGGGCGTCCTTGCCAACGGGCCCGGGCCGTCCGTTCTCCTGCGCGCTGATATGGACGCGCTGCCGGTGGCCGAGGAAACCGGCCTCGATTACGCGAGCACGGCAACGGCGACATCGGACGGCAAGGTCGTCCCGGTGGCCCACGCCTGCGGTCACGATCTCCATATCACCTGCCTGCTCGGCGCCGTCGACGCGCTGGCCGCCGATGCCGGCAGCTGGCGCGGAACGCTGGTCGTGGTGTTCCAGCCGGCCGAAGAACTCGGCGCGGGCGCGCAGGCCATGGTGGAAGATGGCCTCTTCGACCGTTTCCCACGCCCGGATATCGTCCTGGGCCAGCATGTGTCCCCGCTGCCGGCCGGAACCGTCGCGGCGCATCCCGGTCCCGCCTACGCCGCCTCCGATTCGCTGCGGGTACGTCTGATCGGACGCGGTGCCCACGGGTCGATGCCGCAATCGTCGATCGACCCGATCGTGATGGCCGCGGAAACCGTGCTGCGGCTACAGACCGTCATCTCCCGGGAGATCCCGAGTACCGCCACAGCGGTGCTCACCATCGGGTCGCTGCATACCGGCGACGCGGCCAATGTCATCCCGGGTGAGGCCGAACTCCAGCTCAATATCCGCAGCTACGACGAACAGGTCCGGCGGACGATCCTGGACGGTGTCACCCGTATCGTCCGGGGTATGGCCGCGACCGCGGGCGCGCCGCAGGAACCCGAGATCACCGAGACAGAACGGTTCCCGGTGGTATCCAACGATCCCGCGGCCCTGCGCAGAACACTCGATGCGTTCGCCGCCCAGCTCGGCGAGGACCACGTACTCGATCCGGGCGCGGGCGCCGGAAGCGAGGATGTGGGCATTCTGGCGACGAGCGCAGAGGCGCCGCTGGCCTACTGGCTGCTCGGCGGTAGCGATCCGTCCCTCTTCACCACCGGCGACCTGAACGATCCCGCCCTGCTGCGAGTGCCGTCCAATCATTCGCCGCACTACGCCCCGGCGATCGAACCGACCCTCCCGCTCGGAGTGACGGCGCTGGTCACCGCCGCACGTACCTGGCTCGCCACGGCCTGAGAGCCGCGCCAAAGCGGGTTCCCGGTAGTAACCGCCGAAAATCGGGCGGATATGGATACAGTCCCTGGTCAGTAGGCTGCGGTTCCTCACCGAGGCACTACCCGGGATAACGGGCTGTTATCCCGGGGTAAGCCGGAAACGGGGAACCGATGGCCGCGAAGGTGACACGGCTACGCACCGCACCACCGGCGCGCACCCTGCGCACCGCCGCCGAGGCGTTCCTCGACACGATCGGGTCGGCGAACACCCGCCGTGCCTACGGCATCGCCATCGTCAAGCCCGTCGACGCGATCGACGGCCGAGCCCCGACGGGCTGATCGGCGCCAGCCGTGCTCTGGACTCGGTCACCGACGCCGATATCGGCGCGGCGCTGGAATCGTTGTGGGGCAGCGCGGCGGTCAACACCTGGAACGCGCGGCGGTCGGCAAATGGCTGAGCTGGTGCGCCGAACAAGGATGGACCGCACCGGCACTCCCGACCTCGGCGGGGCGCTCGAAACCGCCACCGCCATCGACGGCCCCGGAACCGGCTGGGACCTGCACGAACTGCGCCACTCCGGACTGACCCACCTCGGAGAAGCCGGGGCCGGCCTGCTCGAACTCATGGCCAAGTCCCGCCACCGCAAGGCCGAGAACCTGCGCCGCTACTTCAAACCATCCCCGCAGGCGATGCGCGATCTCACCGCGCTACTCGGCCCGGGAGCCGAACTCCGACGCTGACCAGCAGCTACGCCATATCCGTTGGTTTTTCGGCGATTACTACCGGAACCCACGTCCCCCCAGGGCGACCAGGCACAATGGGTTTCCGTGTCCACCGATGTCGCCGTAGTGCTGTTGTTCACCCTCGCCGGATTCCTGATCGGCGGCGCCTACACCACCTGGAAGACCACCCGCCCACTCGCGATCAGCCTCGGAGTGGGCGCGTTGCTCGCGGTAGCGGGCGCGGTGCTCTGGTTGCTGTGACTGCGCACCCGTCCACTCCCACCGGGGCAGGCACCGACCACCGCACCCCGGCACGGCTGCTCGGGTCCGGATTCCGATGCGATCACCGGCCGTGAGGTTTCCGGCCCGGACCGATGGGGCAGTCCTCGAAAGGTGTCCCGGAACCACTCCGCCGCAGGCGGCGACCGGTGGTTCCCCGCCCCTGCGATACGCCGGTCCTGTCCATCTGCGCCGGACGGGACCGGCGTACCCGGCACAGCAGGAACACACGACTACGCGACGATGAACGGATAGCGCTCACAGTCGGCCCGCGCCCTGACGCGGCACCCGCGCACAGGCCGGTCAGTCTGCCGGCAGCGCGGACTTCAGCTCCCGGGCCGCCGCCTCCGGATCGTCGGCCGCGGTGATCGCCCGCACCACCACCACACGCTCCGCACCCGCGGCCCTGACCTCCGGCAGCGTCGAGCCGTCGATACCGCCGATGGCGAACCACGGTCGAGCCGGCGCCGCGGCGGCGGTTTCCCGCACCAGTTCCAGACCCGCCGGTTCACGACCCGGTTTCGTGGGCGTCGCCCACACCGGACCCGTGCAGAAGTAGTCGAGATGTTCGTCGGCGGCCGCCAGGTGAGCCTGTTCACGATCGTGGGTGGAGCGGCCGATCACCACATCCGGGCCCAGGATCCGGCGGGCGTACCAGGGCGGCAGGTCCTGCTGACCCAGGTGCAGTACATCGGCCGCGGCGGCCAGGGCGATATCCGCCCGGTCGTTCACCGCCAGCAATGCGCCGTGGCGGCGGGTCGCGGCCCGTAACTCGGCGAGCGCCGCGAGTTCGCCCATGGCCTCCAGCGGACCGAACTGCTGCTCCCCGGGCGATCCCTTGTCGCGAAGCTGGATGATATCGACACCACCGGCCAGCGCCGCATCCGCGAACGCGGCCAGATCCCCCTTCTCCCGGCGGGCATCGGTGCACAGGTACAGCCGGGCAGTCGCGAGACGATCACGCGGCGGGAGCTGTCGGCGAGCGGAGGACGGTTGCACAACT
The DNA here is from genome assembly GCF_001613245.1 of Nocardia speluncae NBRC 108251. Lineage (GTDB taxonomy): Bacteria > Actinomycetota > Actinomycetes > Mycobacteriales > Mycobacteriaceae > Nocardia > Nocardia speluncae. Next base: position 50,570 of record NZ_BDBZ01000021.1, on the reverse strand, counting down.
GCCACCGTAACCGCGCTAACGTGGAAACGTTGCAGGAGGTGGAACGTAGTGCGAACATCCGCGACCGTCGCCGTGGTCGGTGGCGGTGTGATCGGGCTCGGCGCGGCCTGGCGGGCCGCGGAAGCGGGCTGGTCGGTCACCCTCTTCGACCCCGCAGTCGGTAGCGGTGCCTCATGGGTTGCCGGTGGGATGCTCGCTCCCCTGTCCGAAGGCTGGCCGGGCGAGGACGATGTGCTCGCGTTCGGGGCGGCAGCATTGGCCCACTGGCCGGATTTCGCGGCACGGCTGGCAGCGATCACGGGGGTGGACGTCTTCGTGGCCGGGGAAACACTGACCATCGCCCAGGACGGCGCCGACGCCGCCGACCTGCGCACCATCGCCGATTGGGTGAACGGGCACGGACACGATCTACAGCTCCTGGATCGCGCCGGGGTGCGGGCACTGGAACCCGCGCTGGCCCGCACCGTGCGAGCCGGGCTGCTCGCCACCACCGAACCCGCCATCGACAATCGGCGGTTGATCACGGCGTTGCGCAAGGCCGCCACCGACGCCGGGGTCACCGTTCGCCCGGACCGGGTACGCGACCTCGCCGAACTCGACCACAGCCGGATCGTGCTCGCCGCCGGCGCCGCATCGGCGGCGCTCTGGCCGGGGCTGCCGGTGCGGCCGGTGAAGGGCGAGATCCTGCGTCTGCGGCAGCGCCCGGGGTCGCAGCCGCCACCCACTCGCGTGGTGCGGGCCCGGGTCCACGGGCGGCCCGTGTATTTCGTGCCGCGTGACGACGGCGTCGTGGTCGGCGCGACCCAGTACGAGGCGGGTTTCGACACCGATGTCACCGTCGCCGGAGTACGCGATCTCATCGCCGACGCCGAAACCGTGCTCCCCGGGATAGGTGAATACGAACTGACCGAGGCGAGCGCCGGGTCCCGGCCGGGCACTCCGGATAATCTCCCATTGATCGGCCGGCTGTCCGACCGCGTGATCGCCGCCACCGGGCACGGCCGCAATGGCATGCTGACCAGTGCGCTCACGGCCGATGCTGTTCTCGCCGAACTCGGCGGACAGCCGCTGACCGAAGTCGCGGCGGCCGATCCGCACCGTTTCGGTGCGTCCACACCCTCAGGAGGTAATCGATGACAGTGTCATCAGCATCGGGGTCACCCGCGGCCGGGTCGCCGGTCCCGATCGGTGTCACGGTGAACGGGACCGATCACGAATTCGCCGATTCGCTCACCGTCCGCGAACTGCTGGAGCGGCTGGAACTGCCGTGCCAGGGCGTGGCGCTCGCGGTGGACGGCGCGGTGTTCCCGAAATCACGCTGGGATGAACCGGTCGGGCGCGGCTGGCAGATCGATGTGCTGACGGCGGTCCAGGGTGGCTGACGAACCGTTGCGGATCGCCGACCGGACCTTCGGCTCCCGGCTGATCATGGGCACCGGCGGGGCGGAGAACCTGACGGTGCTGGAGGAGGCACTGCTCGCCTCCGGCACCGAACTGACCACGGTCGCCATGCGCCGGGTCGACGCCGCCGGCGGTACCGGCGTACTCGATCTGCTGAAACGACTCGATATCGCCCCCTTGCCGAACACGGCGGGCTGCCGCACCGCCGCCGAAGCCGTGCTCACCGCCCGGCTGGCGGCCGAGGCGCTCGAAACGAACTGGGTCAAACTCGAGGTGATCGCCGACGAACGCACCCTGCTGCCCGACCCCATCGAACTCCTCGACGCGGCCGAACAGCTGGTCGACGCCGGGTTCACCGTCCTGCCCTACACCAACGACGACCCGGCTCTGGCGCGGCGGCTCGAGGATGCGGGCTGCGCGGCGGTGATGCCGCTGGGCGCGCCGATCGGGACCGGGCTGGGCATCGGGAATCCGCACAATATCGAGATGATCGTGAGCCGCGCGCAGGTGCCGGTGGTCCTGGACGCCGGAATCGGCACCGCCAGCGACGCCGCGCTCGCCATGGAACTCGGCTGTTCGGCCGTGCTGCTCGCGACCGCCGTGACCCGGGCCCGGAAACCGGCGTTGATGGCCGCCGCCATGGCGGATGCGGTACGGGCCGGGCACCGGGCACGCGAAGCGGGTCGTATACCGAAACGGTTCTGGGCACAGGCGTCGTCACCCGGGCTGCAGCCGGAGTGACTTTTGGCCGGTGAAGCCTTGATAGTCGCCCAGGTCGCGAAGGCGGTCAGGGAATCGATTCCGAGATCGGCGCTGTACTCCCATTCGACGGCATCACAGTGACGTCCCCAGCCATGATGCGAACCCGACAAGCCCTTCACTCTGCCGCCGCTGTGCCGCGGCAATCCCGTGAACGGTCTCCCGCACCGACGGGTGCAGCCGGGTTTGCTGCGGTGCAGCAAGCCGAGCTTTGTTCAATGCGGCGAGCGCCTTATCCGACTTCCCCGCCATCAACCACGCCCGCGCGTTGTCCTGCCAGTGATGCGCGATCCGAGTCGGTGACGCGCTCGCCGGATAGGCGAGCTTCGCGCCGTCGACCGCAGCCCGGCTCGGGTCCCCGGCTTCCAACTCGACCTCGTGGGCGTGGATCTCGGCATTCAGCGGCCCGAATGACACGAGGTAGTCGTCTGTCTCGCCGGTTCGACGGGCCATCTCCCGCGCTGCCCCGATGTGGTCGGAGGCCCCGGAATAGTTCAGCTTCCTGGCCTCGTTCACGGCGCCGGCGAGGTGTGAGTACCCGCCGAGGATCAACCCGCGACGAGATTCGTCGGCCGACGATATCGCTGTCTCGATGAGCTGACCGGCCACCTCGGATTCCCCGTAGTGAGTGAGGACGCGAGCGCGGGCCAGGATGGAGAACGCACCCCAGTTCCTGTCATCGGACATCGGAGCGTACGCGTCGGCCAGGTCCAAGGCGGGCAGAGTGAGCAACAGGTGACCGGTCCGGCGCGCTGACCACTCGGCGAGCACGTAAGCGGCGGTCAACAGGGTGTAGGCGTGCGCCTTCTCATCGCCCGACATTTCCCGGGTAGCGCCGTGTAGCCGTCGGATGATGCCCGGCAGTACCTCGATGGTCTGGCGGGTGCGGTCACGCCGGTACAGCTGCTGCGCGGCGAGCACGTCGGCCTCGAGCTGCACTAGCTTTCCCGGTTCGGTGGCGCGGGCATAGCGGCCTTCAGTGAGCAGTACCGAGAGTTCGTTCACGGCGTCCGACAGCGGGCGGCCGTCGTCGTAAGGGGCGCCGGTCAACTGTTCCGGAGTAATGCGCAGTACCCGTGCTACAGCGGAGATGAAACCAGCCGAAGCCGGCTCTCGTCCTTGTTCGACAGCTTTGACCATGGACAAGCTGTATGACGCCCGCGCGGCCAATGCTCGCTGGTTGAGGCCGGCCAGTTTACGTTCGGATGCGAGCCGCTGGCCCACGTTCTCGCCCATGCCCCGAGGGTAGATCGATCCGACGGAACTGTCCCCTCGTTGTCCCTCTGTCCCCTTGTCTGACGCGAATCTCTGTGGCATGCCTCGCCACCGGGTTGACCCCCGACTGCCCCGGGCGGCGGGTGCCTTACACAGTTGCAGCAGGTCGGGGACACAAGGGGTGTGGAGTGGTCGGGGAATGGCTTACTGATTCGCGGACATTGCGCCGCGTAGCCGCGGGATTGCGGCGGCTGGAGATCTATCCGGCGGCGTGCCGGTGGACGGACCCGTTACGTGGCCGGTCCCATGCCCACCACGTCATGGCGATCCACGCCGGACACCGCTGCCCGCGCTACTCCCTGGCCGCCGAGTACGTCGAGGCGGTGAATCGGTGATGCCCCGGACGCAGCGAGCGGTCGCGATGATCCGCCGGGACCTACAAGGACTTGGGGCCGATGTGCACGAGGTAGCCGAGCAGCACGGATTCCGGGTGGTGCACACGCTCTACCTCGATACCGGACCGTTGCTCTCGGCATTGATCGTGACCGGCGCGGTCGCGGAGCACGCCGCGGCAGCCGTCACAGTCCCGGCGCTCGAACACGCCGACGCAGTGCGGTATGCGATCACCGAGCACGCCGCGCTCGCCACACCACTGCGCCTGTACCCGAAGGGGTACCGGTGGCCGGTGGCCGAACGGTGATCGCCGATCTCGTCCTGGTCATACTCGTGGTCGGCTTGACCGGGCTCACTGTGGTGTTGTTCCGGAATCCATGACTGCGGACCTACCCGTACGGACTTGTACCCATCGAGACAGTCGGAGATCATCCTCGAGGATGACCACGACTGGCGACCATCGGTTGACGCGTATCCATTTCGGATAGGGCATGCTGGTCCGCATGATCGAAGTCCGGGGCTTGACCAAGCATTACGGGCAGACCGTCGCGGTCCAGGACCTGACCTTCACGGTGCGACCGGGGCAGGTCACCGGTTTCCTCGGACCGAACGGCGCCGGTAAATCCACCACTATGCGGATGATTCTGGGCCTGGACCGGCCCACATCGGGTACCGCGTTGATCGACGGCAAGCCGTATGCCGAGCTGAAACACCCATTACGTCAGGTCGGCGCGTTGCTCGACGCGAAATGGGTCCATCCCAACCGCTCCGCACGCGCCCATCTGGAATGGATGGCCGCCTCCAACGATCTGCCGAAATCGCGGGTCGAAGAGGTACTGCGGCTGGTCGGCCTCTCGGAGGTCGCCGGGAAATCCGCGGGCGGATTCTCGCTCGGGATGTCGCAGCGGCTGGGTCTGGCGGGGGCGCTGCTCGGCGACCCGAAGGTGCTGCTGTTCGACGAGCCGGTCAACGGCCTGGACCCGGAGGGGATCCTGTGGATCCGCCGGTTCATGCAGCGGCTGGCGGCCGAGGGGCGCACAGTTCTGGTGTCGAGCCATCTGCTGTCGGAGATGTCGCAGACCGCCGATCACCTGGTGGTGATCGGACGCGGCCGGCTCATCTCCGATTCCACGACGTCCGATTTCATCGAGCGGGCGTCGGAGGCTTCGGTGCGGGTGCGCAGCCCGCAGCTGGACGAGCTGCGCAGCCTGCTCACCTCGCACGGGATGACGGTGAAGGAGAACGACGGTAATGCCGACGGCGCGGCGCTCATCGTGAACGGCGTCGCCAGCGATGCCGTCGGGACGCTGGCCGCCGAACATCAGATCACCCTCTTCGAACTCGCCCCGCAGCGCGGCTCTCTGGAGGAGGCGTTCATGCGGATGACCGGCGGGGACGTCCAATACCACGGCGAGATCGGGTCACCGGCGGACGCCACTGTGGTGATGGACAAGCCGGCGGATTCGGAGCCGCTGTTCACGGGAGGTACGAAATAATGGGTGTGATCGCCGCGGAACGTATCAAACTCACCTCCACTCGTTCGCCGTGGTGGTGTTCGGTGATCGTGGTGGCGCTGGCTGTCGGGTTCGCTGCCCTGTTCGGCCTGATCGCGCGTATCGCCGCCGACGACCCGCAGGCCGCCGGAACCCCCGTCATCACGGTCGATACCGCCTTTCTCGGTGTCACCGGCTTCGGCATCCTGGTTTTGTCCATCATGGCGACCCTGACGGTGACCAGCGAATACCGGTTCGGCATCATCCGGACCACATTTCAGGCCATACCCAACCGGATCCGCGTCATCATGGCGAAGGGGCTGCTGGTCGGCACCTACGCGGCCGTTCTGACCACAATATTGGCCTTTGCGGCCTACGCCGTTGCCAAAGCAGTGGCCGGTGATGCCGGGGCCACGCTCGTCTTGGAGGGTAACTGGCGGGCGTTGTTTGCGGTGCCGATTCTGGCGTTTCTGAATATGATTCTGGCCATTGCGGTCGGTGTACTGGTCCGGCAGTCCGCCGCGGCCATCTCCCTCATCGTGCTCTGGCAGCTGATCATCGAACCTCTGGTCGGGGCACTGGGTAAAGTGGGGCGTGAGATCAGCGCCTTCCTGCCGTTCCAGAACGCAAGCCGTTTCGCGACGGTGGATGAGTCTCTGAGCTCGGCGAACTGGCATTGGGACGTGAACGGCAGCCTCGCCTATTTCGCTATTTTCGTCGCGGTAGTCAACGGCATCGCGTGGATGGTGGTGAACCGGCGCGACGCCTGACCCGAACCACCCGAGCTGCTTCCCTCGCCGCTCGGGTACGGTGCGCGACCTCGTCGGGAGAATTCGCGCACCCGCGCCTCGGCGGCCACTGCCCGGTCGCCGGGGTGCTCTACCACCGGTCCGGTGCGCCCGCGCACCGGACCGGTGGTGGTTATCACACCCCGGACGTCCGACCTGATCATCGATCCGCGTCCGGCGGGCGCCCACTATCGGTTACCGGGAGTTCACCTCCCGACCCACGGTCCTGGCTACTATCGAACTCGGGACCGAACAGGTCAGGCACCACACATTTTCCATCGGCGGACCCAACGGCGTGCCGCACTCCTCCGATAGAGAGGTGACAGGTGACCATTCTCAGCACTGCCACCACGGCCGACCCCCTGAGATACCCTCGGGACGTGAACGAGAAACCCTCCGGCAGCGCCACGCCGGAGCCGGAGGTCGACAGCGATGCCGCGGCTCGCGTCGGCGACGAGGGCCCGATAGCCGACCCGAACCCCGTCCGGAACAACGGTGATACGGCGACCGAGCGGTCACGACGAACGCGGCGCCGGCGGCACGGTGAAACGACCGGGGGAAACATGCCGACCGAGTACGCGGGCGGCACTACAGCGCAGGGCACCGAGGCCGGCAACCCGGACAGCAACGCACCGGACAACGCAGACGAGCCCGCCCGCCCTCGGATCGGGCCGCTCTCCGCATTCATGTACGCCACGAACAACCGTCCGGATGTGATCGACATCCTGCGCAAAGCCCGCAAACAGCTCCCCGGTGATCCCGCCTTCGGCGATCCGCTCTCGGTCAGCGGCCCCGGCGGCGCCCGCGCCGTAGCCCGCGCCGCGGACCGGCTGGTCGGCGACAGCCCCAGCGCAGCCCGCGAGATCGGTTTCGGCGCCCTGCAGGTCTGGCAGGCCGCGCTCGAACGCCTCGGCCGCGGCAAGGGCACCCAGGAAATGACCGTGATGTTCACCGACCTGGTTTCGTTCTCGTCGTGGTCGCTGACCGCCGGCGACGAAGCCACCCTGGACTTGCTACGCAAGGTCGCCCGTGCCATCGAACCGCCCATCGCCGAACGCGGTGGGCAGGTCGTGAAACGGATGGGCGACGGTGTGATGGCGGTGTTCCCGTCCGCCGACCGGGCGGTCGAAGCCGCGATCGCGGCCCGGCGCAACCTCGCCGACACCACCGTGGGCACTTATCGGCCGCGGATGCGAATTGGGCTGCACACCGGTTCGCCGCGCGAGATCGGCGGCGACTGGCTGGGCGTGGACGTAACCATCGCGGCCCGCGTGATGGAAGCGGCCGGCAATGGCCGGATGATGATCTCCGAATCCACTCTCGCCGCGCTGGAACCCGAGACGCTGGCCGACCTGGGGCATACCGCCCGGCCCTACCGGCGCAGTTTTTTCGCCGCCCCGCTGAGCGGAGTTCCGGAAGATCTGCGTATCTACCGCATCAGCTCGAGCTAGCCCCCGAGCCGGCGCAATTCGCCCGCCGCAGCTCCGGGCCCGCCCCGGAGCTGCGGCGCGCTTCACCATCGGCCGGGTCCGGAAAAATCAGAGGGTTCCGCGTCCCTTCAGAGGAAGCGGTAGCCCCGCTCCTGCATACCGAGGCCGAGGAAAGATAACGTGGGTTCCCGCTACTGCGCAACAGGCTCGGGTGCCGGAGTGGGAACCTTGCGTGCAGGTGGTTTGACGACACCGACCAGGTCATTGTTGCCCATCTGATACTCATTACGCTTCAGCTGGTTGCTGGAGTTCCCCTCTATCGTGTAGATGGTGGAGCCTTCGACCTTATCCACGATGCCGATGTGGTCCGGGGTACCGTCGCCCTGCCAATCGAAGATGATCAGATCCCCCTTCTCCGCATAGCCGGCATCGGCGGTCTCGAGGTTGGCCTTGGCATCGTTCCAGATCGCGGGCACATAGTTCTTGTTCGTCCAATCGACCTCGTAACCGGCCTTTTCCCACACATAACTGGTGAACGAGGCACACCAGGCGTCGCCGATATCGAAGGGAGTCCTTTCCCCGGTATCGGTGTAGTACGCGTTGTTCGAGCTACCACCACGCTCGGCCACACCACGCTCCAGTTCGTCGCGGGCGATGTCGACGATGCTGTCAGGGGTGGCGTCGCCTGTCACGGTGAAGGTCATATCGCTCTTCGGCGAAGTCGCACCCCAGATTTGGCTGGGGTTGCCACTGTTGCCCGGATTGCTGCGCTCGATATCCTCCGCATGGCTTTCCATACCCCGCTGTGCGGTATCGACGAGGTCGATAACCTCGTCGAGGGTATTCAGGGCAGCGCCGACCGCCGCGTATTCCGCGGCTATCGGCATGTACACCTCGCCCTCTGCCGGCCCCGGCTGCTGCGACAAGGTTTCTTGCAGCGTTTCGACCTTCGACTTGATCTGCTGGAAGGTTCCGTTCGTGATACTGAATGCGTCGAAGGCCGAGGCATTCACCGCATCGTGCTGGCTCTGCAGCTCCCCGGTCTTACCCTCGATCTTTTCGCGGGTGTCGCGATGCTGATCGATCATGACGGACTCCCCCACGTCGGCGTCGAGACCTTCCGCACCCAGCAGACCTTGGTTGGTCAACCACCCCACCAGATCCACGTCGTAGTCCGAATTACCCGTCGCCAGCGTGTAGACCTGTGCCTGAATCCCCTCTTCGACGGCCTCGATGACGACTATGGCCATGGGTCGCGCCCCAGCGGGCGGGTCCAGGTCGATTTCCAGTTCCGCACGCGTTGTCATCCGAGCATCCACCCAGGCTCGAAGCCGGTGGGATCGACCGGCCGGCGTTCGAACCTCATCAGCACCTCCCGAACACTCGCCCAGCCGCCGTGTACCCGTCGGCGGTGCACCACCACAGACTGCTCCGATTATCGGACATTCCCGGCATTGGCGATATTCGGGGCCGGCACCCGGCCGGCAAGTGCCGCAACACTACTGAGACCTGTGTACCAGCACGCGGCCGGCCCCCCGCCCGGCATGCGAACGGGCTACAACGCCGTGCAACACCTCCCACCTGGGCTGCTGTCAGGGCATCACGAACACATTCGGCAGCAATAGGTTCACGACAAGAACAGCGCTCTGTCGCTGTCCGGTATCCAGCAGTCGTGCGCGATATCGCGGTTGTAGTTGTCGCGGAAATAGGCGACCAGGTCCGCGATACCCGAATGCGGGGCGCCGGTGTCCCACAACAGCGCATGCGGGTACGCAGGCATCGGGTCGACCACAGGGACCCGGCGGATATTCGGATGCCACGGGGATTCGAAACCCTCGGCGCTGAAGGTGGCCAGGGAATCCGAACCGGCTATGTGCTCGATCAGTATCTCGACCGGCGCCGGCCCGCGTTCGGCGGGAATATCCGGGAACAGTTCCGCCCGCCGCCGGCTGTCGATCACGACCCCGCTGTACCCGCTCAGTTCGCGGTAATAGTCGGCCCATTCCGACTCCACCGATGTCCCTGGCACCCAGACCGTGGCCCCGGCGAGCTCGGCGAGCGGAACCGCCGCGTGCCCGGCGAGCGGATGATCCTTGCCGACCAGCAGATGCAGCGGGTCCAGAAGAAACGGGGTAGCCGCGATCCGCGGCGGCAAGGCGCGGGGTCCGCCGTGTGCGCGGGCGAAGGCCGCGTCGACCCGTCCCGCCACCAGTGCGTCGCGGGCGGTGACGAACGGGTTGGTCAGCACGATCTCGGTATCGCGGTCGGGATGGCAACCGAGATAGTACTGCATGGCCCGCATCTCGGTCGCACGCTCCCCCAGGACCGCGACCCGTAACGGCCGCGGTCGCCGTAGCACCGTGGCCACAGCCTCATCGGCGACCGCCAGCAGTGAACGCGCGTGCGGCAGGAACCGGGCTGCGGCCGCGGTGGGCACGGCGCCGGTGGGCACCCGGTCGAACAACTCGAGGCCGAACTGCTTCTCCAGTCGCGCGACACGTTTGGACACCGCCTGCTGACTGATACCGAGCAGCGCCGCCGCCGCGCTGAACTGACCTTCGTCGGCGACGGCCACAAACGCCCGCACCGTCGCCAGGTCGAGGTCGCCGACCTCACCTCGTAGTACACCCATTAGTTGTTCGGACCCTCGTGTCGATTGTTCGACCTACAGCATTTCACCTGGTCATATGTAGCCGAATCAACCTTATCGGCCGATCCGGGTGAACAACCGGATCGCCCGGACACGGCTCGACGGCACGGGGGTTCACCGATGACGAACGCTTCTTTCGTGCATCTGCACAACCACACCGAGTACTCGATGCTCGACGGGATGGCCAAGGTCGATCCACTGTTCGCCGAGGCCGAGCGGCTCGGTATGCCGGCTGCCGGGATGACCGATCACGGGAACATGTACGGGGCGGCGGAGTTCTTCCGGCGATCCCGGCAGTCGGCCGTGAAACCGATTATCGGGATCGAGGCGTATATCGCTCCGGGGTCGCGGTTTTCCGGCGAACGCGTGCGGTGGGGCGACCCGTCACAGAAATCCGACGATGTTTCCGGCTCCGGCGCCTACCTGCACATGACGATCTTCGCCCGCAATGCCGTCGGCCTGCGCAACCTGTTCCGGCTGTCGTCGCGGGCGTCGTTCGAAGGGCAGCTGGGGAAATGGCCGCGGATGGATGCCGAGCTGATCGCGGAATACGCCGAGGGGCTGATCGCCACCACCGGCTGCCCGTCCGGGGAGGTCCAGACCCGTTTGCGGCTGGGTCAATTCGATGCAGCCTACGAGGCGGCCGGCCGGTGGCGCGATATCTTCGGCCCGGAGAATTTCCTGCTCGAGGTGATGGATCACGGGCTCACGATCGAACGCCGGGTCCGCGCGGATCTGCTGGCGGTCGGGGAAAAGGCCGGCTTGACCCCGTTGGCCACCAACGACTGTCACTATGTGCTGCGGCAGCAATCGGCCGCCCACGAGGCCATGCTGTGTGTCCAGACCGGGAAGACACTGTCCGATCCGGCACGGTTCCGGTTCGGTGGCGACGGCTACTACCTGAAATCCCCGGCCGAGATGCGGGCGCTGTGGGACGACGAGGTACCCGGCGCATGCGACGCCACCCTCGCGGTCGCCGAACGTATCGAGCCCTACGACGAGGTGTGGGAATTCCGCGACCGGATGCCGGTGTTCCCGGTACCCGAGGGGCATACCGAAGACAGCTGGTTGCGGCAGGAGGTGGCGGCCGGCTTGCGCTGGCGCTTCCCCGGCGGAGTGCCGGAGGGCTACCGTCATCGCGCGGATTTCGAACTGGACATCGTCCGCGACAAAGGCTTTCCCGCCTACTTCCTGGTGGTGGGCGACCTCATCGCGTATGCGCGACGCGCCGGGATCCGGGTGGGGCCGGGGCGCGGCTCGGCGGCCGGGTCGCTGGTGGCCTACGCGCTGGCCATCACCAATATCGACCCGATCGAGCACGGGCTGCTGTTCGAACGTTTCCTCAACCCGGAGCGGCCGTCCGCGCCGGATATCGATATCGACTTCGACGACCGGCGCCGCGGCGAGATGATCCGGTACGCCACCGAGCGGTGGGGCGCGGACAAGGTCGCGCAGGTGATCACCTTCGGCACCATCAAGACCAAGGCCGCGATCAAGGACGCGGCGCGGGTGCAGTTCGGGCAGCCCGGGTTCGCTGTGGCCGACCGGATCACCAAGGCGCTACCGCCGGCGGTGGCGGCGAAGGATATCTCCGTCGCGGGTATCACCGATCCGGGTCACGAACGTTACGGCGAGGCGGCGGAGGTCCGGGCGCTCATCGACGCCGATCCCGATATCCGCCGGATCTACGACACCGCAGTGGGCCTGGAAGGGATGGTCCGCGGCGCGGGTGTCCACGCCTGCGCGGTGATCCTGTCCAGCGAACCATTGCTCGATGTGGTGCCGCTGTGGAAACGTCCGCAGGACGGGGCCGTCATCACCGGATGGGACTATCCGTCGTGCGAAGCCATCGGCCTGCTCAAAATGGATTTCCTGGGTTTGCGGACGCTCACGGTGATCGGCGACTGTCTCGACAATATCCGCGCCGACCAGGGTGTCGAGATCGATCTCGACACCCTGCAACTCGACGACGAGGCCACCTACGCGATGCTCGCCCGCGGCGACAACCTCGGTGTATTCCAGATGGATTCGGCCGGGATGCGGGAACTGCTGCTGCGGATGGCGCCGACGGAATTCAACGATCTGGTGGCCTCCAACGCGCTGTACCGGCCCGGCCCGATGGGCGTGGGCGCGCACTGGGCCTACGCCGACCGCAAGAACGGCCGGGAAGCGGTGACACCGATCCACCGCGAACTCGACGAGCCGCTGCGCGAGGTCCTCGCCGAAACCTATGCGCTGATCGTCTACCAGGAACAGATCATGCAGATCGCGCAGCAGGTCGCCGGATACTCACTGGGGCAGGCCGATCTGCTGCGTCGCGCCATGGGCAAGAAGAAGCCCGAGGTACTGGCCATGGAGTTCGAGAACTTCCGTAACGGTATGCGCGGCAACGGGTACAGCGACGACGCGGTAACCGCGCTGTGGGAGGCCGTGCTGCCGTTCGCCGGGTACGCCTACAACAAATCCCATGCCGCCGGGTACAGCCTGGTGATGTACTGGACCGCCTACCTGAAGGCGAACCATCCAGCAGAATTCATGGCCGCGCTGCTCACCTCGGTCGGCGATGACAAGGACAAATCCGCGACCTACCTCGCCGACTGCCGCAAACGCGGTATCCGGGTACTCCCGCCGGACGTGAACCAGTCCGCTGCCACCTTCACCAGTGTCGGCGCCGATATCCGCTTCGGCCTGGGTGCTGTGCGCAATGTCGGTGAACCGGTAGTGCAAGCAATAACCCGCGCGCGGCAACGGGGCGAGTTCACCAGCTTCTCCGACTACCTCACCAGGGTCGACACCACCGGCTGCACGAAGAAGGTGGTCGAATCACTGGTCAAGGCTGGCGCGTTCGATTCCCTGGGACATCCCCGCAAGGGCTTGTGGACCGTCCACGGCGATGCCGTCGACGCCGTGATGCACACCAAGAAAGCTGCCGCACGCGGGCAATTCGACCTGTTCACCGGTGACGGCACCGACCCGGACCACGACACCGGGGTTTTCGATATCCCGGTGCCCGATCAGGAATGGGAGACCCGGGAACGGCTCGGCTACGAACGCGAAATGCTCGGGCTCTATGTTTCCGGCCATCCCCTGGACGAGATCGCGACCGCGCTCGCCACAGTCGGCGACACCCCGATCAGTGCGCTGACCGAAGGCCGGGTTCCGCACGGGCGGAAGGTCACGGTGGCCGGCATCATCGCCGCAATCGACCGCCGCGTCACGAAAAAAGGGGAAGCCTGGGCGATCGTGCGCCTCGAGGACCTCGAAGCCGGAACCGAGATCCTGTTCTTTCCGGCCGCCTATGCCGGTGCCGCCACGCTCCTTGTCGAGGATGCCGTCGTGGCCATCGGCGCACAGGTCAGCATCCGGGAGGGCCGGCAATCGCTGCTCGGCGATCAGGTACGTGACCCGGAACTGACCGCAGACGGGTCGGACCGGCCGGTGACCCTCACCTTGGCCGCCACCGCCTGTACGCCGCGGTCGGTGCGGGCCCTACGGGAAACGCTGCAACGTCACCCCGGCACCACCGAACTCCGGATCAACCTGACCGGCGCCCGGGGTCCCCGGCTGCTGGCGCTGGACCCCCGGTTCCGGATCACCACCTCACCCGCCCTGATGGGCGAATTGAAAGCGCTGTTCGGGCCCGCCTGCCTGCGATGAGCCAAAGGGGGCACGAAAACGCCGCCGGGTGGTGGTCCCGGCGGCGTCGTTCGAGATCGGCGTCCAACAAGCGCCTCTCGGCGAGTGGTCGCTCGTAGCGACGGATGGGGTGCGGCCCGGGGCTGTCCGAACGCCGACACAGCTATTCAACCCGGGCACCCGGCGAGCTATTTCCCGCCCACTATGTGATGCGCGCTACCAGGTGTAGTTCACAGCTCGAGATGCCGGTTCATCGACATCGCGGCCTCGGCCAACTCCGGGAGTTCCAGCACCTGCACCCCGTGCTGCCGTAGTTTCTCCACACCCACACAGTTCGCGACGAACGTCGCCGGTTCACGCCAGGCGATCACCACGACCGGGATACCGGCCGCGAGGACCCGGTCGGTACACGGCAGCCTGGTCTTGGTGGCCCGCTCCGAACACGGTTCCAGAGTGCTGTACAGGGTGGCGCGGCGTAGCCGTGGATCCGCCGGGTCGAGTTCGGCCAGCGCGGCCTCCTCGGCATGGTTCTTGGGATCGCCTTCGCGGGAGAAGCCGGTGGCCAGCTCCTGTCCGTCGGCGACGATCACCGCGCCCACCGAGAATGCGCCCGGAACCGGTGGGCTGCGCCGCGCCAGCTCGATCGCCCGGTTCATCCATCGGTGGTGGTCGGGTTCGGGCATCGGGCCTCCTGGGGTCGATAACGCAACACTGCCACATCCCCGAGCTGCGCTACCCCGAGCAGCGACATGCGGTGGGCGGACCCACCCGGGAACGCGGCGGGGTACAGGAAGCGCGGTGCCTGCGGGTCGCCGACCAGGGTGGGGCCGATGGCGAGATGCAGTTCGTCGGCCAGACCGCCGGCTAGGAACGCGGTGTGGATCCGGCCACCGCCCTCGACCATCAACCGGGTGACGCCGCGGGCAGCGAGGTCGTCGAGCAAGGCCCCGAATCCCAGCTCGGCGCCCAGCGCGACGATCTCCGCGGGCGCGGCCGGTCGTTCCTCCGCGGGCGCGGTCAGTGTTCCGGCCAGCCGCCGGGCACCGGATTCGGTGGTGTAGACCAGCGGTGGGTGCCCGGCCGTACCGTGATGCCAGAAGCGGGCAGCCGGATCCAGATCTCCGGCCGCGGTCACCGTGACCTTCCGGGGATGCTCGGGTTTCCCGGCGGCGGCACGGGCCCGCCGGCGACCCTCGTCCTTCACCATCAGCCGCGGATTGTCGCGGCGCACGGTTTCGGCCCCCACCAGAATCGCGTCCGACCAGGCCCGCAGCTCGTCCACCCGGTCGAAATCGGCCTCGTTCGACAGCAGCAGCCGCTCGTCGGTGGTGTCGTCGATATATCCGTCGACACTCACCGCCACCGAAAGCAACACAAAAGGCCGGGCCCGGCCGGAAGTATCCGCCGGCCCGTCCGAGCCGGCGGGACCGCCCGTCCGGTGCTCACCCGCGGCAATCATCAGGCCTCCGGCCCGAACACCCGGCTCCGCGGAATTCCCAGCACCCTGGCCTCCGCGGCGGCCACACCCGGTTCCGCGGCGGAGTCACCGGCCGCCGAAACCGCTGCCGACTCACCGGCATCGGATTCCTCGGCCGGATAGGGTGGATTCACCAGGACGGCACGCTCTCCCGGACCTTCGGGGTCGGCATGCAACCAGACGAACTCCGCACCCAGATCGATCGTGCGGGGCAGGGTCGCGGCCAGTTCGGCGATATCGGCCCGCGGGCATTCATCGGTATCCATTCGCGCCAGGGTCACCCGCAGATCCGGCCACGCCGCGGCGAAGGCCGCATGCAACGGCCGCTGGTCCACCTCGTGCTCCGGTACCCAGGCCAGTTCGACGCTTTCCATATTGGGTTCGACGGGCAACGGCTTATCCGCGTCGGCGATCACGGTGATGTAGGTCCAGCCACTGGGCGCGACGGCCGTGACCCGTTCGGCGCGCACCTGGATATCGGTGGCCTTGATCCCGGCTTCCTCATCGGCCTCACGCACCGCGGCGTGCACCGCGGTCTCGTCGCTGTCCCGGGCCCCGCCGGGTAGCGCCCAGGTACCGCCCTGGTGACTCCAGGGCGCCCGGTGCTGGAGCAACACCGCCACGCCACCTGCCGCGATCGGGGCGCGCAGCAGCAGCCCGGCCGCACCGAATTTCCCCCAGTGCCGTACCCCACCGGGGCTTACAGCCCACCCGTCTCCATCACCGCGCATCTCGCACCGTCCTCGTCGACCGTCCCCTTCCATCCTGCCGTACCCGGCTGCGGGGATGGTCGTTGTGGCCGTCGAAGCGCGAGCGGGCACAATACCGAATACGCTCAGGACAGCGGTGTGAGCGGGATCGCCCACATACCGCAGAGCGATACAGCGCACACGGCGCCCAGAGTTGGAGGGTGGACATGACGCGGTCGGCGGTGGATCGGGTGGTCTCCGAACCCGAACCGGCCCAGCCCGAACCGGACCGGCCGGAACCTACGCCCACGACCGGGTGGACCGGTCTTGTGCGGCCCCGGGTCGAAACGGCCTGGAAATGGCTGGATCCCACCCGGCTGCGCCGGTTCGCGCAATCCTCGCCGGGGCGGCTCATCGGGGTCGGACTGCTACTGGTGGTGCTGTGCCTGGGATCCGGGGCGATCACCGGGGCCAGCGTGCACGACCGCCAGCGCGATCTCGACATCCTGCTCGCCGGAACCGAACCCGACGCCAATGCCGCACACCGGCTCTACACCTCGCTCTCGGTTGCCGACGCCGCCGCGGCCACCGCCTTCATCTCCGCCGGTCTCGAGCCACAGCAGGTGCGCGACCGCTACAGCCAAGCGCTGGGCGAGGCGGGCGCCGAACTGGTGACCCTGTCCGGTGAGGGCAGCGACGACGATCGACAGCGGATCGGTATCGGTTCCGGGTTGCCGGTCTATTCGGGTCTGGTGGAGACCGCGCGGGCGAACAACCGCGAAGGCCACCCCGTCGGCGCCGCGTATCTCAGCGAGGCGTCACACCAGATGCAGAGCGAGTTGCTGCCGACGGCCGAGCAACTCTACGTCCGTCGCGCGGACGCCGTCGCCGAAGCGCAGGACCGGCACGTGCGGCCGCCGCTGGTCGCGATCATCGTGCTGCTGGCGGCGCTGACCGCGCTCGTCTGGGCGCAGCGACTGATGGCCCGGCGCTGGCACCGGACATTCAACCCCGGCCTGCTACTCGCCTCGGGTGCGGTGCTGATCTTGCTGCTGTGGACGGTGATCGCGGGATCCGTATCGGCGTCGGCGATGTCGGGGGGCCGCTCCGACGGCACGATACCGGCTGCCCGGCTCACCGAGAGCCGGATCCTGGCCCAGCAGGCCCGCTCCGCGGAAACCCTGAAACTGGTGCGGCGCGATACCACCGGCGATTACGACCACACCTTCGACGCGAACATCACCCGGCTCAACGAGCTACTCGCCGGGCACACCGACCGCGCGACCACCGAGGCCCGTGCCGCCCTACTGCACTGGCTGGCGGCGCATCAGCGGATGAACGAGACACTGAATCGCGGGGAATTCGCCCGTGCCGCTACGATCGCCACCGCGCCCGGTGCCGAAAACGCCACGCTGCACGTCGAAGCCCTGGACAAAGCCCTGGCCACCGGCATCACCGAGACCCGGGACGCCCTGCGCAGCAATATTTTCCACAGCGCCCGGGTACTCGACTACCTGGCGCCTGGTGCGGTGATTCTCGGGATCGCCGCCGCGGCGTATATCGCCTTCGGAATTTGGCCGAGACTGCGGGAGTACCGATGAGACCTGCGCCCCACACGCCCCGACCGGCGGCGCGGCCGCGGCAGCGCCGAACCGGCCGCGCTCTGCCCCGCTCCGGCGTACGGTCCTGGCCGCTACGCAGTGCCATCGTCTGTACCGCGCTGCTCCTTGCCGGCTGCGCCACCGGCCCCGGCCCGCACAGCGATACACCGCACGGCGACTACGCCGAACCGCCGCTGCCCGCCCAGGCGACCGCGATACCCAGCAACGCCCCGGTCCAGGTACCCAACGACCCGAACTGCGGCGACCCCACCGCGAGCCTGCGCCCCACCGCCGCAGCCACCGGGCCCGCCCTGAACCGGATACGTGCCCGGGGCCGTCTCGTGGTCGGCCTGGACACCGGCAGCAACCTGTTCAGCTTCCGTGACCCCAACAGCGGTGTGATCGTCGGATTCGATGCCGATATCGCCCGCGAAGTGGCCCGTGACCTGTTCGGCGACCCCGATCGGATCGAATACCGCAGCCTCGGTTCGGAAGAACGGGAGGACGCGCTCATCGAGCGCCGGGTCGATATGGTGGTCAAGACGATGACCATCACCTGCGCGCGGTTACAACGGGTGGCGTTCTCCACGGTGTACCTGCAGGCGCATCAGCGTGTGCTCGCGGTACAGGATTCCGGGATCGAGAGCCTGAAAGACCTGGCGGGTAAACGGGTCTGCACGATCCGCAGCACCACCTCGCTGGAACATATCCGGCGGATCCAGCCCAAAGCCTCCATCCTCACCGTCCCCACCTGGGCCGACTGCCTGGTGGTGCTGCAACAGCGGCAGGTGGACGCAGTGAGCACCGACGATTCGATCCTGGCCGGTCTCGCGGCACAGGACCCGCATACCGAACTGGTGGGCCCGAGTATCAGCCAGGAACCGTACGGTATCGGAATCCCGAAGGGCGACCAGGATCTGGTGCGCTTGGTCAACGGAACCCTCGACCGCATCCGTGCCGACGGAACCTG
The DNA here is from genome assembly GCF_001613245.1 of Nocardia speluncae NBRC 108251. Classification (GTDB taxonomy): domain Bacteria; phylum Actinomycetota; class Actinomycetes; order Mycobacteriales; family Mycobacteriaceae; genus Nocardia; species Nocardia speluncae. Next base: position 32,068 of record NZ_BDBZ01000021.1, on the reverse strand, counting down.
GAGCCGGCTCTACAGCCAGTGGCTCTCGGCCCTGGGCCCCACCCCGGCGCCCCCGCCGGCGACCTATCTGGACTGATCGACGGTGGCGACGGACGAGTCCGGCAACCGCCCCGGCTCCGGGAACGCCCCGGAGCCGCCGGAAACCCGCGCCGTCGAACCCAACCGCCCGCGCCGCGGCTCGGCCCCCGGCGCAGGCGCGCCCCTCGATTCCGGTGGAGCAACCGGCACAGCAGATTCCGGCGATACCGCGCAGACACCCGGCACGGCGGCCGTCACCGGCACGGCAGCAGTTCTGGGTACCGCTGCCGTGGGATCCGGCGAAATACGCGCCGCGACCAGTCTCGGGTCGGGCCGGGGCAGCGGCGGCCAGCTGCGGACCGGGCGCAGTACCCGGACTGTGCGTTCCCGGCCCACCGTGCGCACCCTGGTGGCCGGGCTGGTCGAGGTTCCACGCGTCGAGCCGGCAGACCCGGGCGCGGCGGTCCTGACCGATCCGGTGGTCGCGGAAGGCAAACGGTTCTGCTGGCGATGCGGGAACCCGGTGGGGCGGGCGGGCGCGAACGGATCGGCCACCACCCGCGGGACCTGTGCGAACTGTGGCGCCTATTTCGACTTCCGGCCGGCCCTGCGGACCGGCGATATGGTTGCCGGACAGTACGAAGTCCAAGGCTGCCTCGCGCACGGCGGGCTGGGCTGGATCTATCTGGCGATCGACCGCAATGTCAGCGACCGCTGGGTGGTGCTCAAAGGTCTGCTGCACGCCGACGATATCGAAGCGCAGGCCGTAGCAGTGGCCGAGCGCGAATTCCTCGCCGAGGTCGCCCATCCGGGCATCGTGAAAATCCACAATTTCGTCGAACATCGCACCCCGGTCGGTGAGCCGATCGGGTTCATCGTCATGGAGTACGTGGGTGGTCGCTCGCTGCGCAGTATGCTCGACGACCACCGCCGCCCCGAACGGATTCCGGTGGCGCAGGCGATCGCCTATGTGCTCGAGGTGCTGCCGGCCCTCGACTACCTGCACGCCACCGGGCTCACCTACAACGATTTGAAACCCGACAACATCATGGTCACCGAGGATCAGGTCAAACTGCTGGACCTGGGTGCGGTGGCCCCGATCGAAGCGTACGGCAACCTCTACGGCACCAGGGGTTTCCAGGCCCCGGAAATAGCCCGCACCGGACCGACCGTCGCCTCCGATATCTATACGGTCGGTCGGACGCTGTCCGTGCTGACCCTGAACATCCCCACCGAGCACGGCGCCTATCGTGACGGCCTACCCGCCCCCGATGACGAACCGGTCCTGGCCGAGTACGAATCGTTCCATCGCCTGCTGCTGTGCGCCACCGACCCCGATCCGGAACGCCGGTTCGGTTCGGCCGGTGCGATGGCCGACCAGCTGGCCGGGGTGCTGCGCGAAATCCTCGCCCTCGACACCGGGGTCGAACATCCGCATCGGTCGGTGGTTTTCGGGAAACAGCGCACCGCTTTCGGCACCGAACAGCTGATCGGCCTGACGGACGCGTACGCCGACGGCGCCGACCACGACACCGCCCTCGCCGCCACGGATATCGCCGCCGCACTGCCGGTCCCGCTGCCGTCGCCGTCGGACCCGGCCGCCCGCAGGCTGGTGGATATCCTGCAGGCAGAACCCGATCAGGCGCTGGCCGCTCTGCACGAGGCGCGGGAAGATCTGGCGCGCGACCCGGCGTCCGCCCCGGAGAATCTGGAACTGGAGTTACGGCTGGCCGAAGCCCGAATCCTGATCGATTCGGACCGGGCCGGCGACGCGAGCGAACTGCTGGACGCGATCGCTCACGCGGGCCGCCGCGATTGGCGGATCGACTGGTACACCGGGCTGGCCGGGTTGCGCGAGAACGATTACGAGAAGGCCTACTCCGCTTTCGATTCCGTGCTGCGGGTGCTGCCGGGCGAGCTGGCGCCCAAGCTGGCGCTTGCCGGGACCGCCGAACTCGTGCTCCAGCACTGGCACCCGGACGAGACCAAGGCTTGGCGCGCCTATGCCGAGAACTTCTACGCCACCGCATGGCGCACCGATCACGGCTTGGTGAGCGCGGCGTTCGGCCTGGCCCGCCTCCTGTCGGCCACCGGCCGCTATGCCGAGGCGGTCACCGCCCTGGACGAAGTGCCCGGGTCCTCCCGCTATTTCACCACCGCCCGGATGACCGCGGTCCTGCTGCTGCTCACCAGCGCCCCCGTCGGCGATCTCCCGGGGCACACGATCCGGCGCGCCGCGCAACGAGTGGAGACGCTCCCGCCCGACGAACGCCGGACGCTGCAACTGAAAGTCATCGTCCTGGGCAGCGCGCTCGCCTGGTTGCAGACCGGCCACACCCCGGCGGCCCCGAACCCACCGCTCATCGGTATCGCGTTCACCGAGAACGCCCTACGCGACGCCACCGAGAAAGGTCTGCGCACCCTGGCCCGGCGAGCCCCCGGCCGCCGCCACCGCTACGCCCTGGTGGACCTGGCCAACTACATCCGCCCCACCACCTGGTTCTGAACGCCTGTTCGCCGCCGCCCGGCGCGGGCTCTCGGGTCAGTCGATTCGCCGAACTGGTTGACCGGTCAGGCGTGCGATGGTTTCGAAATCGGTATCTGCGTGCAGAACAGTCAATTCATGATGAGCCGCTGTCGCAGCGACCAGCAGATCGACCGGACTCGCCGATTGATGCCAAGATTTCTCCGCGAGCCGATGCTGCAGCGCCGCAGTGCCATCCCATACATCGTCCCGCACTACGTAATAAGGGAATGTCTCCTGCAACAAACTGTCTGCCTCGTAGTACGCGCTGCGGGCTCCCGCTGCACGCAGATACTCCTGCCGGACGGGCTCACAGATGCCTATCCGCCCGGCAGCAACGACATGGTCCCAGTTCGGATCGCTTTGACGACGGAAGTACCGAACCAGCGCGCTGGTATCGGCCAGGAACAGCTCTGTCACGCCACCCGACCGCTGGAAGACGGCTGAGGTGCGTCGAAGTCGATTTCCCCATCAGCAACCATCTCACGCATGCGGGCAATGGCGGCAGCTCTGCGCCGACGATCGCCGATCTCCCGGAGGGCAGCGTTGACTGTGTCTTTTTTTGTTGTCGTACCCAGATGTCGCGCCGCTTCGGCGAGCGCCTCGTCATCGACATCGATCACCGTTCTGGACATACCACGACCTCCCCTTGATATACGTACTGAAAATAGGATATCAGGGATGGGTGAGCGTAGAAACCGCTCACAATGGGAGTACAGGATACGGCCGGTTCGATCAGAAAACCCGAACCGGCCTACCCGCGGTTCAGTCCGCCCAGACAGAATCGATCGGCGTGGACTCGGTGGGCGGCGGGGTCGGGACCGCGCTGGGGGTGCGGGAAAAGCGCGGCGCCGGGGCGTGCTGGGTGACGTTCTCCAGTTCGAGCAGCGAGCCGCGGGCGGCTATGTGCTCGTTCTCGGTGGCTTCTTCGAAGGTGAGGACCGGGGTGACGCACGAGTCGGTACCAGCGAAGATCTCCGACCATTCGTCGCGGGTTTTGCTGCGGAACTTGTCGGTGAAGAGTTTCTTCAGCTCGTCCTGCCCGGCCGGGTCCATCTGGAACGGCAGGCCCTCGGGATCGATGTCGAGTCCGGTCAGCAGCTGCGCGTAGAACTGCGGTTCGATGGCGCCGACCGCCATGTACTTTCCGTCGGAGGTTTCGTAGGTGTCGTAGAACGACATACCGGTGTCGAGCAGGTTGGTGCCGCGTTCCGAACTCCACGCGCCCATACCGCGGAAGGCCCAGATCATCTGCGACAGTGCCAGGGTGCCGTCGATCATCGCGGCATCGATGACCTGTCCCTTCCCGGAGTTCTGGCGTTCCACCAAGGCGGCGAGAACACCGAACACCAGAAACATCGAACCGCCGCCGAAATCGCCGACCATGTTCAGCGGCGGCACCGGGCGTTCGCCCTTACGGCCGATGGCGTGCAGGACACCCGTGAGGCTGATGTAGTTGATGTCGTGACCGGCGCGGTCGGCCAGCGGGCCGAACTGACCCCAGCCTGTCATCCGCCCGTAGACCAGGCGCGGGTTGCGTTCCAGGGCGGTATCGGGCCCCAGTCCCATCCGCTCGGTGACCCCTGGCCGGAACCCTTCGAGCAGCACATCGGCCTTCTCCACCAGGCCGAGCACCTTCTCGATATCCGCCGGGTCCTTCAGGTCGGCCTCCACGACGGTGCGGCCGCGCAGCGTCGGGCGATCGGCGCCGCCCGGGAGCTGTCCGGCGCGCTGGATCCGCACCACATCGGCGCCGAGGTCGGCGAGCAGCAATGCGGCATGCGGCCCCGGCCCGATCCCGGCCAGTTCGATCACGCGAATGCCCGCGAGCGGGCCCTGCTTGGTGGCGGTGGATGGTGTGCTCACGCCTTACCTCGGTTCGTCGTCGATCCAGTGTCTGCCCGCGGCCGCCCGCGGACATATTGACAGTATGACAACAGGCGCCCCACGTCACGGTGTCGCCCGCGATCGATCCGGTTTACGCAGCTGTCGGTGGGTGCGGGCAGACTGTGGACATGCCCGGCACCACCCCATTCGACGCGACGGATTTCGATACCGCAATCGGCCGCTGCGCCGTCACCTGGCGCGGTGACGCGGTGGTCCGGTTCCGGCTGCCCGGCCACGATCCCCTGACCACCCGGCTCCCGGACGACACCCACCGGGTCGCCACCCCCGCCACCGGGCCCCGTGCCGCGATGCTCACCCGAATCCGTGCCCACCTCGACGGCGATCTGGACGATCTCCGCTGGATCCCGCTCGACCTCGCCGGCCTGCCGGAATTCCACCGCGCGGTCTACACCGTCACCCGCGCCATCGACCCGGGCCGCACCCTCGGCTACGGCGAGGTCGCCGGCCGCATCGGCGCGCCCGGTGCCGCCCAGGCTGTCGGCCAAGCGCTCGGCCGCAATCCGATCCCCCTGATAATCCCCTGCCACCGGGTCCTGGCCGCCGATCACGCCCTGCACGGTTTCTCCGCGCCGGGCGGTGTAGAGACGAAACAGCGCCTACTCGCCATCGAACGCACCTCAGGGTTCGGCGAGCCGACCCTTTTCTGAACATGCCTGCGGAACACGGGTCCGCGATAATCCGGACGCAAATGTACTGGAGCGGCGGGGACAACTTTTGCGAGAGTATGCGCATGCCGTTGTTCACCGACCAGCCGACCGCGACCTTCCGATCGTTCGACGGGACCATGATCCACTACCACCGGGCCGGGGACGGGGCACCGGTGATCATGGTCCACGGATCCGGCGGCGGCCTGCATTCCTGGCAGCCGGTGGCCGAGCAACTGCCGGACCGGTTCGATCTGTGGTTGCCGGCCCGGCGCGGCTATGCACCGAGCGGGCCGGGGCATGCTCCGAAATATTTCGCGGACGAGGTGCGCGATCTGGGGGTGATCATCGAAATGATCGGCCGGCCGGCCCACCTGGTGGGGATGTCCTACGGTGCGACCGTGGCCCTGCACGCGGCAGCATCCGGGCTGGCGGTCCGCTCGCTGGCCCTGTGGGAGCCCCCGCTGTACGCGGCAGGCACGGAGCTCGCGCCCGTCCTGTCGCGGTTCGAGCTGCTCACGGCGAACGGGGAGCACAACAGAGCCCAGCGGTTACTGGCCGAGAAGGTCGCCCGGGTTCCGGCCGCGATGCTGGACCTGTCGGAGTCGCCGGGCGCTGCCTCGGACACCCCGGACGACTCCGACGGCTGGACCCGAGATCTGGAATCGATGGTCGGTGACACCAGCTACCTGGACCGCTGGTCTTCGGTGACCACGCCGACGCTGCTCATGCGCGGCTCGGACACCTGGCAGCCGATGCCGGAAACCATCGAACGGCTCGCTGCGGTGATGCCGGGCGCCCACGTCGAAACCCTGCCGGGACAGATGCATTTCGCGCCTTCCACAGTGCCCGCTGATGTTGCCCGTATCCTCGCGGACTTCCTGTGCTGACGCCCCGGCCCGCTGCCGATGTGCGGTGGGGCCGGTCTCCCGACGGTTCGATCGACCGCTGGTACTGAACGCCGGATCGCTCAGACCGCTACCCGGTCGGATGCCCTGTGCGCATATCGAGCCATCTCGGCCCCGATCTCGTATCCCCGGGCGATCAGTTGCTCGTGGACTCCCGGGTCCTTGGATTCGGTGTCGTAGAGGAATTCGATAGACGAATCGCCGATCTGGGAGTAATCGGCGATGCCGTGCATCGTCTGGGTCGTCAGGGCCGTCTTGTAGCCGTGCCGGGCGAATGTGGGTTCGCCGAGACCGGCCAGTGCGACGAGATGTAGTTCCTTCACCGCGCTCGGGCTGCCGTGCGAAACATCGTCGTAGGCTCCGAATACGCGGTCGAACCAGCCTTTGGCGAGTGCGGGCATGGACCACCAGTAGACGGGAAAGAGAACGACGGTCACCTCGGCCGTTTCGAGTAGTTTCTGCTCACGCCCGACATCGGCGGGCAGTCCCGAAAGCCCTCGGTGATGCGCCAGGTCCGCCTTGCCGTAGACCGGATCGAACCCGGATGCCACCAGGTCGTGGGTTGTGGCGGTGGCGCTTCCGTCGGACCTGATGCCCTGCTCGAGGGCCCGCGCGATGGCCCAGGTAGCCGAGTCGTGGTCTGGATGCGCGACCACGACCAGCACCTTCGGTCGACCGTCTTCGTTCGTCATATGAGCAAACTAAGGTGTGACACTAACGTCAATGTCAAGGAGAGCAGGTAGATGCGGATACGCGATCTGAGCGTTGCCACCGGGGCGAGCCCGCGAATGCTGCGGCACTACGAGGGTGCCGGGATCCTCTCGCCCGAACGCGATACCAACGGGTACCGGAATTACCGCCCCGAGGATGCCCAGACCGTGGAGCACATACGCTGCCTGCTCGCGTCCGGCCTGTCGCTGTCCGAAGCCTCCGCGATACTGCAGGTCGCGTGTATCGACCCGGCCGGTGCCTCCGATTCCGACCGCGAGGCCGCCTTGGTACAACTCGACGAGCGGACAGCACAATTGGACGCCGGAATCGCCCGGCTCCAGGCTCAGAAGGCCGAAATTCTCGGACTTCGCTCGAGCATCGAGACGCAGGCGAGTCCCACATCGGACTGATTCGGCAGAACACGCAACCGGCCGGGCGCAATGGGGTCGCCCGGCAGATCAGGCGGTTTCGGATCCCGAACCGAGCCGCGGAAAGGGTTCAGTGGAAAACACGACCTCCACAGCCACCTCGAAATACGCCGCGATCCGCAGGGCCAGATGCAGGCTGGGACTGTATTCGCCGCGTTCCAGATAGCCGACGGTCTGATAGTGGACGCCCAGCGCCTCGGCCAGCTGCCGCCGCGAGATACCGCGCTCGGCGCGCAGCATCGCGATCCGGTTGAAGATGACCTCAGAAGGCACGCTGTATCGCCTTCTCCCGCCGGGCGGCCATACTCGACCCGGATTCGTGACGCGCCATGCGTCGCAACACTACCGGCGCGACAAGCAGGCCCACGACGGCCCATGCCCCCAGTACCGCGGCGGTTTCGAGATGCCGCCAGGACTGCCCGATTTCGATGGTCACCGTTTCGGGTGGCAGCAGCGCCGACCGCATACCGAGGCCCGCCCAGTACATCGGGAATACCTGGGCCACCGCCTGCAACCAACCGGGCAGCGCCGTGATCGGGTAGAAGATGCCGGAGATCGCGATAAGGCCCATCAGCGGCATGGTCAGCAGGAAGGTCGCGCGTGGCCCCTCGAGGACACCCCCGAGGACCGCACCGGCCGGCAGGGTGGCGAGCAGGCCGAGCAGGACGACCCAGCCGAACGTGAGCCACGCCCCGGGACCGTCCAGTGACGATCCGCCGATGATCAGCATGCCGGCCGTGAGCACCACGAGCACCTGCACGAGAACCGATCCCGCCGCGGTGGTGATCTTGCCGACGAAATATCCGACCATGCCGTCCGGGATGGTCTTGGCTCGCAGGAGTGTGCCGTCCTCACGGTCGAGCACCAGCACATTGGTTATCGCGAACAGGCCGTTGAAGGCGATGATGCTGCCGAGCAGGCCGGGTAGCGCGAGTTCGGCGATCGACAGTCCGCTGTCCGCATACTCCCGGTTGCGCAGTAGGTAGAGCGCACACAAGGACAGGGCGGGTGTCAGGAACTGCCCGATCAGTTCGGGTGCGCTGAGGTACATCTGGCGCAGTTCGATCCAGGCGCGGGCGAAACCGACGCGTACGGCGGTGGCGGTGGGATTCATCGGGTGACCTCCGCGAGAGTGTGCACCGCTGCACCTGACTCCCCGGATTCGTGGCGGCGGACCAGCGCTATATAGGTGTCTTCCAGCGACGCACGGCGGACCTCCAGATCGCCGATCCGGTCGCCGTGCTGTTTGAACAGTTCGTGCACGTATTTCGTGGATTCCGTGGTGGTGTGCACGAAGCGCTGACCGCCCACGGTCCAGCGCACCTCGGCTTCGCCGGCGATACTGCGGGACAACTCATCTGCCGAACCGTCGGCGATGATGCGCCCACCGGCCAGGATCAGGATCCGGTCGGCGAGTTTCTCCGCTTCGTCGAGGTCGTGGGTGGTGAGCAGCACCGTGGTGTCCTCGAGGTCGGCGAGGCGGTGTACGAGATCGTGGAAATCGCGCCGGGCCGCGGGGTCGAAACCCGCGGTGGGTTCGTCCATGAACAGCAATTCCGGCCGACCGACGATCCCGATCGCCACATCCAGCCGCCGCCGCTGCCCACCGGACAGGGCGGAGATCTTGGCACCCGCCTGTCCGGTGAGACCCACCATTTCGATGAGTTCACCGGTATCCCAAGGCTTCTGGGTTCGTCCATCCGAGTAGGGCCGGTAATAGGCGCCGAGATGTGCGAGTAGTTCCCGCACTCGCCATTTGGCATGGTCGCGCCAGGACTGCAACACCACACCGACCCGCGCCCGCCAGGCTTCGTCGCCGAGTGCCGGGTCGACGCCCAGAACGCGCACCTCACCCGCCGAACGAGTGCGGAACCCCTCCAGAATCTCGAGCGTGGTGGTCTTACCCGCCCCGTTGGGCCCGAGCATCACCAGGACCTCCCCGCGCCGCGCCTGGAACGTCACATCACGCAGCACCTCGGTGGTGTCGTAGCGCATCCGCAGCGCGCCGACATCGAGTACTACGCCGTCACCCGAAGTCATGAGACCTCCAAATTGCCCAACTTCGACAAAATGTAGCATACATACTACATATCGGTGCGGTAATGCTCCCCGGCTATTCGATTGCGAACAGAAAATGACAGCAAGGGTGCAGGCCGCACGGTCGCGCAAGAAATCAGCGATGAACGGACTCCATATCGACGACCCGCGCCGGGAGGAAACCATCGTCCGCGGCGCCTTCGCCGCGGACGCGATCAGCGGACCCGGCCGCATGGAGCATCGCACCGGCATCCCAGCGATCGGCCCGCGTTCGGAATGGCCGCTCAGGCGTCGTCCATACCGGGATCCACCCCGGGAAGCCAGCTACGGCCGGGTTCGGTCCACTGCCGCTGTTTGATCATGCGGCGGGCCTCGCGGCGGTTGCGGCCGAGCAGGCGGTCCAGATAAAGCCGTCCGGCCAAATGGTCGGTTTCGTGCTGCAGACAACGCGCCAGATAGCCCGCACCTTCGACCGATACCGGATCACCGCGCAGATCGACACCCCTGACCCGGGCGCCGTGTGCACGTCCCGTCGGAAACCACTCACCCGGTACCGAGAGGCAGCCTTCCAGATCGTCCGGGTCGGGCATGGATTCCGGAATCGCGGACGTCTCCAGGACCGGGTTCACCACATGACCACGTTGCCGACCGTCCGCGTCCACAAGGTCGTAGACGAAAACCGCGCGCGGGTCGCCGACCTGGTTCGCGGCCAGGCCGGCTCCGTCGGCGGCGGTGAGGGTTTCGAACAGGTCCTCGACGAAGGCGGCCAGTTCGTCGTCGAACACGGTTACCGGGGCTGCCGGGGTGATCAGGCGCGGGTCCCCGGCGATCAGAATCGGTCGGACGGTCATGTCGACAGAGTACTCAAATACGAGTAGTCGTGTCAGACTGAAACGGTGAACGAAACCCGGTTGTTCGTCCTCGCCGCACTCTCCCGGCGCGGGCCGATGCACGGCCATCAGCTCCGGCGGGATGCCCGCCTCGACCGCGCCGACCTGTGGTCGCAGGTCAAACCCGGCTCGCTGTACGGCGCCCTGCACCGTATGGCCGATGAGGGGCTCATCCGCCCCCTGCGCACCGAACAGCAGGGCGCACTGCCCGCACGCACCATCTACGAGATCACCGACGAGGGGCATCGCGAACTGCGCGCGCTCCGCGACGAAGCCTTCACTGAGGTCGACCTGCGACCCGACCCGGTCGACCTGGCCCTCGCCGTCAGCACCGACCTCGACCGCGAACTACTGCGCGGCTACCTCGAAGACCGGATCGCCGCTCTGCGCGCCCGCGGCTCCCGCATCGAACACCAGCTCGACCGCCGCTGGCCGGACCAGAACATCGCCGACGACCTGATCGTCGAACACGCCCGCATACGCATCCAGGGCGAAATCGACTGGCACGAACGCGTCCTCGCCGATATCGACAAACTCACTGCACCCCGGTGAGCCCCGGCAGTGCCGGGCACACGGCGCCGGCCCAGCACTATCCGTACCGACTGTTCGGCGTCCACGCGGGGACCTGCCTGTGGGCTCGGCGAAATCGCCGCCTGCTGAGCGGGTTCAGGGATGGGCCCGATGATGGGCTAACCGATCACCAGCCGGTCTCCGGTACTGATGGTGCCGTCCTGCAGCACGGTCAGATACACCCCGGCGCAGGGTAGAGCGCCGCGCCCGGGGATGGCGACATCGACCCGGTTCTCGGCCATCAGGCGGCGGACTGCCTCGGATGAGCGGGGAAGGTCCCCGTGCTCCAGGGTCGGTACCGCGCACCGGGGGGTGGCCGTGATCGCCGACAACCGGACCCTGCCGATGGACAATTCCTTTCCGACCCAGTCATTTTCGCCGTATGGCGGGAATTCCGGGGGCGTCGCGACTATCAGGTTCGGCCGGTATCGCACGGCCTCGGTGTCGAGCCGGTCGAGCGTGGCGGTGGTTATCAAATGCAGCGGAGCGTAATCGACGAACGATGCTCCCGGAGTGGCGGTGGCCACGGGTCCGGTCACGTAGCTCGAGGCCGCATCGATTCCTCGGGCCAGCACATCTTCGGGGTCGGCTCTTTCCATTTCCGCACCGTCGGGGCGCTGGCCGGCAAGGCGAACGTCGTGCTCCAGCAGTTCACTCAGCAGCCGCCCGGCGTCGTCCGAACCGGCCGCGATGGTGCGCCCATCCGGCAATGTGACCTGTACCCGGCCTGGTTCTCCGGTAGCCGAGCATTGCAGCAGCCGACGCCACAACCGTGGCTGTTTGGCAGTGGCGATACGGCCGGTGGCCGTATCGATCACCGCCATCGCCCGGTCCCCAGCGGCACCGCTCTCGTCGACCACCAGTTCCGGTACGTCCTCGCCGAGCATGGATTTCACCGGGTACCGGCGCAGTGTCGTGACCTGCACTAGCTGTCGACCTCCTCTGCTCGGTTACCCGTTCACCGGGCCCGATCGTGACGGAACCTGTGATTCTATCGACTGCCCCGCCGGCGTCGACCGCGCTTTCCGCAGGCCCGGCACCCAACGGGGACTCGGGCTACGTTGGTGATGTGAGCGTATGGGGTGAAATCATCGTCGGCCTGGTGATTCTGGTCGGCCTGGCCGGTATCGTGGTGCCGATTCTGCCGGGTGTGATCCTGATCTTCGCGGCGGTCGCGGTGTGGGCATTCCTCACCGGCGGGACTGTGGCGTGGGTGGTGCTGGGATTGAGCACGCTGCTGCTGGTGATCTCGGGGGTGGTGAAATACACGTGGCCCGGCCGGAATCTGAAGGAGGCGGGGATTCCGAACCGGACCCTGCTGCTGGGTGGGCTCGCCGGAATCGTCGGTTTCTTCGTGATTCCGGTGATCGGGCTGTTCGTGGGTTTCGTTGTGGGGGTTTACCTCTCGGAAATGGCCCGAATGCCCGACAACCGGCAGGCGTGGGCGTCGAGTAAGCATGCGATCAAGGGTGTGGGTTTGTCGATCCTGGTGGAATTGCTGGGCGCCCTGCTCGCGACCGGGATCTGGGTGATCGGGGCGATCGCCGCCTGAGATCGTCGCCCACGGCCGGGCACGCCGGCCCGGATCTGTCACCTCACGCCTGAACGCGGAGCCGACGGCTGCCGAGCGCAATGCCGCACTCTCATATTTGCGCGCGGATCGTCAGCGCGGACCAGGACCAGGCCCCGGGCGCCGTCGCGGCCGTGGGCCGACGACCGGGAGCGGGCGGGTGGTGCCGTCGGAGGAAGGACGGCGCGCCGCTTCCCGGACCGCCGGGGCGAAAAGCGGCAGCGTGGGGGTGGGATCTTCGAAGGTGCGGTCGATGGGCGGCAGACCGTAGAACGCGCGGGCGTTGTCCTCGAGAACCGCGTGCATATCGGTGCCCACCACATCGGCGATCAGCTCCACATCGGCTTCCCGGAAGGGGCGCCCGGCACGGGTACCGGGCAGATCGCTGCCGAACATGAGCGCCTCGGGGTTCACCGCGTGGATCCGGCGCAGCGCCGTCGCGACGTCCATATCGACCCGCCCGAATCCGGTTGCCTTCACCCGGGCGCCCCGGTCGACCAGGTCGAGCAGGTAGGACAGCCCTTCCTCCGACATCCCGAGGTGGTCGACGGACACCTTCGGCAGTTTCAGGATCACCGGCTGCAAGGAGGCCAGCATCTGGCCGTCCACGTAGATTTCCACATGCCAGCCCACGAGTTCGTGCGCACGCAGGGCTTGACGGGTCATTCCGGCGATATCGGTGGCGGCACGTTTGAGGTTGAACCGCACCGCCCGCACCCCGGCCTCGTGCAGGTCGAGTATCTCCGAATCGGAGGCGTCCAGGTCGAGCCGAGTCACCCCGACCCAGCCCGGCCCGAGTTCGGCCAGCGCGGCCCGCAGATAGCTCTGGTCGTTCGCCTGGAAGGAGGCGCTGACCACCGCGCCGCCGGAGGGCTCGAACCGCGACATCCGGCGCCGGTAGTCGGCGACGGTGTACGGCTCCGGTAGGTAGCCCTCGTTCTCGATCAGCGGAAATCGCGGATCGATGATGTGCACATGGGCATCGAACACGGATACAGAATGCCTGATATGTCGTGGTGGTGCCCGCTCCGGGAAGTCCTGGCCCGAAGCGGGCTCGGAGTTTACACCTTATGGGGTTCGCTGGCGCGCAGCATATCTTCGCGTTCGACGACCTTCACCCGTTCCCGGCCCTCGGGTTCGCCCAGTGAACGCTCGTGCGCATCCAGGCGGTACCAGCCCGCCCAGGTGGTGAACGGGATACCGCGGCTCTCCAGGAAGTCGGTCACCGCGTCGAGTTCCGGGCTCTCGGCGGCGCCGAAGTGCGAGCTGTCGTCGAGCAGGCAGGCCACCGTCTCGTTCGCGTCGCCCTTGGTGTGGCCGATCAGCCCGACCGGGCCGCGCTTGATCCAACCGGTCACATACGTGCCCGGCATGTACCGCGCGGAACCGTCGGCGGTCTCGTCGACCAGCACGCGCCCGGCCTCGTTCGGGATGACCCCGGCCTGATCGTCGAACGGCAGTTCCGAGATGTTCTGCGACAGGTATCCGACAGCCCGGTAGACCGCCTGGATATCCCAGTCGCGGAAGTTTCCGGTGCCTTTCACGTTGCCGGTGCCGTCGAGCTGGGTGCGTTCGGTACGCAACCCCACGACCTTGCCGTCGGAGCCGACGATCTCCGAAGGCGATTCGAAGAAATGCAGGAAAAGCTTGTGCGGGCGGTCGCCCTGGTCCCGGATAGCCCACTGCTCGAGGGTGTTGGCGACCATATCGACCTGCTTGGAGTGCCGGCGCGCGGCTTCCGAGCCCTCGTCGTAGTCGATGTCCTCCGGATCGACGATCACCTCGATCGTCGGCGAATGATCCAGTTCCCGCAGCTCCAGTGGGGTGAACTTGGCCTGCGCGGGACCGCGGCGCCCGAAGACGTGCACCTCGACGGCCTTGTTCTCCTTCAGCCCGGCGTAGACGTTCGGCGGGATTTCGGTCGGCAGCAGTTCGTCACCGGTTTTGGCCAGCACCCGCGCCACATCCAGCGCCACATTGCCGACGCCCAGCACCGCGACCTTCTCCGCGTCCAACGGCCACTCGCGCGCCACATCCGGGTGCCCGTCGTACCAGGACACGAAATCGGCCGCACCGTAGGAGCCGTCCAGATCGATACCCGGAATCGGCAACGCGCGGTCGGCATTGGCGCCGGTGGAGAAGATCACCGCATCGTAGAAGCGCTGCAGATCCGACAGCGTGATATCGGTGCCGTAGTCGATATTGCCGAGCAGGCGCACCTGTTCCTTGTCCAGCACCTTGTGCAGCGCGGTGACGATGCCCTTGATCCGCGGATGGTCCGGCGCGACGCCGTAGCGGATCAACCCGAACGGGGCGGGCATCCGCTCGAACAGGTCGATCGAGACCTCGGCATCCGACTTCATCAACGCATCAGCGGCGTAGATACCCGCCGGACCAGCCCCCACGATCGCGATCCGAAGCGGGCGATTCGCTTCCTTCTGCTCGGTCATCTGTTTCGCGCACCCTTATCGGTCGAAAGAATCACTGGCGTTGCACTTAGCTTAGGCTAAGTTGACGCGTGGCTTGTATGCGCCGTGATCGCGCCGTACCGGTCGTCCGGCACTACGTATTCCCACGTCCCCGCGGCGACTGCTGTGTCGTCCACCCGCGGTCGATCCCGATTCTATCGGGGTGTGGGCACACCACCGATCGCGGGACCAGGGATGATCATCGGTATGAGCGATTCCGGACCCGCAGAAGAACCGGCGCCCACCGACCCGGAAGACACCCCACCACAGCGCGCGATCACGCCGTTCGTCGTGGCTGCGGCGATCGCGGCCGTGATCCTGGGCGGCATCGTGCTCACCGGCTGGCTGGCGCCGGTTGAGAAAAATGTCACAGATTCCGACCGGATCGCGGGCGCGGTCCGCGACTTCGCCGATGTGAGCAGCCGCTACGGGCCGCAGCCACCGCGCGAAGCGGTGTGTCCCGGTTTCGTTCCGGCGCGCTCGCCGATGGCCGGACGGCTACAACCCGGTGAGACCGGAAAAGATATCGAGATCACGAAATTCGGGCCGGTAGAGGTCAACGGCGAGACGGCGACCATCGAGGTGACCAGCCGGGTCGAAGATCAGGAAGCGACCTCGACCTGGTGGTTGTTCCGGACCGACGGGGACTGGAAAGTGTGCAACCAGCCGGTCGAATGAGCCCGGACCGGACGGCAACCGGGGTTTGACACAGCCGGGGCGGTCCGGGCAATCTCATTGAATAGGTCATGAGTACCAGCGCCAAGCCCCGGCTCGCTGGTCGGCAACCCTCCTCCGCGGTGGGGTGCTCCGGGTGACGACCTGGCACGCATCGAACGGATGCGGCAAGTGCGGATTCGCAGGAGGTACCACGTTGAGTTACGCAGGTGATATCGGTCCACAGCAGGCCTGGGAACTGCTGGCCGAGAACCCGGACGCCGTCCTGGTGGACGTGCGCACCGAAGCCGAATGGAAATTCGTCGGTGTTCCCGACACCAGCTCTGTCGCCACACCGACGCTGCTGGTGGAGTGGGTCGATTCCACCGGCGCCCGCAACACCGGGTTCCTGGACCAGTTGCGTACAGCCCTGGGCGAACGCCCCACCGACGCCCCGGTGCTGTTCCTGTGCCGCTCGGGTCAGCGTTCGGCGCATGCCGCCGATATCGCGACGGCTGCCGGTATCGCGCCCTCCTACAACATCTCCGACGGCTTCGAAGGCCCGCTGGACGAGTTCGGGCATCGGGGCGGCAGCGGCTGGCGAGCCCTCGGCCTGCCCTGGCGGCAGTCGTGATCAGCGGCGGCGCGTTCGAACGTGTCCTACCCGACGGTGTCGGACCGGCCACGCTGGGCGTACGCGGCGGCTTGAACCGGTCGGGTTTCGAGGAGACCTCCGAGGCCCTGTACCTGAATTCGGGGTTCGTCTACGCCAGCGCCGAGGCCGCCGAGGCCGCATTCACCGGCGATTCCCCGCATTACGTGTACTCCCGCTACGGCAACCCGACCGTGGCCACCTTCCAGGAACGGATGCGGCTGCTCGACGGCGCCGAAGCGTGTTTCGCCACCGCCAGCGGTATGGCGGCGGTATTCGTCGCGCTCGGTGCCCTGCTGCGCGCAGGCGACCGGCTGGTGGCTGCGCGCAGCCTGTTCGGCTCGTGTTTCGTGGTGTGCAACGAGATCCTGCCGCGCTGGGGTGTCGAAACGGTTTTCGTCGACGGTGAGGATCTCGACCAGTGGGAGGCGGCCCTGGCCGAACCCACCGCCGCAGTGTTCTTCGAAACCCCGGCCAACCCGATGCAGACCCTCGTAGACGTGCGGAAAGTCTGCGATCTCGCGCATGCGGCGGGCGCGAAGGTGGTGCTGGACAACGTCTTCGCCACCCCGCTGCTGCAACACGGGTTCGAACTCGGCGCCGATGTGATCGTGTATTCGGGCACCAAGCACATCGACGGCCAGGGGCGGGTGCTGGGCGGTGCGATCCTCGGGTCGCAGGAGTACATCGAAGGCCCGGTCAAAACGCTTATGCGGCACACCGGTCCCGCACTGAGCCCGTTCAACGCGTGGACACTGCTCAAAGGCCTGGAAACCATGCCGCTGCGGGTCCGGCAGTCGACCGAATCGGCGCTGCGGATCGCGCGATACCTCGACGAACATCCGGCAGTGAGCTGGGTGCGCTACCCGTTCCTGGAAACGCATCCGCAGTACAAGCTGGCCACCGATCAGATGAACGGCGGCGGCACCGTGGTGACCTTCGAACTGAAAGCCGCCGCGGACGCAGCCAAGAAACGCGCCTTCGAGGTGCTCAACGGGTTGCGGATCATCGATATCTCCAACAATCTCGGCGATGCGAAATCGCTGATCACCCATCCGGCCACCACCACCCACCGGGCGATGGGCCCGGAGGGGCGGGCGAGCATCGGCCTCTCGGACGGAGTCGTGCGGGTTTCGGTGGGGCTCGAGGATATCGAGGACCTTCTGGGCGATCTGGACCACGCGTTGCGCTGAGCTGTGTTTATTTGCGGCGAGGCAGGTTCGGTTGGGCTGGGGCCCGGCCGGGGCGGGTATCCGGCCGGCCGAGTAGTTCTGGGGTCAGCTCTGGTTCGCGGTGGGTTCGGCAAAGGGTGTTCTTACTCGTCCGACCAGGTCGGCCACCGAATCCAGGACCATGGTGGGGCGGTACGGGTAGTGCTCGATCGAATGCCGGGTGGAGATGCCGGTAGTGACCAGGATCGTGCGCATACCGGCCTCCATCCCGGAGATGACATCGGTATCCATCCGGTCGCCGATCATCACGCTGCTACGCGAATGCGCATCGATCCGGCGTAGCGCGGACCGCATCATCAGCGGGTTCGGTTTGCCGATGTAGTACGGGTCGCGGCCGGTCGCGCGGGTGATCAGCGCCGCCACCGAGCCCGTGGCCGGTAGTACGCCGTCGCGCGAGGGCCCGGTCGCATCGGGGTTGGTGGCGATGAAGCGGGCACCGCGTTCGACCAGCCGGATGGCGGTGGTGATCGCCTCGAACGAGTACGTGCGTGTCTCGCCGAGCACCACATAGTCCGGATCGACATCGGTGAGCACGTAGCCGATCTCGTGCAGCGCGGTGGTCAGGCCCGATTCGCCCACCACATAGGCGGTGCCACCGGGCCGCTGTTCGTTCAGGAAACTGGCGGTGGCCAGCGCGGAGGTCCAGATCGACTGCTCCGGAATATCGAGCCCGTTCTGGCGTAGTCGCGCCTGTAGATCGCGCGGGGTCCGGATCGAATTGTTGGTCAGCACGAGGAACGGGATCTGCTCGGCGCGCAGCTCGGCAAGAAATTCGTCGGCGCCGGGTACCAGGTGCTCTTCGCGCACCAGGACCCCGTCCATATCGGTCAGATAGGACAGAATCGGTTCGTCTGTGCTCACCCATTCGATTCTGCGCTTCGCGGCGCCGCCGATGGGTATGCCGCGCCCGGAACCCGCAGTGAGCCGGACCACCGGGCGCAGCCGTCCGCCGCGCTGGCTATGGTCGAATCCGGGCCGGAAACGGTGCGAACACAACGCGACAGGAGTGGCGCATATGGGTGAGCTGAAGCTCGGATACAAGGCGTCGGCGGAACAATTCGGGCCGCGAGAACTGGTGGAGCTGGCGGTGCTGGCCGAGGAACACGGCCTCGACAGCGCCACGGTGAGCGACCATTTCCAGCCGTGGCGGCACAAGGGCGGGCACGCGCCGTTCTCGCTGGCCTGGATGGCGGCAGCAGGTGAACGCACCGAGCGGATCATGCTCGGCACCTCGGTGCTCACCCCGACTTTCCGGTACAACCCGGCGGTGATCGCGCAGGCCTTCGCGACGATGGGCTGCCTGTATCCCGGCCGGGTAATGCTCGGCGTAGGTACCGGTGAGGCGCTGAACGAGATCGCCACCGGGTATGCCGGGGACTGGCCGGAGTTCAAGGAACGGTTCGCCCGCCTGCGTGAATCGGTGGATCTGATGCGAGCGCTGTGGACGGGCGCGCGCACCGATTTCGACGGCACCTACTACCGGACGGTCGGCGCCTCGATCTACGACGTGCCCGAAGGCGGTATCCCGGTCTACATCGCGGCCGGTGGCCCGGTGGTGGCCAGATACGCGGGCCGGGCAGGCGACGGATTCATCTGCACCTCCGGCAAAGGAATGGATCTCTACACCGAGAAGCTGATGCCGGCGGTGGCCGAAGGCGCGGCGAAGGTGGACCGGGAGGTGAGCACGATCGACCGGATGATCGAAATCAAGATCTCCTACGACACCGACCCCGACCTGGCACTGGAAAACACCCGCTTCTGGGCGCCGCTGTCGCTGACCGCGGAACAGAAGCACAGCATCACCGACCCGATCGAAATGGAGGAAGCGGCCGACGCGCTGCCGATCGAGCAGATCGCCAAACGCTGGATCGTCGCCAGCGACCCGGACCAGGCGGTCGAACTGATCAAGCCGTACTTGGACGCGGGCCTGAACCACCTGGTGTTCCACGCCCCCGGGCACGACCAGCGGCGGTTCCTGGACCTGTTCCAGCGGGACCTGGCACCGCGCCTGCGCAACCTCGGTTAGGCGGCAGCTCGGCCGGTGCCCCTCCCCCGCGGCCGCAGGTGACGAAGTGTCGTCACCTGCGGCCGGGCACCGCCGAGCACTACACCGAGCGTGCGTGCGGCGCCGCCGATCCCGGTGGACAGGCGGTGAGACGGCCTGTCTGCTTGTCGGCCACGGTGCCCGCGCGGTGGTTGCTATCGACCGCCGGTGCGTACCTCGTGCGGCGTACATCCGTACCGCGCCTTGAAGGCGGCGCCGAAAACACTGAGCGAGCGGAAGCCACTGGCATGGGCGATATCGGCGATGGTGCGGTCGGCGGAGCCACGGCGCAGTAATCGGTGTGCCCTGGCGAGGCGCTCGGTACGGATCAGCCGGCTGGGGGTTGTCCCCGTGGTGTGCAGCGCGAGCTGGATCTGCCGCAACGACCATCCCAAGCTGTGGGCGATCACTGCGGGCGTGAGCTCGGGTTGCGCAGCATTCCGGCGAACGAAGTCACGGACCGCGATATCGATCGCCCCCAGGGTGGTGGCGGCGTTTCCGGTGGGACGCAGGCACAATCCGAGTAGTTCGACGATCATGTCGCAGGCGGCCGCGAACCCCTGTCCGTCCAGTGCCGCGCGCTGTTCGACGAGGCCGCCGACCATACCCGCGACGACCGGCCCCAACCCCAGCTCCAAATCGATGACCGCGGGACCGCTGCCGGGGTCGAGCGGCAGCGCACCGGCCGGCATGCTCAGTACCCGTGCCCGCGTGCCCCGCGGCTGACGGAAATCCGCCGGCCGGGTTTTCGTCACGACTGCGGCCTGTCCGGGACGAACCCGCACGGCACGGTCGTCTTGCCGGAGACCGAGCACACCTGTGGTCGGGACGGCCAGGCGCAGGCCGGCATCGTCGTCGCGGCGGATATCTTTTCGCGTTCGCGTGTACACGATGTCGTCGGAACAGACATCGATCAGCAGGTAGTCCGCATCGCCCTGGATCGACATGCTGCCCCGGAACGTCGGCGCGTCGGAAAAACAGAACTGTAGGGTGCCCTGGTTGCGGCACACGTGTTCGGCCCAGAAATCGGCCGATGAGCCGGCCGGGACCGCGGAGGTATCGGCCTCGCCCACCGAATACGATTCGACCGGTGCCATGTGCAACCTCCACCCGCTGTGTGCCCCGGTATCCGCGGCACGGACCGGTTCCGGCGTGGACGGGCACGGACAGTCGGAAGCGAACCTACCAGTGCGATGTTGCGCTCATCGCCCTTTATGGGTTCGGCCGGCCAGGAAGGCCCGGATCTCGACATTGACACGATCGGGGACCTCCGCCGCCACCAAGTGGGCGGCGTCGTCGATAACGACCAGTGTCGCCCCAGGAATGGCCTCGGCCATGGCCTCGAGCTCGCGCAGTGGAAATGTCCGGTCTTCTCTGCCGGCGATCACCAAAGTGGGGCAGGTGATCGATGCGAACGCAGTGCGCTGATCCGGACGTTCGATCACCACGGACCGGACGGCTCGGATCAGCGAATCCCGATCGTTCTTCTGCGCGATGGTCTGGACCCGGCGGACGACATCCGGGCGGGATCGCTGCGATGTCGGGCCGAGAAAAGCGTGGACGACCGACCTGGTCAACGGTGGTCTGATGCCGCCGAACATGCGCACGAGAAACAGCAGAACTCGGTACTCCAGCCGTTGGCGCCGGGAAGCCGGCGATGCTGTGCCGTTCATGAAGACGGCCGCTCGGACACGCTCCGGAAATCCGGCGCTGAATGTCGCGCCGACCATCGCGCCCCAGGAATTTCCGACGAAGTAAGTCCACGGCAGTTCGAAATGGTCGAGTATGTCGACTATGCACTGCGCGCATTCACCGAAGGTGAACTGGCGTTCGAGCGGACTGGACCTGCCGTGGCCGGGAGGATCGACCGCGATAACGGTATGACTTCGCGCGAAGTAGTCGATCTGGGCATCCCAGAGGCTCGCATCCATCAGCAGACTCGGCCACATGAGAATGGGGTCGCCCCGGCCGCTGACGGCAACGTGCAATTGCCCCAGCCGGGTGGGGACGAATACATCTCTGGTTTCCATAGGCTGCTCATTCTCATGACCGCGCCCCGGGCATTCGACCGTATTCACGCAAAAGGCATCCGGAAACGCGCACAACAGGTGCCCGGGTCCTTGTCGAGCGGTGACCCGGGCCGTGCCGGGCCATGGGCGCCGACGCACCGGCGCACACCGTTACGCTCTAGCTCATGGCCGAGGTTGCTGCGTCCAGTGTGTACATCGCATCGCCGGAGGGTGATACCGGGAAATCGACCGTAGCGCTCGGTGTGCTGCAGATGTTGTGCGCGACCACCGCGCGGGTGGGAGTGTTCCGGCCCATCACCCGGTCGGTGACCGAACCCGATTACATTCTCGAACTGCTGCTCGAGTACAGCACCGTCGATATCGAATATCAGCAGGCGGTGGGGGTGAGCTACGAGCAGGTACATGCCGATCCGGACGCCGCCATCTCCGAAATCGTCATGCGGTACCACCAGGTGGCGGCGGCCTGTGATGCCGTGGTGATCATCGGCAGCGACTACACGGATGTGGCCAGCCCCAGTGAGCTGCGGTTCAATGCGCGGATCGCAGTGAATCTGGGTGCGCCGGTTCTGCTGGTGGTGCGCGGGTCGCAGCGCTCGCCGGACGAAGTCGAACAGCTGGCGGAGTTGTGCGCTGCCGAACTGGCGAGCGAACACGCACAACTGCTGGCGATCATCGCCAACCGCTGTGCGCCGGACGCCCTCGAGCCGGTGCGCGAGCGGCTCGCCGGATTCGGAGTCCCGTGCTGGAGCCTGCCCGAGGTGCCGCTGCTGATCGCGCCCACCATGGCCGAGCTACGGGAGGCGCTGGACGGCGAACTCTACAGCGGCGACCCCGAACTCCTGCACCGTGAGGCGCTGGGGGTGATGGTGGGCGGAATGACCGCCGAACACATCCTGGAACGGCTTTTCGACGGCGCGGTGGTGATCGCGCCGGGCGACCGGTCCGATGTGCTGCTGAGTGTGGTGAACGCGCACGAGGCGGAGAGTTTCCCGTCGCTGGCCGGGATCGTCATGAACGGGGGGCTGCTCCCCCATCCCGCGATCGCCCGCCTGATCACCGGGCTGAAACCCCGATTACCCATCCTGACCACCGCTTCGGGGACCTACGACACTGCCGGGGTCGCACACCGCACCCGCGGCCGGATGTCCGCCGACAACCCGCGCAAGGTGGATACCGCGCTGGCGCTGATGGAGACCCATGTGGATGCGGCGGAGTTCCTGCGGCGGCTCGAGGTGCCGTTGACAAGCGTGGTAACTCCGCAGATGTTCGAGTACCAGCTGATCGAACGCGCCCGCGCGGACCGCAAAACCATCGTGCTGCCCGAGGGCGACGACGATCGGGTGCTGCGCGCGGCCGGGCGGGTACTTCAACGCAAGGTCGCCGATCTGATCATCCTGGGTGACGAGACGGCCATCCGGGCCCGGGCCGCCGAGCTGGGGGTGGATATCACCGATGCGCAGGTGCTGGACCCACGGGCTTCCGAACATCTCGAGGATTTCGCCCGCGAATACACCGAACTGCGCAAACACAAGGGGATGACGGTCGAACGGGCCCGCGAAACAGTCGGCGATATCTCCTACTTCGGCACGATGATGGTGCATCGCGGGCTCGCCGACGGAATGGTGTCCGGCGCCGCCCACACCACCGCGCACACCATCCGCCCCTCCTTCGAGATCATCAAAACCGTCCCCGGGGTTTCGACGGTATCGAGTGTTTTCCTGATGTGTCTGGCCGACCGGGTACTCGCCTACGGTGACTGCGCCGTCGTTCCCGATCCGACCTCCCAGCAGCTGGCCGATATCGCCATTTCCTCGGCGGCCACCGCGACCCGTTTCGGTATAGATGCGCGAGTGGCGATGCTGTCCTATTCCACCGGCGAATCCGGTACGGGCGCGGATGTGGACAAGGTGCGGGTCGCGACCGGACTCGTCCGGGACCGGGCGCCGGAGCTGCTGGTGGAGGGCCCCATCCAGTACGACGCCGCGATCGAGCCGACGGTCGCCGATGCCAAACTCCCCGGCTCCGAAGTAGCCGGGCGGGCCACAGTTTTCATCTTCCCCGACCTGAACACCGGCAACAACACTTACAAGGCGGTGCAACGCAGTGCGGGCGCGGTCGCGATCGGGCCCGTGCTACAGGGTTTGCGCAAACCGGTGAACGACCTGTCCCGGGGGGCGCTGGTTGCCGATATCGTGAACACGGTGGCCATCACCGCCATTCAGGCGCAGCAGCAGTGACGCGCCCCGGCGAAGAGGAGACGGCGGTGGAACCGATTCGCGTACTCGTGGTCAACTCGGGTTCGTCCTCGATCAAATATCAGCTGCTGGAACCGGATTCGGGAACCATCATCGCGTCCGGTCTCGTCGAGCGGATCGGCGAAGGAGGCGGTGCGATCGAGCACACCGCCGATGATCGGACACTCACCGAACACCGAGATATCCCGGACCACACTGCCGGTCTGCGCCTGGCTTTCGCCAAGTTCGCCGAGACGGGCCATGATCTCACCACCGCCGGGATCACCGCGGTGGGGCATCGCGTCGTGCACGGCGGCGAAGTCTTCTATCGGCCCACTCTGATCGACGACGCGGTTCTGAACACGGTGCGCGAGCTGAGCACGCTCGCGCCGCTGCACAATCCGGCCAATGTCCGCGGGATCATGGCGGTGCGCGAACTACTGCCCGATACACCGCAGGTCGCGGTATTCGATACGGCCTTCTTCCACGGTCTGCCGGCCGCCGCGAAAACATATGCGATCGACAGCAAGATCGCCGAAACGCACGGTATCCGCCGCTACGGCTTCCACGGCACCTCGCACGAATACGTTTCCGGGCGCGCCGCCGAATTACTCGGCCGCCCACCGGAAACGCTGAACCAGATCGTTTTCCACCTGGGTAACGGCGCCTCGGTATCAGCCCTGAGCGGTGGACGCCCGGTGGATACCAGCATGGGACTGACCCCGCTCGAGGGGCTGGTCATGGGCACCCGGTCCGGCGATCTGGACCCCGGGATAATCCTGCACCTCATGCGGACCGCGCATCTGGACGTCGACGGTATCGACAGATTGCTCAACCGCGGGTCGGGGCTGCGCGGGATGGCCGGGGTCAACGACTTCCGGGAGCTGCGCCACCGGATCGATGCCGGCGATACTGCCGCCCGCGCAGCCTACGACGTCTACGTACACCGTCTGCGCCACTATCTCGGCGCCTACCTGATCGACCTGGGCGGGGTCGATGCGGTCACATTCACGGCGGGCGTGGGCGAGAACAATCCCGACGTCCGCGCGGACGCCCTGGCCGGGCTGCACCGGTTCGGGATCGTCGTGGATCCCGAACTCAACACCGCGAAAGCGCGTGGACCTCGCCGGATTTCCCCGCCGCAATGCCCGGTGCAGGTCCTGGTGATCCCGACGAACGAGGAACTGGCCATCGCCCGGGCGGCGGTCACGGTCACCGAGAAGGGTCAATAGCAGGTGAGCGGCTGCAACTGGTCTCCAGCTCGCGGCCCCAAACCGTCGTAGGCGGCCGCGATGGCCGTTACGGCCCGGCGGAGTTCGGGTTCGGGGTTCGTATAGGGCAGGCGTAGAAAACGTTCGAACGCCCCCTGCACCCCGAACCGCGGCCCCGCCGCCAGCAGCACGCCGTGATTGGGGGCAGTGGCCGCCAGCGCGGTCGAGACCGGGGCGGGCAGCTGCGCCCAGACCGACATTCCACCCACGCCGGGCAGCACATACCAGTCCGGCAGGTCCTCGGCCATCGCCGTCAGCAATGCCTCCCTTTGATCGCGCAGCAGTTTGCGGCGGCGCGCGAGAATGGGGTCGGCATGTTCGAGCAGATGGACCGCCGCGAGTTGATCCATCACCGGTGTGCCCAGGTCGACGGTCGCGCGGGTGGTGAGCAACCGGGTGATCAGTGATTCCGAGGTTCGGATCCAGCCGACTCGCAGCCCGCCCCAGAACGATTTGGACGCCGAGCCGATGGTGATCACCTCGGCGCCCTTCGCGAACGCGGCGACCGGCGCCACCGGGGCCGCATCGCCTAGCGACAGGTTCGCCATGGATTCGTCGATGATCAGCATCATCCGGGTCTCCCGGGCGATCGCGGCCAGTTCGGCACGCGCCGGCTGGTCCATCAGGAACCCGGTCGGATTGTTGTGGTCGGGCACCAGATAGGCCAGGCTCGCTGCCGTCTGCCGGGCAGCGCTGCGCAAACCGTCCAGGTCCCAGGCGGTACTCGGATCCTCGAGACGTAACGGCACCGGCACCGGACGGGCACCGACATCCCGGATCGCCTCTATCGCATTCGGGTAGGTGGGGTGGTCGATGAGCACCCGGGCCGAGGGCGGCGCCAGCACGTTCAGCAGCAACCGCAGGCCGTGCTGGGCGCCGAGGGTCACCAGGATCTGGTCGGCGCCGGTCGGCAATCCGCGTTCGGTGTAGCGGCGGGCGATCGCTTCACGCAGCGGTGCGATACCGACCGGATCCATGCCGTGCGTGCTGAGATATGACGGAATACCCTGCAAAGCAACAGAATAGGCTTCCGCCATCTCCGGTGGCGCGGTCATCGCGGCATAGGTCAGATCGACCGCAGGCTGGGTGCCGGTCGCCATGGTGGCCAGGATCCCACGCCCGGCGCGGCCGCCGTCGTGTGCGATGGCGGGCGGTAGCGCGACGGTGGATCGCGATCCTTGCCGCGTGATGAGGTAGCCGTGTTCACGCAGCAGCGCGTAAGTGGAGGTCACGGTGGTGCGGCTGACCCCGAGGGTGGCGGCGAGATCGCGTTCGCTGGGCAGGGCGATCCCCAGCGGCGCCCTGCCGTCGTGGATGAGCAGCCGGATGCCCTCCGCCAAGGCGAGGTAGGCGGGCCGGGCCGGGCGCCGGGCGCCCCCATCGGCCGATGCCGGGTCCGGGCCGCGCCACTGCCCCAGATCGCGGGCCAGACCCGCGGCGCCGAGCACTCTCGTCGACATAGGTCCAGTATCGACCAATTGGCTCTTTATCGGCAAGTCCAATTGGGCGATAGTGGGATCATGACACTCTTTGTGGCACTCGTGGGAGTGGGAACTTTCGTCTATTTCGCCTACCAATACCTGGTCACCGAATCGCGGATACCGGAGCTGCTGGAACGCTACCGGCCACTCGGCTCGGTCACCGACGGATCGGCGACACGTTTCGACGCCGAACGCGGATACCGGGACTTGGATGCCGCACGGTCGCACCGGGAAGCGCTGTCGCTGCGTACCCGCACCATCTGAGGCCCACCACTCCGGGAAAATCCCAGGCAGGGCACTTGTTCCGGTAACACCCCGAACTCGGCGCCGCTTCGTCCGCCGAGCACCGGGGTCGGCCACAGAACGGCAGCGATACAACCCACCGGTATTGCCGCTGCCACCCCGAAGAATCACATCGCCATACCAGTCCAGTTTTTCAACTGGACTGGTACAGCTACTTCAATGGATGCTTCCGGTAGAACTCGCACGCCTCACCTGACAGCAAACCGTCTTCACAGGCGAAATAGGTCTGAATACAGGAATTGGAATCGCACCCCAGCCGCACCAGCTCGTCGCGGATACGCAGACTGCGTTCCTGCGGAGTCTCGGTCGCCACCTGCGAAGCCGCCGGAGCCGCGGCGGTGGCGTGTCCACCGGTGTCCTGCGCACACCCGTAGAGCAGCGCCGTCGCGGCGCACAGCGATACGGTCGCGGCGAACCGGGCGGCGAATTTCCTGCCCATACGCACCTCCACATCCCCAGGTGTTCAACGAGCGGACAGCGTAACCGATCCCAAGAGGACCTATACACTCTTGGACACTTTCGGCCGCCATCCACGCTGTTCAGCGATGATGACGATGGACTCGCTGTCCGGCGACACGGGGCCGGCGCCGGTGTCGACGCAGAGCCACCCATCAGGCGGTGATGCGCGCTTCCCAGCACTCACGTGGGCAGGGCAGCCGGTGTTTGCGGCGCCACGATCAGCGCCACTCCGGTGCGGCTCTCGAGAGTGCGGTTGGTGGGTGAGGTCATCAGTCGGTGCAGGGCGGTGGGGGTGTGGCCCAGGTGTTCGCGGACGGTGCGGGTCAGGTGTGCCTGGTCGGCGAAGCCGAGATGTGCGGCGAGGTCGGCGAGGCCGGTTTCACCGTCGATGATCCGGTCGAGGGCCTGCCCGACTCGAATCCGGTTGCGATAGCGGGTCAGTGTCACTCCCATGTGCTGGGAGAACACCCGGCTCAACCGATAGTGCGAAACCTTCAGCAGTGCGGCCAGAGAACGCAGCCCGGCCGACTCCGGTGCACCGTCGATAATCGCCTCGCGGGCCGCGGTGACCAGCACTCGGTCGGCGGGCCGCGGCCGCGGGACCGGCCGCCCGGCGGCGAGTGCGACGAGCCGGACCAGTTCCTCGGTCACGGCGTAGTCGATATCGCCGCCCGCGGCAGCGGTGAGCATTCGGCGGTGCGCGAGTTCGATACGCGCATCGACGTAGACCGCCCGCGGACTCACCGCCCCTTCCAGGAGATGGGGCGCGATGGTCACCGCGGTGCAGATGTCACCGCCGGCGGGGTGGGAGAACCCCTCCTCCTCACTCGGGGTGCCGATGTAGCCGACAGTGCGGTCCAGGTCGGCGAGTTCGCCATCGGCCTGCCGCCGGAACCGACCTCGGCGCACGAGCACGAGCCGATGATCGTCACGGACTTCCGGAGCCGAGAGGTGTGTGTGATCGGAGCGGCAGTTCACGGTGGTCACGGTGAACTCCGGCCGGGTGGCGAGCGTCGTGGCAGACAGCACCCACAGACCGTACGCCGGGAGTACGACAGGAAACTGTCCGCAAAAATCTTCAAGACCTACGAGGGGCCCGGCACGGATGCTGAGACGGCAACACCGACTGCAACAGGGAGATAACGAGATATGACCGTCCACGCGCACCTCGCCGCAGCCTGACCAGGAGGACTCCATGGCATCCATTCACAAAGAATTCATCGTCGACGCCACCCCCGAGCAGGTCTGGGCTGTTCTCGCTGATTTCGGCGCGGTACACGAGCGCCTCGCCCCGGGCTTCGTCACCGATACTCGCCTCGACGCCGACACTCGAACCGTCACCTTCGCCGACGGCACCATCGTCGCCGAACGACTCGTCGATCTCGACCCGCCGAGCAGGCGCGTGGCCTACTCGGTCGTCGGCGGGCACCTGCACCCCGCCCATCACCACGCCTCGATGCAGGCCCTACCCGCCGAGAACGGCAGAACCCGCTTCGTCTGGCACACCGATGTCCTGCCCGAAGCTCTCGCTGCACAGATGGCCGAGGCCGTCGAGCAGGGGTCGACTGTCATACATCGAGCATTGGAGACGGCAGCGTCCGCAGACAGGTGATAGCGGCGCAGCGGCCGATCGAGACGCCCGAACGGGTGGCGTCTCGGACGGCGTCCGACCGATCCACACCGACGTCAGCGGGCCGATTCTCCACGCAGCAGCGCCGCCAACGACTCCCGGTCGGTGACGTCCAGTTTGGTGCAGGCCCGATACAGGTGGCCTTCCACTGTGCGGATCGAAACGGTGAGCCGGTCGGCGATCTGCCGGTTGCTCAGACCCGCCGCCACCAGATTCGCGATCTCCCGTTCCCGGACGGTGAGCGGTAACGGCTGGGCAGCATCGCGCAGCGCAGGGGTCGACGCACCGCCGCATGCGGCCGCCAGGCGGTTGGCATGGGCCGCCGATTCCAGCAGTCGGCGCCGGTCTCCGGCCCGGTCATGGGCGGTGGCGGCCTGGGCCGCGGCATCGGCGGCCGAGAGCCGGGCGCCCAGGTTTTCGAAATCGGCTGCGGCCGCGTCCAGCCCGGCACCGTCCTGCCGGGACAGCGCCACCGCATGCCGGGCTTGGGCACGAACCAGCGGCCCGTCCACCCGCTCCGCCAGATCGGCCAGTCGCGGTGCCACCGAACCTGCACCGAACCGGGCGGCGGTGTGCAATGCCAGCGCCTCTACGGCGTGCTGACCCGCGCGGGCAGCGGCGTCCGCGGCGCGGACGGCGCGCTCCACTGCGGCGCTGACCGTGCCCTCGGCCGCCGCCAGACAGGCGCGGGCGATCTCGAGTTGCGGCCCGTACACCGCGCTGTGCCGGCCGCCGCGCGCCTCGGCTTCGGCAATGGATTCGGCGGCCTCGACCGGCCGGCCGAGCGCAGCGTAGGCCTCGGCGAGCCGGATCCGGGCGGGGAACATCCAGGCGGCGGCCCCCTCGGCGGTGAGCGCGGCCAGCGCCTGCTCCAAATTGTCGATACCGGCGACGAATCGGCCGTACGCCACATCGACGGTGCCCTGCAAGATCTTCGACATACCCCACGCCAGGTATTGGCCGGGCGCGGAATACCCGAAGTATTCGGTGGCCCGATGGCCCGCTGCCGCCAGATCGCCGGTGAGCACGAGCGCCAGCACCTCGGCATGGGTCGACATGAACCGGTTCAGGCCGTCGATATGCGGCTCCACCGCACGGCCCCGCTCCGCATACTCCCGCGCCTCGGCCGCGCGCCCGAGTAACGCCGCCGCGAGCCCACCACCGAAAGCCGCCCACCACACTGCCCACGGTGGCGCGTCCGCGGCCCGCAGCACCTGTCCGGATTCGCGCAGGGCGTCGCCGAGCCGGTTTTCGCTCACCGCGCATGCGGCGGCCAGTCCGGTCGTGATCAGGGCGATCTTGGGATGCGTGATACGCGAGCGCACCAGTCTCAATACCTCGTCGGCCTTGTCGGCGTCGCCCATGGCCCACAGCAGGTTCGAGACCCGGGTGCTGCCCCACCGGGCCAGCTGGACCTCGTCGAGGTCGTCGGCGTCGAAACCGGCCAGCGTCCGCTCGGCCTCGATGCGGTGCCCCTGCCACAGCAGTGCGCGGGCCAGCAGATCCGCGGATTCCACCCCGCCGCGGCGTTCCACCGCAGCGCGGGCGAACCGTTCGCCCAGCGGTAGATTCGCCAGCCCGATGGCGTCCTCGGCGGCGGATTCGAACAGCTCCAGATCGGCGGACTTATCGCTGTCCAAGGCCAATTCGGCGAGCCGGATCCGATCGGCGGCCGAGTTGATGCGGCGCTGTTTGAGCGCCGAGTACAGCTTGCCGCGTAATCGCCGCGAGGTCGCGATACCCAGCCGGCGCCGGATCACCTCACCGAACAGCGGATGGGTGTACCGCACCACCAAGTCGCGCCCGTCCTCCACCACTCGGATCACGCCACCGTTCTCCGCCGCTTCCACCGCCTCCTCACCGGCGAGCTCGGCCATCACCTGAAAATCCGCGGGTTCACAGAAGGTGAGCAATTCGAGTACCCGCAGCACGGATTCGGGTAGCTGTTCGACCCGGTCCTCCAGTAGCGCGGCCAATTCGGAGGTGACCGCGGCCCGCCCCCGCAACTGCCACACCCCGTTCACCTGTCGCAGCGAACCCGCCTCCAGTGCACCCTCCACCAGATGCCGCAGGAACAGCGCGTTACCGCCCGAGGACTCCCACATCAGGTTGGCGGTGAAACCCTCGAGTTGCCCGTCCAGCATCGATTCCACCAGGTCCACACTCTGCTGCTGAGTGAACGGGGGCAGCTGGATCCGCAGTAGATGACCGTCTTTCCACAGTGTGGTCACCGCATCCGGCACCGGAACACCGTCGCGCACGGTGGCGACGATCCGCGCCGCCTTGTCGATCGCCAATTGCAGCAGCAGAGTCGCGGAGAGTTGGTCGAGCAGATGCGCGTCGTCGACCCCGATGATCGTGAGTCCGTCGGCGAGCAACGCTTCCCGGGCCGCGGCCATGAAGGTCACCGGATCGTGCGCGGTGTACACACCGACCATATGCGCGAACACGCCCAGCGGAATACTGCGCGCCGATTCGGTGCCCGCGACCCAGCGGATATTTCCGCTACCTGCCGTGGCCGCCCGCCGCGCCAGGGTGGTCTTACCGACACCGGGTTCCCCGATGAGTACAGCGCCGACGTGATCCGAGCCGGTGAGCGTTGCGCGAATCGCTTCGAACTCGTTCGCCCGTTCGATCATCGGCCAGTTCCGAGCCATATATCTACTGTATAGGCCGGCAATTACCGAGGGATCGGCGCGAACTGTCCACGGCGCCACCGGCACTGCGTGAGCGAACCCGGGAACCCGGTCGGCCCCTCGCCCAGTTCACAGACCGGACCGTGGGGTACTCCCCCTCCGCACGCGCAACCGGGAAAAGTGAAAGCCCCTCGTTCCCGGTCGCGCATGCACCGCATCTACCGTGCGCCCGCCGGCGGATCGCACACCTTCCAACCGGAGTCGGTTTCCTGCAGGTCGAAGGTGCGGGTGGTTTCCTCCGCATCGGTCTGCACAGTGACCTGCGCCAAAGCCGTGCGATCGGTGATCTTGACCGCGTCGACACCGGTGACCTCGGGAATGCTGCCTTCGCTCACCGCCTGCCGATGGACACCGGCGAACTGCTCCTCCGACAGACCCTGGTAGTAGTCGTGCAGCGCACCGCAGGTGATATTGCGCAATGCCGGCAGGTCACCGCTTTCCAGCGCACCGGTGTAATCGCCGATAGCAGCACTGATCCGGGCCTGCGGAGAATCGTCACCGGACCCGGCACCCACCAGGATCGCGATCAACGCAACCACGAGCGCCACGGCTACGCCACCGGCGATCAGCCAATTCTTGTTGCTGCTGCCCGTCGCCGCGGGGCTCGGTGCCGGTTCCACCCGCTGCGGCTGGGCCCGCTGCGGCGGCGCCTGCGCGACCCGCTGTTCGGCCACAGTGGGTTTCAGGTCGGCAGGTGAGGGCGCCG
>NZ_BDBZ01000020.1 GCF_001613245.1 Nocardia speluncae NBRC 108251 | reverse complement strand
TCCCTCTAGGGGCCCACTTTTGTGGGCCCCTAGAGTGCGTTCAGGGGGTGTTCGGAGGATGGGCTCTTTGGCTCATTCATTTGGTTGGCCGCGAAACAGTGGGTATAGTGGCCCGGCATTCGGCAGGCCCGCGCCGGTGGGCGGATATTCCGGGCAGTCCGGGGTCGGAGCGTCCCGGCGGTGAACGCCCGGCTGGAGCGGCCCAGCTCTGTTGCCAGGGTGGTGCGCGGTTGTCGTAAGTGCTCGGACTGACGTCCGGTCCTGCGGGTGGCGTGTAGCCGCGCAAGCATGCTTCCGGGCCTATGGGGTATCCGGCTGTCGGTCATCGTCTCGAATGACCGCTGCTGATGCCGGTATCGTTGAACCCTGCGGCTCGTTTGCTCAGAGCCGGTCGAGGCGCCGTTCCGGGGCCGGCTCCGGTAGGGCCTAGACTCTGCCGGATGCGACTCGTGATTGCTCGGTGCCAGGTCGACTATGTGGGGCGGTTGACCGCTCATCTGCCGATGGCTCGCCGGCTGTTGATGATGAAGGCGGATGGGTCGGTGCTGGTGCATTCCGATGGGGGGTCCTATAAGCCGTTGAACTGGATGAGCCCGCCGTGCTGGCTGGAGGAACGGGAGCCGGATGCGGCGGCGGGGCAGTTCAAGGAGCTGTGGGTGGTGAGCAACAAGGCGGGGGAAGAGTTGCGCATCGGGATCGAGGAGATCGAGCATGATTCCAGCCATGAACTCGGGGTGGACCCGGGGCTGGTCAAGGACGGGGTCGAGGCGCATCTGCAGGAGCTGCTGGCCGAGCATGTGGAAACTCTCGGTGCGGGGTTCAGCCTTATCCGTCGCGAGTACATGACTGCCATCGGGCCGGTGGATCTGCTGTGCCGGGACGCGGACCGGCGGACGGTCGCGGTGGAGATCAAACGGCGGGGCGAGATCGACGGGGTCGAGCAACTGACGCGCTACCTGGAGTTGCTGAACCGGGATCCGCTGCTGTCACCGGTGGCCGGGGTGTTCGCGGCGCAGCAGATCAAACCGCAGGCGCGGACGTTGGCCGAGGATCGCGGTATCCGCTGCCTGATCCTCGATTACAACGCTCTGCGCGGGACCGAGAGCAACGAATTCCGGCTCTTCTAAGCTGGAAGCCATGCCACGACGAAAACCGCGCAGCGAGCGTTACGGGGCGCAGCCGCAACGGTTGGGCACCGGGCTGGGCGATGTCTACCGCCGGACCGAAGCCGGACCCGACGGCGATGAGTACGTGGTGCGGACGGTGCCGGGCGCCCGGGCGTTGAAGCGGTATCGCTGCCCTGGCTGCGATCATGAGGTCATGCCGGGGGTCGCCCACGTAGTGGCCTGGCCGGTGGGTGGCGGAGAGACCGATCGCCGGCATTGGCATCGGGGTTGCTGGAACGGCCGGGGTACCCGCGGTATCACCAGGCGGTGGTCTTAGCTCGCTGGACGGACCACAGCCTGCATGGCAGTGCCGACACAGAATCGGTGGCCGACTGTTCGATCTCGGTCCGTGCCGCATAGTTGATGTCGCGGCCTGTCGAGCAGGCGCGCGTGCAGCCCGGCCGGCTGTCCCGGCCCGCGGGTGACTCCTGCCCGGTCGGGCAGGTCCGACAGGGCAGGGCGGTCGCTTCATGGTGAACGTCGAGTACCGCCGGAATCGCGGGGCGCGGTTCGCTGCGGGTGGCGGGTCTCGGACGCGGGCCCCGTTTGTCGCAGACGAAGTTCAGGGCGGTTCGACCGCCTACGGTGCAGTTTGCCCAGCCGGCGGGCTGCATCGAGGGGGACTTGTTCTCACTGTGCAAGACGCTGCACATATGACTGTCGGATATGAGGAAGGCCGCCCCCGTGGGGGCGGCCTTCGGAATGATTTGTCGTGTCGCCGTACACGTTCCGACAGCAGCTGGAGCTCTAGTTGCTGATGTCGGCGTTTTCGCGCTCTTCGTCGACGATGTCTTCCGACTCGTCTTCGGCGTTCACCTCGGGGATGGCCTTCTGGCTATTGCGGCCGGATACCGACTTGTTCTGCCCACTGCCGATCGATTTACGCGACTGTTCGGGCACCCCGTCGAGGAGTTCGCTCTCCCGGTTGACGGCGGCCAGCATGGCGGGCACCGAATCGAGCTGGCCACGAATACCGAGCAGCTGGGCCAGGACGCGACCACGCAGGACGCGCATCTCCTCGGCCAGTTCCTTGGCGTGCGCGATCTTGCGCTCGGAGGTCTGGGTGGCGGAGGTGATGAGACGGTTGGCCTCGTCGGTGGCGTCCTTGATCCGCTGGGCGGCCTCGGCGCGGCTGGTGGCCTCCAGCTCCTCCATGGCGCGGGTCAGCTTGGTGCGACGCTCGGCCATGGTGACCTCGAAGTCCTGCTGCGTGGCCTTGCGCTTGGCGTCGGACTCCTTGGCCAGGCGCTCGGCCTCGGCCTGGGAGGCTTCGATGATCTTCGAGGATTCGGTACGGGCGTTCGCGAGGGTCTGCTCGTACTCGATTTCGAGGGCTTCGCGCTTCTCTTTGGTTTCGGCGAGCAGCGATTCGTACTTACCGCGCATCTCCGTGGCCTGCTGCTCGGCGATGGAAACCATCTCCGCGGCCTCGGCCTGCGCCAGCGCGCGGACCTCGGAGGCCTCGTCGGAAGCCAATCGCAGCATCCGGGAGATGCGATCGCTCATCCCTTCCGCGGTGGTCGGCGGGACGGACAGCCGGTCGACTTCCTTACGGAGCTCGTCGATTTCGTCGCGGGCATCCTCCAGCTGACTGGCGAGGTTGCGGGCCTGGGCGGCAGCGGCATCGCGGTCGGTGGCGGTGACCCGCAACTCGGCATCGAAACGGTCGAAATAGTTACGTACCTCGTCTTGCGCATAACCCTTGCGCACGACGGTGAAGGGCAGCGCAACGAAGCGATTGCGATCGGACTCGGGTGACGACATGGCCAACAAACTACAGCCTGAGACCGGCGCATGGTGAGCCGACCGGGAATGTTATCGGAGGTACGCCTAACGGTCCGATTACGATACTAGTGCGTAACATTCGGGTCCGGCTCGACCAACTCGACCAGCACACCGCCAGCATCCTTCGGGTGGACGAAATTGATGCGGGAATCGGCGGTGCCACGCCGCGGCGCCTCGTACAGTAAACGCACTCCGCGATCGCGTAGATATGCGGAAACAGCGTCGATATCGGTGACCCGGAAAGCCAACTGCTGCAAGCCCGGTCCGCTGCGGTCGATGAATTTCGCGATGGTGGAGGTCGCGTCGAGCGGTGCCAGCAACTGTAGAGCAGTCGAATCGTCCTCGGCGGCGGGAGCGGACAGCATCGCTTCCTGGACGCCCTGTTCGTCGTTGACCTCGCGGTGGGTTTCGACCAGGCCGAGGTTCTCGGCGTACCAGGCCACGGCTGTGTCCAGATCGGGCACGGCGATGCCGACGTGATCGACTGCGACGACGTAGTCGGCGGGAATGAACTCTGATGACGGGGTAGCGGTGCTCACCCTTCGAACGTAGCGCGTTCCGGCAGCGCGGCGGTGCGTACCCACCTGGATCCGTTTAACTGATGGCAACCGCCTTCAAATCTGCACGGTGATCTGTGTATCCCTGCGGGCGGTATGGGACTACCCGCGGGTTACCGTGGAGTCGTCCGCACGATGCGTTACTCCCGAGTAGCGCATCGGTCCGGTTCACTTCGAACCGGCAGGTGGTGGCCCGGTTTCTGGCACAGGGCCCCGACCTCGAGCCGCGGAGCGGCTCCAGAATTACAGGAGGCTTGTCGTGACCAACTCCGTGATCGTCGCCGGTGCACGCACCCCGGTCGGCCGGCTGCTGGGCGGCCTGAAGGATTTCAGCGGCTCGGCCCTCGGCGGTGTCGCCATCGCCGGTGCGCTGGAGAAGGCCGGTGTACGGGGCGACCAGGTCGACTACGTGATCATGGGGCAGGTGCTCACCGCGGGCGCGGGACAGATCCCGGCGCGGCAGGCCGCCGTCGCCGGCGGTATCCCGATGGATGTTCCGGCACTCACCCTGAACAAGGTGTGCCTGTCCGGTATCAACGCCATCGCGCTGGCGGACCAGCTGATTCGTGCGGGGGAGTACGAGATCGTGGTCGCCGGTGGCCAGGAATCGATGAGCCGCGCTCCCCATATGCTCGAGAAGAGCCGGGAGGGATTCAAGTACGGCGATGTGACCCTGCGCGACCATATGGCCTACGACGGCCTGCACGATATCTTCACCGATCAGGCGATGGGTGCGCTTACCGAGCAGCGTAACGAGACCGACCCGGTCACTCGCGCCGATCAGGATGCCTTCGCGGCGACCTCACATCAGCGGGCGGCCGCCGCGTGGAAGAACGGGGTGTTCGACAACGAGGTGGTGCCGGTCGAGGTGCCGCAGCGTAAGGGTGACCCGGTGCTGTTCCGGCAGGACGAAGGTATCCGCGCCGATACGACCGCGGAGTCGCTGTCGAAGCTGCGGCCCTCGTTCAGCAAGAACGGCACCATCACGGCGGGTTCGGCGTCGCAGATCTCCGACGGCGCGGCGGCGGTCGTGGTGATGAGCAAGACGAAGGCGCAGGAGCTGGGGTTGAGCTGGATCGCCGAGATCGGTGCCGCCGGCGTGGTGGCCGGGCCGGACTCGACGCTGCAGGATCAGCCGGCCAATGCAATCGCCAAGGCATGTGTCAAAGAGGGGATCGCCCCGGCCGACCTGGATCTGGTGGAGATCAACGAAGCGTTCGCGGCAGTGGGTATCGCCTCCACCCGCAAGCTCGGGATCGACCCGGCGATAGTCAATGTGAACGGTGGCGCCATCGCTGTCGGGCATCCGCTCGGGATGTCGGGTGCGCGGATCGTGCTGCATCTGGCGCTGGAGCTGAAGCGGCGCGGCGGCGGGGTCGGGGCGGCGGCGCTGTGCGGTGGCGGTGGTCAGGGCGATGCGCTGATCGTCCGGGTCTGAGCGTCCGGTATGACCGGTGTGACCGGTTCGACTACGACACGGCGTAGTGGTTAGGGCACAATGGTGCGCATGAACTTTCTTGGTCTGCGCACCACCGCCGGCAGGTTCCGTTTCTTCGCCGTGCTGGAGGCGCTGTCCTGGCTGGGCCTGTTGACCGGAATGGCGTTCAAATACCTTCCGGAAGAGGGCAACGAGATCGGCGTGAAGATCTTCGGCCCGGTGCACGGCGGCGTATTCGTTCTGTTCCTGCTGGTCGCGCTGCTGACCGCGCGTGAGTACGAATGGAACTGGAAGACCACCGTGCTGGCGCTGCTGTCCAGCATCCCGCCGTTCTTCACCGTGCTGTTCGAGGTATGGGCCGTGCGCACCGGCAAAATCGACCAGCAGGGCGTGTCCGGCACCGAGTCCCCGAAGACCCTCGCTGCCTCGTCGTGACAGACTGGAACCCGTGACTCGACCAGCACCACGCCGTCCTTCACCAGCCGCAGCCGCCGCCATGTCCGGGGCGGTGGATCTGTCCGCCCTGAAACAGCCGCCCGCAGGTGCGCCGGCCGCGACCGGTGACCATACGGTCACCGAGGCGGATTTCGAGACCAAAGTTCTGCGCCGCTCCATGCAGGTGCCCGTCGTGGTGGTGCTGTATTCGCAGCGCAGCCCCGGCAGCATCGAACTGGTGCAGCTGCTGGAGCGGCTCCTGGGCGAGGCGAACGACACCTGGGACCTGGCCGCCGTCGAAGCCGAGAACAATATGCGGATCGCGCAGGCATTCGGCGTCCAGGGCATTCCCACGGTGGTCGCCGTCGCGGGCGGTCAGCCGCTCGCGGATTTCCAGGGTGGGCAACCCGAGGAGCAGGTCCGGCAGTGGCTTGCCGCCGTGGTCCAAGCGGTGGAGGGCAAGCTCGAAGCCGATCCGGACGGCGAAGCACCGGAGCCGGCCGCCGACCCCCGATTCGCTACTGCGGAAGCGCTACTGGAGCAGGGCGATTTCCCGGGTGCGGAATCGGCCTACGAATCGATCCTTTCCCAGGAACCGGCCAACGCCGAAGCCAAGGCCGCACTGCGTCAGGTGAAGTTCCTCGGGCGGGCCCAGCAGCTGCCCGAAACGGCGATCGCGACCGCGGACGCGGATCCGGGCAATGTGGCGGCCGCACTGGACGCCGCCGATGTGGAGATGTTCCAGCAGCAGCCCGAGGCGGCGTTCGACCGGTTGATCGGCCTGATCAAACGGACGTCGGGCGATGAGCGGACCACGGTGCGCACCCGGCTGGTGGAACTGTTCGAGCTGTTCGACCAGTCGGAGCCCTTCGTCGTCGCGGCGCGCCGCAAACTGGCGACTGCCCTCTACTGACATCGGCGGTTGCCGCGCGGTTCGGGTGCGTTGATCCGGTCAGCGCTGCGGGACCAGCCAGATGACGCTGAGCGGGCCTACGGTTACCCCGGCGGATGCGGGGCGGTCGTGCAGAGGGACGGGCTCGGCGTGGACGACGCCGAGGTTGCCGGCGCCGGTTCCGCCGTACTCGAAAGCATCGGTGTTCAGGATTTCGAGCCAGTCGCCGGGCAACGGCAGCCCGATCCGATAATCGGTGTGAGTGTTTCCGGAGAAGTTGCAGATACAGGCGACCACGCCGCCGTCGGCGGCGTGCCGCAGGAAGGCCAGCACATTGGTGTCGCGGTCGTCGCTGCTGATCCAGGAATGGCCGCCAGGGGTGGTGTCCTGGCTCCACAGGGCCGGCTGTTGACGGTAGCCGCGGTTGAGGTCGGCGACCAGGAGCTGGATACCGCGGTGCAGTGGGTTGTCCAGTTCGTGCCAGTCGAGGCTGTGATCGTGCCACCATTCGCGGTAATGGCCGAACTCCTGCCCCATGAACAGCAGCTGTTTACCGGGATGGGCCCACATGTAGGCGAGTAGCGCGCGGACGCCGCCGGCCTTGGCGAACTCGTCGCCGGGCATCCGGGTCCACAGGGTGCCCTTGCCGTGCACAACCTCGTCGTGACTGATGGGCAGCACGTAGTTCTCGCTCCACGCGTACATCAACGAGAAGGTGATCTCGTTGTGGTGCCAGGCGCGGTGCACGGGGTCGCGGCTCAGATAACCGAGCGTGTCGTGCATCCAGCCCATATTCCATTTCATGCTGAAACCCAGGCCGCCGACCTCGGTCGCCCGGGTGACCCCGGGCCAGGTGGTGGATTCCTCGGCGATCGTCAGCACACCCGGATACGAGCCGTGCAGGCTCTCGTTCAGTTCGGCGAGGAAGCCGACCGCCTCCAGGTTCTCCCGGCCACCGTGGATATTGGGCTCCCACCCACCGTCGGGGCGCCCGTAGTCCAGGTAGAGCATGGCGGCGACCGCGTCGACCCGCAGCCCGTCGATATGGAACTCCTCGACCCAATAGCGGGCATTGGCGACCAGGAAGTTGCGGACCTCCGGGCGGCCGTAGTCGAAAACGTAGGTTCCCCACGCGGGCTGTTCACCGCGGCGGGGATCGGCGTGCTCGTAGAGTGGGGTGCCGTCGAATCGGGCCAACGCCCAGGCGTCTCGGGGGAAATGCCCCGGTACCCAGTCGAGGATGACGCCGATCCCGTCGG
The DNA here is from genome assembly GCF_001613245.1 of Nocardia speluncae NBRC 108251. Taxonomy (GTDB): domain Bacteria; phylum Actinomycetota; class Actinomycetes; order Mycobacteriales; family Mycobacteriaceae; genus Nocardia; species Nocardia speluncae. The sequence continues at coordinate 208,718 of NZ_BDBZ01000020.1, read as the reverse complement.
CATGCATCCGGTCGACGAAGGCACGGAAATCGTCCGGGCTGCCGAACCGTGCGGTGGGTGCGTAGTAGGAGGTCACCTGATACCCCCACGAGCCGCCGAATGGATGCTCCGCCATCGGCAGCAGCTCCACATGGGTGAAGCCGAGGCGCCGCACATATTCGCTGAGCTGTTCGGCGAGTTCGCGGTAGCCCAGACCCGGCCGCCACGAGGCGAGATGTATTTCGAACACACTCAGCGGCGCCCGCGCCGGATCCGTGTGGGCTCTGTCGGTGAGCCAGCGCTGATCGGTCCAGCTGTGCCGGGTCGCCGTGACGACGGACGCGGTGGCCGGCGGGAGTTCGGTGGCGAACGCGAGGGGGTCGGCATGGTCGGCGACGCGGCCGTCGGCACCGTGCACGCGGTATTTGTAGCGATCACCAGGTGCGGCGCCGGGGACGAAAACCTCCCAGACACCCGAACTGCCGAGGGCACGCATCGGCCAGGTACCGCCCTGCCAGTGATCGAAATCGCCGAAAACGACGACGCCGCGGGCATTGGGGGCCCACACCGCGAACGACACCCCGGTGACCTCGCCGTCCGAGCCCGGATAACGGCGGGGATGCGCACCGAGAACTTCCCACAACCGCTGATGGCGTCCTTCGCCGATCAGATGCAGGTCGAGGTCACCGAGGGTCGGCAGATGGCGGTAGCCGTCGGCGAGCACCGTGGTCGGGTGGTGCGGGTAGGCGGTCACGACCCGGTAGTCCAGCAGACTCGGGTAGGGGAGGGTGCCGCCGAAAACACCGTGGCCGAGCGCAGTCAGCCGATGGTCGGCGCCGGCGACCCGGATCGATACCGATTCCGCTTCCGGCCGCAAAACCCGCACGATGGTGCCGTCCGGGGCCGGATGGGCGCCGAGCACGGTATGCGGATCGGGATGGCTGCCCGCGGCCAGCAGCAGCAGATCGCGCCGGTTCACCGCAGTGACCGCCGGTAGGCGAGGCCGGCGCGGGCATGATGCGGGACCGGCGGTAAGGCGATGACGTGCGCGACCGCGCGTGCGGGGTCCAATCGGACGTAGTTGGTCTGCGCCCAGTGGTACTCCTCGCCAGTGATTTCGTCGTGGACCACCGGATGGTCGTGCCATTCGCGGCCGACGGCGGGCAGATCCAGGGAGAGCATCCCCTGCTCGGCGGTGAACGGGTTCAGATTCACCACCACCAGGACGGCATCCCCGGTGGCCGGGTCGATCTTCGAATACGCCAGCAGGTTGTCGTTGTCGATGTGGTGGAAATGCAGGCAGCGCAGCTGCCGGAGCGCCGGATGGCGGCGGCGGATCTCGTTGAGCCTGGTCAGCCAGGGCTCCAGGGATTCGCCGCGGGCACGGGCCGCCGCGAACGGGCGTGGGCGTAGTTCGTACTTCTCCGAATCCAGGTACTCCTCGCTGCCTGGGCGCACAGGTTGGTGTTCGTAGAGCTCGAAGCCGGAATAGACGCCCCAGCTCGGTGCGAGGGTGGCGGCGAGCACGGCGCGGATCGCGAACATGCCCGGACCGCCGTGCTGGAGACTTTCGTGCAGGATATCCGGGGTGTTGACGAAAAGGTTGGGGCGCGCCTCGTCGGCTTTCGCGGCGAGTTCGTGGCCGAACTCGGACAGCTCGTGCTTATGGGTGCGCCAGGTGAAATAGGTGTACGACTGGCTGAAACCGCGCCGTGCCAAGCCGTACAGGCGGGCCGGATAGGTGAATGCTTCCGACAGCAGCACCACATCCGGTTCGGTACGGCGGACCGCGCCGATCAGCCATTCCCAGAAATCCGCCGGTTTGGTGTGCGGATTGTCGACCCGGAAGATCTTCACCCCCAGCCCGATCCAATACCGCACCACCCGCAGGACCTCGGCGTAGAGGCCGTCGGGATCGTTGTCGAAATCGACCGGATAGATGTCCTGGTACTTCTTCGGCGGGTTCTCGGCGTAGGCGATCGTGCCGTCCGGCAGGGTGGTGAACCATTCGGGGTGCGTGGTGACCCACGGGTGATCGGGTGCGCACTGCAGGGCCAGATCGAGGGCCACCTCGAGGTTCAGATCGGCGGCGGCGCGGACGAAGGCGACGAAATCGGCTTCGGTACCGAGCTGCGGGTGGAAGGCATCGTGCCCGCCCTCGGCCGCGCCGATGGCCCACGGGGACCCCACGTCGCCGGGACCGGCGCTGAGGGCGTTGTTGCGGCCCTTGCGATTCACCCGGCCGATCGGATGGATCGGTGGCAGGTAGACCACATCGAAACCCATCGCGGCGATGCGAGGCAATTCGGCGGCCGCGGTGGCGAAGGTGCCGTGGACGGGGGTGCCGCCGGAATCGCGGCCGCCGGTCGAGCGGGGAAAGAATTCGTACCAGGCGCCGGTGAGGGCGCGTGGCCGTTCCACCAGCACCGAGAATTGCGGGCCGCGCGTCACCAGATCCCGTAGCGGATTCGCCCGCAGGATCTCGGCCACTTCGTCGGTGAACGCGGGCGCGACCCGGGCGGGCAGCGGTTCGGTGCTGCGCAGTGCCGTCGCCGCCGCCCGCAACCGCTCGAACTGTTTCTTACCGACCGCCTGCGCCGCCCGGTCGAACAGGCGCGCCCCGATCTCCAGATCGTTGGCCAGATCGGGTGCACTCTGTCCGACCGCCAGTTTCGCCTCGAGCGCAGACCGCCAGGTCGCGATCGAATCGGCCCAGCCCTCCACCCGGTAATGCCAAACCCCGGGCCGGTCGGGGGTGAAGACGCCGTTGAACACGTCGGGTTCGTAGTCGGGAGTCATCGGGACCCGGACGGACCGCGTCGATCCCGGTGCGCGGACCGCCAGGCTTGCGCCGACGCAACCGTGACCCTCGCGCCACACGACGGCCCGCACCGGGAACACTTCCCCGACCACCGCCTTCGCCGGATACCCTCCGGGGATATGCGGGGCGGTGTCATCGATGGCGATGCGGCCGGTCATCCACACCACAATATTTGCGCCGCCTTCGGCAGCACCGATTCGGGGCCCCTTGGCGTCGATTCTGCGGTGGAAAGAGGGTCAGGTGACCGCGGCAGATCCGCAACTGCTCCGGCCGAACGTGACCGGGGGTGCCGAGTCTTACGAGGCCCTTGGACGTTTTGGCCCGAAAGCAGGGACCGAGGGGGGCCGAAACCCGCGCCGACGGAGGCGGCGCCAGAATTACAGCATGAAGGCACTGCGTCGGTTCACCGTCCGCGCCCATCTGCCGGAGCGTTTGGCCGCGCTGGGCGAGTTGTCAACCAATCTGCGCTGGTCGTGGCATGGCCCGACGCAGGATGTATTCGCCGCACTGGACCCCCTGCGGTGGGCGGCGATAGGGCACGATCCGGTGCGGATGCTGCAAGAGGTGCCGGCCCCGCGGCTCGACGAGCTCGCGGACGATACCGGGTATTGCGCGTCGCTGGATGCGGCGGCCGCGGATCTGCGGGACTACCTGGATCGGCCCGGGGCGGATTTCGGGGTGCGGGCAATCGCGTACTTCTCGATGGAATTCGGGGTCAGCGAGGTGCTGCCGAACTATTCCGGTGGTCTCGGGATCCTGGCCGGAGATCATCTGAAGGCGGCGTCGGATCTGGGCCTTCCGCTGATCGCGGTCGGGCTGCTCTACCGGTCGGGGTATTTCCGGCAATCGCTGAGCGCCGACGGTTGGCAGGTCGAACGGTATCCGGCGCTGGACCCGCAGAGTTTGCCGCTGCGGCCGTTGACGGCGGACGGTTCGCCGGTCCTGGTGCATGTGGCGATGCCGGACCGGCGGGTCCTGGCGGCGCGGGTGTGGATCGCGCAGGTGGGCCGGGTTCCGCTGCTGCTGCTGGATTCCGATATCGCCGCCAACGACCCGGATCTGCGCGCTGTCACCGACCGGCTCTACAGCGGCGACCAGGACCACCGGATCGAACAGGAGATACTGGCCGGTATCGGCGGCGTGCGGGCGGTGCGGGCCTACACCGCGGCGGCCGGTCTCCCGGATCCGGAGGTCTTCCATATGAACGAGGGGCACGCGGGGTTCCTCGGGCTCGAACGGATTCGCGAATATCTCGCCGCCGGGCACGATTTCGATACCGCGCTGGCTGCGGTGCGGGCGGGGACGGTCTTCACCACCCACACCCCGGTTCCCGCCGGTATCGACCGGTTCCCGGTATCGCTGGTGCACCGGTATTTCGGGGGATCGGCCGGTGAGGCGGATTCGCCGCTGCTGCCCGGTATAGGTGTGGACCGTATCGTCGGGCTGGGCCGCGAAGCCGATCCGGCGGTGTTCAACATGGCGCATATGGGGTTGCGTCTCGCGCAGCGTGCCAACGGTGTGTCGCGGCTGCACGGTGAGGTGAGCCGGGAGATGTTCAACCCGCTGTGGCCCGGTTTCGATACCGCCGAGGTGCCGATCGGATCGGTGACCAACGGTGTACACGCGCCCACCTGGGCGGCGCGGGAATGGGTCGAGCAGCTGGATGATCCGGACGGTCCCGGCGGGTGGGCGAAGCTCGGCGACTTGGCGCCGGAGCGGCTGTGGGAGACCCGCAGCACCCTGCGCGCGGCCCTGGTCGCGGAGGTGCGCCGACGGCTGCGTGCATCGTGGTTGCAGCGTGGTGCCGCAGAAGCGGAATTATCGTGGGTGGACGGTGTTTTCGACCCGCAGGTGCTCACCGTCGGATTCGCCCGCCGGGTGCCCACCTACAAGCGGCTGACGCTCATGCTGCGCGACCCGCAACGGCTGCGCGCGCTGCTCCTGGACCCGGACCGTCCGGTGCAGCTGGTGGTGGCGGGTAAGAGCCACCCCGCCGACGAAGGTGGTAAAGCGCTCATCCAGCAGGTGGTGCGTTTCGCCGACGACCCGGCCGTCCGGCACCGGATCGTTTTCCTGCCCGATTACGACATGTCCATGGCCCGGTACCTGTACTGGGGTTGTGATGTGTGGCTGAACAATCCCCTGCGCCCCCTCGAGGCCTGTGGAACCTCGGGTATGAAATCGGCGCTCAACGGGGGCCTGAACCTGTCGATCCGGGACGGCTGGTGGGACGAGATGTTCGACGGTGAGAACGGCTGGGCCATCCCGTCCGCCGACGGTGTCGGCGAAGAACGCCGCGACGATCTGGAGGCCACCGCGCTCTACGAACTGATGGAGCGCACCGTCGTCCCTCGGTTCTACGAACGCGATACGCACGGTTTGCCGGTGCGCTGGCTGGAGATGGTGCGCCACACCCTGCGCGCCCTCGGCCCCGAAGTGCAGGCCGACCGGATGGTGCGCGACTACGCGCAGCAGTACTACGTCCCGGCCGCGGCAGCGTACCGGCGGGTCACCGAATCGGGGCTGCGTGGAGCGCGGGAGATCGCGGAATACCGGAACCGGGTGGGGCACGCCTGGTCGCGGGTGCGAGTGCTCCAGGCCGACGCAACAGGTCTGCCCGACACCCCGGTGCCCGGTGCACTTCTGTCGCTGACCGCGCGCGTGGACCTGGGCGGGCTGGAGCCGCAGGATGTGGTGGTGCAGGCGGTGCTGGGCCGGGTCTCGGCCGACGACGAGTTGTTCGACACCACCTTCGCCTCGATGTCCTCGACCGGCCGGGAGACACCGGAATCGACCGTGGAGGTGTTCACGGTCGAAACGCCGATACTGTTGCCGGGCTCGATCGGCTATACGGTCCGCGTGCTACCCGCCCACGAACTGTTGTCCTCGCCCGAGGAGCTGGGTTTGGTCGCGAACGCATGAGCTGCGTCCGGTGACGCGGCGTGAGTCCGGTAGTGCCTCGCCGGGGCCGGTGGCGTCGCCGGGCGGTCGGGCACCGGGCTCGTCGTAGCGTGCACCGGACTCGGGCCCGCCATCGTGGTCGGATTCGGGCCGCGCACGAACCTTCGTGTTTGTCCCCGGAACACGAGTGTGGCCGGGCGTCACAGGGTTCGGAGTATGCACGCTCCGGCTGCGGCCGTCGCCGTTGCGCGCCGGAGTTGCCGACGGCGGCCGCCGGGGTGGTGCGACTTCGGTTCGTAACAAGTTTCCGATACCGTTCCACTGGCGCTGACCTGCGTCCAACCGCACCGGGGTGGGCGGCAACCGCCGGGACGGAGTTTCGTCAGCCGACTGGAGATGCCATGGTCACAGGTCTTCTGACCCGGACTCGTGGACGGGTCGATTCGTTCTTCGGAATCGGGATCCACGGCTCGACCGTGCGACGCGAGTTGATGGCGGGGACCGTGACGTTCCTGGCAATGTGCTACGTGCTGGCGGTCAACCCCTCCATCCTCGGCGATCAGGGCGACCTCGGCGCGCAGGGTATTCCCACGCAGGCGGTGTTCACCGCGACCGCGGTGGCGGCAGTGGTGGGTTCGCTGGTGATGGGATTGTGGGCGCGGTATCCGATCGCGCTCGCCCCCGGGATGGGCTTGAACGCGTTCTTCGCCTATTCGGTGGTGCTCGGAATGGGGATCCCGTGGCAGGTGGCGTTATCGGGGACGCTGCTGTCCGGTGTGATCTTCTTCGTTCTCGCGGTCACCAAGATCCGCGAGAAGATCCTGAACGCGATCCCGTTGCAGTTGAAACTGGCCGTCGCTGCCGGTGTGGGGGCCTTTGTGGCGTTCCTGGGGCTGAAGAACGCGGGCATCGTGGTGGACGATCCGGCGACCTTGGTCGGGCTCGGTGATTTCACTCAGGGCGCTACGGTGCTGGCGTTGTTCGGGCTCGTACTCACCGTCGTCTTCCTCGTCCGTGGCTGGCACGGCGCGGTGCTGTACGGCATCGTCGCGACGGCGGTCATCGGCATGCTCACCGGCCTGGTGGATATCCCCGACGGGGTGGTGTCCATGCCGCAGGGCCTCGATCAGACCTTCGGACAGGCGCTTATCCATCTGCCCGACGCGTTCACCGCACAGATGGCGGTGGTGGTGCTGACCATGTTGTTCGTGGATTTCTTCGATGCTTCCGGCACGCTGATCGGGGTGGCGAACCAGGCGGGCCTGCTGAATGCGAAGGGCGAGCTGCCCCGGGCGTCGAGTGCGCTGTCGGCCGATGCGGTGGGCACGATGGCGGGTGCGGTGATCGGAACATCTACCACCACGGCCTATGTGGAATCGACGGCAGGTGTCTCGGCCGGCGGCCGGACCGGGCTCACCGCGGTGGTGACCGCCGCCTGGTTCGCGGTGGCCATGTTCTTCTTCCCGATATTCGTGGTGGTGGCGGGTTCGGGTGCGGTGACGGCGGCGGCGCTGATCGTGGTCGGGGTGCTCATGGCGCGTTCGCTCGGCGATATCGACTGGAGCCGTTTGGAGTTCGCGGTTCCCGCGTTCATCACGATCATCATGATGCCGCTGACGTATTCGATCGCCAACGGTCTCGCCATGGGGATGATCTTCTATCCCGTAGTGATGGTGGCGCGCGGCCGGTTTCGGGAAGTGCATCCGGTGATGTGGGTGCTGACGGTGGTCTTCCTCGCGTACTTCTTCCTGCTCGCGGAATAGCCCGAAACGTGGGAAGGTTAGGCTAACCTGACCGCGTTGACCGGGCTTGCTCGTTCGTCTCCTCGGCTGGGCAACTGCGACAACGAGGGGTTCCCATGACTGCCGATACGACATTCGAACGCACCGCCGACACCACCATCCGGGGTGGTTCGATATCCGGTGACACCGGCCTGCTGATTCTGCGGCTGGTTTTCGGTCTGTTGTTCGCCGCCCACGGTGCGCAGAAGCTGTTCGGCTGGTTCGGCGGCGAGGGGCTGGCGGCGAACAACGCGGGGTTCGAGAAGATGGGATTCGAGCCCGGCACAGTGTTCGGCACGGTAGCCGGACTGAGCGAATTCGCAGGCGGGCTGCTGCTCGCGCTGGGTGCATTCACCCCGCTGGCGGCGGCGATCGTATTGGGTACCGGAATCGTCATCATCGACACGGGTTTCAGTAAAGGCCTGCTCGGCGGCTACGAGATGGGTTTGCTGTTCGCGGTGGTCGCCTTGGCGGTCGCGTTCACCGGGCCCGGACGTTTCTCGGTGGACCACGGCCGCGCCTGGGCGCGGACCGGGCTGACGTGGGGCGCGGTTTCGGTGGTCACCGCGGTGGCGGCAGCCGGTCTCACCCTGATCACCAAAGCGGTGTTGTAGGCGGACGATTGCCGATGTGGTGACTGGTCCTGTTGGCGGAGTCAGACCGTCGCGGCGGCGTCCAAGCGGTGCAGGGCCTTCAACACCACTTCCGGGTCCGCGGTTTCCCAGTACGGGGGCAGCGAGGCGCGGAGGTAACCGCCATAGCGGGCGGTGGCCAGACGTGGGTCGAGGATGGCCACCACGCCGCGATCGTCGACGCTGCGCAACAGCCGCCCGGTGCCCTGGGCCAGCAGGAGGGCGGCGTGACTGGCGGCGATCGTGAGAAAGCCGTTACCACCACGGGATTCGACCGCGCGCTGACGGGCCGCCAGGAGCGGATCATCGGGGCGGGGGAACGGGATCCGGTCCAGGATCACCAGGCTCAGCGACGGGCCGGGAACATCGACCCCTTGCCACAGGGAAAGGGTGCCGAACAGCGAGGTTTCCGGGTCGTCGGCGAATTTGCGTACCAAGGCGCCGGTGGAATCTTCTCCCTGGCACAGGATCGGTGTGTTCAGCCGGGAACGCAGGGCTTCCGTGGCCGATTTCGCGGCGCGCATGGACGAGAAGAGTCCCAGCGTTCGCCCGCCCGCGGCCGACACCAGCCGTTCGATCTCGTCGAGATAGGCCGGGGGCAGGCCGTCCCGGCCGGGGGCGGGCAGATGTTTCGCGACGTAGAGAATCCCGGATTTCGCGTGGTCGAACGGCGAGCCCACATCCAGCGAGGACCAGCGGACGGTATCGGTATCCGCGGGGGCCTCGGCGCCGTTGGCCTGCACCGGGTCGACCTTGCCGCCGGATTCGGGCGGCAGCCCCCAGGTGCGGGCCAGGCCGTCGAACGTGCCGCCGATCTGCAGGGTCGCCGAGGTCAGGATGACCGTGGCCGTTCCGAACAACTGGCTTCGTAGCAATCCGCCGACGGCCAGCGGTGCCATATGCAGCGAGCGGCGGGTGACATCGCGGATCTCGGCGGCCGACAACCACACCACATCGCGGCGCGCGGCCGGATCGGGTTCGTCGAAAGCGGTGAGGGCACGGACTGCGCTGTCGTGGACCTCCTCGACCGCGGCCACGGCCATGTTCCGGCCGGCGGCGGCCTCGGGATCGGAACCCGGCGCGGCGGAACCCTGGGGGTTGAGCGCGGTACGCGCGTTCCATGCGGCATCCCGGATCAGGGCGAGCACCTGGCCGATCCCGTCGGGTAGTGCCTCCCAGCGGCTCGGGCCGAGATCCTCGAGGGCGCTGTGCCAGGCTTCGGCGGCCGCCTCGAGCCGATCGACCTCCTGCTCGTCGATGAGTTTGGCACAGCGCCTGGCGGCGGCACTGATGGCCGTCGCCGACAGTTCGGCGGTGGCGACGCCGGTGACCCGGTCGACCAGTTCGTGTGCCTCGTCAACGACCACCACATCGTGTTCCGGTAGTACCTGGATACCGCTGATGGCGTCGATGGCCAGCAGCGCGTGATTGGTGACGACCACATCGGCCTGCGCGGATTCGGCGCGGGCGCGCTCGGCGAAACAATCCTGACCGAACGGGCAGCGGGATTTACCCAGGCATTCGCGCGACGAGACGCTGACCTGCCGCCAGGCGCGGTCGCTGACACCGGGGGCCAGTTCGTCGCGGTCGCCGGTTTCGGTGTCGGAGGCCCATTCGTTGAGCCGTTTGACCTCGCGGCCGAGCCGCGAGACCGCGAAAGCGTCGAACAATTCGGCTTCGGCCGGCTCCTCCGGGATAGCGCTGTTGATTTTGTTCAGGCAGAGATAGTTGTTGCGGCCCTTGAGGATCGCGAATTCCGGTGGCCGCCCGAGTGGTTTCGCCAGGGCTTGGGCCAGCCGGGGCAGATCCCGGTCCACCAGCTGCCGCTGTAGGGCGATGGTGGCGGTGGAGACCACCACCGTGCGTCCGGTCCGGACCGCGTGCCGCAGGCTGGGTACCAGATAGGCGAGGGATTTTCCGGTGCCCGTACCGGCCTGGACCGCGAGATGGCGTTTGGTGTCGATGGCGTCGTCCACCGCGGCCACCATGGTCATCTGACCAGGGCGCTCCTTGCCGCCGAGTGCGGTTACGGCGTTCGCCAGCAGGGTCGATACGGGCGGGAGTTCGGGCACTCGGGCAGCCTACTGCGCCCCACCGACACCCGTGCGCGCAGTCGCGAACCGTGCGGTCCGTCGCGGTGTCGAGTGGCGGGTGTCGCCCTTCACAGTGATCTTACTCGGCAGTAAGGTCGGATCATGGCATGGAAACCCGATCAGATGCCCGACCAGCGTGGGCGTACTTATGTCGTCACCGGAGCCAACGGTGGTCTCGGTGCCGAGACCACCAAGGTCCTGGCCGGTAAAGGGGCCACCGTGGTGATGGCCTGCCGCAATACCGAGAAGGCCCGCGAGGCCGCCGATACCATCGGCGGCGATCTCCAGGTCCGCCGGCTCGACCTGGCCGATATGTCCTCGATCCGCGAATTCGCGGAGGCCACCGGCGAATTCGACGTGCTGGTCAACAACGCGGGTCTGATGAACGTACCGTTCTCGCGCACCGTGGACGGTTTCGAAACGCAGTTCGGAGTGAACCACCTCGGGCACTTCGCCCTCACCGGTTTGCTGCTGGACCGGATGCGCGACCGGGTCGTGACCCTCGCCAGCATCGCCCACAAGCAGACACCCAAACTGTGGGTCGACGACCTGAACTACGAAAACCGTCGTTACCAGCGAAACCTCGCCTATGCGCAGGCCAAACTGTCCAACCTGATGTTCGCGCGCGAACTGCAGCGCCGGCTGGCGGCGGCCGGCTCACCGAAACGGTCCTACGGGGTACATCCCGGGGTATCGGCCACCGAACTGTTCACCCGCACCGAAACGCCGCTGGATCTGGTCAGTAAACCGGTGATCCGGCTGGTCGGGCACGCCCCGGCGAAGGCGGCGCATTCCACATTGTTCGCGGCGACGACGCCGGATGCCGATCCGCAGACCTACTGGGGCCCGACCCGGCTGTTCCAGTCCCAGGGCCCGGTGGCGGCCTCCCCGTCGACCAGGTTGTCGAAGAACACGGGCCTGTGGCGGCGGTTGTGGGAAGAGTCGGAGCGGATGACCGGGGTCGTCTACGAGCTCTGACCGGCGCCGACGGCCGGCCACGCGACGTGCACCTCACACTACGGCCGATGTAGTAGACGGGTACCGTGGTAGCCGTGCCCGAAACCCCCCGCCCGACCGTGCACCGCCCGGCTCTGATCGTCCTGGCGGTTGTGCTCGCGGTGGCCGCGCTGGCGTTGGGCTGGTGGCAGATGGAGCGGTTCTCCTCGGCCAGCGGGACAGCGCAGAACCTCGGCTATGCCATGCAGTGGCCACTGTTCGGCGCCTTCGCGCTCTTCGCCTACTTCCGCTTCGTGCGGTTGGAGCAGGAAGCCGGGGCGCCGGATGCTGTCGACGGCGAATCCCCGGACCGGGCCACGGGCTCGCCGGGCACAGTCGGCGAAGCGGGAACAACGACAGCTACCGATGCCGAAACGGCCGGCAACGACGGACCGGCACGGTCCGGCCGCCGTGGCACCACCGCTGTCCGGGAACCGCGCGAGATCCCGGCGGGCTTTCTGCCGGAACGGCCGCGAGCCGCCCGCGACACCGACCCGGTGCTCGCCGAATACAACAGCTACCTCGCCCGGTTGAACGCCGGCGACCAAGCGGGCAGCGAAGCCCGCGATCCCGAGAGGAGCGCCGGTTGACCGCCAGCGAGAAAACCACCGTCGCCGCCGAGCCGGCCCGGCCCGCCGGAGACCGCAAGATCGCGGGCGCGCTCCTGCGCTACCGTGCGCTCGCGTGGATCACCGGCCTGTGGCTGCTGCTGCTCACCGCCGAGATGATCGCGCAATACGGGTTCGGCGTGGACACCCCGTCGTGGATCGCGCTGGTGCACGGCTGGGCGTACTTCATCTACCTGATCCTCACCGCCGACCTCGCCGTCAAAGTGCGCTGGCCGATCAAGCGCACCATCGGCACTTTGCTGGCGGGCACGATCCCGCTGCTGTCGTTCTTCGTCGAGCACCGCAACACTCAGCAGGTCAAACGCGACTTCGGAGTCTGATCGGGCGGCGTTCTCCGCTCAGTCGGCCAGCCGGGCGAGCGCGGGCAGTAGTTCGGTCAGCGCGCGGCCGCGATGCGAGGCCGCGTCCTTCTGAGCGGGGGTGAGCTGAGCGGCGCTGAGCTCACCGCCTTCCGGATGGAACAGCGGGTCATAGCCGAAGCCGCCCTCACCCTGCGGTGCGTACGCGATGGTTCCGGGCCATTCGCCGCGCACCACGGTCTCCGCGCCGTCCGGTAGCACCAGCGCGCACGCCGAGACGAAGTACGCGCCGCGGCGATCGCCGGGGACATCGGCGAGCTGTGCGAGCAGCAAGGCGTTGTTCGCGGCATCGTCGCCGTGGCGCCCGGCCCAGCGGGCCGACAGGACCCCCGGCATCCCGTTCAACGCGTCCACGGCGATTCCGGAATCGTCGGCGATACACGGCAATCCGGTCGCCCGAGCCCCGTCACGTGCCTTGGCCAGCGCATTCTCCTCGAAGGTCGCTCCGATTTCGGGCGCCTCCGGGTATTCCGGGACATCGTCGAGCCCGGCGATGTCGAGCCCGGCGACGCCGGCCTCGTCCAGGATGCGGCGCAGCTCGTCCAGTTTCTTGGCGTTGCGGCTGGCGAGCAGAACGCGACGGGTCATCTACTTCTTCTTCGCCGGTTCCGGAGCTTCGGGCAGCACACCCGGATAGGGCAGTGCCAGGGCTTCTTTCTGCACCGCGAACAGTTGCTCGCAGCCGGCCAGCGCGGAGTCCAGGAGCTTGTCGAGGGTGGAACGCGGGAAAGTCGCGCCTTCACCGGTGCCCTGGATTTCCACCAGGGTGCCGGTATCGGTGGCGACAACGTTCATATCGACCTCGGCGCGCGAATCCTCCTCGTACGGCAGATCCAGCCGGACCCGGCCGTCCACGACCCCGACGCTGACCGCGGCGATTCCGCAGGAAATGGGCTGCGGATCGGCCAGCCCGCCCGCTGCACCGAGGTAGGTGACGGCATCGGCCAGCGCGACATAGGCGCCGGTGATGGCGGCGGTGCGGGTGCCGCCGTCGGCCTGCAGGACATCGCAGTCGACGGCGATGGTGTTCTCGCCGATGGCCGCCAGGTCGATACAGGCACGCAGGGACCGGCCGACCAACCGGCTGATCTCCTGGGTACGCCCGCCGACCTTCCCCTTGACCGATTCCCGGCCGCTGCGGGTATGAGTGGCGGCCGGCAGCATCGCGTACTCGGCAGTGAGCCAGCCCGAACCGGAATCGCGCCGCCACGGCGGTACGCCCTCGGTGACGCTGGCCGTGCACATCACTCGCGTCTGCCCGAACTCGACCAGCACCGAACCGGCCGGATGCGTGGTGAAACCTCGGGTTATCCGTACCTCGCGGAGCTCGTCGTCCGCCCTGCCATCGGCTCGTCTCGACACGGGCTCAGCGTAGTGGGGAGCTCGTGTGCGTATCCGCGCGGGTCGTGGCGCGATGCGGCGCCGCGGGCGCGGGCGTTTTACAGCTCGAAGGTCTCGCCCGGTGTCACGGCGTGCACGGGGCCGGTGAATTCGGCCTTCGCTTCGGCGATGACGTCTTCCCGGGAAGTCCACGGCGGGATATGGGTGAGAAGCAGTTCCCCGGCCCCCGCCGCGGCCGCGATCCGGCCGGCTTCGGTACCCGAAAGATGGATGCCCTCGGGACGATTCGCCGGATCGTGGGTCCAGGAGGCCTCGGCCATGAGGACATCTGCGCCCTGGGCCAGTTCCTGAACGGCCGAGCAGACGGCAGTATCGCCGGTATAGACGAAGGTGCGCCCGGTGGCGGTGACGATCCGCAGGCCGTATGACTCCGGTGGATGGACCATGCGGCGCGCGGTGATGGTGTGGCCGGGGCCGAACTCGACCGTTTCTCCCTCGCCCCACGGACGGAAATCGATCACATCGGACCAGTCGTCGCATTCGCCGCCGACTTCGGCGGAAGCGTTACCTATCCGTACCGGCGCGTCCGACGGACCTCGGACGATGGCCTGCCCGGCGGGCGGCGTCGGGTGGTAGCGCCGCCAGACCAGCAGCCCCGGCAGATCCAGGCAGTGGTCGGCGTGGAGATGGGTGAGGAAGATTTCGACCTCGCCCGGATCGGCGTATCGCTGCAGCGCGCCGAGGATCCCGGGACCGAAATCGATGACCACCGGGGACATATCCGGGCCGGTGAGCAGGTAACCCGACGCTGGGGAATCCGGGCCGGACACGCTGCCCGAGCACCCGAGGACCGTGAGGCGCATGCTCCCATGCTGCCACGATGTTTCCCGATTCAAGACTGCATCCCCCGAAAATCCTGGCCGCATTCACGGTCACCGGGGTGGAACGGTTGTCCCGGTGCGCAGTTGCCGGCGGTGTCGACGTTCATCAGTGGAGAGTACCCAGCCGGCGATCAGTCCACCCATTGCGCCGAAAAGGTGCCCCTGCCAGGAGATTCCGTCTTGACCTGGGAGAACGCCCCACAGTAGGGAGCCGTAGAAGACGAGTATCACCACGCCGAGAACGATCTGTCCGATCCGGCGGGCGAACCAGCCGCGGCAGATCAGATAGGTGAGCCAGCCGAAGACCAGCGATGACGCGCCGATGTGCACGGTGTTCGCGCCGCCGGTGAGCCAGGTGCCCACGCCCGCGACGACCCAGATGATCGCGGTGGCGGCCAGCCCGCGGCCGATACCGGTGGCCAGTGTCAGGAAACCCAGGATCAGTACCGGCAGTGTATTGCCGATCAGATGGTCCCAGCTGCCGTGCAGCAGCGGAGCGAACAGGATGCCGTCCAGGCCGTCGACGGCGCGCGGTTCGATCCCCCCGGTGCAGTCGATGCAGTAGTCGATGATCGAATCCACCGATTCGATCAGATACAGCAGCACGACGAACGCGGCCATCACCACCGCGGCCCGACCGAAGGCTCGTCCGGTGGTGAACCGGGGCCGGCCGGCAGGGGCGCCCGTTCCACCACCGGGTGCCGGCCGGAGCGCGGAAATACGATCGGGGTCGAACGAAGCGCCCAGGGGTGCGCCACCGGTCATGACGATCCTCCTCCTCGGCGCACCGAAGCCGCTCCGCGCGCCTACCTCGAGGGTACTGGGTTCGTGGCGCCGCACTCGGCTGTGCGAGTCGGTGCCCTCGGTCTCGGTCGGGGATGTCGGCTATCCCGGCGGGCGGCCGGGAACCGAGGGCCGGAACCCGCAGGCCGGACGCGCCGTAGAACTCAAGCCCAGAGCTGGCCTTCGAGGCGTTCCTCGGCCTCCTCGAGGGTGCCGTCGTAGGCGCCGGTGGACAGGTATTTCCAGCCCCCGTCGGCGACGACGAAAGCGATATCTGCTCGTTCACCGGCCGCGGCGACCTTTCGCGCCACGCCCAGTGCCGCGTGCAGGATCGCGCCGGTGGAAATTCCGGCGAAGATGCCCTCTTCCAGCACCAGCTCGCGGGTCCGGCGGACTGCATCGTAGGGGCCGACGGAGAACCGGCTGGTGAGCACCGATTCGTCGTACAGCTCCGGGATGAAGCCCTCGTCGATATTGCGCAGTCCGTAGACCAGCTCCCCGTACCGGGGTTCGGCAGCGACGATCTGGATACCCGCGACCTTCTCCCGCAGGAACCGCCCGGTACCCATCAGCGTGCCGGTGGTGCCCAGACCGGCCACGAAATGGGTGATCTCCGGTAGGTCGGCGAGGATCTCCGGGCCGGTGGTCTCGTAATGGGCGAGGGCGTTCGCAGGGTTGCCGTACTGGTAGAGCATCACCCAGTCGGGGTTCGCCGCGGCGATCTCCTTGGCCTTGGCCACGGCCTGGTTCGAACCGCCCGCGGCGGGGGAATCGATGATCTCGGCGCCGAACATGGTGAGCAGCTGCCGCCGCTCCACCGAAGTGTTCTCCGGCATCACGCACACCAGGCGGTAGCCCTTGAGCTTCGCCGCCATGGCCAGCGAGATGCCGGTGTTGCCGCTGGTGGGTTCCAGGATGGTGCAGCCGGGGGTGAGCCGGCCGTCGGCTTCGGCCTGCTCGATCATGCGCAAAGCCGGGCGGTCCTTGATGGACCCGGTGGGGTTGCGGTCCTCGAGCTTGGCCCACAACCGCACCGGCAGCTCACCCTCCCACTGTGGGGAGAGATTGCGCAGACCGACCAGCGGCGTATTGCCCAGCGTCGCGATCAGGGATTCGTAGCGTGCCACCGGACCGTCAGGCCCCGCCCGCGACGGCCGGCAGAATCGTCACCGTCGCACCTTCGCCCACGGCGGTGCCGAGGCCGCCGGAGAACCGGACATCCTCGTCGTCGACATAGATATTGACGTAGCGGTTCAGCTTGCCCTCGTTGAGCAGGCGCTCGGCCAGACCCGGATGGTTGGCCTCCAGATCCTCGATCACCGCGGCAAGCGTGGACCCCTTGGCCTCGACGCGCTTCTCGCCCCCGGTGTGGGCGCGCATGATCGTCGGGATGGACACGGTGACCGGCATGGGTGCTCCTCGCTTGTTGTCTTCTCGGAAGTCGGTCGGAAATTGTGGGGGTCAGGCGGTTTCGTAGGCGGCGACGATCCGCACCGGTTCCTCGGTGACTTCGCCGTCGAGGATCCGGTAGCTGCGCAACTCGTGCTGCTCCGGGTCGCGGGTCGAGATCAGGACGTAGTGCGCGCCGGGCTCGGAGGCGAAGGAGATATCGGTGCGGCTGGGATAGGCCTCGGTGGCGGTGTGTGAGTGGTAGATCACCACCGGTTCCTCGTCGGCGTCGTCCATCGCCCGCCACACCTTCAGCTGCTCACCGGAGTCGAACCGGTAGAACGTCGGGGAACGCTCGGCGTTGATCATCGCCACGAACCGCTCGGGACGGTCGGCTCCCTCGGGCCCCGCGATGATGCCGCAGGCTTCGTCGGGATGGTCGGCACGGGCGTGCGCAACCATCGCATCCACCAGGTCGGCCCTGATCACGAGCACAATCGAACCTCTCCACACATCGTCTCGGCTCTCGCCGACCCATCACAGCCGACAACCGTCGACGATATTCGCCTATTCCCGAGTCCTGGAGTTCAGCTGCCGAACAGCTCGCTGTAGGACGGGATACCCGCCACCGATACTGCCGAACGGATCGCGTCGACCACCGCCCGCTCCACGCAGACCGCGGCGGCCGTGCACAACTCGTCGAGCAGCGGGAGGTCGCCGGGGAAGGTCGCCGGAAGGGCAGGAAGGTCCGGGGGTGTCGCCGTGCCGGTGGCCAGAGCGAAGAACGTATCGCCGTCGAGAGGGGAATGCGCCGGTCGTACGGCCCGCGCCAAACCATCGTGCGCGGTGGTGGCGAGGCGGCGGCAGCCCAGAGTGTCGAGCGGTGCGTCCGTGGCGACCACGCCGATCGTGGTGTTGAGGACGGTGCTCTTCACCGGGAGCGCATTGGCCGCGGCCAGCTGTTCCGGTGTGGCCGGCCGGAACCCGGCGAACTCGGGTCCGTCGGTGCCGACACCCCACGGCAGCCCGGTGCGGGGGTCGAAAACCGATCCGACCGGGTTCGCGACCACGAGCGCGCCGACAGTGACGCCGGCGGCGATACCGTCGGTGAAGCGGATACTCGCGCTGCCGATACCGCCTTTGAGCGCGCCGGCCTGCGCGCCGGCTCCCGCGCCGACGGACCCGCGCAGGAAATCGGGTCCGGCTGCTTCCGCGGCGTGATAGCCGAACTCGGCAGTCGGGCGGGTGGACCAATCGCCGACCGGCAGATCGAAGATCACGGCGCCCGGCACGATCGGCACCACACGGGTGGGGTCGGCCGGGTCCATCGGGATGCCCTCGCCGTGTTCCTCCAGCCAGCGCATCACACCGTCCGCGGCGGCCAGGCCGTAGGCACTTCCACCGGTGAGCAGGATCGCGTGCGCGTGCCGCACGGTATTGGCGGGGTCGAGCAGATCGGTTTCCCGGGTGCCGGGGCCGCCACCGCGCACATCCACCGCGGCGACCGCCCCGCCCGGCGCGCGGACCACCGTGCTGCCGGTGGCGGCGCCGGAACCCCGGGTGGCGTCGGGGTCGAGGACGTGGTGGTGGCCGACCAGCAGGCCGGCGATATCGGTGAGCGCGTTGAGCGGTCCGGGTGCGCCGGTCACGGGGCCATTGCCTGCAATAGGGAGTCCTGCATCCAGGTGAGCCAGTGATAGACGTCCAGATGCGGGGCGCGGGGGTCGTCGGGCGGGAACTGTTCGGGGGTGTCGGCGTCGATTTCCAGGACCACGCCCAGGGCCAGCCGGATATCGGTGAGGGCGGCGAGCCAGGCGTCCGCTTCCTCCGGTGTCAGTGCGATCTTGCCGCCGTCCTCCGGCACGGTGCGCAGGACGACGCCCGCGGCCGCCAGTTTCTCGTCGATGATCTCCGGTTCGTGCAATCCCCGCAGGGCGCTGTTGAGATCGGCGCGATCGGCGTCGGGGGAGCCGGGTTCGGCACGATGGAAATCGGGGAGCAGCCGGGCCAGCCGGGGATCGTCCGGCGGGAGGGTGTTCCCGCTGCGCAGACCGGTGAGTGCGGCGAGCTCGTCCTCGGGGGCGGACGACGCGCGCTCACCGAGCAGGCCGGAGACCGCGCCGACCAGCGAGCGCAGCACGCTCGCTTCGCGCGCGTCCAGCTCCGACCGCAGCTTGAGACCGCCCAATGAGTTCTTCCGGCTCCATTTACGCACGTCGCTACGGTAACCGTCCGATCAGTCGTCTCGTTGCATGGTCGCCCACAGTCCGGCCGCGTGCAACCTGCGGACATCCTGTTCCATTTTGTCCCGCGAACCGGACGATACGACGGCTCTGCCCTCGTTGTGCACTTTGAGCATCAGCTCGGTCGCCTTGGCTTTGCTGTAGCCGAACAGCTTCTGGAAGATATAAGCGACGTAGTGCATCAGGTTGACCGGATCGTCCCACACCACGGTGACCCATGGGCGGTCCTCGGCCTCCAGGATCTCGGTGGCTTCCACGGCCTCGGGGGTTGCCTGAGCCGCCGACAACGTAGCGCCGGCGGCGCCTACGCGGACCTCGATCGTCCGGGAGCGGGGTGCTGTGTTGCACAGGGCCATGAAACCAAGGGTACGACTCGCGGAGTAATTCACAACACCCGGAGCAGGAACAATACGGCTGCGTCTGGCCCGGCGAAGGTCCGCGCGGTACACCCTGGAAAGCGGGTGCCGGATTGCTCTTCGTCCCGGGCGTGGCGGGTGGTTCACCTGATCGGTGGCCGCGCCTGTTTAC
Organism: Nocardia speluncae NBRC 108251; assembly: GCF_001613245.1. GTDB lineage: Bacteria > Actinomycetota > Actinomycetes > Mycobacteriales > Mycobacteriaceae > Nocardia > Nocardia speluncae. Next base: position 189,362 of record NZ_BDBZ01000020.1, on the reverse strand, counting down.
AGTGGACAACCGTGGACCCGCGCGATACCGCCGGCAGCAGCGCGCTGCTCACCGACCAATACGAGCTCACGATGCTGGCGGCCGCGCTGGCCGACGGTTCCGCGGTGCGGCGCTGCACCTTCGAGGTGTTCGCCCGGCGTTTGCCACACGGCCGCCGCTACGGCGTGGTGGCCGGGACCGGTCGTTTCCTCGATGCCCTGACCCGCTTCCGGTTCGGCGAAGCGGAGCTGGAGATCGCCGCCGGGTTCCTGGACACCGCCACCATCGACTGGTTGCGGAATTACCGTTTCACCGGCGATATCGACGGCTACCCCGAAGGGGAACTGTATTTCCCGGGATCACCGATCCTGTCGGTGACGGGGACCTTCGCCGAATGCGTCGTACTGGAGACCTTGGTGTTGTCGGTCCTCAACCACGACAGCGCGATCGCGTCCGCGGCCGCCCGGATGGTGAGCGCCGCGGGCGGGCGCCGCATGATCGAGATGGGGTCGCGGCGCACGCACGAACTGGCCGCACCGGCCAGCGCCCGCGCGGCCTATCTGGCCGGTTTCCACGCGACCTCGAATCTGGAGGCCGTACGCCGCTACGGAGTGCCGGGTGCCGGCACCAGCGCGCACGCGTTCACTCTCGTGCACAGCGGACCCGACGGGGAGCATGAGGTGGAAGCGTTCCGCAGTCAGGTGGCGGCGTTCGGCCCGGGAACGACACTGCTGGTCGATACCTTCGACATCACCCGCGGTGTCGAGCTCGCGGTGCAGGTGGCCGGACCGGAGCTGGGGGCGGTGCGAATCGATTCCGGTGATCTGGGCGTGCTCGCCCGGCAGGTCCGGCAGCAACTGGATGAACTGGGCGCGGTGAACACCCGTATCGTGGTCTCCGGCGATCTGGACGAATATGCGATCGCGGCGCTGCGCGCAGAACCCGTGGATGCCTATGGCGTCGGTACCCAGCTGGTCACCGGTTCGGGTGCCCCGACCGCCGGCATGGTGTACAAGCTGGTCGAGGTCGAGGGTTTGCCAGTGGCCAAGAGGTCCAGCCACAAGGAGTCGCGGGGTGGGGCGAAACGGGCGATACGACTGGCCCGGCCCACCGGGACGATTGTGGAGGAGATCGTCTACCGGGCGGCAGGCGATCCGCCGGACCCCGGTGCTCTCGAGGTCCGTGATCTGATGGTTCCACTGGTCGGCGGCGGCGAGGTGCTCGACCATCCGACGCTCGTCGAATCCCGTGGCTTGGTGGCCCGCGGTCTGGTGAGTTTGCCGTGGGAGGGCCTCAAACTGTCCGACGGCGACCCGGCGGTCTCCACCACCTTTGTGGCCTGACCGCCCGGTGCGGAGGAAACTGACACTATGAAACGTGCGCTGATCGTGGTGGATGTGCAGAACGATTTCTGCGAGGGCGGTTCCCTCGCGGTGACCGGTGGGGCCCGTGTCGCTGGGTTGATCAGCGAATATCTGCGCGACGCCGACTACGACGCGGTGGTGGCTACGCGAGACCACCACATCGATCCGGGCGCGCATTTCTCCGAGTCCCCGGATTTCGTGGACAGCTGGCCACCGCACTGCCGAGTCGGAACGCCCGGTGCGGAATTCCATCCGGATTTCGAGACCGGTGCCGTGCAGGAAGTTTTCTCGAAGGGGGAGTATTCGGCCGCCTACTCGGGGTTCGAGGGGGCCGCGTCCGACGGCACACCACTCACCGAATGGTTGCGTGCCCACGGCATCACCTCGGTGGATATCGCCGGGATCGCCACCGACCACTGCGTCCGGGCCACCGCCTTGGACGCGGTCGGGGCCGGGTTGACCACCCGGGTTCTGCTCGGCCTGACCGCGGGCGTCGCCCCGGCGACGGTGGAATCGGCCCTGCACCAGCTCGATCGGGCCGGGGTCGAGCTCGCGGGTGCCGTCGCGGGCGCCTGAATTCGCGCCCGGTGCGGTCACGTCTGTCGGTGCGCCGGGGCACAATTCGTTCATGACTGCTTCCGGGGATGATGCACGCGCCTACGCTCTTTCGCTGCCGGAAACCAGCGAGGAGTTCGCCTGGGGGATGCCGATCTTCCGGGTGGAGCGCCGGTTGTTCCTCACTCTGCCCGAAGACGAGACTTCGATGGCGGTGCGCTGCCCGATTGTCGACCGCGACGAACTGGTGGTCGCCGAACCTGCCAAGTTCTGGATTGCGGGTCACGAAGCGGGGAATGCGTGGGTCCGGGTGCGGCTGTCCGCTCTCGACGATCACGACGAATTGCGGGCGATAATCCGCGATTCGTGGCGCCAGGCAGCCCCACCTCATGTGCTGGAACTTGTCTGACCTGCCCTACGGGGGTGAGGAGCATTTTCGCCCGATCCGGCGCCGAGGAGCTACCGGCGAGCCGGCGCGACGTCTTTTTCTGGACGGGATGGCTCCGTAAATCTCGAAGCCGTGTCGCATTCACGCAGTCACGGCGGCCCCCAGGCCCGCAAGCTCGCGCCATTCCGGCATCGGCAGCTCGGCAGGGGTGGCAGTCAGCACCTGGAGACATACATGGTCGGCGCCGGCCGCGAGGTGCTCGCGTACCCGCCGCTCGATAGCGTCGACATCACCGTAGGCGACGATCGCGTCGACAAGACGATCACTCGGGCCGCCGACGATATCGGCGTCGCCGAAGCCCAGTCGCCGCACATTCGCCTGCTGATGCGGCGCCGCCTCGACATATCCGGCGACATGTGCCCGGGCCAGCGCACGTGCGCGGGTCCGGTCGGTGTCCAAGACCACGGCCTGCTCGACGGCCAGGACCGCGTACGGACCCATGATTTCGCGCGCGAGCGCGGTGTGTTCGACGGGGACGAAGTAGGGATGTGCGCCCCAGGTACGTTCGGCGGCCAGTCCGAGCATCTTCGGTCCGAGCGCGGCGAGTACGCGGCGCGGCGCGGGGCCGGGAACGGGGCCGTGGTGCGGTACGGCGTCCATCGCATCCAGATAGTCACCCATCACCGCCAACGGCCGGTTCCCGATCGCAGGCATCGGGTAGCCATCGACCATGCCGGTTTGCCCACCGACCCGGTGACCGCCGAGTCCGAGCAGGAAGCGACCGGGAAACGCGTCGCCGAGAGTGCGTTCCGCGGTCGCCATCGCGATCGGATCACGGAAGGCGATATTGGCGATCCCCGCGGCGACCGTAATGCGCTCGGTCGCGGTGAGTAGCAGCCACGCCTGCCCCATCGCTTCCCGGCCGAACGCCTCACCGAACCACAGTGTGCCGTAACCGAGTTCCTCGAGTTCGGCCGCCGCCTCGCGGACTCGCCCGGCGGGCTGGCTCTCGAACGCGAACGTCCAGATTCCGACGCTGCCCAGTTGTCGTTCCGTCACAGTTTCTCCCAGACCTTTCCGGAGAGGTTCTCCGATTTTCTCGAGGTACGATACGGAGAACTTCTCCGGATGACAAGGGTAGGTATGCGAGCCGACGCACAGCGCAACTATGAGCGCATGTTGAGCGCCGCCGCTGAGACGTTCGCCGAGGAAGGGCCGGACGCCTCGCTCAACGAGATCGCCCGTCGCGCGAAGGTCGGGCCAGGCACGCTCTACCGGCACTTCCCCAACCGGCAGGCACTGTTGGCCGCCGTACTCCGCGAACGCATCGAAGCACTGGGCGCGCGGGCGGAGGAACTGATGTCGACAACCGACCCGGACAACGCGCTCCGCGAATGGTTGCGAGCCTTCCTTACCCACGCGCGAGCCGACCACGGCCTAGGGGGCGCCGCACTGACCGAGCCGGTCGACCTGGGGTTCGACTGTCACGCCAGGATTCACGAAGCCGCCCATGCGGTCGTGGCCCATGCCCAGCACGCGGGCAGCGTGCGCGCCGATGTCCACGCCCGCGATGTCGTCCAGCTCATCGTGGGCATCGCTTTGACCACCTCCCGTGGCTCCGACTCCGACCGGCCCGAACACCTCCTGGGCCTCGTCACGGACGCGCTCTACGAGCGCCGTCGGGACTCGACGAGTTCCTGAGTCTCCCGGTCGTTCACGCGCACCGTTTCTGTCCGGTTTCCGATGTCGGTGCCGGAAGGGTTTCCTTGTCTCCTCATACTCGTGTGCGTATATTCGTAGACGAGTAAGGAGGGTGTATGGCGAAGAAGCGCAAGGTGGGCAATCTGCTGGCGCTGGCCGTGCTCGCGGTCATGCAGGACGAGGCCATGCACCGGTACCAGATCGCGGCGCGGCTACGTGAGTACGGCAAAGACCAGGACATGGACATCAAATGGGGGTCGCTGTACACGGTGGTGCAGAACCTGGCCAAGGCCGGTTTCCTCGAGGTGGTAGGCAGTGAGCGCGCGGGGACACGGCCCGAACGAGTGATATACCGGATCACCGACGCCGGCCGGGCCGAACTCGTGGACTGGACTCGGGAACTGATCGCCGAACCGGAGCCCGAACGCGGCCGCTACGTCGCCGGTCTATCGATCCTTGCTGTGTTGCCGCCCGGTGAGGTGGCCGAGCTGCTGGGCCGCCGGCTTGCTGTGCTGCGAGAGCAGATCGCGCAGGTGAAGAAGGAATTCGCCGACCTCTCCGCGAAGCTACCGCGCCTGTTCCTCATCGAATCGGAGTACGGTCTGGCCGTTCTGGAGGCCGAGGCCGAATGGACTCGCGCCCTGCGTGCCGAACTTCTCGACGGAACCTTCCCCGGCCAGGCGGAATGGCAGTCATGGCACAGCCGCGGCGGCGTGGATACCGCGCGTGCCCGCGAATACGTGGAAGGAGCTGATACCGGCCACTGATTCATACACCGGGCCCGATGGTGGTGCGCCAACACCACCATCGAGACCGGATCACCGTCTCGGACCGTGCCCGCACAACGCACACCCGGCCGCGAGTTTGGCAGAACACAGGATAACCGGGAGGCGGGACGCAGGGCGGTTCGGTGACGTACGGCGCCGCCACCGGGCGGTGCCGGCGACTCTGCATCTCTCGAGGAGTACTCCTGTGTCCAGAACAGAAACCGCCCTGGTGATCGGCGGTGGGATTGCGGGGCCGGTGGCGGCCACCGCACTGCGCAAAGCGGGCATCGACGCCCATGTCTACGAGTCCTATCCGGGGCCGGCCTTCACGATCGGCAGCGGGCTGGCCCTGGCGCCCAACGGTGTGGCCGCGCTGGACGTGATCGGTGCCGGCGACGCGGTTCGCGATATCGCCGTGCCGGTACCCCGGATGTGCCTGTCGGTCGGCGGCAAACTGCTGCCCGCACCCAGCCTCCCGGACCAGCCGCCACTGCAGTTGGTCGATCGCGGTGAACTGCATCGGGTGCTGCACGACCGGGCCGCGGCGGCCGGGGTTCCGGTCGAATACGGCAAACGCCTGGTGGCGGCCGACCACACAGCGGAGGGGGTCACCGCGCGGTTCGCCGACGGCAGTACCGCCACCGCCGACGTACTGGTCGGGGCCGACGGAATCCGGTCCACCGTGCGCCGCCTGATCGACCCCTCCGCCCCGGGCCCGGATTTCACCGGGATGCTCGGTTTCGGTGCCACGGTCGGATGCGATATCGCGACACCGGCGGAAACGATCGTCTTCGCCTACGGGAAACGTGCCTATTACCTGTATTGGCCGCTCGGTGACGGCCGCATCGGCTGGGGCGCGAATCTGCCGAGCGCGGAATATCTTTCGCTGACCGAGGCGCGCGATACCGCACCGGAGCGTTGGCTGGAGATCCTGCGTGACACCTACGGCGAGGACCATCCGGGCGGCCCGCTCGCCCGGGCGACCACTCCGGAACAGCTGGAAATCACCGGTGCGCTGCACATCATGCCGCCCGTACCGCACTGGTACCGGGACCGCATGGTGTTGATCGGCGATGCGGTGCACGCTCCGTCCAACAGTTCCGGGCAGGGCGCTTCGCTCGCGATCGAGAGCGCCATCCAGCTGGCCCGCTGCCTACGCGATCTACCCGATCCCGACACCGCTTTCGCGACCTACGAGCGGTTACGCCGCTCCCGGGTGGAAGGGGTGGCAGCTCGCGCCGCCAAGATCAACCACAGCAAGACCCCCGGACCCGTCGCACGCAAGATGATGCAGCTCATCATGCCGATCATGGCCCGGACGATGAACCCGGAGAAATTGGCCGGCACCGAACAGCGCTACCGCATCGATTGGGAGGCACACGTGTAGACATCGTGCGTACCGCAGGTATCGGCGGGTCCGGTCAGATCGTGGCGATACGTTGGATCGACTGCAATACGCTGTGGATTCGGGGAGGTGCCGTGCTCGTCCGGACGGCTTTGGCAGCTGTATTGCTGGGGCTGGGGCTACTTGTTCGGGAAATCTTCGGATTCGCTGCGAGCCTCGGCCTGTTCGCGGTCGCCGCGATGCTGGTGGTGGCTGCCGTGGGCCGGTATCGGCCCCGCCGCAGGTCCCGGCGGGCCAGGTCGTGGTCGGCGTTCGCGGGCGGTGCGGGCGCCGGCTCCTGGTTCGCCGGCGACGTCGGCGGCGGAGACAGCGGCCGCAGATGGGGCGCGGGGTGTGGTGGTGGGGGCGGCGGAGGTGGCGGGGAATGACTTTCGCCGTCGGTACCGACTAATCTCTCTACGAGGGGCCGTTCTTTCCGGGGAGGTACCGTGCTCGTTCTTCTGGTGGTGGCCACCGCCTTGATGGGCTTCATCCTGATGGATACCGTCGGCCCGGCCACGGGGGCATGGCTTCTCGTGGTGTCGGTGGTGCTGGCGATTACGGCCGCGGTGCGCAGATATCGGCGGAACCGGGCGCCGTTGCGCGCCAAGAAGTGGTCGGCGGGCGCGGGCGCCGGCTCCTGGTTCGTCGGTGGCGGGGGCGGTGGCTGCAGCGGAAGCAGCGGCTGTGGTGGGGGTGGAGGTGGCGGCGGAGGGGAATGACCTCCGCCGCCTCAGCACTCGAACGGAACCGTGTTGCCCGCGGCGTCGCGGGTCCCGCTGGTTTTCGCGATCGCGTCCGCCAGTTCGGTGCACGAATTCCAGGTGCGCGGTGGGGTGTCATCGAGATTGCCGATCGTGTACCACTGCTCGGTTTCGCGGTAGCGGACCAGACCGTAACCGCCGGGGTCGAGGGTGATATCCAGGGCACCGGATATCGTCCCGGCTTCCCGGGTCATGACCGATGTCTTACTCGGCAACTCGATGACTTCGGCTATTTGAACTCACCTCGTTCTACGCAATCGTCCACGGCGGTGCGGAGTGCGGTCTGCTCGTCCTTGTCGACGCTCAGTCCGTACTTTAGCTTGACCTGCACGTAGTGCGAGATATATCCACACCGGAAACTTCCCGGCGGCAGATAGTCGGCAGGGTCCTGATCGCCTTTGGAGCGGTTCGCGGAGGGATCGGAGGCGATGAGATTCTGCGCGTCGTTGGCGATGCGGCGCCGGGTATCGGTGTCCAGGCCCTTGGCGCCGGACCGCCAGGCTTCGGCGAGTGGGACGATATGTTCAGCGTCCACACCGGATGATTCGGTGATGAATTTGTACGGTTTCAGCTGTCCGGTCTTGGCATCCATGACGCCGTAGGTGTCCTGCCAGCCGCCGCCCTTGCCGATTTTCAGATCGCAGGTCTTCGGGTCCAGGGTCACCTCGCCGGTGGCGTCGCGCAGCATCATCACCTCGCGGGTGGTGCATTTGCTGTACTGGGCGAATTCGGTGCCGAAACCGTGTTCGGCGTCGGCGTTGTCCCAGTGCGGGAACTTCTCCCGGCTGTAGCCGGCCATAGCGGCCTCGGTCTCGACGGGGAGACGGTCCAATGCGGACTGTACGTCGGCGGCCGCGGCGCTCGGGGCGTCCGCCGCGCCGGCGGCGGGATCGGTTGTGCTGTCGCGTCCTTCGAGGAAATAGCCGCCGGCCAGGATGATCACGATCAGGATCGGTACCGCGACGGTCGCGAATCTGCGAACCGGGGCGGGCAGTGCGGACAGCAGCGATTTCACCGTGCCACCTCCGCGAATCGGGCGCCGATGGGCGAAACGCCCGATTGTTCATATGTTGTGGGCTTCAACGAAATTCCTTGCCGAGGTGCCGGGATGTGCCGAGCGTCAAGCTACCCCCTCGCCCAGCTAACCTGAAGCTACTCTCGGGTGTGAGATTCGGCATAGCCTATCCACGGCACCACCCCCGAGTCGCCGTGCCGGCGCCGACTCGGGAGTGGGCCTGTCACGAACGAGAGCTTGCGTCCCGGTGCGATTCGCGGCCCGGTTGTCCGGACCGGGTACCGCGCCGCCGCCCGCGGGGCTTGATGAGGGGGAGCCCCGTGGTCGCCGGCGCACCGGATGTGCTCGTCGTGACGTCTGTGGGCCGGAAGGTTTCCGGCTGTTTTGTGGTGTGATGTGGTGGTAAATCACCGAAGGCTGGTGTGCACCGGCCGGTGGTTCGTGAAAAGCATAGGGAATTCCCAAGTTTGGGAGCCAACCGGGGGTGGGTTACCGCTCGGTTCAGCTCGCTGCCTCGTCGTCGGGGATGATCTGGGCGGTCGGCGGGATGCCGGTATCGAGGAAATGGATCAATCGCGCTATTCGGTCGGTGTGCTCCAGGCTACTCGCCAGCCGGTGTCCGGCCAGGGCGAGCGCGATGGCGGTATCGGTCGGATCGCCGGTGTTCGAGAGTGCAGTGTGCAGCTTCCGGTTCAGTGTCCGCATGGCCGCGGCGGCGTCCTCGTCGACCACGCTGGACCGGCCGCTCGTTACCGCACGCTCGGCCTGTTCGGTGGCCGCGGCGGCGAGTTCCGCCATGGCGCAGAGTGGGTCGAGAATCGGTGCGACGGCGACGGGTTCGGGATGGCTCAGGTACACCTGATCGGCAACCCGGCTGAAAAGGTGGCCGATCCGGGACAATTCACCGGCGATCTGGATGGCGGTGACAACATGGCGCAGATCGCGCGCCACCGGCGCCTGGAGTGCCAGTAGGACGACGGTGCGGGCCTCGCAGGCGCCGTGCATGGTTTGTAGGCGTTCGTCGAGGGCGAAGACCTCGTAGGTCGCGGTGAGGTCTGCCCCGGCGAGGGCGGCGGTCATACGTTCGGCCGCCTCGTGGGTGATGCGGCACATCTGGGTCAGATCCGCGGTCAACGCGACGAGCTCGTTGGTGAACTGAGTTCGCACGGGGGAATTGTCGCCCATTGTGTGCGTATCGGTCGAATGTTCCGCTCGATCGGTTCCCGGGGCCGCCCGAGCGCGGGTGCGGGGCGAATTACCGGCGTATGTGATTGCCTGAGTTTGCAGGGTGTAAATTCTGGTAGAACCTGTTCTCATTCAGTGTGTCGTGTCGAGTGGCACGACACACAATCGATTACCTGCCATGCGAAACGGCATTTTTCCGTGTCCACTGTCACACTGCCGCAAATTTGTTTGTCACCTCCCGTAACGATTAGCTTGCTCTCCATTGGCATCGATGCCGGACCGGAGAGATTGAGCGCATGAACTTCGCAACATTGCGTGCCCTCGTGGCGGTATACGGATCTCGGCAATGACTCCCGAGAGCCAACCCGCGGCGATCGATACGGACCGGCCCTCCGGCTCCACCGAACCGCAACCCACCCGCCGCACCGAAACCGCGCGGGAAATCGTCGGTAAGAACTTCTCGGGCACCATCGTGTCCTCGGTAAGGACCTTCGGCCGGGGCGTCGGAATGGCCCGGGAATCGGTCGGCGGCGCGGTCTCGGACCTGGCCCGCGGCCACTTCCAATGGCAGGAAATGCTGGTGCAGGCATGGCGGTTGGTGACGGTCACCGCGTTGCCTGCCATCCTGATGGCGGTGCCGTTCGGCGTGATCGTGTCCGTTCAGGTCGGCAACCTGATCCACAACCTCGGTGCCGATTCGCTGATCGGTGCCACCGGCGGCCTCGGTGTGATCAAACAGGGCGCGCCCTTGGCCACCGGCTTTCTGCTCGGCGGCGCCGGGGCGGCGGCGATCGCGGCCGATCTGGGTGCCCGCACGATCCGCGAGGAGATCGATGCCCTGAGCACCATGGGGATCAGCCCGGTGCACCGGCTGGTGATCCCGCGCATGGTGGCGATGCTGCTGGTCGCGCCGCTGCTGAACATTCTGGTGATCTTCGTCGGGATCGTCGCCGGTTATCTGGTGGCGATCGGCGGTCAGGGTGTCACACCCGGCTCGTACTGGGCCGCTTTCGGATCGTTCACCACCGCCGCCGATGTCTGGGTTTCGCTGCTCAAGGCGGTGATCTTCGGCTTCCTCGTGGTGATCATCGCCTGCCAGCGCGGGCTGGAAGCAAAAGGTGGGCCGCGCGGGGTCGCCGATGCCGTGAACGCCGCAGTGGTCCTCTCGATCGTCGCGATCGTGATCGTCAATCTGGTCATGACCCAGGTGACCGCCATGTTCCTGCCCACCAGGCTGGCGTGATGGCCGCGACCTCGTACGCCCCGAAGGGGCTCGGATTCCTCGCGCGCTACTTCCGCCGCGGCAGCCGGATTCTGGGCGCGGTGGATTCGCTGGGATTCGCCGCCGTGTTCTGCTGGCAGGTGCTGTCGTCGATTCCGCTGGCACTGCGCCGCTACCGCGGCGAAACACTGCGGATCATCACGAATATGACGTGGGGGCGTGGTTCGGTCATCGTCGGCGGCGGAACGGTGCCCATGATGATCGTGCTGGGACTCGTGATCGGCGCGTCGATCGGGGTCGAATCCTTCGCCACCCTCGACATGCTCGGCATGGGGCCGGTCACCGGGATCGTGTCGGCCTTCGCGACCACACGTGAATTGGCGCCGATCGCCGCCGCAGTGGGTTTTGCCGCGCAGGCCGGCTGCCGGATCACCGCGGAAATCGGATCGATGCGGATCTCCGAGGAGATCGATGCCATCGAGGCACTGGGCCTGCGGTCGGTGCCGTTCGTGGTGACCACCCGAGTGATCGCCGGCGCCATTGCCATCGTGCCGACCTTCCTGATCGCGCTGATCGGCTCCTACTTCGCCTGCCGCGGCCTGATCACCCTGGTACACGGGCAGTCCGCCGGCGTCTACGACCATTACTTCTTCCAGTTCATCGCGGGATTCGACATCATCGCGGCCACCGTGAAGGTCGCGGTGTTCGGCATCGTGGTGATCTGCGTGCACAGCTATTACGGATTCTTCGCCACCGGTGGACCCGAAGGTGTCGGTATCGCCTCGGGCCGTGCGGTCCGTGCCAGTTTCGTTGCCATCATCGCCCTCGACATGGTCCTGACGATCGTGCTGTGGGGATTCGACTCGGCGATCAGCTTCACGGGATAGGGACAGATGCCGAAGTACGGAATGCCCGGGGTCGCCGCTGGTCCGCGTAGTGCGCGGCGGGTCGGCGTACTGGTCGTCGCGGTGCTCACGGTCGTCACCCTCGCGGGCTACGGCTACCGGTCGATCACCTCCGACGACGGGCTGCGGGTCGCGTTGCGCACCGAGCAGATCGGCGACGGAGTGGTTACCGGAACGCTGGTGCGGGTGGACGGCGTGCAGGTCGGGGAGGTCACCGATATCGCGCCGGCGGGCCGCGGCACCCAGCGGATCAGCCTTTCTCTCGACGAGAACCGGTTACACGGGATCGACGACAGCATGGTGGTGGACTACGCACCGGCCAACCTCTTCGGTATCAGCGAGATCGAACTACGGCCCGGAGGCGGTGGTACGCCGCTGCGTTCCGGTGCGGTGGTGGATCTGACCGGCCGGCGGGCCGCCGACGTATACGACGCCACCATGGGCGCCCTGCTGCGCAGTATGTCGCAGACCAGCGGCACCGTGCTCACCGCCGATATGGCGCGCGTGATCTCCCAGGCCGCGGCGGATGTCAAGGCGTTCACCCCGCTGGCGGAGGCGCTGATCACGGCCGGCCGGGTGATCGCCGAACACCAATCGATGCCGGCGAACGAACTGGTGGGGCAGCTGGGTCCGGCGTTCGAGGGCGGCGGCCAGTTCGCCGGCGCCACCATCGAGGTACTGGACCAGATCGTGGATATCGACGTACTGCGCACGAACCGGGCCGATTTCGACGCCGGGGTGAAGGCCCTGACCGGCGATATCCTGCCCGCCCTGACCGCCACGATGAACAGCGCGAGCCAGCTGTCCGGATACACCGATATGCTCGCGCCCACGCTGAACCTGCTGGCCCTGGCCGTGCCGGACCCGCAGCAGTCGGCCGCCGATCTGCGCACCCTGCTCACTCGGCTGGGGGTCGCGTTCAAGGAGGGGCCCGACGGGCCGGTGCTCGACCTCGAGGTCGAAGTGGACGGGGTCGAGGGAGGTCGGCGATGACCGCGCGGCGCGCCGCCTGGCGGCTGGCCCTGTTCGCCGGCGTGATGGCGTTGGTGCTGGCCCTGGTGATCGGGGCCATCGAACGGCCGGTGGACGGCGAGACCGAAACCCACCACGCCCTGTTCACCGACGCCAACGGATTGAAAACCGGTGACGATGTGCGGATGTTCGGTGTGCAGGTCGGCAAAGTCGAAGCCGTGACGCTGGATGGCGACCGGGCGAAGATCCGGCTCACCGTCACCACCGACACTCCCGTCTACGACAACAGCATCCTCGCCATCCGCTACCAGAATCTGACCGGCCAGCGCTATATCGACCTACAGCAGCAGCCGGCCCCGGGGGCCCGGCTTGCCGGCGGCACCGATATCGGGCCGCAGCAGACCATTCCGTCGTTCGACGTGACCAGCCTGTTCAACGGCCTGCAACCGGTCCTGGCGACCTTGTCGCCCGAAGCGATCAACCAGTTCACCGAGAGCATGCTCGCGGTGATCGAGGGCGACGGCGCGGGAATCGGCCCGGCGCTGGACGCTATCGGCACACTCAGCGAATACGTCGAGGACCGCCAGCATCTCATCGGGACCGTGGTGCGCAACATGTCCGACCTCGCCGAACGGGTGGGCGGCCGGCTGTATCACCTGGTGCCGTTGCTGGCCCGGCTGACCGATATCTTCGAGGCGCTGCAACGCAATGTCGGCGGGCTCGCGGATTTCGCGATGAGCGCGCCGTCGGTCCTGGAACCGGTGGATCGCCTGCTGGCCGCGCTGGGGCTGAGCCCGGAGATGGGCCCCGATATCGATGCGATGATCCGCAACCTGTTCCCGGACCCGCAGCAGGCTCTCGACACGTTCGGCCGGCTGCCCGGTTTGCTGGCCGCGGTGGATACCGCGCTCCCGCGGACCCCGTCGGGTTTCCGGCCGGAGTGCAGTAAGGGCGATGCCGAGGTTCCGGCCCCGGTGCGAGTCCTGATCGGTGGGCAGCAGGTGGCGATATGCAACGGATGAGCTTCGGCCGGTTGAAGTCGGCATCGGGTCGCTGGTTCGATCGGCACCACTCGATCACCGACGAACCCACGAATCTGCGTAGACAACTGCGGTTGGGGATCGCCGGTATCTGCACGGTGGCGGTGCTGGGTGTGGCGGTCGGCGCGCTGTATGTGATCCCGCTGGGAAAGCACACCTACACCGCCGAACTCAGTGAGGCACAGTCGGTGCGGGCCGGCGACGATATCCGGTTGGCCGGGGTCCCGGTGGGGGAGGTGGAATCCCTCGAGCTGGAACCGGATCGGGTGCTGATGCGGTTCACCGTGGACCGCGATGTTTTCGTCGGCGACCGGAGTTCGCTGGATATCCGCATGCTCACGCTGGTCGGCGGCCACTACGTCGCCCTGTTCCCGGCCGGGGACACCCCACTGGGCGACCACCCGATTCCCGCCGACCGCGTACGCCTGCCGTACAGCCTGATGGAAACCTTCCAGGACGCCACGGCGCCGCTGCGGGAAACCGACGGCGACACCCTGCGCCGTAACCTCGCCGCACTCGACACCTCCATCGACGGCGCACCGGAAACGCTGCGCAGCGTGCTGGACACCGTCGGCAGCTATCTCGACGCCATCGAACGTCAGCGCACCCAGGTATCGAACGCCATCGCGACCGCCGACGAATACGTGACCATGTACGACGGCGCGAAAACCGATCTGGGCCGGTTGATGGACAACGTCACTCTGATGGAGACAGTGCTGCTGGACAAACGCGCCGAACTTCGTCAGGCCCTGGGCTTGCTCAGCTCGGTGGTGCAGCGGGTCACGGCTCTGGCTCCGAGCTGGGATCAGACACTGAAACCGAAGGTGCAGCAGCTCGCCGACGCTCTGCCGCGGCTCCAGGAGTACGGCAACCAGCTGGAACCGATGATCGACGCGGCGCAGAGCCTGAGTGCGAAACTGCGCGAACTGGCCGGGCCCGGCGGTGTGCAGGTCGATCAGTCGGGAACCACGGTGACCGCACCCGGCCTGGATCCCGGTGCCGTTGTCTGCGTTCCGCTGCCCGGGAAGGTGTGCTGATGCTGAAACGGGCACTCGCCTCGCCGGCCCTGATGTCGATCGCGGGAGCGGTGGTACTGGTGCTCCTGGTGTCCGCTGCCTATGTGATCGCGGTCGAACCGTTCAAACAGACCCGCGCTTATTGCGCTGTCATGCCCGACAGTATCGGCCTGTACCAGGGCAACCAGGTGTCGATGCGGGGTATCACGGTCGGTTCGGTGACCCGGATCGCGCCGGCCGGCGCGAAGGTGCGCGTCGATTTCGAGGTCGACGCCGACCATCCGGTGTACGCCGGCGCGGGTGCTACCACCGTGTCGGACACCGTGGTCGCCGACCGGGAACTGGCGGTGCTGCCGGGCGCGAACACCGCCGACGAGCACGATCCGGGGCAGTGCCTCACCAACACTCTGACGCCGAAGAGTCTCACCCAGACCGTGACCGCGCTGGCCGAGCTCTCCGATCAGATCGGCGGAACCGAGAACCGGCCGAATGTACTGGCGGGCGGCCTGGACGCACTGGATTCGGCCTCGGCCGGCACCGGCCCGCAGCTCAACGATCTCATCAACCAGCTGGGCCGGGTCCTGGAATCCCCGGACGCCGATATCGCCCATCTGGCCGGTATCTTCGACGCCTACGCCTCGGTGTCGAACAAGGTCGCCGAGCACTGGGGTGATCTGAAACTCATGCTCACCCGGTTGGCGCCGACACTGGAGATGTCGCATGCGGAGCTGCTCACGCCGGGGATCGAGCTGTTCGACGGGCTGCACGAAATCCTGCCGATGCTCAACGATCTGTCGGTGATCCTGGCGGACCCGTTGCTGGCCGGTCTGGACAATCTGGTGCCGCTGGTGAAACTACTGCGCGCCAACGTGGGGTCACTGAGCGAGATCGTCGCCACCACACCGGTACTGACCTCGGCGCTGCGCACCGTCGCCGATCCGGCGACCGGTGCGCCCGGCCTCACCTATGCACCGCCCCGGATCGCGATACCGCAGCAGCACGCGGAACAAGTGTGCGCCGCGGTGAACGCGCTCTCGCCCGGCCGCTGCGCCGGGGCGGCCGACGGCATGGTGGACCTGGATCTGGTGCGGCTGGTACTGGGATCGGCGGGTGCGCGATGACACCGAGAATTTTTTTCGATCCGGCGCGGCGCATCACCTTCGATCGCACCCGGCTGCGGCGCGGATTGGCGGTCTGCGGACTCGCCGCGTCCCTGGCCGTCTCCGGATGCGCATTCGACCCCTCCGATATCCCGGTTCCCGGTGCCACGGTCACCGGCGGGAGTTATCCGCTGCGTATCGAATTCGCCAATGTCTTGAATCTGCCCGCGCGGGCGAAGGTCATCGCCAACGGTGCGCAGGTCGGCAACGTGGAACAGGTCGAGGTGGTGCCCGGCGACGGGACGGCCACCGGCTACGTGGTGGTGGATATCGAGGTCGGCGACGAAGTCGAACTCCCGGCCACCACCATCGCGGAGCTGCGCCAGAACACCGTGCTCGGCGATATCCACGTTGCGCTGACCACCCCGCCCGACGGCTACGACACACTGCTGTCCCCGGGAGACACCATCACCCGTGACCGCACGAAACCACCGGTCCAACTGGAGGACACGATGGCCGCGATCGCCTTCTTCGTCAACAGCGGCGCGGTCGGGGATCTGCAGGACATCGTCCACCGGATCAATTCGGTGCTGCCGCAGGACCCGGCGCAAACCCAGCAGATCGCGCAGGTGCTGGCCACGGATGCGGTGGACTTGGCCGCACATCTGGACCAGGTGGATCTGCTGCTCAACGGTGTGGCCGAGAACGCGGAGGTCATGCACGGGATCCAGGACGAGCTGGACAATATCCTGCGTCCCGAATCGGTGCAGCAGATGAACGACGCGACGGCGTCGATCGCCGGGGTGACCGAAATCTTCGGCGGCCTGGGCCCGGTGGGACAGTCGTTGAGCTGGCTGGCGCCGCTGGCGCAATCCGGAGGTGCGGCCGCGGCGGCGTTCGTCCCGCTGGCCACCGGGGGACCGCTGGATCTGCGGCAACCCTCGAATCTGAACATGCTGGTCGCGCTGCTACGGGACAAGATCATCCCCTTCGTGGAGAACGGCCCGAAGGTCGATATCAGTGCCGTCCGCACACCGGGACTGTCCACCGGCGATCAGGTGAACCGGATCATCGAAACCCTGCGCATGATCGGAGCCGTCCGATGAAACTGGGTCCATTGGTGTCGCTGGGCGGTATCGCGGCCGTTACGGTGCTCGGCGCGAGCTATCTGACTTTCGGTGTGGTGCGCGCCGACCCGTTCCGCGACTACCTGAACGCCTCCCTGGTCCTCGAGGATTCCGGCGGTCTGGGCGTCGGCTCACCGGTCCTGCTCACCGGTATCGAAGTCGGCCGCGTGACCGCGGTCGACCGCGTCGCCGGCGGCGTGGAAGTCGGTTTCCGGGTGCAGGATTCGCACCGGCTGCCCGCCGACAGCGTCGTCACTATCGAGCACCTGTCCGCGCTCGGCGAACCCTATGTGCAGTTCGCGCCGAAAACCGGTGCCGGGCCTTATATATCCGACGGGCAGCGGCTGGAATCGGAAGATATTCACAGCCCGCTGTCCATCCCTGAGGCCGCCCGTATGGTGACCCGGACCATGAACCAGCTCGACCCGGCCACGATGGGCTCGCTGGTTCGCACCATGAGCGAGGCCCTGCACGGCACCGACGCGGTGATCCCGGAAATCACCCGCGCCGCCGACCTGCTGGCCGCGGCCATCATGTCCCGCGAACCGCGGATCGCCGAATTGCTCGACAACTTCGAAACCGCCGCCGCCGACGCCGCATGGGCGGGACCCGCCACCTCTGCGGCCGCCACCGAATTCACCAGGTTCGCCGAAGTCCTCGACGATTTCGTGGAATCGGTCGGCAGGGTCACCGGAGCCGAGGGGTCGCCGGAGAAGTACCTGGCGGACGGCGGGGTCGTCCCGCTACTGGAGCGCCTGCGCACCGTACTCGACGAAATCGGCCCCGAACTCGCCGCCCTGCAACCCGGTCTGGCTCCGCTCGCGGAGAGTCTGGGCAACACTGCGCCGCAGGTGAACATCAGTAGCTTGATCGAGCAGGCGCTGGCGAGTACCGACGAGGACTCCGTGCAGGTCCGAGTCGGGCTGAGGTAGTTTGCGCCGGCTCGCCGCGCCGGCGCTACCGCACCGCGCAATCACCACAGCGCCCGGGTTCGGGCACCGTGGTCCCGTTGCGGCGGGTTCGTTTTCCGAGCGGTGGCCCGGTATCGCACTGTGCGGCCGGTCGCGTTGTGCCTGCCCGGTGGATCACTGCTGTGCCGGGCCATCCGGTTCCGGCCGGTCGAGGATGGCCTGCGTCCGGCTGTCCAGATCTCCGAGAGTGGACAGCAGTCCCAGGGCACCGAGCTCCGGGGGTGGTTCGTCGGCCATCTGACGTAACTCGGCCAGCACCGCGTCGATATCGTCCTCCGGTACCGGCCGTCCACGCCGCGCGCCGGCAGTATCGACAGGCTGCCAGGCAATGGCCTGCTGCCACCACGGGTCGCGGATGGCCCACGCCCAGATCGTCTTGCGGACCAGCGGTGCGCTATCGGTGTAGAGCTGGAAGAACGCATCGAGATCCCGGTGTTCGAGTTCGAAGATCTCATCCGGCAGACGGCGGGCCCGGATATGGCACATCGGGGCGCGGGTCACCTGAAGGGCGGCGTCGCGCGGGTCCGGAGGTGTCTCCAGGATCTCGTCGAGAATGCTCTCGGTGAGGTAGGGGAGGGTGAAATTCCCTGTGGTTACCTGTATCCGGGTGGCCCCGCGCGGATTGTAGAGGCGGCGGGTCGCGACATCCAGGACAGCCAGGTCACGGTCGGCGGTGAGCGCCAGCAGGGCGCGCAGGCAATCGAATCGGTCCCGGACGGTGGCTTCCAGCAGCGCACCGCGCGCCTCGGGGCGGCGGTGGACCCGCAAACCTGTTCCGGAGCGGTGGATCAGGGTGCACACCACACCCACCGCCCGCTCCGGTGGGCCGGGCTCGGGTGCTTCTACCAGGGACAGATACCGCTCGTATGCCTGCTGGGCCGAATCGAGCGCGGCCGCCGGCAGTACGGCGAACAGAGAACTCACCCGCCAAGTACAGCAAAATATGCGAATTGTCGCTGGTTCACTTCAAATAAAACCCGCACCGGGGCAACGTATCTCGGATACCTGTCAAATGCCGGCGATACCGGCCAGCTGCCCGATACCGTAGGTGACTGCCATGGCCAGCGCTCCGCCGAGCACTACGCGGGCCACCGCCCGCACCCGGTTGCTGCCGCCGAGCCAGGCGCTCACCGAACCCGTCAGCGCCAGCGCGAGCAGCACCGCGACCATGGTGACCGGGATCCGCGCCGTGGTAGGCGGCAGCAGGATCGCCAGCAGTGGCAGCAGCGCACCCAGGGTGAAGGCCACCGCCGACGAGAACGCCGCATGCCACGGATTGGTCAGCTCGTCGGGATTCAAACCGAGCTCGGCCTCGGCGTGGGCGGCGAACGCGTCGTAGGCGGTCAGCTCCTCGGCCACCTGCCGGGCGGTCTCGGCGGACAGGCCCTTCGCGTGATAGATCGCGGTGAGCTCGGCCAGTTCGTCTGCGGGGTCCTCCTCCAGTTCCCGGTATTCCTGCGCGAGCAGGGCCGCCTCCGCATCACGCTGAGTGCTCACCGAGACGTACTCGCCGACGGCCATGGATATGGCTCCCGCGCTGATCCCCGCGATTCCGGCGGTGACGATGGCGCTGGTACTGGACGCAGCCGCCGCGACACCCACCACCAGGCCCGCGGTCGACACGATCCCGTCGTTGGCGCCCAGCACCCCGGCCCGCAGCCAATTGAGCTTGGCCGCGAACCCTGTTTGTGGGAGATACCGGTCCTCCGCTGCCTCGGTCATGCTTGAAGGCTATGACAAAAGTTCGGCTGACGCGCGATCCCGCGAGAGCCACCTGGATCACCTTCGGAATCGAGGACAACCGTGGCGATCGGCCCGTTCAGGCCACGGTGCTGTCCGTGGCGTCGCCGTAGAGTTCTGCTCGCGCCGAACGTAGCTCTTCGTCGGTGAAGAGGCCGTGCTCCTCCTCGTATCGGCGAAGGTCTTCGGCCAGCAGGTCGTGCCGGATCTGCCGGTCCACAGCTGCCGCGACGTAGCCGGACACATTGTCGGTGATGTTTCGTAGCTCGTCGACCTGCGCCGAAGGGAGCGTCACGGTTATCCGGGGCGATGTCATAGTGCGATCATGTCGCGGTATGCGGGTTCGGGAAACCTGCTCTCGAGACTATTGGGGCACTGCGTAGAGGTAGAACAGAGCGATCGTTACCAGGCCCATCGCCGGTGTGAGCACCCACGTCTCCACCTTGTTCCCGGTGCGGGAGATGATCGGGACGGCCAGGCGGGGCTTCAACGGCCACAGCAGGGGGCAGCCGCGGTCGGTGAGGCAGTCGCCGACGATATGGATGAGTGCGCCGAGGCCGATGGCGAACGGGAGCCAATACGGGGAGTCCGGGAGCCAGCGGTCCATCAGTACGGTGCCGCCGCCGGCCAGCAGTACACACAAACCCCAGGCGCGGAAGGAATCGCCGCGCGGCGTCAGATGCAGGGCCCGGATACCGAAGGCGAGCATGACGAAGATGACGCCGAGGGTGAAGTACCTGCCCAGATAGTTCACGCCCGCCCAGGTCGCCCAGCCCGCCAGCAGGACGAACAGCAACCCGTGCGTGCCCTTGCGGTGCCCACCGGAAACGGTCGCGACCCCCTTTGCCACGGCATTACTCAAAGGGCCCAGCGAATTCCCGATCGTGCCGCCCGGATGGTCGATATCCGGCAGCAGCGCCGCACCCGCCGTGATCAGCGCCCCCAGGATCAATTCGAGTGCGCTGACTTCTACAGGGCCGCGCACGAATTCCATCACCGGGACGGGTACGACGGTAGCGGCGGTGGCGAATGCCAAGGCGCCGCTGGTGGCATGGGAATGGCCGAGCAAAACATCTCCCGTATCAAGGTGCGATCGAACGTAGCGATCAAAGTTAGCAATCGATCCCGACAACCCGGACCGGCGCACGACGCGCCGGAAGCCCGCGATCGCGAGACACGCCGTGCTGACGGTGGTTTCGGTGAAAGGCCCCGGGGCATCCCTGTACCCCGGCCTCCATCGATGCAATGCTGGCGCGACCGGAGCGCCGGTGGAGTGATCCGTTCTCGCCAGGGGGTGTCGAATGCGTGATGACCGGCCGATTCTGTATCGGGTGCCCGATTTCGAACCGTCGACGGACTCGTCGGATGGGTTGCCGCCGGCCCGGCCAAAGGGTGCCGAGCCACCGTCACCCGGAACGCTATCGTCCGGCGTGTCATCGGTCGGAATGCTTTCGCCCGGGACCCGGCCGCCCGGGCGGCCCTTGCCGGGGGCGCCGCCGGTGCAGACCGGCACACCGCGGAGCAACAGCGACCGCGAGGCGAGGTCGGCGCCGGACGAATCCCATGGTGCTGTCTCTACTGCACCGGCACCGACCGGCGCACCCGCGGAAACGCCCGCCGGGTGCCGTCCCCGCATCGATCGCAAATCCCTGCGCGCCAACCGCAGCACACCGGCGGGGATCCGGCGTGCGCACCGAGCCGGGCATGCGGCCGACGACAGCACCGAACCGAGCGAAGCCAGGGAATTCACCGGAAGGGCCCTGCGGATCCTGCTGGAGGTCCTGGACCGCCGCCGTCCGGTAGCGCAGCTGAACACCCTGTGCGCGTCCGCACTGGTGCACACGGTCGGTGTCCTGGTGGCGGGCGATCATGCCCCCAGCCGGACGCTGGGCGCCGCAGTGCTCACCAAGTTCCGGTTGTTCCCGGCCGGCGACCAGGCGTTCGAACTGATAGCCATGTACCAGCGCGGCCCCCGCCGGCTCGCCCTCGCGGGCCGCGTCGAGCACACGGCCACCGGTTGGAAGCTTGCCGCGCTACGCCTGACCTGAGCGCCCGTGCGGATACGGTCGCGCTGGCCCTCGCCGCCGGCGAAGTGATCCTGCTCAGCCCGGCCGACTACGCGTCATGCACGACGTCCATGGGCCAGCTGCCGGGCAATACGAGTAACCGCTCACCGGCAGCGCTGCGCCGATGTGGAGATCGAGCCACAGTGGTTGCGGGGACAAAGGATTGCGCGGCTGCATACCATGAGGGCGCGGGAGGCCCCGTCGATGGGAGAGCGTGATGAATGACAGTGCGGGCGTCGTGGATCCGAATACACCGAGCATCGCACGGGTGTATGACTATCTGCTCGGGGGGAAGGACAACTACCCCGTCGATCAGAAGATCGGCGATCATTTCAAGGTCGATCTGCCCGGCTCGGTGGCTATTGCTTTCGGGAACCGGCAGGCGCTGGTGCGGGGTGTGCGTGATATCGCCCGCAGTGGGGTGAAACAGTTCATCGACCTGGGTAGTGGTCTGCCGACCGCCGATAACGTGCACCAGATCGCGGCGCGATATACAGACGACGCGAAGGTCGTCTATGTGGACAACGATCCGATCGTGCTGGCGCACGGCCGGACGCTGCTGGCCACCGACGACCGCACTACCGTGGTCCAGGCCGATGTACGTGAGCCCGAAAAGATCCGCAACAGCGCAGAGGTACGCCGGCTCATCGATTTCGACCGGCCGGTGGCGATGGTGTTCAGCGCGATCTTGCACCACCTCAACGACGACGAAGATCCGCGCGGTCTCGTTTCCTATTGGTGCGATCAGATTCCTTCGGGCAGCGAGGTGTTCATCTCTCACTTCCGCTCCGGCGGTAATTCGGAGACCGAGGCCGCGGAACAGAAATTGCAGTCGACGTTCGGCCGCGGGCGGTGGCGCACGGACGACGAGATCCGCGAATTGTTCGGTGATCTGGAACTGCTCGAGCCGGGTATCGTGCCCGCGGTGCTGTGGCGGCCCGATACCCCTGGCGAGTCCGATACGCCGATCAAAAATATCGGTACAGCGGAACGGGAACTGACGGTATGGGATCAGCTCATATCGGCCGGGTTGGCGCGCAAATCGTAAGAGGGAGCCGATGTAGCCAGGAACCGCCGGGCGGAGCTGGGTAATCACGGGTTCGGCCCCCTCGGGTATCGGCGCCCGCTGCCGGGTTGCGCGAACGAGGTGCGCATGTCACCGGCTGCGATATCGACGAGGCGGATATTCGGGCGATCTGTCCACACTCGGGGGTCGGTCGCTGCCGGAATGTGTTTACGCTGCTTGTCCGGATATCGGTGGATCGGAGGACAAATGGTCGGCGGAAACGAGCCGGGTGGCCGGAAACGGGATTCCGCGGCCACCAGGGCCGCGATTCTGGGGGCGGCGCGGGAATTGTTCGCCG
Organism: Nocardia speluncae NBRC 108251; assembly: GCF_001613245.1. Lineage (GTDB taxonomy): Bacteria > Actinomycetota > Actinomycetes > Mycobacteriales > Mycobacteriaceae > Nocardia > Nocardia speluncae. The sequence continues at coordinate 166,737 of NZ_BDBZ01000020.1, read as the reverse complement.
AGCGGGGGTACGAGCGGGCGACGGTGCGCGATATCGCGACCCGGGCGGGTGTTAACCAGGCCCTGCTGTTCCGGTATTTCGGGAACAAGGACGAGCTGTTCCGGGCGACGATGACCGATCGGGGCCGCTCGATGCTGGAATCAGGGTCCGTGGAGACACTGCTGTCGCGGCTGCTGGAACAGGCGCTCGAGCCGAGCGAAGCCGCGGCGCACGGGGATTGGTTGCAGGCGGCGTTGCGGTCCAGTGGGCACGAGGCGAGTGCGTCGGTGATTCGCCGGGAGTTGGGGGAGGAGTACATCCGGGCGTTGTCCTCGCTCACCGACGAGGCGGGCGCGGAGTTACGCGCCGATCTACTGCTGGCCTGGTTGCTCGGCATCGGGATGGTGCGTTCGGTGCTGCGCCGGGAGCCGCTGGCCGGCGCCGATCCTGCGGAGATTGCCGGATATGTGCTGCGTGCGGCGGGTGTACTGCTGGAACGCAACGATCCGGGATTCCCTCCGGAATAAGGCGATCGCGTCGTTGACGCGCAATCCCGCACACCCTTACCCTGGCTAAGTAAGCAACTGCTTACATCGCTGGGTGTCCGATCCCCGGGCGCCGCGGAAGGGAGACCGCATGACCGTGAACACCGAGGTGCGCCACTACCCCTTCGGTGCACCGACACGTCTCGATATGGACCCGCTCTACGCGAAACTGCGCCGCGAAGAGCCGGTCAGCCGGGTCGAGTTGCCCTACGGCGGCCAGGGCTGGCTCGTCACCCGCTACGACGACGTGCGAACGGTGCTCGGCGATCCCCGATTCAGCCGCGCGGCAACCGTCGGCCGCGAAGACGTCCCGCGCGCCACACCCACCCCCGCACAGGCCGATTCACTGCTGAGCCTCGACCCACCCGAGCACAGCCGGCTGCGCAAACTGGTCGCCAAGGCGTTCACCGGCCGCCGGGTTGCGGAACTGCGCCCCCGCACCCGGCAGATCGTCGACGAGAAACTCGGCGAAATGGAACGCGCCGGTTCCCCTGCTGATCTGGTGCAGGGACTGGCCCTGCCGCTCCCGGTCACCGTGATCTGCGAAATGCTCGGCGTGCCGGCCCGCGAGCAGCACCGTTTCCGGGACTTCTCCGACGCGATCCTGTCCACCACCGCCTACACCCGCGAGCAGATCGAATCCGCCCGCGGCTCGCTCGAGGGCTACCTCGCCGAACAGGTCGCCCAGCGCCGGGAACACCCCACCGACGACCTGCTCGGCGCCCTGGTCGCGGCCCGCGACGACGCGGACCGGCTGAGCGAGAAGGAACTGGTGAACCTGGGGGTCGGGATCCTCATCGCCGGCCACGAGACCACCGCAAACCAGATCGCCAACTTCACCTACGTCCTGCTCACCCAGCGCGAATACTGGGACCAGTTGCGCGCCGACCCCGAGCTGATTCCGGGCGCGGTCGAGGAACTGCTGCGCCACACCCAGCTCGGTGCCGGCGGCGGGCAGCCACGGGTGGCGACAGAGGACGTGGTGCTCGGCGGGGTCACGGTGCGAGCGGGGGACGCGGTGTTCGTGCACACCCAGTCCGCCAACCGGGACGAAGCCGTGTTCGACGATCCCGAAACACTCGATCTCACCCGGCAGCGCAATCCGCACATCGCTTTCGGGTACGGCGCGCATCACTGCCTCGGCGCACAATTGGCGCGGATCGAACTCCAGGTCGCGATGGAGGCATTGCTGGAGCGATTCCCGGGGTTGTGCCTGGCAGCGCCGGTGGACGAGATCCCGTGGAAGTCGGGGCTGTTGGTGCGGGGCCCGGAAAAGCTACTCGTTACCTGGTGAACAAGGAGTGTTCGGCGCCTGGCACACATCGTGCCGGGCGCCGGGGACGCGGGAGAAATACCCGGTCCGTGCGCGCGGGATCACACCGGGGCGACGGTGAGCTTCCGATGGAAACACACACGGTCTTGTCCGGGGCCGTCGTAGTCGCGGTGAACCGGTAGGCCCTCGATCTCGAGATCACCCTTCTCCAGTTCGAAGCCCATGGCGCGGTGGAATGCTATGGACCCGGTATTCGTGGGCGCGGTGATCGCACGCACCTCCCGGCGACCGGTCTCGGCGGCGCGCCGGAAGAACTCCTCGTACAACGTGCGCGCGACGCCCTGCCCGCGCAGCCGCGGGTCGACACCTACGAAATGGATATAAGCCTCGTGCTGGTTGTCGGTGGCATAGAAGCCGACGAGAAACGCCGTGATTCCGGTGTCGTCCTCCTGCACAAGGCTGGTGTGGGAGAAGAACTGCAGGAACAGTTTGGGTAGCAGCAGGGAGAGTTCGCGGGCTTGTTCGGGCGTGCGCGAATCGCCCCACCACCGCTGCACACATCCGACGATCGTGTGATGGTCCGAGAGATGCGCCCGGCGCATATTCGGCATTCCCTACTCCCTTCGGCTGGACGATCCCATGGCCCTGGACGCTGCCGGTGCGGCCGCGACGGCCGGGAAGCCCGGCGACCATGGACTAGTTCACAATTCTGGCAATCATCCGACGACCGTGCTCCTCGAACGGGACGTCGCCTATCCCGTGCGCCCAGACCACCGTCGTGATCGCCTGATACATCCATTCGAGTTCGAGAATCTCGAGGTCTTCTTCGCCGAATTCGCGTCCGAGCCCGGTGGTGAACGCCGCGGCCAGATCCGGTCGTGCGGCGAACTGCTGGGCCTGTAAACGCACCAGATCACTGGTCCAGTGCCGTTGGTCCGCACGGCCGAAATCGATCACCGCGAGATCGCCGTCGTGGAGTAGCCAGTTACGAGGGTGGTAGTCGCCGTGAGTGAACGACAGTCGCACGGGGCGGGAAGCGATGTTCGTCAGTCGTTTCCGGAGTTCGTCGAGATGCCCGGCGGTGACCAGTCCGCCGGCATCAGTGATCGATCGAAGTCCTCTATCCCGTAGGTTGCCGACGTAATCCGGGGATACCTCTCCCGGAACCAGCAGGGCATCGAGTACCTGTCCGGCCTTGCGGTACGTCGACGTAACCCATTCCGCCGCTGTACCTTCGACGAGCTCGCCCGGTAGATAGGTCGCGACGAGGATCTTCGCTTCCACGTCAGCGTGTACGAGACGTGGTACCGCGGCGGTGGACGACGACAGGAACGACCGATGTGCCGCGATTTCCCGATCGATATGGTGACTCGTCCGGGATGCCTTGACGATGAAGTCGCCGCCGTCCGCGCGGACCCGCAATACCGTCGTATCCTGCAGCGGCCACGAGTGGTCCGCGAGGGCCTCCCAGCGCGCGAACCAGCTGTCCAGTAAGGCCCGGTGAGCGTTCGACAGAGCATCTTTTCCCGGCACGGCGACAGCCTAGGGTGTCCGCGATGGCCGAGATTCCGCAACCTGCGACAGTCCGGCCGCCGATCGATCGCCACACACGGCGAATTCCCCAGTGACGCTGCCCGGTCACCGGCCCGGCAGCGAAACCTGAAATTCAGGCGAGCCGGCCGCGCTGATTGCGCTCCTGGAAATAGGCGTCGTCTTCATCGCGGTTTCCGCGTGCGGCACCCGGCGACATCATGCCGGGCATCCCGGTGCGACCGGCCCGGTTACCGGTAGTGGCCGCAGCGTGACGGTCGATGAGGACCGGACAACCGCTGTGCACTGCGGGAGTCGTGGGACCGCGACCGGCTACCCCTTGCCTGTGCGGTGGTGGGGGAGCAGGGTGGAGGGACCGGTGGCGCCACCGGGGTGCCGCCCCGAGCAGAGAGGGGGTGGGTCGTGTTCGCGCGATCTACCAGAATTCAGGCGCGACCCTCCGCTATCGATTCCGGGATCGCGTATATGCGCGATGAAGTCCTGCCCGGGTTGCGGGAGATTCCCGGGTGTATGGGGATGTCGCTGCTGGTCGACCGGGATAACGGGCATTGCATCGCTACCAGCTCGTGGGAGTCGCAGGAGGCGATGGACGAGAGTAAACAGCGGGTCGCTCCTCTCCGCGACCAGGGGCTGGCCATGTTCGGCGGCAGTGCGCAGATCGAGGAATGGGAGATTGCCGGACTGCACCGGGCGCACCGTGTCAGCGAGGGAGCTTGTGCGCGTGCGACCTGGGTGAAGACCGATCCGAGCCGGATCGATTCGGCCGTGGAGATCTACAAGTCCGCCACCCTGCCCGCGATGGAGCAGCTGGACGGGTTCTGCAGTGCGAGTCTGATGATCAACCGCAGGTCCGGCCGCGCGGTCTCGTGTACCAGCTACAGCAGTGCTGCGGCGATGCGGGCGAGCCGGGAGCAGTCGGCTTCGCTGCGGGTGGATGCGGCCCGGCAGACCGGTGTCGAAGCGCTCGACGTGCGGGAGTTCGAATTGGCGCTCGCGCATCTGCGGGTGCCGGAAATGGCCTGAACGCGGGATCAGGACTCGGGACGCGCGTCGAATTCGGACCGCGCGGCGACAATTTCCGTCCGGTGTTCGCGCGTCCACGCGACCAAGGGGTCGATGATGGTGAGCAGGCTGCGACCCAGCGGGGTCAATTCGTAGTCGACCCGTCCGTCAGGCCGAACTCCTTGCCCGCACCCTGCGGGTATGACCGCCGGTTCTCGCAGCCGGGTCGCGGTGCTACAGCGCTTGCCGATCCGCCTCCAGCCGGTCGTCGAATTCCGTGCGGGCGCGTTCGACCTCGGGCAAGGTGCCCGTCGCCCAGTTCAGGAGTGCGTCGAGGAGATCCTGTAGCGATCTGCCGAGCGCTGTCAGGCGGTATTCGACCGCGACGGGGCGGGTGCCGGTGACGATCCGCTCGATCATCCCGTTGCGTTCGAGGCGGCGCAGCGCGGCGGTGAGCGATTTCTGGGTCACCACCGGTATGGCCCGGCGGAGACCGTTGAAACGCAACGGTCCGTGCTCGCACAGTGCATCGAGGATCCGCAGCGACCACTTGTCGAGCACCTGATCGAGCAGGTCGCGGTGCTGTTGGGTGAGCTGCGGGGCCGGTGCGGTGGTTTCCGTCATGAAACCTAGTCTCGTTGAAGTTCCCTTCGGGCACCAGGTAGAAATTGGATACCTGCTTCCACCAGCGAAAGGACCACCCATGGCAGTGCAGCTACTCACCCCCGAAGGTATGTTCGCGCCCGTTCCCTACCACCACGTTTCGATTGCCACCGGCAGCCGCCAGGTGCACGTCGCCGGGCAGATCGCGCGCGACGCCGACGGTAACCCCGTCGCGACCGGTGACCTCGCCGGCCAGGTCGCACACGCCCTGCGCAGTACGGCGCGCGGCCTGGCGGGGGCGGGCGCGACGTTCGCCGACGTCGTACGTCTGCGTTTCTTCGTCACGAACTGGAGCCCGGACAAATACGACGATTTCGTCGCGGGGTTGGGCAGCGTTGTCGACGAGCTGGGGATACCCCAGCCGCTACCGCCGCTGTCGGCGATCGGCGTCGACTACCTCTTCGAACCCGATGTGCTCGTCGAGGTCGAGGCGTACGCCGTGCTCGATTGATCGTCGAATTCGGTTCGGGCCGCTGCGCACGCAGCGGCCGAGCCGACCGAGTTCGCGGACGCGCTGCCTCGTTGTGCCGACGCTGCCATCCGGGCGGATGAGTGCTGGTCACCGGGCCCAGCGTATTCGTCGTTACGTTTTCGGGGACTGTGCCCGACGTTGCCGCAGTCTGTGCGATCACGGGCGCCCTGATGCCCGGATGGTTCGTGTGTCGGCTACGGGGTCAGGACGATTCGGCCGAACACTTCGCCCTCGTCCATCTTCCGGTGTGCGAGTGCGGCTTTCTCCAGGGGGAGCGATTCGTGTACGACTGCCTGCAGGTCGCCGCGACCGGCGGCGGCCCACTGGTCGAGTTGGACGGCACGGCGGTCCGCCGGCGCGACCGTGTCGGCGCTGAAGGTCGCGAACGACAGCGACTTCAAGAACGAATTCAGCATGGCCGCGCCGAAATCCGGTGGCGGGAAGCCTGCGACGGCGCCGGCGGCGACCATGCGGCCTTTCGGTGCGAGTTTGTCGAGGAACATCGGCATATCCGGCCCGGAAATGATGTCGAGGATCACGTCGTAGTCGATGGGGGCGTCGGCGCCTGCGCCGGATCGGTCCACCACATGGGTTGCGCCGAGGGCGCGGAGCCGGTCGCCGCGTTCCGCCGAGGAAGTCGTCACCGCCACGGCGCCGGCGCCGCCACGGGCCGCCAATTGGACCGCCATAACGCCGATACTGCCGGCCGCGCCGCGTACCAGCACGGTCTCCCCGAACGCGAAATGAGCGTGGGCCAGGGCGAAATGGGCGACCATTCCGGAACTTCCGAGGGTGACCGCGTCGGTGACGGACAGATCTGTGGGCAGGGGCAGGATCTCGTCGGCCGAGGCGAGGGCTTGTTCCACATAGCCCCCGCCGCGGCCGGTGAACGCCCACACACGCTTGCCGGTCCACGAGGTATCGACCCCCTCGCCGACGGCCGTGACGGTTCCGGCGACCTCGGAACCGGGGATATGGCCTTCCTCGATGCCGTATCCGGCGAGGGTGCCGCGGCGGATCATCGCGTCGACACCGCCGACGCCGATCGCCTCGGTGGCTATCGTCACCTGTCCCGGGCCGGGAACGGGGGCTGGGGTATCGATGACGGCCAGCCCGTCCGGGCTGCCGAATGACTGGATGACGACTGCTTTCACTGTCTCTCCTCGTTCTGGGTTCGGTCGGCGGAGACAATGGCTCGTCTCGCTCGTTGCCGACGCTAACGGACGCCCCCGTCCGTTTAGCTAAAGTGAGAGGGGTGCCCGATCATTTGACTCACCCGCGGCGCTCCGACGCCAGGGACAACCGCGAACGCATCCTCGATGCGGCGCGCACCCTGTTCGCCACCGAGGGGCTGAACGTGCCGATGCGGGAGATCGCGCGGCTCGCAGAGGTGGGGCCCGCCACCCTGTATCGCCATTTCCCGGCCAAGGAATCCCTGGCAACCGAAGCATTCGCCGACCAGATGCGGATCTGTCACGCCATCGCCGACGAGGGCCTGGCCGATCCGGACCCGTGGCGCGGCTTCTGTCACGTCATCGAGCGGACGTTCGACTTGAACGCGCGCAGCCGAGGCTTCACCGAAGCCTTCATGTCGACGTTCCCGAACGCCCTGGATTTCGCCGCGAGCCGGGAGTACGCGCTGAAATCGGTCGCCGAACTGGCGCGCCGAGCCAAGGAAACCGGGCACCTCCGCCCCGATTTCGTGCTGGAAGACCTGATGCTGATGCTCATGGCGCACCGAGGTATCCAACCCGGCTCGCAGGCTGCGCGCACCGCGGCTTCCCGGCGCTTCGCCGCCTTCGTGATCGAGGCGTTCCGCGCTACCTCGGAGGCCGCACCGCTACCGCCGGTTCCGCGGCTGACCCCCGCAATAGTGGGCTGAAGCCTCGCTCCCGATGCCGAGCTCCCGGGCCGGTAAGACCCATGGCTCCCAAATTGCTGGAACGGCAAGTTTTCGTGCCAGGTGCTCGTGTGTCCGGCAAGCTCAGGGTGCAGCCCGGCTCGAGAAGGAGACCATCGTGCCCACCATGCCCCGCCGCGTCGACGCTCCGCCCCCCAGAACGGGAAACAGCGAGGCCGAGACTCTGCGCGGTTTTCTCGACTACCTCCGGACCTCGATCGCGGCGAAGGTCGACGGCGCCCCGGAACCGCAGGTCCGGGCGGCGGCCGTGCAGTCGGGCACGAACCTGCTGGGGCTGCTCGAACATCTGACGGCTGTCGAGCGTTCGATATTTCTCGGCGAGAACGTCACCGATTGGCAGGCGACCTTCCGGGCATCTCCCACCGACAGCGTGGCCGATGTGGTCGCTCGATACCGGGAGGCGGCGCAGCGGGCGAACGAGGTGCTCGACGGGTGCGCGGATCTCGGCGCGCCCGTCCCACGCCCCCGATCCGGACGTCCGGCACCTACCGTTCGGTGGGCGCTGGTCCACATGATCGAGGAGACGGGCCGCCATGCCGGGCATGCGGATATCCTCCGCGAACTGATCGACAGTGCGACCGGACGCTGAGGTCGCCGCCGACCACTCGACCCCCGCAGTTCCGTAACGGCCCGGGATCGCCTCCGGTTGTCCCGGCGCCAGGGCATCGAGTCGCCGGCTGGTCGGACGCCGGTGGGCCGGACGACCCGGCGGCGCCGGCCGTGGGGTAGTTCACCGGGCGTTCGTTTGCCTTATGGGTTCGATAATTGTCAATATCGATGTATGTCTAATTCGCCGGTGCCGGGCGAGGGATGCAGCCCCTCGGCCCGGATCCGGGAACCACTGTCGGCGGATGCCTCGGTGGAGCTGGCGGTGCTGTTCAAAGCGCTGTCGGATCCCGTGCGGGTGCAGTTGCTCAGCGCGATCGCGTCGCGCGCCGGGCAGGAAGCCTGCGTGTGCGATCTGTCCGAGGGCATCGAACTGACCCAGCCGACGATTTCGCACCACCTGAAGGTGCTGCGCGGCGCGGGACTGCTCACCAGCGAGCGACGCGCGTCCTGGGTGTATTACCGGGCGGTTCCGGAAGTGCTGCGCCGGCTCTCGCAGGTGCTGCTGGTGGAAAGCGGCGCGGCCGCCGAGGTGAACGCGTGACCGGCAGCGCGCCGGGTGTGGTGGGGAAGCTCTCCACCCTGGACCGGTTCCTGCCGGTGTGGATCGGGGTGGCGATGGTTGCCGGGCTACTGCTGAGCCGGCTCATACCCGGACTAGGCGACGGCCTGGCCGCGGTGGAAATCGACGGGATCTCACTGCCGATCGCGATCGGGCTGCTGATCATGATGTACCCGGTGCTGGCCAAGGTCCGCTACGACCGCCTCGACACCGTCACCGGCGACCGGCGGCTACTGGCCGGGTCGCTGGTCCTGAACTGGCTACTCGGCCCCGCGCTGATGTTCGCGCTGGCGTGGCTGCTGCTGCCCGACCTGCCCGAATACCGAACCGGACTGATCATCGTCGGTCTCGCGCGGTGTATCGCCATGGTGATCATCTGGAACGATCTGGCCTGCGGTGACCGGGAAGCCGCCGCTGTTCTGGTGGCGCTGAACTCGGTCTTCCAGGTGATCATGTTCGCGGTTCTCGGCTGGTTCTATCTGTCGGTATTGCCCGGATGGCTGGGGCTGGCGCAGGCCACGATCGAGGCCTCGCCCTGGGAGATCGCGAAATCGGTGCTGATCTTCCTCGGGATACCGTTGCTGGCGGGATACCTCACCCGCCGATTCGGGGAGCGCGCGAAAGGCCGCGACTGGTACGAGGCGACGCTGATCCCGCGCATCGGGCCGTGGGCCCTGTACGGGTTGCTGTTCACCATCGTGGTGCTGTTCGCCCTGCAAGGCGAGCGAATCACCGCCCAGCCCCTCGATGTCGTGCGGATCGCGGTACCGCTGCTCGCATATTTCGCGATCATGTGGGGCGGCGGCTACCTGCTCGGCGCGCTCATGGGCCTCGGATACGAGCGGACCACCACGCTGGCGTTCACCGCGGCGGGCAATAATTTCGAACTCGCCATCGCGGTCGCGATCGCCACCTACGGCGCAGCCTCCGGCCAAGCGCTTGCCGGGGTGGTGGGCCCGCTGATCGAAGTGCCGGTGCTGGTCGGACTGGTCTATGTGTCCCTCGCACTACGCAACAAGTTCCGGATTTCCGGCCGTGGTGCTCCCACTGGTCATCTCGAGCCGCGGCGCGCGAAGGTGTTTCCGCGCGGACACTCGGGGCATCCGGGGCGCATGAATACCGACAAATCATCCGGAAAGAGCGCGCAGGTCGAGGCGGCCGACCTCCATCGGCTGCTCGAGGCCGGGCCGGATAGTTGTCTCGTACTGTCCGAGGGGCGAATGCAGATCTATGACCGATCTCCGGGAGACGATGCCGGCTTGGTCGTCGTGACGCGTGCGGACCTCATCGCCCAACTGGGAGACAGCCCGGCAGACAATGACCTGGTCACCCAGGCTGCGCTGCTCGACAGCGAGGTCCGGTCGCTCGGCGCCTGACCCGGCTCACGACGCAGGGCTCGCTGTGGGTGCGGTGCCGAGGTGGGCCAGGAACCAGTCGGTCGCGAGCGTGGCGACCCGGTCGAGTGTGCCGGGTTCCTCGAACAGATGCGTGGCATCCGGCACGATCTCCAGCCGTGGACGCACGGTCATATGCTGCTGGGCGTCCCGGTTGAGATCCAGAACCATGTGGTCTGCGCCGCCGACGATGAGCAGGGTGGGTGTCCGGACTCGGGAGAGGGCGTCGCCCGCGAGGTCCGGGCGGCCGCCGCGGGAGACAACGGCGTGGACTGCGGCCGGGCGCTCGGCGGCAGAGCGGAGTGCGGCCGCCGCACCGGTGCTGGCACCGAACAGGCCGACCGGGTTCTCGGCGGTTGCCGCCTGCCCGGCCAGCCGGTCCACGGTTGCCGTCAGCCGGCCGGACAGCAGCGGTATGTCGAACCGAAGCTCGCGGGTGCTCAGGTCGCGGTGCTCTTCCTCAGTCGTGAGCAGATCGAGCAGGACGGTGCCGAGTCCGGCTCGCTCGAGCGCGGCGGCCACATGCCGATTGCGTGGACTGTGCCTGCCACTGCCGGTGCCGTGCGCGAAAACGACGATTCCGCAGTCCGGCGCGGGCAGCCGGATCCGGGCGTCGAGATGGATATCGCCGGCGGGTATCCGCACTTCCTCGTCGACGAACATGCCGTTGCCGGTGGAGTCGTTCATAGTTTCCGTTCCCGTCGTACGGATTGCCGTGTCCCGGCATATCGGGAGCGGATTACCCGCGTTTCCTCCGGCAAACAGCTGCTCGGGTCGGGTGCGGTCTGCTGTGCCCGGATCGCGGCACGGGGTTCACCGTTCGGCGGTCGGCGTGCAACAGGCGACCTCTTCCGCGTCGCCGGCTTCAGCACTGCTGCCGGTACCACAGCATGCCTGTACCGCTGCGCGGTCGTCGGTCGCGGCGAAGTCGGGCGCGGTACCGAAATGCTCGGTATCGGCGAGGACCGTGTAGACCTCCCAGCGTTCGGCGTCAGGTCCGGTCACCCACACCTTGTCCTGAGTGGCGAAGCAACACGTGGTTGCGATCTGTTCTTCGGTGAACAGGCCGGCCGCCGCCAGGCGTGCGATCTCGGCGCGGACCTTGTCCGAGGACTCGACCTCCACTCCGAGGTGGTTCATGCTGCCGCCCTGACCGGGGTTCTCGATAAGCACCAGTTTCAGCGGCGGCTCGTCGATCGCGAAATTCGCATATCCGGGTTTGCGTTTCGCGGGTTCGGCACCGAACAGGGTCGAGTAGAACCCGACTGCCTGTTCCAGATCGTCGACATTCAGAGCGAGCTGTACACGAGACATCGCGAACCTCCAGTTGTGTTACATATATCGAAAAGGTGGCGGGGTCGAGTGTGTCACCTTTTCGACATATGTCAATACTGACGGTAGAATCGCGGGATGCCGAAAGCGCTACCCGTCATCGATACGACCGCACCGGTTTGCTGTGCCCCGGTGGCCGCCGGTCCCATTGGTGACGAGGCAGCCCTGCACGTCGCGCTCCGCCTGAAAGCGCTCGCCGACCCGGTTCGGGTCAAACTCATGTCGCTATTGCTGGCCGACCCGGTGGCCGGCGCCAACGGTGGCGAGCTCTCCGCCGCGGTCGGCCTGTCCGAATCCACCGTCAGCCACCATTTGACGCAGCTCCGCAAAGCGGGCCTTGTCACCTCGCAACGCAACGGTATGAACGTCACCCACCGTGCCCACCGCGACGCGCTCGCCGCCCTGTGTGTGGTGCTGGATCCCAACTGTTGTCGCTGACCGGGCCCGATCACTGGTTACCGGAACGCCGCCAGGCTGCGTGCCACCCACTCGGAGAAGGTGTGCGGTGCCCGGCCCAGGACCCTTTCGATATCCGGGCTGACCTGTTGGAGCGCGGGAGCCGGGCTGCCGAGCATATCCAGTGTGGATTCGACCACCGGTTCGGGAATGAACCGGATCATCCGTTCCCGTGCCTGCGCGCGCGACAGTTCGGTGAACCGCACCGGTTCGCCCAATGCCGCACCGAGGGCGGCGGCCTGCTGCCTGGGGGAAACCGGCTCGGGGCCGGTGAGCTCGTAGGTCTTGTCGGCGTGGCTGTCGTCGAGCAGGGTTGCGGCGGCTACTGCGGCGATATCGGCCGGGTCGATCACCGGTAGTGCGGTATCGGCGAACGGCGCCGCGATCGTTCGCTCGCTGCGCACCGATTCCGCCCACTGCAGCGCATTGGAGGCGAAGTTCCCCGGTCGCAAGATCGTCCACTCGAGACCGGAATCCCGCACCGCTTCTTCCGTGTCCGCGGGATGATTCCCGGTGCCGACTCCTTGCGAGGACAGCAGTACCACCCGGCGTCCGCCCGCACTCCGGACCGACTGCACGACTTCGCCGAGATCTCCTCCCGCGCCGAGAAATTCGCCGGAGGCCAGCAGAAATACGGTACGTGCCCCAGCGAGGGCGGGGGCCAGTTCGCCGGCCCGCAGAAGGTCGGCCCGCCGATGCTCGGCACCGGCCGGGATATCCGCTGCGGCCACTGTGCGCGAGACTGCCCGGACCTGCGCTCCCGCCGCGGCCAGTGCCTGTACCAGCGGTCGTCCGATATTGCCTGTCGCTCCGGTCACCACGATCATGTTTTTTTCCTCTCGACTTCGGTGACGCGACGCTACTATTCGAAAGACAGTAGGTACCTAGAGGAAAGTATTGGAGGTCGGGCGTTATTGTGACCGAAACCACTGCCTGGGAGCCGGACGCGGATGTCGCCCCGGAGAACGCCTGCCCGGTCGCGCCGGTGGTCGATGTGGTGTTCAGTCGCTGGACCACACCGATCCTGTGGGTGCTGAGCCATCGCGGGCCGCATCGCTTCGTCGAACTTCAGCGGTCGATCAGCACGATCACACCGAAAGTGCTGACCGAGCGGCTCCGGCAACTCGAGCGCGACGGGTTGATCACGCGCACTTACCATCCGGAGGTTCCGCCCCGCGTCGTCTACGAGATCAGCGAGCTGGGTAGTAGCTTGGCGCCGCTGTTCGCGGCCCTGGCCGACTGGTCGGGCAACCTCGAAGAGGTCGAGCGGGCGCGCCGCGCCTACGACGCCGAGCGGCAAACGGGCCGAAAGCGCTGATCGCGGGCCCGGCGATCGTTCCCGCGCGGTGGAGGGGGTCCCCGGAGGGGGCTAGTGTCGAGCGGTGGGCGCTTACCGCGAGTACCGGCCGCCGGCCGGGTTGGAACCGGTGGTGGCGTGCGTTTGGGAAAGCGACGCTCTCCTCGACGGCACGCAGCGTGTCGTACCGGACGGATGTGCCGATCTGGTGTGGCTCGGCCGGCGCCTGCTGGTGGTCGGCGCCGATACCGGGCCGATGCTGTGGGCGGCGGTCGGCGAACCGGTCCGGGGCCTCCGGTTGCGGGCGGGAACGGCCGGTCGGGTTCTCGGCGTGCCCGCCGTCGAGGTCCGCGATCGGCAGTTGCCGCTGTCCGATCTCTGGCCCGCAGCGGCGGACTGGCCCGATCGCCCCGAAGCCGCGGACCCGGCGCAACGGCTCCGGTTGCTGACCGAAGCCGTGCTGCACCGCAAGGCCGAACCGGATCCGCTGGTCGGGGCCGCAGTGCGCCGATTGGTCGTTCCCCGCGCGCGGGTCTCGGCCGTGGCCGCCGACCTGGGAGTCAGCGAGCGTCAGCTGAACCGCCGGATCACCGCGGCTGTCGGTTACGGGCCCAAATTCCTGGCTCGCGTCGCCCGGCTGCGCCGGCTGGTCGCGGCAGCCGGGGAATCGCTGGCGGAGCGCGCGTATGCGGCGGGCTATGCCGGCCAGGCGCATATGTCCGATGAGGTGCGCCACCTCACCGGCCTCACCCCTGTCCGATTTCTGGAAGACGCCACACTCACCGCTGCCTAACCTCCGGATGTATGAGCATCGATCTCGCAGCGGCCCGGCAGTACATCGAGTCCAGTGCCCGCGTCCTGGAGCGGCACCGGCTCGCCGTGCTCCTCGATGGCGGCCCCACCGACCCCGTCCGCACCGCACTCGCCGCCTACCGCAACCCCGACGGCGGATTCGGGCACGCACTGGAACCCGATGTGCGATGCCCGGGCAGCCAGCCGTCGGCGGCACTGTCCGCGCTGGAAATACTTGCCGAACTGGATACGCCCCGTGACCCCGTGGTCACCGGGCTGGCCGACTGGATCGCCGGTATCGCCGACGCGGACGGTGGCGTGCCGACCGTCCTGCCGTCGGCTACCGGTCACCCGCATGCCCCGTGGATGGAGCCGGATCCGGAGGCCGGTTTCCTCACCTACGCCCTCGCTGCCGGCTTGTGGCAGCTCGGTGTGCAACATCCGTGGCTCGACCGGGCGACAACGTGGTGCTGGAACCGGATCGATGCCGTCGAGGCCCCCGCGGGCTACACCGTCAAATTCGCGCTGCAATTCCTCGACGCTGTACCCGACCCCACCCGCGCCGCCGCGGCCGTCGAACGTTTCCGGTCTGCGATCCGCGACGACGGCACGGTGCCGGTCGAAGGCGGTGTCGAAAACGAGCAGATCGGCCCGCTCGCGCTGTCCCCGCGCCCGGCGACACCGAGCCGGGCGTTGTTCGACGACCAGGCGATCGCCGCGGATCTGGACCGGCTCGAACTCGGGCAATTGGACGACGGCGGCTGGGATTTCGACTTCCTGCACTTCACGCCCGGCCAGACCGTGGAATGGCGCGGCGTGGTGACCCTGGGCAATATCAGCACCCTTCGCGAACACGGCAGGATCTGATCCGTATATCGCGTCACCACAAAACCGTTGTTCACGGGTTCAGGGTGTTCAGCTCCCGTGGCCCATGAGGCGCTGGTGGAGGACGGCGGCGCGCAGCGTGAGGTGGTTGCGTTCGGCGAGGTTTTGCGCTCGGTCGGCTGCCTCCACATAGAGCTGCGCCGCGGTGGCGGTATCGCCGGCTCGCTCGTGGAGGTAGGCGGCGGACGCGGTGTAGCGGGGGAGTTTCGGGTCCAGTTCGGCGAGCGCAGCGAGACCCGCCCGTGGGCCGTCCGCCTCGCCGACGGCCACCGCCCGATTGAGCCGGGCGATCGGGCTGCCGGTGAGCCCGACCAGCTCGTCGTACCATTCGACGATCTGCACCCAGTCGGTCTCCTCGGCTGTTTGCGCGTCGGCGTGCAGTGCCGCGATCGCTGCCTGCACCTGGTATTCGCCGAGCCGGTCGCGGGCCAGGGCCGCTTGCAGGATGGTCACGCCCTCGGCGATCAGGTCACGCCGCCACACCTCGCGGTTCTGTTCGGCCAACGGCACCAGGCTGCCGTCCGCTCGGGTGCGGGCCGGGCGCCGGGCATGGTGCAGCAGGAACAGTGCCAGCAGTCCCGCGGCCTCCGGGTCGCCGGTGGTCGCGGTGAGCTGGCGGGCCAGCCGGATCGCCTCCGCGGCCAGGTCGATATCGCCGCTGTATCCCTCGTTGAACACCAGGTACAGCACCCGCAGCACAGTGCGCGGATCCCCGGGAGTGTCCAGGCGGGCCTCGCTCACGATGCGTTTGGCCCGGCTGATTCGCTGCGCCATGGTGGCTTCGGGCACCAGGTATGCCTGCGCGATCTGGCGGGTGGTCAGACCGCCGACGGCGCGCAGTGTCAGCGCCACCGCCGAGGTGGGTGTGAGGCTCGGATGCGCGCACAGGAAATACAGTCGCAGCGTTTCGTCGACCGGCGCGACCGGTCCCGCCGCCGGTTCCCCGGACATCCGCAGCTCACGGTTGCGTCGTGCGGATTCGGAGCGGGCCAGGTCCACGAAACACCGCCACGCCGTGGTGATCAGCCAGCCTTTGGGGTCGTTGGGCTGTCGCCCCGGCCAGGTATCGACTGCCCGCAGCAGTGCCTCCTGGACGGCGTCCTCCGCGGTCGCGAAATCCGCCCCGCGATGGACGAGGGCCGCCAGGACACCGGGGATCAGGTCCCGCAGCCGGCCCGTGTCCAGCGCGTCGGCAGTCATCACTCGGTGACGGTCGGCGGGGCGGTCAGGAACGGGCGGACCTCGAGCCATTCGTGGATCGGTTTCCCGCCGGCCCCGGGCGCCGCGGACAACTCGCCCGCCAGCTCCACGGCGCGGTCGTAGGAGTCGACGTCGATGATCATCCAGCCCGCGATCAGGTCTTTGGTCTCCGCGAACGGGCCGTCGGTGACCGGTGGTTTGCCCTCGCCGTCATAGCGGACCCAGGCGCCCTCCGGTGCCAGGGCCTGACCGTCGACGAATTCGCCGGCGCTCTCCAGCCGGTCCGCGAAATTCTGCATGTACTGCATATGCGCCTCGATCTCGGCCGGTGTCCACCGGTCCATCGGCACATCGTTGACCGATGCCGGGGCGCCGCGGTAATGCTTGAGGAGCAGATACTTGGCCATGGGATTCTCCCTTCGGATGTCCGACCCTGGTTGGTCGATCACACCTGGGACGGAGCCGTGACGACGTTCTCGACATCCGCGCCGAAATTTTCCAGCACTTTTTTTCCGGGGTCTGCGCCGACCTTCGATCAGGCCTCGCTGGGCTGGACGATGACGAACCCTTCACCGTCGAGGCGGAGCTGGAACGCCTCGCCCGAACCGCCACGGACCATCGAACCGAAAGTTTGCGAGCGATTCAACGAGGTCTGCAGCTGCGCGCTCCACCCGACCACCGCATCGGTGTCCACGAAAACCGGTGCCTGCGGATGCACCGGAATGATGATCGGTGTCCCCGCGCACACCAGCCCGAGCCGCCCCTGGCCCGTGAACACACAGTTGAACAGCCCGCCGCCGGCCATCCCGACACCCTGCACCATGCGGATGTCGTACTGCAGGCTCGAATCGAATACCAGAATATTGCGGCCGTTGATGGTGAGCGCATCGCCGGGCACCAGGTCGACCAGGAAACAGTTCCGGTCGAAATGCGCGAACCATGCCTCACCTTGACCTCGCACCGACATCAGCGGCACGCCCTCGCCCGTGAGCGCGCGCTGCAGGAACTTTCCGACCCCCTGCCCCTTCTTCTCGAATTGCAGGTTCCCGCGAAACGCGACCATCGAACCCTGCCGCGCCAGGCATTCACCGTTCACGGCGTACTTCAAGGATTTCGTACTCTGCGCGGTCAGTCCGGGGGCGGTCGCGGGCTGGGCCATGTTCTCGTTGGCGAAGATCTCACTCTGCATACCGCGATCCTGCCGTAACCACCCCCGCCGTGGGCCGCGGTGGTGTGCGAACTGCCTACCTGCGCGGGATGCAGTGTCCGGCTTTCGGGCCGGCGCTACCGCCGCCGCACGGGAACCGTGCAGTAACGAATTCGCGTCGGCAATCGAAATGTTCAGGAGCGCACACATTTAGGAGTGTGGCGCCCTGTTCGGAGGGTAATCGGTATATGGTCGCCCTCCGGCGAACCGAGTTCGACGATCGAGAGAGACCGCTATGCCTGGCTTCCTGAAGTACGTCATCTTCCTCAACATGCTGAACATGTTCGGCGGTATGTACAACACCTGGTGATTCCCCGGCCCGGTCCGCCGATCGGTTAGATTGGCGGTTCTGCCTGGATCCGCGCCGGGCGCCCGGATGGTCGAGGATAGGGGTCGGTATGACGAAGACCGCGCTGGTGACGGGGGCGTCGTCGGGGATCGGGCGGGCAACTGCCGCCCTGCTGGTGGGGCAGGGCTATCGCGTGATCGGGACCAGCCGGAACCCGGATTCGATCGCGGCGCCGGCACGGGTTCCGGGGGTGGAGTATCGCGCGCTCGACCTCACCGACCCGGCCGGTATCGAGCGGTTCGGGCACGACCTCGGACCGGTAGATGTGCTGGTCAACAATGCGGGCGAGAGTCAGTCGGGCCCGATCGAGGAATTGCCGCACGAAGCCGTCACCCGGATATTTCAGTTGAACGTTTTCGGGGCGGTCCAGCTGACGCAACTGGTTCTGCCGGGAATGCGGGGGCGCGGATACGGGCGGATCATCATGGTGGGGTCGATGCTGGCGAGTTTTCCGCTGGCCTACCGGTCCTCGTACGTTGCGACGAAGGCCGCGATCAAGGGTTTCGCGGACGCGGCACGTTTGGAGACAGCGCCGTTCGGGGTGTGGATCAGTACGGTCGAACCCGGTTCGATCGCGACCGGGATCGGCGAGCGGCGCACAAAGTACATCACCGAGGATTCGGTGTACGCGGCGGATTTCGCGACGATGCTCACCCACCTGGACCGCAACGAGCGAGCCGGGACGAGCGCGGACGAGGTGGCGCACACCATTCTTCGCGCGATCTCCGCGACGAAACCGAAACCGTTGTACGCCAAGGGCAGCCGTGCGCCGGTCGTGTTCGCGCTGCGGCGGTTGTTCCCGGCGGCGGTGGTCGAGAAGGTCGTCGCGCGGGCGCACGGATTGAAACGCTGACGAGGCCGGATATGCGTTTATCCGTGGGTTGCGCCATGTGGACGCATACCGCGTGGCCGGCGACAGGTGAAAAACTGCGCAGCTATGCGAGCTGGTGCGATGCGGTCGAGGGCAACACCACCTTCTACGCGGTGCCGGCGCGGCGCACAGTGGAAGCCTGGGCACAGCAGACCGGTCCGGATTTCCGTTTCGTGATCAAACTGCCCAAAACCGTCACCCACGAGCGCCGGCTCTCGGGCACGGACGCCGAGCTGAACGATTTCCTGTACACGATGGAACCGCTCGGGTCCCGGATGCATGCGCTGTGGGTCCAGTTGCCGGGGACGTTCGGGCCGAACGAGCTGGGGTCGCTGGCCGGATTCCTCCGGAAGGTCCCGGCTGGGCTGCGGGTCGCGGTCGAGGTGCGCCATCCCGCGTTCTTCGCCGCCGGCGACGCGGCGAACCAGCTGGAACGAGTGCTGGGCCGAGCCGGGGCGGAATGGGTGCCCTTCGACACCACCGTCCTGTTCGCGGCACGGCCGGCGAGTTCGGCGGAGTACGAGGCGCAGTCGAAGAAACCGCGGTTGCCACGGCGGATGCGAGCACTCACCGATACTCCGATCGTGCGGTATCACGGCCGCGATGATTCGGAGCCGACGGTGGCCGGCTGGCGGCCCTGGGTGGAGCAGACGGTCGAATGGCTGCGGGAGGGCCGTTCACCGACGGTCTTCCTGCACACCCCGGACAATGCGTCCTCCCGGGATTTGGCGCGCCGTTTCCACGACGAGGTCCGCGCTCATGTCCCGGAGCTCCCACCGTTGCCGGACCCTGCCGAAACCGAACCGATGACCTTGTTCTGACGGCGCTGCCGGCCGCCTCGGGTCAGTTCACCGCGAGCAGCGCCGCGGCGGCGAGCATCTCGACCCAGAAGTAGAACCAGACCGGATAGAACGCCACCGCAGCGTCCAGCACCCGCGAAACGACCCGGCCCGCTGCCATTCCCGCCAGCGCGACCGCGACCGCGAGAACAATGCCCCGCCCGAGTTCGCCGGTCGTCGTTGCCGACCAGATCAGTGCGGCGGCAACCGCGAGACCGAACCCGCCGTAGACCGCGCGCACCTCGGAGCGCCCTGCGGCGGTGCCGACGGCGATGCCGAAGGGGCGCACGAGCCGCGCGGGCGCGGCCAGGGCGTAGAGACCCATTCCTGTGAAGAAGAGTCCCACTGCTGTCAGAACCACCGTTCGCACTACGCCTCCTTGCATGCTTCCGTCGCTCGATCATCGAGCACCGCCGGTGGGGGCGCTTCCGGAAACGTGTGGTTCCGAAACCCTGCAAGTGAACAAATGTTCTAGACCAGAAAGACGTTATATAGCAGTATATTGCTTTATAAGTGAGCGAATATTCTCACTCCGTGGTAGAAATCGGCGGTAGCGAAGGGAAATCCATGCAACCGACCGACAAACAGCGCGCCGCGCTGGAGATGATCTGCGATACGTTCCTGCCGGGGGACGGGCCGGGGCTGCCCTCGGCATCCGAACTGGGCGCTGTGGACACGGTGTTCGCACTTCTGGCGCGCAACCCGCGGGAAGCCGAAACCAAGCAGCTGGCGATGCTGCTGGATTTGTGGGACGGTCCGGTCACCGGGCTGCTCGCCGGATGGGGTCCGCGGCGGTATTCGAAACTGTCGCAGCAGGACCGGGAGAAGGCGCTGCTGCGGC
Source organism: Nocardia speluncae NBRC 108251 (assembly GCF_001613245.1). Taxonomy (GTDB): domain Bacteria; phylum Actinomycetota; class Actinomycetes; order Mycobacteriales; family Mycobacteriaceae; genus Nocardia; species Nocardia speluncae. The sequence continues at coordinate 146,700 of NZ_BDBZ01000020.1, read as the reverse complement.
TCGGCGCGTCCCGGCTCGGCCCCGTGCGGGCGGTGTTCCAAGCCCTCAAGCAGGCGTCGTTGCTGGCATACAACGTCACCCCGGGGCCGACCGGAAGCAATCCGCTGTGGAAACACCTGGGCTACGACGCGATCCCCGGACCCCTGACGAATGCGCCGCAGCCCGCGCTCGCACCGCAGCGCATCACCGAACCGGCGAGCCTCACCTGTGATGTCGTGATCGTCGGCTCCGGTGCCGGTGGTGGGACCGCCGCCGGAGTGCTCGCCGCGGCAGGTCTCGATGTGGTCGTCCTCGAACGCGGCGAATACTACGACGACAAGGATTTCGGCGGCGGTGAACTCGCCCGTCTCGTAGATCACGCCGTAACCGTTGCCATCGAGGTCGGCGTGCTGCCGGCAGATCCGGGTCTGCAGACCACCCTCCCAAGGCCGCACTTCTTCGTCGAACAGGCCGAAAACCGCCGCCGCCGGATGCAACCGCAGGTACCGCCCGATGTTCTTGTTACCCAACCCCGACCGGCGCAGCAGAGCGGGCGTCTGGATCGCGCCCGCCGCCACCACCACCGCTCGGGCGCGTACCTCGAATTCCACGACGGCTCCCGCGAGAGATCGCCGACATCCGGCTGCGGGCCTGTTCCGGGGTCCGGGGTCGGGCCGCACCGGGGTCCGGGTCCTGCTCCCGGTCGGTGAGGTCGGCGGCCTTCCGGTGGCGGCGCGGTAGCGGCGGGCGACCGGCGCCGGCGCCGTACGGGTCCGGCAGCGGGCCCGGATACGTGATCTCGGAGGTGACGGCGGGGTAGATGTCCGACCCCAGCGTGCGGGAATCGTAGGGCGCCTCGTGCACCGGAGCGGTGGCGAAGGTGGTCGAAGGCGAGGTGTGGAAGGTGAGAGGCGCCGCGCCGGCCGGAACGGGTTCGATCACCGGGGCGGCTTCCAGCGGTGGCGGTCCGCCGGGTTCGGTGAGTGCGGTCGGGATGAGGACGATCGCCTTTATTCCGCCGTACGCGGATTCGGTCAGGCGTACCGAAATACCTTGCCGGGCGGCCAGGGTGGCGACCACGAACAGCCCCAGGCGAGTATCGCCGGTCAAGGCCGTGACGCCGAAGTCCGGCGGTTGGGCCAGCGCCCGGTTCCGTTCGGCGATCTCGTCTTCCGACATCCCGAGCCCCTGATCGGCCACCTCGATGGCCACACCGCGCCCCACCGGGGTGGCCGATACCTCGACCCGGGAGTCCGGCGGTGAGAACGCCGTCGCGTTGTCCATCAGTTCGGCGAGCAGGTGGATGAGGTCGGCCGCGGTTTTTCCGACGACCCGCATCTCCGGCACCCGTCCGGTGTGGATACGTGTGTAATCCAGGCTTTCCGCGGCCGCGGCCCGGATCACGTCCCACAGGGAAACCGGTTTACGCCACCGCCGTCCCGGTTGTTCGCCACCCAGAACGATGAGGTTCTCGGCGTGGCGGCGGGCTCGGGTGGCGAGATGGTCGAGCTGGAAGAGGAGTTCGAGCTGGTCGGCGTTCTCCTCACGGCGTTCGGCCTGATCCAGCAACGCCAGCTGGCGATGCACCGCGAGCTGATTGCGATGCGCCATATTCAGGAATACCGCGTTGAAACCCGCCCGCGTCTTGGCCTCGGCCACCGCGGCCGATACGGCTACCAACTGTGCCCGGTTGAAGGCGTCGGCGACCTCCCCGAGTTCGTCGGTACCGAAATCCAGTTGCGCGACCTCGGCGGTGGTGTCGACCTCCGCGCCGTCGTCGAGGCGGCGCATGAGGTCGGGCAGGCGGTTGTCGGCCAGGTCAAGGGTGTCGTTGCGCAGGTGGCGCATCCGGGCGATGAAACGGTTGGCCATCAGCAGCGCGCCGAGGAAGGTCAGCCCGGTGAGCAGCAGAACGGCGATACCGCCCAGCAGCGATTTCGCGGCTGTATCGTCGCCCTGTGCGCGGGCGGTGGCATGGGCGTCGTTGCTCTGGTCCTCCCAGAGCTTCAACAGATTCCCGGTGACTTCGCCGGACGCCTTCTGCCAGGCGGCGATATCCATCGGCAGCGCCGCCGGTTCGCCGGTGGAATCCGCTTCGCCGGTGCTACCGGAGCTGTCCTCGGATTCTGTGGCCGACCGTGCGCCGCCGGTCATGATCGCGTCCTGCATCGCGATCACCTGCCGATAGCTCGGGGAATCGGTGATCGCCCGAAGCTGCGCGAGCCGTTGGTCTTTGAGTACCGCACCGGAATACGCGACTTCGCCGCGGAACTCGCCGACGTAGCGGTTGAAGTCCACCAGCTGAGGCTCGGTCAGTTCGTCCAGGGTGAGCGCGGCCGCGCCCAGGGTGTCCGCCTTGGACAGTGCTTCGGCAGCCCGCAGGGGTTCGGCTCCGTAACCGAGCGATATCGCCACCCCGGCGTCCGGTGCGACCCGGGCAGCCAGCATGGAGGCCGCGACGATCGTATCGATTACCGCGCTGAAGAATCCGAAAGCCTCCGGCCGGGGAATCGTGCCCGCGTCGATCGCGGCGCGGGTGGCGGGGACCTGGCCGAACAACTGCTGATAGCCGGCGAGCTCGGCTCGGGAACCGGCGGGATTGAGTTGCTGCGCCGCGTCACCCTTCGCGATGACCTCGCCCAGGGCGATATCGGACTGACCACGCGCCGCTACCAGTGCCGGCGCCGCACTCGTATCGCCCGCCAGCAACAGTAGGGAAAGCCGCCGTTCTTCCTCGAACGCGCGCACCATCAGGATTGCCGGACCGGTGGTGCTGCTGGCCAGTTCTGCCCAGTTCGTGGCATCCCGGCCGGACCGCACGAGGTAGGCGGCCGCGCCGATTCCTATGGTCACCAGCGCGATACTGGTGATGAGCACGATCGCGAGCAAGCGGGTGCGGATGCCGACCCGGCCGCGGGTGCGATTCGCTCCGGAACGCGCTCTTCGCAGAAATGTTCCGGCGAGAGGTAGGCGAAATCCCAACGTAGACCCACTCATTTCAGGGTGATGGGCCGACCGGCCGCCGGTCGGCCCATCCCAGCTATCCCGGCATTGCGGTAATTTCTACTAGATTTCTCCTCGCAATGCGCTTTATCTGTCCCAGACTCTAGCGAACGGGATGCATATGGCGTCGCGGAAGCGGGCAGGCAAACGAGGCGCTCACCCCGAAGTTCGGGTGGCGCGGCGGCGCATTCGACTATGGATCGGCGGGTCCGCCCCGGATCAACCGCCCCGCAAACTGTTCGCGATCGTCTGCAGGAGATCGAGTCCCGCGGCGTTGTCGGGAGTCGCCACCGGTGCGCGTACGATCAGCCGGCCGTCATCGATCAGATCCCCGATCAGAACCTTGGTCAGCGCCAGCGGAACACCGAGTTGAGCCGATACTTCGGCCACCGACTGCGGAGCCCGGCACAACCGGACGATCTCGGCATACTCGGGTTCGGGGCGCCGCAGCGCCAGACCGGAACCGGCATCGATCACCATGGAATCCAGGGTGAGCTCCGCGCGCTCGCTACGACCCCGGCCGCGGGTCAGCGCATAGAGACGTACGACCGGGCCGGCGTCCTCCTCGTCCCCGGGGGCGTGGTGTGGACCGCTCATGGCTGCGGCTTGCCATTCGCTTCGGGATCCGGCAGCCGGCTCGCCGGTTCCTTCGGCGGCCGGCTCGGGTCAGTGCACGGGGGAGTGGTCATCGTCGCCTTCCTGTCGCGTTCCCTCGGATTCGGCGGGCCCTTGCAGCGCGCGGCGTCCCGACCGGGTGCCGCCCTCGATTGCGGCCATCAGGTCGCGTGCCTCCTCGGCGCTGTGCGAACGAGGTGCTTCGGTGGCCGCGGCGGAACCGGCAACGGATTCGGCAGGTTCGGGAGATTCGGCAGGTTCGGTGGTCTGCCGGCGCCGGCGGGGCAGCGGGGGCCGGGTGCCCGTACCGGGTTGCTGTGCCGCGTTATCGGTGGCCGGCTGTGCGGGCCCGTCGGGTTTCGCCGACACCGGGACACCGGCTGCTTCGGCGCTGCCGTTCGGTACAGCGGCATTCGGTCCCCTGTCGTTCGCTCCGGAATCCCCGGAGCCGGCCTCGCCGGAACGGGCGCCGCCGTCCGCAGGCTTTCCGGCGCCGGCCATGCTCCGTTCTTCGATCAATTCGGTAGGTATCAGCACGACAGCCTTGATTCCGCCGTACATCGAATCCGACAGCCGGACCGACGCACCGTGGCGGGCCGCCAGCGTCGCCACGACGAAAAGCCCCAGCCGGGTATCGCCGGACAGCGCCGCGACCCCGAAATCCGGTGGCTGCGCCAGCAGCTGGTTGTTGGCGACGATCTCGTCGGCCGACATACCCAGCCCCCGGTCGGCCACCTCGACCGCGACCCCGCGGCCCACCACGGCCGCCGAGACCTCCACCCGGGACTGTGGTGGCGAGAACGCGGTGGCATTGTCCATCAGCTCCGCCAGCAGATGGATCAGATCGGCCGTGGCCTGGCCGGCGATCAGCACCTCGGGGGCGCCACCGGTATGGATCCGGGTGTAGTCGACGGTTTCCGCAGCGGCCCCGCGGATCAGATCCCACAGCGGAATCGCATTACGCCAGACCCGGCCCGGGTTCTCACCACCCAGCACGATGAGGTTCTCGGCATGGCGCCGGGCGCGGGTGGCCAGATGATCCAGCTCGAACAGGAGCTCGAGCTGGTCGGCGTTCTCCTCGCGGCGTTCGGCGCGATCGAGCAGGGCCAGCTGCTTGTGCACCGCGACCTGGTTGCGGTGGGCGATATTGAGGAACACCATGCGGAAACCGGCACGGGTCCGGGATTCGGCCACGGCCGCCGATACCGCGGCGACCTGCGCCCGGTTGAACGCGTCGGCAACCTGGCCGAGTTCGTCGGTGCCGAAGTCCAGGCGCGCCACCTCGGCGGCCGTATCGATCTCGTCGCCGCTGTCGAGCCGCCGCATGAGATCGGGCAGCCGTTGATCGGCCAGTTCGAGGGTATCGCTGCGCAGTCGTCGCATACGTGCGATGAACCGGTTGGCCACGAACAATGTGCCCAGGAATGCCACGAATGTGACAACCAGGACCACGATCCCGCCGATCAGCGACAGTCCCGCCGTATCGGTGCCCTCCTCCCGGGCGATGGCATGTGCATCGCGGCTCTGGTCCTCCCACAGTTTCAGCAGGGCGGAGGTGAGCCGGGTGGACGCTTCCTGCCAGGCCGGTCCGGTCATCGGCAGGGGGGCCGGGCCGGATTGCGCAGATTCCTCGGTGTCGTCACTGCTTTCGGACGGTGCCGGGTAGGCGCCGTTCAGCACCATCGCGTCCTGCATGGCGGTCACCCGCTGCCAGTCCGGTGACGAAGTGAGACCATGCAGCTGGTCCAGTCGCGGACCCTTCAGTACCGACGCCGAATAGGCGGCCTGCGCGCGGAACTCACCGACGTACCGGTGGAATTCGAGGAATTGCGCCTGCGTCGATTCACCGCGGGCCAGGCCGACGATACCGAGCGTATCGGCGCGCGACAGGGCTTCCGCGGCCCGCAGCGGTTCGACGCCGTAACCGAGCGCGATCCCCAGGCCGGCGTCGGGCGCGACCCGGGCGGCGACCAGTGACGCCCGGAAAATCGTGTCGATCACCCTGTTGAAGAACCCGAAGGCTTCCGCACCGGGCACCGCGCGGGCGTCGATGGTGGCACGGAAGCCCGGAACGCTGTTGTAGAGCGGGCGGAATGTCTCCAGTTCGGCCGCAGACCCGCCGGGGTCGAGCCGCTGGGCGGCCTCGCCTTTGGCGATCGTCGCGGCGAGCGCGGTATCCGAACGTTTCCGCGCGTCCGCGAGGGCGTCGGCCGCGACCGGATCGCCCTCCAGGTACAGCATCGAGAGGCGGCGCTCTTCCTCGAAGGTTTCGACCATGGAGATCACCGGCGTGGTGGTGCTACTGATGAGGTTTGCCCAGACCCGGGCCGACAGGCTGTCCTTCACCAGATACCCGGCGGCGCCGACACCGATGATCAGCAGAGTGATATTGGTGATCAGCAGGATGGACAGCAGCCGAACGCGAATACCGACCCGGCCGCGAGTGACATCCCTTCCGGAGCGGAGTGCCCGATCCCACGAGTCGGACAAATGCCGCCGAACAGCCACGATAGATCAACCCGTTCCAGGGCATGCGCAGACGACACCATGGTGATCGGCGCATATCACCCTAATGTTCCCGGCATTGCCGTTGTCCGGCAATGCAACAGCTTCGGTCCAAACCATAGCGAAGCATGGTCGGCGAGGCCGAGACGAGTCTCACCAATCGGTCGTCAGGGTATCGGAGTGACCCCGGCTACAGGCCGCTCGCGCGTTTCCCGTCCGGGCTTGCCGGACCACGGAAACACAGCACCTGATCGCCGTAGCCGGCCAGCGGCCGGGCCTCGGCGGCCTGGCGGATACCGCTGGCGGGCAGCTCGGTGAGCTTCGCGAACATGGTCGCATTACCGAACGCCGAACGGATCTGCGTCTCCGAGGCGTAATCGGCGCCGTAGTCGGCGAGCTTGCCGAAATCCAACGGCGCCAACGGGGTATCCAGGGCCACCGGCTCCGCGGGCCGCCCGAGCGCGGCGTACTGGGTGGCCGTGCCCTGTTCGTACCAGCACAGCTCGTAGGACAGGCTCTCGGTGCTGGTTACGCTCACCACCGGCCACTGCCGGGCAAGATGACGGGCCAGCGGGTTCTTTGCCACCGGCGTGAGCTCCCATTTGAGGCTCTGCACCGCGACCCAGCTGCCCGATCTCCGCTCGATCAGCACGATGTCCTCCCCGAGTTCGGGGGTGGCGTTCATCTGCGGGTCCCGGGTGCCCCAATGCGCCTTGTCCACGCCGTACGCGGTGGTGATGTCCACCGGCTCCGCACCCGCCTCGGTATAGGCCGCAATAATCGCCGCCCGCACCTGCTGCACTGCATCCGGCGCCGAACACAGCACACCGAGCGCACCGAACGACGAACCGATCTCCACCGGTTTGGCCGGCTGATCCGGCATCGCCCCCGCCGCCAGCGGTTTCAACCCCACCAACGCCAGATTCCAGTTGATCTCCTCGATGGTCGCCAGATCACCGGCGCTTTGATAGAGGATCTGCTGCTGGGTCAGATAACCGGCGCGCTCCAAAGCGCGGCATTCGAGTTTGCGTAGCGCGGACTGCGTTTTGCTGGTGAAACCGATCTCTTCGATTTTCAGCGCCCGCAGCTGCGCGGCCATCTCCGGGGTGGTGAGCGCGGTATAGCGTTCGCGGTACATGGCCACCGCCTGTTTCCGCTGCCGGCCCACCATCAAGGTGCGCAGCAGCGTGTTCAAGGTGGCGAGATACTTCCGGGACTGGTTCGGGTCGTCCGCGAACAGGCCGGCACGGATCCGCACGGCCTCATCGGTCGCCATGACGGCCGCGCCCGGGTCCAGCCGGCACAGCCATACACCGCATTTCGACAGGCTGTCCGCGCAGGCGCCCGCGGCATTCGGGTGATCGTGCGCTACCTGCGTATAGGCATTGCAGGCGTCGCGGATTGTCGCGGTGGCCAGTTCGCGGTGCCCGATCTCCCGCGCCGCCTGCTCCAGCAGCCGCAGCGTGTCCTGCACCTCGTTGGCGAACTGCGCGGTGACCCGGCCGGCGGTGAACCAGCGCAACCGGATCATCACGGCTTCCTGCGCGGGTTCCAGCGCCCCGGCCACCCGGTTACGTATCGACCCATCGGTTTTGGTGGCCAGATACGCGGCGGCGAGTTCGGACAGGCCCGTGGCCAGTTGTAATTCGGTTTCCGGTGTGCGGTCCCGGGCCGCGATCCGGTCGGTGGCCACCCGGCCCTCGAGGGCGATCAGATCCATCGCGATCTCAATTCCCGCATCACCTTCCGCGCACGGTCCCTGCCGACCCTGTCGAGTCGCGTGGCCGTCATCCGAGCATTCCTCGAAAGTCTGCCACAGGTGTGGCTCGATCAGCAGGCCTACCGGGCTCCCCGGTACGGGATGGTGTGCGCCGCCGAATCCGGGGTGCCCCCGGTCAGTCCGCGGGGACCGTGGTGGCGCCGATACCGAGATAGAACAGCATGATCAGGAACAGGAACCAGCCCGCGCCCTGCCAGATCGGCCAGGTGCCACCGCGCCGCCACACCCGGATCGTCTCCACGAACGCCCCGACACCACCCAGGAACAGCAGCACCCCGGGGCCGAACAGGACCGTCAGCTGCGTCGGCGTATCGCACAGCAGCGAATCGGCGTCCCGGCACTGCGCCATGGCCGACCAGATCACCGTCCCGGCACAGACCAGCGCGGCCACCCCGAGCACCGCCAGCGTGTAGCGCACCGCCCGGCGGAACTCTCCTCGGTCGTCGGACCAGCGCTTTTCTGCATCGTTGATATTCGCCCGCTGTTCTGCGTCATCGGCCATCGCCCAGCCCTCCTGCCCGCTCGTCACCGGACCGGTTTCGTCGTCGGCGGTATTGCCCGGACCGGGCACGATAAACGTCGTCCGGGGCACGGCGCTCCCGTCCGCAGCCGGATCGAAACTGAGCAGCCCTGCGCGGAGATGGTGTTCTCGCAGGTCGGACGGTATCCGGCGGGAGGCAGAACGCGAGTTGTCCGGCCCGGTGCCACGCTCGAAGCTGAAGATATGAACGCACAAACGCACCATGCCTACGCAGAGTTTCTGCCCGAGTCCCACCGGGCCGATTCGACGACCGAACCGGTATCCGAATGGTGGGAGTGGCGTGGGCGTCGGATCCATACGCTGCGCGCTGCGGTACCCGACGCCCCCGTGCGGGTCCTGGCGATCCACGGCGCCGGTGGGCACTCGGGTCTGCTGTGGCCGGCAGTCGCGCTGGGTTTCCGGGAAAACGTGGACGCCACGGCCGTCGACCTCCCGCTGTACGGCCGGACGATCGAACCGGATCCGGGTGGGGTGCGCTACGGCGACTGGATCGAGCTCCTGTGCGATCTGGTGCAGCGGACCGCCGCGGTGGACGATCGCCCACTGGTGCTGTTCGGCGCGAGTATGGGCGGGATGCTGGCCTACGAGGTCGCCGCCCGCACCGGCGCGGTGGAGCATGTCGTGGCGACCTGTCTGCTCGACCCCGCCGATGCGGAGGCGCTCGCCACCGCGACCCGATGGAACCTGCCCGGCCGGTCGGGCCCGAGGCTGCTGCGATGGCTGGACCCGGTATGCGGCCGGGTCCGTGTGCCGATCCGCTGGCTCGTACATATGCACCGGATGAGCCGTGATCCGGAGCTGTCGCGACTGTGCGCGGCCGATCCGCTGGGCGGCGGCGCCCGGGTTCCGCTCGGTTTCCTCCGCAGTTTCGCGGACTACCGGCACACACCTCCGGAGACGTTCGGTGCCGCACCGGTCACCCTGGTCCATCCCGCCGCGGACGCGTGGACACCACCGGAGCTGAGTATCCGTTTCCTCGAACGTATCGCCGGCCGGCGTGAGATCGTACTGCTCGACAACTGCGGGCACTTTCCCGTCGAGGAACCCGGCGTAGAGCAGTTGGCCACCACTCTGCGTGCGGTCCTCGCCGAAGCGGGCGGGTCAGGGCGCTGATACCGGCCGCGTCAGTTGCTCGACCACGGTCATCAGTTCGTCGGTGGTCAGCGGGCGGCGCGGATGCACGCGGTGCACCTGGGCGTCGATCGTGTGCACCAGTATGCGGGCGGTGAGCGCAGGGTCGGCGCCACCGCGCGCACAGCGGCGGAGGTGGTGGTCGATCTCGTTCGCGAGATGGTCCTCGAGGGCGTGGACGGCCGCCAGCTCACCAGCCGCGGGCAGCGCCATCCGGTGCATCAGGCCGTGCAGTCCCGGGCGGTCGCGGTGGAGGTCGACGACCACGTCCAGCACCGTGCGCAGCGTCGTTTCGAACGGTGGCTCGGCGACCCGCAGTTCGTCGAGGACGGCGCCCAGGCGTGCGGTGGCATCGGCGACGTGCCGCCGGGCCAATGCGTTCAGAATGGCCTGCTTGTCCGGGAAGTACTGGTACAGCGTCCCTATCGAAGTGCCGGCCCGCGCGGCGATGTGGTTGGTCGTCGTGGCCGTGCCGTCGCGCCCGAACAGTTGTGCTGCTGCCTCCAGGAGGGTGTCGACGGTGAAACGGGATCTGTCCTGTCGAGGCGACCGCCGCGTTCGGTGACTCATGGGCGCAGCCGCCCGGGAATCACGTACTGGGTGACGGCTCGCCGGCCGGCCGGGATGGGCATCTGTGGTCTCCGGAGTCGGGCATTGGGCTCGCCGCCGATTATCCGCCACCGGGCGGCCCGCCGTACAGGCCGGTCGGCTACCGGTGCCGAGATCCACTCGGCATCCGGGGTCCCGAGGCCGGTCCGGTGTTCACAGGTACTGGGCGCGGAGTTTGCCCTTCACCAGCTTGCCCGTGGGGGTGCGGGGGAGTTCGTCGGCGAAATCGACCGTGCGCGGAACCTTGTAGTGCGCGATACGGGCACGCAGGTAGTCGCGGAGTTCCTCGGCGAGCGCGGGGCCGGCGCCGGCGCCGGGTGCGGGCTGGACCACGGCCTTCACCGATTCGCCCATCTCCTCGTCCGGGATACCGATCACGGCGACATCGAAAACCTTCGGATGGAGCGCGAGGGCGTCCTCGATCTCCTGCGGGTAGATGTTCACGCCACCGGAGATGATCATGAACGCCTTGCGGTCGGTGAGGAACAGGAAGCCGTCCGCGTCGATGTAGCCGATATCGCCCGTGGTGGTCCAGGTCGGATGCTGCGGGTGGATCGCCTGCTCCGTTTTCGCCGCATCGTTGTGGTAGCTGAACGGAACGTCCTCGCGTTCGAAATAGATCGTGCCGATCTCACCCGCCGGCAGTTCCGCGCCGTCGTCGCCACAGATCCGCACCGCACCCAGACCGGCGGGGCCCACCGACCCCGGTTTCCGCAACCACTGTTCGCTGTCGATGAAGGTGGCGCCGTTGCCCTCGGTGGACGCGTAGTACTCGTGCAGCACCGGCCCCCACCAGTCGATCATCTTCTGTTTCACCTCGACCGGGCACGGCGCGGCAGCATGTACGGCCGCCCGCAGGCTCGAGACGTCGTAGCGGAGGCGGACGGTCTCGTCGAGTTTCAGCATCCGCACGAACATGGTCGGGACCCACTGGCTGTGGGTGACCCGGTAGCGCTCGATGGCAGCCAGGGCCGCTTCGGCGTCGAAACGTTCCAGCACCACCAGCGTCCCGCCGAGGGCATGCACCACGCCGCCGAACCGCAGTGGCGCCGCGTGGTACAGCGGCGCAGGGGACAGGTAGACCGTTTCGGTATCGAATCCGTAGAGCGGGCCGAAAACGGCGGTATAGGTATCGCCGGGGGGATCGCCGACCTGCCGGTCCGGCAGCGGATGTTTGATGCCCTTCGGTCGCCCGGTGGTCCCGGACGAGTAGAGCATATCGGCGCCCCGGGGCTGATCTGCCAAAGGTTCGGGGGAGGCGGCGGCCAGCGCTTCCTCATAGGATCCGTACCCCGTGACTTCGCCGCCGAAGGCCAGCCGGATCTCCACCCCCGGCGTCTCCTCGATGATCTTCTCGGCGGCCTCGCGCACACCGGCCGACGCGATGAGTGCCCGCGCCCCGCAGTCGTTGACGATATAGCTGATCTCGCTCGGCGAGAGATGCCGGTTCACGGCGGTGATGTAAAGCCCGGATCGCAATGCCGCCCAGTAGACCTCGTACACCTTGGGGTCGTTCCCGGACAGCAGCGCGACGTGGTCGCCCTTGCGAAGCCCCGCCTCGTGGAGGTGCCGGGCGAGGCGGACGGAATTGTCCTCGAGCTCCCGATAGGTCAGCGTCTCACCGGTCTCGGCGAGGATTACGGCCGGTTTATCAGGGAAACGATCGACATGCGCGCCGGGATACATGCTGCTCCTCTTCGGAACGAAGCGGCCGGTGTACCGACCGCCGGGCCGATATGGGGACCGGTACCGCGCCGCGGCACGGGCCCCACCGGACATTCGCCCGGCCAGCGCGACATTAGCCGAAAGTGAACCGCAATTCGGTCAGTACGTCGAAACTCGTCGGTACGGTCGCGCTTTCGTGTACCGGCACCGGCACGCTGTCGGAAACATGTTCGGCCCGGTCGCGATCGCGCCGGTCGTCCGGGTTCCCGGGGTGGTGCCCACCCGGAATTCGGTGGGCCGGTCGGCGGTGTCGTCGAGGCCGTCGATGGTCCGGCCCCGCCACGGGTCGACAGGTGCCGGGCGGTGGATCGGCCGAGCTCGGACGCCGGCGATGCCCGCCACGCCGGCCGGTCGTGACCGGAGGGACCGGTGCCGGTTACGGCATTCCGGTGAGAAAGGTGGTGGTCAGACTGTTGAAGAATTCGGGTCTCTCGCCTTGGACCCAGTGCCCGGTGGCTGCCGGTAGGTACACATCGCAGTGCGGTATGCGGCGGGCGAGCATATGTGCCCCGGAGGGCCGGTTCACCCGGTCCTGGGCACCCCAGATCACCAGGGTCGGATGCGGTATCCGCCGTAATCGGGGATCGCGGGTGAGGTCCATCCGCAACAGGGTGCGCGGGGCGGACCGTCCCGAAGGGCGGCGCAGCGGCGGATTCGCGATGACCTCGGGATCCAGGCTCGCGCGATAGCGGTTGTCGATCATCTCGTCGGTGATGGTGTCCGGGTCGTGCACGAGGTATTCGCGCATGAAGGTGGCGAGCTTGTCCCGGCTGGGACCGTCGCCGCCGTAATAGGCCAGCAGTGCCCGCAAACCCGCGGTCGGCAGGGCCCGGGTGGTGCCGATACCACCGGGAGCCAGCAGTACGAGCCGGCCCATCTTGTCCGGCGAGTCCATGGCCATCCGCAGCGCCGCCGCCCCACCATAGGAATTGCCGACCACATGCGCACTGCGCACCTCGAGTGCATCCAGCAGCCCTGTCATGGCCGCTGCCAGGTCGCCGAAGGGATCGGACCGGTCGAGCCGTTTACTCGACCGCCCGTATCCGGGCATATCCGGGACGATCACCCGGAACCGGCGGGCCAGCGCCTCCACATTGGGTGCGTACGCTGCCAGGCCCGAGGCGCCGGGACCGCCGCCGTGCAACATCAGCACGGTGGGCCCGGAACCGAATTCGGTGTAGTGAATATCCCGGTCGCCGACGCGTACCGTTCGCCCGCCCTCGATCTCCGTCATGCTCGACCTCCTCCTCGGCAGGCTTTTCCGGAGAACGCTACGGAATGTAGGAAACCTCTTGGTTCCGGGGCCGGTAGCGCTCCGCGTACACCGGTTGCTCGATCGGAAGTACCTGACCGGAATGGTGCCGCAATCTGGACAGGCCGGCCTGTCCGGATGGTGTCTGCGTTTCTGTAGGCGCCTGAATTGCCGGTTCCGTAGTATCTGCTCCATCGGCCGGGTACCGGCAGTCCTGGGGAAATGCGAGCGCGACGCGGCGGCGACCGTGTGATTGTGTCCGGTGTGTGCGCCTCCCTCCAGAGGTATGTCCGGTGGGCCGGTGACTCGGGAGGACGGGGACTGCATCGGTGGCGAGATGGGATAGTGATGAGCTCATGCGCGCTGCCCGGAAGCGGATCGAGCAAATACTGGCGCAAGCGGCGGACACCGACAGTGGCGCGATACGCCGGGCCGCGGGAGTTCCCGAAACCGCGGCGAACAAGGCTTCCGGTGCGGATTCCGATGCAGCTGCACTCGTCGCCCGGACGGTTTCGAATTCCTGGTGGTCGCCCGGTGTCGCCGTTCCCGAAATGCGGGCGCGGACTCTCGTTCTCCCGGAGGATTTCGTCGATGACGGCGACGGGGTGCAGTTTCTGCGGTCCACGGACGGGATGCGGAACGTCTACCGGCCGATCGACCGGGAATTCCATATGCGCCAGGGGATTCCGAAAGAACCCGGTCACCTCGCGATTCGGGCAGAGGTGGCGTATCGTTCCAGCTCGCTGTTCCGGATGCCGAGAATTCCGCCGACCGTTATCAGCGGCGGCCCTATGGGCCGGGGCGTCGTACAGGACTTCGTGCCCTCCACCGATTTCCTGGACGATCTCCCTTATGATCTCCTACAGCAACAGGAAATGGCATTTCTCGACTATTTTCTGTGCTATTCCGATGGTAATCGGAACAACTACCGGACCGCGCTTTCGAGCAAGCGATACAACAAGGGTGACCTGGTCGGATGCGATCGTGATCTCTGCATGCACGAAAAGCCCGATCCGAATTTCGGGATTCGATCGCCGTTCGTCGAGAAATTCAACGGCAAGAAATTCGATGACGAAATCCTCGAGCGTATCCACGCGGTCAACGAAGACCAGGTGCCCGGGATAATGCAGAACTTCGGCCCGGATCTGCCCGTTATCGGCGATCGCGCGATCGAGGGGGCTCAGTCCAGATTGCTGGAGGTGCAGAAGGCCGACGGTATCACCGGAGAGAAGTGGCCGGGGATAATCTATAAGGATCCGAAGTGACAGCGACCCTGGTGGGTTTTCGGATACTTCATATCATCGGAAGGGAGCGTCGGTCAGTATGGCTGCATCCGTGCCGACTCTGATAGCCGTATACGACATGGGCACCTGGGACCCGCACCGTGTCGCGGAATTCCACCTGGTGGCTGGGCGTGCAGAGCTGGTCGTGATCGACCCGGACCGGTGCGGCACGGCTCAGCGCTGGTACACACATGGTGTCGAATTGCCGGACTCGCCGCGCCGGATTCCGCCGGAGGACGGTGCCGCATTCATGCGCGCCCTACTGCAACCCTTCCGGTCGAGCTACTGCCGGGTCGTGGACGAAAGCCCGCCGTCGGGGAATCAGTGATCAGTCGGAGTCGAGGCGAAAACCGCCGGGTCGGGAATCGTCCGGTCACAGGCCGGCGCTGACCTCACGAACCTCCCGCAAATGCTGTTGCATCGCCGCAGCGGCAGCGGGGCCGTCGTGTTCGGAGGCCGCACGGTAGATCGTTTCGTGCCCCTGGGCGGAAATCCGGCGACCGAGCGCGGTGCGATGGGACAGGATCCGGGTCCGGTGGGTCCATTCCGTGGTCATGGTGCACAGCGTGACCAACAGCGGGTTCTGGGCAGCATGGGCGAGCAGAGTGTGGAATTCGATATCGAGTCGCATCGACTCTTCGGGTGAGAGGGTGCCGTGTGACCGTGCGAGCACTTCACCGAGGGACAGCAGATTCGATTCGGCCGCCCGCAATGCGGCCAATTCCGCGATCCGTGGCTCCACGAGATGACGGAGTTCGGTTGCGTAACCGAGCTCGACGTCGATTCCGGCCAGGTTGCCGTACAGTTCCGCAGCCGTGCGGGGTATCTCGGCCACCGTGCTGCCGCTGCCCTGCCGGCGTTGTACGAGCTTCTTCGATTCCAGTTCGAACATCGCCTCGCGTAGCGACGAGCGGGAAACGTTCAGGTTCGCGGCAAGTTCCCGTTCCGGTGGGAGTCGATCACCGGCGCGTAGTTCACCGCTGATGATCAGGCGTTCCAGATGTGCCGCGACCTCGGCGCCGACGCTGCGCGCGGGACGGCGCATCGGTGGTATCGAAGCGGAAGTCATGGGTCCCTCCTGGTTTCGCGTCCCGGAAGCGAATAGGGCGGCCGGAGGAGCGACAAGAGGTCGGACCAATACCCGGCGACTGCTTCGGAAGGGCTACAACGTATCAGCTCCGGGGGTATCGCCGCGTGCCGGTGACGTATCCGATTGATTCGGGAAAGTTACCGATATCCAGTGCTTTTCGGTGCCGTGTTGCCCGGCGGTAAATCGGCCGTTACGTTCCGTCGCCCCGCTCGCCGAGGGCGCCACGGGCTCTTATGGTCGGTGCATCAGGTGGTCCGACCAATGAGGAGGTCGCGGTGACGGCACTGATCGGGCAGGATTTCGCTGCCGCATTCCCGGTGTTGCAGCCGGATTCGGGAATCGACCCCGCCGCGGTGTACATACCGGCAGACCCCGGCAAGGTGCTCTGGGGCCGGCTGCCGTGTCGTACGGATACCGCGGTCGCCACGGTGGACCCGGGGACCGCGGTGGTCGTCGACACGGTCAGTCACGAGGGCATCCTCGAAGACCAGGGTTCGGACCCGGTGCGGTACTTCGGGCGCCACGGCGTACACCGTGCGGAGGTACTCGCCGATGCCGTCGAGGTGACAGCGCAAGGCCGGCGTGAGTCCGGGGCCGGGCCGCATATCGTCACCGGCCCGATCGCCGTATCCGGTGCGCGCCCTGGGGACCTGCTGGCTGTACGCATCGATGACCTGACCATGCGCGCGCCCTACGGCGTGGTGTCGACCCGGCACGGTCGCGGCGTCCTGGCCGGCCGGCCGGGATTCGACGGTGACTACGGGCAGTTCTGCCGGGTCCACGACCGGGAAGGCCGCTGGTTCGGGGAACTACCGCTCGATACCGCGGGCCGGTCCGGGAGCGCAGTGTTCCCGCTGGCCCCGTTCCTGGGGATCATCGGCGTGGCCACCGATACCGGCACCCGCGTCGGTTCCGTCCCACCCGGCCCACACGGCGGCAATATCGACGTCAAACTCCTCACCGCCGGCGCGACCCTGTTCCTGCCGGTCCAAGTTCCCGAAGCCCTTCTCTATATCGGCGATCCGCATTTCGCGCAGGGTGACGGTGAGGTGGCGCTGACCGCGCTGGAGGCGCCGCTGCGCGCGACGCTCACCGTGGACCTGATACCGGCGGCGGAGATCGCCGGTGGGTTCGGTGGCCGGATCGGGCCGTTCGCCGCCGCGCACGGATTGCTCATTCCCACCGGTATGCATCCCGACCTGAACACCGCGCTCGAACTGTGCGTCACCCACGCCGTCGACCTGGTGGCGGGCCTCTTCGAAGCCGATCCCAGGCAGGCTTATCTGTACCTCAGCGCCGCCGCAGATTTCACGATCTCGCAGGCCGTCGACCAGGTACGTGGAGTGCACGCGATGATCCGGCGCTCCGATTTCGGCGCGGGCACGGATACCGTGTTCGCCCGCCGCATCCTGGAGCGGATCCGATGACAGCGCGCGGCGAACTCTCGGCTCGGGCAATTGCGGGTCATGCCGATTCCGCAGCTGCCCGCCCGTGGAACGGCGACGCTCGGGGAACCGATAGCACGGTCTGGCGGCATCGTGGGTCACCGCTCGTCGACGCGACCTCCCCGGGGCCGCTGACCGGCCGCACCGTGGCGGTGAAGGACCTGTACGCGGTGGCGGGATTCCCCGTCGGCGCCGGAATCCCGGCTTATGCACGGGATCAGCGGCCGGCCACCGAACATGCCGCTGCGGTCGCGCGATTACTGGCGGCCGGGGCCCGGATCACCGGAATCGCGCACACCGACGAATTCGCTTATAGCCTCACCGGCAGCAACGGCCGATACGGAATGCCCGTCAATCCGGCTGCACCCGAACGTATTCCGGGCGGCTCCACCAGCGGGCCGGCTGTCGCGGTGGCACGCGGCGAAGTGGATATCGGGCTGGGTACCGATACCGCCGGATCCATCCGGGTACCGGCCGCCTATCAGGGGTTGTGGGGAATCCGCACGACCCATCGGCGAATCGGCACAGTCGGACTGCTGCCGCTGGCGCAGTCGTTCGACACCGTCGGGTGGGTCACCGCGGCCGGCGCAACGCTGGCCGCTGTCGCGGACTGCCTGCTGGACCCGGATACCGCGACACCGGCCGGTTTCGCAATCGACCACCGGTTGTGCGACCGGGCCGACCCCGCGATCGCGGCGGCGGTCCGAGCGGTGGCCGAGGAACTGGGTGCCCGGCCGATCGATCTGTGCCCGCATGACGAATGGCTCGCCGCATTCCGCGTAGTCCAAGCCCACGAGGCATGGGCGAATCACGGGAAGTGGATATCCACCCATCCCGATGCTCTGGAACCGGATGTGGCAGAGCGCTTCGCTTTCGCTGCCACCGTGACCGCTGGACAGGCGGCGGCCGCCCGCACTCAGTTGAACGCTGCCGCAGACCATATCCGGACCACACTCGGCGACCGGGCCCTGGTGCTCCCGGCCGCCGCGACCCCACCGCCGCCGCGCAGGGCGGGACCCGGGATACACGAGACGACTCGGCGGCGCACCCTGCGCCTGACCTGTCTCGCGTCGATCGCGGGCCTGCCCGCGGTGACCCTGCCGCTGGGCCGCGATGAGGGCGGACCCAGCGGATTGTGCCTGGTGGGCGCACCGGGCACCGACCGTTCCCTGATCCATCTCGCACACAGCATCGCCGCTGTTCCGGCCGAGGGGTCGCCGCACAGTGAGGAAGCAGTATGAAACATCCACTTCGCCGGGTTTTCTCGATAATCGGCGCGCTGGTACTGGCCGTCGCCGGGCTGACCGGCTGTATTTCCACCCCCGACAGCGTCGGCGGTGATCCGGAAGCCGTCCGGATCGGGACCCTGCGCGGCCAGCCTCACCTGTACGCCCCGTACTTCATGCAGCAGTTCGCTCCGGCGGGCACGAATTACGAAATCGTCCTGTTCGAGAACTCCCCGGATATCAAGAACGCGCTGGCCTCCGGTGCCGTCGATATCGGCGTTCTGGGCGCGCCGGCCATGCTCGCCGGTGTCGCCGCGGAGCAGGATGTGCGGATCATCGCCTCGGCGTCCGACGGCGGATCCGGCTTCGTGGGCCGGCCGGAGCTGCGTACCGCGCAGGATCTGCGGGGTCGGCGGATCGGCTTCCCGGCCGGGTCCTCGCAGGAGATCGCGTTGAAGCTCACCTTGGCCGCGCACGGTCTCGACCCGGAAACCGATGTGCAATTGGTGAACCTGGCGTACTCGGATATGGCCGGTGCCTACACCGCGGGCCGGGTGGATGCTTTCCTCAGCGCCGAGATGGGGGTGTCGATCGCCCGGCAGGCGGGTGCGCACCAGATCCTCTCGCCCTACGAGACGCCGATCGGCGCCACCAATATCGTCCTCGGCGGAAACGGCCGGTTCCTCGAAGAACAGCCCGATCGGGCGCAGGAAACGGTGGCGTCCTTCATCCGCGCCATCGAGTTCATGAAGGGTGACCGCGATGCGTGGGCGGCCGGGCTGGTCGAAACCTTCGGGCTGGACCGCGCGGTTACCGATATCGCCATCGAGAACGTCGATCTGCGCTGGCAGCTCGACGACGAATACCGGCAGCGGGTCACCGAACTGGCCCGGCAGATGGTCGAATTCGACCAGTTGCCGAGCGCTCCGGATATGACGAAGGTCTTCCGGACCGATTTCCTCGACACCGCGGAAACCCAGCGATGACCACCGTGCAAGCGGGTACCGCGACGACCGATCGACCGCAGCGGGAATCCGGGCCGGGCGCCGGCGAACCGGTGGATACCGCGGCGCGGCGCGCCCGTTACCGCGCGCGAGCGGTGTCACTGCTGTGGGCGCTGCCGGTACCGCTGCTGGTGCTGCTCCTGTGGGATCGCGGTGTCGCCGGTGCTTGGACGCTGCCGTTCGGTATCCAGATGCAATTCCTGCCCACCCCGTACGAGGTGGCGCGCCGGCTCGCCGATCTCGCGGTCGGCGGCATCGTCGACGACAGTTACAGCGGCACACTGTGGTGGCATCTGTATGCCAGCACGCTGCGGGTCGTCCAGGGTTTCGCCATCGCGGCGGCCGTGGCGGTACCTCTCGGGATCCTGATGGGCCGGTCGCGGACCGTCAACCGGATGCTCGAACCGACCCTCGGCCTGGTGCGCCCGATCCCGGTGACGGCGTGGGCACCGCTGTCCCTGCTGATCATCGGTTTCGGTGACCGCGCGACCATCTTCCTGGTTTTCCTGGCCGCGGTGTTCTCGATCCTGATCAACACCACGGCCGGTGTGCGGGCGGTACCGCAACGCTTGTTCGAAGCCGCGGCGATGCTGGGCACCCCGCCCGCGCAAACCCTGTACAAGGTGGTGCTTCCGGCCGCGATGCCCAGTATCGTCTCCGGGCTCCGC
Source organism: Nocardia speluncae NBRC 108251 (assembly GCF_001613245.1). GTDB lineage: Bacteria > Actinomycetota > Actinomycetes > Mycobacteriales > Mycobacteriaceae > Nocardia > Nocardia speluncae. The sequence continues at coordinate 126,844 of NZ_BDBZ01000020.1, read as the reverse complement.
ATCGCGCTCGGCCTCTCCTGGGTGATCCTGGTGGTCGGCGAAACCGTCGGTATCCGGGTGGGTCTCGGCGCGTTGATCACCCAGGCCCGCGAACAGTCACGCACCGACCTCATCGTCGCGGTCATGATCGTGATCGGCCTGGCGGGATTCCTGGCCGACCGGATCCTGATGCTGGCCGTCCGCCTCGTCGCCGGCCGCCGCCCGCTGCTCCCGTGACAAGGAAATCCAGCGGTCCGGTCCAGCCCTCCGGGGTGTCCATTTCCGTACAGATCGGGTGATCACCATGAAGATCTATTCCACACGCCGCCGCCCGCATCGTCCGGCACGGATTGTGCTCGACGGGCTCGGTAAGAGGTTCCCGGGTGCCGCCGGTTATGCGGTGGACGGCGTCACGCTCGATTTCGCCGCCGGTGAATTTATCTGCATCGTGGGCGCCAGCGGATGCGGAAAGTCCACGCTGCTACGGATTCTCGCCGGATTCGACACGGCCACACAAGGTTCGGTGACTGTCGGTGACGAGCCGATCACCGGCCCCGGGCCGGACCGCGGTGTCGTTTTCCAGGACTACGGACTCTTCCCGTGGCTCACCGTCGCCGAGAATGTCGCCTACGGCCCGAAACAGGCCCGGATGAACCGCGACGATATCCGTGAGACCACCGGCCGCTGCCTGGAAACCGTCGGCCTCACCCGGGTGCGCGACTCTTTCCCGCACCAACTCTCCGGCGGTATGCAACAGCGGGTAGCCATCGCCCGGGTGCTGGCCAACCGTCCGGCCGTGCTGCTGATGGACGAACCGTTCGGCGCCCTGGACGCGCTCACCCGCACCGATATGCAGGCCGAACTCACCCGGATCCACCGGGATTCCGGTGTCACGGTCGTATTCGTCACGCACAGTGTGGACGAGGCGGTGTACCTGTCGGACCGGGTGGTGGTCATGGCCGGCGGTACGGCCCACGGCACAGCCGGTCATATCCGCGAGGTGGTCGATATCGACCTGCCTCGCGACCGCGATACGACCGCTCCGGAATTCAACGATTACAAACGCCGAATCGACGCACTGATCCACCAGGGCAACCGGGCAGCCGCCTGAATTCGACCGGCCTCGGCGACGGCGGGTCGCTGTGCCGGGCGCGTCGTCGGGCACCGGACCGGCTCAGTTCGGGGGCGCTACGTTCTGCGGGAACTGCCCCTTCATGTTGCCGGGCGGGTCGTAAAGGGCGACGACGACGAACCTGTTGTCCTTCGCGACGTAGCCGATACCGAGCCGGGTGCTGGCCTTCCACACCACCTGCGTGAAATGCCCGGTCGTGAGACTGAATCCGGGGTTGTCGTAGTTGTAGTCCGCGACCTCGTCGTACCACATCTGCACGGCTGTCTCGACATGGGTCACCGCGCTGGGTGCGCCCGTTCCCATGGTGAGGTTCTCGCCGGCGCCGTTCTTGTGTGGGCAGGTGTGATCGATCGTGCCCTTGTCGGCGTAGTACTCCGCGCATTTCTGGGCCAGGTCGTTCAGGTCCTGGGCCGGGGTCATGGCCGGGGAACCGTGCTGGGCCCGGTGCTTGTTGTGTGCGGTGAGCCCGGTCTGCGTGAAATCGCTCTGTCCGGCGGCCGGTCCGCCGCCGGTGACGAGCGCCGCGAGCATCACCGCGGCAATGGCCGATACCAACCGTCCGAAACGCATGAAGATCTCCTAGGGGAACAGCGGGACACAGGGGAGACGAACCGTAGCGAACTCAGAACACCACGGGCTGTGGAAGTTTCGAAGTCAGGCGAGCATAGCGGTTCTCGCTGAGCTGTTTCTCGAATCCCGGATGTGTGCGCTCGGTGGCAGGACGTTCCAGATGGCGCAACCAGGTCGAGGGCGGGCTCCTGGTACATGCTGTCGGCGCGGATTCGGATACTGCACCGAGTCGTCAGTTGACGAATCCGCGGTAGAGGAGGAAGCACCCGACAGCGAGGTGGATCAGTAGGTAGGGGTAAGCGACCGCGGCGGGCATGTTCTTCGCAGCTTTCTCGGCCAGGCCGAGCGCCATGTACCGTCCGACCCCCTTGACGACCGCCATCCACCCGAGCACTGTGATGATGCCCGCGAGGCCGAGTTCCCACCGATTGTTCACTGCGAGTGACGCCGCCCCGATGACGATCTGGAGAGAGGCAGCCATGATGACGAATCCATCGGTCTGCTTCTCCAGCATCAGTACCGAGAGGAAACGTTTGCTGATGAGTGCGGGAAAGTAACTGCCCACCAGAAATATTCCCCAGAAGATTGCCGCCGCCTGCGCCGCTTCCGCTGTGTTCATGGTCGATTCCTCTGCTCTCGATCGGCACCGTGTCGGCCGCTCAACAGATAGGACGGCGTAGGGCAGGCGGACGTGACGCGGACCCACCGGATTTCTCGTGCGTCAGATCCGGCCCGGGGAGCCGGCCGCAGGGCTCAGCTCCCGGATCCGGGTCGTCCGCGCGACGATCCGGCCCCCTTTGATCACGTAGCAGCGGTCGGGGCGGTCCAGCAGTGCGTCGGCAACCCGGTGTGTGGACAGCACCACCAGGTCGGCGGCCGCGCCCGCGCGCAGACCGTAACGGTCGGCGATACCGATCACGGCGGCGGCTTCGGAGGTTGCCATTGCGAGTATTCGGGTGAGATCCTCGGCGCCGGCCAGATGCGAGGTTTGGGCCAGGAACAGGCCGATATCGAGTAGATCCGCATTGCCATAGGGTGTAAAGGCGTTGCGAATATTGTTGGAGGAGAACGCCGTTCGTACCCCTGCTGCCCAGAGTTCACGGACCGGGGCGATACCGCGTCGGATATTCGCGGTGTCGGCGCGGCCGCCCAGGAACATATCCGTGGCCGGGAGTGGAACCACGGCGACACCTGCTTCGGCGAGCCGGCGTAATACGCGGTCACGATCTGCCGGTGGGCGGGCGGCCAGGGATGTCGCGTGGCCGATGGCCACCCGGCCCGCCATTCCCGTGCGTTCGGTGACTTCGGCGATGTAGTCGGCCAGGGCGAAGCGTGGGTCGCTGGTGTCGTCGGCGAAATCGGCGTGCAGGTCCACCGGGACGCCGAATTCGGCGGCCAGGTCGAAGACCTGATCGATATGGCGGCGGCACTCCCTCACGGAATCCTCGTTGTAGGTGCAGCCGCCGATCACATCGGCACCGTCGCGCAGGCCCTCCCGCAGCAGGGCGAGGGTGCCGGGTGCGCGGAAGATACCTTCTTGTGGAAACGCGACGATCTGGAGGTCGATGCGCCCGTGGAATTCGTCGCGCAGCTCCAGCAGAGTGTGCACCCCGAGCAGGCCGACGATGGGATCGACATCTGGGTGGGCGCGCAGCGTGGTGGTGCCGTGGGTGATCGCCTGTTCGAGCACCCGCCGGGCGCGGTCGCGGATCGAGGCGGCGGTGAAATCGCGTTTCAGCTCGGCGGTGACGGCGATGGCGTCGGCCAGGGTGCCGTCACCGGTGCGTTCGTGGTCCAGGAGTGCTTTGTCCAGATGAACATGCGATTCCACGAGCCCGGGGATTACGACACGCCCCGCACAGTCGATTTCCGTCTCGGCGCTCACCGGTAGTCCAGTGCCTGTCTCGGCGATCGCACCCGATGCGATCGCGATATCCACGAGCGCGGCTTCGTCGTCGATACGGGCATTGCGCAACACCAGATCGGCTGTTTCGCGGCCAGGGGTGCTGTATGGCGTCGCCGCCGATGGCCGGGGCATCGGATGTGGTTTCGGTGCGTGGTGGGGCAGCAGGTCCGGCATCGATACCTCCCGGGCGGCGGAATACGTCACCGTTTTGTATACGACCCAGATGTTTCCGGTGGCCCGGCGGAATGCTTCGCGGAGGTTACGAACCCGGACCGGTGGCCGCAGTGTCGGTGCGCCGCAGACGGTAGGCGGTGGTCGCGTGACCGATGTGTTCGGTGACCAGGTTCCGGGCCCGGTCCGCGTCGCCCGCCTCCAGTGCGGCGCAGATCTGCTCGTGCTCGTCCCAGGAATCGTTGGCCCGGCGCGGTAGCTCCACCGCATACACCCAGGCGATCTTCCAGCCGAGCTGGGTGATCAGCTGAGTCAGTAGTGTGCTGCCCGATGCCTCGGCCAGGACCTCGTGGAATCGGCTGTTGAGCCTGGTCAGCTCGTCGAGTCGGCCGGTGCGCACGGCGTCATGGCCCAGTGCGGTGAGTTCCTTGAGGCGGCCGAGTTGCTCGGGGGTGCGGCGCCGCGCTGCCCGGCTCGCGCACAGCGGTTCGAGTACGGCGCGGATTTCGAGCAGGTCCGCGGCTTCGTCCTCGGTCAATTCGGCCACGAAGGTTCCGGCGTAGGGCCGGGAATAGGCGAAACCCTCGGCTTCCAGGGTGCGCAGCGCTTCCCGGACGGGAACCCGGGAGACGCCGTAGCTCTCGGCCAGGGTGTCCTCGGTGAGCCGCTGGCCGGGTGCGAACACGCCGTTGATGATGTCGTCGCGAATCGCGCGGCACACCTGCTGTTTGGTCATTCGCGGGTGATGGCTGGCCACATTGTCCTCGGCTCGGTCGGGGGCGTGGTTCGGATACGATCCGGCGCCCGGTATCTCCAACTGGATACCAGGTGTGGGCTCGGACGTTCGGCGGGGGCCGTCCAGCTCACATTCCCGGGAACCCGGAACGGCGTGTTCTGAGGCGATTTATACGTTGAGACCAGGGGTTTTCCCGATGTGCTGGTTCGATGCCTGCATTCTGCCCTCCGGATCTCGGTGGGCCAATCGTGGATATTTCGTATACGATCCAGGCTCATTTCGGATCGGAGGGACGCTCGATGGACCCCGTGCACGCGGTTCTGCTGCTGGTGGCCGGTTTCGGCGCCGGTATCTGTAACGCCATCGCCGGTGGCGGCAGCCTGCTGTCGTTTCCCGCATTGCTGGCCACCGGCCTGCCACCCGTCACCGCGACGGTGACCAACGCCGTCGCGGTATGGCCGGGATATCTGGGTGGTGCGGCCGCCCTGCGTTCCCGGCTGGCCGATCACCGCAGCCTGCTTCCGAAGCTGATCATCACCGGTACGGCGGGAGCCGTGGGCGGCGTGATCGCGCTGCTGGCCGCGCCACCCGAGGTGTTCGGGGCGCTGGTGCCCTATCTGGTGCTGGCGGCGACCGCCCTGTTCGCGGCCCAGCCCATGATCTCGCGCAGGCTCGCGGGCAAGGGCGGGCAATCCCGGCTCACCCTGTTCGCCGGCGTCTTTCTGGGTGGCATCTACGGCGCCTACTTCAACGGCGGAATGGGGATCGTGCTGCTCACCGCGCTCGCACTCGGGATCGACGCCTCGATCAACCGGCTCAACGGTTTGAAAAGCGCTCTGACCTTGGCTGTTTCGACCACCGCGACGGTGGCCGTGGCGCTTTTCGGCCCGGTCGAATGGTGGTCGGTGGCCGTCCTGGCCCCCGCCTGCCTGGCCGGTGGGACGGTCGGCGCGAAGATCGCCGACAAGTTACGCCCCGGCATGTTCCGCGCCGTGGTGATCGTCTTCGGTGCCGGCGCGGGCATCGCCATGTTGTTCACCTGAATCGCCCGAAAGAAGGAACCCAGTGTCCGATTCTTTGCTTCGCAATGTCTCCGATCTTCTGCTTCGCAACGGCCGCCCGTGGTCGCCCGGACAGCCCGTAGGCACGGCCGACATCCTGATCCGGGACGGCCGGATCGAGCAGATCGGCGCCGGCCTGACCGCGCCGGGCGCCCGTGCCGTGGACCTCGAGGGGGCGCTGGTCCTGCCCGGGTTCGTCGACACCCACTGTCACCTGGACAAAACCCTGTGGGGCGGTCCCTGGGTGCCCAACACCGGGGGGCGTTCGCTGGCGGGCCGGATCGCCAACGGCGAGGGCCGGCGCGCGGAACTCGGGATCCCCGATGCGGACTACTCGGCCGGTCTGCTCGAAACAATGGTCACCGGTGGCACCGCGTATGTGCGCAGCCATATCGATATCGACCCTTCGGTGGGCCTGGCGGGAGTCGAGGCGGTCCGGGCCGCCGCCGACCGCCACCGCGACAGGGTCGATGTCGAACTGGTGGCGTTTCCTCAGGGTGGTCTGGTCAGCCGCCCCGGGGTGACCGATCTGCTGGCCGCGGCCCTCGCGGACGGTGTCGAGGTGGTGGGCGGTATCGACCCCGCCGGTTTCGACGGCGACCCGGCCGGTCAGCTCGATGTGATCTTCGGCCTGGCCGAACGGTTCGGCGCCAAGATCGATATCCACCTGCACGATCCCGGCAACCTGGGCGCCTGGGAGTTCGATCTGATCATCGAACGCACCAGGGCCGCCGGGCTGGCCGGCCGCGTGACCATCAGCCACGCCTACGCCATGGGTGCCCTGCCGCCCGCCGAGCAGCAGCGGATCGCCGAAAGCTCGGCGGAGGCGGGTGTCGCCATGGTGACCTGCGCGGTCGGCGATGCCCCGGTAGTCCCCTTGCGCGTGATGCACGCGGCCGGCGCGACCCTCGCGCTGGGCAACGACGGTATCCGCGATCTGTGGACCCCGTACGGCGACGGCGATATGCTGCGCCGGATCAGCACCGTCGCCTTCCGTGACCGGCTGCTGGCCGACGAGGAGATCGAACTCGCGCTCGCCGCCGGAACACACGGTGGCGCAAAGGTTCTGGGCCTGACAGATTACGGCCTGCGGCCGGGCGCCCGCGCGGATCTGCTCACCGTGCAGGCGCCCGCGCCGGCGGCCGCGGTGGTTGGGGTACCGGTGCGCGGGTTGGTCGTCAAGGGCGGCCGGGTGGTGGCCCGCGACGGCCGATTGGTCGAGTGATCGTATACGAAACAGGCGCGTAATCCGGTGGACCGCGATCCGCAATCAGCGCCCGATAAAACTGTTCCATGAGTACAGAGGCAATCCCGGCGCCGACCTCTCCGGAGGAGGCAACGTATACGACCGGACCCGATCCGGCGCTCGCATTCCGGAATGTGTCGATGGTCTTCGAAAACGGGACGGCCGCCCTGCGCGATATCGATATCACCGTTCGCCCGGGTGAATTCGTCTCGCTGGTCGGGCCGTCGGGCTGCGGCAAATCCACGCTGCTACGCCTGGCAGCCGGTTTCGAACAGGCCAGTGGCGGCAGCGTCGAGGTCGGCACCGGGCATCTCGGTTACGTCTTCCAGGAAGCCACCCTGCTGTCCTGGCGCACGGTATTGCAGAACGTCGAACTGCCCGCGGAATTGGCCGGGGTGGCACGTGGCGAACGCCGCGTCGCGGCCAGGGAAGCGATCGAGCGAGTGGGCCTGGCCGGATTCGAGAAACACAAACCCGCGCAACTGTCCGGCGGTATGCGCATGCGGGCCTCCATCGCCCGCGCGCTCACCCTGCGTCCGGAAGTGTTCCTGTTCGACGAACCGTTCGGCGCACTCGACGAGATCACCCGGCAGCGCCTCAACGAGGAAGTGGGCAGTCTGTTCCGCCGCGACGCGTTCGCCGGTGTATTCGTCACCCATTCGGTGCCCGAAGCGGTATTCATGTCGACCCGGGTCGTCGTGCTCACCGGCCGGCCGGGCCGGGTCGCCGCCGATATCCCGGTATCGCTGGACTTCCCGCGTGAACCGGGCCTGCGCTATACGCCGGAGTTCGCCGAGATCGCGGCGTCGGTCTCGGCCGCGCTGCACACGGCCGAACAGGCGGTGGCGGCATGACCGCGGTGGCGGTGGAAGCCACCGCCGTACGCGCCGAACCGAAAGAGCCGAAATCCTCGCGTCGCCTCGCGATGCCGCCGGTCCGGATCACCGCGCCGATCGTGGTGTTCGTCGTCGTCATGGGTGCCTGGTATTTCGCGAGTCACTACCTGATCGCCGCGGAGTCGCGGTTCCTGCTGCCCGGTCCCGACGAGGTGATCACCGAGGGCCTGCTGGATTCCGCGGTGCGGGCCGAGATCCTGTCCGCACTGGGATCCACCGTGCTGGTCGCGATGAGCGGGCTGGTCATCGCCATGGTGGTGGGCGTGGGATTCGCCGTGGTGATGAGCCAGGCGCGGTGGGCCGAGTACTCGCTCTACCCGTACGCGGTGATCCTGCAGACCATCCCGATCCTCGCCGTGGTCCCGCTGTTCGGATTCTGGTTCGGCTACGAATTCGGCAGCCGGGTGATCGTGTGCGTGATGGTCGCGCTGTTCCCGGTGGTGACCAACACCCTGTTCGGGCTCAAATCCGTCGCACCCGCCGAACACGACCTGTTCACCCTGCACGGCGCCACCCGGCTCCAGCGGCTGCTGAAACTCCAACTGCCGACAGCGCTTCCGGCCATGATCTCCGGTTTCAAGATCTCCGGCGGGATGGCGATCATCGGGTCCATCGTGGCGGATTTCTTCTTCCGTCAGGGCGAACCCGGGATCGGCCGGATGATCGACGTCTATCGGCAGCGGCTGGCCACCGAGGAACTACTCACCGCGCTGCTGCTTTCCTCGCTGGCCGGGCTGATCCTGTTCTGGTTCTTCGATTTCCTGGCCGTCCGCGTCGAACGCGCCCACGGTCGCCGCCGCGGCAACTGATTCACCGGGCGGGCCCGCGGTTCGAAGGCCCGCCTCGTCTCCAACTCATCGGCGTCCCCGCCGCTGTTCCATCCCCTCCACCGCACCCCGGGAAGCTCCATGAAGAAACACCTCTGCGCCCTGACCGCCGTCGCGGGCGCCGCACTGCTCACCGCATGCGGCGGCGCGACCTCGGTACCCGAACCCACCGGTGAGGGCCCGCTGGCCGGTATCTGCCCGTCCACCGTGGTCATCCAGACCGACTGGTACGCGACCCCGGAACGGGCCGCCGCCTTCCAGCTCGTCGGGCCCGACGGCACCGTCGACGTCAACAAGGGCTCCTACACCGGTCCGCTCGGCGATACCGGTGTCAACGTGGAGGTCCGGCTCGGTGGCCCGTTCCTCGGCGGTCAGCCGGTGCCCGCCCAGATGTACCAGGACACCTCGATCACTCTCGGATTCGTCCCCACCGACGACGCCGTCCGGGCCCAGGAGGAATTCCCGGTCACCGGCGTTTTCGCCTCGCTGGATGTGAACCCGCAGATCGTCATGTGGGACCCCGCGACCTATCGGGTCGATTCGTGGAAAGACGTACCCGGCACGAACGCGCCCGTGGTGTACAGCGAGGGAAAGATCTTCATGGACTACCTCGTCGCCAACGGCTACGTGAGCAAGGACCAGGCCGACGCCTCGTTCGACGGCACCCCGAGCCGTTTCGTCGCCGAACGCGGCCGGGTGATGCAGCAGGGGTACGTATCGAACGAGCCCTACCGCTGGGCGCACGATGTGGAGGGCTGGCGTAAACCCACCGACTACCTGCTGATCCACGAATCCGGGTACGAGATCTACCCGCACGCCTGGTCGGTACGTTCCGGCGAACTCGAATCGCTGCGGCCCTGTATGACGAAACTGGTCCCGATGCTGCAACAGGCGCAGGTCGACTACATCGCCGATCCGGGACCGGTGAACGCCGCCCTGCTGCGTATCGCCGAAACCATCCCCGACGGCCCGCCGATGACAGCCGCCGGCAACGCCGATTCGGTGAAGGTGCAGGTGGCCGAGCAGATCGTCGGCAACGGCCCCGACGGCACCCTCGGCAACTTCGATACCGCGCGGGTGGATCGGGTGATCGAGGCGGTGACCCCGATCCTGCGCAGCCGCGGTGACCGTATCGCCGAAGACATATCGGCATCCGACCTGGTGACCAACGAATTCATCGACCCGTCGATCGGCCTGCCCGCGGCCCCGAAACCCTGACGCGCAGGCGCGCACTGTTATGTGCGCCACCGGCGGCGAGATCCGGCAGCGCGACCGAGTGTCGCTGGTACCCGGCCGCAGTTTCCGCGCCGACCGGCCGATTTGCGAACCTTGCCGAATCGCCGCGCCGGCCCCCTCCGTGATCCGAGCGGCAAACTCTACAAGCGGCGCCTGCGCGAGTCGTACTGGAAGGACCACGACAACATCATCTGATCCGGATCGGTGGTGGCCGGTGCACCTGGGCGGACTGTACGAGTGGCTCGCCACGGGCTCGCCGGAATCAGGAAGTCACCGATCCCCGGCGCGCACTGAACTGCCTGACGAACTGGTGTGAGCTCGGCAGTAGCGAGGCCCGGGTTCACCGGGTGGTGGTTGCGAGCTCTGCGGCCAGCTGGTGTGGGGCTTGTAGATGTACCGCATGGCCCACACCTGGTAATACCCGCCATTCGGTTCCGAGGGCGGCGGCGAGATCCTGCACCGACCGGTGCCGTGCGGGTGCCGACCGTTCGCCCACGGTCAACGTAATGCGCGGCGCCAGTGGCCCGACCGGCCGGGGTTCGAAGGACCGGAACATCGCCAGTTCACCGGCGACCGTCTCGGTGGAGGCACTGGTGAGTTCCGGTATCCAGGACGGACCGTAGAGTGCACGCCCGAAACCTGCCACACCGTCACTCCGGAACGCCGCCGCGACCTCGTCCAATAATCGCGGTGCCAGTGATCCGGCTGCCGGTTCGTGCAGTAGCGCACCGGCGAACTCGACTCCGCGAGCGGCCAGTTCCAACCCCAAGGTGGCGCCTCCGCTGACTCCCACCACGAACGCCCCCTCACACAGCGGCGCGAGGGCGGCGATTTCGGTGTCCATATCCCCGGATTGCGGCCGGTCGGGGCAGCAGACAGCTACGGACGGGCCGAGTGCGGCGATCGTCGCTGCCCACACCCGGCTGTCCGTGGCCACTCCGTGGATCAACACGACCCTCATGCGGTGACGGTCTGTTTCCCGAGCGCGGCCAGCAGTTGGCCGGAGGTCGCGACCGCGCCGAAGATCCCGCCCTGCATGGTGACCATGCTCAGGGCGGCTTCGTGATGTTTACGCTCGGTCGCGCCGGTGCAGTCGGAGAGCACCAGGCATTCGTAACCGCGATCGTTGGCTTCGCGCATCGTGGTGTGCACGCAGACATCGGTGGTGATCCCGGTGAGGACGATATGGGTGATACCCGCACTGCGCAGCAGCAGGTCGAGATCGGTGGCGTAGAAGGCGCCCTTGCCGGGTTTGTCGACGATGGGTTCACCGGGAATCGGGGCGACCTCGGGCACGATCTCCCAGCCCGGCTCACCGCGTACCAGGATGCGCCCACACGGCCCGGCGCTGCCGATCTCGGCGCCGACCTGCGCGGACCGCCAGCGTTTGTTCGCGGGCAGGTCCGACAGGTCGGGCCGGTGACCTTCGCGGGTGTGGATGACGGTGAGGCCGAGTTCGCGGGCGGCTGCGAGAACGTGTGCGGTGGGTTCCAGGCCCGCTCGGGTGAGCGCCAGGTCATAACCCATCTGATCGACATAGCCGCCGGGGCCGCAGAAATCGGTCTGCCAGTCGATCAGCAGCAGCGCGGTGCGCGCCGGGTCGATCGGGCCGTCGAACGGCCAGGTGTAGGGGGTGGCGTCCACGGTGGTGAGGGTCATGCGGTGATCTCCTTGGTGCTTCGCGCGGTGCGGGTCGCGCAGAGGGTGAGGATGAGGGCGGCGGCCACGAAGCCGATGACTGCGTCGGAGAGCCAGGGCGCGAATTCGTGGGTGAGCAGGGCAGCGACGGCGCCACCTGCCCAGGCGGTGAAGGCCGGCCAGTGCCAGCGGGTTACCCGGTTGCCGGCGCCGAGACCGAAACGGGGCAGGACCAGTTGGTCGAGGATGACGACCGCGCCGATCGGCGACACGATCACTCCCAGCAGGTTGAGCCACTGCTCGAAATACGACCAGATACCGGCTACCGCGAGCAGCACACCGGCAGCGCCGAGGATCACGGTGAGGCGTCGCATCTTGCCGCCGGAGAGCTGGCTCCAGCCGACGGCGCCGTTGTAGAGGCAGTGCGCACATACCGAGCCCAGGTTGATGAACACGAACGCCACCGCCAGCGGAACCAGCACGCCACCGTGGTCGACCAGCAGGCCGAGGAAGTTACCGCCGTCTGCGGCCGGATCGGCGCTGCCGCCGAGAGCCACCACCACACCGCCGATTACCAGCGCGATCGAATTGCCGACCGGGAACGCCGAGGCCGCGGCGAGGAACGCTTCGCGGCCGTTGCGGGACCAGCGGGTGAAATCGGCGGTCATGGTGCCGGAGTCGATGAACGAGGCGATCACCAGCGTTACCGCGGCCCCGAAGCTCATGGCCGCCGCGCCCGCGCCGCCCTGATAGGAGGCGGGCGAACCGCCGCCGTCGCCGACGGCCAGCCCGATGGCGACAAGCCCCAGAATTACGTAGACCGGCGCCGCGACCAGGCCGATTGCCGACAGCGCCCGGATTCCCAGCAGTGTGACGCCGATGAACGCGAGGCCGGCGGCGAGCGCGGTGAACTGTTCGTGCCAGCCGAGAGCGTCGTGCAGGATCGCCCCCGCCATCCCCGTCTGGAAGGCGAACCAGCCGATCACGATGGTCGCCAGGAAGGCCGACGGCAGGAAAGCGCCTGCCTTGCCGAAGCTCTCGGAGGCGGTGAGCGCGAAGTTCTTACCGCTGCGTCCCGCGATCACGCTGAGCGCACCGACATACAGCATCATGCAGACATTTCCGGCGGCGATGGCGAGCAAGCCGAGCCAGAAGCCGAGCGAGTACACGATAAGCCCGCCGAAGATGGCGCAGGTCAGTACCATCGGGAACCCGAACCAGACCGCGGATACCGAGCCGAGCCCACGCCGGCGGTCGACAGGGACGGGGCGGTCTTCGTACTCCTCTATTTCCCAGCCGTTCTCGGAGTCGGCGATCGTGGTGGTGCTCATGGCGCCTCGTTCCTGTCGGGGGTGGGGAGTTCGTAGATCACGGTGATGCTGCCGCCGCCCGGCGGGCCCTGGTGTTCGGCGCCGCCGGAGACATACACCGCGCCGTCGCCTTTGAGCCCGGCCAGCAGCCCGCCGACCGCGCCGCGGGCGTGGCGGGTGGCGTTGATATCGGAGTCGGTGAGCATGGTGTGGCGCAGCCCGCGCACGGAGCCGGTGGGATCGGCTTCGGCCTTGGCGAAGATCTGCCGCACCGTGCCGCCCTCGGCCGCGATCCGGCTCAGCAACTGCTGCACCGAGGCGAGATCGATGGCGTCGGTCATATGACCGTGCACCGCGCGCAGCGGGTTTGCCGCGGTGGGGCTTTCGGCGACCACCAGGATGTGGCAATCGTCGAGTTCGGCGCCGGCGCTGGCCGAAGCCCGCGCCGACCACACATCTGCTTCGCCGGCGAGGGCGCTCAGCGCGGTCTCCCGATCGCATTCACCCAGTGCGACAGCGATACCCAGCGAGCTCGCCGCTCGGGAGAAACCCATCGACGCGTAGGTGTCGGTCGCGACGGGCACCTGCCCGGCCGTATGGAGCGCGGTAATGGTGTCCGAGGTGAGTAGTGGGCATTTCACCAGCACCAGATGCACATCGCCGGGGGTGACACCGAGTTCGGCCAGCAGTTTCGCGACCGTCTCGGTCACGGTGTCGATCTGGGCGGCCCGGCCGATCTCCGCCGGGTCCAGCGACCGGCTGCGCCGGGCCGCCGCGACCAGCCCGCGATCGAAACCGGGATAGCGCTTCTCGTCGCGGACGAAAAGATTCACATGGGGGCTCAGCACACCCTCGGTGCCGCCGGAGAACACGGTGACCGCGGCCTCCGGGATCCGCGGTTCCCAGATCGCGGCGGCCAGGCCGCGGCTGAAATCGTTGACACAGCCGTTGCCCTCGGTCTTACCGATCACCGAGACGAGATCGTCTGCACGGTAACCCGATTCGGTCAGGACTTGGAAAGCGTGGGTATCGCCGGGGTCGGCGGTGGGCACGGTGAGCAGGGCGATACCGGTCATGCGGCGCTCTCTTTCGGGGTCCGGGTGGTGAGCAGGTGGTTGAACAGCAGATTCAGGACGAACGCCACGATGACCGTGCTGGTGATCGCGCCCCCGGCGATGATCCGCACCGCCGACGGCAGCCCCTCGTACACCTCCGGCGCGACCACCGGGATCATCCCGATCCCCATCGCCAGCGAGACCACGAGCAGGTTGTCGTTACGGGAGTAGTCCACCCGGGCGAGCGTGGCGATCCCGACGCCCGCGACCGTGGCGAACATGACCAGGCTCACCGACCCGATCACCGGCCCCGGCAGGTTGGCCACCACCTCGCCCATCTTCGGCACCAGGCCCAGCGCCACCAGCAGACCTCCGGCCACCGCGACCGCACCCCGGCTGGCGACCCCGGTCATCCGCACCAAGCTGACGTTCTGAGCGAAGATCGTGTCGGGGAACGAGGTCAGGAATCCGGCCAGCACCGCCGAGGCGCCATCGGCGCTCAACCCGCGGGCCAGCTGCTTCCGGTCCAGCGGCCGGCCCAAGTTGTCGGCGGTGGCCATCAGGTAGGCGGTGGATTCGGTGAAGATCACCAGCATCACCAGGCACATCGAGATGATTCCGGCGATGGGGAAGGTGGGGGTGCCGAACAGGAACGGGTTCGGCAGTCCGAACCAGGCGGCACTGCCCACGGCACCGAAATCGGTGAGCGAGAGCGCAGCGGCGGCCAGTGTGCCCAGCACCAGCGCGATCAGCACCGCCGACTGCGCGATGAGCCCGCGCCCGTATTTCATCAGCGCGATGATGGTGAGCACCACGCCCGCCGCCAGCGCCAGCGGCGCACCACCCGCCGGTTCGTCCCCGAAGGTCATGGATACGGCCTTGCCGATCAGCGACAGCCCGATCATGGTGACCGCCGCCCCGCGCACCATCGGCGGGAAGAACCGCACCAGTTTGGAGAACGGCACCGCCACCAGCATGCCGAAGATCCCGGCCGCGATCATCGCGCCGTACACGGCGGACAGCCCGTATTCCTCACCGATCAGGATCATCGGCGTCACCGCGGTGAACGAGGCACCCGCCACCACCGGCATCCGCGCCCCCAGCAGTTTCCCGATACCGAGGGCCTGCACGAGCGTGATGACACCGGCGACCAGTAGGTCGGCATTCACCAGGGTCGCGATGGTGGAGCTGTCCAGGCCCAGCGCGGCACCGAATACGAGCGGCACCGCGACGCAGCCGGTGTACATGACGAGCACATGCTGAACACCGAAAAGCGCGGTGCGCCAGACAGGAAGCGGGGGAGGGTTATTCAGCGGCGGCGACTGGGTCGGGGCGGCGTCGGTTGACATAGGACCTGGCCTCGGGCAGAAGAAATAAGCAACACCTAAATTTGTATACAAACAACGTTTCCGTGGTGTTGCGATAGGTTCCACTGCCGTAACCGACGGAATCAGCGCTTGAATATGGGCGGATTTGTATACAAGCGTGGTTTGACGTGCAGCCCGAGCACCGGAACACCGATTGCCCGGATGGTGCGACAAGGTGGCCAGGGTGCAGGCATGTTACGCACCGATTACGCGGTGCGCACAACAGTGGCAGCCGGCCCGTCAGCAGGCCGAAGGATCCGCATCCGGCCGGGGATTCGGCGGGTTCAGTCCCGCGCGCTGTCGGAGTCCATCGCCACGATCAGTTCCTCGTCGCGGGCGATGTGCTCGTCCATGAGATACCCCGCCTGCACCGGGGAACCGGCGAGAATCGCTTGTGCGATCGCGGCATGGTCGCTCCACGACGTGTGGGTCCGGGTATCGAGCCGCTGCCCGAATATCCACGACACCCGCTCGAGGATCTGCTCGAGCATGACCTGTAGCTGCTGATTACCCGACGCCTCGGCGACCAGAGTATGGAAGCGCAGGGTCAAAGACGGCAGATCATCGTGCGCATGCCGCGCATCCGCGGCCCGCCCGAGCTCCACCGCCCGCTCCAACTCCCCGGCCACCACACCGCCCCGGTTGCGCGCCGCCAACTGCGCGGCGAGCACTTCCAGCCCACGCCGGATCTGCACCAGCTCCCGAGCCGCCGAACCGGACGGAGCAGAAACAGTCGCCCCGCGATAGCGAACGAGCGTGACGAACCCCTCGCTCTGCAACTGCGACAGCGCCTCACGCACCGGAATCCGGGAGACCCCGAAACGCTCGGCGAGATCGACCTCGCGCAAGCGATCGCCGGGGGAGAGCCGACCGGCGAGGATATCGTCGCGCAGCGCGTCCGCAACTGTCGCGCGAGGCGAGGTCCGGTTGCTGTCCTGCGATGCGGTCACAGGACGAGCCTATTGGTGGCGCGGAAATCCGCTGCGCCAGGTTCCGGAAGCGAAGGTTGGTCCTACGCTGGTGCAGACGCCCCCTCGGCTCATCCCACTTGTCTTCGAGCTGACACCGACTACTCGCAATTCGATTGGAGTGCAAAGTGAATGAAAACCACCACTTTCGCTCGTAATCCAGCAGGTCGAGAAGTGTGCTCCCCGCGCCCGCGGGGATGAGCCCGACGGCGCGGTCATCGGGGCCGACATCAACCCGTGCTCCCCGCGCACGCGGGGATGATCCTGCGCCGGTTGTCGATCGGCGCATTGTGTAGGAGTGCTTCCCGCGCAACGGAGACAGGTTCGGCCCGAGGCGTAGATCAATGCCACGAACTGTTCACCTCTCAACTGCTGGCCGGATCCATGATCGAGGTGTTGGTCTCGGTCCATCTCGTGCAACTGGTCGCCGAGGACGGGGTGACCGGTCAGCATGTCCTCATGCGTGCTTCTCGGTGGGGCGGGATCGAACGTGCGCGCCCATTCCCGGAAAGTGTGCGGGTCTCGGCCGAGCAGCTGTCGAGCGGTTTTCTCTTGTTCCCGGAGGGGGTTGTCGGGGTGGGCGGCGAACGCTGCGGTGGCGTAAAAGCGGGCCAACCGGAAGACTCGACGGCCGGGACGAGTACTCGCATCCGCTCACCACGGTTGCGGAGCAGGTTCGCCGCAATAGGGACGGGGGACAGTGGGAACAGTGCCCGGCATCCGGGAAACGGGCGCGGCGGTGAGCAGGATCAACTCTCGACTCCTCGGGTGCGGCGATTCGTCCTGGAAGCTACCGAGTAGGGAGAAAACACCTCTAGTAGAAAATTCATCTGAGAAAAGGCGCTGCAGCCCGGTTCGGCCGCCAGCGGGATCGAGTTTCATCCCCGGTGACACGCGGGCAGTGGTCACAGCGTCGCGTGCCTTACCGCTGCCGTAGGTATCGGTCCGGTTATCCCGAACCGGTTCGACGACCGAGGAGGACGGTACCGGGCGGGATCCGTCCCGCCATCCACTTATTGCAGGAGACGGGAAGTGACAGCGAATTGGGATGCAGCGGGGTCGTATGAAGCTCCGGCGACGTCGCCGAGTATCTCGACGGGAGCGAGTCCGGCCTCGCTCAGCTCCGCAGTGAGCTGGTCGGGAGTGAAGACGCTCACGGACTACGCCGAGGAGCCGGCGCCGTGCGTCGGGGACCATGGCGCTGTAATCGCGCATGATCATGATGATGACGTCGTAGCGCTCGGTATCGCGGTAGGTGAGATAGTCCTGGTGCAGGTATCTGGCAGCGACGCCCGACTCTGCGGCCGCCATCCGCGCGTACTCGATGGATCGGGAGGAGAAATCCAGACCGGTGACAGCGCAGCCGGCGGCGGCCGGCCTAAAGGTGTGCCCGTTGGCCGAGGGGCGTCAGCAGGACGGGACGCTCTGGATCCATCGTGATCATCGGAACCGGGCGGGCCATCAATGTAGCGGTACTACAACATATATAGTCAGTTATGGAACCGCAACATCGATTCACTGATGACAGCAAATATGGGCTGATGAGCAGGTATTTTAAACTCAGTCTGCGGTGAATATCGTGGTGCAATTTTCTTAGATGTTACGGAGCCATGACAAATCTGTATGGTGCAGTACCATGACATCATGAGTCAGGCTCGGACGCGCCGTCAGTTGATCCAGCTGGGTGCCGCGCTACGCAGAGCGCGGATAGAGGCCGGTTTGACCCAGCAGCAGCTGGGAGACCTTGCCGGAGTCTCCCGTCAACTTGTCAGCCGAGTCGAGGCCGGGAGTCCACGCGGCGAGATCGGCCGGTTCGCGCAGATCGCCGATGCTTTGAAGATGCGTTTGGTTATTGCTCCTGCAGAACAGAAGCCCACCAGTTCGGCGGACCAGCTGGCAGTCCAGGACTTGCTCGGTCGGATCCGGCAGGGTCTACCTCCGGAACCCAGTGGGGCCGAAGAACATGAGTGACCTGCTTGTCGTATTGGGAGGTCGGGTCGCAGGCGCGGTAACGCATGCCGCGGGCCGGCCCAGATACACCTATCTCGACGATTACGCCTCGGAGCCCGAAGCGACCCCGTTGTCGCTGTCGATGCCGGTGGCCCCGGCACGGACCTACGACCACCGCACGGTATCTCCTTGGCTGATGAACCTGCTGCCTGACGATGCCAATGTGCGCGAGAACCTGGCCCGGCAGCTCGGCGTGCGTTCATGGAATGCCATCGAACTGCTCGGACATATCGGTCGCGACTGTGCCGGCGCGGTTCAGCTCGTCGCCCCGGAGGATCTCAACGACGTGCTGGGCAGGGACGGCGGGCTGGAACAGGTCACCGCGGGCCGGATCGGCGATCGTCTGCGCGCGTTGCTGCGAATGCCGCAACAGTGGATCGGAGCAGACGAACGGTGGAGCCTGGCAGGTGCCCAGTCGAAATTCGCGGTCGTACGCACCGCGGACGGTGAGTGGGCATACGCGCACGGCAATGCCGCGAGCACCCACATCGTGAAGCCGGGAATCGCGCGATTCCCCGATCAGGCTTTGAACGAGCATCTGTGTCTGCGAGCGCTGGCCGCGGTCGGGATCAGCTCAGCGGTATCGGAGTTCACCGAATTCGATGGTGTACCAGCACTTGTGGTCGAACGATACGACCGGTTGACCGGAATCGACGGGCGCGTGATCCGGCTGCACCAGGAAGATCTGTGCCAAGCATTGTCGGTGCCGCCGGAACGAAAGTACCCCTCCGACGGAGGACCGGCAGCTACCCATATCGCGCGGCTCCTCGCCCGTGAGGCCACAGCGACGGACGTCGATCGATTCGCGGATATCGTGATCGCACAGTATCTACTCGGCGCACCGGATGCGCATGCCAAGAACTACTCGATCATCCTCAACGGGTTGGATGCCGTTCTGGCTCCGTGCTACGACGTTGCCAGCTCACTCCCGTACGACCCCGATCCCGGGTCGGCGCTGAGCCGCGTGGCGATGCCGATAGGCGGTCGGGCGCGGTTCGGTGAGGTCACGCTGCATCATGTGGCGAAGTTCGCCCGCGCCGTCGGTACCGATCCGGACCGGCTGATCGCCCGAACCCGCGAACTGGTCGCCGCTCTTCCCGAGGCGCTGTCGGAGGCCGGAGGTATTCGAACCGCCGAGCCTCCAGAGCTACGTGCACGCCTGACGCGGGCCGTGGCAGTGCAGTGCGCCACGATCGATACCACCACTGTGCGAAGGGTTGTTCCGCGCGCTGCGCAAGCGGTTGCGGATCCCTCCGGCGCGGGCGGGGAAAAATCGAGTTCGCCTGAGGGAAAAGTGGATTAGGTTCAGAACGAACAGCTGACCGGCATCCTGAAGGTGCACCCGATCACAGCACACGAACTCCCGGCGGCCGAGTCGTTCGGCTCGGACGTGGAGAACTACGACCCATCCGCAGAACCGACCGCATTCAGCTGCGCCGGCAGGCCGGTTGCGGAGCGGGTGGTGCGCCGTGTTGTTCCCCATTTCGTAACGGTCCACGGTGGAAAATCGATGGTCAAGCGATAGACAACCGAGGCGGAAGATGGGACTTAAGATGAAAAGGACGACAATGGTCGCCGCACGTGCTCTCGTCACCGCCGTCGCGGTTTCGGGTTTCGCTACGGTGCTCGGTACGGGCTCCGCCCAAGCCGCACCGCAGGACTGTGCTGTTACGCGGGATCTGGTCGGCGCGTCCGCGACGTGTTTCGACGATGGCCCCGCCGGGCGGGAGTACGCCCTGATCGTCGAGTGTTTCGGCTTGCACGGGGTGCCCAACGCCTTTCCGCTGATGGCAATCGGCCCTTATCAGGGGTCGTGGAGTGGTTCCTTCGGGCCGTCCGGTAACGGCACGGCCTCATGCCTGGGCCCGATGAGTGTCGGAACCGCGACGAACGCTTACGTCAAGATCTACCGGGACTGAACTGCTGCCGCAGCCCGATTTCAGTCGAACGGGATGGTCTCGAAGAGGTTCGGTTTGTAGGTGGTGACCGGCGGCGGGAAGGCGGTACGCAGGATCTTCATCCCCAGGCGGTAGCGCAGCGGCCGGGCGCGGGCCGGACCTCACCGAGCGATATCGCCGCACCTACCCGCTCAACGTAACTCGTTTCCGGTGAGAACGGTGAGCTACGTCCGGCGGGCGGGTAGGTGGGGCTTCTCAGCTGGTGGAGGCGCTGGCGAAGGGGGTGCCGACGGGCGCCGTGGTGCGGTCCACCGCCCGGCGCCACAGGCCGCGCTTCTCCAGGATCGGCAGCACGCCTTCGCCGAACCAGTACGCCTCTTCGACGTGCGGGTACCCGGAGAGAATGAAATGCGTGATCCCGAGTCGTGAGTACTCGATCAGCCGCTCGGCCACTTCCTCGTGCGAACCGACGAGTGCGGTACCCGCGCCGCCGCGGACCAAGCCGACGCCCGCCCACAGATTCGGGGCGATCTCCAGCCGGTCGGTGCTGCCGCCGTGGAGTTCGAGCATGCGGCGCTGGCCCTCGGATTCGCTGCGCGCCAAGTTGTTCTGAACGCGTTCGATATCGGCGGGGTCGATTCCCTGTAGCAGGCGGTCGGCTTCGGCCCACGCCTCTTCGGAGGTGTCACGGGTGATCACGTGCAGGCGGATACCGTAATCGAGTGTCCGGCCGCGCTCGGCGGCCAGTCCGCGGATCCAGTCCAGTTTCTGGCCGACCGCGAGTAGTGGTTCACCCCAGGTCAGGTAGGTATCGGCGTACTGGGCGGCGACCGGGCCCGCCGGGCCGGAGGAGCCGCCGAAGAACACCGGTGGCACCGGGTCCGGGTGGTTGTTCAGCAGGGCGTTCTCTACCTGCAGGTGTTTGCCGTCGAAAGTGAAGGGTTCGCGGGCCCCCCACAGTTCGCGCACGATGTGCAGGAATTCCCCGGTGCGTTCGTAGCGCTGCTCCTTGTCGAGGAAATCGCCGAAGGCACGTTGTTCGTGTGGTTCGCCGCCGGTCACCACATTGAGCAGTAACCGGCCGCGGGAATGCCGCTGGAAGGTACCGGCCATCTGGGCGGCGAGGGTGGGGCTCACCAGGCCGGGCCGGAACGCGACCAGGAACTTCAGGGTTTCGGTGGTCTCCACCAGCATGGCCGTGGCGAGCCAGGCGTCCTCACACCAGGCGCCGGTGGGTGTGAGGACGGCCTCGAACCCGTTCTCCTCGGCGGCGCCCGTGACCTGGTTCAGGTAGCGCAGCGAGGCGGGCCGGTCGCCGGACATGGCCGTGCCGTGGCCGCCGGCGACCAACCCGCGCGAATCTCCGTAGGTGGGCAGAAACCAGTGGAACGACAGGCTCATTCGGCAATCCTTCGAGCTGGGGCGGTCGGATACGTGGTCGATCCGTCCGTGGCGTGCGGCCTGCGGGCACCCGGCCGGGGCGCCGGGACGAAGATCGGGGCCGATCGTCGATCCTCGCTCGTCGGCGCCGGGCTGTCACCGGTTCGGATCGGCCGGATTTTTTCCCGGACGGGTTTCGATCCCGGTGCGCGAAACCGGTGAACCCTCCCGTGTGGTCGGTGATCGTGAGCCCATGACCTCCACCGCAGCGAAAGCCGCTTCCGATGCCGATCTGGATGCCGTCTTCGCGCCGATCTACGCCGATATCGCGGCCGGCGCGGTCGAACGCGAGACCGATCGCCGCCTCGCCCACGACGAAGTGCGGCGGTTACGCGCGGCACGGTTCGGTGCCCTGCGGGTGCCGGTCGAATACGGTGGGTTCGGGGTGAGTGTCCGGCAACTGTTCCGGCAGCTGATCGAACTCGCCGCCGCCGACTCCAACCTCCCGCAGGCATTGCGGGTGCATTTCGCGTTCGTCGAGGATCAGCTGCTGACCGACCCCGGACCCGCACGCGAGCACTGGTTGCGGGCGGTGGCGCAGCGGGCGCTGGTGGGGAACGCGATCACCGA
Source organism: Nocardia speluncae NBRC 108251 (assembly GCF_001613245.1). Taxonomy (GTDB): domain Bacteria; phylum Actinomycetota; class Actinomycetes; order Mycobacteriales; family Mycobacteriaceae; genus Nocardia; species Nocardia speluncae. Next base: position 104,828 of record NZ_BDBZ01000020.1, on the reverse strand, counting down.
ATCCGGCGCCGGCGCGGTGGACCGCTACCGGACCGCGCTGACCCCGGCCGGTGCAGGCTGGCTGCTCAACGGGATCAAGTACTACAGCACGGGCTCGCTGTACGCCGACCATATCCTCGTGGCCGCCGATCGGGACGGGGAGCGGGTCGCGGTACTCGTCGACGCCACCGCCGAAGGCGTGCGCCAGCGCGATGACTGGGACGGATTCGGTCAGCGGCTCACTGCCAGCGGCACCACCGAGTTCACCGACGTCGCGGTGCCGGCCGACCGGGTATTGGGTCCGGGCTACGGTGCCGCCGGCCCCACCTATTCGACGGCCTACCTACAGCTCGTGCAGCTCGCGGTTCTGGCCGGTATCGCGCAGCGTGCCGAACAGGACACCCGCGAATGGGTCGCCGGACGCCGCCGCAGTTACACCCATTCCGCCGCGGATCTGCCCCGCCACGATCCCCTGGTGCAGCAGGTGATCGGCCGGCTGTCGGCCGCCGCGTTCAGTGCCCGCGCCAGTGTGCTGGCGGTCGCCGATGTCCTCGACGCGGTACTTGCCGTCGGGGCTCGCGAGGAAAAGGATCTGGTCGAGGCCGAACTGGCCGCGGCGCATGCGCAGCTGGGCGTGATCGACACCGTTCTGGCGGCCACCACCCAACTGTTCGAGGTGGGCGGTGCCTCCATCGTCTCGGAGGGACTGCGCCTGGACCGGCACTGGCGTAACGCCCGCACCGTATCGGTGCACAACCCGGCCATCCAGAAAGCCCGCGCCATCGGCGATCACCTGCTCAACGGCACCCGGCTCCCGTTCGCGTGGAGCGCGGGCGAACGTACAGAAGGGACACCACGATGACCGCCGCCCAGCGGTTCCGGCGACGTGGATGGACGGTCTCGTCGCAAGCCTCGGCTCGCCGAACAGTGGGCGCCGGACCGATCAGCAGGCGGCCGGCGAATCGGTGAATATCTTTGCGACAGTTTCGAGTGCCCGGCGGTCGGTGTCATCGAAGCGGCCGGGTTCGGGACTGTCCAGATCGAGGACGCCGATGAGGGCGTCCTCGAGAAGCAGCGGAACCACGATTTCCGATCGGCTGTCGGCGTCACACGCGATATGCCCCGGGAAGGCGTGGACATCGGGTACGAGTTGGGTGCGACGGGTCTGCGCGGCCGTACCGCAGACGCCCTTGCCGAGGGGGATCCGGACACACGCCGGCTTCCCTTGGAACGGCCCTACCACGAGCTCGTGACCGTCGTAGAAGTAGAAACCGGCCCAGTTCACCTCCGGTAGCGAGTGGTAGAGCAGTGCGCTGAGGTTGGCGGCGTTGGCTATGCGGTCGGGTTCGCCGGCGACCAGTGCGGCGGCCTGCTCGGTGAGCTGCCGGTAGCGGTTCGTGCGGTCGCCCGTCAGCGGGACGAGGTCGAAGCTCATGGTCGGCGATGGTAGACCGCCGGTGCCGGTGAACTGTCCCGCCCGGTTCGGGACCCGGGACGAAAAGTTCGACGGCTCACGGGATTCGTCATCAATTCGCGGTGAGCGTAACCCTGCATCCGAGGTGCGCGGCTCGCGACCATTGCGCCATGACAACCCAGCACACCTCCACCCGCAAGGCCGCCGTGATCGGCGCCGGTCAGGCCGGTGTCACCGCGGCGCTCGGACTACTCGACGCCGGATTCGTCGTCACCGTCTACAGCGAACGCGACCAGCGCGCACTTCGCGATTCCGTACCCGCCACCGGAACAGCACTGATCTTCGGTGAGGCCCAGGCCGCCGAAGAAGCGCTCGGTCTACCGACCTACCTCGATCGTGCGCCGCTGCACAGCGGCCTGACCATCCGGGTCGCGGGCGGTGGCGAGGAACTCATCGATTTCGACGGCGCCTTCGACGGCTTCCACGGACTCGCCGTCGACACCCGGCTGAAGGCCGACGAACGGCTCACCACATTCCTCGAACGGGGCGGCCGCTTCGTCGTCGATACGGTCACCCCGGAGCGGCTCGACCCCATCGCGGCCGATAACGACCTCACCCTCGTGGCGACCGGTCGCGCAGGACTGTCCGGCCTGTTCGACATCGACGAGACCCGCACCGTCTACGACGCGCCGCAGCGCAGCCTGCTGACAGTCACGGTTACGGGACTCGGGTACGACGAATCGGTGTTCGCGCACCGCAGCCCGGCGGGCGGCGGACGCAGTGGTTTCTCCATCGTGGCCGAGCAGGGCGAGGGCTGGTGGGGGCCGTACCTGCACAAGGATGCCGGTCCGAGCTGGGCGTTCCTCGGCTGGGCACGGCCGGGCAGCGATTGGGAGAAGCGGTTCGCGGCCGCCGACTCCGCGGAATCGGCGCACCGCATCGTCACCGACCTCTATCGCGACTATCTCGACTGGGACCTGCCCGAGGTCCTCGCCACCGAGGTGATCGCCGAGGACCCGCACTCCTGGCTGAAAGGCGCTGTCCGGCCGCTGTTCCGGCGCGGCGTCGGCCACACCGCGGGCGGGCATCCGGTCGCCGCGCTCGGCGACACCGCCGTCGCCTACGATCCGATCGCCGGGCAGGGCGCGCAGAGCGGCCTCATCCAGGCGCAACGCCTGGTCACCGCGGCCGCAGCGCACGACGGGCCGTTCGATACCGGGTGGATCACCGCGCAGTACGAAGCGTTCCTCGAGTTCCGCGCCGAAGACGCGGCCAAGGTCACCCGGCTGTTCCTCAGCGACCCCGAATTCGCCGAAATCGGCAACCAGTTCTTCGCCGCGGCCGCAGCCGATCCGCGGTTCGCCGCCGCGCTCGTGAGCACACTGCACCGCCCACAAGCGGCGCGCTCCGTGAATTCGGTGGCCGACGCGCAGGAACTCATCGCGGCGGTCACCGGCGAGGATGCTGCTACGGTTCTCGGCCGGTTCCGGCCCGCGGGACGGTTCAGCCGGTCGCAGTACAGTCCGGCCGCGACCACGGCGTGATCAGGGATCGCCGGACGGGCCGACGGTCGTGGTCGGCATGGTCGGCCGCCGGTGAGTAATGGATCGTCCGCTGGGCAGCGTTCGCCGCCGCTGCCCGGCGGGGCCGGGGCAATCCGAGCCCTGGTGTGAGGCGCGGTCGCGGCCGGTCGCAAATGAGGGATCCAGCGGGAGGCGGGGACGCCTGGAGCTGGGTGCGACCGGCCGCGCCGCGTGCGGACAGCGCAGGGGCACGACTGTCGTGGGAAAGGACGGGCCGGCCCGGGTCGAGCGGGTAGGAGAGAGTTGGGGGCGATACCCGATCGGGAAGCGACCGAAGCGGTACGCGGGTCTGCGCGGGATGTGATCCGGCAGATTCAAACCCTCGTACCCCCTGCACCGCGCTGGTGGACTGAGGTCGCGCCGGGGTACTGCACCCCGGCGTCCAGACCAGCCCACGGCCACCAGCGGGAGCAGCGATGTCCACCGAGAAGACCACCGATGAAATCCGGTTCGCCTACTGGGTGCCCAATGTCAGCGGCGGATTGGTGACCAGTGAGATCGAACAGCGCACCGGCTGGGATTTCGAATACAACAAGAAACTCGCGCAGACCGCTGAACGCAACGGGTTCGACTATGCGCTGTCCCAGGTCCGCTACACCGCCTCCTACGGTGCCGAGTACCAGCACGAGTCCACCTCGTTCAGCCTGGCGCTGCTGGGTGCCACCGAACGACTGAAGGTGATCGCGGCCGTGCACCCGGGGCTGTGGCATCCGGCGGTGCTCGCCAAATTCGGCGCCACCGCCGACCACCTGTCCGGCGGCCGGTTCGCGATCAATGTGGTGTCGGGCTGGTTCGCGGGGGAGTTCACCGCCCTGGGTGAGCCTTGGCTCGAACACGACGAACGGTATCGGCGCAGCGCAGAATTCCTCGAGGTGATCCGCAAGATCTGGACCGAGGACGAGGTGAACTACGGCGGCGACTTCTACCGCATTCGCGATTTCACCCTGAAACCGAAACCACTGAACACCCCCGAACGGCCGAATCCGGAACTGTTCCAAGGCGGTAACTCGTCCGCGGCCCGCCGCAACGGAGGCCGCTACGCCGACTGGTACTTCTCCAACGGCAAGGATTTCGACGGGGTCACCGAGCAGCTCGACGATCTACGCGCTGTCGCCCGCGTGCACGACCGGGACGTGAAGTTCGGGCTGAACGGTTTCATCATCGCCCGCGATACCGAGAAAGAGGCGCAGGACACCTTGCGCGAAATCATCGCCAAGGCGAACAAACCCGCCGTCGAAGGCTTCCGAAATGCAGTCCGGCAGGCAGGTGCCTCGACGCAGGACCAGAAGGGGATGTGGGCGGATTCGAGTTACGAGGATCTGGTCCAGTACAACGACGGCTTCCGCACCCGGCTGATCGGCACGCCGGAACAGATCGCCGAACGGATCGTCGCGTACCGCGACCTGGGTGTCGATCTCATCCTGGGCGGGTTCCTGCACTTCCAGGAGGAGATCGAATATTTCGGGGCGAAGGTACTGCCGCTCGTGCGGGAACTGGAGGCCGCGCGGCGCCCTGCCGCCGCGGCGAGCCGATGACCGCCGTCGGGGCTGCGCGGATAGTCTCCGCGGAGCAGGGCCGCGCGGTGGCCGCGGAGCTGGCTGCCGAATTCGCGGCCGACGCGGCGCAGCGCGATGCCACCCGCGGGTTGCCGTTCGCCGAATTGGAGCAGTTGGCCGCGAGCGGGCTGCTGGCGGTGACGGTACCGGCTGCGCTCGGTGGCGCGGATGTTCCCCCGAGCGAAGTCGCCGAATACGTGCGATTGCTCGCGACGGCCGACCCGAATATCGCGCAGATCCCGCACAGTCATTTCGTCTACGTGAACCTGCTGAAACTGGCAGGCACCGAAAAACAGCAGCGCCGGTATCTGACGGCGGTCCTGAACGGCGCGCGCATCGCCAACGCACAATCCGAGCGCGGCGGGGCCACAGTGGCGGATATCGCGACCACGGTGACGCCGATCGAGGCCGGGCAGCGGTTCCGGATCGACGGCACCAAGTACTACTGCACCGGATCGCTGTTCGCGGATATCCTGGCCGTCCTCGCCAGGCTCGACGATCCCGACGGCCGGACCGGTCTCCCGCCCGGACAGTATGTGGCCTTCCTGCCCGCCGATTCACCGGGTGTGCGGATAGTCGACGACTGGAACGGGTTGGGGCAGCGGACAACCGGCAGCGGAACAGTGCTGTTCGAGGGCGTAGCGGTGGAACGCGACCAGTTGGTGCCCCGCAGTGCCGCCGTGGACGCCCCGACCGCGTACGGCGCCTCCGCGCAACTCCTGCACGCGGCCATCGACACCGGTATCGCCCGGGGTGCGCTCACCGCCGCCACCGAATTCGTCCGGGAAAAGAGCCGGCCCTGGTTCGAAGCCCATGTGGAACGGGCGATCGACGACCCGCTGCTGATCCAGCGGTTCGGCGAACTCGGCGTCACCGTCGCGGCCGCCGAATCCGTGCTACGGACCGCTGGGATCGCGGTGGATACGGCGATCGGCGCGCCGGACCGGGTGGCGGACGCCTCGATTGCCGTCGCCACCGCCAAGATCCTCGCCGACCGTGCCGCCAACGAGATATCCGCCGCAGTGTTCGAGGTGAGCGGAACACGTAGTGCAGCAGCGGAACTGAATCTCAGCCATTTCTGGCGCAATGCCCGCACCCACACGTTGCACGACCCGGTCCGGTGGAAGTATCAGCACATCGGCCGTACCCTGCTGCACGGAACACCGCCACCGTTGCACCGCGTGCTCTGAACCATCTCGCCGTGGTCTGGCCGTGTGGGCCTCGACGGATTTCGAGAAGCCTCTGCGTTACGGCACAGTCCACTGACGCCGCACCCAGAGAGTTTCAAGCCTGTCCGAGACTTGTTCGGCGCCGGGCGGCAGCGCGATCGAGTGCGCAGCATCCCAAACTTTCGCCATCACCGAGCGGACTGTGTTCTGGGCGACTCGCGGCGCCAGCCCCCATGAGCGGGCTTCGGCCACGAGATCGGCTTCGTCGACAGTGTCGATGCCGGTGCGCCCGTTGATGACGTGGCCCGTGCCTCTGAATCGAGAATCCAGGTACATGACCGGGGCGGAGTCGTACAGCGGCGCCAACGACACTTCGCCGCGACGGCTCAGTAGCAGTGAATAGTTCTTCGAGTGGGCGTCACCATTGCCCACGATGACATTGAATGTTACCGCCGACAGCAGGTCGACGCGAAATGTTTGGGGGTCGATCGCGCGGTCGGCCGCCACTGAGGCGAGGCGGCGCAGCCTGGACCCGAGGCGCTCGTACTCGCTTGTGCTTTCGTATTTTGCGTCCGGGTCCAATCCGAGGGCCTGACAGAAATCTTCTTGATGCAGTCTTTCCCCATCGGAGGTCCGGTCGTAGCGGGCAACAACAAGAGCGCTACGCCCGTCGAAGATTTCGACTCTGGTCTGGGCGGCGCTGAGACCGGCAGCGTCAGCCACAGACATCGCCCAGTGCTCCGTCTGAATGAGATGCGGCATGGCGGCACCGCTCAACGGCTCGGGTTTGATGATGTGTGACGACACCGCGCCACCCGGCTCACTTCATCGGCGGTGAGCTCCCTGGCCGTCCCCGCTGACGGAACTTCGCCTTCGGGGAGGAACTGCACCGCACCCGCGCATTCGGCCCCTACTGCGCGCAGCAGCTCCAGTTTGTCGATGGCGGTAACGCCGAGATTCGCGGCGAGATGGCGGCGGAGGCTCCCTTCGGGGAGAAGTCCTTCCAGGAACGCGGCTACGGGTCGAGGACCCGTTCCCTTTGCATCGGTAACCGCCTTGGTGTCGAAGGGGAGCGCGAGAGAAAGCACTCGCGCCCCTGGACCGAAGACGTCCAGTGCTTCGTCGGTGAATTCGAGTTTGTATCGGTAGGTGCCCGGTTCAGTGAGGTGGGCTACGCGATGCCCATATAGCCAAACGGCCAGGCCGGGAGCTTTCTTTCGGGCCACCGGGTTACCTTCCCTCGACGGTGACCCGGCTGAACTTGGGTACGACCATGGTCTCGTAGCCGCACTCGGACAGCGCACGTATGGCGGTTTCCATACTGACCGCGCCTCCCCGTTCCAGCCGCGACACGGTCATTCTCGTGACGCCGAGCCGCTCGGCGAGGTCCGCTTGGTGTAGGCCTCGTCGCTCCCGTGCGCGTCGCACGGCTTGGCCGAACTCGACCGAGGTGACGGCTCGCATCTGATGCATATAGCGATCATAGCGCACAATTACTCAAATGATCGATATATCGATCATTTGCATAAAATGCTCATGAGATCGGTATATGCATCTCCATGATCGGATCAAAACAGCTTCTGCGCGCGGGTATCGCTCCGGGTTCGCTCATCGCCCGCCACCGCTGCACGGCGTGCTCTGAACCATCTCGCTGCCCTCGGCGGCGGTCCATGGTCATCGCCCGGCAGATCGCGGCGTAGGGGTACGGCCGGCATTCGGGCAGAAGGAGCAGGGCCGGCCGAAGTTCTCGTTCCACCAGGGATCGGCAGCGCGCTCGACCCGGGACGGATGCGGTTCCCGCAGCGCTGTCACCGCGAAACCGGCTCCGGTGAGAAGCTCGAAATACGTTTCCAGGGAGTAGAACTGCTGTACCGAGGATTTCAGGACTCGGGGCGAACTCGTGGAACCGGCACTTGCCGAATAGGCTTTTCGAGATCCGTTCGTCTCCGCCACGGCCACTCCCTGTCCGGTCCGCTGTGGACTCCCATTCTCGTCGCAATCCGGTTATCGGCGGGCCCGCCGGCGGATTCGGTCGGTAGTACTCCTGGAGGGATTCGAACCCCCAACCAACGGTTCCTGAAACCGCCGCCTCTGCCAATTGGGCTACAGGAGCGTGCCCTTCGCGCGATTCGAACGCGCAACTACCGGATTTTGAATCCGGTCCCTCTGCCATTTGGGGTAGAAGGGCTCCGGTCCGGCCGGATGGAATCGAACCACCGATGCCCGAAGGCAGGAGGGTTACAGCCTCCTTGCACGCCATGTGCTCAACCGGATAGTTGCGGTGATGGGATTCGAACCCACGGCCTGCGGGTTATGAGCCCGCCGCGCTGCCTGACTGCGCTACACCGCGTTGTTCCGGGACAACCCGGAATCTCATCGCCGAGTTTTCGGCGATATCGCATATCCGGCAGGAGTCGAACCCGCGGGCGTCGGTTTTGGAGACCGGGCCGTTACCGCTAACTCGGATATTCGCGGAGTTCTCGTCTCCGTGATGCTTCTATCGTCGCAGACGGGTCAACCGATTTAACGGAGAAGATTTCCGGAAAGAATGGTCGTGCGAATACGTTTCGCGATCCGGTAGCGGTTACTGCGCGGATGTCGCCGAACCGGCGCGCAGATCGGTGACGACAACGGGCACGATATCGAGCAGTTCGGGCCGGAACTCGCCGCTGATCGGGCTCACATTGCAGATCGTGGCCACCAGGTAGACCCCGCGCGGGATATCGGTGAACGAGCCGGTGACCTGCCCCGTGGCGGAGGCGAACTGGACGCGCGGGCCCGCGGTGACGGCGCCGTCGGCGATCAGGCGCTGCAACAGGGCGAAGGCGTCGGGTTCGCGGCCACTGAGGGTGTCGACGGCGGCGGGAGCGAGGATGGGCGCGGCGACGGCGGTGTTCACCAGGACGGTCGTGCATTCGCCGGGGATGACGGGGAAGGTATCGCGCCGGTTGGGGACGTTGGCGACGGTGTAGTCGACGGTGGTCCCCGAAACCGTCGCGGCGAGAGAGATCGCCGGCCGGACATCCTGGGCGGCGGCCGCGGCCGGGAAGATCGCGGCGAAAACGGCCAGCACGAAGGCAGCGACGGCCGCGCCGAGGCCGATACGGAAGAAGCTCGACCGCACCATGGATCTCTCCTCTTCGGTCAGGTGCGGCCAAAGATAGCAGAAAAATGCTGGTCAACGTGGTATTTGGGAAGGTTCGGCGCGAACGTAACGACCGGCTGCCGGGCCCGTTGTGTCCAGGGTCGACTGTGGGCCGGTCGGTAGCGCTGGCTGGGGCCCTGTACTCAGGGGCCGAGTAGTGCCAGCGGAACGACGGCAATGCCGTCCTGGCGGCGGTACGCTCGCTCGCCCGAATATATTACGAGTGCATCGATGAGATCACTTCCTAGTTTGTCTCTGAGCCAGGCGAGGTGTTTCGTATCTGCGTCGGCCACGCGATCCGCAAGCTTGACCTCGATCGCGAGTACGCGGCCGTCCGGGTGCTGAACGATCAAGTCGATCTCATGGTCGCCGTTACGTGTCCGCAGATGTCCGACCTGGGCTTCGGCGGCCTGGGCGTAGGTATGGACGCTCAGCGAGACCAAGTGCTCGAACAGGGCGCCGAGGATGGTTCCCTCGAAGAGTCGGCGTTGCCCCTGTTGTCCTCGGAGAAGCGCGGAAGCATCCAGTCCGAGCAGGCGCGCGGCGAGGGCCGGATCCGCGAGCTGATGTTTCGGGGAACGCCCCAATCGCTCCAAATGGTTTCGGCTCGGAATCCAAGCCGGGATCGCGTCGAGCAACCAGAGTGACGACAGCGCGTCCCGGTAGGCGAGGGTGGTTTCCTGAGCGGGTTTGTTCGGGAGCCCCGGAGTCGCTGCGTCGAGAATCTTCGAATATGCGGTCGTCGTGGAGGTAGCGGCCGCGTAGGCGCTGAGCCATGCGCGAAGGACCTCTGGTTTCCGAACGGGATAGCCCTGCTCGGGGAACTCGCGTTGCACGACGTTCGTCAGGTAGGCGTCCAGCTCGACGCGGCGTACTCGCGGTGGGAGCGTGCGGATCGCAGGAAATCCCGAGGCGGTGATTTCCTCCACGTAGTCGGCGAGTCTGATCCGGGTGGTTCCGCTGATACTTGCCTCACTCTCGAGGAGTGCCGCGAGACTGATGGTGGGTGCGTCAACCTCTCGTTCTGTCAGACTCAGCGGGCGCATCCGCATCGGGACGATGCGTCCGGCTCCCGAGTGGATCACGGCTCCCCTGGGGGCCGAACTTCCGGCGATGATGAAATGCCCCGGAGGGGACCCCGCATCCACGGCATGCCTTATGTGATCCCATACTTCGGGGAGCCGCTGCCATTCGTCGACCAGAACAGGGCCGGGGACTTCCTTCAGTATTGATGGATCGGCGGTGATGATCTCGCGTTGGCGGGCGAGGCTCAGGTCGATGACCGATTGTGCACGTTGGACAGCGGTCGCGGTCTTACCGACGCCTTTGGGGCCGAAGATCGCGAGGGCGCGGAGATGCGGTTGCAGTTCGTCCAGGCTCTTGTCGAGAATCCGGCGGCGGTATGCGGTCACGGCACTAGTCTACGGATCGCAGGAAATCTAGTCTGGTAATAGCAGGAACTCTAGTCTGCTGATAGCATGTGAGTCTGTCTCCCGTCAGCAGTGTTTCTCGACTGACGAACTCCTCGGATCCTGAATGCTCTGCTCGGCACAACCGCCGGATCGGCTAATCTGGCGGTGTGCTGAGTGGCCGCTACCTCGTCAATACCGTGGTGGCGTTTCTGCTGGTCTGGGGTGCCGCGTTCGGATCAGTGCTCACCCAGCCCGATACCCGGGCCCTGTTGCTGGCCGGTTTGCTCGTCGTCGTCACCGTCGCCGTGGCCTACCTCGTGGTGTCCCGGGCGGAGGATCTGCTGTTCGGGCAGTGCCGGACCGTGCGCGGGCCGACCGCCGAGGAGCAGCGGCTGCGTGGCACGTTCCGCCGGCAAAGCCACCCCGATGCGGCCGGTCGGCCGCGCCCCAGAGCTCCCGGCCCCCGTGCGGGGACCGTGCTGCCTGCCACTTTGTGAGCGGTCCCCGCTTCCTCGCCTGGTCATGTCTCACGAGGAAAACGGGAGTACCCCTGTGTCCGAACCTATTCTGCAAGTCTGTGCGGCCGAACGCCGCTTCGGTGAACTGACCGTCTTCCGGGATGTCGGCTTCGGTGTCGCCGCCGGTCGAAGCTGTGCGATCGTCGGTGCGAACGGCGCCGGTAAATCGACCCTGCTGCGCTGCGTACTCGGCCGGGACCGGCTCGATGCCGGCCGGATCACGATCGACGGCCGCGACGTCGACGAAGCACAGCCGCATTTCCGGAGCACCGTGGCCGCGGTGAGCGGCGACGACGCCACATTCGCCCATCTCACTGTTCATGAGCATCTGCAACTCGTCGCAATCGCGCACGGCACCGCCGAACCGCATCGGGTGGCGAGCCGGGCGCTGTCGGATGTGGGTTTGTCCGGCGCAGCCGACCAGCTGCCCGTCACACTGTCCAGTGGTCAGCGCCGGCGGCTGGCGCTGGCTTCGGCGTTCGTGCGGCCGCGGCGGTTGCTGGTGCTCGACGAACCCGAGCAGCATCTGGACCGTGCGGGCCGCGCCTGGCTGGCGCACGCCCTCATCGCGGAGAAGGAATCGGATACGGCGATCCTGCTGGTCTCGCACGACCCGGATCTGGTGGCGGCGGTCGCCGACGATGTCGTGGACGGTGACCTGTGGCGCTGACGGAAACCACACCCGCCGTTCCGGCGGCACGCGAAATACTCTCCCTGCGGCGCAATTTCACACGAAATCACACCGTGCGGGAGAACCGGGCCGGCAGCCTGGTGCTGTTGGTACTCGGTGCCTATATCGGCGGCGGCATCCTCTGGTGGGCCGCGACCCGGCCCGCCGTCGTCGGTTCGGTCCTGTTCACCGCGGGACCGAGTGGGGCCGCTACCGGCGCGTGGGCGTTGTTCGCTCTGGCAGTCGGCGGTGGGCTGCTGCTCGCGCCGGCGTTCGGGCCGGTCGGCGCGAACGCTGCGGACACTCAGTGGTTGCTGTCCACGCCGGTGGACCGGGGCAGGTTGCTGCGAGTCCGTGTCGGTGCGGCATTCGCTGCCGGTATGGCCGCAGGAACTGTTGTCGGGCGTCTCGCGGCGTATATCTCCGGTGCGAGCCCGTGGGGGCCGCTGACCGTCCTGGGATCACTGGGTGGTGTGGTCGTCGTCGCCGTCGCGGTCCTCGTCCAGTCCCACAGACTGTCCGGCCCGGTTCTTCCGCTGCTCCGCCGGAGTTTCGTCCTGGCCGGGCTCGGTCTGACCCTGGCGGCGGCGGTGCGGTGGGAACTTCCGGTACTCACCGCATGGCCGGTGGTGTTCGGCGCGGCGGCCCCGGTGGCGGCTCTCGCGATATGGGCTGCCGCGAGCTGCCGGTTTCTCAGCCGCGCGGACCTGTCTTCCGGAAGTGATCTCTCCTCCGGAGCGCAGGCATCCTTGACCAGCTTGGATCTCTCGATGCTCGCCGGGATCCTGGAGGAACGGGCGTGGCGGCGGGTCGGCCGGTCTGTGTCCCGGCAGTTGCCGGACGGGCGTGCCGCCGCACTGCTGTGGGCGGATCTGCTACGGCACCGCCGTCGTCCCTCCGCTTACGTGGTCGTGGCGGCGGTGGTGGCGGCCGTGTGGTTCGCGACCGTCGTCGGCACCCCGCTGCTCGTCGCGTTCACCGGACTCGGTGGTTCGTTCTGGATTGCGATGTTGTTCAGCGCGGGCCTGCGCGATATCTGCGGCGATCCGGCACTGCGCGTGCTCCTGGGAGCCGGTGATCATGCGCTGCGGCGGCCGATGCTCATCCTCCCGGTCGTGGTGCTCGGCCTCACCGCCGCTCTCACCGTCGCCGCCACCGGCCCGGCCGCGACGGCGATCAGTACGGCCGCGGCGGCCCTGGCGGCATACCGGATCCGGACACGTCCGGCCCTGTCGTACGAAGGCCTGCTGCTGGTCACGAAAAGTGGACTGCTGCCGGTCGACCTCATCCGCCAGTTGATCCGCGGACTACCGATTCTCGCGGTTGCCGGGGTGCTGCTGGTTCAGGTGATGTGAGCGCGCGGACCGACTCTGCGAACTGGATTCGAATGGTGATCTGGAGATACCGGCTCTGATAGGGCACATCGAAGACCGACGAAGGCGTGGCCGGGGAGCAGGAGACTGCCGAGCTGCTGGGGTGGCGTGAACTCATTTCGGGCATGTGTCGTATTCGCTGCGCAACTGCTGTTGCAGGGCGATGGCTTCGGGGGTGTAGTAGTCCTGCGGGTTCTCCTCGCCGAAAGTATCGACGTAGTCGCAGCCTGCGACATGGATGGAGCCTTTGAACTCGAGATCGGGCCTCGGCCGGGTGGGGTATTCCCATCGCAGCAGGAGCGGGTGGGCCGCAGTGGCGGCGGTGTTTTCGATCAGTACGGAGAGGTCGTCGTGGGCCTGCGGGGGACTCCATGTGTAGACAAGCATTTCGTCTATGTGTCCACCGGATAGGGCGACCTTGCCGACCTTCAATTGTGACCGTTCCACACTTTCGCGGGCGCGGGCCTCGTCGGCGGGGCTGAGCGGGAGGTCGATCTGCCATCGGGTTGGGAGGTTCCGAGCTCGGAGATCAGGGAAAGAATCGTTGGACGGAAGTTCAACCGGTTGAAGCGGCGGTGTGCCGCCCGTGGTGGCGAGTACTCGAACCGGCCTGTCGCCGAGTACGGAACGGACGGCCTGGAATACCGACTCGTCGGTGGCGTCACCGACGTCCAGTTCGGCCTGAGAATGGGACCGTTTCCAGCTGACGAGCCGCGGTGTCGGCATCGCCGCGCCGATCTGCCAGAGGGTCCGCAGGTCGGTTGAGATGGATTCGTGCGACAGGTTGTCCGTATTCCGCGTACCGGTGTGGTGTTCGAAAAACCCGCCGGCTACTTGGAGGCGCATATCGCGGTTGTGCCCGGGGAAGTCCGTCCGGTAACTGTGGGCGATCCGTTGTGCGACAGCTTCGGTCTGCTCTGGGGATGCGTCCTTGTGCATCTTCACCCTGAGCGATACGAGAACACCGGCCGTGAAATCGTTGCTGTAGATATTGCTCACGTCGTAAACCCCGGGCATCGTCTCCACTGCCTCGGTGAGTTCGCGGGCTTCGCTCTCGCGGTCCGGGGTGAGCGTGCATCCGCCGAGCGCCGTCACGGCGGCCGAGGCGACAACCCCGGCAACCGCGGAGCGCATGGCGGTCCGCCGCACTGCCTTCGCTTTCCGTGCCGGTATCGCACGCTTCATCCAGTTCATACATTGAGCATCGCGCCGGTTGCGCTGCGGCGAATCGGTGGAAAGCAGCACAGTGGGTCGGTAGAACTACTCGAGTGTCCGGCGATACGAGCGGACGCGCGAGACAGTCTCTTCGAGTGAAAGGGCCTCTTCGCGAATCGTTTGCGAAGAGGCCGCACCACTATCGAGCACAGAACGGCAACCGAGGGAGTGCTCAGATTCCGTCGGGTGTGCTGCCTTGGATAGTTGCGGTGAAGGCATCCCACTCCGACGGTGTGAAGACCAGGGCCGGGCCGGTCGGGTTCTTCGAGTCACGGACGCCGACCAGTCCGCCGTCGAGGAAAGCGGCCTCCACACAGTCCTTGCCAGCTGATGTTCGGCTCGAGGTGAACCACTTGGCCGCGGACAGGTCGATGGTCATGCGCTGTACTCCCTGGCTGCTATCTGCCTTATCAGGCTCTTGCTGGCTGCAACGTCGAGCGATGATTGCCGGATGACGTCGTATCCCTGACGATACCGGGCCACATCCTTGGTACGTTCCAGATATATGTCACCCGCGAAGGACTCGATGTAGACGACCGTGGGCGATTTCTCTCGCCCTTTGGCGTCCTGGCCGAATTCCAGGATCGTGAACGGGCCGTTCGCGATGCCGGTGGGAGATCCTGCTGTAAATGGGAGCACGGATACCGTCACATTGGCGGGCATATTTGCCAGGTGGTTCAACTGCGCCCGCATTACCTTCGTTCCACCGATCACCGTGCGTAGGACCGATTCGTGGACCACCAGGTCCACGGTGGCAGGCTTGGTCTTGCGGGTGATCAGCGCTTGACGCCTTTTCTTGAATTGGATGCGTCGGTCCCGCATCTCCTCGGTTTCATCCGGCAGGTGGGCGCGTTCGAGAGCGCGTGCATAGTCCGGAGCCTGGAACAGGCCGGACACCAAGTCCGGACGGTAGATGGTCAGCTGTTTGGCTGAGGACTCGAGTCCCACGTACATATTGAACCCGCGAAACACGACATCGTCGAACTCGTGCCACCAGTTCTTGACCGCCGCCTGTTTCGCCAGGCCGACCAGCCCCGCAACTACTCCGGGATCGTCGATACCGTAGATGCGGCAGAGTGCTTCTACATCGGGTACTCGTATCCCGGTCAGCCCGCGCTCGGCACGGGACAACGTACTGACCGAAACCTGCAATATCGGTGCGACATCTTCGAGGTTCATATTCACCGCCTCGCGGGCTTCCCGGAGGTATCGCCCGAGTTGGCGGCGGGGCAGAGTGGTCGAATTGTCTTCGGGCAAGGGTTTCCTCGCTTTGCATCCGGTGTGATGGTCGTTTGCACTCGGCAAGAGCTTCGGCACGCCTGTGACAACCGCTCTGGCCTTTCGGAATAGCTTCTGTGCAAATGCAGATCGCGCTTGTGCGAGCTTGTTGTCCAGTGATGTGCTGGGTTTACCCGACAGCCGGGAACCTCGGATCAACAAGCCGCCCAGAAGATCCCCATCCCAGGTGCGACTGATCCGAGACCTTACCGCGAAAAACCAGGAGTCACGCGGAAACGGCGATGTACTGCTCCGGCTGCCGGGCCTGCCGTCCGTATCGCTCGGCCCCGGAGCCGAGATGACGGCACTCGATGTAGCGGCCCGCTCCAGCACACCATTCCATTGCCGAAAGCCGAGTACTCCGATGACAGAGATACCCGCCCTGCCGTTCAGAGCCCCGGGGAGCCGGGCCATGGCCGCGACGTTGCGGCTGTTGCACTCCGGGAAGCCCTGGGTCACCGATGATCCGAAGATTCTGCGGCAGATCGCAGACCGCCTTCGAGCGCTCGACTATCCCACACCGCATTGCGGAAAAGAGGCGCCGCTCGGCGGGTATGCGCACGCACACCAGGTGATGGCCGTGCACGCCGCCCATCGCTGTCCGCGCTACGAAGCGGCGCTCGAGTACACGGCGAAGGCACGGCCGTGACCGAGGGGCGACCCGCCGGCCGACGGGCGATTGTGCTGCGCCGGTCCGACTACAACGGCACCGAACTGGAACGGATCGTCCGGGCGAATACCCTCGAGATCGTGTACACCGTGGTCACCGACACAGGACCGCGGCTCGGGGTACTCATCGCGGTACAGCATGTGCTGGAGCACGGGACCGAGGTCATTGTGGTCCCACACCTCACGCTCGAAGAGGTACGGCGTGAACGGACGTGGCATACGCTGACCGCGCTCGCGGATCTGGTAACAGCCAGCGGCGTTGTTCCGCGCGGTGCGTACGCTGTTCCCCGCCCTGACCGCGGCAGTGGATGAACGTCTCCCGCGTGGATACAGGTGCCGTAGGCGGCTGCTGTCCCCGGCGAAGTGCACTGCTGCCGGTCGGCCTGTCCCGCCCTCGATCTCTGGGCTATCGCAGCTCGGCATCGCGGTGTGCTGCTGTTCCAGGGTGCTGCCACGGCGTGCCGGGTGCCTCCAGGTCACGATCGCAGGTTCGCGAGCCAATCGGAGAACACGGTGAAATCGTCCGGCTTCAATCCCGTGCGGGCGTCCACCCGGTGGAGGAGTGCGGCAGCGCGGTCATGGCGCTGTAGGCGAAACCGGCACCACGGCTCATGATGGTGGCCCCAACCGTCCGGCCCCAGGATTCGCCCATCATCAGCACCGGCGCCGGGTCCGTGGTGTGCCGCACGCTATCTGGAGCAGGGTCATCTGTCACTCCCAAGCATGGGGACTCCGGTTACCGGGGTTAGTCTGCGGCTGTTTCTCAACTCGTTCGAAAGGCGAGCAATGCTCTCGAATTATTTCGTCAAGGCCGTCGTCGCTTCCGCGCTGCCACTCATCGCCAGTGCTGCTGTTGCGGGTAGTGCGTCGGCCGCCGCCGATCCGGCGGCGCACCCGCAAGCCGCCGTCCCCATTGCCGGCATTCCGCTGGAGGCCCCGCAGGACACCACCGACCCGGGCGCACAGTACCCCGATCCCGTGCTGAACGGTGCGGCGCTGGGCGCCGGAATCGGCTCGGCGGTCGGTTCGGCCACCGGGTCGGGCGGCCCGATTCTCGGCGGCCTCATCGGTGCGCTGGTCGGCGTCGTGAACCCGGGCGTGGTGCCGCAGGTACTTCCCTGACAAAGCTGGAAATACCCGCTCACCACGTCGAAAACACGGGTGAGCGGGTACTTGCCGAGGCGATGAGACCGGTGCCGCGATCACCGGGCCGTGGCTGCGGTGACCGTGCGTGCGGGTCAGGTCAGGCGTTCGAAAACCGCCGCCAACCCCTGACCGCCGCCGATGCACATGGTTTCCAGGCCGTAGCGGCCCTCGCGGCGGTCGAGTTCGCGGAGCAGGGTGGCGAGGATACGGGCACCGGTGGCGCCGACCGGGTGGCCGAGCGAGATACCGGAACCGTTCGGGTTGAGGCGTTCGTCGTCGGGTTCGACCTTCCAGGTGCGCAGGACGGCGAGGGCCTGGGCGGCGAAGGCTTCGTTGAGTTCGATGACCGACATATCGTCGAGCGTCAAACCCAGTCGGGCGAGGGCTTTTTCGGTGGCGGGGACCGGGCCGATGCCCATGGTGCGGGGCGCGACCCCGGCGACCGCCCAGGAGGCGAGGCGGGCCAATGGGCGCAGGCCGAGTGCGCGGGCTTTCTCCGGAGTGGTGACGATGCAGAGGGCGGCGCCGTCGTTCTGTCCGCTGGCGTTTCCGGCAGTGACGGTGGCGTCCGGATCGGCCTTGCCGCGGATCGGGCGGAGCTTCGCGAGGGCTTCGACGGTGGTATCGGCGCGGGGATGTTCGTCGGCGGCGACGAGCATCGGATCCGATTTCCGTTGTGGAACAGGGACTCCGACGATCTCCGCGGCGAAGCGGCCGGACTGCTGGGCGG
This sequence comes from Nocardia speluncae NBRC 108251, assembly GCF_001613245.1. Classification (GTDB taxonomy): domain Bacteria; phylum Actinomycetota; class Actinomycetes; order Mycobacteriales; family Mycobacteriaceae; genus Nocardia; species Nocardia speluncae. The sequence goes on along the minus strand of NZ_BDBZ01000020.1, from coordinate 86,971 downwards.
CGACCGCGCGCTGATGCGACTGCACTGCGAGAGCGTCCTGATCGGCGCGGCTGATCGCGAATTCGGCGCGCAGGTTCTCGGCGGTTTCGATCATGCCGCCGGGGACCGGGAAATTCTTACCGCCGGCGGTGACGCGGGCGCGGGCCAGCCGGTCGTCGAGGGAGATACTCTCGCCCTTCACCCCCCAGCGCATACCGGTGGCGTAGAACTCGGCCCGGCTCATGGATTCGGCGCCACCGGCCAGGATCAGATCGCTACCACCGGTGGTCACCTGCATACATGCCTGGAGCACGGCCTGTAGTCCGGAGCCGCAGCGGCGGTCCACCTGCAAGCCGGGGACGTCCACGCCGAGACCGGCGTCGAGGGCAGCGACTCGGCCGAGCGCCGGCGCGTCACCGTTGGGGGAGGCCTGGCCCAGGATGACATCGTCGATCTGGTCGGCGGGCAGGCCGGTGCGGTCGAGCAATTCGGTGATCAAGGTCGCGGCCAGAGTTTCCGGCGCGAGATCTTTGAACACTCCACCGAATCGGCCGACCGGGGTGCGCAGCGGTTCGCAGATGACAGCGTCGATCATGGGATTCCTTCGCGGGAGTTTTCAGGCGTGGTTCTGGACGCGGGCGAGGTCGGCGCTGATGGCCGAGGCGGTGGACAGCAGCGGCGGCAACAGGTCGGTGCGCACGCTGTCGGCGGTGTAGCGGGCTGCGTGGGTGGAGATGTTCACGGCGGCGCAGACCGCACCGGTGTGGTCGCGGATCGGGGCGGCCATCGACCGCAGGCCCTGTTCGAGTTCCTGGTCGACCAGGCAGTAACCGGCCTCCCGGGTCTTACCTACTTGCTCGCGGAGTTGGTCGGCACTGAGAACGGTGCGGTCGGTGAGCGGGGTGAAGGTGACCTTCGCCAGGTATTCCTCGAACGCCTGCTCCGGCATGCCTGCCAGCAGGACCCGGCCCATCGAGGTGCTGAAGGCCGGGAAGCGGGTGCCGATGGTGATCGATACGGTCATGATCCGGCTGACGGGTACGCGGGCGACGTAGACGATGTCTTCGCCGTCGAGGATGGATACCGAGGTCGATTCGTGCACCTGATTCGCCAGTGATTCCAGATGCGGGCCCGCGACCTCGGGCAGGCTCAGGCTGGACAAGTAGCTGTAGCCGAGTTCCAGCACGCGCGGGGTGAGCCAGAACTGGGAGCCGTCGGTGCGCACATAGCCGAGTTCCACCAGGGTCAGCAGGAAACGGCGGGCGGTCGCGCGGGTGAGGTCGGTGGCCCTGGCGACCTCGCTGAGGGTGCGCCGCGGATGGCCGGCATCGAAGGAACGGATCACGGCCAGGCCGCGGCCCAGCGACTGCACGTAATCCGGGGAGGGTTCGGTCATGATCGTGGTGTTTCCTCTGCGCTCGCGGACCCGGCCGGCTCGGGCCCGGTGCCCTCGGTGAGCAGGCCCTCGGCGAGCGCCGCCTTACCGAGTCCGAAGGCGAGGTTACTGTTCGGCACGCCCGCGTAGACGGCGGTGTGCAGGAAGACCTCGGCGAGTTCGTCCGGATCGAGCCCGGCCCGCAGCGCCGCGCGGATGTGCATATCCAGTTCGTGGGTGTTGCCGATGGCGGTGAGGATCGCGAGGGTCAGCAGGCGCCGGGTGTGGTGGTCCAGGCCGGGACGGCTCCAGATATCGCCCCAGGCGGTGCGGGTGATGAAATCCTGGAAGGGGGCGGTGAATTCGGTGGTGCCGGCGACGGCACGGTCGACGTGGGCGTCGCCCAATACCGCCCGGCGCACCCCCATCCCCTGGTCGAAGGCGTGATTGCGTTCGTGGTGGCCGCCGATGTGCGCAGTGATGAGCGAGGTCACCGGTCCGGCCTGTTCGACACTGGCCAGATGGGCGGCCGGTTCCAGGATGTGCAGGGTGGAGTTCGCGATGCCGTCGGCGAGGATACGCATATCGCCGGGTGTGGTGGCCGGGTCCTGGGCGCCGGCGATCACCAGGGTGGGGGCGGTGATCCGGGCGAGGTCGGCGCGGCTGTCGAAATGGGCCAGCGCGACGCAGCAGGCGGCGTACCCCTCGTCGGCGGTCGTCTCGACCATGCTGCGGCTGTGAGCGATCAGTTCGGGGTCGCGGTCGGCGAGTCCGGCGGTGAACCACCGGCCGACCACGGCTTCGGCAATGGACGCTGTGCCGTCGGCACGTACCGCGGCGGCCCGGTCGAGCCAGCTCTGCGGGGTGCCGAATTTCGCGGCGGTGCACAGCAGCGTGAGTGTCCGGACCCGGGCCGGATGATGGGCCGCGATCCATTGGGCGACCGCGCCGCCCAGGGAAAGCCCGACCAGGTGGACACGGTCGCGGCCCCGGCCGTCCAGCAGCGCGAGGACGTCGGCAGACAGGTCTGCGATGGTGTAATCGCCTGCACCGGTAGGGGATTCGCCGTGGCCACGGAGGTCGACGGCGAGAACCTCGTGGTCGGCGGAGAGTGCGGCCACCTGTGGATCCCACATCGACCGATTCGAGCCGAGCGAGCCGAGGAATACGACGGTCGACGCCGCGGTCTCGGGTCCGGTGGCTCGGTAGGAGAGCTCGACGGCCGAGATCGAATCCGCTGCGTGTGCGCCCATTTCAGTTGCTCCGTTCGGGTTGCGAAAAGTGTTTTGCATCAAGTGTTCTCGGCCGCTTCGCGGGATTTTCCGCCGCCGCGCAAGGCGCGGGGCCCGGCTGTAGGCCGGGGGCCGGGCCTCGTGGGTGTGGCACCGAAGTTGTTCCGGCACAACTGCCGGCACACCGGTGGCAACCGGGGATGCAGAGCACGTGGAGCAGGAGGCTGGAGTCCTGTCTGCCGTTCGCCGGTGACGGTGATCTCGCCAGGGTGAGAATCTGGGTATGCGGTCGTGCGATGTTCGCGCAATAGGCGGCCGGCCCGGCTTCCGGAGCGCGGAGCGGGGCAGCGGGTGCGCTGGTTCGTCCGATCGGTCGTGTGGGGTCGACCCTGCGGTTCGCAGCCCGGCCCGGCCCCCGTTCGGTATCGGTGCAGGCACTCGATGCTGCAGGTACGAACTGGTCCGGATAGCTCGCCGGGTTCCGTGTGCGGACCGTCGCCTTCTGTAGCGGCCGCCCCACTGTGCCGCGGGTCCAGGGGCGGCGCGGGTTTCGCCGACGGGCGTTGCGTTCGGTGCGCACCGGTGTCACCGGGGTTCCGCACGGGTGCCGTCGCGTTCGGTGAGCACCCGTGTCACCAGATCGGCCGCGTGTCCCAGGTAGCCGGAAGGATCCAGAAGTTCACGAACCCGTTGCGCCCCAAGGTATTCGATGATCGTGGGGTCGGAATCCAGGGCGGGCGGGTTCGCGGTCGCTGCCGCGGTGACGATATCGCGGGCGCGATCGGTGTGCTCGGAGAGCGCCGCGGTGACCCGCTCGGCGAGCAGCAGGCCGCCGGTGACCGCGAGATTACGGGCCATGGCCTCCGGGTGGACGTGCAGACCGGTCAGGCTCTGCGCCAGCCGGTGAGCGCCACCACCGGTCAGCCGGAGCAGATCGGTGACGGTTTCCCATTCGGCATGCCAGGCGCCGGCGGCGCGCTGAAGTTCGTGGTCCATCGCGCCGAGTGCGTCCGCGACCAGGCCGGGGACGCGGCGGGCGGCTGCGCGGGCGGTGATGGCGGCGACCGGGTTGCGTTTGTGTGGCATCGCGGAGGACCCGCCGGGGGAGTCCTCGCTGACCTCACCGATCTCGGTGGCGGACAGCGCCACGATATCCGTGGCGATCTTGGCGACCGCGCCCGCGGCCACACCGAGTGCGGTGGCGAGTTCGGCGATCGGGGTGCGGTCGGTATGCCACGGAATACCCTGCGCCGCCAGCCCGAGTTCCGCGGCCAGGACATCGGCGACGGCCAGGCCGTTCGGGTACAGGGCGGCGAGTGTGCCTGCGGCCCCGCCGAACTGGACCGGCAGATCGGCGAGTGCGGCGGTGACCGCTCCGGCGGCCCGGTCCAGGGCTTTGCACCAACCGGCTGCCAGCGCACCGAAAGTGGTGGGCAGGGCCTGCTGGCCGAGGGTGCGGGCGGCCATGGGGGTGTCGCGGTGGTCGCGGGCCAGCCCGGCGGCGGCGTCGGCGGCAAAGCGGAGGTCGTCGACGATCAGTGTCCCGGCGCGCTGGGTCAGCAATATCAGTGCGTTGTCGAGAATGTCCTGGCTCGTTGCGCCTTTGTGGACGGCGGATCCGGGAACCCCGGCCGGTGCGCAGACTTCCCGCAATCTGCGTACCAGCGGGATCACCGGGTTACCGCCGGCCACCGCGGCCGCGCCGAGTTCCGCCGGATCGAGTGTGGCGGCCAGCTCCGGCCCGGCTGCGGCGATGGTTGCGGCGTGCCCCTCATCGAGCACGCCGATCACCGCCTGGGCGCGGGCGAGTGCACATTCCACCTCGATCAGGGCGGCGATCCAGGCGCGGTCCGATAGTGCCGCGCCGAGCTCGGCGGCACCGAACAGCGGGTCGAACAGCTCTCCACGCGGCACGCGTACTCCTACAGGTAGAAGAACGGCGTCTCGGCGCCGTCCGGGTCGGCGTCCTGCAGCACGATATCGAGGTGATAGCCCTCCTCGGTGGTGGCGGCAATCAGCTTGTGCCGCTGGTTCTCCGGAAGCGCGGATAATACCGGATCGGTAGCGTTGGCGGCCTGCTCGTCGGGGAAGTAGAGGCGGGTGATCGATCGGTCGAGCATGCCGCGGGCGAAGACCGAGACATTCAGGTGCGGTGCCTGATCGGACCCGTCGCCGACGGTGATCGCACCGGGTTTGACGGTGGTGAACCGAGCGGTTCCGGTGGCGTCGAGCGGGCACCGCCCGAAGCCACGGAATGCCGGATCGGTCTGCGGGCGCGGATCGTCCGGATGCTCGAATACGCCGTCGCGGTTGGCCTGCCAGATTTCGATCAGGCCGTCGGGGACGGTGTTGCGGCCCCCGTCGATAACTGTCACCGTGACGGTTATCGCTCCCTCGGTTCCCGGTGCGACCACATCGGATCCATCGGGCCAGGGAAGTCCGATATGGAGGTAGGGGCCCACGGTCTGCGACGGGGTCGGGCCGAATTCGACCGTGGTGAAATCACCGGGGATCACGGGGTAGCGGGGCGCGAATTCGGTATCACTCATCGTGATCGTCCTCCTCTTCGAAGGGGGTCGCGTCGCGACCGCGCAATACGATGTCGAACCGGAAGCCCAGGGCCCAATTGTCTTTGGTGGCGTTGTAGTCGAACACGCTGACCATGCGCTGGCGGGCGCCGTCGGGAACCGAATTGTAGATCGGGTCCTGGAAGAACATCGGGTCGTCCGGAAAGTACATCTGGGTGACCAGGCGCTGGGGGAAGGCACGCCCGAACAGCGAGAAATGGATATGCGCGGGCCGCCAGGCATTGTGGTGATTGCCCCAGGGGTAGGCGCCGGGCTTGATCGTGGTGAACGAGTAGTGGCCGTCGCTGTCGGTGAGGACTCGGCCGACACCGTCGAAATGCGGGTCCAGCGGTGCGGGCCACTGATCGCCCTGGTGGCGGTAGCGGCCGCCGGCATTGGCTTGCCAGACCTCGACGAGCGTGTCGGGTACGGGTTTGTGGTCGCTGTCGAGGACGCGGCCGTGGACGATGATCCGCTGCCCCTGTGCTTCCCCGCCGCGGGCCAGGGTGAGATCGGCGTCGGCCTCGGTGACCCGGCCTTCGCCGAGCACCGGGCCGGTGAGCTCGCCGAGTCGTTGCGGGAGCAGGATCAGCGGTTGTTTCGGGTGGCGGAGGGTGGTGGAGCGGTATTCGGCGAAGTCGAGCGGAGCTTCCTCGTTCTTGTCGATACCGCGGTACCGCGGTGGCAGTTGGAGCATGCGCGCGACCTCGCGTTCGGGATGTGGACACTGCTACGGATTGCGAACAGCATAGGACGCGGCGTCGGCCGAGGCAATCACTGTTCAATGCGTTCACTATACGCACATGAGTTCACAATACGTACAGATGCGGTTACTGTGGAGCGCGTGATGGACAAAGTCTTTGCCTCAGCCGCCGAAGCGGTCGCCGATATCCCCGACGGTTCATCACTGGCCGTCGGCGGATTCGGGCTGGTCGGCATCCCCGAAGCGCTGATCAACGCGCTGCTCGAACAAGGCGCCACGGACCTGGAGGTCGTCAGCAACAACTGCGGAACCAACGGGTTCGGCCTCGGTGTACTGCTGGCCGCCCACCGGATCCGCCGCACGATCAGCTCCTACGTCGGTGCCAACGAGGAGTTCGCACGCCAGTACCTATCCGGTGAGCTGGAAGTGGAGCTGACCCCGCAGGGCACCCTCGCCGAACGGATGCGCGCCGGTGGCGCCGGAATCCCGGCGTTCTTCACCCCGGCAGGTGTGGGCACCCAGGTCGCCGAGGGCGGGCTGCCGCTGCGCTACGACGGGGCGGGCGGGGTCGCGGTGGCCAGTCCACCGAAGGAAACCCGCGAATTCGACGGGGTCACCTATGTGCTGGAACGCGGGATCGTCACCGATTACGCCCTGGTTCACGCCTGGAAAGGCGACCGGTACGGCAACCTCGTCTATCGCGCCAGCGCCCGCAACTTCAATCCGCCCGCCGCCGCGGCGGGCCGGATCACCATCGCCCAGGTCGAACATCTGGTGGAACCCGGCGAACTCGACCCCGACCAGGTGCACACCCCCGGCATCCAGGTCCAGCGGGTCGTCCAGGTCGGCAAGGTCGACGTAGGAATCGAGAACAGGACGGTGCGCGCATGAAACTGACCCGCGAACAGATGGCGGCCCGCGTCGCCGCGGAACTCGCCGACGGCCAATACGTCAACCTCGGTATCGGCATGCCGACCCTGGTGCCCAACTATCTGCCCGACGACATCACCGTCGTCCTGCATTCGGAGAACGGTGTCCTCGGTGTCGGGCCGTACCCGACCGAGGACGAACTCGATCCCGAACTGATCAATGCGGGCAAGGAAACCATCACCGTGCTGCCCGGTGCCTCCTTCTTCGATTCGGCGGCGTCGTTCGGCATGATCCGCGGCGGACAGGTCGATGTGGCCGTTCTCGGCGCGATGCAGGTCAGCGCCCGCGGTGACCTCGCCAACTGGATGATTCCCGGCAAGATGGTCAAGGGGATGGGCGGGGCGATGGATCTGGTGCACGGTGCGCGCCGGGTGATCGTGATGATGGAACACGTCTCACGTTCGGGTGAGCCGAAGATCGTCGAAGAATGCGCGCTGCCGCTCACGGGGCTGGGTTGCGTGAACCGGATCATTACCGATATCGCCGTCCTCGACGTGACCGAGAACGGGCTGGTACTGGTGGAAACCGCGCCGGGCGTCACCGTTGCCGAGGTGCGGGCGGCCACCGGTGCGGATATCGAGGTCGCCGCGCAACTGTCGGCGCGAGTGGGCTGAGGGCGCGCTCACAGTGCCGGCATACGCGTCATCGCCGTCCGGATGACCTCCAGAAACCACTGTTGTGGCCCGCCGCGGCCCGGCGCGTGACGTGTGTAGGCGGCCACCTCGACCGGTTCGATCGGCCACGGCAGGGCGAAGATTCGCACCGGGTGTGTGCGGGCCAGCGTCCGGGCGACCCGTTCGGGCACGATCGCGACCAGTTCGCTGTCCTGCACTACGTAGGGGAGGGTCGCGAACCGGGTGACCCGCACCGCGATCCGGTTCTCCAGCCGATGCTCGACCAGTGCTTTGCGCGGGCCGGTATGCCCGGTCGCGCCGTCGACCACGACGTGGCGTTCCTGTTCGAGTGCGGCCTGGGTGGGGGTCGCGGATTCCAGCCGGGGATGGTCGGCGGCGACCATCCCGGCGTAGCCCTCGGTGAACAGCACGGTCCGGCGCAGCCGCGGTGAATCCAGGACCGGGCTGGCCACGATCGCATCCATTTCACCGCGGGTCAGCCGGTCGGTGGCCGTTTCCAGGTCGAACGCCGCCACCCGCAGCCGGGCCTGCGGGGCCTGTGCCGCGAGTTCGGCCAGGACGAGCGGCAGTACTGTCACCTCGCCCAGGTCGGAGAGTCCGAGGGTGAATCGGGTGGGCCGGCCGGGATCGAATTCCGCGGTGGTGCCCAGTGTTTCGGTGACATCGGCGAGCGCCCGGCGCAGCGGCGGGTACAGTCGCTCGGCCTCCGAGGTGGGGGCCAGGCCGCCGGGACCGCGGACGAAGAGTTCGTCGTCGAGGCGTCGGCGAAGTTTGCCGAGACCGTAACTGACGGTGGGCTGGGTGACGCCGAGTAGATCGGCGGCGGCGGTCACGCTGCGGGTCTCGTACAGCAGGACGAAGGTGCGCACCAGGTTCAGGTCGAAATCGGACATAGATCTCCTCTATTCGCGAATAGAAAAACATCTATTGGATTTCTGGAGAATGCCAGCCTAGCGTGAGTGCCATCACAGCCCGGGTCGACGCTGACCCGAAGATCAGAAATGAATTCCCACTCATGAACAAATTACTGTCGTGGCCGGCCGCGCTCTGCTGGCTCACCGTGCTGCTCGACGGGTACGACCTGGTCGTCCTCGGCGCGGTCATCCCGACCCTCATCGACGAGAACCACATCGGCTTCACCGCCGCGAGCGCCACCTTCGCCGCGACCCTCTCCCTGGTCGGCGTGGCCATCGGTGCCGCCGGGGTCGGGCCGCTGGCCGACCGCTACGGCCGCCGCAGTGTGCTGCTGGGCTCGATCCTGCTGTTCTCGGTATTCACGATCGCCGTGCCGTGGGCAGGGTCGATCGGGGTGTTCGGCGCCTTCCGGCTGCTGGCCGGGCTCGGGCTCGGCGCGTGTATGCCCACCGCGCTCACCTTCATGGCCGAACATATGCCCGCCTCCCGCCGGGCATTCGCCAGCACTTTCACCATGACCGGCTACCACTTCGGTGCGGTGCTGGCCTCGGTGGCCGCGCTCTGGCTCATCCCCAGCTGGGAGATCCTGTTCTACGCCGGCGGTGCGGCCGGGCTGTTGCTGTTGCCGTTGATGTGGTTCAAGCTGCCCGAATCCGATGCGTACCTGGCCGCGCAGGGCAAGACCGAACGGGTCGCGCCCACCGTTGTGCTGCAACCGAAATACCTGCGCATCACGCTCGGCGTCTGGGTCGGCTCGTTCATGGGGTTGCTGCTGGTCTACGGCCTGAACACGTGGCTGCCGAAGCTCATGCGCGACGCCGGATACAACATGTCCACCTCGCTGACACTGCTGCTGGTGCTGAATATCGGTGCGATCATCGGGCTCGTCGTGGCCGGTGTGCTCGCCGACCGTCGCGGGACCAAACCGACGATCCTGGTCTGGTTCGGCGCCGCCGCCGTCCTGCTCGCGGTACTCAGCATCAAGGTGTCCAGCACCGTGCTGCTCAATGCGCTGGTTCTGGTCACCGGGATCTTCGTGTTCTCCGCTCAGGTGCTCGTCTACGCCTACGTCACCCAGGCCTACCCGGCCGAGGTGCGGGCCACCGCGCTCGGACTCACGGCCGCTGTGGGCCGGCTCGGCGCCATCTTCGGGCCGAGTATCACCGGAGCGCTCATCGTCGCCGGTTCCGCGCATCCGTGGGGTTTCTACCTCTTCGCCCTGGTCGCCGCGCTCGGGCTGCTCGCGCTGGCGACGGTGCCCGCCCTGGCCGTCCACCACACCGGTCGAGCCGCGGCGTCCGGTTCCGGCAAGTCGAAGGAGTACGCCGTATGAAATCCACCCGCACCCAGGTAGCCGTAGTCGGCGCGGGGCCGGCCGGGCTGCTGCTGTCGCATCTGTTGCACCGCTCCGGGATCGACTCGGTGGTCGTCGATATCCGCGGCCGGGAAGAGATCGCCACCACGATCCGCGCGGGCATTCTCGAAGCGGGATCGGTGCGCACGCTGGTGGACACCGGTGTCTCCGATCGGGTGATCACCGAGGGCGACAGGCACGACGGCGTGGTGTTCCGGTTCGGCGGCGACAACCATCGCATCGACTTCCAGGAACTGGTCGGCGAATCGGTGTGGCTGTATCCGCAGAACGATGTATTCGTCGATCTGGCCGCCCGCCGGGAAGCCGATCAGGGTGATGTGCGCTACGGCGTGGCCGATACCGCGGTGGACATCTCGGGGGAGCGGCCCGTGGTGACCTTCACCGAGATGGACGGGCGGCCGGCCCGGATCGAGGCGGACCTGGTGGTCGGCGCCGACGGGTCGCGTTCGGTCTGCCGGAAAACCTTCCCCGAAGGCGCCCGCCGCGAATGGTTCCGCGAATACCCCTTCGCCTGGTTCGGTTTCCTCGCCGAGGCGCCGCCCTCGCATCCGGAATTGATCTACGCCCACTCCGATCACGGTTTCGCGCTGGTCAGCCAGCGCACCCCCACCGTGCAGCGGATGTATTTCCAGTGCGCGCCCGGCGAACGACCCGAGGAATGGGACGACGACCGGGTCTGGGCGGAGATGCGCCGCCGGGTGAACGGGAACGGTTTCGAAATCCGGGAAGGCCCGATCACCGGCAAGATGGTGCTGCCGTTCCGGTCCTTCGTCACCGCCCCGATGCGGCACGGCCGGCTGCTGCTGGCCGGCGATGCCGCCCACACCGTGCCGCCCACCGGTGCCAAGGGATTGAACTTGGCCCTCGCGGATGTGAAAGTCCTGCACGAATCGATCACCGATTTCCTCGCCGGTGCCGGGGACCGGGCGCTGGACAGCTACACCGAGCGGGCGCTGGACCGGGTCTGGAAAGCTCAGCACTTCTCGTACTGGATGACCACCATGCTGCATTCCGTCGACGGCGCCTCCGACTTCGATATCGAGCGGCAGCGCGGCGAACTCTCGCTGGTCACCGGTTCCCGGCACGGCGCGGCCTACCTGGCCGAGGCATACACCGGATGGCAACCGGCACGATAAGCCGAACGTATTGCCCGAGAGCATATTCGGTACGCCCGGCTGTCCGAGGTGCCGGATCGGCGATACCGATCCGAACCGGCGCCGGTCAACGAGGCGCGGTCGCGCCTTCCGGATGCACGGGATGCTTGCCCTCGGCGAATTCTTCGACGATCTTCGCGCAGAAAGCGGGCAGATCGTCCGGGTTACGGCTGGACACCAGACCGTGGTCGGTGACCACTTCCGCGTCCACCACATTCCCGCCCGCATTGCGGATATCGGTGCGCACGCTGGGGTAGGAGGTGAGGGTGCGGCCACGCACCACATCTGCCTCCACCAGCGTCCACGGTCCGTGACAGATCACCCCGACCGGTTTACCGGTGGCGAAGAAATCGCGGACGAAGCGGACGGCGTCCGGATCCTGGCGCAGTTTGTCGGGATTGGTGGTGCCGCCAGGAAGGAGCAGGGCGTCGAATTCGTCCGGGCTGCATTCGCCGACCACCCGGTCCACCGGGAAGGTATCGCCCTTCTCCACGTCGTGGTTCATGGCTTGGATCTCGCCCGGCTCCAGTGACAGCAGGGCGGTACTGGCCCCGGCATCTGCCACGGCAGACCGTGGCGCGACGAGTTCGACCTGCTCCACCCCGTCCGCCGCGAGTACCGCGACCCGCTGTCCGGTCAGATTGTGCTTCCGGCCCATACCTGCTCCTTTCCGAGTGCGTGGTTGCGACCTACCCGGGCCCGTGCCGGCGAAACGTGGATCGCCCGCCGGTACCGGAGTCCGCCGGGCCGGCGGGCAGTGGTCTCGGCAATACCGATATCGATGATTGAGGGCCGCGCGGCCGGGTAGTCGCCCCCTTGTCCGGCGCATCGAGCGCAACGAGAGAAAGGGCATCCGAGGATGAACGTCCCGATCAAGAGCACACTCGACCCGGAACAGCAGCGCATCACCGGCGACGCGCTGCGCGCGAGCGTCGTAGACCTGATCGATCTGTCTCTGATCGCCAAGCAGGCCCACTGGAATGTGCTCGGCACCCACTTCCGCTCCGTGCACCTGGCCCTCGACGAGCTGGTCAGCGCGGCCCGGGAGTTCACCGATTCGACCGCCGAAAGGGCTACCGCCATCGGTGTGAGTCCTGACGGGCGCGCGGCCACCGTGGCCAAGGAAGCGGCCGGGCTGCAATTCCCCGACGGCTGGCAGCAGGACACCGCGGTCATCAATGCGATCGTCGACAACCTCAGCACCGTGATCCGCCGGTTCCGCGAGCGTATCGACACCACAGAAAAGGCCGACCCGGTGACGCAGGATCTCTTCATCGCGATCGCGGCCCGGCTGGAACAGCTGCACTGGATGTGGCAGGCGCAGCTGTCGACTGCCTGAGTCCGGACCACCGCGCTTGCGGATGGCCGGAAACCGGCCATCCGCGACCCGGTGGATCAGTGCGGCCGGTCGGCCGCGGGCAGAACGGCCTGGTCGACGATATCGGCCAGGGTCTGCTCGTCGGGCAGTTCACCCGAATCGAGGGTGTATTTCAGGACCAGCGCCTCACCGATATCGAGGACGACAGGAGTGAGGCGGTCCGGGTCGATCCGCCCGGCCGCGGCATAGTGGCGCAGCACCGTCCCGGTGAACCGGCCGCCCTTCGGTTCGAAAACCTGTGTGTAGACGGCCTCCGCCAGCTCCGGATAGCGGGCTCGTTCGGCCAGGATCGCGCCGGTGGCCCGCGCGACGGGCGTCGTGAGCCAGGCGATCATGAGCCGCAGCGCCTCGATGAGGTCGCTGCGCAGATCATCGGTCGGCGCCGGGGTAGGTTGTTCCTGCGGGAAACCGGCCTGTAGGGCATCCAGCAGGATGGCCTGCGGGGAATCCCAGCGCCGGTACAGCGAGGTCTTCGCGATACCGGCGCGCTGCCCGATACCGTCCATCGTGAGCCTGCCCAGCCCCACCTCGGCGAGTTCTTCGACCACCGCGGCGCGAACGGCCGCGACCACTTCGGCGTCGCTGCGGCGGGCACGGGTGCCGGGCATGCTTCCTGTCTTTCCGGTAATCGGGCGGGATCTCTTTCGTGCAGGTTAGTCGGCGGCGGAATCGATGGTGGCCACCGCGGTGGCGAATGGACCGAGCTCCACCTCGCCGTCCCGGACCGGGCGGGTGACGGCCGGCCCGTCGCCGGTGGTGGTGTCGACCGTGCTGATCGTGCGGACCGGATCGGCGAACCGGACCCGTGCCGGCTCCGGGTATTTGTTCACCAGCAGGACTTTGCGCACTCCGTCCGGGGAGACGAAACCTTGGCTGTGCACGCGGGTTTCCGGTGACTCCAGCGACGGTTGTGCGCCGGCCCGGTGCAGGGTGTCGCCGGGGCCGAAATTGTCGAGCAGAAGTTTCAATGCCTGGTAGCGGGCATTGGGTTCGCCGGTGTTCCAGTCGAGCAGCGAGGCGCCGTAGATCATCCCGGGGTAGTCGATGAACTCGGCCACCCCGACGAGATCGATACCGAGTTCGGTCAGCCGCGACCACAGGTAGCTGACGAGCGCCCCGCTCAGCGCCCAATAACCTTCGGGCGCTTCGGGGTCGGGGTTGACGACATCCGGCGCGAAAGTGCCGATTTCGTTGATATGTGTTTCGGTGCCCGGGGAGAGCCGGCGTTTGATGGATTCGATCAACTGCACCTGGTGGAGGAACCCGTCCGCCTGTGCGAAGAACACACCGGGCCATTCCTCGAAAGAAGCGTTTCCGGCGAGATCGACCGGATCGAGGATCTGCGGAGTCGCGTAGAAATGGTAGGAGAACGCATCGAGCGGGATGCCGTCCTTGTGGTTGGCCGGGTCCAGGAAATGCCAGAAGTATTCCGGATCGAAATTGATGGGACTCAGTGAGAGCCCGACGAATTTCATCTCCGGGTCCAGGACGCGCAACCGCTCGACTACCGCATCGTAGAACCTGGTGTAGGCCTCGGGGGAGAGTTCGTGTCCCACATCGGGTTCGCACAGCACCTCCCAGTACGCGAACCTGTCGGCGCGGCCGGATTCGTGGCGCACACCGAACTGGTCGGTGAATCCGCCGTCGATGTACCAGCGGCCGATCCGTTCGAAATGTTCGGCGACTTCGGTGAATTCCGGATCGCGGAACTTCTTGCCGTGTTCGTAATCCCAGTGGATTGCCGCGGGGTCGTCCTGGTAGGCATCGGGCTCCGCATCCTCGAACATCCAGGCGGGGATCGTGGCGAAGTTCGCGACGACGGGCCGGCCCTCGGCCGCCGCCAGGAAATCATCGGTGAATTCGTCGAGGCGCCGGAAATCCCAGGAGGTGCGGCCGTCGGTGGGCGGATCTAGTTCGGGGACGGACAGTTTCGGCGAAGACCACCAGGGGAGAAACCGCGCCCGGTCGGCGCGGAGTGCGCGCAGTGCCTCGAAGGCCTTGTCGTGGATCGGTGAACTGCGCTGCAAGGGCGGTGCGGTCCACAGGTGGGTGGTGAGCGTGGTTCGTGACGTGATGGTCGGAGTGGACCAGTCGACGGTGATGTGCAGGGCTTCGGTCATCAGCTGCTCTCTTTCTCGAATAAGCAAGGCCAATGTAGCTACATCGGCGTAGCTACGCAACTGTAGCTTGGCTGTTGCTCGTTCCCGTCGGCACGGCGCTGCCGCGTGGAGTTCCGTCTCGGTTTCGCAGTGGCGGGGAACATGCGCGCAGGCCCGATCGCGGCGAATAACGGACCGCGCCGGGGTATCCACGTGTGGCAGGCTTGGGGTTTGCCGTCGGTGCGCGGCGCGGAAACCACGAATGCCGTAGGCGCCTGCCGTGTGGACCGGTGGGAGGCCGGGCGTGAGAACGGGAGTGGATATGGTTCGAATTGCCGGGTCGCCGTACGGGGTGAGTCCGGGACCGGACGGCGCGCTGTGGTTCACCTTGGCCGAGGCCGGCGCGATCGGCCGATACCGGGAGGGCGAAATCCGGACCTACTCACTGGACAGTCCCGATGGACAGCCGACGGTGATCGTGGCCGGCCCCGACGAAGCCATGTGGTTCAGCGAATCCCGTGGGAACCGGATCGGCCGGATCACCGAGGCGGGGGCCCTCGGCTGGTTCCCGGTCGAATCGCCCTACGGTCTCACCACCGGCCCGGACGGTGCCCTGTGGTTCACCGCACTACAGGCCGACCGTATCGGCCGATTGGCCACCGACGGATCCGTCACCTACCACCCGGCTCCCGGAATGCCGTCGATGATCACCACCGGCTCCGATGACGCGCTCTGGTACACCCTCAACCAGGGCAACGCGATCGGCCGCACCGATCTCACGGGCGCAACAACCGTCCATCCCCTGCCCACCGAGCAGGCCATGCCGGTCGGTATCACGCCGGGCCCGGACGGTGCTCTCTGGTTCGTGGAGATCGGCGCCGGGCAGATCGGGCGAATCGGCCTCGACGGCGAGATCACCGAGTTCCCGCTACCCGATCGCGCCGCCCGGCCGCACGCAATAATCGCCGGGCCGGACGGCGCCCTGTGGTTCACCGAATGGGCGACCTCGCGGCTCGGTCGTATCACCCCGACGGGTGATATCACCGGGACAGAGTTGCCGGGCGCCGAACCGCACGGGCTGGCGGTCGGCCCGGACGGTGCGGTGTGGGTCGCCATGGAATCCGGCAGTCTCGAACGTATTCCACTGTGAGCGGCGGGCATTTGCCGCCGCGCGCAGGCACGGCCCGATCCGACCGGCGTGAAACCCCGGCGTTCAGCCCTCGATCACCGGGGCCGAAACCTCCGACAGCCTCCCTTCGGACAGCCGCAGCCACCGCTGCACACCTATTTCGGCGAGGAAACGTTCATCGTGGCTGACCACCACGAACGCTCCTTCGTAGGCGTCGAGTGCGTTTTCCAGCTGTCCCACGCTCACGAGATCCAGGTTGTTCGTCGGCTCGTCGAGTAACAGCAACTGCGGTGCCGGCTCGGCGAAAAGGATGCAGGCCAGGGTGGCCCGCAACCGTTCACCGCCGGAGAGGGCGCCGACCGGAAGATGCACCCGGGAACCCCGGAACAGGAAGCGGGCCAGCAGATTCATCCGCTGGGCCGCAGGGAGCTCGGGGGCGGAATCGGCCAGATTCTCGGCCACGGTGCGTTCGGGGTCGAGGAGATCCAGTCGTTGTGACAGATACGCCACCCGGCCGTCCGCGCGGGTGATCTCACCGGATTCGGCGGCCAGGTCACCGTGCAGGATGCGCAGCAGAGTGGATTTTCCGGCGCCGTTCGGGCCGGTCAGTGCGATTCGTTCCGGGCCCCGGATCGCCAGGTCGACACCGGGATCGGCGAAAATCTGCCGGTCGGCCACCTGGTAGCGGATCCTCTCACCGAGGAACACCGTGCGCCCGGCGGGCACATTCGTGCCGGGTAGCTGCAACGCGATCTTCCGGTCGTCACGCAATGTCTGCTCGGCGCGGTCGAGCCGGGCTCGTGCGGCATCGACTCGGGCCGAGTGTGTACCATCGGCGCGGCCCGCGGATTCCTGCGCGTTACGTTTCATGGTGCCCGCGAAGATTTTAGGCAGGCCGGCGTTGCCGAGGTTACGGGCCGCGTTGCTCGCGCGGCGGGCGGCGCGTTCGCGCGCCTGCTGCAACTCCCGTTTCTCGCGTTTCACCTCCTGCTCGGCATTGCGGATGTTCTTCTCCGCCACCTCGCGGGCGGCCTGCACCGCCGCTTCGTAATCGGTGAAATTCCCACCGTGATAGTTGATTTCGCCGGCGTGTAGTTCGGCGATCCGGTCCATGCGGTCCAGCAGCGCCCGGTCGTGGCTCACCAGCAGCAGGCAGCCGTTCCAGTCGCCGAGCAGGTCGTAGAGCCGGTGTCGGGCTTCCAGATCGAGATTGTTGGTGGGTTCGTCGAGCAGTAGGACGTCGGGGCGCCGGAGCAACTGTGCCGCCAGGCCCAGCGAGACCACCTGCCCGCCGCTGAGGGTGTGCAGCCGGCGGTCGAACTCGAGCTCGCCGAGCCTCAGCCGCTCCAACTGGGCGTGGGTGCGTTCCTCGATATCCCATTCCGAACCGATCGCGGTGAAATGCTCTTCGGCGGTATCGCCCGCTTCGATCGCTTCCAGCGCTGCCAGGATCGCGGCGATACCCAGCAGTTCGGCCACGGTCATATCGCCGGTCAGTGGCAGGGTCTGCGGGAGATAGCCGACCACGCCGTCGACGGTGACGCTGCCGGCGGATGGGCGCAGATCGCCCGTGATCAAGCGGAGCAGTGTGCTCTTACCGGCACCGTTGGGGGCCACGAGCCCGGTACGCCCGCCGGGCACGGTGAAGGACAGATCGGTGAACACGGGGGTGTCGTCCGGCCAGGAGAACGACAGATTCGAACAGACGATGAAGGCATCAGCCATGGGGGAGACCTCGTATGTCGTCCGGCGTGCATATGCGCCGGGAAAATGATCGATGAACGACGGCATGGCCACGACAGCGGCGCCCGTATGCGCCCAACCGGTGGCCGTCAGAGCCGGGTGACCCCGGAGATGTCGAGTTCACCAACCATGGTCGGTCTCCTGTATCTCGATGACTCCACGACGATAGCAGCCGCGTCGACTTCGACAACCCGCACCGCGTCGGCCGTATCAGAAGGCGGCGGCCCGGCCGTGGTCGTTCGCCCACGGCCGGGCATGTACGGTCGACGATGGTGCGGCCGGTGCGCGCTACCGGGCTCAGCGGCGGGAATTGTTCAGGTGGTTCTGCACGTCACCCGGTGTGGGCGGCTCGCCGCACTGCATACCGCAGCGCTGTTCGATGGGGACCTGGGAGCCGTCGGGATAGGTGCAGCTCGCGCTGTCGCAGTTGTAGTCGATGCTGTTCGGATCCATCGGCATCGGTTCGGTGTAGTACGACCACGCGAAGGTGTCGCTACCCGAGACGGGGGAACAGTAGACGGTGGTGCCGTCCGCCAGATGCCCGACCTGCCCCGGAGCCGAACAGTAGCTGTGCAGTTCGACCTGCGGGTTCGGTCCGTTGTCGGCCTGGACCCAGTTGAGGGTTCCCGCAAGAGCGGCCGCGGGAGCGGCGGCGAAGAAGAGGGCGGTGGCCCCGACGATCGCGCCGAGAAGTCGAGGGCCGACGTGCTGGAAACGCGCTGCTGGCCTCATGGAGGTTCCGTTCTGTCGAGTTGGCAGATCCCGACCGGTCGGACCGATTGATATTAGCTATTACTTTCGGGTGGTGGCAATGCCCCGTAGGTGCACGCCCACGCCGGAATGCGAATGAGCAGACCACAGAGTGCGGGTCTGCTCATTCGCATAGGGCGTGCATGCAACATGTGGTTTGTGGCGGGAATTTCGGTGGAACTTTTCCGGGGTGTCAGATGCAGACTTCTGCGCTGCCCAGGGGAAAGCAGATTTCAACGGATCCCAAACCCGGGATCACCGGTTCTTGGATATCGGTCGTCGCGGCAGACGCGGCGGGCGCGGCGATTACGCCCAATGCCAGGGCAATGGCGCTCGCAGCGAAAATCTTGGTGATTCTTGCTGGCATAACGTTTCCTCCAATCGGCTGAACCACGGACGTCGTTGCGCACGGACCCAGTGTTCGCCGGTGAGAGCACGGAAACCAGACAAGGAACTATCAATTTCCGCGTCCGATATCTCGGTAGGGTCGCGGTGCACCCGGTGCGAGGTCGCGCAGAGGTCACGTAGGCGCACCGTGCCGCTCGTGCTCCGGTGCGCTCGCTCGGCGGGTGCTGTGTTCCCGCGCTCGGCTGCCGATCGGACGAGTCTTCTGCTCCCACGTGGGCGAGCTGAACGTGCTGGTCGATACGTTCTAGCGCTGCTGCGTATCCGCGGCAGGCCCACCGGACGAACCCCGGCGCCGGCGGACGGCCGAGAGCAGGGCACCCGCCGCCACGACGAGCGCGCCGGTCACCACCGACTGCGCGGGCAGGCTGAAGGCCAGCACCAGGCATCCCGTCCCGCCGACCACCGGGATCAGCCGTCCCGGCCGCCCTTCGGACGGCCGCAGCGTCCAGGCGCAAGCATTGGCGATCGCGTAGTACACCAGCACTCCGAACGAGGAGAAACCGATCGCCGCAGTGATATCGGCGGACGCGGCGGCGACCGCCACCACCGCCCCGACGGCGAGTTCGGCGCGATGCGGCACCGCGAAACGCGGATGCACCGCCGCGAGGGCATACGGCAGATGCCGGTCCCGGGCCATCGCCAGCACGGTGCGGGAAACCCCGAGAATCAAGGCCAGCAGCGACCCCAGCGCGGCGACGACCGCGCCCACGCGCACCACCGGCGCGAGCCACCCGGCGCCCGCCGCATCCACCACATCCGACAGCGGAGCTGCCGCCGCCGCCAAACCGTCCGGGCCCAGGGTTCGTAGTGCCGCGATGGCGACGAGCGCGTACACGACCACGGTGATCGCCAAAGCGAGCGGTATCGCGCGGGGGATGGTGCGGGCGGGGTCGCGCACTTCCTCACCGAGCGTGGCGATCCGCGCGTATCCCGCGAACGCGAAGAAAAGCAGGCCTGCCGCCTGCAACACCCCGTTCGCACTGAGCCCGGTCCCGGTGTCGCGCGCCCCGATCGCGGCGTCACCGAAGCCCGCCGCGACGACCACGGCGGCGAGCACGGCCAGCACGATCGCCACGATCATCCGGGTGAGCAACGCCGATTTCCGGACCCCGCGATAGTTCACCGCGGTCAGCGCGACCACCGTGCCGGCCGCAACAGCATGGGCATATGCGGGCCAGGCGTAGGCGCCGACCGTCAACGCCATTGCCGCACACGAAGCGGTTTTGCCGACGACGAAACACCAGCCCGCCAGATATCCCCAGAACTCCCCGAGCCGTTCCCGCCCGTACACGTAGGTGCCGCCGGACGCCGGATAAAGTGCGGCCAACCGGGCCGAAGAGGTGGCATTGCAGTACGCAACCACCGCGGCCACGGCCAGCCCGAGCAGCAATCCCGAACCCGCGGCGCGCGCCGCCGGGGCCAGGGCCGCGAAAATCCCTGCCCCGAGCATGGCGCCGAGCCCGATCACCACGGCGTCGGTCACCCCCAGGGACCGCCGCAATTCTCCCGGATCACCGGCAGCGGAGGTCTCGGACACCATGTTCCCCTCGCGCTCGGCCGGGCCGGAGATCGAATCGGTTCGCCGCCGATGGTAGGGGGAGAAGAGCCGCCGCGGTGCCACTTCGCCACTCCGGTTCACTTGCGCACCTACCGGCCCGCCGTCATTCGCCCGGCTTCCGGAGTATCGGCCGACCGGTTCCGGCTCGGCGGTCCGAGGTGGCGGACCCGAGCGATCATGGTGCGACGGTCGGCAGCTCGGCGGCGGCCGACCGATGGCCGAGTGGGCGCCGAGTATCGGTGTTTTCGCTGAAACTTGCGTGAGCAGGGGTGTCGCTCACCCGGTCCATCACCCGCAGCGGGCAGGGTTTGGCGCGATACGACCGGGGTAGACCCGCGGGCAACGGACCCGAATGCCCGGCCGGACCGACCAGAGGAGCGTCCGATGGCAGTTCCACCATCTTCACAGGCCGAGGTCACCGCCGCCCGGCCGTTCCCGGCTCGGGTCGGGCCCAAGGGCTCGTTCCTGCGGAAGATGGTCACCACCACCGACCCGAAAGTGCTCGGGGTGCTGTATCTGGTGACGGCGAATGCTTTCTTCCTGATCGGTGGCCTGCTGGCGCTGCTGATCCGCGGTGAGCTGGCGCGTCCCGGGCTGCAATTCCTCTCACCGGAGCAGTACAACCAGCTGTTCACCATGCACGGCACGATCATGCTGCTGTTCTATGCCACCCCGGTGGTGTTCGGCTTCGCCAATGCCATCCTGCCGTTGCAGATCGGTGCACCGGATGTGGCGTTTCCCCGGCTCAACGCCTTGAGCTACTGGCTCTACCTGTTCGGTGCCACCATGGCCACCGCGGGTTTCATCACGCCCGGCGGCGCCGCCGATTTCGGGTGGACCGGTTACGCACCGTTGAGTACCGAGCAGTTCTCGCCGGGGGCAGGCGGAGACCTCTGGATCATGGGCCTGGCGATATCGGGGCTGGGCACCATCCTCGGCGCGGTGAACATGATGACCACCGTGATCTGTATGCGGGCCCCTGGGATGACCATGTTCCGGATGCCGATCTTCACCTGGAATGTCTTCATCACCAGCATCCTGGTGTTGCTGGCGTTCCCGATCCTCACCGCGGCGCTGATGGCGCTGGCCTACGATCGGCATTTCGGCGGGCACATCTACGACCCGGGCGTCGGTGGGGTGCTCCTGTGGCAGCACCTGTTCTGGTTCTTCGGGCATCCCGAGGTGTATATCGTCGCGCTGCCCTTCTTCGGCATCGTCTCCGAGATCTTCCCGGTGTTCAGCCGTAAACCGATCTTCGGCTACACCACGCTGGTGTTCGCGACGATATCGATCGCCGGCCTGTCGATGGCGGTGTGGGCTCACCACATGTACGCCACCGGGGCGGTGCTGCTGCCGTTCTTCTCGCTGATGACCTTCCTGATCGCGGTCCCGACCGGGGTGAAGTTCTTCAACTGGATCGGCACCATGTGGAAGGGGCAGCTGAGCTTCGAAACGCCGATGCTGTTCTCCCTCGGCTTCCTCGTCACCTTCTTGTTCGGCGGTCTGTCCGGGGTGATCCTGGCGAGCCCGCCGCTGAACTGGCAAGTGCACGACAGCTATTTCGTGGTTGCGCATTTCCACTACGTACTGTTCGGCACCATCGTTTTCGCGACCTTCGCCGGAATCTACTTCTGGTTCCCCAAAATCACCGGCCGGTTGATGGACGAACGCCTGGGCCGCGTGCATTTCTGGACCACCTTCTTCGGCTTCCACCTCACCTTCTTGGTTCAGCACTGGCTGGGTGACGAAGGTATGCCGCGCCGCTACGCCGACTATCAGCCCGACGACGGTTTCACTGCGCTGCACACCGTCTCGACCATCGGTTCGTTCGTGCTGGGCGCTTCCATGATCGTCTTCGTGTGGAACGCGTTCAAGAGCTACCGCTACGGAGAAGTGGTCACCGTCGACGACCCTTGGGGTGCGGGCAATTCCCTGGAATGGGCGACGACCTGCCCGCCCCCGCGGCACAACTTCTACGAACTGCCGCCGATCCGCTCCGAACGGCCCGCGTTCGAACTGCATTACCCGCACATGTCCGAACGCCTGCGTGCGGAATCCCATGTGGGCCGCCGAAGCACCGCCGGGGCCGGCGCCGAACTGTCCACACCACCCGGGGCAGGCAGAACGTAGCAGGCGTCGGAGCGGTCGCTGCGGCACACGTCCGTCGGTACGGGATTCCGCCGGAACGCATGGCCGATGTGGTGGTGGCGCCGAGCGAGCTCGATACGACCGTGCCTTCCGGACAGTGCCGCGGCCCCGGCCGGAACGTGGAGCCGGGTGTGCCGGAGGTGTGGATCAGCCGGCCGGTGGGAGGAACGCCTTCAACGGCTCGGACCCGGACTGGTCGTGACCCCAGTACGCATCGGCGGTGATTTCCTCGGAGGTGTAGTGCCGTTCGTCGACGAGCATGCCTTCGGTGCCGAACTCGAGGTCCCAGCCACCGGGTGCACGCACATAGAAGGAGACCATCTTGTCGTTCGTGTGCCGGCCCAGCGTGGAGGAGATCGAGAACTCCTGGCGATTGACGCGGTCGAGCGCCTGTCCGACCGCGTCGAGGGTATCGACCTCGGTCATCAGATGGACCAGGCCGGGCTCCTCCGTCGGCGGGGCGGGGCACAGCGCGAGACTGTGGTGGCGCTGGTTGATGCCGAGGAACCGCACCCGGTTCAATCCTTCTTCGTCGAGCCGGATCGAACCGCGCGGCAGGAAGCCCAGCACCTCGGTATAGAAGGTGTACGATTCGGCGAATTTCGCGGTCGGCAGCACCACATGTCCGAGGCCGTGGGCACCGGTCACCCACCGGCCGGCGAACGGTGTCACCAGTGGGCTGTGGTCGAGTACCGGGCCGAAGAACACCTCGAGCCGGGTGCCGGCGGGATCGTCGAACGCGATGACCTGCTCAGCGTCGAGATAGGCGCTCTGTGTACGGGACAACACCTCGACGGTTCGCCCCGAATTCTCCACCGCCTCGCGGACCCGCCGCAGCGCGAATTCGTCCCGCACCTCCCAGCCGACGGCCAGCGCCCGGTCGGAATCGCCGGGGAGCACCGCGATACGTGCACGCCGCTCGTCGATGCGGGCATACAGCCCCTCCGGTTCGGGTCCGGAACCCACGGCCATGCCGAGGCCGTCGATGAGCAACTCGCGCCAGCGTGCGATATCCCGGGTCTGGACTCTGAGGTAGCCGAGTCCGCGTAGTTCTGTCATTGTCCTGGTCCTCGAATAGTGAAGCGGGTCAGATCATTGCGCGGAAGGGGCCCTGCGGATCGCCGCCGAGCTGCGTCAGAGCTGCCGAATGATAGATCGTGCCGGGCACATGGATGGCATGCGTCAGGCCGACATGGGCATCGCGCCAGAACCGCTGCATCGGTGTCTTCACATGCACCGCCGCCCCGCCGGCCCGCGCGAAGACCTCGTCCATCGCGCGCACCGCGCGCCACGCCGCCGCGATCTGGGTGCGCCGGCCGATCGCGCGTTCTTCGAAGCCGACCTCCTCGCCGCGGTCGGTTTTGTCCCAGAACCGGTCGACCGTCTCCAGCAGCGATACGCGGGCAGCGGAAATCTCCGCGGCGGCCTCACTGATGGCGAACAGTACGTAGGGATCTTCTCGGATGGGAACGCCGGTGACCTGCACCCGCTCCTTCTGTACTGCGATATAGCAGGCCAGCGCGCCCTCGGTCATCCCGATCAGCGCCGAGGTGATGCCCAGCGGGAAAATGCACGAGAACGGGAAGCGGTACAGCGTTTCGTCGCGGCCTGCGTGCCGCCAGCCGTTACCGCTCATCACGATCTCGGAGTCCAGGGTGCGATGTTCGGGGAGGAACGCGTCCTTGACGATCAGATCCTTCGACCCGGTGCCGCGCAGGCCGATGACATTCCAGCTGTCCTGGTCGATTTCGTAGTCCGACCGCGGCAGCAGCACATGCAGCACTTTGCCGGTGCGCTTACCGTCCTTGTCACCGACCGCGGCGCCGATCATGATCCACCCGCAGTGATCGGTGCCGGACGAGAACGACCAGCGCCCGTTGAGGATGTAACCACCCTCGACCGGGACCGCGATACCCATCGGCGCATACGGTGACGCCATCCACATATCGTTGTTCTGACCCCAGACCTCCTCCTGTGCCTTGGGGTCGAAGAACGTGAGTTCCCACGGGTGAACGCCCACGATGCCGGCGACCCAGCCGGCCGCGCCGTCGAGCGCGGCGATGGCCATGGTGGTTTCGGCGGCCTCCCGCGGATGTGCCTCCAGGCCGCCGTACTCCTTCGGCTGCAACATGCGGATGACGCCCGAATCACGCAGCTGCTTCGCGGTGGTATCGGAAAGCCGCATCAGAGATTCGCCTTCGGCGGCTCCGGCACGGATCTCGTCCGCGTGCTGCATGATCTTGTCCAGTACGTCGCCCATGATGCGGCTCTTTCTCGAAACAGGGCCCCGTCGCGGAGCCGGAACTGTGTGGTGTCCTGTCACCTGTGAGCACCGTGCGGGTGCGGTGCGTACAACACTGTCAATGTTGAGGTGGCGGCACACCGAGGATTCCGTTCAGCGGAATGTCGCGGGTCCCGATCTGCCGGTATCGGTAGACAGAACAGCGCACCGCCGGGCGCAACGCCCGATTTCCGGAAGGATTGCCGTGACCGATACCGCAGAACTGGTGGCTTCCCTGCTCGAACGGGTACAACTGCTCGAAGACAAGGCCGCCGTCCACGACGTGCTGACGGCCTACGGTCCCGCCGTAGACGCCGGTGACGCCGCCGCCGTCGGCCGATTGTGGGCCGAGAACGCGGTGTACGACACCGATATCCGGGTGATGGAAGGCCGCGACGCGATCACCGAGATGGTGCGCACCGCGCCGCATCAGGACTACATCGCCGAAGGGTGTGGTCACCTACTGGACCCCGTCAATATCCGGGTCGACGGTGATACCGCGGTGGCGACCTGCCATTCGCTGTTGCTGCGCCGGGACCCCGAAGCGGACTCGTTCCGGGTGTGGCGCGTTACCGCCAACCGTTTCGAGCTGGCCCGCGTCGAGGGCTCATGGCTGATCGAGCGCCGCACCGCCCGGCTACTCGACGGGAGTGCGGTTGCGCGCGAACTACTGGGCCGCGCCGGCCGGTGACGTCACCGGCCGGTCTTCCGGCCGCCGCCCCGATTTCCGGGGCGAGGCAACGGGTCAGTGCAAACTACCCTCGTGGACAGCGCGATCGAACGGTGTCAGCGAGGACCCGGTACGTAGCGTCGTAGCGAGCGCGGGATCGGCCAAGTGCAGGCGGCCGATGGCGATGAGATCGAACTCGCCGGATTCGATGCGGCGATCGACCTCCGCGATGTTGTCGACAACCTCCGCGGCCCCCGTGGCGCGGCTGTCACGCAGCGGCTTCCCGAGCCCGACACTGCCGACAGCCATGGCATGCGCGCCGGTGAGTTTCTTGGCCCAGCCGGCCAGCGACAGATCACTACCCTCGAAAGCCGGGATGTCGAAGCGCCGGATACTGGCGTCGAAAACGTCCACACCGGCATCGGCGAGTGCGCCGAGCACCACCTGTAGCTCGTCGGGAGTCTCGGCGATGCGGGCGGTGTAATCCTGCTGTTTGTGCTGGGAGAAACGGAAGAATATGGGCATATCGGTGCCCACGGCTTCGCGGATGGCCGCGACCACCGCGGCGGGGAACCGGCTACGCGCCGCGAGGTTGCCGCCCCAATGGTCGTCGCGCGTGTTGGTGTCGTGCCACAGAAACGAATCCAGCAGGTAGCCGTGACCGCCGTGCAGGGCGATACCGTCGAAACCCAGTTCGGTGGCGGTGACCGCCGCACGCACATAGGCGGCGATGATCTCGGCGAGATCGTTGTCCGTCATCGGCCCGGTGGGTTGCGCGGCGCGCGCAACGTATTCGTCGGAATACGACGTGGTCCCGGCGGTGCCCCACCGGCCGGACGGCCGCATCGGCGTGACGGCCGGGTCGGGGGTCCTGCTCATCGCACCCCACAGCGGACCCACATGCCACAGCTGCGGAATGATCCGGCCACCCGCCGCGTGCACCTCGTCGACCACAGTCCGCCACCCGGCCAGCGCATCCTCGCCGTACATGCGGGGCACGCGACGATTGTCGACGGCGGCCGGATGGTCGATGGCGACACCCTCGGTGATGATCAGACCCGTTCCACCGGCGGCGCGGCGCCGGTAATAGTGGGCGACATCGGTGCCGGGGACCCCGTCCGGCGATCCCGATCGAGTCATCGGCGACATGACGATGCGGTTCGCCAGGTCCAGCGAACGGACGGTCAGCGGCCGGAACAGCGCGGCGTGGTGATCGGTCGTCGGGGTCCGAGAGCTTTCCTGAATGCCTTCCACACTGCCAGCGTATGGTCGCCGGTCAGCGGCGTACTGTTCGTTCTCGCTCACCGGAAGTGGCAGACGACACACTGACGGGGCCGGGGGAGTTGCCGGGACCGGGACCACGGTGCGGTCCTGGTGTCCAGTGGGTCGGCACATTCGTGGTGGTGGGACCAGATCGCTGCGTTGCCGGCAACGCAGCGATCGTGTGGTGGCGCTGGATTTGTCCGGCCACGGTGACAGCGGCGCGCGATCCCGCCCCAACTCACGGTGGCCGGTTACAGATTGCTGCGGCGGGCGGTGCGTTCGTCGATCCGCTGCGGGGTCCGCCGGCTTCGAGTGAGTGGGGCCGCCGGGGCGTGGTGCTCACTCATTGCGGGCTAGTGCTTTCCCGAGGTGATCGCGCTCGGGCCGGAGCAAGCAATTGCGCCGCGCTCAATACGCGCCGGTCCTGTCCGGCCCGGCCGGAGAGCTGGAGACTCGAGGGCCGCCCGGCGAAGTCATCGCCGGTGGGAATGATGACACTCGGCGAATCGAGATAGCTCAACATCATCGTCAAGGTCAGCGCGCGCGAATTCATTTCGTCGTGCAACTCCGGGGAGTCGCGGATGTCCACGTAGGCGGGCGCATCGATCTCGGCTGCCGGGCTCAGCAGGACAGCGCTCCCCAGCTCCTGGCCGAACTGGTGCCGTAACGATGGCATGGCTTCGTAGAGCGCGGTGGAGCCGAACTCCTGCAATCGGGTACGTGAACGCTGCAGCCGGCGCCGGACCGGCGAGGAGAGCAGATTCGGCTGCTCGAGATATGCGCCGAATGCGGCGAATGCCTCCGACTCCACGATCGGGACATGTTGCCGGTGGAGCCGTTGGACGGTGTCGAGAACTTCGATCCTGCGCTGGACGATTCGGTGCCCTTTTCCGCGCAAGCAAGCCAGATCGGCGTGGAACCGTTCGAGGACATGCCGATCACACCTGGCGAGGTATTCGTCGTGCGGAATGACGAAGGCCGGGGTCCACGGTTCCGGGACCGCAGGCGACTCTCTCGCCAGAATCCGGTCGATGGTTTCCAGGTGTGCGACGCTGGCTGCGATCACCGCGACCGAATCCAGTGTCGGTGCGAGAGAGGTCATGCCGGCACTGGGATAGCGGCCCAGGCTGGGACGGAAGCCGGGCACCCCCGCCCACGCCGCCGGGATTCTTCCGGATCCGGAAGTATCGCTGGCGAGCGCGAACGCCACAACTCCGGCACGAACGGCCGCTGCCGAGCCCGACGACGAGCCACCGATCAAATATTGGCGACCGCCCCGCGTCAGTGTCGGCGTGCCGAACCTCTCGTTGACTCCGAGCCCGGAATACGCGAGCTCGCTCATGGTGGTCTTGCCGATCAGTACTGCTCCGGCCGCGCTGATACGACGCACGACTTCCGCGTCCCGGCGGGCAGATGGCCGCCGGTCGAAGATCTGTGACGCTGCCGAGGTACGGGTCCCGCGGACATCGAAAACATCCTTCACGGCGAATGGCACGCCGGCGAGCTCGCCTCCCCGACCCGGTGCATCGATCGCCGCGCGGGCAGGTGTGAACTGGAGAAAGACGTTCTGAGTCTGTTGTGCTTGCGCCAGCGCGTTTTCCGGTGTGCGGTGTTCACCCGGACCGGTCACTTCACACCACCCACTGCCGAGTGGCTCGGAAGACGCTGCGAGCGGGACAGTCCGCCGAGCGGGCGCCCATTCGTCTCCTCACCGAGAAGGAGGGTCGCCAAGAGCCCGAAAACGTTGACCGCCGCGAGGAACCACATCACTGCGCCGATACCGAACCCGGTCAAGAAGGCGGGAAGAAAGAAGGTGCTGATCGCGGCACCGACACGACTGATCGCCACGACGATCCCGGTCGCGGTGGCTCGTACAGAGGTCGGGAACAGTTCGTTGGGAACAATGATCTCGATGAAGTTCGACGCTCCCGACGCCACCGCGTACAGCGCGAGCGCGGCGAACAGCAGACTCGGCGGTGCCCCCGGGACAACGGCGATGAACCCGAAAGTGAGCGCCATGATCGCGAACGTGCTGACCAGTAATGGGATCCGGCCGATCCGATCGACCAGCCAGAGACCTGGCACGCTGCCCACGACGAACAGCAACGCGATGAGCAGTTCGGGTAGATACTGTGATTCGGTTCCGATACCGAGGTCGTGCAGCAGTGTCGGCCCGAAACTGTAGATGGCGAACAGTGGGATGACATGAGCGATGAAGAATGCGCTCACGTAGGCGATTCGCCGAATCGAAAGCCGGGTCATCAGTGTTGCCGGAGTCACTACGGGTTCGTGCAGCTCATCCACCTGTGCGTCCGGACCCCAGATCTTGTGGACGACTTGCTCTGCCTCTGCGCGCCGACCACGGCTGAGCAACCAGCGGGGCGACTCCGGTGCGTTCAGGCGAAGCACGAGTGTCACCACACCTATGACGGCAGGAGAGGCGAGCATCCACCGCCACGCGTCGGGCCCGAATGCCGATAAGGCCCACCCGACGCCGGCGGCGAGTGCCGCACCGACACCGAACGCGGCGAACAGGGCACCGAGCAGCCGCCCGCGATACCGGCTGGGGACGAACTCCGCGAGCATCGAACTCGCGATCGGATAGTCGGCGCCGATCATGACACCCAGCGCGAAGCGCAGCGCGACGAGCTGCCATGGTTCGACCACGAACGCGCTGAGGATCGAGAGGGCGCTCAAAGCGATCAGGTTGCCGATGTACATGACCTTGCGGCCGATACGGTCGGTCAACCGACCGAACACGACACCACCGGCAAGGATGCCCACGAGCGCTGATGCTGCGGCGAGGCCCGTCTCTGTGGCATCGAGGTCGAGCGCCGGGCCGAGTGTCACCAGCGCGAGACCGATGATTGTGACGATATAGCCGTCGAGTAGTGGGCCACCGGCCGAGAAAGCCGTCAGTTTCAGATGAAATCGCGTGAGCGGGGCGCGATCGATAAAAGACTCAGCGGGATCGGACATAGGACATTTCCTCTGCAGTGAAGTGGCGCGGTCTCCCGCGGTTCAGCCTGCGGCCTGTGCGGGCGCGGCGGATCGTGGTAGCAGCGTGCTTGCTGCGAAGGTGCTTCCGATGCGGCCGAGTGGGCGGAGGGCCGCCTTGTCTATGCGGCCCGACTCGGTGATCAGCCGCTCCGAGACCCGAGCGGTGAGAACTTCACCGAACACCAAGGTTTCGCGGCCGAAAGAACGGGTTTCCACAAGCTCGCATTCGAAGACGGCGGCGCATCCGTCGATAACGGGCGGCAACACTCGGGATGCCTTACTGGTCGGCAGCGCGAGCGCGGCCAGCTCATCGAAATGGGGCGGGCTGTCGGCACCGCTTCGGGCGACCTCGTCGACACGATCGGTCTCCGCGATCTGCACGACGAACTCCCGCGTTGCCAAGATGTTGTTGAGCGTGTCCTTGGGGCTGCCGTCCTCGCGCGGCTCGATGGCGACCATGAGAATCAGCGGGTCGGTGGAGGCGATCGTGAAGAAGCTGAAAGGTGCGAGATTGTTCTCCTGGGCCGGACTCACCGAGGTGATCCACGCGATCGGCCGCGGCACGACGGTCCACGACACCATCGAGAATCGTTCGGCGGCGCCGAGGTGATCGATGGAGATCATCGCGCTCATGCGCGTGGTCCGGTGACCTCGTAGGTGACACCCGTGGGAGTCCGGCCCACTCCATTTGTCGGTGCGAGATCCTGCGGGCATGCCGAGAGCACCACCACGACATCCTCGAGCGCGACCAATCGAACGTGATCGCCCGGAAGTGCGAGCGGTGAATCGATCGAGATCGCACCATCCGCCGCAATCGGGACGCGCATGAAGAGGTTCAGCGGCTGCGGAACGAACTGCGGAGCTTCGAAACCGGCCGCGGCCAGCGCTTCGAAGAAGTTGTCATGGCAATTGTCGTGATACCCCTCGACCCCGAGTTGCCGGTAGCGGGCCAGGTCACAGCTCGGGATGAGCATATCGTGATCGCCCGGGCTCGAGTCCTCGATCATCGACAACATCGGGCGGCGGGTGTTGTCCACCAGGTTGTCGCCGACCCGGATCGCCAATCGTCCGTGGCGCATCCAGGTATGAGGTGCCGACAGAACTCGCATCGGGTTCTCCGCCGATAGCGCCCAGGTATCGACAACCTGCCCGCCGTGCGTGTTCCTCACCACGAGTTCGTCTCCGGCGGCGAGCTCGACTGTCGTTCCGGTGCGGGCAGCAAGTTCCATGACGCCACGCTCCCTTCCAGTACACAAACGATTGGGTTATGTGGGGTCACATTTTTACACAAACGTTCGGGTAGGGTCAATGGTGCGATGAGATCTCTGGCATACGAGGGCGGGAGGACCAGGTAGTGGCCAAGCGCAACGCACCGACGCTGCGAGCCGTGGCTTCCGCTGCAGGAGTCGATGTTTCGACCGTGTCGCGGATCCTCAACAGCCCATCGGAAGAACGTGAGAAATGGGCGGGCGCCGAGACCGTCCAGCGCATCCTCGCCTGCGCGGCCGAACTCGGCTATCGACGCAACCCCCATGCGGCGAGCTTGCGCACAGCACGCACACTCCAGGTCGGCGTGGTAGTGCCCCGGCTCCAGGATTTCGTCCTCGCCACCATCTTCGAAGGCATCGACGACGCCGCCTCCGAGCACGGTTACGCCGCATTCGTCACGAACTCACTCGACGACCCGGCTCAGCGACAATCGCGCATACACCAACTACTCGACCGCAGGGTGGACGGAATCATCCTCGCCGATGCGCGCATCGAGGATCCGATCCTGCGCCAGCTGGCCTCCGACGGGGTGCCGTTCGTCCTGACCTCACGCGCATCGGGCCCGTACCCCGGCGCCTTCGCCGACGATGAACACGGCGGCTATCTCGTCGCCGATCACTTCGCCCGCCTCGGATTCCACGACGTCGCTGTGATCGCCGGGCCGACGTTCACATCGACAGCGAACCTGCGCGTCGACGGGTTCCGCACCGGCCTACACGAACACGGCCTCACACTTCCCGAACATCGCCTCGTTCGCACCGGATTCGACGCCGCGGCCGGACGAGCCGGTGTCGAGAAACTCCTCGCCCGCGGGCCGGTGCCCTCCGCAATTTTCGCCACCAACGATTTCGCCGCCATCGGCGCGATAGGCGGTTTGCGGGATCGCGGGCTCCGTGTACCCGATGATGTGGCGATAGTCGGCTACAACGACACTCCGCTCGCCGAGAACCTGCCCGTGCCACTCACTACCGTTCGGTCTCCGATGGTGGAGATGGGCCGCACCGCGTTCCGGCTACTGGAGCAGGCCATGGCCGGCAGGAAACCGGCCTCTGTCGCACTCGAGCCGGCCCTCATCGTTCGCGAGTCGACCGGAGTAGACGACGACCGGCACCGTCCGCCACGTTCCCCGGCCGGCGCGGGGCGTGTATCGGAATAGCAGAGGGGGCGCAGCCCGCCGTTGCTCTGTCCTCGACTCGTTGCGGGACAGACCCGCTCGGTCCCGGGGGGCCGGGGCCACGGTGCGGTTCTGGTACATGGTTGGTCAGCACATTCGCTGGTGGGACCATATCGCTGCGTTGCCGGCAACGCAGCGATCGTGTGGCGGCGCTGGATTTGTCCGGCCACGGGACAACGGCGCACAACTCGTGGTATCCGGCTACCGGTTGCTCACTCATTGCGGGCTACTTCGTTCAGGGCTTCCGTACCGCAGAGAGGTACCGGGGTCGCTGCCAGTGCT
This sequence comes from Nocardia speluncae NBRC 108251, assembly GCF_001613245.1. GTDB lineage: Bacteria > Actinomycetota > Actinomycetes > Mycobacteriales > Mycobacteriaceae > Nocardia > Nocardia speluncae. Next base: position 54,954 of record NZ_BDBZ01000020.1, on the reverse strand, counting down.
GTTCCAGTTCTTCGGGAAGTTCCGGAAGCGTTACTCCGTAGGCGGCGGCGAGTTCGGCAGGCGCGGCGGCATGCACCGACCAGCCGTGGCTTCTCAGCCACTGTTCCGGATCGGCTCTGTCGTCGGAGTAGAACAGTTCGGCCGGGTCGATATTGCCGAACGGATTCTTGTCCAGGTACTTCGCTGCGATTGTGGTGAAACTGCTGCTCGCCGCGCCGGGAGGGACGGTCTCCACCGCGATTCGGCTACCGGCCGGGCTCAGTTCATCGATATGCGCGAACAATGCGTCCTGAGCCGCTCCGGGTAGGTACGGCAGCAGCCCTTCGGCCGACCATGCCGTGGGGGCGGCCGGATCCGCGCCGGCTGCCGCCAGCGCGGCAGGCCAGTCCGAGCGCAGGTCCACGGCCACGGTGCGGCGCTCGGCGCGTGGTGTCGCCGCGTGTTCGGCCAGCACCCGGTTTTTGAACTCGAGCACATCGGGTTGGTCGATTTCGTAGACAATGGTTCCGGGAGGCCAGTCGAGCCGATACGCTCGTGCGTCCAGCCCGGCGGCGAGGATCACCGCCTGCGCGATACCGTCCTCGACGGCCGAGAGAAAGAATTCGTCGAAGAATTTGGTCCGTATTCCCATGAAGCCGGGTACGAGTGGCGCGCCGGCCAGGGTCGGTGGGTCCGCCATTACATCCAGAAAATTCGGTTCACCGGCCGCGCGAACGAACATTTCCGCGTAACCGTCGTGAATGAGCGGATTCGGTGCGCCGGATTCCAGTGCCCGGAAGGTCGCCACTCCCAACGCGGTGAGTCCGACACCCGTCACGATATCCCATTCGTCTCCATCGGTTCGCACGACCGAAACCTCCCGAACGGATCGGTATACATGAATGGGGCAGTCGCCCATCGAAATCGGGCGTAAGAAAACCTGCCGCGTCACCGAACGAACCGGCGAGCGGATGAAAACATACGCCGACAATTCTACGTCTATCTGCCGGCTTCGTACCGGCGAAAGTTATCGTCAAAATGTCCTGGCAGGGCTACAGTCGGGAACGCGGCAGTCGGCGAGGTGACTGTGCGCGCATGTGTATGTGACAGCAACACTCCGACGGGTACTGCCGCTCGGGTGGAAAGACACAAATCGGAAGGCCTCGGTATGGCCCGACACAGAATGTCCGCGCGGCAGCAACCGCGCGTCAACGGTCACCAATTCTCCGCCGAGCACGATGGACAGCCGAACCGGCGAGGCCGAGTCGGCCCGTGGGCGGGAGCCGGTCGCAACGGCCCGATCCGCATCGATCGGGTCACCGCGGTACTCGCTGTGATCACATGCCTGCTGCTGGGTGCCGGTGTCGCCGACATATCGCATTCGCTGGTGCTGGCAATCATGGCGGCCGGTGCGATCACGGCCGGAATCATCGTCACGTTGGTGATCCTGCGGCCGTCGTGTTGAGCCTGGACCGGCGGCTGCAAGCGCAACGGCGATTTTTCCCTGGTACGACGATGAGAGTGATGGCCGAGGCTGATCGTGAGGAAGGGTCGCGATGGCTACCGAAGTGGAGCCGGCATCGTCGCGCATTCGACGGGAGTGGACGGGCCGATGGGCTGAGGTTCCACACTTCACCGCGGTAGCCGTCGGCGTACTCGCCGCCGCGGTTTTCCTGTGGAGCGTTTCCCCGGCTCTGCGCAAACTGCTGCACGTTCCCCGCGTGTATCTCGACCATTACTATTTCGGCGCACCGGATACGAGTGTCACCTGGGCGCTGGTTCTCGGTCTGCTGGCTGCCGCGCTGGCAAGACGCAAACGAGTCGCCTGGTGGCTGCTGACCGGGTATATGGTCGCGTTCGGCCTGCTGAATCTGTTCGATGTGATCACGAAGCGCAATGTGCACGCCGGGATCGCTCTCGGAGTCCACCTGGTGGTGGTCGCGATACTGGTCGCGACACGCGGCGAGTTCGATACGCGGGTGCGGCCGGGTGCAGGCCGGCGCTCCTTGCTCGTGCTCGCCGGTCTGCTGTTCGCCGGGACGATGCTCGGATGGGGGCTGGTCGAGCTTTTTCCCGGAACACTCGCCCCGGGGCAGCGGTTGGCCTGGTCGTTCGCCCGGGTGACCGCGCTCGCCGCGGCGATCAGCCACGAGTCGGAAGTATTCAACGGACGTCCCGGGCCGGTACTCAACACCCTGCTCGGGCTCGTCGGTGTGGTGGCAGTGCTGGCCGCGGTCTTCGTGTTGTTCCGGTCCCAGCGCGCCGGCAATGCGATGGCCGGTATCGATGAATCCGCCCTGCGCGGATTGCTCGCCACCTCGGCCGACCCCGACTCGCTCGACTACTTCGCCACCCGCCGCGACAAGTCGGTGGTGTTTGCGCTCGACGCGACCGCGGCGATCACCTATCGGGTCGAAGCCGGCGTGTGCCTGGCGGGTGGTGACCCGCTCGGATCCGCCGTCCACTGGCCGAAGGCGATTGCCGAATGGCGCAGCTTGTGCGCGCGGTACGGCTGGGAACCCGCCGTGATGGGGGCGAGCGAGGCGGGGGCGCAGGCCCACGCGGCGGCCGGGGCCCGGGTGTTGCCGCTGGGCGACGAGGCCGTCGTCTCGACCCATGCGTTGCGCACGCTCGGCGGACAGGAGATGCGTCCGGTCCGCCAGGCGGTCACCCGGGCTCGTGCGCACGGACTCCAGGTCAGGGTGCGCCGGCACCGGGACATCCCGGCGGTTGAGATGGCGGAAATCATCCGACTGGCCGATCTCTGGCGGGATACCGAGACCGAACGAGGTTTTTCGATGGCGTTGGGCCGGCTCGGCGACCGCCTCGACGGTGACTGTTTACTCGTGGAGGCGTTGACCGCCGACGGGGAGCGTGCCGGATTGCTGTCGTTCGTGCCGTGGGGCTCCACCGGCGCGTCATTGGATCTGATGACACGCGCCCCGGACGCCCCGAACGGCTGTGTGGAGTTCATGGTGACCGAACTCGCGGCGGTCGCCGACATGTTCGGACTGCGGCGGTTGTCGTTGAATTTTGCGGTGATGCGCTCGGTGTTCGAGGAAGGCGCGCGTATCGGTGCGGGGCCGGTGCTGCGGTTGTGGCGATCGCTGCTGGTGTTCTCCTCACGGTGGTGGCAACTGGAGTCCCTGTATCGCGCCAATGCGAAATACCGGCCGCAGTGGGTACCCCGGTTCCTCTGTTACCAGGACAAGCGGGCGCTACCTCGAGTCGGTTGGGCTTCCGCGGTGGCGGAGGGTTTCGTTACGATGCCGTGGCGTCACGATCGCGGTGACGCCGCGCGCGAATACACGGGCACGCGGATCGCGGTACCCGCTGAGCTACTGAAGTCCGGTGCGCTGCACACCGACGGCAGCCCGCCCCGGATCGCTGAACGTGCCCCGACACCGCACCTACCCCGCAGGCCCGAACAGGTCCGGGTCCGGCTGGATAAGCTCGGTGCCCTCGGCTCCGCCGGGGTCGACCCGTATCCGGTCGCCATGGCACCGACCCACACCATCGGCGCGGCGACCGGGGTGGCGAGAGGCGCCGCGGTGGATATCGCGGGCCGTATTGTCCGGCTGCGCGATTTCGGCGGTGTGGTGTTCGCGGTACTGCGGGACTGGTCCGGTGATATCCAGGTACTGGTCGATGCCGAGCGGGTGGGCCGTCATCGCGTGCGCGAGTTCGCCGGCTTCGACCTGGGGGATCTGGTCGGTGTTCGCGGTGTGGCCGGGATGAGCCGGACCGGGACTAGGTCCGTCCTCGCCGCCGAGTGGCGGCTGGACGGGAAGTGCTTGCACCCGCTGCCCGACAAGTGGCGCGGACTCGTGGATCCCGAATCCCGGGTGCGGCAGCGCTACGTCGAGCTGGCGGTCAGCCCGAGCGCCCGCAGATTGTTGCAACAGCGCAGCGCCATCGTCCGGGCGATACGCGATACGCTCGCCGACCGCGGCTACCTCGAAGTCGAGACGCCCATCCTCCAGCAAGTCCACGGGGGTGCGAACGCGACACCGTTTCGCACCCACATCAACGCCTACAACCTCGACCTGTACCTGCGAATCGCGCCGGAGCTGTATCTCAAGCGCCTGTGCGTTGCCGGTATGGACAAGGTTTTCGAACTCGGCCGGGTCTTCCGCAACGAAGGCGCCGACTTCACCCACAACCCGGAGTTCACGATCCTGGAAGCCTACGAGGCATACAGCGACTACGAGAAGATGATGGATCTGTGCCGCAGCCTCATCCAGGCGGCCGCGCTCGCCGCGCACGGCAGACCGATCGTCAAGCGTCCCGGCCGGGACGGCGCTCCGGTCGATATCGATATCTCCGGGCAGTGGCCGGTGCAGACGGTGCACGACGCCCTCAGCAAGGCGGTCGGACACCCGCTCACCCCGCAGACGCCGGCCCCGGTCCTGCGGCAGTTGTGCGACGAACGAGGAATCCCGCATCAACCGCAATGGGACGCGGGTGCCCTGGCACAGGAGATGTACGAACACCTGGTCGAGCGTGGTACCGGGTTCCCCACCTTCTATACGAATTTCCCGACCTCTGTGTCGCCGTTGACCCGGCCGCATCCGACCATTGCCGGTGTCGCGGCGAAATGGGATCTCGTGGCGTGGGGTGTCGAACTCGGCACGGCCTACAGCGAATTGACCGACCCGGTCGATCAGCGCAGTCGGCTCACCGAGCAGTCGTTGCTGAGCGCTGCCGGCAACGAAGAGGCCATGGAGTTGGATGAGGACTTTCTCCGGGCGCTCGAGCATGCCATGCCGCCGACCGGCGGGCTCGGAATCGGCATCGACCGGGTCGTCATGCTTGTCACGGGGGGCAGTATCCGGGAATCACTGGCGTTCCCGCTGGCCAAACCCTACACGTAGCCGGGGCCGACAGGGCGCTGTCCGGCCCGGTATCCGGCTTTCATCCGCGAAGCGTCGTCGTGTTCTCAGGTATTCGAGCGGGGCGCCGGATGGGTACCGGTCCGGTGTCCTGGCGGCACAACCGCCGGGTTCCGGGGCGGTGGGGTTCGTCCACGAGTGAGTGGGTAGGCGGCCAGCCCGATCGAAAGTGCCGAGAAATGTCCGATATCGGTGAATGTGGGGTCGGTGAGGAGCGGAATTCCGAACCATATGAGGATGCCTGCGAGGTACAGCCACCGCCATGGGCGGGCCACGCGATAGGTGAGAACTCCGACGATGCCCGCCAGGAAATAGCTGACCCCGATATCGCGTACATCGACCATTCCGGGGTCGGCGTAACCGCGGTGTATGGCTACGGCGAGTATTCCCTGGCTGAGGTAGGTGGCTCCGACGTGTGCGGTGAGGCCGACGGCCGCCCAGCGTAATGAGCCGAGCCACCGTTCCGCCGGTGCATGGAAGAGACAGAACAACAGCAGGTAGGGAAGCCAGGATCGGCCGTCGATCCACAGCAGACTGGTGATCAGGGTATGAACCGGGTCGGATTCGAGGTGGTGGAGGTTGGTCGAACGTTCACCCAGCAGGTGTTCCAACTCGTTGCTCGGCAGCAGACGCTGGACGATCGTGGTCATCAACAGCAGCGTCAGCCAGGAGAAGGTGCACGGAGCGCTGCGCAGGTATCGCCACAGGAGTGCCGAGCCACGGCGCGCTGCGTGGCCGGTGCCGGCGGTATCACTCATCTGCGGCCCCTCCGCATGGAGTTTCGCCACGGAGCCTGCGACCCGAGCCGCCTGCTACCGGAACCGGGGAGCACAGCGTCATCGCCTTCGGGTGCCGATACGACCTGTCTCCCCACGGATGACGGCCTGAGTGCGCGGCTGACGACGAACACTCCGGCCGAGCGAGTTACGGCGTACAACGCTCAATCCTAGAACCTTTCGCCATTCGCCGACAGGCGGTCGGGTCGTGAGTTCTGCGGGTGCCACGGGACGCATACTGGACGTTATGTCGTGGACCGGGCTCCTCGGATCGGTGCTGGATCTGCGTGTGACGACTACCGGCGCACTTTTCGTCTTCGTCGTTGTCACGGCCGTATGCCTGGCGACGTTGGCCACCCGGCTGCACCGGCGTTGGCTGCTCGCCGGGCTTGCCACGGCGCTGGTAGCGGATGTGGTGATCGTGGTGCTCGCCGGCGTGCTCGTCGAGAAGGTATGGCAGCCTTTTCCCGACCGGCTGCCCACGGTCGTCTACGTCTGGTCAGGGCTGGGTGTGCTCGCTGTTGCGCTGCTCGTCGGCCGCTGGATCGTCCGCCGCCGGGATCGGTCGCGGCCCTCGGCTGCCGCCGGGCTGCTTGCCGCCGCAACGGCGGTGGTGCTCTGCGCCGCGGGCGGAATCAACGCGGTCTACGACGCCTATCCGACGGTACGTGCCGTCCTCGGCATCAATGACTTCCGTAGTGTTCCGTTCGATTCCTCGCTGGCACCCGAGCCGGGAACCGGTGAGAGTCCGCAGCCCGGAAGCTGGACTCCCCCCGCTGACCTGCCGAAGTCCGGTGCGGTGACGAAGACCCCAATTCCGGGTACCGTTTCCCGGTTCGCCGCCCGGGAGGCGCGGATCTACCTGCCGCCGGCCTACTTCGCCACGCCACGGCCCGACCTGCCGGTGCTTGTCCTGCTCGCGGGGCAACCCGGCGGCACCAGCGACTGGCTGGTCGGTGGCCGGCTGGCCGAGACCATGAATGCGTACGCGGCCGCACATCGAGGGCTGGCGCCGATCGTCGTCCTGGCCGATGCCACCGGTGGCCAGTTCCACAATCCGCTCTGCGTCGATTCGCCGCTCGGAAATGCCGCCACCTACCTGAGCGTCGATGTGCCGCAGTGGGTGCGTACCCACTTGCAGGTCGATCCGGACCCGCGGGCGTGGGCGGTGGGCGGCCTGTCGGCCGGCGGTACCTGCGCCCTGCAGTTGGCAACCACCCGCCCCGACGTCTATCCCACATTTGTGGATATGTCCGGGCAGGCCGAACCTTCCCTCGGTGATCGCAACACCACGATTCGGGAGGTTTTCGGCGGTGACGCGGAGGCTTTCGCTCGGAACAATCCCGCCGATCTGCTCGCACACAACAGGTATCCCGACTCGGCCGGGGCGTTCGTGGTCGGTGTCGACGACACCGATACGCGCGGGGCGATAGAGGCGCTCGTGGCCGCGGCCCGCGCCGCGGGCATGGATGTCCATCTCACCGAGGTGCCGGGTGCGCACAGTTTCACCGTGTGGTCTGCCGGGCTCGAAAAGGAGCTGCCGTGGCTCGGCGGCCGGCTCGGCCTCGATGCCCTGTAGAGGTCCTCGCCACCGGCGCCGGCATCCGATTGCGGGTGACTACCGGTTCAGCGGTGGCTCGTCACAGCGAGTCATATCGTCCCCGCTGCCCGACCGGGACTACTCGCCCGGTTTGCTCTGCTCGTCCGGGCCGGCCGGCCGGGTGTGGCGTCGGCGGACCCGGCCGGTTGCTGATTCGGGTCGTGGGGTGACCGTAGCTGGTAGGGCACGCTGGCGACGACGACCCCGAGTTCGAAGTGCAGCCGGGTTTTCAGCCGGAGTGCGCTCTGGTTGTGTAGCAGTTGTTCCCACCAGTGGTCGGCGACGTGCTCCGGAATCACGACGGTGACGATATCGCGGGGATATCCGCGGCGCAGCCGGCGGATATAGCCGAGAATCGGCCGGCTGATTTCCCGGTAGGGGGACTCGACGATCGTCAACGGAATGTCGAAGTGGTGGCGTTCCCACTGCTCGCGAAGACGCCGGGTCTCGGGTTCGTCGATGGCGACAGACAGCGCGGTGAGCTGGTCGGGGTGGGTGAGTTTTGCGTAACCGAGGGCGAACACGGTGGGCTGGTTCAGCTGGGACACCAAGACGATGGCATGGTTGCGGCTCGGCTGGATCACTCCGGTGTCCTCGGACACCGCCATCATGTCCCCGACTCGGCGGTAGTGGACGCTGATCGCCTTCATCAAGGCGTAGAGCACCGCCATCGCGATGATCGCGAGGTAGGCGCCACCGGCGAACTTGTACCGGACGACGATTATCAGGACACATCCTGTGGTCACTGCCCCGAGGAGGTTGATCAGCTGTGACCGGCGCATGCGCCGGCGGTCTCCCGGCTCGGAATTCGCTGCCAGCAGGCGTTGCCAGCGCCGCACCATACCGGTCTGACTCAGGGTGAACGAGGTGAATACCCCGATGATGTAGAGCTGGATCAACTTGTCGATATTGGCGTCGAATCCGATGATCAATACGACTGCGAAGCCCGCGAGAAACAGGACGCCGTTGGAAAAGACGAGCCGGTCACCGCGGTGGTACAGCTGCCGGGGCAGGTAGCGGTGTCTCGCCAGGATCGAGGCGAGCACCGGAAAACCGTTGAATGCGGTATTGGCGGCCAGGATCAGGATCGCGGCGGTCGCGAGCTGGAAGATCAGGAACAGGATAGAGTTCGCGCCCCAGATTCCGGCACCGAGCTGGCTGATCACCGAGGGGAATCCGTCGGGATAGGCCCGCGCGTGCATCTTCAGGGCCAGGACGGTGAGACCGGTGAACATGACGATCGCCAGTACGCCCATGACCGTCAGGGTGGTGGCCGCATTACGGGCCTTGGGCGGCCGGAAAGCGGGGACGCCGTTGCTGATCGCTTCGACACCGGTCAGCGCGGTACAGCCCGATGCGAAGGCCCGCAATGCCAACAGCACGGTCAGGTATCCACCGGTCGGTTCCTTCGCGATGAGCTGCTCACTCGCACCTGAGGCGACCGGGATTCCCGCGCCGAGAAGGTCGTGGACCACCGCGGTGGCGAGCAGCAGGAACACCAGTGCGATGAACACATAGGTGGGCGCGGCGAACGCCTTTCCGCTTTCTTTCAACCCGCGGAGGTTGCCCACGGCCAGTACCAGTACCGCGCCGGCGGCGAGCTCGACAGCATACGGTTGCAGGCCGGGGAACCGTGAGGTGATGGCGAGAACTCCGGCCACCGCGGATACGGTCACGGTCATCACATAGTCCACCAGCAGGGCGGCCGCCGCGATCAACGCCGGTTTCTCGCCCAGATTGTCCTTGCTGACCACGAACGCCCCGCCGCCGCCGGGGTAGGCGTGGCACGTCTGACGGTAGGAGAGCACCACCACGGCCATAAGTGCCGCGACAGCCACCGACACGGGCGCGGCCAGTTCCAAGTACGCGGCGCCGCCCAGCGCGACGATCAGCAGGATCTGCTCCGTGGCGTAAGCGACCGACGAGATGGGGTCCGAGCAGAAGACCGGCAATGCCAGCCATTTGGGCAGTAACTGCCCACGCTCGCGCTCGGTACGTAACGCGGGCCCTACCAGCAGTCGTTTGACGACGCCGACCACGGCCACCTCTACAACGATAGATCTGCCCGGCACCAGCGAAAAGGGCGCGCTCCGGCCCGGTCCGGCGCGTCTGCTTCAGCTCGTCGCGGTGGCGGTGCAGGCTAGAGGTATGCCCGCTACCACGCGAGTCACCATTCCTGTTCTCGTTGTGACCGCGATGGCCGTTCCGATACTGCCCGCCTGCGGTACGGAACCGGTCGAGTGCCTCGCGGTTCCCGCCGCAACCGTTACGGCGATAGCCGATGGAGGGGAACCGGTCCCACTGGTCGTGCAGGAGTCGACGGCCTATCACGCCGAATCGGGCAACTATTGGGTCGCGCTACGCGTCGCTCGAGATGATGGCGACCGAACCGGGGTGTGGGTGGTCGACAACCTCGAACAGCCGGACACGATCATGGCCGCCGACACCGCCGCCGAGATGATGGCCGAGTGGCCGATCATCTCGGACGGCGACAAAAAGCCAGACAACCTGGTCGGTGGCGACCCGTATCGCCTCGCCACCGATTGTCTGCGATGAGCAACCGGCAGACACCGCAGGACCTGCAGTGTCTGCCGAGGGTCAGGCCCGGTCCGCTGCCGGTATCCGGTCGTCGTCCGAGGCGGAGGCCGGCGTCGTGCGGTGTGTTCGCAGCAGTGCGGCTATGAGGACAGCACCGAGGGCGAGGAGGCCGGCAGCGATCGTGAGCGCGAAGGAGAAGCCCGGCGACTCGGCGGAACCGGTCGAGGCGTCATTGTGGCGTTCGGCCACAGTGACCAGAACCGCGATGCCGATCGCGCCACCGATCTGCTGCACCGAGCTGAACAACGCCGAGCCGAGGCCGGCATTCTCCGTGGTGGTGCCGGAGACCGCGGCCACCGTCAGGGCCGGCAGGCTCAGCCCGCATCCCAGGCTGGTGACGATCATGCCCGGCAGCACGCCTGTTGCGTATGGATCGCCCGCCGCCACACCGGACAGCATCAGCAGCCCGGCTGCGCTGATCAGGAACGCCGAGACCAGCTGCCATCGCATCCCGATCCTCGTGATCGCGTACGTGGAAAGGCGCATACCCACCAGAATTCCGGCGCCGTAGGGCAGGTAGGCCAGCCCGGCCTTCAGCGGGCCGTATCCGAGAACGGTCTGCAAGTGGATCATCAACAAGTAGGCCATGGCGAAGAAAGCCACCGAGAAGACCAAAGTCGCCGCGTTGGCGACCGAACGCGTCCGGTCGGCCAGGAACGCCAACGGCACCATCGGCTCCGCCACCCTGGATTCCACCACGAGGAATGCGGCGGCCAAGAGTACAGCCAGCAGCAGGGTTGCGATGACGGAGACGTCTGACCAGTTCGTTTCCCCGGCTCGGAGCAGGCCGTAGACCAGAGACACCACGGCGCCGGTGCCCAGCACGGTGCCGGGTATATCCAGGCGTACCCGGGAGTGCGCACGACTTTCCGGGATCAAGCGCGGCAGCAGTACCAGGGCCACCGCCGCCACCGGCAGGTTGATGAGAAAGATCCAGCGCCAGGATGTGAGGTCGGTCAGTACGCCGGAGATCACCAGGCCCGCGGTGCCGCCCAGAGCTGCGATCCCGCCCCAGATGGCCAGTGCCCGGGTGCGTTCCGCGGTGTCCGGGTACAGCAGAGTGATCAACGACAGCGCGGCAGGGCTGGCCATTGCCGCGCCGGCGCCCTGAACGAACCGTCCGAGCACGAGTTGCCATGGCTCTTGGGCGAGCCCGCACGCGAGGCTTGCCGCACCGAACATCGCCACCCCCAGGAGGAAGACGCGGCGGCGGCCCAGCAGGTCGGCCGCGCGCCCGGCCAGCAACAACAATCCACCGAATGCGAGGAAGTAGGCGTTGACTACCCAGGCCAGCCCTGCGCCGCTGAAGCCCAGCTCGTCGCGGAGGGTGGGGAGGGCAACGCTGACCACATTGTCGTCGAGGACGAGCATGAACTGCACGAAGCACAGCACCACCAGTGCCGCCCGGCGCCGGCCGGGGGCTACGGAAGCAACTGCCGGCTTCACGGCAGACGCTCCGGCTTCGAGGGCGTACGCCAACCCTGATGAGTCACGAGATTTTTCAGCACGCTACGACGCTATGTGCCCTGCTGAGCTGGCCACAATACGTAATGAGGCCCGATGATGTTGCGTTGAGGACATAAGCTGGCGTCATGCTGGAATCCGCCGATTCGTTCGATCCGTCCGGCGCGGGAGTGATCATTGTCGACCAATTCCCGTTGACGTCGGGGGAATGGATCCCCGCCCACAGTCATACCCACCACCAGCTGGCATGGACACGCCGCGGGGTCCTCAGTGTCGCTGTCGCCGACGCGTACTGGGTACTGCCGCCGACCCGGGCCCTGTGGTTACCGGCGGGTGTGGTGCACCGAACCGGCGCCACCCGCGAGGCGGTGTTGTGCAGCCTCTACCTGGATCCAGCCGCCTGTTCCATGGGCTGGTCCGAGCCCACCGCGGTGGGTGTCGGCGCACTACTGGCCCAACTGATCACCTATCTCGCCCGCCGCGATCTCGCCGAAGACGTACGGCAGCGAGCCGAGGCTGTCGTGCTGGACCTGCTGCACCCCGTACCGACCCTGCCGATCGACGTTCCGCAACCCGTGGACGAACGGGTCCGCGCCGTGGCCGACGCCTTGCTCGCCGACCCTGCCGACCCCCGCAGCCTCGAAACACACGCGCACGACATCGGCGTGAGCCGGCGAACACTGACCAGGCTTTTCGTCCGCGACACCGGTATGAGCTTCGATCGTTGGCGCACCCATATGCGGCTGCGCGCAGCCCTGCCGCTCCTCGCCGAAGGCCGTACCGTATCCCAGGCCGCCCACGCCGTGGGATACGCGACAGCGAGCGCTTTCCTCGCGGCGTTCCGCCGGACCGTGGGGACCTCACCCGGACGCTACCTCCACGCAGACGCCGGCTCGACCTGGGAATCGAATGAGCCGGTGGAAGCGCACTCATGCTCACAGCGGCCCCCCGCCGTCGGCGAGGTCTGACCGTCGCGTCATCCGCCGCCGGATCGTTGTCGATCGATGACCACGGCAGGCGGGACGGACGCGCCTCGGCTCCTACGCTGTGTCCAGCACGCCCTGGTACCTGTGGTCGGGTGCTGGTAGGTGGATCGGCCCGGTGGTTCGTCCGAGCCGGTGGCCGCTGCCGCCGCGGCGCAGCGCGATGACCTCGGCGAGGATGGAGACGGCGGTCTCCTCCGGTGTGGCGGCGCCCAGATCGAGGCCGATCGGGGAGGACAGCCGGCTCAGCTCGGATTCGGTCGACCCGGCAGCGCGCAGGCGTGCCATGCGGTCGGTGTGTGTCCGGCGGCTGCCCATGGCACCCACGTAGCCCGCCGCGGAGCGCAGGGCGATCTTCAGCGCCGGGACATCGAAGCGCGGATCGTGGGTGAGGACGCAGATGGCGGTGGACGGTGTGATCGTCGCCTGTTTCAGGTAGTCCTGGGGCCACATGACGACCACGTCGTCGGCTTCCGGGAAGCGTTCGGGAGTCGCGAAAACCGGGCGGGCGTCGCACAGTGTCACCGAGTACCCCAGCAGTTTTGCCGCTCGGACGAGCGCGTGGGCGAAGTCGACCGCGCCGAACACCAGCATCCTCGGTGGCCGGGCGATCGACGAGATCAGTACCGAGAGTGTGTCTTCGGCGCAGTCTCCGGTCTCACCGAGCCGGATCGTCGTCGCCGTGCCGGCTTCCAGGTGGCCAGTGGCCCGCGCGACGACTGCCGCATCCACGCGCGGATCGCCGCAGGTGCCGGTCCGCGAGTCGCCGGTCACCACAAATGATCTGCCCAGGTGCGGGCCCGCGGAGACGACGGTGGCCGTGGCTACCGGCCGGCCCGCCGCGACGCTTTCCGCGACCAGGGAGAGGCCGGGAAGATCCGCCGGCCGCGCGCGCTGGACGAGGACGTCCATCGAGCCACCGCACAGCAATGCGAGGGCTCCGGCATCGTCGGCCGAGTATCGGCGGACGGTCGCCTTCCCGGTGTCCATCACCTCGGTCGCGAGATGGAAGACATCGCTTTCGATGCAGCCGCCCGAGATACTGCCGACAACGGTTCCATCACGCGCGACGGCCATGACAGTGCCGACCGGTCGGGGAATCGAGCCCGCCGATCCGATGATTGTGACCAGGGCACAATCGATTCCGGCTGCCTGCAGGCGGGCCACTGTGTTCAGCACTTCGTACATCCGGACTACCCTCTGTCTATCTCGCCGGTCCGCGTACGTGTCACCGAAGCGACCTGTATGCGGCGCGCTGCCGCCATCGATCCTTGTGTCGGCGGGCGGCCGAGCGGTCCCGGCGAGACGATCGCCGGAGTCTCGCTCTGGTGCGATGACAGAAATGATCGTACAGTGCCTTTGCGCAAAGGTAAGTGAGTGCAGGCAACGAGAAGATGGGTTGGGGCAGAGGTAGTGACGGAAAACTCGGACGGTGTCGACGAGATCATCCGGCAATGGGTCCAATCGCGGCCCGAACTCGACGTCTCGGCGTTGGAGATCTTCGGGCGCATGCACCGCAGTTTCCTGCTCTACCGTTCCCGGATCAATGGTGTGTTCGAGCAGTTCGGCACCAATGAGGCGGGATTCGACGTCCTCGCTTGCCTGCGCCGCGCCGAGCCGGAATTCCGGCGCACGGCGGGTGAGCTGGCCAAGCAGACGCTCGTCACGACGGGTGGCCTGACCTTGCGGGTCAACCGGCTGGAGGAGGCCGGGCTGGTGCTGCGGGAACGCGACCCCGAGGACGCCCGCGTCGTCTACGTGACTCTGTCCGATGCGGGGCGCGACCTCGTGGACCGTGTTGCCGATGCGCACTTCGCCGAACTCACGCGGATGCTGGTGGGTCTGGATGTCGACCAGAAGGATCGGCTGGCGGGGTTGCTTGCGGTGCTGGAGGGGTCGCTGCGAATGGCCGAGCTGCCGGTGGACGAGGGTGAAGCCGCGGTCGATCGCACCGCCTGAGTGGCCTGCCTTGCACGCTCCCGGATCTCACGATCTGGGAGCGTTCGTCGTTTCCGGGCCGTTTTCGCGAAACCTTTTCGATTTTGTCTGTGGGGGCCGTCACATTCCATTTGGGTGTGTGACCTGCATCTCTTCGTTCGGGGCGGCAGATTCCGGTGGGGTTAACCAGCTGTTAAGCGTCGAATTCGTGCCCATCCGGCGTTGACCTCTTAGCGGTAAGGAAGTACAAATCTCTTGCAGCCAAGATGTTCGGCAACCGCGGTGGACCCCAGCCCGGTCGCCACCATCGTCCCGACAGGAGACGTTCATGACGACAATCCGCCTCGCGGCCGCGGCCTTGCTGGCCGGCTCCGCATTGGTCCTGAGCTCGTGCAGCGGTTCGAGCGAGCGCACCGCCGCGGCGGCCGACGGCACCCTGGAGCAGACCGAGGTCTCGGTGGGCGTCCTTCCACTGGCCGACTATGCGGCCGTGTACTGGGCGGATGAGAAAGGCTTCTTCGAGAAGGAGGGCCTTACGGTGAAGCTCGAGCCGATCCAGGGCGGGCCCATCGGCATCCAGAAGGTCGCCTCCGGCGAACTCGACTTCAGCATCGCCAACTCGATTTCCGCGGCGATCGCACAGTCCCGCAAGACGCCCATCACGACCGTCGCGCATACGGCGTCGCTCGGCGACGGCAGTGGAATCCTCTATGTGAAACCGGATTCGCCGATCACCTCGCTCGCCGATATCAACGGCAAGACCGTTGGCGTGAACACCACCAACAACATCGGCGATGTCACCATCGCCAACCTCGCAGCCGACCAGGGGGTCGATATCGAGCCGCGGTACGTCGAGGTGCCGTTCCCCGAGATGCTGCCGGGGGTGCAGGCCGAGTCGATCGACGTGGGCTACGCGCCCGAGCCGTTCTCCTCGGCCGCGCGCGGCGCCGGGATGCGGGAGATCGCCGACCTCACCACGGGTACCAACAACGCACTGCCGGCGTCGATCTTCGTTGCGGGTGACGATTTCGTGGACGCGAATCCGGACACCACCGCGGCGTTCGCCCGCGCGATCTACGCCGCGGGAGCCGATATCTCCGCCCACGAGGCCGATTTCCGCAACTGGCTGCCCGGTGTCGCGAAGGTCCCCGCGGAGGTGGCCCAGAAGATGTCGCTGCCGATCTTCGTGTCGCGGATGGATCCGGCGAAGATGCAGTCCGTCGCCGATATGCTCGGCGCCCAGGGACGGATCCCCGAGGGCTTCGACGTCACCTCGCATCTCGTCACGCTCGAGGACTGATATGAATCTCCTCAGTGAACCGCTCGGCCGGAACCAGCGGATCGCCTACGGAATCGTGGGTGTAATCGGGACAGCCGCGCTGACCGAAGTGGTCATCCGGACCGGACTGATCTCCACGCCCGGGTTACCGGTTCCGAGCCGGGTGCTGGCCGAAACCGGTGCGCTGTTCGGCGATCAGACCTTTTGGCAGGAGGTCGGTTTCACCCTCCGCGAATGGATGCTCGGCCTACTGATCGCGACGGTGGCCGGTATGGTGCTCGGCGGCCTGATGGGCGCCTTCACGAAGGTGTTCCTCGCCTTCGAACTCCCCGTCGAGGTGTTCCGCGTGTTGCCGTCGGTCGCGCTGGGGCCGGTCCTGGTGTTGCTGCTGGGTTCGGGAATGCTGCCGCTCTCGATCACCGTGGCGCTCGCCTGTATGTGGCCGATCCTGCTGAACACCCTGTACGGAGTCCGTGCCACCGACGCCACCGCCGTGCAGACGGCCCGGACCTTCGGTCTCTCGGGGATCGCGATCCTGCGCCGGATCAAGATCCCGAGCGCGCTTCCGTTCGCGTTCACCGGAATCCGGATCGCCGCGTCGATCGGGCTCATCGTCGCTGTCAGCGCGGAGCTGCTGATCGGCAACGGGCAGGGAATCGGCGGGTACATCCTGCTCAACAGCGCGAACGCGACCAACCTCGACACCGTATACGCCGCGACGCTGGTGGCCGGGGTGCTCGGCCTGGCGGTCAGCACCGCCTTCACCGCCCTCGACAACAAGGTGTTCGCATGGAAGAAGGGGCTGGCCCAGTGATGGTCGCATCGACCGACGACACCGGACTCACCGCGACAGCGGTCCGGACGGGACCGAAGTCTCCCGCCGTGACCTCGGCCGCGCGCACCCGCGGCTCGCTGTCGCGGTTGGCCGGCAATACCGGTCTCCGGCTGCTGGTTCCGGTGCTGATCTTCGCCGGGTGGTGGGCACTGTCGCAGTCGGAAGTCGGCTCGCTGATCGTCGCGCCGCCGCTCGATGCCTTTCAGCGGGTCTTCACCGATTTCCTCAGCGCCGACGCCGGCCGGTTGTTCCTCGGCGATGCGACCTTCGACCACTTCTTCCCCAGCGTCTACCGGGCGATGGCGGGGCTCCTGCTGGCTGTCGTGATCGGGGTCGCGCTGGGCGTCGTACTGGGTGTCGTTCCGGTGCTGACGGCGCTGTTCCAGCCGCTCATCCACCTGGGGCGGTCGCTGCCCAGCCCGGCTTTGCTGGGGGTGTTCTTCTTCCTGTTCGGAACGGGGGACAGCCCGAAGATCTTCCTCATCGCGTTCTCGGTGGTCTGGCCGATCCTGTTCAACACGATCGACGGTGTCCAGAGCGTGGGCATCGGCCGGATGCAGGCGGCGGCGGTGTTCAAGATCTCCCGCCGCAATGTGCTGGCACACATCATCCTTCCCGGCGCGGGGCCGAAGATCTTCGCCGGTGTGCGGACTGCGATGTCGCTCTCGCTCATCATCATGATCATCTCCGAACTGCAGAAGGCGGAGAACGGTCTCGGCTATCTGCTGATCCGGACGCAACGCGATTTCGACTACACCGGGTTCTGGTCCGTTCTCATCGTGCTGGCCGCGCTCGGCGTCGCACTCAATTTCATCTTCGTGTTCGTCGAACGGCGGGCGTTGGCCTGGCACCGAGGAGTGACTCAGCAAAATGACTAGTACAGATGTGACGACCACGTCCGCGGAGCTGGTCCTCACCGGCATCTCGAAGTCCTACGGAACCAATCTCGCGGTCCGCGATATCACCGCCGACGCCCCGGCCGGAAAAGTCAGCGTGATCGTCGGACCCTCCGGCTGCGGTAAATCCACCCTGCTGCGGATCATCAGCGGGCTGGACGTGCCGACGACCGGTGCGGTCACCTTCGACGGTCGGCAGGTGTCCGGTGTGCCCGACGGTCTGGCCATGGTGTTCCAGGACTACGCGCGCTCACTGTTCCCGTGGATGCGGGTGGACCGCAATATCGCCTTCCCACTGGAACATCTACCGCGGGCAGAGCGCGCTGTCCGGGTACAGGAAGCCATCGACGCGGTCGGTCTGTCGGGTAAGGAGAAGCTCTACCCCTGGCAGATGTCGGGCGGTATGCAACAGCGCGTCGCCATCGCCCGAGCCTTGGCCAGCCACCCGAAACTGCTGCTCATGGACGAGCCGTACGCCTCGGTCGACGCCCAGACCCGCGCCGAACTCGAGGATCTGCTCCTGACGATCCAGGCGCGGCTCGGGATCACCGTCCTGGTCGTCACCCACGATATCGACGAGAGTGTCTACCTGGCCGATCACATCATCGTGCTGTCGAAGCCGCCGAGCATCGTGGCCGAGACGATCGAGGTCGACCTGCCGCGGCCGCGCGATCACATCACCACCAAGACCGATCCGCGGTTCGTCGAGATCCGCTCGCATGTGACCAGGCTGCTGCGCGGTGAGGGCGTGGCAGCCGACGGTGCACGCGATGCGGTTGCGAGCAAGGCGCACTGATGCGGGCCACGGTCGACGGATCCGGAATCGTCGCGCAGAGCCAATCGGCGCTCGCGCCGTTCCGGCTGTACCGTCCCGAGTCGATCGCCGAGGCCGAGGTGGTGCTCGCGGCGGAACCGGAGGCGGTGATCGGTGCCGGATGCAGCGATCTCGTGGCCAGGGTCCGGGAGGGTTGTGCGCCCGGGGCGCTGGTATCGCTGCGGAAGGTCGCGGGCCTGAAAACGATCACCCACGACGACGGTGTGCTGTCTCTGGGGCCGATGGTGACCCATCACGAGGGCGCGACCAGTGCAACGGTCGCCGCAGCAGTCCCCGGACTCGCGGCGGCGTGGTCCCGGATCGCCACGGTCCGGATCCGGTATACCGGCACGGTCGGCGGGAATCTGATGGCCCGGCGGTTTCGCTACGAGATGCCCTTGCTGCTGGGTGCGCTCGATGCCCGGTTGGCGATCGCGGACGGCCGTACCCTCGCACCCGGCGATCTGTGGGCCGACGACACCACCGCGCTGCTCACCGGTATCGCGGTGCCCACTGCGGATCTGGTGTGGTTCGGGTACGAGCGTTCCATGCGCCCCACCACGACAGTGGCCGTCGCGATTCGCCGGGAAACCGACGCCACCCTGTCCGTCCACGCCACCGCGGGGTCGGAGTACCGCCGGGGATTCTCGTTGCGCGCCGGCACCGAGGCGGTATCGGCCGCCTGTATCGACGTGGCCTCGACCGCGGCGGTCCTCGCCGCGCAACTGCCGGACGATATCGCCGATTACACCGGGTCCGCCGAATACCGCAGGCACCTGGTCGCAGTACTGATCCGCAGGCTGCTCACCGAGGCGGCCACTGCCACCCATCATCGTGAGGACGAACCGCATGAGTGAACCCGATACCGAGACGAGTCCGGCCGCCGCGGAAGTCCCCCCGGGTGCGTTCGACACCTCGATAGAGTTCAGTCTGAACGGCGAAAAGCGGCACTGCCGAATCGATTCCAGCGCGGTGCTGCTCGATATGCTCCGTGCGGACTTCGGCTGCCGGGGTGTGCGGCGCTCGTGCGAGCGCGGTGTCTGCGGCGCCTGCACGGTACTGGTCGACGATGTTCCGGTCGCCTCCTGTTCGACATTCGCGTTCGCGGTCGACGGCGCCGCTGTGGAGACCGTCGAGGGACTGGCGGATCCGGATGGAACTCTGTCGCCGCAGCAGCGGGCCTTCGCGGAATGCGGCGGCTACCAATGTGGTTTCTGCACCTCCGGCATGCTGATGCTGACGACCGGTCTGCTACGCCGCGAACCCCGGCCCGACCGCGGCACCATCCGCGAGTGGATCAGTTCCAACACCTGCCGTTGCACCGGCTACGAGATGATCATGGAATCCGTCGAACGTGCGGCGGAACTGACGGTCGCGCGGGACGGGGAGCGCGAATGACGGCGGTATCGGACCGGCCGGGTAGCCGCGACCCGCAGATCGACGCGCGCACCCACATTGTCGACGAACCGGCGATCGGCGGGTACCGGATCCGGGAGTTGCCGACGGCGCCACCGGAACACCGGGTGACCGGACGCGACGGCCCGCGTGCGGACGCTACGGCCAAGGTCACCGGAAGGGCCGAGTACGGTGCCGATATCGTGCGGCCCGGCATGCTGCACGCGAAGGTGCTGCGCAGCCCGCACGCGCACGCCCGCATCGTATCCATCGATGCCTCGGCCGCGCGGGCGCTGCCGGGGGTCACCGCGGTCGTCACCCAGGACGAGATCCAGGGGTTGCAGTGTTACGGGACGATGGTCAAGGACCAGCCGGTGGTCGCGACCGGCGTCGTCCGGTACGTCGGTGATGTGGTGGCGGCGGTCGCCGCCGCGGACGAGCGCACCGCGCTCACGGCACTGGACCTGATCCGGGTCGAATACGAGGTGCTGCCGGCGGTGTTCACCGTCGACGAGGCACTCGCGGAATCAGCGCCGGTCATCCATCCGGACGAGCCGTTCGGGGTGATCCCGAAGTACGGGCAGGGCGCGTCGGCGTCGCTGCGCAGTGCGCCGAACGTGAGTTACGAATTCCGGTACAGCACCGGCTCGCCTTCGGTCTGGGACAGCTGTGACCACGTCTTCGAGGACACCTTTCACTTCTCGCGGATGAACCATATGCATCTCGAACCATTCGTGACCGTCGCCGAGGCGAGCGCCGACGAGATCGAGGTGTGGACCGCTACCCAGTCGCCGTTCAATCTGCGCAAGGAGCTCTCGCGCGTTTTCGGATTGCCGGAGAACCGTATCCGTGTTCATGTGCCGCTGCTCGGCGGTGGCTTCGGCGCGAAGAACGGGCCCAAGGCCGATCCGGTCGCGATCCGGCTCTCGCAGCTCAGCGGCGGGCGGCCGGTCCGGTTCTGTATGACCACCGAGGAAGTGTTCCTCACGGTGTCCCAGCACGCGGCGACCCTCATCGTGAAATCGGGGGTGCGGGCCGACGGTACGTTCGTCGCGCGGCGCT
This sequence comes from Nocardia speluncae NBRC 108251, assembly GCF_001613245.1. Classification (GTDB taxonomy): domain Bacteria; phylum Actinomycetota; class Actinomycetes; order Mycobacteriales; family Mycobacteriaceae; genus Nocardia; species Nocardia speluncae. The sequence goes on along the minus strand of NZ_BDBZ01000020.1, from coordinate 34,443 downwards.
CGACGGTACTGCTCAACGGCGGTGCCTACGCCGAGCACAGCCCCGCGGTCGCGGAGAAGGCCGGTTACCGGATGCCCGGCGCCTACCGTTGGCAGCATATCGATTCGGTGTGCCAGGTCGTCACCACCAATACCGTCCCGGCCGGGGCCTACCGCGGATTCGGTGGTACCCAGGCGACGTGGGCCAGTGAGCGGCAGGTCGACCTGATCGCCGATCGCCTCGGACTCGATCCGTACGAACTGCGGGTGCGCAACCTCAAGGCGCTCGGCGAGGAGTTCGTTCCGGGGGAGTCCGGTATCGACTCCGATCTGGAGGCGGGGATGCGGGTGGTGGCCGATGCGATCGGCTACCACGAGCGGGTGCGGACCGGGAACCGGGGGATGGGCGTTTCGGTGGGCGTCAAGGACGGCGGCGGTATCAACAAGCCCGCCATGGCGCGGGTCAAGGTCACCACGCGGGGTGATGTCCTGCTCAACTGCGCGCTCACCGAGATGGGGCAGGGTGGGCACTCCGCGATGGCGCAACTGGTCGCCGAGGTGTTGCGCTGCGATCCCGCCCGGGTGGCCTACGCACGCATCGACACCGACAACACCCCGTTCGACCAGGGCACCAACGCTTCCTCGGGAGTTGCGGTGATGGGGCAGGCGGTACGGACGGCGGCCGAGAAACTCCGTGACGAGGTACTCGATTGGGCCGCTGTGCAACTCGCCGTCGATCCCGCCGGGCTCGAACTCGTGGACTGGCATGTGCACATACCCGGCGGAGCCGTGCACGATCTCTTCCCGATGATCATGGAGGTCTTCGGGAACACCGGATTCGAATTCTCCGCCGACGGTTTCTACAAGGCGCGCAACGATCACCGTGCGCCGCTCGAGGCGCCGTGCGTGTTCTGGGAGATCGGCTGGGCCGCCGCCGAAGTGGAGGTCGACCCCGAGACCGGCCGGATCACCGTATTGCAACTGGCGGTCAGCGGTGACGCCGGCAAGGTGATCAACAAGATTGCGTGTCGCGGTCAGGACGAAGGGGCGGCGGTGTTCGGATTGGGACAGGCGTTGTTCGAGGAACTCCGGTACGACCCCGGCGGCGAGCTGCTCAATGCCGAAGCGCTGCTGTATCGGGTGCCGCTCGCCGAGGACATTCCGGAGCGGTTCGTCTCGATCACGCAGGAACAGGGGCACGGGGCGGGACCGTTCGGCAGCAAGGGCATGGGGGAGGGGGGGATGCTGCCCGTCGCCAGCGCGATCGCCCAGGCCGTCGCGGATGCGGTGGGTGCGCAGATCACCGAACTCCCGCTGTCACCGCAGCGGGTCTACGAAGCGATCGCCGCGCGTGCTGCTGCGGTACCTCCGCCTGCACCGCGGTCGCCGCGGACCACATCCGCCAGAGTTTCCGAGGGGGTGCGATGAGGCGATACCGCCACCCGCGTCCCGGGCTCTGTAGGCCGCAGGTCACCGATTTCGCGGATGCGATGAGGCGATGTCCGCGCCCGTGCGGCGATATCCGCCGGCTACAGGTGACTGTCTCCGGGAGGGTGTTATGACTTCGGCGTCGAAGCTCACGGGCCCGGCCGCGGCACTATCCGCGGGCCGGGGTCCGGTGCGGGTGTGCGTGCTCGGTTACGGGAGTATCGGTGCGGTCGTGGCCGAGCGGCTCCGCCGCGGGGACGTACCCGGTGCCGAACTGGCCGGGATCGTCAATCGGTCACCGGTCGCGGATCTCCCGGCGCCCGCGCTCGGCCTCGCCGAAGCCCTCGACATCGCGGACGTGGTGGTCGAATGCGCGTCCCAGGAGGCGGTGTGGGAGGTTGCCCAGCAGGTGGTCGACGCCGGGCGTGACCTGCTGGTGTCGTCGGTCGGGGCGCTGTCGGATCCGGCGTTCGCGCAGCGGATCGCCGGTCACGGACCGGGGCGTGTGGTGTGTACGCACGGTGCGGTGGGCGGCCTCGATCTCCTCGCTGCCGCCCGCGACGCGGCGCCGTTCGACCGGGTGCTCGTCCGGTCGACGAAATCGCCGGAGTCGCTGGTGCAACCGTGGATGGACACCGCGCAGCGGCAGCGAATCGGCGGCACGGCGACGCGGCTCCAGGTTTTCGCGGGCAGTTCGGCCGAGGCGGCGCGGCTGTTCCCGAAATCGCTGAATGTCGCGGCCGCGGTGAGTTTCGCGGTGAGTGACTGGGAGTCGGTGTCGGTCGAGTTGTACGCCGATCCGCACGCGGAGCTCACCTGTCACGAGATAGAGGCGTCGGGACCGATCGGCAGGTATTCGATCAAGATCGAGAATCTGCCGAGCGCGGACAATCCGCGGACCAGTGCGGTGGTGCCGTACTCGATCCTGCGGACGCTGGCGCATCTGACCGGCCATCCGAATCTCATCGCTTGAACGGTCCGCTGGACGCCACGGCAAACACCCCGAAGGGCCCGGGCCGGGCCATTACGACAACTTCACGCAGACATCTTGACGGTAAGTATCTTTTAGCTCAGACTCTTTTACCGGAAGGATTCGGAGCTCATGCGGTTCCGGACAGTGCTGCGACAGAGGGAACGGATGAAGACCCCGATGGACTTACCGAGCAGCACGAGCACTCGTTCGCCGCAGAAGGCGAACGAGATCACCGCCTTCGGGCCGCACGCCCCGGCAGTACCCGCCGACACCGCGGACCTCGAGCACTCGTGGACGGCCACACCGGTTCTCGATACGACCGATGAGATCTTCGTGGCGGGCCGGTGGGTTCGCGGCTCGGGCACTGTCATCGAATCGATCGATCCGGCCACGGGCCGGATCTTCGCCCACCTGCACGGTGCCGTCGCACATGATGTCGATCTGGCCGTCGACGGTGGCCTACGGGCTGTCGCAAGTTCCGGTTGGGCCGAGCTGCTGCCGCACGAGCGCGCCGCCGTCCTGTACCGGATCGGTACCGCGATCGAGGCCAACACCGACCGCATTGCCGCCCTGCAAACCGCCGATACCGGAAAGACACTCGCCGAAACCGGTGCCCTCGCGCGCAGCGCCGCCGGCACCTTCCGGTTCATGGCGTCGGCGCTGGAGACGATGGAGGAAACGATCACACCCCGGCGGGGTCCGTATCTCACCTTCGCGACCCATGAGCCGATGGGGGTCGTCGGCGCCATCACCCCGTGGAACTCACCGATCGCCTCGGATGCACAGAAGATCGCCCCGGCCCTCGCCGCGGGTAACGCGGTCGTCGCCAAACCGCCGGTCTGGGCGCCGTGGGTGACCCTGCTGCTGGCCCGGCTGGCAGAGGAAGCCGGCCTACCGCCGGGCCTGCTGTCGGTGCTACCCGGACCGGGACGGACTGTCGGCGATGCACTCGCCCGGCATCCGGGAATCGGCAAGATCTCGTTCACCGGTGGTACCCGGACCGGTCGCGGGCTGGCACATGTCGCCGCCGAGAAGCTGATGCCGATCACCCTCGAACTCGGCGGTAAATCGCCCACCATCGTCTTCGCCGACGCCGATCTCGATCAGGCGCTGGCCGGGGTGCTGTTCGGCATCTTCTCCTCATCGGGTCAGAGTTGTATCGCGGGGTCCCGGGTCTTCGTACAGCGCGCGGTATACAGCGAATTCGTCGACCGCCTCGTGGCAGCCACCACGGCGCTGCGAGTGGGGCCGGGCACCGATCCGCGAACCCAGGTGGCGCCCATGGTCACCCGTGCGCACCGGGACGGGGTCGCGGCGATGGTCGACGACGCGGTACGCGAGGGCGCGACGGTGCTGTGCGGCGGCGCCGTTCCCACCGATCCCGCCCTCGCCGACGGCGCGTACTACCTGCCCACCGTGCTCACCGGCGTCCCGAACAGTGCGACCGTCTGCCAGGAGGAGATCTTCGGGCCGGTGGCCGTCGTGCTCCCGTTCGAGGACGAGGCCGACGTCGTCGCCCAGGCCGACGACACGGTATTCGGTCTGGCCTGCGGAATCTGGACCTCGGACTACCGCCGCGCGTGGCGGACCGCCCGCGCCGTCCAGGCCGGAACGGTGTGGATCAACACCTACAAGCAGTTCAGTATCTCGACTCCCTTCAGCGGGCTGAAGGACAGCGGGATCGGTACGGAGAAGGGCCGCGACGGAATCCGGTCCTACATGAACCAGAAGAGCATCTACCTCGACGTGTCCGGGCAGCCGCTGCCCTGGGCAGGTCGGTGAGAAGGGAGCACCGTGAGCGCTCATCCCTATAGCCCAGCCTTCGGTGCCGCCGGTTTCGGATTCGTCTCCGGCGCACTGTCGGTGGACGAGAACGGTATCGCGGTCCCCGGCCGCCGGGCAGCCCTCGAAGCCGCGATGGCCCGGCTCGGCGAACGGCTCGCGACCATCGATATGACGCTCGAGAACGTCGTGAAGACCACCTATTTCGTCACCGACGTCGCCCTGCGCGACGAAGCGAACCGGCACTACGAAGCGGTGTTCGCCGAACCCCGTCCGGCCCGGTCCTTCGTCGAGGTCGCCGCGCTGCCCTACGGCGCGACGGTCGAGATCGAGGCCATCGCCCACCGCGGGTAGTACACCCGCACCCTACGGATCACCGACTGAGGAAGGCACATCATGTCCAGCACCGAAAAGGCCGGCGTCGATCTCGACGCTCTGATCGACTCCTGCATCGCCGCCGCCGATACCCGCTACGAGGACTGGGACACTCTCGGGTTCCAGGCCGCCCAGGGCGGCGACCGATTCAAGAGGGCCCAGATCCGCTATATCGGCTCGGGCGCCACCGGTAACCACGACACCGACAACAACATCATCAAGGCCGATCACTTCACCTTCTCCAATATGCGGCTGCCGGCCGGTGCGGTCGGTCCCGAGCACACCCATCACGACGTCGAAGAGGTCTTCTACGTTCTCGAAGGCGAAATCGAGGTCGCCGTCCACGATGTCGAGGACGGGACGAAGAAGGCGGTCCGCACACTCGGCTACCGCGATCTGATTCGCGTACCCGCGGGGGTGCCGCGCAGTCTCGCGAATGTCTCCGATGCCGATGCGCTGTTCTGCGTCATCATCGGGACTCCCAAGCCGCAGTTGCCCACCTACCCGCCCAGCTCCGAAATGTTCGGCGTCACTCGCTGATCGAGTACCGGAAGACGGACGAGGAGAGCCCGATGGACGAGCCGATGAGGCGGACGCTGCGCGTCCAGCAGAAGACCTGGGAAGCCGACGGGGTCGTCAGCGTGACGCTGGTCGATCCGGCCGGTACCGAGTTGCCGCGCTGGGCACCCGGAGCGCACCTCGCGTTGCATCTGCCGAACGGCCTCGTCCGCGAGTATTCGCTCTGTTCGGATCCCGGAGACCGGTCGCGGTGGACCGTGGCGGTACTGCGCACACCGGATTCGCGGGGCGGCAGTGCGTATATCCACGACCTGCTGCCGGTCGGCGGGCTCCTCGAAGTAGAGGGCCCGCGCCAGAACTTCGCGCTCGACACCGCGGCCCGCCACATCCTGGTCGCGGGCGGGATCGGTATCACCCCGATCCTCTCGATGGTGCGCGACCTGCACCGCGCGGGCGCGGACTGGACGCTGCTCTACACCGGCCGATCCCGGTCGACGATGGCGTTCCTCGACGAGATCGGCTCGCTGCCCGCCGACCGCGTGACGATCCACGCGGACGAGGCGGCAGCGGGTCGATACCCCGACCTCGCCGGGCTGCTCGGAGCTATCGACGGCGATGCGGTTACCTACTGCTGCGGCCCCGAGTCGTTGATGACGGCCTGCTCCGACGCGCTGACCGATCCCGGGCAGTTGCGTATCGAGCGGTTCAAGGCTCCCGAACCGGTGACCACCGGGACGGATACCGCCTTCGATGTGGTCCTCGCTACCAGTGGCCGGCGGATTCCGGTCGCGCCGGATGTCTCGGTCCTGAGTGCCCTGCAGAACGCCGGTGTGCCGGTGGAGAGCTCGTGCACCGAGGGTATCTGCGGGACCTGCGAGGTCGGTGTCGTCAAAGGTGACGTCGAGCACCGCGACTTCCTGCTCTCACCTCAGGAACAGCAGACGGGCGGCACCATGTTCGTCTGCGTTTCCCGCTGCCGCTCCGCCGAACTCGTCCTCGACCTGTAACCGGCCACCCTCGACAGAAAGGTCGATCATGCGATTCTCCGGAACACCGGTCTGTACTCTCCGGGCGTTGCGGTCGGTATCGGTCACGGTGCCCGATCCGGCCCGCTCCCGCGATTTCTACCACGAGGCGTGGGGCCTGAGCACCGTCGACGAAGACGGTGACACCTTCTGGCTGCGTGCCACCGGTACCGAGCACCACGTTCTGCAACTGCGCGCCGGCACCGGCAACGCACTGGACCGGATCTCGTTCGCGGTCGGCACGCCGCGCGAGGTCGACGATGCGGCCGGCGCACTACAGAAGCTGGGTATCCCGCTGCTGCGCGAGCCCGGCCGGCTCGACGACGCCGGTGGCGGCTACGGCCTGCAACTGGTCGATCCGGAGGGCCGCTGCCTCGAACTGTCCGCCGATACATTCGCGGTCTCGGCACAGGAACCGGCCGGTCGCCGGGCAATTCCCCGCAAACTCGCGCATATCGTGCTCAACACCAGCGATATCGATCGCACCGCGGACTTCTACACCCAGGTGCTGGGTATGCGGATCTCGGACTGGTCCGAACACCAGATGACCTTCCTGCGGTGCAATTCCGACCACCACGTCATCGCCCTCAACCAGGCCGACTTCCCGTCGATCAACCATGTGGCCTACGAGATGGAGAGTCTCGACCATTTCATGCGCGGTCTCGGCAGCCTCAAACGCAGCGGCATCGTCCCGCAGTGGGGCCCCGGCCGGCACGGTCCGGGCGACAACACCTTCTCCTACTTCACCGATCCGGCCGGACTGGTGTGCGAGTACACCTCCGAGGTGGCCCAGATCGACGAGGACCGCTGGTTGTGCCGGACCTGGAAGCGCACGCCCGAACTCTCCGACCAGTGGGGCACTGCGGGTCCGCCGACGACCACGGTCCGCGCGGCCATGGCCGGAGTGCCCGATCTCGGGCACCGCGGCCGGGTCGCACCGGGGATGGACGACTACTTCTTCGGGGGTCAGTGAGATGCGCAGGAGGCAGCCGTGACCGCCACGGCCGAATCGGCCGCCCGGACGACCCGGTGGGTTTCGGCGCGGGGGGTCTCGCTCGAGGTGCGCGGCGCGGGCGACCCGGTGTTGCTCCTGCACGGGATCGGCGGGAGTGCCGCGGCCTGTGGCGCACTGGCCGAAGTACTGAGCACGCGGGGCTACCGCACATACTGCTGGGACGCGCCGGGATACGGGCAGTCCGCCGATCCGGCGCCGGGCGCCGACGGCTCCACCGGCAGGTACGACCACGCGCTGGTCGTCGCGGAACTGATCGCCGAGCTCGACTGCGGGCCGGTACATCTGATCGGCACCTCGTGGGGCGGGGTGATCGCGACCGTGGTCGCCACCGCGGATCCGGCGTCGGTCCGTTCGCTCGTCCTGGCCGACAGCACCCGCGGCTCGGGTGTGAGCCGGGAGCGGGCGCAGGGGATGCGGGCACGGATCGGTGAACTGCGTGCGGCCGGTGCTCCGGCATTCGCGGCCGCCCGGGCGGGGCGGCTGGTCTCGCCCGGCTGCGGCGCCGAGATCGCGCGCGCGGTGGAATCCGATATGGCACGGGTCCGGCTGTCCGGTTACACCGCTGCCGCCGAGTTCATGGCCCGCACCGACACCGGTCCGAGCCTGGCAACTCTGACGGCATCCACGTTGGTTCTGGTTGGGGTGGACGACGTCGTCACCGGTGTCGACGAATCCCGGTTGCTCGCCGACGCGATTCCCGGGGCGCGCTTCGGGCTGATCCTGGGTGCCGGCCATGCGGCGGTGCAGGAAAAACCGGGCGCGGTGGCCGCACACATCCTGCGGTTCTGGAAGGAACTGGACGAATGAGCAGACTGATCGTGGTCACCGGGGCGGGCCGTGGACTGGGTTTCGCGATCGCCGAGCGGCTGGCCGCCGCGGGCGACCGGATCGTCATTGCGGAGATGCGTGCCGAGCTGGCCGACGATGCCCAGAAAACGTTGCGGGACAAGGGGTACGACGTCACTTCTGTGGTCACCGATATCGCCGATCGCGATTCGGTGGTGGCCCTGGCGCGCCGGGTGGCGGCCCTGGGCGGCGCGGACGCGCTGGTCAACAATGCGGCGCTGGCCGACGGTGTGGGCGGTGATGCCTTCTGGGAACTCGATGAGGGGTTCTTCCAGCAGGTGATGACCGTCAACGCGTTCGGTACCTGGCTGGTGAGCAAGCACCTCTTCGCCCAGCTGACTCGTAGTGGCAACGGCGCGATCGTGAACATCGCCTCCGATGCCGCCCTGTACGGGTCGCCGCGCCTGGTGCACTATGTCGGCTCCAAGGGTGCGGTCATGGCGATGACCCGCACGATGGCGCGCGACGGGGGCCCGCACGGGCTACGGGTCAACGCCGTCGCACCCGGGTTGACCCGGGTGGAGGCAACGGCCACGGTGCCGGCGTCGCGGTACCGGCTCTACGCCGACAACCAGGTGCTGGCCCGCGAACAGACCCCGGACGATGTCGCCGGGACGGTGCAGTTCCTGCTCTCGGACGCGGCGAGCTACCTGACCGGCCAGACCCTGGTGGTCGACGGCGGATTCGTCATGAACTGATCGACCCTTGCGGCCTACCGAAACCCTCCCTCACAGAGAGACCGACACTCGATGGATCTGCAGCTCACCGACCGCACCGTGGTCGTCTCCGGCGCGAGCTCCGGTGTGGGATTGGCGACCACCCGGATGCTGATCGCCGAGGGCGCCCGGATCGCCGCCTGCGCCCGCGATCTGGACCGGTTGCGCGCGGCGATCGATTCGATCGACGGTGCCGACCCCGCCCGGATCCACCTCGCCGCCTGCGATGTCACCGATCGCGACGAGGTCGAATCCTTCATCGGCGCCGCCGCCGGGCGATTCGGCGGAATCGACGGGCTGGTGTGCAATGCCGGACGTTCGCTGATGGCGCCCCTGGCCCGGACCACCGACGAACAGATACGCGCGGAATTCGACCTGAAGATCTTCGGTTCCTGGAACCTGGTGCGCGCGGCCCGTGGCGCGCTCGCAGCCGCGGACCGCGGCGCCGTCGTCAATGTCAACGCGATCCTCTCCCGCCAGCCGGAACCTCGCCTGGCCGTCACCTCGGCGGCGCGGGCCGCGCTGCTCAACCTCACCCACTCCATGGCCGAGGACCTCGCCGCGGACGGAACCCGGGTGAACTCGGTACTGCTCGGCCTCGTCGACACCGGGCAGTGGCGCCGCCGCTTCGAGGCATCCGGGACCGCACTCGACTACGACGCGTGGAGTGCGGAGATCGCCGCCGATCGCGGTATCGCGCTGGGCCGCTTCGGCACCGCGGAGGAGGTCGCGTTCCCGATCGTCACCCTGCTCTCGCCACTGAGCGGCTACACCACCGGCACCAGCATCGACGTCGGCGGTGGCGTCGGCCGCTACATCTGACCATCGGCCCGGTCCGGCGTATCCGCCGTTCCCAGATCTCTTTCCGGAGGACCCATCATGACGACCACCGACAGCCCCGGCACCAAGGAGCCCACCGGGGGCGATGTGCTCGTCGCCGTGATGCGCAGGCACGGAATCGACACCGCCTTCGGCGTGATCAGCATCCACAACCTGCCACTCGTCGAAGCGGTGGCGCGGGAGCTGAAGTTCGTGGAGGTGCGTCACGAAGCGGCGGCGGTCAACGCCGCCGACGGGTACGCGCGGGCGACAGGCAAGATCGGGGTCGCGATCACCAGCACGGGAACCGGCGCCGGCAATGCCGCGGGTTCCCTGCTCGAAGCGCTGACCGCCGGTAGCCGGGTGCTGCACGTGACCGGCCAGATCGAGAGCGAGTACCTCGGTGCCGGCGGGTCGACACGCGGCGTCATCCACGAAGTGCCCAAACAACTCCAGATGCTCGACGCCGTCTCCCGCTATGCGGCCTCCATCGAACGCGCAGAGGATGTCGAAGCCGATCTGGAAATCGCCATCGCCCATATCCTGGCCGCCCCGCAGGGCCCGGCCAGTGTCGAATGGCCCTCGGATCTCCAGTATCTGGCACGTCCGGCCGATCAGCGCGCCTACGAGCCGCCGGTTTTCGATACGCCGGCACCCGACAGCAGTGCGATCGCCGAGGCCGTGGCACTGCTGTCGGCGGCCGAGCGTCCCCTGCTCTGGGTGGGCGGGGGAGCGGCCGGCGCGAAGGCCGAGCTGGCCGCCCTGCTGCACACCCTGGGTGCGGGTCTGCTGACCAGTAATTCGGGGCGGGCGATCGTGCCCGAGGACGACGCGCTGGTCATCGGGAACTTCGCGACGGCGCCGGAGGTCGCGCCATTGCTCGCGGATGCCGATCTATTGCTGTCGGTCGGTACCCATTTCCGCTCCAACGAGACCAAGAGCTACCACCTGCGGTTACCCGCCGCCCAGATCCAGATCGATGTGGATCCGGCGGCAATCGGCCGGATCTATCCGGCGAAGGTCGGCATCGTGGGGGATACCGCGGCCACCCTCGCTGCGATCAACGGAGCCCTGACCAGCACATCGGTGGACCCGGGGTGGTCTGCCCAGGTCACCGCCACCCGGGTGGCGGTACGGGCCGCACTCACGGACTATATCGGCGGCTACGCCGAGATCTGTACGGCGATGCGGTCGGTACTGCCGCGCGAATCCGTTGTGGCGCGCGATGTGACCATCCCGTCCAGCCAGTGGGGCAATCGATTGCTGCCCTTCTACGAACGCGAGACCAATATCTTTCCCCTCGGCGGTGGTATCGGCCAAGGGCTGGCTATGGGGATCGGCGCCGCCCTCGGCCGGCCCGAGGTGCCGACCGCCGTGATCGCCGGGGACGGCGGTCTCGCCGTGCATCTGGGCGAACTCGCCTCGCTCGCGGGCAGCGGCGCCTGGTGCGTCGTAGTGGTATTCAACGACGGCGGCTACGGCGTACTGCGGAATATGCAGGCGGCCAACGGGTTCGATCGATCCGGTGTCGACCTGTTCACGCCGCGGTTCGATCTGCTCGCGGCCGCGCTCGATATGCCCTACTCCCTGGTCCAGGGTCCGGGACGTTTCGAGAAAGCGTTCGCGGACGCCGTGGCGACGCGCGGTCCGGCGATCGTCGAGGTCGATATCGCGGCAGTCGAACCGCCGCCGGGCCCGTTCACACCACCCGTACACATCCCGGTTCGGGAGGGCTGATCCGATGAACCGCAACGAATGGGACGACGAGATCCCGGCGCAGGCACTGGTATGTCTGCACGCCGGACCGGACCCGGACCGCTGGTTCGCCGATCAGATCGAGGCGCTCGGCGCCCTCGCGTACCGGTCCGGCGCGCTGGACCCGGCCGACCCGGAATCCGTCGAGCCGTGGGTGAACGAGGTCGCGGCCGCCGTGGCGGCCCTCGGCCACGACCGCGTGCACCTGCTGGCCACCGGCGCCACCGCATACGGCGCCATCGCGCTCGCCGCCCGGCGCCCCGCACTCGTCACCAGTCTCGTACTGGGTGACCCGGAGATCGAGCCGGACGTTCCCGAGTACTGCGAACTCCTGACGCGGGTGACCGCACCGAGCCTGGTGATCGCCTCGGTCCCCGACGGGCACGCGGATATCGCTACCGCGCAGAGCATCGCCGGTGGCATCGACAACGGCGTGTTCGTCGTCATCGACGGCGGCACGATCCCGGCCCACCGCGAACGCGCTGCCTCCTTCAACGAGTGGGTCACCGCGTTCACCTTTATCGCCGAAGGTCTCGATGCCATGGCATCGCAGCGACAGGAGAAAGCCAATGCCTGAACAAGCCGCGCATTACCTCGAACCCAACCAGACACACCCCGAACCGATCAGCCCCTACGAGACAAAACTGTCCGGTTCGATCATGGAGGTTTTCGGCCGGGGCACTCATGACCTGCCGGGACTGATCGCGGGACTGAACGATCTCGGGCTGCACGCTCCCGACGGGCAAGCCTGGAACGAGGACAATTTCCGCGCCGAGATGCGACGACTGGGAGACTGAGATGACCACCGCGACCACATCCGCCCCAACCGCGACCGGCGGTCCGAAGAAGCGCGCGGTCGGTGTCCGCAGGGATATGACCGCCGCCGATATCGCCGCCACCGGGCTGCGCGACCGCTGGTATCCGATCCTGCCGTCGCGCATGGTGAAACCCGGCGAATCCAAGAAGGTCACCCGCCTGTCCGTCGACTGGGTGCTGTTCCGGGACCCACGGGGGACCGTCCATATGCTCGAGGACCGCTGCCCGCACCGCAGCGCCCCGCTGTCGGTCGGGCAGCATCTCGGCGACCGGCTCGCCTGCAAGTATCACGGCGTCCAAGTCGACGGCACCGGCACTGTCGTCTCCGTACCCGGTATGCCCGGTTGCGCGCTCGAAGGTAAACGGGCGACGGTGTCCTTGCAGGTCGTCGAGGCCGCCGACACCATCTTCGCGTTCGTCCCGCTGACCCACGACTCCGAACCCACACCATTTGTGCTGCCCGACCGGCTCACCGACGAGGCCGTCTCCTGGTTCCCGAACTTCGCGGAATGGTCCGGGCCCTGGCGCTTCTATATGGACAATGTCCTCGATCCGATGCACGGTGCGTTCCTGCACCGCGATTCGCATTCGATGTCCGGTGGGGACACCTCGGCGCGCTTCCGGATCCGGGAAACCGACCGCGGCTTCTTCTTCGAGAAAACCGATCAGGTCGGGGTGAACTTCGACTGGGTCGAGTACGTGCGGGGCTCTATGGACTACGTGGACCTGGAGATCCCCTACGCCCCGAACGCCGGGCCCGGCGGTGTTTTCGGCATCGTCGGCATGGCCACGCCGATCGACGCCGGCAATTCCGCGATCTTCCACTGGCGTACCCGCCGCGTCGACGGATGGGAACGTGAGGTGTGGCGTTTCCTGTACCGCACGCGGCTCGAGGCCCGGCACTGGGAGGTACTCGAGCAGGACCGCGAAGTGCTCGAGGCCCTGGCCGCCGACGCCGATCACGAGGAACACCTCTATCAACACGACCTGGGAGTTTCGCGGATCCGCCGCATCTACCGGGCAGACGCGAAGAAACAGGCCGCTATCCTGGCCGGCGAACCGGTATGAGCACGACCGGGGCGGTCTCCGCCGACACCATGATGCTGACCGTATTCCTGCGGCACGACCAGGCACAGAACCTGGAACAGATCCAGGGCAAACTCGACGACGCCGGCTGGTGGGAGCACTTTCCACCGCCGGGGTGCGAGGTGGTCTCGTGGGTGGTCGCGATGGGGGTCGGCCAGATTGTGACGCTACGGCTGCCGGTGGCGAAGCTCGCCGCCGTCAACGTGGAGCTGGAACGGCGGGCGTGGGGTGTGTTCCACACGGACTTCTACCCGACCTACGACTTCGTACCGGTCCGCGAGCGGCTGACCCGCGAATCCCGCGAACGGCGCGGCGCATGAGCCGGGTTGCGACGGAGACGGTTCCGGAGCCGCCGCGTGCGGGCATGTTCAGCAACGCCAGGGTGCACGGCGGTCAGTTCTTCCTGTCCGGTATGCACGCCGGCGGTCCTGAGGGAACAGTGGGCGGCGCCGATGCCTACCTCCAGGCTCAGGAGGCATTCCGGCGGATCCGGCTGCTCACCGAGGCCTGTGGTGCTGTGGTGGACGACATTCTCGTATTGCGGATCTATCTGACCGATATCGCCGACCGGGTGGCGGTCGGGAGAGCACGCTCCGAGGTGTTCTCCGGCGATTTCCCGTGCTCGACGCTCGTCGAAGTGTCGGCGCTCGTAGAGCCCGGCCTGAAGGTGGAGATCGAAGCCCAAGGGGTCCTCGGATCACACGCGCGCACCTGATCCGCCGCCGGCCCGGATCGGATTCACACTTTCGAAAGGTTAGGAAGAGATCATGAGCAAGGCACCGAGTGTGGCCGTCTGTGGGGCGGGTATCGGCGGTCTCACCGCCGCCCTGGCACTCCGGAAATTCGGTATCGATGCGGAGGTCTTCGAGCGGACCGCCCGCTTCGCCCGGGTCGGCGCCGATATCAACCTCACCCCGAACGCCGTCCGGGCCCTCGACGGCCTCGGTCTGGGCCCGGCGCTGCGGGATTCGGCGGCCCGGCCGCAGTTCCGGATCAGCCGGACCTGGGATACCGGCGCGGAGACCTCACGGCTCGAGATGGGTTCGTCCGCGGAAGCGCGCTACGGGTCACCGCAGCTCACCCTGCACCGCGGTGATCTCATGTCCGCTCTCGAGGCAGCGCTGCCGGGGGAGAACGTAGCGCTGGGCCGGCAGGTAGTCGACGTCCGCGACCAGACGATCCATTTCGCCGACGGCGGTACCCACCGGGCCGACGTGATCATCGGAGCGGATGGAATCCATTCGGCCGTCCGCACCGTGTTGTTCGGCCGGGAGCACCCCACCTTCACCGGTGTCGTGGCGTTCCGCGCGGTGGTTCCCGCGGCGGCGGTCGCCGCGGTGCCGAACCTGGACTGCTTCACCAAATGGTGGGGCCCGGACGCAGCCACGCAGATCGTGACGTTCCCACTGAGCCAGGGCAAGGACATCTTCATCTTCGCCACCTGCGCGCAGGACGAGTGGACCGAGGAGTCGTGGACGACCCCCGGCAGCGCCGACGAACTCCGCGACCTGTACCGGGACTTCCACCCGGACGCGCGCGCTCTGCTGGACGCCTGCGACGAGGTATTGAAATCAGCGCTCTACGTGCGTGATCCACTGCCCGCGTGGACACGGGAGACCGTGACGCTACTCGGCGACGCGTGCCATCCGATGATGCCCTTCATGGCACAGGGTGCAGGTCAGGCGATCGAGGATGCGGTGGTGCTGGCGCGCTGCCTCGGGGCGGACAACTACGCTTGCGCGGCCGATGCCCTGGTCGGCTACGAGAACTCCCGGATGGACCGGACCGCCCGGATCCAACGCGGCTCCCGATCCAACGAATGGCTGAAAACGGCGGGAAACGGTGACTGGGTGTACGAGTACGACGCCTGGAATGTGCCACTGGCCGACGCGTAGCGACCATGAGTTGTTCGCTCGCGGTGTCGGCGGCTTCGGCGACGTGTACTCCTTCGGCACGTCGCTGGTTCAGCGCAGGGTGAGGACGGTTTCGGAGTCGATATAGGTCAGTTTGTGCGGGTTGCGGACCAGATAGAGACCGACGATCCGGGTGTCCTCGACCCGTAGCGCGAGGACACCGTCGAGCTCCCCGTCGATGTGCAGCGCCAAAGCGGGGCTGCCGTTGATCGCGGCCGGTTCGGCGGTGAGCGCGATTTTATGCCTGGTGAGGCCCGCGACCACGAATCGAGCCACCTTGTCCGCGCCGATGACGGGCCGCGGGCTCGCCTGTTTGATACCGCCACCGTCACTGATCGCCACCACGTCGGGGGCGAGTATGTCGAGCAGGCCCTGAAGGTCCCGCGTCTCCAACGCCTGCTGGAACGCATCCACCGCCGCGCGGGCCTCGTCCGCGGTGACCCGCCGGCGCGGCCGCCGGGCTTCGACGTGGCGGCGGGCCCGGTGGGCGATCTGGTGTACGGCGGCGGGTGACTTGTCGACCGCGGCCGCGATCTCGTCGTAGCCCAGGCCGAACGCCTCGCGCAGCACGAAGACCGCTCGCTGGGTCGGCGTCAAGGTTTCGAGCACGACCATCAACCCCATCGATACGCTTTCGGCGAGTTCCACATCGGCGGCCACATCCGGGGTGGTGAGCAGTGGTTCCGGTAACCAGGAGCCCACGTAGGCCTCCCGCCGCCGCTTCACCGACCGCAGCCGGTTGAGCGCTTGCCGCGTGGTGATCCGAACCAGGTAGGCCCGCTGGTCATCGACCTGCGCTGTGTCGACGCCGACCCAGCGGAACCAGGTTTCCTGCAGGACATCATCGGCATCTGCCGCGGATCCGAGCATCTCGTAAGCGACGGTGAACAATAAATTACGGTGCGCAACAAAGGTTCTCGTCGCCGCGAGAACAGCGTGCGGATCGTTCGGGCCGTCGGCCTCGCCCTCGGCCTGTTGTCGTTCGCCGGGTTCGCCTGCTGTGTGCATGATGTCCTCTCCGCGAGTGGATCCTGGGCCCGGTGTGATGCAGACACAGCTGTGGCACGACGACCTGCCGGGGATTGATCACGGTCACGGACACGTCATCGCGCTGCCGCAACCGGTCGGCCGCCCTCACCCCGGCGTATCCACCGCCGACCACGACGCCCCCGATTCGCTTGCCCTTGGTGTCTCCTTCGCTCCGAACGGGTCGATAACCAGACACCGCAGCCCCGCAAATCCTGACAAGTTGTGAAACAGATCACAGAAGTTCGGTGCGCGGGTTTCTCGGTGATCGACGCATCGTGGCCATCCGTAGCGTCCACCGGGTCGACAGTATGGAGTGGCGCACGTCACTAAACGGCCCTGTCAGGAAATCGGGCCCACCGGTGTCTTGTTCGGTGAGCACGCGAAACCGACAGGAGCCTCAACCATGAAGCACCACATCGTCATTCTCGGGGCCGGATACGCCGGAGCCTTCTCCGCGACGTTTCTTGCCCGACAGCTTCACTCCGACGACTTCGAGATCACGGTCGTCAACGCAGAACCCGATTTCGTGGAGCGGCTACGCCTGCATCAGCTCGCCGCCGGACAGCAGCTGCGCCACCGGCCGCTCGCCGAGATTTTCGCCGGCACCGGAATCCGGTTGCGGGTAGCCCGTATCACCGGCATCGACGCCGAGAACCGGTCGGTCACCGTGACCGGCGACGACGGTCCCGGCCGAATCGAATACGACACCCTGCTCTATGCACTCGGTAGCACGATCGACGACCACGGCGTTCCCGGCGTCGGCGAGTATGCCTATCATGTGGCGGCGCGACCGGCGGCGCTGCGGCTGCGCGCACGCCTGGACGAGCTGGACGAAGGCGGGCGCGTGCTGGTGGTCGGCGGCAATCTGACCGCGATCGAGGCCGTCACCGAACTCGCCGAATCCCGCCCCCGGCTTCGAATCGGCCTCGTCACCCGCGGCGAACTCGGCGGCCGGCTCGGCGACAAGGCCCACCGGCACCTGTGGCGCGCTTTCGACCGGTTCGGTATCCAGGTCCACGAGAACTCCCCGATCGAACGCGTCGAGGCGGGCCGGGCGATCGCCGCCGACGGTACCGCGTTCCCCGCCGACGCGATCGTATGGGCGGCCGGCTTCGCCGTACATCCGATCGCCGCGGCCAGTGGCTTCGCGGTCGAACCCAACGGACAACTCACGGTCGACCGGCAGATGCGCTCGGTCTCCCATCCGGACGTCTACGCCGCCGGTGACAGCGCCTTCGTTATCGGCGACAACGGCCTGCCGTATCCCATGTCGTGCGCATCCGCGGGCCCCACCAGCAAGGCGGCCACAGCCGCGATCATCGCGCACCTCACCGGCCGCCGAGTCGCGCCCACCACCTTCTCCTATATCGGCAACCACATCAGCCTCGGTCGCAAAGACGGACTGTTCCAACTGGTCGACGGAGACGCGCGAGCCAAATCGGGAGCCCTGCGCGGCCGGGCAGCCGCACGCGTCAAAATGGCGATCATCGATACCGCCGCCTGGGCTGTCGGCCACCCGACTTTCGGCAAGCCGAACCGCAAATACCGCTTGGTCACCACCAGGGACAGCTTCCCCAGCGGGTCCGCAGCATAGTGGCCCAACCTGAAGATCATCTGACCGCAAGTTGGCAGCCCGAGACCGGACGAATCGTGTGTGCAATCGAAACGCGGCGCGGCGGGACGTCACGGCGCCGCTCGACGAGACATATCGGAAGTCCCCATATAAGAGGAGAAGATAATGTTTTACGCCAAATCACCGGTCGGAGCCAGGTTGGCTGCTGTCGCCGGAGTCCTGCTCGTCGGAGGTGGGCTCAGCGCTTGTGGTGCTGACGACGGCAGCGAGGACGGGTCGGCGCCGCGGGTGGAGATTATCGAAGCAGTCGCGTTGACGGATCAACTTGCGGCTCTGGATCTCGACAAACCGGGCCCGAGCCTCGGCGATACGGTCGTCTACTCGGGCAGCATTCAACAAGATGGCCGTCGGATCGGGCACGGTGGTGGCTCGTGTCAGACCATCTACATCGAGGGTGATGAGATCACCATGCAGTGCGTGCTCACCGCGCAGATGGAGCGGGGATCGCTGACCATGCAGGCGGTGTGGCTCGAGGGGGCCAGCCCGCTCGATTTGGCGATTACCGGTGGTACCGGCGCATATAGGAGTGCGACCGGTACTGCTCGTTTCTGGGATATCAACACTCCGGATGAACGGATGCGTGCCGAGG
This sequence comes from Nocardia speluncae NBRC 108251, assembly GCF_001613245.1. Lineage (GTDB taxonomy): Bacteria > Actinomycetota > Actinomycetes > Mycobacteriales > Mycobacteriaceae > Nocardia > Nocardia speluncae. The sequence continues at coordinate 16,146 of NZ_BDBZ01000020.1, read as the reverse complement.
TCGTTCTCCCCGAGGAGTGAATGAAGGGCCAACAATATATCGTCCATTTGTAGGGCCGGAAGTCCGGCTGCCGGGGGCGCGTAGCACCACTGGTGCGAGCGGATTCGCGGGCAGCGCGGTGTCACCTATCCGTGCGGAGTCGGCTGTTCACCCAGTTGGCAATGCACGCGCACCGGTTGGCGTCCGACGGGTTCGGCGGAGTGGGTGTGCGTGGGTACCTACTTCCGGCGAGCTCGACTGGAGCGCTGATCCTGGATGCGGCGAGCAGCGTGCGGGCGAAAGGGGATCGCTGACGAGCCGTCAAGTACCGCGCGAGGTGACCAGGCCGGATTCGTAGGCGAAGACAACGAGTTGGGCGCGGTCGCGGGCGCCGAGCTTGGTCATGGCGCGATTGATGTGGGTTTTGGCGGTGAGCGGGCTGATGACCATGCGGTCGGCGATCTCGTCGTTGGACAGACCCCGGGCAACCAGGATCACGGCCTCGCGCTCGCGGGCGGTCAGTCCCTTTATCCGCCGGCCGGCATGGCTGTCGAGCGGCTGCGCGATGTAGCGGTCGATCAGCCGGCGGGTGATCGACGGTGCCAGCAGAGCGTCGCCCCGCGCGGCGACACGTACGGAGTGCAGGAAATCCTCCGGCTGGATGTCTTTGACGAGAAAGCCGGCCGCACCGGCCCGTAAGGCGTGGAATACGTATTCGTCGAAGCCGTAGTTGGTCAGGATCACAATATGCACTCCGACCAGTTCCGGGTCTGCGGCGATGCGCCGGGTTGCTTCGATACCGTCCACGTCCGGCATCTCGATATCGATGAGCGCGATATCTGGCCGATGGCGTTTGGCCAATGTGAAGGCCGCGTGCCCATCGGCGGCCTCGGCGACCACCGTGACATCATCCTCGGTGTCGAGCAGCGCGCGGAATCCGCTACGGATGAGTGGCTGGTCGTCGACCAGCAGAACGCGGATCATGCTGATTCCACGGGAATTTCGGCTCTTACGGAAAAGCCGCCCTCGGCGCGGGGCGCCGCCCGCAATTGCCCACCGAGAGCAGTGACGCGCTCGCGCATTCCGAGCAGCCCGACGCCGTGCACCGGTGGGCTGCCAGGTTCGGCGTTGCCATCGTCCTCGACCTGTACGACCAGAGTGTCGGGGCGGTAGTCGATCCGGATCCGGGCCGTCGTGGCGCCGGCGTGCCGTGAAGTATTGGTCAGCGATTCCTGAACGATCCTGTAGACGGTTCGGTCGACTGCTGCCGGGAGTTCGCGGCGCTGCCCGTCGATCGTCAGCGTCGCGGCCAAATCGGTTGCGCGGGCACGATGCACCAGTTCCGGGACGTCGTCGAGCCCTTGCCGTGGGGTGGTGTCGTCATCGCGTAGCACCTCGAGGGTCGCTCTGAGATCTCGCGCGGCGTGACGACCGGCCTCACGGATCGCCAGCAACGACTCGGGCACCTTCTCACCGCGCTTCTGGGCCACATGGACCGCCGCCTCGGCTTGTACTTTGATGACCGAGATCTGATGGGTGAGCGAATCGTGCAGCTCCCGCGCGATGTGCAATCGCTCCTCATCGGCGCGGCGCCGCGCTGTCTCCTCCCGAGTGCGCTCGGCCTCATCGGCTCGCCGCTCGGCCTGCCGCAGCGCCTCACCTGCCGCCGCGGCAGCGACCAGCCAGGCAAGTTGCAGAGTGTCGCGGGCCCGCGAAAACGCTTCACCCACAGTCCACTCACCATGGGCGGCCAGCATCGCGAACGGAAGCACCACCACCATGACAACCGAACCCGCCGCCGCGATCATCCGGTGACCTGCACGCACCGTCGCGTACACCGCGACCAGAAACGGGACGGCGGCCACGTCGAAACCGCAGGCGTGATACCCGAGCACGCACAATCCGGACGCAGTCAGAACCGGGACCGGGTTCGTGCGGTGCGCAGCCAGCACCAGGCCACCGGCGATCAGCAATGCGTAACCGAGCGGTGCGAGCACCGTGGGGGGCTCGGCCACGGTGAACCCGGTGGCGAGCAGAACCGTCGCCACGGCGCCGGCGATCGCCCAATCTGTGGCGCCTATCCGTGGCCAGCTCATAAGTGCACCCTAGCGCCGCGTCGAGCAACCGTGGACAGGTAATCCGGGCGCCGAATTGCGGGGTCGACGGCGACTCTCGTTTCGGTCGAGGGTGCTGATTCGCCGGCAGCTGTAGGCGCGAACCGGATGTCCGTGCACGACACCCCTGCCTCGGATGATCGCTTATCTACCACGGCCGCAGTATTTCCGGGCCGCTCTGCTGCCTCCGTAGTAGTCGCGTACAACGCTGACGGTAGCTCGAATTGCCTACGCCCGCACGATGTGGAGGGGGTGCCGCCATCGCCATGATGAGTGTCGTCCAGTCGTTCGACGAAGGAGCATTCGATGTTTGTCCATTGCCTGCCTGCCGCCACTGTGGGCGCTCTTCCGGCGGGCCTCGTCCCGGTCGAACCAGCGGTGGCGTACGCCTCGGTCCAGCTGGTCGCCGCCGACCACGGGATGACCTCCGGGCGCCTTGGACCCACCTTGACCGCGCTGATGGGACTTCTCGGCCTGATCGCTGGAGTGCTGGCGCTGGTACGTGCCATCGGTAGCCGTGGCGGGAAGAAACAGGCCATTATCGCCCTGGTACTCGGGACGGGCAGTCTGGCCTTGGGCGCCCTGTTCGCGGCGCAGGCCGACGGCGGGCCCGGCACGGGCAACGGGATCGTCGGGGCCTGGCTGGCGATGCTGCTCGGGGTGCTCGGACTCACCCTCGCTGTATCGGCCCTTGTTCGCACTCGCAGCCGGACCGTATGAGACCGTCCTGGCCTCGAGCCCCGATCGCTGCGTGCCGCCCACCACATCTCGGACGTTACGGTGCCGCCATGTGTCAGATGTTGACGCCGTAGTCGCGAGCGATGCCGGCCAACCCGGAAGCGTAGCCTTGGCCGATGGCGCGGAATTTCCATTCGGTGCCGTGGCGGTAGAGCTCTCCGAAGACCATCGCGGTTTCCGACGAGGCGTCTTCGGCGAGGTCGTAACGGGCCAGTCCAGCGCCGTTGGCGCGGTCCACGACACGGATGAACGCTTTGCGGACCTGCCCGAAGGATTGCCGGCGAGCCTGCGCGTCGTGGATGGAGACGGGGAAGAAAATACTGGTGATCGTCGGTGGGGTGTTGGCCAGGTCGACATTGATCACTTCGTCGTCGCCTTCGCCTTCACCGGTGACGTTGTCGCCGGTGTGCTCGATGCTTCCTTCGGGGGAACGCAGGTTGTTGTAGAAGATGAAGTGCTGATCGGAGAGCACCTTCTGATCGGGGCCGGTGGCCAGGGCACTGGCGTCGAGGTCGAAGTCGATGCCGGTGGTGGAGCGCACATCCCAGCCGAGACCCACCGCAACCGCGGTCAGGTTCGGGGCCTGTTCCGACAGCGAGACGTTGCCGCCCTTGGCCAGAGTGACACCCATTGCGAGTCCTCTCTTGCCGTGATGAACCTTCCCGTGCCACCGATACGGATCGGCCGATGGCGAAGGTAACGGTATCGACCCTGATGTCCGTGGCGGTGCCGTTTCCCATCGCGGCACCGACGATCCGGGTGAGCTGTAAGGAGGGACGATCATCGTGCGGGGCGTACGCGATGTGACCGAGAGGTCGGTACCAGGATCCTCGATCGCGTAAGGAGTGCCGCGGTCATCGAGTTGTTCGGCGATCGACAGCACGCGGCGGCGTAGCTCGATGAGTTCGATCATCTCGCGGCTCAGCCCGAGCCCCGCCGCGTGCGCTGCACTCGCGGCCCGCGCGGATTCGCTGTTGGCTGCCCACACCGCCTGCCGCAGCTGTGCCGCCGTCACCGACGCAGGTTGTGGGTTCGGTCGCCGGGCGCGCGGTCCCCCCTCACCGTTCGTCACGAATTCGACACTACCGGTCGACCGGGGCACGGCGCCGCCGCTCCGTGTCCACGGGGCGCACGCTGTGTCGAATATCGCTGCGGTGCACGCTCGGCGCTGCCCAGCAGCAAGATCAGGTATGCGGTGCTACCACGGTGAACACCTGATCCGACCAGCCCGGCACCACCGTGTGCCGGGCCTCGATCAGCGGGGCCCGGCCCTTGCGCAGTTGCGTAATCCGCTGCTCCGTGCCGGTCACCAGCATACCGATCAACGAACTGACGATGAAGATCCCGCCGAGGTCACGGTTCTGGCCGCGCTGCTGACGCCGGGCGATGCGGCGCTCACGCTGGCATGGCCAGTGATGCCCTGGCGCATCGTCGAACTTTGTGGTGTACCGCCGACCGGCTTCTGGGTTCCGGGCACCATGGTTGAAGCCGCCTGTCGATTCCGTGACAGGGTCAGGGTTCCGGGAGATCGGCGGGTCCGATACGACGAATCGAGGGCCACAGATCCGCCCAGGATGTCGTCAGGTCCTGGCACAGGAACACCCGGGTGCCGTTCTCTTGATTCTCGATGCCGTAATCGTTGTGCACGACGGCAACCTCGGTCAGCCGGCCGCAAGCCTGCTCGGCCCACGGCGGGACGATCGATGGTGCGTCGGTGCCCATGACGACAGCCGTCGTATACCGCTCGGGAGGCGGCCCCCACCACCCATAAGCCTGATGCCCACTGTAGACAGGCGGAAACGGCGTGGTCTGACCATAGAAGCCGGGGCCGAATTCCGCTATCGCACCAGCCTGTCCGTAGTTGTCGGCCATAACCACGGTTTCGGCGCGCAGCCCGGCCGGAAGTCGATCAACGACTTCAGCGACCGTCCGGCCCATCTCCGGCCACCCGATCTGTTCACCGACTTCCCCGTTGACACCGACGACCGGCGTATCGGCAAGCACCGATACCGGCAATATCGGCAGTGAGAACACCGCCGCGATCGCGGCCGAAACAGCAACCACCGTGCCCGCCACCAGCACTCGCAGTCGTCGAGCACCACCGCCGATCCATTGCGACGCGGCGACGCCGGCCGCGGCCAGCAACGGCGGGTAGGCGGCGAACAAGTAATGCTGCTGACCGCTGGTGATCAGCAACAGCCCCAGCAGAGCGAGGAACGCGACACCGAAACTGCGCGTCGCGGGCCGTTTCAGCAGCCACCACAATCCGGCGACCCACACCGGCAGCAACAACGGACCGACGATCACGAGCTGATAGACCATCAACTCCCAGCGGCTGTTGTCTGCACTGATCTCGGTCGCCATCTGCCACTGCGGCCACCCGTTACGAGCCTGCCAGACAACCGTAGGTGCCGCGATCGCAGCCGCCAGCCCGACCCCGATCGGAAGCCACCAACTGCGCAGCCGATCTCGTGGACCCACCGCGACGACAGCGGCGAAGACGATGACGGCATACACGGCGAGGAACACCCGATTGAGCAGACCGACCCCGAGCACGACCCCGGCCACCGCCCACAAGCGCCGATCACCCGTGCGCACCAGACGCGCGACGAGGAACACCAGCGCGGTGCCGAACGCGACATCGAGCGTCGCGGTCGACAAGACATGGCCCGAAGCCAGTACCAGGACCGAACTCGCCGCTATCGCCGAGGCGAAGAATTGCGCACGGCGGTCACCGCCGAACTCTTTGGCGGTGAGACCGACCAACACGATGGTGACGGCAGCCGCCAGGGTAGCCGGGAGGCGCAACGCCATCAGGGAATCTGGTGCGAGCTCATCGGCGAGCCGGGCGAGTAACGGGCTCAGCGGCGGATGATCCGGGTAACCCCACGCCAAATGCCTACCGGATTCACGGATGTAAAACTCGTCGCGGTGAAAACCATACCGCCCGGAGCATGCCGTCAACACTCCGAAAACGGTGCCCGCAAGCATCAGCAGCGGCCAGAACTCACGAAAACAACGATGCAGCAATCTGTCCGACTCAGTGAAGCCATCCACACCACGATTATCGGCCAGGTGACCGATGCCGGGTGCCCGTACGTTCCGCACAGTTGCGCAGTTCACCCTGGACACGATGTCAGGCCCAGGCTGATCGGCGTCACGAAACTCGGCCGATAAACGGGATCAGCGCCCCCGGCACGGTGGTTGGAACTGGTCCACTGTATACGCCCGCAGTTCTCCTCGCACGGCACCGACTGTGCGTACGAAAGCGGACTCTGAGGTCGACATAGCCGTCGGGAATTCCGGTCGGCCCGGACGGGTCGACCCCGAGTATCGTGCCGCGAACAGGAACGCCGTTCGTGTGCACCCGTCGTGCGGTGCTCCATGCCCGCTGTGCGTTCACGATGAAGAAGCCGCCCAGCGCTGCCAGGGCGATCGTAATCAGGTACACAATCCTTGATCGGAGTTCCGATAGTCCCCGTTATCATTAGTGATTCGCGGCTCGGACGGGTCGGCACCGGCAAACGGAGGTGACCGAGGATCTGCGGGAATGGGATGACCGTTTGAAATAGCTGCTCGTCGCCGCTGGTCTGGAGAGAGACGCCCTGCGCGAGATCCGCAAGGAGAGTTCCGGACCGTCTGCCATCGGGGGCGCCGCAGACATGCTCCAGAGTCGGATGCCGGAGCTTTCTGTTCCATGATTATTCGATCATCGCGTTGACAGTCGTAGCAGTCATCGACTGTGCCCATGGATCCGACCAGGTCGGCTTTCGTGATCCGACGGCTGAAGGCATCGAGAAGTTCCGTCCCGTGCTTCGGTCAGCGCCAGAGCTGGTGAGGCGTCACGTAGGCATTGGTGACCACGCCAGCGATGGCCGGCCCTCCTGTCATACAACTTGCCGATATACTCGGACCGGCCGCAAGGGTCGAAATCGTCTGGGTGTACGGCCCGATGGTCGGCGGTTTCGCAAATGGCATGTTGAGGCCGAAGCATTCGACAGACAATTCGTAGATCCAGCCTTCGCCGACCGGACATTGTGCCGAAGCTCCGAAAAGATCTCGCTGCAGACCACAATCCTGTGGACTCGCTGCCTGCGCAGAGCCAGCACCGACAGCCACTAGGGCACCCACTCCCAGCGCTGTGAGGGTGGCAGCTGCCACCCTCGAGATAGCTGCGCTACCGCCATGCACACCCAGCATCATTTTCACCCGATCCACCTTCCTGTTACGGCAACGTGACGATCAAAGGTAGCCCGGTTCCACAGCTTCAACCGGCGGATATTTCCCACCGTCTCGCGCTTCACGACCGGTATCGGCCTCGACCACTGGAACCATCACCGACGGCGTACTGACAGTGATGACCCGTCGAGGTACTCACAACGACCGCCTCCGCACCGGTCCGACTCCTGAGACGCCCCCATCGTGCGCCAGTGCAGTCCAGGAGAGCATCGGCGCGAAGGCGGCATCCACTATACGCAAATTTGCGTAGACGGTCAGCGCAACTCAACGGACGCGAGACCGGTCCGCCCGCCGGCACGTTGAACAACCGCCGCACACCGGATGGTCCGTGCGGGCCGCCCGTTCGCCGACATCCAATCCCTGGGAGATCTCATAGCCGTGCACCGGGATACCGCGTCGCCGAACGCCGCACGCGGGTGGCTGATGTTCACCGGCGCAGTAATCGCCGGCGCAGTCCTCGTCAGCCCCAACCTGCTGCTCGACATCAAACAGCAGCCGCCTCGACATCGCCGGCGACGTGCACTACTACCTGCTCGGTGATGTGCTGCCCTCGGCGCTGACCGGCATCCCGGTGGCCGTTCTTACCGGCAGGCCGATCACCCAGATCGGCCTGAGCATCCCGCCGTGCTGTGGCTGGTCACCGGGTACCTCGCCTGTCGCTCCGCCCGCCGCCGCGACTTCGAGCGGCACCGCAAATGGATGATGCGCAATTACGCGCTGACCTTCCTGGCCGTCACGTCCCGGATCCTGTGCCCCTCCTGCCGATAGTGCAGATTCCGTTCGGCGCCACCACCACCGGATCACTCGGTGACAACGCGCACTCGATGATCCCGATCGGCCAAATTTGGGTGGGGTAGGCGGCGATGTCGGCGCGTTCGCGGTGACTTCTCATCCGGATCTCCTCCGGCGGGGGTGCCCACGGTACCCCGCAGAGTCGTCCGGGCCGGTCGGTGAAAAGTCCCTCCGCCCAAGCCGATTCAGGATCAGTGGGCCGGCGAGACGAAGACCTCAGGAGCTTCGCTACCGGTCCGCACCGAAAGCGGTCCTCGACGCGCTCGGCGGTGGCATGGTATCGCGCGAGCAGGTCCGGTAGCGGAGCCGCGGCGGGTAGTGGGACGCCTTCGGCCCCGTTGCTCCGCCGTGTGGAGTGGGGTCCGATAGGAGGATGAGCATCGACGGGTTCGATATCGCGCGGAGTCTGGTCTGTGAACGCTTCCCCGGGGCGCGGGCAGCGTGGCTGGGTGGCAGCACCGTGCTCGGAATGGCAACGCCCACCTCGGATCTGGACATCAGCGTGCTCTTCGATGGTCGGCCGGCCCCGTATAGCGAATCGCTGCGGTATCAAGGGTGGCCGGTCGAGTTGTTCGTGCACACCGAAGAGGCGATGCGGCACTTCTTGGCAAAGGACCGCAAGGACCGGCGGCCGGCGACCCTGCGCCTGATCGGTCGCTCTCTGGTTTTGCTCGACAACGACGGCAGCGGGGAATCTCTGCGGGAAGGATGTGCGACACAGCTGGCCGCGGGTCCGGACCCGCTTACCGCGCAGGAACTACAGTCGGCTCGCTACGGGATCACCGACCGGCTGGATGATCTCGTGGGCTGCGCGGATGACGACGAACGGCTCCTGATCGCCACCGACCTGTGGCAGGCCACCGCCGACCTGCTGCTCACCGGACACGGCCACTGGACAGGGACCGGCAAATGGTTACACCGGGAGCTGGCCGCCTTCGACCACCATGCCGGTACGGAGTACGCGAAAGCATTGGCCCACGGTGTTCGCTCGGTGGCTCAGGGAAACCCAGAGCCGATCGTCGAGACCGTCACCCAGGCGCTGACCATCTTCGGTGGCCGATTCTTCGACGGATTCACCGCCCAGGGACCCGCCTGAGCCCTCGCCCAGTTCGATGTCGCGGTCACTCCGGATTCCGCTGCAGCATGTGCGCCGGTTTCTGGCCCAGACCGGAGGAATCCGAAAGCGACCCCGAGTTCGGCATGGCCGGTACCTGACGCCGGCCGAGCGTGAGGAGATCTCGCGGGGACTGGCTTGGGCTGCCGCACGGGCATGCCACGTACCGGACTCACTGCGGGAATTGGCTGATCCGGGTGTTCTGGAAGGTGGTGAACAGCCAGGTTCCTGTGTGGCGCACCGCGACCCGGGTTTGCACGGACCGGGCATCCGGTGGCGCGGTCGCGCCCGGGGGCATGGGGCGATCGCCCACGGCGACCAGCACCGCGACATTCGGTACCGGGAAGCGCAGCGTGGTGGTATCGGGTTCGGCCATATGGGTGCCCCTCATGAACCCGGCGAGTTCGGTCCGGCCCTGGATGAATTCCCAGATTACCGATACGAAATCGGCGTCGGGGGTGAACGTGGCGGCGAAGGCGGTGCCGTCACCTGCGGCCCAGGCTTCCATCTGCGCGCGCAGCAGGGCGAGGACGGCGGTTTCGCCGGTCACGGCGTCACCGGTCCCCGCTGACGCAGGCCCGCGACTCGAGGGCGGCGAAACTCGCGACGAACGCTGCGCCCGCGAGCGGCAGGGTTGGTGAGTGGGGTGAGGTGTCCCTCGTCGATGGCGGTGCGGTAGAGGCAGCGCAGGGCGTCGATCATGTGGTTTGCGGCTGCGTGGCCTGCGCGGGTGTTGCGGCGGGTTTCGGCGTTGCGGCGGGTGTGGTCGATCAGGGTGTCGAGGTCGCGGGGTGTGGGGGTGTCGAGGCGGTGCTCGGGCCAGGCGTGGACGAGGCGGCGCCAGTAGGGGCGGTAGGTGCGCAGGGTTTCGGCGGGGACTACCGATTCCAGGTGTCCGATGTACTCGGCGAATGTCGGCATCAGGCGGGCGGCAGCGGCGCGGGCGAGGCTGTCGGAGTCCACACCGAGGTGATCGAGCGGTATGCGTAGGTCGGCAGAGACCACGTCGGGTTCAGGAGGTTCAAAGGTCATGGCTGCTCCGTGATGTGGCCGAGAAGGCTGTCCAGCAGGAGAGCTTGGATATCGGTGGGGCAGAGCAGGGCGAGGTGGTGGTCGGGTGCGGCGGCCAAGAGCAGGGTGTCGCCGGCAGTGATGCCGGCGGCGCGGCGGATGGCGGCGGGCAGCCGGAGGTGGCCGCGGTTGGCGAGGGTGTGGCGGCTGTGCCCGGCCGGGACCGCGGTGATGACGACGAGGCCACCACGGAGGTTGTCGTACAGGTGCTGGCCGGGCTGCCGGCCGAGTCGATCGACGACGGCGCGGGCGACGACGCGGGAGCGGTCGTTGATCACCGACACCGCGAACAGGTCCTGCTGTGCAGAGCCGGGACGGCTCGAGGGCACGGCGGGGAGTGGGAGACCGGGACCGGGTGCGGCCGGTGCCCCGCTGATCGGGGGCAAGAAGGCAGGACAGGAAGGTCTAACTGGCACAGCGAATTCCTGACTGTCTGCCAGCCGACGATTCCCTGATTTCAGGAAACCCGAAAACGGGCTGTCGCGCCACTCGAACCATGTCAGCAGTCACGTACGGGTGGGTCGGGCGTTGGTCTCCAGCCGCTGGCGGGACGTGGGTTCGCGGAGACATCCGGATTTTTCGGGAGCGCGGCTACTGATCCTCGGTGGGCTGTGGCTCTCCGCGGTGGTGTTTTCACCCGGTTTCGGTGGTTCGAGTGCCGCTCGCACACCGATTCCTGTCACGAATGGCAGGAATCGAGGGTAGAGCGGTGCGCGAGGGGGGACTTGAACCCCTCTAACCAGCAACTTTGCTGGTTTCGTGTGTTCGATCGCATCGAACGATAGGTTGATGGCGTCGAGGGGATCAAGCGACATGGGTATACGCAGGGTTTACTCGTAGGGCGCGCCCGTGGTCGTGCGGAAGACGCCTGAGTGGGTATCGGGTGATGGCGTTGCAGGCGAGATGTTTGAAGTTAAGCCGGTGGTCACCGGCAGCAGTCGGGGTCGAGGACCACACAGAGCGCGGCCAGAGCGTCGCGGTGGACGCGGTGGACGACGTTCATGCCTTGGCGTTCGGAGTTCACGAGCCCCGCTTTGCGGAGTTGGGAAAGGTGATGGCTGACCGTGGATTCAGCCAGCCCTACCGCGTCGGCGAGTTCGCCGCCATTGCGTCCGTTCTCGGGGCTGGCCAGTAGTAGCGACATCAGTTTGACGCGCACCGGATCGGCGAGAGCTTTCAACCGCAGGGCCACGTGTAGGGCGGCCTCGTCGTCGATCGGGCCCGCGGCCACAGGAGGGCAGCACAAGGGGGTCGTCATGTCGATGACGGGCAGCGCTTTGGGCATGAAATCCATCCTACCGACAATATTGACTTATGTCGAAAAGGTGGCACACTGGGCGCTGTCAACTCTTCGATATATGTCACACAGGTGGTGGTCATCATGTCACGTGTTCAGCTCGCACTCAACGTCGACGATCTGGAGCAGGCCGTCGAGTTCTACTCGACCCTGTTCGGAGTCCAGCCGGCCAAACGCAAGCCCGGCTATGCGAACTTCGCGGTCACCGAGCCGCCGCTGAAGCTGGTCCTCATCGAGAATCCCGGTCAGGGTGGCAGTGTGAACCATCTCGGGGTCGAGGTGGAGTCCTCGGAGAAGGTGCACGCCGAGATCGCGCGCCTGTCGGAAGCCGGTCTGTTCACCGAGGAGCAGATCGCGACCACGTGTTGCTTCGCCACCCAGGACAAGGTGTGGGTGACCGGCCCGAATGCCGAGCGGTGGGAGGTCTACACCGTGCTGGCCGATACCGAGCACTTCGGCACCGAACCTCGGTTCGCGGGGAAGGACGACGGCGAGGCGGTGCAGGCGTGCTGTGGCACCGACGGCCGCGGCGACGTTTCCACCTCTGAGGCGGAGGTCGAGTCGGGCGTGGCGTGCTGCGCCCCGGCCGCTGCCGCTCGGTAGAGCCCGGGTTTCGGCGTGACCGATGTGGAGACCGCGCCCGCGGCGGCGGAGGACGGGTTGTCGCGGGCGGGGCGTCGCCGGGTGTTGGCGGTGCTGTGCCTGACCCAGATATCGAGCTGGGGGATCCTGTACTACGCGTTTCCGGTGTTGTCGACCTCGATCACCGCCGAGACGGGGTGGTCGGCGCCGGTGATCACCGCGGCGTTCTCGCTCGGCCAGCTCGCGACCGCGCTCACCGGGATTCCGGTGGGCGCGTTGATCGATCGGACCGGTCCGCGGCGGGTGATGACCGCTGGATCGGTTCTCGGGGTAGCCGCCTTGGTCGCGATCGCGTCCGCGCCGAACCTTGCCGTGTTCTATCTTGGCTGGCTGGCGGCCGGGGTGGCGATGGGGGCGGTGTTGTATCCGCCGGCGTTCGCGGCGCTGACCCGCTGGTGGGGTGCCGAGCGCGTGACCGCGCTGATGATCCTCACTCTGGCCGGTGGTTTGGCGTCCACGGTGTTCGCGCCGCTCACCGCCGCTCTGGACACCAGCATCGAGTGGCGTGCCACCTATCTCGTCCTCGCCGCGGCTCTGGCAGTACTAACGATCCCGGCGCATTGGTTCGGACTGCGGGCGCTGTGGCCGGATCCACCAGTCCCGACCGTGGCTGCGCATGCCGACCACTCGCAGATCGCGCGCAGCCCACGCTTCGCCGCGCTGGTCGTGACCATGTGCCTGGCGGCGTTCGCCAGCTTCGCCGGCATCTTCAACCTCGTCGCTCTGCTCCAGGAACAGGGCTTCGGCCCCGGTCTGGCTGCGACCGCGCTCGGGCTCGGCGGCGCCGGACAGGTTTTGGGCCGGATCGGATATCTGCCGCTGGCCCGCCACACCGGTGTCACCGCCCGCACCGTCGTGGTACTGGCTGCTCTCGCCGCTTCGACTGCCCTGCTCGGGGTGGTGTCGGCGGTGATCGTGTTGATCGCGGTCGCGATCGGTGCGGGGTTGGTGCGCGGGATCTTCACGCTGATCCAGGCCACCGCGATCACCGACCGGTGGGGCGCCACTCACTACGGCCGGTTGAACGGCCTACTGTCCGCGCCCGTGGTGGTCGTGTCCGCGCTGGCCCCGTGGGCGGGCACCGTGCTGTCGGCGTGGACCGGCAGCTACGCCCACACCTACCTCATCCTCGGCGCCGTCGCCGCCCTCGCCGCGATGATCGCGCCACTTACCGGTATCCGTGTTTCGAAGAAAGAAATGTTGTGACAAGCGAATACGACTATGACGCGGTGGTCATCGGCGGCGGCCAATCCGGCCTCGCCGCCGCCCACCACCTCACCGCCGCAGGTCTGAGCACCGCGGTCCTGGAGGCCTCGCCGGAGGCGACCGGGTCGTGGCCGCGGTACTACGACAGCTTGACGCTGTTCTCCCCTGCCCGCTACAGCTCGCTACCCGGGCGACGGTTCCCCGGGGGTCCGGACCGGTACCCGCACCGCGACGAAGTGATCGACTACCTGCGCTCCTACGCCGCAGCCCTGGACGCCGAGATCCACACCAGCACTGTCGTCGATTCCGTCGCCTCCAGCGACGGTGAGGGTTTCGCGGTCACCACCGGATCGGGTGCGGTGTTCACCGCGCCGCGGGTGATCGCGGCAACCGGGTCGTTCGGTTCCCCGTTCCTGCCCGCCGTGCCCGGCCGCGACGAGTTCGGAGGCCGGGTCCTGCACGCTAGCGAATACCGTCATCCGGGCGAGTTCGCCGACCAGCGGGTGGTTGTGGTGGGCGCGGGGAACTCCGCGGTGCAGATCGCCGCCGAACTGGCCGGACATGCGAAGGTGGTGCTGGCCAGCCGGGCGCCGGTGAAGTTCGTGCCGCAGCGTCCGCTGGGCCGGGATGTGCATTTCTGGTTCACTCTCACCGGATTCGACGCCGCCCCGCTGGGCTGGATCGTGAAACAGGCGCCGACGCAGCCGGTGCTCGACGCCGGCCGTTACCGGGCCGCGCTCGACGCCGGGAAGCCGGAGCGACGAGAAGTGTTCACCGCCTTCAACTCCGAGGGAGTGGTGTGGCCGGACGATACTCGCACGCCGGTGGATGCGGTCGTCTTCGCCACCGGTTACCGCCCGCACCTGCCCTATCTCGCCGGTGTCGGGGCGGTGACCGAGTCCGGGGTGCCGCGACAGCGCCGAGGCCTGTCGCTCACTCATCCGGGGCTGGGTTTTCTCGGGTTGGAGTGGCAGCGCACTCCGTCGTCGAACTCGCTGCGTGGGGTGGGCCGGGACGCGGCCTATCTGGTGCGGCGGCTGCGGCCGGCGACGGCACCGCAGCGGGAGCACGCCGAGTGACCACCGCACCGCTGGGCACGGGTTCGGAGGTGCTGGTCCGGGGTGGGCGCGTGCTGTCCGCCGATGGCACCCCGATCACCTACCTGGTCCAGGGTTCCGGGCCGGTGCTGCTGGTGGTGCACGGTGGCTTGGGCAGCGCGGTGAGCATGCTGTCGCTGGCCGGCTATCTCGCCGAGCACTACACGGTGGTGGCGATGAACTGCCGCGGTCACGGCACCTCCGGAACCCCGCAGTCGGCGCCGGATATCGCGCACGAGGTCGCCGATATCGTCGCGGTGATCGATGCGGTCGGGCCGGTCGAGGTGGTGTTCGGTTACTCCTTCGGTGCGGTCCTGGCCCTGGAAACCGCACTGCGCGCATCGGATCGGGTGTCGCGGCTGGCCGTCTACGAACCACCCTTACCGGTCATGTACCCGATTCCTGATCTGTCGGCAGTGGATGCGGGGATCGAGGGCGGGGATTACGAGCGTCTGATCCTGGATGCCTCCGCGGTATCCGGCGGGTTCTCTGCTGCTGAGCTGGCCGTGCTGCGTAGTGATCCGTTGTGGTGGCACAAGGTCGCCCAGGCCCCGACCCTGGCCGCGACGTTGCGGGTGCTGGCCGGCCTGGATCCCGACGTGGGCCGCTACGCCGCGATCACCGCCCAGACTACGGTGATCACCGGCACCACCAGCGCCGACTACATCCTCGACGCCGCCGACCGGCTCACCACAGCACTCCGGAACCCGATCCGCAAAACGCTGTCGGGACAAGGCCATCACGTCGCCCTTGGCGGCCTGGCCCAGGCCCTGCTCTCGGGTTAGGTGGTGAGGGTGTCGAGGCGGCGGCCGATATCCGGCCACCAGGCGGTGGCGGCCCCGTAGCCGATGAGGCAACCACCCAGCTGACAGACAACGATCACCAACGCCAGCGCCGGATCCAGTCCGAGCACGACCGCGCCGGCGACCACGGCGGGGTTGCCGAGAAACCCTGCCCCTGTCACCAGGAACACCGCGGCAGCCAGTGCGCTGGCACCGGCCGTGGACATTCTCAGCGTCGGTGTGCAGGTGGCGGCGAAGAACGAGATGACCGCCGCTGCGGCGGCGGTCATCTCGCTCAATGCGTGCACACCACCCGGGGCGGGCACCGCCGGAGGGGTGATCCCGGCCAGGAAGCACCCCGCGGCCACCCCACCGGCCACGGCAGTCGCTGCCGCTACCTGGGTGAGGAGGTGGCCGGCGAGCAGAGGGCCGGACAGGCTTTTTCGGCGTTCGAGTAGCGCATCGGCCACAATCAGTAGCGGGTTCCACCGCGGCTCCCGGCTCCGGAACAAGCCGGTGCCAAGGGCCAGGAACGTGACCGTCACGGCCGCAGTGAGCCCCGCCCGGGCTGGCCCGGGGCCGACCAGATGCGCTGCCCACCAGCCCGTCACAGGCGCCGCCATCACCACCCCAGTGCCGAGCAGGTCCGCGCGATATCGCGCGGATGCCCGAGCACCGAGGCCCGGTGCGGGCGTGGCGCCGGTCATCGCTGCTACCTCGACGGTGGTCGGCTGAGCGGGGTTCAGGCGTGGGCGGGCAGTAGCTCGGCGATGAGCGCCTCCACCCGTGCACGGATCGCGTCGCGGATCGGGCGGACCGCTTCCACGCCTTTGCCGGCGGGGTCTTCCAGGTCCCAGTCTCGGTAGCTGATTCCAGGGAAGACCGGGCAGGTGTCGCCGCAGCCCATGGTGATCACCACATCCGAGGACTGCACCGCGGCGGGGGTGAGGATTTTCGGGGCCTGGGCGGTGATATCGATCCCGACCTCGGCCATCGCCTGCACTGCCGCGGGGTTGAGGTGTTCGGCGGGGGCGCTGCCGGCGGAGCGGACCTCGATCGCCCCGTCGGCGAGGTG
>NZ_BDBZ01000019.1 GCF_001613245.1 Nocardia speluncae NBRC 108251 | reverse complement strand
GGTGAGGAATCCGGCGGCCATCTGGGAGCGCCCGGCATTGTGGACGCAGACGAACAACACACTCGGCTTATCGGTCACAGCAAAAGCCTTTCAGGCGGTGGGGACGTCGAGTTCGGCGAGCAGGGCACGCACACGGGTTTCGATCTCGGCGCGGATCGGCCGGATCGCGGCGACATCGAGACCGGCCGGATCGGGCAGGTCCCAATCCTCATACCGGCGACCGGGATACACCGGGCAGGCATCGCCGCAGCCCATGGTGACGATCACGTCGGCGGCTTTCAGGATCTCCTCGGTCCACGGCTTCGGGTACTCGCCGGTGATGTCGATCCCGATCTCGGCCATCGCCTCGACCGCAGCCGGATTGATCTCGTCTCCCGGTTCGCTGCCCCCGGACCAGGCGATGGCGTGCTCGCCGGCGAGGTGAGTGAACAACCCGAGCGCCATCTGGGAACGCCCGGCGTTGTGGGTGCACAGGAACAGCACGGTCGGGGTCCCGGTGTGGTGGAGGCCTTCGACCTTGGCCAGGGCCTGGAGGCGTTGGCGGGCGAACCGTTCGGCCAGCAGGGGAAGGAAGTTGACGATGGTGGCGCGGCCGGCGAACTGTTCGTAGGAGGAGTGCAGGAACCGTTCGATGGTTTCCACACCGAAGGTGCCGTCGAACTCCCGCTGTAACCGGGTCGCCGCGGTTTTCAACGCCACATGCTGGTCAATGGACAGATCCGCGCGCAACGCGGTAGCGGGAAGGGGTGATTCGGTCATATCCGTTGTCCGATACTCGAGAAGGAAGGGTTCAGGATTGGACAGGTGAGCTCAGTTCGGCCACGAGGGCCCGGACGCGGGCGGCGATATCGTCACGGACCAGCCGCATCCGCTCCATACCCTCGATCCCGCGCTCCGAGGGTTCATCGGTCTCCCACCACAGCGCCCGCACACCGTCCGGGACGTTGAGCTGGGCTTCGCGACCGAGGATCACCACCAGATCAGCGCGAGCGAGCAGCCCGGCGTCGACCGGTTTCGGGACTCCGCCGCTGATATCGATCCCGACCTCGGCGAGCGCTGCGACCGACAATGCGTTGAGCTTTTCGCCCGGATCGGTGCCCGCCGACAGCGCGACGACCTCACCGGCGGCGGCCTGGCGCATCAGCCCGGCCGCCATCTGCGATTTGCCGCTGTTACGCACGCAGACGAACAGCACCAACACAGTCACCGGACCGTCACCTCGGCTTCAGCGCGGAATCGGTTGCGCAGGGCCAGCGATACATACACCAGGGCGACCAGGACGGGGACCTCGATCAGCGGGCCCACGACCCCGGCGAGGGCTTGCCCGGAGGTGGCGCCGTAGGTGGCGATCGCGACCGCGATGGCGAGTTCGAAGTTGTTGCCCGCCGCGGTGAACGCCAGTGTGGTCGTTCGCTCGTATCCGAGGCCCATGACGGCACCGAGCAGGTAACCCCCGCCCCACATGATCGCGAAATACGCCAGCAGCGGGATCGCGATGCGGACCACGTCGAGGGGCTGGGAGGTGATGCGGTCGCCTTGCAGCGCGAACAGCAGCACGATGGTGAACAGCAGGCCGTAGAGAGCCCAGGGCCCGATTCGCGGAATCAGCGTGGATTCGTACCAGTCGCGGCCTTTGGTACGCTCGCCGAACCTGCGGGTGAGGTATCCGGCCAGCAGCGGGATGCCGAGGAAGATCAGTACCGATTTCGCGATCTGCCAGGGCGAGGCCTCGATCGTGGTCTGTTCCAGGCCCAGCCATCCGGGCAGTACCGAGAGGTAGAACCAGCCCAGCACGGCGAACATGATGACCTGGAAGATCGAGTTCAACGCCACCAGCACGGCGGCGGCTTCGCGGTCTCCGCAGGCCAGATCGTTCCAGATGATCACCATGGCGATACACCGCGCGAGCCCGACGATGATCAGTCCGGTCCGGTACTCCGGAAGATCGGGCAGCAGCAGCCAGGCCAGCGCGAACATCAACGCCGGACCGAGTACCCAGTTCAGCACCAGCGACCCGATCAGGAGGCGGCGATCGCCGGTGACCGTGTCGAGGCGGTCGTAGCGGACCTTGGCCAGCACCGGGTACATCATGATCAGCAGCCCGATCGCGATCGGCAGCGAGATCCCGTCGATTTCCACCGCGGCCAGGCCGTCGCCGAGGCCCGGTATCAGACGGCCGAGCAGTAGACCGGCGGCCATGGCCACGCCGATCCAGACGGGCAGGAACCGGTCCAATGTGGAGAGCTTGCCGACCACACCCGGCGCGGTGGTGGTGTCGGTGGCGCTCATGCGGTGACCTCGGCAGCCTCGCCGCTTTCCAGCAGCAGCGCGTCCGAGACTCGCGCCAAAGCCTGCGGGACAACCCGGTAGTACACCCAGGACGCGCGGCGTTCGCTGGTCAACAGTCCCGCAGAGCGCAGTACCTTCAAGTGGTGCGAGATCGTCGGCTGGCTCAATTCGATGCCCTCGGACAGATCACATACGCAAGCTTCCATCCCCGACCGCGACGCGATCGAGCTCAACAACCGCAGCCGCACCGGGTCCGACAGTGCCTTGAACACCGCTGCCAACTCCACCGCAGCCTGCGCCGTCAGTGGCTCGCGTACGTGCGGGGCGGGGTGGCAGGCCTCGACCGATATCACCGGCAACTGCGATTTAGACATACGTCGATATTGACGACTATCTATTCTGGAGGCAAGTGAACTCCGGGTGAACGTCATCCGTGGTCGAGACCGTCTGGCGTTCCGCTGCGCGGCGATATCGCAAAATGCCGGTGTCTGCCCACTGCCGCCTTCAGATCGGTGTGGCGGGTGTGCGGCAACCTCGGACTGCTCGAGGCTCGAGGAGGTCACCGAAGATCACGCTGCCGAGGTGGTGGGCGTCAGGCAGTTCGACGATGTCGCCGTTGATGCCCGAGTGACCGTCCGCCCACTTCTGGGCGGTGCGGCGTTCGGTGAAGAAGTTGAGGTGACTGCAGCAGGTTTCGGCAGAGGGGCCCAGGCCGGCTTGTGCGCCGACGAACACCACCGTGGTGGCCGGTTGTGCGGTGACGAGTTGGCTGCCGGCGGTGATGGTAATCGGGTCGTTGGTCTCCGGGTCAGTGGTGGTGATCGTGACCTGTGTGCCGAGCATCGCGCTGATACCGAGTGCGTCCACGGCGCACATCGCGTAGACAGTCGGGCCGCCGGCGATTCGTACCCGATGAGGGGTGGGTGTGCCCGAGAACGGATACGCGGCCACGATGATCCCATCGGTGTCGGTCCGGATGACATCGGCGTCGTGGAGGTGCTGCAGAATCTGCTCGATCGGCACCGCGTGTCCAGAAAAGGTTTCGGCTAATTGGGCGGCGGTCGGTGCGCAGCCGCTGGTTGCGAAGAATCGCAGGATGGCCTGATGCACGGCCGTTTCCGTCGGGTCTGCCGGTTGTGCGGCCGCCCGCCAGGTGCTCAGTGCGGCGGCGGGGTCCGCGGTGGACGGAGTGCAGCACCTGGTTTCTGCGTCGCTTCTGAGTTGCTCACCGTCAGCCGAGGTCGATCTCAACGCAGTGCGGAGCGCCGTGACCGAGGGGGCTCCGCCGAGCGTTCCGTCCTCCTGCGGGTAAAGGCGGCAGGACAAGCTGGGGGCATTGCCCGGTGTGGCGAAAGGGTCGCGGCCGTCGATCAGCAGGGTGGGGGAGCCGGTCATGCCGGTCGAGGCGGCTTGCTCGGGGTCATCGATGATGTGGTGGGTGATCTCCGGCGTGATCGGCCGACCGGCGGTGGCCTCATGGAGGCGTTGTTCGAGTACCGCCACATTGGGACAGTCGGGGACCTGGAGGATATCCAGCTTCATGAGCGTGGTCCTTCCTGTAGTGAAGTGAGAATGGGGCAGGATCGGTGAGCGCGGGGCAACTCGCATGTCGCGATGAGCTCGGTCAGTGCGCGCTGCATGTTGTGCAGGTCGGCGATCCGTCGTCGGATCTCGGCGACCCTTGATTCGGCGAGTACGCGGACGGCGTCGCAGTCGTCGGGACCGCCGTCGGCCAGCCGTAGGAGGTCGGCGATCTCATCGAGCGTGAAGCCCAGCTCCTGGGCCCGTTTGACGAACCTGACCACGTCCACGGCGTCCTCGGGGTAGCGGCGGTAACCCGCTGGTGACCGTTCCGGCCGCGCCAGGAGGCCGCGCCGTTCGTAGTAGCGCAGGGTCTGGACATTGACACCGGCCCGAGAGGCCAGCTCACCAGTTCGCATGCCCCTCATTCTCAACCCTGTACCTACGTACCGAGTCAAGGATCGTCCTGTTGAGCCGATTCAGATCCCACGGCTTTCCGAGTTCCCGAGCACCGGCCGGAATTCGCGGGCAGAGACCACCCGAACCCTACGAATCAGATGGCAGCCTGGCCTGGTGTCGATGATGAGCTCGTTTGCCGCGCTGACTATCGGCATGAGTCTCTACGTCGGTTAGCTGTGGGTGGGTGCTGTGTTCATCACGCCGTCACGCGACGGTGCCGCTGCGCCGACCATTGTTTCGCCTACCTACCTACCTACCTACCTACCTCAAAAGGCGTGGTATCCGACCCAACTGGCCCTACTTCAATGGGTAGAGAGTCTGCTCTGTCGCGGCGAAGGCGGTGTCGAAATCGGCGGCCAGCACTGCGCTGACAGGGCCTACGACCGAGCGCTGTTCCCATGTGCGGCCGGTGCGGCTGCGCCAGGCCGCGCCCGCGACATCTACGCCCCACAGAGAACCGTCGTCTGCGGCCGAAAGCAATACCAGACGCGGCGCGCCGGGAACGTTCGTGAGGGTACGTCCTGTGTCGGTGCTGTGCTGCAGGCCGTCGGCGGTGGCGGCCCATAGCCCGGTATCAGTGACGGCGAGTGCATTCGCACCGACGGCGGCTCCCGTAGTCCAGGTAGCGCCGGCGTCGGTGGAAGCGAGTAGGCCGGTGACTCCGTCGAATCCGACCAGCAGCCGGCCGTCGATGGCCAAGGCGTGGAAGTCGACCTCGCCGGTCAAGGATTTCGATGTCCAGGTGTGGCCTCCGTCGGTGCTCTCGATCAGTCCTAAGGGGTTCGGTGCTGAACTCGAGGGGCCCGGGTGCCCGGACGCGAACAGGTGGTCGGTGCCCGGGACGCCGGTCAGTCCCATGAAGTCGTCGTCGGAGGCGCCGACCGGGGTTGTGCGCCCGTCCGCGCCGAGGGCGACGAGGCCGCTGTGGGTGCCGGCCAGAACGGTTGCGTCCGGGGAGAGGTGCAGGCCGTGCAGGTGATCGAGCGCGGGTCTCAACGCGATACCGGTTGCGGACAATGCCGGGATCGGCGTCGTCGGGGTGGGTGTTGTGAGCGGTTGCCCGGTGGTGCAACCGGTGAGCACGGTCAGGGCGGCGAAGGGGAGAAGGATACGCGCGCAGGGACGCAGGGACGATCTCGGCATCAGGACAGGGAGCTCGCTTCGGTTCGTGGGTGGTCAGGTATGGGCCAGGCGGGCCGGGTCGAGGTCGAGGCGGCGCAGTAGTTGGGCGTTGAGCGCGACGACAATGGTGGACACCGACATGAGCACCGCGGCGACGGCGGGAGAGATCGCGATACCCGCGAACGCCAGCACACCCGCGGCCAGCGGGACGGCGATGATGTTGTAGCCGGTGGCCCAGAGTAGGTTCTGCCACATTTTGCGGTAGCTGGCGTGGGACAGTTCGATGATCGACAGCACCGCGCGGGGGTCGTTCGCGGCGAGGACGACACCGGCGGACTCGATGGCGACATCGGTGCCCGCACCGATCGCCACCCCGACATCGGCGCGAGCAAGCGCGGGAGCGTCGTTGACGCCGTCACCCACCATCGCGACCTTGTGCCCGCGGTTGTGCAGTTCGGTGACCTTCGCGTCTTTGTGTTCGGGCAGCACTTCGGCGAACACCTCGTCGATACCGAGGTCGGCGGCGACGGCGTCGGCGACCTGACGGGCGTCACCGGTGATCATCGCGACCTGCACGCCGCGGCCGTGTAGCGCGTCGACGGCGCGGCGGGACTCGTCGCGAACGGCGTCTTCGAGTGCGACGGCGCCGAGGACGCGGTCACCGTAGACGATGTGCAGCACCGAGGCGCCGCGTTGTACCCAGCCGCGGGTGACCGTGGCGATGTCATCCGGTACCGGCAACCCTGAATCGGCGAGCATGGCCGGGCCACCGACGGTGACCTCGGCGCCGTCGATATCGGCGCGCACCCCGCGTCCGGGCAGTGAGCGGAAATCGGTGGCGGTGAGTTGTTCCGATACCAGAACCCGGGTTTCGGCTGCGGCCACGATGGCCCGTGCGAGGGGGTGTTCGCTATCGGCTTCGACGGCCGCGGCGAGCGCGAGCAAGTGCT
The DNA here is from genome assembly GCF_001613245.1 of Nocardia speluncae NBRC 108251. GTDB lineage: Bacteria > Actinomycetota > Actinomycetes > Mycobacteriales > Mycobacteriaceae > Nocardia > Nocardia speluncae. The sequence continues at coordinate 146,095 of NZ_BDBZ01000019.1, read as the reverse complement.
CTTCGCTCGTACCGGCGGTGGCAGTGAGCCCGGTGAGCTGGTGACGACCCTGGGTCAAGGTGCCGGTTTTGTCGAACAGCACCACATCGACGGTGCGCATGTGCTCGAGCGCGAGACGATCTTTGACGAGTACTCCGGCTTTTGCGGCGCGTTCGGTCGATATCGCGATGACCAGCGGGATCGCCAGACCCAGGGCGTGGGGACAGGCGATGACGAGGACGGTCACCGTGCGCACCACCGCCTCGTCGAGATTGCCGAGCAGCGCCCAGATCACGAAAGTCAGTGCACCGGTGCCGGCAGCGAAATAGAACAGGAACGCGGCGGCTTTGTCCGCCAGCGCCTGAGCGCGAGAGGAGGACGCTTGGGCGTCGGCGACCATGCGCTGGATACCGGCCAGCGCGGTGTCCTCGCCGACCGCGGTGACCCGCACCCGCAAGGCGCTGTCGGTAGCGACGGTGCCGGCGACCACGGTGTCACCGATATCGCGGGTGACGGTCTTGGACTCACCGGTGATCATCGATTCGTCGACCTCGGCCCGGCCGTCGGTGACCGTGCCGTCCGCCGGTACCCGGGCACCGGCACGCACCAGCACCAGATCATCGCGGGACAACTCTGCCAGCGGGACCTCGGCGACACCGTCGCCCGTGACTTTCTCCGCGGTATCGGGCAGCATCGCGGCCAGGGCGTCGAGCGCACTGGACGCCGAGCCCAGCGCCCGCATCTCCAGCCAGTGCCCGAGCAGCATGATGACGATGAGCAGGGCCAGTTCCCACCAGAAGTCCAGCTCGAACCCGCCCAGCCCGAGGGTGGTAACCCACGACGCGACGAACGCGACCGTTATCGCCATGGCGATCAACAGCATCATCCCGGGCCGGCGGGAACGCAGTTCGCTCCAGCCGCCGGTGAGGAACGGCGTCCCACCGTAGACAAAGATCACCGTGCCGAGGACCGGCGGGATCCACGAGGCACCGGGGAATTCCGGCAGATGGTAGCCCAGCAGCTCGGCGACCATATGGCTGAATCCGACTACCGGCAAGGCCAGGATCAGGCTGATCCAGAACCGGCGCCGGAACATCTCCCCGTGTGCCCCGTGCCCGGCATGCCGATCATGACCACCGTTATCGCCGTGGTCGGGGTGGGCGTCATGACCGACGTGGGCGAGGTGTTCGCCCTGGCCGGCGGGCCGGTCCCGAGCATCCGGTGGTGGGCTTTGTGTGGACATGCCGTGGTCGTGCCCGGTGGGCGCCGGGTCCGGGTTGGGGTGCCGGTGCTCGGGATGCGACATCGAGAGGCCTCCTGCCTGGTCGGGGCGCTGCGGTATCGAGCCGGAGCGGCTACAGGGTGGTCAGCAGTTGGCGCATGGTGTCGATTTCTTGCTGCTGGGTATCGACAATGGTGCGGGCCATCTGCACCGCGTCGGGGAACTGGCCGTCCTCGATCTCGGTTTGTGCCATGTCGATGGCGCCTTCGTGGTGGGCGATCATCTGGTTGAGGAACAGTCGGGCGGCCTCGGTGCCTTGCGCATCGGACAGGGCCTGCATGTCCTCCTCGCTCATCATCCCTTCCATTCCTTCCGTCTCGGGCATGTCGTGACCTGGCATAGCGCTGGAGCTGGGCATCTGAGTAGGTTCGCCCCACTGGCCGAGCCAGGTAGTGAGCTGGTCGATTTCCGGGCCCTGGGCGGCCTTGATCTGGTTTGCCAGTGCGGTCACCGGTTCGGGAATGCCCTGTTTGGCCAGGATCATGTCGCTCATCTCGATGGCCTGGGTGTGATGCGGGATCATCATTTGCGCGAACATCACATCGGCATCGTTGTGGGCCGCAGTGTCCTCGGCGGCAGGAGTTGTCGCCGATATCGCCGCGCTCGGGGTTGTGGCGGTGGTGGTGTCGGTGTCGGAGTCGCCGCAGGCGGCCGCGGTGAATGTCACCGCCAGCGCGGTAGCGCCGACAGCGAGGGTCTTTTTGGTTTTGTTCATGTGCAGATCCTTTCCTCGAAGAGTCACAGAACAGGTGAACCAGCGGTCGGGCTCGGCCCGTCGCGTGTGCCGGGTCTAGGTTCGGTAGGAAACGGTGGTCATCATTCCGGCCTCTTGGTGGTACGCGTTGTGGCAGTGCATGGCCCATTGGCCGGGGTTGTCGGCGTCGAATTCGATCTCGACGGTGCGCATCGGACGGATCGTGACGGTGTCTTTGCGAACCCCGCCGTCGACGAGGGCGAACGTGTGCCCGTGCAGGTGCATCGGATGGAACATGTCCGACATGTTGCGCAGCCGCATCCGCACCCGTTGACCCTCCCGCACATCCAGCGGTGCGCTATCGGGATGAGCCCGGCCGTTGAGAGTCCACCGATACGGTGACATGGTTCCGCCCATATCGGCGCTGAGGTAGCGGTCGTTGTCCTTGGGCGGCAGGCGCACCTGCTCCCGTGGTGACAGGTCTGTGCCCAGCAGCACCTCCCGATCGAGTTCGCCGGGGCGGGACTGCGGCGGCAGCGCGCCGGCGGCGGTGCGCACGACGGCCTGCCCGTGCCCGGTTTTCCCTTCTGCCTGCGCGAACAGCGGGAACACGCCGTCGCCGAGGGTGACCAGCACGTCGAACCGCTCACCCATGCCGATCAGCAGGGCGTCAGTGTCCCGGGGCACGACGGGGAAGCCGTCGGTGTGGGTGACCGTCATGCGGTGACCGCCGAGGGCGACGCGGAAAGCGGTGTCCGCGCCGGCATTGACGAACCGGATCCGCGCCCGCTGCCGCGGTGCGGCGGTCCACACCATCGGATCCTGCGGGACCCGGCCAGCGACCAGGAAATGCGGATAGGTGACGTCACCGGCGCCGCCGAGCACCGGTGAGCGCATCGTCTCCTCGCCCATATCCATGCCGTCCATGGATCCGTGGTCCATCCCGCTCATCCCGGGGCGGCTCGTGTCGCCTGCGGTGCTGCTGCCGATGCCGAGTTGGCGGGCGACATCGTCGGGAGTCCGGCCCGTACCGTCGAGCCAATCGTCGAGTACCACGACCCAGTCGTGGTCGTAACCGCCGGGCTCGTGCGGATCGTCGACGATCAGGGCGCCATAGAGGCCACGGTCGAGCTGAAGCCCGGAATGGGAATGGTAGAAGTAGGTGCCCGCGTCCGGCACGGTGAACTCGTAGGTGAACCCCGCGCCGGGCGCGATCGGGTCCTGGGTCAACCCGGGCACGCCGTCCATGTCATTGCTCAGTGCGATGCCGTGCCAGTGCACACTGGTCGGCACCTCCAGGCGGTTGTGGACCTGCACCCGCAACAGATCCCCGGCCCGCGCCCGTATCAGCGGCCCGGGCAGGTTCTGGTCGTAGCCCCAGGTCGAGACGATGCGACCCCCCAGATCCACGTCCACCGGGCGCGGTGTCAGCCGTGCCGACACCACCGGCTGGCCGGGAGTACGGCGCTGCTGCTCGAGACGTCGCACAATCGGCGACGACGCCGTGACCGGCGAACCTCCCAGTGAACCCGACCCGGCGCAGGCCGCCAAAACCCCGGCGCCGGCGAGCACCGACCCGACCAGGAAGGACCGGCGGTTCACCTCACTCACGAACGTGCCCCTTCCGGACGTCGCCGTCGGCGGTCTCGAAGGTCTGCGCCAGTAGCTGACGGCGCGCGACGAACTCGTCGGCGTCGATGTCCCCGCGAGCGAAACGCGACTCCAGCATCCGCAGTGGATCGGAATCGGTAGGGCGCGCCGAGTCGCCGGCCCGGTCGGTGCGGAACAGTGCTGCCATCAGGTAGATCACCGCGGCCCAGAACACGAGCATGCAGACGGCCATGACGGTCCATCCCGCCCAGCCGGTCTGACTCACCCAGCCGGTCATCATCCTCGCCTCTTTTCCTCGAGTTCGGGTGCCCAGCCTGGTGCGGCTGTCCCGCTACTCCGGTAGAGGTCGTATGAAGATTTGCTCAAGAAGCCGCACCGCGGCGTCGGCGCCGCTGTGGTCCGGTGAAGATGAACACCATGGCCTCCGCTACGCGCACCCCCGCACCGGCCCCCGACTCCGTCCCGGCGCAGCGCCCGCCCACCGGCCTGCGCGCCATGGTCGTCGAGGACGAAGCGGCGCTGGCGAGTCTGCTCGGCAGCTATCTGGAACGCGACGGATTCGATGCCACGATCACCGGCGACGGCCACGATGCTGTCTCGCTCGCCCGGGAGGTCGATCCAGACGTTGTGGTCCTCGACCTGGGGCTGCCGAGTCTGGACGGGGTCGAGGTGTGCCGGCAACTGCGCACCTTCTCCGATGCCTACGTCGTGATGCTCACTGCTCGTGCCGAGGAGGTCGACACCCTGATCGGGTTGTCGGTCGGTGCCGACGACTACCTCACCAAACCGTTCAGTCCCCGCGAGTTGATGGCCCGCGTCCAGGCCATGATGCGCCGCCCACGTACCGCCACCACCCGGTCGGCAGGCTCGACCAACGCACCCCGAACCCGCGTCTTCGGCGACCTGGCCATCGATGCCGACGGACGCGAGGTCACCGTCGACGGCGTGCCGGTGGCGCTCACCCGAACCGAGTTCGACGTCCTGGCCGCCCTGGCGCGCGATCCCGGTGTCGTGCTCACCCGAGCCCAGCTGATCGGCGCGGTGTGGGGCCCGAGCTGGATCGGGGACGAGCACCTGGTCGACGTACACATCGGCCATCTGCGCCGCAAACTCGGCGACGACGCCGCCCGCGGCCGCTACGTACGCACCATCCGCGGCGTCGGCTACCGGATGGGTAGCGGAGAATGAACCCCCCGCTCCCCGAACCCGACGCCGCACCAGCAGCGGTCGAACGACCCGGGACCGGTTCGAGTTTCGGCACCCGCCTGTTCGTCGCCCTGACTCTCGTGGTGATCGGATGCGCCGTCACCGCTTGGCTGGTCGCTTCGGCGTTGGCGCCCGGTATCTTTCACGATCATCTCGGTCAGGCCGGTATTCACGACTCGAGCCAGACCGCTCACGTCGAGGAAGCCTTCACTCAGGCGATCGTGCTCGCCTGGGGGCTGGCGGTCGCGGTCGCGGTACTGCTGGCCTTGGCGGTGAGCTGGTACATCACCCGCCGCGTCCAGCGATCGCTGGTCGCCGTGACCACATCCACCGCCCGGATCGCGGGCGGCCACTACGACACCCGCGTCCACAGCCCCGGGCTCGGCCGCGAATTCGACGAACTCGCCGTCACCGTCAACGAACTCGCCCGCCGACTCGACGCCACCGAAACCACCCGCCGCAGAATGCTGGCCGACCTCGGCCACGAAATGCGCACGCCCATCGCCACTCTCGACTCCTACCTCGAAGCGCTCGACGACGGTGTCCGCACCTTCGACAACGACACCCGACAGGTCCTGCGCTCAGCCATCCACCGGCTCGAACGCCTGGTCGAAGACATCACCGCGGTCTCGCGCGCCGAGGAACACCTCACCCGGATCCGGCCCGTGCCCACGACCACCGCCATGCTGGTCACCCACGCCGCCCAGGCCGTACGCGAACGATACGACAACAATGGCGTCGCGCTCCACGCCCATATCCAGGACTCCGCCGCCGTATCCGTCGATCCCGATCGCCTTGGGCAGGTACTGGCCAACCTGCTCGACAACGCCCTGCGCCACACCCCGCAGGGAGGCGAGGTCACCCTCAGCACCCGGCGAGTAGGGCACCGGCACGTCGAAATCACCGTCACCGACACCGGAGAAGGTATCGCCCCCGACCATCTCGACCACCTCTTCGATCGCTTCTACCGGGCCGATACCGCCCGCGACCGCCGCCACGGCGGCAGCGGCATAGGCCTGACGATCACCCGCGCCCTAGTCGAAGCCCACCACGGCCGGATCCGGGCACACAGCGACGGTCTCGGGCAGGGAGCACAATTCACCATCGAACTGCCCACCAGTGACCGCTGACCACCAGTGACCCTTGTCGGCGGACGTCGACCCGGCTCCCGTCCGGCCACCGCAGAGATTGCCTCGGCCGGACTCACCCCTGGCCGGTCGCCGGGACATCCGCCGAAATCGCGCGGATAGGCATCGAGGTCGGCGTCGCCCCCGAGTTGGCCCGGGTCAATCGGGTATCGGTCGCTGCCGGTGCGCGCCAGTTGTTCTGGCAGGTTCCGGACGTGGCGTGCTCGTCGGAGAGACGGTGGCCGGTCAGCGCTGTAACTGTCGGCTGCGTCCTATGCCGGGCAGGAATCGGCCCACCCGGGTGGTGTAGTCGGTGTAGGCGGAGCCGTGGACCTGCTGCAGATAGGGCTCTTCGACTGCGCGGACCTGTGCCTGCACACCGGCCAGGAGCAGCACGCACCCGGCGACCGCCACCGGGTTGGGCACCATCAGGGCCAGTCCTGCGAAGGTGACGAGCATGGTGGTGAAAATCGGGTTGCGCACGCAGCCGAACACACCGGTGGTGACCAATCGGGTGCGTTCGGTGTCCTCGACGCCGATACGCCAGGAGGCGCCCATCGCCAGTTGCGCGCCGAACGTCGCCGCCACGCCCGCCACCGCCACGACCACACCGGCGACAGCGACAGCGGGCTGGTCGGCGAACGGGATCGGTGCCAGCCCGGCCAGGTCGGCCAGCGGTGCGGCCAGGCCGGTGATCAGGCCACCGGTGACGAATCCCCAGTGCGCCCACCACTGCACCGATCCCGGTGCCGGGCGGAACTGCCGGATACCGGTGTCGCCAGTGCGGCGGCGCTGGATCAGCACCCGCGCACCTCCGGCTACCAGCGCGAACATCGCGAACACGACGAGTGCGGCGATAGCCATCACCGTTCACCCCGCCCGTTCGTGCCGGTCTGCGGGGTTACTGCTCGTCCGTCCCTCATTGGTACCGCTTTCCCTCGATGTGATCGCCGAAGCACGATTGATCGAGATTTAAAGCTATCATCGCCTTATGGCGATTAGTGGTGATGGATGCCTGGCCGGTGTGGAAGGTCTGGATCCGGCCGTGGCGTTGTTCCACAGCCTCTCCGACGGCACGCGGTTGGCGATCGTGCATCGGCTGGCCGCGGGTGAGGCGCGGGTGGCGGATCTGATGGCGGGGTTGGGGTTGGCGCAGTCGACGGTGTCGGCGCATGTGGCGTGCCTGCGCGACTGCGGTCTCGTTGTAGGGCGTCCGCAGGGCCGGCAGGTGTTCTACAGCCTGGCCCGCCCCGAGCTGATGGATCTGCTGGCCTCGGCGGAGACGCTGTTGGCGGCGACCGGGAATGCGGTGGCGTTGTGCCCGAATTACGGCACCGACTCCACCGGTTCTGCCGAGGCGAGCGCGGCGGTGCGGGGATGAGCGACGCGTGCGGCTGCGGCCACGACGAACCCACCGGCGAGAACGGTGAGGCCGAGGAGCGGGAGCCGGAGAAACTCTGGGAGGTCAGCGAACTGCGGGCCGCCGCGGTGGCGGGAGTGCTACTGGTCGCGGCGCTGATCGTCGGCTGGACCGGCGGCCCGCACCCGGTCGAACTGGGCTTGGAGATCGCCGCCCTGGCTGTCGGCGCTTACACCTTCATTCCCCCAACCCTGAAACGCCTGGCGAAGGGCAAGATCGGGGTCGGGACGCTGATGACGATCGCCGCGATCGGAGCGGTGATCCTCGGCGAAGTCGGCGAGGCCGCGATGCTGGCGTTCCTGTTCTCCATCAGTGAGGGCCTGGAGGAGTACGCGGTCGCACGCACTCGCCGCGGCCTGCGCGCCCTGCTGAACTTAGTGCCCGATCGGGCCACCGTGCTGCGCGGCGGCACCGAGACCGTGATCGCGCCAGCGGAGTTGCGGGTCGGGGACCGGATGCTTGTGCGCTCGGGCGAGCGGCTGGCCACCGACGGGGTAATCACCGACGGCCGTAGCGCGCTGGATGTTTCGGCGATCACCGGCGAATCGGTGCCAGTGGAGGCTGGGCCGGGCGCGGAGGTGTTCGCCGGGGCGATCAACGGTACCGGCGTCCTGGAAGTCGAGGTCACCACGACCGCCGAGGACAACTCCCTGGCGCGGATCGTGCGGATCGTGGAAGCTGAGCAGGCCCGCAAGGGCGAAGCCCAGCGCCTCGCGGACAAGATCGCCAAACCACTGGTTCCCGGGATCATGGTCGCCGCGGCCGCGATCGCGGTGATCGGTGCGGTGTTCGGTGATCCGGTGGTGTGGATCGAGCGGGCGCTGGTGGTGCTGGTCGCGGCGTCGCCGTGTGCGCTGGCGATCTCGGTGCCGGTCACTGTGGTCGCGGCGATCGGTGCGGCGAGCAAGCTGGGTGTGCTGGTCAAGGGCGGCGCCGCCCTGGAAGCGATGGGCAAGGTCCGCCAGGTCGCGCTCGACAAGACCGGCACACTGACCGCGAACAACCCCGCCGTCGTCGAGATCGCCACCGCCGACGGCGTCGACCGGGACCGGGTATTGGCGGTCGCGGCCGCGCTGGAATCCCGCAGTGAACACCCCCTCGCGCGTGCCATCCTCGCCGCCGCTGACACTGTTACCCCCGCCGGTGATGTCGAAGCCGTCACGGGCGCCGGGTTGACCGGCCTCATCGATGGGCGCCCGGTGCGATTGGGTCGTCCGGGCTGGATCGAGGCCGGGCCGTTGGCCGGTGTCGTGGAACGCATGCAGCACGCGGGCGCGACTGCGGTTCTAATCGAAGACGAGTCCAGGGTGATCGGGGCGATCGCGGTCCGCGACGAACTTCGCCCAGAAGCCCGCGAGGTCATCGCGCGCCTGCACGCCGGCGGAGCGCGGGTGTCGATGCTGACCGGCGACAACACCCGCACCGCCGAAGCCCTGGCCGCCGAGGCGGGCATCGATACCGTGCACGCGGATCTGCGTCCGGAGGACAAGGCCCGCATCGTCACCGAACTGCGGCAGGGCCGGTTCACCGCGATGGTGGGCGACGGCGTCAACGACGCACCCGCCCTGGCCACCGCCGATCTCGGGATCGCGATGGGCGCCATGGGCACCGACGTCGCCATCGAAACCGCCGACGTCGCACTTATGGGCGAAGATCTGCGCCACCTGCCCCGCGCACTGGACCATGCGCGACGGGCCCGCTCGATCATGCTGCAGAACGTCGGCCTGTCGCTGGCGTTGATCACGATCCTGATCCCGCTGGCGTTGTTCGGGGTGCTGGGATTGGCGGCGGTGGTGCTGGTGCATGAGCTCGCTGAGATCGTGGTCATCGCCAACGGTGTCCGCGCCGGCCGTACCAAACCCCTGTCCCCGGCCCCGACCCTGGCGGTGAAAGCCTCGCCCGCACTGGCCGGTTCACCGTCATGACCGCCGCCACCGCGCCACCGGCCACCCCTGCTTCGGGTTCGGTGGCGCGGTGGCGCGGTGGGGTGGTGTTCACGCCGGGGTTGATGGCGTTCACCGGCCGCATCGGAGACACGGCCGCACACGCACATGCGGCGGTGCAAGTGTTGTTCGTCGCCGACGGTGCGCTCACTCTCACTGACAGAGCGGGGCGCACCGCGGCCGCCGGTGTGGCGATCATCCCGCCCGGTGTCGCTCACCAGGTGAGCGCCGAACCAGGGACCACGGGGTTCGTGGCGTTCCTCGATCCCGACAGTGCCGCCGCGCGCGCGGCGGTGTCACGGATGGAGGGTCTGCCTGCTGATCAGGCCGACAGCTGGGTGGCCGCCGGCTGCCCGCGCCCGCCGGCACTTGCGCTCACCCCCGCCCCGGCCAGGCCGCAGCGAGCGCATCCGGTCGTTGCCGACGCGCTGCGTGCCGCGGCTGAGTGGCCGGGTGGCCCGCCCGCGCTGGGTGAACTCGCTGCCCGGGTGGGGATTTCGGGCAGCCGCCTATCGCATGTGTTCACCCAGGAGGTCGGGTTGCCCTATGCGGCGTGGCGGCGCTGGACCCGCCTGCATCAGGCTTTCGCTGTCGTGCGCGCAGGTGGTTCGCTGACCGCAGCCGCGCACAGCGTCGGGTTCGCCGACAGCGCCCACCTCACCCGCACCTGCCGTGAGCTGATCGGCATCACTCCCACCGCGGCACTGATCGCCACCGGCTGGCGACCAGAGCCGGGCACCGCCGGCCAAGTCGGCTGATTTCTTCAAGCCTCCAACCGGTCCGGACGTGAGGCTGGATCCATGTTTACGCTCGTCCGTCCGCTCATCCGCTACGGCTACGCCCCGTTCATGCTGCTCGCCGTCAACGGCGCCGGCATCGCCCTGGCCGCTACCGGCGCCAACAAGCTCTTGTTGATCGTCTTGCTCGCTGTCGCGGTCGCTGTGTCGTTCACCGCCGAACACCTACTGCCTTACCAAAGGTCTTGGAACACCTCCCGCGGCGATGCCGGCCGCGACACCGCCCACAGCTTCGTCAACGAAACCCTCATCCTCGCCAGCGTCGCCGCGATCCCCGCCCTGGCCGCGCTCATCCCCGGGGACGGGATCTGGCCGGGCAGTTGGCCGTTCGTGGTGCAGGTGTTACTCGCGGTCTTGGTCGCCGACCTCGGGATCACCCTGGCCCACTACGCCAGCCACAAAATCGGGATCCTGTGGCGGTTCCACGCCGTGCACCACAGCGTCACCCGCTTCTACGGGCTCAACGGCCTGATGAAACACCCTCTGCATCAAACCCTCGAAATGACCGCCGGCGTCACCCCGCTACTGCTCGCCGGGGTCCCGGTCCCGGTCGCCGCCGCACTGTCGCTGGCTGTGGCGGTGCAACTGCTGCTGCAACACTCCAACGCCGACTACCGCATCGGACCGTTCAAACACATCCTCGCCCTGAACGAAGGCCACCGCTTCCACCACCTCAAATGGGCCGGCATCGGCGACGTCAACTTCGGACTGTTCACCCTCATCTGGGACCACCTACTCCGTACCTACAGTTACGACCCCCACCAGCGCTTCACCAGCGCAGACCTCGGCATGGCCGCCAAGCCCGACTACCCCACCCGCTACCTCGCCCAGCTCGCCGAACCCTTCACCCGCCACGGCGCCTGCCACTTCGCTCCCGACACCAGCAGTACGCCGGGGACCGGCGAACAGGTCAGGACAGCCTGACCACCGATTCCACAGGACACATCAACCCTTCGAAAGGACTGGCCATGCCGACCATTCCGCCCGCCGCACGCGCCCGCTACCACGAGGAAATGCTCGCGGCGAAGACCACACCCGACCCCGAACAACGCTGGACCCACCTGGAATGCGCACACATCCTGTCCCAACCCGACCCCTGGCTGCACACCCGCAACCACATCGCCATGTTCACCCTCGCCGTGCGCCAGCGCGACCGTCGCGAAGCCCTCGGCCAAGTGGTACGGATTATCGTCGCCGCACCCGGATCACTGGCCGGCCTCGCCCCCGAAGGCAACACCGGCCGTGCCCACGTCGGCCTCCGCCAAACCATGCCAACGCCGCCGGACCTCGACGCGCTCCTACAAACGGCGGCATAACTTCACCGCCTCCTGCGCTCGCGTCGAATAGCGGCCCATTATCTGTGGCGAGTCGGACCGGTGAGGTTGCCCGTCCCGTCCGGAACCGATCACCGCCGGCGAGGCCGCGAACGCCTGACTACCGGGCTGGTGACGGGTGGAACCTGTACGACCTCCGGCACTAGGCGACCGCCGACGTCGGCCATCTCAGCCGCACCTGGTACTTCGGTCGGCTCCCGGCCGCGGAAAGGTTCGCTCTTGCCCTGGCGGGCTGAAGCCGGTGCCGCGGCCGGGCAGCCGATCGGGGGGTTGGCCTATACCAGCGATGCTGTGTAGCCGAGTTCGGCGATTGCGGTGACCACCTGTTCGGGGCTGGTGTGGGTGAGGTCGAGGTCTACGGTCGATTGCTGTTTCTTCACCGAGGTCTGGCTGCTGAGGACACCGGGGAGGTCTTCGAGGGTGTCGTCGACCAGCAGTGAGCAGCTGCCGCAATGCATGCCCTCGACGCGGAATGTGAATATGGGCAACGGATGATCCTTATCGGTCGATGGTGAGCAGGCCGGTGTACATGCCCATGCCGCAGGCGTAATCGAGGCGCCCGGGTTCCAGGACACCGAGATCGATTCGGGTTTCTCCGGTCACGGGCAGAATTTCCTGGATGCCCAGGCGGGGTATGACCAAGGAGCGAATACAGCCCTGAGTGCCGTCGGTCTCGACGACGAGCGTGGTCGGCAATCCTGCTTTGACCGCGACGTGGTCGGGCGCGTAGGCGTTTGTACGTGCGGTGATGGTCACCGTCTGCACTCCGTCGGCGACAATCGCTGCCGAGGCGTCCGCCGGAGCCGGCCCAGTTGTGAACGTATCGGCGAGTCGCCCCGCCGCCAGCGGCGATCCAGCCAGTTCGAGACCACCGTTGAGGGTGTAGAGACCCATACCCAGAACCAGCACTCCAGTCGCGACCGCCAGGCGGCCACGCCACGCCCCGGCCGCAACTCTGACCACATACCCGAGGACAACGAACAGCGGACCGGTGCCGAGCACGAACACGGCCATGATCGCCGCGCCCTGCCACGGCGATCCAGAAGCCAGGGCCAACGCCTCGACCGACAGAGTGACCCCGCACGGCAACAGGATCGTCAGGACACCGAGCAGCGCCGGCGCGACCGCGGTCTGCAAACGGGCGCCTTTGCGCACGACCCGCATCCAGGAGGCCGGTGGTTCGATGACGATCTTGCGGAAACCGGGCACTCCGAGCTGAGCGAGAGCGAAAACGATGATCAGCAGCCCGGCCCCGATCTGCAGCCAGGTGCGCGCGGCGACCGACAGCTGAACAGCACTGCCCAGCCCGCCGAGCGCGGCGCCGAGCAGAGTGTGTGAGACCAGTTTCCCGATCAGGAAACCGGCGACCGGAGTGAGGTCTTCACCGACCCGCGCCCATATTCGGCGCGGCGGGGCGGGCGTAGTGGTGCGCTGGCGGGCGATCATCCCGGTCAGCAGTCCGCCTTGAACGGCGGCACATGAGACGCCTCCGGCGAATAGGCCGGTAGCGAGCACAGCAACAAGATTCACGAAAGGTACTCCTGCGTGAGGAAGAGCATGGACAGGCGAAAGTGCCCCTCGACGCCAGGGGCGTCGGGGCCGGCGGTTCGTCGAGTGACGACCCGCTGTCCGCCCGTTTACGTCCGCATCACGCAGAGTTCGGTGAGGTTGGGCGGGCGCGGGAGTGCACCCGTGAACCGCCGACCGGACCGTGGAAACGCGCAACGCACGAGGGAGACCTCGCTGCCGCGCGCCAAATGCACGGTTGCTGCCAGCAGCGCCAAGAACATCGCCAGGCAGGCCATCGTTATCCCGGCCGGTGGCATGGGCCCGAGATCCACCACTCCCACAGCAAGCGCCCCGGTCACCGGTATCACCGCCGCGCCGCGGTCATGATGGAGTGTTTCCTGCGAGGCGTCGGGCTGCGGTGTCGACACCACCTGGGAAACACTGTGATCGGCCGGGCCCGCCATCGACATGCCCATCGTGTCGCCCGCACGGCAATGCCCGCTCTGGACGAGCGCGATCCCTATCAGCGCCGCCAGCATCACACCGAGCCGAAGTAATCCGGCTCGCCGTGCAGGAGAGGCGACGCTGACCACGGCGGCGATCCTACTGAGCATCTCTCACCGGCCTGCGTCGGCCCCTGCAGTGACGTCGGAGCTCGGCGCCGTGCGGTGACAACACACGAGTGACCGCCTTCGGCCGGGGCGAAGCCAACATTTTCCCCTGCCGACTTGCCGGCCGCTAATCGCCTGGTGGTCGCTCATGCTCGGATTCCGATTCGACCTCGGCTCACCGTCGGCGCGGCCTGCTTGTCGCTCGCTGTGGTGAGAGTCGCACCAGTGAATACCCCAGGGGGTATATATTCGAGCAGTGAAGATAATACCCCGGGGGGTATAAGTGAGGCTTTTGCCGAGCTCGACCGGAGAGGCGGAGGAACATGACGGAGACGACGACGGCTCGGCCGCCGGATATGGCTGAACTGGGGCGAGTGGGGGTGTTGGCGCGGTGGGGGTCTGTGATGGCCGGTCATGCCCGGGTGGTTTTCGGTGTGTGGCTGGTAGTGCTGGTCGCGCTCGGTGCTGCGGCGCCGAGTGTGTTCAGTTCGTTGGCCGGCGCGGGGTGGCAGGCCAACGGTTCGGAATCCGTGCAGGTTCGCGAGCTGGCTCAGCGGAACTTCGGCGGCAATTCTTCGGCGGCGGTGCAGGTGGTGGTGCATTCCGATACCGCGCAGCTCTCCGATCCGCAGATGCAGACCGTCCTGGATGAGGTGTCAGCGGTGTTCGCCGGTGACTCCCGGTTCGGGGCAGTGATCGCCCCGCAACCGGGAATGACGATCAGCCCGGACGGCCGCACCGGCATTCTGATCGCGGGGGCGAACGCGTCGGCCGATGATATGGTGCGCGCTGTCGATGAACACAAAGCCGAGTTGACGGCACTCTCGGGTGAGGGTGTCGAGGTGTATCCGACGGGGGCCTCGGCGTTGTGGAGTGATTTCAACAAGGCCAATCACGACGCGATGATCCAGGCGGAGCTGTTTTCGTGGCCGGTCACGCTGCTGATCATGGTGCTGGCGTTCGGTTCGCTGGTCGCAGCGGGATTACCGCTGCTGTTGACAGTGGCCGGGTTGGTGGCTTCGGCCGGTGGCCTGGTGTTGCTGAATCAGGTGACTCCGATTTCGGTGTGGGCGATGAACTTCGCGATGATGTTCGCCCTCGCGCTGGGGATCGATTACGCGCTGTTCATGGTCGCCCGGTTCCGTGATGCGCTGAGCAAATCCGCCGATGCGCGACGTGCGGTCGCCGAGACGATGGCCACCGCGGGCAAGGCCGTGGTGTTGTCGGGTCTGACTGTGCTGGTGAGCCTGTCGGCGGTTCTGCTGGTGCCGGCGCCGGCGGTGCGCACGATGGCGGTGGGGATCATGCTCGCGGTCGTGTTCGTGCTGGCTGCGACACTGACGCTGCTGCCGGCCGCGCTCGGCGCCCTCGGTAAGCGGATCAACGCGGCGGCGTTGCCATACGCAACCCGCCAGCAGCATCGCTCGTCGTGGTTTGCCCGGTGGGGGCGGCTGTTGCACGAACGGCCGTGGCCGTTCGCGATTGCCGGAGCGGGAGTGTTGATCGTGCTGGCGCTACCGGTTCTCGGGTTGAAAGTTGCGATGCCCTCGATCCAGGTGGTGCCCGCCGACGCGCCGGTGCGGCAAGGCTACGAGCTGGTCCAGCGCCAGCTCGGTGACGGTGCACCCGGCACGTTGCAGATCATCGCCCCCGCCGATCAGGCCGACAGCACCGCCCAGGCAGCGGCAGGGGAGGGGATCGCGATGGTGACGCCCGCGCAGCCGGCCGCCGATGATTCCGGGTGGGTCATGATGCAGGCCCTGCCCGCCATGGACCCCTCCGACAAGCGTATGAGCACGGTGCTGGACGAGTTGCGGGATCGGTTGCCCGACCGAGCCTTGGTCGGCGGCGCGCCCGCGGAGAACCTGGATCTGCAGCAGGCTCTGAACGATTACCTGCCGATCGTCGTCTCGGTGATCCTGGTCCTGGGCTTCGTGCTGCTGCTGGTCGCACTGCAGGCCCCGCTGATCGCCGTGTTGGGGACGCTGGTCAGCCTCGGCTCCACCGCCGCGGCGTTCGGGGTGGCGAAGCTGATCTTCCAGGACGGCCACGGCGCCGGGCTGCTCGGCTTCACTCCGCAGGGGTTCCTCGACGGGTGGGGTCCGGTGTTCTTCTTCGCCATGATCTTCGCGATCGCGATGGACTACACCGTGTTCCTGCTGGCCAGCGCGAAAGAACAGTTCGAACGCAGCGGCGATGCCCGGACCGCGGCAGTGGAGGGGCTGGCCCATTCCGGGCGGGTGATTTTCGCCGCGGCGGCGGTCATGGTCGCGGTGTTCTTCACCTTCGCCCTCGCCGAACCGCTGCCGCCGAAGGAAATGGGCATCATCCTGGGTGTCGCGGTCTTGCTGGACGCTCTGATCGTGCGGCTGGTCCTGCTGCCGGTCATCCTGCGGCTCACCGGCCGGGCGGCCTGGTGGTCACCGGCCTGGATGCGCCGCGTTCTGCCACGGATCAGTTTCGCCCATCACTAACAGGGCGGCCGTTATACCCCAGGGGGTATTGTTGGTTGTTCGGATTGATAAGAAGGAGGACGCCGTGGTCGGCGACGAAGACAGCATTGCCCAGGTTCTCAACCGGCTGCGCCGGGCGCACGGGCAGCTCGCCGGGGTGATCACCATGATCGAGCAGGGCCGTGACTGCAAAGACGTGGTCACCCAGCTCGCGGCCGTCTCGCGGGCCCTGGACCGGGCCGGGTTCAAAATCCTGGCCACTGGGCTACGCGAATGCCTCGACGAGTCGAAGGAATCCGGGGAACCGTTGACCGTGGCCGAACTCGAAAAACTGTTCCTCGCCCTCGCCTGAACCACGGGTACCGATGAAGGCGGACCCAGAAAGGACGACATGCCGAGCTCACCGTTGACCGATAGGGGCTGGACCATCGCCCGGTTGGTACCGCTGCTGGCCGGGACGCTGGTCCTGGCCGGTACCGTGGCGGCCGCGACGATATCGGCATGGTGGCTGATCGTTCCGGCGCTGGTGGGAGCCAACCTACTTCTCTACAGCGCGGTCGGCTGGTGCCCGGCCACTCTGCTCATGCGCCGCGCGGGCGTCACCTCCGGGGTCTGCCCACCCGGCCACGCCTGACAACTCAGCCGAGGAAAGGTGCTTTACGTCATGGAAATCGCCCTGTCGACCACACTGCACACCGGCTTCGACGAGGCCGTGGACGCGGTCCGGGAAGCCTTGGCCGGGCAAGGTTTCGGGATCCTCACCGACATCGATATGGCCGCCACGTTGAAGGCCAAACTCGGCCACGACATGGAGAACTACCGCATCCTCGGTGCCTGCAATCCGCCGCTGGCGCAGCAGGCGGTAGGGATCGATCGCCAGATCGGGTTACTGCTGCCCTGCAACGTCGTCGTACGCAGCGACCCTCACGACACCGGACTGATACGCGTCGAAGCCATGAATCCGGAACTCATGGTCGAAGTCAC
Source organism: Nocardia speluncae NBRC 108251 (assembly GCF_001613245.1). Taxonomy (GTDB): domain Bacteria; phylum Actinomycetota; class Actinomycetes; order Mycobacteriales; family Mycobacteriaceae; genus Nocardia; species Nocardia speluncae. Next base: position 129,145 of record NZ_BDBZ01000019.1, on the reverse strand, counting down.
CAGCGACCCACGACTCCGCCCGGTCGCCGCGGACGCTGGGGCCCGCTTGGCCGCCGCACTCGAAACCCTCGACTCAGCTGCCTGACTCGACCATGATGGCGGGCTCGGTCCCGCTGTTGTCGTCGTCCGCGCTACCACCGGTCGGCCGCGGCGCGCCTGCCCTCCGGCGCCAGGCGGATCAGGCTACTCACGGTTCTCCGCAGGCACCGTATTGCCGTGCGGCGTCAGCATCGCCGAGAGTGTCAGAATTTTTGTGGGCGAAACGGTGAAAAGCCTTGCTAGCCTTCGGTTATCCGCTCACCGTAGAACAGCGCGAGCGTGTTGAGTATATCCTTCCATCCGCTGATCTTTCCAGTGATGTTCGGCCGGTTTTTCAACGGATTCCGTATAACGAGGTAGAGCACTTTCAGTGCGGCTTGCTCGTTGGGGAAATGTCCACGCCGACGGGTCGCGTGCCGGAACCTGGCGTTCAGGCTTTCGACCGCATTCGTGGTGTAGACAAGTTTCCGGATAGGAGCCGGGAACTTAAGGAACGGCGTGAATTGCTCCCAGCTGTTGCGCCAGACCGCGATCATCGCCGGGTATTTCGGCTCCCATTCCGCGGCAAACTCGTCGAACAGCGATTCAGCAGCTTCGACAGTGGGGGCGGTGTAGATGGCCCGGAGTTCGGTAGTGATCCGGCTCCAGTACTTGCGAGAAGTGTATTTCAGGCTCGCGCGTACGAGATGGACCACGCATTGCTGGACATCGGCCAGCGGCCAGGTGTCGTTGATCGCCTCCGGGAGCCCTTTCAAGCCGTCGCAGCAGACGATCATCACGTCGGCGACGCCGCGGTTACGCAGCTCGCCGAGCACACCGGCCCAGTGTTTCGCCCCTTCACCGCCGGTGCCGACCCACAGACCCAGCACGTCACGCTCACCGGCCAGGGTGACACCGACCGCGACGTAGATCGGCCGATTCACAACCCTGCCGTCCCGGATCTTCACGAAAATCGCATCGATCAGCACCACCGGATACACGCGTTCCAGCGGTCGTGACTGCCATTCATTCATTTCGTCGACAACCCTGTCGGTTACCTTCGAAATCAACTCACGTGAAACGTCTACATCGTAGATTTCCGACAAATGCTTCTGGATCTCCCCGGTCGTCAACCCCTTCGCATACAGCGAAATGATCGACTCGTCGAAACCCTCCACACGCCGGGAATGCTTCGGAACCATCACCGGTTCGAATTCCGATTTCCGATCTCGCGGCACATCGATACGCACCGAACCGACATCGGTATGCACCGTCTTTTGCGACCGGCCGTTGCGATGGTTCCCGTCTCCGCTGACAGTCGAGTCGCCCTTGGAATATCCCAAGTGTTCGTCCATTTCAGCGTTGAGCGCCGCCTCCAGGACGGTTTTCGTGATCTGCGACAGCAATCCACCCGGACCGGCCAGCGACACCCCTCCTTTGCGGGCTTTATCCACCAACTCCTGGGCGATCCGGACATCCAGACCGTCCGCCGGCGACGACCCTTCGGCCGCCGGCACCGACTTCTCCGACACGATGATCCCTTCCGCTGAGGCAGGCCGCCTCAGCCTCTCCGATCACCGTCCCGCCCACAAGATCACTGACAGACCCGCATCGCCAGGGTGATCGCTATAAGTATCAGCACGGGGACATCACCCGCCAGGTGCTGCCATTCGGTTGGGGCGCGCGCGGCATGCCAGGTCATGACAGCGGCGTGGGCCAGGCTCGACCACACCGTGAACCAGATGAGGGACAGGTGACCCAGTGGGTGGCGGGAGGCCCGGATCAAGAAGACTCCGAGTACTGCGTAGATTACCGCGATCATCTGCTCGTACTCGGGCTGTGCAGGCTGCCAGCGGAAACCTGCGGGCCACAGATGGATCAATGGATATACCCCGGCGATGAACGCGATGCCGGTCAGCAGGAGCGCTATCCGCAGCCGTCCCAGATGCTGCATGTCCGCCTCTTCTCGTCGATGTCGGTGCGGCCTATCTGTGCGGTCGGCGGCGACAACGTCTGTAGCTGGCTTCTGTTGTCAGTGGTGGCGGTGGGGTGTAGTGGTGGGCAGTGTGAAGGCTGCGGTGCGTACGGTTCCGCGATGTTTGAAGTCGAGGAACAGGCGGTAGACGCCCGGTCCGGGGACCAGGGTGTGGAAGGTGATGTCGGGGCCGGGGGCGGTGGCACCGTCTCCGGGTTCCCCGTTGGGGTGGACGTGGACGTAGGCCAGGTCTCCGGCCCGCAGGACGACCAGGTGGCCGAACGCTGCGAGGTAGGGCTGTAGATCGGTGACCGGGGCTCCGTCCTTGCGGACGGTGAGGGTCAGTTGCCGGCCTTCGCCGGCGACCAGGTCGCCGCCCAGTTCGACTTCGTACCCGTCGACGACTGTGGTGCGAGCCGGTTCCGGAATCGGTAGCGGTGCATAGTGTCCTGCGACGGCGAGGTCCGCGCCGAGGGTGATGGTGCGGCCGAGTTCGCGCGGGGCGATATCGGTGAATACCCGGTATGCGCCTGCTTCGGGCAGGTCCAGCTGTACCGACCAGGTGCCGTCGGCGGCGCGCTGGGGATGTACGTGCCAGAAGCCGGTCAGTTCGCGGCGGGCGACGATCAGATGCAGTTCTTTGTCGTGGATCGGGGTGTAGTCGGTGACCGGCTGCCCGTCGGGACCCAGGATTCGGAACCGGAACTCGATCTCACCGGGTTGCACGAGGGTGTCCGCCAAATCCAGTGAGTATCCGTCCTGTGTGATCAGCAGACCGCCCGGGAACGCGCCGGCGTCATGACCGGCGTGGGAGTGGTGGCCGGCGTGGGCGGGTTTCGGGTCGATGTGACCGTTGTGGCCGCTGTGAGTAGCGGTGGTCGCATGTGCGATAGACCCGCCGCGGGCCTCCCCATGGTTCGCGTGGTGGCCGTGGCCTGCGTGGTGAGCGTGGTTCGAGGGGTTCATTGCAATTTCCTGTTCTCGTCGTCAGTGGGACGAGAGGAAACATATACCCCCCAGGGGTATACTGCAAGAGGGGCTTCCTTCCGGAAGGAAAGGGGCCGATCAGGTATTGGGGCGAGCTGCCTGGGGTGCGACCGGGTGGCGTGGTGTCGGCCCCGTCAGGTGCTGCCGCCGGAAATCGCACCGTCTACATCGATCGCGCGTTGACCGAACTACGCGGCCACGGCCATCCGGTGCTGGATGTGGACGCTGCCGGACTCTCACCGTTCATCCGGACGGATATCGGCATCGATGGCCACTACGGCTTCCACCTGCCTGAACTCGGCGGAACACACCGGCAGTTGCGCGATCCCGATACTCCCGACGAGGACTGAGAGTGTCGACAGGTGAGGTCCTCGGTGTCGCTCATGCTCTGGACCGCCACATGCCGCGTGGTGGCTACTGTTCGGCTTTGTGGCGCCGGTAGTGCCGGGCCACGCGCATACGGTTGCCACACAGAGCGGGTGAGCACCAGCGCCGGCGCGAGTTGGTGGGCAGGAACCAGATCACGCAGTCGTGGGCGTCACATTGCCGGATCGTGGTGACCGCGGGATCGGCCAGCAGGTGAGCGGCAGATTCGGCGAGTTCGGCGGCCAGACGTTGTCCGGGCGTGCCCGCACGCCGGCGGGCGGCGGTCAATCCGGCGTCTTCCCACCTCAGGTGCGTGACCGCGGGGGCTGCGAGTTGGGCGCGTTCGAGCGCGAGTAGGTCGAGCCGGTGTGGGCATTGCCCGCGACGGGTGCGCTCCAGGGCGGCCGCGATGTGGCCGCGGATCTCGCGGACTGCGGCGACATCGGCCGCGCTGATGTCGCCGTCGAGTTCGGGTAGCCGGTGGGCTTGGGCCGTGTACCAGGCGCGCAGATCGTCGGGGGTTTGCAGCAGGTCGCCGAGGGAGGGGGTGGTGTTGATCAGATCCAGCGGCAATGGCTCGCCGAGCAAGGGGAAACGGCCGGTCACAAAAGCTAATGCTACACACCGGATTGACACATTAGCCAGGGCTCGATACCTTACGGGGGTATCCCATGATGAGGAGATGTGAACATGACCGAGGTAGTCGGCACCGCGGCGGACAAGGGCGGCAAGACGTCACCCGCGGCGGTGGCTTCCTTGTTCACCATCGCGACGGCTCAGTTGATGCTGGTGCTCGACGACTCGGTGGTGAACGTGGCGCTGCCCAGCATCCAGCGGGAACTGGACGTACGCGCGGTGCATCTGTCGTGGGTGGTGAATGCCTACATCCTGGCGTTCGGTGCGTTGCTGATGCTCGGTGGCCGCATCGGGGACCTGTGGGGACGGCGCCGCACCGTGCAGGTCGGTTTGATCATCTTCGTGGTCGCCTCGCTCGCCGGTGGTCTGGGGCAGACCGCGGGCATGCTGATCGGGGCGCGCGGGCTGCAAGGGCTGGGTGCGGCGCTCATCGCCCCCAACGTGCTCGCCCTGATCACCACGACCTTCGCCGAGCGCAAGCTGCGCGACACCGCGTTATCGCTCTATGGCGCGATGTCGGGTCTGGGCATCGTGATCGGCCTGCTGGCCGGCGGCGTGCTGACCGGCACCCTCGGGTGGCGCTGGGTCTTCTTCATCAATATCCCCATCGGGCTGCTCGTGCTGCTGGGGACCCGCACCCTGGTCGCCCCGCAGCCGCACCGCGGACAACTCGGCACCCTCGGCGCCGTGCTCGGTACGGCAGGCACGTTCGCCCTCGTCTACGCGATCACCCGCTTCGGCGAAGACGGCTTCACCGACCCGATCGCACTGATCGCCGCGGGCGTGGCCGTCGCTGTCCTGACAGGTTTCGTGCTCACCCAGGCACGCAGCCGCAACCCTCTCGTCCCGCTGAGCCTGTTCCGCGACCGCAACCGCACCGGCGCCTACCTCACCATGCTGCTGCTGGCGGTGGGACCGATGGGGTCGCTGTATGTGCTGACGCTCTACCTGCAGCGGGTACGTGACTATTCGCCGATCATGACCGGTCTGGCGTGGCTACCGTTCGCGGTCGGCATCATCCTCGGTGCGGGCCTGGCTCCGAAACTGCTGCTGAGCCTCACCCCGCGCCTCGTCGCCGGCGCGGGCGCCATTCTCAGTGCGCTCGCGGCGCTGTGGTTCTCCACGATCACCACGACCAGCGGCTACTGGTTGCATCTGGCACCGGCGATGCTGATGTCGGCACTCGGGTTCGGTCTCGGGGTGATGGCGCTGACCCAGGCGGCGGTCTACCACGTCGACAGCGACAAAGCCGGAATCGCCTCAGCGCTGCTCAATTCCGCGCAGCAGATCGGTGTCGCGCTCGGTATCGCGGTCCTCGCCGGTGTCGCCGCCACCGTCACCAGCGGTTCCGCCGAGCCCGAACCCGCCGCCCTCACCGACGGCTACAGCGGTGCATTGTTGGTGGCGTTCGCGATGCTGCTGACCGCCGCCGTGGTCGCTGTGTTGTTCCTCCGTGGCAACACAAAAGAGCCGATGCCCACGGGCAGGTCTGCCGACACCATGCACTGAACACCCCTCGCCTGCCCGGGCCCTCTCATCATGAGCTTCCACACCTGAGCTCGACCAACGAAAACAAGCAAAGGACCAACGATGCACTCGCACAACGACGAAGCGAAGTTCATGGCCGACATCAAGGAAGCAGCACCGGAGATGGTCTCGGCCTTCTTCGGATTCGACAAGGCCGTGTTCAGCAAGAACACCGGGAATCTGGATCTGGCCACCCGGGAGCTGATCGCGGTCGGCGTCGCGGTGACCACGCAGTGCCCGTTCTGCATCGAGGACCACGCCAAGCGCGCCGTCAGGGCCGGCGCTTCCAAGGCCGATGTCGCCGAAGCGGTCATGGTCGCCGCCGCCCTGCGCGCCGGCGGCGGCGTCACCCACGGATGGAAGGCGATGAAGAGCATCGCCGAAGACGAGTAATCCGCCTCCTTCTCGTCAAGGGAAGTGAGGCTCAGAACATACGGGGCAGCGATTCGACTGGGGTGTCTCGGCCGAAGCCACTCTCGCGGATGCGCATGCACAGCCCGGGCCACGCCCACCACCCTCACACCGACCGCCATGATCATGAGCAGCACCATCGCGCCGTCTCACCGATCCAGGATCTGCGGTAACTCCTCAGCGTGACGCTTCTCGTCAATGTTCCCGAACCCCATCATCCGCTCGCGTGGTGCTATACCCTTACCCCGTAACCCTAAACTTGAGGATGTCGCCGATGCCGCTGCAAGACAGTTACTTCGAACGTGACGGAGGGCGGATCGCCTACCGGATCACTGGAGCCGGGCGGCCCCTCGGGTATGCGCACGGAGTGCTGCTCAGCCGTGCGGGCGTGCGCGGGCTGAAGTTGTTCGATATCGAGGCGGTGGCCGATGGTCGTCGGCTGCTTACCTACGATCAGCGCGGCCACGGACGGTCGAGCGGGCGCCCGCGAGCCGAGGATTATCTGTTCGAAAATTTCAGCCGTGACCTGCTCGGATTACTGGATGCAGTCGGCATCGACGAACCGATGGACTTCGTGGGTTCGTCGTTGGGCGCCGATGTAGCACTGCGTTCTGCGATCGCCGCGCCGCAGCGGTTTCGCCGCCTTGTGCTGATGATCCCGCCGGTTGCCTGGGAAACTGGCCCTCAGCAGGCGCGTAATTGGTATACCGACGCGGCCGAGGCCATCGATTCCGATGGGCCGGCGGCGTGGCTGGACCGGTGGGCCGAGGGCGAACCGCTCCCGATCTTCGCCGACTACCCCGAGTTCGGGTTCACTCCCGACGTCCCCGACGAGTTGCTCGCGCCGATACTGCGAGGCGTAGGGCGCTCAGATCTACCGGATCCGGCCGAGATCGCCACACTCACCCACCCGACATTGATCTTGGCGTGGGACACCGACCCGTTGCACCCGGTATCGACCGCTGAAAAGTTGCGTGAGTTGCTCCCGAACGCGACCCTGCATATCTCGACCTCGGTCGCCGATATCAAGACCTGGACTGACCGTACGTCGGCATTCCTGGTCGACTGACCGCTGGTCTGTGATCGGTTGAGGCGGTGCAGCGCGCCGGCCGCGACTGCTCCGAATGATCAGCGCCGCCAACATCACACCGAGCTGAAGACACCGGCTCGCCGTACAGGAGTGAGGCCGCTGACCACGGCAGCGATCCTTGCTGACCATTATCCGGCCCGGGGTGGTGCCTGCACGGTGGCCGGCGCCACCCCGGCCGGGCGTCACATCATCGGGCAGTTGCCCATAGCGCGGCACATCCAATCGCAGATCATTTGCAGCGGATTCATCGGTATACCTCCTTTCGGGGTCGGTTCGGTCGGGTGGTATGGGTTGGGTCGGTGCGAGAGCCGCTGCCTCGGTGGGGTTTCCGCGGCGGACGTGATAGTCGCAGCGCGGTGTGCGGCCGAGGCGGCGTCATGGGCATCGAGCTGTTGCGGGCGGCTCGGTCTAAGGGGTTCAGGGCGAGCGGCCCGTCATGAAATTGCGGTGCCACTTCCATCACCTTGGAGTGGGTGACCGGGTTCAGCGTGAAGAACCCTGCGCTGGTTCGCGGTCCTGACGGTCGGAGAGCTCCTGTGAAGGATGGGTGGCCGTCTGTTCCGTGTGCGATCGATCGAGCCGATGGAGCGCGAATGCCGACAGTGCTCCGATGAGGGCGAGCCCGGCCCACACCGCCCAGTCCGCGCCGGCATCTCGGGCGGCGCCGACCACCGCGCCGGTGGCGAGGTTGCCGGCCAGGATGCCGACACCGACGATTGTGTTGTAGAAGCCGTAGTGAGTCGCCACCAGTCTTCCGTCCGCAAGCGAGACAACGGTGTCCATTTCGAAGGGGAACACTGCGGCGGTCCCGACAGCCAGGACAGCTGTGGACAGGAGTAACGCGACGACCGCGGCGCCGGTACCGAATCGTCCGGGCCCGGGTATCACGAGCAGCGGCAGGAACGCCGCGGCCAGTATCGCCATACCCACCGCGAGGCTGCGTCCGGTTCCCCAGCGCGCCTTGAACCACCCGGTGATGCGCAGCTGCCCGGCCACGGCGACCACACCGGAGACCACGAACAGCGCCGAGACGAGCACTTGTGATTGCGCGCCGGCGAGGTATTCGGCCTGCAGCGGTAAGGCCAGATACACCTGGAACGACAGCACATACGAGCCGATCATCGTCAGCGAGAACAGCAGGAACCGGCGGTTGGCCGCCACCGCCCGCCAGTCCTGCAGGATCGAGGTCTGTTCGGCGGGCTTCTGCTCGCGCCGAGCCGGCAGGGCGGCCAGCTGTGCCACGGTCAGGGCTGCGAATACGACGGCCGCGGCCGCAGCGGTCACGCGGAAGTCGAGGAACATCAATGCCAGACCGACCAGGGGCCCGGCCAGGATCCCGGCTTGGTAGAAGATGTTGAATACCGCGAAGGCTTCGACGCGGCGTTCGCCGGTGTCGGCGGCCAGATAGGCGCGTACCGCGGGGTTGAACAGTGCGCCGGCGAAGCCGGTTGCGGCGGAAGCGATGAGTAGCCCGGGCAGTGACGTGGTGAATACGAGCATGGCGAAGCCGCCGGTGCGCAGCAGACAGCCCGCGACGATCAAGGGTTTGTAGCCGAGCCGGTCGGCAAGGGTCCCGCCGATGAGGAACATGCCCTGCTGGGAAAAGTTTCGTACCCCGAGTACGAGACCGACCGCCCAGGCCGCCAAGCCCAGCGGTCCGGCAAGGTAGCCGGCGAGGTAGGGCATCAGCATGTAGAAGCCGAGGTTGATGCCGAACTGGTTGATCATCAACAGCCGTGCGGCGAGGTCGAAGCTGCGGAAGCTCCTCAGTGCGGTCACGATGCGCCCTCTCCTGTCCGCTCTCCGGTGTGCGGGTCGACGATGGTGGTGCAGCGGGTCCACGAGTCCACTGCGCGTTCGCCTGGATGGCTGATAACGGCTGGTTCGATCGGCGGCGCGGTGTCGAGCAGGCCGTGTTCGCGGCAGTAGTCGTCGTTGTAGATGGTGTCGAAGTAGCGCTGGGGGCCGTCGGGGAACACCGCGGCGATTCGTGTGTCTTCCGGCAGTGTGCGTGCGGCCCACCCGGTGACCAGCGCCACGGCTCCGACGCTCCAGCCGCCGGTCGCATAGTGTGTCCCGGCCAGCGCGCGGCACGCCCACACTGCTTCGGCGGGTGCTACCCAGTGCACTTCGTGGAACGCCGGGTAGTCGACGTTGCGGGGGAAGATGCTGGATCCCAGTCCGCGCATCAGCCGCGGGCCGGCGGGCTGGCCGAAGATCGTGGAGGCGACCGTGTCGACGCCGATCAGCTGCAGTTCTGGGTTGAATCGGCGCAGCACTCGCGCCACACCGGCGGAGTGGCCGCCGGTGCCGACCGCGCACACCAGCACGTCGATATCTCCGAGCTGGTGCTGCAGCTCCAGGCCGAGGGATTCGTATCCGTCGACGTTGTCGGGGTTGGTGTACTGGTCGGGGCACCAGGCTCCGGGCTCTGCCGCCATGAGTTCGGTGACGCGGTCGCGGCGTGCTTGTTGCCAGCCGCCGCTGGGATGGGGTTCGGTCACCATGTCGACGCGGGCGCCGTAGGAGACGAGCATGCGTGCCACGATCGGTTCGAGGCCGGGATCGGTGACGACGGTGACGGGATGGTGGTACACCGCGCCGGCCAGCGCCAAACCGAGGCCGAGGGTGCCGCTGGTGGATTCGATGATGCGGGCCCCGGGTGCGAGGTCTCCGCGTTGTTTTGCGCGTTCGACCATGTGCAGCGCGGGCCGGTCCTTCATCCCGCCGGGATTGAAGCCTTCCAGTTTCGCCCAGAATCCGCGGTCGGCCGGCGCCAAGGGCGCGCTCACCCACAGGACCGGGGTGTTGCCGACCAGTGAACTGGATTCCCGTACCGGGGCCGGTGGGGTGAGCACTCCAGCGGCTGCTTCGGCGGGTTTGCCGAATACGACGTTATTCATGATTGTCGCTTTCTGTATCCGAACCGCCGCGCCGGGCGGTGTAGACGGTGAGCAGGCAGCGAACACCGGCCGACGACATAACGGGTCGCGGCCTGGCGCTGACCGATCAGCGTCGGGAGATACAGAAATTCGTGAGTATGTCTCGTCCGTTCGACACGGGTAGTGCGGTGATGGGAGGGCCGCGGATTTCACGTGTGCCGGTGAAAATCAGGGCGATGGCGCCTACTGCGGTCGCGGCGAGAAACGCCAGCCACAGCAACGGCGAAATCGTCGCTCCGCTGGAGGGCAGCAGCGACTTCTCGACGCATTGGATCATGTGCTGATCACAGTGGTCGATGAGTCCCCCGCTCATTGCGTGCGGGGAATGGGTGTGCGAGGGGAAAACGGCCTCGACGGCTGCCACGACGGGGGGATGGGTGTGCTCGTCTTGCCCGTGCAGGGTGCAGTCGATCAGTGGGGCAACCAGCAGCACCGCCATCAGCAGTCCCAGCGATGTGCGTCGCAGGCGAGCGGAAATGTTCACCGCGGACCACTCGGATCCAGGGAACGGCTGCCATGTGGCAACGCCTCGGTTGCCGGAGATGGTGCACCGGCCTCGAAGTATCGACCCTCGTCTATGCGTTTACGCTGCATATCGGTGTATTCGGACATCCTGGCCACCTGCACCACCTCCTCTCGTCACCCATTGTTCTCTCGGCGAGGGCCACATCGGCGAAGCAACACTGCAACGGTCGCGAAACAACCTACCCGTCACATCCATCCTGCCTCGCCTTCCTGTGACCAGAGCCACCGATGGCACCGACCGTGGGAAGGGTGCCCATCTCCGGCCGGGCTCGGCGCGCCGGCCGGAGACGAATCGGTCGGCGCGCCGATGAACCGGGTGTGCGCCACGTTCCGATGTGGTCCGCGAAGTCAGGTGACTACTCGGTAGCCGGCGGTTTCCACAGCGTTCTTGACGGCGTCGGGGTCGACTTCCTGGCTTGATTCGACGGTGACTCGGCCGGTAGCAGGGTCCGCGTCGACCCGGGAGACGCCGTCCAGGGCGCCGAGCTCGGTCCGGACTTTTGAAGCGCAACCGCCGCAGGTCATTCCCGCGACGGTGATGATCGAGGTGCTCATTTCGTTTCCTGTCGATCTGGTGAGGACCCGCGTGCCCATCCGGAATCGTCGTTGCCGGGCTGCGGGAGGAACACTTCAACCCTTACCGTACCCCTGTGGGGTATGCAACCGGTGGAGTCGACACGGCCGCGGGCCCCGAACTCGCCGGTGGCCCTGTGTGGTGGTTTCAGCGACCGGGTTGCCGCAACCTCTTGACTTGATACCCCCGGGGGGTATTGTAGGTTTCGTTCCGCGGCGCGAAGTCGCCACAACACCAAGGAGAACCAGATGAGCAGCGCAACCACCACCGTCACGGTCACCGGCATGACCTGCGGTCATTGCGTCTCCTCGGTCCGCGAGGAAGTCGGCCGGATCGACGGCGTCACCTCCGTCGATGTCGAGCTCGCCAGTGGGCTGGTCACGATCGGAAGTTCTGCTCCCGTGGAGCGTGATGCGATCGCAGCCGCCGTCGACGAGGCCGGCTACCGGCTGGCCGACTGACCCATCCACTCGAACTACGACACGACAGCAAGGAGCATCCCGATGAACACGCCCAGCAAGTTCGCCGGCTTCGCGCTCGGGCTCGCGGCGATCTTCGGGATCGCTGTCGTCCTCGGTGCGGCCATCGGCCCCACTCCCGATGCACCCGCCGACCACGACACGCACCCGGCTGGGCCCGCCGCCTCCAGCGGGCCCAGCCCCGACCAGCTACCTGGTGGTCTGCTCGTCAGTGAGCGCGGCTACACACTGCAACTGGATACCCCGCGAGTCCGCCCCGGGGCCGAGGTTGCGGTCGGTTTCCGCATTCTCGACGCTGCTGGGCTGCCGGTCACCCGGTATGAGCGCAGCCATGACAAGGACCTGCACCTGATCGTGGTCCGCCGCGACATGGCTGCTTTCCAGCACGTGCATCCACGCAGGGATGCCAGCGGAACCTGGCGCGTGCCGCTGGATCTGTCGCGTGCCGGTGACTATCGACTCTTCGCCGACTTCACACCGGAAGGCGGGGAGAACCTGACCTTGGGCGCGGATCTGCGGGTGCCGGGCAACTACGACGCCAAAGTGCTGCCGGCGCCGGAGACCGCTGTGGCGGTCGACGGCTACACCGTGACCCTCGACGGCGCTGTCATCCCCGGCCAGGCGTCGAAGGTGACGCTGTCGGTCAGCCGTAACGGCCGCCCGGTCACCGACCTGCAGCCCTACCTCGGCGCCTACGGGCACCTGGTCGCTCTGCGGGCGGCGGACCTCGCCTACCTGCACGTGCACCCCGAGGGGGAACCCGGTGACGGCAGCACACCGGCGGGACCCGGAATCACCTTCTCCCTCACCGCCCCCACCAGTGGCGACTACCGGCTGTTCCTCGATTTCCAGCACAAGGGCACGGTCCGCACCGCGGAATTCACAGTCCGGGTCACACAGAGCAACCCGGGTGCCGAGACGCCTCCGGCGCAAGTCGGCGAACAACCCGGCCACGGCCACTGACCACCCGCAACCATCCCGAGCTTGCCGTTACCCACCGACTCCATCCCTGGGGGACGCCTGCACGACAGGCACCCCTTGAACCTCTGAGTTCGAGCACCACAGAACGGAGCACCCCATGACCACCGCGACGAAACCATCGCCCACCGGGCAGGTCGAACTGGTGATCGGTGGCATGACCTGCGCCTCCTGCGCCAACCGCATCGAGAAGAAACTCAACAAACTCGACGGCGTCACCGCCACCGTCAACTACGCGACCGAGAAGGCGCGTGTGGACTACACCGGCGATATCGCGCCCGAGGAACTGATCAGCGTCGTCGAGGAGGCCGGCTACACCGCTGCCCTACCGCGCCCCCCGGCTTCCGCCGAAACTGCGGAGTCCGCCGAACCGGATCCGACGGCCGCGCTGCGGACCAGGCTGCTGGTCTCGCTGGTACTGACCGTGCCGGTGATCGCCATGGCGATGGTCCCGGCCTTGCAGTTCACCAACTGGCAATGGCTGTCACTCACCCTGGCCGCGCCGGTGGTGATCTGGGGCGCGCTGCCGTTCCACCGGGCGGCTTGGACCAACCTGCGCCACGGCGCGGCCACGATGGACACCCTGGTGTCCATCGGCACGCTGGCCGCGTTCGGCTGGTCTCTGTATGCCCTGTTCTGGGGTACGGCGGGCACTCCGGGGATGACGCACCCGTTCGAGTTCACCATCGCCCGGATGGACGGCACCGGCAGCATCTACCTCGAAGCGGCGGCCGGGGTCACCACATTCATCCTGGCCGGGCGCTTCTTCGAGGCCCGGTCCAAACGGCGGGCCGGCGCGGCGCTGCGCGCGCTGCTCGAACTCGGGGCCAAAGAGGTGTCGGTGCTGCGCGACGGCCGCGAGGAACGCATCCCGGTCGACGCACTCACCGTCGGTGACCGATTCGTGGTGCGCCCGGGGGAGAAGATCGCCACCGACGGCGTGGTGGTCGAGGGCTCCTCGGCGGTCGACGCGTCCATGCTCACCGGGGAATCTGTGCCGGTCGAGGTCGGCGTCGACGACGCGGTGGTCGGCGCCACTGTCAATGTGGGTGGCCGGATCGTCGTGCGGGCCAGCCGGATCGGGTCCGATACCCAGCTGGCGCAGATGGCGAAACTCGTCGAGGATGCCCAAACCGGCAAGGCGCAGGCGCAGCGGCTGGCCGACCGGATCTCCGGGATCTTCGTGCCGATCGTCATCGCGCTCGCGGTCGCGACACTCGGATTCTGGCTCGGCACCGGCGGCTCGATCGCCGCGGCGTTCACCGCTGCGGTAGCCGTGCTGATCATCGCCTGCCCGTGCGCCCTGGGCTTGGCCACCCCGACCGCATTGATGGTCGGTACCGGTCGCGGCGCCCAGCTCGGTGTGCTGATCAAGGGCCCGGAGGTGCTGGAATCGACCCGGCGGGTGGATACCGTGGTCCTGGACAAGACCGGCACCGTCACCACCGGGAAGATGACGCTGCTCGATGTCGTCGTCGCCGACGGCGAGTCCGCCGATCAGGTGCTGGCGCTGGCCGGGGCCCTGGAGGACTCCTCGGAACACCCGATCGCCCAGGCCATCGCCAAGGGCGCCCGCGACCGGGTGGGTGAGCCGGCATCGGTCGAAGGCTTCGCCAATATGGCCGGGCTCGGCGTGCAAGGAGTTGTGGACGGGCGCGCGGTGGTGGTCGGCCGGACCCGGTTACTGGAGGACTGGTCACTGCACTTGGACGCCGAACTCGAGCGGGCGATGCGTGCCGCGGAAGCGGAGGGAAAGACTGCGGTCGCGGTCGGCTGGGACGGCGCGGCCCGCGGAGTGCTGGTCGTCGCCGACGCGGTGAAACCTACTTCCGCCGAGGCGGTATCGCAGCTGCGGGCGCTCGGTCTGACTCCGATCATGCTGACCGGCGACAACGAAGCCGCCGCCCGCACGATCGCCGCTCAGGTCGGGATCGATGAGGTGATCGCGGAGGTCCTGCCGCAGGACAAGGTCGCTGTCGTGGAGCGGTTGCAGGCCGAAGGCAAGGTCGTGGCGATGGTCGGTGACGGCGTCAACGACGCTGCCGCACTCGCTCAGGCCGATCTCGGTCTGGCCATGGGCACCGGTACCGACGTCGCTATCGAGGCCAGCGACCTGACACTGGTGCGCGGGGACTTACGGGCCGCCGTCGACGCCATCCGTCTGGCCCGCCGTACGCTGGGCACGATCAAGGGCAACTTGTTCTGGGCGTTCGCCTACAACGTGGCCGCGATCCCACTGGCCATGGCGGGCCTGCTCAACCCGATGCTGGCCGGGGCCGCGATGGCGTTCTCCTCGGTGTTCGTGGTCAGTAACAGCCTGCGGTTGCGCCGCTTCCGGTCCACCGCACAGTAATCCCGCCGCTCGCCCGGCCCACTTCGGTTGCCCCGAGACCCGCGCTCGGGGCAACGGAGGACCGGCATCGACTCAACCCAGCAGAAGAAGACGGAAGCGGGGGTGGCAGAACCGGGAATGGAGTTCCCGCCGGGCTGCTGAAATAAAACTCGAACCGACGCTCTGCCCGGGCCGCGCGCATTGTTCGATCGGCCCTCTCCGCCCGACTAGTGAGGTGACGTGTTGTGAAAATGCCGGTACCAGAACGTCTGTGGGATCTGATAGGTACCCAGCTCGGACGCCCCGACGGTCTGATCGGGCGCCTGGTCGGCCGGATCCTCAACCGCGGTAACCGTGCGACCGTGGGCGCTGCCGTCGCGGCAGCCGACCCGGCCCCGGGAGCCACCGCTGTCGATATCGGCTTCGGTGGCGGAGTCGGGCTCGGGCTACTGCTGGACCGAGTCGGGGACACCGGCACAGTGCACGGCGTAGAAGTTGCACCGACGATGATCGAGCAGGCTCGGCGCCGCTACCGTGACGACCTGGGCACCGGCCGGCTGACCCTGCACACTGCCGCCATGCACGATCTCCCGCTCTCCACTGCCACGGTGGACGCAGTGGTCAGCACCAACACCGTGTACTTCATCGAGGACCTCACGACAGCATTCACCGAGGTCGCCCGTGTCCTGCGCCCCACGGGGCGCTTGGCGCTCGGTGTCGGCGACCCGACGGCGATGGCGCGGATGCCCTTCACCGAAAACCGGTTCCGGCTTCGCCCGATCGACGAAATCACCGGCCACCTCGAAACGGCAGGTTTGACCGTCGTCCGTGAGGAGCGGCTCACCGACGAGGGCGCAGTCGAATTCCACCTCTTGATCTGCGAAAAGAAGTAGACCCCATGCGACTTCCGCGGCCTTCCGACAAGCCGCGGGGACCAGCTGTTGCCGGTCGTATGTACGGACACATTCCGCCATGCGATCCACCGGCAACCGCGAGGAGTATCGATGACACAAGCAGCAAACCGCATCATCGGCCATCCGGCGACCCGGGCAGTCTTGCGATGCGTCGCCGGATGCGTCCTCTCCGCTGCCCGACAGGCGATACGGAACAACCGCGAACACGCCGACCGCGCCGGTCGCAGACGGTGAGGGACCCACCGTTTCGCTCTACTCACGGAAAGTACGGCGACGGCGGCCTGTCGCGGCACACCGGTTACGACGCCAACCTCACCCGTATGGTCCTCGAAAGCTGGGCCACCGCCTGTCGGAGCTGTGCTGAAGAATGCGGGCACCACAGCGACGCACACGCCCACTGCCGTATCTGCGCGGCGGTATCCCGCCGGTGTGAATCCGCGTGCCGGGATCTGGTGTCCGCACTCGCCTGAATCCCACTGCCCAGCCGCTGGACTCGCCGTTTCCCATCGATGGTCAGGTCTGTTCGGCTGCCGGTATCCGGTCGTCGGTAGAGGCGGATACTGCGGTGGAGCGCGGAGTTCGCAGTAGGGCGGCGATGAGGACAGCACCGAGGGTGAGGATGACGGCAGCGATCGTGAGTGCGAAGGAAAAACCTTGTGACCGAGTGGAACCGGCAGCGGCGCCACTGTGACGTTCGGCCACGGCGACCAGTACCGCCACGCCGATAGCGCCACCGATCTGCTGAACGGAGCTGAACAGAGCCGAGCCGAGGCCGGCGTTCTCCGTGGTGGTGCCGGTGACCGCCGCAGCCGTCAGGACCGGCAGGCTCAACCCACATCCCAGACTGGTGACGAGCATGCCCGGCAGCACGCCCGTAGCGTATGCATCGCCGGCCGCCACACTGGACAAGATCAGCAGCCCGGCTGAACTGATCAGGAACGACAGGACCAGCGCCCACCGCATCCCGAGCCTCGTGATGAGGTAGGTGGAAAGGCGCATTCCCACGAGAATTCCAGCGCCATAGGGCAGATAGGCCAGCCCGGCCTGCAACGGACCGTATCCGAGGACGGTCTGCAAGTGGATCATCAACAGGAAGGCCATGGCGAAAAAGGCCACTGAAAACAGCAACGTCGCCGCGTTGGCGACCGAACGCGTCCGGTCGGCGAGAAACGCCATCGGCACCAATGGCTCGGCCGCCCTGGATTCGACCGTGAGGAATGCGACGGCCAAGAGTACTGCCAGCAGTAGTGCTGCGATGACGGCGAGGTCTGTCCAGTTCGTTTCCCCGGCTCGGAGCAGGCCGTAGACCAGGGATACCACGGCGCCGGTGCCCAGGACGGTGCCGGGTATGTCCAGCCGTGCCCGGGAGCGTGCCCGGCTTTCCGGTATCAGGCGGGGCATCAGTACGAGGGCGGCCGCCGCCACCGGCAGGTTGATGAGAAAGATCCAGCGCCAGGATGTGAGGTCGGTCAGCACGCCGGATATCACCAGGCCGGTAGTGCCGCCCAGAGCTGCGATTCCTCCCCAGATGGCCAGTGCCCTGGTGCGCTCTGCTGGGCCCGGGAACAACAGGGTGATCAACGACAGTGCGGCGGGACTTGCCATGGCCGCGCCGGCGCCCTGAACGAACCGTCCGAGCACGAGTTGCCACGGTTCCTGGGCGAGTCCGCATGCCAGGCTTGCCACGCCGAACAGCGCCACCCCCAGGAGGAAGACGCGGCGGCGGCCCAGCAGGTCGGCTGCTCGCCCGGCCAGCAACAACAGTCCGCCGAATGTGAGGAAGTAGGCGTTGACCACCCAGGCCAGCCCTGCGCCGCTGAAGCCCAGCTCGTCGCGGAGGCTGGGGAGGGCAACGCTGACCACATTGTCGTCGAGGACCAGCATGAACTGCACGAAGCACAGAACCACCAGCGCGCCCCGGCGCCGGCCAGGGGCTACGGAAGCGACCGCCGGTGTCACGGCATGCGTTCCGGCGTCGAGGGCGTACGCCAACCATGGTGAGTCGCAAAATTTTTCAGCACTCGACGACGCTATGCGCCAATTGAACCTGGCCACAATACGCGATGAGGCCGGATGATATCGCATTGAGGACATAGGCTGGTGCCATGCTCAACTCCGCCGACTCGTTCATCCCGTCCGGCGCGGGAGTGATCATCGTCGGCCAGTTCCCGCTGACGTCGGGGGAGTGGATCCCCGCTCACAGCCACACACACCACCAGCTGGCATGGACGCGTCGCGGGGTCCTCAGCGTCGCTGTTGCCGATGCCCATTGGGTACTGCCGCCCACCCGGGCCTTGTGGATACCGGCCGGGGTGATGCACCGGACCGGCGCCACCCGCGAGGCGGTGTTGTGCAGCCTCTACCTCGATCCAGCACGCTGCTCCCTGGACTGGACCGAGCCCACCGCGGTCGGCGTCGACGCGCTGCTGGCCCAGCTGATCACCTATCTCGCCCGCCGCGACCTCGCCGATGACCCACGGTTGCGCGCCGAAGCGGTCGTGTTAGATCTGCTGCACCCCGTTCCGGCCCTGCCGATAGACGTACCGCATCCCGTGGACGAACGGGTCCGCGCCGTGGCCGACGCCTTGCTCGCCGACCCTGCCGACCCGCGCAGCCTCGAAGCGCACGCGCACGCCATCGGAGTGAGTCGACGAACTCTCACCAGGATTTTCGTCCGCGACACCGGTATGAGTTTCGACCGGTGGCGCACCCATATGCGGCTGCGGGCTGCGCTGCCGCTGCTCGCCGAAGGTCGCACGGTGCCCCAGGCCGCGCATGCCGTGGGATACACGACTGCGAGCGCCTTCCTCGCGGCATTCCGGCGGACCGTGGGCACCTCACCCGGACGCTACCTCCACGCAGACGCCGGGCTCGACCCGTGACGCCATTCCGTCGGCCTGCAGCGACCGTGAGGCCCGAAAATGTGTGAGCGCATGTGCATGGACGTGCCGGATGCGGGTACATCCAAGGCCCCACTCGTAGGTGCTGATAGGAGGTGGGCCCGATGATGGAAATGTGCATGCAGATGATGAACATGGCGCGGAACTGGTGGAACGGAATGTTCCCTGGCATGCCCATGTCCATGATGTAGGCACAGGTCCGGTGATCGCCGAGCTGAACTATTCTCCGTCAGCTGAATCGCCGGCACGAAAGGAATCGACGCGCCGCTGTCCGCTTCGGCGTCGATGACAGCGGCGTGCGACAGGCTCCCCTGAACTCCGGTGAATACGCGCCTCCGCGCGACTGGGAACTCGGCTGTCCTACCGGGGGCTGGCCATGGTGGCTGTGCCCACTATTCCGAGGGGCCGCCACCAGTGGCGAAGAGGCACCTCAAGCAGCCAGTGCGGTCGGCCGCTCCGTTCGGGGCCATCGCGGGTGCTCGGCGTCGATGACGAACACATGTGTGTGCAGCCAGTGGCGGTCGTCCACGCGGACTGCGTCACCCAGCCGCACCGGATCGATGGTGCCGACCTCATGCAGGTGCGTCAGCTCCGCCGGGTCCTTACGTGGCCACATCCGCAGCGCCACCGCGATCCCGGCGACAGCGAGCACGGCCAGCACCGCCCAGGTAATGGTGAAACCGGCGGTCGTGCTCAACCAGCCGGTGAGCGGGTAGGTGAGCAGCCACGCCAGGTGCGACAGCGAGAACTGCGCGGCGAAGAGCGCCGGCCGATCCGCGGCCTGTGACGAGCGACGTAGCACCTGACCGGTCGGGGTCAGCACCGCCGCCGTGCCCACGCCGATGACCGCCCATACTGCGACTGCGGCGACCCAGCGCCACTCGCCTCCGCTCGCGGTCGACAATGCGATCGCCGACCCGAGTCCGGTGATCAGGGTGGCCGCACCGGCCATCATCACCGGCCGTGCATCGAGGCGTTCGAGGATCCGGGGTAACGCCGGCGCGACGAGCAGGGTGCCGAACCCGTTCGCGGCCAGGAGCATCGCCACGCCGGACTGGGTTCCCCCGAGAGTGTCGCGAACGTAGTTGACGGTGTTGACCATGATCATCGAACCTGCGGCCGCGACCACCAGGTTCAACCCGAGCAGACCCCGTAGCCGCGGCGTCGCGGCGAAAATCCGCATGCCCACCGTGATCCGCGCCATGAAACTGCTCTGGGCAGAGCCGGCGCCGGTATTCGGGATGCGGGTGGTGACCACCAGTGCCGCTGAGACCACGAACCCGATCGCGGTGCCCACGAACAGCCAGTGGAAACTGATCACCGCCAGCGCCGCCGCGGCCAGCATCGGACTCAGTAAGGTCTCCATCGTCGCGGCAAGCTGAGCGGCCGACAGCGCCTTGGTGTAATCCCGCTCATTCGGCAAGATATCCGGGATAACAGCCTGGTAGGTCGGGGTGAACGCGGCCGACGCCGTCTGCAGGACGGCGATGAGGAGATAGATCTGCCAGACCTGGTCGATGAAGGGCAATAGCAGTACAACCGCGGCCCGGACCACGTTCAGCGTGACCAGAAACAACCTGCGCGGGAACCGGTCGGCATAGGCGGCCACGATCGGCGCGACCGTCACATACACCAGCATTTTGATCGTCAACGCGGTACCGAGCACCGCGGCCGCGTCCGCGCCGGCGAGTTCATAAGCCAGCAGACCCAAGGCGACAGTGGTCAGACCCGTACCGAACAGGGCCGACACCTGGGCGATGAACAGCCGGAGGTAGTCGCGGTGGGAGAACAAGGAGGTAAACATCGAGTCGGCCCTTCTGTCCAGCTTCCTGCATGACTTAATATCTACGTATGCATGCAGATAACGGGAAGGTTCGATCGCCTATTCCCGACCACGAACTGAATTCGACGGTCGACGTCTTCCGGATGCTCGCCGACGCCACCCGCGTCCAAGTGCTGTGGGCACTGGCCGATGCCGAGCTGTCGGTCAACGAACTCGCCGACTACGTCGGCAAACCCGCCGCCTCGGTCTCCCAGCATCTGGCCAAACTGCGTCTGGCTCACCTCGTGCGTACCCGCCGTGCCGGAACCACCGTCTACTACAGCCTGGAAAACGACCATGTCCGGCAGCTGATCACCGACGCCGTCCACAATGCCGAACATGCCGGCCCGGATGCGCCCGCTCATCATCGCCGGGGCGCCGAAGTCCCTTCGATCAGCCATCGCAACGAGGGCGAGAACGCCGGTTGAAGATTGCGATGGCCGCTGGCAATGGTTGTTCGGCATGGACGCGCAATGGCGAATGGGCCGGCGCCATTGTCGTCGGCCTGAGTCTGGGGCGAGGACCACGCAGAGCGGTCGAACCGCTGTACAGCCTCGCGAGATGGGTCGGCTCAACTGACGGTAGCGTGTCCGTGTGCTCACGTTTTTCTGATTTGTCCTTGTCACCGGCTCTCCACTGCCCCGGATGGGCGAGTGACACTGGTGGAGTTCCTGGACTTCGAATGCGAAGCATGCCGGGCTGCGTTTCCAGCTGTGGAGCAACTGCGCGAGGAATACCGCGGACGGGTGACTTTCGTAGTGCGGTACTTCCCGATTCCCTTACACTTCAACGCCGAACGCGCCGCCCGCGCCGTGGAAGCGGCCGCCGCCCAGGGCCGCTTCGAGCAGATGTGCCAGTGCACGTACGAAACCCAACCCACCTGGGGGCGGAACAGCGCATCCCTCTCGACGATGTCTTCCGGGGCTTCGCCGCCGACCTCGGCTTGGACCTGGCTGCCTACGACGCTGCTTACAACGACCCCGGCACCGCCGCCCGCGTACGTGCCGATTTCGATGACGGTCTGGCCCTCGGAGTCGACGGGACCCCGACTTTTTTCGTCAACGATCTGAGGATCGCCGTCAACAGCTACGAGGACCTGACCGCGGCACTCGACGATGCACTCGAATGACCCGGCGCGCTCGGCCAGGTAGGGAGTATCAGAAAGTAGATCACTGAACCAGCCCAGGGGTAGGGTGCGAGTCGCTCAGGTTCAGTGTCAGAAGCCGAGCATGATGCGCTTGCTTCTCGCTGCCGAGTCGAGCGGGAACAACCCCTTGTCGTCGAGTATTCGTTTGAAGCAGTCGATCGCATACCGGACCGCATCATTGGCATGTTCTGGCACGTCAGCCATCTTGAATTTGCTGCTCTCGCGGTCATGGCCCACGGCGCCATGTACCAGTTTGCTTCGATGGCTATACAGGTCTGAAAGCCTCTTGTGCAGTGCTTTCCGGGCTTCAATATTCTCGGGCTCAAGGAGTAGGGCCATCGATCCGGTGACCCGGAACGATGTTTCTGTTTCCGTTCCGAACATGGACTCCCACACGATCACGGCGTCGATGAACTTGTCCAACGGGTCGGGCCGGTCGGTAGTTGCTTTCAATAACCTGCGGCGCCCAACCTTGAGCGCGTCCGGGAGTCCGGCCATCTTCTTTGCCCATTCCGCGATCTCCACGGCCGTACCAGCGTCGATCTGGGGAGGTAGCTGGGTCTTGACTACTCCAGGTGATGGATTCGGTTGATGCGAATTCGACCCGCTTGATGTGAGCGGATGGTTCTGCCGAGTGAACCGCCATACTGGGCGAAACACCTCTTCATTTGGGGAAGCTAGCACTATCGCGAACCGAACGCGGCGGATCGTCTCCTGGAGATCCTCAGAAGCCTGAATTAACTCAGGCAGGAACTTCTTGCGTCGTTCGCTACTCGCGACGAACCGGGTGAGCTGCTCATGCCCATTGTGCACTGGAGGCGGCGACAGCCGGGCTTCGATAAATCGAACTGGTTGGTCAACCTCGAGGATGAGGTCGGGTTCCGCGGCAAACGAGTTCAGCCGGCGATCCAAGACGGTTGGGCGGCGGATCCGGCCACCGGCAATCTCGATTGGCCCAGCACCCCGAGGTAACGTCAGATCGCCCAGTGCGATCAACGTCTTCACGGGCACGGTCTCACCGGCAGCCAATCGGCGTGCGCGGCCGAGCCCATCGCGTACAGCCTCCGCTACTCGAATAAGGACCCGGGCATCGAGGTCTTCGTCGATGAGCAGGCTTGAAATGATGTGGGTGCCAATATCGCGCAGACTTAGACTGCCGCCGCCTCCAGTCGACCAGTCGACCTCTATTTGCTCGTTGTAGGTGACGCGGTCACGCCCTCGAAGGTCGGCCTCATCGGTCGCAGCGAAAGCATCTCGGAGAAGCTGAGTAAGAGGCTCCGACTCGTTGCGCAACCAGCGGCGCACCGTCGGCATTAGCGGGTGCTTATCAACCAGGCTCGGCGAGTGGTGGGTCTGTTCGGACCCGATGAGCCGCGCCGCAAAGCAGTCCATCGCAATTAGCTGGAGGCAGTCGTCCAACGAAGAATTGCCGCCGATAGCGGGCCGGATACCTCCGGAACGAAGATGAAAATCGGTCGCTGCAGATGTTCCCCGCGACTCGTCGTATCTGCAGAATGCGTCGATGCGCGAGGCTTCCCGCATGGTCTTCCATGGGTGCCTAGATCCCTTAATCGGCCTGGTGTGCCCCATCGCTGCCGTCCAGATATCCTCTGCCACAGCAGTCCTGGGTCCAGCGAGAACGGAGTCGTTCCACACGTCAGCCGGGTTGAGCGCGAGCATGAAAGCCACCAGGTCCACCCCGACTACATCGACCAGAACGCGCAGTTCAGGCCGCTGGGACTCGGACGCGTCTCTCTCGTCGTTCTGCGAATCTTCAGTCGTCACATCGCCCTATCGGTTCAGAGGTGGTCTCGTTACCAGGGATTTGAGGTACCAGCTGTACTGCCAGCTTGGGCCGAGGTGACACTGTCTTGCCGCAACAGTGGCTTCAGCTCCCCATCGGAACCAGGTGCCTGGGTGGAGGCCGGTGGTCGCATCGCGAATCTTCGATACTGTCTGTGTTGTGTTCGATATTGCCCATCGGGGCCCCGACTACCTCTTGCGGTGGCCGCGTGAACTGTTTGTATTGGAGGCGCAAGCAACCCTGGCTGCTATGCCTGCCCACGGGGGTAACAGTAAGAGGGCGGGGTGGACCGGTGAGGTGGGCCTGCTGCTGACCGAAGCCTTTGTCGCGGACACACCTCGGCACGACTTCGATAATCTCGTTGCCGGCGTTGCCTGGGCACGATCAGCGACTGATGACAACGATCCGTGGGGACCGTCGGCATCAAGCCGTCCGTCGGTGCCAGCGGACCCGGAGCGCGCCTTCCTTGAAGAGTTGATTGCGGCGGCGCCGAAGCTCGCTGAGCAGCACGCTCCGAAGCCCTATTACTCCCAGCGAACGGCCGCGGCCGCTACCGGGTACCAGGCCATTGAGCGAGACCTCTCTGCCGCACAGCAAGCCTGGCGAACTGCGCTAGTAGAGCTTCAGCAGCGTGGTTATCTGAGTTCAGTCGCGCCGGCACCATGCGTAGACGATGATTTCACTGGTGCGAGTCCCGACGAAGCTCTCGATGTCCTGATCGAGGACCGACTCGGTAGGAAGGCGATATGGAGTTCATCCCCGACGGTATTCGATGAACACACTTTCTTCGATCTCGTTGAGGTCTTCCATGATCTTGTCTCCAGGCCCCGCAGGCGTAGCTACCACCAATTCGACAACTGTGGCTGGCATTACTCAGCATTCACACCCCGACCTGCGCAGATACTCTACCGGTGGACAGTCAATCGACTGCTGGAACGCAACGGCATCAACTTGCGTCTCGCGAAGAGCGGCGAGGACACCGGCCGATTGGTGCACGCGGTCAACGACACTCGTGCAGATCTGATTGATGCCGCTCTGTCGACCCCTGATCCTGCCCGGAATGCCTCCGTTGCTCACGCAGTCGCACTGTTTCGGAGCCGCAGCTCCGGTACAGAAGAGAAGCGGAGTGCATGTATCGTCCTGGCGAGTCTGCTCGAAGAGCGGCGTGATCTGCTCAAGAAGGAGCTCTTCAGCGGTGACGAGGGGGCCCTTTTCCAGATCGCCAACAAGTTCGCGATCCGCCACCGGCGAGCCGATCAACACGGCGATTACGATCCCGCATATCTCGACTGGATCTTCTGGTGGTATCTCGCGACCGTCGAACTGACGGACAAACTGATCGCAGCTCAGTCGGCAGGGTTGGCTGACCCCAAGTTCACAGCTGGGCCATCTCCAGCGACACGCCAGCGTTTGCCCGGCGGAATCTTGGACAATGGGTAGCCAGGCTCGAATAGCAGCCAGCTCCCACTCAAGGGTTCGGTGCCACGCATATTCGGCATCGCAGTATTTGCAGAAGCCGGGTGTGCCGTCTTCTCGGGTCCGTTGTCGGAACCGGCTCAGGCGCCGTGACCAACGCAGAGTCCTATGGCCGGGGCCGGCTGGTGAACCCGCCCACCGTGAGACCGGACGGACACGGAATATTCACGCGGCTTCGGAATTTTCGACTCCGAGCTTGGCGGCGAGCGGGTGGGGTTCGCCTGTCATGGCGGAAAGGGCTTCGGCGACTTCGTGGAGGGATGCCCGGACGTAGGTCATGGTGGCGCCGACGTTGCCGTTCATGTCGGTATGGCCGGCGAAGGCACGGGCTATGGCGTAGCCGCGGTGGCGTTCGACCCAGGTGAGGGTGGTGTGGCGCAGCCAGTGGGCGGTGACCTGCTGGGTGGCGGCCCAGGGGAGGTGCTTGCCGATCCGGTTCCAGAGGTAGTCGTATCTGCGGCCGGTAATCGGTTGGCCGTTCTTGTACCGAAGGAGTCGTTCGGTTTTGCCGAGATCGCCGGCCCCGCGATCGCAGTGCCGGAGTAGGGCATTCATCAGGGTAGGGGAGACGGGCTGCCAGCGGTCCTGGCCTCCTTTCTCGTGGAGGTGGACCAGGCATTGTTCTGGGTCGAGGTCCATAGGCCTGAGTGCCAGGGCGCCGGCGCGGCGGCAGGCGGTTTCGATGTGGAGCCGCAGGATCAGTGTGTCGAGGTCCGGGTCGTTGCCGGTGGTGGCGGCGATCCGATTGATGTCCTTCAGAAGGTTGTCGGGGAGGGCGCGGCGGTTGCTGGGAAGACGTCGTGGTTTGGCGATCGGGGCGACCGGATCGGTGTCTGTGGTGATGAACCCGTCGGCGCGTGCTTGGCGGTAGAGGGCTCGGAGGGCGCCGACCATGTGTTCGGCGGCGGATCGACCTCCTCGGCTGTTCCGACGGACGACCGCTTGGCGCTGAGTCTGTTCGATGAGCTCGCGCACTTCCAGGGGTGACGGTGTGTTGATGCGACGGTCGCCCCACGCCTGGACGATCCGCCGCCAGTAAGGACCGTAGGCGCGCAGCGTGCCCGCTGGCACCGCGGCCTGTAGCTGCCGAATGTAGTCGTCGAAGGTTGGCGCCGGCTGGCCGCGACCGGGCGTCGAAGAGAGGAGATCCTCCGGCCGGAGACCGAGTCGCTGGAGTAGGAGCCGTGCGGCGTCGAGGTCTTCGGTAGTCACCGGGGCCTCCGAGGAGTGTCGGTCGCGGCTTCCCACAACGTTCGAGAGGCCAAGGTGGGCGGGTAGACGAGGATTACCCGCGGTTGTTCGGAGGCTGCGAGGACGAGCTGATCGTGGAGTTCGATCCGAGCGCCATGACGGAGCTCTGCTGGAAGGCGTAGATATCCGCGGCGATCGACTTGGTAGTTGCTGCCGGATGGGGAGTCTCTGACGATAATCAGGCCGTTCCGGCCGGTATCGAAGACGACGGGGTGCCCGGGTGGCCAGGAAAGGTGCCGGAGTGTCGAGCGGTCGGCTATACGTCCCCACTGATCCAGGGTGGATACCGACAGATGGATGTGCGGCCAGTCGCTGGGGTCTCTCGTTGTAATGACCGGGACGGGCAGCGGCTGGGCAGTTGACATGACGCCAGAGTGATCGGCGGTTCGGGGTGCGGTTCCAGCAACAGGTGTTCGACTGAGCATATTGGTTCCCTGGCGAAATCGGCGACAGTTCCACGTGGGTCACCTATTACTCCGCGCTGTCCGCCCCCGATTGGACATTCGCCTGCCGTAGATCCTGGCTCCGGCCTTCCGGCGATCGTGCGCGTGTTGGCTTGCCATGCGCTACTTCAGCCCACTCCATGGTGTGTTGCCCTGGCCCGGTAATACCTCGGGCCCCTCCGCGCGACTGTTAAACAGCGCGAACTGCCGGTGACGTAGCGGCGGAGGTTCCGCATCGCCCTATTCAGACTTGTGAGGCTCCGTATTTGGCCCCTGGCTGAGCCGCCGAGCCCGCCCGACGTCACATGTTGATGGCCATTGGCCACATGCTCGGTCGCCGACCGGTTGGTAGCGAAAAAGGCTCGGCGCGCTGGAAGCCGAACTGCTTGTAGTAAGTGATATTGGATTCGAGAGTGCAGACGAGGTACGCGTGGATGCCGGGGTTGGATGTCAGCTCGTCGGTGATCAATCGGGCGGCATAGCCCTGCCCGCGGAAATTCTGTGTGGTTCCGATGTTGGCCAGGTACCAGTGCTCGGGCTCGTGGGGGTGGTGCAGGTCGAGGGTGTGGCGGACTTTTGCCGCGGCCAGGGCGCGGGTCTGGAGGGCGGGTAGCAGGTCGGGCAAGGCGCGGACGGTGGTTAGCGTGCTGTGGTCCCAGCGTCCTGGCGGATCCCAGACGGCGACCGCCGCGATTTCCCCGTCGGTGTTGAGAGCGACACGAACACCTCCATTAGGAACGTGGAAGTGCCGGAGGGACGCGGCGAAGTATCGGGGTAGCGCACGGTGGCGTCGCTGTCGGTTCGGCCAGATGGCGGCCATGAGCGGGTCGTCGGCGAATGCTTCGGCGAGGACGGCGGCGGCCTCGGGGATGTCGACGTTCGTGGCGACACGGGTGGTGATCGGCACGTCGGGTCCTTCCGGTTGGCACACTGGGGTTATGGACTTGGGGCGGTGCCCGTTCACGGCGGGGATTCATGGGGTCGATGCTCTTCATGAGGATCTCAGGGCGCGTGAGCCGGGGGTGCATCAGGCGGAGCTACCGGAGGGTTCGCCGGTATGGGTGGTGACCGGGTGGCAGGCGGTGACCAGCTTATTGGCCGATCCGCGGATGTCGGCGTCGAAGTCCGACTCGACTACGGGCTTCCGGGGGCAGAACCTTCCGGCGGCGTTGGATCAGAATCTCCTCAATATCGATGGAGAGCAGCATCGGCGGGTGCGGAAACTGGCGGCGGAAGCCTTCGCGCCCGCCCATCACGCCTGGCATGAGCAAGTAGTGGCGGCCGCGGTCGCGGAGCTGGTCGATGCATTGCCGGCGACGGGGGAGATCGATGCGATGGGTGGATTGTGTGAGCCGCTGCCCCCGCGGGTGATCGGCACATTGCTGGGTCTGCCCAACGAACAGCTAGGCGAGTTCCGGTCTGCGGCGCGGCCGATGTTTCTGATCGACACCTCCAGCGAGGGCGAGGCAGTGCAGGGTGCGATGGTGTCGATGCTGACGTTGGTGGCGGGGGTGATCGAGGACAAGCGGCGGGAGCCGGGGAATGACCTGATCTCGGGTTGGCTCAGGGCGCGGGATGGGCAGGATCGGCTCAGTGAGGAGGAGCTGATCAGTCTTGCGTTCGCGGTGATCATCGGAGGATTCGAGAACGTCACTTCGCTGACCTCGGCGGTTCTGGACGAGATGGTCCGCAGTCACGGTGAGTCGGCTCGTCGGCTACTAGGTACGCCGCAGGAGTTCGCGGGCTTGGTGCGCGAAGTCATGGGTGCTGTGGCGCCGGTGAATTATGCGTTGCGGCGGTTCCCGCTGGCCGATATCGAGGTCAATGGGGTGACCATTCCGCGAGGACACACGGTCTTTCTCTCCTTGCGGTCGGCACACCTGGACCCTGCTCGCCGCCAGGGCCGCGACCTTGTGTTCGGGCATGGCCGGCATTTCTGTATCGGCGCGGCATTGGCCGAGATGCAGGCGGTGCAGGTTGCTCGCGCTGTGCTCGAGAAGTATCCGAGGCTCGAGGCGGTCAAGCCACGCGAGGAGTACCGGTTGCGGCCGTCGTGGCTCACCTACGCGTTTGCGGAACTTCCGCTGCGGGCGGTGTGGCCAGTGGACGCTGGACACCATTCCAGCAGGGTGTTTTATGATCGTTTAGAGGCTCGACCGCAGGTTGGCTACTACCTCGGGGACTGACGCGATGCCGAAACATGGATGGACGCTGGTCGAAACCCTGGAGCCGGACCGGCTCAGTGTGGTCGCGCGTGACCACCATGCCCGGGACCGGACCTCGTTCGAGCGAGCCGTGCAGGACCATATCGGTGCCGGGAAAGCCCCGGCACGCGAAGCGGCCGGCTGGCTGCAAGAGCTGATCGACGATCTTCGCCGACGCCGCGAGACCGCCGTCGCGCAGCGTGTTCTGCGTAACGGGACCGTAGTAAAGGCTCGGGTCGTGCCGGTCCTTGCGCCTGACGACACGCTGCACGGCGTGCATCTGTGGCTCGCGTCCGACGATGCGACGCCTGCGCATCCGCCGGTGCCCGCGTTTGCCTTCACCTGGGATTCGGATCAACGACTCGCGGAGATCCCTGCCTCGCTGACGGTTGGCACTTCGAGGTCGCGCCTGACTGCCCCGGAGATCTTCCGGTTCATCGATCCGGTGGACGGGCTCTCGCTGATCCAGGCCCTGTTGTCCTCGCAGCCGGGCGACAGCTGGAGTGGCGCGGTGACCGTGACACTCGGGGAACAAGCGAGACCGGGACACCTTGTCATGGTCGCCAGCGGGCCACCTCGTGCAACGCAGACCTGGCGGGGATTGCTCTTTCAAACCTCGGCGGCGCCGGCCGGGATGAGCCTAGAGGCTGCGGCACTTGCCGCGATTCCCCGTGTGTCGCAAGTGCATATGGTGCTGGTCGATATCGCCAAGATGCGGCTGCTCCGGTGGATCACCGATCCTCTGCCCGAGGTGCAGTGGAAAGGCCAGGTCGACCAACGCGATACCCCGCACCCCGACGATGTGAAACGTGTGTTCACCGCGGCCGCCGATGTCTTCACCGGCAAATCCGATTCGGCAGCCGTGCAGGGTGTTCGATTGCGGCGCCGAGGCGGCGGGTGGGTGGTGGTCGATGGAACCGGCGCGATCGTTACGACCCCGGCAGGTGGCCCGGCCCTGGCTGTGCTTCAAATGCGGGTGGTCGGATATTCCGACGAACCAGACCCGGTTGAGCCGACTGACAACGGTCATCCGGGACTGGATGACCCCGAATACCCGGATCCGCTGCCGACTTGATGGCCGCGACGAGCGCCTTCCCGCGACGAGGGCGTGTTGCTAGAATGGCGATATTCTGATTCCCGGTACCAGTCTCTGACGGACGCCGGATGACCGCTCGAGGTCGAATACCCGAGCGTGTTCTCATCCAGGCGATCGGGGAGGTACCGATGAACGACACGCCAACTGCAGTGCGTGAACAATGCGCATCCTGCGTACCCGCCAATGTGAAGGTCGACCAGTTGTTCGCCGCCTTTCACTTGCGTGACTGTGACGAAGAAACCGACGCCGCCGCTGCGACCGCTGTGGGACGCAAACTCGGCCGCACGGTTACAGATCGCGAGATCACGCAACTGCGCACCGGCAGGACCGGACAGAAGTCAGACCCGGAACTACTTGCTGCACTCTTCGAGCATTTCTGCCTGCCCGGCACCCATCTGACCAGCATGGCTGACGTCGAGGGGCGGGCCATCGATCGGACGCTGCGACTGCTGGTTTCGATCCGGGATGTCAGCCCTGCCGCATTTCGCCTATGAAGGCAGCGTATGCCCGGGCTGAAAAGCAGTGCGGGCATCGGTGTTCAGCGATTCGCCGTCTGGTTTCTTGTTCGATAGCGCCGTTCGAATGCTTGCTGTGTGGCGTTGTCGAGACCGTCGGCGCGGCCTATGAGCCAGCGTCGGTACTGCTTCTCAGTGGCGTCGGGATCGTCGGGGGACACCGGCGCGGCCAAGGCTTCACCGAACGCGATCTCGATGAGGGGATGGACCTGTGTGCCGCGGTTGGCTTCGAGGATGCTGGTGACGAACGGCCCGACGATGCCGCTGATCGCTTCGTCGAGCTGTTCGATTGCTTTCGGTAGCTCGGAGATCGGTGCTGTGTGCAGGGACCGTTGCGCCTCCAGCAGCGGGAGCAACTGTTCGAGGCTCAGGTCGATGCTCTGCGCCCCGGGTTCTAAAGGGTTGCCGGTGTCGGCCGGTACCGGCGGGCGCCGCTGGTAGTAGGCGGCGCGCGCCGAGCCGGGGACCCAGCCGAGCCCGGTGTCGAACTTCTGGAAAGTGCTGGGGCGCACGTTGGCCGATAACTCACCGCGTTCGGCGCGTGCCTGGGCTGGGACCGCGGGGCCACCGCGGTCGTGGACTTCGGACATCGTGAGGTTGCCCAGTTGCTGACGCCGCTCGCGCACAGCCTGGGCAAAGAAGTCGTCGTGCGCTCCCATGCGCAGAACTGTACCCGGATAGTGCATAAAAGTCGTCATTTTGGGCGCTATCTTCCTGAGCGGGAGGATTTCTTACAGTTTTCTTCTTGAAAATTGTTCTGAATCTTCTTACCGTGAGTGGTGTGTCTCACGCGACTGGGTCGGGAGCAGGTGGCCGCCTCGGTCGCATCCAAAAAGCCGGAGTCGAAGGAGAGTGCCGTGACGAGTTCTGTGAACAAGCGATCGGATGCGGGGATGATCGGCGCCGCAGTAGGGGCTGCAGCGCGGGCGGCTGGGGGCGGGCGGTGCGCAGCAGTCGGGATCTGGGTGGTCTGGATGCGCGGCAAGCGGGTGCTGAGTTGTGAGTCGGTCTCACGGCTCGACTACGCGGTGCCGGTGAATCGTCCAGATGGAGTGGGTACGACGGTGGTGGTTGCGGTGGCGCCGTCACGGTTGTCCGGGCCGGTGATCGGCCGGGCTCAGGTGATCGTCGACTATCTGGAGGGGCAGGGACTCGCCGCTCGTGCCGCACATGCGCGGGCTCTGCACCCAGGCGCACTGTGGACCGTGCTGCATGGCGCGGCGGTGGGCGGTGTCGTCGGCCCCGTACCACCGGTGATCGTGTCTTCGCGGCGGCATCGGTGGTTGCCAGGCTTCGGGACCTGCCACCATCCGAGGCTGCTCAGTGCCGCGCTCACCCCACTGGCAGCAGCCGTCGTGCTCGCCGTCCCGGTCGCGCACGCCGCCCCGGCCGGCCAACCCGGGGTGATCTCCGAACCAGGGCCTGGACAGGTGGGCGTCACCGCTCCCACGGCGCCGCACACACCAGACTTGTACGACCCTGCCGATCCTGGACCGGCCGGACCCGTTGAGCAAGAGGTTGTTCCGGCACCGGAACGCAATCCGGAACCGTTATCGCCTGCGCCGCAGGAGATAACCGAGACTCCAGTAGCGCCTGAACCGGCAGTGGTACCGGAACTTCCGGTGGTATCCGACACCTCCGAGGAGCCCCAGCCTCCAGTCGTGGTGCCCGATGCTGTGGTGTTCGAGTCGGAACCGCCCCCGCGCGACATGGTGAGCGAGCCTCAGCTGGTCTTCGAACCGGAACGCGACCCGGTTCAAGCGCCCTCAGCGGGCACGGCAGATCCCGAGCCGCAGCCTGTGCTCGATGGCAGTGATACCGGGGTCGTCGACGGATTGCCAGAAGGCGGTGAGGAACGGCTGTATTTCGGTGGGATCAGTGTGCCGCAGCCGGAATGGATGACGCCGCAGGCCGCCGAGTGGGAACAGGGCTGGAACGAGGTTGTAGTCGCCGAAGCCGTAGACGCCTTGGCACAGGGCGGGATTACCGACCCGGCCGTGGAGACGGTGCTCGGTGTCGATACCGAACCGGTGCCCATACCGGAAGCGGCAGCCCCAATAGTGGAAGCGATCCCCGAGCCTGTCGTGAACGACGTCGAGGCAGCGGTCGGTCAGCCCGTGGCAGATCTGGCCGCAGTTGTCGAGCCGTCGCTCGCGCAGGTGGTCAACGACGTGCTGCCGCACTGGCCGCCGACCCTCGGCTGACCGGTGGAGGTGCAGCGATCATGGCAACCTACGAACACCGTCGATCCGGCGATGACCGCCAGATTGTGCTCGACGCACCGGCCGCCACTGCGCTGGCTCAGTGGCTGGCCGAATCCTCCGAATCACCGAACCCGGAGGCCGAGGAGCGGTGGCCGAGGCCCCAGCGCCGTGCCCACGCGCCCGTCACGATCCGGGCGGTCTCGGGTGGCGCGCTGGTGGCGGCGCTGACCGCCACGGCGATGGCATTGACCACGGCCCTTGCCGGAACCGACCATGCCGACTCTGCGGTGGACCCGCCGATGAGCATCACCGCGGCACCTCCGCCCTGGCCGGGAGATGGTCGCGACCGGTCACCCACAGTCACCGGGAGCAGCGCTGCCGCGTGCGGTCCGGGCACGCTCGAAGCCGCGACCGTCGTCTCAGGTCCGCGTCCGCGGCGGGCGGCGACCGGCGCACAGGCTATCGCGGTGTTCGAGGCCGCCTACTATCACGCCCGCGATGGGCTCATGGCCCGAGACGTCGTCGCGACCGAGGCCGCGGTCTCCGATGCCGCCACCATCCAGGCCGGGATCGACTCGGCGCCACCGGTGACGGCCTATTGCACCCGTATCGAACCGTTGACCCCGGGCCTATACGCGGTGCAGATCACCGAAACTCGACCGGATACCCCGCCGCGGGTGTGGCGGCAACGGATCTCCACTGCCCACCACGACGGGCATTCGGTGATCACCGCCATCGCGTCCGAATAGCCCGCACTCTTCGTTCCACTACCCATAGGGCAACTGTTGCTCGGGATGGTTCCCGACCCATTTCACAGTAAGGAGGCGGTGACGGTGCTGATCGCTCTCACCGGACTCACATCGCGTACGGGGGTGACCACCACTGCGGTTGCCCTCGCAGATGCCTGGCCCGGACCGCAAACCGCGGTAGTGGTGGAGGCCGATCCCGCCGGCGGCAGTCTCGCCCACCTCGCCGGCGGCGACCCGCATCGTGGCTTGGTAAGCCTCGCCGAGGCCGCCACTGCATCGCGGGGCTCCCGGATCACCGGGCGACTGTGGGACCACGTTCAACTTCTGGGGCGGGTACCGTTCCTCGCCGCACCCGACGACCCTGTCGCGGCGGCGGCCATACTGGCAGCCCCGGCCCCTGCGATACCCCCGCCGACGGGGCGTGGGCTTGCCGATCTTGTGGTGATCGCCGACTGCGGCGCCCTCGATCCGACCTCACCCTCGGCACCGATTATCGCCGGCGCGGACGCGGTCCTCGCGGTTGTCCGAGGTGACCTCGCCGACCCAGCGTCCGCCGGCCAGCGGATCCGCGGCACCAGATGCCGGCGGGGTGCGGTCCTGCTGATCGGTTCACCGGACACCGACGGGTTCACCGACGCCCTCGGCATTCCGGTGCTCGGCCAGCTCCCGCTGGACCGCCGAGGTGCTTCGTCGGTCCTCGCCGGTGACCCGCCGGGCTGGCAGGAGCGTAACAGTCTTACCGCAGCCGCTACAGGAGTCGCTGCCGCGCTCGACACGCGACTGCGCCCGATACCGTCGACCTCCACAGCTACCTCAGCGTTGAGGCGGTGGCGGGGGTTCCCGGCACGATTCGGACGTCGCGTGCCGGGGCCCAGATCGGGTGGTCCGCGGGTATATCCGCTGCACCTGCCACTCAACGACTATCACCGGGCCGAAGAATCACCCCGGTCGGCGTCGCGTCCCGAACACGACTACGGGTTGGAGGTCGCCGCTACCCGACCGCCGCCGGCCGAGCCCGCGACCCTGTCAGCTCAGAGCAAGATCAGCGAGGCCATGGTCGAGGCCCCATCGACCAACGAACCCGGCATGGCGGCACCGCCGGTGACGGTCGAGGTATTCGGGCCTCTACGGGTGCGCTGGCACACCGAGACCGGCGCGGTCGATATCACCGCACGCCTGACACCCCGCGGACGCGAACTGCTGGCCCTACTGGCACTGCACCCCGAAGGTCTGACCCGGGAGGCCCTGGTCGCCGACCTGTGGGGCGAGCAGTCCCCCCGCCGACCGGCCAACGTCGTCAACACCGCCCTCGCCAGGCTCACAGCCGCGCTCGGCGCCGCCACCGAGGGCTCAGTGTCGCGGGCCGTGATCGGCGACCCGCTGCGCTACCAGCTCGACCCGACGGTCATCGCCACCGACTACTGGCGCTTCGCCGATGCTGTGCGACAGCGCCGCCACGCAGGCACCGACACCGACCGCCACACCGCCTGCCGCCACATTGTTGACACCGCATCCCGCGGAGTCCTTGCGACCGATCTGACCGCGGCGTGGGTGGCCCCTGTTCGGGAGGCGGCCCGCCGCGACACCATCACCGCTGTCGGGTTCCTGGCCGCCGCTGCCGTCGACCACGATCCACGCCACGCGCTGCACCTGCTCGAAACCGCACTGGAACACGACCCGCTCAACGAGCTGCTGTGGCGCGACATCCTGCGCCTGCACGCCCGCCTCGGCGAACACAGCGCCATCGAAGGCACCATGAATCTATTAGCGCAGAAACTCTCTGAAATCGGAGAACAACCAACACAGCAAACCCGGCAGCTCGCCGAAAACCTCCGGCGCAAAGCTCCACACTGAACCGATGAACATCTTCATACGCACGCCAATGCTTTCCGTATCCAGAACAGTGCGCCATCCCTCCGCGGCGAGTCTTTCCTCTCATCGTCCGAGCTCGAACGCAACCCTGGAGGAGTTACTGGAGTCGAGAGCTCATCGCGCCGGAGACGAGTGGTGAGATCCAATATTAATCATTCGACGCAGACTGGTCCCGTTGGAAATTTTCGAGGGATTGAAAACGTGGCGATGCAAATCTACCATTTCCTGTAGCGCTTTATATTTCTCCTGTCTTAATCGTGTGCGGACCGCTCCGATTGGGTAAGAATGTGAATATGATGAATTGCATTCCCGGGAATCTGACGTTGAATTATCGCGCCGAGTTTTTCCTCGAACGGTAAGCGTTTCGGCGCGCTCACTGCGGCAAAGGATAGTGTGGCGGCGGTCGGAACGCGTGTCTGACGGCGGCTGCGCCAGTGGGGTCGTTTGGTGGGTCAATCGGGGGCTCAGTCAGGGGGTCAATCGGGGGCTCAGTCAAACTGACCCCCTCGCGCGCGGTAAACCTGCAGGTAGAGGTCGATGTTTGTGGCTGTTGCCTCACCCGGATTACCCCCGTAGGGGCAGTAAGAACACGTGATAGGCGGGGGCTCGCGGCTAACCCGCCGGCGGTCTCGGTGGATGTCCCGGGATCTCTTGCTTCTTTCTTGCATTTATCGATCGGGACTTTTTCCGTACCGGAATTCGGGTGAATAGAAGCACACGCTGGCCGGCCGGCGTCGGTCGAAGAAATTCACTTTAGTGCGGTTCGGGATCATCCTGTTCTTGCCTTGCCCGATTATTGTTGCCCTGACCTGCCGAAATTCATCAAAAAACTGGTGGAACCGTATTGAATTCCCGAGACGAGTCGAGATAGCGTCGACCCGCACCCCGGGGAATTGCACACCATCGAACCGAAAAACCCGCCCCGCCACCCGTATGCAACGATGCACGGCTGCGGCGCATTACCGGAATTTCGCAAAAAGGAGACACCATGGCATCACCCGCCCCCTCCACGCCCGCCACGAGTACCCGTCTCGGTAACGGTGAACTGCGCCGCATGGTCGCCAAAGTTCTCGCCGACAACCCCACCGCCGAATACACACCCCGGGAGGTTGCGAAACGCACCGGCCATTCCTCCGGTGCCATCGGAAATGCGATGAAAACGCTGGCCGCCGCCGGACACGCCGACCGGACCAGCAGCAAACCCCTGCGCTACCAGGCCAACACCACCACCGCGCAGGCAGCGGCCGGAGCGCCCCCGGTCGCCCCGAAACCGGCCACCTCCACCCCGGCCACCCCGGCGGCAGAACCGGCCGCCAGCCGGGCGCGTAAAGCCCCGGCCGCACCGACCGGCACACCGGCGGCACCGGCGCGGTCGGGGTCGGTGGTGACGCGCCCGAACGGGCAGCGGTATCACGTGCGGCAGTTGGCCGGGCGCGCCGATGTGGATGTGTTACGCACGATGCGCCATTACGAGGTCCCGGTCCTGCTGTACGGCCCACCCGGAACGGGCAAAACCTCGTTGATCGAGGCCGCCTACGGTGACCTGCTGACCGTGCAGGGCGACGGGGACACCACGGCCGCCGATTTCGTGGGCGAGTACACCCAAAACCCCGACGGCACCTTCGTGTTCGTGCACGGCCCGCTGATCCGGGCGATGCGCGCGGGGAGGGTGCTGTTCATCGACGACGCGACCCTGATCCCGCCGACGGTGCTCTCGGTGGTGTACCCGGCCATGGACGGCCGCCGTGAAATCGCGATCAAAGCCCACGGCGGCGAGGTCGTAAAAGCCGAGCCCGGGTTCTTCGTGGTGGCCGGACACAACCCCGGGGTGCACGGCGCCATCCTCTCCGACGCCCTCGCCTCGCGGTTCGCGTTCCAGGTGCAGGTCGGTTCGGACTACGACCTCGCCGGACAGCTCGGGGTCGACAAACGGGCGGTGAAAGTGGCGCGCAACCTGGCCGCCCGCCACGGCAAGGGCGAGGTCGGGTGGGCACCGCAACTACGCGAACTGCTGGCGTTCCAGAAAATCGCCACCGCCACCGACACGAACACCGCCGCCGCGAACCTCATCGGCTCCGCCCCCGAGGACGACCGCCCCTTCGTCGCCGGTGTGGTCCGCGCGGTGTTCGGCACCCCGCTGGAACCCCTGGCCCTCGGCCCCCGCATCTAACACCCCGCCGCCCGACTACACCCCGGAAGGAACCCGCCTGCGATGACCGGCCACCTGATCACCGACCCCACCACCACACCCACCCCGGCCCCAACCCTGGACGGTTGGGATGCCCTGTCCGCCGCACTGACCGAGGAGGCCCCGCCGATCGCCGACCGTGACGACCTCGTCGTCACCATCGCCCCCGGCGCGGCGCACGGGCACCCGGCGGTGTTCATGCCGCACCGGGCCGCGATCGAACTCGACGGCACCCTCCTCGGCATCGACCCGGCCACCGTGCGGCCGGACCGCACCAGCGACCGCGCCCGCTACGCCGCCACGTGGGGTGCGTTCGTGCACGAATGCGCCCACGCCCAACACTCACGGTGGGAACCCCCTACCGTGGCGAACCCCGCCGTGGTCGAGGCCGCCATGCTGCTGGAGGAGTCCCGGATCGAGGCCGCCCAAATTCGGCGCCGCCCCGATGATCGGCACTGGTTGCGCGCCAGCGCGACCGAGATCGTGATCGGTGACAACGGAGGCACCGATGCCGCTACAGCGATTCCCCCGACCCCGTACTCGGCTGCCCACAATGCCGCCCTGATCCTCGGACGGGTGGACGGCGGCATCCTCGAACCGGCCGAAACCGCGCCGGTTGCGCAGGTGATCGAGTCCATTCTCGGCACCGACACCCTCGACCAACTGCGCGCTATTTGGCGGCAGGCCCACACCGTCGCCGACGACGACACGGCGACGATGATGGAACTCGGGCATCGGTGGCTCGACATTGTGGGGCCGGACCCGCACGCCGACCCGGCCCCGAACTCGGTGTTGTCGGCCGCTGTCGGCGCTACGGTCGCCAACGTGGCGGCTGCGGTGGCCGCACAGCCGGTTCCGGTCGATCCGGCCGACGCCGCCGCCACCGCCGAGCGGGAGGCCGAACGCGTTGCACGTCACGCGGCGGCCCAGGCGCGGGCCGTTTTCGGTGACGGTAGCGGGTTGGGCCGCACGGCCAGTTCCCGCAAAAGCCGCGCCCCGCAGGCCGACGAACACGCCGCCGCCCGCGTGTTGGCACGCGCGTTGAACACGGCGGCCCGCCGGGAGCGCGCCATCGTGAAAACCACCTCGGCGCTGCCACCGGGCCGGTTGCGGATGCGCGGCGCGCTGGCCCGGGAAGCTCAACGTGCGGCCGGGGCCATCCCGACGGCCGAACCGTTCACCCGCACGACCCGCAAATCGGTGCCGGTGCCGCCGCTGCGGGTCGGGATTGCCTGCGACGTATCCGGGTCCATGGATGACTTCGCCGGGCCGGTGGCCTCGGCCGCGTGGATCATCGCCCGCGCCGCCGAACTGGCCACCATGCCCGCCGCGACCGCCACTGTCACCTTCGGGGCCTCGGTGAAACCGATCACCTACCCCGGCACCGCCCCCGCGCGGGTCACCCAGTTCTCCTGTCCCGACTACCTGCACGCCATCGACCAGGCAATCGAGACCCTCGACGGCGCCCTCGAACTGTCACGGCCGCAGAACACGCGCCTGCTGGTGATCATCTCCGACGGCTACTACACCGGCACCAACCGCGACCACGCCCAGAAACACCTCAACCGATTGCACGCCGCCGGATGCGCGGTCCTGTGGCTGGCACCCGACACCGGCCGCGCACCCAACCCCCTGGACGGGGCGACCGTGCACCTGATCAGCAACCCCGCCACCACCGCCCAGGCCATCGGACGCGCCGCCACCGCCGCCGTCAGGACCGCCTGACCCCACACCGCCCCGGGGGCGCGGCACCCCGCGCCCCCGGGGCAGCAACTACCCGCCAGACCGAACCCCGCAGCCAACGAACGGCACCCAGGAGCAACAGCATGACCAGCAACACCCGCGAAAACCTGGACACCGACCACACCACCGAACTGCTGCACCGGCAGCAATACGAGACCGCCGACCGCGCCGCCGATCTCGCCCGCCGGTTGGGGGCCATGGCCGCCGCCCTGCGCGACGGCGACCTACCCGACACCAGCGAACCGATGGAGTTCGGCGCCCGTGACGTGGACTCCGCATTCACCGAGCTCACCGACCTACGCGCCGATGCCACTGCCGCCGGTCACATCCCCGCCATCGACGCCCGACTCCTGCCGGTCACCCCGGCGGCGGTGGACCCGGACCAGGCACTCGCCCGGTTCCGCGACCTCCAGTACCGCATCCACGAAGAGCGCAACACCTACACCACCCGCCCGGACGGGACCGAGGACCCCAGTGCGTGCGCCGACCACCACGACCAGCTCGAAGCGCTGAGCGCCGAGGCCGCCGACACCATGGCCGCCCTCGACGCCCACCTGTCCACCGGCGGGCGGCTGCCCGCCCTGTGGGGCGACGCCCACCCCTGACACCACCAGCGCCCGGCCCCGGTATCGGACACCGGCCCTGCCCGATACCGAGCCCCTGGTGGTCACCACCACATCCGAAGGAGAGACAGAACAATGAACCACCCCGACCCCACGCCAGCCACCATCACCACAGCCCAGTCCGTATGTCGCGCCGCCGACGCGGCG
Source organism: Nocardia speluncae NBRC 108251 (assembly GCF_001613245.1). Classification (GTDB taxonomy): domain Bacteria; phylum Actinomycetota; class Actinomycetes; order Mycobacteriales; family Mycobacteriaceae; genus Nocardia; species Nocardia speluncae. The sequence continues at coordinate 89,207 of NZ_BDBZ01000019.1, read as the reverse complement.
CGGGTCCGGCTGACCACCGCGTTCGCGCTGCCGTTCGGACCGGTACGCGAACAGCGCATCACCGAGAGCGTCCTGGAACTGATCGCCGCCGAGGTCGGCGCCCGCAACCCTGCCATCGCTACTGTGCTTCTGGACTGGGAGCCCTACGGCGGACTCAGCGTCTCGGGGCTCCGCGACCGTCACGGCAACCCGATCGACGATCACGACCTCACTCTTGATATCACCTTCTACGCCAGCGATATCCGCGCCACCGCCGACACCGCCCTCACTGGTTCGCGACCGCACGAACCCGGTCTCTTCCGCCTCGACCTCACAGCAGCCATGACATCGGCAACCCAGCCACCGGGCATCGTTGCGGCACACACGCTGCGCGCGGGGCAGCGACTCGATCATGGCAAACGGGTACACGCGGTGACCGGGCGTGAAGACCACCTCGATATCGCCTTCGACGACGGCACCTGGTGGTGCGATGTCCCCGCCCAGCATCCGATCACCCTCTGGGATGGGAACCCGAGCACCCGCCGCTACCCGTTCACGTTCCTGGCCACCGACGAATACAGGATCCACCGGCGCGAAACAGGCCACGACCCGACACACCGGCCCGGGGCGCCCGAGTACGAGAATCCACCGACGCGCACCCCCCGTGTCGGAGATCGGGTCCGCATCACCGGTCTGCTACCCGGCGACCCGGCCCCTCTCGACCTCGGCGCTACCGGAACCGTTACCGGGTTCGGCGCGCGGTATGCCGGGCAGATCTTTGTCGACTGGGACAACGGGCGCGCACTGATCCTGCTCGACAGCGACCCGTTCGAAATACTCTCGGCCGAGTCCGCCGCAACACCGTAGGCCTCCACCCTGCGGCGCCCGAGTTCGCCGACGGCGGGCCGTGGCCACTGCGGCCGGTCGCCGCAACACCTGCCCACGACAGTGTTGGGGCCGCCCCATCAGGGCGGCCCCAACACTTCGGCCATCGGAGGTTCAGTCGTCCTCGTTATCGTCCTGGTTGCGATGGGCGGCGGCATCGGCGCGGTCGGCGAAACCCGACGTTGCCGTCGGCGAGGACGGGTCCCGTTCGGCCGCGGCGCCGATCCGGTCGGCCGATTCACGATCCATCCATTCCCTACTACCCATGGCCCAACCTCCTTACGAGTGTGAACACCGCCCCGATACGGGTCTCGGGACGAGGTATGGCTTCGGTCCGCTGCGTGGACTATTCCGGCCGGTAGCGGACTCGTGGTAGTCGGAGGGAAACATCGGCACGGAGGCCAGTGCAACGAACTTCCGGCTACCCTGTTCAAGGAACGTCCCCCCGAATACACCGCTGCGCCCTGCGCGAGGAGCCGGTGGCGACTGCCCGTCCCGACTCTCCGGGTGATCTGCCCTCTACGCAGTCTCCAGTATCTCGCTGGTGGGTAACCTCCGGCAAGGCTGTTGTGGTGAGTTTTGTGACTGCCCGGCATCCTTCTGAGCAGCGAAAAGGGCTCGGCGACACGATGTCGCCGAGCCCCAGTTCGCCGGTCGGGTTGTCGAGGTTTCAGGTGTTATCGATCCGGCTGGCGAGCCAGTCGAGGACATCGCGGACGCCCTGGTCGTAGCCGGTCTGGTGCACACCCGAGGTGAAGAACTCCGCGGCGTCGCCGCCTTGGCGGGCGAGGTCGGCCATATCCGACAGCGCGGCGCTGGTGGCGGGGTCGGTGCGGGCGGTGAGATCGGCGGCGAGTCCGGTGAGCTGGCCGGCTCCGTCACCGACGAGCGCTGATGCGGCGGTTGCCGCGAGATCGGTCGCTACCGGGGCGAGTCCGGTCAGCTCGAGGCCGGCGCCGACGGGATCGCCGGCGGCGAGTCGGTCCACGGCCCGCCAGGCAACCTCTTGGGCGAGGCCGATATTCGTGGCGATTCGGCCGATATCGACCCGGGCGACGATATCGACGACTTGCGCGGCCACGGCGGTCCAACCACTGGGGTCGGCAGCAGCGGCCAGCGACAGCGCCCGCGCCACCAGGCGCAGGTCGACCTCGTCGGCAACCTGGACCAGCGGGTTGAACAGGTTGTTGAGCTCGCCGCTGATCCAATGCGCGCCGGGAATGTCACCGGCGAGCACGGCGTGGGGGAGCCGGGCGACGTTGTCACCGATCGAGGGAAGGTTCGCGGTGAACTCGGCCAGCCCGCCGAGCACGAGGATCACCTGCCGTGCTACCGACGCCGGATCCAGCACGCCAGATGAACTCGCGGCGGCGGGATCGTCGAGCAGTGCGGTGTTGCCGGTGAACGCACGCCCGACCGCCGCGAGGGCGGGCGAGGTTTCCGGGGAGGTGGCGCAGTAGAGGTCGCCGGCCGCACATACGGTACGGATACGGTCGGCGAGGCTGCCGAAGTCCTCGCGCGGACCGGCGATTCCCTGCCCGTACACCGGTTGGCTGAGCTGTGGTGTGCGCGGGTCGCGGTTCGGGTCCGACAACAGCCCGGCGGCAAGGACCCGTGAGTCGGGGATCGGGCCGCGGCCGTGCCCGATCCCTGCGAGCACATCGCCGACGATGTCCGCGCCTTGGGAGTACCCGGCCAACACCACCTGCGTGGTCGGGCACAGCCCGGCCAGTGCCCCGGATAATGCCTGCACGCCACCGGATTCCGACTGCTGATACGGCGCGGGTGCGGCGGCGTACGGCAGGGACCGCACGTCGATATCGGCGCCGTAGCGGGTGCGTAGGCCGTCACCGATCGGCGCCAGCATCCCCACCGCCGCGCCCGGGTCCGCGCCGGGGGTGGTTTCCCCAGTGCCGGGCACCAGGACCGCGGTCCAGCGGGGACAGGTGCTGGTATCGGTGGGTTCAGCGCTGGCCACCCCGGTGGTGGTTGTGAGGGTGGCGGCGCCGATCGCGACGGTGGCGGCTGCCGCTACCAGCCGCGCGATCCGCGGATTTGTTGCCGTGCCATGACGGCGTATGGGGGCACGTCGGGGTGTGTGTCGGTGGTTGAACATGAAGGGCTCCCAGCGGGTGTCGTGTCCGGTCGTGCGGGCAGGTGGTGTCGCCGTACCGGGGACTCCGGGTTTTGCGACGCCTTTTGGACACGAGTGGTCGGCAAACCCCGCCGACCACGCCACACGAGTTGCCGGACACCGCGCTGGGCGGCTCGGGAGCCCCGCTGGAGCGAGGCGAGTACGGAAAGAGGGGCATGGATTCTCTTGGCCTGGAGCCGAAGACGGGAGCCGCACACCCTCGGCAAGGGGGTGCGCGGCTCCCGGGTGAAGAGGCTGTGTGGGTCAGGGCTGTGCGGGCTGGGCGAGCATGAACTTCTTGGGTCGTTCGGTGGTCATCTGTGCGACCCCGGTACCGACCAGCCGGAGCAGGGCGTTGTAGACGGCGCCGGACGAACGTCCGCCGAGGGCCTTGCCGATCTGATGCGGCGAGAACTCCTGCCCGGGGTGATCACGCAGGTGATCCTCTACCAGCCCCCGCAGCGCCCCAGGAGCGAGTTTGCTCACCTCCGGTGCCTGCTCGCCGTCGGCCTGTCCCGGCGGTTGCTGCCCCACACCGGTTTCGGCGCAAGCGCCGGTGTCGGAGTCGGTATCGGTTTCGGCGATTGGTTCGGACGGGGCGGTCTCGGTCGCAGGTTCGGTGTCGGCGTCGCCTGTATCCGAGGTGCTGTCGTGTTCGGGCGGCTGTCCCGAGCCGGAGGGTTCGGGTTCGGGTTCGGTGCTGTCGTGGGTTTCGGTGGGCAGTGCCCAGCGGGCGGCGGAGCGGGGGTTGGTGTCGTTGGTGTGGCGGGTGACGGTGCCGTCGGTGGCCCACTGGTTGAGCAGTTTCCGAGTTTTCGACTGGCTGATACCGGCGGCGATGGCCAGCTCGGTGGCGGGTGTGGGTTCGGTGCCGATGACCGCCCAGAGGGCGTCTTCGACAGCGGTGCGGGCATATTCCGTCGTGGAATTGGACATGACTGGTCCTCCAAGGAAAGTGGTGGCTGGTGGTGATGTTTCGTCATGTCCCGGCCGGGACGGCACCCCGGAAAATATTGGATTCGTTGGGCGCCGGTATCCATGGACGCTCGATACGGGGTGAATTGTCAAGCGGAATCGGAGATAAGCAGCCATGGCGGTGTGGCCGATGTGTGGAATCGGTGAATATTCGCGCGGGGAACTGTTTTCTCGTGTCTCGGATGCGGGGTTGACAAACGGGCGGCCATCGAGCGTTCATTGGTGCGGAAACCCCTGCGTTTCGGTATTCACGCCGAACGTGGAGGCGACCTGCCCCGGCCGGGACATCGCACACGGTTCACTCACCACTGATATCCGGAGACGAGTCATGTCCACTGACAATGCGCTTTTCGATATGTCCGGCCGCACGACAGCGGCCCGAAACATGGTGTGCCTGCGGTTCGAAGGTTTCCTGACCAATCAGTGAGGGTGGCCCCGACCTCGCCCTAATACGGCCCGAATTCTTGGAGTGTTTCTGATGGATACCACTGTTCTCATCGCGCGTCTGGACGAGTCGTACACTGTTTTCGGCACCGGCGAATTCGTTCACCGGGTCAGAGAAGTTGTATTCCAGGTGACTTCAGCCGATGAGTGCAACCACCGTGACGGCTCGATCTGTACTGGGTGCGCTCCGTCGTGGCAGCTGGACTACGAATTCGACGAGCCGTTCCCCTTCGAGCGTGTCCGGCGGGTCACTGTGGCGGAGCTGATCGGGGCGGGACGGGTGAAGGTGGGCGATCGAGTCGCCAGTCCCGAGTTCGACGTCACGGCGGTAATCACCGCCTGCGGTGGATTGATGCTGCCCGACGGCCGCATCTTCACCAACCCTTCCGCCGCCGCCCACGCCGCCCGAGCTGCCTCCGCTGAATAACACCACGGTCCACCTCCTGACCCGCGGTCTCCCCCTTTTTTCGGGAGACCGCGGGTCGCTCATACGGAGTGCATCATCCGAGCCATGGCGGCTACCTCTGCCCTGTAGATCTGATTCACCCGTGTTGGTAATCCTCGGACGGCCGGTGATACGACCAGGGATGCTCGTTGCGATTGGTGTGGCGATTCTGTTGTCAGCAGCCAGTCAACTCCCGGTTGGTGGCCCTACAACGGGGAGTTGACTGGCCGTGAAAGCAATCCTGTCGCAACAGGAGTGGCGTTCAACAAGCCGCACGCATGGGGCTTTTCAGTTCATCCGCTAATCCAGTGGTTGTGCGGCCATCCAGTGAAGAATAAATTCGCACCCCTTCTCGGTTAGCTCGACCTGCTTGGAGTTCAACCGTGACTCCTGTTCAGAAAGTACCTTGCTGCGAAAGGTATCCCGGAATTCTATGAGTCCATCGTCGAGAAGGTTCGTAAATGCCCACGTCATCGGTTCATAGATACGGATCCTACCGCCCTGGATCATACTTTCCTGGTCCTGAAGTGTTATCCGCTCCGGACTCCAGCCGTCTTCTAACCACTCCTGGGGAAGCCAGGGGTCGTTATCGTCAATGAGGCTTTGTACCCACTTCTTTGTGTCATTCCACCTACGTATAAATGCCCTGAGGAGCTGTCGTTCGAGGTCCGTGTACCGATAGTTTAGAATGTCGAGATTCGCCTTATACTGGAGCATCGCTTTGCGGTCGATGTCACCATGGTCGAATCGCGTGTGACAGGTGGGGCATAGCGCGATGAGATTGATGAAAGTGTGCTGCTTGACCTTTGCCCATGGCGTTATATGGGCCAGTTCGACTGGTGTCTGGCGGCATGTCGGGATGGCGCATCGGTGGCCGGCCTCGACGAGAACAGAGCGCCTGAGTTCGGCGGATATTTCCGGTCTTCCTTCGGGCATCAAATGATCTTATGTTGCAAGCTGGGTGAGTCGGGCTCGGATATTTGTGCTCGCGTCGGTCATCGCGTCGCTGGTATCGCGATGTCTGCTGGGTACCGTGTGGTCACGGATCGGTGGTGTTGCGATATTGCTTGCCCCAGGGCAGGGATTCGGTGAACAGGTGCTGGGAGGTCCAGGTGTGGGCGCAGTGGGCACAGAGAGTGTCGTGGTGGGTGCATTGGCGGGGGTCGGCGAGGGGGATGTCGACTTCTTCGATGTGATGGACGAGTTCGGTGCTGTCGGGTGGGATGTTGGCGAAGTCGACCAGGGCTCTGACGGTTTCCGGTGGCTTCATTCGCGATCTCCCTTCGAAACGTGACGCTCCGCGCACGGCAGCGGGTCTACAGTTGCGGGTCGGGTGCTGGGGCCAGGGCGGCGGGCCGGGTTGCCGCGTAGTAGTCGTCGCCGGGCCAGCGGTAGTCCGAAATCTGCACGGGCTGACCGAAGGTCGGTGCGTGCAGCATTTTCCCTGCGCCTAGGTAGAGGCTGACGTGGTGGACGTCGGAGGCAGTGCCGTAGAACAAGAGATCACCAGGCTGGAGCTGGTCTTCCGGGATGCGGGGACCGGTGTGGACTTGGTCATAGGTGGTGCGCGGGATCGTGATGCCGGCTTTGGCGTAGGCGGCTTGGGTGAGGCCGGAACAGTCCCATCCGCCGGATTGTTCGGGTCCGTTGCCGCCCCAGACATAGGGTTGGCCAAGTTGCTGGCAGGCGAACGAGATCACCGTCGCGGTGGTGGGGTTCGCGGCCCGGATGTCGGTGCAGTCGCCGCTGCCGGGCGGTGGTGTGGTGGCGTGGGTGGAGTAGCGGTCGGCTTGAGCGAGGACGTCACGGACGTACCAGTCGGCGTGGTTGTAGGCGAAGATCGCCGCATACAGGTCGGCGGGTGCCCCGGAGTCGCACAGGTAGTGGGCGGCGGCATGGATGGCATCGTGGGGGTCGTACCGCGAGGGCGGCGTCGCTCCGCCCGGTGGTAGTGGATGGCGGGCGACGACGGAGTCGAAGGTCGGGGCGAGGAACTGCATCGGCCCGCCTGCTCCGGCGAAGTTCTCCCCGGAAGCCACACCTGGTAGTGGTGAACGGCCGTGGTCGGTTTCGACCTTGCCGATCGCGGCGAGGATCGACCAGTCCAGGCCGGGACACGAGCCGGCGCCTTGCTGGTAGAGCACCAACATCTCCGGTGGGATATCGGTGAGCGCTTCGGTACTCGGCGCAGTACCCGGTCCCGGGGTGGGAGTGTGGTCGAAGACAGCGACGGTGGCCACGACTGCGGCGATGACGACCGAGCAGAACACGACCGCCGCCGCGCCCGCCCCGAGTGCCTTGGCGAACATCACCGTTCTCCCTCGACGCTGGGCGGATGGGGCGCAGGTGCAGGCAGCACTGTGGGGCCGTCGTCGGCGGGCGCGCCCGGCGTGCCGGTGGATGCCGGTGCCGAGAGGAGATATGGCCACGCGGCCGGGAGCCGGTGCAGCGCAACACGTCCGCCGCTGGTGTCGTCGAGTGCCAGCCATACCCGGTCGGCGGGGCTGGGATGTGGGGCGGTGGGGTCGAGGAGGTCGGCGGCGGCAGTTGCCACCGGCACTGCTGCGGGGTCGGGTAGCGTGCGCCAGGTGTCGAGCAGTGCGGGCCGGGCGGTGGTCTCGCGGCGGGTGGTGGGCACCCACAGCAGGACGGGGGTGATGATGCCGGTGGAGCGGGCGAGTTCGGCGTAGCCGGCTAGTTTGTTCGCCACTGTGGACAGGGTGATGGTGCCGAGGTCGTATTCGAGGAAGAAATCCAGCACCGTGTCGGGGTGGGTGTAGCGGCCGTAGGCGTCCGGGCGTACAAGGTCGCCCCAGAGGCGGCGGCAGCGGGTTTCCGACCACCACGCCAGCACCCGCCCGCCGCCTGGTGCGGTGGTGAGGGCGGTGAACCATTCGTTGACGCCGACGGTGTGGGCCAGGTGCAGGCTGTGGGCGATGCCCATGGCCTGTTCGTGGCGGTAGTGCAGGTCACGGACCTCGACACCGGCTTCGGCGGCCAGCACAGCGGCCCCGGCCGGGGCGAGGACCCAGTGCACGGGGGCGCTGCCGCGGGTACGCAAGGGCCGGAACCGGTCGAGGACCCTGTAGCGGTACAGCGTCAGGAGGCGGCTGCGTGCCTTGGCGTAGGTGGGGAATCCCAGCGCCGCGAGTTGGAGGGTGGTCAGGACCCGGTGCTCGTGCAGCATCCGCAGGATCCACCGATCTCGGGTGGTGAGTCGCACGACCAGCCGGGCATGGTCGGTAGCCGGTGCCCGGCCGGGCCGGGGGGCTCGCAGGTCGGACTGGCGCAGCGGGCGATTGATCATGTGAACCGACCTCCGAAATGTCGAGCAACGGTGCTGGCCAAAGCGATTACTGCCGTTTGCGTGGCGGCGAGCGTTAGGAACGGCGGGGATCGCTGGCGCTCGCCGACCGAGTGCGGGGTGTGGCGAGACCCGGTCCTGGTTCGGCAGCCGGCGCCGACGGTGGTGGTGTGGCGAGGCGTGCCCGCGCGGCGGCACGGATCTCGCGGGCACGGCCCGGCACCGCTGGGGGCAGAGGTTTCGTGGTGAGCGTGAACGGTGGTGCCTGCTGGCCGCGGACCAGAACCCGGGCCGCGGCGTGGTAGGCGTCGAGGTGGGTCAGGTCGTGCTCGGACAACCAGGGGCTGGTGTGGCGGGCCAGGTCACGAGCGTCTTCTGGGGAGGCGGTGAAGATGACCTTGTTGCGGGCGTTCGCCGAGACCGCGGCCCGCATATCCGAGGGCAGCTGGCCGAGGTTCTGGTGCGCGAGGACCAGCGACAGGCGCAGGCCGCGGGCTTCGGCGAGCATGTCCTCCAACGGAGTGGCCAGGTTCAAGAAATTGTGGGCTTCGTCGAGAGCGAGGGTGGCATCCGCGCGCTGGTCGGGGTGGGTGCCGACGCGGGCGGTGGTGGCCTGCCAGGTGCGGGCCACCAGCAGCGATCCCATGAGTCGGCTGGTGTCTTCGCCGAGGGAGCCTTTCGGTATCCGAGCCAGGCAGATTCCACCCTGATCGAGCACTTCGCCCAAATCGACCGTCGAGGGGCCGGCGGCGAGAGCGTTGCGGACGAATTGCCGGAACAGGAAGTGCCGCAGCTTGTTCAGTAGCGGTCCGATGACCTGGTTGCGGGCGGAATCGGTCAATTCCTCATATGAGGACCAGAACCCGCGCAGCACCGGGTCGGCGGTGGCGCGGGTGACCCGGGCCCGGAACGCCGGTTCGGTCAACAGCCGGGGGAGGTCGGTGAGGGTCGCGACCCCGGGTTGGCGGCACAGGGTGAGCAGGCTGGCCCGCAGTACGTCGTCGGTGCGCGGGCCCCACCATTGGGCGAAGGTGCGGTGAAAGATCGTGGCCAGGTTGTCGACCACCAGGTCGGTGCCCGCACGATCCGCGGGGGTGTCGAGGGGATTCAAACACGGTGGCTGACTGCGGGAATCGGCATCGAACAACACCACCCGATCCGCGCAGCGCTGAGGCAAGCGGGCGAGGATATCGGTGATGAGGTCGCCTTTGGGGTCGACGACGACCACGCCGCGGTCTTGGTCGGCCTCGTCGAGGATCAACTGGGCGAGCAAGGTGGATTTCCCGACGCCGGTCGGGCCCAGTACGTGCAGATGGTGGCGGGCATCGGCGACCCGCACCGCAACCGACCGCCCACCCGGAGCATCCGAGAGCCCAAGAGATTTCGCGTAGGTGCCCGCGACCGGGATCTCCGGTGTCGGAGCAATAGCGCGGGCACCTGCCCGCTGAACACCCGGGATCGCCGGATCGTGCGGAAGGTGCGCAACCGCGGCGAGTTCCGGGACCGAGAGCAGATCCCCACGGCCCAGTCGCCTGCGCGCAAGCGCCGAGCCGAGTCTGCGGTGTCTGCGGTGCCGATAGTAGTTGTGGTCGGTACAGGACCCGAATACCACTGCCAGCGCATCCGCCCGCCCCCGCGCAAAAGCCCGCGCCGCGCCCCGGTCACCGGTCTCGGGCACAGGGACGGTGACGGCGTAGCGGATGACGCTTTCCCAGTGCGCGCCCCGGGCTTTGTCAGCGGCAGCACGGTGCTCGGTGTTGTCCTGCATGGCCGCCTGAGGGTCTTTGACCTGTGTCGCAGCGGCGGCGCGGGTTCGCCCAGAGCGGCGGACCGGGCCCGGGGTGAGGAGATCCAGAATCTCGCGCAGCAGTGGCACCGGCCACGCCGCCGTTCCGCTGCGGGTGCGGGTGCCGCGGCGCACGCGTCGGCCGGTGACCGGCCGCGCTAGCACTTGTACGCAGGCGGCCTGGCCCGGGGTGAGGTCGTCGGCGGCGGAAATGAGATCGCGGACGAGATCGCCATTTCCATAGTCGGTACGGATCGGCAGCACTTCCCGGCGCCCCAACCGGAGTTCACCGCCCGAGAGCATTCTCCGGACCTTGGGGCCGGGGAGGGGGAGAGGGTCGGTGGTGGCGTGACTGGTGCGGGTGTGCGCGCCCGGCCATGCCGAGGCCACCGCCCGCTCCACCAGTCCCGGCGGAACCTGTCCGGGTACCCAGATCCGGATGGCGACACCGGCTTCCGGGGTCACCGTGTATTCGAACCCGAGGTGCGGTTGCCCGAACACCATGCGCCGCCAGGCTGGGCGCAGTTGCCCGGTCAGATGCGCCCACAACGCTGCCGCGCCCTTGGGATCGACCTCGGGTGGGGTGAGGACGGTGACCTGGCGGGCGCCGGCACCCAGCCGGCGCCGGCGCACACCGGTGAGCACCCGTGCCAGCGCGAGCACCACCGCGGCCAGAAGGACGCCGGTGACCGCGGCCGGACCGGTCACCACCGATATAGCGGTGCCGAGGAGATCGCGCAGCGTCGCGGCAGGGTCGAGCAGGAACCTGCCCAGTTCGTCCTGGGACGCCGAGAACAGCAGGCTCGACATGGCCTATGCCGCCTGTACATCGACGTAGACGTCGCCGTCGTCCTCGCCGTAGCTGTCCTCCTCGCCGGTGCGGGGACCGTCTGTGTCACCGTCGGCGGGCAGGGGGGCGGCGAGGTCGAACTCGGTCTTACTGCTGTCGGTGGTGTCGGCGAGTTCGCTGGGGTCGGTGGTGATCAGCGCATGTTCCGCAGGCGAGGCCATAGCCGCGAATACGGCGCGGTCGGTGCCGAGGGCGAGAAGTCCTTGGCCGCGGGCAGCCGAGAGCAGGAATTGGCGTTCGCCGTCGGAGAGTTTGAACGCGCCCGCGACCTCGTCGATCGCCTGCGGCGCCTGATGCAGCAAGATCTGGGTGGCCGCGTTGGACACAATCGCTTTGCCCAGATCTGTGCCCAACACGTCGGCGCAGTCCTGAGTTGCGACAGTGAGACCGGCCCAGTACTTGCGGAACGATTTCGCGGCCCGGAACAGGAACTGCGCCCCGGCCGGCTGGCGCATGATCAGCCACGCCTCGTCCACGGTCACCATCCGCGGCCGACGGACGGCCGGGTCAGCGACTCGCCGCCAGGTCGCGTCCAACACGAGCAGCGTGCCGACGGGTTTCAGTTCATCGGGCAGCTCTCGCAAGGAGTAGGTGACCATTGCCGCGTCCGGGCTGACGGTGGTCGGCCCGTCCAACAGTCCAGCGAACGCCCCCTGGCCGACGAACGGAGACAAACCGGCGGCGAGATCGTCGGAGACCGCCGACCCGAGTGCCGTCAACTGCTCACGCAACATGCCCAGCGTCGGTGCAGGCTGCGTCCATGTGGCGGGGTCGTCGGTGATGCCTGCGCTGGTGTAGGTGGCGGTGACCGCGGTGTCCAGGGTGGCACGCTGCGCGGCCGTCTGCTCGCCGAGCAGGACGGCGATGATGGTGTGGCAGAAGAGCTTTCGCCGGTTCAGTGCATCGGAGGGTGCGGTGCGGCGGCCGTCAGGTCGGGTGTGGACCTCCAGATCGAAGGGGTTGAGGCGGATTCCGGGGGCACCGAGGTGGATGTAAGCGCCGCCGACCGCCTCGGTCAAGGTGCGGTATTCGTCTTCGGGGTCGATGATCACCTGCTCGATCCCGCGGAACAGCGACCGCAGGATCTCGGTCTTCACGAAGTAGCTCTTGCCTGCGCCGGAACGGCCGAGCACCACTGCGTTGTGGTTGTCGGCCTCGGCGCCGAACCGGTCGACGAACACGAAACCGGCTGCCGCGTCGCGGCCGTATAGCACGCCCTCCGGGGAGGCCGCGTGTGCCGGATCGCCGACGGGAAGTTGAGGGCTGGAGAACGGGAACGCCGCGGCGAGGGCGTTGGTGTCGAAGGTGCGCCGCAACCGCACTAGGTCCAGGCCCAGGGGCAGCGTGGACACCCAGCCCTGGGTAGTGCGGTAGGACAGGGTGCAGGTGTCGACGAGCAGGCTCGCCGCCAGGGCCCGTACCGCGGCGATTTCGTCGGCGAGCTCGGCTTCCGAGCTGGCGTGTACGGTCAGGTACACCCCGACTCGGAACAGGCGGGCTTCGGCGCGTGCGACACGGGCGGAGAGTTCGGCGGCGTCCTCGGCCGCGACCTCGACCAGCGGGTCGCTGCGCCGTCCGTAACCGGCGTCGTGCAGTCGCGAGGATTCCAGTCGCGCGAGCTGGCGCCGCAACCGCGACGCCGCGGTCACCGGATCCACAGGATCGACATGCACCGCGACATCGAGACGACCGGGGTGCGACAGCAGCGGCGCCAGCCATCCGGCGGTGACTTCCCGCGGGTAGCCGGTGACGGCGAGGGTGGCTACCCACCCGGAGCCGACCTCGAGGTGACGAGCCTCGATCGCCAGCGAATCCGGACCGAATTCTCCTGCGGTAACGGGGGCTCGGCGACCGGCTCCGGGGAAAAGTCCATGCTGTGGAGTGGTGGCCCCGGTGGTGTCGTCAGTCGGTGCGATTTCGCGGTTCGTGTGCTCGCCGCCGCCGGTGGTGGTGATGACGGTGTGCGGGCCGGCGATATCGGCCGAGGATGGTATGAGGCTGCCTGGGTTGCAGGCTCCGGTTACCACTGCGGTGGCCTGGAGATCATCGAGCGGTGTCACGGTGACACCCATGGGCGCGAGCAGGTCGGTGGCCTCGTACACGCGGCGCAGCAACCGTGACTCCGCGGCACGGCGCGCCGCCTCCGACAATTCCCGGCGGGCGCGGCGCCGCCCCGAGGCCAGCCAGCCCAGCATCGCCGCCGGCGATGGCCCACTCAAACTGTCACCGGTGGTGGGAAGGTCGAGGGGTTCACGCCAGACAAGCAGCACTTGCCGGTGCATCAGATCTTCGCTCGCGGCGAGGCCTTCCAGATGGTCGGCGTGTCCGTGTGCGGCAGCGGCCAGCTCCGGCGACATCTGGCCGACCGACTCCCGCAGCCGCGCCAGTTGGCCGGTCAGATCCAGGCGGGTCGAGCGCAGCAGAATCTGCACCGGCTGCCGCAGCGTGTGCAGCCAGCCCCCGAGCTGAGCCATCAGGCTGTCTTGTTCCTCGGGGGTGCGCAAGGCGAGGTTGACCGTCCCGGCCGCGGCGATCACCGCGAGCCCGTCCGAGCCGAGATCGACCACTCCGATGCCGCTGTTACTGGTGATCGACTCGGGCAGCTGTAATTCTCTGGCTGACAGCTGTTGCGGGGCCGGGGGTTTCGGTTGTCGTCCGGCAGCGTGGGTGACCCAGTGCGGCGGGGACGCGATGCCTTCGGGTGCCGACACCAGGCGGCGGGGTCGTAGCCGGTGCCGCAGGGCGGCCAGCAGCAGCCGGTCGGCCGACAAACCGTCGCGGGTGGCCAACACCAGCGCCGCGACCACCGCGCCGACCGGGACCGCGGCGGCGACGAACACCGCGGGCGGAATCACCTCACGTGTCGCGGTCCATACGAGGTAGAGCAGGAGCGCGGTGACGGCGAGTACGGAGAGTTGGCGGGCGGTGAACGGGCCGATCAACCGGTCCGGCCGGTCGACGTCGGCGGGAATACGAACGGGTGTACTCATCGAGTGTTTCCTCCTCGGGGCGAGCGGCGGGCACGGCGGCGCACCGGCAGATCAGGGAGCGGGAGATGCAGCTGGCGGCCCGTTGGTGGTGAGGGCGGAGACGCCACTGGCGGTGGTGGTGGGCTGGTTCGTTCGGTGGGCTGGACCCGGGGGACCGGGAACGGGAGCCGGTACTGGCCGCTGCGCAAGGACCGGTTGCCCTCGTAGGGGTCGGGTGGGTCGAACTCGAACGCCAGCTGCGTGCCCCGGCGAGGCCTCGGCGGGGACGTAGCCGGCGATTGAGGTGGTGGTGTAGACCGTGTGACCGGGGCGGGTCCCGGTGTTGGACGTTGGGCTGGGGAGCGCGTGGCGCCGGGCCGGGCTCGGGTGACCGGGATCGGCAGCGGGTATTGGCCGCGGTGGTTGGCGCGGATCCCTTTGTAGGGGTCCGGTGGGGTGAAATCGAAGGCCAGCTGACGCCCGCGCCGTGTCTTTTGCCCGGTCGCCGCTGGAGGCACGCCGGGCGGTGCGGTGCGTGCCGAAGCAGTGGTGCCCGCGTGCTGTGGTGGTGCCGAGGCCGCCGGAGTCGGCCGGACACGGCGCACTCCTTCCAACGGCAGTATCAGCTGCCCGTCTCTGGTCGCCCGTGTTCGCGCATACGGGTCGCTATCCGCGGCAGTGGGGACAGCGGCCGGACGGGGTCTTTGGAGCCGTGCTGTGGAAGGCCGGGCGGTATGGCCGGGCGTGGCGGCGGCTGGTGTGGGCCGGCGGACCGCGGAGGCGACGGCCTTCTCCCCGCCCTTGAGCAGGCCGAAGGTCTTGTAGGTGACGTAGCCGCGGGCCAGGGACCCGATCATGCTCCGGCCACCACCGGTGCCGATTCTCATGCTCGACAGCAGCCAGAACGGGACCTTGATCAACACCGCCATCAGGGCGAGTCCGATGATCAAGCTCACCAGCCCGTCGGCGTTGGGGCCGAAGAACTCCCAACCGCCGGGAGTGAGGAACACCCGCAGCGCGGTCACCAACACCAGCGACTGCACCACCTGGATCGCCAGGCACGCGGCGAAGGAGCGCCACCACCACCGTGCCAGCGCATCCAGTCCCGGTAGTACGTGGCACATCAACGCCAGCGGGGCGGCGACGACGAGGATGATGGTGATCGCCACCCGGATGACGTAGGTGATGAGCAGGATCACCAGCAGCACCACGAGCGCGACCTCGAGCAGGATGACGAAGATCCCGGGTCCCGCGGCCGGGCTCACCAAACCTCGCACTGCGGTGATGGTGGCGAGCTCGCGTAGGGCGGCGCCGGCGGAATCGGGGTCGAGGCCGTCGCCGGCAACAGCAGTAGCGAGAGCGTTGGCGAAGCGGATCGCCTGCGAGGCGACCAACAGACTCATGGCACCGGCGAGGAACCCGACCACGATCCGCGGCGCCAAATCCTGGACCGAGTACCGGGTTTGCAGGGTTTCGCGGACCATCAACAGCACCCCGGCCGCCATCACCAGCAACCCGTAGATCGCCAGCATCAACTGCCACGACGAATCCCACAATTCACCGACCCGCGGCAAATCACCCGGTTCTGGAGTCGTCAGCAAGGTTTGCGACAGGAGATCCAGCAGCGGGTTGAGCGCGGATTCGACCAGGCGCTGGAAGAACCCGTCGATCGCCTCGGCGACACACGCGGAGATATTGCGGACCCCGCACTCGGAGTCCTCCCCGCCCGACGGCTCGACCGGCGGTGCCGTCGAATCCGGGCTCGTGGGCGACGGTGCCTGCGATGGCCGGGGGACCGGAGTTTCCGGCGCGGCCGGACTGGTGGGCATCGGAGTCGTGGGTGCGGACTGCTCAGGAGAATTCGACGGGGGCGGCGGCCAGTGCGGTGTCGTCGAATCTGGCGGGGGCGGCGGTGTTGTGGGCTGCGCCGCGACGGTTCCGCCGAGTCCGAGCCCGGTCACGAGCAGCAGGACGGTGACGACCAGAACCCGGCGAGTCCAGGTCGACCTGTGGCCTGGTGGTGAGGTGCCGATGGGGTGCAGGGCCGTCATGGTCAGGCACCCACGATCGACTTGAGGACGGCGACGATCACCGGGGCGAGCATCGCCAGCCCGTACCCGATACACGCCGCCCGCAGCGCGGTCTTGGACTTCTCGACCTCTCCCGGATCACCGGAGGCCAGTACGTAGCGGGCGCCACCCACGGTCACGCATACGGTTGCCAGGCCGGCGAGAATGCCGACCAACCAGTTGCGGATGTTGTCGAGCACCTGATCGAACGACTCGGCGATGGCGAGCACCACGACCGGGTCGGCGGCAGCAGCACCTGCGGTCACAACGAGCGCCGCCATCGCCACCGCAAGTGCGATCGCCCAGGCAAATGCCCGCCGGACCGGACCGGGCCGGGTCTGGGTTGAGGGGTTCGCGGACAGAACGTTGGGGATACCGATCATGCGCATCGGCGATTCACCTCCATAGGAGTTGGCGAGTGCACGGGGGCAGCCGATGTCCGCCCGCACTGGCTACTCCCTGATTGCGGGCCTGTTTTGGACTCCGCAGTGTTCGGCAATTCGCGCGATGCACTGATCCGTGCCGCTGTTTGCGGTGCGGCGGCTGAGGTCGTTCGTGACCGATCCTGCGATCGTTCGGGCGTCCGGTGCTCGGTGGCGGCGATCTCGGATCCGAGCGGGGACAGGGTGTAGCGCCATGGCGGCACGCCCCGCAGACCCGGGCTTGAGTGGGTCCTGACTCGGGTCAGCACGCCACGGCGGGCCAGGGCGGTCAACCGTTTGCGGGCGGTGTCGACGCTGGGGAACAACCGCTCACCGACTTGGGCGGCGGTCAACCCGCCCACGGTGTCGAGAAGGAGAAGCAACTGCAGATCGCGGTCGGTGAGCTGAAGCTGGGCCAAAAGTCCCGTCGACCGGTGGTCTTCTGTGCAAGCCAGGTCGTGCAGGGCGCGGTGCTCGACGATGCTGGTGCGGGCTGGATCGCTTCCGGCGGTTCGGGCGGTCAGCCACGCCCGGAGGTCGTGTTCGCCGCGTCGGCGTGCCTTATGCAACGCCCAATGCGACGAACCTTCAACTTCTTCGGCGAGTGAGGTCACCGAGCGGCCCTCCAACCGGGTGACGGCGATCAGTTCCGCCACCTGGGGGGTGATCACGTTCTCCGCGACCGCCTCGGCGAGAAGGTCCTCGGGATGCCCTGGCGGTGTGCACATCGCCGGCACGGTTTTGCCCCAGCCGGCATTGAGGTCGGTGCCGATGTCGGGGCCTGGAGCCGGTGCAGCCGCTTCCTGCCGTACCCAGGCCCGGCCGCCACGGAACACTGCCCACCGCAGCCGGAACCACAGAAACGGTCGCTCCACATCGATACGCCTCAGTTCGGTGAAGAACGCGGTCAGTAGGTCGGCTTCAACGTCGGCGCGGTCCTCTCGCCTGCGGGGGCCGAACGTGCTCGCCATCCCGGCCAGCATCGGCACAGCCATCCCCGCGCACACCAGCGCCGCGTCCGAACCCTCGACCCGAGACCGCTTGATCAGCCACACCCAGACCGCATCCACCACCTGGATCGGCAACCCAGGATCCGACAACACCCGCCGTAACTGCCCCCACGTCGTAACTGCCCTACCCAGCCCCGCTACCCGTGCGGCCTCGCGCGGTACAGGGTCGTCGGCGATCCGATCGAACGCCGACCGCACCACCGAAAGCGGCGAACTGTCCCCAGAGGCGCTCTTCTTCGCTGAAATACCGGTATCCGTATTCATGGCTACTCGTTTCCTTTCGTGCGGAGAATCCGACATCGCAAGGACACCGAACGAGCGCCACCAAAACGCGTCGGAAAAGACTCAAAAAAACCTCGGGATGACCTCCGCGCTCTCACTCGAGCCGGATATCGGACACCGGATCCTGGTTAAGTGAACGACCAGTGAAAGCCCCGACTACCAGGGGCTGTGTACGTTCTGTGGCGATCCGGTGGCGCACTACACAACGCGCGAAACACGGAGGAGAACTAGAAACCGAAAAATCTCCCAGCGACGTACCGGCCGATAACTCTCGATATCAGATGCTGCCGCCGCCGTCCTATCTGAATTTCGCGATGGGCCATGTCCAAAAACGGTGAATTCGCAAGGAGTCCACCAGTGCAACCTCCCACGCACTGGATAGGAAAAGGGCACTGCCCATGACCGAACACACTCCCACCCGCCGCCGTCGCACCGGGACCTCGGGCACCCGCCCATCAAGGGCCGAGGTGCCGTCCACCATCTGGGCCACCGGACCCGACCCACTCAACCACCGCGACCCCTGGCCGACAGTGATAGTGACCCGAGCCGTCATAGAATTCTCCCGACCCGGCGACCAGGTACTCGTGCTGACCCCACCAACTTCCACAGCCGGCCGGCGCCGGATCTCGGGCGCTCGGGACGCGCTCACCCCCATCGAGGGACTCGCACGTTCCGGCGCGATCGAACATCTCGGCGACCGCCGCGGCCCGTCCCGCACTTGCACCCAGCGCGAAGCCGACGAGGCCGGTCTCGTGCTGGCCAGCCTGCTGCCACCCGAGGACGTCGCAGTGTCGGTCGTGGACCGGATCGTCACGCGGGCAGCAGCCCGCCTGGCCGCGGGCGGTGTGCTGGCCGTGTTCACTCGCGCCAGCCGCAGCCGGGACGGTGTTCTGTTGGATCCGACCGGCGTCATAGTGGCTGCTGGTCAAGCTGCCGATCTGCTATTCCTTCAGCACATCGCCGCCGTTCCCATCGCCGACGGCGCCATCGTCGCCCCGAGAGTCGACGCTTCCCAGCGCGCGCCCTTGCACGGGATCGCCCACACCGACGTGACCGTTCTCCTGCGCCCCTGAATTTGCTGGCGGCGACCCACCACCTTGTGCAACCACCCCTCTGACTCCGGGTGGAGCTCTGCGCGCCCGAATCCCGAAATGAGGCACGTTCGATGACCGCAATCCGCGAACCCAGAACCGCAGTCCGCACCACCATCAGCGCAAACGGGGCGTCGGTGTGGGCGACTGCGCAAGCCGCGCCCGCTACCCAACGGACGGGCCGCTACCACCCCGACAGCACCAAACACCCCGCGAAAATGCTGCCCGCTATTGCCGCCCACGCCATCGAGGCATACAGCCGGCCCGGGGACCTGATCCTGGACCCGATGTGCGGGATCGGCACCACCCTCGTCGAAGCCCTCCACACCGGCCGCCGCGCCGTCGGCGTCGAATACGAAACCCGCTGGGCCGACCTCGCCCGCACCAACATCGACCTCGCCCGCACCACCGGCAACGATCTGGACGCCGCCGTCTACCAGGGCGACGCCCGCAAGCTCCCCGACCTGCTCCCCGAGGCACTGCGGGGACAAGTGGACCTCGTGATCACCTCACCCCCATACGGCGACTCCACCCACGGCCACGTCCGGGCCAAACCCGGCGAAGGCGTCCACAAATACGACCACCGCTACGGTGCCGTCCTCGACCGCGGCAACCTTGCCAACGTCGGCATCGGCCGACTGCTGTCCGGGTTCACCAAAATCCTCACCGGCGTCGCCGACTACCTCAAACCCGGCGGCCACGTCGTCATCACCGCCCGCCCCTGGCGCCAGCACGCCGAGCTCGTCGACCTACCTACCCACATCACCACCTGTGGCACGCTCGCCGGGCTCACCCCCGTCGAACGCTGCGTCGCACTTCTGGGCCGGCTCGCCGAGGACGGGATCGTGGCCCGCAGCAGCTTCTTCCAGCGCGACTTCATCGTCAAAAACCGCCGCGAAGGACTCCCCGTCCACCTGATCGCTCACGAGGACGTGCTCGTGTTCCAGCGTCGGCAAGCCGTGAGTTCATCGGAACTTCAACGTTTTCCGCGAAACCCCGTCTGGGGACCGGCTGCATTCTGGGAGACGGACGCTTGGATCGGCAAGGAGGCCGGGGATCTGGCGGCGTAAGCATTCTCGAGGGAAGCACGGCAAAGATCGGCCGAACTGGAAGCCGATCCGGGACCGGCCGGGAAGTAGTGGCGGCACCGCCACGCATCAGGGGTTATGCAACTCGGCGGTGCCGCCGCTCGTCGCAGCCATGAGCTGCGGAGCGGACCAGCCAAAGGGGGGGCGACCGGCCCGGGGTCAGGCTAGCACCGGGTATCGGCGCAGCGCCGCATGGTAGGTAGCTAATCGGCTGCTGCAGACGGGACTTCGATTGGGTGTCCTGGCGGTCACGCGTTTCCCCTTCGTTTCGCGACGGGATGCCGACGCGGCGTCATATGCGCAGTGCGTCGCGCATCCAGGTCAGGAAGGCGGGGTAGTCGACCGTGTTGGACACCTGCATCGGCCGTCCGTGGGGTGTGCGGGACAGACGTGCATCAGGGTGTATTTCGATTCGTTCGGTGCGAAACGTAACGAATGGCAGCCCGAGCGTGGCGCTGAGAGCCAAGGGATGCCCCAACCAGGTCCGGGGTTCACGGACAAGCCATGCGCGCAGGTGGATCGCCAGCAGTTGCGCCCACCCCGGCGCGGTTGGCTGTTCGAACGTCGGAAGGAGTGGGAAACCCGGAGTGATCTGGGTGGCGTCGGAGTCGGTGTGCTCGCCTCGCACCAGACGCGGCGTGTGGAGTGCGCGCAACGCCAGCCCGGCGGAGACGGGATCGACACGGAAGTTGTGCGATACGGGCGTCTTGCCGTGGTGATGGTTGAGTGCCCCACCCAGCTGGGTGACCATCACGCGGTCGGCGATCTCCGGCAGGCGAGAGACAACAGCCGTGATATTGGACATCGGGCCGAGTCCGACCCACCGGATTCGGCGAGTGGTCTCGCAGAGTTCGACGATGGCGGCGATCATGCGATCGAGACCGCGGATACGTTCGAGGAAGTCCTCACTGAATGCTGGGGACCGGTGGTGGTTGTCGAGGAGAAATCGGTCCTCACCTCCTAGATCGAACCCGGCAATGACCCGGACGTCGGTACGGTCGAGCAGGTTCAGGGCGTGGCGGGCCAGCTGGGCGCGGCGGCCATGAGTTTCATCGGCGGTGACCACGACCAGATTCGGCACCACACGCGCCGCGATCGCTAATGCTATGAGGCCTCCTGGGCGCCACCCGATATCGGCATCGAGAATCACCAGGTCGTCGGCTGTCCCGAGGAATGGGGAGGTCCGGTGGCCAGATGCAGGTAGGCCGGGAATGGAAATTTCGAGGCTCCTTGCTTTGTGGGTTGTCGACCCCGGTGGTCATGGGATTGGTGTGCAAGGCAGGCGGAGTGCCCGGTGTGTGACTGCGGTCGTCAGGTCGGTGTAGTTGTCGCGCAGTTCGGCGAGCTGGTACCACGCCTTGTGCACGCTGGGATGAGAAGGCTCGATCGTCATGAGCAGGTGAAACGCGAGCACCTGTGTTTCAGCGAGGCGGTCGATCACCGTTCCCATCGACTCGGGATGCAGCGTCGATGCCGGATGCGGGGGAGGGAGATGGTTCGCGACCCACTCGTCTACCCTGCGGATCAAAGCGTTTCGGTGGCGGCGGTCCGCAGGTTCGTCCAGGTGAAGTTGGCGCCGGTGCATCCGGCCGAATTCACGGGCCAGCCCAGTCAGGGGATGGGCGGAGATACGGTGGCCCCGTACGGCGGATAGCAGTTCCTCGCAGGATGGGAACGGGGTCGTCGCACTCATCGCGGTGACGGTGTACATGGGTTCACCGCCGTACGGACGAATGCGACTGCAGGTGCAGCAGATGACGCGTGGTTGTGAGTACCGCGGTCCGCGACGGCAATGCCCTGGCGTGACTGGGCGGCGATACCCAATACCATTGGGTGAAGCTGTCACTCATCGGGAGCCATACCCGCTGTCCGGACATCATGATCCGTACTCCGGCAGTGTCGAACATATCTCGGGTTGCGCGGCCGAGACTGCGACCTATACCGGGGCCGACCAGGTAGACCCACTCTCGGTCGGGGCGGTGGAAGCTGATGATCGGCGCATGGATCGCGCGCGGTCCGTCGGTGAGTGCGCGGCGTACGTCGGCGCCCAGGGCGGCTGGCATCGCTACCGCTCCGAGTGAGTTGGATGCGATCAACGCGACTCGGTGGAAGATCAGTGACGCGTCGAATCCCATCGCACGATATACATGGGCAACCTCATGCGCGCTGTGGCACTGCTCGAACATTACGCCTCCAGCCGGTGACGGCCGCCGGTATCGACAGAGCGCAACATGTGAGATCGCGACGCCCGCCGCGCCTGCTTCGCTACTCTCCGTCCCCTGGCTGCTCCTGCGCTGAACATGATGACGAGAGCAATCGAAGCCTGCCGATCAGTCAGCGCCCGATGGTTTCTCATGCAGACCACCGCCCTGCCCCGTCACCGAACCGACGAAATGTGCGTCGTGTGGCGACTGCGGTTACTTCGCCGGGTGGGGGCTCTTGGGCCGCCAGGCCGCAGGCTTCGAGAACGGTCAAGCCCAGGTACCTGGCCAGCACGAGGTTGTCGGCGACGGATTCCGCGATCTGCATGGCCGCGGTGGCTTGTTCGGTCGAGAGCGTGCGGCCCGGCAGGAAACTGACTACCCACTGCTGGTCTCCGACGCTTCTTGCTTGATGCCCGCACCGGTCGCTGACCATCAGTGTCCGGTCGATGACTTGTATCGGCATGACTTCTCCCTGTCTGACACATGTGATCCGAACTAGTCGGATGTAGTGGCCGATGTCATGTCTGACGGTAGCTCTGACAAGTTGTCAGCACAACTGCCAGACCGGTATTTCAGGCGAGGGGTAGGATCGCTTCGACCCCAGGGAAGGAGCTGACGCGTGAAGTCACCGACGGTCGCCCGTTGGGAGTTGCTGCTTCGGATCAACCAGTGGAAGACCGCGCAGCAGATCGACGTCAAGACCGCCGCCAAGGCGCTGGGTATCACCACCAATCACTGGCACCAGCTCATGAGCGACCGGCGCGCCCTGACCGACGACAACTTCCACGCGCTCCTGAAACTGTTCGGCATCGCCGCTGCGGACAATGAGGAACGGCAACTACTCGAAGCCCTCCGTGCCGATGCCCGCGAGCGCGGCTGGTGGATGGATTACTCCGCCCTCTTCGACACCGAGACCCTCAGATTGTTCGGCCTCGAACATGGCGCGAAGGCCATTCAGAGTTATGAAGGGTTGATAGTCCCGGGTCTGCTACAGACCGTGGACTACGCCCGCGCGATCATGGACTCCGATATCGCCCGAATTCGCCCGGTCGACGCGGACCTGTACATCGACGCCCGGATGAAACGACAAGAACGATTAGCCGGCGAAGACCCACTGGAGCTGACCGCGCTGATTCATGAGGCGGCACTTCACCAGCTCACCGGTAGTCCTGAGGTGGTGGCCGGCCAGTTGCGTCACCTCAACGAGATGGCACGACGCGACACGATCGAGGTCAGAATCGTCCCCTTCACCGCTCCCAGGCGCCCGATCCTGTCGGGATCGCCGTTCCACATCATCCACTTCGCCAGCCCCATGCTGCCGTCCCTGGCATGGCACGAATCGGTCGCCACCCGGGGAATCATCGACGACGCATCCCGAGTCCGCGAACTGCGGATCCTGTTCGACCGCCAACTCGACCTGGCGCTGAGCCCAGAGGACTCCGCGGCCCTGATCCAGCAAGTGGCAGATAGGATAGCCTGATCAGTATGAGCACAGATAGGCCCGTCACCAGCAACAACGGTGATTTCTTCAAGTCGTCGTACTCCAACGACGGCCCCTCGTGCGTCGAGGTCAAGTTCCTTGGTGACTGCGTGCTCATCCGAGACAGCAAACAGAACAGCGACTACGCCGACGCGCCCGACACCCAGCCGACAATCGCGATCCCGACCGCCTGCTGGACCGCTTTTCTCGATCTCGCACTCAGCAGCCGGCCCGGCACAGTTGGCACCGCCGAGGTCAGTGTGAACGCGGATGGTTCCGCCGAGCTGGCCGCCGCCGACACCGCCTCGAGGATTGTCACGCTGCGCTACACCGCTGATGAATGGGAAGCCTTCGGCAAAGGTGTGGCCGATGGCGAATTCCGCCGCCCGTGAGCTGGTTCGCAAGGATGTAGTGGCTCACGAGGCGCATCTCGTTCCCAGTCACCCGGTGATAGTTGCGGTGGCAATGGAATAACCCTTGGAGTCGCGCCACAGTTGGTCCGGATGGGTCATGAACCACTGTTCGATCTCGCTGGTGATGTCGGCGAGGATCTGAACGCGGTGTGGCGAGTCGGGTGCGATGCCGCAGAAGGTGAACAGCGCCTCGGCAAAGGCGATCAGCGGTCCGGGTCGGTCGAAAACCAGCGCGTTGTCGTGGGTTTCGATCGTCGTGTTGCCGAAGATGTCCTGCATCATGTCGGGCAAGGTGTCGCTGGTTACGGTGTGGTTGATCATTCCGTCCGGAGGAGTGAGTCCGTAACTGCTTGCGTGCGCCGCGACGAGTTGGTGTGTGCGATGGCAGGTTCGGGCGTGGTTGACGGTTACAGCGATCGTTCCACCGGGTCGGGTGATCCGCCGGAACTCCGAGAGTGCGACGAGTGGGTCCGCGACGTGGTAGAGCATGTGCCGGGCGGTGCAAACGTCGACCTCGCCGTCCCGTAGCGGTAGATTTCTGGCCTCGCCGTGGAGCGCGGTGACACCGGCTACCGCCGCCGCGGCGGCGACCATGGTGAGTGAGGCATCCACGCCGACGAGACGACCGGTGTGGCCCGTTTCGCGTAGGTGTGCGAGGAAACGTGCGTCGCCGCAGCCGATATCGGCGAGGTCCTCGGTGCCGGTTAGGCCGAGGGCTGCGAGGACTTCGGCGACGGGGTCGTCGGGGTATTCGGAGTGGTGCTGGTGGGTGGCGATGCGGACCTGTAGCGGCGTGAGGTCTGCGTATTCGGTGTCCAGCGAGGGGGTGGTCATCGGTGTCCTGTTGGTTCGGTTACCGGTGGGTGCGGTGGAATGCCCAGGCGTCGGCGACGATGTCGGCGATGTCGGGTTTCTCCGGTTTCCATCCGAGTTCGCTGTGCGCCAAGTCCGAGGATGCGTACAGGGTGGCGGGGTCTCCGGGCCGCCGTGGGGCGTTCTCGACGTCGAATTGTGCTCCGGTGACTTCGCGTACGGCCTGTACGACTTGGAGGTTGGAGAAGCCGATACCGTTGCCGAGATTGTAGATATTGTGTTCGCCCGGCTCAATCGCGTCGAGTGCCAGCAGATGGGCGCGGGCGAGATCGGTGATGTGGATGTAGTCGCGGACGCAGGTGCCGTCGGCGGTGGGGTAGTCGTCGCCGAACAAGGAGAGCTTGTCGCGGTGGCCGAGTGCGGCGTCCAGGGCGAGGGGGATGAGGTGGGTTTCGGGGTCGTGTCGCTCGCCGATCATGATGCCGTCGTCGCAGGCGTGGGCGCCGGCGACGTTGAAGTAGCGCAGCGAGGTCGCGCCGAGGGCGCCTGTGCGGGTGTAGGACGCGATGGCGCGGTCGACGGCGAGTTTGGTGTCGCCGTAGGTGTTGACCGGGTTGGTGGGTGAGGTTTCGGTGAGGGGCAGTTCGGTCGGTTCGCCGTAGACGGCGGCGGTGGAGGAGAACACCAGTTTGCCGACCTCGGCGGCGCGCATGGCGTCGAGGAGGGCTAGCGAGGCACGGGTGTTGTTGTCCCAGTGCCATTCCGGATGTGCCATGGATTCGCCGGCGGCGATGAGGCCGGCGAAGTGCAGGACCGCGTCGAAACCGGCCTCAGCGGTGAGGACATCGGCGATGTCGTGGACGCGTAGCCGCGCGAAGACCACGCCGGAGGGGACCTGGCGATCGTCGTTGCGGGAGAGGTCGTCGACGATGACGACCTGGTGGCCGGCGTCGCGTGCCATGCGAGCGACGGTGGCGCCGACATAGCCCGCACCTCCGGTGACCAGCAGTTTCATACAACCTGCACTTTCATCGCCAATAGATGGTCGTGAATGTCCTGCTTGTGGCGGCGGAAGTAGTCTTCCGGGCTGGGCTGTATGTGGGTGCCGTCCCAGCCGGTGTATTCCGCCCACGCACGGTGCTTCACCGTAGCCAATGCCCGCGGGTCGCCTGTGACGAGCCATGCGTCAGCCATTGCCCGCGCCAACTGATGGGCCGCCTGGTGGTGACGGGCGACGATCCGCCCGCTGCTTGTCGTCGCGTACCGGCTGTAGTTGACCGCATCAGCTCGCCGTTGCCCGAATTCGGTATCGAAACGCGTCAGTGCCTCGGCGAGATAGGTCCAGAATCGGCCCGCGTCCATAGGAGGCTGCGACGGGTCACGGCGCCAGCGCAGTTCCGCGCGCATCCGGTCCGCGATCGGCCGCGGCATACGGTCGAAGTCGTGGTGCGCGTAGGCGCCGTCCAGCATCGCGGTGGCGCGCAGGATCTTCATGCACAGCCGGTTGGTCACGAGATGGTGCTGCGCAGTGTTTTCGCCGTTGAGCCACGGGCCGTGTAGCCCGCACCAGAAATATGCTTGCGTGTAGTAGAGCAGGATCTCGTAGGCGTCGCGGGCATCCAGCTCGACAGGGGTATGGCCTGGGAGACCGGTGTCGGTGAGTGCTATACCGAGGTTCTTGAAGTCGTAGCCGAGCGAGGTTTGGACGCGGCGGTAGCCGGACAGCGGAAGAACCATGAGATCGACAGTCGAAAAGTATTGTTCGGCCATCTCGACCAGCTCCGCTACCGGCATCGATGGCCGCTGTCCGGAGTGGACGTACAGGAAATCGATATCGGAGACCAGCACGTGCTGCTGCTTGTGCCGCACGAACGTCGGCTCGCCGCGGGCGAGGGAACCACCGACGATCAGCCAGTCGGCCGGTGGTACGCGGCGGCCGATCGATAGGAGGCGGTCCGCGATGTCGGTCGCCACATCGTCGAGTTCGGCGGAATCGGGGAGGCGCCGCACAATGCTGTGCTGTATACCGGTGGCCGGCATGATCAGTCCTCGCGGTCGATTACGGGCAAGGGCTGTACTGCCGAGGCTGTGACCGGCTTCTCGTCGTCTTTGTGGACGATGACGAGTGGGCAGTACTTGCCGCAGATCGTGCACGGTGCGCCGTCTTTGAGTCCTTCGCGGATGAACGCCTGGTCTGCCAGGTCCGGGTACAGCGCGAGCTCGGCCTGTTCGGCCCAGGAATTGCGGCGCCGGGACTGCCCCATCGCGCGCTGCCTGGTGGTCTCGGACTCCTTTCCGCGAGCCAACTCCAATGCAGTGATCGCGACCCGTGCGAACCGGATGGCTTCGGCGGTATCAGGTGCGGTCGGCATCGCGTAATGCTCGTTATGGGTGATGGAGGCGAACATGTCCCCGCCCCACTGGCCGGCGGCGAGGATACCGAGGGTATTGACGACTTGGTCGAGCGTGACGGCATTGTCGATCACCATGGGCCCGGCCAGCCAGAGCGGCGCACCGCCCAGGGCCTCCTTGTAGGCGGGGATGAGCTCGGGGATCAGATGGAGTGGGATGTGCCCACCGCTTTCACACAGCACCTGCACGCCGCCGCGCAGTATCTCGGCGCGTAGCTGGGCCAGCAGCCGCAGCTCCATCCACTTCAGTTCATCGTTGGCGGCGTCCGCAGTACAGGCAGACCGGAAGATGTCGCCGAGGTCGAGTACGACCTCGCGGCGTCGGCAGATCTCGATGATGCCGTCGAGGTGCTCGATCAAGGGGTTGTCGCAGTGCTGTATCCGCATGTAGCGGTCGATCAGTCCGCCGCCGCGCGAGGTGGTGGGCACGATTCGGGTCGATTTCTTCATCGCCTCGGATATCGCCGGGGTGATACCCATATGGACAAGCACGTAGTCGACCCCGGTTGCCAATCCTGCCTCGAATCGTTCGAGGAATTCCGCACGGCTCATGCGCCGGCGGGGGTCGGTGAACAGGTCATAGGTCAGGCAAGCCCCGAGTGGAACGCCCATGATCTCTTTGAGGTCGGTGCGTAGAGCGACACCCTCCGGGTTGGTCGTGAGGTCCATGACGGCATCGGGGCGTGCGGCGAGGATGACGCTCATCGTGTCGACGATGGCGTGCCGATCGGTGTCACGCGGCCCCAGCCCGATCAGGCCGCTGATCTTGGGCCTGGTGCCGGTGCCGACAAGGAGGGGTTTGAAGTTCTCCATATGCTTGCTGGCTTCGGACCGGAGAAAGACCATCGTGCCGTTGGCTACCGAGCGGGCGGCTTCGGCCGGGTTGATTCCTTCCTCTCGGCACGTTTCAGCGAACTGGGAATCTGTTTCCGGTGTGAGCATTACGGGCTCACCTCTCACTCGAATGGACCTCCTCGCCTCGGGTGAGGTCGGTGCCGGAAATGGTCAGCAGGTCACGACGCTCGGCCGTCGGCGACGAGGAGTCGCGTACTCGTGACCAGCGTCGTTGGTGAGACCGAAAGTAGACACCGCGGTCCTGTCCTAGTTCTGCTGTAGTTCTGCGTAGCGGTGTTACGCGGCAGCGTCGCCTGACCTGGCGTTGGCCCGCTTCATGGATTGCAGTCGGTCGCCAGGCCCTGGCGTGCGATTCCTGAACAAGGATGAGCGGCCGGTGTCAATGCAGGGGCCAACGAGGCGAATCGGATACGGGAGAGCCTATTCCAGGGAAAGCGCGTAGACAGCTCGATCTCGGCCTGGGCCTTTGAAGTCGTTGGTGACGGAGACCCCATCGATCTCCCTGTCGCCCTCGAGGTTCTCGAACCCTAGTGCGATCCAACTGGAGTGTGCTGCGCGGTTTTCGGGTTCAGACGTCAAGTACAGTCGCGTGCAACCCCATCCCGCAGCTCGCGATCGCACTGCGCCGAGAAGCGTTCGTGCGATGTTGCGGCGGCGGTAGTGCGGATGAACCATTACGTCCTGTACGTACACGTCGGCGGGTTCGTCCTGGCTTCGGAAGGCGATGACTGCGCCGGCGAGTGTGTTCTCCTCGTCGACTGCCACGGGGCAGGTGGTGGAAAACAGCGTCGCATACAGCCAGTAGTCCGACAGGGTGCGCGCGCTGATGTAGGGCTCCCCGAGCTGCATGAGCTGTCGGACTTCGCCGATGTGTTCTGGCTGCAGCGGCGTGATGATCACGAATGCTCCTTGGCGCGGATCTTACGGGCAAGGGTGGCCAGCTGGCCGGCAGTATCGGCCGGTGCTACGGCGTCGGCAATGCTGCGACCGATTATGGCTATGTCCCATTCGTCACTACTCAGTGCGTCGTCGCCGGGGCTGAAGCCGCCGGAGACCGCGACGGGCAGTTGGCTGTATCTGCGGACCGCGGCGGCGGTGGCCAGGGGGTGATTGCTGCCGACACCGAGGTCGATATTGGTGGTGACTACGAAACCGTCGATGCCGGTGCGTTCCATATCGCGCAGCCAGGCGGGCGTGGCGTGCTCGGGTGTGGCATCGAGGGTGAGTGCAACACCGAGGCGCCGGGCTGCTGCGACCGCGGTAGAAACACTGGCCATCGATGCAGGACCGATCAAGAGGATGACATCAGCGCCGGCTTCAGCGGCGAGTTCGACCTGGTCCCGGCCCCAGTCTGCGGACATCATCTCAGCTACGACGGCGGTGTCCGGCGCGCACTGCTTGATCGCTTCGATTGCCGCGATGCCCTCCCGTTTGATCAGCGGGTCACCGACCTCGATAAAATCTACGTCGGCCTCGACGGCCACGTAGGCTATCTCGGTTGCCCGGTCGAGCGAATGAACATCGAGGGCCACCTGGAGCGAGCGCCTGCCGCGGCGCCGTCGATACCACTCCTGGATGCTGGGTGTTCCGGACTCATGTCGCCGTCGGACCGCTTCGGCTTCGCGCGCCACGAGCCAATGAGAGGACTCCTGACCACAGCGGACCAGGGCTTGCTCACGTTCGGGTGGCAATGTGATCCAGCCGGACCGAACTTCTTTGAGAAGCCCGATCAGACCGGTGTTTTCCCGGACTTGTAGATCCCGAGTGGTTGTGCCGCTGAGCATATGTATTCGGGTGATGAGCTTCGCTACGTGCACGGGGGGTCTGAGCCAGCTCTTATCAGTGGAGATGATGGCGAGGACTTGGTCCGTGAACGCTGGATCAGGCACCGGGTTCTGTCGCGCCGCGGTGATCGACTGGAGTGCTTGCTCGCGCACATGCCAGTTGTTGTCGGTGAGCATTAACCGAAGGACACGCTGGCAAGCGGCGGTGTCGAGGGCGCTGATCGCCCTGGCGAGGCCTGCTCGCACTTTGTAGTCGTAATCACCTGCGAGTTGCTCGATGAGGGAGTTCACCTGTGGAGGGCTGAGCGTGCCGCGTCCTGGCAATGATTCGGCGAGGGCCGCGCGTACACGCCAGTCGAGATTACGAACGAGTTGCTGCAGTAGATCGAATGGGTCGTGGCCCGCATTCGTGAACAGGTCGAAGTAGCGGGCGAGGAAGGCCGCTTCAGCAGGGCTGTCGAGGTCGATGCAGCTGACGATTCGAGTGCTGATCTCTACATTAAGGGCATCCTCGACATGTTTGGCGATGGAAGGCCAGAGCTGCGAGCCGTGAGTGCGTAGTTGTTCGACCACCCAGGGCGCGTGCTGATCGCCGAGGATTTCCGGGAGGTTCGGTGTGGCCAGCACCGCTTTGGTCAGTGCCTGCGACTGTGTACAGCGGTGGGCGGAGGAACGAATAGCATCTTCTGCCAGTACGCCGTTGGTTGCCATGGTTTCGAGCAACATCGGGAGCGCTACGTCCATCGTGATCGATGGCGCCAAGGCGATCACCTCGATGAGGTGGTGCGCGCGGGAATCGAGTGCACACACCACAAAATCGAACACATTGCGCGCCGCGGCGGACTGCGATGCGCGAACGGCCAGTTCGTTGAATGCGATGACGGTCGCGGCAGACCTCCCGGTCTCTGCTAACCGGTCCGAAATCCAGGTAGCAAGGAAGTAAGCACGGAAGATGTCGTGGGCGAAACGCGCACCTCCGTCGGAGGCCCGCTCCACGAAAAGAGGAGTCGGCTGCGGGGGCTCGGCGCGGTAATTGGTCTTCTGTGAAGGGGTGGTCAGAGACGGCGGAATCGCGTTCGGATCCAGTGCACGGGCTACCTGTATGAGGCTCTCGATGGTTGGCTCGATGGGTTGGGCGTTGCGGCCGAGAATAGTCCGCACGCAATGGTCGACAAGGCGAAACCCATTCGCCGGACCATTGCGAATTCCCTCCTGGAGGGGTTCTCCGGCGCTGTGAAGCAACTGCGAATACAGCGGGATAGATGCCAGGGATTGCAGCGGCCCCGGTAGGCGCGAGAACGGTATTTGGCTGTTGCGGCGCGTGCCGTCCCACCATTCGCGTGTCTCGGTCATCGTCCAGGGTGCAAGTGTGTACGAAGCCGTTGGTGACGCACTGATCTGTCTGAATGTAGAGGCCGCCAGGATCGGAAAAGGGGAGAGGTCGAGCTCGGGCGGTGTCCGGACGACGAGGACAAACCGAAGGTGATGGGAGTCTGTTTGGCGCAATATGCCATCGACTTGCCGACCGACGAAGGAAAGATGCTCCTCCGACGAAATGCCATCGATAACAACAACGCACGGAGATGCGAGCGCGCCTACGACACGCTCCAGAGTGAGTAACGCATCATCACCGCTCGATAACGAGGAATACCGCAGAACTTCGGTAGCCAGATCCGTAGTGGGCAGAACCCACGTCTGGCAAAGGTGAAGTTGGAAATCCACCGTTTCCCGGCATTCGCGGACCAAGTGTTGAGAGAGGCAGGTCTTTCCGCTACCCACACCGCCCGCGATGACGAATACCCTTGCCGTTGAGGCGAGGAACTGGCGAAACCTCCCGACTGCTGCATCATCGACCCGATACGGTACCTCCATGAGGACCGGCGTCGCTGTATCGAGGAGAGCCGCCGTTCGCCGCCTGGACCGGAGTCCGAAGTCAGGCCCGCTGGTCGCTGACTGATTCGGAATCGGTCCTGTTCCAAGGGGAGTGTCTTCCGCTTCGTGCTGAAGGATGAACTCGAACCTGGCTACTACGTCCGGGCCAGATCGGGCGAGTTCAGTATCGAGAATCTGCTGAGTCTCATACCGTAGCTTGGCTTCGATTCCGCGCCGTTCCCAGTTGGAGACCGCTGCATCGTTCACACCCAGGTGAGCAGCGAACTCGCGAACGCTCATCCTTGTGGCCTCACGCAAGGCGCGGGCTTCGTATCCCGTCCAGCGGGCCACCACTGACGCCATAGGCCCCGTTCATCCCCCTTATCGGTCGCCATCGAGACTGTCCGTCGAAACTCGGTCGAACACGAGAGTAGGACAAGTCTAGGGCAGCGGCTCATGTTCGCGAATCCTGTGCTCTGCCAGCCTGAATCTGCCTCAGCCGAACGTCGAACACCACAGCATTCCAGCCCTCCCGACGACGGCGGCGCCACGTGTACCGCAGGGGGACACGTGCATTCGATTTCTATGTATCCCTTGGAGTGTTTGTGAAGAGGTCTCTTGCCCGTCCAGCACAGACCCCATCCGGAGAATCGGGGACTGCGCAGGGCTCGCCGATGGCGCCGGACGGCCGGGCGGTGCCGCTATGGGGTGCGGCGTTCGCTGCCGATCCGGACCGCTTCTACCAGCAGACGCGGAAGCAGTTCGGACCGTTGGTCCCGGTCACGCTGGCCGATGATGTGCCGGTCACGTTGGTGACGGGCTACGGCAAGGCATTGGAGGTCCTGCGCGATGAGTTCTACTCCGCCGACCCGCGGGTCTGGCAGAAAGGTGTGCCAGGTGAATGTCCGGTGCGTCCGGGCTTGGAGTGGCGGCCGACCGCGGCACGCAGCTCTGGCGCCGATCATGACCGGTACCGGCGCGTGGTCGTCGATGTTCTGAGCGGGGTGAACCTGCACATGGTGCAGGCCCAGGTGGAACGCGTCGCGGTCGGCCTGATCAACCTGTTTTGTGACCGCGGGCAGGCTGATCTGCGCTCCGAATACGGTGTGCCGCTGGTGTACACGGCGCTGGGCCAGATCGCCGGGGTGCCCGAGGACGCGAATGCGCAGCTGTATCAGGCAGTGACCGAGCACCTGACCGCAGATGATGCCCAGGTCGCAGTGCAGGGATACGACCTGGCCACGGCGGTGCTGGCCGAGGTGGTGCGTCAGAAGAAGGCCGCACCGGCCGAGGACATAGCGACATGGCTTATGCAGCATCCGGCCGGCTTGACCGACGACGAGGTCGTACACCAGTTGGCGGAGTTCTACCTCTCCGGGGCTGAGCCGACCGTGTCGTTGCTGGTGAATACGTTGCGGCTGTTCCTCACCGACGACCGCTTTACCGGTGATGTCCTCGGCGGGGCGCTCGGGGCCCGCGAAGCGGTCGAGGAGACGTTGTTCCTCGACCCGCCGGTGGCGAACGGATGCGTGCGGTATCCGACCGCGCCACGGCTGGACGGAGTGTGGCTGCCTGCGCATCAACCGGTGGTCATCGGCATTCGAGCGGCCAACGCGGATCCGGCCATTCAGGCCGCCGAACGCCACGGTAACCGCGCGCATCTGGCGTGGGGCGCGGGCGCACATCAATGCCCGTCCAGTGTTCTCGCGCTGCTCATCGCCACTACCGGACTCGAACAGCTGCTTGATGCGCTGCCGGTGATGAAGCTGGCGATTCCCGCCGAGCAGCTCAGTTGGTTTCCGACCCCGTTCCTGCGTGCGCTTTCCGCGCTTCCCGCGACGTTCCTCCCCGCGCCGCCGCTGCACCTTTCGTAAGGACCATCCCGTGCAATCCCATTCGCTGCACACCAGTGCACCGCAAATCACCGCCTCTCAGTCGTATCCCTCGATCGAGAGTTTCGGGCCCCGCTACCGCATGTACGACCAGGCGTTCGCCCAAGACCCTCACGCGGTCTACCAGCGGATGCGTGCCGGTGCCAGACCGATGGTGCCGGTGCTGCTGGCCGAGGACGTGCCGGCAACTCTGGTCATCGGCTACGACACGGCGAAACGGGTCCTCAACGACGATGACCGGTTCCCGGCCGACCCGCGGACGTGGCAGAAGACGCTGCCGACCCGGCATCGGTTGCGGCCGATGATGGAATGGCGCCCCAACACGCTCCGCGCGGCCGGCGACGAGCACGGCCGATACCGGAAAGCGCTGAATCGCGGATTGACGGTGGTCGACCTGCACTACGTGCGCGCGGCCGCCGAACGCACAGCGATCTCGCTGATCAACAGCTTCTGCCGGGACGCGAGCGCGGACCTGGTCAGTCAGTACTTCTCGCCTCTCTTCACGTCCGTCCTGACCAGCGACATCATGGGCTGCCCGCCCGAGTTGCTCGGCGATGTCCTGACCGCGACCGCGGCGATGTTCGACACCGACGCCACCGTCGATGTCGAGGCGATGCTGGGCAGTGCGCTCGGCGCGCTCATGGCCTCGAAAAACGGGTGCCCGGCGCACACCGATGTCACGGCCAATCTCGTGCACACCGCCACCGACCTGGCGCACGAGGAGAAACTGCACCAGCTGGTGACGCTGCTGACCGCAGGTATCGAGGTGCCGCGTAACCACGCCGCCAACACGACCCTGCTGATGCTCACCAACGACCGCTACCGCCACAACGAGGCAGGCTTCGCCCCACCGGTCGAGGACGCGATGGTCGAAAACCTGACCACCGACCCGCCGATGGCGAACTACGCCCCCCGCTATCCCCGGGCCCGCACCCTGCTCGACGGTATATGGCTGCCCGCGCACCAGCCCGTGCTGATCAGCATGGCCGCCTGCAACAACGATCCCACAATTCGCCGGACCAACGACAGCGACTGGGATTACGGCGGCGGCAACGGCTGGCACTTGGGCCACGGAGCCGGTCGGCACCGCTGCCCGGAGATGACCCGCCGATCCTCGGACCTGATAGTCGGCGCGGCCATCGGCCAACTCTTCGACGCGTTGCCCGATATGCAGCTGGCCATCCCGCGCGAGCAACTCACCTGGCGCCCGGGGCCCTTCCACCGTTCACTCACCGCGCTGCCGGTCGCGTTCCCACCAGCAGAGCCTTTGCTCATCCCGTAGCCGCACGTCCGCCTGTACCTCGGCACCAGTTCGAATGATCCGCTCGATTGAGCACTACCGAAATGAGTTGTGCACCATGACAACAACACTCGACCAGATCAGCCCCATCGGATACCAGGGCGACGACCCCACCGTGGCCGCTCTGCGCGACTCGATCTACGGCCCGTACCTGGCGACCTACCGTAAAGCGCGCGAGCTGATCATGCGGCTCGGCGACGTCCCCCAGGATCACCTGCCCTACGCGCTGGAAGCCGGAATCGCCCCGGACCTGCTGCGCAGCGTGCTGTCCGAGGTCGGTGTCCCTGCACGCGAGATCACTGCCGATACCCACCTGCGGGGTGCGCTGGGCGACTGGGCCGCGGTCGCCGCCCCGCACTTGCTGACGGTGTGGACCGGGCATTTCGACCTCGCGATCGGCGCGATCGCGACCCACGGCACCGGCGCCCCCTACCAGCAGCAGTGCCTCGCCGACCTCGACACCGGCGCAGCCGTCGGTGTCCTGGCCCTGACCGAGCTCGGCGGCACCAACGGTGCCGACCAGCAGATGCAGGCGGTCTGGGATCGCGACGCGGACGGATTCTGGCTGTCCAGCCCCACGATCGGGTCGGTGAAAGGCCCGCCGAATATCGCCGACAACACTGTCCCGAAGATCGTGGTGTTCAGTGCGCGCCTGATTTTCGAGGGCCGCGACGAGGGCGTGTTCCTGTTCCTGTCCCGCCTGCGCACGGTCGAAGAAGGGTTGGCCGACGGTGTCGAGGTGGGCGAGATGTCCAGCAAACTCGGCGCCGCGATGGACCATGGCTGGGCCCTGGCCGACCGGCTGTTCGTCCCTCGCGAGGGGTTCCTCGGCGGGGAGTGGGCCACGATCACCGACGACGGCGAGTTCCGCTGCGATGAAGCCGATGCGCGGTGGCGCTGCCATCGCTCCATCAGCCCACTCGTCGGTGGCCGTCTCGATCTGGCCACCGCCAATATCGCCGCCGCCCGCGCGGGAGTCGCCGGACTGGTCAACTACAGCAAGCAGCGGCCTCACGGTCACAGTGACGTCCTGCAACGCGACCTCGTCACCTCCGCCGCACACGCCTACGCGGGCAGCGTGCTGGGCCGGCTGGTCCGCGACCTGTCCACGGACCCCGGCCAGCAGGAGCGATTGCCGCTGTGGATGACGGTGGTCAAACCGGTCCTGACCACGATCGCGGAGAAAGCGCTGCGCACGTGTAGCGCGCGTGGGGGTGCCCAGGGGCAGCTACGCTGCAACTACTACCCCGACTGGAACGCCAACGCTCGCGGCTCCACAACCGCCGAAGGCGACAACCAAGTCCTGGAGAAATCCGCCGGACGCACCCACCAAGCCCTGTCGACGCTGATCCTGCCCGGAACCCCGACCGTGCGACCGTGGTGGCTCGACATGATCATCACCCGCGAGACGATCCTGGCCACCGACCTCTACACCGCCACAGGAATCGATCAGGCCGGCGAAAACTACGAACCCGACGGCACCGCGCTGGGCATTGACTCGATCAGGGCCGACCTCGCCCGCACCACCGGTGCCAGGCTCATGGCAACTGCTGCCCTGATCGTCGCGGAGGAGGCTACCGACCCGACCGCCGCGACCGTGGCCCGAGCATGTGCGGCGGTGGTCGCGCTCACCTACCTCGACCGGCACAGCGGTTGGTACAACGCCCACCGCCAGCAGGCCCCGGACCTGGCAGAGGAGATCCACGACGAACTGCGACACAACCGCGTCATTGTCACCGCCAACCAGATCCTCCTTGCCGCCGCCTTCGATATCCCCGAACTTCCGGACGCCCCGATGTTCGCCCCCGACTACCTACAGGCATGGAGTGACCGCGCCGGCTGGGACAAGGCAAAGCTCGCGAACCGATGAACACGGTGCCGTACCGTGTGCGTGCCGGAATCGCCGATCGTGATCGGTGGCGGTCCTGGCATGCAGATTGCGCGGAGGGGGAGCCGTCATTCGCCTGCTACGAGGAGGCGGATTTCGTCCGTCGGCTGCACGGCGGCCACGGTGCGGCATGCGTGCGATTCGCTGCCGCGGTTGCATGGCTCGATGGCCAGGCCGACGACGACTACGCATAGCCCCGGTTGCGGAGATGATCCTGCGCATTTTGGCCAACCCGGGCGATCGGACCGGCGGACACCACGATTCCCAGCCCCTGGTCGTCGTTCCGCAGTCGTTGGAGAACACCTCGAAGCTGGTTGCCTCGCCATTGTCGGTTACGACTGTCACCGACGGTGCAATCGTGAGACACCCTGGGCGACAACTGTTGTCGATTTGCCTCGGTGCTGATGCACTGTGTGTTTTCCTGGTTGTATGGGAGGAAGTGGCCGGGTAGACGGTGCCGATTCCCCAGGTATGAGGCCGCCGCGGCCTGGGGAGGAGACGGCGGCTGTCATGGTCACCGTCAAGACCTATCCCAATCCGAGCGACAGCTACGGCGAGACGGTATGTGTCGCCGGCGTTCGACTCGATCGAGGCCGTCCGGAGTGGATCCGCCTGTACCCGGTGAAGTTCCGCAACGCGGACTTCGACAGTCAGTTCAGGAAGTACGAGATCATTCGAGTGAATGGTACGTATCACCAGGTGAAAGACAACCGGCCGGAGTCTTTCCGGCCGCGTCAGGACGAGTTGGTGCGCGTTGAGCTGCTGGACACGAGCAGGAATTGGCAGCGGCGGCGTATGAACCTCGGCAGCCTTGTCGGCGGGACCACGATGTGTGAACTCCTCGACCGGAATCCGGTGGGCGGTATGGGTATCCCATCACCGTCGCTGGGGCTGATCAAACCTGTCGATATCGAGACTGCGGTCGTCGATGGCGACTCGTGGACCCCGGCCGAGCAGGCGAAGATCGACAGAGCCTCGGCGCCGGACTTGTTCGGCAGCTCGCTCGAGCCTCTTCAGCCCGCGCCGTTCGCGGTCCGGTACAAATACCGCTGCGAAAGCCCGAAGTGCCCCGGACACAAGCAAAAGGTTCTCGACTGGGAGGCCGGGCAGAGCGGCAGAAAATGGTTGCGCGACTACGGGGATACCGGCGCCAGGGAAGCCATGCTGAAGAAATGGCGCGACGAGATGCTGTCGGCGGACAACGATGTGCACTTCTACGTCGGTAACCAGAATCGTCGTCGCCGCGCCTTCTCCGTCCTCGGTGTCTGGCGTCCGAAGATCGAGAACACCTTGTTCTGACTAGATGTGGACTACGGCCGCGTTCGGTCGAGCCTCGAGAAGTCGGTGCACGACGATGTTCCGGTGACACTCGGCGTGGTTGTGCTCGAAGCAGAGCAGCGCCACCGCGCCGTCGTCGAGAAGTTCACAGACGTGGGCCAGCGCGTCATGCGCCGCAGCGCTGTCGAGGACCTTCCTATACCGGGTGCGGGAGGCCGGATCACCTGCGCGGAAGCCGGCACGATTGTCTTTCGGATTGCCGAGCGCTCGGTGATGGACATAGCCGATGCCCGCTGCGGCGAGGGCCTCCGACAGCTTGGTCTTCGACAATCCGGGTTTACGGCTGAGCGGGGTGAGGCGCACGTCGACGAGGACACGGACGTCCTCGTCGAGCAGTTGAGCAACGAGATCATCGACGGTTTTCCCCTCGTAACCGATGCTCACCAGGGTTCCCTCGGGGGTGTCGTGCACAGCGTTGCTGTCAGCGGCTTCCATGGCTCCCTATCGTGCAACACCGGCGTCGGCGGGATTGCAATAACCCCCGGTGACGCGATGCAACCGTGACGACAGTCCAGAAGGACGGGCAACGCGCGGCGGTGCATGTCCTGGACGTCCTGAGCTTTCGCCGAGCCGCTCACGATGCTTCGTCGCCCGATATGGCGAGCAAGTGCTCGCCATATCGGGCAACGGAGCGATTTTCTCGATCAGGTGTGCTTGGTCAGGCCCTGCAGGGCAGTATGTACATCGGCCACCTCGTCGAGGAGGGAATTGAGCCGGTCGAGCAAATTCGCCCGTCGTTGGTGAGCGCTGACCGTCTCCGCTTCCGGTAGTTCGGTAACCTCGCGTGGCTGGACACGTGTAGGCGTCGCTGAGGTGTCGTGGCCGAAGATCTCACTGCACAGCCGGCGGACATGGTCCTCGTCGCTGCGGGCGAACCGCCACACGTCTGAGTCCGGCGTGAGCGTTCCACCGAGTTCGTCGGCCGCATCATGGAAGCGTGGGTTGTAGGGTGCTTCGACTTCCACCTCGGCTCCGACCGAGATGATTACACTTTGCATGGCGGAGGTCCTCTCTCCGTGTCTGCCCCGGCCCGGTGTTAGCCCACCGGCCGGGGCGCATTAGATCTGCCGGGCCCGACGCTATATGTCGTCGGCCGAGGCGCTCAATACATTCTGGTGAAAACTGCTGTACATCAGCGCTTTTCGTTCTTTCCGCCGGAAAGTGGCGGATCCGGCTCGGTCAGGGCAGGCTCCTGCGATTCGATGTCGCTCTATTCGGCTGCGAGCTCTCTTCTGCATGTATCAGGGGGTGTGGTTCGTTCGTCAAGACGGACAAGGCGGCAGCGACTTCATGAAGGTTGGCCTTGACATAGGTGGCGGTAGTGCCTGCCTTTTTGCTGGAGTGTCCGGCGTATTCCTTGGCGATCGCGTAGCTGAACGTGCGTTCGACCCAGGTGAGGGTGGTGTGGCGGAGCCAGTGGGTGCTGACTCCCTGGGTGAGGACCCAGGGCAGGTGTTCGCCGATGCGGTTCCAGAGGTGGTCGTAGCGGCGGTGCGTGATCGGTTTGCCGTTGCGGTAACGCAGTAGTTGCTCCGATTGCGGGCTGTGGCGGTTCTGGGCGTGGGCGGTGAGATGGGCCATCAGGGTGGGGGAGACCGGTTGCCAGCGGTCGGTTCCGTCCTTCTCGCGGAGGTAGATCAGGCATTGGGTGGTGTCGAGGTCGTGGGGGCGCAGTCCCAGCGCGCCGCTGCGGCGGCAGGCGGTTTCGATATGCAGCCGCAGCAGCAACGAGTCGAGTTCTTGGTCGTTGCCGGTCGTGGCGGCGATACGGCAGATATCGGCGAGTTGGTGGGTAGGGATTGCGTAGCGGTGTGATTTGCGGCGGGTGGGGCGAGTGAGGGTGCGTGCGGGGTTGTCGGCGGGACGGATCCAGCCTTTCTCCTCGGCGTGGCGGTAGACGCAGCGGACGGTGGAGATGAAGTGTTCGACCGCGCTGGCGCCGCCGCGGGAGGCCCGGTTGACCCGTACGGTCGTGCGGACAGATTCGGCCAGCTGGTCGAAGTCGGGTTTGGTCACTTGGTCGAGTCGGCGATCACCCCAGCACTGTTCGAGTCTGTCGAGGTGTGTGCCGTAGGTGCGGCGGGTGCCGGGGCGCAGGGTTGCGCGCACCGCAGGGACGATCTCGGCGAAGGTAGGTGCCGCAACGGTAGGCGTGAGCAGATCCGCGGGGGAGAGACCCATCTGGGTGAGCAACAGCCTGGCCGCAGCGAGGGTGTCGGCCGGGGGAGTTGTGGACTGGTGGGTTGATGTCATCGGGTCACCTGCCCAGGAGTTCGATGCGGGCACCGAGCAGGTTCTCCAACGTCGCGGGAGGATGCACGAGAAGGCGTCCGCTGCTGCGGCGGCCGATCAGCAGTACCCGGTCGCCGACGAACAAGTGGACACGGCGTCGCTGGCGGAACGGAACCCGGAAGAAGCCGCCAGGGGTGACGTGGACCGGCCCGTCCAGGAGCTGCCCGACGAGCAGTGCATCGTCGGTGACGTCTATATGCAGGCGTGTGCCCGGGGCCCAGCCGAGAGCAGCGAAGAGGTGATGGTCGAGGATCCGGCCTGCTTCGCCCACCGTGCAGATGCCGTAGACGACATCGCCGTCGGCTACACGATGCGCTGGGGCGACGGGTGCGGAACCGTGGACCAGTTGGTCCAGCGGTGCCTGTGGGGGGATGAGTGCCGGGATCATCGAACCTCCTGGCGGTGGCTGCCGAATCGCGGCGCCGAGGAGCTGATGGCGGGTATGGTTGGCGAATCTGCCAGAAATTTCCGCAGGTCAGTAGGCATATTGCCTGGTCCCTTCGTGTGTTCGAGTGCGCTCGAACACACGGCACGCAAACCCAGCAAATTTGCT
This sequence comes from Nocardia speluncae NBRC 108251, assembly GCF_001613245.1. Classification (GTDB taxonomy): domain Bacteria; phylum Actinomycetota; class Actinomycetes; order Mycobacteriales; family Mycobacteriaceae; genus Nocardia; species Nocardia speluncae. The sequence continues at coordinate 48,379 of NZ_BDBZ01000019.1, read as the reverse complement.
GGGTATTTGTGCGCGAGGGGGGACTTGAACCCCCACGTCCGTGGACACCAGAACCTAAATCTGGCGCGTCTGCCAATTCCGCCACTCGCGCGTGATGGTACGACCGTCCAAACTCTACCGGGCGGGAGCGAGATCGCGAAGACGCGGGGCGGGTTTCGTACTGACCGGTAACCCCACCTGCAATTATAACGATTGAGTAACTGCCAATATGAGGGGTGCTCATGTTTCGCTGCGGTAAGGACGCGCCCTCACCTGCGGGTTCAAATATGAGGGAGAGTCATGTTCGGGGGTGTTCTGGTACGGGTGTGCATTAATACCGGTGGGTAAGTGGCGCGCGGGCCGACAAACGTGAGGGTTCCCTCATGATTTTGTGGAATCCTCGCTGATATCAGGCCGTCGAGCGTGGGTTTCCGCGCACGGTCGGGGAGCCGGGGAAGTCTCCGCAGACCTGTCGCCACGAGAGAAAGTCGAAGCGTCTTGACGATTAACGAGAGCACCGCGTCCGGTTCCGGATATCGGGCGAGCGCGACCGCAGGCCGGACTGTCTCCGAGACGAATCGCACGCCGCTGCTGGACCAATTGCGTGCCGGCACTCCCTACGCCCTGGCCTTTGGTGGGCAAGGGGCGAGCTGGCTGGGCGAACTGTCCGAAATCGCCCGCGACGCAGCGCTGGAGCCCGACCTGACCGCTCTGGTCAACGAGGCCGCCACGCTGCTGGCGCCGGTCGCCGATCAGCTGCTCACGGTGCGCCCGGTCGGATTCGACCCGGTGGCCTGGATGCTGGAGGACGACCTCGCCGACGACGAGACCGAGGCTTCGGACGCGCCGTCGGAGCGGGTACTGCGTTCGGCGGCGGTATCCATGCCGGGTGTCCTGCTGACCCAGCTCGCCGCGCTGCGCGCCCTCCGGTTACAGGGCCTGGACCCAGCGGAGTTCGCACCGGTCTCCATCGTGGGCCATTCGCAGGGGCTGCTGGCCGCGACCGCGGTCAAGACCTGCGGGCAGCGCGACGCGGAGATGCTCGCCATCGCCCAGCTCGTCGGTGCGGCGGCGGGACTGGTCGCGCGCCGGCGCGGGCTGATGCCGGTGGGTGAGCGCTCCTCGATGGTGGCGGTATCCAATATCGACCCCGACGCGCTGCAGGCCGTGCTCGACGACGTGTTCGCCGGGGTCGACCCGCTGTCCGCGGCGGTGCTGTCGATCCGTAACGGGCGGCGCCGGGTGGTGCTCTCCGGTACCCCGGAAGCGCTGCAACGGGTGCGGCAGCGGTGCGAGCAGTTGAACGCCGAACAGGACCGCGAGCGGGCCACGAAACAGCGCGGGGGCGCGGTGTTCGCGCCGGTGTTCGAGGATCTGCACGTGGATGTGGCGTTCCACCATCCGGCGCTGGGCGACACCGTCGATCTGGTCGCCGGCTGGGCCGGGCAGTGCGGGCTCGATACCGAACTGGCCGGGCAGATGGCACGCGACATCCTGGTGGAACCGGTCGACTGGGTCGAGACCGTCGACGAGATGGTGGACGCCGGCGCGGAGTGGATTCTGGACCTCGGGCCCGGCGATCTGCTGTCGCGGGTCAGCGGTAGTTCGCTCAAGGGCAGTGGTGTGGGCATGGTCGCGGTCGCGACCCGCGCCGGGCAGCGCAACCTGCTCACCCCGGGCGCGACGCCGGAGGTGGCGCAGCCGTGGACGGCCTTCGCGCCGAAGCCGGTTCGGCTGCCGAACGGCAGGATCGTGGTGGAGACGGCGTTCACCCGGCTCACCGGACGTTCGCCGATTCTGCTGGCCGGTATGACCCCGACCACCGTGGACGCGAAGATCGTCGCGGCGGCCGCCAATGCCGGGCACTGGGCCGAACTGGCCGGTGGCGGTCAGGTGACCGAGCAGATCTTCGCCGACCGCGTCGAAGAACTGAAGGAACTGCTGCACCCGGGCCGGCAGGTGCAGTTCAACTCGCTGTTCCTGGACCCGTACCTGTGGAAACTGCAGCTGGGCGGTAAGCGGCTGGTTCAGAAGGCACGCGCGGCGGGCGCTCCGTTCGACGGTGTGATCGTGACCGCCGGTATCCCGGAGCTCGAGGAAGCCGTCGCGCTGATCGAAGAACTGACCGAGGTGGGTATCAGCCACGTCGCGTTCAAGCCGGGCACCGTCGCGCAGATCCGTTCGGTGCTGCGGATCGCCGGCGAGGTGCCCGACTACCCGGTGATCGTGCATATCGAGGGTGGTAAGGCAGGCGGGCACCACTCCTGGGAGGACCTCGACGACCTCCTGCTCGGGACCTACGCCGAACTGCGCGCCCACCAGAACATCGTGGTCTGCGTCGGCGGTGGTATCGGAACCCCGGAGCGTGCCACCGAGTACCTGACCGGCGCCTGGTCGGCGGCACACGGCTATCCGGCGATGCCGCTGGACGGTGTGCTGGTGGGGACCGCGGCCATGGCGACTCTCGAGGCGACCACCGCGCCCGATGTGAAGCAACTGCTGGTGGACACCCCCGGGACCCCGGATTGGGTCGGGGCCGGAACCGCCAGTGGCGGTATGGCTTCGGGGCGCAGCCAGCTCGGCGCCGATATCCACGAGATCGACAATGCCGCGTCGCGGACCGGCCGGTTGCTCGACGAGGTCGCCGGTGACGCGGACGCGGTGGCGCAGCGGCGCGTGGAGATCATCGCCGCCCTGGACGCGACCGCGAAACCGTATTTCGGCGATGTGCCGGCCATGACCTACCTCGCCTGGCTCGAGCGGTACGTCGAGCTCGCGGTCGGCCAAGGATGCCGCGCGGATTTCGATTGCGGAAGTGATCTCGGGGACGCGATCTCCGCCTCCACCCGCTCGGTGTGGCTGGATATCAGCTGGCGCGACCGGTTCGCGGAGATGCTGCGGCGGGCCGAGGCCCGGCTCGCGCCGGCCGATCGCGGCGAGGTCGATTCCCTGTTCCGTGACGAGGATCTGGAGAACCCGGCCGCCGCGTCGGCGCGGCTGGCGGAGAAGTATCCGGCGGCCCGGCAGACACTGCTGCACCCGGCCGATGTGCCGTTCTTCATCGCGCTGTGCAAGACGCCCGGTAAACCGGTGAACTTCGTGCCGGTGGTGGACCAGGATGTGCGGCGCTGGTGGCGTTCGGATTCGCTGTGGCAGGCCCATGATCCGCGGTATTCGGCCGATCAGGTGTGCGTTATTCCGGGCACCGTCGCGGTTGCCGGGATCACCCGGGTCGATGAGCCGGTCGGCGAACTGCTGGACCGGTTCGAGCAGGACACCGCCTACGCGCTGGTACGGGACGGTGTCGTCCCGGCGGCCGTCGATGCGCGCCGGGTCGCCGCGGTGACCGGCGGGCCGATCGATGTGGTGCTCGCGACGCCCGATATGAGCTGGTCGGGCCGGACGACGGTGAACCCGGTGCACCGGCTGGGCGATCTGCACGAGTGGACCGTGGACGAGAAGGGCGCGGTGCATCCGCCGACCGGTGCCACGCTCGTGGAAACCGAGGGACCCGAGGCCGAACATTCGTATGTGGAACTGTCCGTTCCGCTCGCCGCCGGCCACAGTGTCCGGATCCGGATCACCGTGCCGGTATCGGTGTACAACGGCGGGACGCCGCTGGTGTCCGAAACCGACGCCGACGCCGCCATGTCGGCCCTGCTGGCCGTCGCCGCCGGGCAGACGCTGCCCGAGGTGAAGGGCAATACCGCGCACGTCAACCTGGCCTGGACACCGGACCTGATCGCCGACCACGCCGGAGTCACCGGAGGCGGGTTGCCGGCGAACCTGAGCACCCTGGGCCGCACCGTGCCCGACGTTCTGGTCGGTGCGTGCTGGCCGGCGGTGTTCGCGGTACTGGGCGCGTCCCGTACCGAATCCGATGCCAGCGTGATCGAAGGCATGCTGGACCTGGTGCATCTGGACCATCAGGTCGAACTGCTGCGCGAACTCCCCGATGCCACCAGCATTCTCGTGGTGCGCGCCGGTTCCGGAACCGTGGTCGATACCGATCTCGGCCGCGTGGTCGAGGTGAATGTCAGCGTCGGCGAGATGCGTGACCAGGGCCTGGACGTGGTGCCGCTGGCCCGGCTCACCGAACGTTTCGCCATCCGCGGCCGTAGCGGTGCGGGTGAGCTGACCGATCCGCCGCGGGCCGCGGGCACCGTGAGCGCCGAGGCCGGGGAGACCCCGCGGCGCCGGCGCCGGGACGTGACCATGGTCGCTCCGCGCAGTATGGCCGCGTTCGCCGCGGTCTCCGGTGATCACAACCCGATCCACACCAGTGACGCGGCCGCGAAACTGGCCGGTCTGGGCAGCCCGATCGTGCACGGTATGTGGCTGTCGGCCGCCGCCCAGCACGCGGTGTCGGCGGTGGATCCGCAGGCTTCGGTGCCGGCGCGCACACTCACCGCCTGGACCACCCGGTTCCTCGGGATGGTGCGACCGGGTGCCGAGATCGATGTGCGGGTCGAGCGGGTCGCCGTCGACGGCGGCGCCGAGATCATCGAGGTGTCCTGCCGGGCCGGCGGGGATCTGGTGATGACCGGGACCGGCCGCACCGCTGCACCCGAGACCGTCTACGCGTTCCCCGGCCAGGGCATTCAGCGCAAGGGGATGGGCCTGGACGCCCGGACCCGGTCCAAGGCCGCCAAGGCGATCTGGGATCGCGCGGACAAGCACACCCGGGAAGCGCTCGGCTTCTCCATTCTCGCGGTAGTTCGCGACAACCCGACCTATCTGAAGGCGCGCGGTGTCGAACATCGGCACCCGGACGGTGTGCTGCACCTGACCCAGTTCACCCAGGTCGCGATGGCCACCCTCGGTGTCGCGCAGGTCGCGGAGCTCCGCGAAGCCGGTGCCTTCGTGGAGGGTTCGCTGCTGGCCGGGCATTCGGTCGGTGAATACAACGCGCTCGCCGCGGTCGCGGGAGTGCTGCCACTGGAAGCCGTACTCGAGGTCGTGTTCCAGCGCGGTTCGGCCATGCACGAGCTGGTGCCGCGGGACGAGCAGGGGCGAAGCGACTACCGGATGGCGGCCATCCGTCCCTCGCAGATCGGGCTTCCCGACGACGAGGTGATCGGTTTCGTTACCGGTGTCGGCGAGGCGGCCGGCGAATTCCTCGAGGTGGTGAACCTGAACCTGCGCGGTTCGCAGTACGCCATCGCGGGCACCGTGGCCGGTCTGGATGCCCTGGAGGCCGAGATCGAGCGTCGCCGCGAAGAATTCGGCGGTAAGCGCGCGTTCATCCTGGTTCCCGGTATCGATGTGCCGTTCCATTCGACCGTGCTGCGCAAGGGTGTACCGGAATTCCGTGGCAAACTCGAGCAGTTGCTGCCGGCCGAACTGCATCCGGAGGTGCTGGTCGGGCGGTATATCCCGAACCTCGTGCCGCGTCCGTTCTCGCTGGAGCGCGAGTTCATCGCCGAGATCGCCGATCTGGTGCCGTCGGAGCCGCTGGTCGCTGTGCTCGCGGACTTCGACTCCTGGTCGCAGCGGCCGAGCGAACTGTGCCGCGTGGTACTGATCGAACTGCTGGCCTGGCAGTTCGCCAGCCCGGTGCGGTGGATCGAAACCCAGGATCTGCTGTTCGGTGAACTCGGCGTGGAGCGGTTCGTGGAGGTCGGCCTGGGTGCCACCCCAACGGTGGCCAACCTGGCGAGCCAGACGCTGAAACTGCCCGATTTCACCACCGCCACTGTGGAAGTCCTCAATATCGAACGTGAGGCGGCGGTCGTGTACTCGACCGATACCGATCCGGCGCCCGCGGAAGACCCGGTCGAGGAGGTCGCCGAGGCACCCGCCGCGGCCGCTGCCCCGGCCGCCGCGCCTGCCGCTCCGGCGGCCACCGGTGGACCGCGGCCGGACGATATCGCCTTCACCGCGGCGGATGCGACCAGGGTGCTGATCGCGCTGTGGACCAAGCTCCGCCTCGACCAGATCGGGCCCGTCGACACCATCGAGGGCCTGTGCGACGGTGTGTCCTCACGACGCAACCAGCTGCTGGTCGACCTGGGCTCCGAGCTGTCGCTCGGCGCGATCGACGGGGCCGCGGACGCCGATATGGGTGCCCTCTCCGCGACCGTGGAACGGCTCGCCCGCACCTACAAGCCGTTCGGCTCGGTGCTCAGCGATGCCGTCAACGATCACCTCCGCAAGGTGTTCGGACCGTCCGGGAAACGTCCGGCCGCGATCGCCGAACGGGTGAAGAAGGTCTGGGAGCTCGGTGACGGCTGGGCCAGCCATATCACCGCCGAGGTTTCCCTGGGCACCCGCGAAGGCGCCAGCGTGCGTGGTGGAGACCTGGGTGGCCTCGTTTCCGGGGCGCTCACCGACGGCGCGTCCGTGGACGCCGCCGTCGATGCCGCCGTCCAAGCCGTAGCGGCGCGCCGCGGGGTCTCGGTGGCGCTGCCCGCGGCCGGTGGATCCGCCGGCGGCACCGTGGACGCCGCCGCGCTCGGCGAGTTCACCGAACAGATCACCGGCAAGGACGGTGTGCTGGCCTCGGCCGCGCGCCTGGTCCTGGAGCAGCTCGGCCTGAACGGGCAGGTCTCCGCGGTGGAAACCACCGACGACGGCCTGGTCGATCTGGTCTCGGCGGAACTGGGCTCGGACTGGCCGCGACTGGTCGCCCCGGCCTTCGACGCCCGCAAGGCGCTGCTCATCGACGACCGGTGGGCCACGGCGCGTGAAGACCTGGCCCGGTTGTGGCTGGGGGAGGACGCGGAAACCGCGCAGCGGCCGGTCGACGGCTTCCTCGGCGCAGGCGAAGCCGTTGCCGCGCAAGCCGACTGGTGGCGGCAGCGGGCCGTGCACGAGGCCCGTTCGGTGCTGGCCGGCCACTACGAGCGGATCGCCACCGCGGCCCGTGAGGAGGGCGACGCCGGCGAGTGGACCGGCGAGATCGCCGTGGTCACCGGCGCCAGTAAGGGATCCATCGCCGCCGCGGTGGCCGGGCGCCTGCTCGGCGGCGGCGCGACCGTGATCGTCACGACCTCCCGCCTCGATGACGACCGGCTCGCTTTCTACCGCGACCTCTACCGCGCGAACGCCCGCCAGGGCGCCGCCCTGTGGGTGGTTCCGGCGAATATGGCCTCCTACACCGATATCGACGCGCTGATCGACTGGATCGGTACCGAACAGGTCGACAATGCCGGTGGCGCGAAGGTCAAGACCAAGGACGCGTTCACGCCGACGCTGTTGCTGCCGTTCGCGGCGCCGCGGGTGGCCGGTGACCTCTCCGACGCCGGCGCGCGCGCCGAGATGGAGATGCGGGTCCTGCTGTGGTCGGTCGAGCGGCTGATCGGCGGGCTGTCCAAGCTGGGCGCCGATCACGACGTCGACGCGAAACTGCATGTGGTGCTGCCCGGTTCGCCCAACCGCGGCCTGTTCGGCGGCGACGGTGCCTACGGCGAGGCCAAGGCCGCGCTCGATGCCGTGGTCGCCAAATGGCGGGCCGAGAAGACGTGGGCGGCGCGGGTCACCCTGGTGCACGCGCTGATCGGGTGGGTCCGCGGTACCGGGCTGATGGGCCATAACGACCCGATGGTCGAGGCCGTGGAGAAGGCCGGTGTGCAGACCTGGTCGACCGGCGAGATTGCCGATGAACTGCTGAAATGGGCCACCACGCGGGCGCGTTCGGTGACCGAATCGGGTCCGCAGCAGATCGACCTCACCGGCGGGCTGGCCGAGGCGAAGCTCGATCTACCCGAACTCGCCCGGCAGGCACAGGAGGCCGCGGAAGCCGAGGCGGGCGAGGTGACCGAGGAATCGGATGCCGTGCGAATCCTCGCACTGCCGGCCCCACCGACCTCGACCTCGGCCCTGCCGGTTCCCGAATGGGGCACGGTGACTGCCGAGCTCACCGATATGGTCGTGATCGTCGGCGCCGGCGAGCTCGGCCCCTACGGTTCCGCCCGCACCCGCTTCGAGATGGAGGTCTCCGACGAGCTGTCGGCGGCCGGCGTCCTGGAGCTGGCCTGGACCACCGGCATGGTGACCTGGGAGAACGACCCGAAACCCGGCTGGTACGACAGCGAATCCGGTGATTATGTCCCGGAAGCCGAACTGGCCGAGCGTTATCACGACGCGGTCGTCGAGCGCTGCGGGATCCGGCGGTACGAAGACGACGCTGCGATGGTCGACAACAGCAGCCCGCTGATGACCTCGGTGTTCCTCGATCAGGACCTGTCGTTCACCGTCGGCAGCGAAGCCGAGGCGCGGGCATTCCACGCGGCCGCGCCGGAGCATACGGTGATCACCCCGATCGCCGAATCCGGTGACTGGACGGTGACCCGTAAGGCAGGCACCGAGATCCGGGTGCCGCGGCGCGCGAAACTCTCGCGCACCGTCGGCGGCCAGATCCCGACCGGCTGGGATCCCACGGTGTGGGGTATCTCCGCCGATATGGCGTCCTCGATCGACCGGGTCGCGCTGTGGAATATCGCCTGCACGGTCGATGCGTTCGTCGGGTCCGGATTCGATCCGTCCGAACTGATGGGCTGGGTGCATCCCAGCCTGGTGGCCAACACCCAGGGCACCGGTATGGGCGGTATGTCCTCGATGCGCTCGCTCTACGTCGACAATCTGCTCGGCGAATCGCGGCCGAACGATATCCTGCAGGAAGCCCTGCCGAACGTGGCCCTGGCGCATGTGGTGCAGTCCTATGTGGGCAGCTACGGCGCCATGGTGCATCCGGTGGCTGCGTGCGCCACGGCCGCGGTGTCGGTCGAGGAGGGCGTCGACAAGATCAAGCTCGGCAAGGCCGAGGTGGTTGTGGCCGGTGGTTTCGACGATCTCGGTATCGAGGGCATCGTCGGCTTCGGCGATATGTCCGCGACCGCGGACTCGGCGGCCATGAGCGCCAAGGGAATCAGCGACCGCTACTTCTCCCGCGCCAACGACCGGCGCCGCGGCGGGTTCGTGGAATCGCAGGGCGGCGGCACCGTGCTGCTGGCCCGCGGCGATATCGCGCTCGAAATGGGCCTGCCGGTGCTCGGTGTGGTGGCCTACGCGCAGTCCTTCGCCGACGGCGTGCACACCTCCATCCCGGCACCCGGACTCGGCGCGCTCGGTGCGGGCCGGGGCGGGCGGGAATCCCGCTTCGCCGCGGAACTGCGCAAACTCGGAGTCGGGCCGGACGATATCGCGGTGGTCTCCAAGCACGACACATCCACCGCGGCCAACGATCCGAACGAATCCGAACTGCACGAGCGGCTGGCCGCGGCGATCGGCCGCTCCGACGGCGCCCCGCTGTTCGTGGTCTCGCAGAAGAGCCTCACCGGGCATGCGAAGGGCGGTGCCGCCGCCTTCCAGCTCATCGGCCTGTGCCAGGTGCTGGAAAACGGTGTGGTACCACCCAACCGCAGCCTCGACTGTGTGGACGACAAGATGCGCGAATACTCGCATCTGGTGTGGTTGCGCGAGGCGCTGCGGTTCGGTGACCGGTTCCCGCTCAAGGCCGGCCTGGTGACCTCGCTCGGCTTCGGGCACGTCTCCGGTCTGCTCGCGGTGGTGCATCCGCAGGCGTTCGTCCAGGCGATCGAACCGGCCCGGCGCGACGAGTACCAGCGCCGGGCGCAGGAACGGCAGCTGGCCGGCCGGCAGCGCATCGTCGAGGCGATGTGCGGCGGGGCCGCACTATACGAGCGGCCGGCCGACCGGCGGTTCGGTGGCGATGGCACCCCGGCGGCGCAGGTCCGCGGCCTGGAAGCCGAGATGCTGCTGTCCGAGACCGCTCGGCTCGGTGACGGGATCTACCAGGTCGACGGCGCCGGCTGCGAGACCGGCCGATTCGTCGGCGGCGATACCGATGCCGCCGCGACCGGTACACCGTAGGCTGCGCCACTGTGACCATCCTCGGAATCGGCTTGGACTTGGTAACCATCTCCGAGTTCACCGAACAATTGGAACGGGCCGGAACCACCATGCTCCGGGAGAGTTTCACCGCCGGTGAGCGGCGTTACTGCCAGAGCAAGGCCACCGACCCGGCCCGCAGTTACGCGGCGCGGTGGGCGGCGAAGGAGGCTGTGCTGAAAGCCTGGGCATCCTCCCGCTTCGCCCGCCGCCCGCAGATCGGGGACAACCCGTACCCGCTGATCGAAGTGGTGAACGACGCCTGGGGCCGGCCGAGCATCAAACTGCACGGCCTGGCCGCGGAATTCCTGCCGCGGGTCCGGGTGCACCTGTCGCTCACCCACGACGGGGACACCGCAGCCGCCATGGTGGTGCTGGAGGATCCGGGTGAGCTGGCCGATCTCATCGAGGGCCGGTCCCCGGAGAACTGAGCGCCCTCGCCGACAGAACAACGACCGGCCCGCTGCCCGTCCACCGGGCAGCGGGACATGACTGCCCTGCCGTCGGAGTAATTCCTGCACTCGTGCAGCGAGCGGCTCGGGGGGCTTTGATCGCTGCCAACCGCGCGGATGATCCTGCGATTCTCGCATCACTCATGGGGTCGGTCGCCTTCACTGTAATGTCGACGGGCCGTGTGCAAACGGCTGTCGACCTTGTTGAATCCGGGGCGGCCTACTTGCAGCCGTTTCTGGGTGTCGGCGTGGCCGATGTACTGTCCGTGTACGGAACGTTGCTTCTCGTCGGATCGATGGCGGCAGCGCGCAGCAACCGCCGAGATGCAGTCCGCGGCTTCTTGTCAGAAGCCGATCGGACGGCAGAGCGCTTGGGCGGGGACCGGAACCATTTGTGGACTGCCTTCGGTCCGACCAACGTTGCGATCCACCGAGTGAATACCGCCATGGAACTGGGAGACATTCAGGTCGCGCTTCAACTCGGCCCCACACTGGACACTTCCGAACTTCCGATCGAACGCCGAATCAGGCACCAGCTCGAGCTTGCCCGTGCATTCAACCTGGCAGGACGGCGGCAGGACTCGATCGATGCGGTACTCGACGCCGAACGGGTGGCTCCAGAGCAGATTCGACATCACTACCTCAATAGGCAACTCGTCCTGACCTGGATGCGCACCGTTCAGGGCAGCCCACCGTTTGTACTGCAGGCCCTTGCCCAGCGTATGCGGATCTCGAGGTGAACCGATGACAGACGATGACCAGTTCGCACGAGCGCGCATGGCAGCCGGCGCGGTTTTCGTACGTAACGATGAAGTGCTGCTTGTGCACAAGACATATGGCAACGGTTGGGATATACCGGGGGGCTACCTGGAGCCAGGTGAGGCCCCGGGGGAAGCTTGTCGTCGCGAGGTCCGTGAAGAGCTCGGAATCGACCGCGCACCGCAACGGTTGCTTGTTCACGACTGGGCACCCAGTCCTGGGGAGGGGGACAAGGTTCTCTATATGTTCTATTGCGGCGAACTCGGCGACGAGCGAGACATCGCATTGCAGAAAGCCGAACTCGACAAGTGGGAATGGGTTCCGATCAACAAGGTTGACGACTATGTCATTCCAAGGCTCGGCCGACGGCTGCGGCAGGCATACACCGCATTTGCCCATAACCTCCCCATCTATCTCGAGCACGGTGAGCTTGCACCCTGAGAACAGGGAGATCCACAAGCTGTCCCGATGCCTTGACGACACCCCGATCCGCCGCTACACCACACCGCGGAATCAGCGAAGTCGCCGAACTCCGCGACACCACCGCCGCCACCCGGACCCCGAGGTGATCTCATGACCCCGGCCTCGACAGCCGATATCCTCGAACAGGCTGCCACCCGTGCCGGTCTCGCCGCATCCACCGCAACCTCGCTCCGCACCGGAGCCCACGCCATCTTCGAATTCGACGGCGGAATTATCGCCCGCATCGGGAAACCCGGCAGCGCCGACACCGCCCACCGCGAGGTACGCATATCCCATTGGCTCAACCACTCCGGCATCCCCGCCGTCCACACCGTGGAAACACTGCCGCAGCCAATCGTCATCGACGACCACCCCGTCACCTGGTGGCAGCTCATCGCCGACCACCGCCCTGCGACCCCCGCCGAACTCGGCGCAGCCCTCGCCCGCCTGCACACCCTCACCCCACCGGCCACCTTCGAACTGCCGGAGTACCAGCCGTTCACCGGACTCGAAGACCGGATCGCCACAGCCACCACCCTCGACGACAGCGACCGGCAATGGCTGACCCAGCACTACACCGCACTCCGGCAACGCTACGAACAGCTCCCACCGGTGACCCGAACCTCGGTGATCCACGGCGACGCCTGGCAAGGCAACCTGGTCGTTCCCCGCTCCGGCGCACCGACATTCCTCGATCTCGAAAAAGTGTCCCTCGGCCGGCCCGAATGGGACCTCATCCAACTCGCCGTCGACCACGCCGATTTCAACCGCCTCGGTAACGACGACTACTACGCCTTCGTCACCGCCTACGGCGGGCACGACATGACGACCACACCGGAATTCCGCGTCTACGCCGATATCCAAGTACTCCGCTGGGCCGCCTTCGCGATCAGTCTGTCGAAGCACAGCCTCACTGCACGATCCGAGACCGCCCACCGCATCGCCTGCCTACGTGGTCGTATCCCGAAACCCTGGCAGTGGAACGCACTGTAACGACATGTCGAAGATCTTCCGCGGGGATACCTGGAAGTATCGTGTGCCGGGCTGCCGTGGGGGCCGGCAGCGCAATGCGGATGACTTGCATGGCCGCCCCGGCCGCCGCAAACGAACCTGCCAGACTGGCCCAGGCGCGACTGCGCATCGACTCTCTGCGCGGACGCGGGCGGCGCACGGCATGGGTCGGTTGGGAAGTGGTCCCATATATCGGCTGTTCGAACTTCTAAGTGTTTCAGCGCTGGCTGGCGGTGCGGGATTCTTTTTCCGCGACCAGGAGATAGGCGACCATCAGTCGTTTGAGTTCGGCGACAGCGTCGGTGTGGCTCTGTTCGTCCTGTACGGAGAAGTTCATCATCGAATAGACCACGTGCACGAGCACCTCGGCCATCATGGTGCGCCGGGCCCGTGGTGTGCGAGGGGTGAGCGGGCGCAACATCTGCGAGACGACCTCGGCGAATTCCTTTTCGTGGATCGCGCCGGTGGCCCGCGTGGACGGGGTGGACTGCATGGCCAGCCAGACTTCACGGCGGGACGGGTCGGTCATCCACAGGCTCGCCAGATGGTCGACGAACTGGTTCATATGCCGCAACCAGTCCAGCGACGGGATCTCGCCGTGGAAATCGGCCAGCTCCTGCGATACCGCGACCAGGTCCTGCCGGTTCAGTTCGCAGACGATGACGTATTTGTTGGCGAAGAACTGGTAGAGGGTGCCGATCGGGACTTCCGCGCGGGCCGCGACTTCTTCACAGGTGAACGATTCGAAACCCACTTCGACCAAAAGCTCCCGGGACGCCTGTAGCAGCGCGTCGAACTTCCGCTTACTACGTTCCTGGGTTGGACGCCGCCGCGGCATGAGTTCCTGCGGGTCGTCCTGCAGTTCCAATTCCAGCGCAGGGTCCGGACGCCGTTTCACTGTGGCCTCCGTACGTACGTTCACATGTCCCAGGCTAGCGGTAGGTCGAAGGTGGTGGTGGGAGAGTACGGAATGTGACGGCGAGTCTGTCATGTCTCACTGCGCGTTGCGGCGCCGATCCGGGGCGCGCAACACCGCCGTCGGGTGCCGCGGCCGCCGGATCGGGGAGGGGGAGGGGCCGGGTCAGCTGCGGGTCTTGCGATGGAAGAGCACCAGGGCGGTGCCGTAGCACACCACGGCGATGGTGCCCCACCACGCGGTGGCCAGTATCGCGCTGTCGCCGATGGGGGTTCCGACCAGCAAACCGCGCAGGGTTTCGATCACCGGTGTCACCGGCTGGTGTTCGGCGAAACCGCGCAGCCAGTCCGGCATGGTCTCCGGCGGTACGAAGGCGCTGCTGACATAGGGGATGAACATCGCGAAGATGGTGAACCCGTTGGCGGCCTCGGGACTGCTGGCGAGCAAACCGAAACACGCGGACATCCACGAGAGCGCCACCACTACCAGTGCCAGCAGTGCTGCGGCGGCGAGCCAGCGCAGCGGATCGGCGGTCGGCCGGAAACCGATGGCCAGCGCGACGATCACGACCACCGCGGTGGCCAGGATATTGCGCAGCAGGCTTTCGGTGATGTGCCCGGTGAGGAATGACGATCGGCTGATCGCCATGGTGCGGAACCGGTCGACGATACCTTCCGCGATATCGACGGAAACACTGATCGCCGTGGTCGAGGCGCCGAAACAGGCGCACATCAGGACGATCCCGGGCACCACGTAATCGACGAAGGCCCCGCCGACGTCCATGGCCCCGCCGAAGACGTAGACGAACATGAGCAGGATCATGATCGGCAGCGCGAGGGTGCTGATCAGTGCGTCGGGGCTGCGCAGCGTATGCCGGAGGTTGCGGGCCGTCATGGTTGCCGCGTCCTGTGCGGCGTGGGTGAGGGTGGTCACGTGAGTGGCTTTCTGTGAGCAGGGATGCGCGCGGGCCGCTATGCGGCCGGTACGGCCTGGGCCGGTCGGCTGGTCAGTGCGAAGAAGACATCGTCGAGATCCGGGGTGTGCACGCTGAGCCGTTCGACGCTGATATCGAGCGCGGCGAACTCGTCCAGGAGATGTTTGAGATGGGCGACCTGCCCGTCGGACGGCACCTGCAGGGTGAGTTCGTCCGGATCGGTTTCGGGGAAGCCGGTCGTGCGCGCCGCGGCGGCCAGGTTCGCCCGGTCGGCGAAGTGGAACAGGATATGGCCGCCCGGCGTGAGTTGTTTGAGCTCGGCGGGGGTCCCGTCGGCGACGATCCGGCCGCCGTGCAGGACCGCGATCCGGTCGGCGAGCTGATCGGCTTCCTCCAGGTACTGGGTGGTGAGGAAAACGGTCACACCGTCGCCGACCAGTTCCCGGATCACCTGCCACAGTTCCCGCCGGCTGCGCGGATCGAGGCCGGTGGTGGGTTCGTCGAGGAACACCACCTCCGGGCGTCCCATCAGGCTCATGGCGAGATCGAGCCGGCGGCGCATACCGCCGGAGTAGGTGCCGGACGGCCGGCCGGCCGGCTCGACCAGGTCGAAGCGTTCCAGTAGCTCGGTGGTGCGCCGGCGTGTCTCGGACCGGCCCAGATGCAGCAGCCGGCCGACCATGTGCAGGTTCTCGGTACCGGTGAGGACTTTGTCCAGTGCGGCGTACTGGCCGGTTACCCCGATGGAAGCCCGGACTCGATCCGGTTCGTGCGCTACGTCGTATCCGGCGACCCGGGCGGTGCCGTTGTCCGGGCCGGTCAGGGTTGCCAGGATGCGCACCACGGTGGTTTTCCCGGCGCCGTTGGGGCCGAGCAGGGAGAACACCGATCCGGGCGCGATATCGAGGTCGATACCGGCGAGGACCTGGTGGTCACCGAAGGATTTGCCGAGTCCGGCGAGGGAAATGGCAGGTGGGGCGGTCATGATGGACTCCGTTCGAATAACTGCATGTGCCATAAACTGTATATGGCATATATTCTGATTAGAGAGTACACAGTTTGAAGCGGGGCGCAAGGACGGCGGGGAACACGGTGGTATAGGAAGAGAGGGCGCCAGGGGCCGGCCGCTGTCCGGCCGGACTGCCGGCCACCGCGAGCCTGGTTGCGGAAACCGACGGAAGGAATCCAGATCGATGGCGAGCTCAGCGGACAACGGACCGGCCCCGGCCGCCCCCGAAGGGCCGGCGGCCGCGGCGGATACCGAACGGCCGCTACCGAGATCGATCGAGCTCATGTGGGGGTTGGCGCCGGCCGGAACCCGCGGACCCCGGCGCGGGCTGAGCCTGGAACAGATCGTGGACACCGCGATCGAACTCGCCGACGAGGAGGGGTTCGCCGCACTGTCGATGAACAAGGTCGCCGAGCGCCTCGGCTTCACCGCGATGTCGCTGTATCGCTATGTCGACAGCAAGTCCACGCTGGTGGAGATCGCGCTGGACCGGGTACTGGGAACGCCTCCGGAGACCGCGCCCGGCACCCCGTGGCGGGCGGCGCTACATGAATGGGCGTGGGCGGAGTACCGGCTGATTGTCAAGCACGTGGGTTGGCTCAGCGTGCGAATGAGCGCACCGCCCCTGGGGCCCAACAACGTGGCATGGCTGGAGGCGGGCCTGTCGGCGCTCGGGCAGACCCGGGTGCCGGAACCGATCAAATTGCAGCTGGTGGTGAACCTGACGCTGTTCGTGATCGGACGGGCCCGCCTCGTCGCCGAAATCGACCCCGGCAACCCGGAATCCGACGGCGATTGGGACATCCTCGAACGCGTGATCGACCCCGAACGTTTCCCCGCCGTTACGGCTGTCATGCAGGCTCAGGCATTCGATCAGGACGGGGAATCCTGGGAGGACCTGTTCTTCGAGCGGAGTCTCGGGTTGCTGCTCGACGGCTACGAGCGCTTGATCGGGTCCTACGGCTGATCTCCCGGTCCCGGTGGGGCTACTGCCGGTCCGGCTATGCGCCCGGCGGGTTGTGCGTCGAGCGCGGGCGAACCCCGGTCGGATTCGGCCGCGCTCGACGCTGCACCCGATGACAAGGACTCGCGAGCGGGGTAGTTCCGGTTACACGGAGAGATCGCGGCGCAGTTTGGCGACGTGGCCGGTGGCGCGCACGTTGTACTGGGCCACTTCGATTTTGCCTTCGGCGTCGACCAGGAAGGTCGACCGGATGACGCCGGTCACCTTCTTGCCGTACATGGTTTTCTCGCCGAATGCGCCCCATTCGGTGAGGACCTTGCGTTCGGGATCGGACAGCAGCGGGAAGTCGAGCTGTTCGGCGTCCCGGAATTTGGCGAGTTTGGCCGGTTTATCGGGAGAGATCCCGATCACCGACAGGCCCGCTTCGTTCAGTTCACCGAGATTGTCCCGGAAATCGCATGCCTGCTTGGTGCAGCCGGGGGTGCTCGCCGCGGGGTAGAAGTACACCACGACTTTTCGGCCGCGGTAGTCGGCCAGCGATACCTCGTTGC
Organism: Nocardia speluncae NBRC 108251; assembly: GCF_001613245.1. Lineage (GTDB taxonomy): Bacteria > Actinomycetota > Actinomycetes > Mycobacteriales > Mycobacteriaceae > Nocardia > Nocardia speluncae. The sequence continues at coordinate 31,490 of NZ_BDBZ01000019.1, read as the reverse complement.
CGTCGGCGTCGGGGAGGGTGAAATCGGGTGCCGGATCACCCGGGGAAAGTCGATGGTTATCGGTCACACTCGCACCGTAACCGAATCCGGTGACTCCCGGACGTGGACTCGGCAGGCATCGTGCGGTCGCGATGAGCGGACGCACGGGCAGTCTCCGGCGAACGCCTGCGCGGCGGTCGGCGACCTGCCGCGCCGGGGTCGAGCGAACAGTCGCCGTGGTTACCACGGATACACTCGAGCCCGAACCCTGGCGCGCCGCGGTGACAACCGCGACCCAGGGGTGATCATCGGCCGCCGGTGGACGCGGCAGACCAGGTACAGGAGGCGTGAAGGTGGCAAAGGATACCGAGCGGATCGAGCAGGAGATCGAGGCCGCGCGGGAGCGGTTGGCCGGAACCCTGGACGAGATCGCGGTGCGGGCCGATCCGCAGCGGATCGCCGAGGGCACCAAACAGCTGGCGCTGGCCAAGGTGAGCGAGCCCAAGGTGAAATACACCCTGATCGGTGCGGGCGTGCTGCTCGCGGGTGCGGTGCTGTTCAAGATCCTGCGCTGAACACCGCAGACGACAACGCCCGGTGACGGAATACTCCGTCACCGGGCGTTTGTGCGCAGTGGGACCGAATCAGACGGTGGGGCAAGCGAACCCGTCGCCGTCCGGATCCAGGTGCGGGGCGAACCCGGGTTCACCGCGGAAGATCGGCGCCCGGCCCGCGGCGCGTGCTTCGTCACAGTTCTTGAAGGCGCCACCGGCGGAACCGGTCTGCGCCAGCTGCGCCGAACCGGTGGCACCGAGCAGGGCGTCCACCGTCGAGGAGCCGGTGCCCGCCAACGGAGGGAGGGCATGTGCGGAACCGGCGCCCACAACGGGAGCGGCCAGAAGAGTCAGCCCCGCGGCGGCGGCGCTGACATAGAGCTGGCGTACGTTCATGAATTCCTCTATGTCTGCTGGGGGGTGGATCATGCGTCCGAACGGAGAACGCGCGGCTACCACTGTTGTGAGGGTCGCCTCGATTGTCAACTCGTATGGCCTGGATAAGACAAGGAGAAATCGCGGTCGTGGCCGGGTACTCACCGGTTGCCGCGACGAGGTGTACCGCGGTGGCGAAGGCTGCCGGCCCAGCGGCGGAATTCGCCGGAGACCACACATTGTGATAGGGATGCATGCTATGTCCGAGGCTCGTGCTGCGCTGCTGTCAATCGATCCCCACAGGGCCCGGCGGAAAAGTCGATAGGTCGGAGAGAGCAGTTGTTGCGAATCAAAGACCGTGACGCAGCCGAGCCGGTTCCGGCAGCGCAGCCCGGCACCCCGACTCCTTCGGCCGATTACCGGCTCGATCTCGACGGTCTCCGCGGGATCGCGATCGCCCTGGTCGTTGCCTTCCACGTCTGGTACGGCAAGGTCTCCGGCGGCGTCGACATCTTCCTGGTGCTTTCCGGTTTCTTCTTCACCGGAATGCTGCTGCGCCGGGTGGAACGCACCGGCCGGGTCGACGCGTGGCAGGTTGCGACGCGTACGGCACGGCGGCTGCTACCCGCCCTCATGGTGGTGCTCGCTGTGGTGGGCGTCGCCACCATTGCCACCAAGCCGTACTCGACCTGGGGCAACATGTCGGGCCAGACGATGGCCTCGGCCCTCTACTACCAGAATTGGTACCTCGCGCAGGCCGCGGAAAGTTATCTGGCCGCCGATCCGTCGGTGAGCCCGCTGCAGCATCTGTGGTCGATGGCGGTCCAAGGACAGTTCTATGTGGCGATCATCGTGCTGCTGGGGCTGGTCGCGTGGGTGTGCCGGCGCTTGGGCTCGCCGGGCGCTGTCCGGCCCGCGATCGTGGCGCTGTCGGTGCTGCTGGGTGCCGCCTCGTTCGTCTACGCCACCGTCTGGATGACGGTCTCGCAGGAGTGGACCTATTACGACAGTGCCGCCCGCGCCTGGGAATTGCTGACCGGCGCCCTGCTGGCCGCGGCGCTACCGTGGTTGCGGTTGGGTGCCGGCCGGATCGGGCGGTCCCTGGCGGCCCTGCTCGCCGTCGGCGGCCTCGTTGCCGTGCTGGTATGCGGTCTGTTGTTCGACGGCGCCCGCCAGTTCCCGGGCCCGGCCGCATTGTTCCCGGTGGGCGCCGCGGTGGTGTTGATCATCGCCGGGATCCGCACGGAGAGCGGGCAGCAGCCGATCGTCAGCCGATTGCTCGCGACCCGGCCGATGGTCGAACTCGGTGCCATCGCGTATTCGCTGTACCTGTGGCACTGGCCACTGCTCATCTATTACCTGGTGCAGACCGGAAAACCGCACGCGGGACTCGAAGGCGGACTGCTGGTTATCGGGGTCTCGCTGATTCTCGCCCTGATCACCAACAAGTTCATCGAGGATCCGCTGCGGGTGCGCTCGGGCACGACCGTGACGACCCCGGCCTGGCGGCGTCGTGTCCCCGGTGTCGCGGTGAGCCTGGTGGGGGTGCTGGTCCTGGGCGCCTGCGTCACCTGGCAGGTGGTGGTCGCGCGTACGCCCTCCCAGCCGGTCGAGGCGCTGCCGGTGAACGAGTATCCGGGTGCCGAGGCCTTGTTCGCCGGTGCCGAGGTGCCGGTGGCGAAACTGCGGCCCTCGATTCTGGAAGCGTCCAACGACCTCCCGGCACCCACCCGCGACGGCTGTATCTCCGACTGGTTCAACAAAGAGGTGACGACCTGCACGTACGGGGATCCGAACGGCTCACGCACCATCGCCATGGTCGGCAACTCTCATGCCGAGCACTGGATGCCCGCCATGGACGCGCTGGCGAAGGTCCACGACATCAAGGTTGTCGTATACCTCAAGATGGGCTGTTCGCTCAATATCCGCGACGACGCCCAGTATCGGGGGCTCGATATCTCCGATTGCCGCGACTGGTCTCGTGCGGTGGTCGACCTGCTGGCCGCCGACCCGCCGGACTGGGTCTTCACCACCGCCACGGCCCCGATCTGGCCCAGCGGCGGCGACGCCGTGCCCGCCGAATACCTCGATGTGTGGGCGGCGCTGGCCGAACGCAGCCTGAACGTTCTCGCCATCCGTGACACACCCTGGCTGCGCAGCCCGACCGGTGTGCGATACAGCGCCGTGGACTGCCTGGCCGCGGGTGGGGACAGCGCGACCTGCGGTATGCAGCGTACGGAGGCGCTGGCACCGGTGAATCCCGCTCTGATCCACGCGGCGGCGTTCCCGAATATGCGTCTGCTGGATCTCAGCGATTCGGTGTGCGGGCCGGACTTCTGCCGGGTGGTCGAAGGCAATGTGCTGGTGTATCACGACGAGCACCACCTCAGCGCCAGTTATGCGCGCACCCTCGCCCCGGAACTGGAACGGCAGATCGGGATCGCCACCACCTGGTGGTGAGGTACCCCACCGGGCCGGCAGCTATCGAGATACCGCAGGTCAAACCCCCGACAACCCCAACTCACCAGGGGGTTATCGGGGGTTTGACCCATAGCAGCTTTTCGTCGCGGTGCGGTCGTTGTGCGGCCGGATGGCCGGGATTACGGGCGGCCCACGTGGCCTTCTCGTCCAGGAGGCGGGCCACCGATCGCCAGGTTTCCGTGGTACTGGGCGGGTTGACTCCCGCCGAGCGGGCCAGCTTGCGCTGCACCGGCGCGGGCAGTTCGAGTAGTTCGGAACCGGTGATCTCCCGGTCCCACAGATATCCGGCCAGGTGCCGTGCCTTGGCGGCCCGACCGGCCTCCGCGGCCGGTGAATGTGCGTAATCGGCCATACACAAGTGTAAGTGGGCCACAGACAGCACTGCGCGGTGCCGTGTTCTCACACGACACCGCGCACCCACGCCGTTGTGGGGTTTCCCCCACGCCGTTGTGGGGTTCCCCTGGCCACACTCGCGGACAGTGGTACGCGCCGTTGCGTCCACGATGTGCCCACATCTATGACCAAGCTGTAGTTCCGGCCCCCGCGACCTTCCCGGCGTAACCAACGGTGGTGCCGAGTTCAGCGAGGCGCTGGAAGTCTTCGGCCGAGGGGGCCGAAACCCGCGCCGCCGGAGGCGGCGCCGATAACTCAGTACGCGCCGTTGACGTTGTCCATCGAGCCGTACTTGTGGGCGGCGTAGTTGCAGGCCGCCACGATGTTCGAGACCGGGTTCCAGACGTCGAACGGGGTACCGGGTACGTGGTACGCGGCGAAGGTGGGGTCGATCACCTGGAGCAGGCCCTTGGAGGGGATGCCCGCGATGGCGTTCGAGTCCCAGAGGTTGATCGCGCCCGGATTGCCCGAGGATTCGCGCAGGATATTGCGCTGGATGCCGTCGTAGCTGGCCGGGATGCCGTTCTGGTTGAGGATGTCGAGGGCCTCGCGGATCCAGCCGTCGAGGTTGTTGGGGTAGGCCGGTGCGGGAGCCGGGGCAGGCTCTGGTGCGGGTGCCGGGGCCGGTGCGGGCACGGGGGCCGGTGCGACGGCGGCGGCGGGCTCCACGTGCGGAGCCGGCGCTTCTGGGGCCTTCGCCTCGGTTACGGCCGGCTTCTGCTCGGCGACCATGGCGATCTTGGTGGGGGCGCTGTTGTCGGCCATGGAAACCGCCGAGGAAGCGGTGACGGCGACGACACCGGCGGTGGCGAGTACGAAGCCCATTGCTTCGCGTTTGGTGCGACGGCGCAGGCTGGAGAAACGGTGGTTGTTCATGAGCGGATTCGGTTCCTTGATCGGTCTCGGGATCCGGCCCGGTTCGGGCAGCACGGATCTTCGGCGGCGACGTTGGGTCGCGACCGGAAAACATGACTGTGCTGTTGTCGGGTTTTGTTGTGTGACACCGAACACAGGCCGGTTCGGGTCCGGAAGGCGCATCCGCGGTGCCGGGTGGTTTCCCGGGCCGCCGCGCCGGCGGATCTCCACCTTTCGGTGGAGTAAAGTGGTTCGGGTTCGGCCGTCGCCATACCGTGTCCGGTATTCATCTACGGCGCTGTGCCGGGCTGGTCCGGCCGGTTGTTTCCAACCCGGCGTTCACAATCTCGCGGAGCAGTCGAACCTCAGGTCGTTTCCGACCGGATCTCAGAATGGTCACGGCAGGTGAACGGAAGGTGAACGGAACCTGAGAAAAAATCGAGTCCGATCTTGAACCCTGAAACGAACGCGTTCCGGTATTGACGCGACCTGGGGAAATGCGTTTAAACGTCATGTGGTGCACGACACAAAACTTTTGCCGGTACACCCTGGATTCAGCTTCTCGTGACGGTTCCGTAATGGGAAAACCGCCGGATTCGGGGTTGCCGAACCGGCACCCCGGCAGGTCTAGCGGCCGCTACTTCGCCCAGGTAGCCGCCGGGGTGGTAATTGCCGCATACGCAATGGTGTGATGAAGTCCGGCAGGCCCCGGGCCCGCGCCGGGACCCGGACGGATATCGGAAAGAGAGCCCGCGATGGACTCGACGACGAGTTACCCGCAGTTGTTCAGCCCACTCCAGCTGAACGGCACCACACTGCGGAACAGGGTGGTCATGGGATCGATGCATACCGGGCTGGAGGACCGGGCATGGGACGCGAACCGCCTGGCCGCCTACTTCGCCGAACGAGCACGCGGAGGGGTCGGGCTGATCATCACCGGCGGCTACGCCCCGAACCGCACCGGATGGCTACTGCCGTTCGGTGCGAAGCTGACCAGCCGTACCGAGGCCTACCGGCACCGCACCATCACCCGCGCCGTGCACGACGCCGGCGCGAAGATCGCACTGCAGATCCTGCATGCGGGCCGCTACGCCTATGTACCGGGCAGCGTCTCCGCCTCCTCGATCAAGGCCCCGATCAACCCGTTCCGCCCGCGCGCACTCTCGGACCGCGGGGTCCGGCGCACCATCGATGATTATGTGCGCTGCGCCGAACTGGCTCGGTTCGCCGGCTACGACGGGGTCGAAATCATGGGCGGCGAAGGATATTTCATCAATCAGTTCCTCGCGCCGCGGACCAATCACCGCACCGATCGCTGGGGTGGGTCGGCGGTGAACCGTCGCCGGCTGGCCGTGGAGATCGTGCGCCGGACCCGTGCCGCCGTCGGCCCGGATTTCCTCGTCATCTTCCGGCTGTCGATGGCCGAACTTGTCGAGAACGGCCAGAGTTTCACCGAAATCGTCGAATTGGCAAGGGAACTCGAGGCTGCCGGGGTCAGTATGCTCAACACCGATATCGGCTGGCACGAGGCGCGTGTGCCGACCATCGTCACCTCCGTGCCGCGGGGGGCGTTCGTCGAATTCACCGCCAAGATCACCGCGGCGGTGGATATCCCGGTGTGTGCGTCGAACCGGATCAATATGCCGGAAATCGCCGAGGAGATCCTGACCCGCGGCGATGCCCAATTGATCTCGATGGCCCGGCCATTGCTGGCCGATCCGGAATGGGCGAACAAGGCGGCCGCGGGCCGGGGCGACGAGATCAATACCTGTATCGCCTGTAACCAGGCGTGCCTCGATCACGCTTTCCAGCGCAAGACGGTGTCCTGCCTGCTCAACCCGCGGGCCGGTCACGAAACCGAACTGATACTGGCACCCACGCGGCGTGCGAAACATATCGCGGTGGTAGGTGCCGGGCCGGCGGGCCTGTCGGCCGCGGTGAACCTGGCCGAGCGCGGGCACCGGGTCGAGTTGTTCGAAGCGCTGGACCGGATCGGCGGACAGTTCGATATCGCCCGCCGTATCCCCGGCAAGGAGGAATTCGACGAATCCATTCGCTATTTCACCCGCAGGCTGGAGGTGACCGGGGTGCGGGTGCACCTGAACACGCGGGTTACCGCCGCCGCATTGCGCACCGGCGGGTACGACGAGGTGGTACTGGCGACGGGAGTACGGCCGCGGATTCCCGATATCCCGGGAATCGACCATCCGATGGTGTTGTCCTACTCGGAACTGGTCCGTGAGCAGAAACCGGTCGGGCCGCGGGTAGCCGTGATCGGGGCGGGTGGAATCGGGTTCGATGTCAGCGAATATCTCACCGTGGAAGGCCATCCCACGCTGAAACCGGACGAATGGAAGCAGGAATGGGGGGTGGACGCCGACGACGAGCAGTTGCGGGGGCAATTACGTCCCGCACTGCCGGGGCCGGCGGCGCGCGAGGTGGTTCTGCTGCAGCGCAAGGACACACCGTTCGGCAAAGGGCTGGGTAAGACGACGGGTTGGGTGCACCGGGCGGCGCTGAAAGCCAAAGGGGTGCAGCAGATCGGTGGGGTGAACTACGACCGGATCGACGACGACGGGGTGCATATCAGCTTCGGTCCGCAGCGAGTCCGGCCCCGGGTCGTCCCGGTCGACAACGTGATCGTCTGCGCGGGCCAGGAATCGGTACGCGACCTCGAATCCGAACTGGCCGCCGCCGGGATCACCGTGCATGTGATCGGCGGGGCACAGTTGGCCGCCGAGCTGGACGCCAAACGCGCCATCGACCAGGGGACGAGATTGGCCGCCGCGCTCTAGGCGTCCGGCGAGCCGCCGCCCGCGCCGGATCGCGAAATTGCCTTTTCCCGAAAGGGACTGCGCGGTAAGGTCTCGTCCTTGTGTCCGGACGAGGCGGGGGGAGAGTGTTTGCTGCCGTGGGCGATTTTCCAGGATATGCGGTCGTCTACTGGCGTCTGCTGGTGGCCGGGTTCCGGCGGCAGTGGCACTACAAGCTGGCGATGTTCGCCGGACTGTTCACCAACTCCGTATTCGGATTCGTTCGCGCCTCGGTGATGGTCGCCGCCGTCGGCGCGACCGGCGGGTTCGCCGGCTACGACGCCGGTAGCATCGGTGCCTACGTCTGGATCTCGCAGGGACTGCTCGGCTCCCTGCAGTTCCTGTCCGCCGATCACGAACTCGGCGAGCGGATCCGCTCCGGGGATATCGTCGTCGATTTCCTGCGGCCCGTCGATATCCAGCTGAGCAATCTCGCCACCGATCTCGGACGAGGCCTCTGCGCCCTAATTCCGCGCCTGGTGCCGAGCCTGTTCATCGGTTCGCTCACCTTCGGCCTGATGCTGCCCGGCACACCGGCGTCCTATCTACTCGGCGCCCTGAGCCTGCTGGTGGGGATCGCGATTTCCTGCCTCGCCCTGTTCGCCCTCACCACAGCCGGTTTCTGGGTGGTGGAAACCCGCGGCATCCGAACCCTTTACCAAACCTGCGGGCCCTTCCTCGCGGGCCTCTTCGTTCCGGTACACGTTTTCCCGGACTGGTTGAAGGCATTCGCCAACGCGACGCCCTTCCCTTCCATGCTGCAGGTACCGGTGGATGTGCTGTCCGGACGAGTTATCGGCTGGGCCGCGGTGCAGGTGGTCGGAACACAGATCTTCTGGCTGCTGGCAGTGGGTGCTCTGGGACGTGTACTGCTGGCAGCGGGCAGGCAGAAGATGGAGGTCCAGGGTGGTTGAGACCGCACCGCCTGTTGCTCCGCAGCGGCCCGGCCCTGCCGGTTCCCGTTGGGCGCCGTACGCGGCCGTGCTGAATTCGCGGATCCGGGCGCAGCGTTCGTACCGGGCGTCCTTCGCCGGCGAAATCGTGGCGGCGATGTTGCTCGGGCTGGTGGAATTCGCCGAGGTATGGCTGATCTTCCGGCAGGCAAAGGTGCTGGGTGGCCTGGACATGGATGCCGCGCTCCTGCTGTTCGGCCTGAGCAATCTCGCCTTCGCCTCGGCCCAGCTCGTCTGCGGTCATCTGGACAAGCTGCCCGCTCTGATTCGGCTCGGGATGCTCGATATCTATCATCTGCGTCCGCAGCCGGTGCTGTTACAGCTGATCACCAGCGATTTCTCGCTGCGCCGGCTGGCGCGGGGCGGTGTCGCCCTGATCGTCCTGGCGGCCGGGTTGGTGCGCAACGACATCGAATGGTCCGCGGGCACGGTGGTGTTGATCCTGCTGACCGTCGTCAGCGGCGCAGTCCTGTTCGCGGGCCTGTTCGTGGTGGCCGCGGGCTGCCAGTTCTTCCTGATCGACGGCGCGGAGCTGACCAACAGCTTCACCTACGGCGGATCCTTCGCGGCGACCCAGCCGGCATCGGTGTTCCCCACTCCACTGCGGATCCTGTTCTGCGTCGCGATACCGGTCGCGTTCACCGCCTACTTCCCGACGCTGGCCGTGTTGGGGTTACCGGGACCGGCCGGGCTGCCGTCCTGGCTTGCGTGGTGCGTACCGCTGGCGGCGGGCTGGACGTGGCTGCTGGCGGCGGTGATGTGGCGAATGGGTACCCGGCACTATCAGAGCGGTGGTGGATGAGATGGGAGATCGGTGATGGCCGGCGCGGATTCGATCATCGAAGTCGAGGAGCTCACGCGGGAGTTCGTCCGGTATCGGCGCGACGGTAAATGGCGGCGACCCAGGCGCGAGGTCGTCACGGCGGTGGACATCATGAGCTTCCGGGTCGAACGGGGTGCGGCGGTCGGTTATATCGGTGCCAACGGGGCCGGCAAATCGACCACCATCAAGATGCTCGCAGGCATCCTCGTGCCCACTGCCGGCACGGTGCGAACCTGCGGGCTGGAACCGATCCGGCGCCGCCGGGAACTGGCCGGCCGGATCGGTGTGGTGTTCGGGCAACGCTCCCAGCTGTGGTGGGACCTGCCGCTACGCGAATCGTTCATGATCCTGGCCGCCATCCACCGCCTGGATCCTGCGGCCGGCCGGGCCCGCACCGCGGATTTGGTCGACCAACTGGAAATGGGCGATACCCTCGATACCCCCGTCCGGCAGTTGTCGCTGGGGCAGCGGATGCGCGCCGAGGTCGCGGCGGCACTGCTGCATTCCCCGGAGCTGATCGTTCTCGACGAGCCGACCATCGGCCTGGATGTCCTGTCCAAGCAGCGGTTGCGCGAATTCCTGCGGGCCGAACGGCTGGAACGGGGCACCACACTGTTGCTCACCACCCACGATATGGGGGATATCGAGCGGCTCTGCGATCGTGTGCTGGTGGTGGACCACGGCCGGCTCGCCTACGACGGGTCACTACCCGGCCTGGGCGCGATGATGGGTGCACAGCGGGTACTGGCCGTAGACCTCACGATGCCGGCGCCGCCGCTGCGCGATCTGCCCGGGGTGCAGCTACTCGGATACGAAGCCGACGGGATGCGGCAGCGACTCGCCTTCGACCCCGACGCCACCACCGCCGCCCAGCTACTGGCCGAAGTATCGGCACGCGCCGAGGTCCGCGACCTGTCCATCGAAGAACCCGATATCGAGGACATCGTGCGACGGTTGTACGAAACTGCCCGCTGAAACCCGCGAGGCGCCGGCCCGGGGGCCGGCGCCTCGACGCTGCGGTATTCATGCGATCCGGGCAACGGCGGCGGCTTGCCGGAATGCCGGTCTTTCGTTGCCGCCGCTGGTCCCGATTCGCTGGAGTTCTTACATCTCGGCGTTGCCGGCTTTCCATTCCGGCCACGGGATATTCCAGTCACCCAGACCGTCCACCCCGGACAGGGTGCCGCCCACCGTGTTCTTCACGATCGCGAGATCGCCGCGTTTGGCGGTGTCGAACACCCACTGGGCGTCGGCCGGGCTCAGGTTCAGACAGCCGTGGCTGGTGTTCGTATTGCCCTGAGCGCCGAGCGACCACGGCGCCGAATGGAAGAAGATCCCGCTGTAGGACATTCGGGTGGCCCAGTCCACATCGGTGCGGTAACCGTCGGCGGAGTTCACCGCGACCCCGTAGGTGGAAGAGTCCATCACCATTTGCGCATGCTTGTCGGCGATGATGTAGATGCCGTTGTCGGTAGGAGTGTCGCTCTTGCCCATGGATGTCGGCATGGTGCGGATGACCTGGCCGTTCTTCTCCACCGTCACCATCTTCGTGTTGTCGTCGGCGGTGAACACCACCGCGTCACCCACCACGAAATGTGAGTGGATATCGTTCTGGCCGTACAAGCCGTTGCCGAGATCCTTGCCGTAGACGTTCACATCGATGTTCACCCGGGTGCCGGGTGTCCAGTAATGCTCGGGCCGCCACCGGACCTCGCGATTGTTCACCCAGTAGAAGGCGCCCTCCACCTGCGGTTCGGTCTTGATGGTGATGGCTTTCTGCGCGGCCAGGCGGTCGGGGATGTTCTCGTCGAACTGGATCGCCACGGGCTGGCCGATCCCGACGACCGCGCCCTCACCGGGGTTGAGGTACGGCTTGGTGACATTGCCGGGCGCCGTGGTGGTGAAGCTCATGCCCGCGGTGGATGCGCCGCCGAGACCGATGGACCGGGCCTGCAGCTGATAGGTCTTGCTGTAGCCCAGGGGTTCGGTGGTCGACCAGCTGCGCCCGTCCTCGGACAGCTGCCCGGCCACCGGCTGGTTCTCCGGATTGAGCAGAGCCACATCGGTGAACAGGCCATCGCTGATCTCGAACTTCATCGGGCTCGCAGGCGAGACGCCGATATCGCCGTCCTTGACGGGGGCGACCAATTTGGGCTTGATGAGTTCGTTGATGGGGTTGCGGTCGATGGCTACAGTGCCCTCCGCCGCCTCCGACGAGGAACACCCGGTCAACACCATCGCCAGTAAGGCGACCAGGACCATCGGTCCGAAAACCCAACCGACCGGCCTGCGCCGACCACCTATACGCATATCAACCCCGTTTCAAAGTCCCGGCACACCCGCTACGCGCCGATGGCTTCGGATCCGACCGATTACCTGCTCACCTCGACCCACCGCAGCGGCGGGACCGGTCGAGACCACATCCAACATTCTGCCAGCCGTGCCGAAGTGATCCCAACCGTCGAGCATCACTTCCGGCTCCGGTAGCCCACCTACACATAGGGTTAGGCCTGCCGTTTGTTACGGCGTCGCCCGGCTCACGCCGGTCCGACTCGGTATCGATTTCACTTCTGCGGTCCGGGCCTGTTAATGTCTGTCCCGCACCGCACGACGGGGCACGCGCCATTAGCTCAATTGGCAGAGCAGCTGACTCTTAATCAGCGGGTTCGGGGTTCGAGTCCCTGATGGCGCACCACCAGCACGATTTTCGAACCCAGAGTTCATGTTTCCCCAGCTGCCGGGGAAAGTCCCAGCTCTTACCGTATGCGCCGACTGTCGGCCGAATTCCGTCGATCGTCGTTGCGAGGGGCCTTGCGCCCGCCCGCCGGCGTCCCGCACGTACCTCACGCGATTCGCCAAATCCACCACCGCCTCACCGCTGTTCGCCGACGACAAACCTGCGTACCGATACAACGCCGGTGTGGAATGCGCCACAAGCACACCGCGCCGGATGTGACTGATTTGCATCACCTTCGATTCCGGAAGGTGGCCGGACCGTTCGCTACTCGAGTCCGGCTCCGGTGCACCGGTATCCATTACTGTGCTCAGCATGAGTGAGCCCGGCCCGGTGACGGTAGCGGAACGTGACCACGCCGGTCCCCGGCTCGTATGCCCGGAAACAGTATGAGCACCGTAAAGGCCACGTCAGGGCGGGCGCGGGTGGTCGCATGGGGGCTCTGGGACTGGGGGTCGGCCGCCTTCAACGCCGTGATCGCAACGTTCGTTTTCGCTGTCTATCTCACCGACAGCGTGGGCGATGATCTGCCCGGGGATATCTCCGCCAGTGCGTGGCTGGGCTGGGCGCTCGGGCTCGCCGGCCTGCTGGTCGCGCTGACCGCGCCCGTCATCGGCCAGCGATTCGACGCGACCGCGAATCGCAAACGTTCACTCGCGATCATGACTGCGACCGTGGTCGGCCTGATGGCCGCCATGTTCTTCGTGCGTGATGAATATCACTACCTGTGGCTGGGGCTGGTGCTGCTGGCACTCGGCCACGTCTTCTTCGAGCTTTCGACCGTGCCCTACAACGCCATGCTGCGCCAGGTGTCCACGCCCGACACCGTCGGCCGGGTTTCCGGTTTCGGCTGGGCAATGGGCTACTTCGGCGGAATTGTCCTGCTGCTGATCTGCTATTTCGGGTTCATCTCCGGCGACGGCGACGAACGTGGCCTATTGGGTATCGGCACCGGCGACGGACTCAACATCCGGTTGGTGCTGGTCTTGGCGGCGGTCTGGTTCGCGGTGTTCGCGCTGCCGGTGTTCTTTGCTGTCCCGGAGGTGCGCCGCACCGGCGCCGACCCGGGTGCCGCTACGGCGGGCTTCTTCGCTTCGTACCGCGTGCTGTGGCGCGATCTGCGCGAGCTCTGGGTTCTGGACCGCCGGGTGATCTGGTTCCTGCTCGCCAGCGCTGTCTTCCGGGACGGGCTGGCCGGTGTCTTCGCCTTCGGGGCGGTGCTGGCCGTGCAGGTATACGGGATCAGCAATTCCGATGTACTGCTCTTCGGTATCGGTGCGAACGTCGTCGCCGCCTTGGGCGCGATCGTGGCGGGCCGGTTCGACGATTCGGTCGGGCCGAAACGGGTGATCGTGGTCTCCCTGGCCGGTGCGGTGGTCTGTGGTATCGCGCTGCTGCTGGTTTCCGGTGCCACCATGTTCTGGATCTTCGGCCTGGCGCTGACCCTGTTCGTCGGTCCCGCGCAGGCCTCTGCGCGTTCTTTTCTGACCCGGCTGACACCGCCGGGGCGGGAAGGTCAGCTGTTCGGGCTCTACACCACCACGGGCCGGGCTGCCTCATTCCTGTCGCCCACTCTGTTCGGCCTGTTCGTCTGGGCTTTCGACTCGGATCGGGCGGGTATCGCCGGGTTGCTGGTGGTGCTCGGTGCCGGGCTCGTCGCGGTGCTGCTGGTCGCCGCGCCCGAGCAAGAGCGAGCCGAGTCCGTGGTAACCGGCTAGAGCCTCGCGGTCAGGGTTTCCAGGCGCCCATGCCGAGGGTGATGAGCCGGACCTGCGCGATCGTGCGCTCGATGATCGGCTGCTGTTCGCGTGGTGCGGCGGATACGTAGTCGGCGATACCGTCGGTCACGGTCGCGACCAGGAGGTCGGCTGCCACCTCCAGATCGGCCGGGGACCAGGAGTCCAGTGCCGGCACCCGAGACAGATCGGCCACGAGTTCCCGCACGATCAGCTGCAGTTCGAGTGCGATCGCCGTACGCAGGGGCGCGCTGCCGCCGCGCTGCTCCCGGATCAGGAAACCGAAAAGTTCTCGTTTGGCGGTGACCTCGCCGAAGACGAAGCGCACGGTTTCCGACAGTCGCGCATCCGGTTTCCGGCGCAGTTGCCGCAGGGCCAGTCGCAAGGCCTGCACACCTTCGTCGACGAGGGTGGCGCCGAGGTCTTCGAGCGAGGCGAAATGCCGGTAGAAGGCGGTCGGCACGATGCCGGCAGAGCGGGCGATCTCACGCAGGCTCAACGCGCCGAAACCGCGCTCGGCGGCGAGCGCGAGGGTGCCGTCGAGCAGGGCTTGCCGGGTGCGCTCCTTGCGCTCGACACGGCTCGCTCCCTGATCGGTCATTCCGGTGAGCATACAGCCGTTCACCATTCGATCCTCTCCATCTTGTCGCCTGCATCACACCGATTCCTGGTTGACAGTTCCGTCGGGGTATCCGGCACACTAGTTGAGTGTACATTCGTACACCGAAGCTGATCGAAGTTTCGTGACGCGACCGACAGGGACGGAGAACTCCGATGGCCCTCCTCGACCTGGTGCAGACCCTGACCACCCCGCACCCGGTGGACCGGTACCTGGAACTGGTACGCCCGATGCTCACAGTCCGCGATATGCGGGCCCGGATCGTCGGTGTCGACCGTTCGGTACCCGGCACGCTGTCGCTGAGCCTGCGCCCGACCCGGCAGTGGGACGGTCTGTTATCCGGCCAATTCGTGCAGCTGGGAGTGGTGATCGGCGGGGTACGCCATCTTCGCTGCTATTCGCCGGTGAACTCCCAGCACGACCGGCGCCGCCGGCTGGACCTCACCATCCGGGTGCACCCGCACGGGCTCGTATCGCGCCACCTGCACGAATATGCCGAGCCGGGAATGGTCCTGGACCTCGAGCCGGCCTCCGGAGTGTTCCATCTGCCGCGGCGGCGTCCGGACCGAGTGCTGTTGATCAGCGGCGGCAGCGGGATCACCCCCGTGCTGTCGATGCTGCGCACGCTCGCCGACGAGAACTACTCGGGCGAGGTGGTGTTCCTGCATTACGCGCGGTCGCCGGAGCTGGTACCGCATCGGGACGAGCTCGCCGCAATCGCCGCCGTCCACCCGAATATCTCCGTGGAACTGCGGTACCCGGAGCGGGACGGGCGCGGGTTCGGCCACGATGAACTCGACCGGGTGGCGCCGTGGTTCACCGAGGCACAGACCTTTCTGTGCGGTCCGCCGTCGCTGATGGAATCGGTGCGCAAAATCTTCACCACCGAAGGGGTCGGTGAACGCCTGCACACTGAGGAGTTCGTCGCGACGGCGCCCCCGATGGATACCGCCGAGGTGCACGGGACCACCACGTTCTCCGCCAGCCGGGTCACCGCAGAGAACGCCGGGACATCGCTGCTCGCGCAGGCCGAAGCGGCCGGGCTCAGCCCGGAGTACGGCTGCCGGATGGGGATCTGCTTCTCCTGCACCTCGGTGCGGCGCAGCGGCTGCACCCGCAACCTGCGCACCGGTGACCTGGAAACCGATCCCGACCAGCCGATTCAACTCTGCGTCCAGGCCGCCGTGGGCGACGTGGACATCGACATCTGATTCCGCGTGCGTTCCGCGCACCGGAATCCGATATCCGAACCGAAGGGGAGAACAGATGACAATCCTCACCGAGACCGAGAACGGGCCGCTGGTCCTCGCGCCCGAGCAGGTCGAGGAAATCGGCCGAACCCTCGACGAACTGCGCGACCGCCTCGTCGCCGACCTGGGCGACCGCGACCGCGAATACATCTACAACATCATCAAGGCGCAGCGCGGTTTCGAGATCGCCGGGCGCGGGCTGTTGTACCTGGGTTTCCTGCCGCCGTTCTGGCTGGCGGGCGTCGCCGCGCTGAGCGTGTCGAAGATCCTGGACAATATGGAGATCGGCCACAACGTGATGCACGGCCAGTTCGACTGGATGCGTGAGCCGAACCTCAATTCCCGGGTGTTCGAATGGGATACGGTCTGCCCGGCGGAACAGTGGAAGCATTCGCACAATTACATGCACCACACGTACACGAATATCCACGGGCGAGATCGGGATATCGGCTACGGCGTGCTGCGTATCGACGAGGGTCAGGATTGGCACCCGTACTACCTGGGCAACCCGCTGTACGCGTTCCTGCTGATGGTGTTCTTCGAATGGGGCGTGATGCTGCACGACCTCGAGGCCGACAATATCGTCAAGGGCCAGCGCACCTGGGCGGACCTGAAGCCGCTGATCAGGGGGCAGCTGCGTAAGTCGGGGCGGCAGGTGTTCAAGGACTATGTGGCGTTTCCACTGCTGTCCGGGCCGCTGTTCCTGTCCACTCTGGCCGGCAATGTGACGGCCAACCTGGTGCGTAACCTCTGGGCGTACTCGATCATCTTCTGCGGGCATTTCCCGTCGGGTGTGCAGAGCTTCACCGAAGCGGAAACCGCCGGCGAGACCCGCGGCGAGTGGTACGTCCGGCAGATGCTCGGCTCCGCCAACATCAGCGGTAGCCCGCTGTTCCACATCATGTCCGGCAACCTGTCGCACCAGATCGAACACCACCTGTTCCCGGATCTGCCGGCCAACCGGTATCCGGAGATCGCGCCGGAGGTGCGGGCCCTGTGCGAGAAGTTCGGCCTGCCCTACAACACCGGGCCGCTCGGAAAGCAGATCGGTTCGGTCTGGGCCAAGATCTTCCAGCTTGCCCTGCCACCGCAGATCCAGAAATCCCGGTTCGCCCGCTTCCTGCCCGCTGTACTGCGGAAACGCGAAGAACCCGGTGTTATCGTGATGCGTCAGCAGAGTCCAACCGGAGCGGGCGTGTGATGATCGGCAAATTCGAGGCCAATAAGGATCTGATCCAGGAACTCACCTCCTCGGGCGCGCGCCGGGTCGGCAATATCGCGGGAATCATCACCGGTACCGTTGCCGAGGTGACTCGGGAGGTCGGTGAGTGGATCACCGATGCGATCGAGATGAACGAGGCCGCCGCCGCGGCCCGCCGCGATTCGGCTGCCGAGTCCGGTAAGGACTCCACCGAGCGTATGGATGATTCCGGCGGTCGCGCTACGCCCGAGACGAACCCCACGGTGACACCGCGGCCTGTCGATGTCGTGGATGCCGATGTGGTGGACGCCGAGACCGCCGACCCCGACCGTCCCGGCAAGCACACCTGATCGATCCGATAGCCGCCCGGTGGAATTTTTGCACCGGGCGGCTACTCATGGGCTAACCTCTGGTCTCGTGCCCGCCTATGTGTCCTCCCCGGAGCTGACCTTCGGATTCCTGTTCGCACTGGAGGATCCCGAGCGGATAGCCGAGGTGGTGCGCGGCCTGATGGAACGGAAAACTGTATCGGTCTTCCGCCTTGCACGGCTGTCCGACGACGCCGGCCCCCCGGAACGCTACGTGGTCAACTGGGCCGCGATCCCGCAGATATCCATCACCACCGATGCGCCCGAAGTCGATGTGCTCCGCGCCGGGCGGGTGATGCTGGTCAACGCATTCCTGGGGCAGGGCGGCGAGATCCGGCTGTACTCGGCCGAAGGGCGAGCCCCGGAGTAATGCGGGCGCATGCCCGAGGGGCGCCGGCGCATGAGAGGCAGTGGGTGGTATGCGCCGAGAATGCTGTCGACGGGGCGAGGGATTGCCCGGTTGGAGTGACGCCGGACGGAATCCGGTGGCTTCCCGTGACTGTTGGTGCATCGCCGTTACCGAACTGTAGCCTTGTTCCGGGTTTCGAATGTAGGCGATGGGCAAGGAGTTGGACGCTGTGGAGAACGTATTACGGCTACTGATCGTGCTAGGGGGCACGCTGGCCGTGACGATCGCGATCGGCTGGGCCATCGACCGTGGGCTGCGGTACTGGTCGGCCCGACATCCGAAAACCCCGATTCCCGGCCTGCTGCGCCGGGTGCAACTGCCGCTCCAGCTGTTTCTCGGATTTGCCGCGTTGCGGATGACCTACCCCCTGGCCGACCTGAACCTGCGGCAGGACACGGTGATCCTCAGCGTCCTGGCCACGATGGTCACCATGTCAGCGGTATGGCTGGTGGTGCGAATCGCCGACGCCATCGCCGACGGCCTGCTCAACACCTATTCGCGCCGGGCGCGCGATCCCCGGCGGGTGCGCCAGCTCAACACCCAGTTCACCCTGATCCGGCGGATCGCCAGCACGGTGCTGGCCATCGCCACCGCTGCGATCGCCATGTTGGTGCTGTTTCCCGGCCTGCGGGTCCTGGGTACCTCGCTGCTTGCCTCGGCCGGCATCATCGGCATCATCGCCGGTGTGGCGGCCCAGTCCACGCTGAGCAATCTGATGGCGGGGTTGCAGATCGCCTTCGGTGATTCGGTGAAGATCGGCGATACGGTCGTGGTCGAGGGCGAGATGGGCACCGTCGAGGAGATCACGCTGTCCTTCTTGACCGTACGGATCTGGGACGATCGCCGGCTCACTATGCCGGTCTCGTACTTCAACAGCAAACCGTACGAGAACTGGTCGAAGGGCGGTAACGAGATGACCGGGACGGTGTACTTGCATCTGGACCACAGCACCCCGGTGGCCGAACTGCGCGCGCATCTCTACGAATATCTGAGCGATCACCCGGATTGGGACGGTCGCAGCTGGAACCTGCTGGTTACCGACAGCACCCCGACCGGTATCGAGGTTCGTGCGTCGATGACGGCCCGCGATCCCGACGCCGTGTGGTCGCTGCGTTGCGCGGTACGTGAGAAATTGATCGGCTGGCTCAACGAGAACTACCCCGGTGCGCTGCCCCGGCTCGGGGCGCTGGACGGGCTCGACGCGCCCGCTCGGTAGCGAGGAGCCCGTCGGTCACTTCACGAGTTGATCTCGATGGCGTGTCTTTGTTGCACGTTCATCGCGAAACTGTGTGTTGTACCTCACAATTGAGGTACGGCCGCGCTGAAACCCGGCCGGCCGGGCCAGCACTCTCGAAGGAGCCCGATCGTTATGTCTGCTCCCACCGGTTATCCGGTCCGTGTCCGGGGCGACCTGGATCCCGCGCTGTCGCGCTGGATGTGGATCGTCAAATGGATCCTCGCCATACCGCACTACATAGTTCTGTTCTTCTTGCATATCGGTTATGCCGTGGTCACGGTCATCGCGTTCTTCGCGATCCTGATCACCGGCCGGTACCCGCGGGTGCTGTTCGATTACAGCGTCGGTGTGATCCGCTGGTCCTGGCGGGTGAGCTACTACGCCTGGACCCCGGCCGGGACGGACAAGTACCCGCCGTTCACCCTGTCGGCCGACGACAACTATCCCGCGGATCTGGACGTCGACTATCCGCCGACCCTGCATCGCGGCCTGGTGCTGGTGAAGTGGTGGCTGCTGGCCATCCCGCATTATCTGATCATCGGTGCGATGACCGGAGCAGCCTGGGTGGTGACCGACGATGCGGACGCTATGGCCAGTGCGGCCGGTCTTCCGCTGATCGGTGTGCTGACCCTGGTGGCGCTGGTCGGCCTGCTCTTCGTCGCCCGGTACTCCCAGGGGCTGTTCGACTTCCTGATGGGCGTCAACCGGTGGATGTTGCGGGTGCAGGTCTATTCGTCACTCCTGCGCGACGAATATCCGCCGTTCCGGCTGGATCAGGGCGCCCGCGAGCAGACGCCACCGGCGGCCGGTAAGACCGAGCCCGCGGCCTGACCGGAACACACCGGCAAAGAAAAAGCCCGAGGGCTGTGGGCCCTCGGGCTTTCAGGGTGAGTGACGGGACTCGAACCCGCGACATCCAGGATCACAACCTGGTGCTCTACCAACTGAACTACACTCACCATTGCCGGTTTGCACCGGCGGCCTAGATACTAGCGCGTTCACCCCGTTGTTAGCCAATCGGTTTCCGGTGTGGCGGTGACCTGGGCCTATATCGACTCCTCTGCCGCGGCCGCGATCTCCTCCGCCGACCGGGCGCTGACCTCGGCGGCAATGGCGGTGATCTCCGCCGTCGACGGTCCCGGAGCGGGGACGAATACCGTGCGCCGGTAGTACTCGAGTTCCCGGAGGGATTCCCGGATATCGGCCAGCGCGCGATGAGTCAGGCCCTTCTCCGGCTGGCCGAAATAGATACGCGGGTACCAGCGCCGGCACAGTTCTTTGATCGAGCTCACATCGATCATCCGGTAATGCAGATGCTGGTCGAGTAGCGGCATATCCCGGGCGATGAAGCCGCGGTCGGTGGCGATGGAATTACCGGCCAGCGGGACCACCCCCGCGGTGGGGGCGTACTGCTTGATGTAGTCGAGTACCTGCTGTTCGGCCTCGGCGAGGGTCACACCGGATTTGCGGACCTCCTCGGTGAGGCCGGAGCGGGCATGCATATCGGTGACCACCTGCGGCATGGCGGCGAGTGCCGCATCGTCGGCATGGATCACGATGTCCACACCGTCACCGAGGACGTTCAGTTCGCTGTCGGTTACGAGGGCGGCTACCTCGATGAGCTTGTCGGTGACCAGGTCGAGGCCGGTCATCTCACAATCCATCCACACCACTAATTTGTCGGACACTCGTCCTACCCTAATCAGCCCGGCTGTTCGTGCGGTGCAGTCGCGGTGGTCACGATCTGTGAACGACTTCCGGCGGGCGGTCCGTCACCCGCCGAGCTTCTTGTAGAAGGCGCCTGCGACGGGAGCTGTGAGCGCGCGCGGACCATAGTTGCCGGCGGTGCTCATTCCCTTGCCGATCAGCCCCGGTACCACCCGGGTTTTGTTGCGGGCGAGCCCGTCGATCGAAATCCGTGCGGTGTACTCGGAGGAGACCCAGAGGAAATCCGGGACCATCCGGTCGACGAGCGAGGCGTCGGAGGGGTCGGGGGCTTCGGTACGGACCGGGCCGGGGGCCAGGAGTGTGACGTGCACCCCAGTACCTTTCAGCTCGCCGCGCAGGGATTCGGTGAAAGTGTTCGCAAATGCCTTGCTCGCCGCGTAGGTGGCGTTGTTCGGGATAGGCATATTCCCGGCGGCCGAACCGCTGACCAGGATGCCGCCGGCGCGCCGGGCCAGCATGGCGGGCAGCACCGCCAGGGTCAGATCCTGCACCGCGACCGCGTTCAGCTCGAGCTGGGCACGCTCGTAACCCGGATCCAGGCCGGTGATCGGCCCGAAGGTCGCGATACCGGCGTTGTTGCACAGAATCGAGATATCGCGCCCGGCCAATTCTTCGCTGAGCGGCGTGCGTTGCGCCCGGTCGGCCAGATCGACCGCGCGGACTTCCGCGGTGATGCCGTGGGTGCGGGTGAGCCGATCGGCGAGTTCGTCCAGCAGCTCACCCCGGCGTGCCACCAGAATCAGCGAATGGCCCCGGCGGGCGAGTTCCGCCGCGAGGGCGGTCCCGATTCCGGATGAGGCCCCGGTCACAACAGCGCGGCTGTCGGCGGTAGGCGAAGGCAAACCCATTCGCACACCCTAGGTCAGAATGCAGGGCGGATCCTGGTGGGGTGTGTGCCGCCGGTGGTATGCACCGGTCCGGGCCATTCATCCTCGCGGCGGTAGCGTCAGCGAACCAGCAGCTATTCGACTGTTTCCCGGGGGTTTATCGAGTTCTGAAATGCCTGCCATTCGTTGATCCGGAGAATAGCGTCGTGGGTATATGCCGGGTAATTCGGTACTGGACGGTGTGGTGTGGTGCCGGGCTCGCCGAATAATTATGTGGATTCAAGATTTTCACAGTCGGTAGCAACCGGTCGGCCAACTCGCGTGAAGCGTTTCGCTGCCGTGTGTCCGCGTCGCACCCAGGGGGAACAGGCTGTTCCCAGGTTTTCGGTCTTTTCTTTGCCGGACCGCCGACATTGTCGGACCTGAAAATCGTCCGGCGAATTGTCAAGTGCTGTTGAGTTCTGGTTGATTTACTTCCTCATGGTTGAAGTAGGTGATCGAATGTTCTGCATGGCAACGACAAGGCACAATATGGCGGGCCGGCCATCCAGGGGGACGTTGGCGTGACCGAGACCACCGGTCCAACATTGCGTTCGACCCCACTGCAGTATCGGGTGCCGGAGCCGGGGACCCGGCAAATGGGATACCGCGACGCGGGACACAGTCCTCGGCTCCGGGTGGCTCTGACCACCGGCGACGACCTACTTGCACGAATCCCGGACAGCGATGTCGCCACCTTCCGCGGCGACGCCTACCGGCGCCTGACACCGGCGGAATTCGCACGAGTGGACGCCGTGTACACCCAAGGTCTCGAAGCGGCCTGCCGGTGGTTCACCACGCGCAGCGGTCAACCCTGCCGCCACAACCTGGACAGCCGGACCGACCCGATCTGGTTCGGGCGCAACGAGGTGGCCTGGGCCGACCGGATGCGGACCGTGCTGCGGCCACGTCCCGCGGCGCGACGGTTTCCGCCCGCCCGCGCGGTGGGCCCGACCGACGAATGGCTGGACATTCTCGGGCTCTATCGTTTTCTCGGCGGATTCGTCGCAGGCAGCCGGGGGCGCGGGCACACGGTGGTCCGGTTGCGTGGCGCCCAAGCGGCCTTCCTGCT
Source organism: Nocardia speluncae NBRC 108251 (assembly GCF_001613245.1). Taxonomy (GTDB): domain Bacteria; phylum Actinomycetota; class Actinomycetes; order Mycobacteriales; family Mycobacteriaceae; genus Nocardia; species Nocardia speluncae. Next base: position 9,044 of record NZ_BDBZ01000019.1, on the reverse strand, counting down.
GCACGGTATGCGCCTGGAGCTGCCACCCGACCTCAATTATTCAGTAGGTACCGGGATGACCACCGTGCGTCTCGATACCAGGACCGTCGAATGGATCCGGGCCCGGACCGCCGATCCGGTCGATGCCGCGGCTCTCGCGACAATGCTTTTCACCGGCGCCACCGCGGTGGAGCTGGGTTGCGTGCCACGCGTGGCGTCGACCGGCGATGCACTCGTATTCACCGGGCCGATCGGGTACTCGCAGGCCGCCGATGTGTATGTCTGGGTGATCCCGCCCGCTGCTCGGCCCCTGCTGGAGGATGCCTGCGCCTATCGGGAAAACCACCCGGAGGGTGGCTTGAAACTGTTCACCGGTGCGATAGGTGCTGCTGGTGCACGGCTCCGCGACACCGCCGCGCACTGTGGGATTGCCTTACCGGAATCGCATCATTGGCACCGCAGCTGGATTCGCCAGTCGGGGTTGCTGCGTGGCCAGGAGCAGCCGGAGTATGTGCGCAACACCGACCTGCTGTTCGGGCTCCGGCTCGTCTCGCGGCCCGGGCCGGAGCGCGGCGAATAACATCCGCCGGTGTGTCGCCGAGTCGGCTCGGTCACCGGCCCCTCATGGCGAACCGGTTCGATTCGGATACGGCCATGCGCGGGCGGGGCGGTGAGTGCGGAAGCAACCACATCTCCGCAGGCACCCGCTTTTATGGGCACGATGAACCCGGAAAACCTGAAACCACGGTGGATCTGGCGTGTTTGTACCGCATCGAGATGGGTACACCCACTCCGACTGGCCCGAACAGCTCAGTCGGGTGGGTGGAGCGCCCCCGGCAGGAATCGAACCTGCGACCTAGGGATTAGAAGGCCCTTGCTCTATCCAACTGAGCTACGGAGGCAGTGTTTCCACCATGGCGGACAACGGCCGCGCTGTCCAGCCGAAAAGTGTAGCGATCGATCCGATCGTTTGTTTTGGCGTGTCCGAAAATGGCCCCGCCGGGCCCGCCGGGGCCCGCCGAACTACTCTCGAAGCTATGTCGTCAGTCCAGGCCCCCGCCGTCGAACCCACCGCCGAGGCCGGTCGGCCGGGCGGGTCGGCGGCTGTGACCAGCGCCCTCACCGTGGTCGCCGGAACACTGGCGGCACTGGTGGCGATCCTGGTGGTGAGTGCCTCGGCGGCCCAGGCGCTGGGTCTACTGGGAATCCCCGACCCCGGCCCCCTCACGACCTACGGTCTGCCCGCGGTACGGGCCCTCGCCGATCTGTTCGCGGCGCTCACCGTGGGCGCCCTGCTCTTCGCTGCCTTCCTCGTTCCGCCGCAGCGCAGTGGACTGCTCGATACCGGCGGCTACCGCGCTGTCCGGCGGGCTTCGGGTCTGGCGTTCGCCTGGGCGGTCTGTGCTGCGCTGCTGGTACCGCTGACGGTCTCCGACAGCACCGGCCGGCCGGTAACCGAGGTCCTGGCACCGCAGGAGCTGTGGGGCGTGATCGACCAGATCGAATTGGCCGGTACATGGCGGGTCACCGCCGTCGGCGCGTTGTTGCTGGCCCTCGCGTGCCGGTTGGCGCTGCGCTGGGGGTGGACACCGGTTCTGTTCGCCGGATCGGTCGCGGTGATGATGCCGCTGGCGCTCACGGGCCATTCCTCCTCGGGCGGAGCGCACGATGTGGCTACCAACAGCCTGATCCTGCATTTGATCGCCGCCGCGGTCTGGGTGGGCGGTCTGGTCGCGCTGCTCGTGCACGCGCTGCGCGACGGTACGCACACCGGCCTCGCTGCCCGCAGGTTCTCCCCGCTGGCGGCGGTTTCGTTTGTGGTGCTCGCAGTGAGCGGGGTCGTGAACTCCTGGGTTCGCGTCCCCATGGACGAACTGTTCACCAGCACCTATGGTCGCCTGGTGCTCGCCAAGGCCGCAGCCTTGATCGTGCTCGGCGTGATCGGATACTTCCAGCGGCGCTCGGCGTTGCCGGCGCTGGCCGCCGAACCGGGAAACCGGCTCGCACTGGCCCGGTTCGCGGGTGTGGAAACGCTGATATTCGCGGCGACCATGGGCCTGGCGGCGGGGCTGGGACGGACGCCGCCACCGCCGCCGACCAGCGTGCCGACCCCGATCGAAGTGGAACTCGGGTACGGGCTGGCGGGCCCACCCACCGTCTCCCGGCTGCTGTTCGACTGGCGGTTCGACCTGATCTTCGGCACGCTCGCCATCGTCCTGGCGGTGCTGTACCTGCTGGGTGTCCGCCGGTTGCGGGCGCGCGGCGACAGCTGGCCGATGGGCCGGACTCTGGCCTGGATGCTGGGGTGCGCCGTACTGCTGTTCACGACCTCGTCCGGTGTCGGCCGCTACTCGCCCGCGATGTTCAGCGTGCACATGGGCGCGCATATGGCCCTGTCGATGCTGGTGCCGATCCTGTTTGCGCTCGGCGGAGCGGTGACGCTCGCGTTGCGCGCACTGCCACCGGCCGGCCGGGACGGAGCGCCGGGCCCGCGGGAGTGGATTCTGGCGGCCGTGCACAATCCGGTCTCGCGTTTCCTCACCCACCCCATCGTCGCCTCCGTGGTATTCGTGGCCGGTTTCTACGCCCTGTACCTGGGCGGGATATTCGACACCTTCGTCGATTCGCATGCCGCCCACCTGCTGATGAATCTGCATTTCCTGGCCAGCGGCTACCTCTTCTACTGGGTGGTGATCGGTATCGACCCGAAGCCACGCCGGGTGGAACCGCTCACCAAACTCGCCATGGTGTTCGGATCCCTGCCCTTCCACGCGTTCTTCGGCGTGGTGCTGATGGGTATGAGCACCGTGCTCGGCGGCTGGTTCTACCGCAGCCTCGGCCTGGACTGGCATTCCGACCTGCTGGGCGATCAGCGCACCGGTGGCAGTCTGGCCTGGGCCAGCGGCGAGGTGCCGCTGGTGGTCGTGATGCTGGCATTGCTGATCCAGTGGTCGCGTAGTGATGCCCGGCTGGCCCGGCGCACCGACCGTGCGGCGGAACGCGACGACGACGCGGAACTGGCCGCGCACAATGCCATGTTCGCCCAATTGGCCAAGCGAGATCGGGCAATGAAGTAGATGACCGAGCAGAAAACCCCGCTGACACCCCTGCAACCGTTGCGCCGCATCTACCGGTCCGATGTACGCGCTGCGCGGCGGCGGCTGGGCAGGCATATCCGTAAGACCCCGGTGTTCCACACTGTCGTTCCGGGGCCGGGCGGGCCAGTGCCGGTCACCTTGAAACTGGAGTATCTGCAACACGGCGGCACGTTCAAGGTGCGCGGCAGCTACAACGCGCTGTTGTCGGAGCGGGTGTGCCCGGAAGATGTCGTGATCGCATCCGGGGGAAACGCGGGCATAGCGGCGGCCCTGGCCGCAGCCGGCATGGGTAAATCCTGCACGGTGGTGGTGCCCGAATCGGCGCCACATACCAAAGTCGCGGCGATGTGGTCGCACGGTGCGGAGGTGCGCTGGCACGGAACCACCTATGCCGAGGCCTACGAGCACGCGCGTGAGATCACCGCGGAACGCGGTGCGCTCCAGTTGCACGCCTATGATCTGCCCGCGGTGGTGGCCGGTGCGGGAGTGATCGGTCTGGAAATCGAGGAGCAGGTGCGCGCCCGCCCGCCTGTTCTGGTCGCCGTCGGCGGTGGTGGCCTGGTCGGCGGGATCGCGGCGGCCGCCGGACGGCGCCGGGAGATCGTGGGGGTGGAACCCGAAGGTATCCCGACAATGCATGCGGCCCTGGCCGCGGGCAAACCGGTCGATGTCGAGATCTCCAGCATCACCGCCGATGCCCTGGGGGCAACGCGGCTCGGGGCGATCTCGTTCGATATCGCCCGCCGTTACGGGGTCCGCTCGGTCCTGGTCACCGACGATGCGATCACCGAGGCTCGCGACTACCTGTGGCGGGAATTCCGTATCGTGGTGGAACTGTCCGGAGCGGTGGCCCTGGCGGCGATTCTCAGCGGTGCCTACGTTCCGCCGGACGGTCAGCGCCCGGTGATCGTACTGTGCGGGGCCAATACCGAGCTCCCGGTGCTCTGAACCGGCAGCCCGGACAGTCCGCCCGCACAGGAGCTGGTACCGGTAGTGCCGATGGCGCTCGGCCGGGCCGCGCGATCGGGCATCCGCCGCTTCCGATCGAGTGGCCGGTGGTTTCCCAGCTCCGTCGCTGTGTGAGTGAGGACGGTGATTTCCACAATCTCGCCGGTGACGGGGAGTTGTCCACAGATGTCGATTTCTTCCGGCGGGGTGCCTCGGAAGCGGGCACGATGAATTCGTTCCCGGGCTGCGGGGCGGGGGTCGCCCGGTGACGCCGGGCTCGACGAAGGGGTGGACTCGTGTACGAAACTCTGGCAACAGTGGTGGGTACGGTGGTGACCGAGCCGGTCAAGCGCGATCTTGCGAGCGGCGAGCAGGTGCTGAGCTTCCGATTGGCCAGTACCGCGCGCCGGCTGGACCGGGAATCGGGTGAATGGGTGGACAACGGGACGCTGTTCCTGACGGTGAGCTGCTGGCGGCGGCTGGTGGCCGGCGTCGAAGCCTCCGTCCACCGCGGCGATCCGGTGATCGTGCAGGGGCAGCTGCGGTCGAACGAGTACCGCACCCGCGACGGCGCCGAACGCCGGGACCTGGAGATGCGGGCCCATACCGTGGGGCCCGATCTCAGCCGCTGCACCGCCCAGGTGGTGCGACGGCGCACCGGGTATGCGATGGTGACCGGGAATAATCCGGCCGATCCCGACGCTGCGAGGGCCGGGGACAGGATGGCGGGGGAGCAGGACCATCCACCGGGGGAAGAGTCGGCATCCGGCGACCGGCCGGTGAACGCCGACGTGTGAAACCGCACCGATGTTTGACGGATAGGGTGATCGCCATGGCTGAGTTCATCTACCAAATGAAGAAGGTTCGTAAGGCGCACGGCGACAAGGTCGTGCTCGACGATGTCACCTTGAACTTCCTTCCCGGCGCCAAGATCGGCGTCGTCGGCCCCAACGGCGCCGGTAAATCCAGCGTGCTGAAGATCATGGCCGGATTGGATCAGCCGAACAACGGCGAAGCCTTTCTTGCGCCGGGTGCCAGCGTGGGGATCCTGCAGCAGGAGCCGCCGCTGAACGAGGAGAAGACGGTCCGCGGCAATGTCGAGGAGGGCCTCGGGGAAATCAAGGTCAAACTCGACCGGTTCAACGAGATCGCCGAACTCATGGCCACCGATTACTCCGACGAGCTCATGGACGAGATGGGCAAACTCCAGGAGGATCTCGACCACGCCGACGCCTGGGATCTGGATTCGCAGCTCGAGCAGGCAATGGATGCCCTGCGCTGCCCGCCACCGGAAGAACCGGTCACCAATCTCTCCGGTGGTGAGCGCCGCCGCGTGGCGCTGTGCAAGCTGCTGCTGAGCAAACCGGATCTCCTGCTGCTCGACGAGCCGACCAACCACCTCGACGCGGAGAGCGTGCTCTGGCTGGAACAGTTCCTGGCGCAGTATCCCGGTGCTGTACTGGCCGTCACCCACGACCGGTACTTCCTCGACAATGTCGCCGGCTGGATTCTCGAGCTCGACCGGGGCCGGGCCATCGGATACGAGGGCAACTACTCCACCTACCTGGAGAAAAAGGCCGAACGCCTCGCCGTGCAGGGCAAGAAGGATCAGAAGCTGCAGAAGCGGCTGAAGGACGAGCTTGCGTGGGTGCGTTCCGGCGCCAAGGCCCGCCAGGCCAAGAGCAAGGCGCGGCTGGGTCGCTACGAGGAGATGGCCGCCGAGGCCGAGAAGATGAAGAAGCTGGACTTCGAGGAGATCCAGATTCCGGCCGGGCCGCGCCTGGGCAGCGTCGTGGTCGAGGTCGAGCATCTGGACAAGGGCTTCGGCGATCGTCAGCTGATCAAGGATCTCTCGTTCACGTTGCCGCGTAACGGCATCGTCGGTGTGATCGGGCCGAACGGCGTGGGTAAGACCACCCTGTTCAAGACCATCGTCGGTCTGGAGGAACCGGATAGCGGCACGGTGAAGGTCGGTGAGACCGTCCAGCTGAGCTATGTCGACCAGACCCGGGCCGGAATCGACCCGAAGAAGACGGTCTGGCAAGTGGTTTCCGAGGGGCTCGACTATATCGAGGTCGGTCAGCAGGAAATGCCGTCGCGCGCCTATGTGAGCGCCTTCGGGTTCAAGGGACCGGATCAGCAGAAGCCGGCCGGTGTGCTCTCCGGTGGTGAACGCAACCGACTGAACCTGGCGCTCACCCTGAAGCAGGGGGGCAACCTGATCCTGCTCGACGAACCCACCAACGACCTGGACGTGGAAACCCTCGGATCGTTGGAGAACGCGCTGGAACAGTTCCCCGGATGCGCCGTGGTGATCTCCCACGACCGGTGGTTCCTGGACCGTACCTGCACGCATATCCTCGCGTGGGAAGGCGACGACGACAACGAGGCCAAGTGGTTCTGGTTCGAGGGCAACTTCGAGGCATACGAGGCCAACAAGATCGAACGCCTCGGATCGGAAGCCGCACGGCCGCATCGAGTGACGCATCGCAAACTGACCCGCGGGTAACGCCGTAAATTTTTTCCTGCGACCCGGTTGCGGGACTACCCTCGGGGCGGCATCGGTATGTCTTCCGAAAAAATCCGCATCCAAGGGAGTGGGAAATGACGGTCTCGTCCGAATTGTCCAGCGAGGCTTGGGTTGCCGAACTGCCGGACAACCTCCGTGCCGGCCTCCACGCTCTGGAGGAGGGATATTTCCGGCATGTGGGCACCGACGAGGCAGACTGTGAGATCTCCAGTGCCGAGCTCACCTTCCGGGCACATCTCGCACTTGCCCTGACCCGGCAGCCGGGTCAGGGTTCGGTGCGGGTCCACCATCCCGACGACGGGTCCGGTCTGGGTGCCGCGGTGCAGATCGTGACCGACGATATGCCGATGCTCGTCGATTCGGTCACGGCCCTGCTGGCCCGTCTCGGCGGTACGGTGCGCGAGGTCATCCATCCCATCGTCACGGTGGAACGGGATGCGGACGGCCGGTTGCGAGCGGCTCGGCCGCACGATGCCGATGCCGAACGCACCGGCTCGGCGATGGGTCGCGAATCCTGGATCCACCTGCAATTGCATCCCGCGACCAGTGCCGAGCTACTCGACGAGATCGCCGCCGCTGTACCGGGAGTGATCGGCGATGTCCGGCAGGTGAGCAACGATACCGAAGCGATCCACGCCGTGCTCCACGATCTCGCGGCCGGACTCGACCGGGCCGGTGACACCGTCGCTACGGCAGATACCGATATCGCGCCCTCGGACTGCGCCGGGTTGCTGCGCTGGATGGCCGCCGGCAATTTCACCGTGCTCGGCTACGCGCGTTATCGCACCGAAGCCGGCGAATCGGTGCCGGTGCCGGTTCCGGAATCTGCACTCGGGGTGCTGCATACGGGCACCGCGATCGGATTCCAGGTACCGGTCGTCACCGGTGCGCCGCGCCTGCTGCGGATGACTCAGGGCCTGGTCCCGGTCACCATGCAGCGGGCGGTCTACCCGTTCTTCATCGGTGTGGCCGACGTGAACGACGCGGGCGAGATCCGTGGCGAGCATCTGTTCATAGGTGTTTTCACCGTGACGGCGCTGCACGAGAACGTCCTCGATATCCCCGTGGTGGGCACACGGGTGCGCGCGGCCATCACCGGTAGCGGTTTCGAACTCGATTCGTTCTCGGGTCAGGCGATGCTCGAGGTCATGCAGGGCTTCCCGCGTAGCGAACTGTTCGCCTGCGATGCGGCCACGCTGCGCCGCATCGCGGCCGCCGTACTCAATGTGGGGCTGCGCCGGCAGGTTCGACTGTTCCTGCGGGTCGATCCCTACGGCCGCTTCGTCGCGGCGATGGTGTACCTGCCGCGGGATCGATACACCACCGCGGTCCGGCTGGAGATGCAGGACATCCTGGTACGCGAACTCGGCGGTGCCTCCATCGACTACTCGGCCCGGGTGAGCGAAAGCGAGCTCGCGAGCGTGTATTTCACCATCCGGCTGCCCGGTGCCGATACCACCGAACCGGTGCGGGTGTCCTCGGCGGAGGAGATCTCCGAGTCCGAGCGGTTGCGCATCCAGAACCTGCTCGGTGAGGCGAGCCGCACCTGGGACGACCATCTCAACGACGAGGTGAGTGCCTCGACCGTCCTGGACCCGCAGATCGTGCGCCGCTACTGCGAAGCGTTCCCGGACGGCTACAAACAGGATTTCAGCGCCCGGCGGGCGCTGGCCGATATCGATCGTCTGGAGCGGTTGCGGACGGGCAGTATCGATCAACACCTGTACCGCGTCGCCGAGGCACCCGCCGGCTCCTGGCGGTTCACGCTCTATATCGGCGGCGCCGGGATCTCGCTGAGCCAAGTGCTGCCGGTGCTCCAGAGTCTCGGGGTGGAGGTGCTCGACGAGCGCCCGTACCGGATCCGGCGGGAAGCCGACGGTATCGGTACCGTCGGCGAACGGTGGATCTACGATTTCGGTTTGCTGGCGAGCGCTGAGTTGTTGCGCGCCGCCCTCGATCAGGACCTCGATGCCGAACTACTCGAGGGCGTACCGGGTACGCGGGCGAGTGCGGCGGCCGGAGTCCGCGATCGGTTCACCGACGCGTTCGACGCCATCTGGTACGGCCGGGCGGAGGCCGACGGACTCAACGAACTCGTCCTGCGCGCCGGGCTGACCTGGCGTGAGGTCGCCGTCCTGCGGACCTACGCGAAATACCTGCAGCAGGCCGGGTTCCCCTACAGCCAGGTCAATATCGCCCGCGTCCTGCACACCTATCCGGATACCGCGCGATTGTTCGCGCGATTGTTCGCCGCTCGGTTCGACCCGGACCGCTACTCCGCCGACGATGCCGAGCGGCTCGAAGAGCAGGTACGTGAGCGGATCGACCAGGTGGTCAGCCTGGACGCGGACCGCATCCTGCGGGCCATGCTGGGACTGATGCTGGCCACTCTGCGCACCAACTACTACGTCACCGACTCCGGCGGCGCGGCCCGGGAATTCATCTCGGTGAAGGTCGAACCCCAGGAGATCGCCGAACTCCCGCAGCCG
>NZ_BDBZ01000018.1 GCF_001613245.1 Nocardia speluncae NBRC 108251 | reverse complement strand
CGCGCCCGCCGCCGCCGCGAAAGCCTCCGCGACCGCGCAGCAGCGCACGCCGAAGACCACTCCGGCGCCCACCTCCAACGCCGCCCCTACCTCGGGCGCACCGAAACCCTCGGCCACCGAGGAGAAGAAGGTGCTGCGCGGTGCCGCCGCGGCGGTCGCCAAGAACATGTCGGCGTCGCTGGCCATCCCGACCGCCACCAGCGTGCGGGCCGTACCGGCCAAACTGATGATCGACAACCGGATCGTCATCAACAACCACCTCGCCCGGACCCGCGGCGGGAAGATTTCGTTCACCCATCTGCTCGGTTACGCGATCGTGCAGGCCGTGAAGGCCTTCCCGAACATGAACCGGCATTTCGCCGAGGTCGACGGGAAGCCGAATGCGGTGACCCCCGCCCACACCAACCTGGGCCTGGCCATCGACCTACCGGGCAAGGACGGCAACCGCACCCTCGTGGTCGCGGCCATCAAGGGCTGCGAAGCAATGAACTTCGCCCAGTTCCACACCGCCTACGAGGACATCGTCCGGCGCGCCCGTGACGGCAAACTGACCGCCGAGGATTTCAGCGGGGTCACCATCTCCCTGACCAACCCGGGCACCATCGGCACCGTGCATTCCGTACCGCGGCTCATGCAGGGGCAGGGCGCGATCATCGGCGCGGGCGCCATGGAGTATCCGGCCGAGTTCCAGGGGATGAGCGACGAACGGATCGCCGAGGTCGGTATCGGCAAGCTCATGACGCTGACCTCGACCTACGATCACCGCATCATCCAGGGCGCGGAATCCGGTGATTTCCTGCGCACCGTCCACAAGCTGCTCATCGCCGACGAGTTCTACGACGAGATCTTCCACGGCTTGGGTGTGCCGTACGAGCCGATCCGCTGGCGCAAGGATATCCAGGAGCGCGGGGTCGACAAGAGCACCCGGGTGCTCGAGATGATCGCGGCCTACCGCAACCGCGGGCACCTGATGGCGGATACCGATCCGCTGCGCCTGGTCAAGGAGAAGTTCCAGAGCCATCCCGACCTGGACGTCATCCAGCACGGCCTGACGCTGTGGGACCTCGACCGCGAGTTCAACGTCGGTGGTTTCCACGGCGAGGAACGGATGAAGCTGCGCGATGTGCTGTCGGTGCTGCGTGAGGCCTACTGCCGGCATGTGGGTGTGGAATACACCCACATACTGGAACCCGAACAGCTGAAGTGGATCCAGGACCGGGTCGAGCAGAAGCATGTGAAGCCGACGGTCGCCCAGCAGAAATACATCCTGAACCGGCTCAACGCGGCCGAGGCGTTCGAAACGTTCCTGCAGACCAAGTACGTCGGCCAGAAGCGGTTCTCGCTGGAGGGCGCCGAATCGGTCATCCCGATGATGGACGCCGTGATCGACCAGTGCGCCGAGTATTCGCTCGACGAGGTCGTGATCGGCATGCCGCACCGCGGCCGGCTCAATGTGCTGGCCAATATTGTCGGCAAGCCCTACTCGAAGATCTTCACCGAGTTCGAGGGCAATATGAACCCGGCCGCCACGCACGGCTCGGGCGATGTGAAGTACCACCTCGGTGCCCGCGGCACCTATCTGCAGATGTTCGGCGACAACGAGATCGAGGTCTCGCTGACTGCGAACCCGTCGCATCTGGAAGCGGTCGACCCCGTCCTCGAGGGGCTGGTGCGCGCCAAGCAGGATCTGCTCGACAAGGGCGACGACGAAGAGGGCTTCTCGGTCATACCGCTGATGCTGCACGGTGACGCCGCGTTCGCCGGGCAGGGTGTGGTCGCCGAAACCCTGAACCTGTCCGGTCTGCGTGGTTACCGCGTGGGCGGCACCATCCATATCGTGGTGAACAACCAGATCGGCTTCACCACCGCGCCGGAGAACAGCCGCTCCACCGAATACTCCACCGATATCGCCAAGTTCATCGGCGCCCCCATCTTCCATGTCAACGGCGACGATCCCGAAGCCTGCGATTGGGTGGCCCGCCTGGCAGTGGATTTCCGGCAGAAGTTCCGCAAGGACGTCGTCATCGACCTCATCTGCTACCGCCGCCGCGGTCACAACGAGGGCGACGACCCGAAGATGACCCAGCCGTACATGTACGACGTCATCGACGCCAAGCGCAGCGTGCGCAAGAGCTACACCGAAAGCCTGATCGGCCGCGGTGATATCTCGATGAAAGAGGCCGAGGACGCGCTGCGCGACTACCAGGGGCAGCTGGAGCGGGTCTTCAATGAGGTCCGTGAGCTGGAGAAATATCCCCCGGAGCCGAGTGAATCGGTGGAGGACACCCAGCAGGTTCCGTCCACCGTGCTCACCGCAGTCGATAAATCGGTGCTGCAACGGATCGGCGACGCGTTCATCAACGTGCCGGATGGTTTCAGCGTGCATCCTCGGGTGCAGCCGGTGCTGGAGAAGCGCCGTGAAATGGCCTACGAAGGCAAGGTCGACTGGGCGTTCGCCGAGTTGCTCGCCTTCGGCACGCTGATCGACGAGGGTCGCGCAGTCCGCTTGACCGGGCAGGATTCCCGTCGCGGCACCTTCACCCAGCGACATTCGGTGATCATCGACCGCAAGACCGCTGCCGAGTACACCCCGCTGCACAACATCGACAGCGCCAACCCGGGCTGGTTCGCGGTGCACGATTCGGCGCTGAGTGAGTTCGCCGCCGTCGGTTTCGAGTACGGCTATTCGCTGGGTAATCCGGAGGCGCTGGTCCTGTGGGAGGCGCAGTTCGGCGATTTCGTCAACGGTGCCCAGTCGATCATCGACGAGTTCATCTCGTCCGGTGAGGCGAAATGGGGTCAGCTGTCGGAGGTCGTGCTGCTGCTGCCGCACGGGCACGAAGGCCAGGGGCCCGACCACACCTCCGGCCGGATCGAGCGCTTCCTGCAGTTGTGCGCGGAGGGGTCGATGACGGTCGCCATGCCGTCCACGCCGGCGAACTACTTCCACCTGCTGCGCCGGCATTCGCTGGACGGTATCCGCCGCCCGCTGATCGTCTTCACTCCGAAGTCGATGCTGCGCAACAAGGCCGTGGTCAGCGATCTGAAGGATTTCACCGAGTCCAAGTTCCGCTCGGTATTCGACGAGCCCACCTACGAGCAGGGCGTCGGCGACCGCGCCGCGGTCAAGCGCATCCTGTTGACCAGCGGCAAGCTCTACTACGAGCTGGCCGCCGCGAAGGCGAAGCGTAAGCGTGACGATGTCGCCATCGTGCGGGTGGAGCAGCTCTACCCGATGCCGAAGTTCCGGTTGAACGAGGCGCTGGAGCGCTACAGCAACGCCACCGATATCGCGTGGGTGCAGGAGGAGCCGGCGAACCAGGGTGCCTGGCCGTTCTACGGCCTGAACCTGCCGGAACTGCTGCCGCAGCGGCTGGGCCGCCTGCGCCGTATCTCGCGCCGCGCCATGTCGGCCCCGTCCTCGGGTTCGAGCAAGGTGCACGCGGTGGAGCAGGCCGAGATCATCGATGAGGCGTTCGAACCCACCAGCTGATCGGTACTCTCGTCCGACGCCGGGCGCGCCCCCCTTCTCCGAAGGCGGTTCGCGCCCGGCGTCGCCGTTTTCGGGCGAACCGCTCGTACCGGCCGGCCGGCGCCCGCTTGTACACTGTGGCCAGCGGGAACCGCCCCGCCCCGTGCTGTACGGGAGGAGTGTGTGATGTCTGTCGAGTCGATAACACCGGCCTGGATGCATCAGCAGATCACAGCAGCGGAGTACGACTCCTGGTCCGAGGAGCAATGTGCAGGCATCGAGGTTGTGGACGGGATGGTCGTCGTGAGTCCCAGCGCGTCCAAACGGCACAACCGGTTGGCCCGCATCCTCGCGAACGCACTGGATGCTGCCGGTGGGCCGGAGTGGAACGCCGATACCGACTTCGATGTGCGGCTCCAGGATGTTCCGCTCACCAATCGTCGCCCGGACGTGGTGGTTTACCGCGCGGACACGCTCGATATCACGCCCACTCGCCCCGAGCACGTGCTCCTGGTCGTGGAAGTTGTTTCCCCCGGATCGGAGACCACCGACCGGATCGTCAAGGTGGACCAGTACGCGAAAGCGGGTATCGCCTTCTACTGGCGGGTCGAGCAGGCCGCGACCGGAGTCCCTCTGATCTACACCTACGTTCTGGACCCGGCGACCAGGTCTTTCCGGACAGGCGAAATGTACACGGGTGTCATCAAGGTCTCGGCGCCCTTCACCACCGAGATAGACCTCGCGATCTGATCGGACTGTTGTTTCGGGCCGGTGTTCTCCCGGCGGCGCCCGGGTTGCCGCAGGCCGGGGCGTCCCACTCCCTGTGGTCGGCGAGCCCGCAAGACTGCGATATCCAGCGCACACCGAAGTATTCGACTTCTGGACGGTCCTGTCGGGCTGCCGCCTCTAGGTGGGCGCTACGTCTGCCCCGAAGATTCGCGCCCGGTCCGCCCCGGAATACAGTTGGATGGGTTGATGCTGCTCGATCTCCAGTTGGATGCCCGCCCGGACCGTTACGAAGAGCGTGCCCGTACCCTCGTCGAGGCGGGGTCCGGCGGGTTGTTCACCTTCGAAGGCCCGCACGATGTGTTGTTGCCGCTGGCGGCGGTGGCAGGCCGCGTGGATACCGATCTGATGACCAATGTCGCGATCGCCTTGCCGCGCAGCCCGATGCATCTGGCGCACGCTGCCTGGGATCTGCAGTTGATGTCGCGTGGACGGTTCCGGCTCGGGCTCGGTTCGCAGATCCGGCCGCATATCGAGAAACGCTATGGGGCAACCTGGTCGGCTCCGGCGGCCCGCATGCGGGAGATCGTGCTGGCCGTGCGGGCGATCCTCACATCCTGGCAGGACGGTAGCCCACTGGAATTCCGGGGCGAGTACACCCGGCATACTCTGATGCCCCCGACGTTCGTTCCCGGTCCCAACCCGTATGGTCCCCCGCCCGTATTGCTCGGCGCACTGGGGCCGGTGATGACCCGTACCGCCGCGGAGGTCGCGGACGGGCTGCTGGTGATGCCGTTCCACAGCCACCGCCATTTCCGGGAGCGCACTCTGCCCGCGGTGGCGCAGGGGATGAAACGGGCGGGGCGCACGGAGTTCCCCCTGTATCCACAGGTGATCGTCGCGATGGGCCGCTCCACCGATGAACTCGCGGCGGCCTCGACCGGGGTGCGCGGATTGCTCGCGTTCTACGGTTCGACCCCGGCGTACCGGCCCGTCCTCGATATCGAGGGCCGGGGCGAGCTCCAACCGGAACTCAACGCCCTCTCCAAATCCGGCGACATCATGAAAATGTTCGACCGGATCTCCGAGCCGCTACTCGAAACGCTCGCCGTGCGCGGCACTCCGGAAGACTGCGCGTTCGAAATCAAACGCCGCTTCGCCGACGTATCCGACCGCGTGTGCTGCTACTTCCCCGGCTACGACCCGCCGGTCGACCAGGTCGCCGCTCTGGCCGCCGCGCTGCGCTGACCCGCTACGACGACGCTCCGGGTCGCCGTCTGCTCAGCAGACATTCGGGGCCCGCTCGATCCGGTGGTGGGGGTTCCCGGCCACGCGCGGGCGATCGATGCCGGTTGCTTGTCGTGACACCGCAAGCGCCCCACCCGGAAGCTACGGCCCGGTCCCCGGCGGACGGTCCTGCGCGACCACGCGACCGAGTTTGGTCCACCCGGTCCAGCCGCGTTTGCGGAGTAGTTCGATCAGCCGTCGCGCCGCCGGCACCGTATCGAATGCGAGGGTGTCGAGCAGTTCGGCGAACGGCGGTTCGATATCGGTGTCGTCGAGGTGGTCCTCGCCCAGTTCGTCGGCCAGCTCCGTGATGTAGCCGGCCATGGAGTCGGCGAGTGCGGTGAGCTCCGGATCATGGTCGGACAGGTCGAGGGCGCGACTCAGGGTGCGGTAGAAATCGATGAGCCGCGGATCGTCCAGCTGCCGGTGTTTGCGGGCTATCCACTCCGGTATCCGCTCGGGTGATTGCGCTGCCAACGGGATCCAGCCGTCACGTTCGAAGCGCACGATGCGTTCATCGATCCCGAGCGATCGGAGTCGATCGAGGAATTCGATCACCTCCGACGGCAACACCAGGCCCTCACCGGCGGTGAGGCGGGCGATGCGTTCCCGTCGCTGCTGCCGTTCCCGGATCTCCGCACGCAGTCGCCGGTCGATTTCGGCGATTGCCACGGTGAACTCGGTCTCGTCGGCTCCCAACAGTTCCCGCACGCGCATCAGCGGCACCCCGGCCTCGGCGAGCGCCCGGATCTTGATCAGTTCGATCACCGCGCCGGCGTCGTAGCGCCGATAGCCGGAGTGGTCGCGTTCCGGTTCCGGCAGCAGCCCTTTCGCGTGGTAGTGCCGCACCGCGCGCACCGTCACTCCGGCATACGACGCCAGTTCGCCGATGGTCAGCATCGGTTCAGTCTCCCGGAGCCGGCAACCGGCCGACGTGGTCCGCGACGATCCGGGCGATTTCCGGCGCATGGGTGAGCACCAGCCGATGATCGGCTTCGAGCCAGGTCACCGGGATATCCGGCCGTTCGCGGCATAGTCGTTCTGTCCCGTCGCGCCAGTTCCGGTTGCGCCACCGGGTCGGTTCGCCGGTATCGTCGCCGGCCATCGCGGTCGACATGATCATGCTGATCGGAGCGTCGATGTCGAGGTACCGGCCGAGCAGGGGTCCGGTGCGGATCACATCGAGTTCCAGATTCAGGTCGAGTACCTGCTGCGCGGTGAGCAATACTCTGTCGGCGGCGTCGCGGGCGTCGCCCTCGTCCGGCGCCGCCGACGTCTCCCATATCGCGCGGAACTCCGGCAGATCGGCCGCGGAGAGAAACGGTTCGGGTATCGGATTCGCCCCGTCGATGAGCACGAGCCCGGCCACGGAGCCGGGGCGCTCGGACACATAGTGCACTGCCAGGTCCGCACCGAGTGAGTAGCCCACGAGCACGGGCGCGGGATCGGAGAGCCGCACAGCACCCATGACCGCACTCAGATCCCCGAGGAATCCTGCGAACGAGTATCGCGGGGCGGCTGAGCTGAGACCGTGCCCCCGGAGGTCGAAGGACACCACATGGTGGTCGCGCCGCAGCAGCTCGACCAGAACCTGCAACCCTGCCTGCGTGGAATACAGACCGGGACAGAGAACGACGGTCCGCCCACGGCCGCCGCGGGACATCGAAACGGTGACACCGCCGTGTTCGATCGAGAAGTGTTGCCGGCCGGGGCGTTGCTCGCCACCGGCCTGTGTATTTTCGAGGCTGCCGGTCATGACGACCATGGTGCGGCCTTGACCCAGGGGCAAGGTCAACCGCCGAGGCAGGTCCACGCCGGGCCGGTATCGCGTGATCGCACTCGAGAACCACGGCATGATCCACGAACCCTCGCCCACGGCACCGAGCAGGCTCTCCAGGAGGGCGCGCCGCCGGACCTGGTGGACGCGTGTAGGTGGTGGGGCGGGCCCACCACTTACGTCGGTGCGCGTAGACCGGACGCAACCGGGTACGCCGCGGGCCGTAGCCGCAGACGCCGCGGAGGGGCAGCACGTGTTGCCCGGCGTCACGTACTGTCACGATATGGATCTGCGGACGGTGTCAGGAGAGCTGTCTGCCCGGTTCACGCGGCGTCCCGCATGGTTCCCGGACGTTGTGCTGGGGGTGTTCGTCACGGTGATCCAGGTGCTCAGCGCAATGGTTCCGGTGCCGGTCGAACCGGCGTCGACGCCGGTATCGGGGATCGGATACGTCCTGCTGTTCGTGAGCGGTGTGGCTGTGGTGGCGCGCCGGCAGCGGCCCGTCGCGGTTTTCGCGATCACCGGTGTGTCCAGCCTGATCTATTTCGCTTTCGACTTTCCCGACCGAGCTTCCTACCTCGGGCTTTTCGTCGCCCTGTACACCGTTGCCGCTTATGGCGACGGGCACCGGTCACTGCGGATCGCGGGTGCGGGGATCGCGGTGCTGTCGGTGGGCTGGGTGATCGCCGGCGCCGATGTGGAGCCGGTGTCGGCGATCGGCTGGGTGTTCTTCCGGATCGGCGGGGCGGTGATCGCCACGATGCTGGGCGAATCCGCGCGGTCCCGCCAGGTGATGGCCGCCGATGCCCAGGAACGCGCGGAGCTCGCGGAACGCTCGCGTGACGAGGAGGCCCGCGCCCGGGTCGACGCCGAACGGTTGCGGATCGCGCGCGAGGTGCACGACACCGTCGCCCATGCCATCGCCATCATCAACGTGCAGGCCGGGGTCACCGCGCATGTGCTCGGCAAGCGGCCGGAGCAGGCCAGGGAAGCGCTGCACACGATCGAACACACCAGTTCCCGGGCGCTGCACGAGATGCGCGCCATTCTCGGCGTGCTCCGCGACGGCGACGAGCGTGAACCGTTCCCGGGGCTGGACCAGATCCGCGAGCTCACCGGAAAGGCCCGCGAAGCCGGGCTCGATATCGCCGTCGAACAGCCCGAACCGGTGCCGGCGCTGCCGAGCGCAGTGAGCAGCGCGGCCTACCGCATCGTGCAGGAATCCATCACCAACGTGATCCGCCATGCCGGACCGACCCGGGTGACGGTGACCTTGGAACCCGAGGTCGACGCCCTGCACATCCGAGTAATCGACGAAGGACGCCGCGCGCCCGCACCAGCCCACAGCGATTCGGCATCGGGCCGCGGAATCATGGGGATGCGCGAACGTTGCCGGCTGCTCGGCGGCGAACTCGACGCGAAACCGCGCCCCGGCGGCGGATTCGAGGTCACCGCCAGTCTGCCGCTGATCACCGTGGAGGCGCGCCGGTGAATACCACACCGCCGATCAAGGTTCTGCTCGCCGACGACGAACGGCTGGTGCGTTCGGGTTTCAAGGTGCTGCTGGACCTGGAAGAAGACATCACGGTGGTCGGGGAAGCCACCAATGGTGCGGAAGCCGTCGAACTGGCGCGCAGCACCCGGCCCGATGTCGTGCTCATGGATATCCGGATGCCGACGCTGGATGGGATCCGCGCCACCGGACGAATCGCCGAAACGGTTGGCCTGGAGCAGGTCCGGGTACTGATCCTCACCACCTATGACACCGACGACAATGTCTTCGAAGCGTTGCAGGCGGGCGCGAGCGGATTCTTGCTCAAGGACGCGGGTCCCGCCGAACTTCTGCACGCCATCCGCGTCATCGCCGCCGGCGACGCTTTGCTCGCCCCGCGTATCACCCGCCGCCTCATCGGCCAGTTCACCGCGGCGCGCCGGGCCGTGCGGTCCGCGGAGGACCGGCTGGGGGTGCTCACCGACCGGGAGCGCGAAGTGCTCGCGCTGGTGGGGCAGGGTATGAGCAACGATGAAATCGGCGCCGCCCTGTTCCTGAGCCCGGCCACCGCCCGCACGCATGTCAGTCGGGCCATGACCAAACTGGCGGCCCGGGATCGCGCGCAACTGGTCGTGATCGCATATCAGACCGGGCTCTGCGATTCGGCTCCGTAGGCGCCGAGGCGGGAGATCCCCGCACCGGATCGGCCGGCTCGTCCGGTGAGCCTGTGATGACTGCACGACCGCGGCGGCTGTAGACACCGCTCCCCGGCCGGCCGCGAGCACCACCCCGCCGAGCGCGAGGATCGATGATATGAGCGCGGACGCGGAAACCGCGGTTTCCACCTTCCGGTGTCCGGCCCGCACATCCGCTGTCACGCGATCCGATTCACCGTAACGGCCCGAGCGGCGCACCCATTCCGCAGTCCCCGCCGGGACTGCGGGCTCGACCGGATCCCGGCAGGTCCGGGTGGGAACCGGCAAACCTGGAGCTGCCCACCGGAATCACCCGCCGGGCCCGAGCGACTGCGCCGGCGGCAGTAACCGGCCGGGCCGCCGGTACGCGAATCCACGTAGACGGTGACTCCCGCCGCCGGAAGCGCAATTCACCCGGTCGGCACCACCATCGAGGTACGCCGCGATCGACCCCGCCGGGGCCCGGATGCGGTTCGGCACGAAAGGCATAACCATGCGAGGCAGAGTTCCACTGCGAATGCGTATCCTGACCGCGCTGCGGCCGGCTCCGGACTGGGATTCGGTGACCCCGGAGCAGTTCGTCGAATTCCGTGCGGCACAGGACCGCCTGCGGGGGTCGGTGCTGCTGCGGCCCCTCACCGGCCGGCCCGATCGCGCGGCCCGGATCACCGGCGACGTACTCGATCTCCCCGGGCGGCGGCTGAACGTCCGGGTGTACACGCCGGACCGGGCAGGTCCACCGCTGCCGCTGGTGATCGCGTTCCACGGCGGCGGCCTCATCAGCGGAGCCCCGGATCAAGACGATTGGCTGCTCGCCCATCTGGCCGCCCGCTGCCCGGCCGTGGTCGTATCGCTCGACTACCGGCTGGCACCCGAGCATCCCGTACCCGCTCCGATAGCGGACGCCTACGACGCTGTTCCCGCGCTCGCCGCAGCGGCCGGCCGGTGGGGTGCGGATGGTGACCGGATCGGACTCCTCGGTTCCAGCGCCGGGGCCACCCTCGCGGCCCTGGCTGCCATCCGGGCCGCCGGACTCGGCCTCCCACTGCGCGCGCAAGTGTTGATCAACCCTCAACTCGACTGGACCGATCGTGCATTCGAATACCCCTCGTTCACGGAGAACGCGAAAAGTCCGACAGCGTCCCCGGCGGAATGCCGAGCGGTCCCGCGTCTCGCCGTCCCGGCGTCCTTCGACCGCCGAACTATTTCGCCGATGTACAGCGACGGGCTGGAAGGTGTCGCGCCGGTACACATCGTTGCTGCGGGCCTGGACCCGCTCGAGGACCAGTCGGGGGCCTACGCCGAGCGTCTGCGCTGCGCCGGGGTCGAGGTGACGGCGACTCGGTACCCCGAAGCGACACATGCTTTCCTGAGCATGCCGGGCGCTGTCCCGAACGCCCGGCCGGCGCGCACCGAAATACTCGACCACCTCCGCCACCGGCTGGGCAGCGCGCCGGCCGGTGGGCGACGCTCGACCGCGCCTGCACCCGGACGACAGGTGCGGCGATGACCACCACGGGACTCGCCGAGCCGGCGACACGATCCGCGCCGGTGGATCTCTCGGCGCGCCGGAGCATCACCGGCGTCCTGCGCGCCCACCTGTGGAGCTTCGCCGCGATGCTCGTCCTGCAGATCGCCGGTGCCGTCGCGGGTCTGGCACCGCTGCTGGCGGTCGTCGAGCTCGGGCGCACCCTGTTGTCACCCGGCCCGGTCGATCAGGGACACGTCTGGTTTGTGGTCCTCGCGGGTGCCCTCGGCCTGTTCGCGCAACTCCTGTTCGCCGGCGCGGCGACCGGAATCGGGCATCTGGTCGACACCCGGGTGCAACTGGCGTTGCGCCGGCTGCTCGCCGAGCAGCTGGGACGGGTGCCCCTCGGCTGGTTCTCCCGCCGCCGGACCGGTGAGCTGGCCAAGGTGGTCGGCGAGGATGTGAGCGCCGTGCACCCGTTCATCGCGCATACTCCGGGCGAGCTCGTCTCGGCGTTCGTGGTGCCGCTGGTCTCGCTGATCTACCTGTTCACCGTCGACTGGCGGCTCACCCTGATCACCCTGATCCCGGTGGCGCTCGCGCTGACGCTGGTACCACTCATGATGACCCCGGCCCGGCTGCGCGAGCAGCAGGCATTCGATGCGGCGATGGGGCGGATCGCGGATTCGGTGGTGGAGTTCGTGCAGGGTATCGCGGTGGTGAAGGCGTTCGGGGAGTCCGGGCGCGCACACCGCCGTTTCCGCACCGCCGCCGACGAGTTCGCCGATATCTTCCTGCGGATGGTGCGCGGCCTGGCACCGGTCGGCGCCGCGATGCAGGTGGCGGTGCCGCCACCATTCGTACTGCTGGTGGTGTTGATCGGCGGTGCGGCGCTGATCGCCGGCGGTGATCTGGCCCCCGCCGATCTGCTGCCGTTCCTGCTGCTCGGCCTCGGTTTGACGGCGCCGGTGGCGGCCCTGGGCCACGGTTTCGACGATATGCAGACCGCACGGCGCGCAGTGGACCGTATCCGGGGCGTGCTCGCCGAACCGGTGCTCCCGCAACCGGCCCATCCGGTGGCGCCTCGGAAGCACCGAGTGGAGCTACGCGGTGTGCGATTCGGGTACGACGCCGGGCACGAGGTGCTGCGCGGTATCGATCTGACGCTCGAACCGGGCACCGTCACCGCGATCGTCGGCCCGTCCGGCAGTGGAAAATCCACGCTGGTGCAGTTGCTGCCCCGCTTCTTCGATCCGGTGGCCGGATCGGTCCTGTTGGGTGGCGTGGATTTGCGCGAGATCGCCGACCGCGACCTCTATCGCACGGTGTCCTTCGTCTTCCAGGACGTGCGGCTGCTGCGCGCCTCGGTCGCCGAGAACATCGCGCTCGCGGTCCCTCACGCCGACCGCGCCGCAGTGATCCGGGCAGCCCGGCTGGCGAATATCCACGATCGGATCCTGGAACTGCCACGCGGCTACGACTCGGTGATCGGTGTGGATGCCGGACTGTCCGGCGGTGAGGCACAGCGGGTCTCGATCGCCCGCGCCCTGCTCGCCGACACTCCCGTGCTCGTCCTCGACGAGGCCACCTCCTTCGCCGACCCGCAGACCGAACAGGCCGTCCGTACCGCGCTGTCCGCCACGGCCGGTGACCGGACGACCGTTGTCATCGCCCATCGCTGGGAGACGGTCGCCGACGCCGACGCGGTCGTGCTGCTGCGCGACGGCCGGATCGCCGCGTCCGGCCGGCCCACCGAACTGCTGGCGGCGGGCGGCGAGTTCGCCGCCTTCTGGCGGTCCCGCCCCGACAGCAGCACCTCACAGGACGTAGACATTCGAGAGGAGGACGGCGCGGTAGCGGCGAGCTCGCCCCGCCCCGCCCGGCCCTGACCGGCTGGGTCCCCGCGCCGATGAACCAGATGATCCGCATGCTGTTACGAGTACTGGGCCGCTCCTACGCCCGGCCGGTGCGCCGCACCATTGTCCTGATGACCATTACCGCGATCGCAGAAGGAATGTCCTACGCACTGCTGGTTCCGGTGTTGCGGGCGCTGTTCGGCGCGGAGCCCGCCGCCGCACGCACACCGCTGGTCGCGTTCGGTGTGGCGGTCGCGGGTTACGCGGTGCTGCGCTATCTCAGCGATCTGTCCGGCTTCCGCGCCGGGACCACGCTGTTGCGCGGCGTCTACCACCGGCTGGGCGACCATCTGGCCCGGTTGCCCATCGGCTGGTACACCGCCGACCGGATCGGCGAGATCTCGGTGCTCGCCGGCCGCGGGGTGCTACAGGCGATGAGTGTGATCGCCCATCAGCTGTCCCCGCTCGTCTCGGCCACCGTCACCCCGCTGACCGTGGTCGGTGTCATGCTCGTCTTCGATTGGCGGCTGGGCCTGGCCGCGCTGGCCGCCGTGCCGATCGTGGTCCTGATCCAGATCCGGTCGGGTCGCGCCATGGCCGCCGGTGATGCCGAACGCCACGCGCGCGATCAGGAGGCCGCCGGGCGGGTCGTCGAATATCTCCAGGCCCAGCCGGTGCTGCGCGCCGGCGGCCGGACCACCGAACGTTTCCGGATGCTCGACGACGCACTCCGCGGAATGGAACGAGCGGCCCGGCGCAGTACCCTGTCCGCACTGACCGGGGTGGTGGGCCTGACACTCGTCGTGCAGATCACCTTCACCGCGCTGCTGGCCCTGGGCGCGTATTTCGCGCTGGGCGGCGATATCGGCACACCTGTTGTGCTCGCGGTGCTGGTATTGGCGGCGCGATGTAGCGAACCGTTGCTGTCGCTCGCCGAACTCGGCGGCCAGTTGCGGGCGGCACGGGCCGAGCTGACCCGGCTCGACGCGCTGCTGCGCACCCCACCGCTCCCGGAACCGGCCGACCCCGTCCGGCCGGTACGCCACGACCTGGCGTTCGAATCCGTGACCTTCGCGCATGGCGACCGCCGGGTCCTCGACGATCTCTCGCTGTCGGTGCCACAGGGCCAGCGGCTTGCGATCGTCGGCCTCTCCGGTGCGGGTAAGAGCACGCTGCTGCAACTGATCGCACGGTTCTACGATGTCGACGCGGGCGCGGTGCGGATGGGTGGCGTGGATATTCGCGCCGTCGACACCGAATACCTGATGTCACAGATCTCCTTCGTCTTCCAGCACGTGTATCTCTTCGACGGCACGATCGAGCAGAACATCCGCCTCGGCCGGCCCGATGCCACGGACGCGCAGGTCCGGGCGGCGGCGTCCGCGGCTCAGCTCGACGAGGTGATCGACCGGCTGCCCGACGGCCGGTATACGAATGTCGGGGAGGGCGGCGCTCTGTTGTCCGGCGGGGAACGCCAGCGGGTCTCGATCGCTCGCGCCCTGCTGAAGGACGCGCCGATCGTGCTGCTCGACGAGGTGAGTTCGGCGCTGGATCCGGTGAACGAGGCAGCGGTCCACGAGGGCATCGAACAACTGATGGCAGGCCGGACGGTGGTGCTGGTCGCCCACCGGTTATCTACGGTCCGGCGCGCCGACCGCGTCGTATTCCTCGATCGCGGCCGCATCGTAGAGGACGGCAGCCACGATGAACTGCTGCGCCGGGGCGGCCGTTATGCGGATTTCTGGGACCTCGCGATGGCACCGGCTCAGGGGTGAGGGGCAACCGGAGGTCAGGACCGGAGGGCGGCGGCAAGGGCCGGGTTCACCGCCGCCGACAGTGCAAGTAGCGATTCCACCAGCAGGTCGATCAGCGCGGCGCGGGAAATGGTCTCCTCGCGCAGCCACGACAGGGTGGTTTCCTCGGTGAATGCGACCCAGCCCCGCACCGACAGCAGCAGGCGGGGATCCTCGCGTTCCTGATCGGACAGCGGCGCCTCCGAGAGGATGATGCCGACGATCGCGCGCCGGGTCTGCGCCACCATGTCCGCCAGGGCGGGATCGGAACTGGTGGGGCCGCGCAGCAACGCCAGGTACGAGGTGCGGTTCTCGCTGACGTAATCGACGTAGCGGCCCACCGAATCGCGCAGCATCTCGGCCAGACCCAGTCCGGGGTCCGGTACGACCCGCACCAGTAGTTCCGCATTCGCCTGCTGCACTACTGCCAGTTGAAAGTCCTGCTTCGTCGGAAAGTAGTGGAACAGCAGGCCGCGGGAAATACCGGCTCTGGCTGCGATTTCACTGACCGAGATATCCTCGATGGCCCGTTCGCCCAGCATTTTCACGCCGAGGGTGATCAGCTGTGTCCGCCGCTCGTCCGGACTCAGGCGGACGCGCTTGGCGGTTTCTCCCTGGCTGACACTCACTTCGTCCACCCTACTGAACGCTGCTCAATACTGTTGACTCCGAATCAATAGAACTCTAGTCTGAGTATATGAGTCGTAAGGTTACAGACAAAGCTGTCGCCAACCAGACGGTCCGCCACCTGCGGACGATCATCATCGGCAGCGGTTTCGCCGGCCTCGGCCTCGCCATCCGGCTTACCCAGCAGGGCCGGGACGATTTCCTGGTACTGGAACGCGGCAGCGATGTCGGCGGTACTTGGCGGGACAACACCTACCCCGGCGCCGCCTGCGATGTGCCGTCGCACCTGTACTCCTACTCCTTCGCATTGAACCCGGACTGGTCGCGCTCGTTCTCCCGGCAGGGCGAGATCCAGTCCTATATCCAGGGTGTCGCCGAGAAATACAACGTGCGCGATAAGCACGTGTTCGACTGCGATGTCACCAGCGCCCGCTGGAACAACGACGCCGCCCGCTGGGAGGTCACCTCCAGCAAGGGCGATTTCACCGCCGAAACAGTGGTCTCCGCAGTCGGCGCGCTCTGCGAACCGAACCTGCCCGATATCAAGGGCATCAATAGTTTCGAGGGCGAAATCTTCCACTCGGCCCGGTGGGACCACGATTCCGACCTGGCCGGCAAGCGGGTCGCGGTGATCGGTACCGGCGCCTCGGCCATCCAGATCGTGCCCGCCATCGCCGGCAAGGTCTCCCATCTCGACGTCTACCAACGCACCGCACCGTGGCTGCTGCCGCGCCTGGACCGGCCCTACACCCTGCCGGAGCGGCTCGCCTTCAAGCACATCCCCGGCGTGCAGCGACTGTCCCGGGCCGGTATCTACGCCGCCCGCGAGACCCAGGTGGTGGGCCTGGCGAAATTCCCGGCCCTGATGCGCGGTTTCGAAGCCCTGGCCAAGGCCAAACTACAGCTGGAGATCCGCGACCCGGAACTACGCAAGAAGGTCACCCCGAACTTCCGGATCGGCTGCAAGCGGATGCTGATCTCCAACGAGTACTACCCCGCGCTGGACCGCGACAATGTCGACGTGGTCACCGACGGGATCGCCGAGATCCGCGCGAACTCGATCGTGACGAACGACGGTACGGAGCGCGAGGTGGACGCCATTGTCGTCGCCACCGGTTTCCATGTCACCGATTCACCTACGTACCAGACCATTTTCGGTCGCGACGGCCGCAGCCTCTCGGACGTTTTCGAAGAGATCGGCCAGCAGGGTTACAAGGGGTCGGCGATCGCCAACTACCCGAATATGTTCTTCCTGCTCGGCCCGAATGTCGGGCTCGGCCACACCTCGATGGTGTACATGATCGAATCGCAGATCAACTACATCGCCGACGCCCTGGCGACCTTCGAGAACCGGAACCTGCGCACCGTCGAAGTCCGCCGCGACGCCCAGGACACCTTCAACGCGAGCCTGCAACGCAAACTCGCCAAGAGCGTCTGGAGTACCGGCGGCTGCGCCAGCTGGTACCTGGACAAACACGGTAACAACACCACGTTGTGGCCGGACTTCACCTTCGAATTCCGACGTATCACAAGGAAATTCGATATCGCCGCCTACGATACGACCACGGCGGCCGGCGCCCCGGCCCGCCCCGATCTGAAAGTAGTGACTGCAAAATGAGCACAGCATCGGAAAACGATTCCACGAGGGGCGACGGCCGGGCGACGGGTGGGCGCAACGAAGCTTATTTCCGCAACAAGGTTTGTGTCATCACCGGCGCCGGCTCCGGTATCGGCCGGGCCTTGGCCGTGAACCTGGCGCGCCGCGGTGCGAAACTTGCGCTCTCCGATATCGATACCGAGGGCCTGGCCGAAACCGTGCGCCGCTGCGAACAGTTGGGGGCCGAGGTGAAATCGGACCGGTTGAACGTCGCCGAACGTGAGGCCGTACTGCTGTACGCCGACGCGGTGAAACAGCATTTCGGTGTCGTGCACCAGATCTACAACAACGCCGGTATCGCGCATCACGGTGATGTCGTGAAAACCGATTTCAAAGACATCGAACGCATCATGGATGTCGATTTCTGGGGTGTAGTGAACGGGACCAAGGCGTTCCTGCCCTACCTTCTGGAATCCGGTGACGGGCATGTGGTGAACGTTTCCAGCCTGTTCGGCCTGATCGCCGTTCCCGGCCAGGCCGCCTACAACTCGGCCAAATTCGCAGTCCGCGGATTCACCGAGGCACTGCGCCAAGAAATGCTGGTGGAGAAGGCTCCGGTCAAGGTCACCTGCGTGCATCCCGGTGGGATCAAGACCGCGGTCGCCCGCAATGCCACCTACAACGAGGATATCGACGGCGCGGACGCCAGCTCGAAATTCGACAAGTATCTCGCCATCCACAGCCCGGAGATGGCGGCGGAAACCATCGTCGCCGGTGTACGCAAGGGCCACGGCCGGGTTTTGATCGGCTGGGAGGCCAAACTGCTGGATCTGTTCGTCCGCACCGCCGCCTCCGGTTATCAGCGCATCGCGGTTGCCGTCGAACGCCGATTCCTACCCTGACGGGGAGCAGAACCCTATGCGCGATATCGCCCTCCCACTGCCGTTGATCCGGGCGTTCATGGGCCCGCTGTACCGGTTGTCGTTCGACCACCGGCTGCCCTTCCGGGTGCAGCGGGCGCTGATCGACGCCGCCTCGGTCCTGCAGCCGGTACCCGCGGGCGTCCGGGTGGAGAAGTTGCGGCTGGGCGGGCGCCCGGCCGAACGACTCGCCCCGCGTGCGCCCGCGGCGACCGACCCCGCCGCCGTGCTCTACCTGCACGGCGGCGGTTACACCGTCGGCTCACTGGCCACCCACCGCTCGCTCAACGGCCGCCTGGCCGCCGCGACCGGACTGCCCGTCTACGCGATCGACTACCGGCTGGCACCCGAGCACCCGTATCCCGCGGCGCTCGACGACGCCGAGGCCGCCTACCTCGAACTGGTCGCCGAATACGGCTACCGGCCGGAGCGGATCACGATCGCCGGCGATTCGGCGGGCGGTGGCCTCTCTCTGGCTCTGGCCCAGCGGCTCATCGCCCGGCACGGGCATATCCCCGCGGCACTCGGCCTGATCGCGCCCTGGGCGGATCCGAATCAGCTCTCCGAACGCCCGCGCGACCTCGTGGTCAACGGCCCCTGGTCGCGAGCGTGCGCCGCGGCCTATCTGGGCGGCGGAGACTGCGACGATCCGGGCTACGCCCCGCTGCACGGTGTCCTCGCCGGACTGCCCCCGGTGTATGTCCAGGCCGATATCGACGAACTACTGCACCCTCAGTGTGTCGACCTGACTGCCGCGCTGCGGGCGGCCGGGGTCGAGGTCGAGTTCACCGAGAGCCGCGGGCTCTGGCACGTCGCCCAGCTACAGGCCGGCTTCGTCGGCCCGGCGGCCACCGTCCTGGGCGAAATGGCCGCCTTTCTGCGGCACGCCGTGGATGGGCAACCGGCGAGCGACATAGGATGAACTGACCAGGACTCGTGAACCCCGGCCACGACGTGAACTCTGCGCATTCACGGGTGGCTCGTCACCGGACCTTGCCGGTGGCGTAAATTACCGACCAGTAAGCACACAGGGAAAGGCAACGATGCGCGAGTTCGAAGCCCCGGCTTCCTACACCATCCCGGAGGATGCGAACAATTCCGATGCCGTGTTCCGGCACGCGAAGCAATCCCCCGCCGCGGTCATGTTCAACGTCCCCGACGGCCGGGGCGGCTGGCGCGATGTGCGGGCAGCGGAGTTCGCACAATCGGTGACCGACGTCGCGAAGGGCCTGATCGCCTCCGGTATCGAACTGGGCGACCGGGTCGCCATCATGGCCGGCACCCGCTACGAATGGGCGCTGCTCGACTTCGCCATCTGGGCGGCCGGTGGCTGCACCGTGGCCATCTACGACAGCTCCTCGGCCGAGCAGGCCCGCTGGATCCTGCAGGATTCGGCCACCGCGCTGCTGATCGTGGAGAACGACAAGCACCGCGGCGTGATCGCCGAGATCGACCCGGGTGAACTGCCGCAACTACGCGAAACCCTGCAGATCGATTCGGCCGCGCTGGACACCCTCATCGCACGCGGCGCAGAACTCGACGACCAGGCCGTGCACGACCGCCGCGCCCAGGTCACCGCCGCCTCCCCGGCGACACTGATCTACACCTCGGGCACGACCGGCCGGCCCAAGGGGGTCATGCTGACCCACGCCAATCTCTACGCCGAATCCCGATCCGACCGGATCGCGATGGCAGCTTTCCTAGCGCCCGGTAAGAAGACGCTGATGTTCCTGCCGCTGGCACATGTCTTCGCCCGTGCCGTGGCACTGGCCGCGTTCGATGCCGGGTGCACCGTCGCGCACACCTCCGACTGGAGCACGCTGGTCGATCAGTTCGCCGAACACCGGCCCGACTTCGTGCTGTCGGTACCGCGCGTTTTCGAGAAGGTGTACAACGCGGCCAAGCAGAAGGCGCACGACGGGGGCAAGGGCGCGATCTTCGACGCCGCCGCGGCCACCGCGATCGCCTACAGCGAGGCCATGGAAAAGGGCAAACCCGGGCTGCGGCTGCGTGCCCAGCGCGCCCTGTTCGACAAGCTCGTCTACGGGAAACTGCGCGCCGCGCTGGGCGGTAACTGTGAGGCGGCGGTCTCCGGCGGCGGGCCTCTCGGCGCCCGGCTGGGCCATTTCTTCCGCGGTATCGGCGTCACCATCTTCGAGGGTTACGGCCTCACCGAGACCACGGCCGCCATCACGGTCAATACCCCGCAACATATCCGCGTGGGATCGGTCGGCCGCCCGATCGAGGGCCACGCCGCCAAGATCGCCGAGGACGGCGAGCTGCTGCTGCGTGGTTCCGTGGTGTTCGACGGATACTGGGGCAACGACGAAGCCACCGCCGACGCGTTCGAGGACGGGTGGTTCAAAACCGGTGACCTCGGTGCCATCGACGAGGACGGTTTCGTCACCATCACCGGCCGCAAAAAGGAAATCATCGTCACCGCCGGCGGGAAGAACGTCTCCCCTGCTCTCCTCGAGGATTCGTTACGCGCCCATCCGCTGATCAGCCAGGTGATGGTGGTGGGCGACGGTAAACCGTTCATCGGCGCGCTGATCACGTTGGACCCGGAAGCACTGCCGGGCTGGAAGCAACGCAACAACGTCGCCGCCGATATCGAGATCGCGCAGCTGGTCAACCACCCGCTGCTGATTACCGAGGTGGAGACCGCGGTCGCCGACACCAACAAGAAGGTCTCCAAGTCCGAGCAGATCAAGAAGATCAATATCCTCACCGTGGACTGGACCCAGGAAACCGGTGAACTCACCCCGAAGATGTCGCTGAAGCGTGCCGTGGTGATGAAGCAGTGCGCCGACGAAGTCGAGAAGATCTACAGCTGACACCCGCATTCCGGATCCGGCCCCGATCAGCGATACAGCCGATCGGGGCCGGATGCGTTCCCGGTACCCGGCGGTCGTCCAGCAATCTCAGCCGAGGGTAAAGGGGATTCCCGCCCGTCTGCGAATTCCCCAGGTATACGCAACAATTCGTGGTGAGGCAGAGTCGGACCGGAACCGGAAGTCGAATATGCGCATCAGACCATGGGGGAGTACCCATATCGCTGTCCACCGGCTGCCTCGCGCAGTGGTCGCGGACGCCGCGATATGACGGACCGAACTCGGGCCGAGCCACCCGCCGGAGTTGACGAAATCTACTGGAATCCGGATCATCCGGTGCTCGAGATCCTGCGCCGGCGGCGGGACTCCGGAAGTACACCCGGCAATCGCCGCGACTCTGCCAAAGTCGCATTGACCGTTGCGGGCGGTGGGATGCGCGGAGCGATATCCGCGGCCATGTGTGCTCAGCTCGAGGAGGCGGGATTCAGGGATGCGTTCGACATCGTCTACGGATGTTCCGCCGGCGCGATCAATGCCGCATACTTCCTTTCTCAGCCCGTGGGCACCTGCTGGTACCCGCTGTCGATCTACTACGAGGACCTCTCTGGTGGCCGGTTGATCCGGTACACGGAGCCGCTGCGCGGGCGTGCGGCCCTGAACCTCGACTACCTCTTCGACGAGGTCCTCGGCTCGAAAAAGCCGTTGGACTACGGCGCGGCCGCAGGAGCGCAGGCAGGTTTGGTGGTGCTGACCACCGATGTCGAGGCAGGCGAAACCTACGCGGCCCGGCACTTCCCCACCGGGGAAGTATTGAAAGCCTTTCTCCGGGCCGGAGCACGACCGCCGTTGGCGGTGCGGGGCGAATCGCGGATCGACGGGCGCCGGCTGGTGGACGGCGCCCTGCTGGCCCCGCCGCAATTCCGGCTGGCCCTCGCGGACGGCTGTACCCATGTCCTCGCCCTCGGAACCCGCCGTATCCGGCGTACAGACGCCGGGGTGACCCTGGCGAACCACGCGTACGCACGCTATCTCGACCGGTTACGGAACGGCCTGGGCCCGGCATATCTCGCGGCGCTACGACTCCGGCGAGACGATCGGAAGCGGTTGTTCCAGCTCGGCTTCGCATCGGACGGGCCGGGTCCACACGTGCTGAGCCTCGCCCCGATGCCGTGGACGAACGAGATCCGCTTCCACGACACCGATCCGGGACGCATTCTCAACGGTATCCGGCATGCGTACGCCGTCTCCCATTGCGCCACCGAAGGAATCGGCGTCCGCCACCTCCGGGACGGACTCGTCCGCACCGTACCGCGGTTCGCCGTTACCGGGCCCGAGGGACCCCGGGCGCGAAACAATCCGCCCACCGGCGGCGCCGAACTGGTTGTCTCACAATCATGACCGGCGTGAACACCCTCGGAAAATCGGTCCGGACAATGCTCCGGGCAATACCGGACGCCCCCGGCGGACCGCATACCGCCGCCTTCTTCGACTTCGACGGCACCCTCCTGGAGGGGATCGGCCCCCTCCGCTCGGGTACCTCACGCACGGCCGGCGGCAACCACACCGCGGCACTGCTGCGTGGACTGTCCGGGCGGAAGAACGACGCGCACCGCGCAAGCGTCCGGCGGATGATCTCCGAAACCTGGCGCGGCCGCCCGGTGGCAGATCTGGTATCGGCCGAAGAGCGGCTGTGCCACGACCACCTTTCCCGCAATCTCTACCCGGAGGCGTGGGAACTCGTGCACGCCCACCGTCGCGCAGGCCACACCGTGGTCCTGGCCACCTCCGCGACACCTTTTCAAGCTCGTATCCTCTCCCGGGAACTCGGCATCGAGCACCTGCTGTGCACCGAACCGGCGGTGGCCGACGGTAGGTTCACCGGTGCGATCGCAGGCGAGATCGTCTGGGGCAGCGATAAGGCCGACCTCGTGGAAAAGTTCGCTGCCGCCCACGATATCGACCTCGCGAACAGCTTCGCTTACTCCAACGGCGGTGCGGATATTCCTCTGCTGCGCTCGACCGGCCACCCGGTAGCAGTCAACCCGGACCGCGGTCTCGCCGCTGCCGCAACCGCCGGCGGCTGGCCGGTTCTGCGATTCGAGTCCCGCCGCAACAGCCCACGGCATATCGCACGCACACTGTTGGGCGCTCTCGCGGTGATCGGCGCAGCGGGTGCGGCGTTCCTGTGCTCGCCCAACAGTGATCCCCGTACGAAACGACAGCGGCTTCTGAGATGGGCCCCGACCGCGGCGTTCCGCTGCGCAGGCATTCGCGTGCACGTGACAGACACCGCGAACGCGCTGGCGACCAGGCCGGCGGTATTCGTCTTCAATCATCAGAGCAAGCTCGACGCCCTGATCGTCCCCTACCTGGTGGGCGATTCCTTCACACCGGTGGTCACCCGTAAGGCACAGCGCTATCCGATCTTCGGCCGCATCCTGGGCGCCGCCGGCTCGTTGTTCATCGACCGCTCCACTCCGGGCGGAGCCCAGCAGGCTCTCAACTCTCTGGCCACCGAGCTACACGCAGGTAACTCGGTGGCCATTTCACCGGAAGGCCGGATTTCGCCGACACCCCGGTTGCAGAGTTTCAAGAAAGGCGCCTTCCACCTCGCCACGCAAGCGCAGGTGCCGATCGTACCGATCGTCATCCGCAACGCCGGCCGCGCGATGTGGCGAAACGCGCTGACCGTCCGGCCGGAGACCATCGAGGTGGTGATCCTCGAGCCGATCGATACCGCCGACTGGACCCCGGAGACCCTGAACGAGGAAATAGCGGCCGTCCGCCGCCGGTATCTCGAAGCGCTGGGAACGAACCCGTGCTAACGCGTCAGCGAATCCGCGGACTCCGACGCTGCCGGGCCCGCCGGCCGGACCGCCGGGTTGCGGATGAACAACGCCGAGGCCACCACGCCGATCAGCAATAACGCTGCGGGCAGGAAAGTCGCCGTGCTCAGCGCCTTGCTGAACGCCTCCCGCACCTGTTCGGGTACCTGGCCCGCGCCCATCCCTTCACCTGCCGGCATGCCACCGAGGCCCTCGGCACTCATCCGGGCCGCCACCAGGGCGCTGATCGCGGCACTGCCGAGTACCGCCCCCACCTGGCGCGTGGTGTTGTAGACGCCGGCACCGGCCCCGGCCTGGTGAATCGGCAGGTTATGGGTGGCGGTGGTGGCCAGCGGCGCCCAGATGAACGCGTTGGACAGGCCCGCGACCGCCCCCGCCAGCACCATCCAGGTGATATTCGCGTGCGGATTCCGCATCACCAGTGCCAGCCAGGCAACCGAGACGGCGAACAACAGGAAGCCCGTCGTCGGGATGAGGCGAGGATGCCACCTGCCCGAAAGCTTGCCCACCACCGGTGCCGCCACACCGGAGATGATCGCCATCGGGGCGAGAACCAGCGCAGACCCGGTGGGCGTCATCCCGTGCACAGCCTGGAGGTAGAAATAAATCGGCACCATCACGGCGGTGGTCGAGGCGCCCATACTCGCGATGGCCAGATTCGACATCGAGAAATTGCGATCGCGGAACAGGCTCAGTGGAAGCAGCGGTTCCCCGGCCCCGCGCGCCTGGGTCACCAGGAAGACGGCCAGCACCGCGAGCCCCGCGCCGATCATCATCCAGATGGTGGCCGACCACTCTTTGGTGTTCCCTTCCTGGATGCCGAACACCAGCAGGAACATGCCGGCCGCGCTCAGCACGACCCCCAGCAGGTCGAACTTGTGCTGATGGGTCGGCAGGGACGGCACCAGCCAGACCGCGAGCGCGAAGGCGACGATCCCGACCGGCACGTTGACGATGAAGATCCATTCCCACCCGAGCCCGTCGACCAGCACTCCGCCCAGAATCGGGCCGATCAGGGTTGCCAGACCGGCGACGGCACCCCATAGGCCCATTGCGGCGCCGCGGCCGTCCGGCGGGAAGGTCCGGGTGATCACCGCCATGGTCTGCGGCGTCATGAGTGCGGCGCCCAGCCCCTGCACTGCGCGTGCCGCGATCAGGGTTTCGATATCGCCGGACAGCCCGCACCACAGCGAGGCGAGGGTGAATACCGTCAGGCCGATCAGGTAGATGTTCTTGGGACCGAACCTGTCGCCGAGCCGTCCCGTGATGAGCAGCGGAACCGCGTAGGTGAGCAGATAGGCGCTGGTCACCCAGATGACATCGGAGATATCGGCGTGCAGATCGGCCATGATCGCCGGGTTCGCGACTGCCACGATGGTCACATCGAGCAAGATCATGAAGAATCCGACGACCAGGGCCCCCAAGGCCAGCCACGGATTACGTTGAGTGGGCATAAATTCCATTCCTGTCCCGGTGGCGCGGGATGCGCCGGCTCATGGATCTGTCGCGGTGCGCCGCACCACCCGGCCCGCCACCGGCCAGGGGCACGCGGCAACGGCCCGCGGGTTCATGCCTTGTCACTCCGGACTACAGGTACGACATCGCGGACCGCGCCAACATTCCGGGCATTTCGGACCGACCGTAACCCGGACTACAGACCGTGCGCGTCCAGCCAGTTTCGTGCCAGTTCCGCCGGGTCGGCGCCCTCGTCGCGAACGCGTAACACCAGCGCGGCGAGTTCATCGGTGGTCAGTTCACCCGCCACATAGTTCAGTTTCTCGGTCTGTTGCTCATCCAGCACACCTTTGCGGAGGACCGCGACCGGGTTCTGCGCGCGGATCGCCTCGCCGGAATCGGCCAGCACAGTCAGACCGTCGGTACCACCGGGCAGGAACTCGGCCGGACCACCCAGCACGGCTACCTGAATCCGGCCGTCGACCAGCGCCCGCCGCAGTTCGGCGGGGTCGGTGAACTGCTGGGTCGCGATGAACTCGCACCCCGAGATCCGCGCCGCGACCGCGGGAAGATCCAGCAGACCCGGCACTGCCGCCGTCCCCGCGGTGAGGCCGGAACACTGACCGGCGAGATCTTCGACCGACCCGATTCCGCGTTGGTCGGCGGTGGCGGTGGTGACCAGTACCCGGGGTTCGAAATCGGTGCCGTCGGCGGGATCGGCGGTGATGGTGTCCTGAGGCAGCGAGCCGTTCAGTTCCGCGGTCACCGCCTTCACCGTCTCGGCGTCGGCCCCGATATTCAATTCGGCGAGCAACGCCCCGTTGTGATCGGCCGCCACCGCGACGGTCCCCGCCGCCAATGCGGCCAGCATCTCGGCGCGATCCCCCATGCCCGGCTCCACCCGGACCGCCGCGCCCGTCCGTGCCAGCGCCTGCGCATAGATCTCGGCCAGCACCCGCGATTGCGCCGGCTGCTGCGCCCCCACCACCAGCGGATCGGTCGCCTCCCCGGATCCACAGGAAACAGCCAGCACGGCAAGCGCCGGTACCAGCAGCCGCCCCACCAGACGCACCGACGCGGCCACCACCATCGCGCGCGACACCCACTTCCCGTAACCAGCCCGCCGCACCCGATCCCGGGTGCCCGACAGCCCCCGAATCTACCGCCGCCCACGCTCCCCACAACTGCCGCCCCACCGCGTCCACCCCCGGACTCGGGGCACCCGGGACACGCACAAGTCGAGGATCCGGCCCCTCGATTGGTTGTCGTGCACACGTCCCCACGCAACCAACGGTGGTGCCGAGTTCAGCGAGGCCCTGAAAGGGTTCGGGCCGTCCAAGAGGGGCCGAAACCCGCGGCGCCGCAAAAAGCTACAGCACCCGGTCATTGGTGACGACCGGGTGCTGTAGCTGGGTTACCGCCCGGGTAAGGCGGAACGATCTATCAGGCGACGCCTTCCGCACGGGCGGCGGCGGCGACCGCGTCGGCGACCGCAGGGGCGACCCTGGGGTCGAGGGGGCTGGGCACGATCTTGTCGACCGCGAGTTCGTCGGCGACCACGCCGAGGATCGCGTTGGCGGCGGCGATCTTCATCCCCTCGGTGATCCGCCGGGCGCCCGCGTCGAGCGCACCCTTGAACACGCCGGGGAAGGCCAGCACATTGTTGATCTGGTTCGGGAAATCACTTCGGCCGGTGGCGACGATCCCCGCGTACTTGCGGGCGAGGTCCGGGTGGATCTCCGGGTCCGGGTTGGACATGGCGAACACGATCGATTCCGGCGCCATCGAGGCGATGAGGTTTTCGGCCACGGTGCCCGCGGACAGGCCCAGGAACACATCGGCGTCGGTGAGTGCCTCCGCCGCGGAGCCGGTGAGGCCGCGCGGGTTGGTGCGCTCGGCGAGATCGGCTTTCACCGCATTGAGGTCGGCGCGGTCGCGGCTGACGATGCCCTTGGAGTCCAGCACCGTCACATCGGGGATACCGGCAGCGAGCAGGATATTGGTGCACGCGACCCCCGCGGCGCCGGCGCCGGAGACGACGACCTTCAGCCCCGAGGTCGGCCGGCCCTGCACCTTGGCCGCGCCGTTCAGCGCCGCCAGCACCACGATGGCGGTGCCGTGCTGGTCGTCGTGCATGACGGGACAATCCAGCGCTTCGACGACCCGCTTCTCGATTTCGAAGCAGCGCGGCGCGGAGATGTCCTCCAGGTTCACGGCGCCGAAGCTGGGCCGCAGACGCACCAGGGTTTCGACGATTTCGTCGACATCCTTGGTGTCGAGCACGATCGGGATGGAATCGAGGCCGGCGAACTTCTTGAACAGCGCCGACTTCCCTTCCATCACCGGAAGGGAGGCACGCGGACCGATATCACCGAGACCGAGCACCGCGGAGCCGTCGCTGACGACGACCACCAGGCGGTCGGTCCAGGTGTAGCGCTTCGCCAGTTTCTCGTCCTCGGCGATCGCGCGGCTCACCTGCGCCACCCCCGGGGTGTAGGCGATCGATAGGTCGCGCTGTGTCTCCAGGGGCGAGCTGAGCTCAACCGAGAGCTTGCCCCCGAGGTGACCGGCGAAGATCTCCTCGTGAGTGATCGCCGCGAGGTCTGCTGCCTCTTTTTTGCTGGCGGTGGCATTCGGTGCGTCAGTCACAGAGGACACGATTTCACTCCTGCTGGTTGCGGTCGTAACCGATGGACGGTTACCGCCGGGTATTTGGTGTTATCTGCGTCATATCGGACTCAGCCCCGTGTGCGCGGGGCGTACAACTTCCTGACCAGGCGGTATTACCGGTGAAGCTTTACCCCGAAGCCCCGGACCGCATCCGACACCGGCAGCGGCGGCAGTGTCGAGTGCGGACGGAAACGAATCCGGGCGAATTTCGGACAGGGTGGTCCGGCAGAACTCGATGGCGCCCGGCCCGGCTGCGATGGTGCATCGCGTAGCGGTGGGCGCCGGATATCCCCGACCCGGCGGTGGCAACGATCGGGAATCCGCCACATTGTGCCAGGTCCGTTGCGGAATACCAAACCGGCACCGCGGATCGCGTATCGACACCACGGGCCCAGCCTAAGTCGCGGGCATTACCTTCCCGTAAGGGGAAACTCCCGGCTCCGGGAAGCCCGGGGTGAGAACACCGCGCGACGCAGCGGTGCGCGTCGTGAATTCCGGCTGTCCGGCTAGATCCACCACTGTGTCCACAGCAGCAGAGTCGCAGCCCCCAGTACGAACACGGCGACGACGAACGTGGCGGCACCGCGTTTGCGGTCCGAATAGATCTGCGCCGCTACGGCTGTAGCCGCTATCGCGATATGCCAGCCGACCGATTCCGCACCCGGCCCGGGGAACCCGCGGCGAGCGCCGATCATTGCCGCGCCCACCACCACGCAGGCCAGGACGACCAGCCCCGCCGCAATGGACCCGCTGAGCCCGCGCACGACTTTCATGACGCGAGTACCGGCACACCGGTGGCTCTGCCGGTGAGCTTCTCGAACTGTGCCGGGTCGGTGGTGCAGGCGCCCAGCGCGATGGTTTTGTTCGCACCGTGATAATCCGAGGACCCGGTCGTCAGCAGGCCGTATTCGCCGGCCAGGTCGCGCAGCACGGTCCGATCCTGGGTGCTGTGGTCGGGATGATCGATTTCCAGCCCGCCGAGCCCGAGTGCGGCGAGGTCCGCAATCTCGGCGAGGTCGAGCAGCCGGCCGCGGGCGCGCGCCCGGCCGTGCGCGAGCACACTCACCCCGCCGGCAGCTGCGATCATCTCCACCGCCCGGTGCAGCGGTGTATCGGCCTTCTCCACGTAGTAGGGGCCGTTCGCGGCCAGCAGCTGCGCGAAAGCGGCTTCCACACTGGGTACGACACCCGCCTCCACCAGGGCACGGGCCAGATGCGGGCGCCCTGCCGCCGGGCCGGCCGAGGCGAGCACCGCGTCCGGGTCCACCGGTAACCCGTCGGCGGCCATCTGCTCGGCCATGGCGCGTAGGCGCTGGACCCGTTCACCGCGTAGCCGCTCACGCTCGGCTGCGAAACCGGTGTCGGCGGGGTCGAACAGGTAGGCCAATAGGTGCACCGATACCGGCCAGCCGTCGACACCGCGGCCGACACATGACATTTCCATCCCCCGGACCAGCGAGAGCCCGGCCGGACGCGCCGCCTCGGCCTCCGCCCAGCCGGCGGTGGTGTCGTGATCGGTGATCGCAACCACGTCCAGACCGGCAGCGGCCGCGTTCCGCACCAGTTCGGCCGGGGTATCGGTGCCGTCGGAAGCGGTGGTGTGGGTATGCAGGTCGATGCGCACGCCACCCAGTCTGTCAGTGCGGGCTCCCGGTGCCGTTCGCACGGGCGGGCTAGCATCGGGCGGTGCCGACTCTGCCGCTTCCGTTCCACAGCGCGGGACGGTCGCGGCGTTCCCGTTCGGCCTCGCATATACGGGTGCCCACCGCCCGCGCGGTTGTCGACTGCGCTGTCTATGTGGACGGCGAGCGGCTTCCCGGACGACACACGCACAAGAGCGCCCTGGCGGCCGCGCGCGAACACGGCGGATTCGTCTGGCTCGGTCTGCACGATCCCGATGCCACTCAGATGGCCGAGATCGCCGAAACGTTCGGGCTGCACGCACTGGCCGTCGAGGATGCCGTCCAGGCACACCAGCGGCCGAAACTGGAACGCTACGACAAAACGCTGGTGATGGTCATGCGAACCGTCGCCTACCGGGAACACGAACTGCACACCGCCAGCGAGATCGTGGAAACCGGCGAGCTGCTGATATTCATCGCGCCCGAGTTCGTGATCGCCGTCCGGCACGGCGAACATTCGCCCCTGTCGGTCGTGCGACGCAGACTGGAGGCGGACCCCGAGCGATTGCGACTGGGCCCCGGTGCGGTCCTGCACGCGATAGCCGACCATGTCGTCGACACCTATATCGAGGTCGTGCAATCGGTGGAATTCGATATCGATGCCATGGAAGAGGAAATCTTCACTCCGCGCTCCGCGGTCACCGTGGAATCCATCTATCAGCTCAAACGGGAAGTAGTAGAACTACGCCGGGCGGTGAATCCGCTGGCGCTGCCCCTGCAAACATTGGTCCACAACACCGACCTGCCGTTGGACGCGGAGATCCGGCGCTATCTGCGTGACGTCGCCGACCATCACACCGCGGTCGCGGAACGGATCACCGATTTCGACGATGCGCTGAGCTCACTCATCAACGCGGCACTCGCCAAGATCACCGTTCAGCAGAATACGGATATGCGCAAGATATCGGCGTGGGTGGCGGTGGCCGCCGTACCCACCATGATCGCCGGAATCTACGGAATGAATTTCGCGCATACGCCGGAACTCGAAACCACCTGGGGTTATCCGGTGGTGCTCCTGTTCATCTTCGCCATCTGCGGCACCCTCCTGGCCCTGTTCCGGCGCAACAACTGGCTCTGAATCACAGCGACGCCGCCCCGCGCCCCGGATCGAGCACATCGATCCCGGCTTCGGACCAGGCATCGCGCAGCGCCTGCGCGCCGCGCACCCGCACCCATGCGGCTTCGGTGGCTGTCACCGGGGTCACCGCGAAGTACCGGACCGGATCGGCGGGTTCGGGTAGCTCCACTTCGGGCATCTCCCCGGCCCCCAGCAGCACGGCGGTGAACGGGGCGTCGCGCCACATCGGCTCCCCCAGATCGAGTAGTGCGTCGTCCTGCAGGACAACACCTTCTACCGCAGGCGCCGCGGCGAGCACTCCCAGTGACCGGGCCACCCCCGCGCCGCTGCCCGACCCGGTCCGCAGGGTGAGCAGCAATTCGGCCCGCGGACCGCGTACCGGATCGGCCAGCACGGCCGCGGGGTCACCCATCGGATGCCGAGAGCCGCCCACTGTCGCGTAATGCACCACGCCGTCGCCGGGTATCCGCAGGATCTCGATGGGTTCGAGTCCCAGAAACGTCACCGAAGCGGTATCCACGGCGGCCGTGTCCACCTCGAAATGGCGCGCCACGGCGGCGCGCACCCGGTCGTTCACATCCATCCGCTAGATGGCCAGCCGCGCGAGCATATCCCGAGCCTGTTCGGCGGTTTTCGGATCGCACAGCACGTCGTAGCGGCCCGCGACCAATTGCATGGTCGACGCGAAATCACGCTGACCGCGAGTCGCGGCGTACGGGATCGTGGTGGAGATGACCCCGAAAATAATGCCGCCGACCAGGCCCACCAGCAGCGGACCCGCCATCCCGTTCGTAGTGAACAAGCTCAGCAGCAAACCGAGGAACAAGCCGAGCCAGGCCCCCGACACCACACCCCCGCCGATGACCTTTCCCCAGTTCAGCCGGTACAACACCCGCTCGACCTGCATGAGATCGACGCCGACGATGGTTACGTTCTGCACCGGGAACTGGTTGTCCGCCAGATAATCCACGGCACGCTGCGCCTCGGCATAGGTCGGATACGAACCGACCGGCCATCCCGAAGGCGGCGTGGGCAGGCCCTGTCTGCCCCGATTCGAGCTCCCCAGGGGATTCGTCATGTATCTATTGTGCCGCCTCCGGCGGCACGGGGTTTTGGCCCCCCGAGGACCACGACCGGTTGCGTCGGGTTCGAATGGGTCGAATGCGCGGTCGAGGTGGTCGAACACCAGTGGTTGTATTACCGATGATCACTCGGGCGCAGCAAAGGTGGTCGTTCTCTTCATTCCTGCGGCGCGGCCCTTTTCCGCGATGACGACTGCCATTTTCGCGCTGGCCTCATCGATCATTTCGTCGCCCAGCATCACCGCTCCGCGCGCACCGCCCTCGGCGGACGTGTGATAGGCGTAGGCGTCCAGGATCATTTCGGCGTGGTCGTAATCCGACTGCCGGGGGCTGAAGATTTCGTTCGCCGTGTCGACCTGGCTCGGGTGCAGCACCCATTTCCCGTCGAAGCCCAGGGCCGCGGTGCGTCCGGCCGCGCGCCGGAAACCGTCGAGATCACGAATCTGCAGATACGGCCCGTCGATCGCCTGCAGGCCGTGCGCGCGGGCGGTGAGCAGGATGGTCATCAAGATGTGGTGGTAGGCATCGCCGGTGTCGTAGCCCTCGGGTTGCTCGCCGACCACCAGGGTGCGCATATTGATACTCGCCATGAAATCCGCGGGCCCGAAGACCAGCGTCTGCACCCGGGGGCTGGCGGTGGCGATCTCGTCGATATTGCGCAGCCCCAGTGCGTTCTCGATCTGCGGTTCGATCCCGATCCGGCCGGGTTCGATCCCGTTGGCGCGCTCCAATTGGCTCAGCAGCAGATCGAGAGCGCGTACCTGCCCCCCATCGGTGACCTTGGGCAGCAGGATCGCGTCGAGCGCGGTGCCGGCACCGTCGACGACGGAGATCACGTCGGCGTAGGTCCACTGGGTGGTCCAGTCGTTCACCCGGACCACCCGCAGCTGCTCGCCCCAGCCGGAATCATTGAGGGCGGCGACAATATTGGCACGGGCGGCGGCCTTCGCGTCCGGGGCGACGGCATCCTCCAGATCCAGGAACACTTCGTCGACCGGAAGACCTTTGGCCTTGGCGATCATTTTCGGGTTGCTGCCCGGCACGGCAAGGACGGAACGGCGCGGCTTCATCAAGACTCCTGTGGTCGGCCCGGTCCGGCCCCGGAACATCTAGCCTGGCACTCATGGCAGCTACCAGGGTGTATGTCGCCAGGCTGACCGGCCTGGCGGTGCTGGGGCCGGACGGCGAGTCTATCGGCCGCGTACGCGACGTGGTGGTGGCCATCCGGTACGACCGGCAGGAACCGCGTGTGCACGGTCTGGTAGTCGAGCTGCCGACGCGGCGGCGGATCTTCGTCCCGATGCTGCGGGTTACCAGTATCGAACCCGGTTCGGTCACACTGAACACCGGTAACGTCAGCTTGCGGCGTTTCGCACAACGCCCCGGTGAGCTGCTGGCCATGGCGCAGATCGTGGATTCCACGGTGCATGTCGACGACCCCGATCTCCCGGATCTGGCGGGGGTGGATGTTTTCGTGGTGGATCTCGGGATCGCGCTGACCCGCACCCGGGACTGGCGGGTCGCCCGGGTCGCGGTGCGCGGGCATCGCCGGCTGGGGCGGCGGCGCACGGTGCACGTGGTCGATTGGGCTCGGGTCGAGGGCCTGACACCATACGAAATCGACCGTCCGGGCCAGGACGTCAGCACGTTGCTCGAGCAGTTCGAAGGCCGGCGCGCGGCCGATGTCGCGCATATGTTGCGGGAGCTGCCCGCCAAACGACGCCTGGAGGTGGCGCTCGCCCTCGACGACGAGCGGCTCGCCGATGTCGTCCAGGAACTCTCCGGTGACGACCAGCTGGAACTGCTCGGCCAGCTGGAGATGACCCGCGCGGCCGATGTGCTCGAGGCCATGGACCCCGACGATGCCGCCGATCTGCTGGGCGGCCTGCCGGAGAACGAGGCCGAATCCCTGCTGACGCTGATGGATCCGCAGGAATCCGAGCCGGTACGCCGGCTGCTCGAGCATTCCCCGGATACCGCGGGCGGGCTCATGACGCCGGAACCGGTGGTCCTGTCGCCGTCCACCACGGTGGCCGAGGCGCTGGCCCGGGTCCGCGATCCCGATCTGACACCCGCGCTGGCGTCGGTGGTGTTCGTAGTCCGTCCGCCGACGGCCACCCCCACCGGCCGCTACCTGGGGTGTGTCCATCTGCAGCAGCTGCTGCGCGAACCGCCGGCGCATCTGGTGGGCGGAATCCTGGACTCCGATCTGGCGACTCTGCGACCGGAACTGCCACTCGCGGCGGTGACCAGGTATTTCGCCACCTACAACCTGGTGTGTGGCCCGGTGGTCGACGAGCAGAACCATCTGCTGGGTGCGGTGAGCGTCGACGATGTCCTCGACCATCTGCTGCCCCCCGATTGGCGTGAAGACGAACAACTGTACGAAGGTGTGCGGCCGTGACCGACAAGAGCACGGCGGGCCGGGCCGTCTCCAGCGCGCGGCAGCGACTGGAGACCCCTGTCGGAACCCGGTTCCGCTTCGATTGGGATGCCGAGGCACTGGCACGCGGCAGCGAACGAGTGGCCCGGTTCCTGGGCACCGGACGCTATCTCGCAATTCAGACGGTGGTGGTGATCGTCTGGATCGTGCTGAACATCTTCGTGATCACGCTGCGCTGGGACCCCTACCCGTTCATCCTGCTGAACCTGGCCTTCTCCACCCAGGCGGCCTACGCAGCACCGCTGATCCTGCTGGCGCAGAACCGGCAGGACAACCGCGACCGGGTATCGCTCGAGGAGGACCGGCTGCGGGCCGCGCAGACCAAGGCGGATACCGAATTCCTGGCCCGTGAGCTGGCGGCGCTGCGGCTGGCGGTGGGCGAGGTCGCGACCCGTGATTATCTGCGCCGGGAACTGGACGAGATCCGCGACGCACTGGAGCGCATCGAGTACACGACGGGAGTCGGACCGACGCGCGGCCCGGACAAAGCTATCAAGCCGAAACGCAAGAAAACCTCCGGTCACAAGCCGGTTACGGGCCCGGTTTCACCGCCTGTCCCCGATGAATGACCGGAAATCCACAATATGCTCCTGACCGGTAGGTAACCTGGATCACGTTGTCCCGAGCGCGCCGTACGGGAATGTCCGAGACGGCTGCTCACCTGTGACATAGAGGAACGGTGGAGCCGAATGCGGATACCTACCCCTGTGGCGATGTCGGCTCTGGTCATGGCGGGCCTGGTAGTGAGCGGATCGGCCGCCCACACCACCATGTCGTCGACACCGCCGGAAGCTCCCGGAGCTCGACTCGCGGCGAATGCCGGGCAGGTCGGAGACGCTACCGAAGACGCCGAAGCCCCATTGACCCAGACACTGGGAATGCTGCCGGTCGAGCCCAACACGCCCCGGAAACTCCGAGCCCTGAGCCCAGTGCCGGCCGACGGAATCCCCCCCTTCGCCGGTACCGTTCCGTTACAGAGCATCTTCCTGCCCAGCGGCAGCGGCGCATTCGGCATCCCGGAGGTCGTGCTGGCCGCCTATCGCAACGCCGAACTGGCCCTGCAGTCCTCGACACCCGACTGCGGACTCACCTGGAACCTGCTCGCCGGAATCGGCCGCATCGAATCGGGCCATGCGAGCAACGGACGCACCGACGCCGCCGGAACCACCAACCCGCCCATCCTCGGCCCGGCACTGGACGGCACGCTGCCGGGCAACGAGGTCATCCGGTCCACCGGCGGCGGATACGTCCGCGCGCTGGGGCCCATGCAGTTCCTGCCCAGCACCTGGTCGCGCTACGCCGCCGACGGTAACGCCGACGGCCACACCGACCCGCACAATGTCTTCGACGCCGCCCTGGGCGCCGG
Source organism: Nocardia speluncae NBRC 108251 (assembly GCF_001613245.1). GTDB lineage: Bacteria > Actinomycetota > Actinomycetes > Mycobacteriales > Mycobacteriaceae > Nocardia > Nocardia speluncae. The sequence continues at coordinate 179,814 of NZ_BDBZ01000018.1, read as the reverse complement.
CAAATACCTGTGCTCGGGCGGGCTGAATCTGCGCGACCCGCAACAGGAGCTGCGCGCCGTACTGCGCTACAACAACTCGATGGCGTACGCGGCCGATGTGCTGAGCTGGTCGGCGGCCTACCGCTCCGGCGGCCGCGCCGCACCGGTCGTCCCTTCCCCGGGCCTCGTCCCGCCCGGCAGCGGCCCCACCCAGCTCCCGCCGGGATCGCCGGACCTGCTGGCGGCGCAGACGGATACGCCGGTTCCGCCGCCCCCGCCCGAACTCGCGGTGCAGACACCACGACCCCAGCCGATGATCCGGATCCCGGGATTGCCACCCATTCCCTGCGGCCTGCTCTGCCCACCCGCACCGGGGTCGCCGAGGGTCGGCCAGCCGTTGCCCGCACCCGGGCCCGGCACTCCGGCGGCGCCCGGAGATCCGGCGGCGCCCGCCGGTCCGGGCACTCAGGCCGCACCCGGAGCGCCGGCTCCCGCGACCCCCGACGTGCCCGCGCCGGAAGCACCTGCACCGCAAGGGGTTCCGCAGGATCAAGCGGCACCTCCCGCGCCGGCGGACACCCCGGATGTGCAGGCGGCTCCGGCTCCGGCACCCCCCTCCATCACACTGCCGGGCGGGCTGGTCATCCCGCTGCCGATCGCGCTGGTTCCCGGACCGGCGGCCCCCACGCCCGCGGACGAGGTACCACCGCCACCGCCCGCCGATGCCGCCCCGGCTCCGGCCGAACCCACCCCACCCGCCCCGTAAGACGGGCGGACTCACACTCGCGGACGTGGCACCGCAGCCCTCACCTGCCGGCAGGCGAGGGCCACCGCAGCCCGGCGCCGTCCCGGCGGTGCCGGGTCCGCGTGCGGCACCGCCGCTTTCCTTTCCCATCGACGTCGCATTCACGCCGAAATATTGATCACGAGGTAGTAACGAACTGGTCTCGGATGCGGTAGTCTCGATGACGAAGGTCACGGCCGGGCAACGAGTCCGGGCGCGGCCGCAGGCTTGTGGTTGAGATGAAGGGCTTTGAGCACGTGGGGCGTCACCGGAAACAACAACCTGCCACCGTTACCCGAGGTTCGGTTATCGCACTCACCGGTTTGGTACCGGCGGGTGTCGTGGCCACCAATGCCGCCGCGGCGATGGCCACCGATCCCACGGCGGCCTCGATCGAGATGCATATGTCCGCCGTGGGCGCCGCCCCCGGCCAGGCCATGGCGCCCTCCTTCGACGACACCGTGATGCACGCCATGGCCAAACAGTCGCCGGAGGCGCCGGTCGAGGTGAGAACGGTGGCATTGGCCCCGGACCGTGCCCGTAACGATCTCCCCGTCGCCGCATCGGGCATTCCGGGGATCGCCGAGGACGCCTATCTCAATGCCGAGCAGATCCTGGCCGACGAGAACCCCGGCTGCAATATGCCCTGGACGATGCTGGCCGGTATCGGGCGCGTCGAATCCACCCATATGTACAACGGCAAGGCGGACGCCGACGGCAACGCGCTGTCCCCGGTGTTCGGCCCGGCGCTCGACGGCAGCCTGGCGGGCAACAATGTCATCCACGATTCCGACGGCGGCGCGCTCGACGGTTTCGGCGGCTACGACCGCGCGGTGGGCCCCATGCAGTTCCTGCCGGAAACTTGGACCCATTACGCCGCGGACGGCAACCGCGACGGAATCTCCGATCCGCAGAACTACTACGACGCGACCCTGACCGCCGGTAAATACCTGTGCTCGGGCGATCTGGATATGAACGATCCCGCCCAGCAGACCAGGGCCATCCTGCGCTACAACAACTCGATGGCCTATGTCGCGAACGTCATGGCCTGGACCCAGTCGTACAAGACCGGGATCGCACCACAGCCCGCGGAACTCCCCAAGATCTGACGGCACTACCATCGGCAGCATGCCAGTGGTAACGGAAGCGGACGTGCGGGGCGCCCTCGCGAAGGTCGACGACCCGGAGATCCGCAAACCGATCACCGAACTGGGCATGGTGAAAAGCATCGGGATCGATCCGGACAGCAATGTTCATATCGAGGTGTACCTGACCACCGCCGGATGCCCGTTGCGCACCGAGATCACCCAGCGGGTCAGCACCGCGGTGGCCGATGTCGCCGGGGTCGGTGCGGTATCGGTCGAGCTCGATGTGATGAGCGACGAACAGCGCACCGAATTGCGCAAACAGTTGCGCGGCGATTCCGCAGAACCGGTGATCCCGTTCGCCCAGCCCGGTTCGCTCACCCGCGTCTACGCTGTCGCCTCCGGGAAGGGCGGCGTCGGGAAATCGAGCGTCACGGTGAACCTCGCTGCCGCGCTCGCCGACCGCGGCCTGTCGGTCGGGGTGCTGGACGCCGATATCTACGGCCATTCCATCCCCCGGATGCTCGGCACCGATGCCCGGCCCACCCAGGTCGAGCGGATGATCATGCCGCCGGTCGCGCATGACGTGAAGATGATCTCGATCGCGCAGTTCACCCAGGGCAACACCCCCGTGGTGTGGCGCGGTCCGATGCTGCACCGCGCGCTGCAACAGTTCCTGGCGGATGTGTTCTGGGGCGATCTGGACGTCCTGCTGCTCGATCTGCCGCCCGGCACCGGTGATGTGGCGATCTCCATCGCCCAGCTGATCCCCAACGCGGAGATCCTGGTGGTCACCACCCCGCAGATCGCCGCCGCCGAGGTCGCCGAACGTGCGGGCGCCATCGCCCTGCAGACCCGGCAGCGGATCGCCGGCGTGGTGGAGAACATGTCCTGGCTGGATCTGCCGGACGGCAGCCGGATGGAGCTGTACGGCTCCGGCGGCGGGCAGGCGGTCGCCGACCGGCTCACCCGTGCCGTGGGCGCCGAGGTTCCGCTGCTCGGACAGATCCCGATCGAACAGGCCGTGCGTGAGTCCGGCGACGAGGGCACCCCGATCGTGCTCCGCGATCCGGACAGTGCGTCCGCCCTCGCCTTGCGCGCGGTCGCGGACAAACTCGCGATCCGCCGCCGCGGGCTCGCCGGTATGTCGCTGGGTATCGATACGAGTCGCCATCTCTGAACAGCCGACCTGCGCGCTTGCGCCCGGCCGCGCAACCGCGGTTCTGTCCTGACTCGGCGGGCAGGACGACCCGCGTACCTTGTCGGCGGGCGCACCTAGACTCGGTTCATGCTCACCCTGCTGCTGTACGTCCTGATCGTGGGTTTGGTGGCCACGGTGTTGTTCCTGCTGGCCGGTGCGCTCTTCGGCCGGTCGGAGGAGCTGGGCCCACTCCCGGAGGGCACCACCGCGACCATTCTCCCGGTGGAGCGGATCTCCGGCGCTGATGTGCGGGCCCTGCGGTTCCAGCAGGTCGTGCGCGGGTACAAGGCCGGCGAGGTCGATTGGGCACTGGCCCGGCTGGCCGCCCGGATCGATGAGCTACAGGCCCAGCTCACCGAGGCACAGTCCGCGAGCACCGGCGCGGCAACAGGCCGGGATCGCTCGTGAGCGCCACCGATACGCTGGTTCGCTGCCCGTGGTCGGTCGATTCCCAGATCTACCGCGACTACCACGATCAGGAGTGGGGCCGCCCGTTGCACGGTGACGACGCCCTGTTCGAGCGATTGTGCCTGGAGGCCTTCCAGTCGGGATTGTCCTGGATCACAATTCTGCGCAAACGCCCCGCGTTCCGGCTGGGGTTCGCCGGATTCGTGATCGACCGGGTCGCCGAATTCGGTGATGCCGACCGCGAGCGGCTGCTGGCCGATTCGGCGATTGTTCGCAATCGCGCCAAAATCGATGCTTGTATCGCGAATGCGAAAGTCGCCCGCGAACTCGATACCGGCCTGGACGAACTGCTCTGGTCGTTCGCTCCCCCACGGCGGCCGCGCCCGCGCGAAATAGGCGATATCCCTGCGGTGACACCCGAATCCACTGCACTGGCAAAAGAATTGAAGCGGCGTGGTTTCCGCTTCGTCGGGCCGACTACCGCGTACGCGCTGATGCAGGCCACGGGAATGGTGGACGACCATCTGTCCGAATGCTGGGTCGATTCCCGGCACACCTGCCTCGGCTGACCGGTCACATTTGGACGTCGAGTATCCGCCATCTCCTGCGATAGGGAAGAATGGATCGGGTGCGGTCCGTCGCTTCAACCGACGGACCGCCCGGTTGGTGACAACCGGAGATCCGAGCAAGTGCGCAGCATACAGCGCAGATCTGGAGGGAGCAGAGGATGGCGGCCATGAAGCCCCGTACCGGGGACGGTCCCCTCGAGGCAACCAAGGAAGGTCGTGGGATCGTTATGCGGGTCCCGCTCGAGGGTGGCGGGCGTCTGGTCGTAGAGCTCACGCCCGACGAAGCCGCGGCACTGGGTGACGAATTGAAGAGTGTCACCAGCTAGCGATACCGCCGAGGAGTCGGCGCTGGCCGCGGTCGCCGAGGTACTGAGCTGCCCCGTATGCGGCCGCGGTCTGGTGTGCGCGGGCCGGGTGCTGCGCTGCGGACTCGGCCACAGTTTCGATATCGCCCGGCAGGGTTATGTCAGTCTACTCACCGGTGCCGCGACCAAACTCACCGGTGACACCGCCCAAATGCTCGATGCGCGGGCCGCTTTTCAGGGCACCGGATTCTTCGATCCCATCGCCGCGGCGGTGGCCGGGGCGGCGGTGGCCGCGCGAAACAGCACAGGGCCGCCGCCCGGCACCGAGGTGATCGCAGATATCGGCGCGGGCACCGGCTACTACCTGGCGCATGTTCTGGACGCGGTGCCCGACGCCCGCGGTATCGCGCTGGATATAGCCAAACCGTCCGGTCGCCGCTGTGCCCGCGCGCATTCCCGCGCCGCGGCCGTGGTCGCCGATGCCTGGCGCGGGCTCCCGCTGCGGGATCACACGCTGACGGCGGCGCTCTCGGTTTTCGCACCGCGAAACCCGGCGGCCGTCGCCCGGTGTCTCGCGCCCGGCGGCCGGTACCACGTGGTGACCCCGACCGTCCGGCATCTGGCGGAACTGATCGGCCCGATCGGGATGGTGACCGTCGACCCCGACAAAGAGCGGCGTCTCGCCGACGGAATGGCCGGCCTGTTCACCCGGGTGGACAGTGTCGCCGTCGAGTATTCGATGACGCTTACCCGCGCCGATATCGCCCACCTTGTGGCGATGGGGCCATCCGCCCACCACACGGCGGCCACCGGCGAGCAGCTACCGGAGCCTTTCGAGGTGACGGCATCGGTCACCGTGAGCACCTATACCGCGATCGCCGCGACAGCTGTCGCCGATGCTCACCGCGACCGGTGATCGATGGTGAGAACGAGGCAATCACGCTGCCACACACGGCAATCCACTTGCTACGCGGGCCTGATCGACGGGTAATACCGGCCTGATGTGCTTATTGCATGCGGATACCGACATTCGGAAAAAGGGCAGCCACCCCCGCCACCATCTTCGACCGGATCGGCGGATACGAGGCATTGGAAGCCGTCGTCGCCGATTTCTATACCCGAGTCCTCGCCGACACAGCACTCGCCGGGTTCTTCACCGGAACGAATATGTCCAGGCTGCGCGGTAAGCAGGTCGAGTTCTTCGCCGCGGCCCTCGGCGGCCCGGCCCCCTATACCGGTGCGCCGATGAAACAGGTACATCAGGGCCGGGGAATCACCAGGCATCATTTCGACCTCGTGGCCGGGCATCTGACCGATTCGCTCACCGCCGCCGGCGTGGACGAGGCGACGGTCGGCGAGATCATCGGGGCGGTGGCACCACTTGCCGGTGATATCACCTCAGGGAGCTCCGGCAGCTGATCGAGCGGGGGTGCCGCGGCCCGGTGACCGCAGAACTGTGCGAATGGCACCGGCCGCCGGCTCCCCTCAGGGTTTCGCCACCGTGCGGTAGACGTTCACCGTCTGTTCGGCGATCCGGTACCAGTCGAATTCCGCCCGCGCGCGGGCGCGCCCGGCGGCCCCGAGTTCGGCCGCGCGCACCGGGTCGCCGGCGAGCTCGTTGATCGCGGCGGCCAGCGCGTGCTCGTAGGCTGCGGTCTCACCGGCGTCGAAATGCACCAGCCGCCCCGTACCGCCGTCGGTGACCACCTCGGGGATACCACCCACATCGGAGGCGACCACGGCCGTGGCGCAGGCCATCGCCTCGAGATTGACGATCCCGAGGGGTTCGTAGACCGACGGGCAGACGAAGACAGTGGCCGCGGCCAGCAACTGGCGGATCTGTTCGGTGGGCAGCATCTCCCGCACCCAGAAGATGTTGTCGCGCTGCCGGTGCAGCCCGGCCACGGCGGCGGCGACCTCGGCCTCCAGCTGCGGAGTGTCCGGGGCACCGGCACACAGGACCAGCTGGATCCCCGGGTCGATCTCCCGCGCCGCGGCCAGGAGATGCCCCACACCTTTCTGGCGGGTGATCCGGCCGACGAACACTGCCAGCGGACGGTCCGCACGCACCCCCAGTTCGTCCAGGATCCGGCGGCTGCCCGGGGCCGGTGGTCCCGGGTACCAGACCTCCGCGTCGATTCCGTTGCGCACCACGTGCACCCGGGCCGGATCCAGCGCAGGGTAGGCGTCGAGGACATCGCGGCGCATCCAGTCGCTCACCGCGATCACCGCGTCGGCATGCTCCAGCGCGTTACGCTCCGACCACGAGGACAACCGGTACCCGCCACCGAGCTGTTCGGCCTTCCACGGCCGGCGCGGCTCCAGCGAATGCGTGGTGACCACGTGCGGGATCCCGTACAGCGTCGCCGCGAGATGCCCGGCCAGCCCGGCGTACCAGGTATGCGAATGAACCAGGTCCACCGCGCCCACACCGTCGGCCATCCGCAGCTGCGCCGACATCATCTGCAGCGCCGGATTGGCACCCGCCAGCGCCGGATCCGGATCGTGCACCCGGGCCGCCGACCGCGGTACGCCCATACAGTGCACGGTCACCGTGCTCAGCCGGCGCAGCCGGGCCACCAGTTCGGTGACATGCACCCCCGCCCCGCCGTACACCTCGGGCGGATATTCCCGGGTCAACACGGCCACCCGTAGCGGGCCGCCCACCGGCGGCCCGGACGCGGTGTCCGCACCGCTGGAACCGAAACTCACGGATTCACGGTAGCCGCCGAGCGGCCGGTATACAGAAGTCGCCGAGCGTACGACGCCCCCGACCACCTGGTTCGGTAGGTTTGGCACTGTGAGGAGCCAGCCGCACGTACTCGGAATCGTGCTCGCCGGTGGCGAGGGCAAGCGACTCTTTCCCCTGACTGCCGACCGCGCCAAGCCGGCCGTCCCGTTCGGCGGGGCCTACCGCCTCATCGACTTCGTACTGAGCAATCTGGTCAATGCCGGTTTCCTCCGGCTGTGTGTACTCACCCAATACAAATCACATTCCCTGGACCGTCATATTTCGCAGACCTGGCGGCTGTCCGGTTTCGCCGGTGAATACATCACCCCGGTGCCCGCCCAGCAGCGGCTGGGCCCGCGCTGGTACACCGGTAGCGCCGACGCGATCATGCAGTCGCTGAACCTCATCTACGACGAGGATCCCGATTACATCGTGGTGTTCGGCGCCGATCACGTCTATCGGATGGACCCGGAGCAGATGGTCACCAACCATATCGATTCGGGCGCCGGGGTCACGGTCGCCGGTATCCGGGTGCCGCGCAGCGAGGCGAGCGCTTTCGGCTGTATAGATTCCGACGAATCCGGGCGTATCGTCGGGTTCCTGGAGAAACCGGCCCATCCGCCGGGAATCCCCGACGATCCGAATGCGACCTTCGCCTCCATGGGCAACTACGTGTTCACCACCAAGGTGCTGGTGGATTCGATCAAGGCGGATGCGGAGAATTCCGATTCCGATCACGATATGGGTGGCGATATCATTCCCGGATTGGTCGCCGCGGGACAGGCCGCCGTCTACGATTTCGCCGATAACGATGTGCCCGGCGCCACCAACCGCGATCGCGGTTACTGGCGTGATGTCGGCACCATCGATGCCTTCTACGAAGCCCATATGGATCTGGTGTCGGTGAATCCCGTTTTCAACCTCTACAACCGGCACTGGCCCATCCGCGGCGCCGCCGAGAACCTGCCACCCGCGAAATTCGCCCGCGGCGGGCTCGCCCAGGAATCCATTGTCGGGGCCGGCAGCATCCTGTCGGCGGCTACGGTCCGAAATTCGGTACTCAGCGCGAACGTGCAGGTCGACGAGGGCGCCACGGTCGAGGGCAGTGTGCTGATGCCCGGCGTGCGGATCGGGCGCGGCGCAGTGGTCCGGCGCGCCATCCTGGACAAGAACGTGATGGTGTCCGAGGGCGAGATCATCGGCGTGGACCGGGAACGCGACCGCGGCAGGTTCGCCATCAGCCACGGGGGCGTGGTCACGGTCGGCAAGGGCACCTGGGTCTGATCACTCGATGGCCGGCGGGCCGGGCACCGACCACACAGAAGCGGCCGTGCATCCGGTCGTGATGACCCAGGACACACGGCCGCAACCGTCAGCGGGTCAGCGCACGTCCCGGCTGCGCATTCCCACCAGTCCCACGGCGAGCAGTCCCGCGGCAACGGCGGTGACCAGGAGCGTGGGAGCCACGTTGTACGCCATTCCCGGCACCTTCGGTGCGTGACTGAACGGCTCCAGGTTCTGCAACCACTGCGGAGCGCCGGAGATGGAGCCGAGCAGGAAGACCGCGATCGCGGCGGTCAGCAACCCCCATGCCACCGGCGTCCAGCGTGGCACCAGCCCGAAAAGCGCGACTGTTGCCGCCGCGAAGAACCAGATCGCGGGCAGCTGGACCAGCGCGGCCGCCAGCATCCCGGGCAGCGTGGCGCCGATATCGCCGGCCGCGATCCCGTAGGCGAGCCCACCCAGCAGACCGGCGGTCAGCATGATCACCACCGGGCCACCGAGGGCGAACACCAGATGCGAGGCCACCCAGCGGGTCCGGCCGACGGCGCCGCTGAGCACCGATTCCGCATGATGGCCGTTCTCCTCGCCGAACATCCGCAGCGCCGCCGAGACCGCGTACGCCGCGCCGGCGATCCCCAGCATGGTGAACGCGTAGCTGACGAACGAATCCTCCAGCGAATCGGTACCGCCCATACGAGTGATCAGATCGCGCAGGGTTTCGTTGCTGCCGAAACTGTCGCCGATACCGTTCACGACGCTCCCGATCACCAGACCGTAGAGCCCGACTCCGATGCCCCACCCGAGGAGGGTGCCGCGTTGCAACCGGACCGCGAGGCCGAAGGGGCCGGTCAGACCGGGGCCGGCCGCCGCCGGCCCGAGCCGTTCGGCGAGCAGGCCGGCACCGACATCGCGACGGCGCAACAGGGCGAAGGCCACCGCGATCGTCACGGTGAGCAGTGCCAGGTGTAACAGCAGTACCCACCAGCGATCGCCCGCATAGGGCCGGATCTGCAGCGACCAGCCCTGCGGGGACATCCACGTCAACGGGTTGACCGGCCCCGCGCCGGCCTGCGCGTCCCCCACAGCGCGCAGGGTGAAGGTCACCGCGAGTGTCGCGAACGCCAGCCCGCGGGCGAGCCGGGCACCCGAGCAGAGCTGCGCGGTCACCGCGGCGACCGCCGCGAACACCATGCCCGACCCGGCGAGCGCGAGCCCGAAGGCCAGCGATCCGGCGGCCGGAACCCCTGTCGCTGTGAGGCTCAGTGCCCCGATGAGGCCGGCCAGCAGGGCACCACCGAGGGCCAGCAGTAGTGCGGCTGTCAGGCTCGCGTACCGGCCGACGGAGGTGGAGGCCAGCACTTCGGTGCGGCCGGATTCCTCTTCCGCCCTGGTGTGCCGGATCACCGTGAGGATGGTGGCCACGGCGATCAGGGTGTGGAACATCCCGGCTTTCCAGATCCCCACGGCACCGATAGAGGTGTCGTAGACGGGGCCGTACATCGCCAGCTGCGCCGGACTGGCCAGGATCGTGGCCGCGAACGAGGCGCGATCGCCTGCCGTCGGATACACCGATTCGATACTGGCCACATACACCGAGCCCAAGGGCACCGACAGCAGCAGAATCCACAGCGGTGCGACGATCCGGTCACGCCGCAGATAGAGCCGCAGCAGCCGGAGGACGCCGGTGAATTCGGTGCCCGCGGATCGCGTGTCGAACATAGCCGGCCGGGCACCGGCCACAGCCGTGGTCATTTCCGTACCTCCTGCAATTCGCCGGATTCCCGGCCGTTCACCGAGTAGTGCCGCATGAACAGCTCCTCCAGCGTCGGCGGCCGGCTGATCAGGCTGCGTACACCGGTGTCGCCGAGGACCCGGATCAGTTCGGCGAGATTGTCGCCCTCCACCTGGCAGCGCAGGGTGTGGTCGTCGAGGCTCACATCCGCCACGCCCGGTAGTGCCGCGATATCGCCGGGGTCACCGGTCAACTCCGCGGTGATGGAGGTGCGGCTCAGATGGCGCATGGAGTCCAGCGTGCCGCTTTCGACCGTCTGCCCGGACCGGATGATCGTGACCCGCTCACACAGGGCCTCCACCTCGGAGAGAATGTGGCTGGACAGCAGTACCGTGGCCCCGCGTCCGGCCGCCTCGGCGACGCATTCGCGGAACACGTGCTCCATCAGCGGGTCCAGGCCGGAAGTCGGCTCGTCGAGGAGCAGCAGCCGGGCGTGCGAGGAGAACGCGGAGACCAGCGCGACCTTCTGCCGGTTGCCCTTGGAATATGTCCGCGCCTTTTTCCGGGGGTCGAGCTCGAACCGCTCGATCAGCTCGGCCCGCCGCGCGGTATCGAGACCGCCGCGCATCGACGCGAGGAGGTCGATGGTCTCGCCACCGCTCAGCGACGGCCACAGGGTCACGTCGCCGGGAACGTACGCCAGTTCGCGGTGCAGCGATACCGCATCCTTCCAGGGATCGCGGTCCAGCATCCGCGCCTCGCCGCTGGTACGTGCCAGCAGTCCCAGCAGGATCCGGATCGTTGTGGATTTCCCGGCGCCGTTCGGTCCGAGGAAACCGTGGACTTCACCTTCGGACACCTGCAGGTTCAGTCCGTCGAGTGCGCGGACGGGACCGAAGTGTTTGTGCAGATCCCGGATCTCAATTGCCGAAATCATCGAATCTCCTTGTAGGACATCGAAATAGAATTTATCGAAGTGACGTACACGCACGCACCGGAGAGCAGGCGCCTACGCGGACGCCGAGCCCCTATCGATTCTGTTCGCCGGGCGCCGACTCGACAGCGATCACTCCCGCCCGGTTCGGCTCTGGACCCGGCCCCTGTGGCGCCGTGACCGGATTACGTGCGTCCGGGGGTGGTGCCCGAATCGTTCCCGTGCCCTGCGGCCGGATCTTCCACCCGCGATCCGCTCTGATCGGGGGCAGGTGATCCAGGTTCGACCGGGCCTGTGCCGGGCTGCGGCCCCGCCGCGCGCAATGCCTCCAGCATCGAGGGGTCGGCGAGCAGGCCCTCGGTGTAGATCTCGAGTGCGGGCAGCATCATCTGATCGGCGTAGTCGCGCAGGGCTCGCCGATAGTCGACCACCCCGTCGGGCGGGGTGTGCGTCTGCAGGAACAGCAGCATGCCGCCGCCGTTGGCGGTGGCCAGGTAGCGCGCCATTGCCTTTGCATCCCGCGGTTTGCGCAGCGTCCCGGAAGCCACCCCGGCTTCCAGGTACTGCTCGACGTCGTCGACCATATGCTCGAACAACGTGCCGGCCAGATCGCCGCCGGCCTGGAAGCTGCGCATCATATAGGCGATGATCGGGGCGTATTCCTCGATCTCGGCCAGCTGCTGCAGCATGTTCCCGGCCGACGGCCGGTTCATGAAGTTCATCTTCGTTTCACGGATCACTCCCCGTATGTGATCGTCGCATTCGCGACGCAACCCGTCCTTGGACCCGAAATGGTGGTTGACCAGACCGGGTGATACTCCTGCGGCCGTCGCGATGGCCCGCACTCCGACGCCGAAACCCTGTTCGCCGAACAGGACGACGGCCGCGTCACGGATACGTGCCCGGGTAGTCAGATCATCGCTTGAACGCATGTTCAATATATTAAACATGCGTTCAATCAGGAAGCAAGGGGTCAGGCCGTAGAGATTCCGTCAAGAAACAATTTCGGGCGCAGGCAGGACCTCCGCGAACCCGCCGCAACCCTCAGCTACCTGCGATTACAGGCATAAACCCCGGCAACAACACACCCGGCATGCAACCGGTCGGCACGGCGAGGTGTCAACCGCCCGAAGCATGATCGCCGGGGCGCCTACCCTTTCGATGCGCAGAGCAACCCGTCGCCCAGCGGAATGAGCACACTGGTCAACCCGGGGTCCTCGGCGATGAACCGGGTTGCCGAACGTACCGCCTGCGTGGCGGCGTCCCGGTGCGCCGCATCCGGGACCCGCCCGCCGAGTAGCGCGTTGTGCAGCAGCACCGCCCCTCCGGGCCGCAACAGGCGGACCGCCTCCGCGATGTACTGCGGATGCTCGATGGGCGCACCGTCCACGAAGACCAGGTCGTAGGCGCCGTCGGCGAGCCGGGGCAGCACATCCAGCGCGCGGCCGTTGATCAGGCGGGTCCGCGCGAGGGGAATTTCGGCCGCACGGAACGATTCCTTGGCAGCCCGCTGGTGTTCGGGTTCGGGATCGATGGTGGTCAGCGTGCCGTCCTCGCGCATACCGTCGAGCAGCCACAGCCCGCTGACCCCGGCACCGGTCCCGACCTCGACCACCGCCCGCGCATCCAGCAACTGCGCGTACATACTGAGGAGTGCGCCGACCGACGGCGGCACCGGGGCCGCACCGAGTTCGGTGGCCCGCTCGCGGGCGCTGATGAGTACCTCGTCCTCCACGACGGACTCTTCGACGTAGGCGAGATTTCGCTCCAGGTTCGATGCCACGCACTCGAGGCTATGCCAAACGCGGCCGAGCTGGTCGCAACATTCTCAGGTGTCCCTCAGGATACCCACACCCGTCCCACACGGGAACAGGGAAGAGTAGGCCCCACGCAAGACCAGCCGACCGAATGCGGCGGCCGGGAACAACGGAGTACGACCCGACTGTTGTAACCGGTAAAGGTGGCCCGTGAACCGGGCCGCTCTTTCGAGCCTACGCCTCGGTCCCGATCAAGGAGGTTGTCACCATCCACATGGTCGATGCGGCACGCGGGTCCGCCACCTTGCCCGAGCTGTCCCCCGCCGGCACCCCCGCAACAGTCGGCGGGTACACCCTGCCCGGCCGGGACGAATTCGGCCCGGCCCCGTTTCCCGGGCCGGAACGCGAGGTAGCCGCACACCGAGACCTGGTGACAGAACTCCCCGCTTCACCGGACGCCCTGATGGAGGTGCCCGATATGTCCACTATCGACGACAGAGCCGAGGACTACGACGCTGTAGCCGCGGAGGCCGGGGAACTCGACGAGCCCCTGACCGGTACCGCAGCCTTCGACGCGACCGGCGACCGGACGGTGATGCCGACCTGGGACGAACTGGTGCGCGAACATGCCGACCGCGTGTACCGGCTGGCCTATCGACTCTCCGGTGACGCACAGGACGCCGAGGACCTCACCCAGGAGACGTTCATCCGGGTGTTCCGCTCTTTGTCCAGCTACCAGCCCGGCACGTTCGAAGGCTGGCTGCACCGCATCACCACCAATCTCTTCCTGGACATGGTCCGCCGCCGCAGCCGGATCCGGATGGAAGCACTACCCGAGGATTACGACCGGGTGCCCGCCGAGGGCCCCGGCCCGGAACAGGTGTTCCACGACGCCCGGCTCGATCCCGATCTGCAGTCCGCACTGGATTCACTGGCCCCGGAGTTCCGGGCCGCGGTCGTGCTCTGCGATATCGAGGGCCTCTCCTACGAGGAGATCGGCGCTACCCTCGGGGTGAAGCTGGGTACCGTCCGGAGCCGTATCCATCGCGGCCGGCAGGCATTGCGGGAGTATCTTGCGCATAATGGAGTGCAGGAGCGTTTCGCCGCCGAGGCGAGCCTCGCATAAGACACAGGGGCGAACCTCGGATAAAACATCGAGGCGAGCCTCGGGTGATCCGGCGACCGCAACGCCGGGTCCCGGCGGTCAGCGATGTCGGTTGGGAAGGATGGACAGCGAATGAGTGGCGACTCCAGTACGCCCGGTCGTCGTCCCGCACAGTTCCACTCCACCGAACATCTGGCGAGCGAGGCGGTCGCCGCCTATGTCGATGGTGAACTGCGGATGAATCCGTATCTGCGTGCGGCCCAGCATCTGTCGGTCTGCCCCGAATGCGCGGCCGAGGTGGAGGCGCAGCAGCAGGCCCGGATCGCGCTGCGCCGGGCTACTCAGGTATCGGTACCCACCGGCCTGCACGACAGCCTGTCACGTATCCCGCTCGCCGAACCGGCCGCCGGGCCGAATTCTCCCGGAAATCCACGTAACGAGGCGGTATTCGGATTTACTGGTCAGTCCTTTTCCGCGACCTTCGACAGCTTCCGGTGGTCGACGTGGTGGCGCAAGTAGAGTTTGCCGCGTGAGTTCCGAATCGACGCACAATTCCCCTGCCGATACTCCTGATTCGGCGGACGAAAACGGCACGACGGCCGATAACGGCACGCTGCGCCCACCCGGGGCGCCGGTGCTGGCACCGCGCCCGGTCTACCGCCCCCATGTGGACTCACATATCGCGCATACCTTCCGTCGCCCGGCCGGGCAATCCGGATCGTTCGCCTCGCGCACCGGCCGCAGCGGTACCGAGCCGACGACCACGCCGAAGGGCCCTCCAGCGGCGGTGCTGGCAGAAGCGTTCGGCCGTCCGCCGGGTTCCACCGAGCTGCTCCAGCGCGATCCGGAGGCCGGCACGGAAACGCCCCCGGTAGCGGGTCCGGCGGACCCCTGGCGCGATCCCGACGCACAGGCTCGGCTGGGCGCGCCCGCGTTGCAGGCACCGACCGCCCAGGAAATGCCGCAGGCAGAGAAGCTTTCGGCCCGCCAGATTCTGTTCGGCTCCCGGGTGGCACCGCGCGCCCTGCTGATCCTGGCCGCGCTCGCGCTGGCGATAGCTCTGGTCGGCGGGCTGGTGGGCCGGCTGACGGCGGAGACCGCCTCCACCCTGACCTCGCGCAAGGTCAGCTTGGAACAGAGCGACAGCGAGCAGCCGCACGGGCCGATCGCGCAGGTCGCCGACGCGGTACTGCCCTCGGTGGTCTCCATCCGCACCACGGTCGGCGAGAACGGGGCCACCGGATCCGGTGTCGTCATCGACGGCAACGGCTATATCGTCACCAACAACCATGTGGTCTCGATGGCGGCGCAGGACAAGTCCGGGCAGGCCCGAATCCAGATCACGTTCTCCGACGGCACCCGCACACCGGCCGATATCGTCGGCCGGGACCCGAAGAGCGACCTCGCGGTCCTCAAGGTAGATGTGAAAAATCTCACTGTTGCGGAGTTGGGTAAATCCGGCGACGTCCAAGTCGGTGACGCGGTTCTGGCCGTCGGTTCCCCCCTGGGCCTCAGCAAGACCGTTACTTCCGGCATCGTCAGCGCCCTGCATCGCCCCGTGAAATTGGAGGGTGAAGGCAGCGACACCAAGGCCGTGATCGACGCGGTGCAGACCGACGCCTCCATCAACCCCGGTAATTCCGGTGGCGCGCTGGTGGACGCGGACGGCCGGGTCATCGGCATCAATACCGCGATCCGCAGCGAGAGCGGCGGTTCGGTCGGGCTCGGCTTCGCGATTCCCGTCGACCAGATGACCGAGGTCGCGCAGACTCTCATCCGCGACGGCTCGATCCATCACCCGATGATCGGTGTGAGCGCCCGCCAGAAGACGGTCGCCAACGAGGTCATGAGTGGTGCGGAAGTCGCCGACGTGCAGCCGGGGAGCCCGGCGGCGAACGCGGGAATCGTCGAGGGCGATGTGATCGTGCGGGTGGGCGACCGGGAGGTCACCAATCCCGACGAACTGGTCGTGGCGGTACAGAGCAACGATATCGGCCAGTCGGTGAACGTCCAGCTCATCCGGGAAGGCCGGCAGGTGGACATTCCCGTGACGCTCGCCTCCGACTGATCCCTCGCTCACGGCGCCGGGTAACCTGATGGAGTGTTCAGCAGTATCGGGTGGGGCGAGATGCTCGTCCTACTCGTCGCCGCCCTCGTAATCCTCGGCCCGGAACGGTTACCCGGCGCCGCGCGGTGGACTGCGCGCTCATTGCGCCAGGTCCGGGATTACGCGACGGGCGCCACATCGCAATTGCGCTCCGAACTCGGGCCGGAATTCGACGAACTGCGAAAGCCGATTGCCGATCTCCAGGAATTACGTGGGATGTCTCCGCGGGCGGCGGTGACCAAACATCTTCTGAACGGGGACGATTCCCTTTTCAAGGACTTCGAGGGTTCCCTGCCGGACAGCAGGAATGTTCTCGGCCCCGCCGGCGGGACAACAGATTACCCGCGGGCGCAACAGGATAAACCACTCGGACATAATGAGCGTCCGCCGATCGACACCGACGCCACCTGATCGTCAACTGCTCTAGACGCCGTTCAGGGGCCTGATGTCTACACTTCGCACATGTCGGCCGATGACGTGGCGCGAATATTCGCGATCGAGGACAAAGTCGAGCGACTCAAGGCCGCAACGGAGGGTGTTGCAGCGGCTCAGCAAACGATCAACGAGCTCACTCGAATTCGACGTGCAGTCATCAGGGAGTTGCACGCCGAAGGGTGGACTTTCGCCAGAATAGGTGCCGCCGCGGGTCTTTCCCGCGCCCGGATCCATCAGGTGAGTACCCAGGGCCCGGCGCCGGAGGGATTGTTCTTCGGTCACGGCCCACTCACGCTTCTGGTCCCGGATACGCGTGCGGGCAGGTTGATGGGCGCACCGGACCCGGCAGCCGCGCCGCGGCTCGCCGACCAGCTCAAAGAGCTGGGTTTCGGGGTAACCATCGAACCGTTCGCGCCCGGACGCCCGGTGGATCTCCTGCGCGACGGTCTCATCGTGATCAGCGGCCCGGAACTCTCGCCCAGCCTGCGCCAGCTCATCGCCGGCGATCCGCGGCTACGGCGGGCGGTGGCCCGGCCCGGCGACGGGAGGCGCGGTATCGAAGATCGAGCCGCCCGCCGTATCTACCGGCCGGCCAGCCCGGACCCGCACGATATCGCCTACCTGGCCCGCCTACCACGGCCCGACGGCCGGGGCACGGTCCTGGTGATCGACGGCCTGCACCCGCCCGGTTCGCTCGGCGCGGTCCGGCTGCTGGCCACCCGGTTGGCCACCCTGCACGAGCGGGCGGCCAATCGCCGGTTCTCGGTGCTGATCGGGGTTCGTTACGAACGCGGGACCGGGGAGCCGGTCGACGCGGATCTACTGACACCGGTCTACCTGCACGACCCGGTCGATTCGCGGCTGCGGCCGGCGCGCCAGCGTCGTTGAACCCGGTATCGGCGGTACCGCCCACCCGGTATTCCGGCGGCCATTGAACACTGCACGCGCGGCTTTCGCCGTGCGCGGAGAATTCACGCACAGGCGATAATTCCCGACACGCCCGGAATCGTCGATAGCGACAACGAATATTAGCTAGTCAAAGCTATTGCTACGCTGGCGCTGACGCTGGGGTTACAGGCTCACCGCCCGCATTCTGCCGAATTCGGTGGAATGTTTCGGCGACCGTGAAACAGCCTCGCACCGATAGGTGCACACAGCCCTCGGCGTTGTCCGGCTCCGGCAAGGTAATTCGTGGAGGCGCAGGTGGACGCGTTGATCATCGTGGCGGTGGTTCTGGTCGTCGCCGGGCTGCTCGTCTCGGTGATCCTGTGGTTACGTAATCCGGGCTCGGCGGGCACCGAATACGTCACGGTCGCCGAACTCCAGGCCCGCCTGGAACACGAACAGGACGAGCCGGAAGAAACCGCGGAACCCGCCGGCACCGAGCCTCCCGAGGCAACCGCCACCGATCGGGCGGCCCGGCCCGAGCCGGAAACAACGCCGGCCGCCGGCGCGGGCTCCGAAGCCGGAACACTCCCGGAAACCGAGACCGGCGGTGAGACCGGGCCCCGCAGCGGGACCGAGACCGAGCCCAGCACCGAGACCACCGGCGGTACCACGGAGACCACCGGCAAAAGCACGACTGCAGGCGGGCAAGCAGGTACGGCGGACAGGTCCACACTCGATCAGGACGCAACAGAGCACCTGCCCGATGGCCCGGAGCAGAGCCGGAAGAAGTCCACGGACGATCGGCCTTCATAGGTAAACCATCGACTCCGGCCGCCGCTGGGAAGTTCGCGGATCGGACACCGGTTCGCCGCGGGTGGGCCGGCATCACCGCCGTCCCGCGGTGCGCTGCGCACTTCCATCCGGCGTTCGCGGCTCGCCCGCCGGGTGGCGCGGCGACTCAGGGCAGAACCCGTCCTCGTGGTCCGTGATCCGGAGGCCGGCGGCGTGGTCCGGATACCGGCTACCGAGCGCGGCGACTCACCCGGCTCAGGCGGCGGCCACGTCCGGCCGGATCGTGTTCATGGGTGGCCGGTCGACCAGGTCCACGGTGGTGCTGTGGGCAGTGAACTCGTTGCCGATCAGCGGGAACTGGGTGAGCGCAGCACCCGAATCCGGCACACCGCTGCGAGCCAGTACGGTGCCCAGGATCTGCCGGCTCATCACCCCGAGATCGGCAAGCGGGCGGTTGCGGTGGGTCCGTACTCCCAGGTTGACCTGACCGATGGCCGGTAAGCCCCACCGGTCGTAGGTATCGAGCAGCAGCCCGATCTCTACTCCGTACCCGGGCGCGAACGGTACCGCGGTGAGCAGCTCCCGGGTGCCCGCGTATTCCCCACCGAGTGGTTGCAGGACCGATGTCAGCCCCGGTCTCAGCGCGGCGAGCAGCGGCCGGGCGACGAGTTCGGTGACCCTTCCCCCGCCGTGCGCGTCCAGCTCACCGCCGTGGCGCAGCGGGCGCCGGTAGTAGGCCTTGACCAGATGCAGGTCCGGGGCGGTCAGCAGCGGCCCGAGCAGTTTCGGGACGAAGGCCGGATCCGGGTCTATCAGGTCGGAGTCGACGAAAGCCACCAGATCACCGCTGGTCGCCGCCAGCGAACGCCACAGCACCTCGCCTTTGCCCGGTACGGGTTCGAGTTCGGGCACGGCCTGCTCCCGGCTGACCACTTCGGCACCGGCCGCACGGGCACGTTCCGCGGTCGCGTCCGTCGAACCCGAATCGAGGACCACCAACTCGTCCACGAGGCCACCCAGCAGCGGGCGGATACTGGCCACCACGTCGGCGACCGTGTCCTGCTCGTTCAATGCCGGCAGCACCACCGAAACAGTGCGTCCGGCCTTGGCGGAAACCAGATCGGCCACCGCCCACTCGGGAGTATCCCAGGTATTGGTCGTGGCCCAGCCGGGCTCATGAGGGGAGAGTTTCATACGAGACCTCGCAGAGTTCGTACCGGGGGCCGGACACCCTGGATCGCCGCAATCATGTCGACCACACGCCGGGTCGCGGCGACCTCGTGCACCCGGAAAACGCGGGCACCGGCCGCGGCGGCCCACGCAGTTGCTGCCAATGTGCCCTCCAGCCGTTCGGAAAGTCCGACACCTAATGTCTCTCCGATGAAATCCTTGTTGCTCAGCGCCATCAAGACAGGCCACCCGGTTTTTACAAGAACGTCCGCTGCACGCAACAGTGCGAGCCCGTGATAGGTGTTCTTACCGAAGTCGTGGGTCGGGTCGATGAGCACAGAATCCCTGCGTACACCCGCGGCCAGCGCCGCCTCCGCGGCATGCACGACGGTATCGGTCACTTCCGCCACCACATCGGGGTACCGAACCCGGTGTGGCCGGGTGCGCGGGACCGCACCGCCGGTATGACTGCATACAATTCCGGCTCCGGTCGCCGCGGCCACCGGCACCAGCTCCGGATCTGCCCCGGCCCAGGTGTCGTTGATCAGGTCGGCGCCTTCGGCGACCGCGGCCCGCGCGACCTCCGAACGCCAGGTATCGACGCTGATCAGCAGGTCGGGATATTTCGCGCGGATCGCCGCGACGAACGGCACCACCCGCCGTGATTCCTCCGCGGCGTCCACCGTTTCCCCCGGTCCCGCCTTCACGCCACCGATATCGACGAGATCGGCGCCCTCGCCCACGGCACGGTCCACCGCTGCCAGCGCAGCACTGTCACCGAAGGTGGCGCCCCGGTCGTAGAACGAATCCGGGGTCCGGTTCACAATGGCCATGACCAGCGCACGATCCGTCGCCACCGCCCGGCCGCACAATGTCGGCAACGGACGGACAGGATCGAACATGAGCTGAGCTTATTTGCGTGCCTGCGGCGCGCGGGTTCCGGCCCCCCTTGGTGTTGTCGTCAGATTGCCCGCAGCACCGCGCCCTGGGGTGGCTGGGGCTCCAACGCGGCGAAAGCCTCGGTCAGGTCCGGGGTGACGGTAATGCGGTCGAGCGCTTCCTGCGGGACGAAACCGCGGTCGCGGAGTTCGGTGAGCCAGGTGAACAGGCCGGTGTAGTGGCCGCCGGGGTCGAGGATCGCCATCGGTTTGGTGTGCTGGCCGAGGTGGCCGCCGGTCCAGGCCTCGAAGAATTCCTCGAGCGTGCCGATACCGCCGGGGAGGGTGAGGAACGCGTCGGCGCGGTCCTCCATCACCTGTTTGCGCTGGCGCATGGTGTCGGTGACCACCAGCTCGTCGGAGTCGACATCGGCAACCTCCTGATGCACCAGGTGTTTCGGTATGACACCGATGGTCTCGGCGCCGCCGGCGCGGGCCGCGGTGGCCACCGCGCCCATCATCGACACATGGCCGCCACCGGAGACCAGCTGCCAGCCGCGCCGGGCTATTTCGGTCCCCACCCGGGCCGCGAGAGTGAGTTGGCCGGGGTCGGTGGTACTCGCGGAGCAGTACACGCAGAGTGCGAACGGTCGTGGATTCACTGATTCCCTTCCAGGTAGGCGCGCAGCATCTCGGTGACGGCGGTGATCTGGGCCAGCGGTACGTGCTCGTCCCGCTTATGCGCGAGGTTGGGATCGCCGGGGCCGAAGTTCACCGCCGGTATACCGCGGGCGGCGAACCGGGAGACATCGGTCCAGCCGTATTTGGCGCGGATCCCGGCAGAACCGTGCGCCCGGACCACATCGGCGAGCCCCTTCGCCGCCGGGGCGGTGAGCCCGGGCAACGCCCCAGGCGCCGCATCGGTCACCGTGAACTCCAGTTCCAGGCCGGCGAACACCTCCCGGACGTGTTCGACTGCCTGCTCGACCGTGCGGTCCGGCGCGAACCGGAAGTTCACCTCCACCGCGGCCGCATCGGGCACCACATTGCCGGCCACCCCGCCCTCGATGCGGACCGCCGACAAACCTTCGCGGTAGCGGCAGCCGTCGATATCGACCTCACGCGCCCGGTACTCCGACAACCTGGCCAGGACCGGGGCGAGCCGGTGCACCGCATTGTCACCGAGCCAGGAACGCGCCGAATGCGCCCGCACCCCGGCCGTGCTCAACCGGACCCGCAGTGTGCCCTGACAGCCGGCCTCGATCCAGCCGCCGGAAGGTTCACCCAGAATCGCCAGATCGGCGTCCAGCCACTCCGGTAGTTCGCGTTCGATGGTGTTCAGGCCGTTGAATTCGGCGGCGATCTCCTCACAGTCGTAGAAGATCAACGTCAGGTCGTGTGCGGGTTCGGCGATGGTGGCGGCCAGATGGAGGAATACCGCGTCCCCCGATTTCATATCGACCGAGCCGCAGCCGTAGAACACCTCGGATCCGTTCTCGACGGTGAACCGGCCCGGTACGTTGCCGGCGATCGGCACCGTGTCGAGATGGCCGGCGAGAACCACTCGGGTGGGCAGGCCCCGGTCGGTCCGCGCGAGCACCACGTTGCCGCGGCGCACCACCTCGAAACCGCTGGTCTGCGTGCGCAGCGCTGTTTCGACGGCGTTGGTGATCGCGGTCTCCTCCCGGGACACGCTCGGGATATCGACGAGGGCCGCGGTCAGCGCGACGGGATCGGCGTGCAAGTCGATGGTCACGGATATGAGCGTAGAGGTGCCGCACCATTGCGGGGACGCTGGTAGGTAGGCTGCGGTGTCGTGAGCACTCAGGGAGCAACCGCTATCGGCATCGCCAACGTGACCACCGACGGAACCGTTCTGGATACCTGGTTCCCCGCCCCGCAGCTGGGTGAGTTCACCGAGACCGGTACCGAACGGCCTGCCGAGGCACCTGCCGAACTGGCCGAACTGGTGGGACCCGACCCCGCGCGTGGTGTCGAGGTGGTCGCCGTCCGCACCACTATCGCCGATCTGTCCGCCGCCCCGGTCGACGCGCATGATGTGTACCTGCGCCTGCACCTGCTGTCGCACCGCCTGGTCCGCCCGCATTCGGTGAGCCTGGAGGGACAGTTCGCGCTGCTGGCCAATGTCGTCTGGACCAACCACGGTCCGGCCGCGGTGGATGGTTTCGAAACCACCCGGGCCAAACTGCGCGCCCGCGGTCCGGTCACCGTGTACAGCGTCGACAAGTTCCCGCGCATGGTCGATTACGTGGTCCCTGCCGGGGTCCGTATCGGTGATGCGGACCGGGTCCGGCTGGGTGCCCATCTGGCGGCCGGAACCACCGTCATGCACGAAGGTTTCGTGAACTTCAACGCCGGCACCCTCGGCACCTCCATGGTCGAGGGCCGTATCTCGGCGGGCGTCGTCGTGGGCGACGGCTCCGATATCGGCGGCGGCGCGTCCACCATGGGCACGCTGTCCGGCGGCGGGACCACCATCATCTCGATCGGCGAACGCTCGCTGCTGGGCGCGAACTCGGGTCTGGGTATCCCGCTCGGCGACGACTGCGTGCTGGAGGCGGGGCTCTACCTCACCGCCGGTACCAAGGTCACCACGCCGGACGGCAAGGTGATCAAGGCGGCCGAACTGAGCGGCACGAACAACCTGCTGTTCCGGCGTAATTCGCAAACCGGTGCGGTGGAGGTGGTCCCCCGCTCGGGCACGGGGATAGAGCTGAACGAAGCGTTGCACGCGCACAACTGATAGGCACGTGCGGGCACGGTTGCGGGGTTCGGTGCAATCCGCCGGATGCCGGGCTACGGCCTACCTCGGATTCCGAAGGCGATCACGCGTTGCGGGTGGATGCGGATGAGTTCGCCCGGCTCGGCTCCTATGTAGGTGGCGGTGTCGGTGAGCCGTTGCCCAGTTGTTTTTTCTGCACCTTGCCCATGGCATTTCGCGGCAGGGAGGTGACGAAACGGATCTCCCGAGGCCGTTTGTGCGCCGAGAGTTGGCCGGCGACATGGTCGATCAGTTCCTGTTCTCCGGGTGCGGTATCGCGCGCGACGACGAACGCGACGATCCGCTGGCCGAGATCGGCGTCCGGCAGGCCGACCACCGCCACCTCGGCGACCCCGGGGTGGCCCAGCAGGGTGGTTTCGACCTCGCCCGCGCCGATCCGGTACCCGCCGGATTTGATCAGGTCCACCGATTCGCGGCCGACTATCCGGTGGAAACCGGCCGCGTCGATCGCCGCGACATCGCCGGTGCGGAACCAGCCGTCCTCGGTCCAGCATTCGGCGGTGGCCGCCGGGCGGCCGAAGTATCCGTCGAACAACATCGGACCGCGTACCTGCAGCCCGCCGATGCTCGAACCGTCGTGCGGTACCGGCTCTCCCGCTTCGTCCCGCAATCTGGTCTGTACGCCCTGCACCGGCACCCCGACCCAGCCCGGCCGGCGTTCACCGTCGGCCCGCGCGGAGAGCGTGATCATCGTTTCGCTCATCCCGTAGCGTTCGATCGGCGCCTGGCCGGTGAGCTCGGCGAGCCGCTCGAATACCGGCGCCGGCAGTGGTGCGCTACCGGAGATCAGTAACCGGGCGGCGCTCAACTTTTCCGCGGTATCGGGATCGTCGGCGATCCGGGCCCAGACGGTGGGCACGCCGAAATACATGGTGCCGGCGGCCGCGGCATAGTTCGCGGGCGTCGGTTTGCCCGTGTGCACGAGCGGGCTCCCGACGCGCAGCGGTCCGAGCAGCCCCAGGATCAAGCCGTGCACGTGGAACAACGGCAGGCCGTGCACGAGCACATCGGCGGCAGTCCACGACCAGGCTTCGGCGAGCGCGTCCAGGCCGGCAGCGATCGCGCGGCGGCTCAGCACAACCCCCTTCGGCAGGCCGGTGGTTCCGGAGGTGTAGAGCACGAAAGCGGGTGTGTCGGGGCCGGGCTCGGGGTAGGTGTGCCAGGACCGGGCATGTTGCCGGACCGGGACCACCGGTAGCGCGGTCCCTTCCGGCGCCTCGCCCAGCCACGCCTGCGCCCCGGAATCGGTGAGCATATGGTCGAGTTCGGCGGCACCGGAATCGGGCGGTACCGGGACCACTGTCACTCCGGCGATCAGGCAGCCGACGACGGCGAGCACGGTGGATGCCGTGGGGCGGGCCAGTACCGCGACCCGTTCCGCACGCGCGACCCGTTCCGCCACCGAAGTGGCCGCACCGAGCAGATCACTGCGGGAGAGCGTGATTCCCCCGATCGTGACGGCATCGGGGATATCGGCTCCCGCGGCGACGGCCAGTGGGTCCAGCGATCGGAGCAGACGCGGCGCGAGAGACATGCGCCCCAACCTACTGCCCGGCGCCGGGGCGGCTTCGCGGACCTACCCGGTCGCGAAGTGTGCCGGTGAACGCCTGCGCCGAATACAAATGCGAAAACAGGTCGATTCGAATTCAGGAATCCGTGACCGGTACCCGGAACGAGACCGCGACATGATCGCGCGCGTATTTCCGGACGGCAATATCGTCGTCCAGTGGAATCACCGTCTGCGGAGTCAGCGCGAGCGACAATGCGGTACGCGCGACCATCTCGGCTACCGGCAGTGGATCGTAGGCCGGCAGTTTCCCTTCGGCCTGCAGACGGGTGACGAATTCGGCGAGGTAGTCGCGGCCGAGTTCGATCACCGGGGCACCCTTGGTCGTCAGGTACGGCAATACGATCTCGGGTTCGGTATCGAGCAGGCGGTCCAGCAACCGGTTGCCGCGCAGGCCGTCGAGGAAGGCCACGAACAGTTCGACGATCTGGGCTTCGGCACCCGCATCGCGATCGATCTGTTGTTGCACCGCGGCATCGACACCCTCGATGAACTCTCGGGTCTGCTGCAGCCCCACGGCTTGGATCAGATCGGATTTACTGGAGAAGCGGCGGTACAACGTGGCCAGCGAGAGCCCGCCGCGCCGCGCGACCTCCACCATGCTGGTGCGTTTGATCCCGAAATCGAGAAACGCCTGCAGCGCGGCGGACAATACCGATTGATCTTGATCGCGGCGCGCCGATCGCACCAGTGGCAACAGTTGAGCCAGCGCACCCATCTCGGCACCCTCTCGCGCTCGGTGATGCAATGACACAGTAAGCATCGCACAATTACGATGATGGTTGACGCGACATCGAGTGAATGAGATGGTTATCATATAATCTTCTCATAGGAAAGAGGTCACTGATGACCGCTCCCCAGCCCATGTCACAGAGCGAACCCGAACCCCGGCCGCTCTACGCCCCCGATTTCGACGTCGAAGACCATATCGTCGGAATCACCGCCTTCCTCGGCGGCACCGCGAACGTGATCATGCAGCTGGGTTTGCGACCGGTCGCCTACGGCGTCATGGAGAGCGACGTCAAAAGCGGCAACGTGATGGTGCACCCGTTCAAACGGCTCCGCACCACCCTCACCTACCTGTCGGTCGCGATGCTGGGCACCGAGGAGGAACGCAATGCCTACCGGCTCGCGGTCAACACCTCCCACCGCCATATCCGTACCAAACCCACCAGCCCGGTCAAGTACAACGCGTTCGATCCCAAACTCCAGCTCTGGGTCGCGGCCTGCCTGTACTTCGGCTTCGTCGACCTCCTGGAAAAAGTCCAGGGCCCCATGGACGAAGCCACCGCCGACACCTTCTACGCCCACAGCATCCGGCTCGGCACCACC
Organism: Nocardia speluncae NBRC 108251; assembly: GCF_001613245.1. Taxonomy (GTDB): domain Bacteria; phylum Actinomycetota; class Actinomycetes; order Mycobacteriales; family Mycobacteriaceae; genus Nocardia; species Nocardia speluncae. The sequence continues at coordinate 153,968 of NZ_BDBZ01000018.1, read as the reverse complement.
CTGCAGGTGCGCCCGGAAATGTGGCCGCCGAACCGGGCCGCGTTCTGGGAGTTCTGGGAAGACAACCTCGACAATCTCGACATCGACGACACCACCCGCGCCTACTTCAACGACCTCATCGACCTGAAGATGCTGCCGCTACCGGTTCGGTGGGTATCGGCGAAATTCCACCGGTTCGTCGTCTCCGGCTGCCTGCCCCCGCAGATCCGGCAGGCGATGTACATGGACTGGACCGAGGGCAATCAGCGCTGGTTCGACCGGACGATGAAGGTCATCGGCTTCGGCATGAAACTCCAGCCGCGCTTCCTACGTCAGTTCCCCATGAACTACTACCTGTGGGATATGCGCCGCCGCATGCGCAAGGGCAAACCACTGGTCTGAGTGTGTTTCCGGCGCCGACGTCGGTTGTGCCCGGGAACATTCGTTCCAGGAGCAGCTGAGGGACCCCTACATTCGCGGGCGCCGGCGAATGCCGATGACCGGCCGCCGACACCGAGGCGCTGTGCCCGGCGTCAGGCGCGCGCGGGCGTTGTCAGGGCCCGGAGGAAGAAGCCGAGGTTGGCGGGGCGTTCGGCGAGCCGGCGCATCAGGTAGCCGTACCACTGGTTCCCGTACGGGACGTAGACCCGGACGAACTCGCCCCGGCCGGCGAGCCGCGTCTGCTCGTCGGTGCGGATGCCGTACAACATCTGATACTCCAGCTCTCCGGGACCGCGGCCGGCACGGGCGGCCAGATCGGTGGCGGCGGCGATCAGCGCGGGATCGTGCGAAGCCACGAGCGGCCGGGCCGAACTCTGCATCAGCACGTCCAGGCAGCGCAGATACGCGCTGTCCACATCGGCGCGATGCTGGTGAGCCACAGTGTCAGGCTCCTGATAAGCGCCCTTGCACAGGCGCACCCGCGCACCGGCGGCCGCGAGATCACGGCAGTCGTCCACACTGCGGTACAGGTATGCCTGGATCACCGTGCCCAGCCAGGCGAAATCCGGACGTACCCGCCGGATCGCGGCGAGTGTGGACGCCGTGGTCGTATGGTCCTCGGCGTCGACAGTGACCCAGACCCCTGCCTCTGCGGCCTTGGTGCAGAGCACGCGCAGGTTCTCGGTGGCGATCGCCGGGCCGTCCGGCCCCAGCCACTGGCCGAGCGCGGAGAGTTTCACCGAAACCTCGAGCGGTGCCGCCCCGGCCGGGACCGCGGCGGTATCCAGTGCGGCGAGGTCGTTGATCAGCGCCAGATACTCGGCGACCGCGGCATCGGCCTGCGCCCGATCGGTGGTGTACTCACCGAGGAAGTCCACGCTCACCGCCCGCCCGCTCGCCAGCAGTTCCCGAGCCGCGGCGACCAGCTCGGACCGTGTCTCCCCCGGCACGAAACGCCGGACGAGGGGGGCGGTCACCGGGCTCGTGGTCAGCGTCCGCTTCACCCGCTCCGACCCAGCGGCCGCGAGTATCGCCGGGCGCAACGGATTCACCGGACCTCCTGCCCGTCCCGGAGCACGGCGGCAGCGGGAACCCGCCTGCTCATTCCCGCTCCATATGTGGATACCGGTGATCGGTGTGCGGGACGAAGGTTTCCTTGATCGCTCGCGGCGCCACCCAGCGCAGCAGATTCAGCGGGGATCCGGCTTTGTCGTCGGTACCCGAGGCCCGGGCGCCACCGAACGGCTGCTGGCCCACCACGGCGCCGGTGGGTTTGTCGTTGACATAGAAATTGCCGGCCGCGAACCGCAACCGTGTGGACGCCTCTTCGACCGCATGCCGGTCCTGTGCGAATACGGCGCCCGTCAACGCATACGGGGCCGCCGATTCCACTTCTGCCAGAACGCTGTCCCAGGCGCCGGGCGCGCCGTCGTCGTACACGAACACCGACAGGATCGGGCCGAAGTACTCGGTGGCGAACGATTCGTCGCGGGGATCCTCCGCCAGCAGGACGGTCGGACGGACGAACCAGCCCTCACTGTCGTCGTAGGTGCCGCCCACTGGAATCGCCACATTCGCCGAACGGGCCCGCTCGATCGCCCGCACACTCTTGTCGTAGGCGCGCCGATCGATCAGGGCACCGCCGAAATTCGACAGGTCTGCCACATCGCCGTAACTCAGCGAATCGGCGACTCCCAGAAAATCGTCGCCCATGTCCCGCCACAGCGACCGCGGCAGATAGGCGCGCGACGCGGCCGAACATTTCTGGCCCTGATACTCGTACGCCCCGCGGATCAGAGCCGTGCGCAAGGCGACCGGGTCCGCGGAGGGGTGCGCGACAATGAAATCCTTACCGCCGGTCTCCCCGACCAGTCGCGGATAGCCACGGTATCGGCCGAGATCGGCACCGACCTGACTCCACAGTGACCGGAACGTAGTCGCCGAGCCGGTGAAATGGATACCGCCCAGCCGCGGATCGGTGAGCGCCACCTCCGAAAGTTCGATACCGTCGCCGGTCACCATATTGATCACACCGGGCGGCAACCCCGCGGCCTCCAGCAGTTTCATCGTGTAATAGGCCGCCAGTGTCTGGGTGGGCGCCGGTTTCCACACGACGGTATTGCCCATCAGCGCCGGCGCGGTGGGGAGGTTTCCGGCGATGGCCGAGAAATTGAACGGAGTGATCGCATAGACGAAACCCTCCAGCGGCCGATAGTCGAGTCTGTTCCACACTCCCGGACTCGACTGCGGCTGCTGCGCCAGAATGCCGCGTGCGAACGACACATTGAAACGCCAGAAATCGACCAATTCGCACGGCGCATCGATTTCGGCCTGCGCCGCCGATTTCGACTGCCCGAGCATGGTCGCCGCGGCCACGGTCTCCCGCCACGGGCCGGACAACAGGTCCGCGGCCCGCAGCAGCACCGCGGCGCGTTCGTCGAACGGCAGTGCACGCCACGCCGGGGCGGCCGCGGTCGCCGCCTCGATCGCCGCGGCGGCTTCGTCATGAGTGGTATTCGTATAGGTCCCGAGCACCTGCCGGTGCCGATGCGGTGCGACGATCTCGCGGCGCTCACCGATCCCGGGACGGTGCTTACCGTCGATGACCAGCGGAATGTCGAGGGTGGTGCCCGAGATATCGGCCAGCTTGCCGAGCAGGCGTGCCCGCTCGGGGCTGCCCGGCGCGAAAGTGTGCACCGGTTCGTTCACGGGGGTCGGGACAACTGTGACAGCGTCCATATGCCCAGGCTAGCGCGCCGGAGCCGGCCTGACGCTCACAAACGACCGGCGGCGGCAGCGATTCTTTCGTCGGTGGCGGTCAGGGCGATACGCACGTGCCGGGCGCCGGCGGGGCCGTAGAAATCGCCGGGGGCGGCGAGAATACCGCGGCCCGCCAGCCAGGCCAGGGTGTCGCGGCAAGGTTCGTCGCGGGTGGACCACAGGTACAGGCCGGCTTCGGAGTGGTCGATCCGGAAACCTGCGCCCAGCAACGCGGAGCGCAGGACTTCGCGGCGCGCGCGATAGCGCTCCCGCTGGACCGATTCGTGCTCGTCGTCGGCCAGCGCCGCCGACATCGCCGCCTGGATCGGGAACGGCACCATCATGCCGGAGTGTTTACGGACCTCCAGCAGTTCGGCCACGAGCTCCGGGTCACCGGTGACGAAACCTGCCCGGTAACTGGCCAGATTCGATGTCTTCGACAGCGAATGCACCGCCAGCAGGCCGGTGTGGTCGCCATCGCACACCCGCGGATCGAGGATCGACACCGCCGGTTCATCCCAGGCCAGGCCCAGATAACACTCGTCGGAGGCCACGATCACACCGCGTTCGCGCGCGAAAGACACCACCTTGCGAAGGTGTTCCACACCCAGCACTTTGCCGGTCGGGTTGGATGGGGAATTCAGGTAGATCAGCGCGGGCTTCTCCGGCCCCAGCCGGGTGAGCCCGTCGGCACGCAGAATCCGGGTACCGGCGAGCAGACCACCCACCTCGTAGGTCGGGTACGCAACCTCGGGTATCACCACCAGGTCCGCGGCACCGAGCCCCAGCAGCCGCGGCAGACCCGCGATCAGCTCCTTGGTCCCGATAACCGGCAGCACGGCCGCCTCGGCCACACCCGTGATCCCGAACCGCCGGGCCAAGGCTGCCACGGCCTGCGCACGCAATTCGGGTGTGCCGTGGGTCGTCGGATAACCCGGCACCTCGGCGACCGAACTCAAGGCCGCCCGGATCAGCGGATCCACCGGATCCACCGGGGTACCGACCGACAGGTCGACCAGCCCGCCGGGATGCGCCGCCGCCTTCGCCTTCACCTCGGCGAGGGTGTCCCACGGGAAATCGGGCAGCGTCGCGCTCACCCGCCGACGATGCGTTACCTCAGTGCCCATCTACCGAACGCTCTCAACCCTCGGTCATCGGCGGCAGTGCCTTGATGAACGGGGGATCGAAATCGACCTTGCCCAGCTTGGTCGCGCCGCCGGGCGAACCGAGTTCGTCGAAGAAATCGACATTCGCGTTCACGTAGCCGCTCCACTGATCGGGGGTGTCGTCCTCGTAGAAGATCGCCTCCACCGGGCAGACCGGTTCACACGCACCACAGTCAACGCATTCGTCGGGATGGATGTAGAGCATCCGGCCGCCCTCGTAGATGCAATCCACGGGGCATTCTTCGATGCACGCCTTGTCCAACACGTCAACGCACGGTTCGGCGATGATGTAGGTCACTCCCGCTCTCCTAGTCTTTCTTCTTCTCCGGGTAACTGCGCCCGCGCACAAGTATTCCTGGCGCCCCAAACGCTACCCCCGGTGAGCCTGTCCTAATATTCTGTCACGCGGTTCAGGGTCGATTGCCCTGTTATCGGGGTGGAACAAAGTCGAAAGTAGGGGCCGGAGGGCAGTTCGAGGCCGGCCGGCCTCCGCCGACTGCCCTCCGCCGACTACCCTCCTCAGACCAGTTCGAGGCCGGGGACCGGGCCGCGGCTCGGAGGGACCCCGTAGGTGGTGGTGCGTTCGCGGACCGGGCGGCCGATACCTTCGGCTATGTCGGTCAGTTCGGCCACCGTTTTCGCCGAACCGTGCTGGGAGCCGGCCATCCGGGAGATGGTTTCCTCCATCAAGGTGCCGCCGAGGTCGTTGGCGCCGCTGCGCAGCATCACCCGGGTTCCGGTGGTGCCGAGCTTCACCCAGCTGGTCTGGATGTTGTGGATCCGCCCGTGCAGCATGATCCGGGCCAGGGCGTGCGCGGCGCGGTTGTCGCGGTTGGTGGGCCCTGGGCGGGAGGCGCCGGCGAGGTAGAGCGGGGCGCTCTGATGCACGAACGGCAGCAGCACGAATTCGGTGAAACCGCCGGTTTCGTCCTGGATACCGCGCAGTACGCGCAGATGCCCCACCCAGTGGCTCGGATTGTCGACATGCCCGTACATCATGGTCGAACTCGACCGGATTCCGACCTGATGCGCGGTGGTGACGACGTCGATCCAGGCCGACGCCGGCAGCTTGCCCTTGGTGAGCACCCAGCGGACCTCGTCGTCGAGGATTTCGGCGGCCGTACCGGGAATAGTGCCGAGCCCGGCTTCCCGCAATGCCGTCAGCCAATCGCGGATGCTTTCACCGCCGCGGGAGGCACCGTTGACGATTTCCATCGGACTGAACGCGTGTACATGCATCGACGGCACGCGGGCCTTCACCGCCCGCACCAGATCCGCGTACCCGGTGACCGGCAGGTCGGGGTCGATACCGCCCTGCATACAGACCTCGGTCGCGCCGTCCACATGCGCCTCCCAGGCCCGGTCGGCGACCTCGTCGGTGCTGAGGGTGAACGCGTCGGCGTCGCCTTTGCGCTGCGCGAACGCACAGAACCGGCAACCGGTGTAGCAGATATTGGTGAAGTTGATATTCCGGTTCACCACATAGGTCACATCGTCGCCGCAGACATCGCGGCGCAACTGATCCGCCAGACCGGCGACGGCTTCGAGGTCGGGCCCGTCCGCGGTCGCCAACGCCAGGTATTGGGCATCGGTGAGGCCGGCCGGATCCTTCTCGGCGGCACGCAGCGCATCCAGGACATCGGCATCCAGCCGCTGTGGCACGGCGGCGAGATCACGGGCCTGTTCGCGGATGGTGTCCCAATCGCCGAACGCGTTGTCGATATCGCTGCGGGTATCGGTATTGCGACCGGCGGTGTCGATGGCGGTGTTCAGGTCCGTCCGGCCCACGGACTCCCAGGATTCGTCGGGTTCCTGCCAGGGCAGCCCGGCCGGTAGCGCACCGGCCTTCGCCAGCCCGGTCTCCGGATCGGTGAGCGCGGCGACGTGGACGCCGATCCGCGGGTCGATCCAGGGGTTACCGGCGCGGACATACTTCGGATGCGCGGAAGTACGTTCCACCAGCTCGAATCCGGCGCTCGCAGTGAGCTCGGCCAGCGTATCGAGGTTGGGCCACGGCCGTTCCGGGTTGACGTGATCGGGCGTGACAGGCGAGACGCCGCCCCAATCATCGATTCCGGCCGCGAGCAGTGCCCGGCATTCTGCACCGGATACCAGGTTCGGTGGCGCCTGCACCGCGACATCCGGGCCGAGCAGCAGCCGCGTCACCGCGATGGTGGCCAGGAATTCGGACATATCGGCGTCGGGGGCGTGCCGCATGGCGGTATCGTCCTTGGCCCGGAAGTTCTGCACGATGACTTCCTGGATATGGCCGAAAGCCTTGTGCTGTTTGCGGATCGCCAGGATCGTATCCGCCCGCTCGGCCATGGTTTCCCCGATACCCACCAGGATTCCGGTGGTGTAGGGCACAGAGAGCCGGCCGGCGTCGGTGATCGCGCGCAACCGTACCGCCGGGTCCTTGTCGGGGCTGCCGTAATGGCAGTTGCCCTTCTCGGTGAACAGCCGGGTCGCGGTGGTCTCCAGCATCATCCCCATCGACTGGGCGACCGGCTTCAAACGGGAGATCTCTTCCCAGGACATCACCCCGGGATTCAGATGCGGCAGCAGACCGGTCTCCTCGAGCACCAGGATGGAAACCGCGCGCAGATAGTCCAGCGTGGAATCGTAACCGCGTTCGTCGAGCCACTGCGCGGCCTCGGGCCAGCGCGCCTCGGGGCGGTCCCCCAAGGTGAACAACGCTTCCTTACAACCCAGTTCGGCGCCGCGCCGGGCGATCTCGAGCACCTCGTCGGGTTCGAGGAACATCCCGCGCCCCTGTGCGCGCAATTTGCCGGGCACGGTGACGAATGTGCAGTAGTGACAGGTGTCCCGGCACAGGTGGGTGAGCGGGATGAAGACATTGCGCGAGTAGCTGATGGTGGCCGGTCGCCCGGCCGATTCGAGACCGGCGTCGCGCACCCGGGCGGCGCTGTGGCAGAGATCTGCCAGATCGTCGTCGCGGGCGTGCAGCAGCACGGTGGCTTCGTCGGCGTTCAACGTGACCCCGTCGCGGGCCCGGCGCAGCGCCCGTCGCATCGCGGACGGCGTGGGCACGGGGGTCGGGACGGTCGGTTCGGGTAGTTCGGTCACGCCCTCGATCATGCGGTACACATCCGGAACTGTCTCCTCCCAGGTCGTCGAGCGTTCACAACCTCGCTGTATCGCGGGCTATTCCGTGCAGGTCGCAGCCGTACGCGGGGACCGCCGGGCCGCCGTTCGATCTTGTCCGACCCGAAACACCGAACAAGCGTGCGACCATGAATACATGTCGCCGGACAGCCCGCCCAGGTCCACCGATCCGCTACTCGATCCCGCTCGGCGGCCCAGTCCCCGCGCGAAGACGTTGTGGACGGTGGAAATCGCCCTGACCTGGCTGGTCCTTATCGCCGCGCTGGTGGCCTGGGCTGTTGTCGATCCGGATCGCCGCTCCTGGCACGTAGCCGTAGCGGTGGTCGTGGTTCCCGTGGCCGTGCTGGCGACGATCGTAGTGCCCCGATGGCGGTTTCGGGTGCACCGCTGGGAGGTGACCGACGAGGCGGTGTACAGCCGGGTGGGCTGGTTGTCCCTGGAGAGCCGGGTCGCGCCGATTTCCCGGGTGCAGACCGTGGATACCGAACGCGGCCCGCTGGAGCGGCTGCTCGGGCTCTCGACGATCACCGTCACCACGGCTTCCTCGGCGGGCGCTGTCCGGATCGGGTTGCTCGACCGGGCGCTCGCCGAGAAGACGGTGGCGCAATTGACCGAGATCGCGGCCCGGCACCGTGGGGACGCGACATGAGCGACGCGGCCGAGGATCGGCCGACAGCCGCCCCCGATACCGGCGCGCCGCCGGGGGTGACCACCGGCGAAGGACCATGGTTGCGTCTCGACCGCCGCATGCTGCTGGTGCATCCGGTGCAAGCGATCATGAAGTTCTTTCCGGCGGTGATCGGCGGCGCGCTGCTCGGTATCGGCTCGGGGAATCCGCTGTGGGGTCTGCTGGCGCCGATCATCGTCGTGCCGTACGGTCTCGCGCTCTGGTTCACCACCACCTACCGGATGAGTCCCACCCACGTCGAACTCCGCACCGGCGTGATCCAGCGGAAACGATTATCGGTGCCGCGGGCCAGGATACGTTCGGTCGATATCGAGGCCGACCCGCTCCACCGGATCCTGGGCCTGGCCGCGGTGGTGCTCGGTACCGGACAGGAAGCCGGAGCCGACGATCGGTTCACTCTCGATGCGCTGGCCGCCGATCAGGTGCGCCCGCTGCGTACCGAACTGCTCGCGCACACACGGCGGCCCCATATCTCTGCCGACGGCCCCGGAGCATCCGCACTCGACCCGAAACCCACCGGCGCGGATAGTGGCCACACGCGCGCGGTGACGGGTGACGGTATCGATTCCGCGGCGGACCGCGGAACCGATACCGCAGTGGGTCGCGAAATCGGGCATTGGCGGGCGGAGTGGGTGCGCTACGCGCCGCTGTCGCTGACCGGGTTCGCCCTCGCCGCTTCCGCCATCGGTATCGCCGCCCAGTTCGGCTTGGGTTCCACCGAAATCCGGGTCGACAGGGAGACCGTGGATACGGTGCGCGGTGTCGGCGTCGCGGCACTGATCATCCTCGGCGTGCTGTTCCTGGCCGTCCTCGTGGTGGTGGTCAGCGTGGCGGCCTGTGCGCACTATCTGATCACGTATTTCGGGCTGCGGGTCACCGATTACGGCAGCACACTGCAGGTCCGGCGCGGCCTGTTCACGCTTCGGCAGATCACCCTCGATACGGCCCGGTTGCGCGGTGCCACGATCATCGAACCGCTGTTGTTGCGTTCGGCCGGCGCCGCCCAGCTCGAAGCGATCATGACCGGCGAGAACCCCAGACAGAAAATTCTGCCGCAGTCGCCCCGGCCGGCTGTCGAACGCACCCTCGCCGACCTGCTCCGCCCCCGGCGTGATCAGCACGACCCGGATCCCGCCGCGCTACAGCATCTTCAGGCGCCCGCCCGGGTCCGGCTCACCCAGCACGGGCCGGCGGCCCGCCGCCGCCGCCATATCCGGGCGGGCTGGCCCGCGCCCCTGCTCCTGGTGGCACTGGCAATTCCCACGGCTGCCGGCTGGCAGGTCGCGGCGTGGTGGTGGCTGATCCCGGTTGCACTGATCCCGATCGGCGCGCTGCTCGCCGAAGACCGTTACCGCGGCCTCGGCCACGCGGTCCTCCCCGCGGAATCCGGCGCACCCACCTGGCTGGTGGTCCGATCCGGCTCCCTCGACCGAGAACGCTCCTGCCTGGAAGCTCCCGGGATCATCGGCTGGACGGTCCGGCAGACCTTCTGGCAGCGCCGCGCCGGCTTGGCCACCCTCTCGGCAGCCACCGCCGCCGGTAAAAAGGTCTATTCGATCCCGGACATCCCCCTCGACCAGGTCCGCCCCCTGATCGAGAAGGTCACCCCGGATCTCTGACCCACCTCGCGGCGCCGCAAATAACACAGCTCAGGTTTGGCAGTGGCAGGTCGGGGCGACCCGGAGGTCGGGTTCGTCCGCGACCACCCGCAGCCCGGGTCGTTCGTCCGGGCTCGAATGGTTGCCCATCCACGACAGCAGTGACCAGCGCGACAGTCCGGACAGCGCCGAACCGAGGCTCAGGAACGACCCGCTGGAGATGAGCGATCCGAAGGATCCGATCGAACCGATCGACAGTACCGATCCGGCACTGCCGATGGACAGGATGGAATACGCCGATCCGATCGACAGGATCGACCCCTCGGATCTGATGGAAAGGATCGACCGCGGCGCGCGCCGACTCCGGATCGACCTGTGCGAATGCTCGACAGTCGCCATATTCCCGGTCTACCACAGTCGGGCCTGTATTTCCGGCGCACGAATGCGCCGGAAATACAGCGGGTTCACGTTTCAGCCGACGGTGAAGAAGCCCAGGGTCGGGGCGAACGAGCAGGTACGCGCCTCGGTTTCGGTGGCTTGGGTGGTGAGCCCGCCGCCGATGACCGCGACTACGCGCCCGGTGCCGGTGTTCGCGATCGCCGAAAGCGTCGCGGGACCGTCGGGGTTGATCTTCGCTTCGTCGGTGAGTACCTCGGTGCCGACGGCGCCGGTATCGATATTGCGCCACTGCACCGTCATCGGCTGCGGCTGTTCGGCCGTGGGGTGTTCGGTGCCGAGCGCGGTGAACACGAATCCCGTCTGGCCGGCGGCCGGGCCGGGCGGCGGCAGCTGTGCCGGGCCGGGAACCGCGAGGGCCGTGCCGACGGAATCACCGGACGGGGCGATGCAGCCCTTACCGATCGTCGGGTAGAGGAACTGGGCGATCACCGGGCCGGATTCCGGGATATCGGGGCCGCCGCCACCGCTTCCGTCCAGGAAGGTGATGACCCGATCGAGGGTCGATTTGATCTGCGGGGGCAGATTCACCGTGTCCAGCAGGGCACGGGCCTGGGCCAGGATCGCGGCCTGGGGGCTACCCGGTGCGGCGATGTCCTGCGCGATGGGCGCCGCCGGTGGGTTGACGATGACCGGGGCCAGCGCGGCGAGAACGTCGACCGGGACCCCTTCGGGGACCATCGGGACGCTGTTCACCGACGCCTCGGTGGCCGGGGCCGCGACGGCCGTCGCGGGCGCCACGAGGGAGGCGCCGGCCGCAATGGCGAGCGCGGACATTGCGATCCGCGATCCTCGGGTGCGAAGCACTGGTCTAGCCGTCCTTACCTCGGGTACATCTGGGCGACGCTGAAAAGCCGTCGTTTCGGGGTCACTCTAAGGACACTGGCGCGCGTTGTACAGCACCGGGGTAGCGATTGCGACCCCTATTTCACTGTGATACCAGACAGTAGCGGGCAACCATTGTGACATGTGTGAAATTTGAGTCGAATGTGTATGTGTGTCGCGCGGGAGCCCCCTGATCCGGACACCGTCCTCCTCGGCTCGCCGACACCGGCGAACGATCGAGGTAACCGGTCGCACAGCGCCCCGGCACGGTCGGGTTAATGTATTCCGCGCCGGAAACACCTGCCGCCGCGCCGGGTCCGGCCGCCGACCCGGACCGACTCGAAAGCCCATGTCTTGAATCAGCCCAGCGCCCGGACCGACCTTCGGGGGTTCACACCGTTTCGCCTGGCCCTGGCGGCGCTGGCGATCAGCGTGGCGGTGCGCCTGCTGTGGATGCTGCTGACCCCCAACGGTATGAACCTGGTGGATCTGCACGTCTACGTGGACGGTTCGGCGTCGCTGCTCACCGACCGTCTCTACGATTTCACCTACGCCGAGAAGACCCCGGATTTCCCGCTGCCCTTCACGTATCCGCCGTTCGCCGCGGTCGTCTTCTTCCCGCTGCATTTCCTGCCGTTCACCGCGGTCGCGGTGCTCTGGTTGTTCGCGATCGTCGGCGCCCTGTACTGGGTGGTGCGTCTCGCGTTCGAATTGGTCCTGGGCCCCCGGGCGCTCACCGAGCCACGCTGGCGGGCCGCCACCGTGGCGTGGACGGCGGTGGGCCTGTGGTTCGAGCCGGTGCGCACCACAATCGACTACGGACAGGTCAACGTCTTCCTGATGCTCGGGGTGATGCTCGCCGTCCGCAGTACCCGGTGGTGGGTCTCGGGGACACTGGTCGGGGTGGTCGCCGGGATCAAGCTCACACCGGCGATCAGCGGCCTGTATTTCCTGGCGCGGCGCCGCTGGCTCGCGGCAGCCTGGTCGGCAGCGGCCTTCGGCCTGACCGTGGGCGGCAGTTTCCTGATCAATTCCGAGGAGACCCGCCGCTACTTCGGCACCCTGCTCGGTGATGCCGACCGGATCGGCCCGGTGGGGTCGGTGTGGAATCAGTCGCTACGCGGGGCGCTGAGCCGGATACTGGGCAGCGATGTCGGCACCGGGCCGTGGTGGATCGCCGGCGCAGCGGTGATGGCGGCACTGGGCTGGTTCGCCTGGCGAGCGCTGCGCCGCGATGATCTGCTGGGTACCGTGCTGATCGTGCAGTTGTTCGGCCTGCTGATATCGCCGATCTCCTGGTCGCATCACTGGGGCTGGCTGCTGCCGACGGTCCTCTGGCTGCTCTACGGACCGTTCCGGGAGGTGGCCGGGGCGAAGATCCTGGCCGGGTACTGGCTGGTCACCACCTTGGTGGGCGCGCCGTGGGTGCTGTCGTTCCTGCAGGATTCGATCTGGACGATTTCGCGGTGGGGGGTGTGGTCGTGGCTGGGCGCTGTCGATGTGATCGGGGTGCTCGCGCTGTACGCCTGGACCATCTGGGCGGGCCGGGCGGTTTCCCGGGTCAACGCCCCGCCAGCCGATCTATCTCCCGGGCCAGCGCCACGTCCTGTGCCGTGAGTCCGCCCGCGGAATGCGTGGACAGGACAAAGGTCACCTTGCGCCAGCGGATATCGATATCCGGATGGTGATTCGCCGCCTCGGCGGCCTCCGCGACGCGGCGCACCAGTTCTATACCGGCGAGGAAGGACGAAGCTTGCACGGTGCGGTTGATCGCATCGCCCGCACGCGACCATTCCGGCAGCGAATCGAGCGCATCGGTGATCTGCGTTTCGGTGAGCAGTGGTGTGGTCATATCGCCGTGGTACCCCGCGAATTCACATTCTCACAAGAGTGGCCGCCGCGGATTCACCGGCCGGTACAGATCAGCTCACGCGGCGCGCGCCTTCTTCAGGCCCTTCTTCAATTCCTTACCGGTGGCGCCCGTGGCTTCCAGGCGTTTCATCCGCATGATCACGACAGGGCATTTCACGCAGCGCGTCTTCTTCCGACAGCACTTTTTCTTCGGCTTCAGGCTCGACACCTCTTTCGCCTTGACCTTGCCCATGCGGGTTAGCATACCCTTACCTTCGGGGGGCGCGAACAGGCGACCTCGGCCCCGGTAGGGTGTAAACGGCCCAGATGCCGGTTAGTCCGTATCTCCCCGATCCCAGGGTCCGGCCGATAAGCAAGAGCCAACCATCAGGAGGAACCGGCGTGTCGTCTGCACGCGATTTTCGCAACGTCGCCATCGTGGCACACGTCGACCACGGCAAGACGACGCTCGTCGACGCCATGCTGCGGCAGTCCGGCGCTTTCGCCGAACGCGCCGAACTCGTCGATCGAGTGATGGATTCCGGCGATCTGGAGCGCGAGAAGGGCATCACCATTCTCGCCAAGAACACCGCCGTACACCGGCACCATCCGGACGGCAGTGTCACCGTCATCAATGTCATCGACACCCCCGGCCACGCCGATTTCGGCGGCGAGGTCGAACGCGGCCTGTCCATGGTCGACGGTGTGGTGCTGCTCGTGGACGCCTCCGAGGGGCCGCTGCCGCAGACCCGTTTCGTCCTGCGCAAGGCCCTCGCGGCCTGCCTGCCGGTGATCCTGGTGGTCAACAAGACCGACCGTCCCGACGCGCGGATCGCCGAGGTCGTCGAGGAGAGCCACGATCTGCTGCTCGACCTCGCCTCCGATCTCGACGACGACGCCGCCGAGGCCGCCGAACTGGCCCTGGATCTGCCCGTGCTCTACGCCTCGGGCCGGGCCGGTAAAGCATCCGAGGAGCAGCCGCAGAACGGTGAAGTGCCGAACGCGGACAACCTCGACGCCTTGTTCGATGTACTGCTCCAGAACATCCCCGCCCCCAAGGGCGACCAGACCGCACCACTGCAGGCTCACGTCACGAACCTCGACGCCTCGGCCTTCCTGGGCCGGCTCGCACTGGTGCGGATCCACAACGGCGAACTCCGCAAGGGCCAGAACGTCGCGTGGATGCACGCGGATGGTGTGAAGAACGTCAAGATCACCGAGCTGTTGCAGACCGTGGGTGTCGAACGGCAGCCGGGTGAGGTCGCGGTGGCCGGCGATATCGTCGCCGTCGCCGGTATCAACGACATCATGATCGGCGATACCCTCGCCGACCCCGACGAGCCCGTCGCGCTGCCCCGGATCACGGTGGATCAGCCCGCCATCTCGGTGGTCATCGGTACCAATACTTCACCGCTGGTCGGGCGGGTGCAGGGACACAAGCTCACCGCACGCATGGTGAAATCGCGGCTCGACCAGGAATTGGTCGGCAATGTCTCGCTGCGGGTACTCGATATCGGGCGCCCGGACGCCTGGGAAGTGCAGGGCCGTGGTGAATTGGCCCTCGCCATCCTGGTCGAGCAGATGCGGCGCGAGGGTTTCGAACTGACCGTCGGCAAACCGCAGGTGGTGACCCGGCAGGTCGACGGCAAGGTGCACGAGCCGTTCGAAGAGCTCACCATCGACTGCCCGGACGAATATCTGGGCGCCATCACCCAGCTGCTGGCCGCCCGTAAAGGCAAAATGGTGCAGATGAACAACCATGCCGCGGGCTGGGTGCGGATGGAGTTCATCGTGCCCTCGCGCGGGCTGATCGGGTTCCGTACCGATTTCCTCACCGAGACCCGCGGCACCGGTATCGCCAACGCGGTATCGCACGGTTATGCGCCGTGGGCCGGGGAGATCCGGGCACGGCACACCGGATCACTCGTATCCGACCGGTCCGGCAGCGTGACCCCGTTCGCCATGATCCAGCTCGCCGACCGCGGGCAGTTCTTCGTCGAACCCGGCGCCGAAACCTATGAGGGCATGGTCGTCGGGATCAACCCGCGGGCCGAGGACCTCGATATCAATGTGACCAAGGAGAAGAAGCTCACCAATATGCGCTCCTCCACCGCCGATGTGATGGAGACGCTCGCCAAACCGCTGCAGCTGGATCTGGAAGCGGCCATGGAATTCTGCGCGGCCGACGAATGCGTGGAGGTGACCCCGGAGTTCGTGCGGGTGCGCAAGCTGACACTGGCCTCCAATGAACGGGCCCGGGAACTGTCCCGCCGCAAGGCCCGCGACCGGGCCGCGCTGTAACCGGTTTCGCCGCCGGACGTGACAGCCGGGCGTTGGGTAGAGTGCCGAGGATGATTTCGGGGAGGCGCGCGGTGTGGCGCGGGCTGTTTGTGCTGCTGGCGGTGCTCGTTCCGGTCCTGGCCGGATGCACCGCCGACCCGCCGCCGCCCATCGCCAGTACCGACAGCCCGAAAACCGAACCGGCGCAGCCGACCAAGAACACAGTGGTCGTGGCGGTCGACGATATCGGGATCGGGTTCAATCCGCATCTGCGGTCGAACCAATCCCCGGCAACGTCGGCGGTCGCGGCCATGGTGCTGCCGAGCCCGTTCCGGCCGACCCCCGACCCGGCCGCGCCCGGTGCGACGCTGTGGGTACCGGATACCGCATTGCTCGACTCGGCGACGGTCACCTCGCAGGCGCCGTTCACAATCACCTACCGGTTGAAGGACCAGGCCAACTGGTCCGACGGCGCGCCCATCGCGGCCGAGGATTTCTGGTATCTGTGGCAACAGATGATCACCCAGCCCGGGGTGATCGACCCCGCCGGCTACCGGCTCATCTCCGACGTCCGCTCATCGGGCGGCGGGAAAACCGTCACCGTGGTCCTGAACGAGCCGTATCCGGCGTGGCCGCAGTTGTTCGCGAACCTGCTGCCCTCACATCTGATGAAGGATTCGCCGGGAGGGTTCCAGCGCACTCTGGTCGAGCAGATCCCGGTATCGGGCGGTCATTTCACCATCGAATCCGCCGACCCCGGCCGCGACGAGATTCTGCTGGAACGCAACGACCGGTTCTGGGGCACACCCGCCCGGCCCGACCAGATCCTGTTGCGCCGCGGGGGCACCACCGCACAGCTCGCCGATTCGCTGCGCAACGGCGATACCCAGATGGCGCTCGTACACGGCGGTGTCGCCACCGAGGCCCAGCTCGCCGCGATCCCCTCGGTGCGGACCGCGATCATGCCGCAATCGCGGCAGCTGCGGCTGACCCTCAACGGCCGCGACGGTGTACTCGCCGATCACCGGGTGCGCACGGCGGTACTCGCCCTGCTCGACCCGGCGCTGCTGGCCACTGTCGGCGCCCAGACCGGGAACTGGGTGGAACCGGTTCGCGCGCAGGTACTCTCCCCCTCCGACCCCGGCTACACCTCCACCCAGCCGCCGCCACTCAACGCCGACCAGGCCTTCGGGCTCCTGGCCGAGGCCGGTTTCGGCCGGGCACCGGAACCACCCCCGGTCTCGGCGACCTCCCCCGCACCGCGACCGCGTTCGCTGGCCCGCAACGGTGAACCACTCGTCCTGCGGATCGGCGCGGTGACCGGCGACGATACCGCACTGGCAGTCGCCAATACCGCCGCCGACCAGCTGCGCAGCGCCGGCATCGACGCCTCGGTGCGCAATCTGGCGGCCGATGAGCTGTACGGGAAAGAACTGGTCGAGAACACTATCGACGCCGTGGTCGGCTGGGAGGCGACCGGTGGCGACCCGGCGACGGCGCTTGCCTCCCGCTATGGTTGCCCGCCCGCGGCACCCCCTGGGGCGCCCGCGGACGAGGAGAACGAATCCGAGACCAAGGTGCCCGCCGCCGTGGAAGCGGCGCGGCAGGCGCCCAGCAATCTGGCCGGCGTCTGCGATCCGGAATTCCAGCCGGCGATCGACGGCGCCCTGCACGGGGTCGAGGTCCCCCGGACGCTGGCCGACGCCGAACCACGGCTGTGGGGCGAATCCATCGTATTGCCGATCGTGCAGGACAATGTGGTCGCCGCGGCCGGCCCCTCGGTGGACGGCGCCTCGCTCAGCGGAGCCATCCAGGCGGGCATCTTCGGTGACGCGGCGATGTGGCGGCGGATACCGTGACCGCCGCCGGCCGGCCCGGCGCCGCACCCACCCCGGATCGAGAGGGCGGGCTGCTGCTGGTGCACGCGCACCCGGACGACGAAACCATCACCACCGGCGGCACCATCGCGCACTATCGCCGGCTCGGGGTCCCGGTCACCGTAATGACCTGCACGCTCGGTGAAGAAGGCGAAATCATCGGCGACGAATGGGCCGGATTGGCCGCCGATCACGCCGACCAGCTCGGCGGCTACCGCATCGGCGAACTGACCCGCGCCCTCACCGAACTCGACGCCGGGCCCCCCTGTTTCCTCGGCGGCGCCGGCCGCTGGCGCGATTCCGGGATGGCCGGCACTCCGGCCGCCGAGCATCCGCGCGCCTTCGTCCGGTCCGGCGATGCCGCCGTCGAGGCGCTGGTCGAGGTGATCCTGCGGTTACGCCCCCGGGTGGTCGTGACGTACGACCCGAACGGGGGCTACGGACATCCCGACCATATCCGGGCACATCGGGTCACCACTGCCGCGGTGGCGGCCGCCGCGGGCCGGGGCTGGGACACTCCCAAGCTCTACTGGACCGTGACCGACGCCGATATCCTGCACGAACACCTGCGGGCGCTGGCCCGGCGCACCGTCGACGGCCTGCCCGGCGCGCTGCCACCCGGATGGCGGCTTGCCGCGGGGAACGAACTGGCCTGTGTACCGAGCGCTTCGGTGACGGCGACGATCGATGTGGCCGAGGTGCTGACCGGTAAACGTGCCGCGCTACGGGCCCATGCCACCCAGCTCGCGGTCGCGCCGTCGGGACGCGAGTTCGCGCTGACCAATATGGTCGCCCAGCCGATTCTCCCCGAGGAGCACTACATACTGGCCCGCGGCCGCAGCGGGCCGCGCGCGGCGGACGGCCGCGAAGGCGATCTGTTCGCCGGACTGGGATAGCCGCCGGGCAGCGCGGCGCCGAATACACTCGTCCACATGCAGCACTGGGAACTCGAGGGTGGCTCGGCCCGCACTGCGCGGGTGACAGCAGGTGCATCGCCGGCGACTCGGCCGCGCCGGTGACCGCCACCGTGGACGATTCGGCGATCCCGGCCCGGAGCCTGCGGTCGCGGATCGGCGGCCGGGCCACCGCTGCCGTGAACGGCATACCCGGTCCGCTGATCATCGCCGTGCTGGTCCTGGACGCGGTGATCGCACTGATCCTGGAGGTGCTGTATCTCCCCCTGTATATCGGCACGGTGCCGGTACCGATCACGGCGATCCTGGCAGGGCCGGTGAATCTGGCGCTGGTGTGGGCGGTTGCGACGGTGAGCACCCGGCTTTCGGTACTCTTCCTGCCGGTCGGTGCCTGGCTGGCCGCGTTCCTGATCGCCGCCAGTCGCGGACCGGGTGGTGACTACCCGCTGCGCAGTGATCTGCCGACGCTGTTGCTTTTCCTGTCCGGAGCGGTGGTCCCGTTGATCTACATGTATGTGGCGGCGAACCGGCCGGAGCCGGCGACGAAGAAGTGAGCCGCGTTCACCAGGCGCCGTATTCCGCGGTGAGGATATTGTTCACATCCACCCCCACCCCGTCCACCGTGCGATCGTCGATCTCGAACTGGTGCAGATTCGCCGCGGGATGGACGAACCCTTCCGGGGTGCCCCAATCGTGCTGCCAGAACCACGCCCCGGCCCCCGCGACCCGGGCCAGTTCGATGGTCGGCGCATTGGCGTAGACACCGGTGTTCTCGCGTCCCACCACCGATTGCCAGCCCTGCAGGTACGGCAGGATCATGGTCGCGAAATCGACCGGCGTGGGATTGTCGTCGATGGACGCGTAGATCGGCCGATTCTCCGGACCGCCTGCATCGCGGTGCAATTCCAGCCCCCGTTCGGCATGCCGCTTACCGGCCTCCATCCCGCCCCGCCAGTCCGCGGTGGGTCCCTTGCCGAACTGGTAGCAGGACACGATCGCCAGTCCTGCCTCGCGCAGCGCCGAAACCTCCCCGGCCAGCAGCGGTTTCCCTTTCATCCACTCCGCCCCGGGCCGCCGATCCGATACATACCGGATGACCCCCGCGTGCCCGGCGGCCTTGATCGCTTCCGCCGACGGCACGTCCGCCGCATAGTCGAGCAGTGTGCCCCGCGGTGCGGCGGCGGCAGGCCGAGCCGCGACTGTCGAACCCACCGCTCCCGCTGCGACTCCGGCGGCGGCGTACCCGAGCAGCGCACGTCGTGACAGGGAAACCATCGATGACTCCTTCGCACCCCGGTGGAAACCGCAACGTCTGTTCGGGGTGCCGCCCCGCCGCACTGCGTACCGACAGCCTCGAACGCGGAGACCATTGCATCACGTGCGGTGCGCGCCGCTGCGCCGACGCGCGGGTTCCGGAGCTCCCCGGCTTGCCGGGGCATCGCTACGGCCGGGCAGGCCCCCTGGTAGGCAGCGCCTTCGAGCACCGAAGCGGCAAACGTCGGCGCACCGGTGCCCGCGCTTACAGCAGCCGGTCGATTCGTGCGGCTACGTCCAGCGTGCGGGTGGCCGGGTCCGCCAGTTCAGCGCGGACGACTCGCACCGCTTGGGCGATGATCTGTTTCTTGATCCCGCCCAGGACCCCCAGGGCGGCGGCGCGCATCCCCTGGGCCGCGTATTCGAGGCGGACGTCTTCCCGGGCCGGTGGATCCGCCTCGACCACGATCAGCAGCGGGTCGGCAGCGTGGGCTGTGAGAACCAGGGGGATTTCCAGACCGGCCCGGTAGCGGTTGTCCTCGACAACATTGACGGTGATGTCGAGCGACACCGGCACCGTGAGACCGAAACGCACCAGGGCGATATCGCCGTCCACTGCCGGAGGCGCGGTGAGGTCGGTGAGCAGCGGCTGCCCGACCTCGCCGCGCACCGTGACCTCGGCGGCCGCGCGGGGCCCGGTGCGGAAAGGGCCGATCTCGATCGGCCGCCCGGCCAGATGCGCGATGAAACCGGCGAGACGTTCCCGGGTGACCATCCACGGAAAGAAACGGCGGCCGAACTCGGCGTAGTCGATCCACTCGAATTCGGTGCGGCCGCGGTACGGGGAGCGCCGGCCGTCGACGATGGCCTCGACATCGTAGATCCGGCTGCGCAAGACACCCGGATCACGCAGCATCGCATTCACCCGGTTCGCGACCTCGTTCTGCAGCAGCCCGGAGATCGGATCGAGCATCCATTCGGCCACCGAATCCGCGGCGGCCAAGCGCAACAGCACCCGGACGTCCGACCGGCGTACCGCTGGGATATCGATCACGATGAGCAGCGGATCCGCGGTACGGGCGTGGAACGTGAGGTCGATCGAGACCACCGTTTCCAATCCCAGGCGCCGGCCGCCGAGCAGGATCTTGGCAGCGAGAGATACGGGTATCCGGACGTCGAAGCTGACCCGTGAACCACGGCGCACCACCTCGGGCCGGCCGATCCGGCCTTCGGCCAGGAATCCGGCGAGGCCGGCCGGGCCGAGGTTGAACGGTCCGATACTCAGTCCGCGCCCGGTGATCCCGGCGACCGCCGCCTCGATCCTGGATTCGGTCACCGCGTGGGTGACGAATCGCTCGCCGAATTCGGCGTAGTCGATCCATTCCCTCTCGACTGCTTCGACCGGTTCCATGAGCCGTTCCGACACCTCCACCTCCACCGCCGAGGTTCACGCTACGCGATCGAGTTCGCGGGCTCGGGCAACCATCCCCGGCTACAACCGGCCGTATCCGACGATGGCGATATCGCCGACGCCGGCGGGATCCCATTGTTCGATACTCACCTCGTCGTTTTCGTTACCGCCGATCGTGGTCAGGACTCCGTTTTCGGAGTCGATCACGATGTTTGTGTGCTGGCCGAATCGGCTGTCCGGGCTGTACAGGACCACCTCACCGCTGACGGGCCGGTACGCGGGGTCGAAAGATACGAACCGGCCCCGGCTTTCGTAGTACTCCTGCAGGGTGTAGACGCCGGGGATCCGCCAGGACCCGGAATTCGGATTGACCAGTGGCAGGCCGGCGGCGCGCATCACCCAACTCACGAAGTTCGCGCACCAGGGTTCGGTAGTGCCTTCGGAGTATTCGGGCCCCGAGCGCGGCGCCGCGAATTCGGCCGCGGCGGCATCGACGACCCTGGCCTGCGCCGGTGTCAGCATCGACCGGTCGATCACCGGGAACTCGGTGAGCCGCTCGCCGACGATCCCGGCGCCGGATCCGGGCAGCGCACAACCGCCGAGCACCGCCAGCACTGATACCAGGACGCAAAGGGCACCTATCGCGCGCCCGGCCGGCCGGGCGCGGCCGTATCCAATATCCGTTGTCACCCCTGTTACTTCGAAACCGCTACCTCTTGTCGATGTTCGAAGTCGACTGCGCTGATGTTCGAAGTCGTGTGCAACGGGATTGGTTCGTACGGGCGTCGGACTTGTGTGTTCGGTCATTGTCCGGGTGCCTCGTATTTGCCCCAGGGTGACTTCATCGGGTCACCGGATTCGAGTAGTTCCATTTCGGAACCGTGTCCGACGATGATGTCGCCATCCAGTTTTACCGAGCCTGGTCCCGGCTCTTCGCTGGTGTTGTAGCTGTAGAGATGGGTCTTGTCGGTGGCGTGTACATCGAAGCCTATTCCTGCCGAATGCAGCGATTCGGCGGACTCGCGCGCTGCCGAGCCCGCGGCGGGTGAACACGACATCTGGACCAGTTCGGCCGTGGGTGCGCCTTTGACGGCCTGTTTGAAATGCTTGTCCGCGGCAAGGATCTGCCCGTAGGTCTCTCCGTTGACACGCACGGGCACCCATCTGCTCCATTTCGTGAACGGAATCTTCTTCTTGACCTGGACACCGTATCTGCTCTTATCGGCGTGTGCCCGCGCGAATACCGTCTCTTCACCCCACGGAGCCGGGTACGCCCTTTTGCAGACCCATTTCGGCTGCTCGGGTCCTCGCCCCCGCGTGTATTGATGGTACTCGCGGCTCGCGGATGCGAGTCCTTCACGAGTGAAGCTCATCGACTTCTTCACGTCTGTGAGCTTCGACGGAAATTGCACTCCGACAACCTTCTTGTCGTGGCTCAGGATCGGTACGCTGCGGACTTGGTCGGGTGTGAAGGTGTGAAGGAGTCCGGTGCGACTCTGACCGAAGAGGCGTGGCGTGTCCGGGCCAACTCGACCTATCGCCCGAGCGCCACGTAATGGGGATTGGGTTCGAACAGACCCGCAACACCATCTTTGCCTACCATCCAGCCACCGAGGAGCACCTCGGATGGTGGCGTCACCTCCGGTGCGGTTTCCTGCCAGCGCGGATCGACCAACACCAGCCAGTCGCCCCATCGAACGGCAGTCGAGGTCAGGTCGTCCATGTCGCTCCCCTCCCGCCGATCAAGCCCGGCGGCGGCCAGCGCCTCCCGGTCTTCCATCCAGGCCTTAATGTACTGCCGATTCGGGGTGGACCGCATCCGTCATATCCGGTCCGTCGCATCCGTTTGTTTCGGGATGAGCGTGGTGAGCACGATGGCCACACAGGCGGCGGCGACGGAGATCAGGAAGGCGGTGTGGAACGCGTCCCGGGACGGCAGGAGCTGACTACCGAGGGTGATGGTCATATTGGCCAGTACCGCACTCATCACCGCGGCCGAGGTGGACGTCCCGACCGAACGCATCAGCGCGTTCAACCCGTTCGCGGCCGCGGTTTCGGTGACCGGGACCGCGCCCATGATCAGCGCGGGCATCGCGGCGTAGGCCAGTCCCACACCGCCCGCGACCAGGATCGATGCCAGCATGATCTGCCAGACGCTGTCCATCATCGCCGCAGCGCACAGATAGCCGATGCCGACCACCGCCGAACCGATTCCGAGGGTAAATTTCGGGCCGAAGCGGGCCGAGATCCGCGCCGATACCGGGGAGAGCAGCATCATCACGCAACCGCTGGGCGCCAGCGCCGATCCGGCCTCGACCATCGACAAACCGAATCCGTAGCCGGTTTCGGCCGGGGCCATCAACAGCTGCGGGAAGGTCAGCGACATGCCGTACAGCGCGAATCCGACGGCGATCGACGCGATATTGGTGAACAGCACACGGGGTCGCGCTGATACCCGCAGATCCACCAGCGGATGCCGGCGGCCGATCTCGTATCGGCCCCAGCCGAGGAAGACCAGGATCGATATCGCGAACAAAGTGAGGATCGAGGAGCTGGTCCACCCCCATTGCGCGCCCTGGGTGATCGCGATGAGCAGGGCGAGCAGGGCGGTGGCCAGTCCCGCGGCACCGCCGAAGTCGAACGGGGCGGGTGTGCGTACCGGCGATTCGGGAACGAACCGGAAGATCAGGCCGGCGCCGATCGTGCCCATGGCGGCCGCGGCCCAGAACAGCACATGCCAGTCGGCGTGCTCGGCGATGACGGCCGCCAGCGGCAACCCGATCGCCCCGCCCACCCCGAGCGTCGAACTCATCACCGCCATGGCCGAGCCGACGCGCTCGGGCGGTAATTCGTCGCGCAGGATGCTGATACCCAGCGGGATGGCACCGATCGCCACACCTTGTAGCGCGCGCCCGGCGACCGAGGGAATCAGTGACGACGACATCGCGCACAGCACCGAGCCGACAACCATCGCGAGCAGGTCGAACAGCAGGATGCGGCGTTTGCCGAACATATCGCCGAGCCGGCCGCTGATCGGCGTGCACACCGCCGAAGCCAGCAGAGTTACCGTGATCACCCAGGAGGCGTTGGTGGGTGTGGTGTCCAGGAGGGCCGGCAGGCTCGGGATGAGCGGGACGACCAATGTCTGCATGAGCGAGACGACGATGCCGATGGTGCTGAGAGTCGCGATCAGGAGGGTCGGCGAGACGCCTGGACGACCCCGTTCGCCGGATCTGGAGGGGTCGTCGGCTACGGCGGTCACATCTATGCACGTTACATAGCCTGTGTATGGTGCACAATTTTGCAATCGGACGAATCAGACGCCATAGTGGCCGAATGTCCGATTCGGCTCTGCCCGCCGGTGCGGCGGATCACCGGGACCCGACCGTCTTGGCGCGGCTCG
This sequence comes from Nocardia speluncae NBRC 108251, assembly GCF_001613245.1. Lineage (GTDB taxonomy): Bacteria > Actinomycetota > Actinomycetes > Mycobacteriales > Mycobacteriaceae > Nocardia > Nocardia speluncae. Next base: position 129,939 of record NZ_BDBZ01000018.1, on the reverse strand, counting down.
TCCTGGAGTTGACCCTGCTGTCCCGGCACCATCCGGCCGCACGCCGCAGAACCCCGTTCCAGCTGGACAGATCCGCGTATCTGATCCTGACCCGCCTGCAACTCGGGGCGCCGCTGTCGCTGCGCGAACTGGCCGAAGCGTTCGGGCTCGATGTCTCCACGATCAACCGGCAGGTCGCCGCGATGCTGGAGCAGGATCTGGTGGAACGCGTCCCCGATCCCGACGGTGGGGTGGCGCGCAAGATCCGGCCGAGCGAAAAAGGAATCCAGCTCATCGAGGCCGATCTCGAACTACAGCGCAGTGGAGTCGCGAATATGCTCGCCGACTGGCCCGACGACGAAATCGACCAGCTGGTCCGGCTGATGGAGAGGTTCAACGAAAGCGTCGAAGGCGTCGTCCGCCACCCTTGGCCACGCCCGTACCGACCCGCGGGTTCAGGCGGTCGATAAGCGCGAACTCGCCGGTCACCCGGCGCTCTCCGGCAGCCGGTACGGTTGAGCCATGATCACGCTCAAAAAGGAAGACGGCGCCGCGGATCTCGCGGGAATGACCAAGCTGAGTGTCGGGGTCAGCTGGGATCCCTCCGCGGGCGCCAGCGGTGGCGCGCTCGGCTGGGCGCGCCGCAAGAAGGGGGTGGACCTGGACCTCATCGCCATCCTCATGCAGGGCAGTGAACCGGTGCGGTTCGCCGGCCTGGACTCGCTGGACCCGCTGGGCAACGGCTCGGTGCTGCACTCCGGCGACGAGCAGACCGGTGCAGCCGTCGGGGACGACGAAACCGTGCACGTCACTTTCGGCGATGTTCCCGACGGAATCGACGCGATCGTCTTCGTCGCGGCCGCGTTCAAGAAGGGCACCTCCTTCGAGAAGGCGAACAATATTTCTTTCAAGGTGTACGACGCGTCCGGCGGCAGCAGCCAGCAGGTGGCCGATATCTGGCCGTCGCTGCTGGGTGCCGACAACGCGAACGCCGTGGCCCGCGCGTTCCGCAACGGAAACGCATGGCAGCTGGAAGTACTCAACCGCAAGGGCAAGATCAAGCAGGGCGATAAGCAGGCGCTGCTGCGGTTCGCCATGGGCGGGCAGTGACATCACTCCGGCGGTAATGTTTCCGAACCCGAGTCCGTTGCCCATGTGCAGAATTCGACGATGGTGAAGACAGGAACCCGCGGAAAAGGCTGCCACTGAAGGATATCTAGGGGTTGGCCGTTTCGGCCAGATCGGTGTCGAGTATCGAATTGAGCAGGTCCTGGATCTCGTCACGCGTCGAGACTCCGTACACGCGGCGCAGAAAGGTGAGCCGGTCGAAGGGGTCGGCGAAGGGGACCTCACCGAGAGCGTTCGCGAGTTCTTCGACATCCCAGCCCGCGCCCTCTTTCGTCACCGGCGCTCCCAACGACCAGGTGTTCGTCGGGATGACGGTACTACCCCGGACGGTAAGAACCTGTCCGGTCACTACCGTGCTCGCTCGACCGAGGTATGCGACGACAACGGCCTGGTGGATCGGGTCCCACGGGTCGTACTCTCCCGGCGCCGGAGTGTGCTGCGTCAGCGACGGAACTCCGGCCGGCAGGTCGAGAGACAGGCGCGTTCGCGCGCCGGGAGAGATGGCGTTGACACGGACTCCGTAGCGGACGAGTTCGAGCGCGTGCACGATCGTCATCGCCGCCACACCGGCATTCGCCGCAGCGTAGCTCGTGTTGAGCGGTAGGGGCGAGTCGAGTCCGGCCGTCGAGGTGGTGTTCACGAGCGAGCGATCCTGACGGTCGCCCGTCTCGTAGCGGCCGCGCCAGTAGTCGGCCGACCAGTGACTGACGTTGAACGTCCCTTTGAGTTTCACTGCGACAACCGCGTCGAACGCCTCCTCGCTCGCACTCACCAGCGAGCTCGGCCGACTGACCGCCGCGTTGTTGACCACTATGTGCAGATCACCGAAATTGTCGACAGCGGTTTGTATCAGCGCAGCGGCGGCATACCACTCGGCAACGCTGTGCGTGCTGGCGACGGCTTCGCCACCTCGTTCGCGGATCTCCTCGGCAACGGAGGCCGCGACGCTCACGTCACCCCCGCTACCGTCGGGTGCGACGCCGGGATCATTGACGACCACTTTTGCGCCCTCGCCCGCAAGGTATAGCGCCTCGGCCCGCCCGATACCCCGACCCGCGCCGGTAATCAGCGCAACTCGTCCATCAAGACTTCCCATGAACCTCTCCTGCTTCAGTGAATGAATTAATACATCAACTGTAGCAGGTGTGTCAGTGTAGTGTTATCGCATGGGAAACGAACCCGGGCGGAGAGATCGCAAGAAGAAGCAGACCAGAGCCGCGCTGATCAGCGCCGCGAATCGCCTGTTCGCGGAGCGCGGCTTCGACCGGGTCACAGTCGCCGAGATCGCCGAAGCCGCAGATGTCTCGTCTCGCACATTCTTCCTGCATTTCGCCACAAAGGAGGATGTGCTACTCGGCGATGCACGCCTCCGTTCCGAGATCGGAATTGCCACCATCGAAGCGTGTGCAGACACGGAGTCGCCCCGGACAGCATTGGCCGGCGCGGCCGCAGCGATGATCGAATCCGCAGTACCGAAGGAAACGTCGATCCTGCTCGGTGCGCGTGCACGCTTGTTCTCCGAGTCGGAGCACGCACGGGCCCGCCTCATGCAGCGCCTGCTCGCCGGCCAGGACGAATTGACAGCCGCGCTTCGCCGCGCATACCCCGGCCTGGGCGACATAGAAGCGGGAGCGCTGGTCGGCGCCGTCATCGGCGGCGCGACCTTCGCAGTCGGCTCTGCCGTCCTGTCCATCGTCGACAAAGGTGGTGACGACGAACAGATCCGCGAGGCGGTCGGACTCGCCTTGCAGATCGCACTTGCAACACCGGGCGAGGTGTCGCAGGAAGCGTGAGGACGGCCGACCTCGGCGACGAGTTCACTGGACCCCAGATAGTCGGTCGGCCACCTCTGCGGTTCGGCCACCGCGTTTTCCTGCCTGCACTGGTGGTCAGATCGGCCCGGCGGACCAACCGGACCAGCGGGTGACCTCGAGTGCGAGTACCGGACCGGGCGGCGGCTCTTTCTGGTACACCGGGTAACGCACGGTCAACCGCTCGATACCGGTTCGCGCACTCTCCCCCGTGACAATCGATGCAACAGCTTCGGCGCGTACCCACCACAGGCGCGTCCAGTCTTCGTCGTAGAAATCCGTCAGTACAGCGACCTCCGGGTTCGCGTCGATATTCGCGAGCCGGCGCAGGGCCGTGGTCGATTTCGGTTTCGCGTCCACGGCCGTGTACACAATGTCTCCGGTTACGGCGAAAACGATCGGCACGAGATGCGGACGCCCCTCAGGGGTCACCGTGGCCAGCCGGGCCACCCGGGCGCCGGCGAATCGATCCCGCGCCTGCCCTTCGTTCAACCGCATCCGCACTCCTCGCCTACGTGCCGGTCGGTCAGCGGCGCCGGCCCCGCAAATAGTCGCTGACCACGGCCGCACCCAGACCGTCCAGGTCCGGTGCCACCACCCGGCCACCGCTGCGCCGGGCCACCATATCCACGAAGGCGGCCAGCCGCGGCTGTTCACCGAGCATGAACACCGAAATGGACGCACCCAGTTTCGCCAGCGAATCGACCTGGATCATGGTGGTGGCGAGGGTGCGCCGGTCCGGCGGCCAGTTGAACAACGATGTCCCGTCGGATTCCAGATGGGCGGTCGGTTCACCATCGGTCACCACCAGCACCACGGGTACCGCGTCGGGGTGGCGGCGCAGATGCCGTCCGGCCAGCAGCAGCGCATGGTGCAGGTTGGTGCCCTGTTCCCAGACCGGTTCCAGCGCGGTCAGTTCCCCGATCTCCACGGTCGTGGCATGACGACCGAAGGTGATCAGTTCGAGTGCGTCGGTACGGAACCGGGTGCTGATCAGGTGTTGCAGCGCCAGCGCGGTGCGTTTCATGGGAACCCAGCGCCCGTCCTGCACCATCGACCACGAGGTGTCCACACACAGCGCGACCGCCGCGCGGGACCGTTGCTCGGTCTCGGCGATCTCCACATCCGCGACATCCAAAGTCACTGTGGGACTCCCGGTGGACGCCGTCCGCAACACCGCGTTGCGGACCGTCCGCGAGACATCCCACGGTTCGGTATCGCCGAACTGCCACGGCCGGCTCGCACCGGTCGGTTCCCCGGCTGCCCCTGCTCGGGCGGTTTCCCGCTCACCCTTGCGGGTGCGTAGCTGCCCGACGACATCTCGCAGTGCCACTTCACCGAGTCGCCGCAACGCCTTGGGGGTCAATCTCAACGATCCATCGGGCGCTCGTTCGAACAGACCTTGGCGGCGCAGTTCCCGTTCCAGCTCCGCCAGCCGGGCAGCGTCGACCCGGGCGTCGGTGCCGAGCTGACGTTCCAGCATTTCCAGGTCGATATCCTCGAGCCGCGCCCCCGGATACGACTGCGCCAGCTGCGCGGCGAGTTCGTCGAGTTCGCCGAGGTTCTGCATCGCCTCGACCGCCTCACCCATACCCAGCGGATCCTGACCACGGAACCGCCGGCCCGACTCCCAGTCCTCCCCTGGACGAAGGTCGCGCAAGTGGGCGTCCAATGCGGCGATCTGCTGCGCCAGCGCGGGATCACCGAAGGCCTGCCCGAGCAGTTCGTTCAGCTCCGACCGCTGTTGATCCGACATCGAATTCAGCATCCGCTGGGCGGCGGCGGCGCGGGCGGCCAGGCTGTCGATCAGCTCCTCCGTGTTACGTGGCTTGTCGGGGAAGAATTCGCCGTACTCGGCCATGAACTCCGCGAAACGTTCGGCGGTGTCCTCGCCCCGGCCGTGCGCGGCCAGCAGCTCGTTGAGATCCGACATCATCCGCCGGACCCGCTCCACGTCCTGTCCGGTGGTGTTCTGCAACGCCTGTTTCATACCCTGGAAGCGGGATTCCAGCAATTCCCGACCGAGTAGATCGCGGATCTGCCGGTAGTTCTCGCGTCCGGTTTCCGAACGCCAGCGGTACTCGCCGAGTTCGCGGACCGCGCCCGCGGTACTCGACGGCAGGGCGCCCAGTTGCATTTCGGCGAACCGGGCGTCGTCGGAGGGATCGGGGAACAGTGCCCGGCGTTCGGCTTCCAGCGCCTTGTCCAGAAGCTCCCGGACCTGTTGCAACGTCCCGTCCAGGCGGTGATTGCGGGAGATCTCGGCCCGCCGTTCCCACAGCTGCCGGGTCAGCTCCTCGAGCCCCGGAAGTCCGGTCGTTCCGCGCCGCAACAGTTCCTCGAGGGCCGAACGCGGGGAGGAACCCTCCATCACCTCGCGGCCGATATCGGTCAGCGCCTCACGCAGGTCCAGCGGAGGCGCGAGCGGATCAGGCCCTTCGTGATAAGGCCCGTAGGAATAGCTGTCCGCCGCTGTCATGCCGCCTCATCTCCGGCCAGTACAACGTTCACGCGCCGTACACCGCTGTGCCCTCGTCATCGGAATCCTTGGCCACCTGACGCGCCAGATACAGGGATTCCAAGGCGAATTCGACCGTGGCCGCGATCCGCGCAGGCGGGTCCCCGGCGGCCACGCCGAGCCTGGCTGCCACCTCGTGCAGCACCGGCAGCTCCGGCAGGCCCGCCAGCACCTGCGCTCCGGGGACCCGTTCGCCGGTGGTCACCAGGTGTCCCTGCTCGACGGCTTCGGCCAGCGGCCGCAGATCCAGCCCACCGAGCCGCTCCCGCGCGGTCTCGGCGAACGCGCGCCGCAACATATGGGTGAGGTGCTCCTGCTCCCGCCCCTCCTCACCGGATTCGAATTCCAGTTTGCCGCGCAGGACGGCCGGTACCGATTCCAGATCGACCGGCCGGGCGACAGCGGGATTCTCCCCGGTGAGCGCGGCCCGGCGCAGCGCCGCCGCAGCCACCGTTTCGGCGGCCGCCACCGCGAAACGCGCCGAGACCCCCGAGCGTTGATCGATGGCCGGCGATTCACGCAACCGCCGCACGAACCGTGCCAGCACCTCGATGAGCGGATCGCCTACCTCGGCGACCAGGTCGGTTTCCTGCCGTACCAGTGTCATCTCGGCGGGCACAGTGAGCGGGTAGTGGGTCCGGATCTCCGCGCCGAAACGGTCTTTCAACGGAGTGATGATCCGGCCGCGGTTGGTGTAATCCTCGGGGTTGGCCGTGGCCACCAGCAGCACATCCAGCGGCAACCGCAGCGTATAACCGCGGACCTGGATATCGCGCTCCTCCATCACATTCAACAACGCGACCTGGATCCGTTCGGCCAGATCGGGCAGTTCGTTCACGGCGACGATGCCACGATGCGCCCGCGGCACCAGCCCGAAATGGATGGTCTCCGGATCCCCGAGACTGCGCCCCTCGGCGACCTTCACCGGGTCCACATCACCGATCAGATCGCCCACGGATGTATCCGGGGTGGCGAGTTTCTCCGCGTACCGCTGCGACCGATGCCGCCAGGTCACCGGCATATCGTCGCCCAGCTCGGCCGCCAGCCGCAGCGCCTGCGGGCTGATCGGTTCGAGTGGATGTTCGCCCAACTCCAGACCCTCGATCACCGGGGTCCATTCGTCGAGCAACCCGAGCAGCGTCCGCAGCAGCCTGGTCTTGCCCTGTCCGCGCTCCCCCAGCAGCACCACATCGTGACCGGCCAGCAGCGCCCGCTCCAGCTGCGGCAGCACGGTCCGCTCGAATCCCACGATCCCCGGCCACGGGTCCTTCCCCGACCCCAGCCGGGCCAGCAGGTTCTCCCGTATCTCGGCCTTCACACTTCGCGGCGCATACCCGGCCGCCCGCAACGTGCCCACGGTGGTGGGCAGGTTTGTTGGCACTGTCACCTCATCGACGCTACGACGATTTCCGCCATCGGTCGACAGCTCACCGGTCACACCCGCCGCCGAGATCGCGTCCGGACGGTTCCTCCCATCCGGTTCGCCACACGTTTCCGCAGCATATCGGTGCCGCGGACGCTAGTAGGTGGATGATGCCAGCCGCTCTCGCACGGTCTCGGCGCCACTGCCACCCAACTCGGCTGTCGCCACCTCACGCCCGGAAGCGGTCAGCAGCAGCGCGAGCAGTGGGCCGCGAACCTCCGGCCCGGATCCCGTGGTGAAATCGGCATCGTCGGCCACCAGCGTGAGCCCCGCAACCAGTTCCCGTCCGCCACCGAACCCTTCCGACGTGCGGATCTGCAACCGGAGCGCATCCGCGACCGCGTCCTGCGGATAGGCACGGGTGATGCCCAGCGGCCGCCGGATGTCCTCTCCGTGCACGACCATCTCGACCAGCCGGCTGTCGGCCGGCGCGGGCGGTGAGACCGTACGGTCCAGCACAGCGCGTAACCGGTCGAGGGTTTCGGCGGGCCGTACGCCCCGTTCACGCGCCACACCGTTGGCCGTGAATCGGTCGAAATCGAAACCCGCCCGCGCGAACTCCCAGCCGAAGCCGAGTTTCGATGTTTTCGCGCTCGCCACGATATGGGCGAGCACATCGTGCACCGACCAGCCCGCGCACAACGACGGGGTTTCCCACTGCGGCTCGCTCAGCCCCTGGAGATCGGCGATGAGCGCCTGCCGCTCCGCCCGGACGGTCGGCCAGACATCCTGCACAGTTCCTCCAGAGCTGTTGGGGCCGCAGGCCGCGCGGCAGCTGCTTGCGGGCAGCGTACGAGCACAGACCGACAGATTCCCCTCAATGGTTCGGCCGAGCGGGTTTCCCACCGCCCCCAGCGCCGAATGCCCCGTGCGCAACGGCCTCGCTCCAGAGCCGCCGCAGAATCGTCGCGGCCGGGTCCGCCGATGTCGCCCGGTATCCGGTACCTGCCCACAGCGCCATATCCTCCGGTGCGTTCCGTGCAGCCGCGGCCGCACGAACTGGGCTGGTGAGGTGATGAACCTGGGGATAGGCCGCCGGCGCGGCCTCGTCGTGGGCCGCGATGAAGTCGTTGGCCAGCCCGCGGGCCGGTCGTCCGGAGAAGGCTCGGGTGATGACCGTACGAGTGAATCGCGGATCGCGCAGCGCGTCCTTGTACGCCGTTTTCGCCCCCGACTCCGGGCTCCGGAGGAACGCGGTGCCGAGCTGTACGGCTACTGCCCCATGGGCGAGCAGCTCCGCGATCCGCGCACCGTCACCGATCCCGCCGGCCGCCACCACCGGCAGTGGGCACCACGCCGTGATCTCGTCGAGCAGGGCCGGTAGAGGCGTCGTCTCCGGCTCGTCCTCGACACGGAAGGTCCCGCGGTGGCCGCCGCCCTCCGGGCCCTGTACACACAGCGCGCCGACCTCCAGGTCCAGCGCGGCCCGCGCCTCCGCGACAGTGGTCACCGTCGCGATGATCATGGCTCCGGCCGCGCGGAGCCGGCCGGCGATATCGGCCGGCGGCAGGCCGAAGGTCAGCGAGACCACCGGCACCTGTTGCTCGATCAGCAGATCGATCTTCGCCGCGAACCAGTCGTCGTCGCGTTCCCGGATCGGTGGCAGTTCGATCCCGTACCGCTGGGCGGCAGCGCCTAATCGGTCCCGGTACTCGTGCACCGCGGCCGGATCGTAGGCGGGCTGCTGCGGAACGAACAGGTTCACCCCGAACGGCTGCTCGGTGCGGGCCCGTACTTCCCGGATCTGTTCCGCCAGCGCCTCCGGTGTCTTGTACCCGCCTGCGAGGAATCCCAGACCGCCGGCTTCACCGACGCTCACCACCAGGTCGGGTGTGGACGGGCCGCCTGCCATCGGCGCGGCGATGATCGGAACGGTCAACTCCACGAGATCGAACACGCTGAACCTTCCTCGGGTGGTCTGCCCGGCACCGACGTTACCCATCGATGTCGCGCTGCCCGGACGAACCCGGCGCGGCTGTCAGGGCGTGACAATCGGAAACGCGGGGTCGAAATCGTCCAGGACAGCGTCCAGTTCGGTCAGCGCCGCGCGGTCACCGTCCACCTGCAAAGTGCCGGCCGCCGAGAGCTGCTCGACGGTGGACGGTTTCAGCAGAACACTGGTGATCGCCGGTTTCGCACCGGTGATCGTGAGTCGGGGCGTGCTCGATTTTCCCCGCCGGGCATTGAGAACGCCGCGTCGCATCCACATCGTCCACTGTTCGCCGATATCGGTGAAATCGAGGTCGATGCCGATATCCACCTCGGCGGCCTTTTCTCCGATGACGTGCACAGCCACGAAATCGAACAGGATCTCGACCGGCATAGCCAGGATCGTGTCCTCGCTCGCGGTCGTATAAGGGGGCGGTGGCACGCCGTCGCGCAACTCCTTCGCCGCACTGAGGAAGATGCCGCGCCACTGCGGCCCTTCGGCTTGGTATCCCATCTGCTCATAGGCATCGGCCTGGAGTTCACGCGCCGCCGTGTTGTCCGGTTCGGCGAAAACCAGCGCGTGCAGGATCTGGGCGGCCCAGCGGTAGTCTCCGGAATCGAAAGCCCGCCGGCCCTCGGTGAGAACGGCCTGGGCACCGGCGAATTCCACGAATCGCCGCGCCGATTCCACCGGCGGATGCGGGTGCAGGGATACCGGGTCGCCGTCCCACATTCCCAATTCCTTGGTGAACACCGCACGCACGTCGTGGTGCAGTGTGCCGTGGTATCCGCGGTTGGCCCAGTCCCGGCCCAGCTCCGCCGGCAGCTCGATCACTTCCGCCGCCTCGAGCGGCGTATACCCCTTGTTGGCGAGCCGCAGGGCCTGATCGTGGATGTACTTGTAGGTGTCGCGCTGGGATTCGAGGAACGCGGTGAGCCGCTCATTACCCCAGACCGGCCAGGTATGCGGGCCGTAGTGCACCTCGGCCTCGTCACCCCAGCGCTCCAGTGTTTCGTCGAGATAGCGGGCGAAGTTGCGTGCATCGCGGGTACGCGCGCCGCGCAGGGTCTGGATGTTGTGCAAGGTGTGGTTGGCATTCTCCGCGCACGTCAGCGCCTTGAACCGGGGAATCCAGATATGCATTTCCTCGGGCGCCTCGGTATCGGGCGCGTAGAGGAATTCGAATTCCACACCGGCGATGTCACGTTTGGTTCCGGTTTCGGTGATCAGATCAGTAGGCGAGATATAGGAGACGGTCGGTCCCGCGGTGCTGAGGGGCCCGATACCGCAGGTGATATGACCTCGCTCGTTCAGGTCCAGGAGTCCGCCGAAGGCGTAGAAGCTGCGCCGGGCCATCGCATTGCCGGCGATGACGTTCTCGCCGATGGCGTATTTGTCGAACTGGTGGCCCGGCGCGATGATCGGCACCTTGCCCGAGGCCACATCCGCGGGATCGACCACCCCTTTCACGCCGCCGTAGTGATCGATATGGGTGTGGGTGTAGATCACCGCGACCACGGGTTTATCGCTGATATGGGCGCGGACCAATGCCATCCCCTGCGCGGCGGATTCCACCCCGGCCATACAGTCGATGACGATGAGCCCGTCCTCGCCCTCCACCACAGTCAGGTTGGCGATATCGTTCCCCCGCACCTGGTAGATCCCGTCGGCGACCCGGTACAGGCCCCCGAGCCGGATGAGCCGGCTCTGCCGCCACAAGCTGGGATCCACCGAATCCGGCGGCGGGTTGTCCTCGCCGATCCACTCGAGAGCACCCGGATCGAAGATCACCGAGCCCCCGTCACCGACCACGTTGCCGGGGAGCTCGGCGATCAACCCCTTGCGGGCATCGGTGAAATCCTGCCGATTCGCGAGGTCGTACCGCGCCGCCGCGTCGCGATTCACCTGGGCGGTGCGCGCCGTCGCGGGTTTGGGTTCGTAGCACATGATGACTCCGTTCCCGGGATGGAGGCCGACGGGCCCGCCGGCATCGAGCTGTCCGGCCGGTTACCTCGATTCTTCACCGAATCGGATATCGCTGACCAGGCGACAATAGGACGGCACTCGACTGTATCCGCGAAGCAATCACCGAATGGTTATCAACCAGCAATCCACCGGCTCAGAACAGATCCTTGTGTTCGGTCACCCAGTCGGCGAAGGTCCGGGCCGGCCGCCCCAGGAGCCGTTCGACGGTGCCGTCCGGTATCTGCGCCGCCGCGGGCGGATCGGAATGCCACCCGACCACATACTCGGCATCGCCGCGGGAGACCCCCTCGCCCACCAGCCGTGCGATCGCCGCTTCGCCGCCGATCTGTTCGAAAGCGATCTCCCGGCCCAGCGCGGTGGAAAGGATATCCACCCGCGCACTCGTGGTCAGTGCCGCCGGCCCGTTCAGGTTGTATGCGCGGCCCGCATGCCCTTCTCCGGTGAGGGCGAGCGCGGCCACCGCACCGAGATCGCCTTCGTGCACCACCGCACTCGGCAGATCGAACGGCTCCCGCACCCTCCCCTCCGCCCGGATGGATTCCCGCCAGGTCAGCGCATTCGACATGAATTCCTGAGGTTCGAGCCGAGTCCAGGCCACACCGGATTCCGCGACCGCGGTTTCCGCGGGCCCGACGTATCCACCCCACAGGATGGTGATCCGCTCGACCCCCGCGGCGACTGCCCGTCGCACCAGTTCCGGTCCGGCCTCGGCCATTCCGGCGGTCACGGTGATATGCAGCCCGGTGACACCGTCCAATGCGGTATCCAGCGTGCCCGGCTGGGTGTGGGTGCCGGCCACCATTTCCGCGCCCACCGGCAGCAGCGCTGCTGCCCGTTGCGGATCACGGGTCAGCGCCCGAACCGAATACCCTTCTCGCAGCAGCTCGGCCACTACGTGCCGTCCCGTATTTCCCGTTGCGCCCGTCACCAATATCGTCACTGTGAGCTCCTTTCCACCGGAGACGCTAAGACCTGAACATATGTTCAGGTCAACAGGGAAGCGAGACCCGTCGAGTTCCGACCACGGGCCGGCAGATGCGGATCACGGCACCCTGACCACCGGCCAGTCGTCGAGATAGCGGTAGGGAACAGCGACGACCTGCACCGCGTCCTCGTGGACGATCCCGCCGGGCGGGCCGTACGCGACTCGACCCACCCGACTCCGGAGCGGTCGAGCAGGTGTAGATAGGCGCGAGCCGCCTCGATCAGCTCCGACGCATCACCACCATGCCGGGACCCCCGGATTCGTCTGCGGGGCATAGCAATCGGCGGTGATTCCGGTCGGGTCCGGCCGGGGCCCGGAGCTCACCGGCGCCGCAGCGCCGGATCGAGCAATGCGGGTGGCGTATCGAATTTCTCGCCCGGGGCGAGGTCGACACCGGGGGCGACGATGGTGTCGATCGCGTCGAGAACATCGGCGGCGAGCACCACGTCCCCCGCCGCCAGCTGGGAATGCAGATGATCCATGGTCCGCGGGCCGATGATCGCGCCGGTCACGCCCGGGTGCGCGGTCACGAAACCGAGCGCCAGCTGGATCATGGACAGTCCGGCACCGTCGGCGAGCGCGGCCAGCTTCTCGACGGCATCGAGCTTCGCCCGGTTGACGGGAATCGTGGTGTCGAAGCGGTCCGGGAGCATCGCCGACCGGCTGGTCGCTATCTCCCGGTCCGCGCGGATGGCGCCCGACAGCCAGCCCGAGGCCAGCGGGCTCCAGGCCAGTACCCCGAGCCCGTACTCCTCGGCGACAGGCAGTACGTGGGCTTCGATCCCGCGCTGCAGGATCGAGTAGGCAGGCTGTTCGGTGACGTAGCGACCCGAATGGTTTTCCCGCGCCGCCCATTGCGCCTGGACGATCCGGTAGGCCGGAAAGGTGGAGGAGCCGAAGTAGCGGATCTTTCCTGCGCGTTGCAGGTCGGTCAGCGCCGACAGGGTCTCGTCATCGCTGGTGTCCGGATCCCACCGGTGCATCTGGTAGAGGTCGATGTGGTCGACGTTCAGCCTGCGCAGGCTGTCGTCCACGGCTGTCGCCAGCCAGCGACGTGAACCGCCTCGATGGTTGCGTTCCTCACCCATCGGCATGTCTGGTCGGCCTGTTGATCGCGGGACTGCGGGCCTGCTGAGCCCAACCCCGCAACAGTGGCCAGGAATCGAGAAGCGCCGGCCACCGGCCCGTCAATAGCGTTGTCATCGACACAGCATGCGGCTCGACGACCGAGCCGCGTCCCGGCCGAGGAGGACGTAATGTACGGGAACAAACGAGTCCGGTAGGCGCACCGCGTGGTGGCTCTCGGGTTTGTGGCGACTGCGGTCGTCACCGTCGCCGCCGTGGCGGTACAGGGACCGGACTGGATGTTCTACCTCCCGCTTCCAGCACTCGCCCTGCTCCTACTCTCGGGCCTGTACCTGTACGTTGTGCCCCACCTCGGCTCCCGGCGCCGGGCTACCGCGAACACCGGATCCCGCGGCCCGCAGGTTCGCCCGGCCGGAACTCGCGCGCTGCACCGCTGGGCGGCCGCGGCATTCGTACTGAGCATCGTGGTCGTTTCTGTCACCTTGGCGGTGCAGGGACCGATGTGGGTGTCGTACCTGCCCCTGCTGCCGCTGGTCGTGCTGCTGGTCACCGGCCTCGTCATGTTCGTGCGGCCAAAGGTGAGCCGGCGAAAACGACATCGCGGAGGCCGGTGCCAGGGGCCGGCAGTCGGCGATCACCCATTCGTATGCCTCGGCGTAGACCTGATCAGGCGTACATGCTGCGTAGCCCGACGAACAAGGCGGCGACCGACCCGGTTACGGCCGTCGCCGCGGACAATTTCGGCCCCGAGGGTACAGGCGCACATTCCCACCGATGGGATGAGCCGACGATACACCTTAAGTAACAATCAAATCTGGTTATCGTCATGCTGTCCACAACAGCGCCGCCCCCGGTCCGCAACTACTCGGACGCCGCGACAAACCCGAAGGGGTCCGAGTGAACGACTCGCTGTCGGTCGATCCGGCCGAGCTGCGTCTGTCGGCAGCGAAACTGATGCGACAAGCCGACGAGACCGAGCAGATGCTGGAGACGATCCAGGCGATCATTGCCGAACAGGGCAAGTGCTGGGGTGATGACGAACTCGGTGAGACGTTCGCGAAGAGTCACGAACCGGGCTCCCAACGTGGTGTGGACGGCTTCGCGGCCCTCGTCGCGGATCTACGGTCGATGAGTGCCGGTCTACAGGACTCCGCCGACGCCTTCGAGCAGCAGGACCGCCTCGGCGCGCAGCAGATCGAGAATTCGGGCCCGTTCCCTCGGGACAACATGCACACAGCCGTACCGGAGCGGCCGGCAGGGCCCCTGATCCAGCCCCGAACTACAGCAGGTCCTCACTCCACAGGTGATTACCCGCAGCAGCCGACCGGAGCCTACGAACCGGTATCCGAGGCGGCCCAGCACCCGGGACCCGCAATCCTTCCCAGGTCCGGTCTCGACGCCGCCCCCGGATCCACGCCACGGGAGGCCCCGGGATCCGGTCGGCCGCAGGACTCGTCGCCGCCGGAATCTCCCGCCCCCGAATCTCCCGATTCCCCCGGCGAGCAGGCGGGAAACTCTGCTCCGCAAACCGCACCCGGCCCACCTACGGCGGCCCGGGAGCCCGCAAGGCCGCAAAGTACTCCACCGAACACACCGGCAGGAAAGTTACCGGAAACATCGGCGCCTCCAGGCAGCCGCGGCCGCCCCACGGCGGAATCCCCGTGGGTGCAGAACAAACCGGTTGCCGCGCGGGCCAGACCAGCGGCGTTCCCAGGGGCGCCGGCCACCGAAACGCCGCCACGCGTATCGCCACCGCAGGCACCGATCCGGCCACCGAGTGGTACCGGCGCAAAGCCGGAGGAGCCGTCGAAGAATCCCGGAAAACGATCGAAGCCGCAGGTGGCAGCGCGCGCGATAAAACCATCCGATCCGGAGGCGATGCAGATCGTCCAAGAGATGGCCGCTCGATACGGTCTGACTATCGTCGGATTCGAATCTGCGGGCCTCGATGCCCGGACCGCTCAGGACATCGCCGATGCGGTCGATATCGTGCTCATCCGGCATCGCACGGTCCTGCGTGGAATCGAGATCAGCGAGGCAGCGAATTCGCCGGCTTCCGTCGAGAACAGGGGCGAGGCAGCGGCGCCGGTAGAGCCGTGGATCGTGCTGGCGCGTAACGCTGTCGCCGGCCCTCAACTGCCGGCCGGATCGGATGGGCACGCGGGCCGGTCGATGTACACGACGGTTCTGCGGGCCCTGGGCTCTGCGTTCGACCTCATGGGTGGATTCCGCGCACGGCGCGAGGCGCAGCGCGCACTGATCGCCGAATACCTGCGATTGAACGGTACACAGGGGCAGACGCTGGGGCAGGTGGTCGGCGGCTACAAACGGTGGCGGGCCCAACTCGGTGGCGCCTGCTTCGACCGCGGTGTCTTCGTACCCGGAAATGCCCTGGCCGAAGCGTTCATCGAGGTCGAATCCGAGCGGAACGCCGCAAGCGGCCCGGCGAAGGTATTGCACCGGATGCTGGTGGCGATGGCGCGGTAACGTGCGCCGTCCTGGGGTGTCATCGGTGATTTCGAGGAGTTCGAGGAGAAGGGTCGATATGGATCGATGGGAGCGTGAAGGCCTGCTCGCGGCCAATAACGGGATGCGCAATCAACTCGACCATATCCTCGACGCATTCGAACGTCAGCGAGGTCGCCTACAGGATCTGTACCACCAATCGGAAAATACTCGTGTCCAGGCGAGTTCGCCGGACCAGTCGGTAGAGGTAACCGTCGACGCCGCCGGAGTGCTCACCGATCTCCACTTGACCGCCGCAGCAATGCGCCACACTCCGGAACATTTGAGCCGGTCGATTGTCGACGCGGTGCAAGCGGCGGCGGGCCGAGCGCAACAGCAGACCGAAGCCCTCGCCGCCCCGGTCGACGCCGGACTGGACGACCTGCCCGACTATCCCGACCTCGTATCGGAGGCGACCGGCCTCCATGAAATTCGTGCCTTCTTCCGCGGCGACCACAAGGACGCCCCGAGCTGATGTCGACAACACGCTGGTAAACAGCCATTGATGGATTGATGCGCTGATGAGCTCGACGTTGCCGTCGTGGTTGCCCCCGACCGTGGTGGAGTGCGCGGCCGGTCGCTTCCCGCTGGGCGATGAAGACGAGCTCCGCCGGCTCGGTCAAGGATGGTCGGACCTGGCCGAGAAGTGTCGCGAGAAGGCCCGCGAGCACGACGACGAGGCTCGCTCGCCCAGCAACTCGCGCGGTAAGCACGCGGCTGCGATCAGGGAAAACCACGAGAATCTGGCCGACCGCCTCCGTGAACAGGCCGACTACTGCGACAACGTGGCCAGGGGGCTGTTCGAGTTCGCCAACACCGTCGAGCTGATGAAGTACACGGTGAAGGGCATCCTGTTGGTCCTGGTAATCGCGCTGGCCCGCTGCGTGCTGATGGTCGCGGTGGGTGGCGCGATCGAAGCCGCCATCCAGCGGATGGTCGCACGAAATGCCATAGAGTCGGCGTGGAAACAAGCGCTGCAGCTCCTCACCGGGCGGCTCGCTCAGCTTGCCGCAGAACGCGGCGGGATGGCGCTGGTCACGCACGCCGCGCTGATGGGCGCTCTCCAAGGGGGCGGTCTCAACGTTGTCGCACAAGGCATCCAGGTACACGAGGGCAATCGCGAGAAGATCGACGGAAAAGCAGCCGGTGTGGCCACGGCGGCCGGCATCGCCGGTGGTATGGCCGGCCTCGTCGCCGCCCGCTGGCTCGGGCCCAAGGTCGGAGCGTATGCGGCCAACGTCGAAGGCAAGGCCAAACGGATCACCGTGCAGCTGGTCGGCACCGCCGGAATCGGAGGTCTCGGTGGAATCGGCGGCGCGGTCGGAGGTACAGCAGTTTCCCTCGGACTGACCGGTGAAGCGTTCACGACGGCGGCCTTCGCCGAGGGCTTGTTGCCCGGTCTCCTCGGCGGCGCCGTCCTCGCGGGCGGCTACGCTGCCCGCGATATCGGATCGGCATCGCCGGTTTCCGCACCGGCCGGAGATTCGCCACAGCCCACCGCCACATCCGGCGCTTCGCCTACTGCACCCGTCGATACACCGTTCGCGCCCCGCCCCGCGACCAGAGATGCGGGTCCGGACAACCCCACTTCCCCGCAGGCCGACGAATTCGTTTCGGCGCTCCAGCACGGGAACAAGGTCAAGGCCGACCTGGTGAACAACAGCGGCGACTTCCAGTCCGTCGGCCCCATCACGTTCGAGTTCCCCTCCGGTGCCACCGCCACCGTTGATCCGGCTGCTCTGGCGCCGAACGTGGCGCCGAAAGCGGAAAAGTTCTCGGGCGGCGCCGAGAATACGCCGGGCGCTTTCAAGAATGCGCTGCCACCGGAGTCGCCAGTGAATACCGGGACGACCCCGGCAGATCCTGGGTCTTCCGGCGCATCGCGGCCGGCTGCCGTGCCTCCGGAACCCGCGGCCGGGCCGAACAAGCCGCCTCCTACCGGCAGTGTTGTAGCCGACGCTCGGACCGTATCGTCGAGACCGGGCGAGGCCGGGAACGACCCCGCCGGCCCCCGAACTGCGCCGTCGAATGCCTCCGCGGATCCCTCTGCGGGCCGTCCGGATACCGGCACCGGTCCGGGTCGAGCGAATCCCGCTGCCGACGAACAAGTCGGGGCATCACCGCACTCCGGCGAGCAAGGAGCCGTCCCGGCGCCGGCGGGGCGGGGCGATAGTGCAGGCACTTCGGCGGACGGTCCGGTGGTGCAAGGTGCACCACCGGAACCCCGTCCGGCGGCACAGGCCGAGAACAATCCCCCACAGCAGCCCCGCACGACGTCCGAGTCCGGACCGGGCCCCGTTCGCGAGCCGCAACCGTCCGGCCCGCGCGACGGCTCGGCACCCGGCTCGCCGGACCAGGGCCCCGGGCCGGTGATACCGGGAACCGGCCCCGAAACACCTGCCCCCGCACGCAACGCACCTGTCCAATCCACCAGCGCCGGAGAAAGCGCCGGTTCCGGGCACAGGACGGGATCGCGGCCGCCGAACGGAGAAGCACCCCCCGCTGCGGCCGACCGCAATGCGAAGCCGCCGGCCGATAGTAGTAAACAGCCGCCCGCCGTAACCGTTCCGAAGGCGGCTGCCGCGGAGGTTCCTCCCACCGTCGCATCAGCACGACCCGATCGTGCACAGTCCGGAGAGAATGCGGCCCAGCAGAAGCCCGCCGCCGCGGACAACGACGGAGGTGCCACACCTCGCCCAACCCTCGAGGAACCCGACGCCCGGAATCCGCAACCGGCGACCTCTGACACAGACAACGGGAAGTCGCAGGCCCAAACCGGAGAGCCGAAGCCGGGACAGTCAGGCGATGACAGTACGAACCGGCAACACGCGAAGGCCGAGCCGGATACGCCGCCCGCCGATCGCCGTGAAGACCCCGCCGCGGCCGCACACGCAAAGGCCAGAGCCGAAGTCGAACAGCATATTTCGAGGGAACGGCAGCAGAACGAACTGGTGCGGGAACACCACCGTCAGCGTGTCGCAGCGGCGGCCGAACGTGAGCAGATCGCTCATGCCGAGCTGAAGGTTCAGGAACAGGCCGTCCGCGTGGCGGAGGCGCACGAGCGGGCCACCCGTCTCGGTCCCGAAGACCGGATGCGCGAGCTGTCCGGACAGGGCACACCAGAGGATCGCGTCGCTGTCGAAGCCTCGCGGGCGGCCCAGGAACAGCTGCGGCAAGCCCAGGCGAAGGCGGCCGAATACCGGGAGTTGTACGAGGCGGCGGTGGCCGGGCACGACGCCGCGGCGCACGCGAGAGCCCGCGATCTGGTGGACCTCTCGGACAGGGCCGGCGTTTCGCTGATGAACGACTTCGAATCGGGCGTGTTCACCGACCGGGAAGCGGTATTCGAGGTAGTCGCTCAGGAGCGAGTTCATGCGGCCTTGGAGGCGGGGCGCGCTATCGGGGCGCTGCGTGATCCGGGCAGCGCGGCAGACGGTACGAGCCCGCTGGCGACCGCCTCGCCGAAGTCATTGGTCGACATGATGGTGAGTGGCTCCAAGGAGGACCGGATCGCGGCCATGACGGAGTGGATTCGCCGGGGTGACGATCGGCATCGTCTGGTGCGGGAGACGCAGGCCGCGGCGTTCCTCCTGCTGGAGCACGGTCCGGTCGATATGAAAACCGGCGAGGGCAAGACCATCGTCATGGTGATGAAGATGGTGACCGATGCCGTGGATCACGGAACGGCGCACGCATGGACCAGCAGTGATCTGCTCGCCGGTGAGCTGGCCGGCGAGTTGCTGGCGTTCGTGGTGCGGCCGGAATCGGATACGCGAATCGACGTGGTCCGGATGGATCAGGACGGTTCGCTGCCGACTCCGGAGCCGGGCCGCCGGCAGATCGTAGTCGGCACCAAGGAGGACTACCTGTTCCGCGCATTGAAGGTCGCGGACTCGATGATGAACGATCTTGCGGCCACCGGCATGCCACCTCACGAGGTGACTGCACTGCGCGATTTCCTCAATACGAAACCATCGATCGATCTGATCAAAGAACGACTGGATACCGCCGCCGCCGAGCACGGCCTGGAAGTCCGGTTCGACCCGTTCCCACAGGGCAAGCTCACCATCGATGAATTCGATACGATCTTCGACGGCAATTCCGAATGCGTACTCTCTCCCGGAGCCGCAGAGGAGGCCACACCCGAAGTGGTGGCCGAGCTGCAAGGAATCTGGGATCGTCTGGCCGCCGCCGAACGCGAACACGGGTTGACGGCAGCAGATTTCAACAGGCCCGAGAACACCCGTGGAATGTGGGCCGCGGAGACGACCCGGGAGGCGGTCGCCAAACTCGAGAAGGTGGGGGGCGCACCGGTCACCGCCTCGGAGCTGAAGCTTTACGCCGATGCCGCCAACGCCCGCTGGGGCCTGGAGAAGGGCACTCACTACATCACCAGGGCGGACGAAGGTGACGGCGCGAAGATCGGCGTGCTCGCGCACGAGACCAACGACAAGGCGATGTGGGACAGGACGAAATCGACCGAGGTGCGGTGGCAGGACGTCGGTCAGTTCGTCGATCTCAAAGAAGGTCTTCCGGTCCGGGCGAATCAGGAACATTCGATGCGGATGTCGGACCAGCAATTGATCGGCAGCAAGCTGCTGTTCGACCCATCCGGTCTGTCGGGAACCATGAAGGGCGTCGAAGGCATCACCTACGATCTGTACGGTGTCGGTCCGGTGCCGGAACTCCCGACTTTCTACGAATCGAACCGGATTGTCGAAAAGCCGATATTTGCCGAGAACACACAAGAAAAACTGAAAGTGATGGCCGGGGACATCCTCACAGATGCCGGAATTGTCGACGGTGCCCAGACCGGCCGGCCCCAGTGGATCACCTTGATGGACAACGGCGAAGGCCGCGGCGATCCGCACACCGGCCGGCTCGGATTGGTCGACCACCTCCAGAACCTGGGCCGCGAACGCTACGGCAATGATTTCGAGCTGCAATTCCACCTGGTCGATGCCGAGTTCTATGCCCAGCACGGTGGCAGCAACGTCCATTCGGAGGCGCTCGTGCGGCAACTGATCGAGGAGTTCGGGAAGCCCGGCGATATCTTCATCATCAACAAAGAGGGTGGCCGCGGCGCCGACCCCAGCCCGACAAAGGAATCGATCGCGCTCGGCGGTGTGCTCGGCAAGACCAGCGGTGGGCCGGCGTTCTCGGACCGGGTCAACGACCAGGTCGACGGCCGTGTCGCCCGCGGTGGGTCCGGCGACGATCGGGAAACCGGTGGTACGCCGGGTACGACAGTGCACTACATCTCCCCCGAAGACTTCCGGGGCCGGGTCACCGATCACGGTGTCACGCAACAGATCATCCAGTACACGAAGGCGGCCGAGGCATACCGGCTCGCCCGGGCCGAGCACGAGACCTACAACAGCGCAGCCACACTAGACAAGTTGAATTCAGCGGAGGCGGTACTGCGCAACGCCGAGTCGGACCTGTGGAAAAAAGCCGTTCCGGCGATGAAGGACGCTGTCGAGAAGGATCAGCTCGCCCTGAAGTACGCGAACGCCGCGCAAGCCAACGCTCCACCCGCCGACGCGCACGTCACGGCGCCCCGGCAACCCCAGCACCCCCCTCCCGAGCACACGGCCGCGACTCCGCACACGACCGGCCCGTCGACACCGCACACTCCCGTCACCGACCACCACAGCGCCCCCGGGCCGACTGTCACCGGCCTCGCTGCCGCCCTCGCGTCCCACACCGATTCCGTTACCCTGCTCACGGCACTCGGCCTGCGTGACGAACACGGCGACAGCACCCTCCGCCACCTACTGCAATCGCTGGACGCACCTGGTGGGCAGGCGGCCGCGCCGTTGCTGCCGGTAGCGCAAGCCGTGCGCGACGCGACGTTCGAGCTGGTCGAGGAACACGGGATCCCCATCGGCACCAACGTCGCCGACCACCTGCACCGGACCGCGCAGGATCTGCTGGACGCCGGTTTGAGCCGGCTCGATCCGGCGCAGCGTCAGCTCGTGGTCGAGAGCGGGACGGCATTGCAGCAAGGACGTGCTCTCCCCTCGGCACAGGCCGCGGCTGTCGCCCAATTGGTCGAGCAGGTGCGCACCGCCCAGCCCGTACTCACGCTACCTGGGGACACCGCGATTCCGTTCGACCTGTTGTCCGCCCACAACCGCACCGAGACAGTGCAGCTGGCGCAGCACGGCGACCGGCCCGCCGGGCAGGTTCTGGACCGGCATTTCGGCCCCGCCACTGCCCGAGCCGTCGCTGCCGTACTCGGCTGGGATACAGAGCGCGGGACGCCACCGGCGCACATCCAAGCCCTGGCGCATGCAGTCGCCCGTGCCACGCTCGACGCTGCCGAGACCGGTGGGTGGCAGATCCCGCCGGGCGTGGATATCGGCAGCTGGTTGATCGGTGAAGCGAGGGATACCTGGCTCGACGGCTACAACCTGTTGAATCCCGCGGCACGCCGACTCGTCACCGACGCGCTGAACGCTCAGTCCCATGACGGCCTCACCGGCGCGCAGGTCGCGTTGTTCGATTGGGTTACGCGAGAGATGACGGGACGGGCAACCGGTCGAGCAGACCAGCGACGGCCGTCCCGGGCCGGAGACCGCACAACCCCACCGGACGCGCCCACGACAGCCGATCTCGAACGCACAACCAAGCAGGCCATCGCACGCCGGTTGTTCGAAACCTATGGGATCGAGGTTCTCGGACTGGACAAGCCGGGAATATCGGTCGATACCGCCCTGTCGATCAGGAATGCGATAGCCGACGGCTACGCTGCGCGAAAAGGTATCGACGATATACAGCTCGACGTCGTGATCATCGCCCCCATGGTCGGCAATATCGGTGGTTGTATCTGGAGCCCTGATATCGGCGAGGAGGCCGCCCCGACCCTCATGGTCCTCAACGAGGACCTCTTCGGTAACCCGGATAGATTCCGGGAGACAATGCGCAAAGCGGTCCAGGCGGGCCGCCTGATGGCCCCGACCGGCGACCCGGCGTACGACGCCGTCAGCCATGAGATGGGCCATCTCCAAGATATGAACGCCCGGAAGGGCCGCTACGACAGACACCCGATGGACCATGCCCGGATCGGGCCCGTCCGGGAAGAGAGCAGCCAGGATTCGAAAGAGGCACGCGCCTTCGGCTATCTCTTCTCGCATTTCACCGATTTGAAAAAGTTCGGATCACTACCGCCCGAAACGCAATTCGACACCTGGCTGGGGCAGCTCGACGCGTACAGCAGCGGTCGAAAGAAACCGAAGGATGCGCAACAGGATCGCCTGTACGAGGCCTTCGAATCCTGGTTGAGCCGATTCGAGAACCGCGCGGATTTCGACGAATGGCTGCGCGAGACCGGCGTTTCCCGCGAAACCCCCGGTGACCAGCGCCGTTCCGGCCCCGTCACAGAAGGCGACGAAAGCTCGGGCTGGGTCGATCTGGAGACCGTATACAAGACGTGGCTGGCCGATCTCGATGAGAACACACGCCGGCGGATACGAGACGGTCAGCAGGACGGCAGGGCACCCACCTACCGAGACCCGGACGCCGAGCGGCTTGGGCTGGATGCCGCGAAACTCCGACTGGGTGCGCTCAAAGTGTTCAACCCGGCAGAGGCGCTCGCCGAGGCCAACAACGCCTTCGGCAGGACCGCGCCGGCCGATCCCACGCACCCCGTCTACGCCTTGCAAGCTCTGCTTCGGGGTATCTCCTACGCCCAGGTACTGAAGGAGGCCGAGCAGCGCAATGTCCTGGCACGGGCGAACTATCGTGGGCCGGCCCCGGCGGCCTCCGAGGCCGGAGAAAGCGTCGGTTCGCAGGGCCCGGCTGCTTCCGTCGCCGCGGCATGGCGCTCGAAAACGCCGACCGAGCGCGCCGCTTATGTGAAGCAACAAGTGGCGTATCTCAACCCCGACCGGGGCAGCGAACCCGGTTTCGTACTCGACGAACTGGTCCGGCTGGAGGAGCGCCAACGCGCCGGCCTCGCGTCACGGCAGAAGCCTTCCTCGCAGACCCCCGCGCCGACCAACCCGCACACAGACTCGGCGGCGGGTCCACGGTCTACCACACCGATGCTCGCCCCCGTCGCCATGGATTTCGACGGCAACGACTCGGGTGAGGCGCCGCTCGAAGGCACGCCGGACCCGAACCGCGCCGACTTCCCTCGCACCGACCGGCCGAATCGCGTCGGCGACCCCGACACCGTCGCCGTTGACCTCGGCGACGAGGACGAAGCAAGGCCACTACCCAGCATTCAAGAGTTGATCACCGATCCGGCAAAGCTACGGCGGTTGCGAGAACAGTGTGATTCGCTGCGGCAACGGCTGTTCGAACTCAGCAAGGGACGTGCCGAGCTGTCGACTCCGGCAGCCGTGTCGACGCTGCTGGGCGCACTGCTGAGCCTGAGCCGGCAGGGCAAGCTGAACGCCGGCCAGGCGCGCGCGCTACCCCTGGTCGAGGAATACAGCGAAAAATCGAAACTGCTGGCAGAAGCCGAGGAAGTCCACAGCGGATACCGCGACTACAAGGCAAATGCCGCACGCACAGCAGACACGAAGGACCCCATCGCCCCGACCTCCACCGACCCGGTCGCCATCGACCTCGACGACAACGAACCAGCGGGCGAAGCTACCGATTCCGCGCCCGAAGCGAGGCCGGACCGCGGCAGCGAAGCCGCACCACAAGAGCAAGAAGCCGCGCTCGACGCCGGAACCGCGCATAACACAGCACCGGCCGATCCCACCGCTTCGACGTTCTTGCCCGAGGCTCTCGAGGTTGCCGGACAACTGGGGCTGACCCCCGAAAAGATCACGGCGGCGACAGTGTTGAACGCCGTCAACCCGATCCAGCAGGTTGTACAAAAACTCGACGGACCAGCGCAGCGCCGGATTGCCGACGAGCTCGGCACACCAGTACTGCGGGATTGGCTCCGGGAACGGATCACGCTCGCCTGGGAAGTCCACGAGGCGCAGGAGAACCTCGCCCCGATCCTGCGGATAGCGGAACTGAACGGCCGGATAATGCGGATGGACAGTGATCTGACCGAGCTGCTGGGCGGGCTACAAACCCACTCGGACGGGCAGAGTATCTCCGCGAAGGGGAACCGGACGTCTGCCGTGGCTCCGGCGGCACGTGAGGCGAGTGCAACTCCGGCCGAAACAGTGCAGCCACCGAAGCACGACGTCGCCCGTGGTGTCGAACCGACCGAAGATCTCCTCTACGAGCTACGCGGGCTCGTCGCGGCAACCGGGGACCGGCGCGTCACCGAATTCGCCACGGCGGTATCCCGTTTCCTCGACGCTGCTTTCGCCACCAACCAGACCCTCAGACCGGCCGTGCCGGAACCGTTCACCGGACCGGCCGAAGCCGAACGTCGATCGGCGCAAACGGCGTATCACGCCGCGGGAGCGCGGGCGAACGCCGAGTCGATTTTCGGGCCGGCGCCCGCGCCCGATCGCGAGATGGCGAAACGGCGTGCGATCGACAACTGGTGGCAGCGGCTGTCACCGGAGCAGCGCCGGGCGGTCGTCCACGATGCGCCGGAAGCGGTACAGCGCAACGGCAGAGTGCCCGTCGTGTCCCGCGAACACTCCAATGCGGCGAGCGAGCTGATATTGCGCCGGGTCGTGGCAGATCTTTCCGCGCGTCCCTCCGCCGAACTGGATACCGCAGAACGCCAGCTGCTGGATTATTCCCGTCGGCTCTGGGACGATCTCGTGCGCGCCGAGCAGCGCGCCGCGCCCGGTTTCGCGGTGACCCTGCTGCAATTCGATCCGGAGAAGCTCATCGGCCTCGTCGGATACGCGCTGGCCGATACCGAGATCGTGCACAGCCCGTTCTGGACCTTGCGCGTCGGGCCCGACGACTTCACCTGGGTGGATCGTCTCTTCGAACCGGGTCCCGGCGAAGGTGTCACGGCGGCGGATCCGGGCCGGCGGCGCGGTGGTCAACCGGGCCACGATTTCGATATCTCTCTGGGGCCGCGCGGGGTCGGCGGGATGCCGCAGACCGAGGCCGAGCAGATCGCCACGGCAGCGCTGGCGCGCGAACAGTTCAGCCAGTGGCTGACAACCCGGTATGAATGGCGCAGTGCCGATGGAGCCGCAACAGCGGCGGCCGCGGTCGAAACACAGGTCCGCAGCGCGCTGGCCACCAGTACCGGCGAAGTCCGCGTGGTTGCCCGGGTGGGCGGCGGTTCGTACGGCGAACGCGGGCTGGTCGTCGAGATCGTCGACAACAACCCGCATACTGCGCCGAATCCGCCTGCCCCCGGCGTGGATTACGAGGCGGGCGTGATCCGGCTCGAGAGCACGAAGTCCACCTGGTTCCTGTTCGGCGAGTCGATGGTCTCTCCACTCCTGCCGCCGGGCGTCGCCGTGTACGAGGTGCTGGGTGCGCGGACTTTGCGCGGGCTCTCGCCCGATCCCGAATTCTTGTGTGCGCGAATGGCGCTGCACCGTCTCGGGCTCCCGCCGGAGCAGACTCCGGGTTTCGAACAGACCCATCGCCCGCCGTTCCCGCAACCGCTGCCCTGGCCACCGGATACGGTCGGCGCCATCACCCTCGATCCGTCCGTGGGGTCCGAACCCGCCACGTATGCCGCGGCGATTTCCGCCCACGCCGAGCACTTCCGCGCTGTTGGTCTCGGTCTCGCGGAGAACGTCCCCCTGGCCACCACACATCCGCCGGGATTCGTCACCTCAGACGAATTCGCCTGGGCTCGGCAGGCCGGTGGCAGCGAGATGATCCGGTCGGACACTCACCTGCTGCGGGTGCTGCGCGCGATCAAAGATGCGGTAGCTGCCACCCACGAGACCTTGCTCGCCCGCAACGGTGCCGCCCCGGACGCGAGCGGCCCCACCGACTCCCGACTGCACGTGACCGTCGACCTCGACAGTCACACTTTCCGCGCCCGGCTCGACACCGAGACGGCCCAGGAGTTCGGGCTTCCGGCGGAACCGGTCCAGGGCCGCTGGCGGGTCCGCGACGGTCTGGTCCTCGCCGCCGCGTGGATACCGCAACCGGACCGGCTCGACCCGGCGCCGGTAGGTCGAAACGGCAGCGATCCTGTGGCCATCGATCTCGACGAAGCCGACCCGCCGGGTCCCGAAACTCCGGAACCTGCGGGTAAGGGCGAGACAGCCGACCCCGGATACTGGGAACGGTATTGGGCCGAAACCGATACCGCCATCGCCGAGCTGTACGCGATCGACCCCGAGGCGTACTGGTACCTGAAGTACCTCCCCAAGCCCGAGCCCGGGGAGCCGTTCGGCGCCGACTGGGTCAGTAAAAGGGGCAAATGGTTCGACGCCGTGATGTCGGAGGTTGTCGACAAGCTGCACGAGCTGGAACTGTCGGACCAGGATTTCCAGAATATGAGCGCAGACCGGCTGGGCTCGATGATTTCCTCGCTGTTCTCGTGGGGGACCGACAAGGTACGCGAGACAGACCTCGCGCAAGAGTTCATGGATAAGGATTTCCTCGAGCTGGATCGGGTCATCGGACGTGCGCCGCTGTATGCGGCGCTCGGTGTGCTGGCCGTAACCGGTTTGTCGATCGACCAGATCGTTCACAACGGCACAATCAGCTGGGAATCGCTGTTCATCAAACAGCAGAAGACCACGGGCGACGGCCGGATCATCACCGCCTGGAAGCTGCGCACGCTGCCGCTGGACGAGCCGGAGAAATCCAGTACCCGCGATATCAAGGATCGGACCACGCCGTGGGCGAGGTTCCTGCGGGCGACCTCGCTCGACGAGTTACCGCAGCTGGTATCGATCCTGTTCGGCAAAATGGAGTACTACGCAGGTAGGCCATTGCTGAACAACGACCTCGAGCTGATGGGCGATGAGCTCACAGACATGGAATATTGGTTCTGGCACCGATTCCTGAAGGACGATCTGTGGTCGGCGCTGCATTTCCCGGGGTGCCGCCGGCTCGAGGCCCAGAGCCCCGAGTATCTGCGGGCACGGTATCTGGCCTCCTTCATCTGGTCGAGGATGGGGAGTCGAGCGGCCGAGGAATTCATGATGAAGGTCGTCGACCGGTACCTGGCCAGTACTGTGCTGCGGGAGTTCCCGGATCTGGTACTGGACACCGGACAGGACATCGTCGACGGCGGTATCGGCCTCCTTCCGGAGAAGGTCCAGGAGCGGCTGCGCGCAGCCGCGGGCCCGGTCTCCGCGGCTTCCGGCTGGATGGCAGAGCTGATGCGGCGTACGGCGGACCGCACGGCGGACCTCATCTACCCCGGCCGCACCCCCCGGGCCGAACGCACGTGGCCGGATCCGAGCGAACAGCACACTCCCGGCCGTGCGGGGCGGCAACCGGGCGGAGAAAACGATGCCGAACGAGACCGCTTCGCCTCCTCACTGCTCGAAAGAGAATGGCTGACCGCGAACGGGTTCCAGCTGACCGGTATTGCGCGCGGCGACGCCGCCACAGCGGATCTGGTGGCCCACCGCATCGAAGCGATGCTGACCGGCCAACCGGATTCCGGCTATGTCCGGGAGATCGCCGATGCCGTCTCCGCATCGGTGCTGTGGGGAATCGGCACGCTGGCCGTGACCGCGCGGATGGACGACGAAGCAATATTGCATGTCCAGGTCGTCGACGCATCCAGCGATACCAGCCGAGTCGAGGTCAACTGGTATTTCGGCCCGACACCCCGGCCCGTCGAACGTGTCTACGGGCCACCCCGGACGAGCCCCCTCCCGAAGGATTCGGAGCCGCGACAAGACGGCGACGACCGAGCGGCGCGGCTGCTCGCGGATTCCTCGGAGAGTCGGCCCGCCTATCAAGCCGGAATCGGACCGATGCGCCGGGCGGTCGCCACCCGCGTGCGAAGCGAGAACTCCTGGGTGACCGACGACCAGGACCATGCGATCACCACCATCACCTCGGAGCTGGTGACCAACTCCTTGGGGTACCTCCACAACTTCGCCTCCGAGCACGGGCTGAACCCCGAGCCCGAGATCGATATCCGGAGTGTGAGTACGGAGGATCAGCAGGACAGTGTCCGTATTGCGTTCCGCAACGAGATCGCCCCGGGCGATGCCGAGAACTTGCCCGAATGGTCGGCCCGACAACAGGACGTGAACCGCCAGGGCGGGCGCGGAACGCGGCTCGCACACGCAATGAGCGAAAGTTGCGGGCGGACCATCACCTTCGGCCTGCACCGCAACACCATCGAGCAGTGGTTCGAGATCCGGCGCGACGACGATCGGGCCACCGACGAAACGGAAACCCTGCCGGGATTCGAAGACTTCGACATTTCCTCGTTCGGCGTCGACATCAGCGACCTCCAGCCCTCGACACCCCTTTCCGGCGAGACCGATACGCCGGATTCCCCACCGAGCAGGTCAGGGACGACCACCCGGCCGGAGCACAGCGAAACGACACCCGGCCCGGTGGAGAACCCTCCCAGGGACACATCGAAGCCTCCCGGAGACACCGAGCCACCCACATCCCGCGGGCCGGACACTGTCGCCATCGACCTCGATCTCGATCTCGACGATGCCCATCTGCCGAGCCGAAGTGCCGGCCCACAGCACACGGCCGTTTCCGACGAACATCCGATCGCTGATTTGACGGTGTTGCACAAGGATGAAGTGCTGGTGCTCGCGCACCAGTTCGTGGGCAGAACCGTCCAGGAGATCGCCGATCGCCTCGGGGTACCGGCGGCGGATGTCCTCGATCACCTTGTGGAGGCGCGGCGAAAGATCGGCGCACCGACCGAGAAAGACTTCACCACCCGAGCGGCATCAGCGATCCGCGCGCTGGTCGAACAGCTTCAGCACATGGCTGCCGGACAGTTGTTCCGCCCGGCCGAGGTCTCTCGCGTAGCGGCCGCGCTGGACATCGTCGGCAGCACAGCGCTGATCGTCGCGGAAGCGCTGCGCCACGAGCTCATCGATGAGCCGACCGACGTGGTCACGAACCTCACCGCCCTCCTGTCGAAGGCCGAAATCGAGGTACTCGCGCACCGGCTCAACGGTCGTACCACGGGTGAGATCAGCGCCCTACTGCACGTCCCATTGCTCGCTGTGAACAGGCACCTCGACAGCAGTATGTCGAAGCTGGGCGTACGCTCGGAAGCCGAAGCAGCGGCGAAAACAATCGGCGCACTGGACCGGGACGGCCACACAGCTGCTGCCGGGCTCGCCTGGACACGGTTCGGGGATTCGGTCCGGTCACACGGTATCGATCGAAGTTTCACCGCTATCGATTCCATCGACGTCACCGACAGACACCGGAGCGGGCCCGGCCGGATCAGCTACACGATGCCGATGGCCGGTCGCGACCCGAGCGGGGCCATCACTTTCAATACCGGCTCGGACGGCACACCGTGGCGACGGAACAGACCCGCCCAGGAAGCCGAGGGCGAGCACACACCCGGCGCGCCCGCGGTGCCGGTAGATCCGGAGCTGCTCTCACAGTTCCGCGATGCTCGCAGCGCGGCCCGCGAGCTGGATCGCGAACGAGTCCGTAACGAGGCTCGCGCCGAAGACCGGGCCAAGATGAGCGACCTGAGCCTGCGAGCACTCGGCTCCATACCGGCCACCATCGGTGCATCGGGTTTTCTGGCCGGCTCCAACCTCGCGATGCTCGAATACGGCGCCTCGATGGGCACGCTCGGCATGGTGGCCACAGCGACTCAAGGCGCCGGCCTGCTCACCCAAATGGTGGCCGCGCCCATCGCCGACCGGAAAGACCCGCGCGAGATGCTGAAATGGTTGGCGCGTGGCGGATTCGCCACGATGCTCACCGCAGGTGGTTGGGTGATGCTCGATCTGCCCGGCTCTTTACCGGTCATGATGGGCTCAACCGTTCTCATTTCGGCCGCAGTAACTTTTGCCGCGCCGATCAATTTCGTCTATGCGGAGAAGTTGGCCACGAAATCCGAGAGTGAGAAGGCCGGGAACTATAAGCTTCTGGAGAATTCTCTGGCCGCATCGGTCGGCAAGTCCACAGGCGCGATCCTCGAGCAGATATCCGTCGTCCTGCCGTACGGCGCTCTCGCCACCGCCTATGTGGGCTACCTCGCGGCGCTTCGGAACCTGCCCTCCAAGAGCCCGGACGATGACAGTAGCGAACCGACAAAAATCCTCGATGGTGCGCGCGCTATTGTGCGTGATCCGTTGATGCGCGCCTTCGCCCTGTTCAGCATTCCGTCGGTGTTCGCAATCCAGGCCGGCAACCTGCTTCTGACCAGCCTCATCGACACGAACAATTACTCGGGGGCAACCACGGCTCTGCTCTTGGCCGCGAACAGCACCGGAGGTGTAGCGACGTTGCTGGCAGGGCTTGCACCGCCGGTGGCGAGGTTGATGGAGCGAGCCAAGTTCGAATGGACACTCCCGATCGCGACAGGGTCGCTGGGAGGTGTGATGTTGACGTACGCGTTCACCTCGGATGCCAAGACAATTTGGATCGCTTCCGCGATCGGCGGTGCGCTGAATACGGTCAACAACAAAGCCTTCAATACGTACTTCAGGAAATTGATCCCGACGGCCGCTGCCGGCGGCGCATTCTCGACCCTGGCCATCATCGGCACCGGAGGCGGTATGCTCGGTGCCGCTGTCGCCGGCAGCGTACTGCTGCCGCTCGGCTCCCAGTTGACCGGTCTCACCAGCGCTGCCATTTTCGCCGGTGCGGCTGTGGGCGGCGCGGCGCTCGGATACGTCGCCAGCCGGCCCAAGCACAACCCGACTCCCGAACAGTTCAGACTGCGTCCGCCACCGCCACAACCGCTCCCACCTGCCGGCCCGGCCACCGTTCGCATGATCGACGGCGCACCGACAATCGAACTCGAAGCGCCTTCGGTCCTCGCCGACGGCGTCTACCACGTAACTCTCGCCGACCCCAGCGTGCCGCAAGCCCCGGAAACGCCGCCGACAGCACCGGACGAACGGCGCCGGGTATCAGGCACAGCCAATGTCCGCATGGTCGACGGCACACCGGTAATCGAGCTCACTGCCCCACACAGCGTTCCCGACGGCACCTACACATTGACCTTTACCAATCGCACCACCGCACCAGCGCCGGAAGCCGAAATCCACACCGGACAGCGGCCGAGGGACCCATCGCAGGCTTCCGAGAACACCGAGCCGCGCACCCACCGCGGGCCGGACACTGTTGCCATCGATCTCGACCCCGAGGACCAGCAGGTCCCCCCCGGCGATTCCGGGGCGCCCGTTGCCGGTCCCCGCGTATCGGATTCCGATGCCGGTGCCGACGGCGTGGCGGTGGATTCCGGACCGGTGGCAACCGCCGGCGGCAGCATGCGGGGCCGGGCCGGGACCGCCTCGAGCACAGATCACCGCGTACCCCGAACGTTCACACCCGACTATCTGTCCCCCGCCCCACAACGAAGTCGCGAAGAGGCTCACGCAGTCCGGATCACAGTCGGTTCGGCTGTCGACGCGGCCGGGGTGACTCGCGCACACGTTCTGGCCTCCCAGCACGCCTACCGCAACCTGCCGGGTGCTCCGGCGAATCTGGAACGGTTTCTCCTGAACGATCTGGGCCCGCGGAAACTCGGTGATTGGCGGGCCACACTGGCCGGTGGTGAACCCGGAATATTTGTGGCCACAACGCCCGACGGCGAAGTCGCCGGCTTCGCGCAGGTTCGGATACGCGCAGACGGAGCGGGTGACCTCGACGCCTTGTACGTGAGTCCCGAATGGCACGGAACCGGAATCGGCGGCCGGTTGATGGAACGTGCCCGCAGCTATCTGGGCGAGGTCGATATCTACCTGAGTGTCGTCGAGAACACCGCTGCCGAAGAAATGTACCGGCGGCGTTACGGTTTCGTCGACGTGGACGATGCGGCGCCTGCCGACCCCATGGAGCGCACGCCGCCCCCGCTGGCGGCCGCAGGGATCACCGCACCGTTGAACCAACTCGTCCTCAGAGCGCCGGGGCTGTCAGGTGGTGATCAACGCGGTGAACCCGAACGTCTCTCTACCGCCGGTCAGGCCCCGGTATCCGAAGCTGTGGACGAATCGATGTCCGCACGCAGAGGCGCCGAACGCCCTTGGACCGTAGATGCTTTCGGTCCGCACAATCCCGATCCGACGAGTCGCGATACCCGACCGGAATCGGCACAGCGGGTGCGAGACCGAGAGCAGGCGCGGTCTGCGCTGGCCGACCGGCTCGGACTGCCGCCGAACGCGGTGACCGCGGGGTCGGTACGGCTGGGTCTCTCCCTTGTTGTGGAGCAACTGCAGACCGTCGCGCCCGGCAAGGTGTCCACTGTCGATGGATTCGGGCTCGCGCTGTGGATCGGCAAACAGCTCCGCCTGCACGCCGATCAAGAGAGAGCTACAACCAGCAAAGAGTCGTATGCCAACCTGGATATGTTCGACCCGGCAACCACCACGCCACCGGTACCCGGACACCAGCCGGACCTTCTGCACCAGAAAATTTTCGACGAGCGGCGAAAAGTACTCGACCATGAACTTCAGCAGTTACTCCGGTTACGGGAACTGGGCCCACCGCGTCCAGCTACCACCGGTGTGCTGCTGGCAGAGCTGCACTGGGCCGCCGAGCTGACGGGTTCATCGGAGCTCGCACAACTTGCCGACTACAGTGAGACCCTTTTGTACGACGCTACCGAGCAGCGCATTCCGCCTGCCGGAACGTCGACCGCGATAGAGATTCACGCAATGCGCAACCAGCTGTCCCGGGCCTTGGGTATCGAGCCCGATGAGGTGACCCGCGAGCTCGCCGCCGCATGGGCCGCCGACAGCACTGTTACTCCGCAGCTGCGGCACTTGGCCGAACGGTACCGCGAGCTGACCCCGTTCCAAGCGATGCAGAAACCCACCCGTTCCGATGTAGCTCTGCTGGCAGGAGTCGGCAGGCATTACATCAGCAGTATCTTCACCGGCAAGTTCGGCACGAAGCAACTGTGGCACGGCGAGACCACCCAGCGAGTTCTCGCCGCTGCCCAACACCTGGGCGTACTGCCCGGTCGAGCGGATGTGACCGCCCTCATCGATCCGGTCTATGTCACGCAACGTTGCCGTCCGGCACGGTGGGTCGGAAACGAGTTCGTTCCGGCGCAGATCAGGCCGCAGCCGAGCCGGGGCGCGGTCGCCGACGCCGCGGGCGCCGCCGCGGCGACCGTCCGGGACGCGGTGAAAGGTATCGCCGCACTCGATGATCTGCGGCTGATCCGCGCGGCCGCCGACGAGGTCGGGTTCTGGTACCACCCGCGCGGACCGATGGGAACAGCCGGCTACCCCCGGTCGACTGCAGGCCGGGAACCCGAGCAGGAGCGTGGCACAGATCCGGTCGCCATCGACCTCGACCCCACCGACCCTGCACAAGAGGCTCTGGAACTACTCCGGCCAGGAGCATCGATCGAAGCTCTATTGCCCCACCGGGATGCGGATGATCCGGTGCGAGATGCGCGCGAACGTGCGGCACGTAATGCCCGCTGGTGGGAGTCGCTGAGCCCCGTGCAACGGGTGCACATCAGCCACAAGTATCCCGCCGAGTTGGCACGTGCGGACGGGCTTCCTCCTTCGGTGCTCGACGAGGCGAGCCGGGCGGCGATGCTGAAACGCACCCAGGAGTTCTTTTCCCGGCATGCCGAGCTCGACGCTCCACAACGTAGAGAACAAGCGAATCTCAGGGATGCACGGCACAACCTGGCTGTCGCCAAGATGGCGGCCGATTCGATGGTTCCGAAACCGCCTGTGCATATCCTGTCGGTCGATGCCGCTGCCGGGCGGGCAATGGTGGCATACGGCGATGCCGACAAGGCGGAATCACTGCATTTGTATGTCCCGGCCCGGTCGGCGGATCCGACGGACCTGACAAATGGCCTGGAAAACGCCCGGCAACTCTTCGAAGCGATCTCGGCGACGTATGCAGGGTCGACAGCATTGATCGCCTGGCTCGAATACGGCACACCGGCCGACCGAACCGATTCCAGCGAGCAGTATCGCAGCGAAGCACGTGGCGCCCAGTTGGCACGCGATGTCGCGGCGGTCGGCGGCCGCCGTGCGGCCCTCTCGGAGCTGGGCGGGCCATCAGAGCCCAGCTACTACGTCGTCGGCCCTGGCAGCGACTCCGCGGCAATAGCATTCGCGCAGACCCGCGGCGGCTGGCCCGATACGACAACGAGTCCGGCGGCGCAGGCTTCGACCTCAACCGTGCCCGCAACACCGGCACAACGCCCTGTTGTCATGGTGCCGATCGGTGGGGGCCGCAACAGCACGGTGTATCTCGCGAAATTCAGAGGCGAACCCGAGCTGTTCGTCTTCAAGCCGATCTCCGGTGAGAACCCGCGGATCGACATTCCCCCGTCACGGCAGGCACCACGGGAAGCGGTGTTCTACCAAGGGGCACGGATTTTCGGACTCGCCAGGATCGTTCCGGCAACGTCGTTGTACGACGCAGGGGCGGGCCAGGGATCGTGGACAACGTATGTGCCAGGGCTCGGCGACCCGCGTCCGGTGCACCGATACTCACGAACCGACCAGGACATACTCACCTACCTCGACTACATATTCGGGAACGTCGACCGGGGCGACAACCTGGGAACGCTGAAAATCGCCATCGACGACCGGGATCACCCGTTCTACCCCGGCCCCGGCGAGGAAGTCCTGGTCGAAGACGGCTATATAATCCTTGCCATCCCGTACGACCATGGTGGCACATTCGGCACCGATGACAGGTCGTTCACCACAAACAGCGACCGACAAGCAGCCGACGCGGGAATCAGGCCGATCCTCGCCAGCACCCCCTTTGTCGCCGAGGCACTGGCATCGAATCGACCACCCCATCCGTGGATCCTCCGGAAGCTGCTCGGGCCTGACCCAGCCCACGTCGAAGCGATGCTGGCCGCCAGTCCGCTCGAACGATCGGCGATCGACCTGACCTTGGCTCGGATGAACGAGGTCCAGCACAACGGTCGAAAGTATCTGGAGGGTCGCCATAATGGCGTGCTCATCACCGGCGAGACGTGGCTGGATCTGAGCCGACCCGGTCCGAGCCCCGGATGGCTGGTACTTCGCCCCACACGCCCCACCTCGCAACAGGCGAACCAGCCGGTCCGTGACAATCCGTCCCCGGAGGAACCCGCACGGAAGCCGTCGATAGCGCTCGGTTCCGGCACGGCCGTCCCCAGCGCCGACGACGCTCTCGACGGACCATTCCGGCGCCACGCCGGACGCCGCAACCCCACCCCGTGGGCACCACTCCACATGGACGGCGGCGGTAGCACCCGTCGCCGACCTGACAACTCCGAACCACGCCCGAACGGCGAACCCGACACCCGGGCCACCTCAACCGAAGCTCCTGTACAGCAACGCGATGTCACCGCTCCGACCGAACCGCGACCGCAGCAGCAGGACCCCGTAGTGTCCGAATCAGCGGCGCCGGCCAGAACGGACGCGCAGCACAACACCGGCGCGACCGCGGATACGGCACCGCAGTACCACACCGTAGCGCACAGCGAACACCGTCCCTACACGCCCGAGAGCGCCGACGGTATCCCGTTTCAGTACCTCCACTTCGATGCCGAGGGGCTGCTGTGTGATGAAAGCGGAGCTCCCTACAGCTCAACGAGTGACGACGCGCCGATGGCCTCGGGCGATGTCTTCTTCTTCACCCACGACGGGATTCGCACCGGCCCTGGATATCACGAAGAGTTGTACAGCTCCTACCCCGAAGCAGGCCATCTCCCCTTCGCCTTCGGGCACTGGCACATCCGTGACGGACGCATTACCACACTCCATTTCGGCGCCGGGTTCCTGATTACCTCTTCAGGAGACCCGAGGTTCATCGCCCAGGCGTT
Source organism: Nocardia speluncae NBRC 108251 (assembly GCF_001613245.1). Taxonomy (GTDB): domain Bacteria; phylum Actinomycetota; class Actinomycetes; order Mycobacteriales; family Mycobacteriaceae; genus Nocardia; species Nocardia speluncae. The sequence goes on along the minus strand of NZ_BDBZ01000018.1, from coordinate 93,800 downwards.
GCACTACCTCACCCGGCATATCGACCTGGCCGGCATCGAGATCGATGACCAACTGCAAGGCCCCCTCTGGCGAACCACGAAACCGCCGGGTATGCCGACCGTCGACCAGCTGATCGAACGGCGAGGCATTGATCCACTCGAAAACGAATACGACCCGGGTGAATTCGGTGTCGATCGGATGTTCTCCGGGGCCACCGCCGACTTCTCGGTGAGTGCTGAACGGTTCGAGGTCGTCGCTGATGGATTGACGATCGTCCTGGCGGTGCAACCAGTTCTCGGCGCCCCGGGCCGCTCGACACTGCACCTGCGTCGGGAAGGTGGATCCACCAGGGCCTATTACACCGATCGCGAACTCGGCCCGGAGCCGGACCGAGTGGCTGCGGCGATCGAGGCCATGCACTCACGCTCGGTTGCGCCATGGCTCGCAGCATCGGGAGTCTCGTTCCTCGGATTCGAGCAACCTACGCACGAGCTACCCTCGTCCGAGCCAGGAAAGCAGCGAATCGCAGGCGACGACCCCCGACTACCGCAGGACCTGAAGCAGCTGCATGACAGAATTCCCGACGATACTGCCGATTCCGGCCCGAGTGCCGCCGATCCCGGCCCCGCAGCGGGGCGCCTGTCGGACTGGCTCGCCGAACTGAAACGCCGCGCCGACTCGTCGACGGTGGTACTGGCCGGTTTGGCGAAGATATGGGATTTCCTCCGGTTCGACGAACAGTGGGTGCTCGACCCGGACACGCAGTACCGAGCCATCCTGGTGCCCAGCGACCCGGATTCGGGCACCGCGGCGTTCCTCGCGGACTGGCTGGCCGAGCACCCCGAATACCGGGATCTGCCGATCATTTTCTCGGGTCACCGCCCGCCGGCCCCCGGCTCCGCGCTCGAAGAGCCGGTCCTTTTCCAGCAGTACGCGCAGCAGCACGGCCTGTGGCAGGACTCGAACGTCTCCGACCGGATCATCGTCGATCGCGACGCGCGCAACACCCGGCAGAACGCGGAGTTCTTCCAGGAGGCGCTCAGCACGCTTCCGGGCGCCGATGACGGGTTGCCTGTGATCGTCATCACCCCGCCGCACCACTCCCGTCGGGTGGCGGCCACGATCCAGCAGCACGCACCGGCGGTGGGCCCCATCGCCAACGTCTCGGTCGATATACCGGCGGCCACCTACCTACGGGACGGGCTGCGCCGCGATCCCGCCGAACCCACCCCGATCGACAACCTCACCGTCGCGATGCTGCTCGAGATCAGAAACCTGGTGGAGCTTTCCCGTCAGGGCGATATCGCGGCGCAATACGTTCCAGGCGCGGTGATATCGGAGTTCAATCTGCTGGGAGCGATTTTCCCCGAGGTATTCACGCGCGATATCCGCTCGGTGGTGGAAGCCGCGCTCGGCCGGGGCGACCGGGCGGACGAGGCCGTTGCCACGATCCTCGACCGGGCACGTGCACACGTATCCGAGCTCCTGGCGGATGGCAAAACCGCAACACTCGGTGCCATTCGAGCAGGCACGATCGGCCACTGGGCCGCGGAATTCGGCACCGCGGCCGCGCAGCACCTCGGCCCAGGAGCCGCGCCGCTGACACTCACCACCGGACTGGACTGGGCTCGCGCGCTGGGTACGCTCGACGAATCCGACCGCGCCCGCATCGGGGCAGCAGTGATAGCGCACACCGGACAGGGCGAATTCGGCGATCGAGCGTCCGAAGCGGCCGCCGCGCTACAGCGACTGGCCCAGCAGCTCATGGACTTCCGGCAGGACGTCCCCGGGCGAACGACCGAACAGGGCTCGTTCGTTCTCGACTTGGAGAGCACCGACGTGGCCACGCTGCGGCAGGCGATGGAGGACGGGCGAACGAGTTCGGTCGCCGTGGTCGAGGAATACCTACGTCGAATCGAGACCCTGGACAGGTCCGGACCTCGGCTCAACGCCATCCGGGCGTTGAACCCGGACGCGTTGCGCGACGCTGCACGGTTGGACGCTGAACGAGCCGCGGGCCGGGTGCGCGGGCCACTGCACGGTGTACCGGTTGTACTCAAAGACACTGCCGATGTCGAAGGTATGCCGACAACGGCAGGTGCACTGGCACTGCGCGATTCCTATCCGGTTCAGGATGCGTTCCTGGTGTCCCGGCTACGCGAAGCGGGGGCGGTGATCCTCGGAAAGACGAATATGTCGGAACTCGGCAACTTCCTGGCCGAGTGGCCACCGAACGGTTACAGCGCGCTCGGCGGGCAGGTGGTGAATGCCTACGCTCCCAGCGTAGAGCCATCCGGCTCGAGCAGCGGCTCGGCTGTCGCGGTCGCGGCGGGGCTCGCAGCGATCGCGGTGGGCGCTGAGACGGGCGGCTCCATTATCGAACCGGCGGTGCACAACTCCGCAGTCGGTGTCAAGCCAACGGTTGGCTTGGTGAGCCGCACCGGTCTCGTTTCCTTCACGACCGGACAGGACACCGCGGGTCCGCTCGCGCGCACGGTCTCCGATGCGGCCGCCTTGCTGACCGTGCTCGCCGGCGTAGACCCCGAGGATCCGGCGACCGAAGCCGGTGCCGCCGTCGCCGATATCGATTATTCGGCCCAGCTGAGCACGGATGCCTTACGGGGCAAGCGCATAGGGATAGTGGTTACCGCGCCCGGGGGCGTTTACCGAACCTCGTCGGCCGCCACTGCTCTCGCCCTGTTCGCCGAAGCACAGGCCGTGCTGCAGGCACAGGGCGCGACCCTTGTGCCGGTCACTGTCGCCGACCTCGGCATCGACACCACTTTCACGTACGAATTCAAGTCACTACTGGAGAGCTTCCTCGCCCGGCACCGGGCAGATGCGCCGATTCGGACATTAGGCGAACTGATCCAGTTCAACAACGAGCACGCGGACGCAGGAGCGATACCGCACGGCCAGCCACAGCTCACGAAGGCAGCAGCGACCGATCTGAGTGACCCTGCGACATACGCGAAGTACATGGCTCTGCACGATCATCAGGTGCCGGCCTTCCGAACCACGATCGACTCCACACTCATCGCGCACAAGCTGGATGCTGTGCTGGCCCCCCAGCACAATTCGGCTGCGTGGGCCCCGCAAGCCGGGTACCCGGCGGTCGCCGTGCCGATCGGATACGACCCCGTCAACAATCATCCCTACGGTATGACCCTGTTCGGCACCGCGTTCTCGGAGGGTTCGCTGCTGGCGATGGCCTACGCCTACGAACAGGCGGCGCAGGTGCGCCGCCCGCCCTCGGATTTCAACCCGGTACTCGCGGCCGCGGTGAACTCCACCATCGGACCACCCATGCAGCCGAAGGCGCCCGTGGCAACGCCGTGGCGCGCCAAGGCCGGTCAGGCACCGGTCGACCGGCCTTCGGACACTGCGAGCGATACCGAAACGACTCTGGTGTCACTCGATCGGACACCACGACCGGAATCGGCGGGCCGGGAGAACGAACGCCCGGGCGCCGAGCCTGATTCCGGCAGCCCGATGGCGTACGAACCCAGTAGCGACAACCCCGATAACCACCCGCCCGGCAGTATCGATTCTGCCACCAATCCGGTGATCGCCGCACTACTGAGTCCCACTACATCGCCGGCTTTCGATCGGTTCGAGGCCGAGCACTTCCTGCCGGCGTTCGTACACGCGATGCGCGTTCAGTCGGTGGCCATCGACACCATTGTCGCGAATCAGTCCACGTGGACCGTGAAGAATACCCTGCACCCGTTCATCGATTCGGGGCGGTTATTGGGCGCGGTGAATCAACTGTTCAGCGAGAAGGCCGCGGTGGACCGCGATACCGCGACGGCCCGGCTGGAACCGGCAATCGCCGAGTTGAAGGCCGCCCATAAGAGCCGGGTGCTCGGCGATCCAGGCCTGGCGAAGATCTTCGCCTACCTTCACGAAAACCGTAACGATCTCGATCTGAAGGAACGCGACCGCAGCTATCTGGAGCGTAAATACCAGGCCTTCGTGCACGCGGGGGCGTATCTGCCCACCGACGGAGACCGGCGGGCCCTGGCCGAGATCAACAGTAAAGTGTCCGATCTGCGGACCGTGTACAAGGACAACCAGGAGAACGCGGCAAAAGACTTCGTGTTTCGCGTGACCGACGCCGGCGAGCTGAACGGTCTGACACCGGAACAGATCGAGAGTGCGCGAGCGCGAGCCGGTACATCCGGCGGATATCTCCTGCCGAAACCCAATGGGGCCAGCTCCATCTGGCATCCGTATCTCGCCTATTTCACAAACCCCGAGCTCGGGCGGCGGCTCTACGACGAGGTCGCGGCCTTGGCAGTCGGCGGTGCATACGACAATTCGGCGAATGTTCTGGACCAGGTGGCGAACCTGGCCCGGCGGGCCCGGATGACCGGCCACGAGAACCATGCCGACTATGTACTGTCCGGCGGGATCTTCGATTCGGTGGAAACCATCGACAAGATTCTCGGCCGGATCGCACCTGCGGCGGCCACCGCCGCCAGAGTCGAGCTCCCACTTCTCGCGGCGGCCATCGGGGCAGACACGATCCAACCGTGGAACCGGCAGCGGGCTTTCGAGGTTCTGATGCAGCAACGGGTCGGCATCGATACCCAGCGCGTGCGAGAGTTCTTCGAGCTCGATCGCGTTCTCGAGGACGGTGTATTCCGGCTGGCGAAAGAACTGTTCGGACTGACCGTCACCGAGTTCGGCGCGGCCGAAAAGCCCCCCGTCTGGCACGAGGACGTCCGCGTGTTCGCTGTCACCGACGAAAAGGGAATCCACCGCACCGACTTCTACTTCGATCCGTACTCGCGGGAGGGCAAGAACGGTGGTGAGTGGACCGATCCGATCCGGTTGAAGCACACGCAGGACGACCAGCCTCCGCTCTCGGGTGTGCACCTGAACCTCGAGCAGCCGGTATCCGGTGCGCCGACCAAGCTGACTCCGCACGAAGTGAGCACCTTGTTCCACGAGTTCGGGCATGCCCTGAATACATTGCTGGGCGAGGGCACCTATGAGCCGGCCGAACGGCATGTGGTGTTCGGCTGGGTCGAGTTCGTGGCCAAGGTGTTCCAGCAACTCTGGAAACACCCGGAGGTGCTTTCCCGGTTCGCGGTGCATCACGAGACCGGGGAACCGATGCCGGCCGAGGACGTGGCGAAACTCGCGGAATGGCACTCGGCCTACCGTGGTACCACCACCGTTTTCCGCCTGACAGGTGCCTATATCGACAAGGCATGGAGTTCGCTTTCTCCCGAACAGATCCCGCCGGTTCCGGTCGGCGCGCATGCTCGTGATGTCGTCGCACAGTTCGAAAAGGATGCGCTCATCGAGGCGGGTATCCACCTCCCCGAGATCGGCAACCTCTACCCGTCTCAGTGGTTCCGCCACCTGTTCGGCCAGATGGGCGGGTTCGGAACCTACTTCGGCCAGTACTCGGCGTATCTGCTCAGCGATGTACTCGCCCAGATCGTATTCGCCCGCTACATCGACCCTGCCCTCGCGCAGCACGGAATCTCCCGCGAAACCGGGAAAATACTGCAGGAGAAGATTTTCCATCCCGAAGAGACCGATCTGGCCGGCGTGGTACGCCAACTGGTCGGATCGGATCCCTCGGTCGAACAGTTCCTCATCGCCGAAGGTCTGCTCTGGGCGGATGCGCTGGTCAAGCTCGATCCGCAGGCCACCCCCGAATGGCTCACCACACCCGCCCTTCGCCCGCCGGAAACCGACCTCGCCTCGTGGTGGAACACCGAGCTGACCGAGAACGAGCGGACAGCAATGGTCGCGGCCTTCCCCGGTGAAGTGCTGGGCATGGGTATCGCCCATACCCAGGAGACGGTGCACGCCGCCACCGAGCGGCAGCGGACACGACTCACCTATGCGCGGGAGGCGCCGGTTCCCGCCGCAACCACGCCCGCTGCCGACGCCGTGCGCGAGGCGGCGCCCGTACTGCCGCCGGACACCGGACGTGACAGCCCCCGGTCCGACAAGAGAATTCGTCCCGGACCAGACCTATCGCGTACCGAGGATCGCGATCCGGTACTCGCGGATCTCGATATCGTTCTCGGCGCGACGGGGATCGACGAATGCGGACTCAGTGAATTGGAATTCGCCCGCAAACACTTTGCCAAACAGCATTTCGAACGGGAATTCCCCGGAAGGAACATCGACGATGCCACCGAGGAATACCTCGACACCCACAGCCCGATCGACGCCCCCGACGCAGACACCTCCGCGCTCATCCGTCAAATCGGATTCCACCCACGCGAATTCGCTCAGTACGCCAACAGTGCATACGTCGAATATGCCGAACACGGAGACCACGATGCCGGAATTCCGACCGTCAACGACCTCGCCGACCGGATCGAAAACCCCGACGACCCGACATCACTCGTACTTCTCACGATCGACTACACCGACCAGAACCGGAACACCACCGACAGCCTCTTCACCGTCGATGCACATGTCGTCACCCTTACCACCGACGACGACGGCAGCTTCCTGCTCCACGAACTCCGACGCAACACCGACGGAACCATCGTCCGCGACCACGACGGCACCCCTCGCACGGACCTCTACCGCGGCGTACAGGCCCATTACCGGCTCGCGCACCACAACCGGGAAGGCAAACGCTTCTTCGCCAACAGCTACCTGACCGAGGGCCCGCACGGTGCTCACCTCGTTCGCGCGCACCACCCGATCGATCGGACAACCTGGAGCACCGATACCTGGAAGCAGACCTCACACCCCGGCGCGCGTCAGGGCCGCGACCGGATCGGTGAAACCGGAGACCACGGACATGAGGACACACGACAGCAGAAGGCGCCAGATGCGGTAGTCGAGGCCGGAGCGCAGCACAAAGGCGCTGGGAATGCCCGGGTCGACCCCGGCAGTGCACTGGACACCGAGCCGAATTCACCCCAGGACAACGTTTTCGAGGCCGAGACAGCACTCGACAGAGGCGACGACGCAAACAATGTGCCCCGCGGGCACGAACGGCCGTCGGCCGACGCGGTGAGAGCGATGCGGGGGTTCGCATCCGAACTCGTACACGGCGCCCCGGCCGAAGTCGGCATAACCGTCGAAGAGACGAGACCCGACGAGCCTCGAGTGTTCCACATGTCCTTTGCCTCCGGCCGGTCCGCGCGCGCCGAGCTGGGCGCCGACGGCACCGCAATCGTCGCAACGACGTGGCGCAAGGAAGATACCGACGGCGGAGCCGAGCCAGGAGCGTTCCACAATCTACTCGCCGGTCTCGCGGGTCTTCCGGACCTGCCGGGCTACAGCCAGCTCCGGAACCTGGTGCTCCACATGGCAGAAGTCCAGCGTGCCGACGACGCGAAGCAGCCCGATGATGCACGAGGGCAGATCGAGATCGGAGGGCGCGCGTCGCGCAGCGGATTCGGACCCGAACTTCGTTTCGTCGCAAAAGCTTCGACGTTGATCAGCGAATTCGAGGTGAGCTATGACGAGACCATCGCACCGGTGATCCGTCACTCGATCGCGGTGCCGACAGGTACAGATCCCGGAAAGATCGCCGAGCTCATCACGAAGAACATCGAGGCGATCGACCGCCCCGGCGCAGCGCGCCCTGCCGGGCAGCAGATAGTGGAGTGGCTGACGGGCGTGGCCGGGCTGTATCACGTCGGTGACGACGTGGCCGTGGCAACGTCGATGCAGTTGACGATCACCAGTTCCGGTGAAATGGGAGTCCGGACGATTCACTGCGAGGCCACCGATGCGGTGTCCGGCCGCTCATACGAACACACGATGCGAGAACCCGTCGCCGTCGCCGTAGTGGCTGCACAATCCATCCAACACCGCACCACGGGGCCGCTCGGCCCCGCCGATATTCGTGCAGGCGAGCCGGTCACATATCCGGACCGTGCAGCACTGAACACCGCACTGCAACAGCTGGAGCCCGGAGGCTGGATGCGGCTGACCGAGCACCGGCGGCACGCCACGGTCGACTTCGAAGTACATCTGCGCGACCGGACGCCGACCCTGGTCGATCCGCACCGCGGTACCGCCGTACCTTTCTCCCAGTACTTCGCTGGATTCGATACCACCTGGCAAGCAGTCCTCTTCGATCAGTCCGGTGAGCCGCTCCAGCCGACGCCGGCATACATACAACAGCTGGCACGCCAACGCACCGTCGCATGGGAACAGCTGGACCTCGATCTGCCCCACGACCACACGCCCGCCGCGTGGCGTGCGGTGATTCACCCGCACATCCGGCTCGGCAGAACCGAGATTCTCGGCATCGACGCGTCATTGGCTCGCTTGCATCGGGATACACTCGCCGGCCGGATTGCCCTCGCCGAGCCGCTACTCGCACAGCGTGCCGAAATCGGCGAACGAGTCGACGCCTTGACTCGGCTCGACACCGTAATCGTGCGGCACGAACGTGCCTTGACCCGATTCCTGGCACCTGCCGGCGAGCTACTGCTCACCCAGGAGCTCGCCCGCCGGGACGGCAAGTGTGTCACCCCCCAAGTCGCACGATTCACCCCGGAAGAGGGTGAAGCACCCGAACTTTTGGTCGTCGCCCCAGCCGGGGGGCATATGCGGGCACTCGAGTCTGCAACCGCCGTCGACAAGTCCCTGGCGGCCGCATTGTGGAGCGGATGGCGTGTGCGATACACCGAAATCGGCACCGGCCCGTCCGGCGTGCAATTCTTTCCCCTCGATCGTGAGGAGGTGGAACGGGAATACCGAACGGCGTTCCGGAAGGTTCTCGGCCTGCGCTTGCTGGACGGCTACGTCAAGAATCGGCGTACCTCTCTCGAGCGGGAGAGTCTGTCGGACTGGCTGAGACCACTCGATTCATCGCTATCGAATATCCTGCAAGACAGATGGTCTCTCCTGCGTCCGGAACCGCTTGTGATCGCTGCCGAGCTGGCGTTCGCCGGAATCTCGAATGCGGCGGCAGTCCTCGCTACCACGCCGCTTCCGGATCGGCAGCTGGTCCCCATCGACGCCGGTTGGCTGGGTGAGGTTGTCGTCCCCGTCGAATTCCGCGAGCAATCGGCCCGGACCCCCACCGCTGGATGGGTGATATCCGAACCTGGACACAGCGGCGATATGGCCGATCTGATGGCTCGGCAGTTCGCGCACCTCACACCACGCGGACTCGGTTCGCGTTCGACATTCCGCGACCTCGACCAGCTACGCCGGGCGGTGGAGAAAGCTCTCGACAGCACCCGAGCGTTGCCGAAGCCGGCGCGGGCGAGCCGGCTGACGGACTGGATGACGACCGCCGAAACGATCACCACCGAACTGCCCACCGCAGCTCCGAGCGCCCGGATGAACGACCTGCCGGACTCCGAAGAATTCTCGGCGTGGGCACGCAGGAGTCTCCACGCGGTACTGCGCACCGTTTTCGATGAGAACGCGGCCGCCGAACTGTATGCCTTGGCCGCTGACTGGCTGAACACGCCCTTACTCGAGCCGGAACCCGCCTACGAACACGTAAACGATCTAGGCAACGTGCCAGTCGCCGACCTTCAGCAATGGCGCCGAACACTTCCTGACGTTGAGGTGCGCATGCGCCGGCTGGGATTGGGCGTCGCGTACGAACTGCTGCGCATCGGCCTCGACCGCGCGGTTCGAGTCGGAACCGTAGGTGCGCAGGTGAACGCACACCTCGAATCATCCCCCGCGGCCACATATTCGTCGATACCCGCGGAAGGCGGGCTCAGCGAGCTGGAGTTCATCTATAACTTTTACCCCCTGGCTCCGGTCACAATGCCCGACGCGGATACCGAAGCAATTCTGGCGCGAACCGGTTTCCATCCGAAAGAACTCGCCCAGTATGCCCGCGGACAATGGATCGAGGGGACCCTGGATCAGTTCGTCACGCGCATTGCCGATACCGACGATTCGTCCACTCTCGCGCTGATCGCGGTTCGACCATCCAACGCGCGGGCCGAACATATCGACGGACACGTCTTCACCATCCTGATCGACCGCCGTAACGAAAACGGGTTCTGGCTGCACGAACTGCGTCCCACGCCCGAGGGCACGTCGGAGGAAGTCGAGCTCCTGGGCGAGCGTGCGTACCGGCGCCTCGCCGAATTGCAGGATGCCGAAGATTTCGACCCGATCGTGCACGCCATCATCTACGACGAGCGTGGCCGCCCTGAAACGCTTCCCGGCACCGACGGGGAAGAAATGTTCTCCCCCGGCACCCGGCTCGGCCGCGTCGACCGGCCCGCCCCACAGCGGGCACTGGACCTGTCCAATGACAGGAGCGCAATAGGATCATCCAGCCGAAAGAGCATTCAGGGCCCGAGCGCCGCGGCTGCGCTAGAAAAACCGACACACCCAGCCGGACACCAGATCGCACAAAGCCCCGGCACTGCCCTCCCCAACGCCGACGACGCACTGGACAACCCGTTCCGGCTACACGCTGGGCGCCGCAACCCCACCCCATGGGGTCCCCTCCACATGGACGGCGGCGGCGGCCCCAGAGAGATTGGGGGCGCGGCTCGTTCCAGCAGCGACGGCCAAGGCCACGCAGGTCGTGCTTCCGACTCGATCGAGGGGCTCGACCCCGCGACGAATCCGGTGTATGCGGAGGTACTGAACCCCACTGCGACCCCGGCTCTCGATCGGATGGAAGCGGAGCACTTCCTGCCCGTATTCGAATACGCGATGGACCTGCAGTGGAAAGCCATCGAAGCCATTTCCGCCGGCCCTGCCGAGGACGCCCTGCGGCCGTTCATCGAATCGGGGCGGCCGCTGGATCAGGTGAAGCGGCTGTTCAGTCAGAAGGCCGCGGTGGCTCGGGACGCCGCCACCGCGCAACTGGAGCCCCGGATCGCCGAGCTGAAGGCAGCTCATACAAGCCGGGTCCTCACCGCTCCTGGCTTGGCCGCGATCTTCGCCTACCTTCATGAACACCGCGGTGATCTTCCACTGGGCGAGCGAGACCGCGCGTATCTGGAGCGGAAGTATCGGGCCTTCGCCCGCGCGGGCGCCTATCTGACCTCCGATCAGGACAGGAGAGTTCTCGCCGCGATCAATGCCACGGTGGCGGATCTGCAGGCAACGTACAAGGACAATCAGGAGAAAGCGCTCGAGAAGTTCGATTTCCGGGTGGACGACCCCGGGAAGCTGACAGGGCTGACTGCTGACCAGATCAACAGCGCCCGCACGCGTGCCGGCGCCGCTGGGGGGTATGCCGCACCCAAACCTGACCAGATCAGCTCGATCTGGCTTCCGTGGCAGCTTCTGAGACACCCGGAAACGATCCGCGGGCTCTACGAGAAGACTGCGATGATGGCCGTCGGTGGTGAGCACGACAATTCGCTGAATGTACTCGCCCAAGCCGAAAATTTTGCTCTGCGTGCCCGAATGACCGGTCACAAGCACCACGCCGACTTGATTGTGTCGGGCGGGATCGTCGATTCGGTGGACACCATCGAGAAGGTTGTCGCCGATATCGCCTCGCCGGCTGCCCACGCCGCCAGGATCGATCTTCCGATTCTCGCCGCGGCCATCGGAGTAGACGAGATCGAGCCGCACCTCCGGCAGCGGGCCCTCAACACTCTGATCGAGCAAAGAGTCGGAGTCGATATTCAGCGCATGCGTGAGTATTTCGAGCTAGATCGAATACTCGTGGATGGCGTGTTCAGTGTCGCGAGAGACCTGTTCGGGCTGACCATCGAAGAAGTCGACGCAGCGAATAAGCCACCGGTCTGGCACGAGGATGTCCGGGTATTCGCGATCACAGACAAGCACGGCACCTCGCTCAACCATTTCTATTTCGATCCCTATGGGCGGGAAGGCAAGAACGGTGGCGGATGGACCGATCCGCTCCGGACCAAATACACACCGGGTGGACAGCTTCCACTGATCGCTGTGCACATCAACGTCGAGAAGCCGCCGGACGGCAAGCCCACATTGCTGTCTCCGTACGAGGTGCGGTCCCTGTTCCACGAGTTCGGACATGCCTTGCATTTTCTGTTGAGCGAAGGCACCTATGAACCGGCCGATCGTCACGTGGTGCTCGGCTGGCTCGAGTTCGTGGCCAAAGTGGTCGAGCAGCTATGGAAGCACCCGGATGTACTCCCCCGGTATGCGAGGCATCACGAGACGAACAAGCCGATGCCGACGGAAGAACTGGCAAAGCTGGAGGAGTCGCTGAAGGCATACCTGGGCATCCCCACTATTGTCGGACTCTCCGGTGTAGTCATCGATCTGGCGTGGACCACGGTTACTCCCGAACAGGTACCGAAAGTCCCGGTAGGCACGAATGCCACCGACATCGTGGAACAGATCCAGAACAACGCGCTCGAAAAATATGGTCTCAACTTCCGCGAGTTCGGGAATCCCTATCCTTCCCAATGGTTCCGGCACCTGTTCGCCCAGTCAGGCGAGTTCGGGACCTATTTAGGCCAGTACTGGGCGTATCTGCTCAGCGACGTTCTCGCACAGGTCGTTTTCGCGCGCCATATCGACCCCGCCGTCGCACAACACGGAATCTCGCTCGAAACCGGCAAGCTCATCCTGGATCTGATCTTCCGTCCGGAAGAGACCGAGTTGGCGGCGGCGGTCCGCCGGCTGGTCGGAACGGATATATCGGTCGAGGCGTATCTCATCGACCGGCGTCTGCTCTGGGCGAAGGCGATGCTGAAGCTCGGTGCGGAATCGACGCCCGAATGGCTCACCACACCGGCCGTGCAGCCGCCAGGTACCGACCTCGCCGCATGGTGGCATACCCGGCTGACCGAGAACGAGCGGGCGGCCATGATCGAGGCTTTCCCCGGCGAAGTGCTGGCCATGGATATCACCCACTCATCGGAGACTGTGCGAGCCGCCACCGAACGGCAGCAGACACTACGCGCGTACGCGCAGGAAGCACAGGCGGCGAAGGGTCCCGTCGATACCGATACCGCACCAGTCGTTGCCGAAACCGGTACCGGAAAGCTGCCCGAACCGGCCCGGCGGAGCACCAGCTCAGTACCCGAGCACGTACGCAAGTGTCTGGTACAAACCGTCCGTACCACCTGGGCGGTCGGCTACGACAATGCGACCGTTCCGAACGACCTGGCCGTCACCTGGGCAGAACTGGAAAACAGTTTCCATACGCCATTCGCCAGGATTCCCGCCTCGGAGCTCGGCGCCGCTGCCGCCGACGGCTCGGCCATCGCGCAGATACTCGACCTCCTCGAAGATCCGGACAGCGAGGTCGACACCGTGGTCTTCGTGGTCGACAACGGTGAACGAGCGCACAGCTTGATGGCGACAACGCCCGCCGATGGTGTCGCCGTCATCTTCGATACCGATCTTCCACAGCCCGAGACCGCACCGAAGAATCTTTCCGGCACACGAGATACGGCGCAGTACACACCCCGAGTCCGCACCCGCGAGCTCTGGGAACAAGAGATATCCGAGGCCCATCACGACATCCAGGCCGTTTTCGCGGTCGGCTTCACTGCGGACGGAGGCCGCCTTCGACCCATCCCGCAACACGACACCGAGGGCCCGGCCCCGGACCAGTACCTGCACGAGATCCATGGTCTTCTCGGCCTCGGCGCAAAGAAGCGATGGCCGGATCTCACCACGGATCTTCCGGATCTCGAGTTGCTGGCGGATGGGATCGCACGCAACAGATGGCTGGTCGGCAAACTCGAGGCCGCGCTCGGTGTGAAGCTGCGGTGGGCAGAAGAGTTCCGGGCACATATCGATTCGCTGCCGGTGGCAGCACGCGGCGAGAACACGGCAGCGGCCGAGCGGTGGTTGTCGGACCTGACCGAGACCGAGGCCCGGATCCGTGGACTGGTGGGCGGCACCGCACGACAGATCATCGATGGTGAGGTGGTCGGATGGGACCACGGTCTCCGGCTGAACACCGTATCGGGCCGTGAGGCCGAGGAACGCCTCCGCTATCTCCGGGCGGGACAGGACCTCCGGCTGGCGAGGTTCACACCACGGTGGGTGAACTGGCTCGACGGTTACTGTGATCCGGCACAGCATCCGAACCCGGCGATGGCCTATGCGACCGACTGGATGCGCGAGGCGAACCTGGACGGTATCTCCGCACCTTTCGGCACCATCTCCAGGGCGCGTACTTCATGGACCGATCTGCCACCGGTGACCGCGCTCTGGCACGACCTCGATGGATTGGTGGAACCGGACCCGGCCCGCGCACTTCATCCGGTGAAGGACACCGTATTCGCCTGGTCGTGGCTCTACAACCGGGTCTTCTGGACGATGGGACCCACTGTCCAGTTGCGCACCGCGGATCTACCCGCCGGTGAGATCGTCCGTGGTCGGTGGATCCATCAGGAACAGTATGTTCTGGTCGTCGACGAAAAGGCCGGCCGGGAACAGATTCGGGACGAAATCGACAAACATATGCGCCGGCTGATCAGCACGGGTTATGTGCCACGGCAGCCGCCGCCCGGAAATATCGTGCGCGGCAAGTTGCTCACCGCCGGTGTGGAGAACGCCGGCTACCTTGCGGGCGCGGGATTGGCGGCGGGGTTCGATATCGGTTTTATGCCCTGGCCGCTCATCGGCATGATGGTGGGCAGTGCAGTCCGCCACGGCGGCGGGATGATCACCCGATACGCGGCCACCAACAGAAAGATGCAGCGGGCAGTGCTGGCCGAACTCTACGAAGCCGCGACAGCGGGCGGAATAGCACCGCCCGCGCGAAAGATCGTCGCCGACCAGTATCGGACCGCCGAAATGCTCGGGGTGGTCGCGAAATCCCTGGGCCGTAGGCCGTTGCAGTACCCTGCGCCCGGGGAAGCGATGGAGCTGTCGGAGCAGCAGAGCGCCGAGCTCCTACAACGAGCCGAGCGTCTGATGCGTATGTTCCGGCGGGGAGTGGAGGAAGGCACCTGGCCACTGCTGGTGCCGGAGGATGTGGCGGCGAAGAAGTGGTTGAATGTTCATTTGCGGCCGTTGCACGGTACCTCGCTACCGGAAGACAACGGTGTGTTTCACTTCCCGCTGGTAGGCAATCAGTTCATGAAGGAGTCGACGGCCTACTACAGTTTCGCGGTCGGTGACAAGACTCCGAGGACCTACATGGACTTCCGGAACACCGGCCGGCTCGACGAGTTCCACCTCACGATGGTTCTGTGGCCCAACCTGTACTACGCCACCGATGCGCAGTTGGCAGAGGTGTTCTTCGACCATTTCTCCCGTTCGCTGTCCACCGTCGGCAGTGCGTATGCGGATCTGCCCGGAGTGGGAACACGAGCGAAGCAGCCGGCGATCGTCAACGGCGTTCTCCATGCGCCGGCCACCGCCGGTTTGGCGAGCATGCTCGGCGTCGAACCGCTGGCTGCCGCCATGATCCTGGGACGGGCCGGCGGTGAGTTCGGTGCGATTCCCGCCGACGTCTGGGCCGAATTGGCAAGCCTGCATCACAGCAAGAACACCTTCTACGATATGCAGAAGCGGATGGGTTTCGATACATCGACCGGGCTGGATTCCGGCCTCGGCGGGAACTCGCTCGAGCTGAACAGAACTCAGCGTGTGCAGCAGCAAGAGATCTTGGAAGGTCTCGGACTGCCGATGGATTCGGAGTCCGCGGACAGCGGTGTTTCGGACGAGAATATCTTGACCGTCGTGGGCCGTGTCGTCCGCGAATGGGCCGAAGGACACGAGGCGATCGACGACGTCCGAGTCGAGCTACTCCGCGAGACTGCGCTGACCGAGCTATCCGGTGTCGAGGTGCGGGACGTAGCAGGGGGCGCCGACGATGTGCGGCTGGCCACCCTTCATACGACCCTGCGAGACGGACGCCGGCTGGTTCTTTATGCCGCATTTTCCGTGAACTCGGACAGGGGTCTCGAGGTACCGCTGGTGTCGTTCCGAGGTGCTGATTACCACCGCGGTATTTCGCCGGACCGGGGTATTCGATGGGAACAATACCGGGAACGCCTCATCGAAATCCGGCTTCCGACGCAGTGGCGGCAACATATGTCGACGAACGACGAGGCGAAACTCCGCCGCACTCTGGACGATCTACTCGCCCGCGAGCGGGTGATGCACGGGATGCCGGTACGGGACCTGGTCACACGAGGTCTGGTACGTGCCGCCGGGGGCGATATCGTACCGGGCCTGCTCGCCTTGTTCGCCGGCGATCCCGCGGTGGCCGTTCGCGAACTCGCGAACGCGGGGATCACGGTGACCAACGACGGCCTCGGGGTCATCCGCAACGCGGTGGAGGAGCAGCGCATCTTGAACAACCGGGTGAGCGCCTATTCCCCGGCGCCTACCGCCCGCACTTTCACCGACGATTGGGAACGATCGCTGCGCCACACCTACGACAGCATCCGCGCGACCGCGGCACAGCTGCAACAAACCGCCGAGGCGAACCCGGACCACCCGCAACTGCGCGAACTGGCCACCACCTGGGCCGACCGCGCCGCAACCGCGGACAGACAACCGTGGGAACAGGTGGACGACGCTCTGGCGGCGATCGAAGAAGCTGTGGCCGACGATGATTACGCCCGAGAAGTGATCCGGCTCGGCACCGGCAATGTCGTCCAGGTGAATACCGCTCGCTCCGGTACGCTGCCGCCGCGCCGGGAGATCGTGGAGATACTGCCGAACATCCCCGGCGCCGGCACCTATCTGAAACCGAACCCCGACCAGTACGCCGATGTCGGAAGTTACCTTCTGTACGACCCGGCCGATCACGAGTCATTGCGTCCGCTGCTCACCGCCTGGTTCGCGCAATGGCACAGTTCACCATTCGATGAAATGCTCGTTCGCTCCCACGGAATGGATGTGACGGTATCCGAAGGCAGCGCGGTGGCGAACCGGGCGGCCGCCGGCCGCAACGAGGGCGGATCCTTTATCGGAGATATGTCGTACGTGGCAGCCGGTGCAATCAACGGTATCGGCCAGGCCGGGGTGGATCGCCAGTTCGCCGATAAGGAAACCCAGGCCGACCGGCTCTATCAGGCGTTGATGCACCGTGACATAGTGAAGCCCTCCAAACCGCTCGAGTTGCTCATGCATCGGTTCCGGTGGGAAAAAGAAAAGGTCTTCCGGGACATCGTCGCTGACCTCGTCGCCGCTGCCGAGCAGACCGGCGACGAGGTCCCCGACGCAATGATTCCGGTGGTCGAAGCCCTCCGGCGCGGCCTGGACGACACCGGCGGCGAGTACACCGAGCCGCAAGCGCCACGCGCTCCCCGCGGAATCCTGCGAGAAGGCACGGCGGATCCCTCTCTACAGCCACGACCGGACAACTTTCCCGGTCGTACGGCCTGGCAGGCAGAAGTACTGGCGTTCGCCGGCCACACCACCGATGAGCTGGCCGAGACGTTGGACGTGCCGACCGGGGAAGTACGCACAATTCTCGACGAGGCAATGGCGCGTACCCACCTGCTCACCGAGCGGGAAGTGGATGAGGCCGAGAAGCGTTCGCCGGGAGATCAGGACGACCGGCGGCGGCCGCACCTCCGGCGTTGCCTCGTCGACTGGCCGACAACAACGATCTGGCTGGCGCCACAGCGCACGGACCTGATGGCGACAGCCTGGCTGCGGCAAGTACTGCGCCTGTTGCGCGGATCTCCGGTGGACGAGAGGGCGCGGACCGGCGCCACCCCCTCGGAAATCGCGGTCCGGCGTGAACAGGAGATCACCGAACAGCTGCGGCCGAGCCTGGCCCGCATCATCGAGCTGTTCGGTGACGAAGCGTCGCACACCCTCCACACCGAACTGGAGGCGTCGTCCGGACCGGAGGCGGAGGTACGTATCCGGGCCCGGCTGGAGGAACTGGCGGATTACGCTGCTCAGTTCGGGCAGGATCAGCGCGACGGCCGGCCGCCGGTGGAGCTGGATCTGTGGACGAGTGATCGTCTGCCAGGATGACCGTATGCGAACCATCGCTCGACCCGGCACGATCTCCGCCGGGACCCTGGTTCTGCTGGCCGGCCTCTACTTCGCCCAGGGCCTGCCGTACGGCTTCTTCACGCAGGCGCTTCCGGTGGTGCTCCGCGAATCCGGATTCTCGCTGATCGAGATCAGTGCCACCGGAGTCCTGTTCGCGCCGTGGGCATTGAAATTCCTGTGGGCGCCCTACGTCGACCGGTACGGCACCCGGCGGAAATGGCTGCTGTCACTGCAACTCACCAGCTCCGCAATCGTGTTCGGGCTCGCCTGTCTGGACCTGTCCTCGTCATTGCGCTGGCTGCTCATCGGAATCGCCGTGGTGAACGCGGTATCGGCGACCCAGGACATCGCCACCGACGGACTGGCCGTACAACTGCTGGGCCCGCGGGAACGCGGCCTGGGGAACGGCATCCAGGTCGGCGCCTACCGGATCGGCATGATCGTCGGCGGCGGTGCGCTGCTCTGGCTGTTCGCGCTCGCGGGCTGGCGCAGCCTGTTCGCCGCCATGGCGATCCTGCTACTGCTGACCACGATTCCGGTGTGGTGGTTACCCAGGTCCGCAACGCCTCCCGAGCAGAAGGCATCCTCATCCCGGCCGGCCACGCTGACAACCAGCTGGTGGCAGCGGCTACGGCGACCGGGAATGCTGGCGTTCATCCTGCTCATCGGCGGTTTCAAATTCGGGGATTCGATGGGCTCGGCAATGGTCGGCCCGTTCATGTCCGACGCCGGACTCACCCTCGGCCAGATAGCCCTGGTGAAGGGCGTCCTGTCGTCGGCGGGCGCGCTCGCGGGCGCGGCGCTGGGCGGCTGGCTGTGCTTTCGATACGGCCGCCGCCACGCGCTGCTGATCGGCGGTATCACCCAGACCGCGAGTCTGGTCCTGTATCTGCTCGCATCGTTGGGCATCGGCGGTTTCGGGCTGATCGTCACCGCGAGCCTGGCCGAACATATTCTCGGCGGCGCCGCGACCGTCGCGGTGTTCACCCTCATGATGGACGCCTCGGACCGTGATCACGCCGGCAGCGACTACACCCTGTTGGCGTGTGCGGTCGTCACCGTCCAGGGGGTCGCCGGATTCGCGGCGGGAACAGTCGGCGAACTCCTCGGCTACCCGGCGCTGTTCGGATCGAGCCTCGTCCTGTCCGGTCTCGGTTGTGCCGCACTGATCATCGCGACAGACCGCGGCGCCGGCCCGAACGGTGTCCACGCGGTGTGGCACAGCCCGCGGACTGCGCGGGCCGCCCCCTCTGCTCGCAGTTGATCGAACCGCCGCCACTGTGCGTCTTCCACACCGAGCCGGCTTCAGCGTGCCTCCACCATCGCCCGGGGTACGGCGTGCGCGCCCCGCAGCCAGTGCATCATCCGGTACATCAGCTGCGTAGCGCCCGGCATGAAACCCGAGCCGTGGTGATAGGAGGCGTCCATAGTGCTGACGACCACCTCTGCGGTGAAAGTGCCGGCGTCGTAGTACATCAGCGTGTTGCTGTGCCCGGGGATGGCCCGGTACGGGGTACCCCAGGGATCTTCGGACTCGGTCTCCGCACGGTCCAGCTCTTCGAGCCGGACGAGCGGCACGGCCGTCGCGGGGTGGGTGAGTACACCGTGATAATGCCAGTGCACAGCATCGTCGGCGAGCCCGTCCCAGAACGGGTGCTCCCGGTTGACCGAGCGGCGTCCGACGTCCTCGCCGATCCGCCAGGCCCAGAAGTTCGTGCCGCGACGCGTTTCGGCGGTGCCCGGCAGCCAGTCGCCGACGGTGTTCTCGCCGTCGATGTACATCCGCGCGCCGGGTGTATCGAGGAAGCCGACGAGGATCGGCGCGATACGCGCCAGGACCCCCGGATGCAGTCTGGCCGCGACGTAGACGGCGTCGAACCCGTCGAGTCCGCCGGGTTCCAGATCCGGCGCGTAGACATCGACCGGGTCCATGGCGCGGACGGCGGGATCGCGCAGGTCCGCGAGGTGGAAGAAGCTGCCGGTGTGGACGAAGGCGACGCGGGTCATCGGGCCATCTCCTGTAGCGCCGCAGCGCCCTCGAGGTAGGTGAGTGTGCGCTCGCCGAGATCGGCGGCGGAGGTGCCGGGGCGGGAGAACGCCGTCAGGTCGTTGCCGAGATGCAGGATCACTTCGCCGGTTCCGAGGGGATAGGCCACGTCGACGGGCAATCGCCCCGGACCGATCCCGGTGATCACGACGGCCCCTTCGGGCAGGTCGACGAAATACGCGTGGGCATAGAACCCCGCGACGCCGATACGCTGGAGATCTTCGAACGAGTGCGTACCGGGCACGCCGGTGTTGAAGAGTGTGTCGCGGCGGTCGACGCCGTCCCAGATCGGGTGCGATCCCGTCTCGGTGAGCCACAGGTCGCGGGTCGTGTGGAAGTCGAGCTTGCGGTACTCGGGCATGTTCTCGACGAACCGCTCCAGCGGATGGCCGTTGACGAGAATCCGTCCACCGGCGCGCACCCAGGCCGAGAGCCGGTCGGTGCGCGCGGCGAGAAAACGCTGATCGCAGGCACCGCTGACCATGATGCCGGCGTAGGCGTCGAGATCGATGCCGTCGAGGTCGTACACATCGCGAACGGCGGTGTGAGTCGTGTCTTCCGATGGTGAGGCGCGACGTTGGACGAGTTGCAGAACCGGGGGCATCGAGACTCCTTCACCGGTAACGGAACAGCACGAGCTATCAAGGTTAGGCTAACCTAGCATCACAGGGCGGCCACAACGCTTGCGCGGCGGCGGTATCGAAATTCTGAACCGCAACAGCTTCACAATGGACATGAGGTTAGGCTAACCTCCACTCACTGCCAGAGTGACGGCGCCCCCACCGCCGACGCCCCGGCCGTCCTTGACCTCCCGAATTGAGGATCCATGATCAACCGTCCGAGCCGTGCCCGCACCGGTGCCGGCGCCGCGGTCGTGCTTGCGATCGCCCTGAGTGGCTGCACCGGCAGCACGGACTCCGGCTCCGGAGCCGCGACGTTCGGCGAACTGAGCGGTCCCGCCACCGCCGAGCAGCTCACCATCGCGCTCGACAAGGACACCGGTCCCATCAACCTGTTTGCCGGGGCGAGCGACCAACTCGTCGAACTCGTCTACGACAAGCTGCTGGCACCGTCGCCCTATGTCGACGACCCCCAACCGTGGCTCGCCACCGAGGTGCGCCAGCTCGACCCGGACATCTGGGAAGCCGACCTGCGAACAGACGTCACCTGGCAGGACGGCGAGCGGTTCACGCCGCAAGACGTCGTCTTCTCGTTCCAGTACATGCACAACGCACCCACCGGCCGCTATACACACCACGTCAACGACACCCCGTACGTCGACCGCGTGGTGCAGGTCGACGACGACACCGTGCGTTTCGAATGCCGCGACGCCTGCCCCTCACTGGCCCGCGTCACCCTCGCCGACCTCCCCATCGTGGCGAAACACATCTGGGCCGATATCGACCCGGCCGAAGCGAAAACGGTGCAGGACCTGCCGATCGGCACCGGCCCTTACCAGTTGACGGCCTACAGCCCCACCGAGGGTTACACCCTGACCGCGAACGAGAAATACTTCGCCGGAAAACCCACGGTCGATACCATCAAGATGCCGGTGATCACCGATCAATCGGCGACGTTCACTGCGCTGCAGTCCGGGGAGATCGATGCGACCACCCGCACACTCAGCCCCGAACTCGTCGCACAGTTCGAACAGTCGGGCAACCTCGACTCGCTGACGACGCAGGCACTGAGCTTTCCCGAGATCAAAATGAACTTCCTGCGGAAACCGCTGGATACGCCGAAGTTCCGGCGTGCCCTGTCGGATGCGGTCGACAAGGAACAGATGCTCGATGTGGTGGCGCTCGGCCAGGGGCGGACCGCGACCCAGGGCTATCCCCATCCCGACGCGCCCTTCGCGAACCCCGGTAACTCCACGCCGACCGACCACACGGCCGCCGGCACCGCATTCGACGAACTCGGCTACACCGATACCGACCGTGACGGTATCCGCGAGATCGACGGCAAACCACTCGTCCTCCGGATGTATGTGGATTCGGGCCTACCCCAGGATGTCCGGGCCGCCGAACTGGTCGCCGAAGACCTCGGCGAAGTCGGCATCGGAGTCGAGATCGAAGGTATGGACGCCGCGGCACTGAAGGAACGGTCGGCCCAGAAGACCTACGACCTGCTCGTAGGGTCCATCGGCGCGCACGGTGTCGCCGATCCCGACCAGTTCATCATGTCGCATCGCTCGGGCTACCTCTGGGCGCCGGATATCGCCTGGGACGAATGGGACAAGAAATACGCCGAGTGGCTGGCACAGACCACCCATGAGGACCGCATCCGCGTGATGCAGGAGCTACAGACGATCCACAACGCGGCACCGACGACGGTTCCGCTGTTCTACCCCGAAGAGCATTGGGCGGTCTCGCATACATACGGCGGATGGGCCGAGAGCCCCGGTTCCGGCATCGTCCACAAATGGTCGTTCCTGCCGAAAGACGTTGTCGAAGCCGCTCATTCGAGCACAGTCGAGGCGATCACCGAGCTCACCGGTACCCCACCGGCCACGGACGTCACCGAGCCCCCCGCCTCGGAAGAGCACGGGCACTGACGATCAGGCGACCGGTCACGATGAGGGCGGCCGGTCGCCTGCGCTCATCGAGAGGACCGAAGATGAAGAGGCCGGACAGATCCTGGCTCTCGCGGCTCGGGCAGTACGCCGTAGTGCTGTGGGTGGCCGTAACCCTCAACTTCGCACTGCCGCGGCTGGCTCCGGGCGACCCGGCCCTGGTCATGTTCACCGGCGAAGGTGATCCCAGTCCGGAAGTCCTCGCCGAACTCGGCGCCCTGTACGGACTCGACGATCCAATTCTTGTGCAATACGGACGGTTCTGGACCGATCTACTGCACGGCGACCTCGGCCTCTCGACCGTTCACAACCGGCCCGTGGCCGATGTTCTCATGGAACGGCTGCCCTGGTCGCTGACGCTGGTCGGGCTCGGTCTCATCGGGGCGATCATCGTGGGATCCCTGCTCGGAGCGTGGTCGGCGTGGCGGCGCGAAGCCGGACGCCCTGGGAAGGACAAAGGCACGCTCATCGGTGTATTGGCCGTCGACTCGATGCCCGGGTTCTGGGTCGCCATGCTGCTGATCACCGTCTTCTCCGCCCAGCTCGGCTGGCTGCCGTCGTACGCTTCGGCGGAGCTGCCCGACGAAACCTTCGCCTGGCTGGTCGAATCCGGCCGCCGGCTGATCATGCCGCTGCTGACGATGATCATCACCTCGATCGGCACCTACTACCTGCTCGCCCGCGCATCGATGACCACGGTGCTGGGCGAGCCGTTCATCCGGCTCGCCCGCGCCAAAGGCCTGCCCGAACGCCGCGTCGCCACCGGACATGCCCTGCGTACCGCGCTGCTGCCCATCGCGACCAACGCCTCGATGGCCGCCGGTGCCCTCGTCTCCGGCGCCGTCGTGGTCGAAACCGTGTTCTCGTACCCGGGCCTGGGGAAGGTCATCGCCGACGCGGTCGCCGCGCGCGACTACCCGATGCTGCAGGGCGCGTTCCTGCTCGCCACGATCGGCGTGGTCCTGGCGAATATCCTCGCCGATCTGTTCTACCCACTGCTCGACCCGCGCGTCCGGCACACACGACAGGTGGTCCCCGCATGACGCGTCTGCGCACCGGTTGGCGATCACTGTCGGTCACGAGCCGTATCGGTATCGGCATCGTGCTCATCTTGTGCGCCGTCGCGATCTTCGCCCCCTGGCTCGCGCCGTACGACCCGGGTGAACGGGTTACGCGACCGTTCGCCGCACCGTCGGCAGCGCATCTGCTCGGCGCCGACGATGTCGGCCACGACCTGCTCAGCATTCTCGTATACGGCGCGCGCCCCTCGCTCCTGGTGGGATTCATCGCCGCCGTCGCGGCGACCCTGATCGGTATGGCAGTCGGCATCACAGCCGGCTACCTGCGCGGGGTCACCGATACCGTGCTCATGCGCATCGTCGACGTGGTCCTGTCGCTGCCCGTCGTACCACTCACCCTGGTGATCGGCGTGCTGGCCGGGCCCGGGATCGTCACGCAGATCTTCGTCATCTCCATCGCACTCTGGGCGCCGGTGGCCCGCGAGCTGCGCGCCCAGGTGCTCAGTGTACGAGAGCGCGACCATATCCAGGCGCTGCGCGCCATGGGCGCCCGCCACAGCTATGTCCTCGTCCGGCATATCGTTGCGGCTGTCGGCGTACTCGTCGTGCCGCAGCTCGTACTCGCGGTCAAGAACGCGGTACTGCTGGAGGCGTCGCTCGCCTTCCTCGGTCTCGGCGATATCACCTCCATGAGCTGGGGCATGATGCTGAGCGTCGCCAACGGCCGCAGCGCCTTCCTCACCGACGCCTGGCTCTGGTGGGTCGTACCACCGGGGGTACTCATCGGGCTGACCGTGCTGGGTTTCGCGCTCGCCGGTGGCGCCGTGGAGCGCACGGCGGGCGGAGTCACCCGCCGAATCGTCCGGCCCGGCAAGCCCGGCCGCCCCGCGCCGGCCACCACTGATCCGGAGGGCGGCGCGGACGACGCCCTGCTCCGGGTCGAAGGACTCACGGTGCGCTACGGCGAAGGCGAGACCACGGGTGGCGGGTGCACCGAGGTCGATCTGGTGATACCCCGTGGGCAGGTTCTCGGTCTGGTCGGCGAATCGGGCTCGGGCAAATCGACCGTCGCGGCCGCGATCGTGGGGCTCATGCCCGCGGCGGCCCGGGTCGTTTCGGGACGTATCCGGCTCGACGGCGTCGATCTACTCGACCTCGGCCACCGCGAGCGTCGCGCCCTGCTAGGCGCGCGTATCGGCCTCGTACCGCAGGAAGCACAATCGGCACTCAATCCCGTGCACCGCATCGGCGACCAGATCCGCGAGGCGGTCCTGGTCCATACCGACATGACCCGCGACCGCGCTCAGGAACGCGCCCGCGAACTACTGCGGATGGTGGGATTGCCGGCGGACAGATACCGGGCTTTCCCTCATGAACTTTCGGGCGGGCAGCGGCAGCGGGTCGTTATCGCCATCGCACTGGCGAACTCACCCGATCTGCTGGTCGCCGACGAGCCCACCAGCGGCCTGGACATACTCGTCCAGCAGGAGATCCTCGACCTACTGGACGAGTTGCGGACCCGGCTACGCCTGACCGTACTGATCGTCACGCACGACCTGCCGGTCGTTGCGCAGACCGCCGACCGCGCCGCCGTCATGCGCGCGAGCAGGGTGGTCGAGCAGGGCGATACCGACACCGTACTGGCCGATCCACAGCATCCCTACACCCGCGACCTGATGGGCGCGATGCCCGATATGAGCGCATTCGAGAAGGTCCGGTGACGATGACGACCGAAATGATCCGGACCGCGGAGGCGGCCGGCAACGATTATCGCCCGCCGCACCGGCGCGCACCGGTTCTGCGCGTAACCGGGCTGACGGTGCGGTACGGCGAAACCGTCACCGTGCGCGATGTGCACCTCGAACTCCGGGCCGGCGAGACCGTGGCCCTCGTCGGCGGCTCCGGGGCGGGTAAATCGACCATCGCGAAAGCGATTGCCGGGCTCGTTGTCCCGGCGGCCGGGTCGGCACTGCTCGATATCCCGGCGCGCGGCGGCCACCGATCCGATCGTGTCGATCTGCTCGCAGCCGCCGCGTCCGTCCGCCGCGCAGCCCGCCGCGCGGTACACCTCGTAATGCAGGATCCGTACGCGTCCCTGCCGCCGCATCGCCGCATCCTCGATATCGTCGCCGAACCCCTTGTGATCCACCGCATCGGCGACAGGTCGACCCGGAGGGAAGCCGCCCGGTCGGCCTTGCTCGCAGTCGGCCTCACCCCTGAGCGCTACGCCCGCCGGTTCCCACACGAACTGTCGGGCGGTGAACGCCAGCGCGCCGCCTTCGCCCGGGCGATCGTGACACGGCCGGCAGTGATCCTCGCCGACGAGCCGACCGGCATGCTCGACGCCCCCCTGCGTGCCGAAGTATCGCGGCTGATGGGCGCTCTCGCCCGCGACCACGGTACAGCGATCCTGCACATCACCCACGATCTCGCGCTCGCCGCGCACACCTGCGATCGCGTCCTCGTCATGGCCGACGGCGCAATCGTCGAACAGGGACCCACCATGCAGGTGCTGCGCACTCCACAGCACCCGACGACGAAGCAGCTGTTGACCGCGGCTCTGCGCGGGGCACGCCGAGTCCGCGGCGCAGACGCCGCGGTACCGGAGAAATGAGCCGGCGCACCGCGGTTCGTCACCGGCGGCGCCGCCGTACGGGGAAGCTCGGCCGGGACTACCGGTAACCGAACGGCGGCCGGCGAACTACCCCGAGCCGGTCGGAGAACGGCGAGTGTCAGCCGGAGTTCGACGCCGGCGCACCCGCTCCGCAGAACCTTCGTCGACCTACCGGCCAAGTGGCCGACCGAAATCGACCTCGGCACACGGGCCACTGCAGAACACGCAACGCCCGCCGTCAAGGCACCGAACGAGAGGGCCGGCCGAGATCGACGGCCGAGAGTTCGTGTGCACAGGGCGGTTCGGCACCCGCACGCGCGCAGGTGACGGCGGCAGCACGGGCAGCGAAATCCAGTATCTGCCGCCAGGTGGTCTCGGGTACACCGGCCAGCGCGCCGGCGGACAGCAGGTCCAGTTCGGAAAGGGCATGCAGGAGCGCGGCGTTCACCGAATCGCCGGCACCGATGGTGTCGACGACACGTACGGGTTCACCTGGCACCGAGTACTCGCCCGCTCTCGTATGGACGGTCAGGCCCGCATCGCCCCGAGTCACCACGACGGCGCCCGGACCGGCCGCCAGCCAGCCGGCGAGGTCGTACCCGAGCCACTGCGCGTCTTCCTCGCTGAGCTTGAGCAGGGAAACCGACGGCAACATCCGGCCGAAGCGGGCCCGATAGGCGTCCGGATCCGCGATGAGTCCGGCGCGAATGTTGGGGTCCAGTGCGATGAACCGCCCGAGTCGCGCTTCCCGGCGCATCAGCTCCGTATAGGCACTTGCCCCAGGTTCGAGCACCAGTGAACAGGTGCCGAACGATACCGCCCGGGTCTCGGCGGGTAACGGCCCCGGGAGGGTGAACAGCCGGTCGGCGGTGCCCTCGCAGTAGAAGGTGTACGCCGCCGAGCCATCCGCGCCGAGGGACGCGACGGCCAGCGTGGTCGGCTCCGGTCCGCGCTGCACCAGGTCCAGGGATACCTGCTCCACAGCAAGCCGGTCGGTGAGCGATACACCGAAGGCGTCGGTCGAGATCCGCGAGCAGAAGGAAACGGTGGAGCCGAGACGAGCGAGTCCGATGGCTGTGTTGTACGGCCCGCCACCACGGGCGGGCAACAGCGGTGCCGAGGCGTCTCCGCTCACCTGGGGCACCAGGTCGATCAATGCCTCACCGGCGACGACGATCATGGTGCAGCCACGGTGACCAGCACCTTGACGTGCTCCGGCCGCAGCGCTGCGGCAAAGGCCGCTCCCGCTTCCTCCAACGGGTAGGTGGCGGTGACGATTGCCTCGGCATCGACGATGCCCGAGGTGATCAGGTCGAAGGCGGCGCGGTAATCGCCGACGGTATACATGAGGGAACCTTCGATGCGGATCTCCCGATCCTGCACCAGATCCAGCCGGATCGGAGTAGCCCCGGCGGCGCCGACGCCGACGACGATGATCCGGCCGCCCTTGGCGACGAGATCGACGGCCTGGGCCATGGATTGTTCGCGGGCCACACAGTCGAAGACCACATCGGCCGGACCGCCGAGGACGGCCTGCGCCTGCTCGGTCAGGTCCGCCGCGTCGGCCGGGAGCGCCTCGTCGGCGCCGAGCCGCACGGCCCGCTCTCGTTTCGTGTCCAGCAGGTCGGTTGCGACGATTCCGGCGGCACCGGCGTGCCGGGCCGCGGCCAGGACGAGTAGTCCGATGGGGCCGGCGCCCAGGACGGCAACGGTCCGGCCGGTGAGATCACCGGCTTTGGCGACGGCGTGAACGGGTGTGGCGAGTGGTTCGACGAGTGCCGCCTGGAGGTCGGACATCTCGTCGGGCACCCGGTGCACTCGGCCGGCGGCGATCGTGAACAGCTCGGCCATCCCGCCGGGGGTCTGACAGCCGAACACCTCCAGCTGCCGGCAGATGTTGTAGCGGCCGGAACGGCATTGGGCGCAGCGGCCGCAATACAGGTTCGGCTCGATGATCACGCGGTCGCCCGGAGCGAAGCCGCCGGCCCGCGCACCGGCGGCCTCGACCACGCCGACCACCTCGTGGCCGGGCCGGTAGGGCAGGTCGATGAAGGGGTGGTGTCCCAGGGCGGCATGCGTATCGGATCCGCACACTCCCACGACGGTGCTGCGAATGAGGAGTTCGTTATCGCCCGGCCGGGGTACGGGCACCTCTTCGAGGGTGATGTCGTCGATGGATCGGACGAGCACCCGGCGGTTCTGCGCAGGCATGGTCACGATATTCCGTTCGAGGTGGTGTCGGCACCGCGGTGCGCGGTGGCGGGCAGACGGTCCGCGCCGGGCGCGCTCGAAGCCCGGCCCGGGGCGGTTTCGCGGATCGACGTTATCGCGACCCCCAAGGTGACAGCAGACAGCAGCATCACGTAGAAGGCGGGCGAAAGCTTACTTCCGGTAGTGGATACCAGCCACGTGGCCACGTAGGGAACCGTGCCACCGAACGCCGCGACCACCAGGTTGTACGGAATGGCCATCGCACCACTGCGAATCCGCGCGGGGAACTGCTCGGCCATCATCGCACTCAATGCACCGTCGAACACCGCGATCAGCAGGCCCAGAATCAGCATGGCGACGATCGCCAGCACGACATTGCCCACCGACATCAGATAGAACGCCGGCCAGCTGAGCACGACGAACCCGGCACTGCCCGCGACGAGCATCGGTTTACGGCCGATACGGTCGGAGACGGCACCCATGATCGGTACGGCGATGGCGGTGGCACCGATGGTGACGGTCGTGATCGCGAAGGCCTGGGACGTGCTGAATCCGAGGTCGCCGCTGAGGAAGCTCGGCAGGAACGACACCAGCGCCCAGTGCGCGATCGCCTTGAGCAGCAGCACCCCGCACAGCACCAGCATCGCCTTGTAGCCGGTACGGAACGCCTCCTTGGTGGGTGATTCCGCGACTTCGCCCGCGGCTTCCAACTCCCGGAACTCCGGCGAATCCTCCAGTTTCATCCGGATATACAGGCCGACGAGACCCAGCGGCAGCGCGATCAGGAACGGGATCCGCCAGCCCCAGCCGGTCATCGCATCGTCGCCGAGCACCGTGATCAAGGCGAGCGCGAGCGCGGACCCGGCCACGGTGGCGATGAACCCGATCCCGTCCATCCAGCTCGTCATGAATCCCCGGCGGGTGCGCGGCGAGTACTCGAACAGCAGCGCCACCGCGTTGGAGGTCTCCCCGCCGGCGCCGAAACCCTGCACCATCCTTGCGATCACGAGCAGTACGGGCGCGAGGATGCCCACACTGTCGTAGGTGGGCAGCACACCCATCGCGAACGTCGAACCCGACGTCAGCAGCACCACGATGGCCAGCGTGCGCTGCCGGCCGATGCGGTCACCGAGCGGTCCGAAGAAAAGACCGCCGAGCGGCCGCAACACGAAACCGACGGCGGAGACGGCGAAGGTAGCCAGTAGCGCCGTCGTCGGGTCTCCGGAGACGAAGAAATTCGCGGCCAGGAACGTCGCCAGCAGCCCGTAGATGCCGACGTCGTACCATTCGATGAAATGACCGATGCCCGCCGCTACGAGCACCTTCCGGGCCTGCGGGGATATTTTCCGGCTTTCGGCCGCTACGTCGCTGCGCACTGCGTTCTCCTGAGATCTTCTACTGCACCGGCGACGTCACGCGGCCGCCTTGTTCCTGGATCGCTGTCCGGAGTTCCGTACCGCCCAGCTGCCGCGGCTGTTTCCCGCCGGCCGCCGCGAGCGCCGCGGCCACACCTGCGGCCTGCCCTGTCGCAGCACAGGTGGCACCCACCCGCGCGGAGCCGAGCGCTTCGCGGTCCACCGAGATACAGCGGCCGGCGACGAGCAGTCCGTCGGTGGTGCGCGGGAGCAGGCTGCGGTACGGAATCTCGTACGGGAGCGGCACGTACATGGCGTGCACCCCGACGTCCCCGGCCGGATGCACATCGATCGGCCAGCAGCCGACCGCGATGCCGTCGTCGAACCGGGCATCGGCGCGGATATCGTCGCCGGTGAGCGTATAGGTCCCGAGCAGGCGCCGGGTCTCGCGCACACCGATCTGGGTACTCGTTTGCAGCAGCCGCCCGTTCGCGAATGCCGGGCTGTGCTCGCGCAGCGCGTCGAGCATGACCACGGTGTCCTTGCGGCCGGTGATCTCGGCGCGGGTGAGTTCCGCCGCGTCGGAGGCATCGCCGATGACCCGGGTGGTATTCACCCAGGCGACATCTTTCTCCATACCACCGAACCACGGGCCGCCGAAGGGGGGCAGTTCCCCCCGGGAGCGGGCCGCCCGCATGGCGGTCACATCGAGATCGATATCGCGACGCGTGGAGGCATACCGGCCCAGCAGCGGCTCCTGCAGCAGGGTCGCCTCCGGGCCGATGGGGATGCGCACCGGTGCGGCGTGCTCGCGTCCGGGATCCGGTGTCACATCGCCGACGCGGAACGGCATGGTCATCGGCTGCAACGTGTTGCCCTTGACCCAGTCGGCACCGGCGCCGGCCACGATATCGCCGTTACCGGTGCAGTCGACGGTGACCGCGGCGCGAATGGCGCGCCGGCCGTCGACATTCTCGACGAAAACCCCTCGTACAGCACCGTTCTCGACGATCGGGCGAGCGCCCCAGGTGTGCAGCAGCAGGCCGATGCCCTCGGTTTCGATCATTTCGTCGGCGACCCGTTTCATCACTTCCGGGTCGGAGTTCAACACCCAGCCGTCACCGTCGACCGCACCGCCCTGTTTCGCGGCGCGCGCCAGCCACTCTGCGGGGACACCGTCCACGCACCGGTGGTAGGGCCGCAGCCAGGAGTTGTAACCGGCGAGTGTGAGAACCATGCCGGCGGTCCACATCCCACCGAGAAAGCCGTGCCGCTCGAGCAGGAAGGTGCTCGCTCCCGCTCGGGCGGCGGCAACAGCGGCACAGACACCGGCAGGTCCACCGCCGACCACGAGGACATCGACATCGGCCACAACCGGGATCTCCCGGGCCGGTTCATGCACCGTCGTCTGGCGTTTTTCCACGTTCGGCATCGCTATTTTCCTCTCGGTTCGTTGCGGTCGCCGCCGGCCGAGGCGCGAATCTTCAGCTCCGGCGGGAGGTAGATGGTCGCGGGCGGGGCGGTCGAACCCTGAATGCGTTCGAGCAGCAGTTCCGCGGCGCGGGCGCCGATCTCGTCGGCCGGGGGGCGGACACTGGCCAGCGTGGGTTGGAGATATGCGGCGAACGGCAGGTCACCGTGCCCGATCACCGAGACGTGCGCGGGCACGTCTATCCCCTTCTCGGCCAGTGCGCGGTACAGACCGAGTGCGAAATAGTCGCTGCCCGTCACTACCGCCGCGCCCGGTTCGAGCCTGCTCACCAACTGCTGGGCACACCGGTAGGCAGCGGCCGGATCCCACGGCAGCGCCCGCCGCTCGTCGGTCGACGGCGGCACCAGAGTGACGGTGTCGTCCTGCACCGCAATGTTGTGTTCGGTGAGCGCCCGGTGGAACCCCGCCCGCCGGTCGGCCGCCGAGGAGAACGGCACGTCCTCTTCGAGGAGATGAATGCTGGTGGCGCCGGTGCCGAGCAGGTGGGAGACGGCTTCGTAGGTGCCCCGTTCGTGGTCGACACCGACGAAATCGGAGTCGAAGCCCTCCAGCCCTCGGTTGACGAGCACGATCGGCACGCCGGAATCGCGCAACCGCTGCCAATGCTCTGCCCCCTGCTGCACGGGGGTCGCCACGGCCCCGTCCACTCCCCACCGCAGCAGTGCCTCCGCCGCTTCCCGCTCCGTTTCCAGGTCTTCCTCGGTCACCATGAGCAGCAGCGAATAGCCGTTCGCGCGGCAGCGCTCCTCGACAGCGCTGATCAGCGAGGCGTAGAACGGGTTCGCCGGATGCGTGATGACCATTCCCACCGTCATCGCTGCCCCGGAGACCAGCGATCTGGCCATCGAGTTCGGTACATAGCCGAGCCGGTCGGCCTCCGCACGGATCCGTGCTCTCAGCTCTTCACCGACCGAATCCTTGCCCGCCAGCGCCCGCGACACGGTCTTCACCGAAACCCCCAGCGATTCGGCGATCGTCTTGAGCGTCACCCGCGCGCCAGCCCGCATCATGATCCCTTCCAGCGTCGAAATGTGTAGGTAAACGTTTACCCAACCTACCGGGTTCGACCTGGGAGTAATCGTTGGGGTTAGCGCTTACCTTAGGGACCCCACACCTCCGCGTCAACGGTCGTGGCACCAGGTGAAGCTCACCTGCGCTGCGTGGCCGGTCCCGTCCACCCACCGGAAATACGGACCGGTGCAATTCGGGCAGAACCGATCCCGGGCCAGTTGCGACTCACCGAACGCGGCGCCGCGTCACCGTTCAGCAGACATCGAATCGGAACTCGGCCGAGTTCCGCAGTCGAGCAACTTCCGCAGCTAGAGCCGACCGCAATCCGGTCGAAGGGCGAACGCTCCGGCCACTTGACGATCTCGGCCTCAAGAGCGCGCTTCACCTACCCCATATGCGGCCATGAACATGTCGAGGAGTCCATCGATTGCCTTCTCGTCGACGGGTCGGGACGTGAGTAGCAAGCGGTAGTAGAGAGTTCCGCACAGTACCTCGGCGGCAAATTCCAGATTCACGTCGGCGACCAGCTGGCCTTCGCGCTGAGCTCTGGTGATCCGATCGAGGGTTCGCTGTTCGACTGTGGCGAGAAAACGTTCGTGCAACGTCGCTCTGAGCGCGGGGTCGGCTTGGGCTTCAGCGATGACCGCCCGGTAGACGGGGCCGATGGGCGGGGTGGAGAGGGCCTGACTGGAGCGCACGAACTGCTCTCGAAGATCCGCCCGGACCGGCCCGGATGTGCGGTAGTCGAGGTCGCTGACCCATACGACGCTCAGCGCGTCGAGCAGCAACTCCGCGATGGATGACCAGCGCCGATAGATGGTGTGTTTCCCGACGCCGGCCCGCCCGGCGATGGCTTCGACGCTGAGTCCCCGATAACCGACCTCTGTCGCCAGATCGAGGGTGACGGTGAGCAGCTCTCTGGTGCGTTCGGCACCGCGGCGCCGAGGTGTCGTGGACGAGTCGGCCATGCAACCGAGCGTACCGGCACGGTGCGTGCCGTTGACAAGCGTCCCGAGGTGGCGCAAGATGCGATTATCGACACGAACCGTGCCGATAATCGGCGGGACTGGAACCACGCTCGACCCGGCAGGAATAGGTCATCACCGGCCGGGTGCGGCCGGTACTACAGGGCTTGCCGAGCAACGACGAGTAAGAACAATCAGGAGGAGAACACTGTGAAGACCATGACCTGCCGTCAACTGGGTGGTCCGTGCGACTTCGAGCTGAGTGCGGAGACCGCCGACGAGATCATCAAGGCACAGGATCGGCACCTGCGGGAGGCCACTCGCGGTGGCGACAATGAGCATCTACAGGCCCACGAGGAAATGAAGGGACGCTGGAGGCATCCACTGAAGGCGATGGGGTGGTACCGCGACACCAAAAAAGCCTTCGCGGCGCTTCCATAGCCCTGGGAACAGGATTCAGACGTTGAAGCGGAATCGACTACGTTCCGGCACAAAGCAACGTCATAGCGAAGGCACGATGTACTCGCACTGCAGGTCGGACACCCTTGCGATGTGCTCGAAGTCGTGGTCCGCGGCAAGCACAGTCGCGTCGTTCACGATGGCGTAGCCGGCGATGAGGATATCGTGCGAGCCGGCCGCCCGGACGAGCCCCGTATTCCACAACGCTGCCTGGATATCGAGCACGAGCGATTCGTCGGGTGCATGCTCGAGCGGGAATCCGAGGGAGATCTGCTCTCGGTAGTGCGCATGCTCCTCGGGCGTCCGGGCACTGTGGCAGAATTCGAGCACCTGCGGCGGGCACGTGACGAACAGGTCGGCCGGCGCTCGCTCGATGCGCCGCAGCCGTGCTGTGATATTCGGATCTCCGGTGGCCAGTCTTGCCCAGACCGAGTTGTCGACCAGGTAGTCGGTCACGAGGACCGAGACTCGCCCGGAGAGACCACCGGCGAACCGAGCTCGTTATCGAGGTCGGCCAGTCCTGCGATACCGTCGATCATCGCGCCCTTCTGCTTCGAAGCGATGAGCCGGCGCAGCGCGAGATCGAGAACAGCCCGGTTCGATCGCTCGCCCGTCAGCGCTCGCGCACGCTCGATGAGCTGCGGATCCAGGTCGACACTGGTTACTGTCATGATGACCCCTCTCATTTCTTATATGAATGATTATATATAAGGCGAACGCTCGGGGCCACCCAGACTTCCGCTCGAGCATGAGGACCATGCAAAGGTCGGCAAGGATCAGCCTCGACGACCGCGGTACCGGCGGTGGGAGATTCCACGCGGTGTCCGCCGGGTCCCACACGATCGCGAACCTCTGCTCCACGGCATATCGGTGGGCTGCTTGATGAGGGTCGCACCGCGGACCGCAAGCTCAGCGATCACTTCCCCCCCCCCGGCGCTGCACAGACTCGAGCGAAGGCCAGCGCTCGATACTGAAACCTTGGCAGGCTCGGATCGGAGGGGCCCGATGTCACACTGAGTACGTCATATGCAGATTGAGCTGTCCTGACGTTCTGTCCGCCGAGTTGTGAGACTCCGATCCGTTCGATGGAAGGATCTCCTGGTTGAGGATTTCCTGCGCCTGCTTCGCGGCGTCCGCGAGGGTCTGCAGGTCGGCCAGATCGCCACCACATGCCGACTGTTCGGTGTTCGGTATGTACCGAACACCGAACACCTGCTATAAACAGAGCATGAGCGCGGCAAACGTATCCGACACGGTCACTCGACTCGCCGACGCGGTGGCCTCAGCCGGACTCGGCGCCCGAATCGTGCCTGCCCCCGAATCGGATTCCGGCACCGATGCATATCTACAGATCGATGATGGAACCCAGATCGCCATCCAGGTGAAAGCAGATCCCTGGTGGCCTCCCAGAATGTGCGGACACTGATCGACTCCGCGAACCCGCAGGCACGCCAGGATCCAGCTCTACTGGTAGTCGTCGGTGCGCGCATCACCGATGAGGCACGGCACGGCCTCGGTGACGCAGGTGTGAGCTGGCTCGATCTTCGAGGACAGCTCCACCTCGCTGCGCCAGGCCTGCTCATCCACACTGACGTCACGCCTATGGTCGGGAGTCCGCGGAGAGCCCGCGCCTTTTCGGGACAGGTCGGGATCGAAGTCGCCGCCACGATGCTCATCCAGCCACACGTTCCTGTCCGGGTCCGGCAGCTCGCGCAACGACTCAACCGCGCTCCCAGCTCGGTCTCGGCTGTCATCACCGCTCTGCGCGACGCAGGTTTGATCGACGCGAACAATCTGCCGCAAACACCTGAACTATTCTGGGAACTCGCAGCCGCGTGGGAACCCGAGACGCTCGACGTATCTCGACTACCGGTAGACGACGCCACCGTCGACGATGCGCTCCAGATCAACAGCACTGACACGGCCGAATCTGGATGGGCGCTGAGCGATTCCCATGCCGCAGCTGTCTATGGAGCCCCGGTTGCGATTCGCGCCGAGGCCCCGCCGGACTTCTACGTGCCCGATACTCGAATCCTTCGTCGCGCTGCGAAACTGCTCGGCCCCGTTACTCACGGCCGAGCCGACCGTGCGGCCACTCTCCGAGTCGCACCCATCGGTTACATATGCAGTAACCGCGTGACCCCAGCAGACAACAGCACCCGCGCCCACGAACCTTGGCCACTCGCACACCCACTCTTCGTCGCACTCGATCTGGCGCAGGACCCTGGTCGTGGACGCGAGGTCTTGGGACTGTGGACACCACAGGAGGAAACAGCCCACCGTGTCTGGTGATCCCGTAGTCGTTCTGGCAGGCGCTTCGATGACAGCTCTTGTCCACGCGATACCCGAAACGCAAGCTCGAACCGGTCGGCCCATCACCGTGATCGGCGGCTTGGCTGTGATATGCCGGGTCAGCAGCCCGCATCGGGCGACCAGTGACCTCGACACCGTGAACCGCCGGCGCAGCGGCGAGGTCAGCCAACTCGAATTACTTGTGGCCAGTACCGGTCGTGCCAGTGAAGCTGCAGTCCACCTTCGATCGCGGCGCAGACAAGGAAGCGACCGACCTCCTCGATATCGTCCGACTCACTCTCGATCGCGAGTGTGGTCCAACAGCACGCTCGCAGCTGGCCGGGGCCGCGGACCAGCTAAAGAAGGACGTCGCCCAGCACGTCGACTTTTGCTTCGAGAGCCGCCGACCGAGGACGTTGAAGCTGATCCAGCAGGTTCCCGAGGGCAGAGACACCGAACTGGATGACCTTGCCCTGGTACACGAGCTGCTGACCCGGACCGTGCTGAACTGACCTTCAACTCAGAACCACACCGAGCAGATTCCTCGGGTTCGAGCGGAGGCAGCCGTGGGATTCCTTGGCTACACAGGCTCGATCTCGGTCTTCGCGTAGGCAACCGCCTGGACGCCCGGGAGTCCCTGATTTCCCCAGCCAGGATCAGACGTTGAAGCGGAATTCGACTACGTCGCCGTCGGCCATAACGTAGTCCTTGCCTTCCATACGGACCTTGCCCGCCGCCTTGGCCGCCGCCATCGACCCGGCCTCGACCAGATCGTCGAACCCAACCACTTCGGCTTTGATGAAACCGCGCTCGAAGTCGGTGTGGATCACACCGGCCGCCTTCGGGGCGGTATCGCCCTGGTGGATGGTCCACGCGCGGGCTTCTTTCGGGCCGGCGGTGAGGTAGGTCTGCAAACCGAGGGTGTGGAAACCGGCCCGCGCCAGGGCGTGCAGGCCCGGTTCGGTCTGGCCGATGGATTCCAGGAGTTCGGCAGCGGACTCGTCGTCGAGTTCGAGGAGTTCGGATTCGACCTTGGCGTCCAGGAACACCGAATCAGCCGGCGCCACAGAGGCTTTCAGCTCCGCGACCTTGGCTTCGTCGCTGAGCACCGACTCGTCGGCGTTGAACACGTACAGGAACGGCTTGGTGGTGAGCAGCGACAGTTCCTTCAGGAGTTCACCGTCGATCTCTTTCGCGGCGTGGAACAGAGTCCGCCCACCGTTGAGGATTTCCTGCGCCTGCTTCGCGGCGTCCGCGTACGGTTTGCGGTCCTTCTTGACCTTGGCTTCCTTCTCGAGACGGACGACCGCCTTCTCGAGGGTCTGCAGGTCGGCGAGGATCAGCTCGGTCTCGATGACCTCGATATCGGAGGCCGGGTTCACCTCGCCGTCCACGTGGACCACATCGTCGTCGGCGAAAACGCGGACCACCTGGCAGATGGCGTCGGCTTCGCGGATGTTGGCGAGGAACTTGTTGCCGAGGCCGGCGCCTTCGGAGGCGCCCTTCACGATGCCGGCGATATCGACGAAGGACACCGTGGCGGGAAGGATGCGGGCCGAGCCGAAGATCTTCGCGAGTTCGTCCAGGCGGGGGTCGGGCAGCGGAACCACGCCGACGTTGGGCTCGATGGTCGCGAAGGGGTAGTTCGCGGCGAGCACGTCGTTGCGGGTCAGCGCGTTGAACAGCGTCGATTTTCCGACGTTGGGCAGGCCGACGATTCCGAGGGTGAGACTCACGAGGACTGGAGTCTACGCGGGACAACGGCCGGGCCGGCGGTCGGCCGGGGAACTCGCCCGCAGACGGGGCGGCGAAGGCGGCGGACGTCAGGCGCTCACCCGGCTGTTCGGTGCGGCCGAGCGATCCGGCGGCACGTTCGTGCTGGACGGCATGGGCGGCGATGCGCTCGGCAGCGGCGTAGCGTGACACTCATGGAGCCGACCTCTCAGGTGGTGACGGCCCACCCGGCCCCAGCGCTGGCCGCCTTCATCGACGGATATATCGGCTATCGGATGACCGGGTTCGAAGCGGGCCTGCATCGCGGGCTGCCGTCCCGGCATATGACGTTCATCGTGGCCATCGGACCGGTCATCGACGTGATCAGCCAGAGCGACGGCTGCCAATCCCCGGACAACTACCGCTGCGTGCTCGGCGGCCTCCAGGACACCCCGGCGATGATCGCGCACGACGGCACCCAAGAGGGTGTCGCCGTGAAGCTCACCCCGATGGGTTGCCGGGTGCTGTTCGGGCTGCCCGCTGCGGAACTGTGGAGTACCTCGATCGAATTCGGCGATCTGATCGGTGCACCCGGGCGGCAACTATGGGAGGAACTCCAGGAGCATTCCGGCTGGCCACAGCGGTTCGCGGCCTGCGACCGGGTGCTCACCCGGCTGCTGATGCCGGAACGGGCCGTCGGCCCGGAGCTGTCCTGGGCGTGGCGGGCGGTGGCGCGGTCGCACGGGACGGTGGGCGTCGAGCGGCTCGCCGAACGTATCGGGTGGAGCCGGCAGTACCTCACCAAACGGTTCAGCAGCGAGTTCGGGTTGAGCCCGAAGGTGGCGGGGCGGATCGCTCGGTTCGAGCGGGCCAAGCAGATGCTGCTCAACACCCCGTCGTTCGTTTCGATCGCGCAGGTGGCCGCCGCCTGCGGGTACTACGACCAACCGCATCTCAACCGGGAGTTCGCGCGGCTCGCCGGTTGCAGCCCGACGCAATGGCTGGCCGAGGAGATTCCATCCGTCCAAGACCCGGGGCTCGCCGGCGAGCCAGGCTGAAACCATGACAGCACCGGAGCAAACCACTACGACAACCACACCTGCGCCGACCGTCTGGCCGTGCCTGGTATTCCGGGACGCCCGCGGCACCGCGGACTTCCTGGTCCGGGCCTTCGGCTTCGAACTGACCGCGATGTATGCCCGCGACGACGACCCGTCGGTTATCGAACACGCCGAACTGCGCTGGCCCGCGGGCGGCGGAATCATGTTCGGTACTGCGGGCAAAGACGGCGGCCTGCCGGAGCGGCGCACGCCGGGAACCGAGTCCGTGTACGTCGTGTGCAGCGACCCGGACGGCCTCTACGAACGCGCCACCGCCGCGGGCGCGGAGACGATCAGGGGAATGAAGGACGAGGATTACGGGTCGCGGGGGTTCACCGTTGCCGACCCGGAAGGCAACTACTGGAGCTTCGGCACCTACCGGGGCCAGTGACAGGGCCGCGACCGGCACCCGGGTGCGCTACCCCGGTATGGACCTGTTCCGCGTCGCGGACGGCCGGCTCGCCGAATACTGGCCGCACGGCGCCGATCTGTCACTGATGCAGCAGCTGGATGCACTGGGGTGATCGGCACACTCCCGTCTTGACCTTCAACCTGCTCGAAGCCCGATGATGGGCGGGTGCCCGAATCCGACCTGATCACCATCGGTGCGTTCGCCCGCTCCTGCGGTATCACCGCCAGCGCGCTGCGGTTCTACGACGACTCCGGCCTGCTCGCGCCGGCCGGGGTCGACGAGAGCACCGGCTACCGCTACTACGCGCCCGAGCAGGTGGCTCGGGCGGTGACCATCCGCCGGTTGCGGGATATCGATATGCCGTTGGACGGTATCGGCCGGGTGCTCGCCGCCGACGCATACGACGCGGTCCGGCTGATCGACGAACATATGGCGCGGCTGGTCGAACGCACGCAGCAGGCGCGGCGAACCGCCGAGGTCGTCAAGGCCGCCCTCGGGGAGTCGTCCGGATGGCCGGTGGCGACAGTGCGCGGGCCGGTACTGGCGGCGGCCGTCGAGCAGATCCTCGCCGCCACCGGCACCGACCCCGACCTGCCCGTACTGACCGGCGTCCGGTTCGAGACGACGGCCGAATCCCTGACGCTCACCGCGACCGATCGGTACCGGTTGTCCACCCGCACGGTCGTCCCCGAGCAGGCCGGCTCGGCCGACTGGGCGGCGACGGTGGACGGTGGCGATCTGAGCACGGTGTTGCAGGAGATCCGCCGGGCCCACCTGGTGGATCTCGAGGCCGGCGAGCACAGCGTCCGGTTCCGTTCGGCCGATGGAGGCGTCCGCACTTGCCGCACGCTGCCCGAACCCTTCCCCGATCACCGCGCTCTGCTGGCCTCGCTGCCTGCGGCACAGACCCATGTGGTGGTGTCGAAACACGAGTTGACGATCGCGCTGGAACGGCAGCGGGCGCGCTATCTCCGGATCACGGTTTCGCCCGGCTCGCTGGCGGTTTCGGATCCAGCCGCGGAATCCGTAACCGAACTGTCCGCGCAGGTCACCGGGCCACCCGGCGACCTCGTCTTCGGTTTCACCATCCTGCACCCGGCCGTCGCGACAGCCATCGGCCCCGATGTGCGGCTCGATATCGGCGGCCCGCGGGACCCGATGGTCGTCCGCTCCGCGGACAACGGCGATCTCACCACCCTGGCCATGCCGGCCGACCCCACAGTTGTCGACGCAGAGAACGGATCCCGGAATTGACTACCGACCAGCTGTCCCCCGACACCACCATGAACGCGATCACCGAGGCCGTCGCACTCGGCCGCGCCGGTGATATCGAATCCGCCCGCACCCGTCTACTCGAAATCTGGTCCGAGATCGGCACCGCCGGCGACCGCCTGCACCGCTGCGCCCTCGCCCACTATCTGGCCGACCTGTACGACGATCCCGCTCAGGCCCTGGCCTGGAATATCCGGGCGTTCGATGCCGCCGACACCCTCAGCGACGATCGTGTGCAGCAGCACCACTCGAGCCTTCAGGTGGCAGGCTTCTACCCCTCACTGCACCTCAATCTGGCCGACGATTACCGGCGCCTGGGGTCGTGGGAGGCGGCCACCGAACAGATCATCGCTGCCCGGGCACATCTGCATGTCCTACCGGACGACGCCTACGGAGCGATGATCCGCACGGCGCTGGACGAAGTCGCGGCGGCGATCACGCAACGATCCACTGCCCGCCGCCCGAGCGCTCCGGGGCCGCAGTCCTGAACGGATCTGCACTGGCATACCTCTGTCCACACCCTCCGCACCGGCACCGCAGCGATTTCCCCGGGCCACGGCGGCCCGGTCCGGGAGGCTACACGGTCGGCAGCGGCTGTCTAGGGTCGGTGAATGAGTTCTTACCGCACCGTCGTGCGGGTGCTGTATGCCGGCGTCGCGGCCGTGCTCACGCTCCTGATCCTCGTCCCGCAGGTACGGCTGTACCGGGATGATCAGCCGCGCACGGATATCGTGGCCCAACTGCATTTTCTCCGGTCCGAGCTGGAATCCGGGCTCGGGCAGGAGATGCAGGGCATGTTTCCCGAGGGATATTTCTTCTCGCATGCCCTGTACGGGCTGGCGTGGACCGATATCGGGCGCGGCGATCCGTCGTACCGGGACGAAGCCTTGCGAGAGGCACGCTGGGTGCTGAGCCGGCTCGAAACATCCGCGGGGCGAGCAGGTTTCGATGCCGGCCTGCTCCCGGCACACGGAGTCTTCTATACCGGCTGGTCCAACCGGTTACGCGGGGCGGTGATCGAACTCGCCGGCCCCGGCGCACCGGAGACAGCGCGGTTCACCGCCGATTGCGCGACGCTCGCGGCAGCTTTCGGGGCGGACGGGCCGTTTCTCCAGGCATATCCGGGGCAGGCATGGCCGGTCGACAGCGTGGTTGCCGTCGCGGCGCTGCGATTGCACGACCGGGTGGTCGAGCCTCGTTTCGAATCGGTGATATCCGAATGGCTGGTAGCGGCCCGCGGCCGAACGGACCCGGCGACCGGATTGCTTCCGCACCTGGCAGCCCCCGCAACCGAGGGCGCGCGCGGCTCATCCCAAGCGCTGATCCAGCGATTCCTCCCGGAAATCGACAGCACCTGGGCCGACGAGCAGTACGACGTATTCCGCCGCACCTTCGTCGACACCCCGCTGGGCCTGCCCGGGGTGCGGGAATATCCGCACGGGCACGACGGTGCGGGCGACGTGGACTCCGGG
This sequence comes from Nocardia speluncae NBRC 108251, assembly GCF_001613245.1. Taxonomy (GTDB): domain Bacteria; phylum Actinomycetota; class Actinomycetes; order Mycobacteriales; family Mycobacteriaceae; genus Nocardia; species Nocardia speluncae. The sequence goes on along the minus strand of NZ_BDBZ01000018.1, from coordinate 51,958 downwards.
CCACTGGTTCTGGGAGTCAGTGCCTCGGCCACGGTGGTCGCTCTGGGCGCTGCCCGCGTGCACGGCGACCGTTCGTTGTCCGGGCAGCTCACCGGTCTCGGCGAAGGGCTCGGTGTACCGATCACTTTCGGCGGGTCCAAACGCTACGCCTTCGGCATCCTGCCGATCGGCGACGCCTTCCTGGCGTGGTCCTTCGCCGCGCCTGCCGCTGCCGTCGAGCCCGCTTTTGCGCCGGTGACCGCCCGGTGGTGGCGTTTACCCTGGCACGCGCTCGCACTCGCGCTCATCGCATTGCTGTGGTTGCCGGTGATCCGCACACTCGCCCGGAACTCATCGGGATCCGATGCCGGGCAGGCCCGCAGGACAGTGCGCCGCCGCGGTCAGCTCGCGACGAGCTTCGCGAAGTCGGGGGCGTAAACGGTCATCCAGTGCGGGCGCAACCGGAAGAAGACGACGTCGTTGTCCCAGTCGAAGCCGTCGTCGCCGTACTGGTCCTTGAGGTAGGCGAGCAGTTCGGGCCACTCGGCATCCGGCTCGCCGCGCGCCGGGTTCAGGACCTCCGCGGCGCCGTGCGTGAACACGCCCAGCTCCTCACCGTCCATATGCGCGACGCTGGCACCCGGACGCGCAGTGAGATGGCGGGCCTTGGCGGCGTTACGGGCAGTGCCGAAGTACCAGCGGCCGTGCAGAAAGTGCCCGTCGACGCCGCTGATCCGTGGTTCGCCTTTGGCGGTCACGGTGGACAGCGCCAGCGTGCGCATGCCGGTGAGGACCGTGGTGAGCTGTTCCGCGGTCAAGGTGCGGTCGGCGGCGATGATCGAACGCAGGTGGGTGGTGGAGCCTGCGAGGGACGAGTCGAGCAGGGTCTGCAGGTCGGCCAGTTCTTCCGGGGTTTCGCGCATTGCCCCACCGTAAACGCGCCCGGGCCCGTCACGGTTGACCGAAATTGCTCTCTTCGGTATCGGCGCGGGAACCGGGCGTCGTCCGCTCGGCGCGCCACAGCGACCGTTCGGCGCAATCGTCCGACCGCCCGGTACCCATCGGTTAACTTCATGTGACAGCCATGTCCGCTCGCTGTACAGGAGTTGCCCGATGGGGACAATCGAATACCTGAAGACCGACCCTGATCGGCCACCGGTCGGTGTGGTCGACCGTTCCCCGATCACCCCCGCGAAGAAGGCGATCTTCGCGGCCATCGGGGTGCTCGGTGCGGCGGCCTGGACGATCCTCGCGATCACGCGCGGTGAGTCGGTCAATGCCGTGTGGATCGTGATCGCCGCGGTCTGTACGTACATCATCGCCTACCGGTTCTACGCCCGGCTGATCGAATACAAGGTGGTCAAACCCCGCGACGATATCGCGACGCCCGCCGAGATCCTGGACAACGGCAAAGATTTCATGCCGATGGACCGGCGGGTGCTTTTCGGACACCATTTCGCGGCCATCGCGGGGGCGGGTCCGCTGGTCGGGCCGGTGCTGGCGGCGCAGATGGGGTATCTGCCGGGAACGATCTGGATCATCGTCGGTGTCGTATTCGCCGGCGCCGTCCAGGACTACCTGGTGCTGTGGGTGTCGATGAAGCGGCGCGGGCGCAGTCTCGGCCAGATGGCGCGCGACGAACTCGGCGCGATCGGTGGTGTGGCGGCGATCATCGGCGTGCTGGTGATCATGATGATTCTGCTGGCGGTGCTCGCACTGGTGGTAGTGAATGCGCTCGCGGAAAGCCCGTGGGGTGTCTTCTCCATTGCGATGACCATCCCCATCGCCCTGTTCATGGGTATCTATCTGCGCTATCTGCGGCCGGGGGCGGTCGGTGAGATCTCGGCGATCGGTTTCGTGCTGCTGATCCTCGCGATCGTCGCGGGCGGCTGGGTCAACGAGAACGAGACCTGGGCGGGCTGGTTCACCTTCTCACCGGTCACCATCTCCTGGATGCTGATCGCCTACGGTTTCGTTGCCTCGGTGCTGCCGGTGTGGCTGCTGCTGGCCCCGCGCGACTATCTGTCGACCTTCATGAAGATCGGCACCATCGGGCTGCTGGCCGTCGGCATCCTGATCACCATGCCCGTGCTGAAAGCACCCGCGATCTCGGAATTCGCCACCTCGGGCACCGGCCCGGCGTTCGCGGGCAGCCTGTTCCCGTTCCTGTTCATCACCATCGCCTGTGGTGCATTGTCCGGATTCCACGCACTGGTGTCGTCGGGGACGACGCCGAAACTGCTGGAGAAGGAATCGCACGCGAAGATGATCGGCTACGGCGGCATGCTGATGGAGTCGTTCGTGGCGGTGATGGCCCTCATCACGGCCTCGATCATCGACCAGCATCTGTATTTCGCGATGAACGCCCCGACCGGCGCGACCGGCGGTACTGCGGAAAGCGCCGCCGCCTACACGAACAGTCTGGGCCTGTCGGGGCCGCCGACCAGCGGTGCGGCACTCGACCAGGCCGCCGTGGATGTCGGCGAGGAATCGGTGATCTCCCGCACCGGCGGCGCGCCGACCCTCGCGATCGGCATCTCGGAAGTGTTCGCGGGATTCCTCGGCGGCGCCGGGATGAAATCCTTCTGGTACCACTTCGCGATCATGTTCGAGGCCCTGTTCATCCTGACCACGATCGACGCGGGCACCCGCGTGGCACGGTTCATGCTCTCGGATTCGCTCGGTAATCTGCGCGGCCCGGCCCGCAAGTTCTCCGACCCGTCCTGGCGGGTCGGCGCCTGGCTGTGCTCGGCGATCGTGGTGGCCGCCTGGGGCTCGATTCTGCTCATGGGTGTCACCGACCCGCTGGGCGGTATCAACGCCCTGTTCCCGCTGTTCGGTATCGCCAACCAGCTACTGGCGGCGATCGCGCTGGTGGTGGTGCTGACGATCCTGGTGAAGAAGGGCCTGACGAAGTGGGCCTGGATCCCCGGCATCGCGCTGGCCTGGGATCTGATCGTCACCATGACCGCCTCCTGGCAGAAGATCTTCTCCGCCGACCCGAAGGTGGGTTACTGGAAGCAGAACAGCATCTGCCGCGCCGCCCGCGACGCCGGCGAACTCTGCCTGACCGCCAAAACCCCCGGCGATGTGGACGCGGTGATCCGCAATACGTTCATCCAGGGCGCGCTGTCGATCATCTTCGCGGTGCTGGTGCTGATCGTGGTGCTCGCCGGCGCGTGGGTCTGCTACCGGGCCTGGAAGTCCGGTGGTACGTCCACCACGGAATCTCCGGAGGAGCCGTCGAAGATCTTCGCGCCCAGCGGTTTCCTCCCGACCGCCGCGGAGAAGAAAGTGCAGAAGGAGTGGGACGAGCTGATCGCCGAAGGTGAGGTCGCGGTGCCGGGCGCGGCCCACACGGGGGTACGCAGTTGATCCGCCGCGCCGCCCCGGACAACCGCCCGGACACCCCGCCACGCCGCACACCGTGGCGTGCGGGAGCCGCCGCGGTGGTCCGGGCGGTGCGGACGGTCGGCTGGTACATGGACTCCGTCGTCGGCGGACAGGACTACCAGCGATACGTCGCCCACAGGCGCCGGGTCCACCCGGGCAAGCCGATCGCCGACGAACGCGCGTACTGGCGTGAACGGTACGACGACGCGGAACGAAATCCGGGCGCCCGCTGCTGCTGACCGCCGGCACCTCCGCGACACACCCGCCGCGATGTCCGTTTTCCGCTAGCCACGGCCCGCCCGGCCTGACATCGTGAATCGGGTGAGCATCACCGTCCTGGATTTCGAGCGCTGCTACCGCGCCGTCACCGCGCGCGACTCCCGGTTCGACGGGCAGTTCTACACCGCCGTCCGCACCACCGGAATCTACTGCCGCCCGTCCTGCCCGGCGATCACCCCCAAACCCGCGAACGTGACCTTCCTGCCGACGGCGGCCGCCGCGCAGCAGGCCGGTTACCGAGCATGCCGGCGCTGCCTGCCCGACGCCGCGCCGGGTTCACCGCTGTGGAACACCCGGGCAGATCTCGCGGCCCGGGCCATGCGACTCATCGGCGACGGAGTGGTGGAACGCGGCGGGGTCTCGGCGCTGGCCGCGACGCTGGGCTATTCACAGCGCCAGCTCACCCGGGTGCTCACCAGTGAACTCGGCGCCGGCCCGCTCGCGCTGGCCAGGGCCCACCGGGCGCATACGGCGCGGCTGCTCATCCAGACCACGGAGATGCCGATATCCGATATCGCCTTCGCCGCGGGTTTCGCGAGTATCCGCCAGTTCAACGACACCGTGCGCGAGGTGTTCGCGGTGAGCCCCAGCACGATGCGCGCGGAGGCCCAGCGGCGCAGTCGCACGGATTCGCCGCGGCAGGGTCGCGCCGAATCGGCGAGGCGAGGTCGCTCCGGGTCGGAGTGGCAGAGTCGCGCAGACGGGCAGTGGGCGAACGAGCCGGGAGCCCCCACCACCTGCGGCACACTCACCTTGCGCCTGCCCTACCGCGAACCACTGGACCGCGACTGGCTCGAATGGTTCCTGTCGGCCCATACGACTCCCGGCCTCGAACTGTGGCAGACCGGGCCGGCCGGCGAAGGCACCTACCTGCGCAATCTCCGCACCCCGCACGGTTACGCGGGGATACGGCTCAGTGTGCTGCCGGGCCATGTCCGCGCGGAACTGGCATTGCGCGATATGCGCGATCTCGCGCCCACGGTGGCGCGGATCCGGCATCTGCTGGATCTGGACGCCGATCCGGTCGCCATCGACGAAGCACTCCTGCACGCTGGGCAGCTGCCCGGCGCAGGCGCGACCTTCACCTCGGGCATCCGAGTACCCGGATGCGCGGACCCCTCGGAATTGTTGTTGCGCACCATGATCGGGCAGCAGATCTCCGTGGCGGCCGCGAACACCCATACCGCCCGCCTGGTCGCCGCACTCGGCGAACCCACCGACGGGCCGATCCCGCGACTTTTCCCCACCGCCGCCGCGATCGCCGAGAACGGCGCAGAGGTGCTGGCCGGCCCCGCCCAGCGCATCCGGTCCATCACCGCCGCCGCGGCCGCACTGGCGAGCGGCGAACTGGTATTACACCAGGGCCGGACGGCCGCCGACCTGCGCCGCGATCTGCTGGCACTCCCGGGCATCGGCCCGTGGACCGCCGACTACGTGACCATGCGGTTGCTCGCCGATCCCGACATCCTGCTCACCACTGATCTCGTGGTCCGCCGCGGCGCCGCCCGGCACGGGATCGATCTATCCGACTCCACGCGCTGGTCGCCCTGGCGCTCCTACTTGTCCATGCAACTGTGGCGCTCCGAGCTGCGTGCCCGCGCCGCCTCCGCGAAAACCGCCGATTCCGAAGCGAAAGTGAGTACCTCGTGATGTCCGCCCCCACCGTGTCCCCCACTCATACCGGCACAGCCGATTTCGCGACAGTCGACACCCCACTCGGCCCGTTCACCACCGTCGTCGCCACAGACGGCGCGGTACTGGCGGCCGGCTGGACCGCAGCACCGGAGGACTTGCGCGTTCTCGTCCACCCCACCCTGCGCCCGGACGACCTGCGCGCCCGCACCGAACTCGGCTCGGTAACAGCGGCCGTCACCGCTTATCACCAGGGCGATCTCACCGCGATCGATACCGTCCCGGTACGGCAGCAGTCGGGGGAATTCCTCGCGCACGCCTGGGATGTGCTGCGCACGGTTCCCGCCGGAAACCCGATCTCCTACACGGCTTTCGCTGCCCGCGCGGGCCGTCCGGCCGCCACCCGCGCCGCCGCCGGGGCCTGCGCCCGCAATGCCGCGGCGCTTTTCGTTCCCTGCCATCGAGTGCTGCGCACGGACGGAACCCTGGGCGGTTTCCGATGGGGGCTGCCCGCCAAGCGCTGGCTGCTCGACCACGAGTCTGTCGGCTGACGGCACGAAACAGCTCGACCGCGGCACGGGCGGCCGACGGCAGTTCACCGATGTGTGAGCACAGTCCGGTTCTGGATCCGTCGCCGATCAGACGACGGTGGCCTGCACTCGGGAGCCTTGGGCGCCGCGGATTACGTGGAGGCGGCTGGGGATGCGCTGGCGCATCTCGTCGACGTGGCTCACCAGGCCCACCACGCGGCCGCCGTCACGTAACTCGTCGAGCACGCCCATCACCGCGTCCAGCGTATCGGCGTCCAGGCTGCCGAAGCCTTCATCGATGAACAGGGTGTCCAGAATGATCCCGCCCGCCTCGGCGGCGACGGTATCGGCCAGGCCCAATGCCAGCGACAGCGAAGCCATGAATGTCTCGCCGCCGGAGAGTGTGCGGGCGGGGCGGACGGCACCGGTGTAGTCGTCGTGGATATCGAGCCCCAGGCCGCCCCGCCGGCCGTGCGTACCGGCACGGTCGGTGTGCACGAATTCATAACGCCCGCCCGACATCCGGCGCAACCGCACCGACCCTGCCACCGCGACCTCTTCCAACCGGGCCGCGAGCACATAGGACCGTAGCGACATCCGCCGGTTGTTCTCGCCGCGGCCGGCGACCACCTCGGCCAGCTCCACCAACTCCTGGTGCGCCCGCTGGGCCGGGGTGATCAGGTCCACGGCTGCCCACAACTGTCCGCACAGCGTTTCCAGCCGTGTCACCCGCTGCACGGCGGCCCCGTGTACGGCCACCGCCTCGTCCAGCGCCTGCCGGGCCTTGTGGACGGCCTCCGCGAGTCCGGCCTGATCACGGGGCTCGATGGCCGCCGCCGCCTGGATCTCCGGTTCATCGACCACGGCCTGCGCGGCCGCCCGCAACTCTTCGGCGGCGGAAAGGGCCGCACGGAGGGTTTCCTGCCGTTCCCGGGTTCGGGTCGCGGCGGCGATCAGGGACGCGTACCAGCGCAGCGCGGCCAGTAATGCCGCGCGAGCAGGGGCCGTTCCCGACTCCCTGTCCGTCCCCGGGGCGCCGGTCGCCCCTGCGACACCCGCCACCTCCGGAACACCCGCCACCCCCACGCCACCGGTCGCCCCCACGCCACCCGCCACCTCCGGAACACCCGCCACCCCCACGCCAGCGGCCGCCCTTTCGCCGACCGATGCTGCGGGGGCGCCGGCAGCAGTCGGACCGTAGTCGGCACCCGCACCCGACCTGACCGCTGATGACTCGCCCGGTCCGGCCGAACCAGGCCCGCCCGGCGCGTCGGCGGCCGCCGCAGCTCCGGCTTCGCCCGATGCGCGGGCCGATACCGCGCCGTCGACGGCGCGCGTCCGTGCCGCACGATCATCCGTGGATATCGCGGGCCGAACCACGTTCTCGATCGCAGTCTTACCCGAGTCGAATCCTGCTGCTGCCGCAAGCTTTTCGAGGCGCGCTACGCACCCTGCCACCCTTTCCCAGGCGGCCCGCGCGGCCGCCAGGGTTTCGCGCCGGTCCCCGGCGGCGGCGATCAGCGCGTGCAGGCGTTCCCGGCGGCGCCCGATCGTTCGGTCCCGGCCGGCCGCGGTGCGCAGTTTGTGCTCGATCTCGGTGAGCCGGTGCTGTCCCGCCCGGATCTGCGCAGCCACCGCACCCGCTTGTGTCTCGGTCTCGCGGAGGGAATCGTGCAGCCGGTTCTCGTCCGCGCGCAGACGCGTGATCTCGGCGGCGCATTCGCCGGTCGTGGCGGCCAGTTCTTCCGCATCACCGCGACGGTCGGTGGCCCGGTCCAGTGCGGCGGCCAGTTCCGCCCGGTCGGTATCGCCGCCGCGTGCGGCGAGGGCTTCGATCTCGCGTTCCACCGCGGCCATCGCGCTCTGGGCGCGTTCCAAGGTGAGGTGAGCGGCGTGTTCGGCCGCGACGGCCGCCGCTTCGTCCGCTTCGGAGACCGCGGTGGTTGCGGTCCGCGCAGGCTGCGGATGGTCGGCAGACCCGCAGACGGCGCACGCCTGCCCGTCGACGAGGTGCCCGGCCAGTTCCGCCGCCATCCCGGCCAGACGCTGCGCACGCAGGTCCAGCACCCGCTCGCGGGCTTCCAGATGGCCCGCCCGCGCCGCGTCCGAATCGACGCGCGCCCGATCGAGCCCGGTTCGCGCACCGGCCAGTTCGACCGCGGCAGCGGCCGCTTGCTGCAACCGCTCGTGTTCGGACCGCAGTCCGGGCAGCGCCGCCTTTGCATCGTCGGCCTCCCGCGCCCGTGCCTGGGCAGCTGCGAGGATCTCCGGTAGCTGCGCACGGCGAGCGGACAGTTCGGCCGCCCGTTCGCGCAGCCGCGCATCGGTTCCGTGGAGTTCGCCGAGTTCGGCCCGCGTATTCTCGGCGTCCGCCGCGTCGGACCGAATTTCCTCGAGTTTGCCCAGGAGCGCGCTCCAGCCGCGGATCGCGGTATCCAGCGTGAGATCCTCGTCCGGACTGTCCGACGCGGGCCGCGTACGAACGCTGGTTGCGGTGCGCCCACTGAAATCACCTGCCACGCCGGGCCCGGTCGCCTCGTCGGCTTCGGCTTCGGCCGGTAGCACCAGGCGAATTCCCGGAACATCCGAGCTGTCGGGTTCATCGGCCAGTCGGGCCAACCGCCGCGCCGCATCGTCGGCTTCCGTGTCACGACCCCGCGCGGATTCCACGGCCGCCTCGGCCTCTGCCAGTGCAGCGGCCACCGGTTCGGCGCGCCGGGCACGTTCCAGTTCGGCCCGGTCGGCTTCGCGCTGCCGGCCTCCGGCCGCGTAGTCGTCGAGCTGCCGGCGGGCGACAGTGAGACGGTGACGGCGCTCGGCCGCCCGCCGTTCGCTTTCGGCCTGTTCGTCGGCGTCCGCCGATTCCTCCCGGCGCAGCGCCAATTCGCGTTGCGCCATTTCCAGATCGCCGCGGGCGGTGGTCAGCAGATCCTGTGACCATTCGACAGCATCGAGAATGTCGATTCGTTCGGTGCGGTCGATACCGGCGGTCACCGCGACCCGGGTGATCAGGTCCTCGACATTGCGCTGCTGCGCCCCGATCTGTTCACCGGAATTCTTGCGTTGCGCGGCGAGCCACTGTTCGGCCTTGCCGAAACGGCCGGTGTCGAACAACTTTTCCAGCAGTCGTTCCCGATCCTCGTTCTCGGCGCGCAGGAAGCGAGCGAAATCTCCCTGCGGTAGCAGGACGACCTGGAAGAACTGGTCGGCGCTCATTCCGAGCAGGCGGATGATCTCGTCGCCGATCTCGTTGATCCGCGCCAGATTCGTGCCGCGTCCGTCCAGCCAGGCGAGTGTGGCCTTGGCGTTCTCCACCCGGGTTCCGCTGCCGCGTAGTTTGGGCCGTTCGAATTCCGGGCTGCGGATTATCCGGACCCGGCGGCCACCCAGGGTCGCCTCGAGATTCACCTCCGGCCGGGTTTGTGCGGGCGCGTGATCGGAATGCAGGCGTTTGTCCCCGCGAGCGCCCGGGACCCGGCCGTAGAGCGCGTAGGCGATGGCGTCGAGGATTGTGGTCTTTCCCGCACCGGTGCGGCCGTGGAGCAGGAACAGCCCGTCCGCGCCGAGTTCGTCGAAGTCGATCACCGTGGTTTCGGCGAACGGGCCGAACGCCGTCATCTCCAGCCGATGCAGTCTCATGCCGTGAGTTCCGTTCCGGCGTCCGCCGGTTCCGCGGTCGCGTCGCCGCCGGACTCGGGCTCACGCACCGCAGCGGCCATCGCTCGGGCCAGCCACTGCATCTCCGTTTCGCGGGGTTCGCCGCGGACATCGCCGAGAAAGGTGCGGGCGATATCCGTATCGTCGCGGCCGCGCACCCGCTCCCGGTATTTCAGGGCTGTGCCCGCCCGTGGGCGTTCCCATTCCACATGCACCGCATGCGGAAACCGTTCCCGCAGTTTCCGCATGGCGTCCACCGGCCGGGCGTAATCGGTGAGGATCACCGAGACGTAGTGCTGTTCGGCCGGTTCCCACTCGGAATCGCCGAGCAGATCCGCCAGGGTTCCGGTGAGTTTGCTCAGACCGCGCACCTGCGGCAGTTCGTGTTCTCGCACCCGGGCCGGACCCGCGGCGTCGAGATCGACCAGCCATACCTTCTTCCGGTGTGTGCTCTCGCCGAACGAATACGGCAGCGGCGATCCGGAGTAGCGCACCGATTCGGCCAGTGTCTGCGGGGAATGCAGGTGTCCCAGGGCCACATAGTCGGCCGCGAGTTCGGTGAACAGCGACAGCGGCACCGTCTCCACTCCGCCCACCGAGATGGAACGTTCCGAACCACCGGCCGTCCCGCCGACCACGAAGGCGTGCGCCAGTAGTACCGCCCGAGTTCCCGGACGCTCCGCGATATCGGCGCGGATGCGGGCCAGCACCGCCGCCAGGACCTCGGTATGGGAGCGGGCCTGCGGAACCCCGAGTTCGGCCCGGCATATCTCCGGCTCCAGGTAGGGGATCCCGTAGAACGCGACCTCACCGTGCGCGTCGGACAGCAGGATCGGCCGGTGCGAATCGGCCACGGTGGTGCGTAGATACAACCCACCGGCGGCCGCGAAGCTGGCCCCGGCCCCGAGCCTGGTGGGGGAATCGTGGTTACCCGATGTGGCCACGATCCGTGCCCCGGCAGCACGAATCGCCTCGAAACCCCTGTTGCACACAGCGATGGCGTCGGCGCTGGGGATCGACCGGTCGTAGACGTCGCCGGGCAGCACAACGGTGTCCGCCCCCTCCGCGGCGACGAGTCCGGCGATCGCCTCCAGGACCCGTTCCTGGTCGGCCAGCAGGTCCACGCCGTGGAAGGTGCGCCCGATATGCCAGTCCGACGTATGCAGGATTCGCATGACCGCGAACTTAGGGCAACCCACCGACACCTTTCAATGCGAATCCGATTCCCGGCGCCGCCACACCGGCAACACGCCGACGTCGTTCTCCGCCCGCCGATCCGGCGATATCGCGCGCCGGTGACGGTGACTCAGTCCCGCCCTTGTCTCGAATGAGCCATCATGGCGGGCGCCACCTACGGGACTGGACAGTCATGAATACGCCCGCCGAGCACGGTTTCCGCACAATCGTGGCGCCGGACCCGCCGTGCCGTAACGCGGCCGACCCTTCCGGGCGATAGTGTTCATTACGTGGCTGCTTCCCAACGAGTGAATTCCCGGGTGCCCGCGCCGCAACGTTCGTTACTGCCGACGGTGCGGGGCGTACCGGCATATGCCGCGGTACTCATCGCGGCGGCGTTCATATTCGTGGGCTTCCTCATCGACGCCCTCGGCGATGTCACGGACCTCACCGGCACCTTCAGCACCTTCTACATCATCGGCTGTCTGGCGGCCGTGGCGGCCGTACGGTTCCGCAGCCTGTTCACCACGATGGTGTTACCGCCGCTGTTACTGTTCATCGCGGTCCCGATCGCCTACCGCCAGCTCACCGGAAGCAGCACCTCCTCCCTCAAGGACATCCTGCTGAATCTGGCCATACCGCTTGTTCACCGTTTCCCGCCGATGATGCTGGCCACTGTGCTGGTGCTGCTGGTGGCCGCGATCCGGATCGCGCAGTACCGGTCGGAGAAAACGGCCCGGGAAACGGTTGAGGCACGGCGCGGCACCAGCTGGGGCCGGCGCGAACGGCGCACGAGCCGCGCGGAGCCGCGGAGCCGGGCGGAAGACCGGCCGCGCCGTGATACCGCGAAACGCCCCGGGCGTGGACAGTCCAAACGCTCGGTGGGAGGCGAGGGAAAAGCGGCACGCGGAGCTAAACCGACGCGCGCCGAAACGCTGGCCGCACGTTCGAAGGCAAGCGCGAACACCAAAGCCAAATCCCGGCCCAAGCGTCCGGAGAACCCCGAGCCGGATTACACCCGCGAATCCGCCCCCGAACCCCCACGCCGTGGTGGCCGGGGCCGGCCGGCGGCCGAACAACCGGCGCGAGCGGCCACGCCGCGCTCCCGCGAGGCCCAGCCACGGGGCCGGGAGGTGCATCAGCCCCGGCCGCCACGGACCGGCGCCCCGATGCCGGAAGAACCGGCCCGAGCGCGCCCCCGGCGCGGAGGCGGTGAACCACCGCGCCAGCCGCAGGTCACCCGGTTCCGCGATCGGGAGCCCATCCCGGAACGCCGGCGCCCGGAACGGATGTGAACAGGCCGGGACAGCAGCGCGGGTCCGATCCTATTTCGGTTCGATTCCCTGTCGCCGTTCGATAACCCCTGCTGAACACATACTCAGCGCCCCGGTGACAGCCGGCACCGGGGCATCGCCCCGTCGGCCCACGAACACGCCGCACCCGTTGATACCCGAGGGCTGGATCACTCGGTGGGATGTGACACGTGTGCATACTGCGGGCAGGGCGGCACGCCCCGGTCCGGGTCAGCGCCGGGCGGCGCGCAATTCTCGCGGCAAAGAGAAGACGAGGGTCTCGTTGGCGGTGGTCACCGGCTGCACCTCACCGAAACCGTGCTCGGCCAGCATGTCCAGTACCCCGCGCACGAGGATCTCCGGGACGGAAGCTCCGGACGTGATCCCCACCGTCTGCACGCCGTCCAGCCAGGCCGGATCGACCTCGCGTGCGTAGTCCACCAGATGTGACGCCTTCGCGCCGGCGCCGAGCGCCACCTCTACCAAGCGCACCGAGTTCGACGAGTTCCGGGATCCGACGACGATCACCAGATCGCATTCCGGTGCCATCGCCTTCACTGCGACCTGCCGGTTCTGCGTGGCATAGCAGATATCGTCGCTGGGCGGATCCTGCAGGGCCGGGAACTTCTCGCGCAGCCGGGAGACGGTCTCCATGGTTTCGTCCACGCTGAGCGTGGTCTGCGACAACCAGATCACCTTGGACTCGTCGCGCACACTCACCCCGGCGACCGCGTCCGGGCCGTCGACCAGCTGTACGTGGTCGGGTGCCTCGCCGGCGGTGCCTTCTACTTCCTCATGGCCTTCGTGACCGATCAGCAGGATGTCGTAGTCGTCGCGGGCGAATCGTTTGGCTTCCTGATGGACCTTGGTCACCAGGGGGCAGGTCGCGTCGATGGTGCGCAGGTTGCGTTCGGCGGCGGTGGCGTGGACGGCCGGGGAGACGCCGTGGGCGGAGAACACCACGAGCTCGCCCTCGGGCACCTCGTCGGTGGTGTCGACGAAGATCACGCCCCGTTCGCGCAGGGTTTCCACCACGTGGCGGTTGTGCACGATCTCCTTGCGGACGTAGATGGGCGCGCCGTGTTTCTCCAGCGACTTCTCCACGGTTTCCACCGCGCGATCCACGCCCGCGCAGTAGCCGCGTGGTTCGGCGAGCAGCACTCGTTTCCCCTCAGCGGTGACGGTGGCGACGCCCGCCGAGCGAGTGATTCCGACATTCAACGGTATAGCCGAGGACATGCCGACAGGATACGTGCGTACCCGGGCCCCTGCTGCGGCCGTGCGCCGCGGCACGCCCACTCCGGTGCCGACAGGCCGTCGGGCGATTGCCGCACTGCGCTGACCTGCAACGGAAGGCAAGCGACGGCAGTCGGCGCGATGTCCGGGCGGGCCGCGGACAGAACAGGCCGGCACCGGCGCCGCCCCGCGCCGGGCCGAGTGGGCTCACCCTCTTTTGCGGACCGTGCGATATCGGGCAGGCTAGTACCATGTTTCGACCACCGTTCCTGGCCCGTGTCGCCGCCGGAGCCGCCGTCTATGTCCTGGAGGAGACACGACGGCTGCCTTCCGCGGCGGTCAAGTTCCCCATCACCGCGGTGAGCCAGCTGCTACAAGCGGGCATGCACGCCCAGCAGTTCGTCACCAGTCTCGCGATCAAAGGTGATTCGGTGTTCGACCGGATCGTCAACCGTCCGGAGGAGCAGCCGGAATGGGCCACGTTCGACGAGGACGACGAGCTGCCGGTACGCAGGCCCGGTGGGGCCGCACCGGCGCGTGACAGCGGGTTCGACCGGTTCGACTCCGATCCGGTCGAGGTGGAATTGGCGCTGCAGGAAACTCTGGCCGGTCTGCGCGCGATGCAGAACGGGAATGCGGTGCCCGGCACCACCAGCTTCGAGACCGAAGGGCGGGAGAAGCGGGTCACGCCGGAAACCGGCACCGTTGCCCCGGAGCCAGAGGCCGCGCCTGCCCCGGAGGCCCCGAGTGTGGCGAAGCCGGGGGCAGGCGAGACCGACGCGAAGAACGCCTCGGAGCCGGCGGACGCCGACGAGCCCGGACTTCCCGAGGTCGGCGCCCGCTACGACTACCCGAATATGACCCTCGCCCAGCTACGCGGCCGCCTGCGTACCCTCACCGTCGCCGATCTGGTCGCGCTGCTGGACTACGAGCAGCGCACCCGGGACCGCGCCGCATTCGTCACCATGCTGACCAACCGGATCGCCACCGTGCGAGCCCAGTGACGGGAGCCGATTCGGTGTCCGCGGCCGGCCGGGCCGGATCCGGCCGGTCCGGGCAGCCGCCCGCCCCCGCCAATTCCGCCGAACAGCCGTGGCCGGTGCGTTCGGTGTCGATGAAGGTCGCCCAGTGGATCGACCGGCTCGGCAGCATCTGGGTCGAGGGACAGCTGACCCAGATCAGTTCGCGGCCCGGTACCCGCATCGCGTTTCTCGTCCTGCGCGACCCGGCCGCGGATATGTCGCTGTCGGTCACCTGCGATCCGGCGCTGCTGCGCGACGCTCCCGTGCCGCTGCAGGAGGGCAGCCGGGTGGTGGTGTACGGCAAGCTCTCGTTCTTCGCCGGTCGCGGCACCCTTTCGCTGCGGGTCACCGAGATCCGCCCGGTGGGCGTCGGTGAACTGCTGGCCCGGATCGAACGGCTCAAGGCGCTGCTGGCCGCGGAGGGGTTGTTCGACGAGCGCATCAAACGACCTCTCCCGTTCCTGCCCGCGACGATCGGTGTGATCACCGGCCGCGGTAGTGCGGCCGAACACGATGTGCTGACCGTGGCCCGGGGCCGTTGGCCCGCGGTGCGGTTCGAGGTGCGCAATACCGCCGTACAGGGTCCGTCCGCGGTATCGCAGATTCTGGACGCGCTCGCCGAGCTCGACCGCGATCCCGCCGTCGAGGTGATCGTGCTGGCGCGCGGCGGCGGCAGTGTCGAGGATCTGCTGCCGTTCTCCGACGAGACGCTGTGCCGCGCGATCGTCGCCGCGACCACGCCGGTTGTCAGCGCGATCGGTCACGAACCTGATTCCCCGCTGTCGGATCTGGTCGCCGATCTGCGCGCCGCCACCCCGACCGACGCCGCCAAACGCGTCGTCCCCGACGCCGCCGCCGAAACCGCGCTGGTCCGGGAGCTGCGTTCCCGCTCCGCCGCCGCTCTGCGCGGCTGGGTCCAGCGGGAAGCCGCCGCGCTGGCGCAACTGCGTTCGCGGCCGGTCCTGGCCGACCCGCTGCGCGAACTCGGCCACCGCCACGACGAGGTCGAACGCCTGCGCGCCGCCACCCGCCGCACCGTCACGGATCTGCTCCGCACCGAATCCACCACCGCCGGCCATCTACGGCGGCAGCTGACCGCCGTGGGGCCGGCCGCGACCTTGGCCCGCGGCTACGCTGTCGTGCAGCGAGTGGCCGGTCCGGAACGCCATGTGGTGCGCAGTATCGAGGACGCGCCCGCGGGTAGTCAGCTACGGATCCGGGTCGGTGACGGCGCGATCTCCGCGGCGGGCCTGGGCACGATCCCGCTCGGCGAGGGCCGCTCACCGACCCGGCGGGCCGCCGAACCGCAGGCGACCGATACTGCCGAACCGCACCACACCGAGAGGACCTGACCGTGCCCGATACCAGCGCCACCGACGAGCTGGCCGAGATCGCCGGTTTCGGCTACGAACGCGCCCGTGACGAACTGGTCAACGTGGTGAAGATGCTGGAGCAGGGCGGTATGGACCTCGACGAGGCCCTGGCCCTGTGGGAGCGCGGCGAGGCCCTGGCCAACCGTTGTGAGCAACATCTGGCAGGGGCACGGCAGCGGGTCGAGAAGGCGCTCGCCGACTCCGATCGGGAATAGGCGGTTTACCGGGTCGGCAGCGGCTGCGCGGCCGTCACCGCCGCGGCCAGCGTTTCGAAGGCCGCGGTATCTCCCGCGCCCCGGATCAGTGCCCGGCTGTCCCCGAAATCGGCGACCCATGCGGGTTCGGCGCCCGGTTCGTCGTACACCACCCATTTCTGGCTGCCCGTTTCCTGGGTGCCGGTGGCGTATCGGGTGCCCACCACATGATCTACCAGCACCTCTTCTGTGGCATCGCTCTGGTTCAGTTCCATGTAGGTGCCGGCACCGGTGATGTAGCCGATCGTGCTCACCGTGCCGCCCCCGGCGGCGGTGATGGTGTCGCGGCTCCCGGAGTTCGGTTTCCAGTTCGCCGGTAGCGCCGGCTCCCGCACCGGGAACCGGAGGTTCTGTGCGTCCGAGCGCAGGGCCGCGTCGGCGTCGAAACTGGGGATCGTTCCCTGGGTGGGACCGTTCGCCGCGAAACTGCATTGGCTGGTGAGCCCGGCGAACACCACGGCGATCAGTACCAACGGGATCAGCGACCAGACGAGATCCCGGTAGTCGTTCATGATGCGTGGCTTCTTGTTCGGCACGCTCCCAGTATCCACCGTGGTAGAGGCACCACCCCGCCCCGCCCCCGGTACTGCCGTAGCAGCTGATCAATTCGGCGGAACCGGTCAATGCGACAATTGCCCCGAAGTTCCGACGCCAAGGAGGCACCCGTTATGACGGCATCCGCGACCCCTTCGAGCCGCCGCGAGGCGCCCGACCGCAACCTCGCGCTCGAACTCGTCCGTGTTACCGAGGCCGGTGCGATGGCGGCGGGCCGCTGGGTGGGCCGCGGCGACAAAGAGGGCGGCGACGGGGCGGCCGTGGATGCGATGCGACAGCTGGTCAGCTCGGTGTCGATGAGCGGGGTCGTGGTGATCGGCGAGGGCGAGAAGGACGAGGCGCCCATGCTCTACAACGGGGAGAACGTCGGCGACGGCACCGGCCCCGAAGTGGATTTCGCGGTCGACCCGATCGACGGCACCACCCTGATGTCGAAGGGTTCGCCGGGCGCCATCTCGGTACTCGCGGTCGCCGAACGCGGCGCCATGTTCGATCCCTCGGCCGTGTTCTATATGCACAAGATCGCCGTGGGGCCCGATGCGGCCGATGTGATCGATATCTCGGCGCCGATGGCGGAGAACATCCGCAAGGTCGCCAAGGCCAAGAGCGCGTCGGTGTCCGATATCACCGTCTGCATCCTGGACCGGCCCCGGCACGCCGACCTGATCCATGAGGTCCGCGAAGCCGGCGCCCGGATCCGGTTGATTTCCGACGGCGATGTCGCGGGCGCGATCGCCGCCGCCCGCCCCGATTCCGGCACCGATATCCTCGTCGGGATCGGCGGCACTCCGGAAGGCATCATCGCCGCCGCCGCGATGCGCTGTATGGGCGGCACGCTGCAGGGCAAACTCGCCCCCAAGGACGACGACGAACGCCAGAAGGCGATCGATGCCGGCCACGATCTGGATCGTGTCCTGGTCACCGAGGATCTGGTGTCCGGCGACAACGTCTTCTTCTGCGCCACCGGCGTCACCGACGGCGATCTGCTGCGCGGTGTCCGCTACTACGGTGGTGGCGCTTCCACCCAGTCGATCGTCATGCGGTCGAAATCGGGCACCGTCCGAATGGTCGACGCCTACCACCGGCTCACCAAGCTCCGCGAGTACTCCTCTGTCGATTTCCACGGCGACGAGCACGCCAATCCGCCCCTGCCGTGACGGCGGGTGCCGGCCCGTGATTCGCGTGGCGGCACACCCACCTCACAGCAAATATCGGGCATACGATCCTGCGCCTGCCGATTCCGGGTACGATCCCCGTGACCACCGAAGGTGGTGGCGCTACGGATCTCGCGCTGGGTAGCCGTAGCATTGCCGCCTCAATGAGCCGGAGTGATGAGCCACGCGGCTGCGGCCGCAGATCACTCCTGCCTGTCGCGAGAGGATGGACATGCACCACTTCGCTCGACGTTCAGCAGGATTCACCATTGCGCTCGCGGCCGCGGGCCTGCTGGTTGCGGGCTGCGGCGACGACGACACCTCGGTCTCGGACACTGTCGGTTCACTCACCTCACAGGTGATGCCCGGCGACGACACCGGTGCGGAGAACACCCCGACCGGATCGCCGGGCGCGGAGGAATCGCCCGCCCCGGACTCCGATCCCAACGCCGATGCCGGTGAAACCACGGTGCAGACACCAGACGGCACCGAGGTCACGGTGTCCGGCAGCATCTATCAAAAGTACAACGAGGCGGGCGGACCGGCCGGCACACTCGGTATGCCCGAAGGAGAGGAGCAGGTCGCCGGTGACGGTGGCCGCTACCAGAACTTCGTCGGCGGCACCATTTTCTTCAGTCAGGACACCGGGGCCCACGTCGTGTGGGGCGATATCCAGGAGGCGTGGGAAGCCGACGGCGGCGCCGACGGCGAACTCGGGTTCCCGACCTCGGACGAGCAGGACACCCCGGAGGGCAAGATGAGCGAGTTCGAGGGCGGCACCATCACCTGGAATTCCTCCGACCGCACCACCACGGTCACCATGAATTGATTTCCGGAACAGGGGCGCTCGCCACGGCGGGCGCCCCTTCTGCTGTCCGCCGTAACTCGCCCGAAAACCGTTGCGGCGGCACTCTCCGTTCAGAATTCGCGGTCACTTTTCGACCGCTTCGGATACCGTGCACGATCACCACCGGAACTGAACCCGTGACCGATAGTTCCCGACCCGACCCGGTGCTCACCCGATCTCCCATCCGACCGGCTACCGTGTGTGCGTGCAGAATCTGTTGACCGACCGCGACCTGCTGGAATCCCTCGCGGTCGACGTGGAACTGACCATACGGCGCCATACGGAAACCGCCGATGAATGGCAGCCGCACGACTACGTGCCGTGGGACGACGGACGCAACTTCGCCTTCCTCGGTGGCGAGAACTGGGACCCCGCCCAGTCCGGACTGAGCGATACGGCACGCACGGCGCTCACCGTGAGTGTGCTCATCGCCGATAATCTGCCCGCCTATCACCGGGAGGTCGGCAAATATCTGCGAACCGGCGCCTGGTGGCGCTGGGTGGGACGCTGGACCGCCGAGGAGGCCCGGCATTCCGTCCTGATCCGCAACTATCTGATGACCACCCGCGCCTGCGATCCGGTGGAACTGGAGCGGCTGCGCATGGGGCATATGACCACCGGTTTCCGCCGTGAGCCCATGCACCTGCTCGATGTGCTGGCCGCCTGCGCGTTCGAGGAGAAGGCCTCCGCGATCCGGCACCGCAACACCGCGGCGCTCGGCGAGAACGCACTGGTCACCGCCATCAGCGAGCGGATCGCGCAGGACGACGAAACCCAAGCGGAGGTCTTCGCCGATCTGCTGGCCGCAGGCTTCGACCAAGCACCGGACCAGGCCGCGCGCGCCATCGCCGACCAGATCGCCGCGTTCCGGGTGCCTTCGGTCACCCTGCCCGACGGCCGCAGCAGCGACGAGGTGCTGGCCGAGGCCGGGATCTACGATCCGGCGAAACAGGACGAGCTCGTGTTCGCCCCGCTACTGCAACGCTGGAATGTCTTCGGCCGCACCGATCTCGGTGAAGCCGGCGAGGCGGCACGAGCCGAACTCGACCGCTTCCGCTCCTGACCGCTACCGGGGGCCGGCCGGGCCACCGGCCCGGCACCCGGCACACCCGCCGGACCGACCGTCGAAGGCCGGGCGGCGATTCCCAGCTGCCGCCCGCGACTTCGCATCGGCTTCCGCAAGCGGCCGGTTTCAGTCCTTGTCGATATTGGTCATGGACAGCACATCCAGGCGCCGATCCAGTTCTTCCTCGCTGAGTTTTTCGCCGACCAGCCCCCGGTCGACCACCGTCTGCCGGATCGTTTTCTCCTCCCGCAGTGCCTGTTTGGCCACCGCCGCGGCTTCCTCGTACCCGATCGCCGAATTCAACGGTGTCACAATCGAAGGCGAGGATTCGGCCAGCGTGCGCAGCCGGTCGGCATTCGCGGTGAGACCGTGGATACACCGGTCGGCGAACAATTGGGATACCGCTGCCAGCAGGCGAATCGATTCGAGCACATTGCGCGCCATCACCGGAATGTAGACATTCAGTTCGAAATGCCCGCCCGCCCCGGCGAACGCAACCGCGGCATCGTTACCGACAACCTGAGCCGCCACCTGCGTAACCGCCTCGGGCAGAACAGGGTTGACCTTGCCGGGCATGATGGAACTACCCGGCTGCAAGTCCGGCAACTGGAGTTCCCCCAGCCCTGTCAGCGGCCCGGATCCCATCCAGCGAATATCGTTGGCGATCTTCGTCAGGCTCACTGCGACGGTGCGCAGGGCCCCGGAAACCTCCACCAGGCCGTCCCGGGCGGCCTGTGCCTCGAAATGATCCTCGGCTTCACTCAACGCGTCGATTCCGGTGGTGCGCACCAGCTCCGCCACCACCCTCGCACCGAAACCGGCGGGCGCATTCAAACCGGTGCCGACGGCCGTCCCGCCGATCGGCAGCTCCCCCAGCCGCGGCAGCGTCGCCAGCAGGCGTTCCATCCCTGCCGCGACCTGCCGGGTGTAGCCCCCGAACTCTTGGCCCAGCGTCACCGGCACAGCGTCCATCAGATGCGTACGCCCCGATTTCACCACTGTGCGCCACTCTGTGGATTTGTCCAGTAGCGCGAGCCGCAGATGCTCCAGCGCCGGCAGCAGATCCTTTATCACGGCCTCGACGGCCGCCAGATGGGTGGCGGTCGGGAAGGTGTCGTTCGACGACTGCGACATGTTCACATGATCGTTCGGATGCACCGTGGCCCCGTTGTTCGCCGCGATCGAAGCGATCACCTCGTTGGCGTTCATATTCGAACTCGTGCCCGACCCGGTCTGGAACACATCGATCGGGAACTGGTCGTCGTGCCGCCCTTCGGCGATCTCCGCGGCCGCCGCGATCACAGCCTCGGCCTTCTCCGCGTCGAGCAAACCGAGATCCCGATTGACGACAGCGCAGGCCCCCTTCAGCAGGCCGAGCGCCCGGATCTGCGCCCGCTCCAGCCCACGCCCGCTGATCGGGAAATTCTCCACCGCCCGCTGCGTCTGCGCCCGCCACAGCGCATCCACCGGAACCCGGACCTCGCCCATGGTGTCGCGCTCGATCCGATACTGCGTCTGCTCACTCATATCCCGACCCTATGCGCGCACCGACCGAAGTGGGTGCGCCACGCGTGAGGTTTGGGCCACCGGCGCCGGTACAGCGAACCGGCGGACCACAACTGCTGGGTAATGACTGCGCAGGACCCCGGCACACACAGCCACTGGCGAATCACGCCGCATTGTGCGATCCGATTGCCACTACTGGAGTTGTCTCGGCGCCGTGGATACGGGGATACCTGACAGTGCGGCTGCCGACCCAGCCCCCACCCACGTGCGGTTCGGGTCACCTGGAGGGCCTTTCAGGCGAGCAATTCCTCCGCCTCGACAACTTCGAGAGCCCTCCGCAGCCACTTCTGCAGCTGGTCGAGGTCCTCGCAGGAGGTTATGGCATCTCGGACCTGGTCGGACACATCTATCCCACGGGCATCGAGCACAGTCAGGATCGAATTCGCCTCCCCCTTCGCTTCGCCTTTTGCTTCACCCTTCGCCTCCCCTTCGGCGATGTACTTGCGGGCGAAGTCGCTGGTGAAGTTGTAATCACGCAGACCGGTGGACATAAAAGCCTCCCAAGCAGGACGAACAGCGCGCGGCAGCATCGTCAGGATGAAGTCATGGTATCGCAGGGACGGGTCCGCCCCCAGAGTTCGAAAACTCGCGGCCAGGGCCATCCAGATCCGGGCGTGATCGGGGTGGTGCGGGTGAGCGACGGCAGACAATACGGCCAGCTCCGGCAGTTCCGTTGCCACCTGCGGGTCGGTGACCACCGGCACCGTCGACGGGTCCAGGACCAGGGGTGTCACAGTGGTGGGTGGATTACCGAACCCGATTTCGAGTGGTTTGGCGGCCCACTTCGCGGTCCGCCGGTCCGGGCAGACGACCAGAAGCAGGACCGGGCATTTCATCCGCGCCCGCAGCGAGGTGGTGTACACCGGCCACGCCCATGGTTTATCCGGGTCCGGACGTAGCTGGATTTCGACCACAACCGCCAAGACCGTGTCGCCGCCACGGCGGAACGCCAATACCGCATCGGCGTAATACTCGGTGGGTGCCACGACAGCCGCCCGTTCGGAGCGGGGTTCCACCGTCTCGTAGTCGGGTAGCTCGTAACCGAGCGCGGACAACAGCGAAGCGACCAGTTGCGGCCGCTCCGTGAACATATCGATCACCACTTCGTGCGGGGTCGAAGGCATAGCACGCACCGTAGCCAACGCCACCGACAACTACTGAGCGACAGTGGTTTCCGGCACGACTCACACAACCACAGAGAGTGGGCAGGTCTGGGCAGCGGTACCTACGCTGCTCTGCTCTGCTCTGCTCGGCGTCGCGCGTTCGTGCTGAACTCCGCCGCCTACCGCCGCGCTCTCGCGCTGACATTGCCCGCTGAACTACTCGACATCACACTCATCCCACACCACCTTCTCTTCCTCGACTCCGGTGATCCTTCCGGCCACTCCGCTCTACTCGAAGAAACCACTGCGGAGCGTCGGGATGAGCCAAAAGTGAACGTGCCCGGCCATGGTCTCTCAGATACTCCATGATCGATAACAGTGAATTGAGATCGCATCGGACCAGGTGAATCGGCAGCCCCAGCACACCCGGCCTGTCGAAAAGCTTGTTCCGCGACTGCACAACGGAATCCGAATACTCGATCTCAATCATCGGCGGAGACGAGTTGTACGTATCGAACGATGCCGCCCTGAGTACGCATATGTCGTCCCATCGAATAAATTCCTCACGGCTCCGCCCGAATGGTAGCGCGGTTTTTCTGGCCACTCCGGCTGGATATATTTCCACCGTAATCATCCATCTGAATGCGATGGCCAGCAATACACCGATGACTGCGGCCGTCGACGCGAGCACCAGGATCCAGGTGGCACCGGCCTGATCCGACTTGGACAAGGGCAACAAATAGCTACCGCCGGTTTTCCAATCCAGCCACGCACACAGTCCGTACAGCGCACATCCCGCCAGGGCACACAAGCCGACGATCTGATCGGAATGCCCGATGACCAGCCGGATCCCGGGCCCGCGTGCGGTATCGACATGGTGCCTGACGCCCGAATCGCGCCGCCGGACCAGCCATGACAACTTGCCTACGAACGCGGCCACCGCGCCGAGCATCAGGAGCCCTCCGCCGGCCGCACCGGCAACCGGAATCCACCCGGCATCGAGTGGGACCATGCCGAAGAGAAGCGCCGCCAGCGCAAGAAACAACAGTGCGAAGATCAGCGGGATTACAGCAGCGCTGACAGAGCGGTCTACCGGCCAGTGCTCGCGCCATTCCACGTAGGGGAATCGATTGTCATCTACATCCTTCGCTACCATATCCATTGAATCCCTTTGGAGGTTCCGTAGGCAGTAGCCCCACCGATAACAAACAACAGCACAGATTCAGCAGTCAGTCCTTCGTAATGAAAATATCCCTTGTTCAACTGCCCCCGAGGAACGATCCATCCCTTTACCCGACCGCTCGACTCGAAGAAACCATCGCGGAATTTCCGCAACAGTCAACACCCCCCTACTCTCCGTATGTTCATGCAAGAACACGACTATGGAAAACAACGAGTTCGGATCGCATTTATAAATATGCAATGGAATGCCGAATATCCCCGGCTGATCGAACATTCGATGTTTCGGAGGTGTCGACGAATCCGAAAGGTGAAATTTCAACATCGGCAGATTCTTCGCTTTTCCCGACGAGAACACACCTGAATCAATTCTGACCACATCCTCCCAGGAGACGAACTCGTTCTTCGTCTTCCCGAACGGCAGAGAAAGACGTCGAACAATCCCCAAAGGATGGATGCCGACTTGAATCGACCACCTACTGAGCGCGCCGAAGAACAGCACCGAAGCACCTAGGACAACGGAAAAAATCAGGGCCGCCGCGGCGCCACCGGTATTAGATTTGGACATCGGCAGGAGAGCATCTCCACCCGCCCGCCAATCCAACCATCCACAGAACCCGTACACCGACATTCCAGCCAGAGTCGGCAGGAGTCGCGTCAGCTCACGGCGGTCGACATCCAACCGGATACCCCGACCGTATGTATCGTCGTCAAACGGCGTGATGCCCGCATTCCGGCGCGGAAAATATTCGAGCAACAGAGAACCGAAGAAATACGCCAGCCCGAGGAAGGCCAGGACCCCACCGCTTGCCCCGAGGAACACCACCGGCCCGGCACTCCACGGCGCACCCAGGATCGGCGTTACGGCAAGCGCCGAAAAGATGATCGTAAAAGCAACCGGCACGATCACCGCAGACTTCGATCGATCCTTCGGCCAACCCTCGATCCAGTCGATTTCCGGAAAAACGCCGTCCTTTATTACCATATTTTTGGATCCCCTTGGAGGTCAAGTACGCCCACCAACGGCTACGCCGGCACCGATGACGAATCCCGCGGCAGTATCCACACCGGGCACTGGTACCGCCGTACCGATTGCTTTGCGCTGTTCGCTACGCCTTCCAGCCCATTTTCACACCGTCGTTCATCACGGTCGAAGGTGGATGCGGCTGTCATTGCCTTACGTCCGTTTTCCAATGGGTCCAAGGAGCGGCCAAAGCGTTCGGCGCATCACCGCCCGATCAGGCGGTTCCAGCTTTCCGGTTGCGCCAGAGAAGGAGGGTGCTGGCCGTGAGGCTGACCAGGGTGCCGAGGTTCACGCCCGCGCCGTGCAGGGCGTAGCGGGCTCTGCCGGGCAGGATCCTGGTTGCGGTGAGGGCAGTGGCTGCGGTAATCGGGATCAGCGGTGCGATCACCGGTGCCGACCAGCGGGGGTAGGCGGTCTCACCGCGGCGGATGGTGTCGAGGATGAGTACGGACGCCGCCGCGGTCGTCGCGCCGAGTGGGATGTAGGCGCTGACGGTGGCCTGCTCGAATACCTTGGCCGTGGCGAGTAGTCGTTGCCGGACCACGGGATCGCCGTCGAGAACTTCGAGGTCTTGGTAGGCCCGTCCGATAGGGAAGAACGAGCCGTGGGCGAATGAGGTCAAGGCCAGTCCGGCGGCCAGCAGTAGTGCGGGCGGCAACGCGCGGCGGGGGCCGGCCGGGGCCAGGCCGTGGTGAATGTGCCAGGCGGCGGCGAGGTAGAACGGTGTGGCGTAAACCCCGAGCAGAGCACCTGTGGCGAGCTGTCTTGTGGAGGCAGGCACCATCGACAGCAGCGGCATCAGGGGTTTGTCGACCTGTTCGAGCCCGCGCAGCGCGGGGTGTTGCTCGGGGTCCGTGCGGCGGCCGAGCAGCAGCACATCGCTGACCGTGTATGCGGCGGCGGCGGCGATTCCTGCGATACCGGTTGCGCGCACGACAGTGCGTCGTCGCATGTTCATTTCGCTCCTCGGCTCAGGCGGCGGTCGGGTTCAGTAGGGCGGCCAGGTCCGGTGGTGTCGGCATCGGCTGCCGCAGTCCGACCCGGGCGCGACCGGTGTTGCCCTCGGGGTAGCGGCCGGCCAGGGAGGCCGGCGCGGCGGCGATGATCCGCACGACCTGGCCGAACGCTTCGCGCCGATCACGTTGCCGCACCGCGAGACCGAACATGGCGAGGTGGTTGCCGGTGTGCAGCCACGGATCCGGTTGCGACAGGATGTGCGCGCGCTCCAGGTGCGCCCACCGCGCCGCATCTGTGACAGCTGCTCGCGCCGCTGTCATCTCCTGGCGGTAGCGGATGCGGGCGGGTTCGGGAAGTCGGGACATCAGTGATCCTTTCCAGCGCGATGATCGCAACAGTTGCAGGAGGAACCGGTGGTCGGGGTGGGGCAGCAGGTCTCGCCCTTCCAGGCGTTGCGGCCCTCTTTCACTGCGATCGCGGCGATGACCAAGGCGGCGATCGGGTCGGCCCACGACCACCCGAACAGACTGTTGAGCAGCAGCCCCACCAGCAGTACCGCCGAAAGGTAGGTGCACAGCAGGGTCTGTTTCGAATCGGCCACCGCGGAGGCCGACCCGAGTTCACGGCCGGCCCGGCGTTGTGCCCAGGACAGCACCGGCATGACCGCCAGGCTCGTGGCGGCCAAGCCGATCCCGATCGGCGAGTGCTGGGCTTCGCCGAGCCCGAACAACGCGCGGAGGGAGTCGACGGCGACGTAGGCGGCGAGGGCGAAGAAGGAGAATGCGATGATCCGCAGCGCGACCTTCTCCCGCTTCGCGGGGTCGCGGCCGGCGAACTGCCACGCGACCGCGGCCGCGGAGGACACCTCGATCACCGAATCCAGGCCGAACCCGATCAACGCCGTCGACGAGACGCGGGTGCCCTCGGTCAGCGCGATGATCGCCTCGATGACGTTGTAGGTGATGGTCGCTGCGACGAACCAGCGGATCCGCCGCGCCAACACCACCTTCCGGCCCGGATCCGGGCCGGGATCCACCGCAGACGGCGGGGCGGGCATCCCGAGCGAGCCCATCAGCAGCAGCCTTCGGCCTCGGCTTCCGGACAGCATGCCGGATCAACCGCCAGCACCAACCCGAGCAGGTCCTGCAGCGCCGCAGCAATCCGAGGATCGGCGAGCTCGTAGCGGGCCCGCCGGCCCTCGGGCACCGCGACGACCAGCCCGCACCCACGCAGGCACGCGAGGTGGTTGGACAGAATCTGGCGGGTCACCCCGATCTGCTCGGCCAGCTCCGACGGGTAGCCGGGAGCCTGCCGAAGGCTCAACAGGATTCGCGTGCGGGTCGGGTCGGACAGGGCGTGCCCGAACCGCGACAGGGCATCGGTGTGTACTGCGGTCTCCACACCCCGGACAGTACACCAGTATCTGTATACAGAAAACCCTGTACACAGATTGACTTGACTATTGATCACATCGGAGGGCTTGGATCAGGTGCTGCGCCGAACCCAGCGCCCGTCAGTCCGGCAAGGAAGCCGTCCCATTCCTCAGTACCGAAGATCAGGGCCGGGCCGGTCGGGTTCTTGGAATCGCGCACCCAGATCATCGAATCAGCCAAGAACGCGACCTCCACACAGTTGCCGTCGCCTTGACTTCTACTGCTTTTTATCCACTGGACAGTTGATAGGTTCTTCATTGTCCCACTCCTTCAATGCTGCCAGAACCAGCTCACCAGAATCCTTCTCCGAATACGCAGTCCGCCGGAGCCTTTCCCTTACGCGCGCGTACTCGGCGACCTCCGATACGTCGTCGAGGTAGATCCTGCCGAAGTGGCCTTCCATGTACACTACCGGCGCTTGGCGTAGCCGTGATGTGGGCATTGGAGGCAGATCGAACAGTACGAACGGTCCGGTGACCATGCCGACCTGATCGTTGGCGCTCCGGCCGACAACACGCATGGTCACGCTCGACCGACGAGAGACCGCCAGCAAGTGCGAAAGCTGGCCCGCGAGGACGGCTGGGCCGCCTATCACGGTGGTTAGTACAGACTCGGCGATTAAGCCCTCGAAGTGAAAATCCGCCTTGTTCAACAACTCTTGCCGTCGAACAACGGCATCCAGAATCGATTCCACTTGATGCGAGGGCATCTCGGGGAACTCCGCCCACAGTAATGCCCGGCGATACTCCCTGGTCTGCAACAAGCCGGGAACTATGCACGTCTCCCACGAAAAAATATGTGTCGCAGATTCTTCCAGCGTAACGAAGTCGCTGAAGTTCTTTGTAATCGTAGCCCTGTGCGATAGCCACCAACCGCCCTCGAACCCAGCCGGCTTCCTGACGGCCTGCGCAAGGTCAAGAACGATCAACCGCTCCTCATCCGTGCTGGAAAATGCGTTGCACAGCGCGTTCATCGCCAGATCCGTCACCTTGGTCGTGCGACCGTCCTCCAGCCGTCCGTAGGACTGCGGTGATATCTCCGCGACCCGCGCGGCACCGGACTGTGTGATCCCCTGACGCAGGCGCATCTTGCGCAGCTGACGCCCCAAGGCGCGGCGGGGAAGCATGGACCCACTACCCACGATAGTTACCCTCGCTAACTGGATTGTCTCGATATGGAAGGCGCCGTGGTGGAAATTCCGCTCTACCACGACATTCCCCCAGTGCTGAGGCAGCGCAACGGCGCGCCTGTCCTATCTACTGGAGATACGCCCCGCGCGGGACGTTCCGTGACTCACCTTCACGAAATGTCCCCACTGCAACACCGAAAAGTTGTGGGAAGGTCCGGCACTGTCCATGTGCCCCCGCCGGATCCTGCGCCGGGCGTAGGCCAAGACTAACCCGAGGAGTGAAAGATGGTGGGCGATTGCACTTCTGCGCCACCGAGAGGGCCGAGCAGAAGCGCGTCCCGTCCCCGCTGCCGTGGGAACAGCGGGGACGGGCGCGGATCAGAACGGGGCGATCATTCGAGTGAGTGCACGTTTCATTTCGTCGTGCGAAATCGGGTCGATATGGAAGTCCTGGTAGCGGTGCCGATAGACGTACCGGCCGTCGTCGGCGATATCGAACCAGCTGAGATAGCGCGGTTCCGGTGGCTGCGGATCACGCAGCCGGTGGCACGCCTGCAAAAAGCCCGAGCCCGCGCGGGGCGCTTTCAGCATCCGGCGCATATGGTCCGCGGGCTGCGGTTTGCCGCCGTTCCAGATCTCGTAGGTGTCGCGCAGCCGATCGATACTCTCCACCAGCGGCGGCCGGGTGCCCTTGGGCAGTTCGCCGAGGATCTGCAAAAAAATTCGCGGGACGATCGCCGTCGTCCCGATCTGTATCACGAACTTGCCGTCGAAATCGGTTTCGGTGCCCGGAAACTGCACCATCGTGACACCGGCGGTGCCCGCGAAGGCACCGTAGGCGCGAATCCGGCGGCGACGGCTACCCGAAAGGGTGAGCGTGGCTTCGGGATCCGCTGCCACCCGCAACGCGGCGGTGAGATCGGGGTCGGCGCCACGCGGGTATTCGGTTTCGATCCGCGCCGCCAACCGCTGGAATTCGTCCTCCCACCGCACCGACGAACGCACCTCCAGCGGATACGGATAGCGGTCCTTACCCGTCTCCTTCCAGACGTGCATGAACTCGTCCGGCGTGAACTCCCATTTCACCGACGGTCTCCACGATCGTCGGACGGCTGCGCGGCAGGGGCATCGCCGCCCAGCACACCGTCCAACAGTCGGGGCCGGGCACCGAACAACTCTTCCTCGCGATCATGGATCAGGTAATCGGGCACCTTGTGCTCCTCGTCGTCCTCACCCCGCTTGGCACCTGCACCACCACCACCCATCATCCCGGGCATACCCGACATGCCCCGGCTGCTCCCCGCGGCGGCTGCCGCTGCCGCAGGCCCGCCGGCCGGGACGTTCGGTGCGCCGCCGGGAGCTCCTGGAACGGTTTTGCCCGGCGCCTGGTTCTGCGGCGGCGCACCGCCGGGCATCCCGGGCGAACCGGGAGTTCCGGAGGGCACGCCGGGCGAACCGGGTGTGGTGGCCGAGGACGTGGTCCGCGGTGGATCACCGGCCGGGCTGCCCGCGGTGGTACCCGGCTGTTGCGTGGTGGGATTCTCGGTGCCGCTCGCCGTGGTCGCCTGGGGTTCCTCCGTCGAACCGGGGGTTTCCTGCGGCTGCTCACCGGGTTCGTCCTGGCCCGGATTCTCACCGTCGGGCGCCTGCGTACCGGGCCCGGAGGTGGTGCCGCCGGGTCCGTTGGAGGTCGTCCCGTTCGGTCCTGCCGGACCGGGCTGATCGCCCGGCATCTGAACCGGGACAAATGTCGGCACACCCTCGCCCGCGGGCTGATACGTGGGCTTGTAAGCCGTATTCATCACTTCGACGGCGGCCAGCCGCTGGTCTTCCTTGTAGGCGTCGAACGCGGCTTGGGCCGCCGGATCGGCCGCACCGACCACGGTCTCCGCAACCTGGAAAGGGTTGTTCACGGACGTGGTCACGGCAGTACCGCCGGGGACCGTCCCCTGGGTAGGCGGTGGCGGTACGGACTTCTTCACCACCTCCGCGCCGTACGCGGCCGCATGGATCCGCATACCGACGGCGTTGATGACCTCCTGCACATCGGTTGCCTGGTCGAAGAACCTCCGCGAGGCTTGGTTCGCCGCATCCGCGAATTCGCCTGCCATACCGTCCGAGAGCTCACGCTGAATAGACAGCAAGGAGCCGAACAGCGCACCGCCCAGAGAATTCGCCACGGATTTATAGGCATCGGCGACTGTATGCATGACGCCGGGCGTCATCTCGCTGACCTTCGCATAGATCTCTTCGTGCGAGAGTCCCTCGAAAAGCTCCATCTGAGTGATATAGGCCGGGTCCTGCCCATCATGGGACAGCTGCGAACCGAAATGTTGCGCACCGGAAAGACTTGTCTGGCTCGCGAGCCGATCCTCCACAGATCCGGGGTCGATACTCAGTCCCGGCCCGGTCGCCCCGATCCCGCCGGGATAGTCCTCATCGCTCATCGATCAGTTCTCCGCCCCTATTTCCGGCTCCAGAGCCGTCGCGATCTCCAGAACGCCTTCGCAGCCTTGCACTCCCGCCATTACCCCGTCATCGGTTCGCGATGAACTGAACATGACAATGCCGACCCTGGTCCGCACATGAATACTGCAAACACTCTTGAGCTGTGGATCTTGCACCAGTAGTGCTTCCCGGCCGTTGACCGTCAATGGCTCACTGTGTGCGCCGTTCTTCTGCTGATCTTCTTCCCAGGTCACATTGCCGGAATTGATCGAGAGATCGCGAAGTTCACCATCGAAGTCACATGTCAGAAACGTGTACTCCGCCACGATGTCGTCACCTCGGCGGCGGGAGGTCGGATCGAACCCTGCGTTACTGACAGCGTCATCACTGATCCATGTGCAGGGGTCGAACACCACTTCTGGTCGATCCTGCGTCGTGTACTCGTTCTGTAGCGGCGGCGGCTGCAATCGCGACTCTGTCAATGTCGGCCGCGCCGAGCTGGTTTGCGAAACCACAGTTGATGCAGACCTGGCCGAATCCGTCTGACTTGGGTCTTCGAGGCTGGAACAAGCCGGAAGGGCCGCGAGAGCTCCCGTCGCGGCAACGACAGCCAAGAATTTTCGAGAACTCATTGCACAGCCTCTCCTGCAACGTTCAGTGCGCGACCATTCAGCGCATCTGCTTCCTCGAACGCACCGCCGGCCTGGAGGTAGGCTGCGGCCATTCGCAACGCGGCTTCCTTTATGCCCAGAAGCGCATCGGTCACAGACGCACCTTTCGCCGCGAACCCTGCTTGAAGTTCCTGCGCCGAGACGAATCCGCCGAAGCCAGATACTTGGTGCAACCGCTTGGCATCCAAGAGCTGCTGCTCCAGACAAGTGTCGACCAAGCGCGTGTACACGGCCGCACATCGCTCTGCGGCCCCCCGCTCCATTCGGAAGGTCCCCGACACCGCCTGTTGATACAACGCGGTCGCGGTCCCCTGCCCCACATCCATAGCGCTCGACCCACCCTTCGTAAAACTTCACTCACCCTACTGGACGCACTCCGACTCACCGCGGTTCCCTCGTCTGCCCGCTGGACCCGCTCTAGCCCGGCAAGTCGGCTATACCTGGGTGCTTCAAGCCCTTCCGAGAGCACTGGATAAGTCGGGTCCGAACCTCACAGCCGGGTAACCACGGATGTCTGCCAGCACAGCCGAGGGGCGCCCGGCCCAGCAGCGTCCGACTCCCCGGGAGACCCGGATTCCGGCCATCCCAACTGGGACGGCTCACGGCCCCGACCCGCCGACCGCCCATTCCGTAGGAACCCCGTGCACCCCGCCCCCAAGAGCGGCATAGTGAGGTACATCACCACATCAACCCGGCGCGTATCACTGCGTCCGAGTCGAACGAGGAGCTCGTCATGACCTACGCCAAGCCCGGTGCCGACGGCAGCATCGTCAGCTATGCGAATCGATACGACAATTTCATCGGTGGTGAATGGACCGCGCCTGTCGAAGGGAGGTATTTCGACAATCCGTCTCCGGTCGACGGCGAAACCTTTTGTGAGGTAGCACGTTCCACCGCCCCCGATGTCGAATTGGCGCTGGATGCCGCGCATGCCGCCACCGACGGCTGGGGCGCGACCTCCGCGACCGAACGGGCGAATATCCTCAACAAGATCGCCGACCGGATCGAGGACAATCTCGAGGCCCTGGCCGTCGCGGAGACCTGGGAGAACGGGAAACCGGTCCGCGAGACCAAGGCGGCCGATCTGCCGCTGGCGGTCGATCATTTCCGCTATTTCGCCGGCGCGATCCGGGCCCAGGAGGGCGGGATCAGTGAGATCGATGCCGATACCGTGGCGTATCACTTCCATGAGCCGCTCGGGGTTGTCGGGCAGATCATTCCGTGGAATTTCCCGATTCTGATGGCCACCTGGAAGCTGGCGCCTGCGCTGGCGGCGGGTAATGCGGTGGTACTGAAACCGGCGGAGCAGACGCCGGCGTCGATCCTGAAGGTGGTCGAATTGATCGCCGATCTGTTGCCGCCCGGTGTGCTGAATGTGGTGAACGGGTTCGGGGTGGAGACCGGTAAACCGCTGGCGTCGAGCCCGCGGGTGGCGAAGGTGGCGTTCACCGGGGAGACCACCACCGGGCGGTTGATCATGCAGTACGCCAGCGAGAACATCATCCCGGTGACGCTGGAGCTCGGCGGTAAGAGCCCGAATATCTTCCTGCCCGATGTGATGGCAGCAGATGACGATTTCCTGGACAAGGCGGTCGAGGGTTTCGTGATGTTTGCGCTGAATCAGGGCGAGGTCTGCACCTGTCCGTCCCGCGCGCTCATCCATTCGTCGATCTACGACGAATTCATGGCCCGGTGTGTGGAACGGACGAAGGCGATCGTCAGCGGCACCCCTCTGGACGATGCCACCATGATCGGCGCGCAGGCGAGTAACGATCAGTTCGAGAAGATCATGTCCTATATCGATATCGGCCGGCAGGAAGGCGCCGAGATCTTGACCGGCGGTAACGCGCGCACGGTCGACGGCTACCCGAACGGTTTCTACGTGGAGCCGACGATTTTCAAGGGCAGCAACGATATGCGGATCTTCCAGGAGGAGATCTTCGGCCCGGTCGTCTCGGTCGCCACCTTCGATTCCACCGAGGAGGCCCTGAAACTGGCCAACGACACCCTGTACGGGCTGGGTGCCGGGGTATGGACCCGAGACGCCAACACCGCCTACCGTCTCGGCCGCGGTATCAAGGCGGGCCGGGTGTGGACGAACTGCTACCACGCCTATCCGGCGCACGCGGCGTTCGGCGGCTACAAGAAGTCCGGGATCGGCCGGGAAAACCATGCCCGGATGCTGGACCACTACCAGCAGACCAAGAACCTGCTGGTGAGCTACTCGGCCCAGAAGCTCGGATTCTTCTGATGCCGGAGCCGAACCGGGTGGAACTCACCGCGGCCGCGGCACGCCTGCTGCACGAGTTGATCGAGCGGCACGGCCCGGTGATGTTCCACCAGTCCGGCGGCTGCTGCGACGGCAGCGCGCCCATGTGTTATCCGCGGGGCGAGTTCCGGGTCGGCGGGCAGGATGTGCTGCTCGGGGAAATCGACGTGGATACGCCGTTCTGGATGAGCGCCGACCAGTACGAGTACTGGAAACACACTCATCTGACAGTGGACGTGGTGCCCGGCCGAGGTAGCGGGTTCTCGCTCGAGGCGCCGGAGGGCGTGCGATTCCTGATCCGTTCCCGCCTGCTCACCGACGAGGAATTCCTGCGACTGGAATCCGCGCCGCCGCCGAGGACGGGAGCAGAGACCCCCGATTGACCCGGGCCTCGTCCGGGCCGGTGACAGCACGGGCCCGGACGGGTCCTGGGGGCGCCCACCGACGACGATGCGGTCCGTCAGCTGCTCGGCGGAAAACAACCCGGCCGCGGGCGAGCGAGTACTGAAGGCGATGTACTCGACGAAGAACATCGAGGTACGCGCGGGGCGGGACGCCTACGAGGGCAGACCCGGCGACTGATTCCGCGGTCAGGAATGCTCGCGCAGGTACTCCAGGTAGAACCCGCGCAGCGCCTCGGCGAGATCGCCGTCACCGGCATGGACGTAATCGTCGAGCATCGGGACCACCCATTTGATATCCGCCTCGCTCTCCCCGGCCCGCCCCGCCGTGGCCTCCGCGGCGGGTATGCGGGTGAGCAGCTGCCAGAGGAAACGGATATCGCCGTGCCGCACCGCGAGCTTGACCGCCCGATCGTGCAGTTCCTTCGACGACAGGCCTTCCAACTCCTCGTTCGCGCCCATAAGCCGACTCTAATCCCGCCCGTGGCCTCCGGCCGCGTTTCCGGCCGGGAGCTTCGTCCCGCGTGGCGCTACCGAACCCGCCCGCGCCCATGATGCGATGGTGTGATGACCGACGAGATCTATCCCGTCCCCAGCGGCTTCCAGGTCAAACGGGCCTACGAGGCACCGGAACCGGATGACGGTTACCGGGTGCTGGTCGACCGGCTGTGGCCGCGCGGAGTGACCAAATCCGCGGCCCGGATCGACGAATGGGCCAAGGACGTCACCCCCTCGACCGAGCTGCGGCGCTGGTTCCACGAAGACCCGGCGAGCCGCCGCGACGATTTCGCGGACCGGTATCGCGAAGAGCTTGCGGGGCGGGCAGCCCGGGAGGTTCTCGTCCGGTTGCGCGGCCTGGCGCGGACCAATCCCCCGGTCACGCTCATCACCGCGGTCAAAGACCCAGGTAAGAGCCATATTCCCGTACTGATGCGGGCCCTGGGAGAATAGCCGGGCCGCGGTGCGGACGGATCGGGCACCATACGCGCCGTAATATCGCGGTGCCGCGCCGTCACGCCCCGGATCCGTTGCGGGCGCCGGACACTCGCGGTACGCGGCTTCCCCGTCCGGGTCGGACAGCGTCTCCGTGCCGGCGCGACTCGGCGGATGCCGAGGCGGCCCCATGGCTTCGATGATGCCGAGCACACACGAGTGTCGCCCGAGGCGAACGCGGAGCGAACCCGGATATCGGACTCATGGTGGCGACGAGAACCCGAACGAACTCGCGAATAACCTGCCTGACCTGCCCGAATAGTCCGATTCCGGACCGCGTTCACACCGAATTCATCAAACCCTCCCGCATTTCTTAGAGCGCGCAGGGGTAGGTACGGGGTAGCTTCGGAGTGGCGGGTCACGCGATGTGGCTCGCTCGGGAGGTCCTGACCGTGACTGAGAAACTCAGTACGAGGGGGCCGGCACCCGGCCCTCGTGGCCGCTGACGCACCCCGTCAGCAGCCATCCGGACCGACCGGCCCAGCGAGACTGTCTGTGTGGGTGCCGCGCAGACCCTAGGAGCCTACCGTGACTGATAATCGCTCCGTATCCGCCCCCTCGGCGAATTCTCGCTTCATTGAGAAAGGTTTGAAGACCTTCGTCATCGACACCTCCGTACTGCTGTCCGACCCCTGGGCAGTGACCCGGTTCGGTGAACATCAGGTGGTGTTACCGCTGGTCGTGATCAGTGAACTCGAAGGTAAACGGCACCACCACGAACTCGGCTGGTTCGCCCGTGAAGCCCTGCGCATGCTCGACGATCTGCGGGTGGCTCACGACCGGTTGGACGAGCCGTTGCCGATCGGCACCGAAGGCGGCACATTGCAGGTGGAACTGAACCACACCGATCCCACGGTGCTACCGGTCGGTTTCCGCACCGAGAGCAATGATTCCCGCATCCTGGCCTGCGCGTTGAACCTCGCCGCGGACGGCCGCCAGGTGGTGCTGGTGTCCAAGGACATCCCGATGCGGGTGAAGGCCAGCGCGGTAGGTCTACGCGCGGAGGGATATCACGCCCAGGACGTGGTGACCTCCGGCTGGTCCGGCATGGCCGAAATCGACACCGCGTCCGAAATCGTCGACCAGCTCTACAGCGAATCGGTCGTCGATCTCGACGAGGCGCGCGAACTGCCCTGCCACACCGGGATCCGGCTGCTGGGCAACAATTCCAGCGCACTCGGCCGGGTCACCGCGGACAAACGCGTACAGCTGGTGCGGGAACGGGAGGCATTCGGGCTGCACGGACGCTCCGCGGAACAGCGGGTCGCGCTGGATCTGCTGCTGGACGAAAGCGTCGGGATCGTCTCGCTGGGTGGCCGGGCCGGCACCGGTAAATCGGCGCTGGCACTCACGGCGGGCCTGGAAGCGGTGCTGGAGCGGCGCGCTCAGCGCAAAGTCGTGGTGTTCCGGCCGTTGTACGCGGTAGGCGGACAGGAACTCGGCTATCTCCCCGGTAGCGAGAACGAGAAAATGGGCCCGTGGGCGCAGGCCGTTTTCGATACGCTCGACGGGCTGGCCAGCCGCGAGGTGATGGAGGAGGTCCTCAGCCGCGGGATGCTCGAAGTCCTTCCACTGACCCATATTCGGGGCAGGTCACTGCACGATTCGTTCGTGATCGTGGACGAAGCCCAATCGCTGGAACGTAATGTGCTGCTCACTGTTCTGAGCCGGTTGGGCAGCGGTTCCCGGGTGGTACTCACCCACGATGTGGCGCAACGCGACAACCTGCGAGTGGGCCGGCACGACGGGGTCGCTGCGGTGATCGAAAAACTCAAGGGCCACCCCTTGTTCGCGCATATCACCCTGACCCGCAGCGAGCGGTCGCCCATCGCCGCCCTGGTCACCGAGATGCTGGAGGAGTACGCGCCGAGCGCCTGATACAGGCATAGCCGGGCGGCGCCGTACTCCGGGACCGGCACAGGTCCGCGAAGTACGGCGCCGGCCGTCCGCCGAACCAACCGGCGAGGCCGTTCGAGGGCCGCCACGGCGCCCTCGAACGGCCGTTGTCGACGGGACTGCCGATAGCTGTTCCCGTTGCGAAGCCATGACGACCGGCCATGGTGGCGCTCAGCGGCCGAGCGCCGCCTTGACCAGTCCCACCGCGGTACCGCGTAGGAAGTTCTCCCAGCTGAAGTGGTCGTGCCAGAGGATGATCCGGCCGTCCACCAGTTCGAAGGTGCCCATCACCCAGAACTCGATACCGACGGGGCCGAACCGCAGGATATCGGTGCGATCGGTGAGTACGACGGCGCCGTCCGCAGCGATATGGTGCATCCGCGCGGAGAACCCCAACTGCTCCCGGTCCAGCCCGCGCAACAGTTTGCCGACCCGCTTCACGCCCCGCACATCCGGTAGCGAGGTGTTCTTCCAGACGATATCGGGATGCACCAGTTCCAGCGCTTCGCCGATCGCGCCGACTTCCATCGCGGTGAAGAATTCGCGGACGGTGGTGACCGCGTCCTGGTTCAACTCGGTTTCCATTTCACGAGCCTAGAGCAGGGCCACGCCACCCGCCGGTGCTCGGCGCCGGAATACCGGCCCGGCCGAGCTACCGCGGGTGATATCAGCCCAGGAGGTTCCAGTCCTCCAGGCCCTGGTACAGCGGCAGGTCCTGGGCCAGTTTCGACACCCGGGCGCGCAGCGCATCCAGATCGGCGCCACCGGCGAGGGCGGTGCCGATGATATCGGCGACCTCGGCGAACTCGGTATCACCGAAACCGCGAGTGGCCAGGGCAGCCGTGCCGATACGCAGGCCGGAGGTCACCATCGGGGGGCGCGGGTCGAACGGGACCGCGTTCCGGTTCACCGTGATACCGACCTCGTGCAGCAGATCCTCACCCTGCTGGCCGTCGATATCGGAGTTGCGCAGATCCACCAGGACCAGATGCACATCCGTACCGCCGGTGAGCACGCTGACCCCGTTGTTCGCGACATCGGCGGCGGTGAGGCGTTCGGCGAGGATCTTGGCGCCCGAGATCGTGCGCTGCTGGCGTTCGGCGAACTCCGCGGTGCCCGCGATCTTGAAAGCCACGGCCTTGGCCGCGATGACATGCATGAGCGGGCCGCCCTGCTGGCCCGGGAACACCGAACTGTTCAGCTTCTTGGCGTAATCCTGCTTGGCCAGGATCAGACCGGACCGCGGGCCGCCGAGCGTCTTGTGCACGGTGGAGGAAACGACATCGGCGTACGGCACCGGCGACGGATGCAGCCCGGCCGCGACCAGCCCCGCGAAATGCGCCATATCCACCCACAGGTAGGCGCCGACCTCATCGGCGATCTCCCGGAACGCCGCGAAATCCTGATGCCGCGGATACGCCGACCAGCCGGCCACGATCACCTTCGGCCGCGACTCCCGGGCGATTGCCCGAACGTTTTCCATATCCACGCGGTGGTCCTCTTTGGACACACCATAGGAGTGGACTTCGTACAACTTGCCGGAGAAGTTCAGCCGCATACCGTGCGTGAGATGGCCGCCGTGCGCCAGGTCCAGGCCGAGCAGCCGGTCACCCGGGTCCATCAGCGACATCAGCACCGCGGCATTGGCCTGCGCCCCCGAATGCGGCTGCACATTCGCGAAATCCGCACCGAACAGCGCCTTCGCGCGCTCGCGGGCCAGATTCTCCACCACATCGACATGCTCGCAGCCACCGTAGTAGCGGCGGCCGGGGTAACCCTCGGCGTACTTGTTGGTGAGCACACTGCCCTGCGCCTGCAGCACCGCGCGCGGCACGAAATTCTCCGACGCGATCATCTCCAGGGTGTCGCGTTCACGCGCGAGCTCACCCGCCATCGCGGCGGCGAGCTCCGGATCGAGCTCACCGAGAGACTGGGTATTGACAGAGGCGGTCGTCTGCGTCACGCGCCCAGTGTATGTTCCCGCCCCCGGGCCGCCGATGTCGCCTCCCTACCGCAATGCGGACGGGATGAGGGGTTCGTCCAGTAGGCGGCGGAACCTGTCGGCGCGGTCGTCCGCATCTGCGGCGCGGTCCAGCCAGCCGCCGAGCAGTTTGTAGCCCTCCACATACGTGCTGATGTAGGCCCGCCACAGCGGGGAGGACAGGAAGCGCAGCGATTGGCGGGCGCGGTCGGGGGTGGTCAGCGACCAGCGCTCCAGGAAGCCGGCGACCTCGTCGGCATCCTTGCCCTGGTCGTGCAGCATGAGCGCCGCGTCCTGGCGGACACCGAGCAACTGCGCCGAAGCCTCGGACAACCGTTCGGCGCGTTCACCGTCGAACCGCAGGCCCAGGTCCGCGTAGATCTCCTGCGCCCATTTCCCCCAGCCGGGGCCGATGATCGAGTGCAGCGCGAGATCGGCGAGACCTTCGGCCATCAGGCACTGTGGTGTGTTCACCAGGAAGACGGTCTGCTCGCCGTGCCCGGCGGCCACCAGCCCGGCCTCCTTGCGGCAGTGCTCCGTGTGATGACCCGGGTACGCCTCGTGCGCGATGAGCTTGGGCAGTACCGCCATGTGCTGGCGCAGATCGGAGTTGATCGCGACCTTCGAACTGTAGTTACCCAGGTAATAGTTGAACCCGGACCACGGCTTGTCCCCCACCACCTCGTAGGTGACGTGTTCGTGGTCGGGTAGCGGGTACCGCGCACGGACGAGCTCGCGTAACGCCCCGGAGAACGCGTGGACGCAGTCTTCGAGCCGGCCCGGTGGGATTTCGTCGGCCTTGCGGTGGGCGGCCATCCGCTCGGCGAGCGGCCCCGCACCACCCAGCACCTCGTCCATCTTCTGGTGCGCCTCCCGGTATTCGGCCGGGTCGCCGGGGGCGATATCCACGTCGAAGTATCTGCCGACCTCGTCCACGAAGCCGATCTCGTCGCCCGCGAACTTGCGCGCGGAGCACTCCAGCGCCCGCAGGTGTGCGTCGAGGAACGCGGTGCGCTGCGGCCCCAGCCCGGCGGCCGGTAGTTCGGCGCGCAGCCGCGTGGCGGTTCGGGCCAGCTCACGGGGCTCGGGCCGGGGCCCGTTCTCGATATCGCGCCGCAACTGCGCCTCGCCGGTATAGGCGTCGACGAATCCCTCTTCGAGCCGGTCGAATGCCAATCCGAGCCGCAGGTATTCCGTTACCACAGGATGGGCTTGCATCCATCCGACGATAGCCGCGAATGCAGTCTCGCGCGGCCCGGCCGGCGCATACCGCGCCACCTGTTCGAATGCTCCCCGTGCACTGTCGTTATACCGGCTCGTAATGGACCCCCTCGTCGGTCCGCTCGTGCCCGAGGGGCAGAATTCAGCCATGAGGGCACAGCCAGAGCGCCGGACCGACCACACCAGAGGTCACCGAAAGCACGGCATCTCACAGGTACGGCACCGCGAAAACGAGTGTCCGGCAGAGTGGAGCGCTGAGTAGATGGCCAAGGCGAGCGAGCCCAGTCCGTATGTGGAATTCGACCGGAAGCAGTGGCGCGAACTGCGCAAGTCGACTCCACTGGTGCTCACGGAAGAAGAATTGATCGGGCTGCGGGGCCTGGGCGAGCAAATCGACCTGGAAGAGGTCGCGGAGGTCTATCTGCCGCTCGCGCGACTCATCCACCTGCAGGTCGCCGCGAAGCAACGGCTTTTCGCCGCCACCGCCACCTTCCTCGGCGAAGCGCATCCCGATAAACAGGTGCCCTTCGTGATCGGGGTCGCCGGTAGCGTCGCCGTCGGTAAATCCACCACCGCTCGTGTTCTGCAGGCACTGCTGGCCCGCTGGGAGCATCATCCGCGGGTCGACCTGGTCACCACCGACGGATTCCTCTATCCCACAGCCGAGCTCACCCGCCGCGGCATCATGCACCGCAAAGGTTTCCCGGAAAGCTATGACCGGCGCAAACTGCTGCGTTTCGTCACCGAGGTGAAATCGGGCGCCGAAGAGGTATGTGCGCCGGTGTATTCACATATTTCCTACGATATCGTTCCCGGCGAATTCCATTGCGTCCGCCAACCCGACATCCTGATCGTGGAGGGGTTGAACGTCCTGCAAACCGGTCCGCGCCTGATGGTTTCGGACCTGTTCGATTTCTCGATCTACGTGGACGCCCGGAACGAGGATATCGAGAACTGGTATGTCCGCCGGTTCCTGAGCCTGCGCGCCACCGGGTTCGCCGACCCGAAGGCCCATTTCCATCACTACGCGAAATTCACGGATTCCGAGGCGACCGCAGCCGCCAAGGACATCTGGAATTCCACCAACCGCCCGAACCTGGTGGACAACATTCTCCCGACTCGACCCCGCGCAACCCTGGTCCTGCGCAAGGATTCCGACCACAGCATCAACCGCCTCCGCCTCCGGAAGTTGTGAAGCGCGCCGCCGCGGCAACCCGAGCATCACACACACCGAATACGCCCTTTGCGCAGAGTTCATCAGCCGCCGAAGACCCCGCCCGAAACCATCCCGAACGGAACCGACGACGGTGCCGAGTTCAGCGAGGCCCTGAAAGGTTTCGCGGCGCCGCAGGCGCCGCCATCAAACACCGAAGCGACGGTGCCGGGCGGCGAAATCACGGATGGCGCGCAGGAAATCCACGCGGCGGAATTCGGGCCAGTAAACCTCGGTGAACCAGATTTCGGAGTAGGCGCTCTGCCAGAGCAGGAAGCCGGAGAGGCGTTGTTCGCCGGAGGTGCGGATCACCAGGTCCGGGTCGGGTTGGCCGGAGGTGTAGAGGTGCTGGCCGATGGCGTTGACCGTGATCGACTGGACCAGGTCTTCACCGGTCTCGCCGGCGGCGATCTCCTGGCGGACCAGCTGGCGTACCGCGTCGGCGATCTCCTGGCGCCCGCCGTAGCCGATGGCGACGTTGACGTGGGTGCCGGTGCGTTCGCGGGTGCGTTCGGTGGCGGTGCGCATCCGTTTGGCCACCAGGTCGGGTAGGCCGTCGAGGGAGCCGACGATCCGCACCCGCCAGTTCTGCTCGGGGGCGGCCAGTTCTTCCACCACGTCGGTGATGACCTCGAACAGGGTTTCCAGTTCTTCCTGACCGCGGCGCAAGTTCTCGGTGGAGAGCAAGTAGACGGTGACCAGCTCGATGCCCTCGGCTTCACACCAGCTGACCAGTTCGGCAACCTTGAGGGCCCCGACCCGGTGGCCGTGGGTTATATCGGTGAACCCGTTCTCGCGGGCCCAGCGGCGGTTGCCGTCACACATCACGGCGACGTGGCGCGGATGTTGTTTATCCGCAAGTTTCTTGGCCAGACGGGCCTCGTAGATGCGATAGGGAAAGCCCCGCAGCCGACTCGGAAATTCCACGACGACCTACAGTACGCCTCTAATGCGTTTCATCCGCATTCGCCGGCGAACGTGGGGTG
Source organism: Nocardia speluncae NBRC 108251 (assembly GCF_001613245.1). Lineage (GTDB taxonomy): Bacteria > Actinomycetota > Actinomycetes > Mycobacteriales > Mycobacteriaceae > Nocardia > Nocardia speluncae. The sequence continues at coordinate 10,043 of NZ_BDBZ01000018.1, read as the reverse complement.
GGCCACAGCGGCCCGCGTTCGCGACGAACCCGGTACAGTGGCAACCCAGGCAACCTACGTCGCCGTAGGTTACTGGCGAGTCAATAGCTCCCAATGGTTCGAGAACGAGCTATCAGGGCCGCATGCGACCGCCCGAACCGAGGCCGCGACGTCCCGCCGATCCAGGAGGTTCCGTGTTCGACCCGGCAGACCCGAGATCCGGCACCGACGACGACGATCCGGTCCCCAACCCCGCCGAATCCCTGGTCGCGCTGGTCAAACCCCGCATGCGCGGCTGGATCCACACCTGGGCCACCGCGATCGCGGCCGTCGCGGCGATCGCGCTGGTAGCCGCCGCCAGCACGGTTTCGGCCACCGCCGTCGTCGCGACCGCCGTCTACGGGCTCACCATCTGCGCACTGTTCGGCATCAGCGCTACATATCACCGGATCACCTGGACCACGGTGCGGGCCAGAGTACGGATGAAACGCGCCGACCATTCGATGATCTTTCTGTTCATCGCCGGCACCTACACCCCGTTCGCGCTGCTCGGCCTACCTACCTCGACCGGACGGGTACTACTCGCGGTGGTGTGGACGGGAGCGCTGGCCGGGGTCGCGCTCAAGGTGCTGTGGCCGCATGCCCCGCGCTGGGTGGGAGTACCGCTGTACCTGCTGCTCGGCTGGGCGGTCGTGCCGGTGGGCGGGGAACTCTACCGTTCGGTGGGACCGGCGGCGGTGCTGCTGCTCGTGGCCGGCGGACTGGCCTACAGCATCGGCGCGGTGCTCTACGCGACCAAATGGCCGAACCCGTGGCCCACCACCTTCGGCCACCACGAGTTCTTCCACGCTGCCACCGTGTTCGCCGCGCTGTGCCACTACGTGGCGATATGGCTGATACTGCTGGATTGACCGGCCGCGGCCCCGGCCGGGATCACAGGCCGATAGCGGGAATATGCCCGGCGGTGTCGATTAGGCTGCTGACTCGTGTCCTTCGATACCGGCCGCTCCGGCGACCGCGACCGCCGCGGTTAGCCCGCCGATGAGCGACGGCAGTGCAGTGCGGCGCCGGCCCGGCGCGATCTCCCGGCTGATGATGTGGAGCGTCCGTGCCCGATCGGGCCTGTCGCTGATGGTTATCGCCGCACATTTCGCCGGTCTGGCCGTGATCGTCACCGAACTCTGGCTCATCGGATTCCCCAGCCGCGTGGACACCGGCCGATTGGGCGCACTGGCCGCCGTCACCGTCTACCCCGCCCTGGCGATTCTGGCGGGGATCGGTTTGGCCATCCGCGACCGGACATCCTATTTCGGCTGGCTCGACCAGTCCCGCAAACCGACCCCGAACGAGGCGCGGCGCCTGCTCCACCTGCCGATCGCGGTAGCGCTGCGGGCGATCGCGATGTGGACGCCGGGGGTGGTGATCTCAGCAGCGCTGCTGGCCCGGCTCACCACGGAGAACGATTTCGTCGTCCTGCTCGCCATGTTCACCATCGGCGGGCTCGAATCGGCCGGCCTGACCTACCTCGTCGTCGACCGGGTGATCCGGCCCGTGGTGCCCATCGTGGCCGGTGTCCTCGGCGCGACCATGCACTGGAGTTCCTCGGTGTTCGTCCGGGTCGCGCTGGCCTGGGCGGTATCCGGCGCGATGCCGCTGAGCGCGTTGATCGTGGTGCTGGCGGATCCGGCCTCCACCCAGGAACACCGGATCCGCACCGGTATCTATCTCGCGGCGATCAGCCTGGCGGTCGGGGTGGGTGCCACCTGGGCGCTGGCCCGCGCCGTGGCCACCCCGCTGCGCGCCCTGCGGATCGCGGTGGACCGCATCACCCAGGGGGACCTGGACGTGCGGGTGCCGGTGGGCAGCGCCAGCGAGATCGGGCGGCTGGAACATTCGGTCAACGAGATGTCGGCGAATCTGCGGGAGCGGCTGCGGCTGCGCAATGTGTTCGACCGGCATGTCGGCGAAGAGGTCGCCGAACGCGCACTGGCGGGCGGGGTCGACCTGACCGGCGATGTGCGGGAGGTGACGGCACTGTTCGTGGATGTCACCGGGTCGGTGGCGATTTCCACCGGACTGCCGCCGCAGGAGTTCGTCGCGAAACTCAATCGGCTGCTGGCGACCGTGGTCTCCGCCACCGAGGACAACGACGGCCTCGTCAACAAGTTCGAAGGCGATGCGGCGCTGTGCATTTTCGGCGCACCGATTGCCCTGGCGGACAACGCGACCCCCGCGTTACGCGCGGCCCGCCGGATCCGGGACGAGGTCGCGACGGCCGGGGAGCTGGATATCGGTATCGGGGTCGCCCGCGGCCGGGTGTTCGCCGGCGACCTCGGCACCGACACCCGCCGCGAATATACCGTCATCGGCGATGCGGTGAACGCCGCCGCCCGGCTCACCACCCGCGCCAAGGAAGTGCCGCGGCGCATCCTCGTGTCACAGAGCGTCGTCGACGCGGCCACGGCGGACGAGCAGGAGAACTGGGTGAAACACGGTGCTGTAGCACTCCGCGGGATCACCGAACCCACATCGTCGTGGACCGACCGGGAACCGGGGCCGACGCCGTGAGCACCCGGCACCCGCAGCCCGGGTCCACCTCACCGGCACGACAGGGCCGACCCGGAGCAGTTCCGCCCTGCGGCGGAGTATTTCGCCGCAGGGCGATCGCCGGATTCACCGGCCTCGTAGTCGATCGGGTGCCCGCCTCTCAGGCCCTCCGGCTCCGCGGGGCTTCGGTACGGATTTTCCGGGTCGGCAGTTACATCGGCGCCGGCGTATCTCTGGTCAGCGCGGAACGCAGATCCTGTGGTGTCGTCACCGGGAGATCGCAGACGTTCCCGCGGCACACATAGGCCGCGGCGGCGCCTTCGATCGGAGGGCGGTCGGCGAGCAACGGGACGGTGTCCGCACTCGCCCGGACGATGATGGCGCCACCGGGCGCGTGGGTGCGCACGACCTCCAGCAATTCCACGTCCCCTACCGGCTCATATCCGGTCGTGGATATCGCGATCTGCAAGGGCCCCTGTAGCGCGGCCTCGGCGACCGTCAGCCACTGCCCGGCCGAACGGGGCGCCCTGGCGAGGACAGCGGCTCCCCGGGCCAGCGTCTGATCGGCCAGTTCACGATAGCGGCCGGCACGCTCGGGTTCGACCACGGCGGAAGCCGTCAGCAGCGCCTCCGCAAGTACGGACGCGCCCGCCGGGGTGGCGCCGTCGATGGGGTCCCGGGGGCGCGCGATCAGCGTTTCCGCGTCGTCGGCGGTATCGAACCAGCTACCGGGTTCGTCCGGGTCGGCAAAATGGGTGATCGCCGAATCCAGGATCCGGTGGACATCGGGCAGCCACCCGGCGGACCCGGAGTATTGGTGCAGCGCCAGCAGCGCGGTCGCCAGCCAGGCGTAGTCCTCGAGAACGCCGGCCGCGGTCCCGGCGACCCCACCCAGCGAGGCGCGCAGCACCCGGTCGCCGACCACATGGACGTCGAGGATCACCCGGGACAGCTCGTCGGCTGCGTCGAACCAGTCGCGCCGGTCCAGTGCGCGGGCCGCCTCGCACAGCGCGGTGATCGCCATACAGTTCCACGCGGTGACCATCTTGTCGTCCCGCTCGGGTTGCGGGCGGCGGTCCCGGGCGGCGCCCAAAGCCGTGCGCAAACGTTCGAATCGTTCGGTGTCCTCCGGATCCCGGAGACGAGTGAGCACTGAGCTGCCCTGTTCGAAGTTGCCGGCCGTGGTGACCCCGAAGATCTCACCCACCCAAGCCCCGTCGATCGGGCCGAGTTCGCCGACCAGTTCGGCGGGATTCCACACATAGGTGGCGCCCTCCATTCCGGGTGCACCCGGTTCCACCTGCGTATCGGCGTCCAGCGCCGAAGCGAAACCGTTCGCGGTCGCCAGATCGCCGAACAGGAACCCGACCAGTTCCTCGGTAATCCGCCGCGGCAGCGGATCGTCCGGGGTGCGGCGGGCCAGGTGCGCGTAGAACCGCAACAGTTGCGCGTTGTCGTAGAGCATTTTCTCGAAATGCGGAACCACCCATGCGGCGTCCACCGAATAACGGGCGAACCCGCCACGCAACTGGTCGTAGATACCGCCGCGGGCCATCGCCTCGGCGGTACGGTCCACCACCGCGCGCACCGCGGGGTCGCCGGTGCGCTCCCAACTGCGCAGCAACCCCTCGAGCAGCGCGGCCGGCGGAAATTTCGGAGCACCCCCGAAACCGCCGTGGACCTCGTCGAAATCGCGGACCGCCGCGGATACGGCATGGTCCAGCAGTTGCGGGGTTATCCGGAGCTCGCTCTCGGGCAGCCCGCTCGCCTGCGCACGCAGCGCCCCGGCAACCTGGTCGGCCGCGGTATCGACATCGGCGCGCCGGTTCCGCCACGTATCGGTGATCGCGGTGAGCAACTGCGTGAACGACGGCATCCCGCCGCGCGGCACCTTCGGGTAGTACGTCCCGCAATAGAACGGTTCACCCGCAGGAGTCAGGAAACACGTCATGGGCCATCCACCCTGACCGGTCATGGCGACGGTGGCGTTCATGTACACGGCGTCGATATCGGGGCGTTCCTCCCGGTCGACCTTGATACAGACGAATTCGTCGTTCATCTGCGCCGCTGTTCCCTCGTCCTCGAACGATTCGTGCGCCATCACATGGCACCAGTGATTGTGTGGCCGAAGCTACCAATGGCAGGATGCGTACCCCACTGAAAGAAGAATGGGCACGTCCCGCCTGGTTGCTTCTGCCATCGCCTCCTCTCCCCACTCCTGCCAGTGCACGGGATTGCCCGCGTGCTGGCGCAGGTAGGGCGACGTGGCACCACCTAATCGGTTCATACGTACCAGCCTGCCACACCCAGCCAACTGAATCGCCCAGCCTGACGGACAGTGCGGATCGGTGCCACCGTCTACATCGGAGGGTGTCTCGTTCCACCGGTCGAATCGCCCTTGAAATCCAGCAAGCCGAGTTCCGATTGCGCCTCGGACTCGGGCATACGCTTCGCCCCCTGATGCGTTTTGCACCGTCCGCCGCCAGTCGCGATACCGCAGGGCCTGCCTTTCGTGGTCATTGCTCCGCACTGCAGAGCGGGATCGTGAATATGGCAGAGCCCGGACAGTCCCGCGTCCGTGGGACAGGGAACACCCGCCTTGGTGGTAGCTCGGCAAGGCTCACCGGGCACCTTGGTGGGTTTGGAGACAGCGTGATCACGACGGACAGCCTTTCCGGGCTGCTCCTCGACCCCACCGGCCTCGCATGCGCCGCGAACGGCCAGTCGGTCCGCCCGTTCGTTCTCGGGGTGCCCAGCATGGCCTTTCACCCATTCCCATTCGACCTCATGCGGCGCACACGCATCCACTAGCCGTTTCCACAGGTCGGCATTCTTGACCGGCTCCTTCTTCGTGGTCACCCAACCGTTGGCCTGCCACTTCGGTACCCACGCGGTGATGCCGTCGCGCACATAGGTGCTGTCGGTATAGACCCGAACCTCCGAGGCCCTCGTGAGCCGCTCCAGCGCTTCGATCGGTGCTGTCAATTCCATCCGGTTGTTGGTCGTGGGACCGGGATCCCCACCGAAGATCTCCCTTTCATGCCGACCGAACCGAAGCACGGCACCCCACCCGCCAGGCCCCGGATTCGGACTACACGCGCCATCGGTATAGATCTCGACCTCCACGCCCATCAGGCTAGCGTCGATTCACCCGAAGTTGCTCGGAAAGAGCATCTTTCGCATCGGCGCGCGGTCCTGTGCCCCATGACCAGGATCAGAGATCAGTTCAGAATGAGTTCTGGAGATAGTTTGCGCTGCGCTGCAGCGTGGGCCGCCATCGCTCCGATCGCCGATCCGCGCTGGAAGGCATCCTGTACGTGGTTTGCACAGGTATCGGCTGAAACCAGCTACCGACCGGATTGTTCGGCGTCTCGGGCGCGAATTGCCGGCGCCGGTTGAGCGAATGGTCGCAGGCAGGAGTGTGGCAGCAACTCCCACGCCCGGTTCCGAGCACCATCTGATCACTGACACCATTGGAACACCCCGGCCATCGCCCGCCGTAGCACCCGGACCAGGGATATTCCAGTCTTCCCCGACCCAATAATGTTGCCGTCCGTACAACATGCGTTACGACGATGGTGGCGCGTAGGCTCCCAGCAGAGTGGCGGTAATGAGATCCGCCGCGCCGTTGTCGGAGAGGCGGCCGGCGGCGATCTCAGTGGCGGCGCTGTGTATCACGCTGTGATAGACCGCGACCATCCAGGAGATGGGTAAGTCGTCGCGGAAGACACCAGCGACGCGGCCGCGTTCGAGCAGCCGCTGCACACGGCGCATCGGACGGTCGTGTGCGACGCGGATGCGTTCTGCGGGAATGTAATTGTGCGCGGCCCGCAGTAGTGCACGGAATTCGTCGATGATCCGCCACGACGCCGCGACCAGGCGGCCGAGCGCGGCGTGGGGATCGCCGTCGAGATCGAGATCGTCGAGAACGCGCTCGCTGTCGGCCACTGCGCGGGCGAAGACCGCGTTGATCAGCTCGGCGCGGGAGGCGAAATGCCCGTACAGCGTGACCCGACCGACCCCGGCGGCCTTCGCGATCTCGGAAATATTCGCCTCCGGATCGGCGACCAAGCACTGCTGCGCGGCGTCGAGGATCGCGGTGATGTTGCGCCGGGCATCCGCCCGTTTCGCCTGACCGGGCGGCTCGGTCCCTGCCGGAGTTGTCACCATTCCACCTCTTTCCGAACAGCCGCGTACGAGTTGTTCATAACTATATGCCCGTACGCGGACCGGTTTGTCGGTCGGTCGCGCTGATCGAGACGTACATACCCAGCCTTCTCATACATGCGTGTTTGAGTTATGTTGTCCATAACTCGAACATATGCATTCGACTTAGGAGATTGTCGTGTACACACAGACGCCCACTCGACACGACCACGACGACGCACACAATCCGGATCCGCGCAGATGGCAGGCACTGGCAGTACTTGCTGCCGCACAGTTCATGCTGATCCTCGACATCACCGTGGTGACGGTGGCGCTGCCCGACATCGGGAAGGACCTCGAGCTGAGCCGGGCCGCGACGACCTGGGTGGTCACCGCATACACGCTGTTGTTCGGCGGTTTGATGATCTTCGGCGGCCGGGCGGCAGATCTGCTCGGTGCCCGCCGGATGGCGATGACCGGGCTGGCGGTCTTCACTGCGTCGTCGCTGCTGGCGGGCGTGGCAATCAACGCGCCTATGCTGCTGTCGGGCCGGGTCGGCCAGGGGATCGGGGCGGCGCTGCTGTCGCCGGCCGCGATGTCGATCGTGACGACGAGTTTCCGCGGGGCTGAACGCAACAGGGCGCTCGGAGTGTGGGGTGCGCTCGGCGGCACCGGCGCTGCAGCGGGCGTGCTCGTCGGCGGGTTGCTGACGGCCGGACCGGGCTGGCCGTGGATCTTCTTCGTCAACGTGCCGGTAGGGCTAGTGCTACTGGTCCTGATTCCGAGGCTGGTGCCGCGCGCGGTTGCGCGACGGAAGAGCCGGATCGACGTACTCGGGGCGATCGTCGCAACAGCGGCTACCGGTGCGGCGATCTACGGGCTGATCGGCGCTGGTGACAACGGATGGGCGGATCCCTGGACACTTATCCCACTGGCGGCGGCCGCGGTGCTGTATGCGGCCTTCGTTACCTACGAACGCAGAATCTCTGCGCCGCTGCTGGATCCGCGGCTACTACTGCATCGCCCCGTTGCCGCAGGGGCACTACTGATGCTGGTCGCGACCGGGCTGCTGATCACTGGATTCTTCCTGGGATCGTTCTATTTGCAGCAGGTGCAAGGGAATTCTGCGCTGATCACCGGGCTGCTGTTCGTCCCCGTCGCGCTCGGCACCATAGCGGGGGCCCACAGCGCCGGGCAGTTCATCGGCCGCTTCGGATATCGACCTGTCGGCGTCGCAGGTTTACTGGTCGCTGCGGCCGGCGCCGCCGCACCCGCGCTGTGGCACAACACGACTGCGCTGATCATCGGGCTGACCATCGCCGCCGCCGGCCAGGGGGCGGCCATCGTCACCGCCACCACCACCGCGCTGGCCAACGTCGACCACGCCCGAGCCGGAGTTACCTCCGGGCTGGTGAACACCTTCCACGAGGTCGGCTCGGCCCTAGGAGTGGCGGCGGTCTCCACCATCGCCGCCGTCAGCCTCCACAGCGGAGGTACCGACACCACTGGATTCACACGGGCCTTCACTTTCGCCGCGGTCACTGCACTCGTATTCGCGGTCGCCGCCTTCGGGTTGGTCCCCACCGGGAAGCCGCCCGTCGGCATGCGCGTGAGCGCCCACTGACGACATTCCGTCTCCGAAAGGAATTGCACGATGGCGGGCACACATTCAACCGACAAGGCTCCGGCGGTACCGACTCCGTTGCGCCGCAATCTGATTCTGGCCGTCCTGTGTCTAGCACTGGTCGCGGTCGTCGGCATGATGGCCTCTGTCATGGTCGCTGTCCCTGATATCGCCGCCGACCTGGGCGCCGCGGAAGGGCAGCTGCTCTGGATCGTCAATGCCTACGGCATTACGTTTGCCGGCCTGCTTCTCGTGGCGGGTGCGCTCGGCGACCGCCTCGGCCGCAAGGCGATACTGATCGCAGGTCTACTCTTGTTCGCGATCAGCTCGGCGGTGGTAGTGGCGGTCGATGATATCGGCATGATCATTGCGATGCGCGCGGTCGCGGGCGTCGGCGCGGCCGCGGTGATGCCGATGACCCTCTCGATCATCACCCGGGTCTTCCCGGCCGGGGAACGCGGTCGCGCTGTAGGGATCTGGTCCGGTGTCACCGTCGGCGGCGCTCTGGTCGGATTGCTCACGGCCGGGGCACTGCTCGAAATATTCTCCTGGCGCTCTATTTTCGTGTTCAACGTCGTCCTGACCGGGTTCACCTTGATCGCAACGGTGATCGTGCCTGGCGAGGGCGGTGATGGACGCGAACGCGTGGACGTCGGCGGTGGCCTGCTCTCGATGCTGTCTGTAGCGTCGCTGGTGTTCGGGATGATCGAGGGACCGGAACGAGGCTGGGGGTCAGCCGGAATCATCGCTGCGTTCGGGCTTGCCGCTGTCACCGCAGCGGTGTTCGTCGGATGGGAGTTGCGTCACCCACGCCCACTTCTGGATCCTCGCCTTTTCCGGCATGGCCGACTGGCGTCGGGCGCCGTGATAATCACTTCCGAATCGCTGGCGATGTTCGGACTCTTCTTCGTGGGTCTGCAGTATCTGCAGGTGATCAAGGGCTACTCGCCCTTCCTCGCAGCCCTGGCGATGATGCCGCTCGCGATAGCGGCCGTGGTGTTCTCACCGGTGGTACCGAAGCTGCACACCAAGCTCGGGTACCAGTCGGTCGTCGTCAGCGGCATGGCAATGATAGGCGCCGGCCTGCTGGTCATGACGACGCTGGACGCCGACTCCGGCTATTGGCCGATCGCGGCCGGAGTGTTCCTACTGGGTGCCGGTATAGCCTTCGCCGCGACCCCGGCCACCGAAGCGATCATGGCCGCGCTGCCCGAGGAGAAACACGGCGTCGCGTCCGCACTCAACGACGTCACCCGGGAACTCGGCGCCGTCCTCGGAATCGCACTGATGGGAAGCATTTTCAGCAGCATCTACCGCGATCGCGTCGGCGCGGCCGCGTCGCAGCTGCCGCCGGAACAGGCCCGAGCAGTGGGCGAATCGGTCACTGCCGGAGTCAGGTTGGGATCGGCACCGGAAGCGCCCTCGGGCCTGATGACCGGTGTCTTCGACAGCTTCCAGGCAGGCATGTCCACAGCGCTCCTCGCCGGTGTCGTCGTAGTGGCCGCCGGGACAGCAGTCGGCCACGTAACCGGAAGAACACGGAGGAAATGATGGTCGAGCTCACAGAAATCTCCCCGGGTTCGATGCACACCCTGAGCACCAACCCCGGGGAGATTCACCACTCTGCGACGGTTTGGTTGGGTTCAGCGGGTCAGATCACCACCGGAGCACCTGTTCAGACACCATTATTTGACGTCTACCAGCGCAAACACAACTTGTTACCTTAAAAGCGATAGGTCCCTGGAAG
>NZ_BDBZ01000017.1 GCF_001613245.1 Nocardia speluncae NBRC 108251 | reverse complement strand
CAGAACCCTCGAGCCTGCAGTCCGACCAAGGACTTCGAATATGCCGCTACCCGACCGATCCGGCCAACCGATCGGCATAGGGTGCAGTGAATTTTCCGATAACGGGCAGCTCTGCGCGGACACCGCCGGTGTTGTACGCCTGGACCATGGCCATGACCCAGACGACGGCGGCGAAGACCGCGACTGCGAGTCCGGCGAGGTCGACGATGATCCCCAGGGCTCCGAGGAACGAGCTCGCGATGCTCAGGACAATATTGACCACCGAGACCGCCCCGAAGAAGACGATCGATTGCGAGGCGTGGAATTTCACATCGGGATCGTTCTTTCCCACGAACAGGAAGATGATTCCGGTGAGCCACCCCAGGGCGTAGGACAGAATCGCGCTGGTCTTTTTGCCCATGCCGGCGGAGTGCGCCTCGTTCATGGGCGATTGAGAAGATGTCATGGGGTGAGTAGATGCCGGACGCGCCACCTACCGATCTCGAGTTCCGGTACGAACTCGAGATTCCCGGGCCGCCGGCGAGCGGTAATCGAAGCGCAGTAGTCCGGGGCCCGCAGCGGACTACACGCAGACATGTCGACGAGGTCATTGCTATCGTGAACGACAAGATCACCGCCCAGTCGCGACCAGGCGGTCGCGGCCGAGTCGACACGCGGATCGGAAGGTGCGGCGCCGGATCATGGCAGAGGACCTGATCGTGACTCGGATGCTGGTTATCCCCGCATCCGAGTTGCGCGAGCGGTTCTCACGGTCGTCCGGTCCGGGAGGGCAGCACGTCAACACCAGCGACAGCCGGGTAGAGCTGTCGTTCGATCTTGCCAACTCGCCCTCGGTGCCGGATCGGCTGCGCACCCGGATGCTCGGCCGCCTGGCCACTCGCCTGGTCGACGGGGTGCTCACGATCGCCGCATCGGAGCAACGCGCACAGTTGCAGAACCGCGCGGCCGCCCGCGAACGCCTGGCGTCGTTACTGCGTGACGCCGCTGCCGCCCCGCCACCTGTTCGCCGCGCCACCAAACCCTCGCGCGGCGCCAATGAACGCCGCATCTCCGCGAAGAAGCGGCGTGCCGTCACCAAACGCAACCGCCGCGCCGACCCCGGCGATTAGCCGGCCGTTGCGCTAGGCGCCGTATCCGCCGTCGACCCTCAGTACCGTGCCGGTGATGTAGGAGGCCTGTGGACTGGCGGGCGACTCGAGCGACAGCCGAGCCGGCGGCTCGCTGCTGTAGTCCGACCCGATCAGCCGCATTCGTCGGGAGCGGGTTCGCCGCGCAGCCGGGCTTCGAGCCAGGCGAAGGAACCGGGGAAACCGGTGCCGAGGCCGGTCACGTGCTCACCGGGTTCGCTGCGGAAGACTGCGGAAACACCGCGTGTGCACTGCTGCCGATAGAGTTCCCGGGCCCCCTCGATGGGGATCCACAGGTCGTGCGCCGCGTGGTAGATGTACAGCGGCGCCCCGGAGGTATTGCCGCTCAGGTCCGTGCGTGCGAAAACCTCCTCGGCGACATCGCTGTCGAGCGGGTTGGCGATGTTCGCGGTGACGTCGATCGGGATGCCGACCACGCCCATCGGGCCGGCGACTTCCCCGCAGGCGTCCTTGATGGGAGAGGTCGCCGCCCACTGCGCCAGGTTGTTCAGGTGCGCGAGAATTTCGGGGTGCTCGCGGGCCATCGCGAGGACCACGACCAGCAGGACGCCGGAGGCGAAATTGCCGTTGAACCGGTCGGCGATATCACGGTTGTCGGTTACCAGTCCGCCGGTGCTCACACCGACAACGACATCGGACAGGTCCGGAGCGTATTCGTCGAGCAGCATGGCCGTCGCGTAGGAGGCGATACCGCCGCCGGAGTATCCGCCGACGGCAACACGGCTGTCACCGAATTCGGCACCGGGCAGCGATCGTACGGCGCGGATTCCGTCGAGGATGACCTGTCCGGCGACATTCGGTTCCGCATAGGCCATCCAGGGGCCTTCATGATCCGGGATCAGGACGGCGTAGCCCCGGCTCAGTGCCCAGGCGGCGGTCGGCGGAAACGCATCGGTGGCGCTGCTGCCGCTGACACCGCTGAGCAGCCCGTGCGCCAGCACGTAACCGGGTGTGCACCGTTTGCCCAGCGAATTTATCGGCCGGGCGTCGACCAGGACCGGCCGGGTGCCGGGCCCCGGCCAGGCGGTGGGTGGGGTGATTACTGTCGCCGTACCGTAAGAGGGTTCACCGTTCGCGGAGGTCGAACGGAATTTCAGCAACCGTGCGCTGCCGACGGGCGCGGTGATCATCTCGGCTGCCGTGGCGGTGACATCCCGCTGCTCGAGGATATCGCCGGGTGTCGAATCGCTCAGACTCTCCGGCCACGTATCGAAGATGGGGTCCCCGGTCGGCGAGGACTGCACCGCATGCCACAGCGCCGCGAGTTCGGGGGACATTTCGGCGTGCGGCGGTGCGGCTGCCGGTGGCAAGGGCGGTGCGGGTATCACGCCATCGATCTGTTGCTGCAGTTCGGACGGTGCCGCCGGCTCGGCATGCCCCTCGGCGGCGGCAAAATGTTGTCCGGCCAGCAGTAGGCAACCGATCGTGCTCGTGATCATCAGCATGCGTAACGACCGCCCGCGAGAGAGCCGCGCGTGTCGATTGTTCATTTGCATTTCCTTCGGCGATCGGTGAACAGGTCGGTGCCAACAGGCATTTCGAGCAGCCTTGTTGATCGATGCCGCCTCATCGCCGAACGCTGTGACGCACTGTGCGTTTCGAGCAGCGCAGCCATTCTACTGATCTTGATCCAGTCGGCACCGTGGCGAGAACCACAGGCCGCGCAGATGATCCATTGTGAGATTGCACCGATCTTGCGCCTCGATTTGCGGCTCACCGGAGGTGACCGCCGATACTGGTGGGAGTGTGGTGAACAGAGGGTGAGGTACGCATGAAGCCGCTTCTGGCGATCATGGCTGCGGTGCTTGTCGGTTGTGTGTCGCTGAGTGGGCACGCCTACGCAGATCCATCGGCAGAGCCGGAAGGGCCGAATCCGTCACCTATGCAGGAGTGGATCGACAACACGATCCCGGCTCCACCACAATTCGCGGGTAGCGAACCCGGCGAGGCACTGTGGCGCGGAGTTCTACCGTCGCCGGTCGACGACCCGATCTTCGATACCTGGCCCGCCGGCCTCGCAACGCTGGCCCCCGGTGAGATCATCGAAACGCGTGACATCACGGCGACGACCGCCGTACGAATGGCGACCCCCATCGCGCGGGCGACATTGCTGAAATACCGGTCCACATCCGCCACGGGTGGTCCTTCGTTCGGAACCGCGACCCTGATCGTGCCGGCAGCCGAATGGGCCGGCCCCGGGCCGCGCCCGGTGGAGGTGAATGCGATGCCGATCAATTCGCTCGGCACACACTGCACCCCTGGTTTCCAGCTGTCGCACGACCTCCTGGACCGGCCCAATGGCGATTTCCCGGTCTTCCTCCCGTCGGTCTGGCTGGCGCTGAGCAAGGGATACGCGGTCCTCATGCCGGACCACGAGGGCCCGCTGATGGCCTACGCCGAACCCAACATCGCCGGACACGTGATGCTCGATTCGATTCGCGCCGTCCGCGCCTTCGCACCTACCGAATTCGCCGACAGCCGGTATGTGGCCGTCGGCTATTCCGGCGGTGCGATCGCCGCCTACGCGACGGCCATGCTGCTCGACGAGTACGCGCCGGAGCTGTCCGATTCGCTGGTGGGCGCGGCGGCAGGTGGCCTGGTCACCGACAATGCGAACGTTGCCCACCAGTTCAACGGCAATATCTCCTCCGGGATCCTTTTGACAGTGGCGCTGGCCGTCTCGCGTGAGCGCCCCGAAATCTTGCAGCACATGAATCATCTCGGGCAATGGGTGGCGACCTCACCGCTGCGCGATATCTGCGGCGACACCTCCGGGCCACTCGGTGTGGTCGGCATTCCGATCGATGTCGCGGCGAACACCGCGGGCGCGCTCGATACCCCGTTCGCCGCGAAGGTGTTCGAGCAACTGGACCTGACAGGCCGGAGATCGACCGTACCGCTGTTCATCTACCACGGCCTGCACGATCCGTGGATCCCGCTCGAAGACGCCCAGCACATGTATCGCCAACAGTGCGACCGCGGTGTCCCCGGTGTCTTCCGCGTCGTAGGCGGCGAACACCTCCTCGGATACGTGAGCGGATATCCCGAACTCAACGGCTGGATCGACGGGCGCCTACGCGGCGAACCGGCGCCGAACGAATGCTGAACGGCGCAGGCTCACCGCGCCCGCGTGCCCGGATAACAGCTTACGACGTCGACGAAGCCGAGGCAGAAACCGGGAATCTACCGGTCTCCGTCTCCCGCCGAGCCCGCCACGCGGCTGCGCAATCCAGCGTGGCCAGTGGGTGCAGCATCTCGTAGTCGAAGGCGTCGAACGCCTCACCGGACGACAGACGCTGCGGCAGATCCGGGTTCGCCAGCGCGCCACGCCCCAGCGACAGCACGTCGGCATGCCCACCGGCCAGCACGTCGGCGGCCTGGGCCGGTTCGTGCATGCCGCCGTTGGCGATAACCGGGCGGCGCGACACCTCGCGCGCCAGCCCGGTTATCGTCGCCCCGCTCGGGAAGCGCGCGGTCTCGATGAAATTCCGGCCCTCGCTGGCAATGTGCAGGTAACTCGCCTCACTCAGCGCCTCGAATACGACCCGTGCATCGGTCTCACCGCCGGACCAGCGATAGGTGAAGTCATTGACCTTGGTCTGCGACAGCCGCACCCCGACCGGGAAGTCTCCGACGGCCTCCTGCACCGCGGCCAGCACGCGGGCGGTCAGGCGAATCCGATTCTGCACCGGGCCGCCGTATTCGTCGGTGCGCAGGTTGGTGTAGTCGGTGAGGAACTGGTCGAGCAGATATCCGTTGGCTCCGTGGATCTCGACACCGTCGAAGCCCGCGTCCCGGGCATTGCCGGCAGCCGCCACAAAACCGGCGACGACCTGGTCGATATCGTGCGCGGTCATCTCCCGCGGCGCGCTCCACGGCCCACCTGTACCGCCGTAGTCGACCATCATCTTCCCGCGCGGCGCTACCGCGGATGGTCCGATGGTCTCGAAGCCGAACGTATTGCCCTGTGAGATTGCCCCCGCATGCATCAACTGGGCCACAATGGCGGCCCCGGCCCGGTGCGCGGAGTCCGTCACCGCTCGCCATCCGGCGATCTGCCCGGCGGTGACCAGGCCCGGCTGACCGAAATAGCTCTGGCTGTGCGTGGCATCCGTGTAGATGCCCTCGGTGACGATCAGGCCGAATCCGCCTACGGCGTATGCGCCGTAGTATTCGGCCATCTGTGCGGTCGGCACGCCATCCGGCGGCGCCGAGACACGAGTCATGGGCGCGACGGCGAGCCGGTTGCGCAGCGCTAGCGAGCCGAGGCCGAATGGTTCCAGCGCGGGGTGGGCCGATCCGTGCCCGGCGGTGGTCATCGTTGCTTTCACACAAAGCAGCCTCGCCGACCGCGAGAACCGGAACCAGCACCTGGTTCACCGCTGTCCGGCGAACCAGGGTTTCGCGGACCTACCCCTCGTCCGATACGAGGAGCGCGCGCAGGGTCTGCGCTGTCACGCTGTCAGGTGGTGCCGTGTAGGTCACCAGGGCCCGCACGCCGGAATCGGCGACGAGGGGCATGAACTCATAATCGACTTCGATCGCCCCGAGCCGCGGGTGCCGGAAGTGATAGGTGCCGTAGGCGACCTCGGTGACATCGTGGCTGGCCCACAACTCGTCGAACTGTGTGCTGGCGTGGCGCATGTGACCGATCAATTCGCGCAGGGCCTGGTCATTCGGGCGGTGGCTGTGGCGCATTCGCAGATCGGAGGCCACCTGCCGGGCGATCACGGGCTGATCGTCGGCAAACAGTGCCCGTATATCCGGATCGAGAAATAGCAGATGCGTCCAGTTACGTCGCTCCGGCGGCAACTCCGCGAAATCGATACCGAACAGCAGCTCGGCGGCCCGGTTCCAGCCGAGGATATCGGTGCGGTGGCCCACGATATAGGCCGGGACGTGGGTCATGGCGTCGAGTAGCGCATGTAGTGCAGGGCGCAACACCGGCCGGCCGCCATCCGAGTCCGCCGGCCGCCCTGGCCGGGGCGGCCGGGCCAGATTGAACAGGTGAGTGCGCTCGTCGGCGCTGAGCCGCAAGGCGTTCGCTACGGCATCCAGGACGGCGGGTGAGACGTTGTCCAACCGTCCCTGCTCCAACCGGGCGTAGTAGTCGGCACTGACGCCCGCGAGCTGGGCGAGTTCCTCGCGTCGCAGTCCCGGGACACGACGGCGGGTCCCGAAGAAGGGGATCCCGACGTCCTCCGGACGTAGACGTGCACGGCGGGAGACAAGAAACTCCCCGATTTTCTGAGTGCTGTCCACGATTACCGCATTCTAGGCTGGGTCTACCAAACCTAGGTTCGGCGGCCCGTGGTTCAGCAGGGGCTGGTTCGGATACTCGGCGGTCGCCAAGCTGAGCGCATGAGTATCCGCAATGCCGGTATCGAGAAGATCGCCACCGTTCCGGACTGGTATCACCCGTATCGCATCTCACAGGCGATCGCCGTCGACGGGCTGATCTACGTATCCGGCCAAGCCGGTTTCACCGAGGACGGCCGCACGGTCCAGGGTGGCTTCCGTGCCCAGGGCCGCCAGGCCTTCCGCAATGTCGAACGTGTTCTGGCCGCGGCGGGCGCTGGCCTCGGCGATATCGTGAAGGTCGGTATCTTCGTTCGGGATATGGCTGCCAACCTCCCCGAGGTGATCGAATTGCGTGCCGAATTCCTCAGCGAGCCCTACCCCGCCGACACTCTGCTGGAGGTGTCCTCGCTGGCCCGGCCCGACTGGCAGATCGAGATCGAGGCCATCGCGCGCGCTCCGCGCTGACCGATCGCACCGAACGAGGCCGAAGCCCGCGGCTGCCGTCACCGGAGCAGTCGTGGGCGTATCGGTGACCGCGCGCCACGGTCTTTCCCGCGTCCTTCTACCGTGGTCGGGTGATCAGAACCGCCGCGCTGGCCCATATCCGTGACCGTCGACTGATCCAGACCCGATCGGTCGGAAAGTCCGTCTTCTATATGGCGGGCGGCAAGATCGATACTGGGGAGACGGCCCGGCAGGCGCTGCACCGGGAGATCCGGGAGGAGCTGGGAGTCGGCGTAACCGAGGTCAGTGAACTGGGTGTTTTCCGGGCCGAAGCCTACGGCCACCCCAGCGGGACGCGGTTACACATGACCTGTTTCCGCGCCGAGGTCACCGACGAGCCGAGGCCCACCGGGGAGATCGCGGAATTCCGGTATTTCACCGGTGGTGAATACGCGGCCATGCCCGAAGTCGCGCCGGGTTCACTGATGGTGTTCCGGCATCTGCACCGGCTCGGACTGCTCGACTGGTAGCCGAGCCCCGCCCCATGTCCGGCGCGAATCCGCCGAACCCGGCCGAGGCAGCTAAGAAGGCCGCCCGGAATCGCTTGCCGCACCGTTCGAAGACTCTTCGGTCCGGCCGGCCACACCGGGTTCGGTGCCCTCGTCGGCCGCCTGGTCCGGCTCGGGGTGTTCGGGTTCGAAGGTTTCCGGCAGGTTCTTCAAATGTTTGTTCATCGAGCGGACCAGCAGGAACGTGCCGGCGAGCAGGATCAGCACCACCGCCAGGCCGAGCGGGGAGGCCTTACCGAACTCCGGGCCGGTCGGGGTACCCGGGGTCTGCGCCAGCAGCCCGGAGGCGAATACGGAGAGTTCCGTCACGATCATCAGCGGTGCTCATCGGTGATGCCGGCGAACAGGTCGGTCTCCGGGATGTCGGTGCGTACTCGGGTGCGGGCCAATTCGAACTCCTCTGTCGGCCACAGCCGCTGCTGCATCTCTATCGGGATGG
The DNA here is from genome assembly GCF_001613245.1 of Nocardia speluncae NBRC 108251. Lineage (GTDB taxonomy): Bacteria > Actinomycetota > Actinomycetes > Mycobacteriales > Mycobacteriaceae > Nocardia > Nocardia speluncae. The sequence goes on along the minus strand of NZ_BDBZ01000017.1, from coordinate 23,917 downwards.
CGAAGAACGCACCGTTGGGATCGATCTGGGTGGCGTGTGCGCGCAGCGCATCGTCGCGGTGCGGGAAGTATTTACCGCATTCCACCTGGGTGGTCACCCTGGCCATGATGTCGCCCCGTTCGACCGCGTACTTGCGGGAACGGTCCAGCCACTCCTGCATCGGGAACGGTTCCCCCATCGCTGCGAACTCCTCGGCGAAAACCTCCATCCGCCGGATCGAGAAACCGTGGTCGTAATACAGCTTCAGCGGCGTCCACGGTTCCCCGGCGTCCGGGAACTTCTCCGGATCACCCGCGGCCTCGTACGCCGCCACCGACACCTCGTGGCAGCGGATGTGATCGGGGTGGGGGTAGCCACCCATCTCGTCGTAGGTGGTGATCACATGGGGTTTGAATTCGCGGACCACCCGGACCAGTGCCTCGGTGGCCACTTCCAGCGGGACAAGGGCGAACGAATCCTCGGGCAGCGGTGGCATCGGATCGCCTTCGGGGAGCCCGGAGTCGATGAAACCCAGCCAGGTCTGGCGCACCCCCAGGGCGGCGGCCGCCGCCGCCATCTCCTCACGCCGGATATCGTTCATCCGTTCCAGCACCCCGGGGGTGTCCATGGCCGGGTTGAGGATGCTGCCGCGTTCCCCACCGGTCAGCGTGACGACGAGGACGTCATTGCCCTCGTCGGCATAGCGGGCCGTGGTGGCACCGCCTTTGCTGGATTCGTCGTCGGGGTGGGCGTGCACCGCCATGAGGCGAAGGCCACTCACTTCTCGTTCACCGTCGCTCTCGGTCGCGGGTGTTCGGACTTCATTACCTATAGTTCCATCCGGACCCATTATGTTCCGACCTACCCCCCGGGAGCACCTGATAATGACCGAGCCCACGTCCGACCCCGGGCGCACCGACGCGGCGGATCCCGCCGGCGCCTCCCACGGGGAGACCGGCGCGGGCGGCGACCACTACACCGACCGCTACGGCCGCGCCCCGCGCCCGAAACGATGGCGCCGGCTGGGCGCGCTGCTCACCGGCGTAGTCGTCCTTGCCGGTACCGGGATCGCCTATGTGGGCTGGACGAAATTCGGCCCGAAGGACATCGAATCCGAGCAGCTCGGCTACTCGGTGCTCGACGATTCCTCGGTGGAACTGCGGATCCGGCTCACCCGGTCCGACCCGTCGGTGCCGGTGGTCTGTGTGGTCCGGGCCATGTCCCGCGATCTCACCGAGATCGGCCGCCGCGAGGTTGTGATCGCCCCCTCGGGCGCGGAGCAGACGGTTCAGGTGAGCACCGTCATCGAGGCGAGCGAGAAGCCTGCCTCGGCCGCGATCTACACTTGCACCGACAGCGTGCCCGGCTACCTCAAAACCGAGTGAGATCGGCTCTCATACTGCGGACCCGCCAGTAAAAACTCTCCGACCTGCATCTTTGTGATTCATGCTAAAATGGCTTCACACACGGTTCCGGGGCACGGAGCCGTGTTTGCTGCATTGGCGGCCGACGCGGTCGATGCCGGGTAGGCGAAAAGGGTCCGGCATCAGGGGTGTCGGGGTATTCGAACTTCCCGCAGATCGCGATAGCCGTCGGCTGAAGCATGCCTGCCCGCGGGTGGGTCGTGCGGCAGTGATCAGGAATCCCGGCCTGCCGGGGACAACTACTAGGGAGTGATCGAGATGACTGAGACCCAAGTGACCTGGCTTACCCCGGAGTCGCACGACAGGCTCAAGAGCGAACTCGACGCGCTCATCGCCAACCGTCCGGTCATCGCCGCCGAGATCAACGAGCGCCGGGAAGAGGGCGACCTCAAGGAGAACGGCGGCTACCACGCAGCGCGCGAGGAACAGGGCCAGCAGGAGGCCCGGATCCGGCAGCTGCAAGAACTGCTGAACAACGCCAAGGTCGGCGTGGCACCCACCAAGTCCGGTGTCGCGCTCCCCGGGTCGGTCGTGAAGGTCTACTACGACGGTGACGAAGACGATACCGAGACCTTCCTCATCGCCACCCGCGAAGAAGGCCTGGGCAACCCCGATATGGAGACCTACTCCCCCAGCTCTCCGCTGGGGCGTGCGTTGATCGACGCGAAGGTGGGCGAGACCCGCGAATATCCCCTGCCCAACGGCAATACCATGAAGGTGACGCTGGTCAGCGCCGAGCCTTACCACAGCTGATGTGACGGCCGCGGTGTGCACCGCGGAGCCGGACAACGACGCGAGCGGCCGCATCCGATTTCCCGGATACGGCCGTTCGTTCATCTTTGCCTCTCCCTGCCGGCCTATCGGCTCAGCGCCTGCTCGAGATCGGACAGCAGATCACTGATGTCCTCGATCCCCACCGAGAGGCGTACCAGATCGGCCGGAACCTCCAGATCCGATCCTTCCGTGGAGGCGTGGGTCATAGCCGCGGGATGTTCGATCAGCGATTCCACACCGCCGAGCGATTCGGCGAGGGTGAACACCTCCGTGCGGGCGCACAGGTTGCGGGCGGCCTCGAGACCGCCGGCCAGCCGCACCGAAATCATGCCGCCGAACCGTCGCATCTGCTTATCGGCGACGGCATGGCCGGGATGTTCCGGCATACCGGGGTAGATGACCTTGCTGATGGCCGGAGTCCGGGACAGGAACTCGGCGAGGGTTTCGGCGTTGTCGCAGTGCCGGTCCATCCGCAACGACAGCGTTTTCGTGCCACGCAGTGTGAGAAAGGCATCGAACGGACCCGGGACCGCACCCGCGCCGTTCTGCAGGAAGGCGAAGGCGGTGTCGAGTTCGGCGTCATCGGTGATCAGCGCGCCACCGATCACATCGGAATGGCCACCGAGGTACTTGGTGGTCGAGTGCACCACCACATCTGCGCCGAGCAGCAGCGGCTGCTGCAGGTACGGGGTCGCGAAGGTGTTGTCGACCACCAGTTTGGCGCCTGAGGTATGCGCGATATCGGCCAGCGCCGGGATATCACCGATATTGAGCAGCGGATTGGTGGGCGTTTCCACCCAGATCAGCTTCGTTTCGGGACGGATGGCGGCGCGCATCGCGTCGATATCGGCGACGGCGGCCGCTGTATAGCTGATACCCCAGCCGGTGAAAACCTTGTCGATCAACCGGAATGTGCCGCCGTAGGCGTCGTCCGGGATGACGATATGGTCGCCGGGCCGCAGCATCGCACGCAGCGCACAGTCGGTGGCGGCCATACCCGAGGCGTACGCCCGGCCGTACCGGCCCGATTCGAGGGCGGCCAGGTTGGCCTCCAGCGCCGTACGGGTGGGGTTGCCGGTGCGGGCGTATTCGTATCCGTCACGCAGCCCGCCCACTCCGTCCTGGGCGAAGGTGGAGCTGGCGTACACGGGCACATTCACCGCGCCGGTGCGCGGATCGGGATCGTAACCGGCGTGTACAGCCCTGGTGGTGAATCCCAGTTCGCTCATGACCCCACCCTAAACGTCGTGTTCCGGGGTGTTGCACGCCGGTCGGGTCTTGTGTCTCACAACGCGTCCGGCCCGGACGGAGCACAGGCCCGCGGCGTGGTGACGCCCGGCCCTGCTCGCCGGCGTATGCACCGATCCGGTGGCGGGAGCCGACCGGTGCGGCGTCGCCGCCGCGCTTCTCACCCGTCACGACCTGCGAAATTGCGCTGAATATCACAATTCGATAAATCGAGGCGTGTTGTTACGATCGGGCAATGTTCGCTCTGGGTCCCCGTTTGTTCGAGATCTCCGCCCGCCGTTTCCTGGAGGGTATCCACCGAACTCACGGGACCCCGGCATTCGCCGCCGCCGCGGCGCTTCCGGGCCTGTCCGCGGAGCTGGACCAGCATGCCGCCGCGGTGCGCGACATCCTCGATCTCGGTGTGGACTCGATCGAGCGGATCCCCGCCACTGTTCTCCTGGCCGGCTACATCCGCGGCCTGCTCGCCGAGCTGACCGACCCGATCTCCGAACCCGCCGAATGGGCCACCGCCGGATGGCTGCACCTACGCCTCGCCGGCGCCTGCCTGCACGACACCTCCGGCGCCGCGCTCGATCGACCCCGCGGCCGCACTGCCGGTGATCTGCCCGGTGGTCGTGCATAAGCTGGACCGATGGAGTCCAGCAGTGGGATAACCGCGGCTTCGCGGGTGATGGCGGCAGTCGGGCTCGGCGCCGTCGGCGTATTGCACGCAGTCTGGGCAGGCGGTGGGCATTGGCCCGCAGCCGGGGAACGCGAGCTGGCCCAGGCTGTCACCGGATCGGTGGAGATGCCGCCCGCCGCTGCCTCCGGGATTGTCGCGGTGGCGGCCACCGGGGCGGGGCTGGTGGCCGGAGGCGCGCTCGGGGAGCGGCCGGCCGCAGTGTGGATGCGACGGGCCGCCGGTGCCGCCCTGGTCGTGCGGGGGCTCACCGGAGGTGTTGTCGCCGGCCGGATGCTTCGGCTGCCGCCACCCGGAACGCATTTCCGCATGCTCGACACCCGGTACTACCGGCCACTCTGCGTGATCCTCGGTGTCGCCGCCCTCGCTGGTGCGCGGCGGCCGGGCAGCCGAGCCGCCCGCTGAATACAGTCTTGCGCCGTGTGCCCGATCGGGCACACGGCGCAAGATTCCGGCCCGGAACGGGCTCTACCGGAGGTGGCGCGGTTCCCCACCGTAAGGCGGCTGACCGCCGTACGGATTGCCGTACTGCTGCCGGTAGTCGCTACCCGGCATCTGCTGCCCGAACTCACCGGAGTCACCGCGATATCCGCCCTGCGCGGGCTGCGGGTGATCCCACTGGTCCGGGTCCCGGAAACCGGCAGCCTGTCCGCGGGCCGGCTGCTGGGCACCGGCCCGCTGCCGGGACGCGTCCTCGCGGCCCCGCTGATAGGCCTGGGCATGCCCACGCACTGCGGGCATCTCCTCTTCCAGCCCACCCAGCCAATTCTCCCAGCGCTGCTGCATCGGCCGCACCAGACCACCACCGACACCGACCACCAGGACGCCGCCGAGCGTCGCCAGGACAGCGATCAGGATGGGCGTGGTGACCGCGGTGGCCACACCGATCTGGTTCAGCGCGGCGATGATGCCGATACCCCAGATGAACACCGACGCGATCCGCCCGATCATCGGGCCGTAGCTCAGACCACCCAGTGCATTGCTCACCAGATCGCTCACCGCATGCGCGATCGCGCCCGCGATGCAGACGATCAGGATGGCGACCGCCAGCAGCGGCAGCCAGCCGACGATTCCGTCGATCACATCGCTCACCGGATTCGGCCCGAAAACACCGAAGCCCAGCTGCAAGGCGATCAGCAGGATCGCGTAGTACGCCACTTTCGCCAGCAGATCCGAGGCGTCGTATTTGCTGCGCGACAGCATCCGCTCGATCCCACCGCGCTCGACCAGACGATCGAACCCGACCCGCTCCAGGACCTTGTCCACGATCGTCGCGACCACCTTGGCGATGATCCAGCCGATCAGCAGGATGACCAGGAAGCCGGCGAGCTTGGGTACGAAGGTCGCGATCGAACTCCACGCGTCAGAGAAACCCTGCTGGAAATCGATTGCCAAACTCGAGGTTCGCACAAGCACTTCCCTTCGCTCTCCGAACGAACGCGGCATTTGCCACGATCGGATACCGGACTGGTTATACCCCGAGAGAGCTGCCCGAACCTAGGATTGCGGAATAATTGCTAGTGCATGGTTCGTCCGGTGCTCACGAAGCCCAGCAGATCGTGGCGAGTGATCACACCGACCGGTTTACCGTCCTCGACGACCATGAGCGCATCGGTATCCGACAGCGCCTTGGTGGCCGCCGAGATCGGCTCGCCGGACCCGATCAACGGGAACGACGGGCTCATATGCCGGGCCACCGAATCAGTGAGCTGCGCACGACCGGAGAACACGGCCGAGAGCAGATCGCGCTCCGATACGCTGCCGGCCACCTCACCGGCCATCACCGGCGGTTCGGCGCCGACCACCGGCATCTGCGATACCCCGTACTCGCGCAGGATCTCGATGGCGTCGCGCAGCGTCTCCGAGGGATGGGTGTGCACCAGATCGGGCAGTTCCCCGGACTTACCGCGCAGGACATCACCGACCAGGGTTTCGGCGGTGGACCCGTCGAGCGGGGTGCGCAGGAACCCATAGGAGCTCATCCACCGGTCGTTGAAGATCTTCGACATATAGCCGCGCCCGCCGTCGGGCAGCAGCACCACCACCACGGCCTCCGGATCCCGCCGGGCGACCTCGAGCGCCGCCACCACGGCCATCCCGCACGAACCGCCCACGAGCAGTCCCTCTTCACGCGCCAGGCGACGGGTCATATCGAACGAGTCCGCGTCGGACACCGCGATGATCTCGTCCGGGATCGCCGGATCGTAGGCCGACGGCCAGAAGTCCTCCCCGACGCCCTCCACCAGATACGGACGGCCGGTGCCACCGGAATACACCGACCCCTCCGGGTCGGCACCGATGACCTTCACCTTCCCGCCCGACACCTCTTTGAGATAGCGCCCGGCACCGGTGATGGTGCCGCCGGTACCGACACCGGCGACGAAATGCGTCACCGTACCGTCGGTATCGCGCCAGATCTCCGGGCCGGTGGTCTCGTAGTGGCTGTCCGGACCGTTCGGGTTGGAGTACTGATCCGGTTTCCAGGCACCCTCGATCTCGCGGGTCAGCCGATCGGAGACGCTGTAGTAGCTGTCCGGGTGCTCCGGCGGCACCGCCGTCGGGCACACCACCACTTCGGCGCCGTAGGCCCTCAGCACATTGCGCTTGTCCTCACTGACCTTGTCCGGGCAGACGAATACACAGTGGTAACCGCGCTGCTGCGCCACCAGCGCCAACCCGACACCGGTGTTACCCGAGGTGGGTTCGACGATTGTCCCCCCGGGCTGCAGGTCGCCCGACTTCTCTGCCGCCTCGATCATCTTCACCGCGATACGGTCCTTGGAGCTACCGCCGGGGTTCAGGTACTCGATTTTGGCCGCCACCAGCCCGGCCCCCGCGGGAGCCACCGACTTCAATCGGACCAGCGGGGTGTTGCCGATGAGGTCCACGACATGATCCGCGATGCGCATACCCCCATCGTTGCAGAGGCGTTGCCGACCGCGTCGGCGTGGTCCGCCACTCCCCCGCGTCCACCACCCGCAAATCCGGCGGCTCCGCGCCCGAGCATCTAGGATCCGGTACCTATGAGGCTGCCGAAGTTCGCGCGCGCCACCGTGTTTCTGGCCGGATCGGCGGTTGCGCTGATCGCGGCCGCAGCACCGGCCGGCGCCGCGACCCACCCCTTCCCCGATGTCCCCACCCTGGCCTACGGCGGGCTGTGCGGAACCAGCATCCGCACCTGGGCCGACACCGATCCGCAATGGCCGGGCCGGGCGGTGATCAACGTCCGCGCCAACCCGGTCGTCGGCGTAGGCCCGGGCGTGCACCCCTTCGCCCCGCTGTGCGAGGTGGCAACCACGGTGTCCTGGCGCAATCTCGATACCGGCGCCACCGGCAGCTACGTCAACAATGTGGTGACCGGTATCTACGGCAGCATCCAGTACTCCCTGTTCCAGGACACCGGGCCGGGCCGGGTCGAGGTCACGGTGACCACGAACCACGCGAGTATCCCCGCCCACGGTAGCTTCGTAGTCCCCGCGTAGCGCTGACCCGCTGGTGACTCGGCCGCCGCCGGTCACCCGGGTGGCCGGCGGGCGGATCGTGGCGATGGGCGACCTGTTGAGCAAGGATTTCCGGGCCGCGCCCGAACAGTTGTTCCCGGCCGACGGCTTCGATCCCTCGGCCGCGGGCTACGCGCCGGCCGCGCTCGGTCACCGGGATATGGCCGCGGCGGATATTTCCCCGCGAGCCGCCGCGACGTAGATTCGAAGGGATCGTACCCCGCGAGTGTGCGTGATCGGGCAGTTTCGGATCGCACACACTCCTCGACTAAGGAGTCCTCATGCCAGAGGCCGTCATCGTTTCCGTTGCTCGCTCTCCCATCGGACGCGCCAACAAGGGGTCGCTGGTGAGCATGCGGCCCGACGACCTCGCCGCACAGATGGTGCGCGCCGCACTGGACAAGGTGCCCGCCCTGTCCCCCGCCGATATCGACGACCTGATGGTCGGTTGCGGGCAGCCGGCCGGTGAGGCGGGCTTCAACATCGCCAAGACCATCGCCACCCAGCTGGGCTACGACTACATGCCCGGCACCACCGTGAACCGGTACTGTTCCTCTTCGCTACAGACCACCCGGATGGCGTTCCACGCGATCAAGGCCGGTGAAGGCCACGCGTTCATCTCCGCCGGTGTGGAAACCGTGTCGCGCTTCCCCAAGGGCACCGCCGACGGCTGGCCCGATACCCACAACCCGCTGTACGCGGCCGCCGAGGAGCGCACCACCACCCGGGCGCAGGGCGGCGCGGGCTGGCAGGATCCGCGGGAGAACGGCGACCTGCCCGATATCTACATCGCCATGGGCCAGACCGCGGAGAACGTCGCCTCGTTCACCGGTATCTCCCGTGAAGACCAGGACCACTGGGGCGTGCGGTCGCAGAACCGCGCCGAGGAAGCCATCAAGTCCGGGTTCTTCGAACGTGAGATCACCCCGGTGACCCTGCCCGACGGCACCGTCGTCTCCACCGACGACGGCCCTCGACCGGGCACCAGCTACGAGAAGATCTCGCAGCTCAAGCCGGTGTTCCGCCCCGACGGCACGGTGACCGCCGGTAACGCCTGCCCGCTCAACGACGGCGCCGCGGCGCTGGTGGTCATGAGCGATACCAAGGCCAAGGAACTGGGTCTGACCCCGCTGGCCCGCATCGTCTCCACCGGCGTTTCGGGCCTGTCGCCCGAGATCATGGGCCTGGGTCCGATCGAAGCGGTGCGTAAGGCGCTGAAGCTGGCCGATAAGACCATCGGCGATATCGACCTCTACGAGATCAACGAGGCCTTCGCCGTGCAGGTCCTGGGTTCGGCCCGGGAACTGGGTATGGACGAGGACAAACTGAACATCTCCGGCGGCGCCATCGCCCTCGGCCACCCGTTCGGTATGACCGGCGCCCGCATCACCGCCACGCTGATCAACAACCTGCAGACCCAGGATAAGCAGTTCGGTCTGGAGACCATGTGTGTCGGCGGCGGCCAGGGTATGGCGATGATCATCGAACGCCTGAGCTGATTGCACCACTTGCGGCGGCTCGGGCCGGGGCCCTGTCGCCCTTGGGTCTTCCCTCCGCCGGTCGAGATCCGGAGCGGGCGCCGGCCACGCAGCCGAGCTGCTTCGGGCGGTGACGAAGACCCCGGTCCGAGGTCCTGTCGGTGGAACCGACCGGGATACGAGCAGGCCCCTGCACAGAACCATGTTTTGTGCGGGGGCCTTCCTTGTGCGTCCGCCCGGTTCGGCACCGGACCGAGTGTCAGCGAAGCCCGGCCCGATAGAGGTCGCGCAGCAACGCTATCTCCGCACCGTGGTGCAGTAGTTCCCGCTGGTTGTGCAGCACGATCCCGGCAGTCGACCAGTCGGCAAGCAGGCTGCCCGGTGGTCCCGCGGGCTCGGCCAGCCCGGCGGTACCCAGACCTGCGATACCGTCGACCCACGCTTGGTAGGCGGTGTCGAGCTGCTCCAGCGCCGCCACCGCTGTACCGGCGTAGCGGAACGAGGCGAAATCGACGGGCGGATGGCCGAATCGTTCCAGGCCCGCCTCCACAGGACGATCACATGCCCGAGCCGCCACGCGATGGTGGTCACGGGAGCCGGCTCGGGCGGCGGTATCGCGAAATCGCAGACGAACCCGCCGTCCGCCGGGCGAACCGACCACATACCGGGCACGGGCTCCCAGAAGTATTCCGCGTCGGTGAGCCCGTCGAGCCGCGCGCGCAGTTGCCTCGACCAATGAGTTTCCAGCTGGCCTCGTATTTCGTCGTTCCAGTCCACGTCCATGGCGTACACCCTGTGCATTTCGACCGTCGTGGACAACTGTTTTTCCGCTGCCTCCGACACCGTCCGGTGCCGCCGACCGCGCAGAAGGTGCCGCTGGAATTGCGTTCGACGCTTGACTTTCCCAGCGGGAAAGTGGGACCGTTACTTTCCAGACAGGAAAGTGGGGTTCGGTCATGGATGACATCGCTGCGGAACAGGCTCGCGCGGCACTGGATACAGCCGATCGGGCGCATCGACAGGTGACCGCGGAAATCGGGTTGCCCCGGGGCTACTGGTGGGCAATGGCGGCCGGGTGGCTGGTACTGGGTGTAATCGGCGCCCTGGGGCCGTGGTGGCTCGCCACGATCGCCACCCTGGCCTTCGGAGCCGGACATGCACTGCTGGCGGCCCGCCTGCTGGACGGGCGGCGGCGCACGAACAAACTGCAGGTCAGCGCGGCCGTCGCCGGTCGGCGGATACCGCTGCTCGTCATCGGCATGCTGATCGGGCTCGTCCTGATCACCGTGGGTGCGGCGTTCGTGCTGGCCGCCGACGGTGCCGAGCACCCCGGCATATGGGCGGCAGCGCTGGTCGCGGCTGTGGTCGGGTTCGGCGGGCCGGAGATCCTGCGACTGCTACGGCGCTGGACGCGAGCATGACACAGGCACGCTTCGACGAGCTGATCCACCCCAGCACCCGGCTCTCGCTGGTAGCGGCACTGGCCGCGGCGGACTGGGCGGAGTTCGCGTACCTCAAAGACCGGCTGGGACTCTCGGACTCGGCATTGTCCAAGCAGCTCACCACTCTCGAAGAAGCCGGCTACATCACCACCGAACGCCGCCTCGACGGCAGCCGCCGGAAAGTACGGGCCCGGTTGACCAGTACCGGCCGCCACGCCTTCAACGGCCATATCGCGGCACTACAGGCCATCGTCGGCGGCGACGATATCCGGGCGAGCGCATCAGCGGCAGCGCCGGGTGATCCCGATCCGGGACACAGCTGATCGTTTCCGGTGGACCGTGCAGGGTTTACTTCACGGCCCGGCCCTGCACGGTCACCAGATCCGCGATCCAGGTGACCGCCTGCCACGCCCGCATCACCTCGACCTCCAGCCCGTCGATACTGGCCGCCTGACTGCCCTGACAGTGCTCAGAGCTTCGCGAGGCGGTCCTGTTCCTTCTGGTACGCGCGCCATGCCTGCTGGGTCGGGGTCGGCTTCGTGGTGAGGGCCGACCGATCGGTCGAGCGAACGAAGTTCACCACCAGCAGCACCGGCAGAATGAACGCCTGGAAAATGATCAGGTAGCTGCCGCCTTCGAATACGAACGCCAGATACCCCGCGTAGCCGAGGTACCCGGCGCCGAAGACGGCGTTGAACCACTGGACCGTCTCACTCTGCCCGCCTTTGACGTACCGAGCTCTTACGCCTCCTTGATCAGTCGCCATAGCCTTCATCCCGCGCCCATACGGTCACGTGCAGCTCTAGAGACCGGCCGAGCCCAGGGCTTGGGCAGCGCCGTCGAGGAACTGGGTGATGGCGATATATCCCGCAGCGAGCGCTACCAAGATGAATTCCATACCGGATATGTCGCCAGGGCGTGGCACCGTGTTATCCCGGTTGCGGAGCGTGCCGGTGAACCACTCGAGTTCGGGTCGATACGCAGTGCTCAGCGCAGCAGGACAGCGAGCACTTCGGGCGCGGTGAAACGTCGGCCATAGGTCGTTTCTCCGTGCTGGAGAAGAATCGGTATCTACTCCGAGAACTTCCTCCAGCGGCGCATAGGTTCCTTCCAGCGCGGAGGTGCTCTGTGCCTCTTGCCGCAGCGTCGGCTGCCGCAGCAGAGCCGGGTTGGGGAGCTGACGAGCAGAGGCGTCGAGCGCGGCGAGCGCCGCGCGGGCGTTGGCGACAGCGTTGAATGTCCGAACGCCGAGTGTGGGAGTTCGGTCCGGGAGCGGGTTCGGCACGTAGGCAACATACTGATTCGTCCGGAAATGCGAAAACGGCCCACGCCGAGGCGAGGGCCGTCTTCGGACGATCGAGACTGTGACTAGTCGCTCTGGAAGTAGCTCAGCAGGCGCAGGATCTCGACGTAGAGCCAGACCAGGGTGACCGTGAGGCCGAGCGCCACACCCCAGGCGGCCTTCGGCGGGGCCTGGGCGCGGATGAGCTGGTCGGCGGCGTCGAAGTCGAGCAGGAAGCTGAACGCCGCGATGGCGATGACCACCAGGCTGAAGATGATCGCGATCGGGCCGCCGTCACGCAGGCCGAAGCCGCCGTCGGTGAAGAAGCTCGCGACCAGGTTGCCGACGATCAGTACCAGGATGCCGATCATGGCGCCGATCAGCATGCGGGTGAATCGTGGGGTGACCCGGATGGCGCCGGTCTTGTAGACGACGAGCATGCCCGCGAACACACCGAATGTGCCCAGGACGGCCTGCCCGATCATGCCTGCGCCGCCCGCGCCACCGAAGGTGATATCGGTGAACATGAACGACAGAGCGCCGACGAACACGCCCTCGGCGACCGCGTAGGCGAGCACGATGGCGGGGTTGTCCATCTTGCGACCGAAGGTCGCGACCAGGACGAGGACCAGGCCGATGATGCCGCCACCGATGACGAACATCGGGGCGAGCGCGGTGTTGGCGCTGGTCAGAATGTAGGTGACCAGTGCGGACAGCGCGAGCACACCCAGCGTGATCCCGGTTTTGGTGACCACATCGTCGATGGTCAGCGACCGGGCCGGCGCCTGCGGCGGATAGGGCTGCTGCTGATACTGCGGGGGCTGCTGCTGGTTGCCGTACTGGTAACCCAGCTGTCCCGCGCCGGCCGCAGCCGAGCCGAAGCTCGCGTAGCCGGTTTCCTGCTTCGGCAGATTCTTGAATACCGGATTGCTTGTGGCGCGCACCGCAAATCCCTTTCTCGGAGTTCGTTGGCCATACCGGGGCACGACCGTCGGCTCGAGCTGTTACTCGATATCCAACTGTCCGTCCAACGATCACCACCCCTGACGAAGTTCCCGGGGGCGCCGAAAAGACAGACAAACCGGACCTTACCGCCGGACGGGCCGTCGTGGGTCACGGACCGGTCCACGAAACGGATCCGGTTGGCCGCGCGCGACCTCGGCGAACGCGGAATATCCGCGCTACACATCGTGGCGAATCCGATAATGCGAGGCCATTGCCTATCACCGCGGCAACGGCCGCTCCGTCACATCACCATCATGAGGATCACGATGATGATGACCAGCCCGATCAGCAGACCGATGGTGACCGCCACGGTGGGGCTGGGTGACTGCCCGGAACCTCCACGGCCGATCATCTGCTGCGCGGGCGCCGGGGCCGGGTTCACGGGCTGCGGCGGCTGGGCACGGCGAGGCAAAGGGCCGGAACGGGGGCTGCGCAGCCCGGCGGCGGAGTTACGGGCCGCCCAGGCGGGGATTGTGCCGTCCTCGGTGCGCACCGGAGCGCCGAGGATGTTGTCGGCGGCACCGGGCCCGAACGCGGCGGCCAGGATCTCCTCCCGCGCCTGGGCCATGCTGGGGCGGCGCTGCGGGGCCGGTTCCATCATGTGCAGCAGCACGCGAGTGAGTACCCCGCTGCGCGTCGGCGGGTTGATCTGTGCCATGGCCGCGCGTTCCACGACGGCGTCGCTGTCGTCGTCCATACCGAACGGCGGCTGACCTTCGATGGCGGTGTAGAGGGTGGCACCGAGAGAGAACACATCGCTGGCGGCGGTGGGCTGGGCACCGCGGGCCACTTCCGGCGGCAGGTAGGCGGGAGTCCCGGTGATCATGCCGTCGGGCTCGTCGGAGGCCTCGGTGACATTGCGGGAGATACCGAAATCGCTGAGCTTCGCCATCCCGACCCCCGGCCCCCGGTCGGCGACGAGGATATTGCCGGGTTTGATATCGCGGTGCACGATCCCGACCGTGTGCGCGGCGGCGAGCGCGTCGGCGACCTGCGCGCCGATCTGCGCGACCTCGATCACCGGTAGCGCGTTCACCAGCCCGAGCGCCCGGGCGACACTACGCGAGGGCAGGTGTTCGATCACCAGCCAGGGTTCACCGGCCTCCAGCACCACGTCGTAGACGGCGATGGCGTGCTCGTGGGAGAGCTTGGCCGCGACCCGCCCCTCGTGCACGATGTGATCGCGAACCTTGCGGGCCTCCGCCTCGTCCAGGCCCGCCGTGGACAGCACCTGTTTGATAGCGACGTCACGGTCCAGCAGCCGATCGTGTGCCAGCCATACCGCCCCCATACCGCCACCGCCCAGTTTCGACTGCAGGCGGTACCGGCCGGCCACCAGATAATCGGGGCCGACGATGGGGCGGGGGCGATCGATCATGCTGTGAGACTAGTCGAAAACGGTGGTAGCTGGCCGGTTTCGGAGACCGCGGCCGACGACACGTGACGGCATTCACTACAGCGGGTCGTAGTTGTTCGGCCGGACTTCCAGGCCCCCCCCTTCCGGCGTTAAGCTATCGAATGTATGTTCGATCCAGGAGGCGAGTTCACCTCGGAGGTTCGGGGCCCGCCTCGGTTCTGGAGCGACTGAGCGGAGGAACGAAGCGGAGGAGCGAAGGAGTGAAAACCCGAGACCCGGAGGGCCCCGAACCGGCGGCACCGGAGGCGGCGCAAGTGAACACTGCACGGCCACCGAAGGCGAGTGGGGCGCGGCTGCGTGAACTCGCCGAACTGCGCCGGGCGCGGGCGAATAGCGGATGCGCCCGCGGGCCCGGCCCCGCACCCCGCGGAGCGACCGGCAACCGCGCGCCGGTCGCTCCGGCCTCGACAGTCGAGCGCGAAATACTTCCCGTACCGGCTGCCCTCGCTCCGCTACTGCCCGACCACGGTCTGGTCAAGGGATCGGTGGTGTCCTACAGCGGCGCCGGAACGTTGCTGGCCGGTTTACTCGCCGCGGTCACCGGGCCGGGGCGACACGCGGCCGCGGTCGGTCTGCCCCGGCTCGGACTGCTCGCCGCCGCGGAAATGGGCGCGCGGCTGGACCGGCTCGCGGTGATCGCCGATGCCGGCCAGGACCCGATAGAGGTGGCGGCAGTCCTGCTGGACGGGATGGAGCTGGTGGTACTCGGCCTCGGCCCGGCCGCGATCCAGCCTGCCCGCGCCCGGGTGCTCGCCGCGAAAGCCCGCGGGAAAGGGGCCACATTGCTCGTCACCGGTGGCAACTGGCCCGCGCCGGACCTGAGCTTGGAAAGCCGCGTAGCCGGCTATACCGGGCTCGGTACAGGCAGCGGGCGGATCCGTTCCATAAGCCTCGATATCGAAGTCCGCACCAGAGCCGGGGCACCGCGCCGGGGCCGGCTCGCCGCACGACCGCTCGGTGGCCGCGTGGAATGGATCGGTCTCGACGAGATCGCCACCACGCACACCTCGGAACAGCTGGAAACAACAGGTCAGGAGGATTTTGTTGCTTCCTGACCCGATCACACCCCGTGGCGTCCGCCGGGCCCGCTGTCCGTGCCGGGACTTTCCTTCATCCGGTGACAGGCCCGCCCGGCCGGTCGGATCCGCCCTTTTCCGGCGCGGAACGGTCGGCCGATGAGCCCGCCCCCGGACGCACGAGTGCTGGCGGTCTGGTGCCCCGACTGGCCCGCGGTCGCGGCGGCGGCCGGGGCCGGACTCTCCGCGGAACAGCCGGTGGCGGTTTTGCAGGCGAACCGGGTCGTCACCTGTTCGGCCACCGCCCGCGAGGCGGGGGTGCGCCGCGGCATGCGCAAACGCGAGGCGCAGAGCCGCTGCCCGGAACTCTATATCGCACAACCTGATCCGGACCGCGACGCACGATTGTTCGAACCGGTCGCCGCGGCCGTGGACAATCTCGCTTCCGGTGTCGAGGTATTGCGCCCCGGGTTGCTCGTCCTGCCCGCGCGGGGCGTGATCCGGTATTTCGGATCGGCCGAGGCGGCCGTGCGGCAATTGCTCGCCGCGGTGGCGACCGCCGGAGTGGAGGCCCGGATCGGGATCGCCGACGAACTCCCCACCGCGATCGTCGCCGCCCGGCACGGCACCCTCGTACCACCCGGCCGGGATGCCCCGTTCCTGTCGCCGTTACCGATCACCGAGCTGGCGGCCGAACCCGGCCCCGCGGAACGGGAACGCGCCGCGCTGCTGGATCTGCTGCACCGGCTGGGACTGCGCCGCATCGGGGATTTCGCCGCCCTGACAACCACGCAGGTCACCTCACGGTTCGGCGCGGACGCGATCGTCGCCCACCGGCTCGCCCGTGCACTGCCGGATCGTCCACCGGCGCCCCGGAGCCTGCCTCCGGAGGTGGCAGTCCGGCTGCCGTGCGAGCCACCGATCGACCGGGTCGACGCCGCGGCCTTCGCCGGCCGGCTACTCGCCACCCGGCTCACCGCGAACCTGTCGGCGGCGTCGGCGGCCTGCACCCGGCTGGAGATCCGCGCGGAAACCGAGGCCGGAGAAGAAATGTCGCGGGTCTGGCGCTGCGCCGAACCGCTGACCGCCGACGGCGTGGCCGACCGCGTGCGCTGGCAACTGGACGGCTGGCTCACCCGGCCGCCCGGCAATCGGCCCACCGCCGCGATCACCGTGCTGCACCTGATACCGGTGGAGGTGGCGCCGGCCGCCGCCCTGCAGCTCGGGCTGTGGGGCGATACCGGGTCCGGGGACGAACGTGCCCTGCGCGCACTGGTCCGCGTCCAGGGCCTGCTCGGCGGGGATGCGGTGCGGGTGGGAGTGCTCAGCGGCGGCCGCGGCCCAACAGAACGGATCACCATGGTCACGTTCGGTGACGAACCGGCGCCGGATACCGATCCTGCGCCGCCCTGGCCGGGCCGGATACCGGAACCGGCGCCCGCCGTCATCATGCTCGACCGCCCACGCGTCGCGCTCGAAGCGGCCGACGGGACCTCCGTCCGGATCACCGGACGCGGCCTGTTCAGCAGCCCGCCTGTCCGGTTGCGCTGGGGCCGGTCGAGCTGGCGGCTCACCGCGTGGGCCGGGCCCTGGCTGCTCGACGAGCTCTGGTGGGCGCCCGGCGCGGCCCCGGCCGCCCGCGCCCAGGTGGAACTACCGGGGCCGCACAGCCTGCTACTGCTTGCCCGGGACGACCGATGGTGCGTCGAAGGTCTCTACGATTGACCCGGCCCCGCCTCAGTAGGGTTTGCAGGCGTCGAAGGCGGCGTCCTTGTCTCCGTTGAACGAATCGATCTGGCCGTTGATCTCATCCACCGAAGCGTTGCGTTCCAGAAGGTCGGCCAGGGTTTTCAGATTGTTGCGGTAGGTGCGCATCGGCGCCGAGACATCGTTGGGAACATCGGGGCTGAGCTGCTCGTCGATCTTGCCGGCGGTATCGCGCAACGCAGTGATCGCGGCGCCCTTCTTCGCCTCCAGATCCGGCGCCTTGCTGTCACTGGCGTCGATATAGGCGTTGAACGCATCCACTGCCGGATTGTTGTTGTCGCGCAGCGCCTCGCACACATCGGTCGCGGCGGCGTCGGCAGCGGCGGCCCGCGACGACGACGCCGCGGCCGACGAGGATTTGACCTCCGATGTGTACAGCTGCAACTCGCTCTGGTTCACTTCGGCGGTGCCGGTCACCGTGGTGGAGCAGGCGGCGAGGAATCCACCGGCGACCAGCGCGGTCAGTGCGGCGGCGAGGCCGGCTCGTTCGAATCGTGGCATCGATCTGAAACTCCCCTCGGATGCCCACGACCCCGTATTCTCGCCCCGGCGCGCCGGACATCTGAGCCGCCGGTGCTGACAACCGTACTGTGTCGAGACGATTCTCGGCCGTCCAGGCCCGCATTGCCGATCAACCGATACCCCTGCCCGGAAAACACTAACCCGTGGCGATGTCGACGACCAGGCGGTTCGGCATGACAGCCGCCGAAACGGTGAAGCCCGGCTCGTCACCGGCGACTCCGATGAACGACTGGGTGATCCCCTCGAATACCGTCGTCCGATACACCCCGGCGATACCGGGAACTGCCGGGTCGGTGGCCGGGTCCGGCCCGGCATAGGGCGCCACCCCGCTGTCGAACGGGTAGGCCGAACCGGTGATCCGGACCTCGAGCACCGAATCGCCCGCCACTTCGAGCTCCCGGCCGCTCCCGTCCTGTACGGCCCGGCCGGTGTACCACGCACTCCACCCGGGGATACCCGGCCCGCCCAGGTAGTACTCGACCCGGTCGAAACCCGCGTGGTGACTCAACCGGATATCGGTGACGGTGAGCATGGCGTCCGGAGAGGCCTCCGCCTGCTTCGGCACCGTATCGTCAGGCGCGGGCACCGGCTCCCCGGGCAGCGGTATCGGCGGTACGGGCAGGCCCGGGGTGCCCACTTCCGAGCTGGGGACCGCCGGACTCATCGGCGAAGAGCTAACCGGCGGTGTCGACCCCGAATCGGCACACCCGGCGAGAGCCGCCAGCATCGCCGCCACCACCAGTAAACGCCCGGTACGCATATCGCCGATGCTAACCGCAGCGGTCAGTGTCCTGCGGTAACGCCTGCTCTCACGGTGTGGCCCGACTACCGGCTGCAGACCACGCACGACCGCGGCAACTATGCCGCGCGAAGCGTATCCACCGGGGCGCGCGGCAGCGCACGGCAACGATCTAGCACACTTGTCACGTGCGAGACGTGGAGGACCTATTGGGACGGTTGCGCCGCTATCCGGATGTGGAGGCCGCCAACCTGTACGCCGTCGATGCCGCAGACCGCCTCATCCTCGACGCGGCCGCGGATACGATCACCACCACCGAGCCCGGGAAAGTGGTGGTGATCGGCGACAACTACGGCGCCCTCACCCTCGGCGCCGCCGCCACCCACGACCTGCACCGCATCCGCGTCCACCAGGACCTGCTGACCGGTGAACTCGCGCTCGCCGCCAACGCCCGCGCGCTCGGACTCGGCGACCGATACACCGCGCACGCCCTCGGCGAAAACCTGCTGCGCGACGCCACCGTCGTCCTGCTGCGACTACCGCGGGTACTGGCCGGGCTCGCCGAGATCGCCGACGCCATCGCCCGTTACGCCCACCCCGAGGTCCAGGTGTTCGCCGGCGGCCGGGACAAGTACCTCACGAAGGCGATGAACGATGTACTGGGCGAATCCTTCGCCGAAGTACGGGCCAGCCGCGGCCGCCAGAAATCGCGCACCCTGCTGGTGCGCGGACCGAAACCGGTGGGCGACCCACGATTCCCGCTCCGTGAACACATCGGCGAATTCGGTATCGACGTGGTGGCGCACGGAGCCGCATTCTCCGGGCCGCGCCTGGACATCGGCACCCGATTCCTGCTGGAACATCTGCGCGCCATGAAACCCGATGCCCGCGACGCCATCGACCTCGGCTGCGGAACCGGGATACTGGCCGTCGCGCTCGCCCGGTCCCGCCCGGGAATCGCGGTGGTGGGCACCGACCAATCCGCCGCGGCAGTGGCCTCCGCGACCGCGACCGCCGCGGCCAACGCGGTCACCGGGCAGGTCACCGTGGTGCGGGACGATGCCATGTCGGGCGCGGCCGACAACAGCGCCGACCTCGTGGTGTGCAATCCCCCGTTTCATGTGGGCGCCGCCGTACACACCGGTTCGGCGATCAAGATGTTCATCCGGACCGGAAAGGTCCTGCGGCCGGGTGGCGAGCTGTGGACGGTTTACAACAACCACCTCAACCACCGCACTGTGGTCGAGCGCATGGTGGGCCGCACCGAGGTGGTGGGCCGGAACCGGAAGTTCACGGTCACTCGTTCGGTGCGCGGGTTACACGGGTTCGACGGCACCGTCCCTGTCTGATTGCGCTGGCCGGCGTGCCACGCCAGGACTTCTCGTCTTCGCCGAACGATTCCGCCCTCGAGGCACGTAGCGCCACCGAAATTTCAGTCGATTCGGCGGCGGTGGGCCCAGCGGGTGAGTGCATTACGGTTGGACTGCTGGGTTTTTCGGAGCACATTCGAGGCGTGGGTTTCCACGGTCTTCACCGAGATGAACAGTTTCTCGGCGATCTCCCGGTAGGTGTAACCACGGGCCAGCAGCCGTAGCACCTCCAGCTCACGTGGTGTCAGCGAATCCAGTTCGGGGTCCAGCGGGGGCTCGGGTACCGGTGATTTCCCGGTGAACGAATCCAATACGAAACCGGCCAGCCGTGGACTGAATACGGCATCCCCGCCGGACACCCGGCGGATCCCGTCGGCCAATTCGGCCCCGGAAATCGTCTTCGTCACATAACCGCGGGCGCCGGCCCGGATCACCGCGATCACGTCCTCGGCGGCGTCGGAAACGCTCAACGCCAGACATACCGGCCCGCTGTCGATCCCGTTCAGCACCGCTACCCCACCTCCGGCAGGCATATGCACATCGAGCAGCACCACATCGGGTTTGGCGGCATTGATACCGGCCACCGCCTCGGCTACACCCCCGGCCTCCCCAACCACCTCCATATCGGTTTCCCGGCTCAACTCGGCCCGTACTCCGGACCGGAACACTGCATGATCATCGACGAGAAAAACCCGCACACCCGTCCTTCCTGTGTATCGACGGCGCCGCCGCGGGCCGCCATCGGAGATTACCCATCCACAGCGGGCGGTACGGTGCCACGCCTGGCTCCATTCCCATCTCACGACTTCTCGGCAAGCGGCCCCCGCAGTGATTCGTGGTAGTGGATGCCTTTCCACCCGTCATCGGTTCGACGTGCGATCAACGTGTTGCGGCCGTCGACGACAAACGGCTCGGGCGCAACTGCCGTTTCACCCTCGAGATGAAACGAGAAGTATGCGTAGGCGATATCGCCGATGGTGTCGATTCGCACGTCGGCGACGGTCATGACATGCACCGCACCGATATCGTGGAACACCCGATCGTAGTACCGGCCGATCGAGGCGGCGCCCAGGATCGGCCGGTCCAGTTCGGAAGGGGAGTACACGACTTCGTACTCGGGATCCCAAATCGAGGCGATCGTGGCCGCATCGCGGTGTGTCCAGCCATTCCGGTATGCCTCTACCAAAGCCGCGATACCGGCTGTCAACGAACCTCCTCACGGCGTGTACCCGAGCCGCGGGCATGCTCGGCGGCAACCTGAGCGAGCCCGGACGTGTGCGTGACCACGGGGTGCTGGGACCGCGGGGGTTCGGATGCACCGCCGGCAGCAGCAGTCTCCGGGGGGCGAGGCCGGTCGCGACCGGTGTCTTCGTCGCCGGTACCGGAATCGGTGCGGGGCAGCAATATCCGCACCTCGGTGCCGCGTCCCGGCTCCGAGACGATCTCCACGGTTCCGCCGCGCCGCTCCACGCGGGCGCGAATGGACCGGGCGAGACCGTGCCGGTCCTCGGGGATCGAATCGGGATCGAACCCGTTACCACGGTCGCGGACGAACACACTGACCTGGTGCGGTTCCGTTTCGGCGAACAGGTCGATCTCGGAGACACCGGCGTGCTTGGCGGCGTTCACCAGCGCTTCCCTGGTGGCGCCCAGGACGGCGGTGAAATGTTCCTTCGGGAGTCCGGACCCGCTGTCCTCGCCATCCATCGCCACATCACCGACGGTGACCGGGGTGACCTTCACACCGTGCTGATCCTCCACTTCGCCGGCGATGGTGCGCAGGGCGACGACGAGACTGGATTCGGCGGGACCCGCGTCGGCGAACAGCCAGCGCCGCAGTTCGCGTTCCTGGCTGCGCGCCAGGCGCTGCACTTCCTGCTGATCGCCGGCCTGCCGCTGGATCAGCGCCAGCGTCTGCAACACCGAATCGTGGAGATGGGAGGCGATCTCCTCGCGCTCCTCGTTGCGGATGCGGGCCGCGCGTTCGGCATTGAGCGAGTGCATCAACCGCAGGCCGAGTGGGACGGTCAGCAGACCGACCCCGATCAGGGTTGCCGCCACGGCCAGTAGCGCCGAACCGAGCGAACCCCAGTCGACCTGCGACAGCACCACCACCGCCAGCCCCACGACCACCAAGGTCACCCCGGCGATGATCCGTGACCAGGTGACCACCGACGGTTTCGCCGGTATCCCGACCAGCGACCGCGGGCCGTCGGCATCGTATTCCCGCCACACCAGCGCCGCGCCTACCGCGATCACCAGCAGCGGTGCGATCACCCGGGCAACCGTTCCGCTGAACGCCCACGACACCACCACCGACAATCCCAGGCCGAGCAGCGCCAGCCCGATCGCCTGGCGGCGTTCGGTACCGGAGGGCCGGGCGGCGTCGTCTCCGCCGGGGGTGAAGATCCACAGCAGGCCGTAGGCGATTATCCCGGCCCCGGCCAGCGCCGACAGCAGGACGAACGCCATCCGCACCTTGAGGACGTCGATCCCGAGATGGTCGGCGACGCCACCGGCGACCCCGCCCACGATCCGGCCACCCGATCGGCGCACGAACCGCTCGCCCGCGGATTCCGGGGCGATCACGGGACGGTCGGCACCCGGGGCGTAAAAGGCAGGTCCGAACGGGCACATACCCTCGATACTGGCACGTCCTCGACCCACCCGGCCATGGGGAAACACCCTGATCTGTATATCTGGCGCCGCCTCCGGCAGCGCGGGGTTGGACCGAATCGAATGGCAGACATCGCTGGCGATGCGTTAACCGGTCAACCGATCAGAGGCGAACAACGGGCGCCGTCAGGTGGTGGTCAGGAGTTTTCCGGGAGCAACTTCAGGGTTCCCCCCGATGTGAGAGAGCCCGCGGGGAGCGGAGCATGGGTTCATGACGAGAACCAGCTTCGGTGATCAGCTCCACCAGATGTGGCAGACCCGGCCGACCCGCCTGCCCCGGCAGGGGCCGATCGCCGGGGTCGCGGCCGGGGTCGGGCACCGCTACGGCATCGACCCCGTGCTGGTGCGGGTGGCGTTCGTGGTGTCCACCCTCTTCGGCGGGGCGGGAATCGTGCTCTATCTGTTCGGGTGGCTGATGTTCCCCGAGGCCGGTGAGGGCGCGTCGATGGCGGAATCGCTGACCCGTAAACGGCAGGATTCGCAGAGCCAGACGAAGACGATCGTGCTGATTGTGGCGCTGGCGATCGCCGTGAGCACCATGGGCCCGGTGGGTGTGGGGCTCGGCGGGTCGGGGGTGATCTCGCTGGCGCTCATGCTGGCCGGTTGGTGGATGTTGTATCTGCGCGCCCCGCAACCGCCGCCGCTGCCGCCGGGGGTGGTGGCTCCGGAGTCGCTGGGGAGCCCCGGCACGACCGGATACCCCGGTGCCACGTTCCCTCAGGGCGGCGCGGATCCGTACACCTCCCAATACACCGGAATATATACCCCCTATACGAAACTGCCGGATCAGTACGTCCCGGACAACCCCGCCGCGACCTCCGCGCAGGGCGGCGAAAACGCTGCCGGACCCGCTGCTTCCGAAACGACAGATACCAGCGGCCCGAGCCTCACCAAGCCCCCCGCTGCCGAACCTTCGCCCGGCCCGGCATCGGTACCGGCCGGCGATCCGGGCCGAGGCGCACCCGATGTCACCGCTACCGGCAACCCGGTCGCGGCCACCCCGGCCGAATCGGACACGCCTCGGCGTACCGGCCCGGACCGGCCCGCACCTCCACACCCCACCGTCGAGATGAGCAAGCCCACCGGCCTCACCGGCCGCACACCGCCCGCATGGGACCCACTGGGTGTCGCGCCACTCGCCTGGGACCTGCCCGACCCCGCCCCCGCACAGCAGGTCGCGGTGGTCACCGAGAAACGCCCCCGTTCACGCTTCACCGCGGTCGTCCTCGGCCTGGCCATCCTCGCTGCGGCGGGTGCCGGTGCGGCCGCGGTGGCGGGAGCCGAATGGATGACACCCGGACGGATCGCCGCGATCGCACTCGCGGTGGTCGGGCTGGGACTGATGCTCGGTGCCTTCCGGCGCCGGGGTCACGGCCTGTTGCTGGTCACCGCCCCACTGGCGGCGTTCGTGATCCTGGCAGCCGCGGTCGGGCCGTTCGATTTCCAGAGCACCACCATGGGTGAACGCACCTGGGCCCCCGTCTCGGCCGCCGATGTGCGGCCGGAATACGCCGTGACCATGGGGTCCGGGACGCTGGACCTGCGCGGTATCGAACTGACCGCGGATCGGACGGTCGATCTTTCCGTGCAGATGGG
>NZ_BDBZ01000016.1 GCF_001613245.1 Nocardia speluncae NBRC 108251 | reverse complement strand
CCGGTGCTGGATTTGAACGTGCAGGTCCGGATGGGTGAAGCGGAGGTGCGTCGTGGCTGATCGGGAAACGAAACCGCACGTGGAAACAGCCGGCGACGGCGGACCGGCCGGACGCGATCACCGCGGGGGCTTCTCCGCCGGTTTGTTCGTCACCGGCCTGCTGGCACTGCTGGTGAGCATCTGGGCCCTGGCCGGCCCGGACCAGTGGAGCATCACCTCCATGATCCCGATCGGCTGGATCGTCGTCGCGGCCGCGATCGTGATGGGAGTGGTACTGGTCATCTCGCCGAGGATGCGCCGGTAACCCGGCCCGCCGACGCCGGTTCTCGTCGAACGGCGCCGTACCGAGCACAACGCCCGGCCCCGCATCGAAGGGGCCGGGCGTTCTGCTGTCTGCTCACTCCCACTCGATGGTGCCCGGCGGTTTGCTCGTCACATCCAGTACCACGCGGTTGACTTCGCTCACCTCGTTGGTGATCCGGGTCGAGATCCGTTCCAGTACCTCGTAGGGCAACCGAGTCCAGTCCGCGGTCATCGCGTCCTCACTGGACACCGGGCGCAGCACGATCGGATGACCGTAGGTACGGCCGTCGCCCTGGACGCCGACACTGCGCACATCCGCGAGCAACACCACCGGGCACTGCCAGATCTGCCCGTCCAGCCCGGCCGCTGTGAGTTCCTCGCGGGCGATGGCATCGGCCTGCCGCAGTGTCCGCAATCGGTCCTCGGTGACTTCGCCGATGATCCGGATCGCCAGGCCCGGACCAGGGAAGGGCTGCCGAGCCACGATTTCCTCGGGCAATCCGAGCTCCCGGCCGACGGCCCGGACCTCGTCCTTGAACAGCAGCCGCAACGGTTCGACCAGTTGGAATTCCAGATCGTCGGGCAATCCACCGACGTTGTGATGCGATTTGATGTTCGCGGTTCCGCTGCCGCCACCGGATTCCACCACGTCCGGGTACAGCGTGCCCTGCACCAGGTACTCGACCGCCGGTAGTTCCTGCCCCGCGGTCTGCTCACCCACGACCTCGCCGACAGCGTCCTCGAACGACCGGATGAACTCGCGGCCGATGATCTTGCGCTTCTCCTCGGGGTCGGTGACGCCCTTCAATTCGCCGAGGAACTTCTCGACCGCGTCCACGGTGACCAACCGAGCCCCGGTAGCGGCCACGAAATCCCGCTGCACTTGTTCGCGCTCACCGGCCCGCAGCAGCCCATGGTCGACGAAAACACAGGTCAGCCTGTCGCCGATAGCTCGCTGCACCAGGGCGCCCGCCACCGCGCTGTCCACACCGCCGGACAGCGCGCAGATCGCATGCCCGTCCCCGATCTGCTCGCGCACCCGCTCGACCATCGCGTCGGCGATATTGGCCGGCGTCCAGTCCGGTTTGATCCCCGCCATTTCGTGCAGAAACCGGCTCAGCACCTGCTGCCCGTGCGGCGAGTGCAGCACCTCGGGGTGGTACTGCACACCGGCCAGCCGGCGGGACCGGTTCTCGAACGCCGCGACCGGCGCACCCACCGTCGTCCCGGTGACCTCGAACCCCTCCGGGGCGTCGGTGACCGCGTCCCCGTGGCTCATCCACACCGGCTGCAAATCCGGCAGCCCCTCGTGCAGCAACCCGCCGTCGATATCGATTTCGGTGCGGCCGTATTCGCGGGTGCCCGTATTCGTCACGGTGCCGCCCAGCGCCTGCGCCATCGCCTGGAACCCGTAACAGATACCGAAAACCGGGATATCCAGCTCGAAGAGCCGCGGGTCGAGGGCCGGCGCACCTTCGGTGTACACGCTGGCCGGACCACCGGACAGGATCACCGCCAGCGGTTTCTTCTCGGCGATCTCCGCCACGGTGGCGGTATGCGAGACGACCTCCGAGTAGACATTCGCCTCCCGGACCCGGCGGGCAATCAACTGCGCGTACTGCGCACCGAAGTCGACAACAAGAACGGGCCTCTGCGAGTGTGTCACCCGCGTGAGTCTATTGGTCCGGCGCTGCCTCGGGCGGCGCGGGGTTGGGGCCCCGTGGTCTCGTTCTCCACTCTCCCGCTCCAGAACGAGACGAGCCCCAGCGCATCCGCAGGGGTGTGCCTCCGATGCGGCCCGAGGATCGGGACTCCGCGCGCACCGGCGGGCCGAAAACTACCGGACGCTGAGACCGACCTTCTGGAATTCCTTGAGGTCGGAGTACCCGGCCTTGGCCATCGAGCGGCGCAGCCCGCCGACGAGGTTCAAGGAGCCGAACGGATCGTCGGAGGGGCCGGTCAGCAGCTGTTCCAGGCTGGGGCGCACCGGGGCCGGAGGGGCCTGACCGAGCAGTTCTTCGGCGAGATCCCACGGCTCGTCCAGCGAAAGCAGCGCACCCCGCGGCACCGAGGGATGCGCGGCGGCCGACGGCCAGTACCAGCCGCGGCCGGGCGCTTCGGCGGCGATCGCGAGCGGGGCGCCCAGCATGGCCGCGTCCGCGCCGCAGGCAATGGCCTTGGCGAGCTGGCCCGAGGTGTTGATATCGCCGTCGGCGATCACATGCACGTAGCGGCCGCCCGTTTCGTCGAGGTAGTCGCGGCGGGCCGCGGCTGCGTCGGCGATCGCGGTCGCCATCGGTACACCGATACCGAGAACTTCGCCGGTGGTGGTCGCGCCCGGCTGCGAACCGTAACCCACGATCACCCCGGCGGCACCGGTCCGCATCAAATGGAGCGCGGTGCGGTGATCACTGACACCGCCGGCGACGACCGGCACGTCCAGCTCGGCGATGAAAGTCTTGAGGTTCAGCGGTTCACCGTCGCCCACGTGTTCGGCCGAAATGATAGTGCCCTGCACCACCAGCAGATCGATCCCGGCCTGCACCAGGCCGGGGGTGAGAGCCCGCGCGTTCTGCGGGCTCACCCGCACCGCGACGGTGACCCCACCGGCCCGCACCTGACCCACCGCCGCGGCCAGCAGATCAGGCTGCATGGGTGCGGCGTGCAGTTCCTGCAGGAAGGCGATCGCCCGCTGGTAGCTGCCCTTGTCGGCGAGCTCGAGCAGTTGGTCGATCTTGGCGGAGACATCCGCGTGACGGGCCCACAACCCCTCACCGTTGATCACGCCCAGCCCACCACGGCGCCCGATCTCGATGGCGAATTCCGGGGAGACCAGTGCATCGGTCGGATGGGTGAGGAAGGGGATGTCGAACCGGTAGGCGTCCAGTTGCCACGCCAGCGACACCTGGCTCGCCGAACGGGTCCGACGCGAGGGAACGATATCGACATCGTCCAGCTCGTAGGTCCGGCGAGCCGTCCGACCCATCCCGATCTCGACCATATCCCGCACAAATAGCTCCTGTTTTTTCGGCGCGCTGGCGCGCGCGGGGTTTCGGCCCCCTTGACGTTGCGGGCCGAAACCTCCAAGGGCCTCGTAAGACTCGGCACCACCGCTGGGTGCGTTCGGCCGGCAGGTTTGCGGTTGCACGGTGGGGCTGTGCATCTGCGCCCAGCGAACATCCATCGTCCGACCCGGACCGAACGATACCCCACCCTGGCACGGAGTCCGCAGAGCCCCGGAGCGCGCGAGACCGTGACCTGGCACGGGACCGCAGCCGCTCACACCGGGGTTGTTACCGCCCGGTGTAGTTCGGGGCCTCCACGGTCATCGTGATGTCGTGCGGATGGCTCTCCTTGAGTCCCGCCGCGGTGATCTGGACGAACTGGGCTTCCTGCAGACCGGTGATGCTCTGTGCGCCGGTGTAGCCCATGGCCGCACGGAGGCCGCCGACCAACTGGTGGATCACCTGGTTCACCGGGCCCCGGAACGGCACCCGGCCCTCGATACCTTCGGGGACGAGTTTGTCCTCGGCCAGCACGTCGTCCTGGAAGTAGCGGTCCTTGGAGAAGGACTTCGCCTGGCCGCGGCCCTGCATGGCACCCAGCGACCCCATGCCGCGGTAGCTCTTGAACTGTTTACCGCCCACCAGGATCAGCTCACCGGGCGATTCCGCGGTACCCGCCAGCACCGAGCCCAGCATCACCGTGGATGCGCCGGCGGCGATGGCCTTGGCGATATCGCCGGAGAACTGGATTCCGCCGTCGGCGATCACCGGCACACCCGCGGGCGCACAGACCGCCACGGACTCCAGGATCGCAGTGATCTGCGGGGCACCGACACCGGCAACCACCCGGGTGGTGCAGATGGAACCCGGCCCGACACCCACCTTCACTGCATCGGCGCCGGCCTCGACCAGCGCCGCGGCACCGGCTCGGGTGGCGATATTGCCGCCGATGACCTGGATACGGTCACCCACTTCGGCCTTGACCTTGCTGACCATGCTGAGAACTTGGCGCTGATGCCCGTGCGCGGTATCGACGATGAGCACATCTGCGCCGGCATCGGCCAGGGTCATGGCCCGCGACCAGGCATCGTCGCCGACGCCCACCGCGGCGCCGACCAGCAGCCGGCCGTCCCGGTCTTTGGTGGCGTCGGGGTACTGATCGGTTTTCACGAAGTCCTTGACGGTGATCAGGCCACGCAGGCGACCCTCACCGTCGACGATGGGCAGCTTTTCCACCTTGTGGCGGCGCAGCAGCCCGAGCGCGGCCTCCGCAGTGACACCCTCCTGGGCGGTGATCAGCGGCGCAGGCGTCATCACATCGGCCACGCGCCGGTTCTGATCGACCTCGAAACGCATATCGCGATTGGTGATGATGCCGACCAGCGCGCCCGTTTCGTCGACCGCCGGCAGGCCGGAAATCCGGAATCGGGCGCACATGGCGTCGACCTCGGCCAGCGTATCGGTGGGGCGGCAGGTCACCGGGTCGGTGACCATACCGGCCTCGGACCGTTTGACGGTCTCCACTTGGCTCGCCTGATCGGCCACCGAAAGATTGCGGTGCAGTACACCCATACCGCCGGCACGGGCCATGGCGATCGCCATCCGGGCTTCGGTGACCGTATCCATCGCGGAACTGACCAGTGGCGTCCGCAACCGGACCTCCCTGGTCAGCTGACTGGACGTTTCCACCGAACTCGGGATGAGATCCGACGCGGCGGGCAGCAGCAGCACATCATCGAAGGTCAGGCCGAGCATGGCGATCTTGTTCGGATCGTCACCACCCGTAGCAGGCCGGACAATCGTGCGCTCGCCCGGTACGGGATTACTCATTCGGATCGACCCCTCCTGGACGTCGGCTGAGCTATCGAGATATGGCGGCCCGATAGCAAACTGTAACTGGGAACAAACGTGCGGCGCCGGATCGTTTATTCCGGCGGCGGTGCCGGGTGAACTAGTGCTCGTCAACGCTTGACACCATGGTATCGGTCCGGTTCGATCCGGGATCAACTGAGGGCCGACGCCGGCCGATCGAACGGTAGCGGCGAAACTGACGGCGCGGACGGCTGGCGCAGACCACCCTGTTCTGCGTACCGTGGGGATGTGCGTGACCACCTACCACCTGGCTTGCCGCCGGATCCGTTCGCCGGAGATCCCGCCGACCCGTCCGCCGCGCTCGATGCCATCGAGCCGGGGGAGCCGCTGGATCCTCATGAGCGCCTTGCGGTCGAAGAGGATCTCGCCGATCTCGCAGTCTACGAGGCGCTACTGGCCCACCGCGGTATCCGCGGGTTGGTGGTGAGCTGCGAGGATTGTCGGCAGGATCATTATCACGACTGGGATATGCTGCGCGCCAATTTGTTACAACTCCTGGTCGACGGCACGGTCCGGCCGCATGAGCCTGCCTATGATCCGACTCCGGAAGCCTATGTCACCTGGGATTACTGTCGCGGCTACGCCGATGCCTCGATGAACGAGGCGTTCCACGGCGACGGGTTCGACGCTTTCGACAGCTGAATCCTTCGACTGCCGAGTCGGAGCCGCCGGGATGATCCGGCATGATCGACCGCCATACGGCGGCCGATCGTTTTCGCATATCCGCACCAGATTCGTACTACACCGATCGCACCACGCCATACGCGCCGTGTGGCCGTCCACCTCGAGGTGGACGGCCACACGGTGACAGACATTCGCTCACTCGACCGAATCGGCCCGGCCGCGTGCCATCTCTCAGTTGGTGGACCCGCCGGGAACGACGGTTGTCGGAACCGGCGAAGCTCCGGTCGGCGGAACCGACGGTTCGACCGGACCGGGTGAGCTGATCGTGGACGGCGGGACCTGAGTGGTCGGCTCCACCGAATCGACTCCCGGCCCGTCCGGCGTGGTCGGGCCAGGAGTCACCGGGGCGGTGGTGTCGTCCGGTGCGATATCCGGGGCCTCCGTATCGGGTGCCGGCCGGTCCGGGGACGGCAGAACCGGGGCGGTGACATCCGGCCCCGTCGGCCGGTCGCCGCCCGGTCCGGGGGCCTCCATCGGAAGCTGCTGACCCGGCCGGGACGTGGTGGTCACCGTCGGACCGGGACGCTCGGAAGTATCCCCGGGCGGGGCCGGATTCACCGGGGCCTCCGGATCCGGGGCGGGAGCCTCCTCCTCGAGCTGTGCCGCGATATCCGGTGCGACCTTGCCGACCTGTCCGACCAGCTCACGCCAGCGAGCGGCGAGCTCGTTGCGTTTCACCGGATCGTCCACCTGGGTGGCATTGACCGAGGCCTGTTCCAGGCGGTCCTTGGCCTGGTCCGGCTTACCTTCGTCGAGCAGCTCCTGTGCGGCGGCCAGATTGTCGTCGGCGTACTGCACGACGGTGCTCTGTGCCTGTTCGCTGAACACCACCTCTTTGACGCGCCACAGCGCATCACCGGGTTCGGCCTGATACGAGAACACCGAAAGCCCACCGAACACCAGAGCCAGCGCGGCCGCTGTGGTGGCTATCGGGCGGAGCAACCGAAGCCGCCCGCCGGATTGCGCACTGATCCGCGCCTGCCGGGCACCGATTTCCTGGTTGACCGCCGCGACGACCGTATCGAGATCGGGCGCGTCCGGTAGCGGCGGAGCCACGATCTCGGCCCGCCAATCCGCCAGCAATGTCGCCAGCTGGAGTTCCTCGGTGCTCTCGGTGGGTATGGGCCCGCCCCGGACGATAGCGTCGATCAGTTCGTCATCACGACGGACCGCGCTGATATCGACCGGTTCGGACCCGGCACCGGAGCCCTCGGCGTAGGGATCGGTGTTCCGCGATACGCGCCGCGCCCACTTGTCGCCCCGACCGCGCCCGCCATCCCTAGCCATATATTTCACCTGCCCTCGCCACTTGTGCCTTCAGTTTTGCGAGCGCCCTGTGCTGGGCGACCCGTATCGCTCCCGCCGTACTGCCCACGGCGGTCGCGGTTTCCTCCGCTGACAAACCCATCACCAGTCGCAGGATCAGGATCTCCCGATGCTTCTCCGGCAACGTCGCCAGCAGAGTGTTCATCTGCCGGCTCGTTTCCGATTCGAGAGCTCGCTGCTCCGGTCCGTGGTCGGTGGATATGACATCTGGTACTTCGGCCATCGCCTCCGCCTTGTTACGGGAGGCGTTGCGATGGGCGTCGGCAACCTTGTGCGAAGCGATTCCGTATACGAAGGCCATGAACGGCCGACCCTGGTCCTGATACCTGGGTAGGGCGGTCATAACCGCTAGACAGACCTCCTGCGCGACATCGTCCGCGGAGAGTTGTCCACGCTCCGCGGCACCGATCCGGGCGCGGCAATATCGCATCACCAGCGGACGGACCAATTTCAGTACCTGAGCTAGAGCGGACCTGTCGCCCTGCGCGGCAGCGGCGACGGCGCGGTCCAACTCTTCGCCCGTGTGCGTCATCGTCAGCGGATTTCCTGGCGTTACAAAGTGGCACGGCCGGTGGCGACCTGTGCTTCCGCTGGTCCAGCGGAACGGGATCAACAATAGGTCACGACCGCACGGGTGGGTCGAGACGGTAGAACCTGAGTTACCTTCCGCTACCGCGAAATCGCCCGCCACGCCTGGAGATGAGCGCGCGACACGCCTCCGCGTCGGCGGCCGCGTGCGCGTGTTCGGCGGCCGGTTCCGCGCCGGACGCCGGTAGACCGGTTCGCAACATGGCACAGGCCCAACGCAGCGGTACCAGGCCCGATTCTCGGCATTGCTCCTCGACCAGGGCGGCGAGTCCGGCGGCCCGCCCGGTATCGCCGGCCACCCCGGCGGCCGCGGCGACCAGCAGCCGCGATTTCACCCGGTGGCGAATCGAGGGGGTGCGCTCGGCCCATGCCAGCGCGATCTCCGCCGCCGCCAGTGCCTCGTCGGCCCGGCCGCCGGCCAGTGCGGTTTCCGCACGTACCCAGTGCAGCCGGACGAACGTACGGGAGCGATCGATTCCCGCGCTACCGGCCCGCCCCCGCACGGTTCCGGCGCCGGTAGAGCCGGATGGCAGCGCGGCATCCAGCAGCCCGTCGCAGCGGTCCAGCAACCGGGTGGCGAGCGCGAGCCGGCCGGTACCCAGCGCATCGGCGGCGAGACCTATCAGGGCATCGGCAGCGGCGTCGACCAGATCGGGGACGCGGTAGAAACCCACTGCCCCGCTATCGATCGGTGGCAGATATTCGGCGCCGGCGCCCGCAACGCCCTCGGTGTCCACGCCGTCGAGCAAGCCCGACCGGCGATGGCGGGCCGGACCGGTCGGATCGACGAGCTCCGGACACCGCTGTTCTGGAGCGGAGGCCCCGGGCAATCGCGGCAATACCAGTGCGGCGGCGTGACCGTCGTCGTGTGCGGCCCGGGCATGCCAGCCGAGTTGGCGTCGAAACGATCCCTCGGTGGACGCGGCGAGCGAGAGCAATACCGGATCGTTGGTGCTCGCCCGCAGCCGCCGCAGTGCGATGCGGGCGGCCGCGTAGTGGCCCGTGCCACCCAACGCCACGGCTCGCCACCACATTTCGGCACCGCTGCCCGGCTCTGGCAACTCGGCAGCGGACCGATGCTGTCGTGAGCCGAAAGCGAAGTCGGCGAGCCGAGGAGAACGGATTTCGAAGGGGAGAACCGGGGCGGACACCGGTGCACTGTACCGAGGCCCGTCCGGATCAGCGGCCGGAGAATCGGATGGCCGGAACCGGTGCGTGGGTTTCAGCAATCTTTCAGCATTATTAGAATCACCCGCGTTTCGATCAGGTTAAACTCCACCCATCAATCCATGAGCGGATACGCATCGAATTCCACAACGTTTCGCTTAATTAACCCGGAAGCCGCCGGGACGCCATCTGTAATCGTACCGAGATCAGCGATTCCGGCACGGATCCAGGCCCGGATCGGGTACATATTTCGGTCCGGACCGTTCATGTGATGCCGACTGTGGATCCCGACCTGCGGAAACGTCGACCTGGGCCGACAGATCAAGGAACAGAAATCGGGGTAACCAGACAGTATCGCCGGAAGATTAGCGGAAGTAAACAGGCAGGTGGGTTAAATTCAAGTCGCAAAATATTCGACAAATCAGCGCGCCGAACTGTTGACGGAATTTCCCCGTAACCCCTAACGTAGCTCATCGCCACGAACGGTGCCGGGCGAAAAATCGCCCGGGATGCCTACGGTCCGCGCGTTCACACGGACGCCGGGCACCACCCGAGAAGTTGACCCATCACTCGCTCGACAATGCCGACGAGCTCACGTCTACGAGGAGTTCAACCCATGCCCATGCCCACCCACCTTCCCGGACCGAACGCCGATATCTGGGACTGGCAGATGCGCGGCTCCTGCCGGGGTGTGGACTCGGCGGTGTTCTTCCATCCCGACGGGGAGCGCGGCCGGGCCCGGGCAGCTCGCGAGCTGCGCGCCAAGGAAATCTGCCGGACCTGCCCGGTTCTCATGCAGTGCCGGTCACATGCGCTGAAGGTCAGTGAGCCCTACGGAATCTGGGGCGGGATGTCGGAAACAGAACGCGAAATGCACGCGCGCCGCAACCGGCGCCGCATGGCGGTATAGCCCGCTCAGGACCTATCGGCCGTGGCAGGGGCTGTTTCGCACCACGCGGAAGCCGACAGCGCCCTTCGCAACGGATGACGACACCACCTGTTCCGCGGGGCCACATACGGTCTCGGTCATAGCCTCGGGTTATTGTTATGACCGATGACACAGGAAAGTATCGAGCTCTCAGCGCTGCTACAGCGTTGTGGCCACTCGGATGCCGAGGCTTTCGCCGAACTCTACGATCGGACCCGCACACGGGTCTTCGGTCTGGTGTTGCGTGTCCTACAGGATTCGGGGTTCGCCGAGGAGACCACGCAGGAGGTCTACCTGCAGACCTGGCGTACCGCGGCGAGTTTCGACCCGGCCCGCGGTTCGGCGGTGACCTGGCTGCTGACGCTGGCCCATCGCCGCGCGGTCGACCGCGTACGTGCCGAACAGGCGCACACCCAGCGAGAAATCGCCTACGGCGCCCGGGTACTCGGGCACGACTACGACGAGGTCATCGAGGAGGTCGAGCGCAAACTCGACCATCAAGCCGTGGTGGTCGGCCTGCGTAGCCTCACCGATAACCAGCGCGAGGCGATTTCGCTGGCCTATTACGACGGCCGGACGTACGCGGAGGTCGCGCGGCAGCTCGATATCGGCCTGCCGACGGTCAAATCCCGGATAAGAGACGGGTTGCTCCGGTTGAAGAAGAGTATGGCGGCCGCCCCGCCGATCAGCGGGCGGCCGATACGAGAACGGGCCGTTCACATTCCGCGCAGAGTGTGAACGGCCCGTTCTCTGTGGCCCTACCGACCCCGGCCGGCAGCCGGCCGGGGTATCGGGTCAGTGGGCGTGACCGTGCCCGTGATCGTCTTCTTCTCCGGCGGGCTTGTCCACCACTGCGCTCTCGGTGGTGAGCACCATCCGCGCCACCGAGGCGGCGTTGACAACAGCCGAGCGGGTCACCTTGACCGGGTCCACGACACCATCGGCGAGCAGGTCTCCGTAGGTCAGAGTGGCGGCATTGAAGCCTTCCTCGCCCGCGCCGACCTTGCTCACCACAACGGCACCGTCTAGGCCGGCGTTGCTGGCGATCCAGTACAGCGGCGCCCGCAGCGCGCCACGCAGCACCTCGGCACCGACAGCCTCGTCACCGGACAGACCGGCGATCAGGCTGTCGAGCTTGGTACCGGCCTGCACGAGCGCCGTACCGCCGCCGGGCACGATGCCCTCCTCGACGGCCGCCTTGGCCGCGCTGACCGCATCCTCGACCCGGTATTTGCGCTCCTTGAGCGCGGTCTCGGTGGCCGCGCCGACCCGGATCACCGCGACACCGCCGGCCAGTTTGGCCAGCCGCTCCTCGAGCTTCTCTCGATCCCAATCGGAATCGGTGGCCTCGATCTCGCGGCGCAGCTGCGCGCTGCGGGCGGCGATATCGTCCTGGGTGCCGGCGCCGTCGACGACCGTGGTGGTGTCCTTGGTGACCACCACCCGGCGGGCCGAACCCAGTACCTCGAGACCCGACTCACGCAGGTTGATGCCCAGATCGGGGTTGACCACGGTACCGGCGGTGACGACGGCGAGATCGTCGAGGAACGCCTTGCGGCGGTCACCGAAGAACGGCGCCTTGACCGCAACGGCCTTGAGGGTCTTGCGGATGGAGTTCACCACCAGGGTGGACAGGGCCTCACCCTCGACGTCCTCGGCGATGATCAGGACCGGCTTACCGGATTCGGCGATCTTCTCCAGCAGCGGCAGCAGGTCCGGCAGGGAGCTGATCTTCTCGCGGTGCAGGAGGATCTGCGCGTCCTCCAGTACGGCTTCTTGACTGTCGCCGTCGGTGATGAAGTACGGCGACAGGTAACCCTTGTCGAACTGGACACCCTCGGTGACCACCAGTTCGGTCAGCAGGGTGGAGGACTCTTCAACGGTGACCACACCGTCCTTGCCGACCGTGGTCAGCGCCTTGCCGACCATCTCGCCGATCTCCGCGTCCCGCGAGGAGACGGTGGCGACCTGGGCGATGGCCTTTTCACCGTTGACCGGAGTGGCCGCGGCCAGCAGGGCCTCGGAAACCGCATCGGCGGCCTTGGCCAGGCCGGAACCGATGGCGATCGGATTGGCACCCGCCGCGATGTTCTTCAGACCGCCACGCACCATTGCCTGGGCGAGCACGGTGGCGGTGGTGGTGCCGTCACCGGCCACATCGTTGGTCTTGGTGGCGACGCTCTTGACCAGCTGGGCGCCGAGGTTCTCGAACGGATCCTCGAGATCGATATCACGCGCGATGGTGACACCGTCGTTGGTGACGGTGGGGCCGCCGAACGATTTGGCCAGCACCACATGCCGGCCACGCGGGCCGAGAGTGACCTTGACCGCATCGGCGAGCTTGTCGACACCGCGCTCCAGTGCCCGGCGAGCCTGCTCGTCGAACTGGATCTGCTTTGCCATATGTCTTCGCTCCTGTATCTGGTGCGCTTCGAGTTGTGTGGCACAACGCACTCCGCCCCGGGTCAGCGTTCGACACCGGGGCGGAATGCATGCGCGGCAGTCGGATTACTTGCCGACGACAGCCAGCACGTCGCGCGCGGACAGGATCAGGTATTCCTCACCCTGGTACTTGATCTCGGTACCGCCGTACTTGCTGTAGATGACGGTGTCGCCCTCTGCGACATCCAGCGGGATGCGCTTTTCACCTTCGTCGTCCCACCGGCCGGGGCCGACGGCGACAACGGTGCCTTCCTGCGGCTTCTCCTTGGCCGTATCAGGGATGACCAGGCCGGAGGCGGTCGTCGTCTCGGCCTCGTTGGCCTGGACGAGGATCTTGTCCTCGAGCGGCTTGATGTTCACGCTCGCCACGTTGAGCCCTCCACTTTCAGGGGATAACGGTCGTCCGGAACTGTTGTCCCGGACCATCGATTCGGTCACGATGCTGACCCTGCGCATAGCCCCGTCGTCGCGGGTGCCGGGACCGCCTGCTCAGTAGTCAAGCCTGGCACCGGGCAACAATCGGTGCCAGCTAGCACTCTATACATGAGAGTGCCAGCGCTCAAGAGCAGGCGGTGCCAACCCGCCGATCGGCCCCGTTTCAGCGCGAAATGATCTTGCTGTCACCAAGACGCCAGCGAACGCGGCCGCTGGTCGCCGGGTTGGGGCGATCCACGGCGGGTACCCCGAGAGAAACAGGGCTTCCCAATGATTCTCCGACTCTGTAACGTTCGGATAACAGATCGTGGCACCATAGGTGATGGTTGTTCGCGAAACCACCGCTTCCCGCAGACGACGGTGGTCTCGCGAACAGCCTCGCCCCATGTCCGGACCGGCCGGCGCGAACGACGAGGTTCCGCTCGAAAGGAGGTGAACAGAATATGCGTACGTCGCTCGGCATCTCCGCCGGGAACGAGGTGGTGTGCTCCGCACTGGTCACCACCGCGGCCAACGGCGCGCGAAAGTTCGACTACCGAGTCGTCTCGGCAGAGCAACATTCCGACCTCGGCGATCTCGTCGCGTCCTCGATCGAGCTGATGACCACCCAGCTGCCCGGGAGCCACCAGCACGAAGCAGTTTTCGGGCCGCATGTGCCCGCCCCCCGGACATCCGGTCTCGATGTCGTCGCCGAACGCCCACCCACCGGCGTCGCCGTGGCCTACCGCGGTAAAGAACAAGCCCAGGCGATCCGGATGGCCACCGGCAAACACCGCGAACCACAACTGGTCCCGGAAACCACCGCCGCACTCACCTTCCTCCGCGATACCGGCCTGCTGGACCGCTATGGCACGGTCGCGGTCATCGATCTCGGCGCCTCCGGCTGCACGGTCTCGGTGGCCGATCCGGCCGACGGTACGGTCCTGCACACTGCGCGCACCACGACGGTCAGCGGGCGCGCGATCGACGATCTGCTGTACCGGCATCTGGTCGATCAACACCATGCCCGGCGCGGCACCCGGCCCAATCGGAGTGTGCTGATCAATCGGGCACGCACCGCCAAAGAGCATCTGTCGGTCACCCAAGCCGTCACCATCGACCATATCGCCGGCCGTCCACTCAAACTCACCCGCACCGATTTCGAACTCCTCGCGGCCCGCCTGCTACGGGAACTGGCGCGGTTCACCTCGATGACCTTCGGCCTGGCCGACCGGACACCGGAAGCGGTCGTGGTGATCGGCGGCGGGGCGAATATCCCGGCGGTACTGGAAACCCTGCGCAGCACACTGGATCTGCCCGTCCTGACGGTGCCGGACCCGGACGCCGTCATCGCCAAGGGCGCCGCGCTGCTGGCCGATACCGCCAGCTCCGCCACACCGATCGGCGCACTCACGCCCGACAAGTCCGGGAACACCCTGCTCAAGGCGTTCGGTACGGTCGCCGGCGCAATCGTGGTGGTCGGGCTGATCGTCGGGTACGGAGTGAACACCGGCACACCCAATTCCGACGACGAGGTCTCCCCCGCCGGAACGACCAGCAGCGCGCAGGTGCCGCCCACCACCACAGCCGCCCCGACCACCTCCGTCGCGCCCACCACCACCGAGGCGGCACCGCAACCGATCGAAGAACCCGCAGACACCGACACCCCCTACGTACCGACCTACGAACCCACATACGAGCCGCCGGTGAACCCCGAACCCGACACCGGCACGGTGCCCTCCACCAGCGGCGAACCGACTTCGCCCACCGAGCCGACGACGATCACCGGCACCACTTCCCCCACGCAGCCGTCCTCGCCGCCCACCCTGCGCCCGGACCCGAACCTGCCGCCCATCCCGTTCCCGGAGGGCCTCGGCCCAGGTACCCTGCCGCCGCCACCGCCCGCCGAGGAACAGCCGGCTCCGGACTCGCCCTCCACCTCCGATACCCCGTCCGAGAACGGCACCCAGAGCACCGAAACAACATTCCAGGTCACGCCCCCACCACCGGCGCCCAGGCTTCCGGGTACCGGGTCCGCGGGTTAGCCGGTCAGGCGGCCGTCAGCTCACCTGACTGACCGATACCGGCAGACCGGGATCACTGGCCACCGACAGCGGAGACGGCGCGGCACCACCGCCGATGACGTGCGCACCCAACGCGGCGATCATCACGCCGTTATCGGTGCACAGCCGCGGTTTCGGTATGCGCAGCGTCAACCCCGCCGCGGCACATCGCTCTTCGGCCATGGAACGGATTCGGGTGTTCGCAGTGGCGCCACCGCCGAGCACGAGTGTGTCCACGCCCACATCCCGGGCCGCCCGGACCGCCTTCATGGTCAGCACATCCGCGACCGCTTCCTGGAACGAGGCCGCGATATCAGGGATCGGCAGCGCGTCGACCCCCTGCCGGTGCTGGGCTTCCACATACCGGGCCACAGCGGTTTTCAAGCCGGAGAAGGAGAAGTCGTGGCGGGCGTCACGCGGGCCGGCCATTCCGCGGGGGAAGGCGATCGCCGACGGGTCGCCGGTGACAGCGGCCGCATCGAGCGCCGGACCGCCCGGGTAGCCGAGACCGAGCAGGCGGGCCACCTTGTCGAAAGCCTCGCCGGCGGCGTCGTCCACGGTACTGCCCAATTCGATCAACGGCCGCGACAGATCTTCGACATGCAGCAGATGCGTATGCCCACCGGAAAC
This sequence comes from Nocardia speluncae NBRC 108251, assembly GCF_001613245.1. Taxonomy (GTDB): domain Bacteria; phylum Actinomycetota; class Actinomycetes; order Mycobacteriales; family Mycobacteriaceae; genus Nocardia; species Nocardia speluncae. The sequence continues at coordinate 140,141 of NZ_BDBZ01000016.1, read as the reverse complement.
CAGCAGCGCCACACACGGCGGCATCGGGCCGTGCTCGAGCGTGTCCACGGCGACGTGGCCACCGAGATGGTTCAACGCGTAGAACGGGATATCCCAGGCCGCCGCATAGGCTTTGGCAGCCGCCACACCCACCAGCAGCGCGCCCGCGAGACCAGGACCGATAGTTACCGCGAGGGCGTCGGGGGCGACGATCCCGGCGCTGGACAGGGCGCGGCGCATGGCCGGCACGATGGCCTCGAGATGGGCGCGGGACGCGATCTCGGGAACCACGCCGCCGAAGCGGGCATGTTCGGTGACGCTCGAAGCGACCTCGTCGGCGAGAAGTTCACAGCTGCCATCCGGATGGCGCCGTACGATCCCGACGCCGGTCTCGTCGCAGGAACTCTCGATCCCCATGACGATCACGACAGCACCCCGTGCGGGGTACGCGGAACGATACCCGCCGGAACATCGTCCAGCGCGGGCCGGCGCATCGTATACGCGTCGGCCCCACTGGGGTGGTAGTAGTTCTTGCGCAGGCCGATGATGTGGAAACCGTGTTTGGCGTACAACGCGATCGCCGGCGCGTTGTCGGTGCGCACCTCCAGGAATACCGGCCCGCCGCGGCGCCCGGCCTCGGCCAGCAACGCCTCCAGCAAAATGGTGCCGATACCGGCGCGGTGGCAGACCGGATCGACCCCGATGGTGTGCACCTCGGCTTCCGGGTGCTCGGCATCACCGAGCAGTGCGATTCCCGCGTAGCCGACCATCCTCCCGGACTCGTCGCGCGCGGTGATGTAGCGGTTGTAGCGGGCCGCCAGCTCGGAGTGGAACGATACGGCCTGCCACGGGTCGTCCTCCGGGAACAGCAGCTGCTCCAATTCCACACAGCCTGCGATATCGGCCGGTGCCATGGGTTCTATCCGGATCCCCATCGTCACGCTCCCATCCGGTCGAGGGTGCGGTAGCTCTTTTCGACCGCGTCGGGTCGCCGCAGGTACAGCGGAACCAGCGGCTCCGGAATCGCGCCCGAGAGCAACGCGGGCGCCGCCACCCGCACCAGACCGGCGGGCGACGGGGACTGCGCGGGCAGCACGGGCAGATCGAACAATGCGGTATGCGCCGCGGCACCGGCGACCTTGGTGGCGCCGGCGACGGCCAGGTCGACGGGTTTGCCGACCTCGGGCCCGGCAATGCGACGGGCACCACGGTCGCGGTAGCGCGCGGAGTACACCTCGCGGCGGCGGGCGTCGGTGACGACCAGCAGTTCGTCGTCCGGCCCGAGTTCACCGGCACAGTCGGCAGCGAGGGCGTCCAGACTGCACACACCGTGCACCGGAATCCCCAGCGCATCACCGAACGCGGCAGCGGTCGCCATTCCGACACGCAGCCCGGTGAACGGTCCGGGACCGATACCGGCCACCACTGCTGCGATATCCGTGCGGGCGATCCCCGCTTCGGAAATACATTCCAGAATCTGCGGGGTGAGTGCTTCGGCGTGGGCGCGGGCATCGACGAGCGTCCGGACAGCGAGGGTCCGCGGGCGGGCGGTGTCCGGGCTGTTCGCACCGGCCGCCGCCTGCTCCAGCTCGACCAGTCCCGCCGTGACGGCAGGCGTCGCGGTGTCGACAGCAAGTGCAAGCATGATTTGGTCCACGATACCGGGTGACCGACCGCACACGGTCGTGACGCACGGCTATTCACCGAGGCCGGTGGCCACCCACTCCCAAGTAGCCGACCGCACTTCGGATTCCGGTTCGCGGGCCATCCGCACCAATAGATGCCGGCCGGTCAGCCGTTCCACCACACCGCTGCCCCACTCCACGACGACCACCGCGTCATCGAGTTCGGTATCGAGATCGAGAGCGTCGAGTTCGTCCAGGCTGCCGCCGAGCCGGTAGGCGTCGACATGCACCAGCGCCACCGGCGGACCATCCGCGCGCGGGCCCGCGGGATGGCGGCGGGCGATCACGAAGGTCGGTGAGCTGACCCGGCCCCCGACTCCCAGACCCGCGGCGATGCCGCGGGTGAGCGCGGTTTTACCGGCCCCGAGCGGCCCGTCGAGTACCACCAGATCACCTGCGCGCAGACCGCTCGCGAGGTCGCGGCCGAGCGCCTCGGTATCGGCGACTGTCGGCAGTTCGCGTTCGAAGCGCTGCTCGTATGAGGCGGGCTGCCCGTCGATATGCTCAGCCACCGCTGGCCTCGTACAGGCCGTCCTCGCCGACCACCCCGGCGCGTAACAGCAGCCGGTCCATGGCGGCATTGGTCTCGTCCGGGTACTGCAGCTGCGGCATATGCGCGCATTCCGGCAGCCGGACCAGTTCGCAATCCGCCAATTCTCGTGCCAGCGCACGGGAATTGCGGAACGGGATCACCAGATCGCGGGTACCGCCGAGTACCAGCACCGGAAGATCGCGCAGCACCGGCAGCGCCGCGGCCTCGTCGTGTAATTCGATGGCCTTCAGGAACTTCACCACGGTTTCCACCGGGGTCCGGTCGATCATCAGGGTGGTGAACCGCGACAGGGTCGGGCTCACCGGGCCGTGGAACGAGCTCACATGCAGGATCGGCGTGATGAGGTGCCGGGCGGTGACCCGTCCGGCCTGCACCAGCGCCGGCGCGGTGTGCACCGCCAGCCGGAACCCGTCGATTGCCGGATTACGCAGCAGCTGCCCGATCCCGGCGGACGTCACCTCCGCGGCGGCAGTGGACAGCAGAGCCACGGCCCGCACGCGCTGGGTGAACAGATCACCCGCATGCGCGGCGGCGGCCAGCACCGCCATCCCGCCGAGGGAATGCCCGACCAGGATCAGCGGCCCGCGCGGCGCCTTGGCGTCGATCACCGTGAGCAGGTCGCGGCCGAGCTGGTTCACCGTGCAACCATCGGTTTCCGGGGTGCCCGACCGGCCGTGCCCGCGGAGATCGAACAGCACCAGCCGCAGCCGCGACCCCCAGCGTTGCGCCAGATGCCGGCGCTGGAAATGGAAGGACTCCATGCTGTTACAGAAGCCGTGGACGAAAACCACGGTCGCCTCGGCATCGCCGGTGCCCCATTCGCGGGTGGCCAGGCATACACCGTCGTCGGCGATCACCTCGCCGGCGCGGTCGAGATCGATCAGTGCGAAGTTCTCGTCCCGGTATTCGTCGCGCACCGGCGGCCACAGCACTTTCGCGCCTGCCCGGCGCAGCGCGTGCACACCGGCCATAGCGCCCACCACACCGGCCGTGGCCAGCCCGCCCCGTAACAGTGTCGTACGTGGCTTCACCGCGCTCCTCCCCGATAGCGACGGTGTACCCGGCCGCGCGGCGCGCACACCACTTCGTAATGGATGGTACCGAGCAGGTCCGCCCAGTCCTGGGCGCGTGGTTCCCCGCGGGTGCCGGGACCGAACAGGATGGCGGTATCGCCCTCCACGACCCCGTCGCTGTTGTCGCCGAGATCCACCACGAGCTGGTCCATACAGACCCGGCCCCGGTTCGGCCGTCGCCGGCCGGCGACCCACACCTCCATCCGGTTGCCGAGCGTCCGGAACACTCCGTCGGCGTAGCCGGCCGGGATCAGCGCGACCGTGGTGTCGGCGGGCGCGATCCATTCGTGGCCGTAGGAAACGCCTTCCCCGGCGGCCACCTTTTTGACCAGCGCCACCTCGGCCTGGAAGGTCATCGCGGGTCGCAGATCGAATTCGCCGATTTCCGGAACGGGCGTCAGGCCGTATACGGCGATCCCCGGGCGGACCATATCGAAAGCCAGATCAGGCCTGGTCAGGGTGGCCGCGGAGTTGGCCAGATGCACCAGTTCCGGTTCCAATCCATACTCCTTCGCCGTGGCGATGGCTTCCAGGAACCGGTCGCGCTGCCGATCGATCACCGGGTTGTACGGCTCGTCGGCATGGGCGAGATGAGAGAAGACGGCACGGAACCGGACAATGTCCTCGTCGACCAGTTTCCGCAGTTCGGCGAGCACTGCCGGATAGACGAGCGGGTCGATACCGTTGCGATTGAGCCCGGTATCGACCTTCAGCGTGACGATCGCGCGGCGGCCCAGTTCACGGGCTGCCACGGCCACCGCTTCCAGCTGCTCCGGCGAGGAGACACCGATCTCGATACCGGCGGCGACGGCCGCGGAGTAATCGGCATCACAGACATTGAGCCAGCACAGGATCGGGGCGTCGATCCCGGCGGCCCGCAGCGCCACCGCCTCGTCGATCGTGGTGACCCCGAGCTCGGCCGCGCCCGCGGCCAGCGCCGCCCGCGCGACCTCGACTGCCCCGTGGTTGTAGCCGTCGGCCTTGACCACCACCATCACCGCGGCGTCGCCGGCGTGTGCTCGCAGTACGCCCACATTGTGCGCGATGGCATCCAGATCGACGATCGTCTCCGCTTGCCCATTCACACCTGCCGATACTGCCATCTACCCGAATGGTCCGGTGCGATGCCCACCTGCACAGCCGCACCGGCTTGTGTCGGAGCCGCACCGGCTTGTGTCGGAGCCGCACCGGCTTGTGTCGGAGCCGCACCGGCTTGTGTCGGAGCCGCACCGGCTTGTGTCGGAGCCGCACCGGCTTGTGTCGACACGATGCGCCGGCACCCAGCTCGGCGAAGCATCCCCTCATCGCCTTGGTGATCAGGCTCGCAAATGCGCGATGGCTTGCGGGAGATGGCGCAGCAGGGGACCGGCCGAAATCGGAGCGGCGCCGGACCCCAGGTGGTGCGCGGCGATATCGGCGGCGGTTGCGTGCACCCGTGCCGCCGCGGCCGCGGCCCATCCGGGCTGCCGTCCTGCGGCGAGCAGAGCGCCGATAACACCCGACAGCACATCGCCGGCCCCGGCCGTTGCCGCCCAGGATCCACCGGCCTCGTTGACCAGCACCGGTCTGCCGGGTTCGGCGATCAGGGTCGCCCGTCCCTTCAGCAGTACGGTGACCTGCCACGTTTCGGCGAGCTCACGCACCGCCGCGACCCGATCCGGCCCCGGCTCGCGGCCGGTGAGCCGGGTGAACTCGCCGGCATGTGGGGTGAGCACCGTGGCTGCCCGGCGGCCACGAACCAGCTCGGGTTCCTGCGCCAGCAGGGTGAGACCATCCGCGTCGACGACCACCGGCAGATCGGTGGCCAGGATCTCGGCGAGACGATCACGGGCGCTGCGGTCGGTGCCGGAGCCGGGGCCGAATATCCAGGACTGCACCCGGCCGGTAGCGGCGAGATCGGGGGTCGCGATCACCTCCGGGTACTGCGCGAGAACCGCCGGGCCCGCAGTGCCGGCATAGCGGACCATCCCCGATGTCGCTGCCACCGCCGCCCCGGTACAGAGCACAGCCGCGCCCGGATAGGTTTCGCTGCCGGCGTGTACCCCGACTACCCCCTGCGTGTACTTGTCGTCATCCGGTCCGGGCACCGGCCAGCCCCCGCCCACCGCCGCCGGTTCCAGAGCGGCAAGATCAGGCGTCGGCAGCTGTAACCCGATGGGCACCAGTTCGATTCGTCCGCACCAGGGCGCGGCCAGCGCATGCACCGGTTTCCGGGCACCGAACGCAACGGTGACCGCCGCCCGTACCGCCGGCCCGTCGACCGCCCCGGTATCCGGATCGACCCCGCTCGGCAGGTCGGCGGCGATCATCGGCACAGCCAGCCCCGCAACGATTCGTGCCGCGTCGGGACGCAACGACCCACGCCCGGAGATGCCGACGATACCGTCGACCACCAAGTCCGCGCCGGACAATTCCACAAGGGCCGCAGCCGGATCGGTACATATCCGTCCCCCGGCCCGGCGCAGGGCCGTAAGTCCCGCGGCATGCGCTCGTTCCGGCTTCAACAGCACTGCCGTAACCGCCACGCCGCGCCGGCGCAGCATCGACCCCGCCCACAGCGCATCCCCGCCGTTGTCCCCGGAACCCACCAGCAGGCCCACCTTCCGGCCCGCGACTCCACCACTGCGAGAGCGCAGTTCGGCCGCCACAATCGTGGCCAGCCCATAGGCGGCGCGCCGCATCGGCTCCCCCGCGGGGACCCGGGTGAACAATTCGGCCTCCGCCGCACGCACCTCGTCGGCCGTGTAATAGCTGGACAGTCCGCTCACCGAACACACCTCCGCAATCGACAGCCGGCGACGCCAGCAGACTACGCTTGGCCGTCATGCCCAGACCTCACCGTGCCGCATCGGCCGCCGTCGCCGGACTCACTCTCGTGGCGGCTCTGCTGGCCGGTTGCGGGTCCGACGAATCCACTCCCACCCGCACCGATACGTCGATCACCGGATCCCATCGGAACGCGGAGGCGACGGTCAGCATCTTCGTCGAAGACGACGCCTTCTCACCGGCCGAGATCACCATCACCGCCGGCGATACCGTGGCCTGGCATTTCGACGGCGATATCCCGCACGGCGTCCAGGGCATCGGCGACAAGGCCATGGGCCTGAACAGCCCGCTGTTCGAGGTCGGCGACTGGAGCTACACCTTCACCTCACCGGGCGAATACCGCTACTTGTGCCCGATCCACCCGGATATGCGCGGAAAAGTCATCGTCGAGGAAGCCTGAATCAGGCACCTGTCCACCGGGTCTGCGGGGGCTCGACTCCGCCGGCACTCGGGCGAGATCCCGCGAAGCGGGACCCACTCGAAATCACGGCCCGCCCGGCTCGCGCCGGACGGGTAGGCCACCCGCCTATGGCCCGTCGAGGCGTCCCGGATGGTCTCGACGGTGCGGCCCGACGAGGCCGGCGCCTGCGGTGAACAACCGAATGCGGCGAGAGACTTCTACTCCACCGTCACCGATTTGGCGAGGTTACGCGGTTTGTCCACGTCGTAGCCGCGGGCCTGCGCCACCTCGGCGGCGAAAACCTGCAATGGAACCGTGGACAGCAGCGGCTGGTACAGGGTCGGCGCGGACGGGATCTCGATCAGATCGTCGGCGAACGGCCGGACCAGATCATCACCCTCCTCCGCGATCACGATGGTGCGCGCGCCACGCGCCTGGATCTCCCGGATATTGCTGAGCAGTTTGGCGTGCAGCACCCCGCGTCCCTTCGGCGAAGGCATCACCACGATCACCGGCAGCCCGTCCTCGATCAACGCGATCGGACCGTGCTTGAGCTCACCCGCCGCGAAACCCTCCGCGTGCATGTACGCGAGTTCCTTCAGCTTGAGCGCGCCTTCGAGCGCGACCGGGTAACCGACATGGCGGCCCAGGAACAGGATGGTCCGCTCCCGCGCCAGCTCCCGGGCGATCGCCCGCACCTGCGGCGCCGTTTCCAGCACCCTGTCCACCAGCTTCGGCATGGCCTCCAGCTCGGCGAACTCGCGAGCCACCTCGTCGGGGTACTTGGTCCCGCGCGCCTGCGCCAACGCCAGCCCGACCAGTAGGTTCGCCGTCACCTGGGCGAGGAACGCCTTGGTGGAGGCGACTCCGATCTCCGGCCCGGCGCGGGTGTAGAGCACCGCATCGGATTCGCGGGGGATCTGCGCGCCGTTGGTATTGCAGACCGCCAGCACCCGCGCCTTCTGGCTCTTGGCATGCCGGACGGCTTCCAGCGTGTCGGCGGTCTCACCGGACTGGGATACCGCGACCACCAGGGTGGAGCGGTCCAGCACCGGGTCGCGGTAACGGAATTCGCTGGCCAGCTCCACTTCCACGGGCAGCCGGGTCCAGTGCTCGATGGCGTACTTCGCGACCAGGCCGGAGTGATAGGCGCTTCCGCACGCCACCACGAACACTTTCTCCACATCGCGGAGTTCCTGGTCGGAAAGGCGCTGCTCGTCCAGCACGATCCGGCCGTCCTGGCCGGGGGTCTGGTCGAAATGTCCGATGAGCGTATCGGCGACGGCGCCGGGCTGCTCCTCGATCTCCTTGAGCATGAAGTAGTCGTGGCCGCCCTTCTCGGCGGCGGCCAGGTCCCAGTCGATGGTGAACGGCCGGGAATGCACACCGTCGGTGGAGCCGTCGAAATCGGTGACGCGGTAGCCGCCGGCGGTGATCACCACTGCCTGGCCCTCCCCCAGCTCGACGGCTTCACGGGTGTGCTCGATGAACGCGGTGACATCGGAGGCGATGAACATCTCGTTCTCGCCGACGCCCACCACCAGGGGGGTCGAATGGCGGGCCGCCACGATCGTGTCCGGATGGTCGGCGTGGGTGAAGACCACCGTGAACGCCCCCTCCAGCCGCCGCAGCACTCCCAGCACACTGGCCTCGAAATCGCCCGCGGTCGGCCCTTCGGCGTAGGCCCGCGACACCATGTGCACCGCGACCTCGGTATCGGTTTCGCTGCACAGCTCCACCCCGGCGTCCTCGAGTTCGCGCCGCAGCTCGACGAAGTTTTCGATGATGCCGTTGTGGACGACCGCGATCTTGCCGCTCGCATCCTGATGCGGATGGGCGTTTCGGTCGGTCGGCGCGCCGTGCGTGGCCCAGCGGGTGTGGCCCATCCCGGTGGCGCCGGCGAACACGCCCGGCCCCGCGGTGTCCAGCGCCGCTTCCAGATTGCTCAACCGGCCGGCGCGCCGCTCGACCGCGGCATGCCCGGTGCCGTCGAGAATCGCCACGCCCGCGGAGTCGTAACCTCGGTACTCCATGCGGCGCAAGGCAGCGACGACGACGCCCAACGCGTCCCGGTACCCGACGTACCCCACGATTCCGCACATGGCTCCCCAGAGTACTTATCGGCTAGCCTTCTCGTCGTGTCGGCGTCTGTGAAATCACTTCTGAGCACTCTGACCAGCCGCGGCCCGCACCGGGTGCTCCGCGGGAACCTGGCCATCGCGGGCCAGCCCGGGGTGGTGTACACGCCCGAAAGCGGCCGCGACCTACCGGCCGTCGCCTTCGGCCACGGCTGGCTCAACCGCGCCGGTAACTACTCCACGCTGCTGGAACACCTCGCATCCTGGGGCATTGTCGCCGCCGCGCCGGACACCGAACGCGGCCCGCTGGCCTCCCACCTGAACCTGGCCACCGACCTGCTCACCACCCTCGATATCTGCACCGGCGTCCGCCTCGGCGACGGCACCGTCACCGTGCATCCCACCCGCCTGGCTCTCGCCGGCCACGGTATGGGCGCCGGCGCCGCCGTCCTCGCCGCCGCCCAGCGCCGCGTCGCCGCGGTCGCCCCTTTGTTCCCGGCGCCCACCTCGCCGCCCGCCGAATCGGTGGCCCCCGAAATCGACACGCCCGCCCTGATCCTGGCCGGCGTCTCCGATATCGACTCCCTCAACTCCAACGCGGTCCCGTTGGCCGCCGCCTGGTCGGGTCCGGCGATCCTGCGCACTCTCGAAGGCGCCGGACCCAACGGCCTCACCGAGGGTCGCCGCCTGCTCGCCGCCCTCGGTGGCGGCAAACACGAACCGAAAACGGCCCGCGCCACCCGCGCTCTCCTCACGGGCTACCTCCTGCACACCCTCCTCGGCGACAAGACCTACGCCGCCTTCTCGGATCCGGAGACGTCGATCCGCCACACCCACGTCATCGACCCGGCGTCCGCACTCCACGACCAAGAGGAAACCCGCCGAGCCGCCGCAACCCCTGATCCGGCAACGGTGGGCAAGCTGGTCCGCACATTGCGCAAGTAACGCCCGCCCCGCGAGCACCCGTTCATCGGGCCTGATCACCCCAGGTGACCCGGCATGCTCGACTAACATGAGCGGCATGTCCACATCGGGGGTCGAACCGCCCGACCTGCCCGAATACCTCACCTGGGAGGAACTCGGACAACTGCCCGAGGAACTCGCCACCCAGATCGAACTCTGGGACGGCCGCGTGGTCTGGGTCCGCCGAGGGCCGTTCGAGCATCAGCAGTACACAGGAACATTCTGGTCAGCGCTGCGACGGAATGCCCACGACGATATGACCCGCCGCACCGGGCACTGCCGGCAGGTGGGCATGGAAACGAATATCTTCCTGAAGGCGCATGACAAAGCCGACTTCGTCACTCCAGATTTCCTGATTTTCCGTTGCCTCGAATCCGAATACCAGGACGTTCACGCGAGCGATGTGCTACTCGCAGGTGAAGTCCTGTCTCCCTCCAACCCCAAGACCGATATCGAAGCGAAGAAGATCCGCTACGCCGGCAGCGGTATCCCCTGGTACTGGGAAGTGCATCTGGCCCGCAACCCTCGCCGTATCGCCACCGTCCGCGCCTACGTGCTGGAAACCGCGCCGGGGCAGATCCACGAGGGCGTCCGACCGCTACACCAGACCAACTATCTCCTCGCCGACGAGTGGACGCCCGCAAATACCACGGCCATCGAGATCGAGCGCCCCTTCCCCATCTCCATCCCCTGGGCCGAGCTCGAATTCTGACCGATCGCTCGACTTTCCGCACCGCCCGTCGCGGCAAACGACAGGACCACAGCCGGCCAGTTAGTGATCCACATCACATCTTGTCAGGTTTTTCGAAGCTGCGTTGTCTTGTTTTCGAACCCTCGAAACGAAGGAGACACCGTGAGCAACAACATCGATGTGGTGGTGGTCGGCGGCGGATATGCCGGAGTGATGGCGGCCAATCGCCTGACCAAGCGCGATGACGTGACGGTGACCGTGATCAATCCTCGTGAGGTCTTCGTCCCCAGGCTGCGGTTGCACCAGCTGGTGGGCGGAACCCACGACGCGGCCGTCGACTACCAGGACATCCTGGCCGAGGGTGTCCGGCTGGTCGTCGACAGCGTGACGCGAATCGATCCGGCCGAGCGCCGCCTGACACTGGCCGATGGCGCAACGATCGACTACGACTACCTGATCTACGCGGTAGGCAGCTCCGGCGCCGTGTCGCGGGTGCCCGGCGCGGCCGAATTCGCCTACCCCGTAGCGACACTCGAGGCAGCGCACCGGTTGCGCTCGGCACTGTTCGATATCCCCATGACCGCGCCGGTGACGGTGATCGGCGGCGGCCCGACCGGTATCGAAACCGCCGCGGAACTGGCCGAGCGGGGGCGTGCGGTCACTTTGGTCTGCGGCAGTGTTCTCGGTGCGTACCTGCACCCGAAGGCGCGGCGGACAGCCCGCAAGTACTTCGCCCGGCTGGGAGCAGCCGTGATCGAAGGCCCCGACGCGACCGTCACCGCGGTCACCCGGGACGCCGTCGAACTCGGCGACGGTCGGGTACTCGCGAGTGAACTAACGATCTGGACAGCAGGTTTCGATGTCCCCGACCTGGCCAAGCGTAGCGGGCTGAGCACCGACACCACCGGCCGCATGCTCACCGACGAAACGCTGACCAGCGTCGACAACGACCGCATCATCGCAGCAGGCGACTCCTCGGCCCCCTCGAACCTCCCGTTCCGCATGAGCGCCTACACCGCCTACTGCCTGGGCGCCCACGCCGCCGACACCGTTCTGCACCGCATCGCGGGCGAACAGCCGGCCCCGATAGACCTCGCCTTCCCTGCCATGTGCCTCAGCTTCGGCCGTGAAGCCGGCATCTACCAGCTCGGGCACAAGGACGAAACCGGAATGCGGCTGTACCTCAGCGGATTCGCAGGCAAGAAACTCAAGGAATTCGCCTGCGAGGCAGGTATCAAACACCTGGCGACCGAAGCACGTAAGCCGGGCTCCCACCGCTGGCTCGGCGACGGCAAACATCGACCGCAGATGCTACAAGCTCAGCGCCATAACGCATCCACGCCGGTCACCTAGAACACCGAATCCACCACTGCCTTCCAGGCTCAGGTGTCGTAGTGGTATCGGCATGCAATGACAGTTACCGTGTCATCATCAGCGTGGTAAACGATCCTGTGTTCCTTGGTGATACGTCGCGACCACCACCCGGACAGATTCTGCCGCAACGGTTCCGGCTTTCCGATACCCTCGCCGTTACCGTTGCGCTGGATGTCCTCGATCAGCCGGTTCACCTTCTTCGGAACAGCCCGATCCTCGGCCTGCCAGGACAGATAGTCGTTCCATCCGTGGTCGTCGAAGAGGACCTTACGACTCACCGATCCCCCTCGGTGTCGACAAGGTCGCGGGCCTGGACTCGACCGGCGCGGACATTCTCCACCGATTCCGCCAGCCGGCGCGCATTCGTACGCGACGAGAGAAGGTAAGCGGTCTCCTTCAACGCTTCGTACTCGCGCAGGCTGATCACGACCGCGGGTTCTCGGTCCCCGGACCGAGTGATGATGACCTCGTCGTCGTCCTCAGTAGCAGCATCGAGGACCGCAGCGAAGTTATCGCGAGCCTCGGTGGCATTCATCGCACGCATCGGATCTCCTTGTCAGCGGACTACCACAATAGTACATATCCCGTACAGAATCCCGTACAGATAATCGGCATCGACGAGGATCAGGCGACGGGCGCCGCAGCGCTGCTCCTGACGGGAACTCTGAGCCGCGGTCTGACCATCACAGGGTCGGGGCTCGCAGATCCTCACGTGTCCGAGGCCCGGCGGATCGATCGAGATCGGCGGACGCGTTCGGCGGATTGCGGCTCTGGCCCCACAGACCGCCTGAATACAGATCTGGCTATTTGTCGACCGAACACACCCGGTCGCAAACTCCAGCACCTGGCATGCCGGTATCGACTCGAAGTCGTCCACTCGGTATTCAGTGGCACCAGATCGTCCGGGCTCGGCACCCTGATCGCCAGGCAACACATTCTCGAACACGACGCCGAGGTGCTGGTGGTCCCGCATCCGGCCCTTCAGACCAGCCAGCTACCTCGCCGGTAGTACTCCGCCTCGTCGTCACCGTCGTCGTCTATCGGTGCCACAACACTGTTTCTCCGGCGGGCGGCAGCGGCACGAGCGATCGCTTTGCGTGGGTCCAAGTCGCCGGTCTGCGCCGGGTCTGCCGGGCACCCCGTCACATCGCTCTGTTGTACGGGTACCCCGTCGGCCTCGGACGGCGCCACTGTCTTCTCTCGTATGCGCAACGCCTCCCGGCGCAGCCGCTGGACCTCGGCTTCCTGTAGTTGGAACGCTTCGACTCCCGTCTGTCGTCCGGCAGAGGACAACAGCTCGTCGCCCTGCCTCCCCTGCCCACCTACGCGTACTGGACGATCATCCTGCCGGTCCTCCTGGCCAATTGCACGCTCCACCAACTCTTGACGCAACTGCTGCATTTCGGCCGCTGCCCGTTCGGCCTGTTCTCGGCTACGCGCTTCTCGCTGCGCCTTCGCCTCCGCCATCCGCGCTACCATGCGCTCGGAATACCGGCGGCATTCCTCTCCGATCCGTTCGACTTCGCTCGCCATATCTAAGTCACCGTCCGCATCCGAGTACCTTCCCCGAAATTCTGGCCATGATCACAGCGGTCCGGCCTCGGCCAACTGCGCCCCTGTGTCCACAGCAGGCGTGGGAGGCGGAGCCGGAGGATCCGGTTCATGATTCCCCTCGTCAGGCTCCTGCGGCGTCGGATAATTCTGTGGCTGGTGCTCGCCGTCCTCTTGCCTTTGACCAGTCGGCGCCCCGGGCACCCCCACAGGCGGGGCTGTCGGTTGCTGCCCTTCCGCGGAAGGAGGAGCTGCCTGCTCGGGTTCCCCTTCGCCGACTATCTTCGGTTTGCCGTCGGCGCCGATCTCCACGTGGAACGTCTGCGGGCCGCCCTCGGGGGCCTCCACCACCAGTTTCAGCTGTCCGTCCGAGCCGACCTCGAGCCTGTACTCCTTGCCGTTGAATTCCACACCGCTGTCATTGTCGGCGTCCGGCTTGCCGTCACCATCGAGATCCTTGTCGGGCTTGCCGTCTCCATCGGCATCCGATCCCTCATCCTCCGGGTCGATCACCTTCTCGGCTTCTTCCCGGAGCTGTTCCAGCGTGCTGGTGACCTGTTCGGACGCCGAGCTCAACAGACCGTTCAGCCCCTGAGCCAACTGACTTCCGACACTGGAGGAAGCGAGCTGGGTTCCCAATGAAGCCAGGGCGGACAACGGGTTTTCCGCATTCGGGGCAGTCGTCGACGGGGCGCCGGGTGCACCTGGTTGTCCCGGTGCCGAAGGGGTACCCGGCGTCGACGGAGCGCCCGGGGTAGCGGGTTGACCTGGAGCCACCCCTGCGGGCGCCGTAGTCTGCGGCGCCTGTGAACTACTCGGGCAAGGATATTTCGTTGCGTTCAGACCGGCGAAATCCTTGACCAGTTCATCATACGTAGTCGTAACGGCCTGATTCGCCTGATTACAGGCATTTACGAATTCCGTGATATTGGACTCGTAGTCTGTCCTGAATATATTGTCGAGCCACCATTTACAATGGTCTCTCAATTTAGCTGTAGGACCACTACTGTCCACTGTTGTCTTGGTGCCATCTTCATGGTAGACCGTTGTCGTAGCGTCCTCAGCAGTCCAACCACTCATTCCGGTGGCCTTGTGTTCCGGGAATATCCTGTTCACTTTGTCCAGCAGAGTATCACCGAACCCGATTGTGGAACTCCAGTCACCTTCAGCGTATGAAATTATGTTATCGATATCTTCGGGAGACTTCCCATGGACCGTTATATCGTGGTCCACGGAAATGCCGGTAGCGGCATTGGCTATGATTCCGAGCGCTTCCCGCAACCCCTGTGGCGTGGCGTCCATTTCCTCGTGGACTCTGCGCAGAACAGCGATGTCATCTGCCGAGAGCCGCAGCTGTTCAGCCATCATGTTCGAAGCCATGGTCGCCGCCTCACCCCACCACACCGACGGCAGCGTTTGCGCGAACACAACCTGCTGGGTGCGCTCGTGTTCGACCTTGCCGAGGACGTCCTTCAATGAATTCGCACATCCCCGAAACGAATCCTCATTTAATCCGTTCAGCTTATAGAGGAGTGCAACTAAATCCGCGTAAGTCTTGAAATCAGGAGTCGTATGCTCATGCACCCAACGCACATAGCGAACCTCCAGAATTTCGAAATACCGCAGCGCCCTCGATCCGATCTCGAATAATTCAGAACATTTGCGATTCTCCACGGTCAGCTCGCTGCCTGCTGAGTTTTTTCAGAGTTTTCCTGGTCGACTGTCGTCATTGTGACCACCGTTTCTCCCAAGGCGTCACCGGTGAGCTGAACAGCCTCGGACCAGTCCTTCAGCCACTGCTGCACTCCCGTCAGCGCGGCGTGAATGGCATTTCCCTGGGCCTCGTACGCGAACCCGGTGTCGGCGGACCCGACCATATCGGTGTCAACAACCGCAACCTGTTTGTTCACCTCCCCGGCGCTACCACGCATCTTGTCCGCAAGACTCACCAGGCCGTCGCCTTGAACACCGACCTCACCCGTACTCATGGGTCTCCCCTCCGTCCTGCCCGCCCCTCCCGGGAACTCCCCGATCGGCCCTGCGGCGCTCTGCTGCTACTTGATTCGACGCGCCCGCCCGGGGGGCGGTTCCCTTCCGGCCCCGAGCGTTCGAAACGTTTTACTCCCCCACAGTCCCCTGGTCCGTCTGCCGCCATTCGCCCGTCCCGTCCGGGTTGCGGTGGTACTCCCAGGCCGCGTAGTCGCCGTCGTTTTCCACCACGCTCAACTGGTCGGCGTAGCCGTCGAGGTCGGAGTCGGTCCAGACGCTCATCGAGTCGGAATTCGTGGTGGTGAAGGTGTCGAGGATGCCGTCGCCGTCGAGGTCTTGGGTGGGGCTTTCCATCTCGACCGGACCGAGGTTGTCCAGTGAGGAGGTGGTGTCGAAGCCCGGCATTCCGAGACCTGGGAACTCTCCGGATACGGGCATGGGTCCTCCTGAGTTCCATCTTCGGCGGCGCTGCGAGTTTCGGCCTATCTTTCCATCTCGGGCACCGGAACGCAGCCCCCGGATGGGCATAGCGAAACCCCGTTCCCATACGGGAACGGGGCTCGGTGGGGGCTCACGGGCAGCCGGGGGCCTTGCGGTGCGCGGTCAGCGTTTCGGCATCAGCAGCCACAGCACCAGGTAGACCAGGAACTGCGGGCCGGGGAGTACGCAGGATACGACGAAGAGCAGGCGGACGATTCCGGAGCTCCAGCCGAAGTATTCGGCGATACCGCCGCAGACACCGCCGACCCACTTGTCGGTGGTGGAGCGTGTGAAGCGGCGTGTGGGGGCGGTCATGGCGGTCCTTTCGATAACGGGGACTACACACTCCACTGTCCGCGCTGCGGCGTGGGCGCGCATCGGTAGCGATACCGATACTCACCCTGATATCCGGCGGCGCCGGACTCAGGGTCGACCCCGAACCACCGGTCCCGCTGAGGGCTTCGCGTGCCGCACACACCGACCGAGCCCGGCCGGACCGGAACCCCGCCACGAGCACGGGTGCTCCTACCCCATGTCGAAGCTCGGGTCCGCCTCCCTCTCCGGTTCACACGATTGTCGTTGCGCCCCGGCGCCTCGAGGCCGTTGGGAGAGCGGCCGCTCGCGACCGTAGCGGCCGGGGGCGTCGGTGCGGAGGACCGCTCCGCGCGCTGATGGGGTGGGTGTGCCGAGGTTGCAGGAGAGTGCGCGGGCAAGATGGGGGCACAGGACGGCGGGTTTCTGGTGTTGTTCAGCGGTTTCCTCTGGAGCCTGCGCTGACGGCGCCGTGACCTATACGGCCGCTACGCGTTTGGCGATATCGTCGGCGATCTCCCCGGCCTGTGCGGGGTCGGTCGCCTCGACCATCACCCGCACGAGTTCCTCGGTGCCGCTCGGACGCAACAGGATCCGCCCGGAATTGCCGAGCACGCGTTCGGCCTCCTGCACCGCGGCGCGCACTTCTGCGGCTGCGGTAGCGGCCACCTTATCGGTGACGGGCACATTCACCAGCACCTGCGGCACCTTCTGCACGACGTTCGCCAACTCCGCCAGCGGTTTCCCGGTCGCGGCCATCCGGGCCATCAGCTGTAGGCCGGTGAGGACACCGTCGCCGGTCGTGCCGAACCGCGGGAAAACTACATGGCCGGATTGTTCGCCGCCGAGAGCGAACCCGCCGCTGCGTAGCTCTTCGAGCACGTAGCGATCGCCGACACCAGTGGTGCGCACGGTGATTCCGGCGTCACGCATGGCGATATGCAGGCCCAGGTTGCTCATCACGGTGGCGACGAGAGTGTTTTCGGCCAGAGTTCCGGCTTCGTGCATACCGAGAGCGAGGACGGCCATGATGGCGTCGCCGTCGACCAGTTCGCCGGCAGCGTCCACGGCCAGGCAGCGGTCGGCGTCGCCGTCGTGGGCCAGGCCCAGATCGGCGCCGTGCTCACGGACCGCGCGTTGCACCTGCGCCATATGGGTCGAGCCCACACCGTCGTTGATATTGAGGCCGTCGGGTTCGGCGTTGATCGCGATGACCTGCGCACCGGCTTCCCGGTAGGCGGCCGGGCCGACCTCCGACGCGGCACCGTGAGCGCAGTCCACGACGACGGTCAGACCATTCAGGTCCCGGCCGGTGACCTCGACCAGATGCTCGATATAGCGCTCATGGGTGCCTTCGAGACTGAATTCGGGCATATCGAATCCGGGATGCCGCGACCCCGGCGCGGCGAGCACCCGCCCGATACCCGCGCCGGTCGGCCGGGCGAAATCACCGGCGGCGGCGACGGCCTCGATACGGTCCTCGACGGCGTCGTCCAGCTTGTGCCCGCCGGCCGCGAAGATCTTGATCCCGTTGTCGGGCATCGGATTGTGCGAGGCGGAGATCATCACCCCGAGACTCGCATCGTGCAGGGCGGTCAGGTAGGCGACAGCGGGGGTCGGCAGCACGCCGACGGGTAACACATCCATTCCGGCGGCGGTCAGCCCCGCGGTGACGGCGGCCTCCAGCATCTCCCCGCTCGCGCGCGGATCCCGCCCCACCACCGCGACCTTGCGGCGCCCGGACCGGACTTCGGTACCCAGAACTTGCGCCGCCGCGCCCGCGAGGCGCAGTGCGAGCTCCGGGCTCAACGAATCATTGGCCAGCCCGCGTACACCATCGGTGCCGAACAAACGTCCCATATCTTGCCCCTCGTCAGTGAGTCCACAGCGCGCGACGACCGTGGCCGGAAACACCGTCGAACGGCCGGCCGACGAACACCGCGGTAGATATAGCACGAGAGCAGGCGACCAGACTCCGGCTGGCTGCCTGCTCTCGAAACCGACACCGGCCTGCCCACCCACAGAGTGTGAGCGGACAGGCCGGCACCGGTGATATCAGCGCTTCGAGTACTGCGGCGCTTTACGGGCCTTCTTGAGGCCGTACTTCTTGCGCTCGGTGGCACGCGGGTCACGAGTGAGGAACCCGGCGCGCTTGAGCGCGGGACGATCGTCGGCGTTGGCCACGGTCAGCGCACGGGCGATGGCCAGGCGCAGCGCGCCCGCCTGCCCGGAGGGGCCGCCGCCGTGCAGGCGCGCGAACACATCGAACGATTCCAGGCGCTCGACGGTGACCAGCGGGGATTTCACCAGCTGCTGGTGCACCTTGTTCGGGAAGTAGTCCTCGATCGAGCGGCCGTTCAGCACGAAGTTGCCGGTACCCGGCACCAAGCGCACCCGGACCACGGCTTCCTTGCGGCGGCCGACGGTCTGGACGGGACGGTCCAGCGGGGCCGCGAACTCGACGAATTCGGCGTCTTCTTCGTAAACGACACCCTCGTCCAGCACCTCGGCGGCAGCGTCCTCGACGACCGCTTCGTCGTATTCGGTGTATTCCTCGGGAGCGGTCACTGGGCCACCTGCTTGATCTCGAACGGAACGGGCTGCTGGGCGGTGTGCGGATGGTTCGGGCCCGCGTACACCTTCAGCTTGCCGGCGATGGCGTTGCCGAGCTTGTTCTTGGGAATCATGCCCTTCACGGCCTTCTCCACCAAGCGGTCGGGGCGGGTCTCCAGCACCTCACCGACAGTGCGGGACTTGAGGCCACCGGGATGCCCGGAGTGATGGTAAATGCGCTTACCGTCGCGCTTGTTGCCGCTGATGGCAACCTTGTCGGCGTTGATGATGACGACGAAATCGCCACCATCCATATGCGGAGCGTAGGTCGGCTTGTGCTTGCCACGCAGCAGATTCGCTGCCTGAACGGCAAGACGGCCGAGCACTACGTCAGTGGCGTCGATGACGTACCACTGCCGGGTGACGTCACCCGCCTTCGGGCTGTACGTAGGCACAGTGCTTCCCTGTCTGTCGTCGATGCTGCCGGCCAGGTGCACGGACGAGAGATCCCCGGCGGCCGGTTGAGACCCGGGCTCGGTGTTCCGCACACCAGCGGACCACGATACCAGCCGGCCGACCCCCTCCTGAATCGGCCGCTTCCGGCTCAGATGTCGAACGGCGGGCCGGGGTCGGTGATCCCCGGGCGGCCGGGCACCAGATAGCGGAGGGTATCGATACCGGATCGGCCGCATTCGACGCCGTCGTCCGCCGGTGCTTCCCGGCCGGGCGCGGATTCGCCCGCGCCGGGTGCCGGTACCCGCGCATAGAGCGGACGTTCCTGCGGCGCCGTCCCGGCTTCGCCGGGTGGTTCCACCAGCACGCGCGGCATGGGCACACAACCCGCGGCGCGGTGCGAGATCACGGTATCGGCGCTGCGCCCGGCCGGGCCGACGACACCCGACGGCGCGACCTGCGCCTGCGCGGTAGCCGCCCCGCCGACGGCCCCGGCGGCCGCAAGAGCCGCCACGCCCAGCAGAGCATGCGCACCGAACAGGTTGTCCTTCATCTTGTTCCAGAGCTTGCCCTTGCCCTGCTCGTCGCCGCCCTCGGCGCCGCCGGCGGGCGACCCCCCCTGCTGTCCAGGGCCGGACCGGTGCGGCACCGCGGCCTGGCTGCCGGTTTCGGGATCGGGGGCGCGGGTGAACCGTCCCGCCGGCCCGGAGGTCGAGGGAGGCATGTCACCGCGGTCGACCTGGACGGTGGCGTCGTCGCTCGCCGACCCGGGCGGGGTGCCGTACTGATGCTGCGACCCCGAATAGGGGCCGGTCGACGGATCGCCACCTGGTGCGCGACCACCTCCCGGAATGGGCGCGCCGGGTGCCGCCGAGCCGGGCTGACGGGGCCCCGACGGGCCGGAACCCGAGAAGCCTGGTCCGGTGCGGGCGGAGTGCGGTCCCGGCTCCGCGTCCCGAGCCGGACCCGACGGCGGAGCATGCGAACCGGGCCCACCGGCAGGCGGCGCTGTCTGCGAGTAGCCCGCTGAGTCGCCCTCCTCGTCGTCGTCCTCGTTCTCACTCACCAGCAGATGCGTGGCACCGAGAACGAGGGCGTGCATGGGGTGTTCGGCCTTCTTCAGCCGCTGCCCGAGATGATTACGGAAGGCGAACCGCAAGGTTTCGTTGAAGACGACCTGCCCTGCCAGCAGCACCGTCGAATTGTCGGCACCGATCGCCCTGGCCGCGGCCATCACCTCGATCACGGTGTCGTCGGCGACTCGCGGGTCGCGGATGGATTCGGGGTCGATCGGGACGTACACCGATTCGGTGGGCCGTTCCTCGTCACCGTGGACCGCGACCACGAGCACATTGGCGCGGCCGTCGACCACCTGACCGTCGAAATGGACCGCGGTCGCGCCGAGCCCGTCGGGCAGGCGGTGATCGGGTGCCCGGACCAGGCCGAGTGCCCGCACATAGCCGGAGAGCGCGATGGACTCCGGGATCGGTTCGACCTCTACGTCGAGCTGCTCGACCAGTCGCGCGTAGGCGTCGATCTTCGGATCCGGCCAGTCGTCCGGATACGGAAGGGCGATCACATCGGGTTTACCGCGCAGGTACGTTCCCACCGAGGCCAGTGGGTTGTAGAGGCGGGCCCGGAAGACCAGTTCGGCGGGCCACGTGGCGCCCGCGATCACGATCTGCGGATGCCCGAGAATCTCCCGTATATCCGGAATCGCCATCCCCAGATCGGGCCGTTGCCGGCCCGCTCCGGCGGTATAGAGCTTGCCGGCGGCATCGGCCAGCAAATAAGCGGGCGGGTTATAGCTTCCCTCGACCTGGACAGGGCGGATGGGTACGCCGGATCCGCCCGCGGCCACGGACACCACATCCCACCCGAGGTGTACCGCACCAACTCGCACCATCACAGGCATCAGTGTGCCTGGTGTGTGGTCGTCGCGCTCGCCGCCCCCACCCACCAGCGGCGCGAATAGTGGAAGCAGCCGGTCATCGGTCTCATCGTGCCGACTTCTTGAGCCGCAACCGGCTCCAGGTGAGCAACGCGAGCACCACCGTGAGGGCCACCACCATGCCGATATCCAGGAACCACGTACCGCGGGTGTGTTCCCAGAGCCCGTCCGGTTGCGCCGCGATGAACAGCTCCCGAATATTCACCGTCGACGCCGCAGAGGCATACCCCCACCGCGACGGGAACAGCCAGGTGACCTGCTCCAGCACCACCCGGTCGGTGACCGGGATCATGCCACCCGCCATCACCAGCAGGCCCATGATCGCCACTGCCAGCAGCGGCATCACCTGTTCACTGGACCGTGCCAGGCTCGACAGGAACAACCCGAGCACGACACAGGACACCGCGGTCGCCGCGATATCGATGTAGAGCTCGGCACCGCCCATCGCCAGCACCGCGCCCTCCTGCGGCTGTTTCTTCCCGAGCAGCACGAAACCGACCAGCACCGCCGACTGAACCAGCGCGGCGAGACCGAAGATCGTGACCTTGGCCCACAGGTAGGCCCCCGACCGCAATCCGACCGCACGTTCGCGCATGTAGATCGTGCGCTCCCCCACCAGATCACGCACAGTGAGTGTCATACCCATGAAGCAGGCGCCGAGAATCAGTACCACCAGCACCATCTGTGGTTCCGAATCGCCCTTGGGCACGAAGGAGCCGTCGTCCTGCTGGATCAGGGGCGGCCGGCCGAATCCGTTACTACCGGGCACCAGCAGCGACAGCCCGCCGAGCACGAACGGCAGCAACACCAGGAACGCCATGTAGCCGCGGTCGGCCAGGATCAGCCGCAACTGCCGCCGGGCCAAGGTGGAGAACTGTTTCCAAGCACCCGACTGAGGCGGCGAACCACCTCCGCTCTGTCGCGCCGCGGGTGGTGGCGGGGGCGGTAGCGCCGCCTGCCGGGATCGATAGTGGGCGAAGGCCGCATCGGGGTTGGCGGCGACATCGGCGAAGATCTTCGCCCAATCGCTCGTGCCCAGCGCGGATTCGACGCCCGCCGGGTTACCCGCGTAGGCGGTTTTCCCGCCGGGGGCCAGCAGCACCACCTGATCGCACATATCCAGGCAGGCCACGGAGTGCGTGACCACGATGACCACACGACCGGCATCGGCCAGTTCGCGCAACATCATCATGACCTGCCGGTCCAGCGCCGGGTCCAGGCCCGAGGTGGGCTCGTCCAGGATCAGCAGCGAAGGGCCGGTGAGCAGTTCCAGCGCCACTGAGGCGCGTTTGCGCTGCCCACCGGAGAGCCGGTCCACCCGGGTGTCTGCGTGCTCGGTGAGTGATAGTTCGCGCAGCACACCGTCGATCACCTGCTGCCGGTCGGCCTTGGAGGAATCCGGTGGCAGCCGCAGTTCGGCCGCGAAACCGAGCGCCTGCCGCACCGTGAGCTGGCGGTGCAGCACATCGTCCTGGGGGACCATGCCGATACGTGAACGCAGCGCCTCGTATTCGGCATGCAGATCGCGGCCTTCGAAGACGACCTGACCGCCGGAGGGCTGGGTACTGCCCGCGATCAGCCGGGACAGGGTGGATTTGCCGGCACCGGAGGGCCCGATCAGCGCGGTGAGCGTGCCGCGTCCGGCCTGCATGTTCACATCCACCAGCAACTGCTTGTTGCCTTCGACGGTGAAGCCGACGCCGTGCACGGTCAACCCCTGTTCGGCGACCGGCCGCTGCCGGTGTGCCAGCGTGCCCTGGGAGACCTCGAAATCGATATTGCCGATAGTGATGATGTCGCGTTCACGCAGCACCGTGCGCTGCTGGCGGACACCGTTGACGAACGTGCCGTTGGCCGAACCCAGATCCTCGATGGCCAGGCCGTCGGAGCCCGCGACGAGCCGGGCATGCCTACGCGACGCCAGCGGATCGTTGACGACGATCTGGTTGTCGGAGGTACGCCCGATGGTCAGCCCGCCCGGCGGAATCCGGTCGGCGCGGGCTATCGGGCCCTCGCTGGCGCGGTGCCGGACCGGCGGTACGGCCGCAACACTCGCTTTGGCGGTCATGTTCACATTGGCCGGCTGCTGCTGCGGGGTCGCGCCGGAGTGCGGTGGTGCGGGGGAATGCGGGGTGGCGGCCGAGTGTGCGAGCGGACCGGAGTGCGGTGGCTGCGCCGGATGCCCCGGGCTCGGTGCCCACGGTTGTGGCTGCTGATGCGGCGGGCGCTGCGCGGGCTGCGGATCGAGTGGGGCGGAGGCACGGTGCGCGACCTGCGGTTGCGGAGCGGACTGGGGTCGATGCGGCGGCTGTGCGGGTTGCTGCTGCCCGCCGGGAAATTGCTGCTGCCCGCCGGGGAACTGCTGCTGCCCGCCGGGGAACTGCTGCTGGCCCGATGGGTACGGCTGCTGGCCCGATGGATACGGCTGCTGCCCGGACGGAAATTGCTGCTGCGCGGGCGGCCGCCGCGCCTGCTGCTGCGGCACTCCGGATGGAACCAGCCACAGCAGCGGCCCGGTGATCGCGTCCCCCAGGCGGACCTGCGTGGGCCGGTCGATCGGGACGGGCCCACCGAGGCGGCGTGCGTCGACGAACACTCCGTTGGTACTGCCGTTATCGGTGAGCACCCAGGCTCCCGACTGCCAGGCCAGTATCGCGTGGACCCGCGAAACCAGCGGACTGTCGACGAACAGCGTCACCTCGGGCGCACGGCCCAAGGTGATCTGCTGATTCGAATCGAAGACACGTTCGGTTCCATCATGGCGCACCGTGATAGTGCGCACCCCCGGTGCAGACATGCAGCGGATACTATTCCATTACCCGGGCATCGGAGATGCCCCCGCTTGGGGGGTGATCACCCCGCTCAGCGGGAGATGCCAGCACCCGAACCGGCCGAAAATGGGGGAGGATCCATGCCGAAACTCCGGGTCGCCGCGCTCACTGTGGCGGCACTGTGCGCGGTGCTGCTGGTCACCGGGTGTACCCGTGCGGTGGACGGCCGGGCGGTCTCCGTCTACGACAATCCTTTCCAGGTGGCCGGGCTGCCGACGACGAGCGGCCCCAATGGGCCCCGCGAGAACGTCCCGCCCACCGATTTGAGTGCCGACAACGGTGACGGCGGTGAGATCGACACCTTGGCGTTGAACGCGGTCACCGACGTCCAGGCGTACTGGGACAAGCATTACGGCACCGAGTTCGAGGGCGATTTCGAGCCGGTGGAGAAGCTGATCTCCTGGAGTGCCCGCGATTCCCGCCGCGAATCGGTCGAGTTCTGCACCGAATCGACCTACCGGATGGTCAATGCCGCCTACTGCCGGCTGGACAACTCCATCGGCTGGGACCGGACGCTGCTGCTGCCCACGATGTCGGAGACATTCGGGCAGATGGCGGTGGTCATGGTGATCGCCCACGAATACGGTCACGCGATCCAGAACAACGCCGATATCGTCGATCGTGACGATCCGGTGATCGTCAAGGAGCAGCAGGCCGACTGTTTCGCCGGTGCCTACATGCGCTGGGTCGCGGAGGGCGAATCGGACTACTTCACCATCAACACCTCCGACGGGTTGAATTCGGTACTCGCCGCGACGGTCGCGATCCGCGATTCCGACCCCGACGACCCGGAAAGTGTGCACGGTTCGGCCTTCGAGCGGGTCACCGCCGTGCAGGTCGGCTTCACCGACGGCGCCAAGGGCTGCAAGGGGATCGATATGGACGAGATCGAACAGCGGCGCGGCGATCTGCCACAGACCTTCGACGGCGCCTCCGGCGAATTCGATATCACCGAGGAGAGCCTGGTCGAACTGGGCAAGGCGCTTTCGGTGATCCTGCCGGTACCCGACGAACCGGTCTACAGCTACGACGGCGCCGAAATCGACTGCCGCGACGGCGTCTCCACCGAGCCCGTGACCTACTGCCCGGCGAACAATACGATCGCGACCAATGTCGACGGGCTCTCCGAACGCGGGGCGGCAACCGACGAGGCCGATGTTCCGCTACCGGTGAAGGTGACCGGTGACTACAACGGCTACGTCGTGTTCATCTCCCGCTACACCCTGTCGGTACAACGCAGCCGCGACCAGGAACTGGTCGGTGCGAAAACCGGGCTCCGGGCCGCATGCCTGTCCGGTGTGGCCACGGGCAAACTGGCCGAGACCGGCCGCGACGTAGGCGATATCACGCTGGCCGCAGGCGATCTGGACGAAGCGGTATCCGGCCTGCTCACAGATGGTCTCGCCGCCAGTGATGTGGAGGGCAAAACCGTGCCGAGCGGGTTCTCCCGGGTCGACGCCTTCCGCGCCGGGGTTCTGGGGGGAGAAGAAACCTGCGCCGCGCGGTACGAGTAGTCACGAACCGGCCTGCCAGCCGATTACGCGTCCTTCAGGATCGTGGTGCTGCGCGGTTCGGTCCGGCGAAGAACAAGCACACGAGGGCGGAGCACCTGGGCAGAGCTGCTGTCGGGCCTCAGGACCCGAAAGGTGGCGGTGCAGCGGATTCGAAGCGCAGCGTGCGGTTACCGATCAGGATCTCCGTGCCCGGCACCAGTACCACCGGCTGATGCGGCGGCACCCGCGCCCATTCCCGGAATCCGGGAGCGCGGGCCCGGGTGCCGTTCGTAGAACCGCGGTCCACCAACGTCACATCCCACTCGGTCAGTAGCAGTTCGGCATGCGCCCGCGACATGCCGCCAGAATTGTCGGTGAGCTGCAGCGGAGTGAGCCCGCGGCGGGCCGGCTCGGATTTCTCCGGATCGCGGCCGAGGACGGAATCGGTTTCCAGCAGGTGGGTCGAACCGTCGTCGAGGACCAGGATGCCCAGCGGCGGCCGCATCACTTCGATGAGCGGCTGAGTTTGATCCACCGGCATCCCGCACACACTGCAGAACGCCGAGCGCGGGTCGGTGGGGTGGGCACGCGCACATTTGAAGCCCCTGACCTTCACAGTCAGCGCCGCACCTTTAGCGGTGGCTTCGGTGCGCCGGCGCAGTTCGGGATCCAGCGGCGGGGTCGCGCGCTCCGGCGGGCCTTGCCGTGGCCACTCACCCGGGCCTGATTGCGGTACCGGAATATCCATGCGTGGGGTGGGATGCACCGGCTGCGGCCGCGACCGGCCCGCCCGGTTCGCGGGTGAGTCGCCGGTCTCGTCGAGTCCCTCCCCGGGCAGGCCCGCCCGGGGTGGTTGCCTGCCACTGATCTCGGTCTGCGCGTGATGAGGATCGGTGGCGGCCGGTCGCCCGCTGTCCTGTTCGCGGTCGCCGGAGGATGTGACGGTCGCCCGCTCGGACAGCTGCACACTGTCGACCGGCGGAGTCGGTGCGGGGGCTGTTGCGCCGGCGGGGTCGCGCCGCGGGGCCGGCGGTTCGTCATCGTCCGGGCGCCGGGCAGCGGTCTCGGGACCCTGCTCCGAGATCCCGGAACTTTCGGCCGCCGCCCCCGGAGTGCTCGTGACCTCCGATGGTTGCGTGGGCCCCCCGGATTCTCCACCGCGGGTTCCGGCACGCATTCGACCTCCGGATCTCCCGGTGCCCTCCCGAGGCTTCCCGCCGGCGCGTCCGGAGTCCCTGGTCTTGCGGCCGGGCCCTGCGCACCATCCAGTGAAACCACAGGTTCACCGAGCTGTTCAAACCCTGCGCGTACGGCTGCTTTACCGAGTACCACCCCATTCGCCCGGTCCGGTTCCGGCAACACGGCGGGTCGCCGGACAGCGGGTGCCCACGCGATCGCCCCGCCGGCTTCGGCGATACCTTCGACCAATCGGCCGATCCCGCGGGCGGCGGGGAGCTCGGGCCGGACTGCGTCGTCGTCCGTGTCCGCGAGCGGGTCGTCGACGAACAGCGCCACCGCGCGGGACGGTATCG
This sequence comes from Nocardia speluncae NBRC 108251, assembly GCF_001613245.1. GTDB lineage: Bacteria > Actinomycetota > Actinomycetes > Mycobacteriales > Mycobacteriaceae > Nocardia > Nocardia speluncae. The sequence goes on along the minus strand of NZ_BDBZ01000016.1, from coordinate 113,374 downwards.
ACGCGGTCCGGTCGACGGTGAGCGCCGCGTCGCGGCCGTGGAAATATTCGGTGGTGGCACCGGCCACGACTGCGGTGACGGCGCCGTGCAGGAAGATCGCCAGCCGGTCCGGTCCCGCGGCGGACAGTATCCCGAAATCGACCGAACCGCCGGGGCCACCCCGCTCTGTATATGCCATGAGCCATCTGGTGGCGTCCCGGGCGATCGTGGCGCCGGGGCCGTCGGGGTGCCGAACGCTGGCCTCATAGACCAGTTCGGCCAGGGCAACCAGAGCCTGCACGGCCGGGGAGTCCGCGGTGGGGCGGCCGGTACCGCGGTGGGCCACCAGCACCACCGCGCCCGCGACCCGGGCCACGGCATGCGGCCCGTACACCACCTCGACCTGCTGGTCCTGCATGCGGATCAATCTCCGCCCGGGTGCTGCCGCGGGTTGTCTGCCACCACACCAGGGTATGGCACGGCCGGACCGGCACTCCCCGAGATCACCCGACGTCGGGTAGCTTCGACACTGCGGCTTCGATCGGAACGGGGGGCCTGCCCATGGTTCGGATAACACGGTGCGGCGCGTTCACCGCGCTGGTCGCGCTCTTGGTGGCCGGGCTGTCCGGATGTGGTTCGGTGGCCGGTACGCCGGTGCCGGGTGAGATCGATGTCCGAACCCTCGATGTCGGTGATTTCCCGGTCGACCGGTTCAGTTATCCGCAGGGGGCCGGTGACCACGGCGTGGTGCTGGAAGGCATCCGGATGTCGGAAGCCGTCACGACGAGCAGCCAGGTCGATCCGTCGCTGAAATTCGGCCGAGGGTCGAAGGTGCTGCCGGACCCGGCGACCGCGGTCGATTTCCTGGCCAATGTATCCGAACCGATCCTCGAGAATCGCAGGATGGTGGTCGGTTACGCCGCCAGCGGTGCCGACCAGGGCGACCCCGCGGGACAGACGCGGCCGACTTCGGATGCCACCGCGCTCCAGGTGGTGGCACTGCGTTTCCCCGATACGGGCAGCGCCGCGAAGGCGGCCGGCGAACTGGAGGCCGCCGATATCGGTGTCTCGCCGGACAACCGGAAACTGGAATCGGAGAAGTACCCGCAGGCGCTGCTGCACTGGCGGCCCGGTGTCGCGAATATCGGCGCGTTCCTCGCCCACGGGGAGTTCGTGATCTCGCTGTTCGTCCAGCGCCCGGCGGCCGACAGCGCCGATCTGGTGTCGTGGGTGGACAGAACTCTGACCGCTCAGCTCGATCAGCTCGCCCGGTTCGAACCGACGCCGACTGCCGATATCGCCGGTCTGGCGGTGGACCCGCAGAATCTGCTGGCGCGGGTGGTGGTCACCGATCGGGAGGGGCACGAGCCGGATCCGGACCAGTTCGCCGTCTACGGCCGCAACTATTTGATCAATTCGGCCGATGATCAGCCCGCCCGGGCCCGGTTGCTCGACGAATCCGGGTTCGAAACCACCGCCTACGCCGCCGGCAGTTCCGTGGCGCGGGTGCGGGATCCGGCCGGCGCCCCGATTCTGGTGAACGGGTTCATCGAATCGGCAGGCCCGGCCTACGATCCGATGGCTGCACCGGCGGCGGTGCCCGGTGCGAAATGCCTGGAGCTCAACGGTACCGGCGATCCGGATCGTCAATACCGATATCGCTGTTTCATCCCGTACAAGAATTATGTCGGTGTGGTGTCCAGCGACGACGAAACCCAGATCCGGCAGAAGACCGCGGCCCAGTACGCGCTGCTGGCGAACAGCCTGTAGCCGTTCCGGCCCGGGATGACCGGGTGGAAAACGTTGCGGCCCCGCCCTTCTCATCACCGGCGAGTCGTCCGGAATTTTGCCGCAAGGGCAGGCTAGCCTTACCGTGTTCTGCGTCTCACCGCAGCCGCAAGACCCGATGACCATACACCCACCCACCTGCGCATCGAGCGCGTTATACACGGTCGCTATGACACAGTTTAGTTAGGTAAGCCTTGCCAGCGCAGCGGCCACGCACTAACTTCGCACATCGACTCGTCCGCACCGGTACCGCGATCCACGATTCCGAGAAGGGAAACTTTGGTGAAAAGCGTTCTCTCCGAACGTAAAGCGCTTCACCCACCCAACATCGACGATATCGAGCACCGTGAGTTACCCGGCACCGCCGCACAGGCGGTACGCGACCTGGCCGCTGAGATAGCTCGCACATCGACTCACTCCGCCGTCAACGCGTCCGAACCGCTCGCCGACCCTGCCCTGCTGGCACAAATCAGCACCCACGCCGGTGACCTGCCGGCGGCGGTACGCGCCACCCTCCGCCCACCGGCCACCGCAGCCGGCGCCTGCATAGTGCGCGGACTACCGCTGTCCGACAGCGAAATCGGGCCCACGCCACCGGATTGGCAGACCGCGGCACTGTGGAGTACCGATCCCGGCCGGGCGCGCGGCTCGCTCGAACTGGATATCGCCATGCTGCTGCTGGCCGCGGCCGCCGGTGAACCGTTCGGCTGGGCCGGCCAGCAGGACGGGCGGCTGGTCAACAACATCGTCCCCGCCGCGGGGCACGAATTCGAACAATCCGGCGCCAGCAGCACCGTCCTGCTCAGCCCACATACCGAGGATGCGTTCCACCCGCAGCGCGCCAATATGCTCATGCTGGCCTGCCTGCGTAACCCCGAATCGGTCGGCACGACGGTGTCATCGATACGCCGGGTCCGGCTGACGCGGCCACATCAGGACATACTGCGCACGCCCACCCTGCCGATCCTGCCGGATGTCTCCTACGGATCGGCATTCGAACGAGCCGAGGCCGTCCCGGTGCCGACACTGTGGAGCGAACCGGGACACGAAGACGACCCGGGTTCGCTCACACTGCGTTTCGACCCGGCCTACACGCCCCTCGACGACGCCTGCCCGGAGTTCCGGGAGGCCTACGCGCAGCTGGAACGCGAACTCGAACGGGTCTGCGCCATGCCCGCGTTACGCCCCGGTGAGCTGCTGCTGATCGACAACGATGTCGCCGTCCACGGCCGGGTACCGTTCACTCCACGCTACGACGGCACCGACCGCTGGCTCAAACGAGTGAACATCCGGCTACCCGAACACCCGCGCCGCGCAGCCGAATCCAGGGAGAATGGATACGGTCAGCAGATCGTCGCACCCTTTCCACCGGCGCCACCGCGACAGGCGGCACCGGCTCGGGAGGTGCGCAATGAGCGGAACGGTGCAGTAGATGATCGAGGATCCATTGGGCACACGTGACCGAGCAACTCCACTGCGCGTCCTGAGCCGCAGCGACCTGGCCGATGTGCCGGTGGCTCCGGCCGAGGTGGTCCGCGCTGTGGAAGAGGCCTATATCGCCCTGGCCGCAGGTGATTCGGACAACCCACGCAAACTCAGCGTCGCCAACCCGGACGGCTGGTCGGTGGCCTACGCCATGCTGGGCCGCGACGGCCGGCGCCGGGTGGTCGCGATGAAGTCGTCGTACAAGTTCGACCCGGGCCACGACCGCACCACCAAGCGCTACTTCACCACCATCACGCTCTACGACGACACCACCGGCGCCCCCATCGCCATGATGGACTGCGCCCGGGTGGGTGCCCTGCGCACCCCGGCGGTATCCGCGCTGCTCGTGCGGGAAACACTGAGCCGGGAAGCGGATTCGGTACTGTTGATCGGCACGGGGACCCAGGGGCGTAACGCGCTACCGCATCTGCTGGCCGCCAATCCGCAACTGCGCAAACTGATGCTCTACGGCACCCACCCCGAGGGCATCGAAGCGGTCCACCGCCAGCTCACCGAGTATGCGCCCCATGCGCTGCTGGAAACGGTGGCCGACCCCTACGCGGCGGCACGGACGGCGGATGTCGTACTGGCCACGGCCGGGCCGGGCACCGAGGTCGCGATCGAATCCGAGCACCTGAAACCGGGCGCGGTGGTGGTCCTGGTGGGTTACGGTCTCGCCCCTTCCACCCTGAGCGGCGCCGACCGGGTGATCGCCACCAGCGCCGAGCAAATGGCCTTGACCGGCACCGATATGGCCGACGAAACCGGTGCGCTGCGCCCGGTGGACGCCGAACTGCCGCAGATCCTGAGCCGGCGGGCCGTCGCCCGCCGGCACGCCGACGAACGGATCTTCGTCTACAACAGCGGTCTGGTGCTCACCGATATCGCGGTGGCCCACGCACTGGCCGAACGGGCCATCGCCGAGGGACGGGGCACGGAGGTCGCGCTATGGGATTGACCGGAGCCGGCGCGCCCGCAGGAGCCGGCCCCGGTTCCCGCGGTGAGCATGCGGGCACAGTGGCCGCACCACTGCCCGCTCACCGTGACCCCTGGGAGGAGCAGGTGCTCGCGGATCCGCATCTGCTGGCAGATATCGCATTCGCTGTCGGCGGGCCCTTCCACATGATGTATCCGGCCCGGGTGGTCGACAACATCCGGGGATTCCAGCGGGTTTTCGCCGCCACCGGAGTTCCCGGGACGGTCTTCTACGGGAAGAAGGCGAACAAGGCGGCATGCGTCGCCCGAGCCTGCGCGACCGCGGGCGCGGGGGTCGACGTATCCAGTACCGGCGAGCTCGTCGCCGCACTGGCGCAGGGCGTCCGCGGTGCGGATCTGCTGGTGACCGGGCCGGAGAAGGCCGATGAATTGCATTGGCTCGCTGCCCGGCACGGATGCCTGATCGCCGTGGACAGCGTGGACGAGTTGAAACGTCTCTCCGCCCTGGATATCCCGGTACGGATATTGCTGCGGGCGCTGCCTGCCGCTTCGGCCAGCCGGTTCGGAATGGCGGCGGACGAACTCGGCCAGGCGGTCGCTGCGGCCGCCGAATTCCCGTCGATCACACTCCAGGGCTTCAGTTTTCATCTGTCCGGATACGACCCGGTTCCCCGTGCCGAATTGGCGGTTCAGTTGCTGGATCGTATTCATTCCGCGCGGGCGCAGGGCCATCCGGCCACCGTTATTTCCGTCGGCGGCGGCTTCGGGGTGGATTACGTACCCGCCGAACACTGGTCCGCGTTCCGCGACGAAGCCAACCGCCGGTGGTTCCATTCCGGAAAAGCCTTCGAATCGTATTATCCGTATTCCTTTCCCGAAGCCGGCCCGGCCATGCTGGCCGCGATTCTGGAACGTGACGACCTGGCCCGGCGGCTCCGGCAGACCGGCACCACGCTGGCGGTCGAACCGGGCCGGGCGTTGCTCGACCGCGCGGGCAGCACCGTGTTCCGCGTCCAGGGCAACAAGACACGCCACGAGCACGGGCAGCCGTACCGAGTGCTGACGGTGGACGGTTCCAGCCTGAGCCTGTCGGAACAGTGGTTCGACAGCGAATACCTGCCCGACCCGGTGCTGTGGCCCGCCGCTGCCGGAACGCCCACCCCCACGGTCGTCGGCGCCGCGACCTGCCTCGAATCCGACATGCTCAGCTGGCGGCGGATCCCGCTGCCGCGCGCCGCGGAAACCGGCGATCTGCTGATCTACCCGAATACCGCCGGGTACCAGATGGATTCCAACGAATCACCCTTCCACGAATTACCCATTCCGCCGAAGGTGGTGCTTTCGCATGCACCGGACGGCCGGTTCCGCTGGGCTCTCGATCGATCCTGACATCCTTCTCCGATCCGGACGGCACGGCCGCCGGCCCAAGCCCTTCGCACCGACTGTTATCGACGTCCAGGAGTTTTGCCATGCCCCTCGTCACCCGCGTGACGGACCTGATCGGCCGCACCCCGCTCTTCGAACTGGCGACCACCCCATCCGGTAGCCGCCTACTGCTCAAACTCGAACAATTCAATCCGACGGGTGCCGCCAAGATTCGGATGGCTCGGGAAATGGTTCTGGACGCGGAACGCCGGGGTTTTCTGGGCGCGGGCGGGCATATCATCGAATCCACGTCCGGAAATACCGGGCTCGGCCTGGCGGTGGTGGCCGCCGAACGCGGCTACCGGTTCACCGCGGTGGTCGACCATCACGCGAGCAGGGACAAACTACGGGCAATGCGGGCAATGGGTGCTGATCTGGTTTTCGTCGCCGACGACAATGACGACACATTGGCCACCTCCGCCCGCGAAGATCACGCCGAAGCCATGGCGGCCGGGCTACCCGACGCGTATTTCACCGAACAGCACAACAACGATGCCAACTCGGTGGGCTATTACGCGGTGGCCGAGGAGTTACTGGCCGAGGTGGACCGGGTGGATATCCTGCTCTCCGCGGTCGGCACCGGCGGTTCGCTATTCGGTACGGCCACCCGATTACGGCAGCTGGGCTGTGTACCGCGCGTCATCGGGGTGGAACCGGTCGGTTCGATCGCGTTCGGCGGCCCCGGCGGGCCCTACTGGCAATCGGGCACCGGCACCCCGCCCGGCGCGACCATCGGCACGGCCGTCGACTACGACCTGCTCGACGAGGGGGTCAAGGTCTCGGACCGGGATGCTTTCGCCACCTGCCGAGCGGTATCACGGCAACTCGGCCTGATGTTGGGCGGTTCGGCGGGCGGCTCCGTGCATGCGGGGCTGACCAGGCTCGACGAGTTCCCTGCCGGTTCCACCGTCGTCACCATCGTGTGCGACGGCGGCGAGAAATACCTCGACACGGTATTCGACGACGAATGGATGGCCGAACACGATCTGCTCGACACCGCCGCCGAACACGAGGTGCACGCGCTGTTGACCCGTTATGCTCCCGCGGGCCGTGGTACACAACCGGTGAACGCGACCGTGCGCGGCGATTCCGGCACCGGAGATTCCGCTGCCGCACGGCCGGACGAGCACACCCACGACGAGCACGACGATACGGAGGATTCGGACACCATGGTGCGGGCCCGGTGATCAGGACACCACTCTCGCGATATCGCCCCGACGGCCGCCGGCCGGCCGGCCCTGACCTCCGGCGGCCCGCCGCCCCGGATTTCCGGCGGCTCGCCGCCCTGGCCACCCCGATCGCCCTGACCCAGCTCGCTCAGGTCGCGGTTTCCACTACCAATATCGCCCTGATGGGCAGTCTCGGTGTGCAGGCCGTGGCGGCCGGTGGGCTGGCGCTGGTGCTGTTCAACCAGATCCGGACCATGTGCGTCGGGTTGATCACCGGCAGCGGTAACCAGATCGCCGCGGCCGTGGGCGCCGCCGGGAAACGGGGCACCGATCCCGACCCGGAGATCCGCGATGTGGTGCGGTCGAGTTTCCTGATCGCAACGGTCGCCGGATTACTCGGCGGCGCGCTCCTCATCGGTCTGGGCTGGTCATTGCAATGGCTCGGCCAGGACGCCGGTGTGCTCGAGCAGGCCCGGCCACTGATGGTCGCCCTGGCTCCCGGCCTGTTGCCGTGCCTGTGGTTCCAGGTGCTGCGCCAATACACGGTCGGTATGCAGCGCCCACAAGCCCTGTTGGTCGTGACCCTCGGTTCCATCGCGGTCAATCTGGTGCTGGCGCTGAGTTTGATCCACGGCTGGGCCGGGCTGCCCGCGCTCGGCCTCACCGGTGTGGGGGTCGCGAGCTCACTGGTCTTCCTGCTCATGTTCGTGGCCTTCTGGGCCATGGTGCGCCGCGACCCGCAATTGGGCCGTACCCTGCCGCTTCGCCCGTGGCCGGTGCGCCCGGCGACGATACGCGCCGAACTGCGGCTCGGTACGCCGATCGCATTGACCTACGGCTCCGAAGCGGGGATGTTCTCGGTACTCGCCCTCGTCATGGGCTCGCTGGGGCCGGCCGCGCTGGCCGCGCACAACGTCGTCTACCAGGTGATCTACATCGTCTTCCAGGTAGCCATCGGTATCTCGCACGGCGCATCGATCCTGGTCAGTCACAGTGTGGCGCGCGACGAAATCGCGCACGCCCGCGGCTTGGCCTGGCTGGCACTGCGGTGCGCCGGGGTGATCGCGCTGGTCACCGGCCTGGCCTATGTCTTTGTCCCGCAACTGGTGTTGCGCCCGTTCCTCGACCTCGGCGATTCGGCAACCCTCGAAGTGGCGCGTTCGCTGCTGCTGATAGGTATCGTGCTGCAGTTCTTCGACGCGGCCCAGAACATCGGGACCGGACTGTTGCGCGGGCTACAGGCGACGAAGGCGGGGTTCCGGTTATCGGTGGTCGGCTACTGGTTCGTCGGCCTGCCCACCGCGGTTGTGCTGGCTTTCCCTGCCGGACTGGGCGCTGCGGGAGTGTGGTGGGGACTGACCGCGGGCCTCGCCGCTACCGCCGCCTTGATGCTGCGCAAGTACTTCGCCCTGCTCTACGAGCACGACGCGCTGGTGGTTGCGCACCACCGGGAAACCGTGAGTTAGGTCGCCTCTCCGAATTCGCGGAAGAAGTGGCGGCGTGCGTGATGGGCGAGTATCCACGCTGCCGCCGAGGTCGAACCGACAGCCGTGTCGGTACAACGCCGGCGCCGCCGGCGTGACAACACCTGCGAGGACAACGCGTAGCGTCCCGGTTCCGAAGCTACCCTTACCTTTCGCCGCCTGGATTTGTTCGCCGATGATGCCGCTCTGTCGCGGGCCCGGGGCGGAACTTCCCCCGCACGTGTCCGGGCCGCCCTCTAGACTGGGGCGTGGTACGGCACACCCCCGCCGAACCACGTCGATCCAGGAGGGGACGATATGGCAGCCGGAGTCAGCCGAGTCGAACAGTCGGCAACCGATCATCCCGAGCTGGAGGCGCTGCCGGAATGGCCGCGTGAAACGATCGCCGTCCTGGTCACCACCGACCCGGCGCCGCACGCGATCCCGGTGTCCTGGCCGGTCCGCGCCGGTGATCGGCGAATTCTGCTGAGTCTCAAGTTCGATCGCGGTTCCCTGGCCCGGCTGCGCGAGCGGCCGCAGGTGGCACTGCTGATCCTCGGCGGGAACAACGTGGCGTTATGCGCCCGCGGGTCGGCCAAGGTCATCGCCGAGGAGATGCCCGGCGCGGACGACTATGTGGCGGTCCGCCTCGATGTGGACGTCATCGACGATCACCGGCAGTCGGCTTTCGCGGTCGTGCAAGGTATTCAGCGCACCGTCCTGGACGACGGCGAACTACACGCCCTGCAACATCGGGTGGCGACACTGAAATCGTGGGCGGAGAACGAAGAACTGGTCTGAGGCCGGATCACCGCTGCGGCGGTCCCGGACAATCAACATCCGGCGCCCAGGCGTCGCGGGGAGGAGATCATGAGCGTCACCTTGGCCAAGGGCGGCAACGTCTCGCTGTCCAAACAGGCCCCCAACCTGACCAAAATCGCTGTCGGACTCGGCTGGGATGTGCGCACCACCATGGGCGCCGATCACGACCTCGACGCCAGCGCCCTGGCCACCGGCCCGAGCATGAAGGTCCTCTCGGACCAGCATTTCGTCTTCTACAACAACCTCCGTTCCCCGGAGGGCACTATCGAACACACCGGCGATAACCTCACCGGTGCGGGCGACGGCGACGACGAGGTGATCAATGTCGACCTGGCCAATACGCCGGAGACGATCACCAATATCTTCTTCCCGGTTTCCATCCACGACGCCGACCAGCGCGGGCAATCCTTCGGCCAGATCCGCAACGCCTATATCCGCGTCGTCGATCTGAACACCGGGGCGGAACTGGCCCGCTACGACCTGTCCGAGGATGCCTCCTCCGAAACCGCCATGGTGTTCGGCGAGCTGTACCGCCGTGCGGGTGAATGGAAGTTCCGGGCGATCGGTCAGGGGTACGCGTCGGGTCTCGCGGGGATCGCCCGCGACTACGGAGTGAATGTCTGAGTCCTTCTCGGTGAGACGCTGAACCGGTCTCGGCGCCCCACGCCGCCGAGAACCGGCGCAGCTCTCACCTGGCAGAGCCGGACAGGTTTCGCCACCCACGCGTGGGGTACCGCGAGCAGTGCCCGCGAAGGAACCACAACGTGTGCACCCGGACGGGCACCTACACCGCACCGTAGCCCGGAGGTTTCGAGATGAGTGCGTATGTCACGACCAACCCGACGACCGGTATCACCGAGCACGAGTTTCCAGAACTGACCGACGACCAGGTATCCGATATAGCCGACCGATCCGCCGAAGGATTCCAGACCTGGCGGCATACACCGGTGGCGGAGCGTGCCGCGGCATTGGCGCGGACGGCGGCGATATACGAGCAACGAGCTGCCGAACTGGCCGCCGCCATCACCACCGAGATGGGTAAGCCGAAGTCCCAGGCGGCGGGTGAGGTGCAGCTCGCAGCGGATATCTATCGCTGGTATGCCGAGCACGGCCCCGACCTGCTCACCACCGAGCAACTCGACCCCCAGGGGGCACAGGAGTCGCTGGTCCAGAAACTACCGATCGGCCCACTGATCGGCGTCATGCCCTGGAACTATCCCTATTACCAGGTCGCGCGATTCACCGCACCGAACCTGCTGCTGGGAAATTCGATAATTCTCAAACACGCCCATATATGCGGGGCCTCGTCGAAACTCATGGCGGAGATTCTGCACGATGCCGCCGTTCCGGAGAACGCCTATATCAATGTCTATGCGACCAATGACCAGGTCGCACAATTGCTGCGGCATCCTGCGATTCAGGGCATTTCGCTGACCGGTAGCGAACGCGCCGGCTCATCGGTCGCGGCGGAAGCCGGTAAGAATCTGAAGAAATCCGTGCTCGAACTCGGTGGCTCGGATCCGTTCATTCTGCTCGACACCGCCGATATGTCCGAAACGGTCCGGATCGCTGCGCGGGCACGCCTGTCCAACGCCGGCCAGGCCTGCAACTCGCCGAAACGATTCATCGTGCTCGACGACCTCTACGACGACTTCGTCGCCGGTTTGGTGGAGGAGTTCCAGCGCACCGTCGTCGGCGACCCGGCGGAACCCGACACCGAGGTGGGCCCCCTATCGTCGAAATCAGCGCGTGACACCGTCGCCGACCAGATCAATACGGCCGTGCGGCAGGGTGCGACGTTGCATACCGGCGGTTCTGCCCGCAACGGCACCGGCGCGTTTCTCGAGCCCGCGGTGCTCACCGGGATCACCCCGGAGATGGACGCCTATTCCGACGAACTGTTCGGGCCGGTGGCGATGGTCTACAAGGTGTCCTCGGCCGAGGACGCACTGGCATTGGCCAACGATGTCGATTTCGGGCTCAGCGGGTCGGTGTGGAGTACCGATACCTCCCGCGCCGCGCCTATAGCCGACGGCCTCGATGTCGGGATGGCTTATATCAACGAACACGGAACCACGTTGCCCGGCCTGCCGTTCGGGGGTGTGAACCGCTCCGGTTACGGCCGCGAACTGGGACGTTGGGGCTTGGGCGAATTCGTCAATACAAAACTCCGCCGCATCTCGCCCAGCGACCGGAAATAATCCCGGAACCGGATTACCGGCTTCAGCGGAACGGCCGCTCCAGCATATAGGTTCGCAGCTTGTTCTTGATCACAATCAGTATCAGGATCAGCGGTACCGTCACCGCGGCGATAAACGCAACCGCCCCTGCCGTATACATGGCCAGTGACGGCGAGTCGCCGCGATATTCCGAATCAGCAGAAACCCAGGTCCGGAAATCCGAACGCCAGCTGGTGTAACCGATCACCGCTGCCGCGATCAACCAGCCGAAATAGGTGAACAAGTGGGCAGCAAAAAATACGATCCGCTGATTCGGCGTCAGCACCTCCCGATCGCTGCGCACCTGAAGCGGCGGCGGCCGGTATCCCGGTTGCGCCTGCGGCAACTCTGGATTCATATGCAATCCCCCCAATTCAACTCCGACATCAGGATAGAGCACTCGGCCGGAGCGCCGTAATCCGATATCGCTCCATACCTTGTCCGCGTCCGCCGAGCGCAACTCCAGTGCGATCGCGCCCGGCAACCGGGCGACGCTAGCGGTATCGGGTGCCGGCGGGCCAGAACCTGTGCCAGTCGCCGGCGTTCAGGGGTAGGCGGGCGCCGCGGGCCGCTTCGGCGGAGTCTTCGGCTCGGCGGATGGTCGCGGCGAATTCCAGGGTGGTTTTGCGCAACTGCTCTTCCGCGTTCTGCGCGCCCCCCAGGCGAACGACGCGCAGCTCGTCGGGGATCAGATCGTCCGGTAGCCCGGCCTGGGCACTGCGGGACCGGATTTTCTCCGCCAGCGCCAGCGCGGGTTGGGCCATCGCGATACCGTCCAGACACGAACGGCGCGCCTTCTCCGCGGTTTTACGTTCCTCCCAGGCTTTTTCCTGCGCGGCGACCTTCTCGGTCACCGATGCGTGCGGGTCGAAACCGGGCGCCGCCGGATCCGAGAGGTGGGGGCTGCGGTTCACCAGTTTAGCGACCAAGGCGGCGGCGACATCGTCGATGGTGAATTCCCCGGCCGCCTCGGCGATCCTGGAATGGAACAGCACCTGCAGCAGCAGATCGCCCAGTTCCTCGCGGATTGTGCCGGGGTCGTCCTGCTGGATGGCATCGAGGAGTTCATAGGTCTCCTCGAGGAGATAGGGACGCAGCGAATCGTGGGTCTGGGTGACCTCCCACCCGCCGAACCGCCACAACCGGTCCATCACCTCGACCGCCTCGGTCAGCCCGGCTGCCACACTTGCCGTTTCCGCCTCGAGAACGCTCGGCGCGGGCCGGGCCGGGCGGGACCCGGGTTCCGTCGACCCGGATTCTCCCGCCCCGTCCTGCCTCCGAGCGGCGGTAGGTTGCCCGGTTTCGGGGTCCCGGGTGGGCTGATCGGAGGTCATCGCGCCGGTGACACCTCGGTTGCGACGGTGAGATCCACCGCACCGGCGGCTTTACCGTCGAGGGCGAGCAGCAGGTCCGCGAGGTATTGCAGCAGAGCGACGTCACGGAGCCGGTCGGCGCCCACACTGTCCTGGATACGCGGCAGCGGCAGCTGCACCACCCCGCTGGCGGCGCGGTAGCCGGCGCTGGGGTAGATCCGCTTGAGCCGCATCTGTTTGGAATCGGGCAGCGAGAGGGGGGAAATCTTGACCGTGGTACCGGTGACCGCGATTTCGGCGACCCCGTATTCGCGGGCGAGCAGCCGCAGTTTGGCCACCGAAACCAGGCGGCCGACTTCCACCGGCAGCGGGCCGTAGCGGTCGACGAGTTCCTCGACCACCGCGGCCAGCGCCGGATCATCGTGGGCGGCGGCCAGTTTCCGGTACGCCTCCAGGCGCAGGCGGTCGCTGGCGATGTAGTCGGGCGGGATGTGCGCGTCCACCGGCAGGTCGATGCGGACCTCTTTGGTTTCCTCGGTGGTGATCGGTTTCCCGTCGGCGGCCGCCCGATAGGCCTCCACGGCCTCCCCCACCAGCCGCACGTACAGGTCGAACCCGACACCGGCCACATGCCCGGACTGTTCGGCACCGAGTACGTTACCGGCGCCGCGGATCTCGAGATCCTTCATGGCGACCGCCATACCGGCGCCGAGGTCGGAGTTCTGGGCGATGGTAGCGAGACGGTCGTAGGCGGTTTCGGTGAGCGGTTTCTCCGCCGGGTACAGAAAATAGGCGTATCCGCGTTCCCGGCTGCGCCCCACGCGGCCGCGCAACTGGTGCAGCTGGGAGAGGCCGAGGGTGTCGGCGCGTTCGACGATCAGCGTATTGGCGTTGGAGATGTCGAGGCCGGTCTCGATGATCGTGGTGCACACCAGTACGTCGTATTCGCGCTGCCAGAACCCTTGGACGGTGCGTTCCAGGATGTCCTCGTTCATCTGCCCGTGCGCCACCACCACGCGGGCCTCCGGAACCAGTTCCCGGATCCGGCGGGCGGCCTTCTCGATGGACGACACCCGGTTGTGCACATAGAACACCTGGCCGTCGCGCAGCAGCTCACGCCGGATGGCGGCGGTGACCTGCTTGTCGTTGTACCCGCCGACATAGGTGAGCACAGGATGCCGTTCCTCGGGCGGGGTGAGGATGGTCGACATCTCCCGGATACCGGCCAGGCTCATCTCCAGCGTGCGCGGGATCGGGGTGGCCGACATGGTGAGTACGTCCACATGGGTGCGCAGGGCTTTGATGTGCTCTTTGTGTTCCACACCGAAGCGCTGTTCCTCGTCGACGATCACCAGGCCGAGATTCTTCCAGCGCACACCGGTCTGCAGCAGCCGGTGGGTGCCGACGACGATATCGACCTCGCCCTCGGCCATCCCGGCGAGCACTTCGCGGGATTCCGCGGGATCGGTGAACCGGGACAGGCCCTTCACAGTGACCGGGAACCCGGCGAGCCGCTCGGTGAAGGTCTGCAGATGCTGCTGGGCGAGCAAGGTGGTCGGCACCAGGACGACCACCTGTTTACCGTCCTGCACCGCCTTGAATGCCGCCCGCACCGCGATCTCGGTCTTGCCGTACCCGACGTCACCGCAGACCACCCGGTCCATCGGCACCGGTTTCTCCATATCCGATTTCACATCGGAAATGGCGGTGAGCTGGTCCACGGTTTCGGTGAAGACGAACGCGTCCTCCATCTCCCGCTGCCACGGCGTGTCCGGACCGAAGGCGTGGCCGGGCGCGGCCTGGCGGGCGGCGTACAGCTGCACCAGTTCGCCCGCGATCTCGCGGACCGCCTTACGGGCCTTGCGCTTGGTGTTCGCCCAGTCCGCGCCGCCCAGTTTCGACAGGCTGGGCATCTCCCCGCCGACATACCGGGACAGTTGGTCCAGCGATTCCATCGGCACGAACAGCCGGTCACCCGGCTGGCCGCGTTTACTCGGCGCGTACTCGATCACCAGGTATTCGCGCCGCGCACCGCCGACGGTACGTTCGATCATTTCCACGAAACGGCCGATACCGTGCTGGTCGTGCACCACCATGTCACCGGCATTCAACGCCAGCGGGTCAACCTGGTTGCGGCGTTTGGCGGGAAGCCGCTTCCCGTCGCCCGGCGCCGTCACCCGGTTACCGGTGAGATCGGATTCGGCGACCACCACCAGACCGGCGTCGCCGAAGATCACGCCGTCGTGCAGTGAACCGCACAGCACACCCACCACGCCGGGCGCCGGTTCCGCACCGGCCTCCAGCTGCGCGGCGGGCACCTCCGCCTCACCGAGGCGCTCCAGCGTGCGCTGGGCCGTGCCGTGACCGGCCAGCACCACCACCGCCCGCCCACCGGTCGTGACATGGGCGCGCAGCGACGCGAAGATCGTCGCCACCAATTCGTCGGAACCGCGGGCGGTGGGCCCGCTCTGCACCGGCAGCTGTATCTCCGCCGGATCACCGGTCGCCAGTGGGCTCAACGTCCACCAGGGCAGTTCCCGGTCTTCGGCGCTGTCACGGATCCTGGTCAGCGGGCGATACGCCGACGCCGCCAGATCCAGGCCGTGTGCGCCCATCGGAGCATCTGCCCCGAACGAGGCCGCCGTCCACGACGCCTCCAGGAACTCCTCGCCGGTGCGCATCAGGTCGGCGGCGCGGGTGCGGACCTTCTCCGGATCGCAAACCAGCAGGTGGGTGCCGCCGGGCAACTGTTCGGTGAGCAGTTGCAACTCACCCGGTTGCAGCACCGGCAGCAACGCCTCCATGCCCTCGACGGGGATGCCCTCGCCCAGTTTGTCCAGCATCTCCACGAGCGCGGCATCCGCCGTATTCGCCGCCGCAACCGCCGCCGCCCGCTCCCGCACCGCGGCCGTGAGCAGCAGCTCCCGGCACGGCGATGCCACCACGGCGGGCAGCGAATCCTCCCCGAGCGACCGCTGGTCGGCCACCGAGAACGCACGCAACTCGGTGATCTCGTCGCCCCAGAACTCCACGCGCACCGGATGATCCGCGGTAGGCGGGAAAAGATCGAGGATGCCGCCGCGCACCGCGAACTCCCCGCGCTTACCGACCATGTCCACCCGGGTGTAGGCGAATTCGACCAGCCGCGCGACCAATTCGTCGAAATCGGCCTCGGCGCCGATCCGCAGCACGATCGGTTCGATATCGCCCAGGCCGGCTGCCATCGGCTGCATCAGGGAACGCACCGTGGTCACTACGACACGCAACGGCTCCGGATACACCGGATCTTCCGGATGGGACAGCCGGCGCAGCACTTCCAGCCGGCGCCCGACAGTATCGGCGCCCGGCGACAGCCGCTCATGGGGCAGGGTCTCCCAGGACGGGAACTGCGCAACCGCGGGCCCCAGCATCTCGGTGAGCTCGAGGGTCAGATCATCGGCCTCGCGACCGGTCGCGGTGACCACGACAACCGGCCGGTCGACGGCAACGGTGGCCGCGACGAAAGACCGCGCCGCGCTCGGCGCCACCAACTCGACCGGCGACCGGCCGAGCATCCCGGAAACGGTCTGCAACGCGGCATCGGCACCGGCTGCCGAAGCCAGTCCCGCCAGTGGTGGACGAGGGGCAGACATTATTCTCTCCTGACCGCGAACGAAGGCGATTCTGTCTATATTGCGCCGCCTCCGGCGCCGCAGGTTCGGGGCCCCCCTTGGTCTCGTTCCATTGATGTGGGCCACACGGATACCTGAAACGGGGTCGAGCCGGTCTTGTCCGGATCGGACCACGCTGACCCAGTCCAGCAGCGGCGCCCAGGTCAGCGAGGCGCTCAGAGGTTTTGCCCGTAGGCCGAACCCCACGCACGACGCCCCGATACTACGGTACGTAGCGGCGGAGGCGGCGGGCGGCGAACTCGCGGAAGTAGGAGGTCTTGTCGTCCGGCACGATCGACGGGATCAGGAAATACCAGGCCCGCTCCATACGCGACGCCATCTGGTCCATCGATTCGGTGCCGACCGCGACGATATGAATACCGGTGGTGAGTCCGTACAGCAGCAGGCCGATCGATTCCGGGTCGAGATCGGGGAGCAGATCTCCCTGCGTGATCGCCTTCTCGGCGAGCGTCCGGTACGTCTCGCCCCACATTTTGGCGATATTGTCGCCGTTGGCGCCGCGGTAGTCGCCGATCTGATGGGTCAGTTTGAGCATCGCGCCGACCATCGGATCGTTCATCGACAGATCTGCCACCACGTAGGTGATACCGATCGCCGCTTCCAGGGCCGGTACCCGGGAGTCGAAGAAACCTTTACAGGAGGCAGTGAGCCGCTCCTGCCCCTGGTCGACCACGGCGCGGGCCAATTCTTCCTTGGACCCGAAGTGAAAATACAAGGCGCCCTTGGTCACATTCGACTGCGCGATGATCTCGCTGAGGCTCGCATTGGCGTAGCCCAAGCGCAGAAAGACATCGGCAGCGCCCGCCAGGACGGAATCGCGGGTTATCTCCGCGCGCGCTTGCCTAGCCATCAGCTCCGCCTGTCATCCCAATAACCAGCCATCCTGAAGTAGACCGACATTGTCGAAGTAGACCGACTTACCGCCCGAACAGCACCCAAAGGATGCGTGAACCGTACCATCCGCTCGCGGTACGGCTCTCGATTCGAGGGACCGCCGGATTTCGCGGGCCGTTCACGCATGGTTGCCCGAACTGTCCTGCCCGCCGGGCGAGTTCGCCGGGCGCGACTCCGGGACGCCGGGCCATTCCGAGCTCAGCTGCGGATCGGCCTCGAGGTGGCTGAGCCCGTTCCAGCACAGATTGACCAGGTGCGCAGCCACCACTTCCTTGGACGGGCTGCGCACGTCCAGCCACCAGGTGGCGGTGGTGGCCACCATCCCGACCAGCGCCTGCGCGTACAGGCCCGCCAGGCTGGTGTCGAAACCGCGGCGATCGAAATCTCCGGCCAGCAGGTGCGCGACCTGGCTGACCGCCTCGTTCAGCAGGCTCGAGTACCGGCCGTCGGTCGAGGAGACGGGCTGATCGCGCACCAGGATGCGGAAGCCGTCGGTGCGCTGCTCTATATAGGTGAGCAGCGCGAGCGCCACCTGTTCGAGGCGCACCCGGGATCTGTTGTTGGTGAGCGAGGAAGTGATCATGTCGAGCAACATCGACATCTCACGGTCGACAACCACCGCGTACAGGCCTTCTTTACCGCCGAAATGCTCGTAGACGACGGGTTTGGAGACCTGGGCACGCAACGCGATCTCCTCGATGGAAGTGGCGTCGTATCCTCGTTCGGCGAACAGTGCCCGCCCGATCTCGATCAACTGCCGGCGCCGCTGAGTACCGGTCATCCGCTGCCGGGCCGGTGGAACCTGCTCGGCGATCTCTTTCGCACCCCCACCGGCCGATGACTCCCCGACCGTTCGCGGCTCTCCCGACGACACGTTCCCGCCTCCCTGGTTACCGGGGTCGCCGATACGGCCGGATCCGGGCCAGCGACCAAAACCATCGAGACCAACTGTCTCAGACCTGCCGCGACGTGGGTCACGCGGGCATGCTGTGCGCCCGCCCGGCGGGTCACCGGCGGCCACGGTTCGACGAAAACCGGGGTGGCATGCGATTATCGTTGCCGTGCCTGGGCACAGCGGCGGGTGACCGACGACCCACCGGTGTGACAGTCCGCCGTGGTGTAATGGCAGCACCTCTGATTTTGGTTCAGATAGTTCAGGTTCGAGTCCTGGCGGCGGAGCAAGAAATAGCGATCTAGCTGGGGATACACCCCTCCCAGAGAGGCCAAATCGGGCCCCGGATTACCCCCAAATCCCATCAAAATCCCATCACTCACAGAAGCTGGTCGATAGCGCCGCGTGTCGAGTGGTCTTCCACCGGGCGACAGGTGCATATTCATGTCCGCCGCAACCTCGCAATGTTGACCGGGGCTATCGGGCTCGCCGCAACTCGACCGTCTTCCGCCTTAGGAATGCCATGCCCAAGACACCGCAGGCACTACCTTTGATCGCCGTCGCCGCCGCCCTCGCCACCGCCACCCTCGCCACCGGGCAGGCCTCGGCACAGTCCGCTGTAGACCCGGGCTCAGCGTGGTCCGGCTCTGCCTGGCCGGGCTCTGCCGGGTCGGGCTCATCACTGGTCGCCGTGGGGCCGGGCTCATCACTCGGTCTGTGTTCGATCACCGCGACCGGGTACGCGGAGGGACAGCCGGTCGCACTCACCGCCGGGCACTGCACACTCGGGCTGTTCGGAGTGATCCGGCTACCCGACGTCGACTGGGCCATGATCCCCTTACTGCCCGGCACCCCGACCCACAACACCCTCCCGAGCGGTGAGCGACTGACCGGCCGAGGGACGCCCGGCGGGGTCCTGTGCAGGTGGGGGCAGCGGAGCGGGACACGCTGTGACGGATACACGGGCATTCGACTGGGCGACTCCGGCGGGCCGGTGTACCGGCCGAACGGCGACGGCACCGCGACCCTCGTCGGGATCACCAGTTCGAATATCCAATACTCCAGCCTGCCGCCGGGGTTTTCTCTGCAGTGACACTGCGCCCGGCCCGTCGACGCCGAGATCATGGGGCCCGGCCCCCGCCAAGGCTGATACGCTCATCCCCCGTGCAGCGCGACAAGAGGCCGTCATCGAGCGGCCTCTTCGTATGCCTGGGAAATCCCGACGAAATCCCATCGCCCGGCCCCGATCCGACCTGGGCAGGTTCGAGTCCTGGCGACGGAGCAACTCGCGTGCACGACGACCATCGTCGGCCCGAGGGAGATTCATGCAGGAGCAGACCGCCGTCATCGTGCTAGCCGCAGGTGCCGGTACGAGAATGCGGTCGAAGAAGCCCAAGGTGCTGCATCCGCTGGCCGGGCGCAGCATGCTGGCGCATGCGCTGTACGCCGCGCACACCATCGATCCGCACCATCTGGTGACCGTTGTCGGGCACGACCGGGAACAGGTCGGTGCCGAGGCGGCGGGTGTGGCGCGCGAACTCGGCCGCACCAACGTCACGGCCGTGCAGGAACAGCAGCTCGGCACCGGGCACGCCGTGCAGGTGGGCCTCACGGGGCTGCCCGCCGAGTTCACCGGCGACGTGATCGTCACCTCCGGCGATGTTCCGCTGCTGGACGGCCACACCCTCTCCGCGCTGCTCGACGAGCATCGCAGCTATCCCGACCGGCCCGCGGTCACCGTCCTCACCTTCGTTCCGGACGACCCGAACGGTTACGGACGCATCGTCCGCGATGCCGACGGCGAGGTCGCCGAGATCGTCGAGCACGCCGACGCGACACCGGAGCAGGCCGCCATCACCGAGGTGAACTCCGGTGTATACGCCTTCGATGTCGCTGTCCTGCGCACCATGCTCGGCCGGTTGTCCACCGCCAATGCGCAGCACGAGCTGTATCTGACCGATGTCCTGAAACTCGCCCGTGAGGCCGGCTATCCCGTGCAGGGCGCCCGGCTGGTGGATTCGGCCAAGGTCACCGGTGTCAACGACCGGGTTCAGCTGGCCGCGGCGGCGCGCACGCTCAACCGCTACATCGTGGAACGCCATATGCGGGCCGGGGTGACGATCGTCGACCCGGCGTCCACATGGATCGATACCGATGTCCGGATCGGCCGCGATACCGTCCTCCGCCCCGGGGTCCAATTGCTGGGGACGACGGTGATCGGCGAGGACGCGGAAATCGGCCCGGACACCACGCTCACCAATTCGATCATCGGTGACGCCGCCCGGGTGATCCGCACACACGGCGAAGGCGCGAAAGTCGACGCGAATGCGACCGTAGGACCGTTCAGTTTTCTGCGACCGGGCACCGTTCTGGGCGAATCGGGCAAAATCGGCGCATTCGTCGAGACCAAGAATGTCGATATCGGCAGGCACACCAAGGTTCCGCATCTCACCTATATCGGCGATGCCACCATCGGTGAGCACAGCAACATCGGAGCATCCAGTGTTTTCGTGAACTACGACGGGGTAGACAAGCACCGTACGGTCGTCGGTTCCCATGTCCGCACCGGCAGCGATACGATGTTCGTCGCACCGGTGACCGTGGGTGACGGAGCGTATACCGGAGCGGGTACTGTGCTGCGGGAAGACGTCCCGCCGGGCGCGCTTGCCGTGTCCGGGGGTACTCAGCGCAATATCGAAAACTGGGTGCAGCGGAAACGTCCAGGTACTGCTGCAGCGAATGCGGCGGCGAAGGCACTCGCGGCCGATGATTTACCGGATCGGGCAACAAAGCTTAAGGATGGCAACCAGTAGTGACCGCGTCATGGATCGACAACCAGAAGAACCTGATGCTCTTCGCCGGACGGTCGCACCCAGAACTGGCCGAGCAGGTGGCCAAGGAATTGGACGTCGAGGTCACCCCGCAGATCGCGCGTGATTTCGCGAACGGGGAAATCTTCGTCCGTTTCGAAGAGTCGGTACGCGGTTCCGACGCCTTCGTATTGCAGAGCTTCCCGGGGCCGCTGAACCAGTGGCTGATGGAGCAGCTCATCATGATCGACGCGCTCAAGCGCGGTTCGGCGAAGCGGATCACCGCCATCCTGCCGTTCTACCCCTACGCCCGCCAGGACAAGAAGCACCGCGGCCGCGAACCGATCTCCGCCCGGCTCGTGGCCGATCTGCTCAAGACCGCCGGTGCCGACCGCATCGTGACGGTCGACCTGCACACCGATCAGATCCAGGGCTTCTTCGACGGCCCCGTCGACCATATGCACGCCCAGCTGCAACTCGCGGAGCACATCCGCAACAACTACAGCCTGAACAACATCACGGTCGTCTCCCCCGATTCCGGCCGTGTCCGGGTGGCGGAGAAATGGGCGGATTCGCTGGACGGGGCGCCGCTGGCGTTCATTCACAAAACCCGCGATCCGCTGGTTCCCAACCAGGTGAAGTCCAACCGCGTGGTCGGTGAGGTCGAGGGCCGAACCTGCATCCTGATCGACGATATGATCGACACCGGCGGCACCATCGCCGGCGCGGTGAATGTGCTGAAGGAAGCCGGCGCCGGCGATGTGGTGATCGCCGCGACGCACGGCGTGCTGAGCGCCCCCGCCGCCGAGCGGCTGGCCTCCTGCGGCGCCAAGGAGGTAGTGGTCACCAATACCCTGCCGATCACCGAGGACAAGAAGTTCCCGCAGCTCACGGTGCTGTCCATCGCGCCGCTGCTGGCTCGCACGATCCGCGAGGTGTTCGAGAACGGTTCGGTGACCGGGCTGTTCAACGGCAACGCCTGAAATCTGTGACGAGAACCCCGGACCGCCGCCCGGTCCGGGGTTGTCGCATTTCTGCGGGGGCCCACCCCGCGGCCGTACTCGGGAGCAGTCGCCCCCCATTCATCCTTCGAGCCGCACGGTCCTGCCGGTGATCGCATCGTGCGCTTCGGGTCGGCGCGTCCCATCCCTGCGGATGGCTCGCCATGACTGGTCGCGGTCTCTCGACGTAGCCTCGCAGCAGCGCATACTGGGTGGTATGGATCGCGAACCACGAGAGCCCGATATGGGCGACGACGACCAGTTGGACGAGGTCCGCGCCTATGAACGCAATATCGAGGACCCGCCGAACGACCTGCGAATCCGCGACCGGGAAAGCGACGACGACCGGCTGGGCATCACAGAAGAGCTGGCCGAGGAATCGGGCCGCCGTGACCGCTCCGGCGCGGATAACCGCCCCGCCGAGGTCGCCGCCATCCATATCGAGGACGAACCCGAAGACTGACACGCCCCAACACCGCGGTACCGACTACGAGCCCTCGACGAGACGACCGAGGAGACGTGATGAGCACACCGCAGGACCCGCGCAATCCCGGCGAGACGCCACGAGACTCCGGCGAGACGCCACACCCCCACGACCAGCCACCGCACTCTCACGATGGGCCGGCACCACAGCGCGGCGAGCCGCCCGTGGACAGGGACCCGGAGACCGGCGCACCCCGCCCCGGCGAGCAAGAGTCCAGCAGCCGGCCTCCTGAAACTCCGGACGAACCAACGCCGAGATCTGCCGACGACCCACCCACCGAATATCTCCCGAAGATCCTGCACCGCGAGTCGGGCCGCACCGGCACCGAGTCCGGACCGGAGAGCCCCGCGCCCGGGGTGAGCAGCCCCGCCGACGACAATCCCACCCGAATGTTGCCCGGACAGTCCGAGCATCCAGGTGAACCCGGCTCCGCGGCACCGCCGGTGGACAAAGGAACCGCGGCCTACACCCACGGGTGGCAGCCGGGTTCGCCCGAACAGCAGCCGGGCCACCGGCCGATGGGCGAGGTCCCACCGCAGGCGTGGTCCGCGCAGCCCGAGGAGCGGGAGCCGGGCCAGGCCTGGCAGCCTCAGTCACCTGGTCAGCCCGGTTATCCCCAGGCCGGCGGCACTCCCTATCCGCCGCCGGGCGCATACGGCAGCCGACCCGACCAGCCGGGAGATCGCTCCGGTTGGGGCCCCCCGCCCGGTGAGCAACCCGGCCAGGGCGCCGACCGGCCCGGACAGCAAGGCTGGGGTGCCGGGCAGCCCGGCCAACAGGGCTGGAGTGGCGGCCAGGCCGGCTGGGGTGCCCATCAACCCGGTCAGCAGCCTTGGGGTCAGGAACAACCCGGGCAACAGGGCTGGGGTACCGACCAACCCGGACAGCAGCCTTGGGGTCAGGAACAACCCGGGCAGCCCGGCTGGGGCGGGCAGCAGGGCTGGGGCAGCGGACAACCGGGCGGCTATCCCGCCTATCCGCAGCAGCAGTACCAGCCCTATGGCGCCACCCAGGAGCCGGAACGCTCCGGACCGCAGGTCCTGTCCATCATCGGTTTCGTCTGCGCCGCGGTCTCTCTGCTGTTCTGTCCGCTCGTGTTCGGCCTCGCCGGTATAGCACTCGGCGTGATCGGGCATATTCGCGGTGAATCCCTCGGGAAATGGGCAGCCATCGCGGCCGGCGTATGCCTGATCATCGGAATGGTCCTGGCGTTGGCGCTCTCCGGAATGGACGTGGTCCCCATCGAATCCGCGGGATAGGACTCCTGGACGGACGGGCTCGCCGGGTTCCGGTGGGCGCGCCTTCGTGCGTCTACAGGAGTATCGGCGCCTGAGCTGGTGCCCGGATAGGGTCGGCCTATGCCAATCGAGATTCACCACCGGCCGGCGACCGAGAAGCGGAGCGCGTAGATGTCGCAGCGGGAGCTGGTGGTTCTGGGCACCGCCAGCCAAGTGCCGACTGCGCAGCGTAACCACAACGGCTATGTGCTGCGGTGGGGCGGCGAAGCGATCCTGTTCGACCCGGGTGAGGGCACGCAGCGGCAGATGATCCGCGCCGGGATCTCCGCGACCGACCTGACCCGCATCGCGATAACCCACTTCCACGGTGATCACAGTCTCGGGCTGGCCGGAGTGATGCAGCGGATCAACCTGGACCGTGTCCCGCACCCGATCGACGCCTACTATCCGGCGTCGGGCCGGCGCTATTTCGACAACCTGTGCGACGCCACCGCTTACCACCGCACCGTTGAACTCCGGTCGCACCCGATCACCGAACCGGGTCCGCTGCCGGCCATCGGTGCGCCCTTTCGACTCACGGCCGCCCGGCTCGACCATCCGGTCGAGGCATTCGGCTACCGGGTCACCGAACCCGATTACCGCGCCATCCTGCCCGACCGGCTTGCCGACCTGGGGCTTTCCGGTCCGCTCGTCGGCAGGCTACAGCGGGAGGGCGCAATCACCTGGCAGGGCCGCACCGTCCGGTTGTCGGACGTCAGCACGATCCGCCGCGGTCAGAGCTTCGCGTTCGTGATGGACACTCGTATCTGCCCGGCGGCCGGCGAACTCGCTGCCGGTGCCGACATGCTCGTCATCGAGGCAACCTTCCGCGGCGACGACGCGCACCTGGCCGCCGAGCACGGCCATCTCACCGCCGGCCAGGCGGCCCGCATCGCGGCAGAAGCCGGGGTAGGAACCTTGGTGCTGACCCATTTCTCCCAGCGCTACCGCACTCTGGAGGATCACCTCGCCGAAGCGCGGCGCGAATTCGCCGGGAAGATCGTGATCGCCACCGACCTCGCCCGTATCCCGTTGCCGCCTCGCCGCTGACCGGCCGGGCTATGGGGCAGGGCAAAGCGACGCGGGCGCACACCGATAGCGGACAGGAATCGGCCGGAAGCGGTGCGATGCTCTCGGCATGACCACATCACCTCTGATCACGCCTGCTTCAGGACTCGGCAATGGATACGGCAGCGTCAACCCCTTTGCAGTCGTCAAGGGACCCGGTGGGGCGCGGGGATTCATCGAATTCCTCGGCGACGTCTTCGACGGCCGGGAGACGCCGGAGGCGCATGCCGACGATACCGATGGGCTGCTGATCCACGCCGAGGTGCGGATCGGTGATTCGTGCCTGATGATTGCGGATTCCAAACCCGACTGGGTGTTCACTCCCGCGCTGCTGCAGGTGAATGTCACCGGCTGCGACGAGGTTTTGCGGCGGGCGAAAGCTCATGGGGCGCAGGTGATCACCGAGACGACGCCGTTCTACGGTGCGGCTTCGCTGGCGCGATTCATCGATCCGTGGAGCAATGTGTGGTGGTTGTTCGGGCCGGCGATCGAGGGGGCGCCCGAACCGTCCTGGGATCCCGACGCGGAGACCGGAGAGTCGACGGT
The DNA here is from genome assembly GCF_001613245.1 of Nocardia speluncae NBRC 108251. Taxonomy (GTDB): domain Bacteria; phylum Actinomycetota; class Actinomycetes; order Mycobacteriales; family Mycobacteriaceae; genus Nocardia; species Nocardia speluncae. The sequence continues at coordinate 88,132 of NZ_BDBZ01000016.1, read as the reverse complement.
TCACGCGACCATCTGCCGGGCGATGCGGGAACTGCGCCCGCCCCGGTAACAGCCGCCGAGCCTTGCCGCACGGGCGTCCCGGCCGGCGATCATCTAGCGGGCGCCCCTGCGAGTTCGGGGGATTCGCTGTCGAACCGGACCCGGTGGTCCTGAACCTCGTCCATATGGGCTTCTGCCCACACCTTGATACCGCGGATCACCTGGTGCAGTGAGAGGCCCAGATCGGTCAGCTCGTAGGTGACGGTGACCGGCACGGTCGGGGTCACCGTGCGGGTCACCAGGCCGTCGCGTTCCAGGGAGCGCAGTGTCTGGGTGAGCATCTTCTGGCTGACGCCGGCCAGCCGCCGGGACAATTCGGAGTATCGCATGGCCCGGGGTTCGCCTGCGCACTGTCCCGCCGGGTGGGGGCCGTCGCTGCCGAGTGCCGCGAGCACCAGCGCCACCCATTTGCCGGAGATCCGTTCGAGTAGCTGCCGGCTCGGGCAGTCCGCGAAGAATGCGTCGTAAACGGCCTTCTGCTGGGCCCGCTGCTGGGCCGCCGTCATCGTCGCCATGACCACACCTTCCTACTTGCCGGTGAGTTACGCACTTCGGAGTGCCTACTTCCTACTGGAGAGTTACCTCTCCATTCTGGAGTAACAACACCGATCAATCCAGAGGAGACGCAATGTCCGCCACATTCCGCACCGCAGTCGTCCGCACTCCGGGTGGTCCCGATTCGATCGAATTCATCGACGTTCCCGTCGTGGAACCGGGACCGGGCCGGGTTCGGGTCGCGATCGCCGGTACCTCCGTCAATCCCGTGGATCTCGCGACCACCGCCGGCGTCTTCCATCAGCTGGGGTTCATCACCCAGCCCGGCCACACCGGCCTGGGCACCGATTTCGCAGGCATCGTCGAGGCCGTCGGCCCGGATGTGGACATAGCTGTCGGCAGCCGGGTCGCGGGCACGGTCGACGGATTCGATCGCGATTTCGGCACCTACGCCGAACAACTGGTCGTGCCGGCGGCCGATATCGCGGTCGTGCCCGACGAACTCGAGCTGACGGCGGCGGCAACGGTCCCGCTCAACGGCCTGACCGCGGCGCAGCTGGTGGATCTGCTCGGCGAGGGCCGCGAGCGCAGCCTGCTGGTGACCGGGGCGGCGGGCGCGGTCGGCGGGTATGTGGTCACGCTGGCGCAGGACCGCGGCTGGAAGGTCACCGGACTGGCCCGGCCACGGGACGAGGAGTTCGTCCGCGGCCTCGGGGCGGATTTCACGGCAACGGCGATACCGGGCTGGGATGCGGTGGCCGATACCGCTGTCTTCCAGGAGAAAGCTGTGCCCCTGGTCCGCGACGGCGGTCTGCTGGTCGGTGTCCGGCCGGGTGGCGAACCGGTCGCCGAGCGCGGCATCACCGTGCGCGCGGTATCGGTGCGCCCCGACGGCGAACGGCTGGCCGGGTTGCTGCAGGATACGGCGACCGGACGGCTTCCGGCACGTGTTCATTCCGTCGTCCCGCTGGACCGAGTCGCCGACGCCCACCGGGCGGTCGCGCAGGGCGGTATCCGCGGCCGGTATGTCCTACAGCCCTGAGCCGGCCGGCACCGATCGCCGGCTACCTCCGGTGCCCACTCGCGGCCACCGGACGAAGGGCCTACCGGCGCGACAGATCCTGCGGCCGCCGAGGGCAATGCTCCCGGCGGCCCCGTCCGGCCGGCTCACCCGACCGGCTGTCAGGTGGTGAAGGTCGCGAAGGATGACCACAACAGGGGCGAGTATTCGAGGGCACCCGTCGAACGCCAGAGCTGTAACCTCTCGCGCTGCCAGGCGGTGAGCGCGGGGACCGGATCCGCGGTGTCGTGGGCCGAGTCCACGGCGCAGATCGTGTCCTGAAGCGGAGCGGCTCGAGGGGCAGCGCCGAAGCGCTGGAAGGCGAGGTCGGTCGGGAGGGGCCAGCGGGTGGCGGTGACCAGTTCCGCCCCGCCGGTGACCATGGCGGCGATCAAACCGAGCGCTTCGGTGAAACGCAGGTCGCCGCCACTTTCGCAGGCGATCAGAGCGACCCGGGCGGGTATCGGCCAGAGTTCGTTGCCGGCAACGGGATCCGGTTCCAAGGTGTAGGTGCCGAGCAGGAGGTCCTTCGCCGAAAGCGGGCGGTGGTCGCGTTGCGGTTCGGCGAAACCCACGGCCTCGGCGGAACAGGCCAGGTGCAGTTCGGTGTTCTCGCTCTGCCCCGATTCCGGGGACGCGGCGGTGACATGCCCGACGTAGATCAACCGGGACGCGCCGGCGCGCAGAGTTTCGGAAAGCCAGGTGCGGTCGAGGTCGGTGCGGCGGAAAACGGCCGACGGCCCGGAGGCGAGGGGGCGCAACCGGCCGGCGGCGAGGTGGTCGGCGATGCGGGCGGTGAGCGGTGTCGGCCGGTCCATCCGGCCCAGGACCGAACCGAGAGCGGAATCGGCGCGGAACCCGGGAACCCGGGGGTCGAGTACCGCGACCACCGGCAGGTCACGCGAGGACGGCCACGACCGCGGCACCCGCACCGGTGCGTGCACGATTCCGGCCGGGACGAGCAGGCTGATATCGGCGATATCGATCAAACGGACGTCCGGGGCCGGGGCGATGATCTCCCACGGCACCTGCGCGACCCGCGGCGAGGGCTGTAACCGGATATGCGGGCGCACACCACGCTGATACAGCTCGTACAAGCGGGCGGCCAGATCGTAGGGCAGCAGCGCGCGGGACAGATCGCGGGCAAGCTCGTACTCGGTACCGGGCGCGGCGAACGCCCCGGCGGTGAGCGCTTTCTCGAGACCACCGGCTACTTCGGGGGCGGGCAGCGCCGCGGACAGGTTGCGGACGGCCGCGTCGATATCGTCGCCGGGCAGCACGGCCACGCCCGGCAGCGCCGATCCGTCTGTCCACCGCCAGGACATGTAGACATCGCCCGCATCGGCCATCCGGACCACCACGGTCGGCCGGTCACTCATCGGATCCTCCGCCCGCCGCGTGGCCGTATCGGCCGCTGCCCCGCCGTAGTGCCTCCCCACGATCGCTGTGGTGTGCTCGGCAATCGCCGCCGCGGGGTTCACCGTGCCGGCCGTGTCCTTTTTTCATGCCGGGATCACCCGATCCTCCCGGAATCGGCCGCCGTAGCGGTGTTCGGCCGCCTCGATATAGTCGGCGAGCGCGATCCGGGCGCCGGGTTCGACCAGGAGCCGCGGCGGCGGCGCGACAGGCAGGCCCGCGGATGCGGCTACCTGGGCCAGTGCGGCACCCAACTGCAAGGGTCCGGGCAATTCCGTGGCGGCGGGCGGATCCGGGGTGTCCAGCGGGAACTGCGGACCTTCGACGGGCTGCGCCCGATCGATATCCAATGTGGTTCCTGCACAACGTGTTTCGATCAGATCGGCGAGCAGCGAACCGTCCTGGCAGAGCTGGGCGAAGCGGAACGCCAGACGCATCGCGGGTTCCGCTACTTCCCGGTGCCATTGTTCGCGCCGGCTCCCGCTCGGCAAGGTGTAGCGGACGGCGTCGATGGCGATCGCGGCCGTAACCGACAGATCCCGCCCGAGAACCGCCAGCTCCGGGGCCGGTTCTTCCAAATCGTCGATCACCATCTCCAGCAGCACCGCATGCCAGTAGTCGAGTTTGGCGCATTCGGCACCGAGTCCGCGCTCCGCATAGATGGCGAAGGAGCCGTCCAGGAGAAGTTGTCCCGCACCGACCCTGCCGTACGCGAATTCGATGGTCGCCAAACGGCATTGCAGCGCGGCAACGTCGAGCATCGCACCGGTGGCCTGGAAATGGTCGAGACTGCGTCGATACCATTCCTGCGCGCGGTCGAGGTCGCCGCGGCGTTCGGCGAGGAAACCGCGGATCTTCCAGCCGATTCCCGCCCGGTGCGCCTGTCCGGTCCGCTCGTAATATCGCTGGCTGGCCTCGGCGAATTCCTCGGCCTCGTCGAGCCGGTCCAGGCGCAGGAATATCTGGGCCAGGTTCTGCTGGGTGTCGGCGAGGGCGCTGTGGTTTCCGGCCTCGGTGAACGCCGTCAGTGCCTGCCGCGCGAAATCCACGCCGAGATCGCGGCGGCCGGTTTCGAAGTAGGTGCCGGCCAGGTTCATCAACGGATAACCGGCCAGCTCGGGAGCGAACCGAAGCGCGGCGTTCAGGGATTCGGTGGCGATATCGATCGCACGGCTCCATTGGGCGCGGTGGGTCGCCACCGCGCCCAATGAGATCAGGCACGATACGCGCAGGACGCCGAGCTCGTCCGCGTCGGCGAGCAGCGTGCGGGCTTGTTCCAGCGCTTCCTGCGCCTCGTCCAGGGCGCCGAGGTGTTGCAGGGCCTGCGAATAGTTGATCAGTGCAGAGGCCCGCTTCTCGACGGCATCACCGGGGATCTCGCCGAGCGCTGCCCGGTATCGGGCCACGGCGCCCTCGTGGTCGCCGAGTTCGTCGTACATACTGGCGACGTTGACAAGAGCGCTGGTCCGGACACCGTCGGTAGTGGTGTCCACGGCGTGCTCGAAAATGCGCAGCGCCTCGGTGAGATCGCCGCGCTCGTGCGCGGCGGCACCCTCGTACAGGAGTTCCAGGCCGGGCGGCTGATTCTCGGTTCCGCTCATCTCAGAAATCCGAATCCTCCACTGCCGCAGCTATTTCCGATTCCAGCGGCGCGATATCGGCGAGCGGGTGAACGGTCGGCGGCGCGGCGGAGTAGCCGGATTCACCAGTTGCGGGGTGTCCGGCGGCGCCGGGCGAAACCGCCCCGGACCAGGTCGCGGCCAGCCGGAGCCTGGTGCGCGCCAGCTCCCGCACCCTCCGTCGCTGCTCCGCATCGGCTGCCGCATCCGGAATTCGGTGCGCGGCAGCACCGGCCGGCGCGCTGGGCCCCACACCCGGCACATAGATCTCGATGCCCCGCACCGAATCCGCCGGTTCCGCGGCCTCGCCCGACCAGGCGTCACCGCTGAATTCCAAGGCGATGTCGAGGAATCCGGCCGGCGTATGAATCAGGGCGTGGGGTCGCAGGTAGCCGGGCAGATCCGCCGGGACTCCGGCGGCGGCGACCGCGCGCACCCGGACAACTGTGCTGCTCGCCGCCCGGAACAACTCCCACGACACGGCACGCTCGGACGCATCGACCACGCCGGCCGGGCAATACCGCCAATCCCAGCCGCCCGTACCGCGCTCGAGCACGAGGTCCGCCCCCCGGGTGGATGGGTTCGGCCCTGCGGCAAGTGCGTACTCGTCGGCACGTCCTGTGGCCCACTCGCCTGCTCCCGTGTCCCAGCCGATGTCTCGATCGCCGGTGCGGCCGGCAGAAATCTCTTCGATGCCGGTGACCGGCGCAGAGTCCGCGCCGTCGACCACACTTTCGCAGAACTCCGTCAGCTCGGCTATCTCGCTGCCCAGCAGTGCCGGGTCCAGTGCGGCGATATCGTCGACGGTCGAGGCAGGCCACCAGTGCGCCGCCCAGTGGGCGTAGGCGAGCCGGCGAACCGCCGACGCGAGATCGGGGTTTCCGGGCCCGGCAGCACTATCGACCGGCTCGGTGTACGCGTCGGCGGCGAGTGCGACCTCGGCGCCGTAGAGCGCCCACAGCCATTCCTGCGCGGTGTCGAGATCGTGCAGGGTCGCCGCCGGAACTCGCTGCCCCGCCGTCAGGCTCCAGGTGAGATGACCGCCCGCGACCTCGAGGACCGCCGTATCGACGCCCGGTTCGGAATCGGCCGTGCCGGGAGCTGCGGGTGGGCCGATGAGCCACAAATCCGGTGCTGATCGCCGGATACGCACCATATCGACCATCAGACAGCCCTCGATTCGGCCATCGCCGAGCCGGATCCGGACGCCTGCGTGCTCAGAACCTTGCGGACACGGGTGCGGTGATCGAGCACCACCGACCGGGCGATTCCGTCCAGCAGGTCCCAGAGTTCGTCCGGCTCGGCGACCGGCAGTTCCCGCACATCGCGCCCGTGCAACCGAACCCACAGCCTCCGCAGGTAGGGCCGCCACGGGGTACGCAGTTCGGCCGCGATCGCGGCGAGTGGATCACCGTCGCCGGTGACGGGGTGGATCGCCAGCCGCCGCGCCTGTAGGACGTAGGCCTCCCGCTGCCACCGACTGTTGATCAGGCGGTGGGCGGCCGTTTCCGGTACCCCGCCCGCCGAGGACTGCGGGCCCGCCGATGTGGTGATCGGTGTCAGCCCGAGCGCCAGCTCCACGCCCATCGCGGCGGTGACCCGCAAGGATTCGCCGAGCAGTGCCCAGGGCGCGCAGCTTCTGGTGATCTCGGCGGTCACCAGTTCGGGAATCGGTGGCAGGTCGGCGCGTTCGGTCGACACCTGGAGGACCGTGAATACCCGCTCGTAAACGGTGCGGTCGAACGGCAGGCCCAGCGCCGCGGTCGAGGCCGACGAACCCAGCTCGGGACGGCACGGAACAGGGTTTTCGGTGAGCCCGAGCACATTCGCGTCATACCGCGAATCGGATGCGACGGCAGCCCTGCCCACTCGGCCCGACTCACGCACGCCCGACTCACGCACGCCCGACTCACGCACGCCCGACTCACGCACGCCGATGCGCTGCACGGGTGCAGCGGTCGGCTCGGTAACAGAGCCGACCCGAGTGTTCTCGCGTGCCGCGCCGCCCGCGCCCACCGCCGAGCGATCACCGCTCTCCAGCCACAACTCGATACCCGTATGCGTTCCGGTGCGCGTATCGATCAGCCGTTGCCACAACAGCCGTCCGGGTGCAGTATCGCCTTCCAACCGGGTCGCGACCGCGAACTCCAGGAGTTGCCGTAGTTCGCCGCTGTATTCAGGCGCGACCGGCGGCGGCGCCGGCCGGCCGGCCCATGCCGCTTCCAGCAGCCGGTCCAGTTCGGCGGCCCGCACGGGATCGGTGAGATGGTCCTTCAACGCCTGGGTGGTTCGACCGGCGGTGAAGCCGTGGACCTCCCGCAGCACGGCCTCGGCGCGTAACCGGTCGCGCTGCGGGTCGGGACGGCCGCGGGTGGCGGCGAGTTCGAAACTGCGCTGGAAGTACAGGTCTTGGGCGTTGCCCTCGGTAATCCGCAGCTCACGCCGGACCTGTTTGAGGAGCGTGAACCAGGCAGCCGCTGCCCGCAGCGTATCGGCGTGGTCGTGGATCCGGGCCGCCAGCAGGGCCGCTCCGTCGGCGGACAGGACCGCGCCCGCGCAGCTCGGATACTGGACCGGCCGGATCACGAGCGGGTCCAGTATCAGTTTCACGGTGCGGCGCAGCGGCCCGCCCTGGGGCCCGCTCAACGCCTGCACACCCTCGAGACCGCGCCACACCTCATCGAGCACCATGGCCCGCGGTCGTCGCATGAGCCCAGGTTATCGGAGTTCAGGGCGGTGCGCGGCGGCGAAAGTTGGGATCGGTAGGTGAGCGCGGGTTCCTAACTTTGCTCTCGGGCGGCCGATCGAGCCGCGACACCGAGAGAACAGGATCCACCATGAACACCATGCTCTTCCGTATCGGCGCCGCCGTCCTCGCCGCCTCCACCATCGCGCTGACCTCCGCCTGCGGTGACGATGCCGCGAGCAGTACGGCCACCACGGTCGCCGATGCCCCGGCCACGGAGTCCGCCGCCCCGGCAGGCGAAGCCGGCGGGGATTCGAAGGCTCTGGTCGACGGGAAGGCCCTCACCGCCGATTTCGACACCACCTGCGCGAAGGAGGGCAACACGCTGGCGCTGGCGCTCACCGATACCGCCAACGAACAGTACGGCCAGTTGAGTGTCAGCGCGAGCATCGTCGACGACACCACAGTGCAGGCCGTGGCGATCGCGGGCAGCCAGGGCGGGTCCGACGGAATGCCGTACGCCGTCGGTTACGGCAACGGTCAGCCGGGCGGTTCGGCGCAGGTCAGCAAGGACGGTGACACCTACACCGTCACCGGTGAGGGGATCAGCGCACCCGATATGGCGAACCCGATGGCCGGCCCGGCCACCGCGAAGTTCGACATCACCTTCGCCTGCTCCGACATCATCGGCTGACGTGCTGCGGACATCGGGCTCCCCGTCGCCCCCGCACCCACAGGGTGTCCGGGCGCGACGGGGTGGCCCGGTATCCGGACCACGATCCACACAGGAGTAACCAGGTTCCGTACCGTCCCGGCGTCGTACAGCTGGATCTGTCCGGTGACGGCGCGGCCGCGCAGCGTGTCATCGCCTCGACGGGATCGCGACGCGAAACGGGCCGCGCATCACTGCCAGACCCGGCAAGTCACCAAGAATCACCCGGTGTGGCGGTCCGATGCCGACGGATCCGCGGCCTAACCGTTCAGGCCGGAGGTGCACATGGATCCACAGCGCTGATGATCCAGCTGGTCGATCGGACGGTAGGGCTATCGCGGCGACTTCGAGGTACGACCTCGGCTGTACGGAGCTTCTTCCTGACGCGTCGTTCTCGTCGCCACCCCCTCGTGAGCTGCGAGATATTACCGATCCAGGCTCACTCTGGGTCGGTACGCCGTTGGCGTGACCTGTTCTCTGATTCCGTATCATCCCCTCGGCCTCGCCTCCCGAACGAAAAGCTCCAGCTCCAGAGATGACTCCGCCGACACAACGGTGCATTGCCATATAGGATTGTTCCTATATAGGATGGACACCATGTCGCTGTATGCGGTCGAGATCGAGCCGGAAGTCGCCGACTGGCTCCGTTCCCTACCGGACCGGGATTTCGGTCGTGTCGATACATATGTCGGCATACTGGCGGAGCAAGCGGAGACACTCGGAGAGCCCTGGTCGCGAAACCTCGGTGACAAATTGCGAGAACTGCGTTTCCACCTGCACCCGCTGGAAATGCGTGTGACATATTGGCTTGCGCCGGGCCGACGAGTGATCTTGCTGACGGTGTTTCGTAAAACCAAGATGCGAGAGACAGCCGAGGTCGACAGGGCGAAGCTGCTCCGCAAAGTATGCGAGGCGGAACATACCCACGCCCGATCCAGCTTCAACAGAGAGGTGAACGGCGATGGCTGAACACGAGTCCATGGATGATCTGCGGCGCGAGCGCTTCGCTCGCGCGGACTTCAACGCTGCGGAATACGAGGCAGGTCGAGAAGAAGCCCGGCTCGCCGTCGAGTTCGCAAACGCGATACGTGAGCGACGCCTGGAACTCGGGTTGACCCAGAATGATGTCGCCGAGCGTGCGGGACTGCATCAGCCGGACGTCTCGCGCCTCGAATCCGGTGGCGGTACTCCGACCATCGGCATGCTCGAACGTTTGGCGTACGCCCTGGAGTTGCGCTTCGTCGCACGGTTCGAAAAACCGGACGCGGCCTGAGACTGGATGCCACAGCGGCACCTCACCGCCTCGGTAGGGCTCCGACTCGCGCGACGCTGACGTGTTGTGTCGATGCTCAGGTCTTCACAGATCACATGGCCAACGTCTAGGTGACCATCCGGTCATGAGGTGCGGGTTCGTCCCGGTCCCGGACATCCAACTCGCCCTGCAGCCGCTGCGCTGGCTCGCCGTAGGTGAGGATCGCGGATTTCCAGCTCATCCCGATGGGCAAGGCGGCTCTCGGCAGGGGCATCAAACCGGTGAGCACTGTTGAAAACCACTCCTGACGACATGGTTCGATCCTGCCGATCAGCACACCGTCAACTACTCGGAGTTTCCGGACGTCACTGATAGGTGCGGGTTCGGGCCCGGTAGGCGGTGTCCATGCTGCTGCGGAGTTGGCGCAGGATTTCGTCCGGAGGGCCCGGGGCGACGGTGAAATCGTCGGTGTTGTGGTTGTGGAGTAGGTAGCGGCCGTCGTCCGGGTAGTCGAGCCAGAGGAAGGCGTAGCCGTCGCCGGTGGGGCGGGTGTCGATGGTGTATCCGGGGTAGACCGTGATTTCGCCGGTGCCGGCGCGGGGGCGGCGGAAGAAACGTTGCATATCTTCGAGGGGCGAGAGCTGCGTCGGGTGGCGGGAATACACGGGGGCGTTCAGGTCGGCGCGGCGGGCGCGGAGGGGAAGGTGGCTGCCGGTCGCGGCCCGGGGCAGCCCCGCGACCAGGCGGGGGGCCAGCTCGTTGCTGCGGAGCCGGGTGAGGACGATGTCACCACCGGTTTTCGGTTCCGGCCCGGGTAACTGCGTGGCCAGCACAGCGGTTCGGCCGACGACACCGGCGTGCATCCGGATCGCGGCGTTCTGCTGCGGGCCGTGCACTCCGTAGATTTCCACCCGGATCTCCGGTTCCAGGAGCACGGTGAGCGCCTGGTAGAGCGGTTCGCCGAACACTGGCTGCAACCGGCGTGCGCACTGCTGCCGGAAACGCTGGAAATCGTCGTCGTGCTCCATCCGGGGCGGCAGGTACTCCAGCGGATACGGCAACCGGTCGCGACCCATCACCTCGAGCGCCAGCGTGAAATCGTAACCACCCAACTGCCAACGGGATTCGCTCATGTGGCATCCATTGCGCAGGAAGGCGCCCCGTGGTCGCGCTGCGCTCCCACCCGCGGCCGCGACTCGCTCATCCGCCGATCACCCCGCCCGGCGGAAGCACCCGGGGCTGATCACCGAGCAGTTCGGTGGAACGATCCTGCACGAGATAGTCGGGGATCTTGTGATCGTCGTCGTCTTCCCCGCGACCGCGTTGCCCACCGGCACCCATCATGCCGGGCATCCCGGACATTCCGCGAGTGGCCGCGACCGGGCTACCGGCACGGGCCGCAGGCCCACCGGCCTGATTCGGGGCGCCGGGTGAACCGCTGACCGTGCGGCCCGGGGCTCCGGGAGGCTGTTGCCCACCCGGGGCGCCGAGCATCGGGGCGCCGGAGGTAGTACTCGGTGATCCGGGCGTGGTAGTGCTCGGCCGGCCGGCCGGCTCTTCCAGCGGCACAGTGTTCGCCGGGGTCGTAGTGGTCGACGGGGTGGTCGACGACGGAATTTCGGCACCGGCGGGGCCGGCCCCCTGCGGGGTCTCCTGGCCGGGAGCAGCCGGTTCCTGCGGGTTCGCGCCGGGCGGGTTCGTCCCGGCTGGGTTGCTGCCGTTCGTGTTGGTACCGGCGGGGTTCTGCGTTCCGCCGGGCCCGACCGGCTGCTGTGGTCCCGGGCCCCCGCCGATTGGGCTTTTCGTCACGGGCAGCACAGGGGTTTTGGTATCGACTGCCGTGACACCCGGCTGATAGAACTCGATCATCAGATCCTGGGCCTGCGCCTGCGCTTCGTTGGCGCGATGCTTTGCGGCCTTGATAACACCGTTGCCGGGTATATGCCCCACGAATTCGTCGAACCCGGACACCTCGACCGGCGGGACGATCGACATCTTGGTCTGGGCGAGGTAACCCTGCATGAGATCGATACCGTTGGCGACCATTTCGAAGGTCTTCACGAGCTTCTGCGCTTCCGCGGTGTATGCCCGCGTACCGTCGATTGCGGCGGCCGCGGACTGGCCGCCCCATTTCTCGGTGACGGAGGCGTCCACGTTCTTACCAAAGGTCTCCAATGAGCTGAACAGATCCTCGGTGAGCCGCCGCCAGCCGTCAGCACCGGCATTGATACCAGCGGAATCGACAGCCGAACGCTCAGCGGTGCCGTTCAACCCCTCCCAGATCTGCTGATGGGTCCAGGTTTTGAACGCCTCCTTGGTTGCCGTGGCCGGGGCGTACTCGCCGTCGAAACCTTGACCGACCCGGGTCAGTTCGCCGTTGATATGGGCCCGGTCACCACTCCACTCCTGTTCGGCCGCGCCCGCAGCATCGGTGGCACGGTTCCGGTTATCAGTGGATTCGCTGTAGTTGTTCAGTATTTCGGGGATGCCGTTGGCAATTGCGCTGAGTGCGTCATTGATCTCGGTGAGAAAACCTAGCGACATCAGCGGACCCCTTCCCCGGCGGCAGTGGTCTGGGAGGAGTTCTGCTGATCGGTTTCGGTGAGTTCTCCGATCATGGCGGCGTAGGTATCGCGCATGGTTTCGGCAATCGCAATCAGCCCCTCGAGCCTGGCGACCGCCGAATCGTCGTTCTCACCGCCGGTGGCCTTGAGCTCGAACTTCTTCTGCATATCCAGCGCGGACGGCAATCCGCCGTAGCCCGATAAACGCCCGAGACTCGTCGCGTCATCAAGATACCGCCGTAAGTCGGTCAGTAGAGTTTCGCACTCGCGACGCAGGTCCGAACCGAGGTCGTATTCGATACTCACCGCACCCTCGATTGCCTGCTGTTTCAGGTTCTGCCACTGTGCCAGTTGGTCACTCATGCGCCGGGTCTTCCTGGGTCCGCCGGTTGGTTATTTCGGGAGATGCGGTTCGAATTCCGCTGCGTACTCGCCGGAAATCTCGCAGATATCCCGTGTCCAGTCGTCCGCGTCGAACCAGGACGCTTTGATCTCGAACATGCCCTGCTCGGCTTCGAAGGATGTGTAGCAGGCCTTTCCGGGAGTTTCGGCCCGATCCTTGGATTGAAGAGCGGCCCGGGGACCAACCGTGGTTTCGACCTTGTCGATCAAGTTGTCGTTAGCACGAGCATCGTCGAGGGTGTGTGATGTGGACATGACAGTGACGCGGACCAGCGCGTCGGGTTGCTCCCAGGCACAAACACGCCAGCTGGTTGCCCCCTCCGGCGCATCGGTCACCACCCGCTCAGTCGATGCATCCAATCCGATTTCGGTCAACAGCTGATCCGACAGCGAGGTGCACGGGTTGAAAACCTCGACGACCTCAGTGGGCGTCGGCATGGTGGTATCAGTGGCGGTCCCCCCGGTACTCGATGCGCACCCGGTGGCCAAAGCCGCTGCGATCGCCGCGACAAGCGTGACGCGGACGAAGTCGGCGGTTCGCATGGATCTCCCCTGTGTTGATGCGGCGGATTGCCCCGCCATTACTATAAGACGCGCCAGCGGGCTCGGCGGTTCCACCCGATTCCGGCGACCTCATGGTCCTGGCAGACGACCTGTTATGAAGGCCGAGCGCCGGCCACGTCAGTGAGCTCGCTGCCTCGGCCGTTGCGCTGATCCTTTGCGTTGTGGCCAGTACACCGCCGTGTATGCCCGGCCCCCACCGACGGAGGACCGGACGGATCACGGTCGACCGTTCCGTACCCAGGCCAGGAACTCATCCCACGCGGTGGCATCAAACAACAGCGCGGCCCCAGCCCGGCATTTGCTGTCCCGGATACCGACAGCTCCCCTGGCAAGGTGAGCAACCTCGACGCAGTCTCGATCCGGCCCACTGTACGAACTCTTGAACCACTGGCTCCGGGCCGGATCGTTGCTCACCCCGCGAACTCCTTCACCACACCCGAGACCAGCTCCCTGGTCTCGTCTTCGTTCAAAGCTACACGTTCGATCTCACGGAGAGCGCCCTGATACAACGAGATCTCTCCTGCACGTTCGAGGTAGAGACTCCCAGCGAATCCCTCCACATACACGACCGGTGGCTCCGCGATCTTCGTATTCGAAGGAACCGGGAATCGAAAGAGTACGAATGATCGGGCGATGAGCCCCATCGGACTACGCGCCATAAAAGGCACGACGCGGAGGGAGAAAGCCGGCAATTCGGTCATCGCTCGCATATGCAGAAGTTGCTCTGCCATGATTCCGGCGCCTCCGATACCGTGCCGCAGCACAGCCTCCGAGAGCAGCACTGTCATACGGCATCCGGTGCCTATCAACTGTTCCTGGCGCGTAGTCGCGAGTTCGATCCTGCGCTCGACATCATCAGTGGACCAGTCGGGATGAGCCGCCCAGAGAAGTGCGCGCCGGTATCCAGGGGTCTGCAACAAGCCTGGAAGAAGCGTCACCTGCCATGAAGTGATATGACAGGCTGCGGATTCCAGCGCAAGGTAATGGTTGAAATCCGCAGGGATCTGGTCGGTGTAAGCCCTCCACCAGCCGGCTCCGTTCTGCTTCACCGTCCGTGAATCCTGTAGCAGATCCAGCAGGAACCGGCGTTCCTCGTCCGAGGCTCCATACCGGTCGCACAGCCCGTTGATCTGCAACGTTGTGGGCCGGGAGGCGTGCCCGTCTTCCAGGCGGCCGATCGTCTGCGGGCTCACCTCGATCGCGCGCGCCGCGGCGGCCTGGTTGGTGCCGCTGCGTTCCCGCAGCCGGCGGAGTTCGCGGCCGAGTGCTCGTTTCGGGAGTGTGGATCCACCCGCCATCTTATTACCTTTCCTAATTATCGAATTCCGTTGTGGAACACTCCGGCCCGGAACGCGCTACCGGAAGCGGCCCGGCACGGATGCCGGGCCGATCAGGGCAGGAATCTCCACCGAGGCGGTTCCACCAAGCGCACTGTTCCGGTCTACTGATTTCGCGCCCGGCGCAGGAAATCCCCCGAAACCCATTGGGTAACACCGGTTCCACAATCTGGAGCATTGTGGAACCGGTGGTCCGATCGCGGCCGCTACTCCCTATCGGACCCTGCGCCGGGCTGCATCCCATCGCCTCTTCAGGAAAGGCGGAGCCATGCCCGTTGCGATCGTATACCTGAACAAAAGTCTTTGTGGCGCAATACAACAGCATCTCGAAACCGAATGCCGCGATTTCGCCCGCGCCCACGGATTCGCCATTGCCCGGGTGGTGCTGGAATCCGGTGTGGATGTGCTGCCGTGGACATTACGGAAATCGGATCTACTCGGCGGCGACGCAATTGTGACACCGACCGTGGAACATATCGGCTTCCGCGCTCCGGTCGTGCTCGAGCGGTGCGCCCTGATGATCGTCCACCCTTACGGGTGGTACCGCCGCGGTGAAGTGGACCAGTGGATACCGGCGACGCCCGAGGTCTTTCGGTGATCGATCACGAAACCGGCCGGACCAGCGATATTTCCCCTTCCACACTCGGCGCCCAGCCGACAGCTATCGGCTATCTCCGCACCGATCTGTGCAGTTACCGCGGATTCGTCACCGCCCGCCTCCGGTTGACCGCCATCGCCCACGGCTACCGGCTGCGCTGGCTGGTCGAACTCCCGGCCTACCCCAGCGCGGACCATCTCACAACACTGCGCACCACGCTGGATCGGACCGCCGCCGACGCGGTGATCATCGTGTCGGCGGCACACCTACCCGGCCGGCAGTTTCGCGCCTTGCGTGCGATGACACCGGTGATCGTGGACAGCACCGTGCTCCCGAAAACCGCCGGACCTCTCGCACGCCTGCGCGCGCTTCTCTGCTCGAGGCTGCCGCCCTGTCGAATCAGTGAGTGGGCACGGTGGCGCCGCTACAACGCTGCGACGGCGGCGACGAAACGGTCCATCTCCTCGTAGCCGACGAAGCAGTGCGGGGAGGCACGGACCACCGAATCCAGACCGCGGGCCGACATATCGAGCAGAGTCGAACCCGCATGGCTGACCGTCACAGTGATGTCGGAGTCCCGGAGGCGATCGCGCACATCGACAGGGGCAACACCCTCGACGGTGAACGAAACGATTCCACTGTGGTCCACACCCAGATCCCGCACCGTCACCCCCGGCAAGTCGCCGAACGCGCCCCGCAGATAATCGGCGCGCTCGGCGATCGCGGCATAGACCTGGTCGGGTCCGAGATCGAGAAGATAGCGTACGGCCGCACCCAACCCGAGCCGGGCTGCCACATCGTGCTCCCAGAATTCGAAACGGGAGGCGTCCGGCGCCATCCGGTATTCGTCCGGGGCGATCCATGCGGCGCTGTGCAGATCGAGCCGGCCGGGTTCCAGCGAGGCCGCCAATTCGGGTCGCAGATAGAGGAACCCGGTGCCGCGGGGGCCGCGCAACCATTTCCGTCCGGTAGCGGACAGCGCGTCTACGCCCAGTTCGGTGACGTCCAGGGGGAGCTGCCCGGCGGATTGGCAGGCATCGAGTACGACCAGTGCGCCACCGGCTCGCGCGATCCGCGCGGCCGCGGCCACCGGATTCACCAGGCCACCGTTGGTGGGCACATGCAGCAGCGAAACCAGCCGCACCCGTTCGTCCATCATCGCGTCGAGAGCTTCGATATCGATCCGGCCCTCGGCGTCATCGGGGATCTGCTCCACCCGGGCGCCGGTGGCGCGGGCGCGCTGGAGCGCGGCGATGGCGTTGCTGGCGTAATCGGCGCCCGAGATGAGGATCCTGTCGCCGGGGCGCAACGGCACCGCGTAGAAGAAGTCGGACCAAGCGCGGGTCGCGCTGTCGCTGAGGGCGATGGTGCCGGGGGTCGCGTTGATCAGCTCCCCGATCACCGTCTTGACCCCCGCCAGGTCGTCGAGCCGTTCGCTGGCGGCCCGGTAACCTCCGATCTCCGCCTCCCGGCGCAGATGACCGATCACGGTTTCGGTGACCACCCGCGGCGGGAGCGAGGACCCCGCGCTGTCCAGAAAAACGGCGCCGTTTCCGACGCCGGGCGTATCCGCGCGTACTCGCTGCTCATCGACCATATCCCCGACCCTAGTGCCGATTCCGTGACAAGTTCGCGCTCAAAATGTGTCTGCGCCCGTCGCTACGCTGGATTCCACGCATAAACCGCACCACCGAGAAACCCCCATGGAGGTTGGTATGGCGGTCACCCTCGAACATCCGGATTCGACCAGAGACTCATCCCCACACCCAGCGCTCAGCAGCCGCGCGGCGGCCGAAGCGTATCTCGGCGGCGTCTGTTTCAAACTGGGCCCGCCGATGCTCATCGGCGCCGAACTCGAATGGTTCACCGTCTATCGCCCCGGTACCGCAGCGAGCCGCAATTCGCGGCAGAGTTCGTTCACCGGCCGCCGTCCCACCGCTGCTCTCCTCGCGCAGGCCCTCGGCCCGCACGCACCCCACTCCATCGCCTCCGATTCCCCCGCCGAGCCGCTGTCCGGCGGCAGCCGGGTCACCGTCGAACCCGGCGGGCAGATCGAACTCTCCAGCATCGCCGTCCCCGACCCCGCCGACCTGTGCGCCCGCCTCGGCGCCGACTACCGGCGCCTGCACGAACTCCTCGGTTCCCGGTCGATCGGGATGGTTTCCGCCGCCGCCGACCCGGCTCGCGCACCCCGCTGCCAGTTACGGCTTCCGCGCTATCAGGCCATGGAACACTATTTCGGCCGGATCGGCCCGTTCGGCCGGCTGATGATGAGCAATACCGCGGCCGCGCAGGTCAGCGTCGATATCGGCGCCGACCGAGCCGAGCTCACCGCCCGCTGGACGGCCCTGCACACTCTCGGGCCGGCACTGGTGGCGGCTTTCGCATGCTCCCCCGTTCTGCGCGGCGCCCCGTCCGGCGAGTGGGCCTCGCAACGTATGCGCACCTGGTTGCATCTGGACCCCGCCCGCGCGTGTCCCCCGGTCACCGACTGGACGGATCCGGTGACCGGCTATGCGCGCTGGGCGCTGGACGCGCCGCTGCTGTGCGTGCGCCGCGCCGAGACGGGTCCGGACTGGCGGGCGCCCGATGGGGCCACGTTCGACGATTGGCTCGCGGGCGGTCTGGATGACGAAATCGGGCGCCGGCCGGATATCGGCGATTTGCGATACCACCTCACCACCCTGTTCCCGCCGGTGCGCCCGGCCGGATACTTCGAGGTCCGCTACCTCGACGCCCAACCCGGCGACGGCTGGAAGGTGCCGATAGCTGTGCTGCACGCCCTGCTGTCCACCCCGGCCGCCGTCGCCGATGCCACTGCCGCCGCGGCCGGCACCGCGGGCCGCTGGCTGGACGCCGCACGCCACGGTCTCGCCGATCCACAGCTACGCGCCGCCGCGGTCGCGCTGCTGGAAGCAGCCATAGCGCACAGCCGAACCCCCGCTCCGGAGCTGCTTGCAGCGCTGCGCCGGTGCTCTGCCGGCGCACAGCCGGTGGGGACGGTATGAGCACCGGCGGCGCGCAGCGTGCAGGCTCGGCGCCGGCCCGCTCCGCAGTCCTTGCTGCCGCGGGTGGCGCCTACGCCCCCGAGGACACCCGAACCTTGCCGTCGAGCGGAGTGATTACGTGACCACCCAGCATTACACCGATCGATCCGGTACCGAGCGGCTGCGCGAACATATCGCGTCGACGCTACAGCGAGCCCGGCAGCGGACCATTGCGCTCACCGATTCCGTGGACGAGGCCGAACTCGTCGCACAGCATTCCCGGCTGATGAGCCCGCTGGTGTGGGATCTCGCCCATATCGGCAATCAGGAGGAGCTGTGGCTGGTCCGTGATGCCGGCGGCCGCGACCCGGTGCGCGCCGATATCGACTACCTCTACGACGCGTTCGAACATGCCCGGCCGGACCGTCCGCACCTACCGCTGCTGAATCCGGGCGAGGCCCGCGAATACGTGGACACCGTGCGGGAAAAGGTGTGGGATGTGCTCGAACACAGCCCCTTGCAGGGCGACGAGCTGGTCGACGGCGGTTTCGTGTTCGGCATGATCGCCCAGCACGAACAGCAGCACGACGAAACCATGCTGGCCACCCATCAGTTGCGCGCCGGGCCCCCGGTACTGTCCGCGGCGGCACCACCGGTCGCCGACAGCGCGGTGCGCGGGGAAGTCCTGATTCCGGCGGGCGAGTTCACCATGGGAACCTCCACCGACCCGTGGGCCCTGGACAACGAGCGCCCGGCCCACCCCGTGCACGTCCCCGCCTTCGCGATCGACGCCGCCCCGGTCAGCAACGGGCAGTACCTGGAATTCATCGCCGACGGCGGGTACGACCGGCGGGAATTGTGGTCCGAGCGCGGCTGGGAGCATCGGCACGAGGGCGAGCTCACCGCGCCCGGATTCTGGGAACGTGATTCCGCCGGGCAGTGGTGGCGACGCGTATTCGGGGTGCGCCGCCCGGTCCGGCCGCAACAGCCGGTGGTGCACGTGTGCTGGTTCGAAGCGCAGGCCTACGCCACGTGGGCGGGTAAACGCCTGCCCACCGAAGCCGAATGGGAGAAAGCCGCCCGCTACGACCCCGATACCGGCCGCACCCGCACCTACCCGTGGGGCGATACCGAGCCCGGCCCGGCCACCGCCAACCTGGGTCAGCGTCATCTGGAGCCGGCCGATATCGGCGCCTATCCGGCGGGTGCGTCGGCGGCGGGCGTGCATCAGCTCATCGGCGACGTCTGGGAGTGGACCTCCTCGGGATTCCACCCGTATCCCGGGTTCCGCGCCTTCCCCTACCGCGAGTATTCGGAGGTCTTCTTCGGCGGCGACTACCGGGTGCTGCGAGGTGGTTCGTTCGGCACCGACCCGGTCGCCTGCCGCGGTACCTTCCGCAACTGGGATCATCCGATCCGCCGGCAGATCTTCTCGGGGTTTCGGCTGGCCCGCACCCTGGACCCACGGGAGGCATGATGTGCCGTCATCTGGGTTATGTGGGCCCACCGGCATCGGTGGGCGAGCTCCTGCTGCGCGGACCGCATTCGCTGCGCACCCAATCGTGGGCGCCGCGGGATATGCGTGGCGGCGGCACCATCAATGCCGACGGGTTCGGGGTCGCCTGGTGGGGTCCGGCCCCGGCGGCGGTGACCCACTACCGCAATCCCGACCCGATCTGGACCGACCCCGCGGTGGAGGAAGTACTTCCGCTGCTCACCTCCCGTGCCGTCCTGGGCAGTGTCCGGTCGGCCACCGTCGGGATGCCGGTGCAGCGATCGGCGTGCGCGCCGTTCCTGTGGGATCGGTGGGCGTTCAGCCACAACGGGGTGATTCCGCACTGGCGGCCGGTGCTCACCGCCGTCCTGTCCGATCTCGATGTGGCCGCCACCCGCACGGGATTGACCCGCCGCTACGAAACCAGCCACCTACTCGAAGCCGAAGCGCTCACCGATTCCGCCGCGCTGTGGGTGCTGCTGCGCCGCCTGCTCGACCCCGATACCCCGGCGGGTCTCGCCGAAGACCCCGGCACCGCCGTGCGCCTGCTGGTGACCACGGTGCTGCACCATGCGCCCGACGCCCGATTGAACCTGCTGATCGGCGACGGGCGCGCGCTCTGGGCGAGCACCTGCTACCACTCGCTGTCGGCGCTGGTCACCGACGATTTCGCGATCCTGTCCTCCGAACCGTACGACGACGATCCGCGGTGGCAGTCGCTACCCGACCGTGTGGTCGTCCATGCCGAACCCGGCCGGCTGAATATCGAACCACTGGAGCCGGCCGGAGCCACCGCGACAGAGAGTCTGCCATCGTGAACGAACCCACTGTGGAAGTCCACCTCACCGACGCCGACCTGACGGCAGCCCTGCACGCCGACGCCCGGCGCGGTCTCACCGACAGCCCGAAATGGCTGCCGCCCAAATGGTTCTACGATGCTCGCGGTAGTGATCTGTTCGAGCAGATCACGGCCCTGCCCGAGTACTACCCCACCCGCACCGAAAGGGATCTACTGGAGAAGGTCGCGGGGGCGATCGCGCGGACGGCGCAGGCGGAGGTGCTGGTCGAGCTGGGTTCGGGTTCGGCCAGTAAGACCCGCCTGCTACTCACTGCCCTCACCGCCGAAGGGCCATTGAAAACATATGTGCCGCAGGATGTTTCGGAATCGGCACTGCGGTCTTCCGCAGCGGAGGTCGCGCTGGAGTTCCCCGGCCTGGCCGTGCACGGTGTGGTCAGCGATTTCACCGACACCCTGGCAACCCTGCCGCGCGGCGGGCGGCGGATGATCGCTTTCCTCGGCGGCACACTCGGCAATATGGTGCCCGCGGAACGCGCCGAATTTCTCGGCGGTATTCGTGATGTGCTCGAACCCGGGGAACAGCTACTGATCGGTGCAGGATTGGTGGTGGACCCGTCGATCGTGGTCCCCGCCTACGACGACGCCGCCGGTATCACCGCGGAATTCAACCGAAATGTGCTGCACGTCCTCAATACTCGGTTGGGAGCCGATTTCGACCCCGCGGCGTTCGACCATATCGCGCACTGGGATACGAAAAACGAATGGATAGAAATGCGATTGGTGGCCACCGCGGATATGGAGGTCACCGTGGCCGACCTGGACCTCACCGTGCAATTCGCCCGCGGTGAAGAGCTACGCACCGAAATCTCCGCGAAATTCCGTCCCACCGGCCTGGACAGCGAACTCCGCGCCGCGGGCTTCGTATCGGAGCACACCTGGACAGACCCCGACGATCGTTTCGCCCTGACCCTCGCCGCCCGCGTCTGACCGTGGCGTTCAGAAGAGGCCGAGCTTCAGCATCAGGGCGCGGTCCAATTCGGTGAGTTCTCTACCATCGAGGCTGCCTTTGAAGTCGCCCAACCGTTCCGGCGCGACAGTGTAGATCTGATCGGCAAGTATGCGGGTGCGAGTGCCGTCGAGTTCGATCTCGGGCCGGTAGATCGCGGGCCCGGCACTGCCCGACGTCAAGGCGACGATGATCGCACTGGAAGAAAAGCGGTCCGACTGGACGATGACCGCGTACCGGCGCCCCTGCTGTTCGTGCCCCCGGGCTCCCGGTATTCCCTTGATTTCGTAGATCGCCCCCCGAAGGATCACGCCACACCCATAAACCGCTGAATGGCCAGCATCTCGGCCTGATCATCCAGATCTTCGGCGAGGCGTTCCGCATCGGCAGACGCCTGTTGCAGGATGAGTTCCTTGTACGTGTGCAAGAGTGCGTAACGAACCGCTTCCGTCCGGCTCCGATTGGTGCCGGACGTCAGTTCGGCCAACGCGGTTTCCATTGCCTCATCGGTACGTACGTTGAGCGTTCCCATGAAATCGAGCGTAACACAAAATGTGTTACGTAGAGTATCGGCCTGACGCGGCGATCAATCATCGGAGTCCAGGCGTCAGTGCAGCTGGTTCTGCGCGGTTTCCAAACCCACCCGCAGCAGCAGTTCGACCGCGTCGGCCGCCTGCTCGACCACCACGGGCAGCTCTTTACGCTCGGCCGACGCGAACGGTTTGAGCACGAAATCGGCCGGATCCTGGCGGCCGGGCGGGCGGCCGATCCCGATGCGGGTACGCAGATAGTCCTTGGTGGTCAGGGCGCCGGAAATCGAGCGGAGCCCGTTGTGGCCGCCCTCGCCGCCACCGCGTTTCAACCGGACCGCGCCGAACGGCAGATCCAGCTCGTCGTGCACGACGATCACGTCAGTGGGCGGCACGGAGAAGAAGCGGGCCAATGCCGATACCGGCCGCCCCGACAGGTTCATATACGACCGCGGTTTCGCGATCAGCACCTGCCGCCCGTCCAGCCGGGCCTGCAACAGGTCGGTGCCCGACTTCTTGTGGACGGCGAAACGGCCGCCGATCCGCTCCGCGAGCGAATCGGCGACCAGAAAACCCACGTTGTGCCGGGTGCGTTCGTACTCGGGACCCGGATTGCCCAGACCGACGACGAGCGCCGGCACGGTATCGGCCATCGTGGAAGGTGACCCCGTCCTATTCGGCGGTTTCGCCCTCGGCGGCCTCGCCCTCGGCCTCCGGCTCGGCGGTGGCGCGGGCCTCGACAATGTTGACCAGCAGCGCCTCGGGATCGCCGGCCAGGCTGACACCCTTGGGCAGTTCGATCGCACCGGCGGTGATCTGAGTGCCGGCCTCGGCGTTGAAGATCGAAACGTCGATCGATTCGGGGATGTTCAGGGCATCGGCGGAAACGGAAACAGTGGTGACCTCCTGGGTCACCAGGGTGCCCGCGGCGGCCTCACCGGTCAGGTTGATCGGCACATCGGCGGTAACCGCTTCACCACGCCGCACGATCAGCAGATCGGCGTGCTCGATGTAACGGTGGATCGGGTGCACCACGACCGATTTGGTCAGCGCCAGCTGCTTTTTACCGTCGATGTCCAGGTTCAGCACCGCGTTGGTGCCGTGCTGGCGCAGGATGGCGGCGAACGACAGCGCATTCAGCGACAGATGCTGCGGATCGGACTGATGCCCGTACAGGACCGCCGGAACGTTGCCCGCGCGGCGGGTGCGGCGCGCGGCACCCTTGCCGAACTCGGTGCGGATCTTCGCTTCGAGAAGGTTGACGTCGGACATGACTAGATAACTCCTACGGGCTCTACCGGGCTTATGGGCGGTTGCCAGGGAAATCGCGCCCCTGGTCAGGTGGTCTGCTCGTCAGGCGAAGACCGAACGCAAGCGGCCGGAAGCCGCGCCGCGCCGATCACGGTGCCGCAAGATTGCGAACCCTCGCCGAGACAACCCGAATACTGTAACCCAGCGGCCCTGAAAGTCCGGAATCGGGAGGGGCTGTGATTACCGGCGCGCGGGTTTGCGGGCCGAAACCGCACAGGGCCTCGCTGCACTCGGCGCTGGAGGCCGGGTCCCGGGACCGCAGCGTTGACCGGGCATCGGCTCCGGTCGCGCCATCACGTAACCTGGACGGTTGTTCCCGATCTCCCCGCGAAAGGTTTCCTCCGTTGACCGCCTCCACCGAGGGCTCCGCCGCGCGCGGATTGGCCGGCGAGGTGTCGCGGCGCCGCACCTTCGCCGTGATCTCGCATCCCGACGCAGGTAAATCGACGCTCACCGAAGCGCTCGCGCTGCATGCCCGCAAGATCTCCGAGGCCGGTGCCATCCACGGTAAGGCGGGCCGCAAATCCACCGTCTCGGACTGGATGGAGATGGAGAAGGCGCGCGGTATCTCGGTGAGCTCCACCGCGCTGCAGTTCAACTACCGGGCCGCGGGCTCCGATATCGACAATGTGATCAATCTCGTCGACACTCCGGGCCACTCCGATTTCTCCGAGGACACCTACCGGGTCCTGACGGCGGTGGATGCCGCGGTGATGCTGATCGACGCCGCGAAGGGTCTGGAACCGCAGACCTTGAAACTGTTCCAGGTGTGCCGCCACCGCGGTATCCCGGTGATCACCGTCATCAACAAATGGGACCGTCCCGGACGGGCCCCGCTGGAACTCCTCGACGAGATAGAGGAACGGATCGGTCTCACCCCGACCCCACTGTTCCTGCCGGTCGGCATCGCGGGTGATTTCCGTGGTCTGCTGCGCCGCGGCCCCGAGGGCGCGGCCGCCGAATACATCCATTTCACCCGGACCGCCGGTGGCGCCACCATCGCGCCCGAGGAATCGCTCACGCCCGAATCCGCCGAGGCACGCGAGGCCGCGGCGTGGACCACCGCTGCGGAGGAGAGCGAACTGCTCTCGGCCACCGGACAGGACCACGATCAGGAAATGTTCCTGGCCGGGCAGACCTCACCGGTGATCTACGCCTCGGCCATGCTGAACTTCGGTGTCCGGCAGCTGCTGGAAACGCTGGTCGAGCTGGCACCCGCGCCGGGTTCGCGCGCCGATACCGGCGGCAGCCCGCGTACCCCGCAGGACCCGTTCAGCGCTGTCGTGTTCAAGGTGCAGGCGGGGATGGACACCGCCCACCGCGACCGGCTCGCGTTCATGCGCATCGTCTCGGGTGAGTTCGAACGCGGCATGGTGGTCACCCACGCGCAGACCGGCCGGCCGTTCGCGACCAAATACGCGTTGACCATCTTCGGCCGGGAACGCGAAACCGTCGATACCGCCTACCCGGGTGATGTGGTGGGCCTGGTCAACGCGACCGCACTCGCGCCCGGGCACACGCTGTTCGTCGACAAGAAAGTCGAGTTCCCGCCGATTCCGTCGTTCGCCCCGGAACATTTCGCTGCCCTGCGGGCGCGCAGCGCCGGTAAGTACAAGCAGTTCCGTAAGGCGATCGATCAGCTCGATTCCGAGGGCGTGGTGCAGGTTCTGCGCAACGATTCCCGCGGTGACGCCTCCCCGGTGCTCGCCGCGGTGGGGCCTATGCAGTTCGAGGTGGTCACTGCCCGGATGCAGGGCGAATTCGGGGTGGAAACCCAGCTCGACCATCTCGCCTACACCATCGCCCGCCGCACCGATGCCGATTCGGCACCCGAACTGGACCGCCAGCGCGGGGTAGAAGTGTTCACGCGCAGCGACGGCGCGATACTCGCGGTGTTCAGCGATAAATGGCGGTTGCAGTACATCCAGAAGGAAATGCCGAAACTCACCTTGGAACCGCTGGTCGCCGCCGCCGACTGAGAATTACGCGGTTCGCGGGCCGAACGCCCGGTGCTCGGAAGCCGGATACTGCTGATTGCTGCCGCCGATGGACTCCTCGGGCGTCTCGTCGCGCCTCGCGGTCTCGCGCGGGTCGCGTTCGACGGCTTCGACGCCGTCCGACTGCTGGATCAGCCCCCACCGGTTGGCTGTCAGCCGCAGACTGGGCAGATCGCTGAGCGAGAGCACCACCTCGTAGGTGCGTTCGTAGCCCGTGTGCGCGATCCGCCAGTGGCCGTCGTCGCAGCGGACGTATTCGTCGGTGTAGAAGGCGGCACCGCGCAGCAGCATATTGTTCTCGGGAATCAGCACCGTATCGGAGAGATACCAGACGCCATCGGCCCGATCGCCGTTCACATCGATCTCGGGATGATCGCAGCGGTGCTCGGTGATGACATGCGGGCCCAGGGTGTTGCGCAGGAAAGTCAAGAACGCTTCCCGGGACTCGAACTGCAGGTATTCGCTGTAGGTGGCTGTGGCCTCCGGGATCATCGTCTCGGCGAAGTCCTCCCAGAGTTTGCTGTCCAGCGCCCGGACATAGCGGAACTTGAGGCGATGGATCTCCAGGACATCCTCCGACACGGTGGGTGTCGTCGAGGGCGAGGGGTTCGGTCGTGCGGGTCCCATGGTCAACGGCACATCCGTTTCGGGTTCGAGCCGCGGCGGGAGTGAAATATCCAGTCCGGCGCCCAGCGCCGCCGCGAGCGCGGCACCGGAGAAGGCCGCAGTGTCACTGTTCTGGCCCGGTCGCCGGGGAAAACCACCCGGGTCCGGCCCCGGATCGTTGCGCTCCTCGCCCTGGTCCATAACTCCACCATCCCACCTGAAATGGACAAATTGGGAGGCTATTCAGATCTGTATCGGATTGCTATCCAGCGTCGGCGATATTACGGGAGTCGAATCCGGGCCGGTCAGCGGTAGTTTTCGGGCAGATTCGGGCCGCGTTCTGTGACCGTGGGAGGCTGGTTGTCAGAACTGCTGGCCGTTGCCCATGGTGAAACAGGTACGGCAGAAATCCTCGCCGAATTCCGTCAGGCGCAGACTTTTGCGCACGATTTTCGGGGCTCGGCCCGCCTTTTTCAAAGCGTCTTCCACGATCGGCTGGACCTCGAGCACCATATACCGGCTCAACACCACAGGATCGTCGGAATTATGGGTCAGGCCCAGCCGGCTGAGGTTGATCAGATACGACCGGGCCCGGTCTATATAGCGCACACCGGCCTGCTCCGGTACCGAGGTCAGCCCACCGGAGATCAGCTCGGATCCGATACCCAGCGGGCGGTTGGTGCGGACGTCGACCGTCGGCTGTGGGCCGTTGAGGGCCATATAGCGCAGGATGCGGGCTTCATCCGGGGCAAGTTCGTCGAGAATCCGGTCGTAGGCGGGATGCACCTCTTCGGTGAAGTAGACGTCGGCCGAACGGGCCAGCAGCGCGTCCCCGCGTTTACGGAGTTCGGCGACGGTGGCCGAACGCATGTACGAACCCACCGCCACCGTCTGCTGCCCGGAGGCCTGCCCGGTCGGCACATAGCTGACGATTTCGCGCACCGAGCCCTCGGTGACCCCGAGCGCGCTGCGCGCGATGGACCGCAGCGCGTTACCGGTGCGCTCGGCGATCTCGGCCGAGGACTCCCCGTCCAAGGCCGCCTGGGTGATCTCCCGAGTGACCTCGAAGGACGTGTTCGCCGCCCACTGCCCACTGCGCACCACGGTGCCGGCGGCGACCCCGGCCGCGCGGAAAACCCCGCGGATGAGCCGGGCCTCGTTGCTGATCTGCCGCTGCTCGACATCGGCGCTGCGCTCGACACTCGACGGCGGACGGCGGGCGACATCCGCCGGGTCGGGACTCGCCTTCGCCGCCGGACCCGGGCCGGTGCCGACCGGCGGACTCCATTGCACAGGCCGGGAACCGGTCCAGGTGAACTCCTGTCCGGTCCTGTCGTCTGCCACGTCTACTCCGATATCGCCAGATGAACGAATCCCGCTCACCGATTATTGCCCATCTCCGGTGATAGCCCCGCGCCGGACCATGGATCCGGCTCACGTCTGAGACACTAATGTGTCGCGGCCGGTCGCGCTGCCGGTGGGAGGCCCGCCGCAGCGCGGTCCCGGTCGGCTGTGGTGCTAATTTGAAGTCCCGGTGAGGCGGCGATCACCGGGAGCAGGAGGGTGTGTCGTGTTGGAGAGCGTGTTCGGGGTGCACCCGACGATCCTCCTGGAATTACTGACCATTCCGCTGTTCACCGGCGTCATCGGTTACGTCACCAACTGGACCGGTGTGCTGATGCTGTTCCGGCCGATCGCCTTTCACGGTATCCGGGTCCCCGGCCTGCGGTATCTGTACCCGTACCTGCCCAAGCGGATCCAGATCCTGCCGCTGCTGAGCCACGACGGCCGCTTCGGCTGGCAGGGCATCGTGCCGTCACGAGCCGACAAAATGGCCAGTATCGCGGTGGACAAAGGGCTTTCGAAACTCGGCAATGTCGGCGATTTCTATCGTGAACTGGAACCGGACGCGCTCGCCGAGCATCTCGCGCTCACCGCCGAAACCCAGATACACGATATCGTCGAGAACATCCTGCGCCGCGACCATCCGCAGCTCTGGTACAACCTGCCGTCCCCGCTCCGGGAGATGGTGCACGCGCGGGTCCGCCAGCAACTGCCGGATATTCTGCGCGAACTCACCGATGAACTGGGCGCGAACATCGATCAGCTGCTCGACGTCAAACAGATGGTGATCCGTTATTTCCAGGCGCGGCCCCAGCTGCTCAACCAGCTGTTCCAGGTGCTGGGTGCCAAAGAACTGCGGTTCATGCAGAATTTCGGTCTCTATTTCGGCGCCCCCATGGGGGTGGTGCTGGTCGTGATCCTGCAAACGACCGGGTGGCCGACATTGGCGGTCCTGCCGATCGGCGGGGTGATCATCGGCTGGGTGGTCAACTGGGTGGGCCTGAATATGATCTTCGCTCCCGCCGAGCCGAAATGGTGGTGCCCGTGGCGGCAGGGTCTGCTGATCAAACGGCAGAACGAAATCACCGACGGTTACGCCGAACTCGTATCCACCCAGGTGATGACGGTCGCCAATATCGGTGACGAACTGCTCAACGGACCCAAATCGGATCGCACCCTGCAGATGCTGGAAGACACTTTGCGACCGGCCGCCGATCGTGCCCTGGGCCCGGCGCGCGGCGCGGTGAAACTGGTACTCGGCAACCGCGACTACAAAACACTGACCCAGACCCTGACCTCCGAGGCGATGGCCATCGCACCACTGGCGTTCGCCGACGCCGATTTCAACGAACGCCAGGGCAAACAGATCGGCGCCTACATCGCCAAACAGATGTCGGAGCTCTCACCGAACGATTTCGTCGATATGTTGCGCTCGGCCATCAAACAGGACGAATGGCTGCTGTTCGTGCACGGCGGCGTCCTCGGGCTGTTCGCGGGATACGCGCATATCCTGGTGTTCGGAACGGGGGTGGCGACCACATGGCTGTGAACGAGGAATCCCGGGATACCGGCGAGCAGGACGAACCAGGTCCGAGCGAACGCCGCGATCCGGTGGGGCCCATCGGTCCTGTCGCGGCGGTGCGCGCCGTGAGCGGAGTCGCGCGGGTCGCGGCCTCGGTAGTGTCCGGCACCGCTCGGTGGGGTGTGCACACCGCGCTGGACGTCACCGAGACGGTGGTACGCGGCAGTATGGCCGGGCAGCCGCCCACCGAGATCCGCACCGATGCGACCCGGCAGATCCGGGAAGCACTGCGCCTGGCGCTCGGAGTCACCGCCACAGAGTCGTCCGCCACCGCCTCCCCGACGGAACGATCACTGCGGGAACAGGGCGCGGCGCTGCTGCGCCTGGCCGCGAGCACACGGGCGCCCGACGAGGGACATCCGGCGTTCGCCCGGATTCTGGCCGAACTCACCTCCGACGAAGCCCGCATCCTGCGGTTGCTCCGCCTCGACGGGCCGCAGCCGACGGTCACCGTACGCGGCGGCCGTTCCTCGCGGCGCGCCCGCCGATCCGGGGAAACGCGCTCCGGGGCGGGCGATCTCGGGGTGAGCATGATCGGTGAGAATGCGGGGCTCCGGCATCCGGAACGGGTCCAGCGCTATCTGAACAACTTGCGGCGGGTGGGTCTGATCGAGGCATTGACGGAACCGGTGGGCACCCCGGAGCGCTATCAGCTCCTGGAAGCCCAGACAGCGGTGACGGACCTGCTGAAACAGGCAGGCGGGCGCGGCAAACTCCAGCACCGGGGAATCGCACTCACCAGCTTCGGCGGCGAATTCGTGCAGACCAGCCTGCCCATCGCCGGCGAGGAGGGTCCCGCCACCGGGACCCCCTGACACGCCACTCATGCCTGATCGGCGAGTTCCATCCAGCGTTCCTCGGCGGTTTCCTTCTGCGCCTGCACTTCTTTCAGCTCGGCGCCGAGAGTGATCAGTTTCTCGGGCTCGGTCGCGGCGGCGGCGAGCGCGGTGTGCAACTTCACCTCACGTTCGCCGAGTTTGTCGATGGCGCGTTCCAGGCGGGTGAGTTCCTTACGGGCTGCGCGGTAGGCCGCCGAATCGGTTTGCGACGCCTCGGCTCGGTTCGCGGATGCCGAGGCTGCCTGCCGGGCCGTGTCCCCGGCCTCGAGTTCGGCCCGCCGGGCCAAATATTGGGTGATTCCGCCGGGCAGGTTGGTGAGCTCACCGTCGCCGAACAACGCCCAGGTGCTGTCGCAAATCCGCTCGATCAGGTACCGATCGTGGCTGATCACCACCAGCGTCCCGGCCCAGTTGTCGAGCAGGTCCTCCAACTGCTGGAGGGTATCGATATCGAGGTCGTTGGTGGGTTCGTCGAGCAGCAGCACATTCGGCTCCGACATGAGAATGCGGGTGAGCTGCAACCGGCGGCGTTCGCCACCAGAGAGATCCCGAACCGGCGTGCGCTGGCGGGCCGGAGTGAATCCGAGCCGTTCCGCGAGCTGGCCGGCGGACAGTTCCAGCGCCTTGCTCCCCTCCCCGAGGGTGATCCGCATGGCGATCTCCTGGACGGCCTCGAGCACCCGCATCTCGATGGGAAGATCGTCGAGTTCCTGCCGCAGCCAGCCGATCCGCACGGTCTGCCCCTGCACTCGTTTCCCCGCGACCGGTTCCACGTCACCGGCCAGCGCCCGCAGCAAGGTGGTCTTACCCGACCCGTTCACGCCCACCAGGCCGACCCGCTCACCGGGAGCCAGCCGCCAGGTCAGATCCCGGACCAGTTCGCGGCCGTCGGGTGTGGAGAGCGTGGTGTCCTCGAGTTCCACCACCACCCGGCCCAGCCGCTTCTTCGCGAACGAAGCCAGCGACACGGTGTCGCGCGGGGGCGGGACATCGGCGATCAACGCCTCCGCGGCCTCCACCCGGTAACGCGGCTTGGAGGTGCGGGCCTGCGGGCCCCGCCGCAACCAGGCCAGTTCCTTACGCGCCAGGTTCCGCCGCCTGGCCTCGGTGGAATCGGACTGCCGGGCACGTTCGGCCCGCGCGAAGATCCAGTCGCCGTATCCGCCCTCGTAGGTTTCCACCCGGCCGCCCACCACTTCCCAGGTGCGGGTCGCGACGGTGTCGAGGAACCAGCGATCGTGGGTGACCACGACCAACGCGCTGCGCCGGGCCAGCAGATGTTCGGCCAGCCACTGCACACCCTCGACATCGAGGTGGTTGGTCGGTTCGTCGAGTACCAGCAGGTCCAGATCGCGCACCAGGGCAGCGGCCAGCGCGACCCGGCGGCGTTCCCCACCGGACAGATTCGTCACGGTGGTGTCCAGGCCCAGCCCGGCGATCCCGATCCCGTCGAGTACCGAACGGATCCGGGGATCCGCGGCCCATTCGTGTTCGGCGATATCCCCGGTCGGCGCGTCGTCGGCCAAACCGGCGAGCACCACCTCGCCGATCGTCGCGCCCTCGGGCAGCACCCCGCGCTGGGTGACCACGGCCATCCGCAGTCCACCGAGCCGGCTGACCCGGCCGCCGTCCGGCTCCTCGAGCCCGGTCAGCACCTCGAGCAGCGTGGTCTTACCGCCACCGTTCAGACCGACCACCCCGATCCGCTCGCCCGCATGCACCCCCAGCGAGACCCCGTCGAGCAGTGGTTTGATCCCGAAACTCTTGCTGACCTGTTCGAGATTGATCAGGTTGGACATGAATCCTTCCGCCTCCGCTGCCGGCCACGCCGATACGCGACCCCGACCAGCCTATCGAGCCCCCCGCATCGGCCGGCCGCCGCCGGGGGCGAGCACTGCCCGGCCGAGGGATCCGGTCGGCCGCGGCCCACCGCCCGGTCGCAGCACACCGTGCTCTCTGCACGACGGCGGGTCGGCCCGGAACCGACCCGCCGAACGAGCAGTTCCAATGCTCACCGGCGAGCCGGCCGCGCCGGGAAACCTCGCCGACGGATCGTGGATATCCGGGCGCGCGGCGCGCTCCGCTACACCGGATTCGAGCCGGCTCGATACCAAAGCCATCCGCGCGGACTGCGCCGTGGCAACCGGCCTCGCCGGCTCCGCAGCCGACGAGACCGTGGCGCCGGAGGGTTCCGGGAGCCACCTTGCGGTAGGTGGTCGGCCCACTCGATGCCAGGCCGAACGGATCATGCCCGGCGTGGCCCGGGGGCCGGCGGTTCCGGGGAGGGGTGATGCGGTTCTTCCTGGCCGGTTATGCGTGCTCCCGGCACCGGACCGGTCGCCGTACGCACACTGCGGGCGACTCCGGCGCCGGAGAGTTCCGCCGCGACCGCGACGGCCGATTCCGTGGTTTCGCAGAGGAAGGCGCAGGTCGGGCCGGAACCCGACACCAGGCCGGCCAGCGCGCCGGCCTCTACCCCGGCGCGGAGCGTGCGACGCAGGTCGGGGCGTAGTGAGACGGCCGCGACCTGCAGGTCGTTGCCGAGCAGCGGGGCGAGCTGGTGCGCGTCTCCGGAGGCCAGGGCCTGCATGAGGGCCTGGGGTTCGCCGAGGCGCGGGGGCTCGCCCTGGACACGGAGCCGATCGAGCTCGGTGAAGACCTCCGGAGTGGACAGTCCGCCCTTCGCCAGGGCCAGCACCCAATGGAATGAATTGCGCGAGAGCACCGGAAGCAGGCGTTCCCCACGGCCGGTACCGAGCGCGGTCCCGCCGTGCAGGGCGAAGGGCACGTCGCTGCCCAGTTCGGCAGCCACCGCGGCGAGTTCGTCCCGATGCAGCCCCAGTTCCCAGAGCTCGTTCAGTCCCACCAGCGTGGCGGCCGCGTCGGCGCTGCCGCCGGCCATTCCCCCGGCTACCGGAATGCCTTTGTCGATGGTGATCTCCACCAGTGGTGGCCGGCCCGCCAGCTGGGCGAGCCGGACTGCCGCCTTCCAGACGAGATTGGTGCGGTCGGTGGGTACTTCGGCCGCGCCTTCCCCGGTGACCCGCAGGGTGAGCGAGTTGGCGGGTGCGATCTCCAGATCGTCGGCGAGCGACAGGGCCTGGAAAACGGTGGTGAGCTCGTGGTAGCCGTCGGCGCGCAGGTCACCTACTCCCAGATGGAGGTTGACCTTCGAGGGTGCCCGCACGGTGACGGGACTGGGCACAACGGACAGCACGGTGTCCAAGCCTAATAGGTGCTGTTGGGCGGGGACCATCCGAAGACCGGATAGCGGGCCGGGACGCAGCACTCTTGCGACCACTTACCCCCCAGGGGTATATTCGTGGCGTCCCGGCAGAGCACCGAACGCGAAGGAGACACCATGTCCACCACCAGCACTTACACCGTCAGCGGAATGACCTGCGACCACTGCGTCCAGGCGGTGAAAACGGAAATCGGCAAAATCGACGGCGTCACCAGTGTGGATGTCGATCTCGCCTCGGGCCGGGTCGTGGTCGACACCGCCGCGGAAATCGCCGATTCCGATATCGCGGCCGCAGTGGACGAAGCGGGTTACGAACTGGCGAGCTGATCGCCGGCCTGCGCGGCGAGGCGAACGAAGGCCGCAGTGTCGAGGGTTTCCCCACGCGCAGTCGGCGCGATTCCCGCGGCGAGCAGTCTCCGTTCCGCCTCCGCCGGGCTACCCGCCCAGCCCGCGAGCGCGGCCCGCAACGTTTTCCGGCGCTGCGCGAAGGCGAGATCGATCACCTCGAATACCCGCAGCCGATGCGATTCGTCCACCGGCCAGGGCGGTTCGGCAAACCGGTCCACCCGCACCAGCCCCGATTCCACCTGCGGCACCGGCCAGAACACCTGCCGTCCCACCGACCCCGCCTTCGACACGGCGCCGTAGAAACCGGCCTTCACACTCGGCACGCCGTACACCCGGCCCCCCGGCGGCGCGGCCAGCCGATCCGCGACCTCGGCCTGCACCATCACCAATGCCGTAGCAATACTCGGGAATTCGGCCAGCAGGTGCAGTAGCACCGGAACGGCCACGTTGTAGGGAAGGTTCGCCACCAGGGCGGTCGGCGCGGCCGGCAACTCACCCGCACGGACCCGCAGCGCGTCACCGGGCACCACGGTCAGCCGGTCGGCCAGGGGTGCGGCCCGCTCCCGGACCGTATCGGGCAACTGGGCCGCCAGCAGGGGATCGATCTCGACAGCGAGCACCGAATCCACCACATCCAGTAGCGCCAGGGTCAGCGAACCCAGACCCGGCCCCACCTCGAGCACCGTATCCGCACGCCCGACACCGGCCGCGGTCACGATCCGCCGGACCGTATTACCGTCGTGCACGAAGTTCTGCCCCAGCTGTTTGGTCGGGCGGACACCGAGCCGCTCGGCCAGCTCCCGCACTTGCGCGGGCCCCAGTAGAGCCGCCTCACCACGGGCCATCATCTCGGCATCCGACACCGGGCGAACTTACCAACAGCGATTTCGGCGCCGCCTCCGGCACTGCGGGCCGGAGCCTGCTCGGACTGTCTCGCAGAGCGCGATCAGATCGGGCTCGGGAACGGGCAGGGCGCGAAGGGGGCGGGCTGTAATTTCGGAGCCGCTCCGCGGCTCGAGGGTGGGGCCCTATTAACCCCGGTCTTCACTCCTGCGCTCCTCCGCTTCGCTCCCCCGCTCCGTCGCTCCAGAACCGGGCGGGCCCCACCCATTCGGGTCATTGGTGATTACGTTATGACCGCCGAATCGATGTCGGGCGATCTGTCCTCCGCTCGGCGGTCAGCGGCCTCTGTATGTACAGCTAGACGAGTGCGGGGTGATGCACCGGTAGTTGGTAGGAGTGGCCGGCCGGGGCCGAATGCACCCGGTCGGCGGAGGAATTGTGGGTGGCAATGGCCGCACCGGCGCCGACGATCAGGGTCAGCAGTACAGCGGCGATCGCCACGTAGAGCATGGGCGAGCGTGAGGAGTTGATCCTCGCAAAGGGTGACACGGTAACGGGACGATAACGAAGGTCGGCGGTCCCGACAACTGCTACGAACCGGCCAACGGGTCCCGTAGTGATATCCGTCGGCCCAGACCCAGCTAGACGAAACGGCGCCGAACAAACTGTGACGTAACTCACCACTCGTTCGATCGCTGTTTCAAGCAGTGAGTCCATATACCCGGCGCGCGTTCGCCGTGCTGATCTCCGCCAGTTCGACCGGATCCTGCGCCCGCAACTCCGCCACTGCCCGCACGGTGTAGGGCAGGCAATACGGCTCGTTCGGCGCACCCCGGTACGGGTGCGGAGTCAGATAGGGCGCATCGGTTTCGACCAGCAACTGGGCGTCCGGCACCACTTTCACTG
This sequence comes from Nocardia speluncae NBRC 108251, assembly GCF_001613245.1. GTDB lineage: Bacteria > Actinomycetota > Actinomycetes > Mycobacteriales > Mycobacteriaceae > Nocardia > Nocardia speluncae. Next base: position 53,551 of record NZ_BDBZ01000016.1, on the reverse strand, counting down.
CCTCGCGTAGTTCGTGCGCGTTCTTGAAACTCGCGGTCCCGGAGAAACTCAGGATGTACCCCTCGGCCACACAGGACAGCGCCATATTCGCGTCCGAGGAGAAACAGTGGAAGATCACCGTCTCCGGGGCGCCTTCGTCGAGCAGCACGGTCAGCAGATCGTGATCGGCTTCCCGGTTGTGGATCATCAGCGGTTTACCGATCCGTTTGGCCAGGTCGATATGCCAGCGGAAACCCTCGACCTGCGTTTCGATATCGGCGCAGCCGTCCAGTTTGCCCGGCCAGTAGTAGTCGAGCCCGGTCTCCCCGACCGCCACCACCCGCGGATCGGCCGCCAGCTTCTCGAGCTCCGCGCGCGCCACGTCGTCGAGCGCGTTCGCCCGCGTCGGATGCAAGGCGACCGCCGCATACACCCGGTCGTCCCAGTGCGCGGCATCCACTGCCCAGCGGGCAGCGGCCAGATCGTCGGCGACGGTCACCACCCGGCCGACCCCCACACCGGCCGCCCGATCGACCATCTCCGCGACCGAGGCCGCATCGCCTGCCCCGCAGGCGTCGAGATGGGTATGGGCATCCACCAGCGGCGCCAGCGGTTCGGGCAGCGGCGGGGCGGGACGCCGGGCGCTCATCGGAGCGCCGCCTGCCGACCGAACACGCGGACCCGGTCCACGGCGGGACGGGGCTTTCGCAGGAAATCACGAAGAGGCACGACCCACACAGTAGAGCGCGCGCGAAAGAATCCGATTCCTGCCCACGGAGCCGTCCCAGTAACCTCTGATGCCATGAACACGCAGTCGAGTCGGGTTCGCGCCCGTCTTCATGATGGAATCAAGGCACCATGAGCGCAGTCGACCGCCCCGCCTTCTATATCACCACGGCCATCGCGTACCCGAACGGTGCGCCGCATATCGGGCATGCCTACGAGTACATCTCCACCGATGCGCTCGCCCGGTTCAAGCGGCTCGACGGGTACGACGTGTTCTTCCTGACCGGAACCGATGAGCACGGCCAGAAGATGCAGCAGACCGCCGCCGCGGAGAACGTCGCGGTAGAAGAGCTGGCCGCACGTAACTCCGATGTGTTCGAGCGGATGGACAAATCGCTCGATATCTCCTTCGACCGGTTCATCCGCACCACCGACGCCGACCACCGGCGCGCCAGTATCGCGATCTGGCAGCGGATGCTCGACAACGGCGATATCTACCTGGACAACTACTCCGGCTGGTACTCGGTGCGCGACGAGGCGTTCTACACCGAGGAGGAGACCACGCTGCTCGACGACGGCAGCCGCATCTCCACCGAAACCAACACCCCGGTGACCTGGACCGAGGAATCCAATTTCTTCTTCCGGCTCTCGGCCTACCAGGACAAACTGCTCGCGCTCTACGACGAGCATCCGGAATTCATCGCCCCCGCGACCCGGCGTAACGAGATCGTCAGCTACGTCAAAGCCGGTCTCAAGGATCTGTCGATCTCCCGGACCACCTTCGACTGGGGTGTTCCGGTGCCCGGCCACCCCGACCACGTCATGTACGTATGGGTGGACGCGCTCACCAACTACCTCACCGGTGTCGGCTTCCCGGAAACCGATTCCGCGGCATTCGGCAAGTTCTGGCCGGCCGATGTGCACATCATCGGCAAGGACATCACCCGGTTCCACACCGTGTACTGGCCTGCCTTCCTGATGTCGGCCGGTGTCGACCTGCCGAAGCGCGTATTCGTGCACGGGTTCCTGTACAACAAGGGCGAGAAAATGTCGAAGTCGGTCGGCAATGTGGTCGACCCGCTGGAACTGGTCGACACCTACGGCCTCGACGCCGTCCGTTTCTTCCTGCTGCGCGAAATCTCCTACGGTCAGGACGGCAGCTACAGCCACGACGCGATCGTTTCCCGGATCAACGCCGACCTGGCCAACGAGTTCGGCAACCTGGTGCAGCGCAGCCTGACCATGGTCGCCAAGAACTGTGGCGCGGCGATACCCACCCCGAGTGAGTTCACCGCCGACGACCGCGCCCTGCTCGACCGCGCGAACGGCCTGCTGCAACGCTGCCGGGCCGAGTTCGACGTCCAGCAGATGCACCTGGCGCTGGAACAGATCTGGCTCACTCTCGGCGAAACCAACCGCTATTTCACCGCCCAGGCGCCCTGGACACTGCGTAAATCCGGTACCGAGGAAGACCTCGCCCGAATGGCGACCGTCCTCTACGTCACCCTCGAGGTGATCCGGGTCGTGGCGATCCTCACTCAGCCGGCCATGCCGGGTTCGTCGGCCAAGATCTTGGACCTACTCGCCCAGCCGGGCCGCGATTTCACCGATATCGCCACACCGCTGGCCCCGGGTGTCCCTCTGCCCGCACCGGAACCGGTGTTCCCGCGCTACGTGGAGCCCAAAACCGACGAGTGATCTCCGAGGCCGCCCGGTAGCCTTCCGAGCCTCGACCGACCGAATCCGGAGCCGTCGCGGTGTCAGGCGCCGGACACCGGGCGCTTCACTCGACGGCGGCGCGACGGGCAGCCAGGACAGCGTCGTAGAGTTCGCGGCGCGAGACTCCGGCGATTTCGGCGATCTCCGCGCTGGCATCCTTGAGTCGCAGCCCCGCAGCGGCGCGTTCCTCGACCTGCGCGACCAGGTCCTCCGGTTCGGCGACGGTCGCGCTCGCGCCCTCGAGGACCACCGTGATCTCCCCGCGCACACCCTCGGCCGCCCATTGCGCGAGCTCGGTCAGCGTGCCACGCACGACCTCTTCGTAGGTCTTGGTGAGCTCCCGGCACACCGCGGCCCGGCGGTCGCCGCCCAGGATCTCGACAGCGTCGGCCAGGCAGTCGGCCAATCGGTGCGGGGCCTCGAAGAACACGCAGGCCCGCCGCTCCGAGACCAGGGTGCCCAGCCATTCCTTGCGCCGACCCGATTTACGCGGTGCGAACCCGTCGAAACAGAACCGGTCCACCGGCAACGCGGACAGTGCGAGCGCCGTCGTCACCGCCGAAGGACCCGGGAGGCAGGTCACCGGAAGCTCCCGTTCGGCGCAGGCGGCCACCAGCCGATACCCCGGATCGCTCACCGACGGCATCCCGGCATCGGTCACCAGCAGGACGGTCCGGCCGGCGGCGATCTCCTCCAGCAGCACGGGAACCTTCGCCGACTCCACGTGGTCGTAGAAACTGACCACCCGGCCCCGGATCTCCACACCCAGCGCATCCGCCAGCGACCGGGTGCGCCTGGTGTCCTCCGCCGCGACGATATCGGCAGACCCCAGCGCTTCCCGCAATCGCGCGGAGGCATCCCCGATCTGCCCCAGCGGTGTCGCCGCCAGAACCAGTCCGCCCGTTGTCACCACACTCCTACCCGGCCCGGAGAATTCCAGGCCTGCTGTATTCATTTTGCTGAACGCGCCGGCCACCCCTCGATCCGGAACCGTTGCGGGCCTCGCTCGGCTCAGCAGCGGTATGCGTCGACGAGGCCACCGGGCCTGTTCCGGCGCAGCCTGGAACGTATCAGGTGAGTGGTGCGAGTTACGCTGCCGCCGCCCGGCACCTCCGGATCGGCGGCAGCCGATAGGCCCGCGCGTTCAGGTGTTCGGTAGCGACCGGTTCGGGCATGTGGCGTCGTGCGCCAGGCGCCCCCATAGACTCGGGGCCGTGAATCAGCTGACCGACTCGCGCCCGAGCGCGTCCTGGCGGCCGCCGCGTACCTGGTCGAGCCCGGCACCGCTGCGGCCCGCACCGGATTTCGGTCCCACCGATACCGTGCGCGGCTGGGTGGTCAGCCTGTTCCTGACGGCGATCGCGGCCGTTACGCGGTTCACCATGCTCAGCTACCCCACCGACGCGGGCACCCCGGTTTTCGACGAGAAGCACTATGCACCACAGGGGTGGCAGATCCTGACCGGCGGTATCGAGGACAACCCTGGTTACGGCCTGGTGGTGCATCCACCGGTGGGTAAGCAGATGATCGCGCTCGGTGAAGCATTGTTCGGTTACAACGGCTGGGGATGGCGGTTCACCGCGGCGGTCGCCGGGACCCTGCTGGTGCTGCTGGTGATCCGGATCGTCCGGCGGATGACACGTTCCACCCTGCTCGGCGCGTTCGCCGGAATCCTGTTGATCGCGGACGGGGCCAGTTTCGTCTCGTCGCGCATCGGCATGCTCGACATCTTCATCACCCTCTTCGTCACCGCCGCCTTCGGCTGCCTGATCGTCGACCGCGACCAGGTCCGGGCGCGCCTGGCCCGCGCCGACGCCGAGGGCCGGATCGCGCAGACTCCGTGGGGTCCGCGGCTGGGTGTGCGCTGGTGGCGTTTCGGCGCCGGGGTCCTGCTCGGGCTCGCGTGCGGGACCAAATGGTCGGGCTTGTACTTCATCGCGGCATTCGGCCTGATGAGTGTGCTGTTCGACCTGTCCGCGCGTCGCGCCTACGGCGTGCGCAAACCACTGTTCGGCACCGCGATCCGCGATATCGGTCCGGCGCTGTACGCGCTGGTAGTGATACCGCTGGGCGTCTACCTGGCCGGTTACGCCGCCTGGTTCCGCGAGGAAACCGCGGTCTACCGCTATATGGCCGGTAACCCGTCGGCTCCCGAGGACGGTATCGGCACGGGTGGTTTCTGGTCGCAACTGTTCCCCGACGCCCTGCGTTCACTGTGGTACTTCCACTCCCGCACCCTCGGCTTCCATTCCGAACTCACCAACTCGGCGGGCAACCATCACCCGTGGGAATCCAAACCGTGGACGTGGCCGATGGGCTTGCGCCCGATGCTCTACTACTACGCCGACGACGGGGTCACCGGCTGCGGGCAGAGCGAATGCGTGAAAGCGGTCATGCTGATCGGCACCCCGGCGTTGTGGTGGGTCTCGCTGCCGGTGCTGGCCTGGGGGCTGTGGCGCTGGGTGGTGCGCCGCGACTGGCGCTACGCGGCCGTACTCACCGGATACGGCGCGGCGCTGCTGCCCTGGTTCCTGACGCTGGACCGGCAGATGTACTACTTCTATGCGGTCGCGCTGGCCCCGTTCCTGGTGATGGCGGTGGCACTGGTTTTCGGCGACGTCTTGGGCACCGCACGGCGAGCTGCCGCCCGGGAGCCGGGCGGCATCGCCCCCTTCCTCCCGCCCGAACCCAGCGAACGGCACAGTCTGGGGCTACTCGCGATATGCCTGTATCTCGCCCTGGTGATCGCGAATTTCATCTGGTTGTGGCCGATCCTGACGGCCCTGCCCATCACGACCGGCAACTGGCAGGACCACCTCTGGCTACCCAGTTGGCGATGAGATAGGTGCCCGGTCAAGCGGTGAGGGCGGTTTTCACGTAGTGGAGGGCGGCTGTGCCGTCGAGGCCGAGCCGGCGGATCGTCGCTACGTATTCGGCGGCGGCCCGGCCGGCGGCGTCGGCGGTGGGGTCACCGGAAGAGGCGATGAAGGTGCCCAGCCGGCCGCGGGTTTCCAGAACCCCGTCCTGTTCCAGTTCCCGGTAGGCCCGGGCCACCGTATTGGGCGCCAGCCCCAGTTGCGCCGCGAGCGCGCGCACCGTCGGAATCTTGGTTCCCGCGATGAGTTCACCCGCCCGCACGCGGGCGATCACGGCCAGACGTAGTTGTTCGTAGGGTGGGACGCCCGAATCGTGCGACACCGTCATCTCGAACATGGGTCCGTTCTTACCGCATCCGGCGGCTTTTCATACGCTATCCCGGGCAAGTGGGCAGGAAAGGCAGCGTGGGCCGCCACGTCCCGAGCCCAACTCCGAGCCGGGTATGCGCAGCACCTCGATACCCGAATCCTCGAGCCGGGCATTGGTCATCTCGTTGCGTTCGTAGGCGACCACCACGCCGGGGCCCAGGGCAAGCGTGTTGTTTCCGTCGTCCCACTGTTCGCGTTCGGCGGTGACCCCGTCCGTTCCGGTATCGATGACCCGTAGTTTGCCGATTCCCATCGCTGCGGCGGCAGCGGGCAGGAACGGGTCGGGGCCGGTGACCACACAGCTGTCGGTATCGCCGGTGCGGCGGATCGTGTACGCGGTGAGGGTTTCGCGCACGCCCGGATACATCACGACCGCGTCCGTATCGACCATGGTGCACACGGTGTCGAGGTGCATGGTGGCGCGGTTCTGCGCGATCGGCACCACCAGGACGGTGTGCGCGAGACCGTCGTCGAACAGGCTGCGCGCCAGGGCTTCCGCACCGGCCGGGGTGGTGCGCTCGCCGACGCCAACGGCCACGACCCCGGGGGCCAGCAGCAGCACATCACCGCCTTCGATGGGCGCGGTATGCGATTCGTAGGCCCGCCGGACCCCGAGGAATCTCGGGTGGAACGCGTAGATCAGATCGGTCAGCGAGGTTTCTCGCGCGCGGGCGGGCAACGCCAGTGCGGTGATCGCGACCTTGGGCCCGACCCAGAACGAAGAGTCGCGGGTGAACAGGAGATTCGGCAGGGGGTCGATGACGAAATCGCCGCCGTGGTGCATGCGGCGGACGAGGGAGGTGTCGTCGGCGGCGAAGGGCAGTTCGTCGAAGGTCATCCCCGCCATGAGGATTCGGGCGAGATCGGGTGCGGAGATGGCGCGCAGCTGGGCGGCCAGTTCGGCGGCGAGGGTATGGCCGAGGCGGCGTGCGTGTACGGCCGCGGAGATGCCCTGGATACGGGCGGCGCCGCTCACCGCGAGGGTTTCGGCGAGCAGGTCGGCGAGCAGCAGTACCTCGACCCCGCGGTCGCGCAGGACCTCGGCGAAGGTGTCGTGTTCCTGCTGGGCCCGTTCCACCCAGGGGATGGCGTCGAAAAGCAGCTGGTCGTTGTTGCGCGGGGTGAGCCGGCGCAGCTCGTCGCCGGGCCGGTGCAGCAGTACCGCGCGCAGGTTGCCGACTTCGCTGGTCACCCCGTGGGTGGGGGCCGGGTGGCCGGTGTCCCGTTGCCGGGTATCGGATGCGGCATCTGATCCCATGTCCCGACAGTAATGCGCGCGGCGGCTCGATGGCATACTCACGGCCGCCGGGTTCGCGGCATATTTGCCCTGAATTCGGCCCACAACGCCAGCAACCCTGAAGTATGGTTGAGGATAATGGAGGAGGGCGGATGCCGACAGCGGATTGGAAAACCAAGGAGCTGACCCCGGGTCAGCTCTCCGAGCGTAGCGGAGTCGCGGTGTCCGCGTTGCACTTCTACGAACGCGAAGGACTCATCTACAGCCGCCGGACCAGCGGTAATCAACGCCGCTACACCCGGGAGACCTTGCGCCGGGTGGCCTTCATCCGGATCTCCCAGCGGGTCGGTATCCCACTGAGCGAAATCCGGGATGCGCTGGATCGTTTGCCGGAGGGTCGCACCCCCACCCGGCGCGATTGGGAAACCCTGTCCACCACCTGGCAGGCCGATCTGGACGAGCGGATAACTCAGCTGGTCCGGTTACGGGACAACCTCACCGGATGCATCGGCTGCGGCTGCCTGTCGCTGGGGAGCTGCAAACTGGTCAACGAATACGACCGGCTCGGCGCCGAAGGCCCCGGCGCCCGCGTCCTCGACGTTCACCTGAACTGTTCGGAGCCCGGTCTGTGCGACGACCCCGGCGACCCACTCAGTGCGCTGCCGGAGAGTCCGGATTCGATGTGCTCGCTGCCGCCCGATCCCGATTCACCGACTGTTTCAGCGTGCTGAACTGCTGGTTGGCCTGCCGCATCAGCAGTTCGTAGGGGAAAGCGAATTTCCGCTTCCACCAGTAGCCGAAGCGGATATCGAAGGAGCTGTACACCAGGAAGCGGTTGCGTTCGATCCCCTTCAGGATCGCCGCGGCGACCTTCTCCGGTGGGACGGCGTGCCGAGTGAACAGCGAGGTCACCCGCTGCACCCGCGGATTCTCCTTATCCACACCGACCAGGTCGAAGGACCGCACCAGCGGCGTCGCCACCGCGCCCGGTGTCACCAGATGCACCGTGATCCCGTGCTCGGCGAGCTCGAATCGCAGCACCTCCGACAAACCCCGCAGGCCGTACTTGCTCGCGCTGTAGGCGGCATGCCACGGCAGGGCGAGCAGCCCCGCCGCCGAGGAGACATTCACCAGCGCCCCTGGCTGTCCCGACCGCACCATCGGCGGAACAAAACGTTCGATGACATTGATCGGACCGAGCAGATTGATATCGATCATCCGGCGCCAATGCCGGATCTCCAGACTGTCGACGGTCCCCCAAACGGAGGTCCCGGCCACATTCATCACCACGTCCAGGCTGCCGAAGCTCTCGTGCACGGCGGCGGAGAACTCGGCGACGGCCTCGTAGTCGGCGATATCGAGCGCCCGCGAAATGAGTACGGTTCCACCGGCACGCTCGATCTCGCCGGCCGTGGCGGCCAGCCCGTCGGCATCGATATCGGTGAGCACCAGCTGCGCACCACGGGACGCAGCCGCCAGCGCGGTCGCCTTCCCGATACCGCTGGCGGCACCCGTGACCAGTGTTTTCGCGCCCTGTACCGTTTTCCTGCGGTTGACCCGCCCCATGCCGACTCCCGATCTACGACTGCGCTGTCGGCAGCAGCGTACCGAGACCGGGCGCGGGTGGCACGGCGGAGCGTCGGTCACCGGGCTCGGCATCCTGTCCGTGCGGGTCACAGATCCCAAGGGTCCAGTCCGAACTCGGGCAGCGTGTGGTCCAGATTGGACAGTCGCTTCAGTGAGGCCGCGAGTTCGCCACGCCGCCCGGCGGTAGGCGAGTCGGAGTAGGCGCGAGCAGTGGCCAGATGTTCGGTGGCCAGCTGGTGGGCGATCGCAGTGCGCGTGTCCCGGCCGACCCTGTCCCATTCGCCGGGACCGATATTCGCCCGCAAAGCCCGGTCGGAATCCCAGTGCTGCTGGACGCGGGCGATAAAGGCGTGGTCGAGCCGCGCTCCCGGGGCGGGGGCGAGGGTATGGCGGGCAAGGCTGTCGGCATCGCTGACGGCCTGAGCGGCGAAGGCCATTTCCGCGTCCGTCCCGGCGTGGTTGAGCACCGCGTTGCCCGCGGCGACGGCCTTCTGCAATGGCGGGAACCCGTACGGGTGCCGGAAGCGGGTATCGGTTCGGGTCTGTCGTGCCCGCATATGGTTGTGGATCCGTTCGTGGCTCGCCCCGGCGTCGAGCAGTACCGCCGGTAGCATCTCGGCCGGTACCCGGTTGTTGTCGAGATGCTTCAACGCCCGGTTCAGACCGAGCTCGGTGTCGATACCGCCCCATGCGGCGGCTTCCTGGCGTGCCAGCAGGCGCCAGTTCTGCCGGCCCATGGCTCGCCACCGGTGCGATTCCAACCGGGCCGCCGCCGAAGCGATATTCGCCCGATCGTTGCGCATTCTGCCGAAGGCCAGTGGGCTCAGCGGATTCGACGTGCGACCGAGCAGCCAGGCAGTCAGCGGTGAGGCGTTGACGGTGTTCAGTGCCGCCAGGCTCGCGATCGTTCCCATCCCGGAACCACCTCCCGAACCTCTGCCTCCACCCGCGCCGCCCATCCCGAGCGCGGTCCCACCCGATCCCGCGGGCGCACCCTGGATGGCGAGCGCAAACCGGTTGGCAGCCCACGTCGAACCACGCGTGAGACTCTTCGACAAACGGCCCATCTGGAATATGGCGACAATTTCCACGACTGCGGCGATCACGATCACGGCGACCACCTGGCCGCGGGCCTGATGGAAGATATTTCCCAGCAGCACCAGGTAGATACCGACGAAAACGGTGTATGCGCACATGCGGGCTGCCGCGATGCCCGAATTCACCAGGTTTCGTATCAGGAAGGACTGGGTCGGGCCGTAGACGAAACCACCGGCGACGAATCCGAATACCGCCATGATCGCCTGGTAGACGGCATCGAGCGCCGCGCGCATCAGCCGAAGGGAGAGCACCACCGCGAACAACAGCAGCACGGCTGCCGAGACCAGGAGCACCAAACCGGTGCCGATCTGGCCTATATGCGGATGGGCGGAGGTCACCGCGGCGGTGTCGCCGCAGGCACCGAGTTCACGCTGGGTCCGCTCGGGATCGCCGGCCGTCATCCCCGCCGACCATGCTGCGGCGCAGGCGGACCGGTCGTCGACGATATGCCCGAAGTTCCACACCTGCACCGGGCGGCGCGCGAAATTATCGGCCATATCCCCCTGCAGAGTGCTCAACACCTGGTCCGGATTCCGGGAGTCCGCCCCGTTGAGGCCGGCGGCGACCGCCATACCCAGATCACGACCCCGGGCCAGCGGACCGTCCGACCCCAGGGCACCGGCCAGCGGGGACGCCAGGAACAGTGGCCCCAGAACGGCCACGACCAGCATGGTCAGTATCTGGATGACAGCCTTGCTGTGAAAGCCTCGCACCGTGAACCAGGCCACGAAAAATGCTCCGATGCTTACGGCCGTAATCAGGACCGCGGGAGTGGCGAGCTGGTCGGCGAAAGCGTTCACTGCCCCCTGTAGTGCGCCGGCGAACAGGTCGAGCCAGGCGAAACTGAGCGCGTAACCGATGAACCAGATCGCCGTGGTCACGATGACCATGTAGCCGACGAATTCCAGGCCGATCAGTGTCCAGACCACCGTCGCACCGGGATCGAGGAGGCTGCCGCGCGCGCCGACGAAGGTGTAATCGGCCAGCTGCACGCCGGCGGAATCGCGGATATTCATCCAGGCGACACCGTCCATCCGGTTCGGTGCCGAACCACCCGCACCGTCCTGAGCCATCGCGACCGCACCCAGCCCGCCCGGGAACACGGTGAGAATCGCTACCAGCAAGAGGCCGTAGAGGAGCCGGCGCCGGCGCGGCCCTGCCCATGATGCCGGGAGTCCGCGGCCACCGAGAATACGCACTGTCGTGGGTCCGCTACGGCGCCGTGGTTGTCGTGCGCCCGGGTTTCGCGGGTAGTGCCCGCCGATCTGCTCTGCCGATCATGTCGGCATTGGTAACGACGCGGAATGAAGTTCAGCTGAACTGATAGTGGCGGATCGTGGGGACCACGGTGAATTACGAAATAATATCAGGTGCCGTAACCAGCATTGAGAACACCACTAGAATGCGCGAATAAACTTGGCCACAACGGGGGTTTTCCGAATTCTTCCGGGGATTTACCCGACAATTGCCGACAGCCGACCGGTTTGCATGTTTCGGTACACAATGGTGGGTCCATCCCGCACAATGCCGGCGCTCCGCCGAAGTCCGGCAGCCGGGCGGGCCGCCCGCACCGCCACCGGTTGATAGCATGGCGGGTCCGGCCGACCACCCGGTCGGCTTGCCCACCAGGAGACATCTCGAAAGAGTCCTTCCATGCAGTTTGAAATCGTCGAGCGGGACGAGACGTGGGTGGCCGGACTTCCGGTACGCAGCCCCAAGCGCGCGCTCGGTGAACTACGCGACCGTGACCTCGAGGGCGCCTGGTCTTCGGTGCTGCATCACGAACTCGGTGGGCCACTCGCCACCGCGTACACGGACTACTCATCCGAACTGGGGACATACAACACTCAGATCGTCGGCTACGCGTGCCACTCCTTCGACGAGGTCACCCGTGGCCATCTGGTGGCGCGCCTGCCGCGCGGCACCTATGCGAAGTTCTCCTCGGTGGGCAATTTCCCGCAGATCATGATCGGCCTGTGGACCCAGATCGCCTACGCCGAGGAGAGCAACCGGATAAGCCGGACCTTCACCGGCGATTTCGAGTTCTATCCCCACGCGTACAAGATCGACCTGTATCTGGCGGTCGAGCCCCGATGAGCTACACGATCGTGGTGCGCGACGAGTCGGTGTACGCCGGCCTGGTGGTGCCGAAGGTGCGCCCCAGTTTCAAGGTCAGCAACAGCGAACTGATCGAGTTCCTCAAGGACCGGCTCAGCGAACGGGCGGCCGAATTCGCCGGTTCGGCGGAGGCGGAGCGCCCGATGTACACCGTGTACGTGCGCACCCCCACCGGGACCTACAACGCCGTGGTGTGTTTCGAATACGCAGACCCGGGCGGTTCCGCCGTCGGCGATGTTCTGGTCCGTGTCCCGCGGGGCGTCTACGCGCGGTTCGTACCAAACGGCGACTACCACGATCCTGTCGAGGATGTATGGGCGCAGGTCGACGATGCGACGGCTTCGGCCGAGATAACTCGCGCCTACCGCGAGGAGATCGAGCTCTGGCACGGTTCGGAATCGGTGGAACTGTTCATTTCGATCGCCACATGACAGCGGCGCGAACCGTTCGTTGCCGAGAGATAACCAACTCCGAACCAACCGGTCTGCTGGTAACTGAGGATTCCCTAATCACCCGGCCTGACCTGCGATAACAGACGCATCTCACATCAGTTTTCGGAAGATTAACCAGAGTTCTGGTCAATTGTGCCTCGATGACGGATACTGCACTGGGCACGCCGACGAGCCGGGGCGTCGGACGAGCTGCTGGACAACATATCCCGTGCACCCACCGGGTGCACGGCGAAAGAGTAGGAACTGCCATGACTGTCGAAACGATCGCAGTCGGCCAGGAAGACCACCCGCGCCAAGGCCGCGCTGCGGGGTTTCGCGACAACGTCTCCGGCTACACAATCTGCGCCACCACCCCCGAACACTCCCCTGACCTCTGGCACCGCTACCTGGCCGGTGCCCAGCAGGCCTACCGCCATTTCGGCAACGAGCAGGCCTTGGAATACGACGCCGTCGCCGACGGATCGTCGACGGCCCTGTTCTTCGCCGCCACCGACACCACCGGAACGGTGGTCGGCGGCCTGCGAGTACAGGGCCCGTACACGTGGGCCTCGGAGGTCGACTCGCTCACGCCGTGGGCCGGCCGGCCCGGTGCCGCGGACCTGAGTCTCATGATGGCCCGGCGAATTCCACGCGGCGTGGTCGAATCCCGGGCCGTCTGGGTCGCCCGCGACGCCGACCGCCGCAACGATCTGACGGCCGCGATCTCCCGCTGCATCGCGCACGCCCCGCGACTGCTGGGCGCACGCTACAGCTTCGCTACGGTCGCCTCGTTCACCACCGAACGGCATCGCGCGAGCGGCGGCGTGGTCGCGCAGGCGATCCCGCCCGTGCCCTACCCGGACGAGCGCTACCGAACGGTGCCGATCTGGTGGGATACCAGGACCTATCATGTATTTGCTGACAAGTTGCAGTATTTGATGATGCGTGGTGAACTTCGCGCTATGGGATTAGCTGAACCGAGGTCGTCCCGGTCACTCCGGCCGCTGCGCCGCGGTGGGGAGGAATGCCGGTCACATGGTCGGTGAAGCAGATCTCGGAGTGGAATACCGGCCGCTGATCCTGGACCCGGGCGATCCCGACGACGAACGAGCACTGGTCGGGTTGCGCAGCACACCGCATATCGAGATCAACGATCTGCGCGGTTTGCTCGCCGCCGAGTTCGGCAGGCTCAACGATCCCCCGGAAACCGCCGAAGGCCCGGCCGACGATCGCTGGGTGTACTACCCGTGGCGGCGCAGCGTGCTGGTCCTGCCGGGGCCGCGGACCTTCCGCGCGATCCGGCTCGACCGCAATCGCAACAAACTCACCCGCGCCGAACAGGACCGGCTGCGCACCCTCACAGTCGGGGTTGTCGGGCAGAGCGTGGGGCATGCCATCGCCTACACGCTGGCACAGGAGGGGGCGTGCGGTGCACTCCGGCTCGCCGATTTCGACGAACTCGAACTGTCCAACCTCAACCGGGTACCCGCCACGCTGTTCGATATCGGCGTGAACAAGGCGATCGTCACTGCCCGCCGGATCGCCGAACTCGACCCCTACCTGACGGTGGAGGTGCGCGGCGGCGGACTGGATCCCGATACCGTCGACGATTTCGTCGACGGGCTGGGAATCGTCGTGGAGGAATGCGATTCCCTGGATATCAAACTGCTCGTACGCGAATCGGCTCGGCGCCGGAAGCTACCGCTGATCATGGAGACCAGCGACCGCGGCCTGCTCGATGTCGAACGTTTCGACCTCGAACCGGGACGGCAGCCCTTCCACGGCCTGCTCGGCGATATCGCGGCCACCCAGCTGCGCGGCCTGTCCACCAGGGACAAGGCACCCTATGTCGTGGGTTTGCTCGGCGCGCGCGATCTGTCCGCCCGGATGGCGGGCAGCCTGGTCGAGGTGGGCGAGACCCTGAACAGCTGGCCGCAGCTCGGCGGCGATGTGGTGCTCGGCGCGGCCAGTGTCGCGACGGCGGTGCGCCGGATCGGCCTGGGCCGGCCGTTGCGTTCGGGCCGCACCCGGCTCGATATCGAACAGGCCCTCGACGCCCTTGCCGATCCGGACCTCGATCTCGACGAACCCGCCGCCGACACCGAGACCGGTACCGCGCCCACGGCGCCGCTCGACCTGATTCTCGATTGCGCGCAGCGGGCGCCGTCCGGCGGAAATATCCAGCCGTGGTCGCTGCACACCACGGAGCAGGAAATCCGGATCACACTCGATCCGCAGTACACCACCGCCATGGATACCGGCTATCGCGGCAGTGCCGTGGCCGTGGGCGCCGCGCTGTACAACGCCCGCGTCGCGGCGGCCGCCCACGATCGGCTCGGTCCCCACGAGTTCATCGAATCCCCGGACGCCCCGCTCACCGCGGCGCTCCGGCTCGGCACCGGTACAGACCCGGAACTGGCCGCCGATTACCCGTACGCGCTGGCCCGGGAGACGAACCGCCGGATCGGCCACGGTGGCCGTATCCCGGAGCCCGTCCTGTCCGGTCTCGCCGCCGCGGCCGGCACCGAAAACGCCCAGCTGCGGGCCGCCACCTCACCGGCCGCCCTGCGCGCGATGGCCGAGGTGCTGGCCGATTCGGACCAGGTCCGCTACCTCACTCCACAGTTGCACCGCGAGATGTTCGCGGAGATGCGCTGGCCCGGGGACGACCTCTCCGACGGTATCGATACCCGTTCGCTGGAACTCGCGCCCGACGAACGCGCCGCCATGCAGATCGCGCGACGCGCCGACGTGATGGCGCAATTACACAGCTGGTCGGCCGGCTCCGCGCTCGGCGATTACGCCCGTGACCGGGTAGGTTCCAGCTCCGCCGTCATTGCCGTCACCTTTCGCCGGGAACCCGGCGTCCAGGGCGGCGGATTGGCCGGCTACGCCCGTGCGGGGGCGGCGGTCGGGCGAGTCTGGCTCCAGGCACAGCGGTCGGGTCTGGCGGTGCAGCCGATGTCGCCGGTGTTCCTGTTTTCGCAAACCCGTACCGAACTGGATGCACTTTCTCCCGCGTACGCGGATAGACTGTCCACACTTCAGAGTCGTTTCCTGGAAATACTGGAAGTGCCGGAACAAGAAAGCGTGGCGCTGGTACTACGCCTGAGTTACGCGGCAGCTGCCAGCGTGCGGAGCATGCGTCGCCCGGTACCGGGCGGAGAGCTCCGCGGTTAGTGTGATCGGAGATCAGGTGCCTCGGCGGACACTCGACTCGCTGGTGACTGAAGTCGCCGCGGAGCTGATGGGCGTCGATTCGGCGACCATGGTGTCGGCGACCGAGCAAGTGCTGGCCATGCTGATCGACTATTTCGATGTGGACTTCAGCTACCTGCGGCACAACGATCCCAAGAACCGGTCGACGGTGCTCATGGCCGAATGGCCGCCGCGTCAGGACGTGCCCGAACCCGACCCGCTGAGGATCGTCTATTTCGACCAGGCCGATTCGGTGTTCCGGTCGCTCGAGCACGCCACCGAGCCATTCCTGATCCCGGCCAGCGCCGCCGACTACCAGCAGACGATCCACTCCGCGTCCGGGCTCGGCGATATCAGCTCCGCGGCCGTCCCGCTGGTTTCCCGCGGGAAATCCACCGGGCTGCTCGGGTTCGTCAAGGTCGGCGACCGGGACTGGAGCAACCGCGAACTCAATGTGCTCAAGGCGATCGCCACCCTGTTCGCCCAGTTGCAGGCGCGGGTGGAGGCCGAGGAACAGCTCCGGTTCATCGCGCTGCACGACGACCTGACCGGTCTGTCGAACCGGCGTGCGTTACTCGAACATATGGAACAGCGGCTGACGGCCGGCAGTCCCGGACCCGTCGCGGCTTTCTTCCTCGACCTGGACCGGCTCAAGGCTCTCAACGATTTCCTCGGCCACACCGCCGGCGACAAATTCATCCGAACCCTGTCCGAGCGGCTCCAGGACAATCTCGACCCCAACGATATGATCGCCCGTCTCGGCGGCGACGAATTCGTGATCGTGCCCGCCAAACCCATGGACACCGTCGCCGCCGAATACGAGGCGACCCGGATCCGGGAACTCATCAGCCGCCGGGTGACCGTCGGCGGCGAATCGGTGAGCCGCGGCGCCAGCGTCGGCGTGGCGGTCGGTATCCCCGGAGAGACCACCGTCGCCGATGTCCTGCGGCGCGCCGATCACGCCCTGCTGTCCGCCAAATCCGGCGGTGGTAACGGGGTCGCCCTGTTCACCGACGCGATGCGCGCCCAGTTCGAGCTCCAGGACGATGTGGAACTCAACCTGCGCAGCGCCGTCTCCGACGGATCGCTGATCCTGCACTACCAGCCCGAAGTCGATCTGCGCACCGGCCGCATCGTCGCGATGGAAGCCCTCGTCCGCTGGCTGCATCCCACCCGCGGCCTGTTGCCCCCCGGTGCCTTCGTCACGGTGGCCGAGGCCACCAATCTGGCCGGTGAGCTGGGCCGCTGGGTAATCCGCACGGCCTGCGCGCAGTTCGCCCGCTGGCGCCGCCAGGGGTTGGCGACCAATATGGTCATGCGGATCAACGTGTCCCCGGTGCAGCTGGTGAGCTTGGATTTCGTCGAGCGGATCGAGGATATTCTGCGCCATTTCGGGATCGACGGCAGCTCCATCTGCCTGGAGATCACCGAACACGTGGTGGTACAGGACCTGGCCCGCACCCAGGTGACGCTGCGCGGGCTCAAGCGAATGGGCGTACAGATCGCCATCGACGATTTCGGCACCGGCTACTCATCGCTGTCCCATCTGAAGGCACTACCCGTGGATGCGGTGAAGATCGACCGGGGATTCGTCCAGCGGCTCGGGGCCAGCACCGACGACCTCGCCATCGTGAAATCGATCATCGGCCTGGCCGGGTCCTTCGGGCTGGGCGTGGTCGGCGAAGGTGTGGAGACGCCGGTCGCCGCCCGTACCCTGGTCGGCTTGGGCTGCTACCGGGCTCAGGGCTTCCTCATCGCCCGGCCGCTACCCGCCGACGAGGTCGGTGAGCATCTGAGCGTGGGCCGGATCCCGCTCAACCTCGATCTCCCACGCTCCGGCCGCGGCCAGCCCGACCGCTAGCCTGCCGGGGCCGAAATAACACCGGGTGTCAACCAGCTGTTCGACGGCCCGGTTCCGGCGGGCCCCCGGCCCCGGCCACGATCGGCGACGTGCGCATCGTACAACTGGCCAACTTCTACGGACCACGCTCCGGAGGTTTGCGAACCGCGCTGCACCACTTGGGCGAAGGGTATGTGGCCGCCGGACACGAAGTAGTACTGATCGTTCCCGGGCCTCGGCGCGCCGAGGAGATCCTGCCGGGCGGGGTTCTGCGCATCACTCTGCCCGCATTACCCATCCCGTGGACCGGTGGCTACCGCGCCGCCGATCCACGGCGGGTGGCCGATATCCTCACCGGCCTGCGTCCCGACGCGCTGGAAGTATCCGACCGGCTGACGTTGCGCGGGTTCGGACGCTGGGCGCGGCGTCGCGGGGTGGCGGGAGTGATGATTTCGCACGAACGGCTCGATCGGCTGCTGGGGCAGGTCATGCCGCACCGGTATGCCCGCCGCCTCGCCGATATCGCCAACCGCCATACGGCCGCTCAGTACGACATGGTCGTCTGCACCACCGAATTCGCCCGCGCCGAATTCCGGCGGATCGCCGCACCCAATGTCGAGATGGTTCCGCTGGGAGTCGATCTGGACCTGTTCAATCCGCACCGCCACGATCACGGTCTGCGGGCAGGGCTCGTGGTGCCCGGTCATCCCCTGCTGGTGCACTGCGGGCGTCTGTCGGTGGAAAAACGGGTCGACCGCAGTATCGAGGCAGTGGCCGAGTTGCACCACCACGGAGTGGAAGCGCGTCTGGTGGTCGCGGGTGACGGTCCACGGCGCAATGCGCTGCAACGACGGGCTCGGTCGATGCCGGTTCTGGCAGGAGGCCTGCCCGCGGTCCATTTCACCGGGTTCATCACCGACCGCACCGAGGTCGCCAGATTGCTGGCCACCGCGGATATCTCGCTCGCCCCGGGCCCGCACGAGACTTTCGGGCTCGCCGCGCTGGAGGCACTCGCCGCAGGCACTCCAGTGGTCGCCAGCCGGTCCTCGGCCCTTGCCGATATCGTGACCGCCGATTGCGGCGCGGTGGCCGCCGACGATCCGGCCGCATTCGCCCGAGCCGTCACCGACGTGCTTGCCCGGCCGCCCGCCCAACGGCGAGGCGCCGCCCGGCAGCGAGCCGAACAGTTCACTTGGCCGGCAGCCGTATCGGGCATGTTGGCGGTACTGGACCGCTGACCGGCCGACTCCTCGCACAGGCGCGGCCGGGTAGCCCGGCGACACGACACCGCATATTTCGAATCGCGGTATCGCGGTGCCCGGCCCGCACCGGACGGGCACCGCGAGCGATCACACCCGCGCAGGCAGCCGTCGGCGGCCGCCGACGATATCGCCGATCAATTCGGTGTAGCCGTCGATCAATTCGGCCAGGCGGTGCCAGCGTTTACGTGCGTACTGATCGCGCGCCCCGTCGGTTTCGACCACCGCGTTGGCATACACCCAACCCCAGGCCATGCGATCGATCACGGCGCCCAGTGTCTCGGTGTGGATCAATCCGTCGCGCGGTAGTGCTCCGCGTTCGCGAACCCAGTCGTCGATATCCTCCACCAGCTCGCGGCGGCGGTTGTCCACTTCGGCCACCAGGTACACGTCCCGCATGGTGGCCCGGCGCGCATGCAACGCTGCCAGCGCGTGCGCCGAGCTCAATAGATCGTGATCTGCGAATTTGGTCCCCTGAAAACTGCACAGCAGCTGCGTCGCTGTCGGCAGTCCGCCCCTCGGGGGCATTACCTGCCGCCCCGTTCGAACGTCACCCGGCACCATCACACTCTGTTCAAACATGATCGGCTCTCGATTCGGTCATCCCGCACATCGGATAGGTTTTGTTCAGTCGGTGACAATAGTTGATACACATCACTCTGCACCGGAGAAACGCACTATTGCATTCGCTCATTGGAGCAAATCACATCCAGGGCCGTAACAGAAGGCCGCACAACACACATCCGGCTTCTCACAACACCTCCCGGGTTGCCGATCGAGACACACCGGGATCCCGGCCTCCCACGCACGGGCACCCACAGCCCCGACGCAACGCAAGAAAGCCGACATTGCTGAATGACCGCGCGATGCCGATCAAGAGACCCGGAATCACCGGAGACGACCCCGAACGCAAGAATCCCCCTGAGCCGTCGCCGGCCAGAGGGATCCTTCTATCTGTGGAGCTAGGGAGAATCGAACTCCCGACCTTCTCGATGCGAACGAGACGCGCTACCAACTGCGCTATAGCCCCGTGCGGCTCAGTGAACCGCGCTGTGCCACTCTAGCAAACCGGGTCACGGTACACCGAATCGAGGTGCTGACCTGCAATTATTCCGAGATGAGGGCCGACCGGACGGCGCTGTCCGGTCTTGTTCACGCTCCCGCAGCGCGGCGGATATCGCCGCCGCTGGCACGGTGGCGCACCGTCCGGGCGATGGTGGCGTCATAGGCGTCCAGGTGCTCGAAGGCGGGGTCTTCGTCATCCAGTTCGAGCAGATGGGAGCGACGCCGCAGCGCGCGAGCGGTATCGCGGTCCATACCGGGCCGGGCGGCGGCCGGGACGGCAGACTCTTCGGACTCGTCCAGCTCACCGTCGAGGTCCCGATCGCGGTCGGCGAGCCGGGCGCTGCGCCGCCGCCGGATCTCCTGTTCTATCCGCACCTGTTTGCGCAGATATCCGAGATAGGTGACCAACGACAGCAGCGCGCCGCCGCACCCCCACCAGAAAAGTGGGCCGATGGCCACGGCGAGACCGCCGCAGAGCACCGCACCGAGGATGAGAGCGACCACGGCGCGCTGCCGGAAGGTGTAACGGGCGGCGCGCACGATGGCGTCGGCTTCGGGGTCGTAGCCGCCGCGCCCGCGCCGGGTCGAGACGAAACCGCCCTCGCCTTCGGGCTCTTCGGGCACGGGCGCACGCCGGGTGTCGGCGCGGACCGGTGGGATCCGGGCGGGCGCGGTGTCCATCACGTCTCCGCTGAGCAGTTCGGTTTCCGCGGCGGTGTCGCCGGCCGGCTCCGTTTCCCTGTCGTCTTCTATATCCGGGTGGTCCTCGGATTCCTCCGGGGTGTCGATATCGTCGAAGATATCGGCCGGCTCGTCGCCGAGGTCGGTGTGCGGTGTTTTCTCGTCGGCCTCGGTGACGGTCTCCTCGGCTGTTGTGGTCATGCGATCCTCCGCATCATTGCCGTGGCGACGCTTTCGATAGGAGCGGGCGGACCGCTTCTTGCGGCCATACCCACTTCTCTTGCGCCGTTTGGAATCTCCACGATGCAGTACCCGCGTAGCCAGAGCCGTGTCCGTTGTCCGGCGGATCCTCGGATGCCGGTCGGCGAGGATAGGGAACAGGACGAAGACCCACACCACGACCAGGCCGATCCACAGGATCGAGTTCGCCATCGTCGTCAGCACCTCCGTCCGCATGGTCATCGTCGCAGCTCACGCCATGACCGGTGCGTCCCGGAACCGGAGTTCTTCCCCGCGGGCACGTCTCGCAGATCGTGGTACGAGCTTCCCGCCGATGGCGCGAGGCCGCACCACCGACGTCCGTAGGTTAATTCCGAGTAGGGGTACAACACGGCAGGCGCGCCGTGCACATACGCCACATGAGTCACATTTCCACCAGCGCGAGACCGAACAGGCCGGGCCCGGAGCCGGTTCAGCGCAACGTCAACCGCCCTTCCCGGGCCAGCCGGTCGACCACTCTGCCGGACAGTTCTTCCGCCGTCACAGCGACCAGCAGATGATCGCGCCAGGCACCGTCCACATCGAGATATCTACGCAGCAAACCTTCTTCACGGAAGCCGACATTGCGCAGCACGGCCTGACTGGCCAGATTCTCCGGACGGACCGTGGCCTCGACCCGATGCAATCCGACCGGGCCGAAACAGTGATCGAGCCCCAGCGCCAGGGCCGCGGTCGCGACGCCCCGTCCGCCCAGATCCCGGGTGACCCAATACCCGATCCACGCGGACCGCAGTGCGCCGCGCACGATATTGCCGACTGTGAGCTGGCCACCGAACGCGCCGTCCACCTCGATCACCAGCGGGATCATGGCCCCGCGCCGCGCCTCGGCCTTCAAACTCGACCACAACGGCGGCCAGTTCGACGCATGATTACGCGCTTCCCAGGGGCCGCGCCCTGTCGGCTCCCATGGTTCCAGATGGTCGTGATCCCGCATCCGGATCCGGCTCCAGGCCGCAGCGTCCCGTAACCGCACCGGCCGCAACGTGACCGCACCGGCCCCGACCCGCACCGGGCCCAGATGCGCAGGCCACCCGGGATGCTGCGTAGCCCGGAATACGTTCATGGACTCCACTTCTAGCCGCGCTGCGCCAGGAACGCGACTCGAACCTTGTCACCGGTGCGGATTTCGGTGTCGTCGGGCTCGACCACGATCAAACTGTTGGCCTCCGACATCGCGGCCAGCAGATGCGACGAGCCCCCCGCGCTGTTGCCCAAGGGCTGCACCAAGTACTCGCCGGTGGCCTCGTCGCGCATCAACTGGGCCCGCAGATAGCCCTTGCGCCCGGCCATGGACTGGATCGGAGTGATCGTACGGGCGCGCACGATCCGGCGCATCGGCTGCCGCCGGCCCAGCGCGATCCGGATCAGCGGCCGCACCATCACCTCGAAAACCACCAGGGCGCCCACCGGATTCGACGGCAGCAGGAAGGTCGGTACCTCGTCGCGGCCGAGCCGGCCGAATCCCTGAACCGATCCCGGGTGCATCGCGACCCGCGCGATCTCCAGTTCACCGAGACCTTCCAGCGCCTCACACACCTGGTCGGAGGCCCAGCCGCCCACCGCGCCCGCAATCACCACGACCTCGGCACGCACCAGCTGGCCCTCGACCACATCGCGCAGCCGGCGCGGGTCGGCGTCGACGATACCGACCCGATTAACGTCCGCGCCCGCGTCGCGCGCGGCCGCGGCCAGCGCATAGGAGTTCACGTCGTAGACCTGACCAGGCCCCGGCATCCGATCGATATCGACCAGTTCCTCCCCGAGGGAGATCACCGAGAGCCGCGGCCGCGGATGCACCAGCACCTTGTCCTGCCCCACCGCGGCCAGCAGCCCGACCTGAGCGGGACCGATGATCGTGCCCGCCTGCACGGCCACATCGCCGGGTTGCACATCGTCACCGGCGCGGCGCACGTAATCGCCGGACCGCACCGGCTCGTACACCTTGAGGCGCCCACGGCCGCCGTCGGTGAAATCCAGCGGCAGTACGGCGTCCGCGAGCGTGGGCAGCGGCGCCCCGGTGGCCACTCGGACAGTTTGCCGCGGCTGCAGCCGAATGGGCTGGCGCGAGCCGGCGAGTACCTCCCCGACCACCGGCAGGGTCAGATCGACCAGTTCACCGTCCTCGTCACGGATATCGGCGCCCGCGGATGCCACATCCACACTGCGCACGGCGTATCCGTCGATCGCCGCCTGGTCGAAACCCGGCAGCGGCCGCTCGGTCACCACATCCTCGGCGCACAGCAGCCCCTGGGCCTCGGATATCGCGACCCGCACCGGTCGCGGCGCGACGGCCGCGGCCGTCACTTTGATCTGCTGATCCTCGACAGAGCGCATCCAGCCCTTCCCGATGTCCTCGCCGGCGCAGGCGACCTCATTCGTCCACGGTGAGTTTCGGGTCCCAGTCCGGACTCAGCCGGTGCTGGAGCCACTCGCGTAGCGCCGGACCGTATTCATCACGCTCCAGCGCGAAATCCACCGCAGCACGAAGATAGCCGCCCGGGTTACCCAGGTCGTGGCGCGACCCACGGTGGACAACCACATGCACCGGATGTCCTTCTTCGATCAGCAGCGAAATCGCGTCGGTGAGTTGCAGTTCCCCACCGGCACCCGGTCCGATCCGGCGCAATGCATCGAAAATCGCGCGGTCGAGCAGATAGCGGCCGGCGGCAGTGTAGGTCGACGGCGCCTCGTCCACGCTCGGCTTCTCGACCATCCCCTTGACGCGCATCACATCTGGATTGACGGCGTCGGGCACCGGGGCGACATCGAAAACTCCGTAAGCGCTCACCTGGTCCGCGGGGACGTCGATGGCGCACAGTACAGACCCACCACGTTTACGCCGGACCCGGTTCATCACATCCAGCACCCCGCACGGCAGGACCAGATCGTCGGGCAACAGCACCGCGATGGTCTCCTCATCGGGGTCGAGCACTGCTTCGGCCTGGGCCACCGCGTGTCCGAGTCCCAGCGGTTCCTCCTGCACCACGGAGGTGACATCGAGCAACCCCGGCGCCTTGCGCACCTTCTCCAGCAGCTGGAACTTCCCGCGCTCGGCGAGTGTGCTCTCCAGCACCAGATCCTCCACGAAATGCGCGGTGACCCCGTCTTTACCGGGGGAGGTCACGATTACCAGCCGCTGGGCACCGGACCCGGCAGCCTCGCTGGCCACCAGTTCGATGCCCGGGGTGTCGACCACCGGCAGCAATTCTTTGGGAACGGTTTTGGTGGCGGGCAGGAATCGGGTCCCCAGCCCGGCCGCAGGTACGACGGCCGTCCGGAATTCCGGTTTCGACGGGTGCACTTCCCCGTTCCCCTGCACTGCGGCCTCTGCTGTCATATACACACCCTATCCACGGTGCTCCGCGTTCAAACGGCTGTATATATCGGCGCGCCTTCCGAGCCCGAGTCCGGCGGCGCGGCTCGTGCGTCCAGCCCACTGCGCCGGACATTTCGGACCAGCGTGTTCTCGGTGCCACTGCCGGCGCGTTCCGGGAGCGGTATCCGGGCGCAACCGGCCGGAGCGGCGCCAGAGGCCATGTGGGCGCATAGGGTTGTCGCCGTGCGGATGCCCGAGGAGATCGACAAGCAGGCCTGGCGGGCGACGATTCGTGCCCGGCGCCTGCAAGTTCCGGACTCGGTACGCGCCGCGGAAGCCACCGCGCTCGCGGCGTCCGCCGGCAGGTTGGGCACCGGCGAGTGGGTGTGCGCCTATGTGCCGGTCCGCGGGGAACCCGGATCGGTGGCGATCGCCGAGGCGCTGCGGGCGGCGGGGAGCCGGGTGTTGCTGCCCGTAACCCGCGAGACCGGCCCGCTGTACTGGGGCGAATACACCGGCACGGACGCCCTGGTTCCCGCGCGCTACGGCCTACTCGAACCGGATGGACCGATCCTGGCACCGGAAACGGTCGCCACGGCCGAGCTGATCCTGGTTCCGGCCCTGGCAGTGGACCGGCGCGGCGTTCGACTCGGGCAGGGCGCCGGATACTACGACCGGACGCTCGGACTGGCCGACCCCGCCGCGCAACTGATGGTGGTGGTCCGCGACGACGAACTGGTCGAGCATCTGCCGGAAGAACCACACGACATCCGCATGCCCTGGGCCCTCACTCCGACCGCCGGACCGGTCCCCCTGAACACCACCCACCCCTGATCACCCATCAGCGAGACCCGGCACCCCGCCGATTCACCCCGGCCGGCGAGACCCCCAGATGGTCCTCCCCGACAGCGAGGTCAACCAAGGCTCGACTCACCATCCGCTCCCCCGCATGTTCACCTCCCCCGGGGCCCTCGGTCCGGAGCGGAGAAGTCCAGGGTCGACAGGGTCCCACCCGCGAGCCGCGGAGTGACTCCAGAATCACAGCCCCACCCAGCTCTCGATGACACCGAGACCCTCAGCACACCCTCGTACCTGCGGGAATCAATCCGCGATTGGCACTGTTGGCACTGTGGCCTGTAGAGTGCTAATTCTCGAATACCGCGGAGGACCCAGTGCCAACCTATTCATACGCGTGCACCCAGTGCGACAACCGCTTCGATATCGCTCAGTCGTTCACCGATGACGCACTCACAGTGTGCTCGGAGTGCTCCGGAACGCTGCGCAAGCTGTTCAACTCGGTGGGCATCGTCTTCAAGGGCAGTGGCTTCTATCGGACCGACAGTCGCAGCGGGTCGTCGTCCGCCAGCGAACCGGCGAAATCGGACAGCTCCAGCTCGTCCGGCTCCTCCGATTCCGGCTCCAGTTCCTCGAGTTCCGCAGGCAGTTCCTCGAGTTCCGCAGGTTCCGCCGGCACTTCCTCGGCACCGGCGGCCGCCGCCAGCTGAGCGAACACCCGCACCGGGGTCGGTGCCCGCGCGCTGATTCATCCACAGCCCGCGAGTTGTCCACAATCATTCCGAGGCCGGGTCGAGGCGGTGTTTCCGCCCATACGCTCGGCCTATGAGTCGTCTACGTCCGTCCTCCGCCACCCGTACCCGTGGCCGGCTCGGGTCCGGGGAAACCTGGCGCGACGCGTTCGACAACCGGCCACCGTGGGCGGATGCGGTCCTGTTACGGCGAATCCTCGCCGGCCTGTGTGCCGTGGCGGCCGTGATGCTCTTCCTCCGCGAGGATCCCGAACGCGCCCGTATCTCCGTGGTGGTGGCCACCCGTGATCTCGCTCCCGGCCATCTGCTGGCGCCTGCGGATCTCCGGCTCGCACGGCTGCCGCCGGGCGCGGCGCCCGAAGGCGCCGAGACCGATCCGGCCGAGGTCGCGGGTGCGGTCCTCACCGCAGCACTCCGTCCCGGCGAAGTACTGACCGATGTCCGGATCGTCGGACCACGCCTGGCCGAGGTGGCGACCGGCTCCCGGGATGCCCGGATCGTGCCCATACGGCTCGCCGATTCC
The DNA here is from genome assembly GCF_001613245.1 of Nocardia speluncae NBRC 108251. Classification (GTDB taxonomy): domain Bacteria; phylum Actinomycetota; class Actinomycetes; order Mycobacteriales; family Mycobacteriaceae; genus Nocardia; species Nocardia speluncae. The sequence goes on along the minus strand of NZ_BDBZ01000016.1, from coordinate 27,703 downwards.
GCCATCACCGAAATCCTGCGCGCCGGAGACCGGGTGGACGTTGTCGCCGCCGACACCACGGATCCGGCGGCGGCCGCGACATTGGCCGAGGACGCCGCGGTGGTGCTGGTTCCGGAACCACCTCGCGAACCCGGCGCGGGCCGGGCCGGGCCGGTGGTGCTGGTGGCGCTCGATTCGCGGCGCGCGGCCGCCGTCGCCGCGGCTTCGCTGAACAGCGCGCTCACGGTGATCTTCCATTGACAGCCGAAGAGCCCGCCGCGCAGTTGCGCGAGGGGCCCTCCGGGTAGCCGTTCCGGCCGGCGCGAGCTGTTCGGCCGGGAAACACGGGGTGCCTATCAGCCGAGGCTGAACGGCTGGCCCCACAGCGTTACGACGGACATGACGTTGTCGGTCTCGACCTTGACCTTGACGAAGGACCGCGCCTGCGCGTAGCCGCCGCAGCCGCTCAGGCCGATGGTGGAATCGGACCAGGTGACCGAACCGCTGTTGCCATCGAATCCGTTGTTGGTCGAATGGTCCTCGTTGCCGTAGTCGTCCGGCTTCTCGATATCGAGGACGTAGAAAGCATCGGCTTGGCCGGGCCCCAGGGTCAGGTTGCCGCCGACCTCGCCCTCGGGGCTGACACTGCCCTCGGAATCGACCTCGGCGCTGGCGCCGCTTTCGGCACCGCCACCGTCGATATTGACCTGGCAGCCCACGACATAGCCGGGGTAGATCTTGCCGCCCACGTCCTCGCCGCCGCCCGAGATCTCGACCTGGGCACTACCGGAGGCCCAGGCGTTGCGATGGACCGGAGTGGAGCCCATGGACGGGCTGATGGTGGCGGACTCACCGACCATGCGGACCGTCACCACGGTGCCGTCGGAGAGGGTTTTGACGATTTCGCCGCCGGGCAACGGAATAAAAGTGTCGGCATGGGCGGCGCCGGTGGAGAACAGACCGAGCGCGACCGAGGCGGCCGCACCGACGCCGGCGAGGCGCGCCAGATTCTTACGGTTGAACATGTGTGGATGCCCCTCTGGGGTTGAATTCGCTACAGCGAGAGTTGTGGTGAGTGAACCGGTGTCAGCGTCAGCCGATGCTGAACGGCTGCCCGTAGAGGGTGGTCTTGGAGTAGTGGTCACCGATGATCTCGACCACGGTGTAGGCACGGGCCTGCGCATACCCGGCGCAACCCTGGATCTCCATCTCAACGTCCTGGTATTCGACGGAGTAGACACCGGGCTTCTCGATGTCCTTGTAATCGATCTGGACGAACTTGACCTCACCCGGACCCAACTCCACGCTGGTCGAGCCGCCGAGGCTGCCGCCGTCCAGGGTGAGGCCGAGGGATCCACCCAAGCCGATCGCGTCGTCACCGATGCTCACCTGGCAGCCGACGATGTAGCCGGTGTTGAGCTGCGAGGCACCGTGGGTGGAGGAGTTGTTGGTGCCGTCCGCACCGGTCGGGCCGTTGTTCGGGCCGGCTTCGCCCTCGGGCGTGACCGAGACGTCGGCGGCGGCGTTGCCCGAGACCCACACGGTCCGGCCCGCGCCGTTGGCGGCCATCGACGGCGAGACGAGCGCGCTCTCGTGCGTGCGGTTGATCTTGACACCGGGCCCCAGCTTCTCACCGTCCGGCAGCGGAACGAAGGTGTCCGCGTTGGCGGCACCGGTAGAGAACAGACCCATGGCCACAGCGGCTACGGCGCCCACGCCCAGGGCGCGCGCGCCGTAGCGCAGACCGGTGGTGCGGTTCTTGCTCATATTTCCCCTCATCAAGGTTTTCAACGACACCCGACTTCGCAGCGATCGACGTCGGGGCGGCCCGAGAACAGGCTCCATAGAGCTTGGGTTACGGCTGTAGCCACTAGATGAACCCGAAACCACACGGCCGGTGAATACTCGGCTACCGCGCCACCGATTCGGTGTGGCATCCGGATGATTCGCAGGTAACCAGAAGGTGACGCGCACTGAGGGGACCACCCGGCACCGGATATCCAGAGACGAGACAGGCCCGCCGCTGCCGCGGCGGGCCTGTCTCCGTGCCGGTACGAACGTTGGATCGGGTGTCAGCCGAGGCTGAACGGCTGACCCCACAGCGTGACGTAGCTGATCACGTTCTCGGTTTCCACCTCTACGCTGATGAACGACCGCGCCTGGGCGTAGCCGCCGCAGCCGTTGAGGCCGATGGTCTGGTCGGACCAGGTCACCGAACCGGTGTTGCCACCGAAGCTGTTGTTGGTGGAGTGGTTCTCGCTGCCGTAGTCGTCCGGCTTCTCGATATCGAGGACATAGAACGATTTCGCCTGGCCGGGGCCGACAGTCAGGTTGGCGCCGGTTTCGGCGCCGGGGCTGACGTTTCCTTCCGTATCCATATCTGCACTGGCGCCACCCTCGGCACCACCGCCGGCGATGTTGACCTGGCAGCCCACGACATAGCCGGGGTAGATCTTGCCGCCCACCTCTTCACCGCCGGCGATCTCGACCTGCGCGCTCCCGGAGACCCACGCATTGCGATGCACCGGGGTAGCGCCCATGGACGGGCTGATATTGGCCGACTCGCCGACCATGCGCACGGTCACTACCGTGCCGTCGGACAGCGTTTTGACGATTTCACCGCCGGGCAGCGGTACGAATGTATCTGCATTGGCCGCTCCGGTCGAGAACAGACCCGTGGCGAGGGTGGCAGCGGCGCCGATACCTGCCAAGCGCACCAGTTTCTTTCGGTTGATCATGGTTGGACCCTTCGAGAGGAAAGCTCGCGAATCGACGCGAGACGAGGTTCGTTTCGATACGACGGGACGGGCCGGGCGGTTCAGCCGATGCTGAACGGCTGGCCGTACAGGGTCGTCTTCGAGTAGTGGTCGCCGATGATCTCGACCACCGTGTACGACCGCGCCTGCGCGTAACCCGCGCAACCTTGGATCTCGATTTCGGCGTCCTGGTACTCGACGGAGTACCGGCCGGGCTTGGTGATGTTCTTGTAGTCGATCTGGGCGAACTTGACCTCGCCCGGGCCCACCTCCAACCCGACCGAACCGCCGACGTTTCCGCCGTCGAGGCTCAAACCGAGGGACCCGCCCAGCCCGATCGCCTCGTCGCCGATGCCGACCTGGCAGCCGACGATATAACCGGTGTTGAGCTGCGAAGACCCATGGGTGGACGAATTGTTGGTGCCGTCTGCACCGGTCGGTCCGTTGTTCGGCCCCGGTTCCCCCTCCGGGGTGACCGTGACATCGGCGATCGCGTTGCCGGAAACCCACACGACCCGGCCCGCACCGTTCGCGGCCATGGAAGGCGATATAACGGCATGTTCACCGGTGCGGGAGATGGTGACCCCGGGACCGGCTTTCTGGCCGTCGGGTAGCGGCACGAAGGTATCGGCGTTGGCAGCGCCAACCGACAGAAGGCCCACGGCGACAGCGGCCGCGGCACCGATACCCGCGATCCTGGCGCCACTGCGTACACCGTCGGTGCGGTTCTCGCTCATATTTCCCCTCATCATTCGGACAAACAGCAGGCCTTCGAGCTCGGACACACCGCTCTCCGGCTCCGACCAGTGTTTCGCTCGTTTGTTACCTACAGGTGACCCGTTGTTATTTCGGTGCAAAGCCCGAAAACAGACAATGCACACGAAAGCGACCGGCTGACCCCGTTTTGCAAGCCCGCCGGACCGCCTTTGCGGCGGTCGACGCACCGAGATTAGGCGGTCGATAACAGGTTGGACAAAGGCACTTTTCGCTATACGTTGATGTGATCCATTTCACATCTACGTATAGCGAAGCGTGCACATGCAGGTCACCGGCCATAGCAGAAATGCCGCGCGGCCACGTCGAAACGATAAGAATCCGTAAACAGATCGGCCGGTAGGCCTATGGAAGAAAGAAAATATGCGCGTCGCCCAAACGCCCACCGTCAGAATCCCGCTGACCCGAGTTCTGGAAAATTAGGCCGAAAACCCCACGCCGTTACCCCCTCGAGATAGGACATTCATACCGCATTCGAATGGAATACGTTAAGCGCCAAGCCTTTTGCGGCACCCGCCCCCGTGCGTCTCAGCCCGCGTCCCCGTGATGCGGCGGAACCTGCGAGCGCAGCCAGTCGTCGCCGTCGCGGTCCGCTGACGAGCCGTCGTCCCATTCATCGCGCGTCGTACTCGGCAGCACCTCACCGAAAACCCGGTCCACACGTGCGAGGTCCCCCGCCCGGCGTCGTGCCCGGCGGGGGACCTCCGGGGTCTCACCCTCACTCATACCGCATGCCCCGGCTCACTCCAGCAGACCGGACAGCTCGCCGATGACGCGACTCGCCAACGGACCCAAGGTCGCCATTCCGTCGCGGACAGCGGCCCGCGTACCCGGCAGGTTCACCACCAGGGTGCTACCGGAGATCCCGGCCAGCCCGCGCGAAAGACCGGCGTCCAGCGACCCGGCCACCCGGCCCGATGCCCGCAGCGCCTCACTGATCCCGGGCAGGTCCCGATCGAGAACCTCGGCTGTCGCCTCCGGCGTGACATCACGCGGCGACATCCCGGTACCACCGACCGAGATCACGATATCCACACCGCCGATCACCGCGGTGTTCAAGGCGTTCCGGATCGCCACCTCGTCCGCCTCCACCGAAACGGACGCATCGACCAGGAACCCCGCCTCGGTGAGCAGTTCGGTGACCAACGGCCCCAGCGAATCCTCGCCGCCGTGTGCCGTTCGATCGTCGACGACCACCACCAGTGCGCGCCCCGCCACAGGAGCATCGATTTCCATACCGCTCACCGTAGCGTCGATATCGGTCGCGGCGTGGCCGCCCCCGGTCAGCAACTGCATCACCGTGCTCCTTCCACCGCGGCGGCGGCGAGGGTCACCTCGACCGTCTCCGAACCACCGCCCTGCCGATCCGTGTACGTCACTTGCACTTTGTCCCCGGGTTGTTTCGATCGCACCGCGGCCACCAGGGCATCCCCGGAATCGATCGTGCGATCGTCGAGCTTGGTCACGATCGAGCCCGCCGGAATCCGGGCCTGCGCCGCCGGGCCGTTCGGGGTGACCTCGAGAACCCGCGCTCCGTGCACGGATTCGTCGCGTTGCACGGTCATCCCTATCTGAGCGTACGTGGCATGGCCGGACTTGATCAGCTCATCGGCAACCCGCCGCGCCTGGTCCACCGGAATCGCGAACCCGAGCCCGATCGAACCGCTCTGCTGACCGGCCGCGCCAGACGACCCCAAGCTGGCGATCGCGGTGTTGATACCGATCAGCCGGCCCTGGTCGTCGACCAGCGCGCCACCCGAGTTACCGGGGTTGATCGCGGCATCGGTCTGGACAGCGTCGATCACCGGATTCGGCACGGTCGGGTCGCCTCCACCCTCACCGGTGGTGGAGACCGGGCGGTTGAGCGCCGAAACGATCCCGGTGGTGACGGTGCCCGCCAGGCCGAGCGGCGAACCGATGGCCACCACCGGCTGCCCGACCTGTAGACCGGCCGAACTGCCCAGCTCTACCGGTTTCAGATCCGTTTTCCCGCGCGCCTGGATCACCGCCAGATCCGATACCGGATCAGCACCGACCAGGGTGGCCGGGGCGGTACTGCCGTCGGCGAACGTCACCCGCATATCGCCCCCGGTGCCGCCACCGGCCGCGACATGGTTGTTGGTCAAGATCAGGCCGTCGGAGGAAAGCACCACGCCGGAGCCTTCGCCCTGCCCGCGGTTACTCGCCACCTCGATCATCACGACGGACGGAGTGACCTCCTGCGCGACCGCCTGCACCGAACCGGCCGGCGCGTGCGCGGCATCCTTGATGTCGGGCACCGGCGCATCGAGCGCGTTGGTCGCCACCGGCCCGCTACCGGAATCGGCGACCAGGGCACCGACCGCACCACCGACACCACCGCTGACCAGTGCGAGCGCAATCCCACCGGCCACCAGACGGGTACGCAGCGAACTCTTGCGCGGCGCGGGTGGTGGGCCGGCGGCGTAGAACTGCCCGGTATCGCCGGGCGGCGGCCCGCCAGGGGGCGGCGGCCCGCCGTAGGGGTGGCCCATCGTCGGGTACACGGCCGTATCGCCGGGTCTCGGCCCCGGAAACGGCTGCCCGCCCGGATAGGTCTGCCCCGGCGGCGCTGGGGCGCCGGGGTCATGAGCCGCACTCGGCTGGGGATGCGAATTCGAGGGCGGCACCGGTCCTTCGTGCGGCCGGTCCGGCCGGTTGGTGGAATCCTCGGTCATAGTCTCTCTATTCTGCCCATACTCCCTGTCCAGAGTGCCGAACACGACTGAGAACGATCTGAGATTGCTGTGTGTATTTGCGGCGCCTTCGGGGCCTCGCTGAACTCGGCCCCGCCGTTGGTTGCGTTGGGGTTCGGGGAGTGCCCCTGGTGGGCCAGGGATCCGGTTGGGTCGAAGGGGACGCAGATCACTGGCTCTGACCGGGCAATACGATCCGGATCATCGCGCCGCCGCCCTCGGAGGTGTCGATCGCGATCGTGCCGCCGTGTTTGGTGACGACCTGTTTCACAATGGCCAGGCCCAGTCCTGAACCGGGCATGGAACGAGACGCCGTTGTCCGGTAGAAGCGCTCGAAGACCAGTTCGCGTTCGGCGGGGGGTATCCCCGGACCGCCGTCGGCGACCGATAGTTCCAGCAGTCCGCGTCCCGTTTCGGCCATCCGCACCCGGACCGGTTCACCCGGCGGGCTCCATTTCGCCGCATTGTCGAGCACATTGAGTATCGCGCGTTCCAGGGCGGCTTCGTGGCCGTAGACGAACCAGGGCCGCAGTTCGGCGGCGAAGGCCACGGCACTGCGGCGGCGGACCCGTTCCAGGGCGCGTTCGGTCACCTCACCGAGATCGACCCGCTCGTACACCGTTTCCGGTGCGTCCTCACGGGCCAGGTCCACCAGATCGCCCACCAGGTTCGACAGCTCCTCGATCTGCGCCACCACATCCGAGCGCAGTTCGGCCATATCTTCCTCGGGTATCGCCGGGGCGTCGGGGCGACTCGAGGCGATCAGCAATTCGGTATTGGTGCGCAACGAGGTCAGCGGGGTTCGCAATTCGTGACCGGCGTCGGCGACCAGCCGGCGCTGCCGGTCGCGGGATTCGGCGAGTGCCCGCAGCATGGTGTTGAAACTCTCGGTCAGCCGCGCGAGTTCGTCGTCACCGGTGACCGGGATGGGGGTCAGGTCATCGGTGCGCGCGATTCGCTCGGTCGCGGCGGTGAGGCGCGCGATGGGGCGCAACCCGGTGCGGCCGACGGTGGTACCGGCACCGGCCGCGAGCACGACCCCGGAGGCGCCGACGGCGAACAGCAACCACGCCAGCCGGTCCAGCACCTCGCGAGTGGGTTCGAGCCGCTGCGAGATGACCAGGGTGACTCCGGAGTCCATCCGCTCGGCGAGCACTCGCTGGCTGTTGTAGGTGCGCAGGGAGGAATCGCGGTTGCCCTGCGCCACGGCGACCTCTTCGGTGCCGATGGGCGGTGTGGTGGGCTGCGGCGGCAGGTAGACGGGAATGCTCGCCGGTTTCTCCGCCCCCGACGGTGGCACCGGGTAGATGAGCGCGACACCGATATCGTTCGAGAACAGTGTGGCGACGCCCAGCGACTGGAACGCCATATTGTCGATATCGCCGCTGATCATGGTGGCCGCGCGGGCGTGCAGCTGGGCGTCGACCTGACCGTAGAGCGCCCGCGCCACCATGGCGTAGGCCGCGATCGAGGTGATCGCCACGAATATCGCCACCAGCGATGCCGCCAGCAACGTGACGCGCCACCGCAGTGAAACGGTACGTGTCAACGGGGTAGGCGGGCGCATGGTCGGGGGTTCGTCCGGCCACGGCCCGCCGAGTGTTGCCACCGCATGTTTTTTGGCCGCCGAGCGGGGGGTACGTGCCATATCCCGGGCTTACGGAGGCGTTTCGCGTAGCACGTAGCCGACGCCGCGCACTGTGTGGATGAGCCGAGGTTCGCCGTCGGCCTCGGTTTTCCGGCGCAGATAGCCGATATAGACCTCCAGTGCGTTACCGGAGGTCGGGAAGTCGTAACCCCATACCTCCTCGAGGATCCGGCCCCGGGTCAATACCCGGCGCGGATTGGCCATCAGCATTTCCAGCAGTGAGAATTCGGTGCGGGTCAGCGAAATGGACCGGTCTGCGCGCGCGACCTCCCGGGTGACCGGGTCCAGGGAGAGATCGGCGAACCGCATCGTTTCCGAGATCTCTCCGGGATCGGGCGCGCGGCGGCGCAGCAGCGCCCGCAGCCGGGCGAGCAGTTCTTCGAGCGCGAATGGTTTGGGGAGGTAGTCGTCGGCGCCGGCGTCCAGTCCGGCGACCCGCTCCGATACCGAATCGCGGGCGGTGAGTACCAGTATCGGGAGGTCGTCGCCGGTGCTGCGTAGCCGGCGGCATACTTCCAGGCCGTCCAGTCTGGGCATCATGACGTCGAGTACCAGGGCGTCGGGCCGATCGGCGGTCGCCTTTTCCAGAGCGTCGATACCGTCCACCGCCAGATCGACGGTGTAGCCGTTGAAGGTCAGTGATCGGCGCAGCGATTCCCGCACCGCACGATCGTCGTCGACCACCAGAATGCGCATTGCACCAGTTTGACCGCAGTGACTGAGAGGCTACTGAGAGGCCCCGGCCGGCCCGCGCGCCGCGGTGCCGACCAGGGGATTCATCCGATTGCCGGACCGGCCATTACCGATCTGTGATATGTCGTGAAACCTGTTCATCATCCGCTTTATTCGCGGTATAACCGGCTGAACGTCCCGATTGCCCACCGCTACCATGCACGGTATGTTCCGAGCGGGAAAAACTAGACCTCCGGTCGGTTCGGTATGACATTCAACCATAACTGAAACGGCCACGCACCAAATGAGGTCGATCGTGATGCGGAGGCGACAGAGGCGGATGGAAACCCCGCGACCGTGGCAATTCAGCCTGTCCAACTGGTCGGTCACCCGCAAGGTCGGTATCGTCCTGGTGTTGCCGGTCGTCCTGGCAACCCTGTTCGCGGTCCTGCGGATCAACAATGAGCTGCGCACCCTGGAACAGCTCGAAGCTGCGACCGAACAGTCCCGTGTCATCCAGCCGATCGTCGGTTACAACGCCGCGGCCGAAAACCTGGCGGTGACAGCCACCGCGCGGGGTTCCGATACCGAGTCCCGGACCACGGCGGCGCTCGCCCGGTTCGATTCGGCCCACCAGATCCTCGAACGCGCGATGGACAGCAACCGCATCTCGCCGGCGGTCTCACGCGAACTCTCCTCCGCGCTCACCCTCGGCTCCACCATGCGCAGCGGTGTCGGCAACGGCTCGCCCGCCATGCTCGGCGACCAGGCCGACGAGATCTCGGTACGGGTCGGTAACGCGCTCGCACAGTCGCCGACCGTCGATAACCTCTCCGTCCAGCGCTATTTCCTGCAGCTGAGCGCTGTCCAGGCGGCACGGCGCTCGCTCACCGCCCAGCGCCTGGTGATCAGTTCACCCAGTGCCGTGGACAATCCGGCCCTGCGCGCCCGCGTCCTCACCTCCGGCGGTGCGGAGCTGACCATGATCCAGCAGTACGGTCAGTTCCTGCCGGACGCGGCCGCCGGTATCCGGCCACTACTGGACGCGGTCCAGACCCGGCTGGCCATCTTCAGCCAGGGCACCCAGGGCGCGCTGAACGATCCGGCCGCGCGCGATTCACTGGATGCCAGCCTGCAGGGCTACGACACCACGACAGAACAGCTGTCCGCGACCATCACCGGCGCGCTCCACCACGCCACCATCTCCGCCCAGAACATCGCTCTGCGCGAAACCGCGTTGCTGATCGGAGCTCTGCTGGGCGGCCTGACCCTGGCACTGGCCGTGGCCCGGACCCTGGTCATACCGGTACGCCGGTTGCGCCGCGACGCACTGGAAGTGGCCCATGTCCGGCTGCCCGAGGAACTCGAGCAGGTTCGCGGCGGCGCCGAAACCCCGGAGATCGAACCGGTCGGCGTCCAGGGCACCGAGGAGATCGGCCAGCTGGCCCGCGCGGTCGACGAAATGCATCAGCAGGCACTCAACCTCGCCGCCGACCAGGCCCGTCTGCGGGTCCAGATCGGCAATATGTTCGAAACCCTGTCCCGGCGCAGTCAATCGCTGGTCGAACAGCAGCTCGGGATCATCGAGGAACTGGAACACGACGAGGAAAATCCCGGGCGGCTGCAGAGCCTGTTCCGGCTCGACCACCTCGCCACCCGGATGCGGCGTAACGGCGACAACCTGCTGGTGCTGGCCGGCACCGCGTTGCGCCGCGGTCAGCTCGAACCCGTCCCGCTCTCGGATATGCTGTGGAGTGCGGTATCTCAGGTCGAAGACTATCAGCGGGTCGAGATCGGTCATGTCCCCGATGGGGTCGTGGCCGGTGAGCCGGCTGTCGATATCGAACATCTGCTTGCGGAGGTCATCGATAACGCGCTGCGCTACTCGCCGCCCAATACTCCGGTGGCCGTGACAGTTTCGCGCGCGGTGGACGGCGGATACCTGGTCGAGATCACCGACCGCGGCCTGGGAATGGCCACCGAGGACCTGCACGCGGCCAACGCCCGGCTGGCCTCCGGCGGTGAGATCAATGTCGAAACCGCGCGCCGGATGGGCCTGTTCGTCGTGGGCCGGTTGGCCAAACGCCATCAGATCACGGTCGGTCTGCGCCGTACCTCGACGATGGCCCAGCAGCCGGGGATCACCGCCAGCCTGCATCTACCGGGGCTGCTGGTCTCGCCCGACACCGGCCCGGACAACTCCACCACCCTCACTACAGACTTCTCGCTCGGGTCCCCATCCCAGCTGCCACCGGCGCTGCACTCCTCCCCCGCGCTGCCGGCGCAGCCACAGCCACGACAGTTGATGCCGGTACCCAGCCTGCCGCAGACCGAGTCCTGGCCGGTGCGGCGGGACCCGGTGCCGCCACCGGCTCCGGTACCCACCGGATCGGGGGCCGGTACCACTGCCTCGGGTCTCGGCACCACGGCCGCCGGACTGCCCCAGCGGCGGCCGTCCGCGAGTTTCCCGCCGATGACAGGTGCGGGCAACGGCCGGCCCGGCGCGAACGGCACACGGGATACGTTCTCGGCGTTCGACCCCGTCGAAGAGCCCGAACCCGACGAAACTCCGACCGGATTGTGGTCGGAGACCCATAAGCCCCGGTCGTTCCCGGCCCCGGTCGAATCCGCGCACACCGGGCCGGAACCGGCACACGACGCTCCGGCATCGATCACCTCCCGCTCGGGGTTGCCGATCCGCCGCCCGGGTATGGAACGCGAGGATTCGTTCGGCCGCGCCGAACAACGCCTCGACGAAGCATCCGCAGGCCCGGCCACGTCCACCCGGCTACAGCCCGTCGGCGCCGCCACACCCACCCCGATCTACCAGCGCATGGTGTCGGAGTGGCTGGTGGAGCCGGCGTCCACACAAGACGAACCACGACAGGACTGGACGTCGCCGGCCGATGCCGGCTGGCTGGCCGCCGAGGATGCGGCGCGCCCCAGCTCGGATTCCACAACCGCCAACGGGCTCCCGATCCGCCGGCCGGGCGCACAGCTCGTGCCCGGCGGGCTCGCCCCCGTCGAAGACGAGGCCCCACGGAATCCGGAGGAGATCCGGAGCAATCTGACCAGACATCTGAGCGGCGTCCGCAGTGGGCGGACCGACGCACAGCACAATGACGGAGGGCTTGCATGACCACCCCGAATGGCAGCACGGACACAGACGAGAACCTGAACTGGCTGGTCGCCAGATTTACCCGGGATGTTCCGGGTGTCTCCCACGCCGTCCTGGTCTCCGCGGATGGGCTGCTGCAGGCGGTCAGCCCGCATCTGCCCGCCGACCGGGCCGAACAGCTGGCCGCGGTCACCGCCGGTCTGGCCAGCCTGTCCACCGGCGCCGCCCAATTGTTCGACGGCGGCAAGGTGATGCAGTCGATCGTCGAGATGCAGCGCGGCTACCTACTGGTCATGAGTGTCGGCAACGGGTCCCATATCGCCGTGCTGGCCAACAAGCAGCACGATATCGGCCGGATCGGCTACGAAATGGCACTACTTGTGGACCGCGTCGGCTCGGTGGTCAGCGCGACCGCCCGATCAACCGTCTGAGCACCATGTCCCAATTCGGCCAAGCGACGCCCAACTTCAATGCCGGCGGGCCCGACTACGGGCCCGGTGCACATAATTTCGGCCCGGGAGCCCAGCAGAGCGATCCCGCATCCGCGCAGTTCAACACCGGTGCGTACCGGTTCCGCACCGAGCCGGCGCCGAAGGCTCCGCGCCGGGCCGGGCGGGTCCGGCCGTATGCCCTGACCTCGGGCCGCACCCAACCGGCTGTCGATCTGCCGATGGAGGCGGTTATCGAAACCATCTCGTATCATGCACAATTCGATTGGCCGTCCGGTGATATCCGGGCCGAAATCCTTCGGCTCGGTGCCCACCAGCTGTCGGTCGCCGAAATCGCCGCCCATCTCGATCGTCCGCTCGGTATGGTCCGCGTCGTCATCGGTGATCTCGTCGTGGACGGCAACCTGCGAGTGCATTCGACTTTGACCGAGCAGGCGAGCTACGACGAGCGCCGGTCGCTGATGGAGAGGACATTGAGTGGACTCCGAGCCCTATAGCAAGACCGAGGGTGGTTCCGCGGCGGGATCGGATACCCGCGTCGCGTCGACCAAGATCGTGGTCGCGGGCGGCTTCGGTGTGGGGAAGACCACATTCGTCGGCGCGGTATCGGAGATCGTGCCGCTACGCACCGAGGCGATGGTCACCAGCTTTTCCGACGGCGTCGACAATCTGGACGATACCCCGGATAAACAGACCACCACCGTCGCCATGGACTTCGGGCGGATCATCCTGCCCGGCAATCTGACGTTGTACCTGTTCGGTACGCCGGGCCAGCGACGGTTCTGGTTCATGTGGGACGACCTGATCCGCGGCGCGATCGGCGCGGTGGTCATGATCGATACCCGCCGACTGGAAGACAGTTTCGCCGCGGTCGATTTCTTCGAGGCGCGCAACCTGCCGTTCCTCATCGCGGTGAACCGTTTCCCGAACGCGCCGCGGTTCGCGATGGCCGAACTGCGGGAGGCGCTGTCGGTCCGCGAGGGGGTACCGATCGTCGATATCGATGCCCGTGACGCCAAAGAGGTCCGCCAGGCCCTGGCAGCCGTCACCGAGTACGCGATCAACCGGCTGAAGGCACAGGAGTACGAGGGAGTCGCCCGGCATGGTTGACCTGCTGGCCGCGGAGACGGTCGCGACCGTCGAGCTGTTCACCATGGGCTACTGGCTCACTCTGCTGACCGCACTGGTCTCCGCCGTCGGCATGTTCGTCGGATTGGCGTGCGCGATCAACGGTCGCCGTTCGGTCCGGTTCCGGCCGGTCTGGATCGCCGCCGCCGCCGTCTCGATCGGCGGGGTCGGCGTATGGCTGGCCAGTACGGTTTCCCTGCTGGGTGTTTCCATTCCGGGGACGGTCGTGCGTTACGACATCTCCGACCTCACGCTTTCACTGGTCTTCGCCGTCGCCGCGGTCTTCGCCGGATTGCTGCTGGCGGGTCGCGAATTCGATGTGAAGCGGATGGGGAGCGCAGCCGCGGCCATCGGCGTCGGCTTCGGGGTCATGCTGTGGTTGCAGTTGTCCTCGGCCGCCATTCAGGGGTCGGTATCGGTGACCGTCTGGATGTACCTGATCGCTGTGGTGATCGCGGTGCTCGCCTCGTCGCTGTGTGTATGGCTTTTCCAGCGTTTCCGTTTCCCGGCCGCACGGGTGGGGTCGATCGTGATGTTCGCGGCGGGTGTGGCGGTGTTCTACTTCACCGGTATCGCCGGATTGGAATTCCGGCCGGACCCCGAGGCGCAGCCGGCCCAGGGCATGGAGTTGTTCGGTTACGCCTTCCCGATGCTGGTCATCGGGCTGCTGTCACTGGCCGTGCCGATCACCGCGGTTCTGGTGGCGCCCGAACGCCGCGACGAGCAACCCGCCCCGGCCCGGAAGAGCCCCGGGAAATCGGCGACTACACCGGATGAGGGGCCGGGCGGCGGTAACTCGAACGATGGCGCCGGATCCGGCCTACCCGGACGCGAACTCCGGCCGTCCGCGGCAGCGGCGCTCGCGCAGCGGGCACGGCCGTTGCCCGAGCCCGTTCACTGATCGCCCATGGAGAAGGAACTCGTGGCCGGGGAGCAGGACACACTGCTGCGGGAGTTGTGGGCGCAGGTGCGCGCGCTCCGCACGGAAGTATCCGACCTGCGGGTCGAGATCAGCGAAATGGAAGCCACCGTAGCGGATCTAGTGGACGGGGCGGACGAGACCGATCGGATACAGCTGCCGTGGCCGGTTTCGCTGCTCCTACTGCCGGCTGCGCTGACGCTGGCATTGATCCGGCAGGTCGACGAGCTCGCACGTGCCCTGACGACGGAATGTGATCCGGCACAAAAAGAACTGCCGGAAACTGTGCGCAAGACCCCCTGAAGTGGCGATGAGCGGGTCTCCCATTTCTGGGAGACCCGCCCTCACGCACGAGGATAACGGGAACAGGTCCCGAAATCAGCACCTCCGGCAAGTTTTTCCGCTTTTCGCGGTGTCCGGGCCCGTAATCGCGGTACTCAGCAGTCCATCGGTCGGCTATCGACCAGCAAGCGAATATTCCAGGTCGAGCATATTTCGACGCTAGCCGGACGATTGCCCGGACAGCACTTTTCGCCGCCGGCAGGAGCCAGATAGACCTGCCGCGGAGACGGATTCATATCTAGGGGGCATGACAGATCAGCGGCGTTTCAACTCGTCCGGATCGATCACACCCCGCCGCACCGCCGCAACCAACCGGCGCGGTACCCGATGGACGACACCACCCACTGTCACCGGAACCAGATCCGGCGCGGTCGCCTTCCAATTCGCTCGCCGGCTGCGGGTATTCGACCGGGACATCCGCCGCTTGGGGACCGCCATCTCAACTCTCCTTCCGGGCCCGCGCGCCGCGCTTGCCGTACTTGCGCTCGAATTTCTCCACCCGGCCCTGGGTATCCAGCAGACGGTTCGCCCCGGTCCAGAAGGGATGCGAATCCGCGGTGACATCGACGATGAGCAACGGATAGGTATTGCCGTCCGACCAGACGACCGTCCGGTCCGCGCCGGCGGTGGACCCGGTGAGGAACTGTTTGCCGGTACTCGCGTCCTCGAACACGACCGGCCGGTAGTCGGGGTGGATTCCCGGTTTCATCATTTCTCCTTCCGGGCATGCTCGCCCGTATCGGTTGCCCGCCCCTCACCGGCGGCGGTGGAGCTGGGTTCATCCGGCTCGCAGGGGTCGGCATGCCATTCACCGAACGGATCCGGCCACCGCGCCACCGACTGCGGGGACCGTGCCACCTGCAACAGCTCGGCATCGTCCACCAGCGCCCAGTGCAGCGCCTCCCGGATCTCGTGCGGATCGGCGTCGTACACCAGGATCACCAGCGAAATATCGCGGTCGCCGAATCGCTCGTCCCAGCGCAGTCCTGCCATGGCCAGTCGCTCCGGATCGGCGCCGGCACGTTCGTCCGCCGGCACAGCCGCCAGCCACCGCCCCGCCCCACCGATCCGGAGACCGCCACCGGCCGATTCCAGCCACACCACCTCATCCGGTTGGGTGGCCAGCCAGATCCGGCCGCGGGCGGTCACCACGCCGTCGAAGAGCATGTCCAGGGCACCGTGCAACCGTTCCGGATGGAAGGGCCGCCGCGCGGCGAACTCGACCAGCTCCACTCCGTGTTCCGGCCCGAGCGGTGGCCCGCCGCGCAGTAGTGGCGCGTGTGCATCGAAGGTGCGGCCTCGGCGCGCTTCCGGGGGGACAAGGCTCAGCAGCGCGTCCATCGCAGCGGGTGTGATCGCGGCAGCCGATTCGGGCCAGAGCACCGGCGCCGAGGGGACGAGCCGGGAAAGTACGGCGCTCAACCGGGCGTGTTCCACCGGGTCCACGTCCGCACCGCCCGCCACCACGAGCGCATCGGCGAAATCGACCTGGCCCACGGCGAGCTGAGCGACTGTCCGGTCGTCGTCGGCCCAGGCCCAGCCGAGTTCCTCGAGCGTCGCGTCACCCGTCGCCGCGGCCGGCCAGGTACGGACGTCGATCGCGGTCACCACCGCGGCCACGTGCACATCGCGTGCCGCCGGACCGTCCACCCGGCCCACGATTCCCGTGACCGGTATCTCGGCGATCCCGGCACAGACCGCCTCGGCCTCGAAGGCGGGATCCAGGGCGAGCACGATGCGATGCACCGAGGCGCGTGCGGCCAAGGTGCACAGCAGCGGCAGCAGATCCGCCTTCAACGTGCACGACACACAGCCGTGGGCGAGTTCGTGCACCGATTCGGACGTTTTCCCGGCGGAGTGCACGGTGCGGCGGACTATTCCCTGACGAAGTTCGGTGAGATCGTGCCGAACGATCACGGTGCCGGCGGCCGCGCCGAGGGCACCGGCGACGAGACCGGCGGTTCCGGCCGGATCGCCGTACAGACCGGCGACCACCACGACCGGAGTGCGGCGGGAGTGGTGGCCTGCGGATGCTTGTGCGGAGATGGACACCACGACCCTTTCGGCAATGATTTTCATTTAGGACCGGGCACACGCTACAGTGTCGATTCGCCGTTGTCGAAAACGATTGTCATCATCACCTCGACAGCGGTCGTCACCGTTCTCCGTCGAAGGGAGCCGTTATGTCGGCCCACTGCCAGGTCACCGGCCGCAAACCCGGGTTCGGCAAATCCGTCTCGCATTCCCACAAGCGCACCAACCGTCGCTGGGACCCGAATATCCAGCGCAAGACCTACTACTTGCCCAGTGCGGGCCGCCGGATAACCCTGAACGTCTCGGCGAAGGGGATCAAGACGATCGACCGCGACGGTATCGAGGCCGTGGTGGCGCGGCTACGCGCCCGCGGCGAACGAATCTGAGGAGACCACGATGGCATCGAAATCGACCGAGCTCCGCCCGCTGGTCAAGCTGCGTTCCACCGCCGGTACCGGATACACCTATGTCACCCGCAAGAACCGCCGCAACGACCCCGACCGGATGATCCTGAAGAAATACGACCCGGTGATCCGCAAACACGTCGACTTCCGGGAGGAACGGTAATGGCCAAGAAATCGAAGATCGCCCGCAATGCCCAGCGCCGGGAGGTCGTAGCGCGGTACGCCGAACGCCGGGCCGAACTCAAAGAACTCATCCGCAAACCCACCACCCCGGACGACGAACGCCTGGCCGCCCAGGCCGCCCTGCGTCGCCTGCCGCGCAACGCCAGTCCGGTACGATTGCGCAACCGGGACACCGCCGACGGGCGACCACGCGGTTACCTTCGGAAATTCGGTCTCTCGCGGGTGCGCGTACGCGAGATGGCCCATCGGGGCGAACTACCCGGTGTGCACAAATCGAGCTGGTAAACCCACTGATCTCGTGAGTTAGGAGCCGGTCATATGGCAATCAGACGAGGCCCGTCGAAGAAGGCCCGCGCCGAGCAGGCCCGCCGGCCGAAGAAGAATCCACTCATCGCCGCAGGGATCGAAACCGTCGACTACAAGGATGTGAACCTGCTGCGCACGTTCATCTCCGATCGCGGCAAAATCCGCAGCCGCCGGGTCACCGGCCTGACCCCGCAGCAGCAGCGGCAGGTCGCGGTCGCGGTGAAGAACGCCCGCGAAATGGCCCTGCTGCCCTTCACCAACCGCTGACCGCATATCGAAGTCGGATGCCCGGTACCGCACAGCGGTACCGGGCATCCGACTTCCCGGGGCACCGCCCCCTCGGCCACCGGCCCGCGACGCCGGGCCCCGGCCACTAGAGTCGTCCACATGATCTCAGCGCGCGGGTTCCTGGCGATTCTCACAATCTGCGCCGCGCTGTCGGTCACGGCCTGCGGCGGCAACAGTGATCCCGGCGCGGAGCCGGGCCCGCCCTCCGGGCCGTCGGCGAGCCCCACCTCGGAAAAATCACCCAGCACGCCGACCGAGGACCCGACCGCCGACCCGGGGCAGATGTTCACCGCCGACCCGTCCATCGTCGGCAGCCACCCCATCCCCTTCACTTCTTGGACTCGCGTCGCCGAGGACCGGATCGCCGTGCATTTCGAGTCCGGAGTGCCCGCATGCTACGGCGTGGACGCCTCGGTCACCGAAGCCGAAAACACGGTCATCGTAGAACTCCGCAGCGGCACCCGCGCCGACGCCACCGACAAGATGTGCGTGATGATGGCGGTCTTCGGCACGCTGGAGATCCAGTTGGACGAACCGCTCGGGGAACGCCGGGTACTCAGCGCGGTCTGATCCCGCGACCTGCTGTCCGGCCCTCGCGGGCCCACCGAATGTCGATGCCCAGAATTCCAGGGGCACAGCAATTCTCGGCTTTCCGCGCCGGGGCGGCTTTCCTAACCTACTGCACGTAGGAATCCGAACCGCCCGGGCGGTCGACGACAAGGAAACAACAGAATGAAGCGTGTACTGGTCTCCGGCGTATTCGCGGCCGCGCTGACGCTCGGCTCGGTCACCGGCGTAGCAGCAGCGGCTCCCGGTCTCCCCCTCGAATCGGCCGCTCCGGCGGTAACCGATCCCCAGCCGGTGAACGCCCCCTCCAGTGGCTCGGGCTTCATGCACGAGCCCAGCGGCTCCGCCTTCTCCGGCCCGGTATCCTCCGGATCTGCCGAAGTTTTCCGCAACATCGTGGTCCCCCTGGTCGTCACCTTCTCCGCCGACCCTTGCACCGCAGGCTGCCTGCCGCTGTAGCGCCGAGGAAGCCGCGCGCCGGCCCCGAACCGGCCTGGTGAGCTGTGAAACCGACGCGGCACAGTGCTCGGCCTGACCAGCACCCTGCCCGGACACAACGACGAACGGTGCCACTCCCAGAACGGAATCCCTCGGCGGAGTACGAACAGGACCCACCGACCTCCACCGCAACCAGCGACGGCGCCTGAAAGAACTTCGGCGCGTCCCGAACGCAACCGACGGCGCAGCCGAGTCTTAGGAGGCCCTGAGAGGTTTTGGCCCGTCCCTGCTTTCCGCGCTCGATGCGATGCGGCGCAGCCGCGAGTGTCGAGCGCGGAAAGCAGAGGGACCAAGGGGCCAAAACCCGCGCCGCCGGAGGCGGCGCAAACGGCGGAGCTCAGTGGGCGAAGTGGCGGGCGCCGGTGAAGTACATCGTGATCCCGGCCGCCCGGGCCACATCCACGGTCTCCTGATCCCGGACCGAACCGCCGGGCTGCACGATCGCCCGCACGCCCGCCTGGATCAGCGTCTCCGGGCCGTCCGGGAACGGGAAGTACGCGTCCGAGGCGGCAACCGAGCCCGTGGCCCGGTCACCGGCCCGCTGGACCGCGAGACCGACCGCGTCGACCCGGTTGACCTGTCCCATTCCCACACCGACCGAGGCGCCGTCGTGGGCAAGCAGAATCGCGTTCGATTTCACCGCCCGGCAGGCGCGCCACGCGAATGCCAGATCGGCGAGTGTTTCCGCATCCGCCGGATCGCCGGCCGCCAACGTCCAGCCGGCGGGGTCGTCACCGGCTGCGTCGAGTACGTCGCGCTGCTGAAGCAGGGCGCCACCGCTGATGGGGCGCAGTTCCGCACCTGCACGCCGCGGCGGTTCGGAGATCAGGATGCGTACGTTCTTCTTGCGCTGCAACACTTCCACCGCACCGTCGGCGTAGGACGGCGCCACGATCACCTCGGTGAAGATCTCCGCGACCTGCTGCGCCATCTCCACGGTGACTTCGCGGTTCGCCGCGATCACACCACCGTAGGCACTCACCGGATCGCAGTCGTGGGCCTTGCGATGCGCCTCGGCGATATCGGCACCCACGGCGATACCGCAGGGATTGGCGTGTTTGATGATCGCGACCGCGGGCTCGGCGTGGTCGTGTGCGGCGCGCCAGGCGGCGTCGGCGTCGACGTAGTTGTTGTACGACATGTCCTTGCCGTGCAACTGCTGCGCCTGCGCCAGACCGGGCTCGCCGGAACCACCGGTGTACAGCGCGGCCGCCTGATGCGGATTCTCGCCGTAACGCAGCACCGCCGAACGGTGCCAGTTCCCGCCGATCCATGCCGGGAACTCCGTCTCCCCGGCGGGGCTTTCGGTCAGTGTTTCCGCCATCCAGGTCGCCACGGCCACGTCGTAGCTCGCCGTGTGCTGGAATGCCTTGGCTGCCAGCGCGGTGCGTTCGGCGAGTGTGAATCCGCCCTCGGCCACTGCCTTGCGCACCTGGTCGTAATCACCGCTGGCGACGACCACAGCCACCGACGGATGATTCTTCGCCGCTGCACGCACCATCGACGGGCCACCGATATCGATCTGCTCAACGCATTCGTCCGAGGTCGCACCGCTTGCCACCGTCTCGCTGAACGGGTAAAGGTTCACGACCACCAGCTGAAACGCCTCGACACCGAGTTCGGTGAGCTGCGCGAGATGCTCGGGTTTACGGGTATCGGCAAGGATGCCCGCATGCACCCGGGGGTGCAGCGTCTTGACCCGGCCGTCCAGAGTCTCCGGAAAACCGGTCAACTCCTCGACCCTGGTCACCGGCACACCGGCGTCGGCGATCCGGGCAGCTGTCGAACCGGTGGACACCAGTTCGACACCCGCCGCATGCAGCGCTGTCGCCAGCTCCGCGAGCCCCGTCTTGTCGTAGACGCTCACCAGCGCCCGGCGGATGGTCTTGCGTTCACTCACCGGAGAACTCGCTCATCTGGGATCACTGCCTTTCGTCCATCGGAGACAATTCCGCGGGTGGCGACGGCGGCGACAACGTCCACCAGTAACCGTCGCTCCACAATTTTGATTCGCTCGTGCAGAGTGGGCTCGTCGTCATCGGCACGCACCGGCACCGCTTCCTGCGCCAGGATCGGCCCGGTATCCACCCCGGCGTCCACCAGATGCACCGTGCTACCGGTCACCCGGACCCCGTAGGCGAGCGCGTCGCGCACCCCGTGCGCGCCCGGGAACGCGGGCAGCAGCGCCGGGTGGGTGTTGATGATCCGGCCACCGAACCGGTCCAGGAAGGTCGGGCCGAGCAACTTCATGAAACCGGCGCAGACCACCAGATCGGGCCCGTATCCGGCGACCGACTCGGCGAGCGAACGGTCCCAGGCGGCGCGGTCGGGGTAATCGCCGACCGGGATGCGCACCACGGGGATACCTGCGGCCGCGGCATGGTCGGCGGCGGCGCAATCCCGGTCCACGCCCACAGCCCGGATCCGCGCCGGATACGCGGTATCTGCGGCGGCCTCGATGAGCGCGCGCAGTAGCGACCCGGTTCCCGAGGCGAGTACGACCAGGCCGGCCGGGATGGAATCGGTGGGTTCCGGGGCGGTCAGGGCTCTACTCCTGGAGTTCGAAGGGGCGGTGGCCGGTGATGGCGGGACCGGACCCGCAGGCACGGAGAGAGCCTAGTAGACGCGGTTCGCGGCCGATCCGGCGGCAGTCGGGTGGCCCGATACCCGCGCCGGCAACCCTGCTAGCGCCGGTCGCTGTTCTCGTCGTCGACCGGGTCGGGTTCGACCACCTCGGCGTCCACGATTTCGGTTTCGGACTCCACGGAATCCGACAGCGGCCGCGATCCGGGTTCGGCCGGTTCACCGTCCACGACCTCGACGTCCAGCGGTGGTTGCGGGCCGACCGGCTCGTTGCGGGGTTGTTCCAGCAGGCCCGCATAGCGGTCGGCGGAGGTCGCGGTATCCGCGGGCAGTTCGGGCAGCTTCCCGGCCGGTAGAGCGGCGACGTGCTCCGGATAACCGGGGAAGTAGTCGTCGCGGTCGTCGTCGTAATCGTCGTCCGCCGGATCGAACAGCGCATCCGGATGGCGCAGCAGAGGGGTCGGGAACGAGACCAGGAAGGTCCGCGCGTAGAGCAAACCGGCGTACCCGGGGATGGCCAGCCAGGCGAATACTGCGAGCGCGAAAATCGGCAACTCGACACCCAGCCGGCCGAAATTCCCCAATTCGCCTCCGGCCAGGGCGGCCAGGGCGGTGAGCGCGGCGCTTCCCATTCCGGCGGCGGCGAGCAGCGCCCACGGCGCGGCCGGCCGGTCGTAGCTCACCCGGGCGGATTCCACTCCGGCGTACACCCCGATCGCCGCCGGCACGATCAGCAGAACGGCCCACCACAGTGCGGCCGCGCCGGTCGGTACGGCCGCGAGCACAGGAACTGCCGGTACCGGGCCGCCGACCACCGTGAACACCCCGACGGAGGCATCACCGAACTGCACACCCGGGCCGACGAGCACACCCACTCCGGCGATCACCGCGTTGGGGAAGTACACCAGCGAGAGCAACGTGAAGCCCAGCACATCCACGAAATTCTCGGCGCCACCGTAGGTATCGCCGACCTGCGACCAATGCACCACGAGCCCGGCCACGATCATCGCAGCCGAGGCGGCCGATAGTCGCAGGGCAGCCCGCCCGGCCACATATGCGGCGGCGATCGCATCGTAGGGCAGAAGGTCGAAGATCCGCTCCCGGCACCGGAACACGATCCCGGTGCCCGCGGCAAGCAGATGCAGAACCAGTACCCAGGCGAATGCGGCCAGTGGGTTGGGGCGTTGCAAGGCGATGGAACCCGATGCGTCTTCGGTGACGGCCAGGCAGACGGCGGTGATGAGCAATGGCCCACCGGCCGCGGCCCCGAGCAGCCAGCCGATTTCGGCACGCGTGGGATCGGTGTCGGTGGCCGCAACGGCTTCCCGGGCGGCCGCCCACATCACCAGCGCGGTGACCAGCACGGGCAGCAGGCCCACGGTGGTGGTACCGATGGTCAGCGGAACCTGATGTACCGCGAGCCAGCCTGCGGCCACGGCGCCGCTGAGGCCGGTGAGATCACTACCCGCAGTGAGCAGTGTTGCGAGCATCGCCACCACGATGACAGCGAGAGCGAACGCCGCCGGCCGGAACGCGGCGTAGAGCAACACCCGGGCGCGGTCCGGTGGTAAGGCGAGCGAACCCGATTCACCGGCTGGATGCGCCGAGACCCGGCGCCCGCCCCGGAACGGTCGGTTCGACGAGGTACGCGGGGCACTCATGGATTTCAGAGTGGCAGTTGCCCCGGCGCGGGCGCTTCAGGCGCGCCGCGCCGGGGACCGCCGAGGATCACTTCTGGTCGTCGGACTGGCGGAACGCGCGGGTGGCGTCGCCTGCCGGGTCGGAGCCCTGTTCACCGCCGAACGGCTGCCCCGCCTGTCCCGGCTGGCCCGGCTGCTGCGGCTGCCCGTAACCCGCCTGCGGCTGCTGCTGCCCGTACGGCGATTGCTGCTGCTGGCCACCGGCGTATGGCGACTGCTGCTGACCGTACTGCTGTTGGGCCTGCTGTGGCGGCTGCTGGCCGAAGGCCTGCTGCTGACCGTACGCCTGCTGCTGACCCGGCTGGGCGTAGCCCGGCTGCTGCTGCTGGCCGCTGCTGTACTGCTGCTGCTGGCCGTAGCCCGGCTGCTGACCGTAGCCCTGCTGGCCCTGGTACTGCTGCTGGCCGTAGCCCTGCTGCTGTTGCCCGGCCGGGAAACCGGACGGAGCGGACGGGCGGGCGGCCGGCGGGGACAGGATGCCCGCGTCGAACAGCACAACGGCAATCGCCAAACCGGCCTGCACCAGCGCAAGAACCAGGATCAGGTACAGCCCGATCTCGGCCTTGGCGCCCTCGGGCAGCGTGAACAGCTGGAACAGAATGGTGAGGAAGGTACCGGTCGCGACTGCCGCGGAAACCCCGACCCAGTTCTGCTTCGGCAGCAGCGACAGCCCCGCGAGCAGACCCGCGATCAGCAGCAGGCCACCGATCGAGGCTTCCTGGTACTCCCAGAGATTCAGGCTGGTGTCGGCCGACGAAGGCAGGTCCATATCGGTATCCGCACCCACATAGGCGAGGAAGCCCAGCAGGAACGCGAGCACGCCCACGGCGGCCGCACCGATGGTCAGGAAGAACGGCAGGCCTTTCCCGCCGGCCTCAGCGGCATTCGCACCACCGGCAGCCTGTGGCTGGCCGGGATTGGGTGGTACGGAGGGCGGAACGGGTGCGTTGTACCCGGAGCCCCCGGTCGGGTATGACATGTCGTCGTCTCCTCGGTCGAGTCATACGTACTTGACAGCTGAATTCCCTTTGACGCTACTGCACACACGCGGGCCGTGTCATCGGCGCTATCTCCGGCAGCGCGAGGTCCGGGGTCAACGACCGAGGCCACCCGCACACCAGGGTGCGGGTGGCCTCGGATGTCTCACCGGATGAGCGGTTTCAGGCGCTGACGGCAGCCTTCTCCAGGATCTCGCGCGCCAGGGCGGCGGTTTCGGACGGCGTCTTGCCGACCTTCACACCCGCGGCTTCCAGCGCGTCCTTCTTCGCCTGGGCGGTACCCGACGAACCGGACACGATGGCGCCCGCGTGCCCCATGGTCTTGCCCTCGGGCGCGGTGAACCCGGCGACGTAGCCCACGACCGGCTTGGTGACGTTGGCCTGGATGTAGGCCGCGGCGCGCTCTTCGGCGTCACCACCGATCTCGCCGATCATCACGATCAGCTTGGTCTCCGGATCCTTCTCGAACGCCTCGATGGCGTCGATATGGGTGGTGCCGATCACCGGGTCGCCACCGATACCGATGGAGGTGGAGAAGCCGAAATCGCGCAGCTCGTACATCATCTGGTAGGTCAGGGTGCCGGACTTGGAAACCAGTCCGATCGGGCCCTTGCCGGTGATGTTGGCCGGAGTGATGCCGACCAGCGCTTCGCCGGGGGTGATGATGCCGGGGCAGTTCGGGCCGATGATCCGGGTCTTGGTGCCCTTCTCGACGTTGTATGCCCAGGCGTAGGCGGTGTCCTGCACCGGGATGCCCTCGGTGATCACCACGAGCAGCGGGATCTCTGCGTCGATGGCCTCGATGATGGCGTCCTTGGAGAACTTCGGCGGCACGAAGGCGATCGACACATCGGCGCCGGTCTTCTCCATGGCCTCGGCCACGGTGGCGAACACGGGCAACTCGACCGCGTTGCCGTCCTTGTCCGTGTGCGAGACGGTGGTGCCCGCTTTACGCGCGTTCACACCGCCGACGACCTGGGTGCCCGCCTTCAGCATCAGGGCGGTGTGCTTGGTGCCCTCGCCGCCGGTGATGCCCTGGACGATGACCTTCGAGTCCTTGTTGAGGAAGATTGACATAGTTCTGTTTGTCCTTTACTGGGCGTGCCCGGGTAGGTCGACTCAGCGGGCAGCGAGTTCGGCGGCCTTGTCGGCGCCTTCGTCCATGGTCTGCGCCAGCGTCACCAGCGGGTGCGCGGCTTCGGCGAGGATCTTGCGACCCTCTTCCACCCGGTTACCGTCCAGGCGGACCACCAGCGGTTTGTTCGCCTCGTCGCCCAGGATCTCCAGCGCCTTCACGATGCCGTTGGCGACCGCGTCACACGCCGTGATACCACCGAAGACGTTCACGAAAACGCTCTTCACCTGGGAATCGTTCAGGATGACGTCCAGGCCGTTGGCCATCACCTCAGCGGAGGCGCCGCCACCGATATCGAGGAAGTTGGCCGGTTTCACACCACTGTGCTTCTCGCCGGCGTAGGCGACGACGTCCAGGGTGGACATGACCAGACCGGCGCCGTTGCCGATGATGCCGACCGCACCGTCGAGCTTGACGTAGTTGAGGTCGTTCTCCTTGGCCTTGAGCTCCAGCGGATCGGTCGCGTCCTTGTCCGCGAACTCCGCGTGATCGGCGTGCCGGAATTCCGCGTTCTCGTCCAGGGTCACCTTGCCGTCGAGCGCCAGGATCTCGTCCTGCGGGGTGCGCACCAGCGGGTTCACTTCCACCAGGGTCGCATCTTCGGCGACGAAGACCTCCCACAGCTTCTGGATGGTCACCGCGGCGGCGTCCAGCACCTCGGCGGGCAGGTGGCCCTGCTCGGCGATGGAGCGGGCGAACGCGAGATCGACGCCCTTGACCGCGTCGACCGGCACCTTGGCCAGCCGGTCGGGCTTGGTGGCGGCGACCTCTTCGATCTCCATACCGCCCTCGACCGAGCACATGGCCAGGTAGGTGCGGTTGGTGCGATCGAGCAGGAAGGAGATGTAGTACTCCTCGGCGATATCCTTCGCCTCGGCCACCAGGACCTTCTTGGTGATGTGCCCCTTGATGTCCAGGCCGAGGATGTTGTTCGCGTGGGTCAGCGCGTCGTCCGGGGTGGCCGCATACTTGACGCCACCGGCTTTACCGCGGCCGCCGGCCTTCACCTGAGATTTGATCATCACCGGCTTGCCGATTTCCGCGGCGATCGCGCGGGCATCCTCGGCAGTGTCGGTCACGCGACCTTCCGACGAAGGCACCCCGTGCTTTACGAAGAGCTCCTTCGCCTGATATTCGAAGAGATCCATGTATTCACCGTCTCGTCTGCGTTGCTATGACAACGTCTTTGTTGGCGGCCCGACGTCGGTAGCGGGTCGTTCGGACTCTAACCACTCATAGGGACGGCCGATCGCGCACGTTCATCCTAAGTGGCACAGGTCACGGGCGCGTCTGCGGGGAGGTCAAACCCGCAGGCCATGCCTACCGGCGAGTAGCTTATCTGCGGATCCCCAGGCGACACGGGGGCCCGGCGGCCGGCGTTCGAACGGACGGATTCCCGGATCACCGCGCAACGTTTCCGGCAGCGAGCTATCACGACATCGAAACGTGAGGAACATCACAGTAACGTTTGGAATCGTCCTACCGCTTGCCGCGTCGCAATCGTTTCGTTACCGTCGAACCGATCGATGTCACAGCTCGATCACGAGCGTCGCCAGGCGTGTTGCTTGCGCATCCGGTTGTCGCGCGAGTAGAGATCTCCGTGATGTTGCTCCCGTGAGCAGGTTGAGAGAGGACGGCAGCTTGACGCAGCACACCGCTCCGCAGTCGCAGAACCGTTCGGTGACAGCCTTCCCACCGCGTCCCGCCCCGGCCGGACGTATTCCCTGTACACCCCTTCGGATGGCCGATCGGATGCGGATCCGCTGATGAACCACCACGGCACCCTGGATGCCCAATACAACGGCCACCGGCACCGGCCGCGCGGCAACAACGGCGCACCGGCCGCCGAAGCTCCCCAGCCGTTCAATGCCTTCGGCGCCCCCGGTGACAGCCGGTCGCGTAGGCATCCGCTGAATACCGCCGCGGCATCCGCTGCCGCCGACTCTCAGCGCAGTGATTCCCAGCGCAGCGCCGCCGACGATTTCTGGTCGACCAACCAGGGCTGGGCCGAATCCGGCGACGCCCGCACCGACCGGGAGTCGTCCGAGCCGCAGACCACTATGTGGTCCGAACCGCAGGGCGCTGCATGGTCCGAACCGCAGAACAGCACCTGGCCCGAGCCCACGCCCGCCGGCCGGGAACACCGGGCCGCCTGGTCGGAGCCACAGGCCGGGACGTGGCCGGAGCCGCAGACCACCGCCTGGTCGGGTCGCGACTGGCACGGTGAGGACGGCTGGAACCGCAGCGATAAGCCCGCCTGGCACAGCGATCCGAACTGGAACAGCCACCAGAGTTGGGCCGAGGCGCAGACCTGGGCCGACGATCCCGCCCCCGGCAGCAGCGCCGAGCCCGCGCCGTACAACCGGCCCGGCACGGTCGCCGAGGCCCTGGCGAACAAGCCTGCCAAGTCCGATACCGACGAGGAATCGCGACCGTCCCGCTCCCGCGGCGCCCACCGGGTCGCTGCCCCACCGTCCGCGCTCAAGGGCCGGGCCGCGGTGGTCGCGG